>CAXWPL010000004.1:0-1064105 GCA_963666215.2 Acidobacteriota bacterium
GGTACGAGGCGAAGGCCATGGCGCTGGAGATCAGCCACGGGCAACGAGACAACGGCACCAGCACACGGTCGACCCATTCCCAGAGCCGGCTGGTGGAGAGAACCGTCGATCCGGGTCGGTCTTGCAGAGCATCGCCGGCGCAGCTGATGAGCTCGAACTCATGGCCAAGCTCGCGAAACTGCCGAGCCAGATCGTTACCGACCTGCCATCCCAGCGACCGCTTGCTCAGGCGGGGCAAGAACATGGCGATGCGCAAGGTCAGCTCACACCCGTCGAGGAAGTGCCGATCGGACAGTTTGCCCTCGCTGTTGAGCGCTTGAATCATGCGTTGAAGGTCGTTCGAGAGCCAGGCTTCACGTGGTTGTGGTGCTGACCCGCTTTGCACGGAGGCGCGCTTAGTCGGAGCACTCGAACGATTCTTTCCGCTGCGGGTGGCGGCGACCACGATCAGGACCAAGGTCAGGAGAGCTACGAACGCGCCGAATCCCATTCCCAGCCCTACCTACCTCGCTTGCTGCTGCCAAGTGCCCTGCAGTCCGCCGTCATCTGTCCCCGCCTCCAGAGAGTTGCGGGGGAGCCAGTCTCCCAGAGCCCGGCCGGTTCCGCGGCGAGGTCACAGGCCCTCCTCGGACAAGTCCCGATAAGAACCTCGGGCGGTCAGCAAGCGGCTTCCAATCACTGGGCAGATAATCTATCGAACTTCGCGCTTGGAATCCCTCTGAACCGATCTGGCGTGCAAGTCAGAATGATGACCTGGCAGCCGGCAGCGGCTGAGGCGATGGTGCTGGCCATGCTCGCGAGTCGGTCCGGGTCCGTATGGCCGAGCGCGTCGTCGAGAATGAGCGGAACGCCGTCGTCGATTCCATGGGCCGTACCGGCCTTGGTGACGGTGAGCGCAGCCGCCAGACGGGCGAGCAGGCCGAGCTGCTCCTGGGTCCCCTTGCTCAGAGAGTCAAACGGGATTGTGCGACCGCCCAGAGTCCTTGACTCGATCTGCAGGGTCTCGCTCAGCCCGACCTTAAACGTCGAGCCGTAGACGAGGCGCCCGAGACCATCGATACGTGCCGCAAGCGGGGCGACATAGGCCCCGTGAGCCCGGGCTTTGTGACGCAAGAGCAGGTCGTGCAGGAGCTTCACGGCGTCGGCTCGACGCCTCAGGCTGGCCTCAGATTGTTGTGCCTGATGGAGCTTGGCCCGAGTATCTTCCAGTTCCTCGAAGACTCCACGCTCGTGTTTCACTTCCAGCCGCGCTCGCACTGCAGCCAGGTCCACCTCTGTCTCCTTCTGCTCGGTGCGCGCCTGCTCTACCGCCGCTGTGGCGCTCTGCAGAAGCGCCGTCCCCTGGGCGGGATTCTGCTTTTCCAACTCGCGCTTCAGCTCGAAAACGTTTCTCGTGTGACCGTCAACGGTGCCCAGGGCGGCATCAACGTCGCACTGCAAGTCTTCATCCGAGCGGATCTTCCGGGCGGTATCTAGTTCGGCTACCAGCCCGGCCTGCCGGCCCTGCACCGACTCGCTTCTGACGATGGCCCGGCGGTGCTTCGAGCTCACGGCCTCCTGATGTTTCCGGGCGACGGCCAGTGCCTGCTCTGCCTGACCGAAGCTGCCTCTCGCATCCAAGAGCGCTCCACGCGCCTCTTTGTGATTCTCTCGAGCGACCGACTCAGACTCCGGCCGCGGCGGCTCTGGCTGCCTTTCCCTTTCATAGGCCGCCAGCTTGTCCGCCAGACTCGTGATCCTCGCTTCAATCTCAGCTGCCGTAGAGTCACCGAGCGCTTGCGCGATCTGGCCCTCGCTGCCGTCGAGGACTCGTTCGGCATTAGCATGAGCCACATGCGCCGCGGAGGCTTTCTTGACCGAGTCCACGGAGTGGGCCTCGCAAAGCTCAGCCCACGTACTAGCAGCGCTCTCGGCCGCGGCTTCGAGCTCTTCCAGACTCGAGCCGGGAGTCAGAACCAGCTCAAGCTGGCCGGGGATCGCTAACGTGGTCTCCTCGATCACCGGCCGCCTGTCAGTGCCACCGCTGGCAATCTCGACCGCATCGCCATTGACCACGATCTGCAGATCTCGCAGCGCCCGAACCTCAAGCTCCGGACCACCGGCCTCGAGTGCGGCCTGGGCCTGCCCGACTGCGAGTTGCGCCTCCTGGAATCGCTCGAGCACATCATCGGTAACTGTGTTCCCCGCCAATTGCTCCCGTGCCTGCTCTCCTGTGGCCCTCAGCTTCGCTACCGAAGCCTGCCGCCCCTCGAGGTCACCGAGCTCACTCGTTCGGCGCAGGTGGCCCAGGTCTTGCGCACTCCGCTCTTCATCCACCTCGGCTGAGGCCCGAGCGGTCCGGGCCGCCGACAGGTCGTCCTCGGCACCCTTCACTCTCTCGAGCTCATCTTTCTCGGCAGCTTCATCGAGTTGGAGTTCGAGATCGCCGAGCTCTTCCTCCGCCTGGGCCAGGTCCTTCAGAAGCCGGTCCCGCTCTCGCTTGCTCTTCTGCGCGCTTTCCAGGTGAAGGTTCGCGGCCCTGAGGTCGTTCGCAGCGGACTCCACCTGCAGCTCGAAGGTCTCGACGCGCCGCAACTCGCTATCCCGCTCCTGAACGGCAGTCTCGAGGTCCGGGATCAACATCTCCACACGCCGCAAACGGCTCGCCAGGCGCGCGCTCTCATCGACGTCCCTCCGCAGCGCCTCAAGCTCGTCTTCCAGTTCCGCCTCGCGCTCCTGCAGCGACGCTACGAGCTCGCCAGCCTCCGACACGAGGCTCTTGGACCTGCCAGTCGGGGGTGAAGTATCGCGAGAACTCCTCCATCACACGCCCCAGCAGCGGCCCGTGATCGAGGTCGTCGCCACTGCCGCCAGCGGCCGCATCGAGAGCCGTCTCGAGAGCTCGGCTGTCGGCGAGGTGTGCTTGATCGATCCCTTTTCCCTGCTCGATCTGCAGGGCCCTCCAGAGAGCCGTGTCGAGGGTCTCCTCGAGGATCTTCAGAACGCGATCGTGAGCCGTCTTCCCCGTGACGTTCTCCGCCCTGGGCTGGAGAATCTCGAGCTCGGTCTTCGGCTTCTTCATGAACCTCTTGCGGTAGACAAGCTCATGTTCACCGGTCTCGAAGGCCAGCTCGATCTCCGGGGCAGCATCCCGGTGTACGGGCACGATGTCCTTCACCCGCCTGGACTTCGAGGAGTCCGCGACTTCCAGGATCAGCTGGACCGCCTCGGCCAGTGATGACTTGCCCGCTTCATTGGGCCCCTCGACAACCGTCACCCCCGGGCCGATGTGGATCTCACGCTCCTCGGTACCGCGGAAGTTGCTGATCTTGATCCTGCTGATCTTCAAACTGCTGCCGCCCTGGAGTCGCCCGCTTCCGGTTGCTTTGCAAGGGCGAGCTGATACAGCAGACTCATGGCGTCCCTGGACTTGATGGCGTCGGCACCGGCGCCAGCTGCTATCTCCAGCAGGTCATCCCACGCGGCTCTCGCGTAGCCACTGAGCTGAACTTCATCGGCGTCCAGTTCGCCCGGCAGCACCATCAGCTCCGATTGCTCACAGCGAAGCGAGGCGTAGTGATCGTGGTACTCGGCGAGCAGATCCTCGAGACGGGTGCTGGAAGCCAGACCGGTGAGGGCGCCGGTGAGCGTGAGCCTGACGACGATTCTCTCCTTGTGAGGTTGCCCCTCGAGAAACTCCGCCAACTCCTCGACGTCGGGCTCACCCGTCAGCTCGCGGCTCTCGTCCAGGAAGCGCCACGCTGCGTCACCCCACACAGAGAGGGGGCACACCACAGGCCTTGAGCCTAGCTCCAGATCCACAAGCAAGACGGACCCCGGATCTAGCTCTCGAGATGCCGTCGCGATGGGCGTTCCCGAGTACCAGACCGCGCCGGTTTCTCCGAGACTCGTCACGGAATGGCGATCGCCGAGCGCCAGGTAGTGCAAACGTCCGCCCTGAATCGCCTCTTCCACTCCCTGCAGCCTGATCTGTGCGGGCTGCTCATGCTCCGGAGCCAGCGCGTCCACACGTCCGTGGGCAACGACAATCCGCGTCCAGTCCGCCGCGGGGCCGTTCAGCTTCTCCAGAAGACGGGCCACCAGATCGGCACCGGGCTGCTTGCTGCGCCATGGGGCACCCACGATCTCCACGTGACTGGTACCTGGCGGCTCGACACCCTGCTCCTGCTCCAGAACGATCACGTTCTCGGGCTTCCGGTTCAAGAAGGTGTGCGATTGATAGACGGAGGCCGCATCGAGAGCGTCATGGTTGCCTGGCAGCAAGAGGACGGGCACCGGCACTCGCGCTATGGCGTCGAGCGCGCGCTTGATCGTCTGCGGCTTCACGTGGTTGGACTCGAACACATCCCCGGCAACGACCACGAACTCGGCAGCGTGCTCTTTCGCCAGTGCGCCAATCCTGTCGATGGCGTCGATGCGGTCCTGTGTGAAGCGAGCCTCCGCCTCCGGCGACAGGTAGTACCGGCTCATACCGAGCTGCCAATCTGATGAGTGGATGAAGCGTGGCATCGGGTTCGATCTCCTCCAAAGACCCGCAGCGCTGCACGTGACACACGCAGGGAGCGAGGGCAGGCACTGAACCGTACCTACTTGCGCCACTTTCACCCCCTCGGGGTAGGCCCTTGCCTAATTCCCGGCCACCAGCCAACCCAACCGAGTGAACCACGGTAGTACCACGTCTGACACGGTGCTAGAAAAATAATTATGCCCCGAAAATCGAGGCTCTGAGCGGCCGCCTAATGCACGATCTCGAGGTGTCGGATGCTACGGGTAGGGGCGGTGTCGGCGTCGCGGCGGATAACCAAAACCTTGGCCGCCACCGCCAGCAGCGCGTCGATAAAAGCTCCAAGCCGGTGAACCCCTCGGCCTCGGCCGTGTGTAGAAGCCGTGTCGCCGCCAACCCTACCCGCGCGTGGCTCTTGCCGGCGTTGAGGTACGAACGCGCCTGCATGGGACAGTTGCCCCATGCTGAGGCCCGTAAAAGGGGGAGGCCACGCCGGTGGGGGAAAAGGCCGGCGCAGCCCCGGGCGCGACCGAGCCTAAGGGCACCCCCGCTGCTGCTGTGAACGATGCTCGGCACCCCCGCCGTAGCGCAACCGAGCGACGGCACCTCGAGCGGCGAGCTCGCCGGCGGCGTAGCGGGCCGGCAATCATGGGCCGCAGCAGCTCGCGGCGATTCTCCAGGAGCTCGGCATCGCCGTATGAGTCTTGGTCACAACCACCACACGGGCCAGCGCGTCGGTGGCCGTTAGAATCGATTCTGTGGCCTGCTGCCCCCAGATAAGAACGTAGTAGCCCTTGGGCGGCGGCACTGTCGACAGAATCACCGCCGCAGACGCAACAGCCTAAGATCGGACAAATGAGACACCTCCAAACGTGCGCGCGCGCGCGCACGTTTGGCTTGGGGGCTGATGTGGTTCCTCGAAAGGGTGGGGTCAGCTGTGATGGACGAGCGCCTACCTCTGGATCCGTTTTGGGGGGTCAGGTCAAAGGAGCTCCGCGAGGACTTGCGCCTGAAGGGACGGTTCGAGGACGCCGTCAAGGCGTTGGTGAGCCCTGTGCGCGTGCGTCAGGTGATGCCGCCGAAGCCACGGTGAGTCAGAGCGGTTTCGCCACTCTCAGATATAATCCACTAAAGAGATCAAATAACCACTTGATACTGTCACCAAGGAGTCTCAGCTTGATAATGTAATCAGGGAGTCTCAGCATCTTCTTGCGCCAGTTTCCGCTGCCGTCGTCATCGCCACGTTGAGTCATCGTGACCGTTCCAGTAAGCGTCCGTGACTTGGCACGGACTATGGAACCGTTAGCCCTTACACCCCGCACTTCGCAGATCTCCCCTAGGTTGACCTCCACAATATCAAATTCAAGGCGCTCATACAGAGCGAGCAACCCGCCGAGTTCGATGCTCATGATTGCCGGCCTCCTGCTGGTGCGCCGTAGCGCAGCCGGGCGACGGCACCTCGAGAAGCAAGCTCGCCGGCGGCGTAGCGGGCCGGCATGGTCGGTGACTGCCAGCGGCCGGCCTGCTGCATCTCGACGAGGCCGGCACCCGCGGCGGCGAGCGACTGAGCGGAGCCGACGCGCAGCGAGTGGCCGGAGATTCGACCCTCGACGCCAGCAGCCGAGCAGCGCGCCGTGATGATCCGCCGCACCGAGCGCGCCGACAGCTGCCCGCGCGGCGTGCCGCCCCGGTCGATGCGCTGAAACAGCGGCGCGTCGGTGTCGTCGGTAGAAACGCCAGCAGCACCCAGCCACGCGCTGATCCGGGCGGCGGTGGATGGCCCGAGAAACAACACCGCGCCTTCGCCTTCCTGATCGGTCTTGGAGTGGCGCACCGTCACGGTGGCGGCGTTGTCTTCGCCGGCCCCGATGTCGCCCACGCGAAGCGCGGCAAGCTCCGAGACACGCAGCATGGCGTCGGATGCTACGGCAAGGATCGCGGCGTCTCTGAGCCCGTGGATGGACTCGCCCCCGTTGCCCGCGACGGCGGCGGCGGCGTCGGCTTGGCCCCACCGGACACCGGCGACTTGCCCGCGCCCGCGATCGGAGCCGGCGCGTCGGAACCCGGCGAGCACCCGATCCGTGGCAGCACCGACGGGAGAGTCCGAGCCGGTGACGCGGACCTGAAAGCGCACGGCCGCGACGACCATCGCAGCGGACGCCGGTGAGCGGCCGATCTCGAACAGGTGGGCGAGGGAATCGGCGAGCGTCGCGTCGGTCAGCTCGGCTCCCTCCAGGTGCTCTCCCAACCGTCGCATGGCCCCGGCGTAGGCGCGCTCGGTGTTGTCCGAGATCGAGGCGGCGGCGAGCTGGCGAGCGGTTTCTCTGACCGCCAGCTCGCCGGATTTCGTGGTGGAAGCGACAGCGGAGCCGGCAGCGGCCCCCGGCGGAGCCGCCGGTACAGAGACCGGAACGCGTTGCACAACGCCTGGATCTGTCATGAGCCCGTCGCCTATCCATTAATGTCCGTTAAGAGCTATTATCGGATGCAATGTATCCGCCTGTCAACGGCCGCCTATCATCGGAGATCATGGCCACAGCGAGCACAGACAAGGGCGGCCGCGGCGGCCAGATACCGACTGGAACCGCTAGCCTGGACTGCATGCAGCCCGGCGGCAGGGCTATGGATTAAGCTCAGCAGGGAGGCGAATCAGGAGTGCCTGTTGCCCGACGAAGGCGAGCCGAATGACGCGGAGGGATGATCGGGGGCTGCGCGCCTCTGCGACAGCTCGATACAGGCCGATGATCGCGGCGGTGGCGGTGCCCACCTTTTCAGAAGAGAAGAGCGAGCCAGAAACCGCCGCGATAGTGGCTGGACCGTCGAGCTGTTGGTAGCGTGGCCAAATCTGCGTCCGCTTTTTCTTGCCGGTCTTCTCGTCCTTCGCCTCCGCCAGCTCGGACAGTTCCTTCGGCTGGTTGGACAGACTCGACTAGTTGAATGACAATGTCATTCAACTAGGAGATTACACATGCCTGCAAATAAACTCGTCCAGGCCCGCATTGACGGGGCCGTCAAGGAAGAAGCGACGGCCGTGCTGGCCGCCATGGGCCTGACGGTCTCCGACGCGGTGCGGTTGCTGTTGACCAGGGTGGCGCGGGAGAAGGCCCTACCATTCGCGCCGTTGGTCCCCAACGCCGTCACCATCGAGGCGATGAAGGAAGCCCGCCAGGGCAACCTCCCGCAGTTCGCCAGCGTCGAGGACCTGCTCGACGATCTACATGCGGACGATTGAGCGTACCAATCAGTTCAAGCGCGACTACAAGCGTGACCCCACCCCGGAATCAGTACCAGTCAGAGGTTTAGGATTCGGTGTTCCGAAGCCTCCGGTTGCCAGCCCCTGGCGAACTCCGTAGGAGTTCGGTCCTTCAGTGAGCTGTGTGGCCTCTGGGTATTGTAATCAAGCCTCCAAGCTTCCAGCTTTCGGCGCGCGTCATCGATGGAAAAGAACAGGTTGGCGTTGAGGCATTCGTCTCGAAGCCGTCCGTTGAAACTCTCGATAAACGCATTCTCCACGGGCTTCCCCGGCCGAATGAACTCCAACTGCACACCTCTCCGATACGCCCAGGAGTCCATCGCCTGGGAGTAGAACTCCGAGCCATTGTCGACCGTGATTACCCGTGGCAACGGCCGGGCAAACGACAGCCGCTCGAGTGCTCGAGCCACCGCCTTGCCGGTTATCGATGCGCCCGGCTCAAGTAACGGACATTCACGACTAAACTGATCGACCACCGTCAGCACCCGAAACGACCGGCCACTCTCGAGCCGATCGGTCACGAAGTCCATGCTCCATCGCTCGTTGGGACGCTGTGCCGGCGGCACCAGGAGCCGTATGTGGCTCGCTCGCTTGCGCCGTCGCTTCTTGGTCCGTACTTCCAGTCCCTCCTCCCGATAGATCCGATACACGCGCTTCGGGTTCACTAGCCATCCCTCGCGGCGCAGCAGTACGCACAACCTCCGATACCCGAACCGAGGACGTGCTGCGGCGAGCTCGCCAAGACGACGCCTCAGCACAGGGTCGTCCATCTTCGTGCTCTGATACCGATGGCTGGTACGCGAGAACTGCGTCAGCCGACACGCTCGACGCTCACTGATGCGGAACCCCTCCTGCAGGTACCGCACCACCTTGCGCTTGCGCGCCGGCTTCAGACCTTTTTTGACAGCACCTCCTGGAGCATGTGCTTGTCCAGGCTCAGATCTGCCACCAGCTGCTTCAACTTCCCGTTCTCATGGCGCAGCTGCCGTAACTCCCGCAGTTCGGCCACACCCATCCCGGCGAACTTGCGGCGCCATGTGTAGAACGTCTGCTCGCTGACGCCCAGCTTGCGGCACACCTCCTTGATCGGTGTGCCGGCCTCTGCCTGCCGCAGCGCGTAGGCGATCTGCTCGTCTGTGTACCTCTTGCGCTTCATCTGTCCTCCTGCTTGGAGGACGACGGTACACCGATTTCCTAAAGATCAACCTGGCCCCGTTTTCGGGGTTTGGGTCAGTTCTTCGATCTGAAGTCGGCAAACTGCTCTTCCGCCTTCGACCTCAAAGTGGAAATCGTAAGATCAAGAAACTTGACGACGGCATCTACGACTTGGACCGTCTGATCCCAGTCACCAAGTTCTCTTTTCCATCCATGATCTTGAAAGCGACAAATGACCATTTCAGTAGGCCTCTCGCCAGTTATTCTTCGTAGTCCGTCGCCGTGCTCATGAAGGTACTCCGGTATGCCTTCGAATCCAAACGGTGCTGCCTTTAGGCGCAGTACCGCCTGTTGCATGGTCACATCCAGCGCAAAGTAGAGGATTGGTGACGGATCATATATATCGGCCCACTTGACGGGCTTACCCTTCGGAAGCACGTAGGTCCTACCTTCAGATTTGCGGTTCAAGGTTCGCCATTCCCGGTCTTTGAGAAGGGGCCACACCGAGTTATGAAGCTGTCGTCGGGCAACCCTTTCCGATCGCCGTTGCTTCTCCCATGCCAACTTCACTTCAGTCGCGATAGCACTCAGCTTGACCGGCATCGAGGCCTGATGGGACGGCGCAGATTCAAGTTCTTCAGGAGACAGCAAGCTCTCACGCAATCCCGGATCACGAGCGAGATCCCACAGTCCAATATTCAGGTCATAACGGCTCAAGACGAAGGTTAGCGCAGCGTCCAGGTCAGCCGCGCTTCCTGGTGACCCGCTGTCAAGGAAATACGTAAGGCTGAAATCCGCATCCACCACCATTGGCCTGTGGTGGCCGAAATCCTTCATCGATGCGAAGAACTCTTCATCTGCTTTCTCCTGTCTCCTACTAACGTTAGAATTCCTGTTTCGCGGCTTTCGTCCGTTCGAGAACCAGGATTGCACCCTGGCAATCGTGGCTTCCATCAGGGGCGTGTGGGCCAGCACGAACACCGTGTTCGGCCACTTTCTTAGAACATCACCAAATGGCGATAACCCTTCCTGGTCCCACGCCGTTGGGTGTGCACCAAAGAAGACCGTCGGAGGCCGAGAGGCTACCAAGTCCTCGTACCGGAAGGGGTGTTCTAGCACACGGTATCGCGCTGTCGTCTTGGATGCGTTTATTTTGACTTGACGGGGCACTACCTTACCGTAGCCGCCTATCTCTATCTGATACCGCAGATCCATCAACGACACGCACTTTTGGAGAGCGGCCCGTATCCGAATGCGTTTCGCGGAACCGTCAGCCTTCGGCTGCCACAGCGTCTTGGGCGCCCAGGTAAGCGCCCAAGCTCCATCCGTTTGGTCTTCGTCGAGGATGACATCCACCAGCTTCCGCGCGGCCTCCCACCAAAGCTCAGAACCAGCCAGTGCTGACCGAAGGACGAAGTCCCACTTGTCATCTGCTAGGGGTTGCCTGGAGTCGATTCGCTCCCCTGAATCGAGGGTGATAGCGCCTCCAACGAGGACGACCGTTGGACCCTTGACTTGCTCAGACATCGCACTGTTCCAGTGCATGACGGAGCCTCTCATTCTCCGAAGCAGCAAGCGCCAGACTCACGGGATCGGTTCCCGTCAGTCCCTGTCTCCTGATGTAGGCTCGCGCCAGCTCGACTAGTCGCTCATCCGCCCGACGTCCTTTGGAATCCGCCACAGCACCGCGCTGCCCCACAGAGCGAAGCGACTCGAACGCAACGCGTTCAACCGATTTACCATCATCGCTAATGCGAACGGGCCCTATTTCTCTTCCGTTACGTTCGAGCACCATCGGTGGAGGCAGAAGCTTGACCTCCGTCGTTATCATGCGCGCCATCGATGTTAGGCTCGGATCTGCCGGTAGGTACACTCTTCCGTGGTCATCAACATTGGCTGGATCGATACGCACCACACGACCGACAATTTGTCGAAAGCTCAGCGCGGTGAGCCTGTTTGTCAGGTAGACCACCACACGCAATCGGCGGATGTCGATTCCTTCCGACACCATGTTCACCGCCACAATCCAGGGCTGGTGGCTCCTGCGAAACCTCTTGATCGCGTTCGCTGGTTCTGGATCGCCGGGGTCGTAGAGCCTCGAGCAAGCCACAACGGGACGTCGGCTCAACACTTCGGTTCCCATGAATTCGGCAACGCGATCGGCGTGGCTGCAATCCACACACACTACGAGTCCGGCCGCATCCGCATCACCGCTTCGGCGTAGATTCAGGATGTGTTCATTCGCATCCGCCAGCAACAAATGGGCGATCGATCCTGTCTCAACGTGTTCGAGAGCGGTCCTGAGGCGGCGACGATCGCCAAGCGCGGTTAGCTCGTCATCAAAACTGACCTCATGGACAACTCCGTCCTCGGATCGAAACATCGTGCTTCCGCGCCCGAAGACGAATTGCACCGGTCGGCAGACGTTATCATCAAGGGCGCAATCATACCCGTAGCGATAGTGAGGGCTTGCTGACCCACCCTCACTTGGGACGAGGACGATCGCATCGCGATTGGTGCGAAACGGTGTACCAGTCAGGCCCAGAATCGCGGTCGCGACTCGTCCGAATGCCTCTTGTGCGCTGATCCCCCAGCCAGAGTCAGCCCCCGCATGATGAATCTCGTCGAAGATCACGAGCGTTCGGTGCCCTGGATCAGCAGCATGGGCCAAAAACATGTCGGGGGCGGCGAATAGGCTCTGATAAGTAGCGACTGCTCCTGCCCACCGTTCCAAGATTGGCTGTACCGGCCTCCACTTGCGTGGCCCAAGTAATGGCACAGTCGGTGAAGTCTCATTAGTTGAGGACGCCGCGTCCAGCCAGCCGTCTGCGATTCCCAGGCTCGGGACAAACACGAATACCCGGCTAATCGAATCGTCTTGAATCATCCTGTAGGCAACCTCAAGCCCAAAGTGAGTCTTCCCAGCGCCAGGACACGCCTCAACCAGTACTGGTTCTTTCAGGATTTTGGTAAAGACTTCACTAAGCGCCTCCTTCTGCCAACGCCGCAACTCACCGCATCCTGCGGCGATCTGGTTCGCTTTGAAGGATCGCTCGGTCACTTGCTGCGGCTGCGAGCCCTTTCTGAGGTTGCAGCTTCCGCACAGGGCTTGGCAGTTCTCCAGGGAGGTGGCTCCGCCATGGCTCCACGGTTTGACGTGGTCGCCGTGCATAAGGTCGAATGGAATCGCTCGCGCGCAGAGCACACATACTCGACCTTGGCGCTCCCATACCCGCCGCACATCGCTTCGGCGGAAAGTCCTGCGCTGGGCTTGATTCACTTTCGTAGACAGGTTAGCTCCGTTGCGCCAACAGCGTGAACGGCGTGCGTCGCGGACGTAGGCGGTCATTTCTAGCCGCGCGAGGCAATCAAGCGTCGAGCTTCTGCCAGCGGAAGCGTCCGCCGTGTCTGACGTCTGACGCGAGTCACGGCGGGCTGGCCGCCGAAGGCTCGCACGCTCTTGACGCCGCGTGATGAGCTGCAGCGGCGGCAGGCTGTGACGAGATTAGGCGGCGATGTTGTTGTTGCGCGCACCGATCTCAGGCTTGAGCTTTCGAGGAATATCGAAGCCTTCGCGTTGCAGGCCGACGCGATTGAGCAGGATCCGCGCAGTGCGGTGCGCTTCCTCGTCTAGGCGTTTCTTTGCTTCCTTCCACTGCTTCGCAGGGATCTTGCTGAACGGCTGTGCTGCGGGAACCACGGCCGGCCCGAGCGCATCGGAACGACTCTCCTCAACGACCTTCTGGGCAAGCCTGAGATCAAGGCCCAAGGCCTCAAGCTTCTTCTCGAGGTCGTGCTGGATATCGGCGTCGTCTTCCGCTGTTGCGAAGTCCTCCTCTAAGAGCCGATCGACGATCTCGCTCTGGACGACCATGTTCTCGTGGAGCTTCATGCGAGCACTGCCATCGAGAACATCCTTCGGCGGGTCGGGCTCCTTGCCGCCGGTCACCTCCTCCCAGAACTCCTGGTCGTCGTTCTCGAACTGCTTGAACCGTTTCATCGTGGCGCGCCGTTCGGCCGCAGGAGCTCGTCGAGATTCATCCCGACGTGGGTCACGATGTGGCCGTAGTTATCGGGGTGCGTCGGGTCGTTCTGGACCACGACGCGAAGGATACGCCCGACGAACTGGATGTAAGGTGCGAGCGAGTGGAAGGGACGGAAGATCGCGGCAACGCTCAGCTTCGGATGGTCGAAACCCTCCCCTAGCATCTGCACGAGGCGGTCGCCCTTCATAGACTGAAATAATGGTATGCTGAATTGATGGTATGCTGAATTAATGATCTACGCTTTTCTGAGCCAGAAGGGCGGCGTGGGTCCATAGCACCGGCACCGGCTCCGACACATTGCGCGCAGCCCGCAAGCCGCGCCGTAGGGTTGCTTGTCGGCGGCGGCCTTCGCGGCCGCTGCTGCCCGCCGTATCCTGTGAGGTCGGCCCCTGCGAAGTTGCCACCTGTGAGGAGGTTGGAGTGGGCGGTTTTTTGGCCTAAGCCCCCGCTACCATTGAGCTTCTCTGGTTTTTCGCTTGGCCGCGTAAGCGCTACTAAGCGCTACTAACCGTGGGGGCAGGTCACACGCGTGAACCGCAACCACAAGGGCGCGAAGGATGCGGCCGAGTGGCAGCCAGAGGCGAATCAGTGCTGGTTCGCGCAGACCGTTGTGGCCGTGCGCCGGGCCTACCAACTGACGATCGACCGGCATGAGGCCGACGCGCTCGATAGCATACTTGGCGGGTGTTCGTCGACGGAGATGATGACTTTCAGGTGAAGGCGAGGGGAGACAGCTATGGACAGCCGTGTTTATTGGATCGGCGTCGCGGTGCTTGTTGGCGTGGGGCTCATCGTGCCCATACAGGCCGAGGAAGGGTCGCTGGATGTTGCGACGGTGCATCGCGCGAGCAACGCCTGTGCCGTGCTCAGCGCCTTTGAATCTGCTGCGGCCACGCCGCAGACGCCAGAGGAGCCGCCGACGGGGATGGTCAGGTCTGCGAGTGAGTAGACGCATGAGTCGCCACGTACGCGCCACCGTCGCGGTTGCCGTCCTCAGTCTCGCGGTGCTTGGTCCACCGGTCCAGGCGCAGGACAAACCGTCCGCACAAGAACTCGCGGACCTGCGCGCCAGAGCCGAGGCGGGCGATGCCACGGCGCAGTTGGACCTCGGGCTGATGTACGGCACCGGCCGTGGCGTGCCAGAAGACCTGGCCGCGGCCCGCCGTGATGGACTGGGCGAGCCGCACGGTGCTGTCCTGGCGGCTGTCCAACATGCCAGCGGCTACACACAGGACCGGTTTGAAGCCTGCGTGGTCGAGCATTTTGTCATCGCTGAGACCAAACGTCTGCAGTCGGGCACGCGGACGATGTATTACGTTCGCCCCAAACATGCGAGCTGAGCGCGTGAGATCGGCCTGGCGCGAGGGGAGGGTGTCGCGTGATAGCGTGCGCGCGCTGATGGGAAACATCACCCGGCGACGGCTCGTCTGCTGGTATCTGTGTGTCGTGGCGACGCTCACAGTCCTCAGCGGGGTTCTGCACGGGTTGATCGCGCCACCCATGGGTCTCGTTCGCACCTTCTACGCCACCAGTGGTTTTTCCGGTGAGCCCCTGTCTCAGGATCGCACCACTGAGATCAGCCTCGCGTTCCTGGATCAGGATCCTACGCTGCCTCGGCACTTCATCAGTGTGGAGTGGCGCGGTTTCTGGTTCCTGCCGCAGGCGCAGACCGTTGATGTGTACGCCGGGGCGGACGACCGCGTCGACGTGTTGGTGGATGGCCAGCTCGTCCTCCAGCGCAGCCCTCGCCTGGGCATGCACACGATTGGTGAGACGATCACACTGAGCGCAGGCTCGCACACGGTCACCGTTCGCTATCAGCAAGACGGGGGCGGCATGCACCTCAACGTACAACGCGCTTTCGCGGGCGCTCGCCCAGCGCCCTTCACGCCCACCCGGCTGTTTCCGAAGGTCCCGAATGTCCAGGACATCCGGCTCGGCACCGGCACGTACTGGCTGCTGCGGGTCGTGGTTCTACTCTGGCTTCTCCCCATAGCAGGTTTACTGGTGGTGATCGGGGGGTGGACGGGGCATCGTGTCGCGAACCTCGGGCGCAAAATCCAGAGTGTGTTCGTTCGGGTGACGAGACTGACAGTGGCTCAGACTCTCCATGTTTTCGCGCTCACCGCTCTCGCCGTGGCCCATCCGCTCTTCGACGTCGTATCTCGCGAACCTGTGTTCCTGGTCGCACGCAACACGACGACGACCCACTTGGTCGTCTTGGTTGCCCTCGTCTGCTTCGCACTGCCAGCCGTGATCGTCTCGGGTGAGGTCGCTCTTGCGAGAGTGAGCGCCCGTGCGGCTCGCGTTGCGCACGGGATGATACTCACCACGCTCGGCGGCGCGCTGCTTATGCCACTCATGAAACGGGCCGACGTACTGGCGAGTGCGCCCGCGACCGCGGCGGCCTTACTCGTCGCCGGAACCGGTGTCATCGCATATCACCGATCGGGTGGCGTCCGAAGCTTCATGACGGCGTTAAGCCCAGCCATCGTTGTCGTGCCCGCGGCGTTTCTTCTGAACCCCGTGGTATGGGAAGCAGCGGTCCGCACGGATGATCTGTTCTCCTCGGTGCACCCCGCGGACGCGCCGCCGATCGTCATTGTTGTCTTCGACGAATTTCCAGTCAGCTCCTTGTTGGACGGCAATCGGGAAATCGATCGGGTGCGCTACCCGAACTTCGCGCGTCTCGCCACGACCGCCACGTGGTATCGCAACGCCAGCACCGTGTCCTCTCAGACCGTGTATGCGGTTCCCGCTATCGTCACCGGCCAGTATCCGGTTCAGCAGAATGCCGTGCCGACGCGGCGCTACTACCCGAATAACCTGTTCACTATGCTCAGGGAGAGCTATCGGATGATCACATTCGGCCGATTCCTCCAGCTCTGCCCCACGGACAGCTGCGGCTACGATCTCGAGGTGCACGATAGCTTGAGTGCCCTGGTTGCTGACCTCGGCATTGTCTACTTGCACCTCATCTCGCCCGACTCGATTGCGGCCCAATTGCCTCCGATTCTCGGGGACTGGAAGGACTTCGCGAGGCGGCGTCAGTTCCGAATTGAGGACGGTGAGCGACGCCGGAACGACCGGACGTCCGAATTTGATCGATTTCTCGAGACGATCACCCCTGATCGTGAGGGCCGGCTGTATTTTCTCCACACGCTGATGCCCCACATGCCGTTTGAGTATGTACCCTCTGGCCACCGGTACCGAGCTCCAGACTACCAAGGGCACGAAGAGGATGGAGAGCGGCTGTTTCTTAAGAGCGATCCGTGGCTCCCACGTGTTCTGCAGCAGCGCCATCTGCTCCAGGTCGGCTTCGTGGATCGGTTCATCGGAGACCTTGTGGACCGTCTCAGGGCGCAAGGTATCTACGACGAAACGCTCATCATTATCACCGCCGATCACGGCACCAGCTTTCACCATGGGAGGCCTCGTCGCACGTTCACGGAGGGCACGCGCGCGGACGTGATGATGGTCCCGCTCATCGTCAAGTTCCCTGGGCAAGCTGCAGGCCTTGTCAGTGACCAGAACGTCGAAACCGTCGACATCGTGCCGACGATCGCGAGTGTCTTATCCACGACGGTCCCTTACGATGTCGACGGCCGCTCACTCTTGGACGTGACCCAGCCGGACAGAACGCACAAAACATTCATTCAACGCAGCGCCACGCGGGTGAGTCTGGAGGAGCACGGCCCGTCCCTGGATGATCGGTATGTCGGCCTCGAGCAGAAGCTGCTGGACTTTGAGTCAGGCTTGTACGCTCTTGGGCCGCACGCGTCCCTCGTCGGACTCGAGCTCTCGACACTTGAGGCGCCGGTAAGTAACGACATATCCATTCGTCTCGACGACCCTTCCCAATTTCTCACTGTCGATCTCGAGAGCCACACACTGCCGCTGTTTGTCAGGGGAGCCCTCCCAAACGGTATCGAGGAACGTGTCAGCGTGGCGATCGCGGTGAATGGTGTTGTCGTCGCGACGACACAGTCCTACCTGGAGCACGACGAGTGGGTGGTTGCCAGCATGATCCCGGAAGGGGCGCTCACGCCGGGCGCGAACGACGTGCAGGTTCTCATCATCGCCGGCGGGGCGGAGGAGCCCGTGATGAGGTTGAGCATGTTCGGCGGAGGCTGGGCGTTTCCGAGCGACGAGCGTGCCGGGTGCTGAAACAGTCGCGCACGACGCAGCGGTACGTGCCACGGCAACCGGACGACGAGCAGGTGCTGACGGAGAGGATCGTGAACCTAGCCCGAGAGTATGGCCGCTACGGGTATCGGCGAGTGACGGCGCTACTGCGCATGGAGGGCTGGCTCGTGAACCACAAGCGGGTGCAACGGATCTGGCGGCGCGAGGGGCTGAAAGTACCGAAGAAACAGCCCAAGCGAGCACGGCTGTGGCTCAACGATGGCTCCTGCATCCGACTGCGCCCCGAGAACAAGGATCATGTCGGTCCCATGCTGCGGCGTGCGCCGCGCCATGCGGAGAGCACTGCAGAATGTTCGAACGGCGGTCAAGCTCCGCATCTGCTCGCTCCAAATTCGTGTACAACTGGCCGCTGAGCTTGGCTCGCGCGGCCTGCACATCGCTTGCTGAATCGGCCCATTTTTCATTCTTTCCCCTTCTCAGTTGACTCGTTGCCCTTCATCGGCAATAGCGTTCTCGCGTCGCGCCGCGTCTCTGATTTCCCTCATGCGGCCTAGCTGATCGTCGGACAGATCGCTCAAATCCTCGAAGCGCTCCGAGACATCCTCCACGCGCTGCACCGGCGGGAAGATCAGGGCCAGCGCTCGGGCAGCCCGGAGGAAGTCAGGACCATCACCTCGCTTCAGCAAATCGAGCGCCCGCGTGGTGAGCGCCAGTTTGCACGCCGTCAAATTTGACACCATGCCGGCACGTCGCAGTTTCGAGACGGTCGCCCTTCATAGCTAGAATTTGTATCGCATAAAAACTGAAATAATGGTATGATGAATTCATGATCTACGCTTTTCTGAGCCAGAAGGGCGGCGTGGGTAAGACCACCCTGTCAGTTCACCTTGCCGATGCTCTGGCGCGGCGTGGATCTCGCGTGCTGCTCGTCGACGCGGACCCCCAGCAAAGCGCGGTGAAATGGTCCACCTTTCGGGCAGGGGAGAACAAGTTCAGCGTCATCGCCATGGCCAAGCCGACCCTGCACAAGGAACTGGCCCCGATCTATGCCGACTACACCGACATCGTCATCGACGGGCCGCCCCGCGTCCACGAGCTGGCGAAGTCCATCATCCTGGCCGCCGACCTGGTTCTCATCCCCGTGCAGCCCTCGCCGCCAGACGTGTGGGCGACCGCCGAGACCGTGGACCTTGTCACCGAGGCGCGCGCCTTCAAGGAAGGCCTTAAAATCTGCAATTACGATTAATCGGAAAATCGTAAACACTGTCATTGGACGCGATGTGCGCGAAGCTCTAGTGACGCTGAACACGCCCATTCTGCAAGCCGACATTTCGCAGCGCGTCGCGTTTGCCGAGGCGTTTGCCGACGGCAAAACCGTCTCCGACCTCGACCCGCATAGCCATGCCGCGCAAGAGGTCGAGGCCTTCGTAACCGAACTTGTGAGGAAGGAACTATGAGCAAAAAGATAGCCATGGACGCACGGCCGCAGGTCGTGACACCGCAAGCTGACAAATGGGTTGGCCAACGAACCTCAGCGGCGACCGGCTCCACCAAGCGCTTGACCGTCGACGTGCCCGAGGATAACCACGCTCGCTTCAAGGCATGTTGCGCCATGCGCAAAACAAAAATGGCCGAGGAGATCAACGCCTTCATCGAGAGACACATCACCGAGGTATGGGGCGAGCCGGAATCATGAGAGCGCCTAGTGCGGCCCTGTAAAACGTATGCTGGAAATCCAACGGCTCGACACTCGACACCACGCACCTGCGCGCCCGCGTGCGCGCTAGGGCTATGAGACAGCGACCCAACAGCTCTACGATTGCTGCGGCGCTGGACCTGCGACGGCGAGGTTCCGAGTGGGTAGGACCTTGCCCGCGTTGTGGCGGCACGGATCGGTTCCACGTGCAAGTACGCGACGGTCTGTTCGGTTGCCGTGGCTGCGGCGAAGATTCGGCCGGCCTGTTCGAGGTCGTCATGCGGGCGGCCGGATGTTGGGACGATTCGCCCGCCGCCGCCAGACGAAACTATGGGCCATCACCCCCGGTGCCCCGACGACAGCCACGCGAACCCGCACGCAAGCCCGACTATCGGCACGTGTCAGTGACCGCCTACGGGACCCCGGCGGCGGGGTACCTGGATCGTCGCGGAGTCTGGCCCGAGAGCCGCTCCGACGAGCTGCCCGCGTCCGTTCGGTGGCTCCCTGCACGTCTCGCGCCCGCTGAAATCCGGGGCAGTCTCGCCGATTACCTCGCGCACCCTGACGCCGTGGCCGGGCTGGCGATGTACGTCTACCGCACCCGAGAAGGCGAGCTTACGTGTGCGAAGTTCGAGGCGATCTCGGCCGCCGGCCAACGGCTCAACGGACGCGACGGGGCCGCCTGGAAACGCAACTACGGGAAGGTGGAGGGCGGGCTATTCGTTCCGCTCGATACCGACGGCGGCGACTGGCACTTGACCGAAGGCGAGGCCGACGCGCTGGCCGTTGCGTCCACTCTCGAGACGGGCCGCGTCGTGTGCGCGGCGGGCACGGCGGGATGGAAGCTGTCAACGTGCGACGACGCCCGCGGCCGTCGGATCGTGCTGCATCCTGACAACGACTACGCCGGGCTGAACAAGGCGCGGCGGTTGCACGAATCTCTGGTGCTCGCCCGCGTGCCCGTCCGCGTGGTGCTGTCCCGAGTAGACCCCGCTGCCAGCGCTGGGCATGTTTTGCTACCTCGTTTGCTAGCCCTGTTGCTACGGCCCCGACGATCTCGGCATCACGGCCGGCGGTGGCAAGGCGTCGCGCCTTGCCGCTCAGGACGCCCACGGATGCCCGCCCTGGATCCACCTATGGGAAACCTCGCGGCCCGGCAGAGAGCGGCCTACGGGCGGCGCGTGCGCGGGTGTCGGGTTCGCGTGCGCGAGTGTCCAATTTGTAGAAGCAGTGGTCTCGCGCGCGTGCGCGAGTGTCGGATCTGTAGCACTTGCAACCATCTGCCTACGGGCGGCTGACCGGCGATCCCCGCGCCATCGAAACCCGGACGAGCAACCCGATGACAGTGGGGCCCCTGGCCGTGTCGAAGGATGCTGAAATCACGACGCAGACCGGCGCCCGCTGGCAGACCATCGCCACGCTTCCTGAGGAGCGCTTCGAGGCCCACATCGCCGAGACGAAAGATGCCGCCGAGGAGCTGATGACCGCCGGCATGCCCCCCCGCCCCCAGAGGGGGAGCCTCCGCGCGGGGCGCTACGTTGCTGCTCCCCCCGGGTACCTGCCAGAACAAACAAGAGCACCAGCCACAGCACAAGCCTTCTCGCGAGCTTGCGCTTCGCGGAGAGAGAGCCCCCGAAAGGGGGGCTTCAAGCAAAGAGCACAAAGCACAAGCAAAAGCAGGGGCCAAGGCCCCACTATCTGTGTTCGGCTTCACTTGACACCCCCCGGCGGGCACTATCTGTGTTCGGCTTCACTTGACACCCCCCGGCGGGCACTATCTGTGTTCGGCTTCACTTGACACCCCTGCCGACGATGTAGCCCACGCCGGCATGCGTGAGCCCGTAGGCCATGGCAACGGCGCGCAGCGACTCACCCCGCGCGACGGCCCCGACGATCTCAGCATCACGGCCGGCGGTACCCTCGCGGCGCACCTGGCCGCTACGAACTCCACCGAGCGCGCCGCGGCGCGTCTGCGACTCTGAGTCCCACGTAAACCGGCCTTGCCCCATAGCGCCGGCCTTGCGCTTGCCCCAGAACCGGCCCTGCTCTGTCCACCGGCGCCGGTAGCGCTCCACTGACTTTGCCAACGCTTGGACGTCGCCATAGGACAGCGGGCCGGCCGGATGGTCCGAGAAGTGCTCGACGTTCGCCGCGAGCGCTGCGGGCAGCACCGCATAGGCGAGGTTAGAAGGCGAGCCGGCCCATCCCATGCAGGCGCAGAACAGGTAGCAGTTGCGGCCGGCCTCGGTCCGTATCGTGGACACGATCGTCGGCGTCCGCCATCCAAACGGTATGACCTCGGCCAGCTCATCGAGCGAGTAAGGCTCATGCCTTCCCCACCCCGTCTTGAACCCGCGGCCGTGTGCGGCCGCCATCGGGTTATGAGTCAACACGCCCGTATAGCTACGATCGGCGCCGAGCACCTCCGCGTAGTACTCCGAGACGCGGGCAAGGTGTCGTAGCGGTGCCGTGCGCGCGCCCTCGCCTCGATGCACCGGCCGAGCTAGACAGTAGATCACGTGCGAGCCGCCGGAGCTCCGCCGCGTCGTGGTCCAATTATCGAGGCGTACTAGCCCGGTCGCTTGCGCCTCAATCACGCGCGCCGTACCGTCGCGGCCGTCGCAGTCGTGCACTATCGCGGGCCAGCTATTGGCCGCGCGTAACTCGATCTCCGGATAGTCCCATGCGCGCCACGCGGGAACGGCGCACGAGCTGCAAAAACAGATCCGACGGGTCCAATCGTCGCGGCGCCTGAAGACCCACCTCCGTCGAGCGGATCGCTTATTGGCCGCCCTCCTCGGCTTCGTCAGCCTCCTCCTCCTCCTCCTCGGCTTCGTCAGCCTCCTCCTCCGCGCTCCAGAACGCGGAGGTGTCGGGCGCCGCGGCAGCTACCTGGGAGCTGTACAGCAGGCTGTTGAAGAGAATCTTGAACGTACCGAACGGCTGTCCCCGCCATTGCGGCTTGAAGCCGAGAAGGATGACGTGGCCATCGCCGTGCTTCACATCCACGGCCGCGGCATAACCCAGCATGTGCTCCTCGCCGAGTAGGTAGCCCGACAAACGCGGCGTTCCCACGTCGGCGTAGCGCGCGAACACGCTGCCGTCGAAGCCTTCCTCGGTCGAGAACACGGGACTCTGGTTGCCGAACAACTTGGCGTCGGTCGGCATTCCCGACATCACCGGATGCGCCGGATCCACCTCAGCAGCCACGATTGTGCCGCTGAGGAAAAACTCGGTGGACTCGAGGCCGTCAGTGACATTCGTCACCGGCAGATGCAACTGCTCGATGGCGAACGTCGTCGACTGGTTCAGGCACACGAGGGTCCCTCCGCGGCGCACGAACTCTTCGAGCGCACGCACGCCTGGCACTCCGATGCCTCCGGCGTAGCGCGGCGGGACGCTTCCTTTGCGGGAGCCATTGAGGATGCCTCCGCCGCGCGGGCCGCCACCTCCAATATCCACGAGCAGGATCACGTCGTGGCGATCACGCAGATTACCGGCGATCATCTCGGCGTTGTAGATACTGCTGTAGTCGAACTCGTAGCTTTCGAGCAGCCAGCGCGTCCAGCCTTCATCCATACTCGCGGCCCACGGGCGATAAACGCCGATGCGCGGCTGATCCATCTCGTTGCCGCCGCCTCGGACGCGCTCCGCCCGCAGCGCCAGGTCGCCAACCAGCGCGTTGATCTCGGGCTCGCCCAAACCCGAAACGAGGTAGCGGCCGGCGCTGCCGGGCTCGCCCTCGTCTCCTGCCACACCGGGCTCGAACGCCACGCGCCCGCCCTGCGCCCAGGCGCGGTTGAGCGCCTTGAAGGTGTTGTTCTGCGCCGGGTCGAGCGCCAGCACAGCGCCCGTGCCGGTTGCCCGACCGGCGGGCGGCACGATTCCTGCCGCGACCGGATGGGAGTCGAAGCCCACGTCTGGTGGCGAATCGAAGTCGGCACCTCCAGCCGCATCGTCCCATGTCAACGCGGTGCCCTGCACGGGGCTCATCGCCGCGCGCAGCGTGTCATCGAGCGGTGTCGCCCCCTCGACCACGTCGACATCCATCTGGTACTGCAATGTCCAGCCGGAGACATCGTAGGGCTGGTCGGGAGGCCCCTCGGGGAACTGCCGCAGATCAGGATAGTCCTGGATCGCGAACAGCTGGCGTACGAAGTTGGCGAACTCCTGGTCCATGCGGATGGCCCAGGTACCGGCGGCGTAGCTTTGACCCTCGTAGTCGACCGTCTGGGTCAGCTGGTCGACCTCGATGCCGTTGAAAGCCAGCCGTCGAAGCAACTCGACCGCGGCGACTGGATCGCGCTGGTCCTGGCGTACGAAGAAGACGTACGGCGGATCCTGCGTGTGCATGCGAATGACGTCGCGGCCCGCCTGGTAGCGGTTGTAGAGAACGTCCACCTTGTACTTGGCGGCGTAGTCAAGCACCGACATCGAAGCCGTGAGCATATACTCCACCGAATCGGCCAAACGCCACCAGCCGCCGGGCCAGGGGCTCGAAGAAAGCGACTCCGGGCGCTGGTCGCGCGATCGCGGCGGCCTGTCCTGGATGGTGTAGAAGCGCGGCGTCGCGCTTCCGTGGCGCCCCGTCTCGGTGAGAAACGCAGCCACGTTGTGGAAGTTGTTGGCGTGATCGATAAAACCTGGATACCAATCGTCGAAACCCGTGCCCATATGCGTCGCACCGGGCAAGCCGCGTTCCTCGAGCCCCGCCGACATCGCCATACCGATCTGGTTCACCGTGCGCCACATCAGCGGATGAACATACGGCGAGATCGGCTCGGCAAAGGGCGGAATCCAGATCGTTGCCGGGTTGGGCGCCGTCTGGTGATGGTTGTAGAGGATTTGCGGCTCCCACTCACGAGCCACCCGTGTGGCAACGCGCGACTCGATCATGTTGATCATGTAGCCGTCGCGGTTGTTGTCGTGGCCGACGTACTTCTGGTAAAGCTGCGGCATCCGCGAGAGTTCGAACGGAGTCCCGAGGTTGCTGTTGTACCAATCGACCACCATGTTCTGGCCATCGGGGTTGATCGACGGCCACAGCAGCAGGATCACATTGTCGAGAATGGCGCTGGTCTCGACATCGTTCGGGTCGTCGTCACCGGCCAGCAGGTCGTAGGCGAGCTGAATGGTGTGCTGAGCGTGCGCGGTCTCGCTGGCGTGTAAACCACCGTCGATATGAACGATGGCTTTGCCCTCTCTCGCCAGAGAGCGCGCTTCTGCATCGCTCAAGCCCTTGGGATGAGCGAGTCGCTGGGCGATTTCCCTGTTGCGATCCAGGTTCGCCAGGTTCTCGGCTGATGAGATGACCGCGACATGCCACGGAAGCCCGAACGAAGTCCGACCCACCTCGATCATTTGCAACCGATCGTCGGCCGCGTCGAGCGCTTGGAAGTACTCGATGGACTGGTCGTAGCGCGCCAAATGGAAGTCGGCGCCGACTTCGAAGCCGAGCACCGACTCCGGTGTGGGGAGCTGCTGCGCCCCGGCGGTGGAAACCAGGCCGATTGCGAGCACGGCGGCGAGACGGACGGCAAACGGTAACCGCTTCATCGGATGAGCTCCTTCTGGGCCGCGGGGCGGCTCCAGTCAGACGAGGTCGAACGAACAACGGGGACTTGGGCGAGATCCGTTGAAGTGACGACGATAGGGCGCGTGCGCTTCCGTCGTGAGCTCCCGAGCGGTGCGGCGCGAGAGCCCCCGACAAATTAGGACAACCAGAGCGCATATATTCGGCCCAAGGGGCCCGGGCCGCAACCCACGCTATCGCTCTGCCCCGTCAGCCCCTCGACTCGTCACAACGGAAGACGCCCAACCGCCCGGATCTCTATGCTGATTGGATGCCCGCATGTCCGATCTGCCGCGCCGAGTATCGTCTCGGGTTCCTCAGCTGCTCCGACTGCCAGGTTGACCTCGTGGAGCACCTCGCCGTGCCTCCGATGGTTGCGGAGTCGGATCGAGAGTGGACCCTGCTGAGGGTGATGTCGTCGGATCTCGAGGCTCGCCTGGTCCAGGGATACCTCGAAACATCGGGTATCCCTTGCTCGCTCGAATCCCTCAAATTCAACGCCGAGCCGGTTAACTTCGGCCCCATGAGTCGCATCCGCGTCCACGTGCTGGCACAGGACATGGAACGCGCCGAGAACGCGTTGTGCGAGCTCGAGGCAAGCGAGGGGCTGAGCGCCGAGGCCGACGTTCAGGACTGAGGCGTCGACAAGATCGCGCGCTCGCGCGGGGAAGTCTCTCGGGCTATGCGGCCGCCCGTTGGAGCGGCTACTCGGGTTCGATGATCACCGCGGTGCCGTAGGCGATGATTTCGGCAACGTTGGCCATCACCGCCGAAGTACCGAGGCGAATTTCCAGCACGGCGTTGGCGCCCAGCTGCCGTGCCTCGTCGACCATTCGATCGAGCGCCTGCTCGCGCGCCTCGGCGAGCATCTTCGTGTAGTCGGCCAGTTCCCCACCCACCATGCTCTTGAGCGCGGCCGAGATATCACGACCGATGTGACGCGAACGTAACGTATTGCCGCGAACCAGGCCCAACGTCTTGGTGAGGCGGTGCCGCGCCACGGTGGCGGTTGTCGTAAGGATCATCGCTGTACCTCCCGGTAGCGTTCCGTGCGGTGGCGAAAGAGGGTCTCCCGCCCGAACGAGATCAGCAGCACAATCGTGCCGGCAAGAAGCGCCCCAAGACCAAGGCGAGCCACCAACGGGACGTCGGATGAGAGAAAGAACCCCTGGGTGAGATGCCAGGCACCGAAACCGATCAAGACCAGAGCCCCGAGCGACAGCAGGATCCAACCGACACGTCGCTCGATCTGGCCGTAGATGCCTGCCCAGGCGACCTCACTGCTCACGGAAACATGTTGTTGCGCCATCTCTTCGGTGACCTTCCCCAGCTGGCGGTATGCCGTTTCCTCGCCACGGCAGGCAACGCACACGGCGAGGTGGTTTTCGAGTGATTCCTGCTCCTCCGGCCCGAGCTCACCGTCGAGGTAGCCCATCAACAGGATCCGCGCGGGCTCACAAGTCAGTACTTGATCGCCGCGTGCCGGGGAACTGGGTACTCGCTCGCTGCTCATTGTTCTGTACTCATGCGGTGTGCTCCCGGCCGCCGTTAGCCTCCACACCCCCACCAACTTCGGGGGGCTCGGAGATCTCAGACGGCCTGAGGCTAGGGTCCAACTCTTCCAGTCGAGCCCGCATGCGCTTGCGGACACGGTACAAACGCGACATCACCGTGCCGCGGGGTATGCCGAGCGCGACAGCAAGCTCGTCGTACGTGTAACCCTCGATGTGCTTGAGCACGATTAGCGAGCGATCGTCCTCATCGAGATCAACCAGCGCGCGACGAACCAGGTCGGTTGTCTTGCGGCCGGCTGAGGGAACGCTGTCCGACAGGGCCGCCCAGTGGCCGGGTCGTTCCGCGGCGGCGCGGGCGCGCGCCGCCGCACGACCACGACTCCGCAGGAACATACGGCAACGATTGAGGAGGATCCCGCGCAGCCACGGGAAGAACGGGGACCCTCTTCGTGTGTCGGCATCGCCTTGTACGCGGCGACGAAGGCCTCCTGAGCCAGATCTCTGGCGTCCTCCCCGTTGCCGACCATCGCGTGAGCCAAGCGGACCGCGCGCGCGAAGTAGGCGTCCACAAGGGGTCGATAGGCGGTCGCCCGACCGAGCCGGCATTCGGCAAGTATCTGTGCTTCCAGCGCTACGTCGATGGCCACGGGGCGGTTCTCTTGTCGTGCTCGTTGGGTGTCTTTCCCCTTCATGTGCCGCACCAACCGTATCTATTCGCGTTTCGCGTTGATTCTTCGCTAATCGGGCAATGCGTCGGCCAGCCACTCGATCGGGTGACGTGGGCTACCACCGAGCGCCTGCTGGACCTGATGGCGACACGAAATCCCTGAAACCGCGACCCCTGTGCCAGGCTCGTTCCGCAGGGCCGGAAAGAGGGAGAGCTCGCCGATCGCCATCGACGTGTCGTAGTGCTCCGCCTTGTAGCCGAACGAGCCAGCCATGCCACAGCAGCCCGTATCGAGCGCGACAGGCTCGAGCTCAGGAATCCATCGCAGCATTTCCATGGTGGGCTCCATACCGATCAGCGCCTTCTGGTGACAGTGACCATGAACCAGAAGACGGCCAGGCCGCGGTTGCAGCCCGAGTTGGAGCTCCAGCTCGGACTCCGCGCCTCGAGCTCGGGAAACCAGAAACTCATCGATCATGAAGCTGGCCTCGGCGACCTTGCGCACCGCGCTCGACTCTCCCAGTAGATCGCGATAATCGTCTCGCAGCATCAGCAGACAAGAAGGCTCGCAGCCGACGATCGGCGTCCCCGCCTCGACGTGCGGCATCAGCGCCGCGACATTGGCCCGAGCCGCGGCGGCGGCAGCTCCCACCAGACCGTTGGAGAGCATCGGTCGGCCGCAGCAAGCGGCTTTCGCCAACACCACCTCGAAGCCCGCCGCTTCGAGCACGCGCACAGCGGCCAGACCCACGGTGGGGACGTTGTAGTTCATGAACGTGTCGTGGAAGAGAACCACACGCCCGCGATCGCCCGGCGTGTTGCCCGCGGCAGCTCGGCGGCGCTCGCCGAAGCGCTGCTCGAAGGTGCGGCGCACAAAAGTTGGTAGGTGACGCCGCGCCGACACGCCCAACAACCGTTCGTTGAGCCAGCGCCCCGGAGGGCTCGCGCCCATCCAGTTCGAGATCGGTGCCAGACGCGATCCCCACCGACCCACTCGATCGGCGTTCGCAAACAGGCGGGCGCGCAGCGGCACGCCGTGCGCGTCTTGGTACTGTGCCAAGAACTCGTACTTGAGCTTCGCCATGTCGACGCCGCTGGGGCACTCCGACTTGCAGGCTTTGCACTCGAGACAAAGATCCATCACTTGGTACAGGCGCTCGCTGGTCAACGACGCAGACGGCAACTGCCCGGCGATCACAGCGCGCAAAGCGTTGGCACGCCCACGCGTGCTGTGCTCCTCGGAGCGCGTAACCATGTACGACGGGCACATCGTCCCGCCCTCGGTCTTGCGGCAAGCACCGTTTCCATTACACATCTCGACGGCACCCGAGAAGCTGCCTTCCGGTGTCCAGTCGAGTTGCGTGGCCAGCGGTGGCGTGTGGTAGTCGACGCCATAGCGCAGATCGGTGTCGATGAGATACCTTGGCGGCGTCTGCGCCGGGCGGCGTGCAGACACTCCAATACCGTCCGCACCCCCATTGCGATCCGACATCGACAGCGGATCGCAGATATTGCCGGGATTCATCCGCCCCTCGGGATCGAACGCCGTCTTGATCTGGCGGAAAGCCGAATACACCTCTTGGCCGAAGAAGCCAGGCAGGTATTCGGTGCGTGTGCGTCCGTCTCCGTGCTCACCAGCCAGCGCGCCATCGAACTCGACCACGAGATCGCGCACCTCTTCGGCGATCGAGCGCAACTTGCCCACGTCGCCCGCCTCTTTGAGATTGATCACCGGCCGAAAATGCAAACAGCCCACCGACGCGTGACCGTAGAACCCGGCCCACGTATCGTGGCGATCGACCACATCCTGAAGGCGAGCGACGTACTCGGGCAATCGGTCAACCGGGACTGCTGTGTCTTCGACGAAGGCGATCGGCTTGGCGTCGCCCTTGAGCGACAGCATGAGGGCCAGGCCGGCCTTCCGTAGCTGCCAGACATCGGCCTGCTGCTGGGTCCCGGTAGCACGATAGAAGCCGAATCCCAGCCGCTCCCGAGCCAGCAGGTCGCGCAGCTTGTCGACCTGATCGGCAACGAAGGCAGGACTCTCGCCGCTGTACTCCGTAATCAGGAGCGCCTTCGGACTTCCCTCGACGTAGTCACACAAGTGGGCCAAGCCAGAGTGCGCGCGCGCCTGGCGGATCATCAGGTCGTCGATCAGCTCGACCGCGCTCGGCTGAGTCTCCACGATGAGGCGCGTCGCTTCCATCGCGGTTACGAGGTCGTCGAACTGCGCCACCCCGAGCGCCGTCGCCGACGGCAGTCGCACAAGGCGGACCTTGGCGTCGAGAAACACCGCCAACGTGGCCTCGGAGCCGACCATCAGCTCGGCCATGTTGAACGAATCGAACCCGCCTATGGCATCAAACGCTCTGGGCGAGTTCGACGAGGCGTTGGACATGCGATCGACGAATGCATCGAGGTTGTAGCCGGTAACCCGGCGCATCACCTTCGGGAAGCGTTCGCGAATCGCGTCCGCGTGACGTTCCACCACGGCCGCTACCGTGCGGTAGAGCCTGCCCTCGAGTCCGTCCACCCGTTGCTTGCCCTGTAAGCCGGCGGCGTCGAGGGGCGTACATGTGATCTCGGAGCCGTCAGCGAGCAAGCAGCGAAGATCCAGGACGTGGTCGATCGTCTTGCCGTGCACGATCGAGTGGGCGCCCGCCGAGTTGTTGCCAATCATGCCGCCGAGAGTGGCGCGGGTTGCAGTGGCGGTATCGGGGCCGAAATCGAGGCCGTACGGGGCGGCAGCGCGGCGCAACGCGTCTTGCACCACCCCGGGCTGCACACGTGCCCATCCCTCCTCCGCATTGAGCTCGAGGATCTGGTTCAGATGCCGCGAACAATCGATGACAACCGCCTCGTTAACCGTCTGTCCCTCGAGGCTGGTCCCGCCGCCGCGCGGCAGAATGGGCAGGCCGTTGTCCGCGGCAAACTGCACTGTTGCCGCCACGTCGTCGGCGTGACGAGGAAAAACGACGGCGATCGGCGTGGCGCGGTAGATGCTCGCGTCGGTGGAGTACAGCTGCCGCGTCATGTCATCGACGCAAACGGTGCCGTCGATGCGCTCGGAGAGCTCAGAAACCAGTTCGTGGGCGAGTTGCATGACGGCCGCGAGTATAGTCCCGCGGCTCCCGCCCGCAGGCGCTCGGTGGCACCCGGCCACTGTCGTCGGACACGCCGAACGGAGCACCACATCCCTGGCCGAAAAGCTCAGACCTCCGCCGCCGGAGCAGGCGCGCCGGATCGCCCGTCAGATCCGGCCATTCAGAGTCTCAGACGCGGACACAGGGCAGCTAACGCCGCACAATTGCCCATTATTACCTACTTGTGCATATTAAAGGTCTTGTATAATCATCACTGCTGTCGCATCAATAGGGACTGCCCACGTGCAAACCGTGGAGTTCGAAGAGACTTCAGGAGGGATGACGTGCTTCGCAAGCTGTAGAGAGGACCTGATCGCCGACGTTTTCCGCGCGTGGACGCCAGCTTCGAGGTCCGAATCATGATCGAGGTGTACGGCTTCCAGGATGAGGTGGAGCCGTTCTTCGCCAGCGGCATGACGAGCGACGTCAGCCGGCTCGGGGTTCTGGCTGAGCTCGACGCGCCGATTCATGCGAGCTCGGTTTGCAAGGTGTTCTTCCGCGGAACCGGCGAGCAGATCCGGCCGCACCACGTCTGCGGGCGGGTAACGCGGTGCGAAGAGAACCATGGGCGCTTTCGAGTTGCCGTTGAGTTCGACGAGCCGCTGCTGCGCCTGGAGATTCAAGAGGTGCCCGCGCTCGTGGCCGGGGCCCGTCCAAAGGCCTAGTCGCGCTGCGTCTCAGCCGTCGCGGCTGCTCGTTGAATACCGGCGTCGCCACTCAATCCGCGACCGTTCCGATTTGCGGCCGACCGCTTTGGCTGCTACTCCTGGCACGACCACAGCAACATACCAACTGCCGCTCGCTCGCGCGTGCCAACCCGGCGATCCCGATCTAGTTCATGGCCGACCTCCCCGGCGCAGAAGGCGACATCTCCCCCGATGAGTTCCGCCGCCGCGCCGGCGACCTCGTCGACTGGATCGCCCGTTACCTCGAGTCGAATCGGAGCCATCCCGTCCTCTCGCGTTCGCTCCCAGGCGACCTGCTGCGGGCGCTCCCCGACGATGGCCCGGAGGGGCCGGAGCCGTGGGAAAACGTCGTCGGTGACGTCGACCGACTCCTGCTGCCCGGCCTGACCCACTGGAACCACCCGCGCTTCTTCGCCTACTTCGCGATTACCGGATCGGCGCCGGGCATTCTCGGGGCGCTGCTCGAGAAGGCGCTCAACGTTAACGGCATGCTCTGGCGCACCTCCCCCGCGGCTACTGAGCTCGAACAGCGTGTGCTCGCTTGGCTGGCGCGCTGGGTCGGCTTGCCGCCGACAACCTTCGGGGTGCTCACCGACACCGCGTCGATTTCCACCCTGTGCGCCATCGCCGCTGCGCGAGAGGCGGCCCTCGGTGCCGAAGGCCGGGCGCGCGGCCTGGCGGCCAGCGGCAAGAGGTTGCGACTGTACCGGTCGGACGAATCGCACTCGTCGGTGGAGAAAGCGGCTTTGCTGCTTGGCATTGGCCAGGACGGCGTCCGCGTGATCGGCTGCGACGCGGCCTACCGCCTCGATGTGGACGAGCTGCGCGACGCCATTGCCGAGGATCGCCGCGACGGCTGGACGCCCTTCTGCATTTCCGCCACCGCGGGCTCCACGTCCACCACGAGCGTCGACCCGCTAGCAGCGATCGCCGACGTCGCCGAGAGCGAACATCTATGGCTGCACGTCGACGCGGCCTACGCTGGTTCAGCAGCGATCGTGCCTGAGTTGAGGACACTGCTAACAGGCTGGGAACGCGCCGACTCGATCGTGCTCAACCCTCACAAGTGGCTGTTCACGCCCGTCGGTTGCAGCGTGCTCTACACACGCCGTCCGGAGGTGCTGAAAGAGGCGTTCCAGCTCGTTCCCGAGTACCTGCGATCCGATGTGGGAGCCACCGATCCCACCGAGCCTCCGGCCTCGGTAGGCCACCTACGCGAGTCCGCGGCGGCGGCGGCGCCGGCGGAGAGTCCGAGCGACCACGCCCAGGATGGGCCGATCGACTACATGGACTACGGCATCCAGCTCGGCCGCCCATTCCGCTCGCTGCGACTGTGGTTCGTGTTCCGTGCCTTCGGGCGCGCCGGTCTCGAGACGCGCATCCGCTCGCACGTAAGAATGGCGGCCGAGCTGGCCGCCAAGATCGACGCTCACTCCGACTTCGAGAGGCTGGCGCCGACGCCCTTCTCCCTCGTTTGCTTCCGCTACCGGCCCGGCGTGGGCGACAACAGCGGCGACGGCACTCAGCTAACGCGCACCGACGAGGACCGCTGGGCAACGCTCAACGAGCGCCTGCTGAGCGAGCTCAACGCCAGCGGCGAGGTGTTCCTGTCGCACACGCGGCTGCGCGGCCGCTTCGCGCTGCGCTTCGCGATTGGCAACCTGCGGACGACAGACGCCGATGTGGCGCACGCCTGGGAGCTGATCCAGTCAAAGGCGGCCTCTCTCGGGGCGCCCACCACGAGCGGGGTCGTCTCAAGGAGCTAACACGACCGCGCAGCTGGCAACTCCGGGAGGACTCCTAAAGAGCTACTCCCTCGCCTCGGATGACGGCCTCGATGTCGGGCAACACCTCTTCGAGGATCTCCTGCGTAATCACCAGCGGTGGCGCAAAGCGGATCACCTGCTCGTGAGTCTCTTTGGCGAGAATGCCGCGAGCCATGAGCTCTTCGCAGAACGGTCGGGCGGGACCCGAAGACCGCTTGATCACGACGCCAACCATGAACCCGCGACCACGTACCAGCTCTACGTGTGGCGACCCCACCGCGCGCAGTCGGTCGACGAACCAGGACCCGAGCTCATCGGCCCGCTGTGGCAACCGCTCGTCCACAAGCACATCGAGCGCGGCGCAGCCGACGGCAGCGGCGAGAGGGTTGCCCCCGAAAGTCGAGCCGTGATCGCCCGGGTGGAATACACCCATGATCTCGCTGTCGGCAAGTACCGCTGACACCGGATACACGCCGCCGCCAAGCGCCTTGCCGAGAATCAGCACGTCGGGTCGAACGTCTTCCCACTCGCAGGCGAGCAGCTTGCCGGTGCGCCCGAGTCCAGTCTGCACCTCGTCGGCAATGAAAAGAACATTGTGCTCGCGGCACAGCTCCGCGGCGGCCGCAAGGAAGCCGTCGGGAGGCATCACAACGCCGCCCTCGCCCTGAATCGGCTCGACCAGAAATCCAACGGTGTTGTCGTTGATCGCGCCGCGCAGCGCTTCGAGGTCGCCGTACGGCACGCTCGGGAATCCGGGTGTGAACGGACCGAATCCGTCGCGCGCCTGTGAGTCGGTGGAAAAGCCGACGATCGTGGTCGTGCGACCGTGGAAGTTGCCTTCGCAGGTGATGATCTCCGCCGCGCCCTCGGCGACACCCTTCACCTTGTAGCCCCACTTGCGCGTGGTCTTGATGGCCGTCTCCACCGCTTCGGCACCGGTGTTCATCGGCAACGCTCGCTCGTAGCCCATGAGGCCACAGAGCTTCTCCAGAAAGCCGCCCATCTGATCGTTGTGGAAGGCGCGTGAAGTCAGCGTCAGCTTGTCGGCCTGCTCCTTGAGCGCCCCGACAATGCTGGCGTGGCAGTGCCCCTGGTTGACGGCGGAGTAGGCCGCCAGGCAATCGAGATAGCGCTTGCCCTCGACGTCCCAAACCCACACCCCTTCACCCCGTGTCAGAACCACGGGAAGAGGGTGGTAGTTGTGCGCACCCCAACGCTCGGAAGTCTCGATGTAGGAGGCGCTCTGGGATGCTACTGCGGTTGACTCGGACATGGCTCGGGATCCGTTGGAATCTGACGGAGTGGAAGGGCTCGAAGAGCAGGCGCCGGGCGGTCAGAGCCGGTCGCGAGGGGGCACCCGAACTGTGCGGGCGCCGCAGGCGCAGGCTACCATAGGGGCCTGCGCTCGGGTAACGTTGCCGGACCTTTGGCGGCCAAGTCGCGCCGCCCCGAACTTGAGCCAAGCCAAACAAGACATTCTGGCAGGCGCGCATGAGCGCGGCCTGGGAGATCCGAGACCATGACCAACGTCGCACGTCGTCTATCGTTCCTGTTGCTGATCCTGTTTGTCGGCGTCGCTGTCGCCTGCGCCCCCGTTGAGGAGCCCGCCGACCCGACGCCAGAGCCGGAGCCGGAGGCCAGCGCTCCGGCCGCCCCGCCGGCTGAGGCGCCCCCGGCGGAGGCTCCGCCCGAGGACAACACTCCCGCCGCGCCGCAGCTGCAGGGCAACATCATCATCAGCCAGGACGAATTCGACTGGCAGAACACCACCCAGGACAACACCGGCTTCTGGTGGCAGATGAACGTCAACAACGACACCACCCAGACGCTCCGGATCACCGTCAAGTTCACCTTCCTCGACGAGAGCGACGATGCCGTGCGCTCCGAGGAAGAGACCATCCGCCTGGCGCCCGCCACATCACGAATGGTGCGGGGCGAGGGCACGATGAACTGGGATCAGGCGAATCAGATCGTCAGCTACTTGGCCGAGTACCTCTCGTTCGACATCGTCGACTCGTAGGCGCGCCCGCAAGAATCCGGCAACGGCGTCGCGGCGAGACCGCGCGGCAGGTCTCCGCAGTGTGGCGATCTAGCAGCGTAGCAGCTCAGGCTCGCGCCGCGAGCTCGGGAGCAGGCGTCACGATGCCTTTCGACTCGAGTGTTTCTTGCGATTCGAGCGCCCCGTTCGATTCGAGCGCTCCTTTTGATGCGAGCACAGTGCCGATCTCTCTCAAAAGGAATTCCACCTCAGAGCTCTCGATCGAACGGCCCATGTGACCGACGCGGATGATCTTGCCGCTCAGCGCGTCCAGTCCGCCCGAGATATAGATACGTCGCTCGGCCAGTGTCGACACGAGCTCGGCGGCCGGCAACTTGGGGTGAGCAAGCGCAGCCGTCGTAATCGGCGAAGCGTGGGCGTCGTCGCTGAACATCTCGAACCCGAGAGCGCGCAGGCCGGCTCGTGTACGCTCCGCCGCCTGCCGCGTGCGCTCAACTCGATGGTCGAGGCCCTCTTCGAGAATCTGGGCCACGCTCAGATCAAGCGCGAAGAGCACACCGGTCGGCACTGTTGTCGGAAAGGGGTGCCAGTCGGCCCACTCGGTGTCGTAGCGCCGCCATGTTCGCAGGTCGAAGTACCAGCCGCGAGAGTCGGGGTTGGCATCGATAGCGGCCCAGGCTTGGGGGCTCACCGTCACCGCCGCAAGGCCTGGCTGCGACGCCAGACCCTTGTTCGAGACGCTGACGCACAGGTCGACGCACCAGTCGTCCACCCGCATGTCGGCTCCCCCTAGAGAGGAGACCGCGTCGATGATCGAAAGCACGCCGTTCTCCCGCGCAGCTGTCGAAATCGACTGAACCGGGTTGAGCACACCTGTGGAGGTCTCGTGGTGCACCCACGCGACGGCGGCAGGACGCGGCTCCAGCGCCAGGCGGGCGGCCACGGCGGCGCCATCGATCGGCGCCCCAAGGGGAAATTCCATCACCTCGACACGGGCGCGGTGGGCCCGACACATCTGCTGCAGGCGCTCGCCGAAGTAACCGTTGCTGAGCACCAGCACAGGCGCGCCATCGGGGAGCGCGCTGGCCATCGCCGCGTCGAGAGCTCCCGTCCCCGGGCCCACCATCAGGTAAAGATCGTTCGTCGTGCGAAAAACCTCGCGTAGACGCGCGCGGCAGCCGTTGTACGCAGCAACGAACTCGGGCCCGTAGTGCGGCACGATCGGCTGTGCGAGCGCTTCCAGGACATCTGGATCGGCACCCGCGGGCCCTGGAATGAAGAGGTGAACGTCCTGCCGATGGGTCAAGATGCCTCCCGCGCTCGCCAGCGATTCTTGCCAGCCGCGAGCATAGCAGCAGGGTGAACAGGCTCGTTTTCGCCGGCCGCCGAGACCAAGTGTCCGATTCTGGGACGCAGCCTTCCCGCAGACGAACAGCAGTGTGCCTTGTCGTTTGCCCGGCCTGCTGGCAAACTCTTGGGTATCAAGCAGTTATGGGAATCTGGCTGGGCTAGCCGAAGGGTGGCACGCGTCTTGCATCCCCTACCCGCATAAAGAGCGTTCCCGCAGCCCGAGAACTTCACAATGGTAGACATCAAGCGCCCGCCGCCAAGCAAGATCAAGAAATACATATTGAGTGGCGTTGGGGTTATCGCCCTCGTCGTCATCACGATCGGAATCTCCCGGCTCGAGCCGGCACCACCATCCGTCGACCGCGCCACGCTTTGGTTCGGCAAGGTGGAACGCGGCGAGCTCGTCCGACAGGTTCGTGGCCCCGGCACGCTGGTTCCCGAAGAGATCCTGGTGGTCAGCGCCCGCACGGCGGGCCGCGTCGAGCGCAAGCTCGTCCTGCCGGGTGCGCACGTAACGCCCGACACCGTGATCATGGAGCTCTCCAACCCCGACTTGCAGCTTGCGGTGCAGAACGCCGAGTGGGAATGGCGCCGCGCGGAGTCGGCCTTCACCCAGCTGCGTGTTCAGCTCGAGCAGCAGAAGCTGCAGCAGGAGTCGCTTTCAGCGCAGGTGCAGGCGGCCTACCATCAGGCCCGCCTGACCGCCGATCGCGACAAACAGATGTTCGAGGAGGGACTCCGATCGCAGCTCACCATGGAGCTGTCGCGCACGCAGGCCGACGAGCTCGCTAATCGCGACCGCATCGAGAAACAGCGCCTCGCCAACATGACCGAGAGCATCGATGCCCAGCTCGAGTCTCAGAGAGCGCAGGTCGACCAGCGCAACGGCGAGTACCGACTGCGCGCAGCCGAGATCGACGCGCTGTTCGTTCGACCACGGTCAACGGGTGTGCTGCGCGACATTCCAGTGGAGGAAGGTCAGCAGGTTGCGCCTGGCACCGAAGTCGCTCGCGTTGTCGACCCCAAGCGCCTCAAGGCCGAGCTGCGTATTTCTCAGACCCAGGCTGGCGAGGTTGCGGTTGGCCAGGCCGCGGTCATCGACACTCGCGCCGGCTTGGTACCTGGGCGCGTCACGCGCATCGACCCGGCGGTTGTGCAGGGGACGGTCACGGTTGACGTGCAACTGCTTGCCGACGAACTGCCAGCCAACGCGCGACCGGACCTCAGCGTCGACGGCCGTATCGAGATCGAGCGCCTCCCAGACGTCAAGTTCGTCGATCGCCCTGGCTTCGGTCAAGCCAACCAATCGGTCGGCCTCTTCAAGGTGATCAACGACGGCAACGGCGCGGTGCGCACCACAGTGCGCTTCGGCGCCAGCTCGGTTGACAAGATCGTCGTGCTCGAAGGCCTCGAGGTCGGCGACGAGATCGTGTTGTCGGACCTCTCTCGCTACGACACGGCCGACCGACTACGCATTCGCTAGAGACAAGCTCGCACCAGAGACAAGCTCGCCCACATTCCATTCTCGAGGAACCACGGAACCGCCGCGGCTTAGAGCGGCACCAGCCCGCTACCGCGAACACGGAGGCAATATGAGCGACGCCCTGATCGACATGCAGGGAATACGGAAGGTGTTCTACACCGAGGAAGTCGAAACGCACGCTCTCTCGGACGTGGAGCTCGCGATAGCGCCAGGCGAGTTCGTCTCGATCGCCGGGCCCTCGGGCTCGGGCAAGACGACGCTGCTCTCAATCCTCGGCCTGTTGGACACGCCGACCGACGGCGAGTACCAGCTGAACGGCAACCCGGTGGCCAACCTCACGGCCTCGGAGCGCGCCCGTGTGCGCAACCGTGAGATCGGCTTCATCGTCCAGAGCTTCAACCTCATCGGCGACCTCAACGTGTACGAGAACGTCGAGCTACCGCTCACCTACCGCGGCATGTCCTCGTCGGAGCGCCGCGAGCGCGCCAACGCGGCTCTCGATCGCGTGGGCATGACGCATCGCGCCAAGCACATGCCGAGCCAGCTCTCCGGTGGTCAGCAGCAGCGCGTGGCGGTTGCCCGCGCCGTCTGTGGCGACCCGTCGATTCTTCTGGCGGACGAGCCCACGGGTAACCTCGACTCGGGCAATGCCAGCGCCGTCATGGACCTCATGTCGGAGCTGCACCAGGGTGGCGCGACGATCTGCATGGTCACCCACGATCCGCGCTGGACCAACTACGCCGATCGCACGGTCCATCTTTTCGACGGCATGGTGGTCGACGAAAAGACGGCGGTCGTCTAGCGATCGTCCGAAGGTCCATGGGAATGATCCTGGGGGTCTCCTGAAGAGATCCTCGAGATCGGGCGCGGCCAGAGACGGTATCTGGCCGCTACTCCGCCGAGTCGGACACTATGAACGCGACGGCAAACGGGTCCCCACGGGTGCTGGTCGCCGGCGACCAGAAAGACGTCCTCGAGGCCCTACGCCTGCTACTCAAAGGCGAGGGCCTCGACGTCGAAACTGTCACGTCGCCGGCAGGTGTGCTCGGTGCGCTGCACGCGCGCGACTTCGACGCGCTGCTGATGGATCTCAACTACGCGCGTGACACAACGTCAGGGCGCGAAGGCCTCGACCTGCTGCCGCAGCTGCGCGAGCTCGACACCACACTGCCCGTCATCGTGATGACGGCGTGGGGCAGCGTTGAGGGCGCGGTGGAGGCGATGCGCCAGGGCGCTCGCGACTACATCGAGAAGCCGTGGGACAACGCCCGGCTCATGGCAACGCTCAAGACGCAGATCGAGCTTGGCCAGGCGCTCAGACGCAGCGAGCATCTCGAGCACGAAAACCGGCTGCTGCGCCGCGACGGGTTGCCCGAGCTCATCGCCGAGTCGCGCGCCATGCAACCCGTGCTCGATCTGATGGAGCGCGTCGCGCCCTCCGACGCCAACGTCCTGGTGACCGGCGAGCACGGCACGGGTAAGGACGTGGTGGCGCGCTGGCTGCACGCCACCTCGCACCGCGCCGAAGAGCCTCTCGTCACGGTTGACGTTGGCGCCATGTCGGAGGGTGTGTTCGAAAGTGAGCTGTTCGGTCACGTCAAAGGCTCGTTCACCGATGCCCGCTCCGACCGCGTTGGTTACTTCGAGCTCGCCGACCGCGGCACGCTATTCCTCGACGAGATCGCCAATATCCCGACGAAACAGCAAGCGCGTTTCCTGCGCGTGCTCGAAACCGGCGAGCTGCAACGCGTGGGCTCGTCCAAGAGCCGCCGTGTGGATGTCCGCGTGCTATCGGCAACCAACGTCAACTTGGCAGCCGAAGTGGAGAGCGGTGGCTTTCGCGAGGACCTCCTGTACCGGCTGAACACCGTCGAGATCCGGCTGCCGCCACTGCGCGAGCGACGCGAAGACATCCCGTTACTGGCGTCGCACTTCCTCAAGAAACAGCTGAAACGCTATCGACGCCAGCTCGACGGCTTCGACCGCGACGCGATGCAGGCCTTGCTCCAGCACCCTTGGCCTGGGAACGTTCGCGAGCTGCAGCACGTCGTCGAGCGCGCTGTGCTGCTCTCATCGCGCGAGAAGATCCGGCAGGAAGATCTCGGATTGCAGCCGCGCAGGGACCCGACCTCGTCACGACTCGAGGAGATGTCGCTCGACCAGGCTGAGCGTACACTCATCGAAACGGCGTTGGCGCGCAACGACGGCAACGTGAGCCGTGCGGCCGAGAGCCTCGGGCTCAGCCGCAGCGCGCTGTATCGGCGTCTGCATCGTTACGGGCTCTGATCCAGCACGCCCGGCGGACTCCGCAACGGCCTGCTGGCGTCGGACCTAATCCGCGGAGCCGAATATGAGCTTGCCGACCACCAGCACCCGACATGCGGTGAGCTTCGATCACCGCATCTTGCTGCTGGCCTTGGCAGCCGGGCTGCCGGGCTCGACCTGCGCGCTCTGGCTTCTCTGGGACGGCGATTTCTCCAGCAAGGTGGTCTGGACGCTGGCGGTCGTGATCGTCTCCAGCTGGATCGGCTTCGCGCTCATTTTGCGGCAGCAGGTCGTGCGGCCTCTGCAGACGTTGTCGAACCTGCTGTCGGCGCTGCGCGAGGGCGACTTCTCGATTCGCGGCCGCGAAGCCCCGCTTGACGAGCCTCTCGAGCTCGCGATGGTCGAGCTCAACAGTCTGGGCGAGACCTTGCGACAACAGCGACTCGGAGCCGTCGAAGCGACGGTGCTGTTGAGCAAGGTCATGGGAGAGATCGACGTGGCCGTGTTCGCCTTCGACGCGAACAACCGCGTGCAGCTGGCGAATCGCGCCGCTGAACGCCTTCTCGACAGGCCGGCCGATGAGCTCGTCGACCTACCGGCAAGCGATCTCGGGCTGCGGGAGTGCCTCGAAGGCCCACGCTCCCGCATCCTCGACCTGAGCTTTCCGGCCGGCGCCGGCCGTTGGGAGATCCGGCGCGGCACGTTCCGGCAGGGAGGCCGCCCACATCAGCTCGTGGTGCTGTCCGACCTTACACGCGCGCTCCGCGCCGAGGAGCGGCAGGCCTGGCAGCGCCTGGTGAAGGTGCTGCGGCATGAGATCAACAACTCGCTGGCGCCCATCCAATCGCTTGCCGACAGCCTACGCATGCTGCTGCGCCGCGAGCCGCTGCCCGGTGACTGGAACGAGGACGTGCAAACCGGGCTTCGCGTCATCGCCGACCGTTCTGGAGGGCTCGGCCGGTTCATGTCGTCGTACGCACGACTCACGCAGCTGCCGGAGCCCGACCCGCTGCCGCTCGACGTCGACGACTGGGTCCGCCGCGTGGTTGCCCTCGAGTCACGCCTGCCCATTGAGGTCGTAGGCGGCCCCCCGATTCGTATACGCGCGGACGGCGACCAGCTCGACCAGTTGCTGATCAATATCCTCGCCAATGCCGTCGAAGCGGTGCTCGACGGCGACGGAAAAGGCGGCGTGCGACTCGGCTGGGCGTCCACCAACGGCAATCGCGCCGGCGGCAACCAGCTCGAGCTCGTGGTCGACGACGATGGCCCAGGGCTGCCGGGCAGTCAGAATCTCTTCGTGCCGTTCTTCACCACCAAGCCGGAGGGCTCGGGCATCGGCCTGGTTCTGAGTCGCCAAATCGCGGAAGCACACGGCGGAACACTGGCTCTCGAGAACCGCCTCGACAGCGGTGGCCGCCGCGCTCGCCTACGGCTACCACTCGATCGAGTGGACGCGGCGGAGCTGCAAAAGAAGGCGTCGGCCTAGCCGAAGTCGAGCTCCGCTCGGCGCCCCTTCGGGATCATGCACAACACCTCCTCGCCCAGGAGGTGTCCGCAACCGAGCGGCACTCCGAGGTAGCGCACGATCACATAGCCCCGGCTTGCTCCCTTGGCGTCGACGCCGGCCACCCCGACGTCGAGCGACGCGCCGCTGACAAACGCCCGCGCCGACGCCCGGTCGACCTCGACCGCGTTGCGCGTGACGAGAGTGCCGAGCTTCATCGCAGCCACTGAGGTCGGCTTCCAGACGGCGCCGCCAATCCTGACGAACGGAAACCCGACGCCGTCGATCGGACTGAGGTCGCCGGGATCGACCTCACGTGGGGCGAGCCAAATGGTGTCGCGACCTCGCTGGTAGGCAACGTAGCCGTCGAGCTGCTCCGGCGGCGCGGCGAAGCGTTCCTGCCACCACGCGACGACCGGCTCGCAGTCTACGGGTTCGAAGATCATGCCCGTCATCCACAGTCCTCGACCGTATCGACCACCCCGGCCGCCTCGTCCTTCGGGACGGGTCGCCGCCTGACGCGAGCTACCGTGAAGCCGCCCGTGTCGTTGAGGTGCGGCCAGTACCGCGCCACGTTCGTACAGTCGGACCGCAGGCTCTTGCCATCCCACTCGGTGACGCCAGGCGCGGCGCTCAAGCCCGGCAGATCGACGGCCAGGATCTCAGCGTCATCGCCGAGGCAATAGTCGAGAACGAGCTCGTTCTCTTCGGGTGCGAAGGTGCAGGTGGCGTAAACCAGAATGCCGCCCGGGCGCAACAGCCTCCACGCACGGCCAAGGAGTGTTGCCTGCAATCCCGAACGGCCGCGCAGAAAGCTGCTGCCAGCCTGACGCCCGCCGCCCGACTGCTGCCGGAGATTGCCCTCGCAGGAGCAAGGCACGTCGAGCAGAATGCGATCGAAAGGCGTTTCGTCGGACATGGGGAACCGGGTTCCGTCGATCGGCGTGACAACAACGTTGTGAAGCCCGAGCCGATCGGAGTTCGACCGCAAGGCACGTAATCGTTGGGGCCTCACGTCGTTGGCCACCACCGTTCCGCGTCCCTCCATCTGCACGGCGATCTGCGCTGTCTTGCCGCCCGGCGCGGCGCACAAGTCGAGCACGCGCTCTCCAGGTTGCGGGGCCAGCACCGGAGCTGGCGCGAGCGAGATCTCTTCCTGCACATGCATCAGCCCCAGGTAGTGCTCGATCGTGATGCCTGGCTTGTTGAATCCCTCCACGCGCAGAGCTCCAGGGCACCACGCGATTCGCTCCACGCCCAGCCCACGGCGCTCCAGACGCCGCACGAGCAGGTCGGTGGTCTGAGCGGCCGTCTTGCACCACGAAGCGTCCGGCGGCAGTGCGTCGGAGCCTTCGAGTCGACGCATGTGCTCGGCGCGAAACGGGTTCGCCCAGACGACTGTCGGCAACGGCCGACGGCAGGCGGCCAGGAATGCCTGCCAGTCGTCAACGATCTGACGATATCTCGATAGCCGCGCTTCTAATTCAGACATCTCAGCCGCATACTAGTGGGCTGTAGCAGCGGTCGAGTGTCGGCTTTCACATTCGCCCAACGTGCATCCTCAGACTCTAAGCAGAAGCGACTATGCCAGCTGCGCCAGGCCCAGTCTGTTCTCGCGAGGTTGCTGCGAGGTCACGCCTCACGCCGGCTCTCGTTGCGCTAGCCCTGCTGACGTCCACCCTCGCCTTCACGGCTGCCGAGAACGCGGCCGCCACGCCTCCGATCGAGGCCGGGGCAACCCGGTCGCTGGAGCGGATCGACGGCGAGCAGCTCCTGCTGGTGCGCGAGGCGATGAACGTCGTCAAGACCGTCGGCGCCCGTCTTTGGCGCGGCTGGAGTGAGGTGCCACCGACCACGCTCATCGTCGACACCCACACCGAGTTCCTCATCGGACTTCCGCCCGACAGCGAGCCTCCTCCCGGTTTCACGCGCGGCGACCAGGAGTTCATGCGAGCGCCGATCTATACGCGGGACCGCGAGTTGCCCGTCACGCTGCGTACGGCGTTCCCGATTGGCGACATACCGATGGCGATCGTCGGCGCTTGGCAGCCCGAAGTGGAAACGTCCAACGAGTGGGTGGTGACGCTGTGTCAGCAGTGGTTCCACGTGCTGCAGCTGATGAGGGGAGAAGAAGGAAAGGTTGCCGCGTTGGAGCTGTCCGACGTGCCCTCCTGGCAGCTCGAGCTCCCCTTCCCCGAAGACCCCGACGTGGCGAACGCGGTGCAGTTGCTCGGCCAGGCGCTGTACGACTTCTGGGCTCGAGGCTCCACGCTGCCGCGCGAGGGCCAGCGGGCATTTCTCGCCGAGACGGCGGCGGCCGCGCTCGCAAATCTGCGTACGGTGATCACTTTGAAACATGGCGACGACGCCTACCGGTATTTTCGGGTTGCCACCTGGCGCGACGGCGTGGGCCGTTACAGCTCGGTGCAGATGGCACGCGAGATTGCGCGCGCAGAGATCCTCGGCGACTACGTCGCGGTGAACGGCTTCGGGCTCATGCGCGGGCATCAACGCTACGCGCAGATGTGGGAAGAGACCGTGCGCAACAACTACCTGCTTATCCGCACAGCCGGCCGCCGCGGTGAGCCCGCGCTCACGGCGCTCCACGCCATCGGTCATGGCATCGCTGAGCTGCTCGACGCGATCGACGATGACTGGAAGGCCCACTACTTCGAGCCCGACGTATGGCTCGACGACCAGGTCGCCGCGGCCCTCGGGCTGCCGGCGTACGGGACCGAGCATTAGACCCTGACTGACAAGGCCAGCGAGACTTCACCCTCCGTGCCCGACACTCGCCAAACCGAGGCCGATGCCACGTTCGGGATGCTCGACCACCCGCAGCTCACGCGCCAGTGGCTGTTGCGCCGGCTGCAACGCGCTCTGACCTTCGATCTGGCGACCGCGGCGTTCCGACTCGGCCTCGCGGGTACCGCTCGAGGCTCCTCGAGCACCGTTCTAGCCACGCATGGGCAACGTGCGAAGGCGCGTGCCGAGTCGATCAGCGCCGCCATCGTCCAGCTGGGCTCCGCCCCCTACTCGTCGCTCGGCCTGAGCCGCGCCGCTGCCCGGCTCGGCGGCGGCGTACTGGGACTGGCGGGGGAATGGGCCTGGCGACCACTCCTGCAACGCCTCGCGCACCACACACTCTCGGAGTACGACACGCTTCGTGGGTTTCTCCGCGGACAGTCCGACTTGCCGCTGGCGGACCTGAATCGCGCGAGCGCGAAGTGGATGACCGAGATCGCTGAAGAGGTCCGGTGGATGGATGCCAACAGCCAGCCGAATTCGGGCTCCCCTCGTGTATCATGAGGCGACCTGCCGCCAAGCTATTGACGTAGTCATTCGACGCGTCGCACTGCTATGTCCGACCTGCCGGGAGCCTCGACAGAGCGGTTCACCATCTCGGGCGCCGTCGAGACACTCGGCGAGCTGGCCAGCGAAAGTGAACTGCAGCGCGCGCGTCTCGAGGAGCGCAAGGGGGCCGTAGTTCTGCTCTCCGGCGGCCTCGACTCCGCGACAACCCTGGCGATCGCCAGGTCCAACGGCTTCGATTGCTACGCGCTCAGCGTCGACTACGGCCAGCGACACGCGGTAGAGCTCGATCGCGCGCGGGACCTGGCAATGTACATGGGAGCTTCCCACCGACAGGTCCGCGTCGACCTCCGCGGCTTTGGCGGCTCGGCTCTCACCGACGACGATATCGTTGTCCCCTATCCCCAAGCGCCGGCGCAGATCGGCAGCCAGATCCCCGCGACCTACGTCCCGGCGCGCAACACCATCCTGCTGTCGCTGGCACTGGCCTGGGCCGAGACGCTCGGCGCCCAGCATCTCTACATCGGCGCCAACGTGCGCGACTATTCCGGCTATCCCGACTGTCGCCCCGAGTTTCTGCGAGCCTTCGAGAAGCTCGCCAACTTGGGCACACGGGCCGGCGACGACGGTAAGCGCTTTTCGGTAGTTGCCCCGCTGCTGTCGAAAACGAAGGCCGACATTATTCGCTGGGCTGCCATGCTCGAAGTGCCGTTCGAGCTGACGCACTCCTGCTACGATCCCGACTCCACCGGGCGCGCCTGCGGTCTCTGCGAGGCCTGTATCCTCCGCCGCCAGGGCTTTCGTGACGCCGAGGTCGAGGATCCAACGATCTATGCCGGTTGAAGTAGCCGCGCCCGAACAGCTCACCGACAGCCGGCTCGATCGAACCACTCTCACGATCAACGAGCTCTTCGTCTCGATCCAGGGCGAATCGACGTGGGCAGGAAAACCGTGCGTTTTCGTGCGCACTACCGGCTGTCCGCTGCGCTGCCGCTGGTGCGACACCGAGTACGCGTTTCACGAAGGCACCCGCAGAAGCCTCGACAACGTGTTCGCCGAGGTCTGCCAGCACGCGATCCCACTCGTTGAGATCACCGGCGGCGAGCCGCTGGCTCAACCCGCGGTGCCGGCTCTGGCCGCGGCTCTTCTGGAGCGCGGCAAGACCGTTCTCGTTGAGACCTCGGGCGCCTTCGACATCTCCGTTCTTCCGAAAGGCGCGATGCGCATCATGGATCTCAAGTGCCCGGGATCCGGTGAGTGTGATCGCAACGATTTCGACAACATCGGGCGCCTCACCGCCGGCGACGAGATCAAATTCGTCGTCGCCGATCGTCTCGACTACGAGTGGGCCGTGGAGTGCATCGAGGAGTACGGCTTGGCGGGGCGCTTCCCGGTTCTCATGTCGTCGGTATGGGACGAGCTGCCGCCCGCCGAGCTGGCGCGATGGATCCTCGAAGACCAGTTGCCGGTACGGCTTCAGCTACAGATGCACAAGATCCTGTGGCCCGGCGTGGAGCGCGGCATCTGATGGGCGGTGACCAGGAACAGCCGCAGCCGCGGCCGCAGTACGTAGAGCTCGAGATGAGCTTCGGTTTCGAAGCTTCCCATCAACTTCCCAGGGCGCCCGAAGGCTCGGTGTGCCGCCGCCTCCACGGACACTCCTGGAAAGTCGACATCCACCTGGCCGGCGCTCTCGACCCTGAGCCCGGCTGGCTCATCGACTATCACGACATCGAAGCCGCCTGGCGTGCGGTGCACAACACGCTCGACCATCGTCACCTCAACGAGATCGACGGCCTCGAAAACCCCACCAGCGAGCTGCTCGCCATCTGGATTTGGGACCGCTTGGCACCGGCACTCCCGTACCTGCTGCGCATCGTCGTGCACGAAACCTGCACCGCTTGCTGCTCTTACTTCGGCCCGGGGACAGGCTCTGTGTGAACGCAACGCGGGCCGTGGCGATCGCTAACCGAGTGTGCTTGAATCGCCACGAGTTTCAGAGCCGTTGCTAGGTAAACCACGTCGCCGGAACAAGGGTAGTCCACTCCCGGCGGCGAGCTTCTCCCGAGTCTCGCGGCGCTTTTCTTGATGCTCGCGGCGGCCCGAAAGCCCGGCCCCGAGACGCTCCTCGAAGGAGTTCCCATGCGCGACCACAATGCCTCCTGGGTCCGCCGTTTGGCGGCGGTAACGATCCTCGGGCTGCTCACCGCTGCACTCAGCCCATCGCCGGCGGCGGCTCAAAACGTCGAGCTCGCCCTCGACGTCAACTGCAAGAACCTCAACTCCGACGACGATTGGGGCGACACCTCCGATTTCCTGGGTGACATCTTCTTGTGCCTGTGCGACAACCACACGTGGCAACTCTTGGACATCGCCGGCATCGCCCACGGAGGAAGATGGCAGTCGAACAACGGAATGAGGAACATTTACCTGCAAATCGACGACAGCGACGGCGTCGCGCTGGCGGCTGCGTTCAAATACAGGACGTCCAAGGGCCGAGGCCGGGGCCACATGATGACCTGGATTCCGCCAGCGTCGATCCATACCGGCGAAGCGGACGCGAAGATCAGGGTAGAGGAAACCGATCCGGTGATCTGCTCAATAGGGCGGCCGCCAATCGACCGCTGATCAACGTCCGAAAAACAAGCCGTTACCCCGAGCAGAGTCGCACGTGACTTCCAACGGCTACACAGACGACCACGCGCGCGCTGGGCTCGATGTCGAGCTACCCGCGCTCGAGACGTTTCCCAATCAATTTCCCGGCTACACCATCCGGATCGACAACCCCGAATACACGTCGATCTGCCCGAAGACAGGCCTGCCCGACTTCGGCACCATCACGATCGAATACCAGCCTGATGCCTCTTGCCTGGAGCTCAAGTCACTGAAGCTCTACCTGGTTGCCTATCGCGACGTCGGGATCTTCAACGAGAACGTCGTTAACCGGATCCTCGGTGACGTCGTCGCGGCATGCGATCCGGTTTGGTGCGAAGTCCGCGGCGAGTTCACGGCGCGCGGCGGATTGAGCTCTACGGTCGTAGCGCAGCACGAACGCTAGCCTTCAGCACCAGCGGCTCACGATCCCGTTAGCGGGCGTTTTCACTGCGAAGCCAGCCGCGCCGCGATCTTGGGCAACGACGTCAGCACGGTCTCCCCGACAGCCTCGAGACTGCTCGCCGACAGCTTGTCGAAGGTGTCGAACGGCGAGTGCCAGTAGCGGTTGCTGCGGCCGTAGTCGAAGTCGATCAGGTCGACAGCCGCAACGCCGGCGCGGACGAACGGTATGTGGTCGTCTTCTATGGCGCGCATCGCGTTGGGGAATTCGCGGCCGTGGCCGATCTCCGCCGCCGTGTTCCAGATGATCTCGGTGAGCCACGGGCTCGAATTACCCTCGCGTTCGATCCCGAGGTCGGCGTCGCCGATCATGTCGAGCAGGATCAGCGCGCCGATCTCACCCAGCGTGCCTCCCGCCTGCAGCTCGGCCACCATATGGCGGCTACCGTACGTGCTGTCCTCGGCCGTCCATTGCACCACCGCCTCCTCGCCATCGAAGAAGACGATACGTACCGGCATCGACGCAGGATGCTCGGCGAGAACGCGAGCGAGCTCCAGCAGGATGCCGGCGCTGGAGGCACCATCGTTGGCGCCCACGAAGTCGACGCCCTCGAACAGCTTGGTGTCGAAGTGGCCACTCAGAACAATCACCTGTCCCTCGGTCTCGCCGTTGGCCGCCGGAACCGTGGTGATGATGTTCGCCATCTCGACCTCACCAATCGGGGTGGCCGCCGTGAACGGATCGCGGGCGGGCAGCAGCCGATAGCTCCTGAGCGCCTCCTCGATGTAGACGCGATTCTCCTCGAGAGCGGCGCTCCCCAGCGGCCGCGGCCCCATGTCGACCATCGCTTTTGCGTGCGCCAGCGCCCTCTCGCCATCGAAGGCCCGCGCCGCCATTCCAAGCTCGTGCTGTGTCCCGCTCTCGGCCCCCGGCTCTGTGCTCAACTGCGCCTGGGGATGCGCGGGACCAGGACCGGGACCGGGACCGGGCACCGCACCGAGCAAGATCAGCGCAACGCCCACAGAACCGGCCACCCGAGCGAGCACCGCGGCGGCTGGCGTTCGGCGCCATGAGAAGCGCCTAGAATCTCCGGATCGTTTTCGCCGCATGTCGTCACCTCATCAGTTCTTCAATGGCGGCCGCCAGGCGCGCCAGGTTTCCAGCTGGTTTCGAGTTGTTTCCAGTGCTCGATCTCCGTCGACCTCGATGATGCCAATCGCAACACGGCAGCGCACCTCTGGCGCCTCGCGCAGCTCCTCTCTTATTGCGCAATCGCCTCCGCTCCTGCCGCCCTTCGTGCCTCCCCTGTGGCTTCACGGCGGTCACGCGCAAACGCTCTGGGCAAACTACGCTGAGCGCGCCACGAACACGGAACCTCTGGTTGAAGGTGCAACAGTAATCCACGTCAGGGTCGAGGATGGTGACGAGCTGCGCGTTCACTGGACGCAGAGTCCGAAGAAGAACGCCGCCGCGCCGCCTGCGAGAAGCGATGTCGCGTCCGGTCACCCTGTTCTGCTGTTGCTGCACGGGCTCACGGGATGCGCCGGCTCGCCGGGCCTGACCGCCCTGGGGGCGAAGGCGCTCGATAGAGGTTTCGACGTCGTCCGCGTTGATTTGCGCAATGCCTTCGGCGATACGCCGAGCGTCGGTGTGGGCCACGCCGGCCGCTCCGAAGACTTCCGAGCGGCGCTCGATCATATCGGCCTCGTGGCTCCTGGCCGGCCCGTGTGCGCCATCGGCCAGTCGATGGGCGGCAACATCGCCCTCAAGGCCGCCGGCGAGTACGGCAACGCCGCACCGCCCCAGCTGCGAGCCGTCGTGGGGATCTCGGTCCCTATCGACCTCGACGCCGCGAGCACCTTGATCGACCGACGTTCGAACTGGCCCTACCGACGCTATTTCCTTCGCCGCCTCGAGCAGATCTTCGCCATACGCTCTGGCCTCAACCCCGAAATCTATCGCGGCGTGCAATACCGTGGCATGCGCACGCTGCGCGAATTCGACAACGCGGTCGTTGCCGGCATCTGCGACTTCGCCGACGCGGACGACTACTACCGGCGCTCCAGCAGCGTTCGCACGATCGACCAGGTTCGAGTGCCAACGCTGCTGATCCAGTCGCGCGACGATCCCTTCGTCCCTTTCGCGTCGTACGGCGACCCACGGGTTCGGAACAACCCTTGCGTCACACTGGCTTCAACGCCACGTGGTGGACACGTGGGCTTCTACGCACGCTCCGCGGCCGACGATGTCGACCGCTACTGGGCGGAGAATCGGGCCCTCGATTTTTGCGCCAGCTCGTTGTGCGGAGCTAGCCCCAGCTGAGTCAAGGAGTCGGCACGCGTTCGAGCCCACCTCTGCTCCTCCGCGGGGGCTGCTAGTCTGAAGCCGATCGGTCGCAGCTCAATCTCCCCTTCGTTGTCATGCTCACAGCGCGCGCAACGCTCGCCCTCCTGATCGCCGCCGGCACGCTAGCTCCTGACCTCGGGCTGACTCTGACCTCCGAGGACCCGGATCCGCTGCCGGAGCTGTATCAGGCGCTGCAGAACGCGCAGCTCCGATCCGCAGGGGCGCTGCGCAACAGCAGCTTCGAGGTCGACCGTATCCGCTTCCATTTCGGCGAAGGTGAGCTGTACCTACTCGACCCTGCCGCCGGCGTGGTCACGGGCGCCGTGGTTCTCGGAAAGGGCACCATCCGGGTGCGGCCGCCAAGTGCCGTGGAGCGCCAGCAGCTCGACAAGCACCTCGACGAGGAGGAGCTCGACGAGGAGTTCAACGGCCTCGTCATGCGCTTCACCGACGACTCCGCCGAGCGCCTGCGGGCGCTGACCACGGCGGCTCGCAAGCCCGACGTCGGCAAGGCACAGAAGCTGTATCGCGACCGCATCAAGAAGGCTCTCGAGAACCGGCTGACAGACCTCGACGCGCGCGTGCTGCACGATTTGGTGAGCGTCGCACGTGGCCAGGTCGCGAGCTCGAGTCTGAATGAGGTAGGCAGGCGTCAGGGGTACTTCGCCGCCGAGGTCGACGCCAAGGGTTGGTTTACCGTCGATGTCGACCCCTTGAATCGCGAGGAGATTCGCATCTTCCAGGCACGTGATCTACGCCGCACATGGGATCACTGGACACACTTTCATGTGGCCTCCGACTACCCCGCCGGCGGCGACGAGCCGGAGGGTGGCAGCCCCGCCGCGCCGCAGGCCACTCTCGAGGGCTGGACACCGGCCATTCGACAGCTCGAGGTCGCGGTGGACCTGCTGCTCGACAACGGGGAGGAAGTCGAAGGCAACGCTGAGCTGCTGCTCGAGGCCACACGGCCGCTCGATGCGCTGCGACTGCAGATTTCGCCGATTCTCGACGTCAGTCAGATTCGCTTCGCTGTGCCGCCCGTCGATCGAGGCGGCAGCGGCAGCCCCGCGCCGTCGACGCAGCCGACGATACCGCGCTCCGACTCTACGCTCGACAGCCCGCCGGGCGAGCTCCCCGACATCGAGGGTGACCCGCTCGAGTTCGTCCAGGCTCACGTGGGACGTGGCCTCAACGAAGATCGCTGGGACCCGCGCGTAACCGTTGTGCTGCCGCGCACGATGGCCGCCGGCGAGCGCTTCCTACTGCGATTCCGCTATTCGGGTGACCTGCTCGCAAGGTTGCGCGCCGGCGACTTCGTAGTGCGCGACACCGAGACCTGGTACCCGCGCGACCCGGAAGCGGGACGGGCAAAGTACGACATGACCTTCCGCATGCCCGATCGCTACCGCGTCGCGAGCGGCGGCACTCTCGTTGATGAGCAACTGCTCGATGGCAAGCGTGTTGCCCGCTGGGTCGTCGACGAGCCCGTTGCCGCGATGTCGTTCCACTACGGTCGCCTGGACGTCGACGAGTACACACCCGAAGGGATACCGCCCATCTCGATCTACACCAGCCCCAACACCCTCGGATTCGCGCCCGGCGCGCGCGAAAAGACACTCGAGGACATCAGCGGAGCGCTCGGTCTCTACACCCACTACTTCGGCCCGCCGCCGTTCAACAAGCTCGTGCTCACCGAGACGGCCTCGTCGAGCGGCCAGTCGTTTCCCGGCTTCGTGCGCATCAGCTTCGCCACCTCGGGCGGCATGCATACCGGCGAGGCCGAGCTCTTCCGCACCCACGAGCTCGCCCACCAGTGGTGGGGCAATGCCATCGGCTGGGATACCTACCGCGACCAGTGGATGTCGGAGGGATTCGCGCAGTACGCCGCCGCTCTCTACGTGCTGGAGGGACTCGGCGAGGAAGACAAGTTCCTCGAGATGATGTCGGCTTGGAGCAAAGACGTGCGCGGACAAATGGACGTCGCACAGGCGATTGGCGTGCGCCACTACGGTTTTTCGCCCGGCGCCATGCGCGTTAGCGATGGCAACAAGACGGGTGCGCTGTGGGTGGGCTATCGCCTCAATTCCGACGACACGCCCATCGACTACCGCGTGCAGATCTACGAGAAGGGCGCGTATGTGCTGCACATGTTGCGCATGATGCTGGTCGACTGGGAGGGGCCCTCCGGATCTTCTGAAAGCGCCGAGGACGGCGGGCTCGAGCGCAACAGCGAGCGGTCAGAATCGCCCTCAATCGGTGACGACACCCGCTTCCGCCGGATGATGCGCGAGTTCTCGGTTGCCAACGTCGGCAAGGACCCCAGCACCGAGGATTTTCTTGCTGCCGTGTCGCGGGCTTTCGACCAGCCCATGGACTGGTTCTTCGATCAATGGGTTTACGGCACGGAGGTCCCCGTTTACCGCGCCGACCTCGAAGCCGAGCGCGATCCCGATGGAACCTGGCACCTGCGCGGCCGCGTTCGCCAGGAGGACGTGGCCGACGACTTCCGCATGCCCGTTCCCATCCGCGTGAGTTACGAGAATCAAGAGCCCATTGTCCATACGATCTGGGTCGACCGACCCGAGGTCGAGGTTGATCTACCGCTGCCCGATCGTGACAAGCCCGACGACATTGAATTCAACGTCATGTTCGCCGTGCTGGCGCAGGTCAAATAGGTGGAACAAGCCACAATCGGCAATGGCGCCGCGACTCTTGGCCCCACGATCGGCCACCGCCCAGCGGCTCGTGACGTGGGCCGATCGCTCCGCGCCGCCAAGTGAGGACGTAGTTGTCGACAATCGCCGAGTGGCCGGTACTCTGGCTCGCCGTTCTGGGCAGCGCCGCCGCGGGGCTCGCTACCGGCGTGGGCGCGCTGCCTGTGTTCATCCCGCATGCCCGAGGGCCTGGTCGTCGCCCTGGCGCTGGTGACCGAGCGCTACACACGCACGCAGGCCTTCACGGTCGCCCTACTGTCGGGCGCCTTTTGGAGCCGGTGGGAGGCCTGATAGGAGCCGGCCTCGTCGGGATCGCCCTGTCGTTGCTGCCGGTGGCGATGGGATTCGCCGCGGGAGCCATGCTCTACGTCATCAGCAAAGAGATCATCCCCGAGTCGCACCGGGGCGGCCACGAGAGCGCGGCAACCGGCGGCGTGCTGGTGGGCTTCGTGATCATGACGATGCTGGACGTCGTACTCGGTTGACACAACGCCTCGCTCGTCGCCCGCGGCGTGTGCTTGAAGACTCCGCCTGATCCCCGTGTCACGGCCGCGTTCCGGGCCAGCCCCTGTGAGATTCGATGAGCAATCAAGCCGTCCAGAACCGACCCCCCGGCGGAGTTACTCTGGCTTTCGCCGACGCACTCGCGATCGTCTGGGCCGTGCCGGCCCAAGCTCAGCAGGCCCCGCAAGCTCCGCCGGCACCGTCTGTCGAGATCCGCAACGCCAAGCTGCTCGGCGACGACCTGCTGCTAGGTGGCCAACCGACGCGCGAACAACTCCAAGAGATCGCGGAGGCGGGCTACGTGACGGTGATCGACCTGCGTATGCCCGACGAGGATCGAGGCTTCGACGAGCCCGCGGTCGCCAAGGAGCTCGGCCTCGGGTACCACTCGCTCCCGGTTGCTGGCGCCGACGGCATGACACGAGAGAACGCCAGCCGCCTCGCCGAGCTGCTCGCCGACACCGAGCGACGTCCAGTGGTGATCCACTGTGGCAGCGGTAACCGCGTCGGTGGGCTCCTGGCGCTTCAGGCGTTCTACGTCGACGGCCTGAGCGCCGACGAGGCCCTCCAACTCGGCCTCGACAACGGCCTGACGTCGCTCAGCGAGGCCGTTCGCGAGCACCTGCGACGAGCCGGAAGCCAAAGATAGGGCTAGCCTAGCTTGCTGTAGAGCACGAACACGCCCATCACCACGAGAAAGAGCGCGAAAGCCCTACGCAGGCATAGGCCCTTACGGTCAGTGTGGCAGGGACGGACGAAACCGACCGTACGTCCAGGCACCGACGAGCGCGGCCACAAGGACAACAACGTAGGCCGAGTAGCCGCCGCCGATCAGCGCGTAGGTGGGGCCCGGGCAAGCGCCGGTGAGCCCCCAGCCGAGCCCGAAGGCGGTGCCGCCAAGCCAGTGCCGCGTGGAAGGCGACTCGGCCACGCGTGAGAGTCCCAGCAGCCGGCGGCCGATCGCCGCGACCGAGATTGCCGAGGCGATCACGCCGTACATGTGGAAGCTCTGGAAGCGGAACATCTCCTGAATGCGAAACCAGGAGACGACCTCCGACTTCACCAGGACAACGCCGAACGCGATGCCGACAAGGAGGAACGGCCACAGCCTCTGGGTCGAGCTGCCGGCGCCGCTGGCCCGCACATCGGTCGAAGCATCCATCGTCCGCTAGCCCCCGAGAACCAGCGGCAGCAGGAAGTGCGTCGCCGCAAGCCCTCCCGCGAAAAAGCCAAGGACCGCGCCGAGCGACGAGAGCCGCAGCTCGGCGAGCCCGGTGATCGCGTGCCCTGACGTGCAGCCGTTGGCATACCGCGTCCCGAAGCCGACCAGGAATCCGCCCACAACCATCGCCATAAAGCCGCCGACGGAGGCCAGCCGGTCCCAGGCAAACAGCTCGCTCGGAGCGAGCCCACCGAAGTCATGCAGTCCCAGCGTCTCCAGAGCGGCGCGCGTCGCAGGCGCCAGATCGACCTCCGCCGCGCTCGGAAGCAGCGTCGCCGCCGCGACGCCGCCCAGAAGGATCCCGAACACGAAGATCAGGTTCCAACCACCCTCCGAACGCCAGTCGTAGCGGAAGTACTCGGCCTTACCCGGCACCATCGCGGCGCAGGCATGGCGCAAGCTCGAAGAAACTCCGAAGCGGCGGCCCAGCAGGTGCAGCACCGGTACCAACAGTCCGATCAACGGCCCCGCGACGTACCACGGCCACGGGCCGGTTGCGGCCTCGTACATCGCTCGGTCTCGCTCTCAGATCCTAGCGGCGGAAACCGTACTCGAGCGTGAAGAACTGCGGCCCCAGCTCAGCCAGAGGTCCGCGCAGCTGCGCGATCTCGCTCTCGGGGCCATGGACCTCGAGCCTCGTGATATCCGCGATCTTCAGCGCCTCCTGAAACGCTTCGCCGACGTTCTCGAGGTGCGCCAGAACGCCGGCAGCATTCGCGTATCCCTCGCGGCAGTGAGCCTGATCGCCGTCGAAGCTGAAGCCGTAGAACAGCACGGCGCTCTCCTGCGACGCCTGCTCCATGAAGCCCTCGCAGAGCGCCTTGAACTCGTCCAGCTTGCCTTCATGGACCTTGAAGTAGGGGACGAATGTGCAACAGGTGTCCGATGGCGCCATGTTCTCGTACCTTTCTGGAGGTGTTGGTAAGAATCGAAGAACTGTGGTTTCTCCCGCACCGAGTTACCAACCGTCAGGAGGCACTCGATGGCGAAGGCCATACACAGCATGATCCGGGTGATCGATCTCGATCGCTCGATCGCATTCTACCGGCTGGCGCTGGGGCTCGAGGTGGCCGACCGTTTCGATTTCGACGACTTCGTCCTGGTCTACCTGCGCAACGAGGAATCGGAGTTCGAGCTCGAGCTGACACTCAACAAGGACACCACCGAGCCCTACGATCACGGCACCGCGTACGGCCATTTCGCCGTCAGCGTGGACGATGCCCACGCCGAACACGCGCGCTTCGTCGCCGCGGGGCTGATGCCCGACGACGTCAAGGAGCTGCACCGCGACAGCTCGCTGCTGGGACGGTTCTTCTTCGTCACCGACCCCGACGGTTATCGAGTCGAGGTACTCGATCGAGGCGGGCGATTCCGGTAGCACAAACACCCCGGTCTCCGCGCTCTGCTGAGGACCTCACCGCCTGAAGTCGGGCAACGGGACCTTACCTCTGCCCCTCGGTGGCGTGTCAATCAGGGCTACCGATCTCCCTGTAAGGACGGCGGCCGCGACGCTAGAATGCAGCTGATCCGTTCGCGAAACGAACCGTACCCGCCCAACTCCGGAGACAATCCACATGAGAAAGCGACCTGCGCTGTTCCTACAGCTGGCCCTTGTCGGAGCACTCACCGTCTCCGGAGTCGCGCAGGGCCAGCAGAGTGCGCAGGACCGCAGGATGTGGATCGACTCGAACGCCCGGACCACCGACGACCCGCGGCGTATTCCTATACCCCCGGGCCCGCAGGGTCCCGAGGGCACTCTGGTGCTTACCGGAGGACGGATCTTCGACGGAACCGGGGCTGCCGTGCGCCCGGGCACCCTGGTCATCGAACGCAACCGAATCGCGGAGATCCTGCCCGCCGGGTCAACGGATTGGCCTGCCGATGCCGAGGTGATCGATGTTGGCGGCAAGACCATCCTGTCCGGCCTCATCGACATCCATACTCATATCAGCGAGGCCATGCCGCCCCTCGATGACGGCCCCACGGTGATCTCGAACGAAGCGATCCATACGCTCCATGCCGTCGAGCGCATGCGCTTCTATATCGAGAGCGGCATCACGACAGTTCGCGACCTCGGATCACATGGCGACATCCCGTTTCGCCTCAAGGACTTCGTCACCCAGAACCGCATACCCGGCCCCCGCCTTTTCGCCGCCGGCCAGGAGATCACGGGTACGGGTGGGCATCCAGCCGAGGGGATGCACATGAACGACCCGCTGGTCAACGCGGAGCGCACCGTTGACGGGGCAGACGCCTGGCGAAAGGCGGTGCGCGAACAGTTCAACAAGGGCGCCGACCTGATCTCGGTCACGAATATGTTCAGCCGCGAAGAAATCACAACCGCCGTGGAAGAGGCCCACGCGCTGGGCATCAAGGTTTCGGTCGACGCCGGCGTCCACTCCTGGGGCTCCTCCTGGGCCACCGGGATGTTCTACCTCGAGTGGGCTGTCGAGGCCGGCGTCGACGTAGTGGAGCACATGGCGCCGCGCACCGACGAGACCATCCAGTTGATGGCGGCGAAGGGCATCGCGTCCTCTCCGACAATGCGCCACGCCGAGGCGATGGACCAGATCACCGCCGGCGATTCGGTTATGGAGCTCTTTCGCAGGCAGAAGCGTGCGGGAATCAAGATGGCCATCGGTACCGACGAGGGAGGCACCGACGGGCTGCCCAACAGCTACATCGGGCAGCTGCATCTGTTCGTCGAGGGCGGCTATACGATCACCGAAGCGCTCGTTGCGGCGACCAAGACCGGCGCTGAGATCCTCGATATGGACGACAAGCTGGGGACGATCGAGCCGGGCAAGCTGGCCGACATCACCGTCTTCGACGGCACACCGGATGTCGATCTCGACGATCTCGCCAACGTCAACCTCGTGATCCGCGACGGCCACGTGCTCGTCTGGGAAGGGCGCGTGTTTGTCCCGCGTCATGTGTCGGCGGGTGAGGATCGGGGCGCCGTAGGCAGGCTACCGATTCAATCGCAGTAACCCGGTGGATGGCCCAATGAAACGTCGACTCGCCGCACTCGTCGCACTCCCCCTCCTACTATCCGCTCCCGCCGGCGCCCAGCAGGAGGAGAGCTACGACTACTGGCAGTTCAACCGCAAGATCGTCCGCTACGGCCAACAGGCCGTCATGATGTGCAACGGGCTGTTCACCTCCAACCGGACGCTCGAGCAGGTTTTCGAGCAGGATCTGGCTTTCATTCCAGAACCGGTCGGCACCGCGCGCGGCGGCGATTATGTTGTCGACTGGGAGCGCCGGGCCGTGGCCATCGGGGCACCTGACGGCCCACTGACCATGCGCGCCGCTTTCCGCGAAGGCGTCGGCTGCGTCGTCATGGGACCCGACCAGACGTTCGACGAGATCGACAGCTTGCCCGTCCTCGACGTGCCGCCACCGCAAGGCAATCCAGCCACCATGCCGTGGCCCGACGGCGACTGGATTGGCGACCAGCCGCTGCCACCCACGGTGGATGCGGCGGCCCTGCAGGCGGCATCCGACTGGGCGTTCGACCGCGAGTCGCCCGAGCAGGTAACGCTCAGCCTCCTGGTTGTCCACAACGGTCGCATCGTCCATGAGCGCTACGCACCCGGTTTCGACGTCACCACGAGAACGCGCACCTGGTCGACGGCCAAGAGCATCGCGGGAACGCTGATCGGCATGCTGGTGGACGAGGGTCGACTGGCTCTGGATGAGCCTCTCGGGTTCGAGTGGTTTCCGAACTTGCCGTCGCCAGAAACCGATCCGCGCGCCGCCATCACGCTGCGGCACGTGTTGAACATGTCGAGCGGCCTGTATCCCAAGGGCTGGTTGGTTCCCGATCCTCCGACCGGCTCCGACATGGCCCACTGGGCCAGCGGTTCCGACATGGCCTACTGGTCAGGCGCCAGCTCGATCAAGGGTGCGCGCAACCGTTCGCTGATCCGCGAGCCGGGCACGTACTGGCACTACGAGAACTACGACACTCTTCTTGGCGTCTACGCCATGAACCTGGCGCTGGGAGACGATCAGGAGTACGCGGCGTATCCACGCCATGCCTTGCTCGACCGAATCGGCATGCGCAATACGCTGCTGAGCATGGATCGCTTTGGTGACTTCATCCTCAGCAGCCAGGTCTACACCAACGCTCGCGACCTGGCCCGCTTCGGTCTCCTCTACCTCAACGGAGGTGTCTGGAACGGCGAAAGGCTCCTTTCAGAGGATTGGATCGAGTTCGCCCGCACCCCGGCACCCACCACCGCCGAGACCGGCAACGAATACGGCGCCCAATGGTGGCTCGTGCCGGATGATCGAACCGACGTGCCCAAGGAGGCTTTCTCGACCTCCGGCAACCGCGGACAGTATTCCATCGTCGTCCCTTCGCACGACCTGGTGATCGTGCGCCGCGGCCTGGACTACGGAGAGATGGGCTTCGATCGCTGGGACCTGACGCGAGAGGTGGTGAAAGCGATCCGGAACTCGCCACATGTCCAGTAAGCTCGGGGTAACGGTTCCCCTAGCGTGTACCGCGGCCTTACGGCGCGACCTGCCAGCGCTCGGTGCACCTCCGCGCCCGTGGCACGTCCGCGCGACCGGAAGTCCGGATTACCTCAAGACGTTGTGCTTGAGGGTCTGCCAGAGGGCTTTGCAGCCGTCGCGCCAGGTGATCTTCTTGCCCTCGGCGTAGGTGCGGCCGTGGTAGTCGACAGGGACTTCGTAGATGCGGAAGCCCTTCTTGGCGACCTGGGCGGTGATCTCGACCTCGAAGCCGAAACGGTCCTCTGTGAAATGGAGATCTTTCAGAAGCTCGCGGCGGAAAACCTTGTAGCAGGTCCAGACGTCGCTGAGGTTGAGGTCGGTGAGCATGTTCGACAGCAGCGTCAGGAAGCGGTTGCCGATCGAGTGCCAGAAGTAGAGAACACGATGGGCGCCGGCGCCGGTGAAACGCGAGCCGTAGACGATGTCGGCGCGGCCCTTGTCGATGGGCTCGATGAGCGTGTGCCAGTCCTCGGGATCGTACTCGAGATCGGCGTCTTGGATCAGGACGATCTCGCCGCGCGCCAGCTCGAAGCCGCGACGTAGCGCGGCGCCCTTGCCGTAGTTGCGATCCTGCATCTCGACGCGCATGCGACTGACGTCGAGCTCGACGCCCGATTCGGGAAGCGTGAAGCGACCCGAACCGTCGCTCGCCGCGGCGGCCATCTGCACCAGAAGATCGCGCGTGCCATCAGTGGACATGTCGTCGACGAGGATGAGCTCCTTGTCGATTGCCACCGCCTGCACGCGCAGCAGGATCTCTTCGATGGTCGCCATCTCGTTGTAGATGGGCATGACGACGGAGACTTTCGGGATTGAATTGGGCTGTGGCTGGTTCGCCATTCCCCTGTCCTCGAAGGCTTCGGGAGACTCGACTGCACGCGCTGCTTCGACCTGCATTCCACACCCCCCTGGCACACTCGCCGCACCCACGTCACCTGCCTCGGCAGCCGGCCTAACGAGTCTTCCGTGCGATCGCCATGACGTTCTGTCCGAACGGCGGCGCCACCCACGACTCCAGCCGCGAAACCCAAGGGATGACGCATCGATCGTAGAACACGATATCCCGAGGATGAATCGTACGCGAACGCACGATCTTGCCTGCCAGGAACCAGCTGGCAACGCCAAGCAGGTTCATGTAGCGGGTGAGCTCGACGGTGAACCCCGCCTCCTGCAAGAGCTGCGTCAACGTCTGACGAGTATAACGACGAAAGTGCTCGAGCTCAGCATCTAAAGTGCCGTAAAGCCACTGAAGCGCAGGAACGAATATCAGGAGCGTCCCGCCGCCGCGGAGCGCCTCGATCGCCGCCGCAGCGAACGCGGCATCGTCTTCGATGTGCTCGAGGACGTTCACCAGCACGATCGAGTCCACCGGTCCGCCGAGATCGGCGTCGCCAAAATAGGCCTGTACGGGTCGTACGCGCCGATCAGACCCGTTTGCCGCCTGATCTGTCCCGCCCGCGGGCGGGCCGGCATCACTCGGCGGAAACCGTCGGATGAGGTGATGGAACAGGTTGTCGGCGGGCTCCAGGAGGGTCAATCGATCGATGTTGGGGCCGATCTCGGGTGAAGCGAGTAGATGACTGGCGAAGGTGCCGATTCCAGCGCCGACCTCGACCACGGAGCCCTTCAGGTACGGGCTGAGATAGCTGAGAATCCAGCGGTAGTAGTTCTTGGCATCAGCCAGCGCCTCGAGCTCGGAGCCGGAATAGGAGAACCCGGTGCCGTCCTCCACGCGCTGCTCAGCCATCCAGATTGACAAATTGCGACGCGGCCACTTCGCCGTCTGCGACTTCGTAGAGGGTGAACCCGGAGGGGAAGTCGATGCCAGCGCTCCGATCCGGGCTCACGATGGCGGCGCCGTTGTTGAACCGGATCGGCCTGCCGGCGACGCGAAGCATCATCGTCTCTTCCTTGTGAAAGTGTCCCCCGAGCACCAGCAAGACGCCGTGGCGTGACAGCGCAAGGATCACATCGCCAGCGTTGCCGACGACATGACGGAACTGATAGCTGTCGTCAACCCGAACCGCGGTTCGCGTTGACCCCTCGCGGCTGTAACCGAAGAGAGTGTCGGTCACGCTGATCAAGGGGATATGCATCGCCGGGATCTTCAGGACGGGGTGCGCGGCATCACCAGCGGGCTCGGCTCCGAGAACAGCGTCGAACCAGCGCATTTGTGTCTCGTCGACGCCACCGCGGTACCACATGTCGTCGTACACGGCGCTGTCGACGGCGACGATCCGCACCGGCCCAAAACGAGCGCTGTAGTAGCCGGGACCCAGATGTTCGCGGTACATGCGCTTGCCGTACAACGGGTGATCCTGCGCCACGCCGCTCTGGTCACGCTCGATGCCGAAGATGTCGTGATTGCCGGGAATCGAGACCACCGGAATCGTCGCTTGCTCCAGAGTCTTTCGGTAGAGTTCGAAGTACCCCTGTGCCACCGACTCCTCAACGCCCAGAGCGTCGCTCACCAGGTCGCCGGTCACCACGGCGAAGGCGGCTCCATCGTTGGCCGCGGTCTGTAGAGCGCGAACGAAGCGCCTGATGCTGTCGGGATGGGCGTGGGGGTCGGACATGTGAGCGAACCGTAGTGACCCCGACACCCCGGAAGGAGGAAGACCGACGTCCCATCGACGCGAACCGTCCGCGGTCGTCGGAAGCTCGTCGACCTCCGCGTACCAGGACGACTGTTCAGTCTGCAGAAACCGATCGGGCCGCGCGTACGCCGCCGTGCCCTCGACGTAGATCAACCCCGGCGATGCGGCGTCGAGCTCGAGCACGAATTCGCCGGCGGCGTTGGTTCGCACAACGCCGACCTGGTCCGAGACCAGCGCGTCGGCGACTCCAGGCTCCGACGGCTCTCGAAGTCCGTTGCCGTTCGCGTCGGCGAAGACGCTGCCGACGACCCGGCGCGCCTGGCCCGGAGGAGTGGCAGAGCCAGCGCCGCCACTGGCACCGCCGGAGCGCCGACCAGCCGACGCGCGAGCGACCGACCATGCAAGCGCGACAGCAAGCATCACCGCTACCGCCAGCGCCAGGCGTCGGCGCGCCGAACCCCTCAGCGGACGGAACGTCACGGGTCGAGCCCCGCAGCGCGGCGCAGAGCGGCGTAGCCTCGTTCCCCACCATCGCCGGGTTCGACCGGCAGCCCGCATGCCTCCCATCCGGGCTCGAGCAGCTGCCCCATTGCGTCGTGCTTGCCCGAGAAACCGGTATCGAAGTTGGTGACGTTGGTGAAGCCGTGTTGCGACAGGATCATGGCGCCGGCGAGCGAACGCTGACCCGAGGCGCAGCCGCAATGAATCTCGACCTCGCGACCGATCGTCGCCTGGACGACGTCGACGAAATCGGTGTTGGGCACCATCTGCCCGCTGCCGGGATCGAGCTGGTAGATCGGCACGTTGTAGGCCCCCGGGGCGTGAGCGCGATCGAACTCTTCGATTGTCCGTACGTCGAGATAAACGGCATCTTTTTCGGCCTCCAGCCGTGCCGCGACCTCCGGCGGCGACATACCCGGCATCCCCATCGATCGATTCTCCTGGCAGAGTTTCCTGGCGACGTCTCGGGCGTGCCCGACGGCGCCTGGCAGCTGGCTCGTTGGCTGTCGCTAGGGTACTGGCCCATCCCGCCAACCGTCGTCGCCAGACGCGGCCCAGACTCGGCCGCGGCTCTGCAGACTGAACGGGCTCGGTCGACTCGAGGACGCGCAGCTATAATCACTCACCAGGACACCAACCATGAGCGACGATCCCCAGCGTATCCGCGCATCTTGGGCCTCGATTGATTGAACTCGCCCCCGTAGGACGAGCCACGGCGCTGTTGGCCGCTGCCGCGATGGCTTCGGGCTCGCTTTCCATGGTCCCCGCCGCGTCGGCAGCGGCGCAGAACCCCGCCTCGGCTGCGCCTGACACCCTCGCGTCGAACGCCAACACGGCGGCCGACATTCCCGCTGCGCTACGGCGGGTCCTACAACATCCGTCGCTGCGCGGCGCTCGCGTGGGCTTGCTGGTCACCGACGCGGAAACCGGCGTGCCGTTGCTGCGCCAACGCGCCGACGAGCTCTTTGCTCCGGCGTCGGTTGCCAAGCTGTTTACCACCGCCACCGCGCTCTGGAAGCTCGGACCGCACTTCGTCTGGCGCACACCCCTCGCCTACAGTGGCACGCTCGTCGGCGGGGCTCTCGAGGGCGACCTGTGGGCCCTCGGCCGCGGAGCCCCCGATCTCGTCGAGGAAAAGCTCTGGGTCACAGCGCAGGGACTGCGCGAGCTCGGCATCGAAAGAATCTCCGGCGATCTCGTGGTTGACGACAGGTACTTCGATGCCGAGCGCTACGGACAGGGCTGGCCGGGCGGCATCCAGGTTCGCGAGGCGTACCACGCGCCCATCAGCGGACTCATGGTCAACTTCGCCGCCCGCCGCGGTGCCAATGGCTGGGAATCGGTCGACGATCCGGCTCGGCACTTCGGTGAACGCCTCCACGACCTGCTCAACCTCGCGGGCGTGATTGTCGAAGGGATCGTGCGCGAGCCCACCGACGAAGAGAAGGTTCGCATCGCAGCACCCGAGCTCACCGGTACCAACCTGGGCTCGGCGTCGGTCCCCGTCGGCCTCACACATCTGTACACGATTGCCTCCGAGCCCCTCGGCCGCGTGGTGATGGACGTCAACAAGTTCAGCAACAACGTCATGGCCGAATCGCTCCTCAAAGCACTCGGCGCCACCGAGCACGGTGCCCCCGGCACGGTCGACAAGGGCCTCTCCGTGGTCAATCAGTTCACCAGCGAGGTGCTCGGCTTCGACCCCACCTCGTACACCCAGGCCGATGGCTCCGGCCTTTCGCGCCTGGCACGCTTCTCACCAGGGCAGATTTCAGCTCTGCTGAGCCACGCGTACCACGACTTCCACGTGGGCCCCGAGCTCGTCGCATCGATGAAGATCGGCGGCCTCGACGGCTGGAATCCCGCTGGCTTCAAGCGCGAGCCCATCGTCGGCGAGCTGCGGCTCAAGACCGGACACATCAACGGCGTCAATACGCTGGCCGGCTACCTGCACACCGACGGCGACCGCGTGATCACCCTCGTCGCCATGATCAACGACCATCGCGTGGGCCAGTGGGAAATCGATCAACGTATGGCCGAGATCGTCGCTTTTCTGCTCGAAAACTACTGATGCCCGCGCAGGTCGACGTTCCTGACTACCCCGTGGCTTCGCAGGTTACCGTCGACCCTGCGACCACCGCGCTGCTGATTGTCGACATGCAGAACGACTTCGTCCGCGACAACGGCAAGCTCCAGGTGCCGACAGCCGCGGCCACGATCCCCACGATCGCACGTCTTCGTGACTTCGCACGCCGCCATGACATGGCGGTCTACTACACCCAGGACTCGCACGAGCGGGGCGACCCGGAGTTCGCCCTCTGGGGTGAGCACGTCCTGATTGGTAGCGACGGCTGGAAGATCATCGACGAGCTGTCACCAGACAGCGGCGACAAGGTCTTTCAAAAAACCCGCTACGACGGCTTCTTCCAAACCAAGCTCGAAGAGACCCTGCAGGCGGCCGGCATCGACACGCTCATCATCTGCGGCACGGTGGCCAACATCTGCGTCCAGTACACCGCGGCGTCGGCCGCGATCCGCTGGTACAAAGTCGTCCTCCCCATCGACTGCACGTCGGCGCTGAACGAATTCGACATGCAGGCGGCAATCCGTAGCATCGCGTTTCTGTTCGGCGGGGTGATCACCACGGGTGGGGCGATTCGGGTAGCCGACTCGGGGGATTGACGAAGCTCGATCTGTGGGCTCCTTTTCGAGGACTTACACCCGCGCGGGGAGGAGACACGGTTCTCCCGGAGGAGGGTGGCCGGGGGGAGGTCGCGCGCGAGCAAGCTAGGCGCTGTCAGGTCGCGAACGTAGGCGAGCAGCGCGACCACCCCCCAGCCACCCCCCTCAGCGGACGACATCTGTCGCCGCCTCCGCCGCCACACCCCTCGACACCCACGCTCTTCCTACCGTCCCTAACCGAGACTCCGGTGCGTCCCATCACAAAACGGCGCCCCCCGAGTCCGCTTGCACTGGCAAAGCGCCACCGTACGAGTCTCTTCGATAACGAACTTCTCGGGAACGAACTCCGTGCCTCGATGGCTGCCGTCGCAGAACGGGTGCTTTTCGGAGAGTCCACAACGGCACCAGGCATGCCGCCCGGGCTCGAGCTCGACGATGGCGGGACGCGTGTCGATGATCGGAGGGTCGCTCATGGCCTCTCTCCTGGCTCGGTGGAGGCGCGCTTGCGCCGTCGATAACAGTCTGCCGGACCTCGTCTTGTCGTCGGCAGCCACGCTCAGATGAACATGCGGGCGCGATCGGTGATCGCGGCACGGACGTTGTCGAGCGCGCGATGCGCGGCCGCCTCGCCTGCCGCAATCGCCTCGTGCGGTTGCGAATAGTCGCTCCAGTGGCGAGCCCGGCCGCGGGCGCTAATGATGACATCGGCGCGGCGCAGCTGTTCCCTCTCGAGCGCCAGTAGGCTGATCTCGCTCGAGCGCATGGCGATCTCGACGCCGTTGTCGAGCGCACCGCAATCGATGCGGGTCATGCTGACGTCGACTGCGATCACGACGTTGGCACCGAGCGTTTGTGTTGCGTCGATGGGAACGGGGCTCGTGTAGCCGCCATCGACCAACTTGCGCCCGCCCATCACAACGGGCGGGAAAACGCCGGCGACGGCCGAGGACGCGGCAACGGCGTGGGCGAGCGGTCCGCGGGTGATGATGGCCTCGCATCCGCGCTCGAGGTCCACCGCAACGGCGGCGAAAGGAATGCGCACGTCGTCGAAGGTGCGCTCCTCGAAGAGGCCACGGAATACCTGCAGCACGCGCTCTCCCTTCAGAACCGACTCGCGCGAAAGCGCCGCGTGCGAGGCGTAAAGACGTCGGAACATCGATTGAGCCCGCGCCAGCAGGCCCTGTTGTGCTCCGGCCCGCTGGGACGCCTCCGACCCGGAGGCCTGCGAAAGATCCAGCGGGTCGTCCTCGACCGAGGCCCTCCCCATCGCCTGCAGCACGCGCTGCAGGTTGAGCTCTCCCATCTCGGGCGACTCGAGCATCTCGAGCACACGGCGCTCGACCTCGCCGGCGTCCACCAGGGCGGCGTACAAGCCACCGACAACCGCGCCAACGCTGGTACCGGCGATCAGATGGATGGGTACCCGCTCGCGCTCCAGCACCTTGAGCACGCCAATCTGCGCCAGTCCGCGACCACCACCCCCCGAAAGGGCCAACCCCACGCGAACATGAGGCGAGATCTCGCCCGCGGGCGACGCCGGCTCTGTGAGTTTCATGATCGTTTCTCCCAGACGCGCTGCCACTCGAAAGTGGCCCGCGGATCTTTCGCCGACTCGCGGCCCGCAGCTACCCAGGCGAAGCGCGAAAGCACGGATCCCGTGACGAAGAAAACCGCCGCGGCCAACCGAAGTATCGGCGGCTGCCCGACCGCGCGAAGCGCCAGCGCGAGCGGCCCGGTGAGCACGCCCGCAACTCGGATCTGCAACCCCGAGGAGCCGTCGCGCAGAGGCTTGGTCCAGGCGTGCGTATGCATCTCCATCCACAGCAGCAGCAGCGTCTCGGCAAACGCCACCAACAGTCCAACTCGATTCAACGCGAGATCATGGTACCCGAGCAACTCGAGCACGGCCGCGGCGGAACCGGGGCTGGACAGGCCAAAATGGACCGGCAGCAGGGCACGGTGCGAGGCCCACACGGGTATCACGGTGGCCGCCAGCAGCACGCCGGTGTAGGTGGCCAGCATCAATCCAGCCAGGCCAGAACCGGCGATCACGAGTCGGTCGAGACGTCCCACCCATTCCGCGTCCGCCGCATCGGCCATACCCCCAAGCAGCACCGCGACGCCAACCAGCGCGCCGAATACGGTGAGCAACCAGGCGCCGATCGACATCGGCGAGCTCAACTTGACGATGCGCAGCATGTAGAGAAATCGCGATGGTCGACCGAGGTCAGAAACCAGCAGCGCGCCAGAGAGCACCGCGCCCACCAGTGCCACGACTCGCGCCGTCCATCCGATTCCGATTCCGACTCCGATCGACGAGGTGACCGACCCTTCAACCGACGTGCTGGAGGTCCAGGCAACCGCCGCCGCGATCGCCGCCGCCATGCCTGCGATACCACCCACGGCAAAGTAAGTAGGCACTTCCCAGGTCCAGACCGGCGCCTTGACGACCGGCTGGCCGTAGTAGCCGTCCGTCACGCTCGGCCGCGACTCCGGCGGTGTGTGCGATTCGCCCGAGCCCTCCGAAGCCTGCCGACGGAGCTCGAGCAGGCGTGCCTCGCTGGCGGCGTCGGGTTTGCGCTCTCGGCTCATTCGCCCCCCCTAGCCGACGGCGAAGGCACCGAGGAGCACAATCCCCAGGGCCGCTGCGGTCAGTAGCGCCGAAGTCCAGGCGACTTTCAGATGCATGCTCGGCACAATCGGGTTGGGCGGCAGCCCAAAGGGCTCAGGCCGGTCGACGAGCAACGAGAAGGCGTTGGTGTGTCCGACGCTCGTTCCCTCGCCGGTCTCCAAGCGAGCCTCCGGCACGCCTCGGGCATGGAGCAGCTCCACGCGACGGTCGGCTTGCTCGCGCAGCACGTCGTAGGGTCCGAAGCGGATCGCGTCGGTAGGACAGGCCTTGGCGCAGGCGGGGATCTCGCCGACAACCTGACGGTCGTAGCAGAAGGTGCACTTGAAGGCTCGGCCATCGTCTGGACGCCGATCGATCACGCCAAACGGGCAGCCAACCACGCAGTAGCCGCAGCCGTTGCACACGTCGGGCTGCACGAAGACGGTGTTGAACTCGGTGCGCACAATCGCCCCGGTGGGACACAGCTCCATGCAGCCGGCGTGCTCGCAGTGCTTGCACACGTCCGAAAGGAACACCCAGCGGAACGGGTGCTCCGGATCGGTCAGCTGACCGCCGAGCGGTTGGTTCTGCTCGACGAACTTCACGTGCCGATAGCTGGAGTGGCCGAGCCCCTGGCCGTGGTCGTAGGAGCGTCCGCGCCAACGCATGTTGATCTCGTTGGTCGCGGGGATCAGGTTCCACTCCTTGCATGCCACCTCACAGGCTTTGCAGCCGATGCAGGTGGTGACGTCGGTGAAGAAGGCACTCGTCCTGCCAGGCTCGGGCAGTAGCTGGCCGTCGATGCTCATCCGCGTTCGCCGGGCTCATGCGACGCACCCGAGTCGAGCCCGGGTCGAAGCACAGGGGCGCCGCGGGGAAGTCGCCCGGGCTCGAGGTTGCAGAGCAGAGCTTTCGACTCGTGGATCGACACGTTGGGCTCGCCGAGAAGAGGGATCAAGTCGTTGGCGCTATCGCCCGTCACGAGCCCTCGCCGCCCCCAGTGGAACGGCATGGCGACCTGATGAATCGTTCGAAAGTGCGAAGCGACGGAATCGCTGGTCGTGGCCGATTGGATGGAATAGGACGGGTCGGCCGGATCAGGGCGAGGCGAATCGGACGGAGTGGCGGGATCGACCGGACCGATCGTACCGGCGACCCTCAGCTGCGTATCGATCCGCAGCGGTCGGATTCGACGGGTGACGAGAGCCCGCGCCTCGATCGCACCTCGCGGCGTCCGCACAACCACCCAATCGCTGTGACTCACGCCCACCTCCTCGGCCAGCTCGGGCGAGATCTCGCAGAACATCTCGGGTTGCAACTCGGCGAGACGCGAAAGCCAGCGCGACATCCCGCCGGCGGTGTGATGCTCGGTCAACCGATACGTTGTCAAAGCGTACGGATAGGCGGGGTCGCCGCTCGTGATGAGCGGGTTGTCGGGCCGCTCGAAACGCTCGGCGGCCGGGTTCGCCGCCTGCCCTGGGTACAACAGGTTACCCGTGGGCGACTCCACAGGCTCGTAGTGCGTCGGCAGCGGGCCGTCTTTGAGACCGATCGGCGCGAACAGCCAGGCCACACCGTCTGGCTGCATCAGGAAGGGTGACGTGCCCGCATGACCATCAAGACCGCTGAGGCCGTCCAGACCCTCTGGAGCCGGCCGTGCGGCCCCTGCCGCGATGTCGCTCTTTGCTGAGACTCCCGAGGCTCGGGGCCGTCCCGGTCGATAGTGAGGCGACTTGTCGACCGGAAAGTCGGGCGTATCGAACCCCCTCCAGCGCGCCTCGGCGGGGTCCCACCAAATCAGCTTCTTGCGCTCACTCCACGGCCGCCCCTCGGGGTCGGCGGAGGCGCGGTTGTACAGAATGCGACGATCGGCGGGCCACGTGAATCCCCAACCGTGGCCGTAGCGGCCCTTCGGCTTCCTTTCGGCCGCACGGTTGCGGCCTTTCGACGGATAGACACCCGAGTAGATCCAGCAGCCGCAAGCAGTCGAGCCGTCGCCTCGCAGCTCGCTGAATCCAGCCACCGGGGCGCCATCACCGAATCGATAGCCGTTGATCTCTATGACGACCTGCTCGATCTTCGGCTCCAGGTACGCGCCTTCGAGCTCGTAGTCCCACGTCAGGGCCAACAGAGGCGCGTCCGCGCCTGTTGCGGCTTCGGCATTGGCCTTGGCCTCGGCTCTCGCTCGCGCCCGCAAGCGTCGCCCCAAGTGGACGATAAACCAGGCCTCGCTGCGGGCGTCGCCCGGTGGGTCAACGGCCTTTTCGCGCCACTGCAGCAGGCGCTGCGTGTTGGTGAAGGTCCCCTCCTTTTCGGCGTGGCCGGCTGCCGGCATGAGGAAGACCTCGGTACCGATCTCCCGGGTCCGCAGCTCACCGCGCTCGATTTCCGGGCTGTCGTACCAGAAGGCAGCCGTTTCGGTTTCGACGAGGTCGCGAACCACCAACCAGTCGAGCTGGGCCAGCGCCCGGCGCTCGAGGCGGCTGTTCTGACCGCCCACCGCCGGGTTCTGTCCCATGATGAACATGCCCTCCATCTTGTTGTCGGCCATGTCGCAGAAGGTCGGGAAGTGCGAGTGGTCACCGCAGATGCGCGGCAACAGCCCGAAGCCCCAGTCGTTGTCGGCGCGGGCGGCATCGCCGTACCAGGCGCGCAGCAGGCTGACCATGTAGGTCTCGGTGTGGGCCCACCATCCCAGGCGGTTGCCGTGACGTGAGACGTACGCGGCCAAAGTGTCGTCACCTTCGTGGCTCAACGCTTCGGGCATCTTCAGGTAGCCCGGGAGGATGTCGTACAGCGTCGGGATATCGGTGGAGCCCTGGATCGACGCGTGCCCACGCAACGCCATGATCCCGCCCCCGGGGCGGCCGATATTGCCGAGCAGTAGCTGCAAGATCGCGGCGGATCGAATGACCTGCACGCCCTTCGTGTGCTGCGTCCAGCCGAGCGCGTAACAGATCGCCGTCGTTCGCTCGCGTCCCGAGTTGTCGCACAGCTCCTGGGCGATACGGTGGAACGTCTTCTGGGGAACGCCGCAGGCACGCTCCACCATCTCGGGCGTGTAGCGCGCGAAATGGCGCCGCAGGATCTGGAAGACGCAGTTGTGGTGCCGAAGACTGGGATCACGCGCGCCGCTGCCGCCGGCTACCGCGCGATCTCGGGGGCTGCCGACGTCGGCACCGTTATTCGAAAGGATCGGGTTCTTCTGGGACGTGGGGTCGTTCTGGGAACTCGCGTCCTTCGCAACCACGGGCTCGTTGGGGGAGTGCGGAGCCGGAGCACCAGCGTCGTAGAACCAGCTTGCCGGGTCGTAGCTCTTGCTCGCCGGATCCCAGCCGGAGAACAGTCCGTCGAGCTGTTCCGTATCGACGTAGCCGCGTCCGACAATCGCCGCGGCGTTGGTGTAGTTGACCACGTAGTCGCGGAAATAGCGCTCGTGCTCGAGCACGTAGCGAATCAGGCCGCCGAGAAAGACGATGTCGGTGCCGACGCGCAGCGGAGCCCAGATGTCGGCCATCGCCGACGTGCGCGAAAAGCGCGGATCGACGTGAATGATCGTCGCACCGCGCTCCTTGGCCCGCATCACCCAGCGGAACCCCACCGGGTGAGCCTCGGCCATCGAGGAGCCCTGGATCAGCACACAGTCGGCGTGCTCGAGGTCCATCAAGGAGCTAGTGGCTCCGCCGCGCCCCAGCGTAGTGCCCAGACCGGGCACGGTGGAGGAGTGTCATGTTCGGGCTTGATTCGAGACGGCGACCATCCCGAGCCCGCCGGTGAACAGCTTCTTGATGAGGTAGTTCTCTTCGTTGTCGAGCGTGGCGCCGCCGAGGTGCCCCATCGCGGTCGTGTGGTTGAGATAACGACCGTCGCGGCTCTTGACCAGGCTGCGCCTTCGCGTTGCCCATACGCGATCGGCAATCATGTCCATCGCCTGCTCGAGCGGGATCTCCTCCCACTCTGTGGCGCGGGCGGCACGGTACTTCACCCGCGTTTCGCGGCCCGGATGCGTGAGCAGCTCGTACGAGGCAGCTCCTTTGGGGCACAGCGCTCCAGCGGAAATCGGCGACTCGGGGTCGCCCTCGATCGAGATCAACTCGTTGTCGCGCGAGCGCACCAGTTGGCCGCAGCCTACGGCGCAGTAGGGGCAAACGGAGCGGCTGACCTTCGTGCCCTGGAGGCGCGAGCCCAGGTTCCGCGTACGCTCGCTGAACGCCTCGGGGCCGGTGCCGTTGCCGCCGTCGAGCAGCTGGCGCAGCAACGGCCAGCGTCGCAAGCTCCCGGAAAGAGTCCGATCAGCCACGGCGGACCGCCGAAGTCGGGCCGGCACGTCGACTCTCGAGCTGCACAGCGTTGGCGATGGTCAAGACATACGTTCCTCACCCGCGTACACCACCAGACGCCGGCCGCGGACGAAGCCGGCAAGCGCCATATTACTTTCACGAGCGAGCTGCACGGCCAGGCTGGATGCGGCCGACACGCCAGCGAGCACGGGGATCCTCGCCACCAGCGCCTTCTGGACGATCTCGAACGACGTCCGTCCCGACACGATCAACAGGTGATCGTGCAAACCCCGCCACGTGTCGTCCGCAAGCAAAGCATGGCCGATGACTTTATCGACGGCGTTGTGCCGACCAACGTCTTCGCGCAGCACGCGCAGGCTGCCGTCGAGACCGAAGAGCGCGGCCGCGTGGAGTCCGCCTGTCTCTTGGAACACCGGTTGCTCGGCGCTCAGGCGGTCCGCAGCCTCGAGCAGGACGGTATGCGGGATCCGACTGATCCTTCGACAGCCCTCCGCGTCGTCCGCCGAGCCGAACCCATCGGGCAGTGGATCGGCGTGCTGTTGAATCGCCTCGATACTCGCCTTGCCGCAGATACCGCACGACGAGGCCGCATAGAAATTGCGCTGCCAGCCGGCCGCAGGCTCCTCGCCGTCCACCAGCTCGACCTCGACCAGGTTCTCGCCGTTGAGGCTCAGCTCGTCGGCGTCGCCACAGTGCGAGATCGTACCGATTTGACCCGGCGCAACAATGCCCTCCGTAAACAGGAAGCCAGCGACAAGCTCGGCATCGTGCCCGGGCGTACGCATGACCACAGCAACCGCCTCACCCTGCAAACGGATCTCACAGGGCTCCTCGACGGCAAGGCGGTCGTCGTTTGCGGTGCGTTGCCCGTCGCGCCACTCGAGTACCCGTGCCGCCAGCGAGCGAGGCGTAGATCCTCGAGCATCGTTCACGGCGCGGAGGGTGCGGGCCTACCCGTGGCAACCACGGCTTCGATGTCCGCGAGCAGCTCCTCGGCGGTCCAGGTGTTGCCAACGTGGATCTTCGCGACGAGCCCGGCACGGTCGACGATAACGATCCGTAGCGAGTGTGCAAACTCGCCGCGCTCGGGGACGAACCGCAGGCCCACGAGCTGAGTGAGCTCACGCAGCTCGTTCAGGGTCGTGGTGGCGAATCGCCAGCGGTCGAACGGCTGGTCGCCATCCGCTAGGTAGCGCAACCCGTACTCGCGTAGCACTGCCGGGGTGTCGTTGTCGACATCGATGGTGATCGACAGCAGCTGCGTGCCGGCGCCGTACGTCTCTGGCTGCCTGCCGATAGCCTCGTGCGCTGCGGCCAGTCGCTGCGACATGCGCGGACAGAAGTCGGGCAGCGGGCAGCGTGTGTAGATGAAGGAAAACACCAGCACCTCGCCACGGTAGTCCTCGAGCCTGAGCCCGTTCTCGTCTTGATCGATGAGCCCGATCGCTGGCAAGGCTGTGCCGGGCTCGGCAATCGGCACGGTCTCTACGACGCGATTCTCGGCTGGGCGCCAAACAACGGCGTTCGCGAGCCGGCTGCTGCCGGGTTCGGTGTTCGCGACCGCGCCCACCTGGCCACCGTCAGTGTCACCGCCGTCGCCGGTCGAGAGCTCCTCGTCCGGCGCCGCGGGAACCACCAGCTCGGCGCGAAGCCGCGCACCCGGCGCCGCCGTCTCGAGTAGCCAGTCGCCCCGAGCACCCACACCGAAGTCCATCGTCATGGCCGGCATGAGGCCCTCGATCGGCTCGTGCGCCAGCGTGATCAATCGGCGCTCCGCGTCCACGGCAACAACTTCGCCTTCAATCGGGAAACGAGACTCCTGCCCGGCGACCGTCAGATCGACAAGGTCAGAGCCGCCCTCTGCGGAGTCTGAGCTCGGAGCACCAGCGGAGTCGACCGCATCGGGTGCGGTTCTACACGCCACGGAGCCGAGTACGGGAAACGCCAGCACTAGCGCCAGCACCGCCGCCGAGACCGACGCCGGAGCCGGGGTCGAGGCCGAGGTCGGAGCCGGGGTCGAGGCCGAGGTCGGAGCCGGGGCCGGAGCCGAGGTCGGGGCAGGGGCAGGGGCAGGGGCAGGGGCAGGGGCAGGGGCAGGGGTAGGATCTTGTTCCACGGACGGGGTCAGCATGCTCACAGGCCCATCGTAGCCCGCTGCGGCCACGGGTCGGGGTAGATCCGCCCGGCTCCAGCGGCCGAGGCGACCCAGGTGCGCAGTTGCGCAGGAACGGCGAATCGAGCCGGATTACCCGACGTCTTGTCGACCAGGTCAGCGAGACGATCACACACCTCTTGCAGGCCGCGTGCTTCGGCGTAGCGGAACAGGCCACCCCGGAAGGGGGCGAAGCCGGTTCCAAAGACCATGGCGAGATCGGCCTCGAGCGGGCCCGCGACAATTCCCTCCTCGAGAGCCCTCGTGGCCTCCGCGAGCATCACCAGCACGCAGCGATCGACGATTACGTCGCGCTCTCTTGATCGCGCGCCGTTCGCCCCGTGGCCTCCGCGCCCTGCCCCACCGCGCGAGCCCGTGAACAGGCGCTCGATCTCGGGATCGGGCTTCGGCTCGTGCTTTCGCTTGTCGGAGTAGACGTAGAAGCCGCGCCCTCCCTTGCGCCCCACGAGCTCGAGATCAATCAAGCGGCCCAGCGCCGGTGCGCGCTGCATGCGATCGCCGAAGGCCTCCTCCATGACCATCGAGGCCTTGCCGGCGACGTCGAGGCCGACCTCGTCGAGGAGGCGTAGCGGTCCCATCGGCATGCCGAAATCGCGCAGCGCGGCGTCGATGGTGGCAATCGGCACGCCCTCCTCGAGGAGCAGCAAGGCCTCGTTGAAGTACGGCGCCAGCACACGGTTGACGAAGAATCCGGGCGCGTCAGCGACGATGATCGGCACCTTACCCATGGCGACAGCGAAAGCAACGGTGGTCGCAATGGCCTCGGAACTCGAGTGCTCGCCACGCACCACCTCAACCAACGGCATCTTGTGTACCGGGTTGAAGAAGTGCAGCCCCACCAGTCGACCCGGGTCGCGTAGCGCGTCACTCATCGCCGACAGGGTTAGCGACGACGTGTTCGTCGCCAGCACGGTGTCGGGCCCGGCGGCGGCCTCGACGTCGGCCAGCACTGCCCGCTTGATCCGTAGGTCCTCGACAACTGCCTCGATCACCAGATCGGCGCGACGAAAACCCGAGTACTCGACCGTGGGCGAAATCAGCTGCATGCGCGTTGCGGCTTCGGCAGGGCTGAGCTTGCCCGAGCGGCGGCGCTCCTCGAATCGTCGATGCGCAACCCGCATGGCGGTTGCCAGCGGGGCGCGCGCGATGTCTTTGAGTCGCACCGGCAGCCCCTGATACGCCCCGAGCTGGGCGATGCCACCTCCCATGACACCCGCACCAATGACGCCGAGTTGCCGCACACCGGGTTGGGGTTGGCGCGCCGGCCGCGCCGCTGCGGTCGCGGTCACGTTCGGTGCGTCCTCGCGTGCGCCGCCGGCCGAGCGCTCCACCCGGCCCGTACGACGAGACGCCTGCCGCAAGAAAAAGAGCCCGACCAGGTTGCGGGCAACGTCGGAGACCACGAGCTGCCCCAGCAGCTCGGCCTCGTGACGCAGGCCGTTTTCGAGAGAGCCGCGCAGGCCGGTGCGCACCGCGTCGATCGCCATCGGCGGGGCCGGATAGTGACCTGCCGCCTGCTTGGCCGTGCGCCGCGTCGCCTGCCAGAAAAGAAATGCCCGGCCAATCAGATTCCCCTCGAGCGCCCAGCGGCGCAGACGGGCGGGCAGCGCTCGATCTTCCGGGGGCCGCCGCCGGCCGCGCCGTTTCGACGGGCCGGGTCCGCTCGCACGCGTCTTGCTACTGGCACGGCCTGGCCCGTGTTCGTCGAGCAGGCGTCGGGCCTCACGATGCAACAGCGGCGCGGGGACAACCGCGTCCACCAGGCCGTAGCGCAGGGCCCGGCGCGCATCGAGCGAGCGCCCCGTGAGGATCGTCGTCAGGGCACGCTCGATCGACATCAGTCGAGGCAAGCGTTGCGTACCGCCGAACCCCGGGATGATCCCGAGCGTGACTTCGGGGAGGCCAATCTCGACGGCGCTCGCGTCGGACGCCACTCGATATGTGCATGCCAGAGCCAGCTCGGTGCCGCCGCCGAGGCAGGTGCCGTTGATCGCCGCCACACTCGGCACCGGCAAGTCTGCGAGAAGCTGGAAGGCACGCTGCCCTTCTCGAGCCCCGGCCCTGCCCTCCGACGCGGTCTTCACCGCCGCAATCGAGCCCACATCCATCCCGGCGATGAACGAAGTGCTCTTGGCCGAGCTCACCACGACACCCACCACGTCGCCGGCACGAGCGGCGGCGCGGACGTCGCCCATCAATCGCACCCAGCGACGCAGCAGCTCGGCCGTGAGCCTGTTGTGCTCGCTCTCCGGCTGATCGAACTCGAGGATCGCGATGCCCTTGTCATCGATCTCCAAGCTCAGCCCGGCACCCGAGATGGCGCGCTCGGAGTTGGTGGTGGCGCTGTGATGATTCGAGTTGCTTCGGCTCACGCGATCGTCGGGCATCGAATCACCGCTCCAAGACAATCGCGCCGCCCTGGCCGCCGCCAATGCAGAGCGTGGCGAGCCCGCGATGCGTATCGCGGCGGGCGAGCTCGTGCAGCAATGTGATCACGAGCCGCGCACCTGTCGCGCCAACGGGATGCCCGAGCGCAATCGCACCGCCGTTGACGTTGAGGCGCTGGGGATCGATCTCGCCCAGCGCCACCGTGCTCAATAGCCCTCCGAGCTCATCACGCGCGAACGACGAGGAACGTAGGCAGAGCAAGCAGGCCAGTACCTGAACAGCGAAAGCCTCGTTGATCTCCACCAAATCCATATCCCCGAGCCTGCGACCGGCTTCTTTGAGCGCCATGGGCGTGGCGTAGCAAGGGCCCAGCCCCATGCGCCGTGGCGAGAGCCCCGCCCAGGCGTAGCCCGCCACGCGCCCGAGCGGCTCGTAGCCCAGCTCCCGCGCCATGTCGGCGTCCATCACCAGGGTCACGGCGGCGCCGTCGGTAACCATGCAGGCATTCCCGGGCGTCACCGTGCCGAAGCGACGGTCGAACGCCGGGCGCAACTTGCCGAGCGCCTCGAGACTCTGGTCGGGGCGCGGCCCAACGTCCGCCTCCACGGCGTCGCTGTAGGTGGGCGGCATCAGCACCGGGATGCGCTCGTCGTTGAACCGGCCGGCCTCCTCGGCAGCGGCGGCGCGCTGATGACTGCGGAGCGCGAACGCGTCTTGCTGGTCGCGGTCGATGCCGAACTCCTTGGCGAGCACATCGGCGGTCTCCCCCATGTTGAGCCCGCACACAGGATCGGTGAGGCCGCGCGCCAGCGAGATCACCGGCTTGAAGTCCCGCGGTCGAAATCGCGCCAGCGCGCGCAAGCGACTGGCCGTATCGCGCGAGCGCGCCAATACCTCGAAGATCCGCACCGCGCTGTGGCGAAAGACCAAGGGGTAGTTGCTCATCGACTCCACGCCGCCCGCAATCAACAGGCGTGCTCGCCCCGAGCGGATGCGCTCGGTGGCGGTGGTGATGGCCTCGAGAGCAGAGCCGCAGTTGCGCTGTACCGTCACCGCTGGCGTGCGCTGCGGCAAGTTCGCCCGCAGCGCCACCACGCGGGCAACGTTGGCGGCGTCGATGGGGTTGCCGGCGCAACCGAGAATCACCTCGTCGACACGCTCCGGATCGAGATCGGCTGTGTGCAGCAGCTCCACAACAGCCTGGCGGCCCAGCTCGACCGCCGACACGTCGCGCAACGCGCCGCCGATCTTGGCGAAGACCGTGCGCAGCCCATGCGTAATGACAACGTCGGGCCGCCGGGTCTGCAGCGCGGGAGAGCTCACCAGCCGCGACCGCTCTTCACACCGCCGCTCTTCATGACGCTCCTCACGCCCCTCTCGACGAGTAGATCTCTTCCATCAGGTCACCATAGCGCTCCGCCACGACGCGACGCACCAGCTTCAGCGTTGGCGTGAGCTCGCCAGCTTTCACACTGAACGACTCGGGCAACAGGCGGAAGGCACGGACCTTCTCGTAGCGCGCCAGGTCGACCTGCAGTCGTTGCAGCTCCGCCAGGTAGAGCTCCTGCACGAGATCCGAGCTGCACATCGACTCACGATCGGTGGGCAGACCCAAACGATGTGCCTCCACCCACTGCGTGAGTCGCTCGTACTCTGGCACGATGAGCGCGGCGATGAACGGCCTGCCATCACCAATCGCCATCACCTGAGAGATGAACGGGCTCTCGCTCAGCAGACCTTCGATCTGCTGCGGACCCACGTTCTTGCCTGTGGAGGTGACGAGCAGCTCCTTCTTGCGATCGGTGATGTACAGGCAACCGTCGGCACCCATGCGGCCCACATCGCCGGTGTGCAACCAGCCGTTCACCACGGTCGCAGCCGTCGCCTCGGGATCGTTCCAGTAACCGCGCATCACATGGGGCCCGCGGGTGAGAACCTCGCCGTCCTCGGCAATGCGCACCTCGGCATTGTCCAAGGGCGCGCCAACGCTGCCCACGCGGTTCGTGTCGACGGCATTGACGGAGATCACCGGCGAGCTTTCCGTAAGACCGTAGCCCTGCACGAGGTTCCACCCGAAGGAGAGGAACCACCAGTTGACCGACACCGGCAGCGCCGCTCCTCCAGCGGAGATCAAGCGCAGGCGGCCGCCGAGCCCGTCGCGAACTTTCGACAGGACGAGCCGTTCGGCCAGCCGATGCGAGAAACGCAGAAACAGGCCGACCGAGCTCCCGGCGCCCGTGCCGTCTGATCCCTCTGGCCTTTCCAAGCGTCGGCGTGCGTACCGCAGGCCGCAACGCTGCGCCCAGCCGAACAGCGCACGTTTCATCGGGCTCGCCTGGGCAGCCCGAGATTCGATCGCCTGGCGGATCTTTTCGAAGAGTCTCGGCACGCCGATCAGGATTGTCGGCTGCACCTGCCGCATGTCCGCTCCCGCTTCAGCCGGCGAGCTGTACACGACGCGCGCCCCGGCCATCAGGTAGTTGTAGTCGATCATGCGCTCGTAGACGTGGCATAGCGGCAGTACCGACATGCCGACGTCGCCGGGGAATGTCGGCACTCGCCGTTGCACGCCCTCGATGTTGGCGAGGATGTTGGCGTGGCTGAGCATCACGCCCTTCGGCGGCCCCGTGGTGCCCGACGTGTAGATGATGGTGGCGAGATCGTCGCCGCTCGGCGGCGGCTCACAGCGCACCGACCGGCTTGTCTGCGAGTCTTCCGCCGCCGGTCTTGAACGGTCGGCCAAGTCGAGAAGAGCGGCGAAGCCGATCCAGTGGCACTCGCCCGCCGCCCCCGCCTCGGCGGCCGCGTCGATCTCGACGGTCGCCTCGATCTCGGCATCGAGCCCCGTCGAGCGCGGTGCCTCGTCCAGCTCTGGCCCTTCGCGCCGCTCTGGGTAACTCTCACCGATCGTGACCACCCACCGGACGTCACCCAGCTCTTCGCTCGCCAAAGCATCACCCAGCTTGTCGGCCTGCTCGGCTGCCTCCACAACCACAACCGTGCAGCCGCTGTTGCCAAAGCAGTACCGCAGCTGAGCCGCCGTCAGCGTGTCGAAGAGCGGCACCACGACAGCTCCCACGCGATGACAGCCGAAGTCGGTGACGTGCCACTCGGGGCGGTTGGCGCAGATCAACCCCACGCGATCACCCGTCGACACACCGAGCGTGCGTAGCCCCGCCGCACAGCGCTCGATGTCGGCCAGGAAACGCGCCGCGCTGAGAGCGTGGAACGATGCCGCCCCACCGGGCCGATAGCGCAACAGGTCCGGCAGGTCGCGCTCGCGAACAACATCTAGGATGTCGCACAGCGAGCGGGCCGGGCCGGCGCCCTGCTGATCGTCGAAGGGCTCGCTCACGTCAACGCAGCTCCTCGAATCCCTCCTTGGGGAAGCCGACGTAGAGCACATCGCCAACGCGCAGGGTCGGGGCCCGCAGGTTGCCGGTGGGACCGAGCATGTGTTCGAGGATGTCGCTCTTGGACGGCGACGAGCTCAGGTTGATGCGCGTGATGTTGCGCCCCTTCGCCACGATCAACCGGCGTGCGGCACGAGCCATTTCGAGCGCCTCCGCCTCGCCCAGCTTGCGTCTGGCGCTCACTTGCTCGGCCACTTGCGCCTGTTCCTGCTCGAGAAACTCCCGAGCTCGTGTGCAGGATGTTCAACCAGATCGGTGATAGTACCAATCGACTCGCAATGCCATTCGGGGTCTCCTTTTCCGAGGTGCAGACCTTACCTCCGCAGCGCCCACAATGCAGCACACCTGCCGCGAGCGGCGTGGGGTCGGCTGTGCGATCTTGCACGCATGCTCGACGAACGCGAAATCGCATGCTGAGCGCCGACAGCCCGGTGTTCGCCCCGGTACTGCTGCCCACCGATCGGCCGACGCTCGAGTCGCTCCCCGAGCTCCGGCTGCGCGCCGCGGTCCTGTCGGCGACATACGGCGTCAACCCGCGCACGCAACCACTCATCAACGACGTCCGCCGCCGGACCGATCTCCTCCTGGTCGACCCGAAGACCGCCGCGTATCAGTACGAGGGCTACATGAGCATGGAGGACTACCGCGCAGTGGCCTACAGCCCCGGCCGCAGCAGCCTCGGCACATTGTGGGAGCCGAGCCACTTCGCCACACCCGAAGCCCGAAAGAGTCTCATCGAGGCCGTATTCAGGGCTCAAATCGAGATGGAAGCCGATCTGCTCCTGGCGCCCTACTTCGCCATTCCCGACGCGTCCCACCCCTGGCTCGACGTCGCAGTGCAGACCGCGAGCGAAGCCCTAGCGCTGGCCGGTGAGGGCATCGGAGCGTCGGCGTCGACGGACGCTCTCCCCGTGGGCGCTGCGATCTGCATCGACATCGACGCGTTGCTGCGGCCAGGTGCAGTCGATGAAGTCGGCGAGCGCTTCGCCTCGCTGCCGGCGGCCTTCTACTGGGTAATGGCGACGAACTATGACGAGCGCCAGGCGTCGCCACAGGATGTACGCGCGGTCATGCAGCTGCTCGAGCGCCTGCAGCGCAACGCCACGCCGACGTTGCTCGCCTACTGCGGCCGCAGCGGCCTCGTTGCAGTTGCTCGCGGCGCCGCCGGCTACTGCTCAGGCCTGCTCGAGCTCGAGGCTTATCCGCAACGGTATCTGCGCGAAGGCCTCATTAACCTGCACGCCAACAACTACTACCTCGAGGACTACCTCGTGCAGCTGCCGACCCGACTGGCCGACGCCGTGCTCTCCTGCGCGGGCGCGCCGCCGTGCGAATGCACCGCTTGCCAACTGCCGGGGCCGAGCTCCTCGAGTCCGCCGCTTCGACCCACTCGGATGGTGTCGCGTCGTCTCGGCGCCCACGGCCTCGTCTGCCGCCAGCGCGAGATCGCGGCGCTGGGAGCCCAACAGGTTCCACAGCGCGAGGACTACCTCAGAGGTCGCTTCGACGACGCCCTGCGGCGCTGCGCGGCGGTACAGACAACCCTGCCCGAGCTGACCAACGACGCGTTCCACTACCTGGATGTGCTGCGCGAGCTCGTCGGCGGTCCGGCGGCCTCGATACCCGACGCCGGCGCGGTGTTCTAGCGCCGCGACCTGGGGGGCGCCCTGAGCACCAGGGAGCGCGCTAGCAGTTGATCCGGCGCCTCATATCCTGTGAAACCAGCGGCCCAATCGAATCGAACGACAGCGTGAGATCGTCGCGCTTGCCGGTCTGGCAGCAGTAGACACCGCAGCACGAGAACGGTCGCGAATACACGTGCAGGCTGATGGCCCGCTCGCCCCACTCGGCCAGATTGGCGATGCGGTGCACGGACGCGCAGCGGTCGATATGGACATCGCCCGACTCGCCACCAACCACTTCGGCACTCATCAGCTTCGGCGCGCCGCCGTCTTCTTTCCACAGAAAGTCGGCCACCTCGATGCGGCCGCGCTCGAGCGTCATCCAGCAGCGCTGGCCGGCGTGGTCGTGAACCGGTGTCAGAGCCCCGACCTGCCAGCACAGCACCATCACCTGGAAGCGCTCGTCGAGATAGACGAGGTGCCGGGTGTAGCGGTCGGGCTCCCACGATACGTGGCGCTCGAGCTCGTCAGGGCACACGCGGTTGGCGCGCACGGTTTCCATCATGAGCCGATCATCAGGATCGCGGGGCGGCAGCGCGCAGATGGCGTCGATGAACTGGCGCATGCTGACTTGCCCGTCGGACGTACTCGATCTGCTCGTCGAGCTCGATGTAGGCGATGTATGCGGAGAGTCGCTCATGACGGTTGCCCATCCCTCGACCCGACGGACTTGCCGGACTTGACGACACGGCGGCCCGTGCGGCGTCGCGCGCCACCGGGCCACGCGGCATGGCACGATGCCCATGGGTCGTGACGGCGCCAGTGTAGCAATTCCCGTGAGGCAGACAAGATGGCGTTTATCCGCATCATCGAAGAATCGGAAGCCGAGGGCGCCTTGGCGCGCGAGCACGAGATAGCTCGCAAGCGATCGGGTCGCGTCTACAACGTCCTCAAGATCCAGGGAGCGCGTCCACACGTGCTGCGTGCCAGCGTGCGTCTGTACCTCGAGATCATGTACGGCGAGTCGGCTCTGAGCCGCGCCGAGCGCGAGATGGTGGCCGTCGTTGTCTCGCAGGTGAACAGCTGCCACTACTGAGTGCGCTCCCACGCAGACGACCTCCGGGGTGAGGTCGCCAACGTCGAAACCGCCGACGAGCTCGTCGACCAGCTCGCCGCCGACTGGCGGGCCGTTTCGCGCGCTCAACTCGAGAAAATCTCTCGGCGCGCGGCCGCACTGTGTGCGCATGCTGAAAAGCTCACCCGCGCACCCGCTTCGATTACAGCGTCGGACGTCGACACGCTACGCGCCGCGGGCTGTACCGACGAGGCGGTCCACGACCTCACGCAAGTCGTCGGCTTCTTCAACCACTACAACCGGCTCGCCGACGGGCTCGGCATCGACCCCGAGCCCGACTGGGCGTAGGAGCTGGACCGCTAACCGTCGCGCCTACTCGCAATCGCCGCGGCTACTGCACCCAGAGCATCAGCTCAGCGATGAGCCGGCGGCCGATGATGTCGCCGAACACGTGCTGCAGGATCTGGTCGTCGAAGAGGTTCGTGGCGCGAACCGAGGCCTCGAGCGTGCCGTCGAGAAACAGATGGCCAATAGAGGCGTTGACGGTGGTGAACGCGTCGGTGGTGCCGTAGAAGCGCGAGTCGAGCACGTCGGTCCAGTAGGCCTCGCCGACGTAGTTGACCGAAGCGCTGTAGTAGGTGCGATCGACCCAGCCGCTCCAGGCAACATTAAAGCGGGTGGCCGGCGCGATTCCGACCTCAATCTGAGGGACCCCGGTGACCTCGGGCTCGTCCTGCCAGGAGTAGTTCACTGCCAGCTGCTGGCGGCTGAAGGGACGCGCCGTGACGCCGACTTCGATGCCCTTATTGACGGTCTCGCCGATGTTCCGGTAGCTGAACAGGTTCGGCAATAGCACCACCGGCAACACGCCCGCCGGCGGGCAGGGCGGCGACGGGGCGCCCGGCAGGATGCACACCAACGCGGCGGGGAAACCTGGCGGCGGCGTGAAGAAGGTGTAGACCCCGGCAGGGTAGAAATCGATGTCGTCGGTTGACTCCATACGGTAGGCGGCAACGTCGACAGAGATGTCGCCGAACACACCGCGATAGCCGATCTCGAACTGATCGAGCGACTCCTCCTTCAGCTCCGGGTTGCCCACGGCTCGCGACGCGAACACGAAAGGCCCGGTAGGCAGCGCCACCGCGTTGAAGATGGTGACGTCGAGGAAGTTGTTGATGAGCGAAGGTACCTGGTACGCGCGTCCGAACGAGAATCGGAACACGTGGTTGCCGCTCTCGGTGGGGCGCACGAGCAACGCGCCGCGCGGCGACCAAACGGGTTGATCGAGCACGCTGAACCAGTCGACCCGGGCTCCGGCGTTGAGTGTTACATGGTCGCCGATCTGGATGGTGTGCTGGTTGAAGATGCCGCCCTCAGTGCGCGCATCCTCGCCGGGTGCAATCGACAGGTCGAACGTCAGCGAGCGGTAGTTGCCGCCATAGGTCATCGCGTCGCGGTCGTTGAACAGAAAGTTCGTGTTCGTCAGCGAGACGTTCGTCGTTGTGGTCTTGAAGTTGAAGAGCAGGCCGTTCAGCAGGTTGACGCCGTTGCCGTCGAACACGTTGACGTAAACGCGAGCGTTGAGCGCGTCGCGGTTGTAGTCGGCCTGGACGTTCCAGAAGTTGCTGCCGTCTTCGATGGTGAAGGGACCGATGCCCGTATGAATGATGCCGCCGGTACCCGCGTACCCGGCGCCGAACGAGAGGGAGGACGTCGGGCCGAGCCGCTTGTCGACGCGAATATCGAACTTCGGCTGCGCGGTGCCGCGGTTGGGGAACAGGTCACGGGGCTGGCCGCTCGGCAGCGGTCCGGGACGGTCCCATGCGTCTTGAGTGGAGTAGCCGGCGCCGGCGCGGTACGACCAGTCGTCTCGAACGCCCGAGTACAGGATGTTGCCGAAGCCCGTGCCGCGCTCGCCGCCACCGGCCTTGAGCTTGAAGGCGTTGCCCATCGAGCGCGGCGACTTGGTGATGATGTTCACCACGCCGCTCATCGCGTTCGCTCCCCAAACCGCCGAGCCAGGGCCACGAATCACCTCGATCTGCTCGATCTCGCTGAAGTCGAGCGGCAGCAAGTCCCAGGCAACGAATCCGAAGAAGTCGAGATAGGCCGAGCGTCCGTCGATGAGCACCAGCTGCTGGGCGTCGAGAGTGCCTGTGGCGGTGCGCGAGCTCAGGTTGATGTCGCGCGCGCTGGTTTGGACGACGTTCAGACCCGGGACCTCGCGCAGCAGGTCGGCGTAGTTCTTGGCCGGCGAGATTTCGATTTCCGAGGCGCCGATCACCGTCATCGCCGTTGGCGCATCGAGCAGCCGTTCCTCCGAGCGCGACGCCGTGACAACGATCACTTCCTCGTACTTCAGGGGAATCGGCTTCTTCTTCGGATCTTGACCCTGCTGGCCAGCTTGGCCTGCTTGGCCTGACTGCCCGGATTGGCCCGAGGCCCCCGACTGGCCAGAGGAAGATCCCTGAGCAGCGAACGCCGCTGGTGCGATCAACAGCGCGACGGCGAGCGTGGTGACAAGGGTGGCACCGAGGGTAGATCGCTTCATCAAGTACGTCCTCTCAAAGGAACCTGCTGGCCCGCTCAAAGGAACCTAGGTACCGCCATCCAGACCAGTGGCGATCGTCTGCAGGAGCTCTTTGTAGTTGGCAATATCGGCGCTGGAGATGTCGGCGATTCGCCTAAAGACGCCGCCAGCGTCACGATAGTAGAGATCGGAGATCTCCGCGCCAGAGTCGGTCAACATCGGCTGCCCGAGCCCGTTCCAGCCGTAGTCGGTGGCGCGCACGGTCATCAAGGCGTTCCGCATGAAGACCTTGTAGGCCGCTTCGGTGTCGCCTCCCTCGAGATGAGTGTAGAACTCGTCGATCGACGAGCCTCGAATCGAGCCGCGCTCGAGGAAGAAGTAGAGCGGCGTTGTGGTGTCGATTGCCAGCACGATGCTCCGGGACCCTGGGAGAGGCATCACGAAGCGAGTCGACCCTGAGCTCGCCATTGCGTCGCGAATGCGACCGAGGAGCGCGTCAACCTCGGCGTCTTGCGCGGCGCTCGCGGCGGTGATCGCCGGACCTGCCAGCACGAACGAACCGAGCGCGACCACCAGACCAACCAGAGCCGCGCTTCGTGACCACTGCGACCTATTAGCCGAATAACTCACTGTTGTTACTCCGTCAGAAACCGCCGTGGGCGTAAGGGATGCGCGCGTTGCCATAGCGTTTGTGGTGGGCGGTCTCTCCCGCAGGCACCTGCGTGTCTCAGGCTCGGCAGCTCTCTCGCAAACGCGCCCCACGGTAGCAAAGCGCGGTGTTGTGCACAACGGTACAAGGGTCGCACGGGACACTACAGCACCGCCAGTCGACCCGAGCGAAGGCCGCCCGAGCTCCGGTCCACTAAAATGACCTGGTAGGCGCTCGCTGGCGTGTCGTCGTCCCCCGGTGCCTTCTGCAACCTTTCGTTTTATGGCCCAAATGGAACCACCACTCATGTCGCAATCGTCAGATAACGTCCGCGAGCACATCGACGGCAATCGCGGGCCGTGGCTCGACGAGCTGTTCGAGTTTCTTCGTATCCCCAGCGTTTCCACCGATCGCGAACGCGCCGATCGCGTGCGCGAGGCGGCCGATTGGCTCGCCGGCAAGCTCGGCGACGCCGGCTGCGCCGAGGTTGAAGTGTGGGAAACGGAGGGACACCCCGTGGTTTACGGCGCCTGGCGCGGTGCCACCGACGCACCCACCGTCCTCGTTTACGGACACTATGACGTGCAGCCCGAAGACCCCGTCGAGCTCTGGAGAACTGCGCCGTTCGAGCCCGAAGTCCGCGACGGCAGACTCTTCGCCCGCGGCGCTGCCGACGACAAGGGTCAGCTCTACATCCACGTGAAAGCACTGGAAAGCTGGCTTCAGGCCACCGGCACCTGCCCGGCGAACGTGGTGTTCCTTATTGAAGGCGAAGAAGAGGTCGGCAGCCCCAACGTCGAGGCCGTTGTCCGCGAGCACCTCGAGCAGCTGCGCTGCGACGCCGTGATGGTTTCCGACACCGCCATGTTCGGTCCGGACATGCCGACGCTGTGCAACGGGCTGCGCGGCCTGGCCTATCTACAAATCGACGTCGAGGGTCCGAAGGGCGACCTGCACTCGGGCGTCTACGGCGGCACCGTCGTCAACCCTGCCGAGACGCTCGCCAAGATGCTCGCCACGTGCCGCAACGCCGACGGCCGCGTGGCGATACCCGGCTTCTACGACAAGGTGCAGACCGTCGATGACGACGAGCGCGCCGCCTGGGCCGACCTACCGTTCGACGAGGAGGCCTACCGCGAGGATCTCGATGTTGATGCGCTGCTCTCGGTAGAGGGCTTTTCGGTACTGGAAGCGCGCTCGATGCGCCCGACCTTCGAAGTCAACGGATTGCTCTCGGGCTGGACCGGCGAGGGCAGCAAAACCGTGCTGCCCGCCACAGCCATGGCCAAGGTCAGCATGCGCCTGGTAGCCGACCAGGACCCCGACGAAATCGCCGATGCCTTCACGGCTCACATCCACAGCGTCACGCCACCCGGCGTACGCGTGAAGATCAGCCGCATGCACGGCGGCAAGCCCTGGTCGGCACCACGCGACCATCCCGTTCTGCAGGCCGCCTCGCGTGCCCTTCACCGCGCCTTCGATGCCGAAACCGTGTTCATCCGCGAGGGCGGTTCGATTCCACTCGTCGGCACACTCCAAGGCCTCTTCGGCGTTCCGACTGTGCTCATGGGTTTCGGCTTGCCCGGCGACAACCTCCACGCTCCCAACGAGAGCTTCGTCCTCGAAAACTTCTACACCGGCGTGCTCAGCGCCGCCTACTTCCTCGAAGAGCTCGCCGGCTCGTCTGACTAACCCCTCGCGCGATCAGGTCGACCTCGGTCGACATCGGTCGACACCAGCGCCCGACTCAAGACTGGCTCCACAGATGAAACGCAAGACCTTCCTTCGCAAGATGCGCGATCACCGCCGTGGCGACCGCGAGCTCGAGCTTCGCGACTCCGAGCAGCGTCGCCGTGTCGACTGGCGAACTCTTCGTGTGGAGTTGCCCGATGACGGCGAGGTGGAGCAGCAGGTGGCCGTCGGCGTGGTGCTGCTGCGCCCGGAAAACGTCGAGTTGCGTGCCAGCGAGAGCTGCTGGGTGCGGGGTTATCGGCGTTGGGAGAACAACGAGGGCGAGGGGCGGGCCGAGTTTCAGTATCGGCTGGCGCAGAACGGCAATGAGCCGCCGCCGGGGTCGACTTCGGTGGAGGCGGATGGGGCTTGGATTGCTGAGGGCGACAGGGAGTAGGTGGGGGGCGGTGTGATGGGTGTTCTGGGTGGGGCGCGGGGAGGAGACACGGGCCTCCCCCCATCCGCGGGATTCTGGCCGTTGCTGGGGAAAGGTGGTGGTTTCTGACCGAGTTCGAGCAGCTCGTCCTGCTCGCCCTGGTGCGACTGGAGGGGGACGCCTACGGCATGAGCGTTTCCCCGTTCCCCGTTCCCCGGATCTACTGCTGCAAGTGAAAGAAATCCTCAGTGATTATTTCTACATCAAAATGAATTAAATCAGGTCTCGAGACCGAATCGGGAGCCCGACCACGGCTGACTTCGGAGATCTCGCCGGCTCACGCGTACAGCTTCACCAGCGCAAGGATGTGGCCCAGCATGAACAGGGGCACGGTGAAGTTGGGCGCCAGGGCCATGGGAAACCGAAAGACGATCGTGGAATCGGGCTTGGTCTCGAAGATCCTGAAGGGCGATGGAACCGAGAAAAACATCGAGAGGCCGGCGCCAGTGAACAGTGCGAAGCCTACCCAGTGCCACGCGATCAAGAAGGCGGGCGTCAAAGCCTGGCTGTCGGCCATGCCGGCCACGAACACCGCGCTCGCCCCGAACAGGAAGTCGGGTATCGCCCCGAGCAGGATGAAGTGAAGCGGTAGCTCGCCCTGCCAGTACTTGATGACGGTGCCGATCGCCAATAGCCGGAGGGCATGTATCCACGCCAGCTCAGCGTGGGTGGCTTGCGAGGCCGCAATCAGAACCCCCTCCCTGCCGACCTCGGTGCCGCAGAACAGGGCAGCTCCGAAGCCGACGACGAGAGCTACGCCCACCAGGTTGGAGAGCCGCGGCGCGTGCTTCAGGAGGAAGTCCCTCCTGGCGGCGACCACCCCGGACACCAGCCAGCCCAGCATCACGGCGATCCACACGCCCACGGTTGCGACGTAGCCGGCTGCCGCGTCATCGGGTCGTAGAAGCCACGACGCGATCCACGCCAACTCGGTGAGTCCCAACCAGACAATCAAGGCTCGCAGATTCTCGTAGGTGTTCATCTCTGGGTTCCCTCGGCTACGTCGGCTACGTCGCGGGCGGCGGTCAGGACGTCGAGCTTGGCAGCAGGTACAGCTCCTGCCGCTCGGCGTGGGCGCGCCATTCGGGGCTGTCGCTGGCCAGCACGATGTCGCTCAGCACCGGATGCCCGTGGTCTCGTTCCCAGCGATCGAAGCGCGGCGGTCGGCTCAGCAGCATCCGAGCCATGAATGCCATCGCGCCGAGCTTTCCTGTGTTCGTCAAGCCAGGTGCGATGAGCGACGGGTTGTCGAGGTAGCGCCGGGCGATCGTCTCGAAGCTCTCCGGCTTGCGACCCGTGATGGCTTCAACGTGGTCGGTCGGTGCGCCGACCTCGAACACACCCTGGCGGATCTCCTCGGCGTAATGGAGCATCTGTGAGATTTCGAAGTCGGTCACGCCCAGTGTTGTGGCCGCCTTCGCGAACATCCTCGGCGAGCTGTCCTGGTACCGGACCTTGCGTCCCACGACGCGAGTCAGGATGTCGGCGATATCACCAGGCGACAGAAGCTCAGGACCGGTAGGTCGATACGTCTTGCCAATGTGGCGCGCCGGATCGGCTAGCACGCCGGCCGCCACCCGTCCGATGTCGCCGTTGAAAGGGGGTGCGTTGCGGCCGTTGCCGAACGGAGCAGCGAGCATGCCCAGGTGCACGATCGCCGGCAGCCCGAGCAGGTAGATGAAGGCGAAGATCCCCGGATTCACGTGGATGACGTCGACCGTCGGCATCCAGCGGTACAGCTGGTTGGCCATCCAGTGCTCGCGCGTGACGATGGCCGGATGCGTGGGATGCGGATTCCAGCCACTCATGAGTGCCACGACCTCGAGCTTGGCCTCCTCCGCGGCAAGCGCGAAGAGGCTGGCGCCGTTGAGCAGGTTGGGCCCGAAGGGTGGACAGTGATACGCGCGTTGCACCCCATCGAGCGCCCTGCGCAGATCCTGAAAGTCGAACAGGTCGCCGGTGATGATCTCGGCGCCGGCCTTCTCGAGCGCCGCGCTGCGAGCATCGCGCCGGCGGACGAGGGCCCGGACGGGAAAGTCCTTGCTCAGAAGATCCAGCACGGCGGCCGAGCCGGTGCGTCCTGCCGCGGCGGTAACCAAAATTCTGGGTTTGCTAGTATTCATGATGGGTCCTTTTGGGTTGTGCGCCCGCCGCTCCATGGGCTGGCGCTTGATAAGTGTAGATACACGTTTCGGAACAAAGGAAAGCGCCGCGCCGCGGTTTTGGCGGGAACGGGACAGATCGCGCTCATTTCGATTCATCCGCGAGGCTCGCAAGCGCCTCGATATCGGCACGCAATCTCGGCCAATCGCCCAGCTCCTGCGTGATCGAGCCCTGAATCCGCTGCCAGAGAGGTATCGCCGTTTCGAGCGCCTCGCGCCCGGCCGTGGTGACGGCCACCAGCTTGACTCGGGCATCCTGCCCCGCGTCGAGGCGTACAAGACCTTCACGAACCATGAGCTTGAGGTTGCGCGTCAGCGTCGTCCGGTCGACGCCCATGCCGGCGGCCAGCTCGGTGATCGTGAGGCCGTCCGCGGAACCGGAGATCGACGCGAGGGTGGCGAATTGTGTGTTGTTGAGCCCGCTCGGTTCCAACGCGCGGTCGTAGGCCTGCGCGAGCAACCGGGCCGCTTTTCGTGTGTTGTAACAGGCACAGGCGCCCAGATCGGGGCTGGCGTTCATGGATGGTCTCGCTTCGTTCGGTAGCATGGCGACGAATATAGTGTAGATACACGCATATGTCAACCAGCTCAAACCGGCATCCCGCGGATTCGTCTTCCGGTGGCCATCTCATCCCAGTGAGGGGTTTGCCTGAGGAGTCGGCCTGAGGGCGCGATTGTCTGATCCGTTGAGCGCTGAGTCGACAACCCCTCGAGCCTGTTGTGCGGTATCGATTTTCCTGGGAGGAACAGCATGCGACGACGGCGCCTCGCCGCCCCAATGGTGGCATTCATGATCACCTCCGCAGTGGCCGCTGCTCCCGCGCGAGTGCAGTCTTCTGAGCCCCAACTCGTGCCGAGCGAGCCAACGTGCGCCGGCTGCTCGATCCGCCTCGAGCGCAAGGTCACGCTCGCAAGTGAAGCGCTGTTGTGCAGGATCCCCGCCGGGGTCGCCCGCGACAGCAACGGGCGCATTTATGTGGGGCCTGCCTGTGATGAGCACCGCTACTACGTTTTCGATGGCGACGGCCGGCTGATGGATGAGCGTGGCAAGCGCCGCGCGTCCGTCAGCCGGCGTAGCGTGCCCGGAGAGATCAACCAGCTTTGGGTCGACCCGTTGGATCGGCTGCATGTTTACGACGCGTCCGATCGCGAGGTCGTCCTGTCGGCACATGGCGGAACTCTGATGACGAAGACCGGCGGGCGAGCGCCATTTTCTGTTCTCGCTGTGGGTGACAAGCGCCAGTTGCATCACATCCCAGGCGCCTACCACCCTTCCGGCGAGCCGTTCCACGTGCTCGACGATCGCAGTCGTTTGGAGCGTTCGTTCGGCGCAAGCGGCAACCCCGCCGTCGTGGCAGGTGGCGGGGCTAGGGCGGCTGAGCCGGGCAGCGCGGGCGATTCGAGCGCGACGGGCGCGGCGGGCGCTGTAGGCGCCGCGAGCGCCATGAGCGACTATCGACCGTGGCTCACCAAGCGCTCAATCGCGCGCCACGACGAGAGCTCGTTCTGGTCGGCTCGGGTCGAAAAATACCGACTCGAGCTTTGGACCCACGACGGTGAGCTGGTGCGCCAGCTACAACGCGACCTCGAGTGGCTCCAGCCCGGCGCCAGCTCCGGCACCGACCCACCGGAGTGGCCTGAGAACGTGGTGGCGGCGATCCACCAAGATCGCGACGGGTATCTCTGGGTGATGCTCCACAGGCTGGTCGACGCGTCGGCCGAGCCGGCGATCGACTGGCAGCGCCGCTACGACACTGTCTTCGAAGTCCTCGATCCAGATGCCGGCCTCCTGCTGGCCACATTACAGGTCGATGATCTGTTCGACGGTTGGGTCGACGGGATGCTGCGGACGCTGCGCGAGGGCCCCGACGGCAACTACCGGCTGGAGCTCTGGGAGGCGGGTCTATGTAAGGAGCCTGGTCCGCATAAAGAGCCTGGTCCGCGTAGAGAGCCTTGTCCGCGGTGACGCCGAGCTACGGCGGCCTTGCTCGAGTCGACCCCGTATCGCTCGGGTGCACACCGAATTCGGTACGAGGAGCCGGGCTCAGGTCGAGGACTTGCGATAGAGCCGCAGGTGGAAGCGGCGCGTCCATCGTTCTTGGGCCGCCTCATCGATGAAGTCCATGCGGCAGCCGGCCACGCGCTCCAGCGCTGGTGTGGACGTGGTGAACATGTCGTCGAGCTCGGTGGCGAGAAACAGCTGGTTGCGGATGCCCGTGTTGGGGTCCTCCACCACCCAGTCGACGAGTGTGTCCGGCTCGCCGGTCGATCGCGCTGACCAGAGCTTGAACTCGCGGTAGTAGCCGTCGTCGCGGTGGAAGGTGACGAGCATCAACCAGCCGCCGGGTCGCAGCACGCGAGCGATCTCGGCGGCGTAGTGCGCCTGGTACTCGGCCTCGACGAGGTTATCGACGGCCGTGATGTCGAGAACGGCACCGACGCTGGCGTCGCGCACGGGGAGCGGCTGGCGCAGATCGTGTTGCGCGGGCTGTGCGCGAAGCGGGCTCGGCCCGGCTCCGGCGGCAGTGCCAGCGGCAGTGCCGGCGAGGGCGCGCGCCGCATGCCCGGTGATTCGATCGCGGAACTGCCGCAACGCCACGAGCGAGTGGTCAACGCCGAGCACGACGTGCCCCGCCTCGGCCAGCGGAACGGCGTTGCGACCGCGGCCGCAGGCGCACTCGAGAATCGGGCCGTCGATCGACTCGCCACGAGCCGCCAGGTAGCCGAGAAAAAACTGCACACCGCGATCGAGCTCGTCGCGGTACGACGTGGTGTACGCGTGGACCTCGGCGTACTCACGCTCCCACGCGGCGCGCGCGCTTTGCGTCATGAGCAACTCAACCGAACCGCCGGATGGGGTCTTTTCTTGGAGAACGGGCAGCTCGCGCTGGCTGCGCGATCGACCGATCTTCCCGGAGGATCCCGCTAGGCGTTGAGGAACACCCCGTCAGGATCGCGATCGGCAGAGCGGCTTCCGGGGGCTCGCGAATAGAGCACGCGGGCCGCCGCAACGTCACGCGACGACAGGTCGCCGGCGCCGGCGGGGTTGAGAATCGAGGGGGAGCCGTCGTCGACGACGTAGCCGCCAAGCGAGTGCGCCAGCATGCGATTGAACAGCGCCAGCGTCGAGTCGACGCCGCAGTAGACGCAAGCTCGGTTGATGTCGAAGCGGTTGCTGATGCTGCTCGCGTGACTCGATCCGAGCAGGCTGTCCTCGCGTTGCAGAATCGCGATGGTCCCCGTCGCGCCGCCCGACAACGAGTCGGGCGGCGTGCCCGTGCGGACGTCAATCGCCGGCGCGAATCCGAGTGCTCCTCCGGTCAGAGGGCCGAATAGCGCGAGAATCGAGCTCTCCATGGCGGCGATGCGGGCGTCGGAGGCAACACGCTTCGGTACGTCGACCAGGCGGCGGTAAATCCGCACGACCGGAAGCGAGCGCCAGCGGTTGGTCGCGCCCGGGGTCCGCGGCCGTACACCTTCCTTGCGCGGCCCGGTGCCACGCGCGTACTGATCGAGATGCGAGAGCGTTACCGCGCCGTTGCGCTCGAGCAAGCTCACGTTCACGTCGGCGTTGCTCTGCAGTCTCAGCACCGACTCACGAACGTGATAGCCCGGTCCCCGTACCGAGATTCCGAAGTCGCCGAGCTCGGGAACACGAAACTCGAAGCGACCCGACTCGTCGGTTTCGACCGTCTCCCAGCCGACCAGGCGCACGGCCATCCCGGCGAGCGCGGCCCCCGACAGCAGATCGGTGACGAGACCCGTGAGCACTGCGCCCGCCTGAGGGGACGTCGGCTCGGTGGACGTCAACACGATGTCTTCGTCGGGCCGGTTGCGGCAGCCGGCGAGACCGACGCCGAGGGCGCCCATGCCGAGCATGCTGGCGCGGCGTAGCAGCTCGCGGCGATCGAGATTCTTCAGACGATCGCGCGCGGCGTTCACGCCATCGACCACCTCGTGACTGTCGGAATTGTCAGCTTCGTGCACGTTTGATTTTCCCCCGAGCGTCGAGCGCATCTTCTATGGATTGTCCATCGCCGTGCGGATACGGCGAGCCTGCTTGGGGAGACGTACATCGGAATTGCGAAAACGGCCGAACCCGGTGTTATAGAGCGGCTTGAGCACGTCGATCTCGGCCTCGGCGGCAGCCTGGGCTGCGTCGGCCGTCATCACTTCGTACTCCACGAACCTGACACCGGTCATCGACTGCCCTGTCAGCAAGGTGGTCAGCGCCTCGCGAAGCCCTTCGTCGCCCGCGTGACCCACGTACATGATCCGCTGCCCAGAACTACGCAGGCGGTAGATGGCAGGTTCCTCGGGCATTCGATCAAAATCGAGCGCGCCCTCCTCGATGCCCACGATTCCGGAGGCAAGGGGGGACGTATGCTGCGGCATGCTCACGAAGAAACTCCGGTCGGCGTCGGAATCGCGAAGAAGATCAGGGTCTCGAGATCTTGCGACTTTGCGGATTCGATGTGCGAATTCTAGAGGAAGGGCGCGAGGAATGGGCGCGCTGCAGCTCCCGTTTTTACCCCAGCGCCAGGAAAGGAGCAAGGATCGTGACGTTCGCGCACCTTCCGACCCCTCCGACGCGCGGCACGGAGGCCACCCTGCCTCCGATTCGAGGTCATGAAAAGCGTCTTGAGCGCGACATAAGGCAGGTGAGACCATCTTCAGCGCGTATACTTTCAGGTTCGCGCCCGGTCGCAGCCTGGGCAATGCCCGATTTCACGTGAGTCGACGTGGCTGGGTAAACCCTCTGCGTGCCGTTTCGAGCCACAACAGCGGCCAATCCATGCTTTCCACACCCGCCACCACGAGCCCGCAGCTGCGCCGACCCGGCGCCCTTGCGGTAGCCCTTGCGCTCGTTCTGGTGAGCGTTGTCAGCGCCGCTGCCGCCACCTCGTTGACCTCGCTCACCGCCGACAACGAGGCCCGCAGCGTCATCGAGAACGGCGACTTCGAGTCGGGCGCCGTCAGCCTGAGCCTGTCGCCCGTACAACCGTTCCCACTCGTCGTCGGCGGCTGGGGCGTACGCGGCGAGCGCGTGACTCAAATAGCGGTCGGCCGGCGCCAACCGTTCAGTGGCCAGCACGCCCTGCGCATCGTCACGAGCGCGAGGCGTCCGGCCCACCTCCTGCAGGACGCACCCGTCGGCACCCGCTCCTTCGCGCTGCAGGTGGCGTTCCTGCGCATCAAGGGTCGCCAAACCCTGCGCCTGGTGCCCACGTGGGACCGCAACGACCCCGACCTGACCGATCTCGCCGCCGGGCCCGCCACCGGCATCGCCATCGAGCTCACTCCCAACGGCCTGCGTGTCAACATCGACGGCGAGACCTGGCGCGTTGACCGCCCGCTCGAAGCCGGTCGTTGGTCCCGCCTCTCGCTCGTCTCGGACGTCCGCACGGGTCAGCTCCTACTCAGCATCGACGACGATCTCGTTGCCTCGCTGCCCGCCGTTCCCGCGCTCGCACCGCAAACCCTCATCCTCGGCGGCACCAACAACACCCGCGGCCTACCCGGCACCAGCCGCTACCGCTACGACGCCATCGAGCTCCTCCGACTGCACGACGTCGAGCTCGCCGAGCTGCTGCAAGGAGCTCAACGCTCGCTGCCGCAGGATCTTTCCGGATCGGTGATGCACCGCCTCGAGTCCGCCGTCCTGGCGCTCGCCAACGGCTCCCCCAGGCTCGCGACCCCGGAGCTACGCGCCGCCAGCCGCATCATCGAACGCGCCGAGCGCCAGACGATCGCTGCCGGCGCTGCGAACAACCGAGCCTCGCTCGGCCAGCAGCTCGAAGACCTCGCCACGCTGCGCGTCGCCGCCGGCGACCTGATCGCGCTGCTGAACGCGTCGTAGGCCTCCTCGAAGACCTCGACCTCGCCACGCTGTGCGTCGCCGCCGGCGATCTGATCGCGCGACTGACCACGTCGTGGGCCGGGCCGACTCGCTCGGTGCCGTCGTGCGGGACTCACGTCTGAGCCCAGTCTCGTCCTCCGCGATCGCTTCCTCCTCGTTCTGCGTCTTGTCTGCTTAATCCCGAAAAAAGGCATGTTTCCCGCCACGGCGAGCACGTCTCGCGTGTGGGCGCTGGCTGTTATCATCGCCTTCGGCAGACAGTCGCGGGACAGTCGTGAACTTCGCTCGGCGCGCTCGAAACGATCTAGATGGCCACGTCCTCAGCACCGATCCGGATTCAGCTCCCCGGCTCCTACCGGACGCTGCGAACCGACAAGTGGTGGATCCTCCCCGCATGGACGGTGTTCGCGCTCACCAGCTTCATCGTCTACTCGACCTGGGCCGCGCTGCAGAACGCCTACTACTACTCGGCGCCGTACCTGTCGCCGATGTACTCGCCCTGCCTGGCGGCGAACTGCGACCGCGTGACCTTCCCGCTGGTCGGCGACTGGTTCACCTTGTCGCCCGCCTTCCTGATTCTCTGGGCGCCGGGCGTGTTCAGGGTCACCTGCTACTACCACCGCGAGGCCTACTACCGCTCGTTCTGGGGCTCGCCGCCCGGCTGCGCGGTGCAGGACGTTCATGACTCCTACAGCGGTGAGACCGGCTTCCCGCTGATCCTGCAGAACTTGCACCGGTACGCCTGGTACCTGGCGGTGGTCTTCATTTTCTTTTTGAGCTACGACGCGCTGATTGCCTTCCGCTTCCCCGACGGCTTCGGCATCGGCGTCGGCACCCTGGTGATCTGCCTGAACGTCATGCTGCTGGCCGGCTACACCTTCTCGTGCCACTCGTGCCGCCACGTCTGCGGCGGTCACGTGAACCAATTCTCGAAGGCCCCGGTGCGCTACGAGATCTGGAGGTTCGTCACCAGGATCAACATGCGCCACCCAACGTACGCCTGGTGCAGCCTGTTGTCGGTTGTCCTGACCGATCTGTACATACGGTTCGTGGCAATGGGCGTCATCACAGACATTCGGATCATTTAGCTGAATCTCGAATCAGCGTTAACCGGTATCGAGCGCCACGACTACGACGTGATTGTCGTCGGCGCCGGTGGAGCTGGACTGCGGGCCGCCATCGAGGCCTCGGCGCGGGGGGCCAGGACCGCGGTGATCTGCAAGTCGCTGCTCGGCAAGGCCCCAACGGTGATGGCCGAGAGCGGGCTGGCGGCGGCTCTGGGAACCGTTGACAGCGACGACGACTGGAAGCTGCACTTTCGCGACACGATGGAGGCGGGAAAGGGAGTCAACGACCCGAAAATGGTCGCATTGCTCGCCCAGGAAACCCCCGATCGGCTGCGCGAGCTGGAGGGCTGGGGAGCGCTTTTCGACCGCAGCGCCGACGGCGCGATTGCTCAGGTCGCGGCCGACGGTCACTGCCGCGCTCGACTGGTGCGCGCTGACGACCGCACCGGCCTGGTGCTGCTACGCGCGCTGCAACAGCGTGCCGTGCACGAGGCGATCGACGTCCACATGGAGTGCACGGTCACGCGTCTGTTGAAGGACCCTGGCTCGGGCAGCCTGGCGGGCGCGGTCGGATACCGGCGGGCATCGGGCGACCTCGTCGTCTTCGGTGCCAGAGCGACGGTGCTGGCGACCGGCGGCATCGGCCGCGTTTACGACCGCAGATCGCCCGCCGACAGCACCGGCGACGGCCTAGCGCTCGCCTACCTGGCCGGCGCCGAGCTCATCGACATGGGGTTCGTGCAGTTTGGCCCGTCTGGGCAGCCTGCTCGGTCTCGCCGGTCGGGATCCTTGCATAGAACTCTGACGGGAGGCATTCGAGTCGACGCCGACACCGCGCAATCGCCGATCCCGGCCTGTTCGCCGCGGGCGAGGTGGCGGCAGGGCTGCACGGCGCCGCACCGCTGGAGGGTAACTCGCTGTCCGATCTGCTGGTGTTCGGCCGTCGCGCCGGACTCGGAGCTGCGGTGTACGCTGCCAAGCTCGACGCGGCGCCGAGTGTCGACGACACCCAGGTCGCGGCCGCCGCCGAGGAGATGCTCGCGCCCTTCGATGCCTCTTCCGAGTGTCCTCGCGAAGAGCGGGAGCGTCCGTACGAGATCGAGGACGAGCTGCAGTCGACGATGCAGCGCGGCGTCGGCGCCAGCAACGGCGGCGACGATCTGGCCGAGTCGTTAGAGAAGATCCAAGCTCTTCAACGCCGAGCTGTTCTCGAGAAATTCCACCTCGACGGCGATCGCCGGTACAACCCCGGTTGGCACCTCGCGATGGAGCTGCGCAACCTATTGATCGTCGCGGAGGCCATCGTGCGCTCCGCGCATCAGCGTACAGAGAGCCGCGGCGTGCACTCGCGGGTCGACTATCCGGAGGAGGACCCACAGCTCGGCGGCGTCAACAGCGTCGTTCGGTACATCAACGGCGCTATGTCGGTCACCCAGGAGCCCGCGCACGCTCGGCTGCACGAACGCGCCGATCTCGCCGAGCTGCTCGATGAATCGGACGCGGCGGAGTACGCCGATGCCTGATTTGACGTTGAGCGTTTTTCGGGGAACCGACAAGGGCGGTGAGTTCGTCGAGTTCACGGTCGAGCACGGTATCAACGGTGTCAAGCACCAAGACGACACGGTCGTCCTCGACCTGCTGCACCTGCTGCAGGCCACCCAGGCTGGCGACCTGGCCGTACGCTGGAACTGCAAATCCGGCAGATGTGGCTCTTGCTCGGTCGAGATCAACGGTCACCCGCGGCTCGCCTGCGCGACTCGTGTCGCCGACCTGCCGCCCGGCCCGATCACGATCGCGCCGATGAAGGCGTTCCCCGTCGTCAAGGACCTCGTCTGCGACGTCGCCTACAACTACGAGGTCTCCAAAAAGACCCCTGCGGTGCAGCTGCGTGAGCCTGACAACGACGACGACTGGCGGACGATTCATCAAATCGACATCGAGCGCTCACGCGAGCTCGGCCGCTGCATCGAGTGCTTCCTGTGCCAGGACGTCTGCCACGTCATCCGCGATCATGGCCCCGAACCGGCGAGCTACGCCGGCCCGCGCTACTTCGCCCGCCTCGCCGAGATCGCCTGGCATCCCCTTTTGAACAATTCCAGGGAACCGGCAACCCCCGCTGTTTCAAAGAATCCCGGCGGCCTCGGGCTGTGCAATGTCACTCGATGCTGCACCGACGTTTGCCCGGAGGGCATCCGGATTACCGACGACGCCATCATTCCGTTGAAGGAACGCGTGGTCTCGGAGCACTACGACCCTGTTCTGTGGGTCCTCCGCCAGCTGCGTAGGCCTCGGGCTCGAGACGGGTAAAGGCGTCGACGTCACGGGGCGCTCGCCAGAGCTGCGGCGACGCGGCCCGGCCCTCGCGCCGAGTCGTGCCGGCGACCGCGCGGCCGGGCCAGATTGCAGGTTGCGCCGCGGTTTCCTGCCCGGCGAGCGAGCTCGCTACGTGGTAACGTCGCCGGCCGTGGCACGGCCCGTCGGATTCGAGAATCTGGACCGGGCGACAAGCTTCGAACGGGCCTTCAGACGGACCTTCAGACAGACCTCGAGACGGCGACCCAGATAGCGACGAAACGTGAGCCTGAAGCACGACATTGTGATCGTCGGCGGCGGCGGCGCTGGCCTGCGAGCCGCCATTGCCATTGCCGAGACCAACCCCTCGCTGAGCATCGCGCTGGTCAGCAAGGTCTACCCGATGCGCAGCCACACCGTGGCCGCCGAGGGGGGCGCCGCCGCGGTCATCCGCGACGACGACAGCTTCGATAACCACTTCCGCGACACCGTCGGCGGCAGCGACTGGCTCGCCGATCAGGACGCCGTCGAGCTGTTCGTCAATGCGGCGCCGCGAGAGATGACGCAGCTCGAGCACTGGGGCTGCCCGTGGAGCCGCAACCCCGACGGCACCGTGGCGACGCGACCGTTCGGCGGCATGAAGATCGAGCGCACCTGGTTTGCGGCCGACAAGACCGGCTTTCACATGCTGCATGCGCTCTACCAGACGTCGCTGCAGTACAAGCCCGTCACGGCGTACAACGAGTGGTTCGCGACTCGGCTGCTGGTCGAGAACGGTCGCTGCCAGGGTGTGACCGCGCTGGAGCTGCGCACCGGCAAGGTCGAGACCGTGCTCGCGGGCGCGGTGATCATGTGCACCGGCGGCGCCGGCAAGCTGTTCCCGTTCACTACCAACGGCTCGATCAAGACCGGCGACGGCATGGCGATGTCGTACCGCGCGGGCGTCGCCCTCAAGGACATGGAGTTCATCCAGTACCACCCGACCGGGCTGCCCGGCACTGGCATCCTTATTACGGAAGCCGCGCGCGGCGAAGGTGGCGTTCTGGTCAACAACAAGGGCTACCGCTACCTGCAGGACTACGAGCTCGGTACGCCGCTCGAGGTCAGCGACCCGAACCACCCGGTCAAGAAAGCGATGGAGCTCGGGCCGCGCGATCGACTCAGCCAGGCGTTCATCAAAGAGAGAGATCGCGGCGGCACCATACCGGGCCCGCACGGCCATGTCGTCCACCTCGACGTCCGCCACCTCGGCGAGAAGAAGATCGACAAGAAGATCCCCTTCGTGCGCGAGCTCGCCAAGAACTACGCCGGTATCGATCCGGTGCACGCGCCCATACCCGTCCGCCCCGTCGTGCACTATTGCATGGGCGGAATCGACACTCTCAACGACGGCTCGACCTCGCTCCCCGGCCTCTACGCCGCCGGCGAGGTGGCATGCGTGTCGATCAACGGCGCCAACCGGCTGGGCTCGAACTCGCTCACCGAGCTGTTGGTCTTCGGTGCCCTGGCCGGCGAGGCCGCGGCCGAGTTCGCGACGGCTCACGGAGAGCTCGACGTGTCGGCGCTCGAGAGGCAGGGGGCCGACGAGCAGGCGCGCATCGCCCGCGACTTCATCAACAAGCACGGCGGCACCGAGCGTATTGCCGCGCTCCGCCGCGAGATGAACGAGACCATGGAGAACGGCGCCGGGATCTACCGCACCCACGCCAAGCTCCAGGCCACGCGCGACAAGCTCGGCGAGCTGCGCGAGCGCTTCGCGAATATCGTGATCGAAGACCGCAGCTTGACGTTCAACACCGAGCTGACCTCGGCCCTCGAGCTCGACTTCATGCTCGATCTGGCGCTCGCCCTGGCGCATAGCGCGCTGGCCCGCACCGAGAGCCGCGGCTCGCACCAGCGCACCGACTATCCGGAGCGCGACGACGAGCGCTTCCTCAGCCACAGCCTGGCGTACCGCGGTCACGACGACACCGCCGTTCGCATCGATTACAAAGACGTGGTGATCACGAAGTGGCCGCCCGAGAAGCGCGTCTACGGCCAGCAAAGTTCCGCAGAGAAAAGCCCAGAACAGACGCCCCCGGGTTCGCCAGCAGGCAATCCACCGGTCGACCCGCAGAGTTAGGACCCTCGCCGTGGCCCAAACCATGCAGCTCGAGATCTTCCGCTACCGGCCGGAGCAGGAGAACGAGCCCACATTCCAGACCTACGAGGTGCCGTTCGATGAGGAGTGGGTGGTGCTCGACGCCATCAACTACATCAAGGACGAGATCGACGGCACCTTGTCGTACCGCTGGTCGTGCCGCATGGGCGTGTGCGGCTCCTGCGGCATGATGGTCAACGGCGTCCCCAAGCTCAGCTGCTCCGCCTTCCTCAGGGACTACTACCCCGGCACCATTCGTGTGGAGCCCCTCGACGGCTTCCCGGTGGAGCGCGATCTCGTCTTCGAGATGGAGGGCTTCGTCAACAAGCTCACCAGCGTCAGCCCCTGGATCGTGCGTAAAGAGGGCGAGAAGAAGCCCCTCGAGGAGGGGCCCTACAAGCAGAGCCCCGGCGAGCTGTCCGACTACAAGCACTACTCGATGTGCATCAACTGCATGCTCTGCTACGCCGCCTGCCCGGTGTTCGCCCTCGATAACGACTTCCTCGGCCCCGCCGCCATCGCCCTCGGCCAGCGATACAACATGGACTCGCGCGACCAAGGACGCGACCAGCGCCAGGAGGTCATCGCCGCCCACAAGGGCATCTGGAAGTGCACCTTCGTCGGCGAGTGCAGCGCCGTCTGCCCCAAGGACGTCGACCCCGCCGGCGCCATCCAGCGCGCCAAGGTCTCGAGCACCGCCGACTACTTCCTGGAGCTGCTGATGCCGTGGAACAAGAGCCGGTGAGCTACCGCCGCCCCATCCCCGCCACCTGGTGGCTCAAACGCCGCCCCTACACCATGTTCATGGTCCGCGAGCTCAGCAGCCTCGCGGTCGGCGGCTACTCGTTCTTCCTCTTATATCTGGCCTGGAAGCTCGGCCAGGGCCCCGAGCCCTACGCTGCCGCCATCGGCGTGCTCACCTCCCCCGTGAGCATCGTCCTGCATCTCGTCGGCCTGGCGTTGGCGCTCTACCACACGACTAGCTGGTTCAACGTGACCCCCAAGATCATCATCGTCCGCCTCGGCGACGAGCCTCTGCCCGAGCCTGTCATCGCCGGCGCCCATTACGCCGCCTGGATCGCCGCCTCCGCGGTGGTCGCCTGGATCATCCTCGGGATTTGACCCCCTAAAGCCCAATAGCTGAGTAGCGAGGCCAATGGCGAAGTCCAACGAGCCCATCTTCTGGTCGCTGTTCTCGGCAGGCGGCATGATGGCAGCACTGTTCCTGCCGATCCTGATGGCGATCACCGGCATCCTCATCCCCTTCGGAATCGTGCCGTCAGATGTGCTGGGATACGACCGCGTCCACGCCGCGGTTTCGGGCAATCTGATCGTCAAGGCGATTCTCCTGGCCCTGATCTCCCTTCCGCTGTTCCACTGGGCCCACCGCTTCAAGTTCGTGCTCGCCGACATTGGGCTTCACAGCATCGAGCGTCTGCTCGGCGTGCTCTGCTACGGCAGCGCGATCGTCGGTACGGCTCTCGCCGGGTTCGTCCTCTGGGGCGTCTGATCTCAAGGTCGCAATCATCCCGCTGAAGGAGCGGGTGGTGTGTCTGGACTCGAGAAGGAAAACGACGGCTTACGAGGTCGGTTACCCCCGATCCCCCTTGACCGACCTCATCAGCTGCAACTCAGAGATATGCTGCGAACTGCGCGACAGCAGGTACGCATGGATCCCGGCGAGTCGTTACGAGGAAGCCCTCGAGTTGGTCGACGAGATCGTTGCCGACCGTGAGCTCGGCGTCGAGGCGCTCAGCAAGTCAGTCCGCTGCGGCCATCCGTCGTACGACCTCGTCTACGCGGTGCTGGCGCGAAGAACGGCGTCGGCTGTTCTCACCCGCGACCGCCGACTCGCAACCTTGCTCGAGGCGATGGCGATCCCCCTGGCCGGTACTGTCAAGTTAAGTAGGATCCGAGGAGGACCGCGTGATCGAGGAGCCGCAAACCGCTGATTCTCGGCCGTTCTCAGTCAGTGCCGCCGTCCGAAAGGGCGAGAATCGAGTTAACTTGACAGTACCTCACGTGCGCATCAGCGCCGCTACGTTGGCAGTGCCCTGCTATAGAAGCGCGGCAAGGCCCGCGAGCCCGACGACCTCCAATTCCACACCGCCGAGCGAGCGGGCGAACGATCGATCGACGTCGGCGGCCACGAGCAGATTGCGTCCTTCTGGGTAGTGACTCCGAAAAACACGCAGGTTGCGCGACTCGAAGTGATCGGCCGACCACTTGCACTCGATAGCGATCGGTGGGTGTCCCCGCCGCAGGAGGACGAAGTCGATCTCGTTGCCATGCTTGGAGCGCCAGTAGCGGACTTTCGCGCCGGGCGGAAGGTGCGCCTGAATCTCGTTCAGCACGAGATGCTCCCAAAGCAGGCCCTTGTCCTCGGGCCGGAGCGCGGTCCATCCGCGGAAGTAGGCGACGAACCCGGTATCGAAGCCGTAAACCTTTGGGGCCGAAACGATCTCGGCGCGCGGACGGCGGGAGAACGGCCGCACTACGTGGGCAACGAGCGTGGCCTCGAGCACCTGTAGATAGTTCGCAATAGTCGGGCGGCTCACCTCGCACGGTCGGGCATAGCGCGTGGCTTCGAACATGCCACCGCTGTGAACCATCACCAGCTCGAGGAAGCGCATGAACGACGATCGCTCGCGAAGCCGGAACAGCTCGAGGATATCCTTGGCCCAATAGGCGTCGACCCACTCCTGGAATTCACGCTCGGGAAGCTCGCCGGGCGCACTGAGAAAGAAGGGCGGCAGGCCGCCGTGGAGCATGCGGGTGTCGACGCTCGATGACTCGAACGCCGCCAGATCGGCGGCGATCATCGGCGTCAGCCAGATCTCTTCTTTGCGACCGGTCAGCGTGTCGGCGAACTTTGCGCTCGCCGACAGACTCGACGACCCGGTCGCCAGTAGACGAGTCTCGGGAAAATGATCGGCCGCGATCTTGAGCAGCTCCGCCGGCGCGGTAAGGCGATGGATCTCGTCGAGCACTGCGGTCCCGTTGCCCAGGGAGCGGAGGAACGCCTCCGGATCCTCCATCTGGCGGCGAACCCGCGGCAGCTCGCAGTCGAAGTACTCGCTATCGGCGATGCTCTGCGCCAACACCGTCTTTCCGGCTCGGCGGACGCCTTTGAGCCACACGACGGTTCGGCGGTTCCATGCGTCGAGGATTCGATCGATCCAGAATTGACGCGGATACATGCAGATATTATTCCATATAGTTCAACTATTTGAAACCATGGATCGCGCCACGCACCACGCAGGCTAACAAAACGGACCGTCAGCTCGCGCGTGTGGTACGCCGTCGGCGCCGACAGATTCGTCACGTCGACGAAGGCGCGTTGTTTCGGTGGATTTGCCCTTGAGACCGTGCCGTGAAATCTCGACTCTGAGAGGCCAGCTCCTCGACCGCGATGTCGCGACGGTTCCCGGCCCTGAGATGATCCAGGCAGACGTTGGTGACGATGCGGTACAGCCAGGTCGAGAAGCGCGCTGTTCCCTTGAAGCTGTCGCGGTACCGCAGCACCCGCAGGAACGACTCCTGCAGCAGATCGTCGGCATGGTGACGGTCGCCGACCATCTGAAAGCACCGCCCCAGGACCTTGCCCGAGTAGCGCCCAAACAGCGTGCCCAGGAGGTCGAGGTGCCCCTCCTGAATGGCTCGCATGGTCGCTTCGTCGGATGGATAGTCCAAGCTCTCCGCCGGGGCCGACTCGTTGTGGCGCTGTGGTAAACCTCGCTCGCCCGTTTTAGACCGCGCCACATAACGGGTTGTTACACGGAGGCCAACATCGTCGGGCGTTGCGGTCAGCTCGTTCTCAGCGAGGTCAGCGGATCCATCCGACTTGCACGTAGGCCTGGCACCAGAACCGCCAAGACGCTCACGCCGCCAAGTGCGGCGACGACAATCAGGAAGGTCATGGTGTCGAGCGGACTCACCTCGTAGAGGAGGGTCTCGGCGTAGCGCGTCACTGCGATCGCGGCGGGAACGCCAATCGCGATGCCGGCGACGACAAAGAGCGCTCCCTGCCGTAGGACCATCCGCAGCACATCACCGGTCTGGGCGCCGAGCGCCATGCGCACGCCAATTTCCGTACGTCGCTGGGTCACGCTGAACGAAATCACGCCGTAGATGCCGAGGGCCGCGAGCACCAACGACGTGGCACCGAGACTGCCGAACAGGAGCATGCTCACGCGCCGGCCGGCCACCGAGTCGTCGACAATCGCGCCCATGCTGCGGATCCACGATACGGGAACGTCAGCGTCGACGGCGCGAACAGCGCCCCGAAGTGTGGGCGCGAGCGCGGTGAGATCGAGCTCCGAGCGGACCACCAGGTCACGCGGCATGAAGAAACTGATGCCTTCCCATTGGAGATAGGACACGGTGAGCTCGGGCTCCGGGGAGGCCTCGAGCTGGAACTGGCGGACGTTGCCGGCGACGCCGACAACTCGCCAGGTCGGGCCCGACCAGAAGGCTAGCTCCTTGCCCAACGCGTCTTCGCCAGGCCAGAAGGCGTCGACCATTGCTTCGTTCACCACGGCGACTCGTTCGCCCTCGGCACCGTCGACGGATGTGAACGCTCGGCCGCGAACGGGAATCCCGGTCGTCTCGTAGTAGCCCGGGCCGACCACGCGGAGCACCGGGTACACGGTCTCTTCGGGCGGCGGCACGGGACGATCCGTGGCCTGCGCGCGGGTCGATCCACCTCGGAAGGTCATGGGCGTGAAGGTCACGAAACCAGCGTCGTCGACTCCGGGAATGGCCCTCACACTCTGAAGAACCTCCTCATAGAAGGTGGCACGCGCGCCCGGGGCGTCGTACTTGGCGTCGGTCAGGGCCAGTCGAGCCGCCACCACGCCCTCGGTGGCAAGCCCTGGGTCTTTTGAAATAACACTGGCGAAGCTGCGCATGGTGAGGCCGGAAACCACCAAGAGCACTATGGCCAGCGCGATCTCCGCCACCGAGATCACGCCACGCAAACGATGCACACCTCGACCGCCCGTGCCGCGACTCGCTCCGGCATTGATGAGCGCGCCCAAGTCGGTTCGCGCGGCGCTTAGTGCCGGAGCGAGCCCGAAGAGAGCAACTGTTGCGAGCGACACCAGCATCGAGAACGCGGCGAGTCGGGCGTCGACGCCAATGCGATGGGCCACCGGCACCCCATCGGGCACCAAAACGCTGAGTAGCGTCATTCCCCAGGTAGCAAGCAACAGGCCGGCCACTCCGCCCATAACGGCGAGGGTCACGGCCTCGGTGAGGAGCTGTCGAACGATTCGACCCTTCGAGGCGCCGAGCGCCGTACGTAGCGCGATCTCGGCGGTCCGTGAGCTGGCGCGGGTGAGCAGTAGGTTGGCCACGTTGCCGCAGGCAATCAGGAGAACCAGGCCGGCTGCCGCGAGCACGAGCAACAAAGCATAACGGATCTCGCCCACCATCCGCGTGTGCAGCGGCGTCACCCGAGCGCCATGGGTCTGGCGAACCTGCCCGGCACCGGTGTCAGCGGCTTGCAATGCGCTCAGCGCGTCGAGCTCAGCCTGCGCGCTGGCGGCCGACACGCCGTCGGCCAGCCGACCGACCACTCCGAGATAGTGATTGTTGTCGCTGGCCGCGCCGGGGCCGAAGCCGGCCGGCATCCAGAGCTGGCTGGTGGTGTCGGGAAAGGCGAAGCCGGCGGGCATCACTCCGAGCACGACGACGGCGACGCCGTCGAGCAAGAGTGTGCGGCCAACCACCCCAGGATCAGCGCCGAACCGACCCTGCCAAAGGCCGTGGCTCAACACAACGTAGTCGCTGTTGCCTGGCGTATGTTCGTTCGCCGAGAAGGTCCGCCCAGCGAGCGGCGCCACGCCGAACAACGGAAAGAACGAGTGCGTCACCCGCTGGCCATGCAAGCGGAGAGGCTCTTCGACGCCGGTGAGATTCACATCCACGCTGATGTACGCGGCGATCTCTGAGAGACCTTGGGTGCCTTCCTCCCAGGCGGTGTAGTGCGCCGGCGACGGTGTGTCGGCATCTTCGTCCTCCACTGCAACCAACAGCTCGGGAGCAGCGAAGGGCAATGGCTGCAGCAACGTAGCGTCGATGATGCCGAAGATCGAGCTGGTGGCGCCAATGCCGAGTGCCAGCACCAGCACGGCGGTGAGCGTGAACGTGGGCGTGCCGGCGAGCGAGCGAAAGGCGTACCTGACGTCCTGTCCGAGAGTATCCAATTTCTGGCTCCAGTCTGAATCTGCGGGGATGCGTTTCGCGGTGCCGGCGGTGTTCCAGATCAACACCGCGGCCAGTTCTTTCCAGTATTCGGCCTGCGCGCGTAGTGACCCTCTCGAGTCGCGGGTGCGCGAGAAGAGCTGATCGAGATCGACCCGTGTTTGCTCGCGACGAGCCTCCGGTAGCAGGCGATCGAGCAGCCGGTCGCCAACGCCTCGCCGGCGACTCAACCGCGCGCCCACAGTCGCTGCCGTACGTCTTGCGCCTCCTCGAGCGCGCGCGTTCCGGCACCAGTGAGCTCGTAGCAGCGGCGCGGCCGACCACCGCCGGCAGGAGCCGCGCCGACCCGGGAGGTCACAAGGCCCTTGCGCTCGAGGCGATCGAAGACGTTGTAGAGCGACCCCAGCGACGCGTTGCGTCCGGCTATCTCGAGCAACGAGTCCTTCACATCGAGAGCGCTGCCGCCGGCGCCGACCGATCGAAGGCCTAGGAGAACGATCTCTTCGAACTCACCGAGTCGCTCGCCCTTCATCCCTCGTCTCCCTCCTCTGCCCCACCCGTCGGCCAGGCTCGGCAGGATCACTTTCTGTGTCTGGTCACGATCAATTACGACATTCTAGAATAAAAAGTTCCAACGAGCTGCCGATTCCCGTCACCAGTACCAAGAAGGTCGTCGACGTGGCTACCCACTGCAGCGAGGACCGGCTGCGTCCGCGCTACCGACGGACGGGCTCGAGGAGCTGAAGGCGCGCGGGCCGACCGAACGCTGACGGGTCGTGGACGGAGCATCCCGGCCGACCGAGCGCCAGATCGCCAATCGGGTCGATCACCGCCGCTCGGATCTAGAGAATCGGATCTAGAGAATCGGGACCTCGTCGTAGGTTCCCCAGACGTTGCGCAACGCGCCGCAGATGTCACCGACCGTGCAATCGGCCTCGACGGCGTTGATGATCGGGTAGACCGTGTTGTCGCCTCCTCGTGCCGCCGCCTCGACGTGAGAAAGCGCCTCGGACACACGCGCGGCGTCGCGGCGCGCCTTGAGATCTTTGATTCGGGCCACGATGCGCTCCTGGCCCGCCGGATCGACCTCGAACACCGGGATCTCGACCTTCTCGGACGACACGAACCGGTTGACGCCGACGACCACGCGCTCCTCGCTCTCCACTTGCATCTGGTAGCGATAGGCCTGGTCGGTCAGCGCGCGCTGAAACCAGCCGCTCTCGATGCATCCGAGCGCTCCGCCACGCGTTTCGATCTCGTCGATGCACTGCCAGACGCGGCGCTCGATCTCGTCGGTGAGATGCTCGACCGTCCATGAGCCACCGAGCCCGTCGATCACATCGGTAACGCCGGTCTCGTGTGCGATGATCTGCTGCGTGCGCAATGCGAGGGTCGCCGCGTCCTCGGTGGGAGTGGCGAAGGCCTCGTCGAAGGCCGTGGTGTGCAGCGTGTTGACGCCACCCAGCGCCGCCGCGAGCCCCATCAGCGCCACCCTCACGATGTTGTTCAGCGGCTGTTGCGCCACCAGGCGACCACCGAGGGTGAACCCGAAGATCTTCAGGGCCATCGCCTGCGGATCTTCGGCGCCGTAGCGCTCCCGCATGAGCTTGGCCCACACGCGGCGCGCGGCGCGGAACTTCGCCACCTCCTCGAGAATCTGGATGTCGCTGGCGAGGAACGACCAGATGTTGGGCGCGAAGGTGTTGATGTCCACCCCACGCCGCACGGCCTCGTCGAAGTAGGCGATGGCGTTGGCGAAAGCGAAGGCGAGCTCCTGAACGGCCGTCGAGCCACTGTCGCGGATATGGTACCCGCTGATGGCCAGCGGCGTCCAGCTCGCCAGGCCTTCGCGGGCGCAGTACTCGATGACGTCGACGCTGTGTCGCAAGGATGGGGCCGGCGGGTAAATCTGCGTACCGCGGGCGATGTACTCCTTGAGCACGTCGTTCTGGATGAACAGCTTGATGTCGCGCGGATCCACTTCCTGCTTCTTGGCCATCGCTACGACCATGGCGGCGAACACGGGACCCATCGCGTTGGCTGTGGTTCGGATCTGCCGCACCTTGTCGAAGGGAATACCGGCGAAGAGGCTCACCATGTCTTCGAGCGACGCCAGGCTGACGCCCACCTTGCCCACCTCACCCTGGCTGATGGACGCATCGGGGTCGTAGCCGTTCTGCGTCGGCAGGTCGAGAGCCACCGAGAACCCCGTCTGCCCCTGGGCGAGGAGATGCCGGAAGCGCGCGTTGGTGTCGTCCGCCGACCCAAATCCGGAATACTGGCCGAAGATCCAGAGGTCCTGGCGGTACATGGCGGGATAGACGCCGCGCGTGAAGGGGTAGGCGCCGGGGAAACCCACCTTCTCGTCGCGATCCACCGCTTCGTCGAGCGCGTCGTGGAGCCGCTCCAGCGGTATGTCGCTGGCAGTGGCGAAGGCCTCCTTGCGTTCTCCTCGGCCCTCGAGGGCCGGGGCAAGAACCTCCTGCTCCCAGTCGGCTCTCGCCTCCTTCTGGCGTTTCCGATCGCTCATCGGGCTACGACCTCCCCTCGACACTCGACGACGTTAACGCCGCGACCAGCATGCCACTCAAACCTGCCGCTCGCGATCCCGCCAGTGAGGCTCGCGCAACTTCTTCTTGAGAATCTTGCCCGCCGGGCTCTTGGGAAGCTCGTCCACGAGCTCAACCGCCCTCGGCAGCTTGTAGCTCGCGAGGAGTCCGCGGCAGTGCTCGGTGAGCTCCTTCGGGCTCGCCGCCCGGTCGGGCTTGAACGCCACGACTGCCGTGACCCTCTCCCCCCATTCGCGGTCGGGCACTCCGATGACGGCGCACTCCGCCACTGCCGGGTGTCGGTACAACACCTCCTCGACCTCCCGTGGATAAACGTTGTAGCCGCCCGAGATGATCATGTCCTTCTTGCGGTCGACAATGAAGAGGTAACCCCCGGCATCGATCGTCGCCAGGTCGCCGGTCGAGAACCAGCCGTCTCGTAGCACCTCCGCGGTGGCTTCCGGCTGGTTCCAGTAACTGGCCATCACGTGATCGCCGCGGATGAGCACCTCGCCGATCTCGCCGGCAGCAACCTCGTCGCCGGTCTCGTTGACCACCCTGACGTCGACGCCGATACAGGGACGGCCAGCGCTGGCCAACCGCCCCATTTGTTCGGGCGTCCCGTCCACCACATGGTCTTCTTTGGCCAGCGCCGTCGCCGGCTGCGGGGCCTCGCTGAGGCCGTACACCTGGACGAAGACCGGCCCGAACGTCTCGATCGCTTCGCGCAGCCGCTCCGCCGGCATGGGCGCGCCCGCATAAACGATCGTGCGGAGGCTCGAAAGGTCGTACTGGGATCGATCGGGAAAGTCCAGGAGCCTGCCAATCAGCGTCGGCACCAGCCAGGTGGTGGTCACCCGGTGACGCTCGATGGCCTCGCAGTAGCTAGCCATGCTGAACTCGGGCAAAAAGACGTTGGTAGCGCCCTTGACGTAGTGGGTGAACACCTTGGTGCCGCTGCCGTGGGCCAGCGACGCAACGTGGAGCATGACGTCGGTCGAGTGGACGAAGTCCTCGTTGGCATACACCGTGAACGTCGAGACCCATCGCGACCGCACCGTCGTCATCGCGCCCTTGGGCCGGCCGGTGGTGCCCGAGGTGTACAGAATCATGTAGGGGTCTTCCATCTCGGTGGCGACGTGGGAGGGCTCGGGATCACCTGCCGCGACGATCTCGTTCCAGCCGAGGAACCCGGCGGGCGCGTCGTCGACGGCAACGAGATGGCGGACCGGCGTGGCCTGCGAGCGAATGCGCTCGATTACCTCGGCGAACTCGCCACCGTAAATCAGCGCCGCCATTCCCGAGTCCTCGACGATGTAGGCGATCTCGGGGGGCGCCAGCCGCGGGTTGATCGGCACGCGCACCAGCCCGGCCTTGATCAGCGCCCAATCGGCGATGGTGAACTCGGGTCGATTCGGCAGGATGATGCCAACACGGTCGCCCTTGGCCAGCCCGAGGTCACCCGACAACACTTGTGCCAGGCGATTCGACTCCGCCTCGATCTCGGCGAACGTCGCCTCGCGTCTACCCCAGATGATCGCCGTTTTCGCCGCGTGGTTGCGGCCGGCTCGCGACAGCAGGTCGGCGAGACGGTTCATGAGATCGGCTCTCCGCGCTCGGCTAGCACATGAAGCGGCCACCGTTGGCGTCGATGACCGTTCCGGTGATGTAGCGGGACCCTGGTCCCGCGAGAAAGACGACCACCTCGGCCTGCTCCTCGGCGCTCGACAGCCGCCCGAGAGGGATCGTGCTCAAGGTCTCCTGCTGCTGCGCCGGCGTCAGCTCGTTCCATAGATCGGTCATTCTCTCGCCGCTGAGAACCGTCCCGGGCGCGGTCGCATTGACGTTGATGTTCCACTCACCGGTCTCCTTTGCCAGGCGGCGAGTCAGGCCAATCAGCCCGGCCTTGGCGGCGGCGTAGGGCACGCCCGTGACGATGCTGGCCGTGCGGCCACCGATCGACGAGATGTTGATGATCCGCCCACCGCCGAGCTCGCGCATGACGGGCACTACCGCCTGACAGAAGAGGAACGCCCCCTTCAGGTTGACGTCGAGGACGAGATCCCAGTGGCTCTCCTCGATCTCGTCGAGGTTCTTAGGGGTGTACAGACTGCCCCCGGCGTTGTTCACCAGGATGTCGACGCGCCCCAGCCGCTCGCGCACCTGCGACACCGTTTCACGTACTTGCGGGGGCTCGCGCACGTCGCAGGAGATGCCCACAAAACGCCTTTGCGGCACCGCCGCCGCGAGCTCCACCGCAGCCGCATCGAGGCCTTCCCGATCGACATCGACGATCGCCACGTCGGCACCGGCCTGAGCCATCGCCCTCGCGAATGCGCGCCCCAGGCCGCCGGCACCGCCCGTCACGATGGCCACCTTGCCGCCCAGGGTCGCTGCCGTTCCGCCCTTGTTGGAATCCGAAACAACCGGTTCGTTCATGGCGAAGCCCTTCCCGTCAACAGAGCGTCTACGACCCGCGCCCCTTCGCCCGCCCCGAGCACCACGACTGGGTTGAGGTCGAGCTCCCACTCGCCCGCAGCGGAAGCCGCGAGCTCAGACACGCTCACGATCAGTGAAACCAGGGCATCGAGATCCGCGGGGCCGCGGCCCCGCACGCCGCGCAGCAGCGCCATTGATCGCAGCTCAGACACCATGGCCTCGGCCTCCTGCCGATCGACCGGCACCAAGCGCATCGCGGTATCTCGAAGCACCTCGACGAGAACGCCGCCGGCACCCACGGTGATCATCGGCCCAAACTCCGAGGGGACAACTCCAATGAGCATCTCGACGCCGCCCGACACCTGCTCTTGCACCAGCACCCCGCTGATGCGAGCGCCGGGCACGAGCGCGCGGACCGACGCCACCACATCGCCATAAGCCGTGGCCACGTCGTCGGGGCCATGCAGGTCGAGAGTAACGCCGCCCACCTCGGTCTTGTGCAGGATGTCCGGAGACTCGATCTTGAGCGCCACCGGGTAGCCGATGTCGGCGGCCAGCGCCACGGCGGCTTCGGCCGACTCAGCCAGTCCTTCTCTCGTCACCGGTAGGCCGTGTTGCCCCAGAATCTCCTTTGCGACTCGCTCGCTGAGCGACTCCCCCGGCGCCGGGAATCCGGCCGGCGGCTCGCCGGCAGCCGCAGTGTGCTCGCCGGTTCCTGAACCGTCGCGCACCCGCTGGAAGTGAACGAGTGCAGCGATCGCCCGTACCGCCTGCACCGAGGTCTCGAAAACCGGGATGCCGGCCGCGAGCAGGCTCGGCCGTGCCTCGGGAGCTAGCGAGTCGGCGCCGGTCTTGGAGAACAGCACCGGCTTGTCGGTTTCGGCGGCGGTCTGCAGCACATCCTCCACAACACGCAGCGCCGAGTCTCCCGTGAGCACACAAACGGAGCACAGCAACAGGTCGACTCCCGGGTCAGCCGCCATCAAACCGATGCAGCGGCGAAACAGCTCGCGGTCGGCGATGACCTGGGCGGTCACATCCACCGGGTTGAGGACGGAGCCGAACCAGGGAACGATCTCCTGCAGTTGCGCCCGCGTGTCGTCACCGAGTACGGCGACCTCGAGTCCGAAGTCGGCGCACGCGTCGGCTGCCATGACACCGGCGCCTCCCGAGGTCGTCAGGATGCCGACCCGGTTGCCCTTCGGCCGGCGTGGCTGCCGCAGCGTCGCCGCAACATCGAGCAGATGGTCGACGTCGTCGACACGGACGATGCCCAGCTGTCGACAGACCGCGGAGAGAACCTCGTCGTCGCCGGCAAGGGCCGCGGTATGCGATGCCGCCGCGCGACTTCCCACCTCGGAGCGACCAACCTTGAGCATGACGATAGGCTTGTCGCGCTGCAGCGCCAGTCGCGCCAGCGCGGGCCACTCGTCTGCCTTCTGCAAGCCCTCGCTGTACACCAGCACAACACGGGTGACGTCGTCGAGCAGCAGGTCACGAACCGCTTCGAGCGAGCTGAACGCCGCCTCGTTGCCGGTGTTGAGGACGCGGCTGAATCGCAGGCCGCGATCCAGTGCCAGGCTGACGATCCCGTACCCGAGGGCGCCAGACTGCGACACCAGACCGATCTCGCCGGGCCGCCATTCGGCCTTCGCGAACAGCGGGCTGAAGCCGGCGACAAGGTTGAAGTGCGGGTTGACGAGACCAATGCAGTTGGGCCCGATGAGCCGTAGCCCCCCGGCCTCGGCCAGGCCGATCAGCTCGCGCTGACGGCGCTCGCCCTCGGCGCCCGACTCGGCGAATCCGGAGGCGAGCACCACAGCAAACCCGACGTTCTTCGCGGCGCACTCTTCGATGACCCCTGGCACGTGGTCGGCACCGACCATGACCAGAGCCAGATCGACCGGTCCGGGACAATCGGCCACCGACGGATAGCAGCGATAGCCCAGCACCTCCTCGGCCCGCGGATTGACGGGGAGAATGTCGCCGCCATAGCCGTTGTCACGCAGGTAGCGCACCGGCGCCTGACCCATCGAGCCGGCGCGGCCCGACGCGCCGATCACCGCCACACCGCGAGGCTCCCAGAGACGTCGCAGACCGCTCACCCGGAGATTTCCGGCGCTTGGGGCGCTTCAGGCCCCGTGCGAGCCGCGTCGTCGTTGCCGTCAGCCGCCGCCCGCGCCTCGGGCCCCGCCCCAGGAGCAGCGTCGTCGTTCGTGTGCGCCGCGGCCGGCGCCTGAGGACTGAACTTGAACCCATAACGCACGACACCTTCTTCGTCGTACAGACGACGCACCTGCGCTCTGACTGGCGTGCCTATGGTCGGCTCTCCGATGCCGTCCGTCAGCTGAGCCGTGATCTTGGGTCCCTCCGCCAGCTCGACAATCGCAACGTGGTAGCCGCCCTGACGGCGGGCCTGCTCGGCGAATTCCGGAGGCGCCCCGGCGGGAGTGATGCGCGTCACTGCCAGGATCTCCCCACGCCCGGAAAGCACCATGGCCTGCAGCACGCCGCCGCAATCCCGGCAGCCGCCAACAGGGGGAAAGAAGACCCTCTCGCAGCCTGTGCAACGCCGGCCCTCGAGGCAGAGGCGCTGCGACAGGCTGCGTCGATACATGGGAACGGAGACATGGGCGCCCACGATCAGATCTCTCCGCGGAGCTTCAAGTAGGTCAGGTAGTCAACATCGGTGGCCGCGGCGAGGGAGCGCGCCAGCACCCCCTGACCCGACTCCGGGCCGGCGACCAGGCTAATCGCGTCGGCCGCCGAACCACTGCCGTGGCCGAGCAGGAGGATCCGATCCCCGGGATGGGCGGCATCGAGAGCCGCAACCAACTCCAGGAGCGGCTGCGCGGCGCCGACGTTGGCGGTTTCGGGGAAGGCACGCGCCGGCCGCCACTGGTCGTCCCGCAGCTCGAGGGCGCGAGCCGCTGCACTCGCGAGTCGGGGATGCGGAGCGTTCATCGCCACGAAGCGGTACTCGGCAAGCTCGCGGCCCAACACCCGCAGCAGCCCGGCGGTCGCCCCACCCATAGCGGCCGTATAGGCATCCGCGGCGTAGTCCGGCACCTGCACATCGCGCCGGCGCTCGTCGTCTGCCCGGGTGAAATCGAGCCCGGGATCCTCGGCCACGAAACTGGAGACCGCCTCGACGGAGGCGACGGCACCGTTCTCTTGAAGCACGAATGCCGCGGCGCCCGCTCCCATGAGCGCGTCGCTGCCGGCACGCGCCGATCCGCTAGCGACCTCCGAGGCCACGACCAGGGCCACGCCGCCCGCGGCGTGTTGGGGCGCCGGCGAGCCCGCCACCGCGAGCGCCGAGATGAAGGCCTCGGTGCCCGCGCGGTCGGAAGTCGTGCACTCGACGGTGAACGGGCTGCTGCCAAGGCGGAGCGCGTGCGCCAGCAGCCCCGCCTGGACCTTGTGACGATAGGGAAGGCTGGTGGAAGCCAGTGCCAGGACGTGCACTGGCGGAGCGGCAATGTCTGCCGCCGACGCCACTGCGAGGGTGAGCGCATCCTCGTCGAGCCCAGCCACGCGCTTGCCCTTCAATCCGGGAATCGCGGGCCCCCAGGCGCGAGACAGCTCCTCGGCAGAAAGTCGGTGAACCGGGAAGCGACAACCGTAGGCCGCGATGCCGAGAACCATCTATGCGCCTCCGAGCCGCGAGGAAGACTGAAACACGTGCACCGTCGCCGACGCCCCGCTGCCTCCCATGTTGTAGGCGAGGCCGGTCCGGGCGCCTTCTACCTGACGGTCCGCCAGACTTGCCGTCCCCCGCAACTGATCGAACATCTCCACCGCCTGTCCGATGCCGGTCGCGCCGATGGGGTGCCCCTTGGCCTTGAGGCCGCCCGAGGTGTTGACCGGCAGCCGTCCACCCAGATCGAACTCACCGGCGGCCAGCCGTCGACCGGCCTCCCGGATATCGCACAACCCGAGCTCGTGGTAGGCAACGAGCTCGGCCACGGTGAAGCAGTCGTGCACTTCGATGAGGTCCAGGTCGCCGGGGCTCAGCTCGGCCATCGCCAGCGCTTGTTTTGCCGCCCGGCCCGCGGCCTCGAGCCGCGTTATGTCGTCGCGGCCGTGAAGCGCCAGGGTGTCGCTGGCCGCCCCCCATCCGGTAATCCACACCGGATGGTCGGAGAAGCGCGACGCCAGCTCGGCGCTGACGACGAGCACACACGCCGCGCCGTCGGTCGTCGGGCAACAATCGAAACCGGTTAATGGAGCTGCCACCATCGGGGCGCCGAGAACCTGCTCCAGGGTCAGCGGCCGGCGCAGCATGGCATGGGGATTCAGCGATGCGTGGCGGTGGTTCTTCACGGCCACTCGCGCCATGTCCTCGCGGGTGATCGCTCCGATGTGAATCAGCCGCGCCGCCATCAACCCGAAGATCCCGGCAAAGGTGAGCCCCGCCAGACGCTCGTACTCGGTGTCACCCGAGATGCCCAGCCAGTAGCGGCCCTTCTCGCCGGAGACATCGCGCATCTTCTCGACCCCGGCCGCCAGCACGCAGGAGTACTGCCCCGAAGCCACCGCCTGCACGGCCTGCAGCAGGGCGTAGCCACCGGACGCGCAGGCGCTCTCGACATGCAACGCCGGAACCGGCGGTAGCCCGGCGTAGTCCAGCAGCGCCGGCGCGAAGTTACCGAGCTGCATGCCCTGGCCGCACGCCAGGCTGCCGATGAACGCAGCTTCGATACGGTCGCGCTCCAACCCGCGGTCCACCGTGCCAACCATGTCGTCGAGGGCGGCTTGAAACAGCTCCTTGACGCCGAGATCGGGGTGCTTACCGAAGGCCGTTTGCCCTGCCCCGACGAGCGCAACGCGCAATGCCCCAGCCCCTTCCGACGATCCGGTGGATTTCAACGAGTTCTACTAACCAGTCAACTTATGAAGGCGACGACGGTCGCGAACTCTGCGGTTCGAGACGCTCTACAACAAGCAGGCCGGGATAGTAAGTGGCTTGATCGTAATGACTTGGGGGAGTCTTTCCAAGCTTCGCAACTGCTTTCTGGACCTCCGCGCCCAGAAGTTGGATACTTACCCGCGAGTTGATCCATTGGCAACATCCAGTTTCCGCCCCTCACCCCTGCCGACTCGAACCGCTTCGAGTCGGCAGGGACAGCCGGACAGGCCAACAACATGACCCCCTTGCCCCACTGGATTTTCCTGTTCGGGACCATGATCGTTTACTTCATCATTGGGTTCGTCGTCTACGCCTTCTACGGTCGTGCAGGCCGCGGCTCTGGAGGCGACCGATGAACCCCATGCTAGTCGCCTTCGGCCTGTACCTGGCGGCGATCGTTGCAATCGCCGTCTGGCACATGCGGAGCATCCAGTCGTCCTCCGACTTCTTCCTCGGTGGGCGGGGAATCGGCCCCATCGGCACGGCCATCAGCGCCGCGGCATCTGCCCGCAGTTCCTCTGCCATGGTGGGCCAGGCCGGTCTGGCGTTCATGGTGGGCTTCCAGGCCGTGTGGATCGTTTTCGCGGCGACGATTCTCGAGTATCTGGCGATGCTCTACCTGCTCGGGCCAAAGCTGCGACGGTTCTCGAGTCGGCGTGGAGCCATCACCATCCCCGAGTATCTCGAAGAACGGTTCCGCGACAGCAACAACCTGTTGCGCTTGCTGTCGGCGTTGGCGCTGATCGTATTCATGATGGCGTACATCGCGGCCCAGTACGTGGGCATGAGCTTCGTGGTGTCACAGGTGTTCGACTGGCCGCTGGTGCCCGCCATCATTGTCGCCGCGATCATCACCGCCGCCTACACCATGTTCGGAGGCTACAAGGCCGTCGTCTACACCGATGTGATGCAGGGCTGCATGATGGTCCTGGCGCTCGCCGTTGTGCCTTTCTTGGCCTGGCGCGCCGCCGGCGGCCTCGAGAACGTCGTGTCCGAGCTCAACGTGATTGGTGGCCCCGGTCTCTCGGGCATCATCGGAAGCAACGGCTGGCCCTTCGCCATCGGGATGCTCTTCGCCGGTCTCGGTGCTTTCGGCAACCCCCATATCGTCGTGCGCTACATGAGCATCAGGTCGGTGCGCGACTTCCGACTCGCAGCACTGGTGAATCTGATCTTCAACATCATCATCGGCTGGGGTGGCATCATCCTGGGGCTCGCCGGCAGGGTGCTGTATCGCGACGTCACGAGCCTACCTTTCGAGAATCAGGAGATGGTCTTCTTCAGTATCAGTCGCGACATGATCCCGTCGGCTTTCCTGCTGGGGGTGATCTGGGCCGGCGTCTTCGCCGCCATGATGTCCTCGGCAGACTCCATGATCATGGTCGTCACGTCCTCAGTGAGCCGCGACATCTATAAGAAGATCCTGAAGGCCGGCGTGGAGATCAAAGAGAGCACCGAGTTGACTATCGATCGCGTCACCGTGGCGCTGGTCGTGCTCGTCTGCCTGTTCCTCACCTTCTTCCTCGAGAAATCCGCCCTGGCCATCGCGTTGTTCGCCTGGGGCGGCCTGGGAGGCGCCCTGGGCCCGGTGATCCTGCTCTCGCTCTGGTGGCCACGGATGACCAAGTGGGGTGCGGTGGCCGGCCTGGTGGGTGGCATCGGCATGGCGGTGTTCTGGCGATTCACGCCGGCGCTCACCGCCATCGTCAGCTACGAGGCTCTGCCGGCGTTCCTGTTCGCCACCGCCGCCGCTTGGCTCACCAGCCTGGCCACCGAGCCGCCAGACGATCCAACGCTCGAAGAAGACCTGGCGTTCCCCGATTGGGACGACATGGAGCTGCGCTAGTGTTCACGGCAGCAGCCGGGCACGCCGCGGCAAACAGATGACGTACGGCGAGATCTGGGAGCGCGGCATGGCTCGCCTCGAGGAGATGGGGCGGGCTAACGACCTCGACCTGGCGTGCGAGACCAGGTCGTCCACCTCTCTCAATCGCAAGTACCTCGACTCGATAGCGATCGAGATGCGGTTGCTGAAGGCCGTCGTCGCCGACACCACGACGCAGCTCTTTGGCACACAGCTGCAGTCGCCGGTAATCGGCGCCCCGTTGGGCTTCGGCCGCGTTTTAGGACAGCTCGCCGAGCACGGTCCCCAGTACGGCACGGGCTACCTCGAGCCCATCGCCGCCGGGCTGGCCGACGCCGGCTCCATGATGGGCGTCGGCGTGGCGCCTGCCGAGCAGTTGCAAAGCGTGCTCGACGTCGGAGCCCCAACCTACGTCATCGTCAAGCCGTACCGGGAGCGCGAGCGGATCCTCAGCAAGATCCGCGACGCCGAGGCGCGCGGTGTGGTCGCCGTGGGCATCGATATCGACGCTGGCTACGGCGTTCGCACTCGTTACGAACCGGTGGGAGAGACGTACAACGCCCCGCTCAGCCCCGCGGAGCTGGCCGAGGTTCGCGCCAGCACCAAGCTCCCCTTCATCCTCAAGGGAATCCTGTCGGTCAGCGACGCCAGGGCCGCCGTCGACGCCGGGGTCGACACCATCGTCGTCTGCAACCACGGCGGCGAGATCATCGACTACGCCGTGCCTCCTCTCAAGGTGCTGCCCGACATCGTCGAGGCGCTGGCGGACTCGAAGATCACGATCCTGGTGGGCTCGGGACTGCAGACGGGCACCGACGTCCTCAAGGCTCTGGCACTCGGCGCCGACGCCGTCATGCTGGGGACTCCGCTCATCGTCGGCCTGGCGGCCGCTGGCGCCGACGGGGTTGCGGCGCTGGTGCGGGGCCTGAGCGACGAGCTTCGGCGCAATCTGTCGATCGTGGGCGCGGCGACTCCGAGCGACGTCGACCGCTCCATCCTCCATTTCCCCTTCCTCGGCGGCTCGTGATGCGGCGGCCCGGGCAACACGCCGCGGGTTCGTCGTGCTGACACCTCGCGTGCTGCAGGCGCTGGCAGACTCGTGGCCAAATTCCCGCGAGGGCTACGACCGTGCGTCGCGAGTCATCCCGTCGGGCACGGTGAGCCGCGCCCGCATTCTGGACCCGTTCCCGTTCCTCACCGCGCGGGCCGCTGGTGCACGTGTTGTCGACGTGGACGGCAACGAGTACATCGACTGCGCGATGGGGTTCGGCTGCCACCTGCTCGGCCACGCGCATCCCGTGGTGGTCGAGGCAATCCGCGAATCGGTGCTCGAGGGCACCGGCTACGGCACCCCCCATCCGCGCGAGGCCCGTCTCGCGGAGCTCCTGGTAGACAGCATTGCGTGCGCCGACAAGGTGACCTTCGCTAACTCGGGATCTGAGGCCACGCTCAATGCCATCCGAATCGCCAGAGGTTTCACCGGCAAGTCGGGCATTGCCAAGTTCGAGGGTGGGTACCACGGTTGGTACGACGCGGTGCTCGGCAGCGTGTACCACGACCCGGCGGCCAGCGGCGCCATCGACGAGCCGGCGTTCTTCTCGCACTCCATCGGCGTCCCCGCCGAAAACCTGGCTCACACGTACGCCCTTCCGTTCAACCATGAGGCTGCCTTCGAGCGCATCCGTAGCCTCTCGGACAAGCTCGCGGTGGTTCTGGTGGAGGCCGTTCAGGGAGCTGGCGGAGCCATCCCAGCGGATCGCGCATGGCTGCACGGGTTGCGCAGAGTTTGTAGCGAGTGCGGCGTCCTGCTGCTCATCGACGAGGTCATTACCGGCTATCGCCTGGCGCGTGGCGGCGCCCAGGAAACCTATGGCGTCGAGGCAGACTTGGCGACCTACAGCAAGGTGGTGGGCGCCGGGTTGCCGATTGGCATCATCGCCGGCACCGAATCGGTCATGGGAATGCTCGGGACCACCGGAGACCCGGCTCGCGATCTACGCGACAAGGTCTACTACGGCGGCACCTTCAACGGCTCCGTGCCCGTCATGGCGGTGGGAATCGCGGTCCTCGAGTACCTGGAGGAGCACCCGGAGGTGTATGGGCGACTCAACGATCTCGGGGCAACCCTACGCCAGGGCCTCACCGAGATGATCGCGGCTGGCGGCTATCCAGCCACCGTTCTCGGAACCGGCTCGATGTTCATGCTCCGGTTCATAGAACATCCGGTGCATAGCTGCAGGGACCTGAGCGGCGAGAACGGCGGCGCCTATCGCGAGCTTTTCCCGCGGCTGCTGCAGCAGGGTGTGTTCATGGCGCGGACACATTTCGGGCTGCTCTCCACCGCCCACACGGACGACGACGTGAGCCGCATCGTCGAGGCACATGCCGCCGCGCTAGCTGGCATGCGGAAGGACGGAGTGCTCTAAGGGAGTGCTCTAACAGTCCACGTCGACGAGCCGGCGGGGCGGCGGGCAGCGGGGCGGCGGGCACGGAGACATCGTACCGAGCACATGATCAGACTGTCGAGGAGGGAATGGAATGGCGAGGTGCTGGCAGTTTTATACGCTCACGCTGGTTGCAGCGATGGCAATCAGCGGGTCGCCTCCCCTGGCCGCGGGCGCCCAAACCTCGGCGACCGCGCTCCTCTATCGCGACGGCCACAAGGAAGCGGCGAGCGCCCGACGTGCCGCGATGATGACGGCCATGGAGGGCGGGCTGGCGGTCATCACCAGCGCCGATCGCAGCCAGCCGAACCTCTACGAGTACTACCCCGACGATACGGAGAGCCACGACTTCATCTTCTTGACTGGCATGTACGATCCGGCGCCCCCGGGATCGATCCTCGTGCTCAACCCCGACGGAAGCACCTATCGCGAGGTCCTGTACACCGCCGATGATCTCGAAGAGGCGAGGCGCGTCACCGGAATCGAGCACATCTTCCAACACGAGAAGTTCCTCGAGCACTTCTCCAGCGCCCTCACCGACTATCGTAACCTGCGCATCACGCAGCTGCGCTTCAAGCCGGTCGCCTCGGACCTGGCCCGCGGCTGGGGCAACTCCGACAAGATCCTCTACGTCAACTACCCCCGCTTCAACAACCTGAGCGAGCCCGCGAATCCCCGGCTCGAGTTCGTCGACCGCCTGAGGGAGGCCACGCCGGAGCTCGACCTGCGTGACGCTGGCGACATCCTGGACCGGATGCGGATGGTGCTCGACGATTTCGGCCAGATTCAGGTGCGGCGCGCCATCGAGATCACCGGTAGGGGGCTGATGGAGGGCATGAAGCTGGCTCGCCCGAGCCTCAGCACGAAACAGGTGATGGAGGCGGTCAACCACGTCTACCGCCTCAACGGGGCCCGCCTCGGGTTCAATACCGGTGTTTCGCCGGCCAGCAATCTGAACGTCGAGCTGCGATGGGAGAACACCCGCGACGAGGAGGCGGCGCGAAAGGGCGACGCCCCGATCTTGCCGGGCAGCCTGGTGCATTTCGACACCGGAGCCGCGTTCAATCACTACTCGGCCGACATTCAGCGGACGGTCCCAGCCGACGGCACCTTCACGGACGAGCAGCGTCACGTGTATCAGACGGTTCTCGACGTGCAGAAGACTGTGATCTCGAACGTACGTCCCGGAGTCACCTGGCAGGAGCTCCACGACATGGCGGTGACGATGCTGCGCGACGCCGGGGGCTGGGACGAGAGCTACACGTACGGGATCGGCCACTTCATCGGCATGGAGGTGCACGAGCACGGCGACTACACGATTCCACTGGAGCCGGGCATGGTCCTCGCAATCGAGCAGGGCGTCATCGTCGACGGCACGCGTGTGGCCTTCGAGGACGACGTGCTGGTAACCGGGGATGGCCACGAGTGGCTGAGCCGCTTCATCCCAATCGAGATCGACGAGGTCGAGGCGTTGCGACGGGAGGCACCGGCTAGCGACCCGAGCCAGCTCCTCCTCCCGCTGCCGAAGCGGCAGCGGTGATTGGCGGCAAATGAGCGTCGACCCGGAAACACCGTCCGGCGGATCGTCGGCGGCGGGTGTGGGTCAACGCCTCGAGATCGTGGCAGTCCCCGGTATTCCGGAGGTGCGGCCCGGTGACGATCTCGTGGAGCAGATACTCGCCGCTCTCGAGGGGGCCCGGCTCGAGCTCCGTGACCACGACATCGTCGTTGTGGCTCAGAAGATCGTCTCGAAGGCTGAGCAGCGAGTGGTGGATCTCGCCTCCGTGCGTCCGGGGCGGATGGCTCGCGAGTGGGCAGAACGGCACGGCAAAGACGCCCGCCAGGTACAGGTGGTGCTCGACGAGTCGGTGCGCATCGTCCGCATGGATCGCGGCGTCATGATCTGTGAGACCCGCCACGGGTTCATCTGTGCGAATGCCGGGGTCGACGCCTCCAACGCCCCGCCGGGGTGTGTCCTGCTATTGCCAAGCGATCCCGATGCGTCGGCGCGCCAGTTGCGCGTCGGCCTCCAAGGTGCCACGGGGGCCCGCATCGGCGTCATCGTCACCGACACCTGGGGACGTCCATGGCGGCTCGGAATCACCAACGTCGCCATCGGCGCCAGCGGCGTGCCGGTGCTGCGCGACCATCGGGGCGAGCAGGATCCCGCAGGACGACCGATCCGCGTGACCGTGGTGGCGGTGGCAGACGAGTTGGCAGCCGCGGCCGAGCTGGTCATGGGCAAGGTCTCGCGGATTCCGGCGGTGATCGTCCGAGGTCTCGAGAGCGGACGGCTCGACGAGGGGCCCAACGCGAGCGGCTGCGGCGCCGGCAGTTTGGTTCGCCCCACCGAAGACGATCTCTTTCGCTAGCGGGAGCAGCCGCGGACTCGAGTACCGCCGTTCAGCTCGCCGGCCGCCGCCCCACGAGCATCCGTGCATCCCAGACCAGCACGATCTCGTCGTGCTGGTTGATGACCTCTCCATGGTAGTGGAGGATGCCGCGGGCATCGTCTTTGGCGATGAGATCGACAACTCGATTCGCCGAGTGCAGCGTGTCGCCGATCCGCACTGGAAGCAGGAAACGGATTCTGTCGATCCCCGAAAAGGCGATGAACGTGCGTGGTAAGTACTGGTGAGGACCGTGCCGCAGGATTAGCGTGGAGCCGATCGCCAGGGTCAGCAGGCCATGGGCGATCCGCTCCCCGAACTGACCCGCCTCTGCGGCGGGGGCATCGGTATGCAAGGGATGCCAGTCGCCGGTGAGGCTGGCATAGGTCACGACGTCGGTCTCGGTGACCGTCCTGGCAGGGCTGACCAGCACCTCGCCAACCTCGTAGTCCTCGAGATACACACGCTCGACGTGCGTCCGCCGATCCGAGGTGGCATCGCCGCCGACTGTCGAGGTCGCTTCTGCCTGGGGCATATCAGTGGTCACCTATAGTTGCGAAGATGAAAACCTACGCATTATTTACTCCCTGGTAGAATTCAAGTCAACCGTTAACCGGACAGTCGGTAGAAAACATGCCGGTTCGGCACCGAACGAAGCCCTCGATCTCCAGCGCCCGAGGCAACCCGATGGCACAGCCAACTCCGTGAGAACACTGGCTCCGAAGTGGATCCTGGCGATCGTCGTAACGCCGTCGCTGGCGCTCGCCGCGCAGCAGCCGACGCCGCGATTCGTCGCGGTCGAGTCGCAGGCTGGACTGTCATTCGTTCACGATCACGGCGGCACCGGCCGGTTCTTCGTCTGGGAGAGTGTTGGGCCCGGCGTGACCGTTCTGGACTACGACACCGACGGTCGGCCCGACGTGTACGCGCCCCAGGGCGCCCCCCTAGAGCAGGGCGGCCCCAAGCCCCGGCCGCCCGTCAACATGCTATTCCGTAACCTCGGCGGTCGTTTCACAGCGCCGATCGAGCTGGCGGGATATCGCGATCGCGCGGCGGCGGTGGCTGGCGATTCCGGCTACGGGATGGGCGCGGCCGCAGGCGACTTCGACGGCGACGGCCACACAGACCTGTACCTGACGAACTGGGGAGCCAACGTGCTGCTCCGAAACAACGGCGACGGGACCTTCGACGACGTCACCGCGCGGACTGGCGTGGGCGACGAAAGCTGGTCGACGGCGGCTGTCTGGATCGACATCGACGCAGACGCCGACCTCGACCTCTACGTCACCAACTACCTCGACGCCACGCTCGACAACCATCTGACCTGCCGCTATGGCACCGAGGCCGTGGAGTCGTACTGCGGGCCAGCGGTCTTCGACGGTGTCGCCGACCGTTTGTATCGCAACGAGGCCGACGGAACCTTCGCCGATATCAGCCTGGCCGCCGGCATTGCCAATGCTGAGGACGGCAAGGGAATGGCAGCCGCGGCCATCGACGAGGACGGCGACGGCTACATCGACCTGTACGTTGCCAACGACACCCGCGCCAATTTCTTGTATCGCAACAATCGCAACGGTGGCTTCGAGGATGTGGGCATGTTCTCGGGCACGAGCATGAGCGGCGACGGTCGCCCGCAAGCGGGAATGGGGATCGTGTGGGACGACCTCGACGGCGACGGCGACCCCGACCTGACGGTCACCAACTTCCAGGACGACTACAACGTCCTGTACCGCAACGAGGGGGGCTTCTACTTCGACGATTCCGCCGCCGCCGGCCTCCGTGGCCCGAGCCTCGCGTATGTCGGCTTCGGGCTCGTCGGCTTCGATCCCGACCTCGACGGCGACCGCGATCTGTTCGTGGCCAACGGCCACATCTACGACGTTCGCGAGCACTACGACTCCCGCCTCAGCTACGCGCAGCAGAACCAGCTGTTCTTGAATGGGGGCGCCGGCGTGTTCGTCGACGCGTCGGAGGCTGCCGGCCTCGGGCACACGGCTCCCGGTGTGTCGCGCGGCGCCGTGGCGGCCGACCTCGACGGCGACGGCGATGAAGATCTGCTGATAGCCAACAACGCCGGCGAGCTGCAGCTGCTGGCCAACGGCGCGTGGGCGGCAGACTCCGTGGCGGAGCGGCGCTCGATTCACATCCGTCTGGTCGGGCGCAACGTGGTGCGGGAGGGCTACGGCGCTACCGTCACGTGCCGAGTGGCAGGTCGTTCGTCAACCCACCGGATCATCTCGGGAGGATCGTTCATGTCACAGGGCGATCCGACCGTGCTCTGCGGTCTCGGCGACGCGCTCGAGGCGAGCGTCCAAGTGCGTTGGCCCCGTGGAGGGCAGGATCTGGTGGCCGGAATCGAAGCAGGCGAGACCGTGGTCATCACGGAGGGGCGCGGCGTTACCGCCCGCCGATCGCGATGAAGATGCGCGGCGCCCGGGGGCCCGTGCCAATGGCGCGGGGGGCCATTCTGGTGGCTGGCATCGAGCTATTCCTGCCGGTGCTGCTGCCTGCCACCGCGGTTGGCATCACTGCGGCGCCTGCCCGGTCGGTCGAGCCGCCGCGAGCCGCGGCCCCAATCGGCGGCACCAGGGTTCCTCACCGGACAGCCGAACGCGCCTCGAATCCGGCAGGCCAGGACGACCGCCTGCCGACGGCTGTCAACGCGCTCATGGGTGGCAATCCAGCCGCCGCCCTGGCGCAGCTCGACCGGATCCTTGCCGATTCACCGGAACTGGCGGCCGCCCACTTCTATCGTGGGATGGCGTTGCTCGAGCTGGGTCGCGCGGCGCAGGCTGCCGTTGCACTCTCGCTTGCCACCACGCTCGCCCCGGATGCCGATGAAGCGTGGGCCTACCTGGGAAGCGCTCGTAGGCTCGCGGGGGACCCCGAAGCGGCGCTTTCCGACCTGAGGATCGCCGCCGATCGGCTCGACGACAACCCCGGGCTCTTGGCATCCGTCTATCACGAGCGTGGGCTAGCGCTGATCGCCCTCGACGACATGGACGAAGCGCTGGCGGCCCTTCGGCGCGCAGTCGAGCTGGCACCCGAGCGCCTGAGCATCCAGTTCGATCTGGCGGTGGCGAGCCTGCGCACCGGCAATGTCTCCGACGCCCGATCGCGATTGTGGCGCATCACCACCATGGCTCCCGATTTCGTCGACGCGCCACTGACGCTCGCCCGGCTCGACTACGAACAGGGGCGCTCCGAGGAGGTCGTGCGTCTACTGGGTCCGTTGGCCCTTCGAGCCCCCGCCCGCGGCGACCTCCAGTACGTCCTCGGCATCGCCTATCGTCAGCTCGAACAGCTGGCCTTGGCGCAGGCGGCGCTGGAGCGCGCTCTCGAGTTGGGCCACGACGTGCCCGCGGTGCGCTACCACCTGTCGGCGGTTCTGCACGCGGTCGGCGAGCTCGAAGACGCCAAGCATCACCTTCGGCAAGCGGTGACCCAGGACCCGTCTTTCTTCGAGGCCTACCTGGCACTCGGGCGAGTCGAGGTCGATCTCGGACACCTGAACGAGGCGCTGATGGCTCTGACAGCGGCGAGCCAGCTGTCTCCGGCGAGCGCCGAAGCACGGGCTGCGCTCGGCGATGCACAGCTTCAAACAGGGCGCATCGATGACGCGATCGTCAGCCTCCAACGGGCTCTGGAGATCGATCCCGGTGACCGCCGGGCTCTGTACGCGCTGGCCCAGGCGTTGCGACGGCGCCGGACCGAAGGCGACGCAGCCGAGGCCCGACGTCTGCTCGAGCGCCACCGCGAGTTGGAACTGGCGGAAGTGCATCGGATCGAGGCCGTGGCGCGCGGCCAAACCGATCTGATACTGGGGCACGATACTCTCGACAGAGGACAGCTCACGGAGGCCCGAGAGGCCTTTCAGCGGGCCTTGGCGGCCGACCCCGGGCTCGTGCGCGTTCGCTACTTGCTGGCCTTTCTGGGCTCACAGCTGGGCGAACCGGGGCCGGCGGTCACGGAGTTGCGGGCTCTGGTCGAAGGCGACCCCGCGTCGGCGGATGCCCGCTTCTATCTCGGCCGAGCGCTCGAGGCCGTTCCCGACGATGCAGCGGCCGAAATCGCCTACCGGGGCGCCCTCGAGCTCGAATATAGCCGGCCCGACGTCCGGCTCGAGCTCGGCCGCCTGCTGTTGCGCTCGGAGCGACCTCGCGAGGCCCTCGAGGTGCTGGAGCCTGCGCTAGCGGTCGCGCCCAACTTGCAGCCGCTGCGCGACGCCGTCGAGCAGGCCCGCGATGCGCTCGAGCGCGTCCAGGGTCAGCGGGGCTCGGGAATCGGCTCGCGCGTCCAGTAACCCTCGACCTCGTCGCTCAGCCCGGTCAGCTCCCAACGGATCAACGAAGTGGGAATCCGACCGGCGGCAAGGTATTCGTCGTGAAACTCACCGAGGTTGAACTCGGCGTCGCCGAGCTGCCTGTATCTGTCCGCGACAAGCTTGCTGATCTCGAGACCGCCGATCAGGTAGCTGAGTCCGTAGCCCGGCGGACGACGCAGGTAGATCTCGGCGTCGACCCGAGCGACATTGGCGTCGAGGAACGGGACGCGATCGACCATGTAGGTGGTTGCCTCGGCGACAGTAAACTGGTTGAGGTGCATGTTGACCTCGGCCGCAACGCGAACGGTCCTCTTGATTCCGAAGATGTAGTAGAGCTCGCGGGTACGCGGACGCTCGTCGAGCAGTCCGTTCTGCAGGAATGTCTCCTCCAGGTAGTAGGCCCAGCCCTCCACACGGCCACCCTCGGCGTAGGTGCTGCGAATCGGATGATCCTGCTGGGCCGCAACCAGGCCGTCGAAACGGTGCCCGGGAATGACCGCGTGTACATGGTCAGGGCGCGGGTCTCGAAACTGGATCTCTTCCCAGAAGTTGCGACCACCCGGCCGTTCGATCCACGGCACGTTGGTGTCGAGCTCGCCGACAAACTCGGGGATCGTCAGCATGTTCTTGTCGCGGATGAAGGCGCGCACATGCTCGTCGGCGTCTCGGATGCGCTGCTGGTAGTCCTCGGCCGAGCCGGCGGGCTCGATCTCCGGGAGGTCGGCGTTGCGGTTGCGCTCGAACGCGAGAAACGCGGTAAGACGCTCGTACTCGCGCTTTGCCAGGCGCGCGACGTCGACGTTGTCGTAGGGCATGAACTTGACGTGCCTCAGGTACCAGTCGAAGTTCGCGCGCCCGACGCCGGCCGCCGCGGTCCAGCTGTCGCGGTTGTCGGACAGCCAGCGATGAAACGCCTCCACAGAGCGCTGCGCCGCTTCCACGTCAGCAACCACTTCCGGCTGCTGCCGGAGCGCCCTGCCGAGCAGGTCGTCGTACCAACCGAGCACTCCCGCGGGCGGCGTCGCGCGGTACGGGTGCCCGTGGCCAACACCGTCCGCGGTCTCCAGGTTGCGGATCGCCAGGGCCGCGTAGTCGGCAGCTGGGCCGGTGAGGTGCTCACGAGCGCGTTCCAGGAGCCCCGGCACGGCCGCCAGTCGCGTCCGAAGGCGCTCCAGCGCCTCTCCCTCGACGGGCAGCTCGGCGAAGGTGATCTGCATCAGGCGGTCGACGTAGAAGCCCGGATCGCGGGCCCAGGGCCGGGATACGCGGTGCAGGAACTCCTCGCGATCGAGCATGCTGCGAACCACCAGGTAGTCGACGTGGCGAGGAACCGGCCAGTCGGCCGGGCCGATCTCGCCCAGCCGCCGTTGCAGCCCTGAAATCCCCTCGAGCCGTCGCCGCATCGCCTCGGGCGACCAGTCGGCACCACCGCTCGGAGCCGTTTGGAGCTCCTGAAACTGCGCGAATAGCGCCAGCAAGTCGTCGTAGTTGCCGCCGGCAGCCACCGAGGAGGCGGCGGCGACGCGGGGTGCAGCGACCAGGTCTTCGTCGCCCACCGACGGGCCACACGCGGCGGCTAGCGCGAACGCGGCGGCAAGAATGTACGGCGGGCGCAACCTGCGAGGCCTCACCCGAGCTCGGCCGCAACGCGGAGCCACGGCGCCGCCCTTGGTCGTCGGACATCTCGATTCTTTCTCCTCGGCGATGCTCATCGAGAGCGCAGGCCGCAGATCTCGGCGACGCGCTCCATCTTGGCGCGCAAGATCGACAGGTCGCGATCGACCTCCTTGATCGGCGTATCGACGATCAGGTGGTGCACACCGAGCTCCACATGGCGGGCGTGCGTCTCGGGCGTGACGTCGTAGGTGTCCCCTGGCCTCGCGACAATGGTCAGGGACTCGAACTCCCGGCCTGTCTGCTCGCAGTGTCCCCGCAGGCTGTCGAGACCCGCCTCGAGCGCCGTCAGCGAGATCTGTGTCGGATGCCAGCCGTCGCCAACTCGGGCAACGCGACGCAGCGCGTGCTCGCTGTGGCCACCCCAGACGATCGGGATACGCTCCTGCGCCGGCCGCGGGTGCATGCGGCTCGGTGGCACACGATAGGACTTTCCCTCGAAAGCCACGGTTCGCCCCGTCCAAAAGCGGCGCATTAGATCGATCATCTCCTCGGTGCGCCTCCCACGACCCGTATAGGACTGGCCGATGGCCTCGAACTCCTCTTCCATCCAGCCCACGCCGATCCCCAGCACCAGACGGCCGCCCGTCAGAAAGTCGAGCGTCGAGAGCTGCTTGGCGAGCAGCACCGGATGGCGCAAGGGCGCAACAAGAATCGAAGTGCCGATCTTGAGCCCGGGGCAAGCGGCGGCGGCCCAGCACAGCGACAGCAGGGGATCGAGCCACTTGGTGTCGGCCGGGTAATCCCAGCGGCCGTGCGAGCGGTACGGATAGTGCGCGTCGACGCGCTCTGGCAGCACCACGTGGTCGGTGAGCCAGATCGAGTGATAGCCCAGCTCGTCGGCCAGCCGCGCAACCGCGACGATGTTCTCAGGACTGGCCTTCGGGCCGGCATTCGGAACGATCACTCCGACTTCCATCGGTCTCTCCTGCCGGCGCGCTTTGCGGCTGACGGGCTCCGTCAACTCAGCTCACAGCGCCGCGCTTGTCACGCCGGGCAACGGCCTTTCGGCGTCGACACCCAGCCACAACAGGCCCGCGATCAGCGCCACGACGCCGCACGAATCCAGTGCCGTGACCCAGCCGAACCGGGCCACGAGAATCGGCATGAGGGCGGTGGACACTACACCCCCGAGGTTGTTGGCGGTATTGATGATGCCGGTGACAAAGCCCGTCCGCGGGCCGCCTATGTCCATGGCGGTCGACCAGATCGTCCCCTCCGCGAACTCGGCCAAGCCGAAGCTCAGCGCCAACGCCGCCACCGCCAGGTAAGGCCTACCGGTACGGGCGCCCAGAATTAACAGTGCGGCGCCGAGCACGGGGCCGGCCATCGCCGGCAGCCGGCGACCCCAACGACGACCGAGACGAACCGTGCCCCGATCGCTCGCCAATCCGCCCAGCGGTGACAGCGCAGCGGCCGCGATGAACGGCAGGGCGGCAACGAAGCCACCCTCGACGATGCCAAACTCTCGCACCTCCACCAGATAGATGTAAAACCAGAACACGAAGACATACAGCACGTATCCGGTCAGAAAGTAGCTGATCGAAAGGAGCACCAGCGACCGGCTGGACAGAACATGCCGCCAGCTCAAGCGTGTCGGGCTGCCACGCGCCTGGAGATCCCGGTCCTCGGTGGCCGCCGGGAGCGTCCCGCGGATCAGCGCCAGCTCCGCCGCGTCGACCCCTGGGTGATCTTCCGGTACCGACGCGCCGCGCAGGGTCCAGAGGACGGCGATCGCAACGCTGAGCAAGGAGGCAACGTAGAACGACTGCCGCCAGCCGATCGTGGCCATCAGCCAGGCAATGATCGGGGGGGTGACGGCGGAGCCCACGAAGACCCCCGTGACCACGAACGAGTACGAGAAGGCGCGCTTCGCCACCGGCTGCCACGCCGCGACGGTGCGCGCCGCCATCGGGTAAACAGCGGCGATGCTGCAGCCCAGAAGGAAGCGGATCACCAAGAGCGTGGCGAACGACGCGCCGGCGGCCATCCCGAATCTACCGGGCAGGTAGCCGGTCAGGAACGTGAGGGCGGCCCACGACCAGCCGATCGCCGCCAGCACGACGTACGATCCGACCTTGTCGCCGAACATCCCCATGGGAATCTGCAGCAGCGCGTATCCGAGCAGGAAGGCGCTGAACACCTGGCCCATCTGGATCTGGGTCAGCGCCAGCTGCGGCATCATGAGCTCGGCCGCGACCGAGATGTTCATGCGCTCGACGTAGCTGACCACGCTGAAGCCGACGAGCAGGGCGACGATCTCCCAGCGCACGCGGCCCGGCAGCCAGCGCCGCCTCAACGCCTCCATTCGGGTCGGAACTCCGTCTCCAGCTCGCCCATCATCTCGTCGCGAACCAGTTCGACCGGCAAGAAGCCGATGCGGTAGACGCGATCGTGGAAGTCCTTCAGCGTCCCCTTCTGGTCGAGCTCACGCATCTTGTTGAAGTAGTCCTGGCGCAGCAGCATCCACTGGAAGTAGCCAACCGTGGGGGCCGCAGTGCCGGTGCCACCGCCGGCGATCCCATCGATGTTGATCTCCGCACCACGGCGAACGAAGCCGGTGCGGTTCGACTCCACATCGACGGCCTCCTCCCAGGTCATGCGGCCAGTGTGCAGCCCCGAGTCGATGATCACGCGCCCCATGCGCCACAGCTTGAGCCGCAGGATCTCGAGCTCGTAGCGGTCCTGCAGCTCGGGCGGGAAGAAACCGTACTCCGGCCTCGGGGTCAGCTCCCACTCGATGTAGTAACACCAGGCCTGGTTGGAGTAGCTCGACTCGTATCGCCGTAGCGGTCGCTCGTTGCGGTTCTGGTACAGCCGCATCAAGTGGTGCCCAGGATAGGCCTCGTGCGGTCCGATCGCGTAGAAGAAGCTCCAGTCCTTCTCCGTCAGGTTCTCCTCGGCAACGTCCGGGGCCCACTCCGGCTGGATGGGGATGATGGGCCAAGCCATTTTCTTCGACATGTTCCCGGCGGGCAGGTAGCCGGGGCCGAAGCCCCACCACTGCGACGACGACATGCTGGGATCCGACGCCACCATGAGCTGGTCGTCGTCGTCCCACGGAATCGAGACCAGATCGTTGGCAATCGTCCACTCGCGTGTCCTGCGCGAGAGCACGATTCCCTCGTAGACCAGCTGCTCGTTGAACGGGTGCAGGCTCTTGGTCTCGCGGATGATCTCGAGCCAGGTCTTGGTCGGATCCATCGACGCCGCCTTGGCCTCGAGGTGATGCTCGGCGATCTCGTACTGTTTCCAGCCCCAGTCGTGGTAGTCGGGGACGCGCGTGAAGCCCCTCTCACCAGCGCTGATCTGCTCGAGCTCCCGATCGGCAGCGGGAAACTGGTGGCGGTTCTCGTGGAGATAGTTGTAGAGGTCGGCGCCGATCTTGAAATCGCCCTCGGGACGCTCGGTCCACTCGTCGTTCACGAAGACGCGGAAGTCCCGCAGCGCCTCGATCGTCGACTCCGCCTCGGCCAGTAGCTCCTGCCCGATCGCCGGATCGAGCCGCGCCGCGAAGTCCGGCACATGCTCCTGCATGACGATAATCGTGCCGTCGATACGGGCGTTGGAGTAGAGAAGCCAGTTGGGGATGTACTCGGTCAGGTTCTCACGGCCCTGCTCGAGTCCTGCACGCAACCCCTGCAGGTCCCGGATCAGTCCGCGGCCGCGGTCGTCTGGGTGGCGCGGATCGGCCTGTATCTTGAAGATCATGCCGTTGGTGAACAGGTACCGGCGGGGGTCCTGGCGCCAGCGCTGGACCTCCTGCCCCTCGCGGATATTGGCCTTGAGGATGCCCTCCAGGAAGCGGAAGTCGGTTTCCTGTTCGAGCGTGAGCGACGCCCTGTCGATCTGCTCGAGATCGCCGAGCAGACGCTGCTGGGTTTCGATGCGACGCTGAAAGCTCTCGGCGCTCATGCCGCCGGGGACGCTGCAGCCCACACCCCGTACCTCGCAGAGGTAGCGATCGACGAGGGCCTCGAAATCGGCCGCCAAGACCACCGGCCTCGACGCCACGGGTCCACGTTCCGCCACCGCCGGTCCGCCGTCGGCCACGGATACGACCATCAAGACACAAAGTGGCACGAGAGCCACGGCGAGCCTGTTGCCGAGACGCTGGAATCGACTGCTTCCTGTTCGCATGGATCCTGCTCCTTTCGGGTCGCCCGCCCATGTCGTTGTCGGGCTGGCGCCATCGCGTGGGCATGGACGTCGCCGCGTGCTATTCCGCGAGCGGAGCACACGGCAGTGTCGTTTTCTACTTACCGGTCAGATGAAAGTCAACCTGGCGCCGGCCAGGGCCTCGCCGCCCGTGAACCTCGACGGGCTCTGAATCGCGACTCCAACAATCACCGAGAACGACGCTGAAACCGCCTCTCGCCCGTCCAGCAACCCAGGAGAGACCATCCTGACGCCCGCCGTAGGCAGGCGCGGCCGACTTCACGGAAGAAACTGACACTACTAACTGGCAGGTAAAGATAGTAGTTTCTTGCACCGGATCTTGAAACCTGCGGAGACTTCTCGGTGGCGGCGCTCCCCAAACTGAAGCAGGAGCCGTGATGAGGACTTGTAACGAGCCACTTCGTCGGGTCGCAGCGATGCGCTCGGTGTTGCTGCTGGCGTTGCTGATGCCGGTTGCGTGCGCGACCGGGGATCCACCCGACGATGTAGGGGCCGTTGAGGAACCCGGCGCTGACGAGCCTGTCGCCGGAGGCTCACCCGATCAAGCCGGGGAGACCCTCGCCTTTCGCACTCAGCACATGACGGCGCTGACCGACCGCCGCGACATCGAGCGCATCATGAGCCACTTCACCGACGACGCGGCCTACGTGCCTCCGGGGGGCGAGGCCGTGGTCGGACGCGATGCGATCCGCGCCTATCTCAGCGACTTCTTCTCTGGCGGCCTATTCGGCGTCCGCTTCGACAACCACATGGCGCGCGCAGACGGCGACCTGGCGGTGCTGCGCGATACCTACGACATGGTGATCGTTCCTCACTCGGGCGGCGTTCAGACGCAGCACTCGGGCGAGGACGTCTGGGTGCTACGCCGGGTCGACAACGAATGGAAGATCGCTCTCGTCATCTGGACGGAACACACACCCGACTGAGAACGCTGGCTCGCGGTCACCCGGGAGGTCGCACCAGCCCCGTGGAGGCGCCCACAGCGCGCCCCGGGGTCCAAACCACACCAGCGTCGTCGAGCGCCCGCCGCAGCAACGGCATCTCTTCCTGAGCGAGACGGTCGAGGTTGGAGACCAGATCGACGAGGCTGTCATAGGCCCAGCGAGTAAGTCGCGCCTGGTCGGCCGTCGGCGGCCCGGTCCAGGCCTCGGTGGTCGAGTAGAGGCGCTCGACGAGAGCGGCCAGCGGCACCCGGGTCTCCTGCTGGGCGATTCCCGACTGCGGCGCCCCACGTAGCTCCACGAGGATCTGCCGCGCGCCGTCGGCCAGCACCCGGGCTTGTTCCACGACACTGGCTGGGGCGTCCGCACGACGCTCGAGCGCGCGCTGAGCTTCGCTTACCTGGTCGACGATCTCACGAGCCGTCACCTCGGCAGCTCGCGCCACGCCGACCATCGACGACTGCGAGACCAGGGTGTCGTGCCAAAGACGCCGATCGGCCTCGCCGTGATCGATCGACATGTCGGGTTCGACGACCAGCGTACGCTCGTGCACCTGCTGGCCCACGGTCAGCCTCACGGTCCACTCGCCAGGCATGACGAAGAAGCCATGCAGCCCGCGCCTGTCCGCCGCTCGCGAGCGTGGATCTGGAGGCGGCTCGTGGCGAAGGTCCCAGACCAGCCGCTGCACACCGGCTCCTACTCGGCCGGCCGGCAGACGTCGAACAACGTTGCCGTCGGCGTCGAGAATGTCGACGACCGCGGCGCTCTGGCTCGCCTCCTCACTGAGCCAGTAGCTGATGAGCGCCCCGCGAGGTGGGTTCGGAGCCGTGAAGAACGAGCTGCCAAGGCTGCGACGGCCCCGGGTGAAGTCGTGCAGCTGCATGCTTGCGCGAGGCTGCGCCAGAACCGAGGACCCCGAATTACCCGCCGTTAGCTCCTCCAGGATGCCGATGTCGTCGAGGATCCAGAAGCCGCGTCCGTGGGTGCCGATGACGAGGTCGTTCTCGCGCGGGTGCACAACGATGCCGTGAACCGCAACGGTCGGCAGGTTGTTCTGCAGGCTGATCCAATCGTCGCCGCCGCTGAACGAGGCGAAGATGCCGAGCTCGGTGCCGACGAACAGCAACTCGGGGTTGCGCGGGTGCTCGACGACGACCCGCGACGAGCCGAACTCGGGCAGGTTGGCGGTGATGTTCGTCCACGTCTCGCCCCAGTCGTCGCTCTTGACGAGGAAGGGTCCGAAGAGATTGTCCTTGTGCCCGTCGAAGGCCGCGTAGAGGGTTCCCCCGCGGCTGGCCGACCAGGTCACCCAGCTGACCTTCATCATGTCGGGAACGCCGGGGAAGGTGTCCGATTGCCGCCACGTCCCGCCGTCGTCGCGGCTCACCTGAATGAGGCCGTCGTCGGTGCCTACGGCCACGGTGCCGACCGCGGCCGGAGAGACCGCGAGACTCGAGATGTTGCCGTACATCGCCGTGCTTGCATGAAGGTCGATCGCGTCGGGCGGCTGCACCTCACCCTGCAGGGGCAGCGTGGCACGGTCGATCCCACGCGTCAGGTCGGGGCTGATGACCTCCCAGGAGTCGCCCCGGTCGGTGCTCTTGAAAACCACGTTGGCTGCAAAGTAGAGCGTCTGGTGATCGTGTGGCGAGATCTGCAGAGGCGCGCTCCAGTTCCACCGGTAGCCTGGGGCGCCTTCCTGCGGCTGCCACGGTTGGATGCGCCTACGCTCGCCGGTCCGCAGGTCGACACGAGACATCACCCCGTACTGCGACTCGCTGTAGACGATCTCGGGATCGGTCGGATCGATCTGCGAGTAGAAGCCGTCACCACCCGAGGTCACGATCCAGTCCTCGTTGGCGATCCCCGACGCATATCGCGTGGCGCTGGGGCCGCCCCACGAGCTGTTGTCCTGCGTTCCGCCGTGTACCCAGTAGAACGGCTCCCGCATATCAACGGCCACGGTGTAGAACTGCGCCACCGAGACATTGCCCTGGAACTGCCAGGTCAGGCCACGGTCGTACGAGATGTAGATGCCGCCGTCGTTGCCCAACACGAGGTGGCGAGAGTCGTCCGGGTCGACCCAGATGGTGTGGTGATCGCCGTGCACGCCGCCTCGAGCAAGATCGGTGTGGAACGTCTCTCCCCCGTCCTCCGAGACGTAGAGCGGCGTCATTGGGACATACAGGCGATCAGGATCTTGCGGATCACAGGCCAGATGACCGTAATACCAGTGGCTCTGCACGTCGGCGTTGCGAAGCTCCCAGCTGGCACCGCCGTCGAGCGAGCGGAAGGTGCCGCCGTCGGGCGCCACGACGGTCGCGTACATGGTGTCGGGTTGGCTCGCACAGACCGCAAGCCCGATGCGCCCGACGTCGCCCTGCGGCAGGCCAACGCTCAGCTGCTCCCAGCTCTCGCCGCCGTTCGTGCTCTTGTAGATGCCGCCTTCCGGGCCCCCACCCACCATGCTCCACATGCGCCGCTCGCGCTGGAACGTGGCCGCAAACAGGACTTCCGGATCACGAGGATCCATCAGAACATCAACGACTCCGGTGTGGTCGCTGATCGGCAGGACGTTCGCCCAGGACTCCCCACCGTCCGTCGTCTTGAACAGGCCGCGCTCCGGGTTCGGACCCCAGAGCGAACCGAGTCCGCCGACGTACACAACGTCGGGATCGGTCGGGTGAATCGCGAATCGACCGATGTGACGCGTGCCCTCGAGGCCCATGTGGCGCCAGGTCTTGCCCGCATCCAGCGACTTGTAGACGCCATCGCCGTAGGAGGAGCTGCGAACGCTGTTGGCCTCGCCCGTGCCCACCCACACGATGTTGGGATTCGACGGAACGACCGCGATGGCACCAACAGACACGCTACCCTCGCGCTCGAAGACCGGCTTCCACGTTGTGCCGTTGTTGTCGGTTTTCCAGGCCCCTCCCGAAGCCGTGGCCGCGTACATGACCTGTTTGTCGTCGGGGTTCACCGCGAAAGCAACGGTCCGCCCGCTCATGATCGCCGGTCCGATGTGCCGCCATTGCAGGCCAGCCAGATCGGCGGTGCCCGGCGTTGCCTGAGGCGCGGCAGCGCCCGCAACGGTGGCCGAAAGCACTGTGAGAATGGCACAAGGCACACCAATAGCTACGGCGAGCCGCTTGGTGTGGCGTAGGATGAGGTCACGCATGATCTCGCCTCCGAGGCTCTGACAAGAAACGACTGCTGGCACTCCTGTGATCGGGCGAAACAGTCCATCGGCCTCGTCGCTGGGCGCGCGCTGGATGACAGTCAGCGGGTCGAGGCGCACTCGAGTTTCTACCCATCAGTCGAATTAATGTCAAGCTGGCGAGTGCTCTCGATGCGCCGCGAACCGCCACAAATGAAGGTCGCGCCCGAGCGCGCAGCTATTGCCAGAAATTCTACTCAACGGTAGGATAGTGAACGCTCTTGGCTTGTGGACTGAAAGTGGGTAGGCGTGTCGGGCGGTGAATTCAAGATCAAGGCCCGCTTGTCGGGCGTCTTCTATCGCTCGGCCGCTCCCGAGGCTCCTCCGTTCGTGGGAGTAGGATCCGAAGTGCCGCGACGCGGGACTGTTGCCCTACTGGAGTCGATGAAGCTGTTCACGAAGGTCAAGTCGCCGGAGGCCGGCACCGTGGTGGAAATTGTTGCGGCCGACGGTGAAGCCGTGGCGGTGGGAGACGTGCTGCTGCGGTTGCGAAGGACGTAATACCTGCACCGGGTCGTGAACTCCGCGACCGGCGCGTCGGGCGCGACGTCGAGTAGGAGAATTGTTGGCGAACAAAGCGTGGCACGATCTTTCCGGTAGAGTGGTGATGATCTACGGCGCAAGCCGGGGCCTCGGCCGCGAAGTGGCAGTCCACCTGGCGGGTGCCGGAGCGAGCGTGGCCTGCTGCGCGCGGAACCTCGAGGGGCTCGAGGAGACTGCATCGCGTGTCGCCGATGTGGGCGGAGAGGCCACGATCTTCCCCGTCGACGTCACGACGGAGGCGGCAGTGGAGGATCACACCAACGCCGTCGCCGATCGTTTCGGACGCATCGACGTGGTCGTTTACTGCGCCGGAGTCATGCATGCCGCGCCCGCGCTCAGAACCTCCGACAGCGACTGGTCACGCGTCCTGAGCGTCAACCTGACGGGAGCGTTCGTTGCCGCACGCGCCGCCGCGAGGCACATGAAGGCGCATGGCGGCAGGATGATCCTCTTCGGCACCGCCTTCGTCGGACGCGTGCTTCCTCTGACCGTCGCCTACAACGTCTCCAAGGCAGGACTCCACCAACTCGTGCGCAGCCTGGCCGTGGAGTGGGCCCGCTATTCCATCACCGTCAACGGCATCGCGCCGGGGTATTTCGACACCGAGATGCCCCAAGCTGTGCTGGGCGACCCTCAACTGCGCGACGCCGTGCTCGCGAGGATCCCGCTTCGTCGCGTCGGCGAACCAGGAGAAATCGGACCGCTGGTACATTACCTCGCTTCCGATGCTTCCTCATTCATGACGGGTGCCGTGCTGCGCATCGACGGCGGGCAGTCATTGAACGTCTCGTAAGGCTGACTCGACCGGCAGCCTAGTTATTCGAACCGGAGCGCCCTATGGCAACTTCAACCGGAGACGCTAAACAGAAGAAGCGTGACCGCTTCAACCGCAGACGCGATCTCATCATCGAAAAGGCGACTCAGGTATTCGGCCGCAAGGCGTTCCACGCCACCACTCTGGACGAGATCGCGGAGGAGCTCGGCGTCACGAAGGCTAGCCTCTACTACTACTTTTCTACCAAGGAGGGAGTTGCTGTACGCGGTTCTGCTGACATCGATCGGAGAGCACCTGGAACTCGCCGACCGAGTGCTCGAGGAGAACCCCGACGCAGCCCCGGCCAAGAAGCTGGAACTGCTGATTGCCGAACACATGCGGTTGCTGGCGACCAAGTACGAACACGCATTTCTGCTCCAGCAGGAATACGAGCTTGCCGAGCCCCATCGCACGAAGATCGTCGATCTGCGCAAGGAGTACCAGGCACGGTTTTCCAGGGTCCTGCACGAAGGAGTCGAGAAACACAGTTTCCGGGTCAGAGACCAGAGCATCGCCGTCCTGATGATCCTCGGCTCGATCAACTGGTTCCTGCGCTGGTACCGGTCAGACGGGCGGTTCACGGTCGACGAAATCGCCCGGACCTTCGTCGACATGATCCTGCACGGCCTGCTGGCGAAAAACGCGTGATGGCCAGGCATCTCGCACCGCCCGGCACGGGACGTTAGTCGGCATGCGTGACGTGGTCTTCGCGAGTGCCGTGCGCCTACCCATCGGGCGCTACCTGGGCTCCCTGCAGTCCGTCAATACGGCGTTCATGGGCGAGGCGGTCGCGCGGGCCGCGCTGCAGCGGGCCGCTATCGACGGAGCCGCGGTCGACGCCGTGCTGATGTCGGAGACCTACCGCGGCGACCTGCCCGGCTGTTCTGCCCGACCGGTGGCGCTGCGCGCCGGGTTGCCGATCGAGGTTCCCGGTTTCAACCTCAACATGCATTGCGGCACCGGGCTGCAGGCAATCGTCGTCGGTTCGCAGATGATCCGCTGTGGTGATGCCGAGGTGGTGCTGGTTGTCGCCATGGAGTCAATGAGCCGCGCGGTGCACTTCCTGCGCGGCGCGCGGCAGGGGTTCCGGCTCGGCCACTCGACGCTGGTCGACCAGCTGGTGCAGAAGGGTGATCCGGCAAGGAACCCCGAGATCGATCCCACAGCAAGGCTGTCGATGGGAGAGACTGCCGAGAATCTGGCGGACAAATACGGGATCTCCCGGGAGCGACAGGACGAGCTGGCGCTGCGATCGCAGCGCCATGCCGCGCGCGCCCTGGAGGAGGGCCGTTTCACCGACCAGATCGTGCCGATCGACGTGCCACACGGCCGGCGCGAAACGCGGACCTTCGACACCGACGAGTATCCGCGCGCCGACAGCAGCCTCGAGAAGCTCGCCAGGCTTTCTCCTGTCTTCAGGTCGGAAGGAACCGTCACGGCCGGCAATTCCAGCGGTATGAACGACGGCGCCGCGGCCCTTGTGTTGATGTCGGCCGATCGTGCCAAGAGCTCGGGTTGCGAGCCGCTCGGCCGGTTCGTGGGCCACGCGGCCGCCGGGGTTGCACCGGAGCAGATGGGCCTGGGCCCGGTGCCGGCGACGCGCCGGCTTCTCGAGCGCACCGGGTTGACGCTCGACCGCTTCCGCAGCATCGAGCTGAACGAAGCCTTTGCCGCCCAGGTTCTGGCCTGCTTCGAGGAGTACCCGGAGCTCGCGGAACGGCTCGAGATCATCAACGTCAACGGCTCGGGCATCTCGCTCGGGCATCCGATCGGCGCCACCGGCACCATCCTTGCGGTCAAGATGCTGCACGAGCTTCAGCGCATCGGTGGCGGCACGGGCCTCTGCACGATGTGCGTCGGCGGCGGGCAGGGCATCGCCGTGGCTCTCGAAGGATGACCCACCGGAAGATGGAAGGACAGCCTCGAATCGGCCTGATTGGCGGCACCGGCAACGAAGGGCAGGGCCTGGCGTTGCGCTTCGCCGCCGCCGGATTCCCGGTGATGATCGGATCGCGCGACGCTGCGCGGGCGCGCGATGTTGTCGCGGCATTGACGGAACGCGGCGGAAGCCCCGACATGGTGGGCAACGAAAACTCCGAGGTCATCGCCGCCTGCGACATCAACGTCCTCAGCGTGCCGTTCGCTCATGCGGCGGGTCTCCTCGACGAGCATGGCCACGCGTTCCGCTCGGGATCGCTCCTGATCGACGTGACCGTGCCGGTGAGCTTCGCGGCTGGTGCCGTGCGCTTCGTGGAGGTGCCGGAGGGGTCGGCGGCCGAGCAGATTCGCCAGCATCTTCCGAACGATGTCGGCCTGGCGGGAGCGCTGAAGACGCTTCCTGCCTTCCTCCTCGGCAAGACAGAGCGGACACTCGATTGCGATGCCTTCGTGTGTGGTGATTCACCCGAATCGAGACGCCGGGCGATCGAGATTCTCGACCAGTTGCCGGGCCTCAGGGCCGTCGATGCCGGTGACCTCGAGTCGGCCAGGACCCTCGAGCGGATGACTGTCCTGCTGATCAACATCAACCGTCGCTACAAGATCCACGATGGCCGGTTGCGGGTTCTCGGCCTGCAGCCAAGGCTCGGCTGACGTCGATCACCACACCAGCGCGCCGGGCTCGGACGAAAGCCCTGCGCCCGCCGCGGAGGACATCGTGAACGCCAACCCATACCGCAGCGTGCGCCTCGAACGCCACGGGCCGGTGCTCCACGTCGTGCTTGCGCGACCCGACGTGCACGACGCCTTCAACAACGACACGGTGCTCGAGCTCACCGACGTCTTTGGCGACGCCGCCGTGCAAGACGCCGTCCGCGTCGTGCTGATGCGCTCGACCGGCAAACACTTCTCTGCCGGCGCGGACGTCAACTGGTTGAAGCGGGTTGGCGAGTCCAGCAGGGCCGAGAACATCGCCGACGCCGAACGTCTCCACGACATGCTGAACGCCATCGCATGCTGTCCGAAGCCGGTCGTGGCGCGGGTGCAGGGCGCCGCCCTCGGGGGAGGCTGTGGCCTCGCCGCCGCGGCCGATATCGCGATCGCCTCGGAGCGCGCCTTCTTTGGCTTCACGGAAGTCAGGCTGGGCATCGCTCCGGCGGCAATCTCGCCGTTCGTGCTGCGCAAGATCCACACTGGCCGCGCGTTGCCGCTGTTCCTGACGGGGGTGAGATTCGACGCGAACCAGGCACTAGACTACGGGCTGGTGCACAGGGTGGTTGTCGAAGACGATCTCGACAACGCGGTCGCCGCGGTCATCGAGGACTTGCTGGCCGGCAGCCCGGCGGCGCTGGCCGCCGTCAAGCGGTTGGTCGAGGACATACGCGGCGCCTCGATCGACGAGGCGCGCCCGTTCACCACGCGCGCAATCGCCGACCTACGCGCCGGCGACGAGGGGCGCGAGGGTCTGTCGGCATTCCTCGAGAAGAGGAAGCCCGACTGGGCTCAGTGAACGCTCGGCAGGCAACCGCCAATCGCGCGCCCCACCCGTGAGCCCTCGGCGATTGCCTCGAGCGCGCTGCGCGGAGCGATCGCGTCGCCGATGACCTCGACACGCGACGCTACCGCCCGAATGCCCTCCAGGAGACGGGTGTCGGCCTTGGCTCCGGCGGCGACAACCACGGTGTCGACGCCACGGAAGGTCACGGGTGTGCCGTCGCGTTCGGCCTCGACGGAGCCGTTGTGGATGGCGAGGACCTTGGTCGACAGAACGACCTCCACCGGCAGGTTGGCGAACTCCCTCTCGATGTGCCATTTCGCGTCGGGCGGCATTCCGTGCCCCCAACCCGGCAGCATCTCGAGCATCGTGACCGTGTGCTCCTGCTCTGCCAGCATGTGCGCCACCTCGGCGCCAACAGCCCCGCCGCCGAGCACGACGACACTCTTCCCGATCTGCGCGCGGCCTTGCAAGAAAGTGTCGGCCAGCACCACGTGCGGCCCATCCAGCCCCGGTATCGGTGGCTTCAGGGGCTCGGCACCGGCGGCAAACACGACCACGTCGGGTGCCAGCTCCACGACCAGCTCTGGCGCCACCGCGGTATTCAGCCGCATGTCGACACCGTGCTTGCGGCATTGGTCGACGAAGTAGTCGATGCCGACCGCGTACTCCTGCTTGTCGGGAGCCAGCGTGCCCAGATAAAGGCGCCCGCCCCAGTATGGCTCGCGCTCGCAGACAATGACGTCGTGGCCTCGCTGTGCCGCAACGCGGGCCGCCTCCAGCCCTCCGGGGCCGCCACCAACGACCAGCACCCGTTGCAATCTCGCCGGAGGGTCCATCCGCAGCTCCAGCTCGAAGCCGGCCTCGGCGTTGAGCAGGCAAGCGGTCGCCCGGGTGTCGCGCGAAGGGTCGTGGCAGCCCTTGTTGCAACCGATGCAGATGCAGATGTCGTCCTGCTCGCCGCGCATGGCTTTGAGCGGAAAATCAGGATCGGAGATCAGCGGACGGCCCAGCGAGATCACGTCGGCGTCGCCCCGGACGAGGATCTCCTCGGCGAGCTCGGGCGTGCTGATGCGGCCGACGGTGCTGATCGGGATGTTGCACGCCGCTTTGACCGCCCGCGCCATTCCCGTGAAGCAACCGCGCGGCAGCGACATGTTGGGAACCGTGTAGTAGTAGGGAGCGACCCCAGCGGAGACGGCCACGAGATCGGCGCCCGCTCCTTCGAGCATGGCGGCGATGAGCGGTGTCTCGGCCGTCGTCAGCCCGTTGTCGGTGAACTCGTCGCCCGAGATCTTGACGGTGAGCGGAATGTCGGCACCGACGACCTCACGTACGCGTCGTACGACGCGTACGATGAAACGGCCCCGGTTCTCCAGGCTCCCTCCGTACTCGTCGTCCCGGTCGTTGGCCCTGGGCGAGAGGAACTGCGCCGGCAGGTAGCCGTGTGCGCCGTGCACTTCGATGCCGTCGAAGCCGGCCTCCATCGCCCGCCGCGCTCCGTCCGCGTACCACTCCACCGCGATCGCGATGTCCTCGTGAGTCATCGGCCGCGGCACCTGCAGCTTGATCGGGCACGGAACCGACGACGGCCCAATCAGCGGATGGCCGGTCACGCTCGTGTTGGTCTGCCGGCCGGCGTGGTGGAGCTGGATGGAGGCCACGGCGCCATGCTTGCGGATGGCGCTGGCGAGCCGGCTCAGGCCCGGGATCAGCTGGTCGTCGTGGATGCCCAGTTGATTGCCGAAGGTACCCGACGGGTGTACGAACGCCGCGCCGACCACGATGTAGCCAACGCCGCCTGCCGCGCGCCGTTCATAGAAGGCGAGCTCGCGGTCGGTCACCGAGCCGTCGGCCGGCGCCATATGGCCCGACATGGCGGTCATCAGCATGCGGTTCTTGACCTCGCGGGGTCCGACCTGGATGGGGCTCACGAGCGTCGGGAACGGGGACGTCACGATTCCTCCTGGCCGGTTGTCGGCCGTGGCGACTCTGCATCGCCGCCGAGGGTCTCGCGGACCATTTTCCGGCAGCCATGGAGGTAGATGCCGGCGTCCACCGACAGGCACATGTAGCGAACGCCGGTCCCGATCCAGTGCCGGGCACCTTCCGGGAAGTCCGCGTAGGTCCCGGCCGTCAGGCCGGCAGCGGTGATCGTGGTGACTGCTTGCGCCATGCGGTCCCGCACCCGGGGATCCCAGACCTGCGCCGGGATGCCAATCGCCTGCGAAAGGTCGTACGGACCGAGGAACACGATGTCGATGCCATCAACCCGGACGATCTCTTCGAGCTTCTGCACGCCCTCGAGGCCCTCCACCTGGATGGCCACCAGCGTCTCCCGATTGAGACGCTCGGTTACCGCGCCGCCGGCCGAGAAATAGCGGCCGGCGCGAGTATACGGCGACAGTCCCCGGCTTCCGAGAGGCGCGTAGCGGGCCGCTTCGACGACCGCCTCGGCCTGCTGCGGCGTCGATACGTGCGGCACCTGCACTCCGGCGGGCCCCAGATCGAGCGCTCGGAGGATGTCGACTGGATCACGAGCCGCTACCCGCACGACAGGGGCAATCCCGACACTGTCGGCAGTCCGGCACAGGTTCTCGATGACCGCCGGATCCAGCGGCGCGTGCTCCATGTCGAGCACCAGGAAGTCGAACCCCGCCAAAGCGGCGATCTCGATCAGTGCCGGCGACGCCAGGTTGACGAACGGCCCGAGGACCGTAGCTCCACCCGCGAGCCGTTGCCGGAACGACAGGGAGTCCGCGACAGACGCGCCGGCCGGGCCTTCTGTTGGTGCGACCGAGCTGCGCGTCATCGATCTACCCGAGAGTAAAATACGGAAGCCTCAGCCGGTGGGGCAGGCTTCACGGGCTCCCAAAGCCCCACGCTTGTTCCTCGCCGCTGCAAGACCACCGACCCGGCACGAACGCGTAGAGTGTACTCCAACTTTGACTCTCCAGTACAATTCCAGAGACTCCAAACAAGCGAGGCTCCGCTTCGATGTTCACCCGCGTCATGGTGGCAAACCGCGGCGAGATCGCCGTTCGGATCATGCGTTCGCTGCGCGAGATGGGAATCGAGTCGGTGGCGGTTCACTCCGACACCGACGCCGACTCGCTCCACGTGCACCTGGCCGACCAGGCGGTCGCGATCGGCCCTGGCCCGGCGGTCCAGAGCTATCTCAGTGTAGACGCTCTCCTGGATGCGGCGCGTAGGAGCGGCGCAACCGCAGTACATCCGGGCTACGGCTTCCTGGCCGAGAACGCCGGGTTCGCCGCCGCCTGCGAGGCACAAGGGCTGGCGTTCATCGGACCCACACCGGAGAACATCGCGCTCGCCGGAAACAAGCTCGTCGCCCGAAAGACCATGGCGGCGGCAGGGCTGCCGGTGGTTCCCGGCTCCGACGCGAAGATCGATGACCTCGATGACGCGAGGGCGGCCTGCAAGGAGGCCGGCTTCCCCGTGATGCTCAAGGCGGCCGCGGGAGGCGGTGGTCGAGGCATGCGCGTGCTGACCGGCGAATCGGAGCTGGTCGAGGATTTCGCCATTGCCCGCGGTGAAGCCAACGCCGCTTTCGGCGATCCCACACTCTACCTCGAGAAGCTCGTCCCGGAAGCGCGCCACGTGGAAGTGCAGGTACTGGGCGACGGAACCGGCGCCGGCGTCCATCTCGGCGAACGCAACTGCTCGGTCCAGCGGCGCCACCAGAAGCTTGTCGAGGAGAGTCCGTCGCCCAGGCTCGGCGAGGACCTGCGCAGCGCTCTACACCGCGCTGCGCTCGACGCGGTGGCTGCCCTCAACTATCGGAACGCCGGCACCGTTGAGTTTCTGGTCGACCCCGACGACCGTTTCTACTTTCTCGAGCTCAACTCCCGCATCCAGGTCGAGCATCCGGTGAGCGAGTTGATCACCGGCGTCGATCTGGTCAAGGCCCAGCTGCGAATTGCCGCGGAGGAACGATTGCCGTTTCACCAGGGCGACATCACGTTCCGCGGCCACGCCATCGAGTGCCGCATCAATGCCGAGGACCCCGACGACGATTTCCTGCCGCAGCCCGGGACCATCGTCAACTTCCGACCACCCGGAGGGTTCGGTGTAAGACTCGACACGCATGTGTACGCGGGCTACACGATGCCGATCTACTACGACTCGCTGCTGGGCAAGCTGCTGGCTCTCGGGGCGGACCGCGACGAGGCCATCGCCGTGATGTCGAGGGCGCTCGACGAGCTCGAGATCGGCCCGCTGCGCACCACAACGGCCTTCCTGCGCCGCGTGATGGACGAGCCCACATTCAGAGACGGGACCTACACCACGACGCTCTGCCGCCGGATGCTGCCGGACCTCGAAGACGACTAGCTGTGTCTTCTCAGGAGGTTGTTCGTGTTGGCGGCGGCGTTTCATACGCGCGGAGGCGAGGGGCAGCGGGCACCCTTCCCCCTGGCGGGAACGCAGGCGACCGTCCCCTGCCGCCCGCGCGGTCGGTCAGATCGATCCCGTCTCCGGCGTGCTTTCGGGGCCGGTCAGATCGCGATAGGCCTTGGCGGTGAAGCAGAGCCCCAGTGCCGCTCGTGTGGTCATGAACGTGGCATGGGCGGCGAGACTGAATGCCAGTAGGCGAGGCTCGTCGGCGTAGTCGCCGAAGAAGAAGATCCACGCCACCTGTGTGGTGCCCAGGTGGGCAACGGTAATCGGTAGGGCCGCCAGCATGAAGATCACCGGCAGGAAGGTCAACAGCGCCAGGAACGGGATGTGAATGCCGAAGGCGCCGGCCGCCACGTAATGGAAACAGAGCGACGCGAAGAACATCGGCGCGCGCAGCAGGACGATCTGCAGATAGCGAGCCACCGGGGCAATCTTGAAGGTCCGGAACAGCGACCATTCGCGAGGGCCACCGGCAATCGAGGAGCTGCCGAGCCCGATGATCCGCCGAACGACCGTCCAGGGACTGAGCCCGGCCCGGGCGTACAGGAGGAAGAACAACCAGAAAACCGCCACCGCGGGTGGCACCCAGAAGAGCTTTTCGGGGATCCGCTCGTATCCCAGGACCATGCCCGCCGTGGCCCAGCCCAGCAAGTGTGTGTATTCGGTCAGCACCAGGAAGATCACCGTGCTCCCCAGCTGCAGGAACGGCGCCCTGACGCGACGCGACAGATAGGCCGCCAGGGCCCCGCGCGCCAGGTTGGTGTTGAACATCGCGACGACATAGGACGCAGCGCGGGCCGGCAGCATGTCGCGATAGCGGATCGGGCCGTGAAACCACCGGATGACGCAGGTCAGCACCAGCGTGTCCCAGCAGAAGTAGATCACCGAGTTGGGAATCATCAGCGCCAGGAAAACGCCGACGTCGGCCTCGCCCAGGGCCGACATGAGCCGCTCGAGAGGGATCCGCCTGAAGATGAACAGGAAGATCGCCGCGGTCACCAGGTACGGAACCAGGCGCTGCAGGAGGCGGATTCCGCGCTTCCGCGGCTGCTTCACCGGAACCGCGGCATCACCTCACGGGCGAAGAGCTCGAGCGAGCGCGAGGCCTTGTCGACCGGGAAGCCCGGCGGGAACGCCCAGTGAACGAACTCCTCGAAGGGGATCTGCTCGCGCAGCCGGCGGATGGCAGCCTCGCAGTCGTTCGGCGTCCCGCAGATGAAGTTGCCGCGATCCAGCTGCTCGGCGTCCTCGAGGTCAGGGTCGACGGCATCGCCGGCCTCGCGGTACCAGCGGCGATAGTCGTTGGCCTGATACAGGTAGTGGTCGCGGATCTCGCGCCACCCGTGCTCCGCGTCCTCACAGCAGTACAGGGCGCGGAAACACTTCATCGAATGGTCCGCCGGATCGCGACCCGCGGAGCGCAGTGCGTCGTGATAGGCCTTCTGGACATCGAACGGCGTCGTCGAGGAGGGCAGCAGCCCACAACCGAAGCGCGCCGCCCGTCTTATTGCCGGCTTCGACTGGCCGCCGATCCACAACGGCATCGGGCTCTGGAGCGGCTTCGGCGTCACTTCCAGGTCGTCGAAGTTCCAGTATTCGCCGTGGAAGGAGAACGGGCCCGGCTGCCATGCCCGCGTCAAGATTTCCATGGCCTCGTCCATGACTCGGCCGCGGCGTTCGTGTGACACCTCGAATCCTTCGAACTCCTTGACCCGGTAGCCGACGGCCACCCCCAGGTCGAGGCGTCCACCCGAGAGGATATCGACCACCGCCGCGTCCTCCGCCACCCGCAGCGGGTGGTGTAGGGGTAACAACAAGATCAAGGTCCCCAGACGCATGCGTTGCGTTCGAGCGGCGACCGCCGCCAGCATCGTCAGCGACGACGGCAAGTAGCCGTCGTCGATGAAGTGGTGTTCGGAAGTCCACATGGAGTCGTACCCGAGCTCCTCTGCGAGGGTGATCTGATCGAGGATCGCGGGGTAGAGCTCTCCCCAGGGACGGCTCCACGCACTCGGGTTGCGGAAGTGATACCAGACACCGAATCTCATGTTCTCGAGCTCCCGATCGACGCCGGGCGAGGCGCTGTGATGACGCGCGCATCGGATCGTTGCTCCATCGTGCGACTCCTCCGCGGACCTCGGCTCACCTCGACAATGAGCCCGGATCCTGTTCCAGGTACTCGCGCAGCTGGCCCACGAACGCCAGCGCCTGCGCGCCATCAACGACACGGTGATCGAAGGTGAGCGACACCGGGAGCACGGGGCGCGCCACCACTGATCCGTTCTCCACGACCGCACGATCGACGATGCGTCCGAGACCGAGAATCGCGACCTCCGGGGGCCGGATCAGCGAGGTGCCATAGTGGCCACCGGCAGGACCCACATTACTGATCGTGAAGGTCCCGCCGCGCATATCCTCCGGCGTCAGCTCGTGCTGCTCGGCAGCGTCGCAGAGACGCTGAATCTCCACACCAATCTCGAAGAGATCGCGACCGTCTGCCCGTTTCACGACCGGCACGACCAGGCCCTCCGACGACGACACGGCGATGCCGATGTCGCGGGCTTTCTTCAGCACGATCATCTCGCGCGACTCGTCGAGTGAAGCGTTCAGCCAGGGGTGCTGCCGCAGCGCCAGGGCGACGGCCTTCACCACGAAAGAGAGGTACGTCAGCTTGACGCCACGCGACTCCGCCTCGGGCTTCAGACGCTCGCGCTCGGCAACCAGCCGGCCGACTACGAACTCGTGGAACCCGGCAACGTGCGGGATTTCTCTGTACGACTTGGCGAGGGTCTCCGCGACACGGCGCCGGATGCCTCGCAGGGGCACCTCTTCGTCTGCGGTGACCGCCGCAACTGCCGTGTCGCCCGCCGCAGCGGCGGCAGCGCTCCCCGAGAGCGAGTCGAAATGGCGCTGGACGTCCTCCGGGAGGATCCTTCCCCGCGGGCCGGATCCCGGCACTGCCGTCAGATCCACCCCTAGCTCCCTGGCAAGCCGGCGCGCCGAGGGCGCGGCAGGCACGTTGCCGGCCGGGGCCCCGGCAGCGGTCTCGAGGGGCGGCGCGGCGACGTTTGCGGCGGCGGTTCCAGCGGCCGGCGCGCCGGCGTCGGCAGTATCGGCGGTGCCCGGATCGGCGACGTCCATCACCAGTAACAGGTCACCCACCGGCACCCGCTCGCCCACCGCGGCAGCCAGGTGGACGATCCGTCCGGTGGCGGGTGCCGGCATCGACACGATCGACTTGTCGGTTTCGATGTCGGCGATCTCCTGGTTCTCTTCGACCCAGTCGCCGACGGCGATCTTCCATTCCGAGACCTCGACCTCAGCCAGACCTTCACCGACGTCGGGCATGTGGAATTCGAACTTCGCCATGGCTCAGACCTGCGTCGCTTTCTCGATCCCCGCGAGCACGCGGGCCTCGTCGATCAAGTACTGGGGCTCCAGCATCTGCACGGGATAGGGCGTGTCGGGTCCGCAAACGCGGACGAGCGGTCGATGCAGCGCGAAGAAAGCGTCCTCGTTCTCGAGAATCGTGGCAATCACCTCGCCGGCGAATCCAGCGGTCTTGGAGGCCTCGTGGACGATCACTCCGCGGCCCGTTTTGGCCACGGACGCCCAGAGAGTCTCCGCATCGAGCGGCACCAGGGTCCGCAGATCGATCACCTCAACCGAGATGCCGCGCTGCGCGGCGGTTTCCGCGGCCGCCGTCACGACCTCCACCGCGGCGCTCCAGGCGATCACGGTGCAATCGGTGCCCTCGCGCACAACGCGCGCTTTGCCCAGCGGCACGAGGTGCTCTCCGTCGGGAACCTCTCCTCGGATCAGCCGGTATCCACGCAACGGCTCGATGTAGATCACCGGGTCGGGGTCGCGCACGGCGCTCGCCAGCAGTCCCTTGGCGTCGGCGGGGTTGGACGGAGCCACCATCTTCAGCCCGGGTGCGTGGGCGAGGTGGGCCTCGAAGGAATCGGAGTGCATCTCCGGCGCTCGAACGCCGCCGCCGCACGGCATGCGCAGGGTCACCGGGGCCGAGAGGCTGCCCCACGACCGGTAGCGCACGCGGGCGAGCTGCTCGACGATCTGATTGAAGGCGTTGTGGGTGAATCCCATGAACTGGATCTCCGCCACTGGCACCATGCCGGCGATCGCCAACCCCACCGCGGCGCCGACGATGGCGCCCTCCGCCAGCGGCGTGTCGACAACCCGAGCCGATCCGAACCGCTCCTGGAGCCGGTCTGTGGCGCGGAACACGCCGCCCGACTGACCGACGTCCTCACCCAGGATCATCACCCGCTCGTCGCGCTCCATCTCGGCTTCCAGAGTCGACCGGATCGCCTCCACCATGGTCATGTCGGACATCGTCACATCCCCCGCGGCGAGGGAAGAGCAGATACGTGCCGCAGGCTCTCCTCGAGACTCGGCGGTGCTTCGGCCTGTGCTTCCGCCCACGCCGCCTCGAGCTGCGCGTTGATCTCCTCCTCCATGGCGCGTTCGATCTCGTCGTCCCACTTGCCCTTGCGCGCAAGGTAGCGCTGGATGCGGAACAGCGGATCCTTGGGCTCCCAGGTCGCCCGCAGCGCCGGGTCCTCGAACCGTGTGCCGGCATCGGCGGTGGTGTGGATGCCAAGACGGTAGGTAAAGCCCTCGATGAGAGTCGGGCCGTCACCGCGTCGCGCCCGCGCCACCGCGTCGCGCATGACCTCGTAGACGGCAAACAGATCGTTGCCGTCAACCAGCACTCCCGGGAACCCGCAGGCCATGGCCTTGTGGGCCACGGTCGGAGCCGCGGTCTGCAGCGGTCGCGACGTCGAGATCGCCCAGTGGTTGTTCTGACAGAAGAAAATGACCGGCGCCTTGCTCACGCCGGCGAAGTTCGCAGGCTCGTAGAAGTCCCCGTGCGAGCTGGCGCCCTCGCCGAAGTGCACCACCACAACATCATCTCGGCCGCGCAACCTCAATCCCCACCCCAGCCCGACTGCGTGTGAGATCTGCCCAGCAACCGCTGCCTGAAAGGGCAGCATCCGGAGCCCCTCCGGAATGTGGAAGCCGAGAGGGCTGCCCATGTGCCAGAGATATCCACGCACCAGAGCAAAGCCGTGGAGGAATTGTCCGGCGGCCTCGCGATACTGGGGCACGAACCAGTCCCGCTCGGGCTCCACGGCCATCACGCTCCCAACACTGCAGGCCTCCTGGCCGATGCCAGGGGCAAAGGTCACCATCAAGCCGCGTCGCTGGAGCTTGATGCAGTGCTCGTCAAAGCGCCGCCCCAGCATCATCGCGCGCAGCCCGGCGAGGGCTTCGTCGTCGGTGAGGGGTGGTGTATCGACCAGGAGGTTGCCGTCGGTGTCGAGCACCGAGTAAGGCTCCGGCACATCCTCTGGTGTGATCTCGAGAACCCGGTATCTCGTCGTCTTCAGCATCGCCTTCTTCCCCATCTCTTGCCTGGCCCAGCCGGCCGCGCGACGACGGCACTTGGCCGTCGGCGCGTATCACTCTCTTCAAGCATCGAGCGTCGCAATGATCTCGCGGCCGAAAGCGTGGACGAGCTCCACGTGCTGCTCCGCGGTCTCGTGCTCGAACTGGCACACGAAGTCGGTCGCCCCGAGATCCCGGTAGCGCCGCAGGAAGGCCCGTATCTGAGCAAAGGACCCGCGACACCCTATCTCCGACTCGCCTCCCATGTAGTGCCCTTCTACACCGTCTCCGTGACGTGCGATTCCAGTCGCCTCGAACAGGTCGACGCTGAAACGAACCGTCGCCGCCAACGCCTTCTCACCACGACCCTTCGCTAGCCGATTCATGCGTTCCACGGCGCGGCCGAAATCGTCCGGCATGACCTCGTCGCCATGCCAACCATCGCCGAGCAGGCCCGCACGCCGCACGGCAGCCGCCGAGTTGCCACCGATCCAGATCGGCGGTCCGCCCGGCTGTGAGGGCTTGGGCTCGAACAGCGCCTCACCGTAGTGGTAGAACTCACCCTGGAAGCGAGGCCGCGCCTCGGTCCAGAGGTTCCTGAGCACGCCGATGGACTCGTCCAGCAGACGCCCGCGCTGGTGGAAGGGCGCGCCGACGAAATCGTACTCCTCCTCGTTCCAGCCGACCGCCACGGCGACGATCAAGCGCCCCGGGGCGAGGGCGTCGAGCGTCGCCAGCTGCTTGGCGGCCAGCACCGCATTCCGCATCGGCAGCACCAGCACCGACGTCCCGATGCGGATCCTGTCGGTATGCGCGGCTACCCAGGTCAGCGTCACAAGGCTCTCGTAGACGTTCCCGTAGCGCGGGTGCTCGGGACCGACCAGAATATGGTCGGTCGTCCAGATCGACGTGTACCCGGCCTGCTCCGCCGCCTGCGCGACACCGAGAATGTGTTCCGCCGACGGATTCGCACCATATTTGAAGTTGGGAAGCGCAACTCCGAAATCCACTCTGGTCCCCTGATCCGTGCCGTCCAGACGTGGCGGCGAGTTGGCAGAATACCGCCGCAGCCTTCGACTTTCCAGTTAATAGAAGATTGGCACGCTACGACGTCGATTCGATCGCTTACGATAGGCTGAACCGGGGCCGGAGGTGCGTGTTTCTCTTAGTCGATCCCGCGCGACTACAGTAGGTACTTTCGTCGCTGTTCGCGCAAGTTCAACCGGAAAGTAGAATAATCGGACGTCGTCCGCCGTACGTCCCGATTCGGACCCCTGGCGTGCACTGAAGGAGCCGCGGTGGGACCCAAGCTAGGAGCATCCGTCGCCCTCACGGGGCCAGAGGCCGAGTATGGGGCCCAGCTCCGCGTGGTCATCGAGCTAGCCCTGGCGGACGCCGGCCTGCCGGGTGTGGAGCTCGAGGTCGTCGACGACGCATCAGATCCGACGCGCGCCGTGCAGGCGGCCGAAGCATTGATTGACGATCCTGCTGTTGTTGCCGTGGTAGGCCCGATGAACTCCTGGACCTGTGCCGTTCAGGCGCCGCTGTTCCACCAGGCGGGTCTGCAACACATCACGAACTCGGCGTCGGCTCCGGAGCTTTCCAGGGGCGGTTGGCAGACCTTCCGGCGAATGTGCCCTGCCGACGACCTTCAGGGAGACGTGCTCGCGGCGGTAGCTCATCGGCTCGTCGAGGCAAAGCGGGTGGCGGCGATTCACGACTGTACGAGCTTCGCCGAGCCGCTCGTGGACCGCTTCTCTGAGCGTGCCGGCGAGCTCGGGCTCGAGGTCGTACCGGCCGTCGGCATGACGCCCGGCCAGGTGCCCGATGTTCTGCTGGAACCACTCGTCGCACGGCGGCCACAGGCGCTGCTGATCGCCGGCCTGGAGGAACCGTGCCGGGTCGCCGCGCAAGCCATGCGCAGACTCGGCAGCGATGCCGTCTTGCTCGGCACCGATGCCATCAAGCCCACCCGAGTGCTCGTCACCGACGGGCCCTACGAGGGCCCGTACCTGACCTGTTCAACCGCCAATGCAGCGAGCGTGGCGCCGCTGCTCGATGCACGCATCCGCGAGCGCCACGGACGCCACGACTCGATCTACACCGTGGAGGGATACGACGCGACGCGGATGCTGCTCGAGGCGCTGAGACGAGCTCTCGCCGGAGCACAGCAAGGCGATCAGCGCGACGACGATCTCAGGCGCCGCGTCGGGGTGGCGCTCGCCGGGCTCGACGACTTCGCCGGCGCCGGTGGCCCGATTCGCTTCGACGATCGCGGCGAACGTCTCAACCCGATCGTTTCCATCTACCGCCAAGAGGGATCCGAGCTCCGCTATCTCGGAACCGCCGACGACATCGTGCCGTTGTGAGGTCGGGCTTGGAGGGGCTCCAGGCGCTGGTCACTGGTGGCGGCCGGGGGATCGGACTGGCGATCGTCCGCGAGCTGGCAGCACGCGGTGCACGCGTCGTCGCCGGCGACCTTCCCGCCGTTCTCGAAACCTGGCCGGGAGTCGACGGCGCCGTGCCGATGGTGCTCGACGTCACCAGCGAGGCGGGGCGCGGCGCGGTTGTCGATGAGCTCGCCAAGCAACCCGGGCACCTCGACATCCTGGTGAACAACGCCGGCGTTCACCTCGATCGGCCGCTCGAAGCGGTCACCGACATGGACTGGAATCGCGTGCTGTCGGTTAACCTGCAGGGTGTCTACTTCCTTTGCCAGGCAGCGTTGCCACTGCTGCGGGCCACAGCCTCGCCGGCGATCGTCAACCTCGCCAGCACGTCGGCCTACGTTGGCTCTCCCGGCCAATCGGTGTACGAAATCTCCAAGGCCGGGGTCGTCATGCTGACCCGGTCGCTGGCGCTGGAGCTCGCACCTTGTGGGGTACGTGTCAACGCCGTCGCACCGGGGCTCATCGACACCGACATGTCCCAATCGTTGTTCCCAACACCCGAGGCAATGCGAGACCGCGCCCGAGACAACGTCCCGATCGGCCGACCAGGGGAACCCGCCGAGGTGGCCCGAGCGGTAGCGTTCCTGGCGTCGCCGGACGCCAGCTACGTGGTCGGCCACACACTGCTGGTTGATGGTGGCTGGATGCTGCGATGAGCGTGCGAGGAGGAGGACACGGCACCATCGGCGGGTGCCTGATCGTGACGTTCATCGCGCTTTGGTCCACATCAGCACTCTCGTCGGCGGGACCGCTGACATCACGTCACCTCAGCGTGCCGCTCGACTCGAGCTCGTCGGGGTTCCTTACGTCAGTGACCGGGCTACAGTGCGACAGTTGCCATGGTGTGCCGCCTGCGACCGGGGCCCATGCCGCGCACGCGGACTGGGATTCGTACGACTTCGGTTTCGACTGCAACAGCTGCCACTTTGAGACCTTCCCGCAGCTGCACGACGACGGCACCGTCGACGTGCGCCTCAGCCCCACGTTACCGACGATCGGCAACATCGGCGTCACGTACGGGAACGGCACCTGCTCCGACTCCTACTGTCACTCGGACGGCCGGGGCAAGGCCCGCGCCGTGAGCTGGAACGACGGCACGGTACTCGGTTGCGATGGCTGCCACGACTACCGCACCAGCCTCGAGATCGACATGTCCGGGAACCACCAGTTTCATCTGAACTCGGGGGTCGAATGTGCCGCGTGCCACGCCGAGATCGTCAACGTGGCCGATCTCGTCACTGAGTTTCCGCGGCACGTCGACGGCACGGTGGATGTCGCGGTTCTCGCCGGCGACTATGACGCTGGCACGGCGTCGTGCCAGAACGGATGTCACGAAACGCGCGTGTGGCCATCCGGCGGCCGGCCTTGACCTCGCCACCACCCGGGGCGAGCGAGCATCTCATTCGGGCAGGGCGAATACGAACAGCGCCAGACTATCGTGGGGCGGCTTGAGCTCGGGATGAATCGACAGCGCCCGCCGCTCGGGCGAGGCGCTACCACCACCAACCGCTACGGCGATGTACTGGCGGCCGTCGACAGCATACGAAATCGCGCTGCCGGAGACCGGGCCACTGACGATTGTCTTCCAGAGGATCGCGCCGCTGGTGTCGTCGAAGGCCATGAACCGGCGGTTGACGTCGCCGACGAAGACGAGCCGACCCGCGGTCGACACCATGCTGCCGATCATCGCGGCGCGCTGCTCGTAGTGCCAGGCCTGCCTGCCGGTGGCGATATCGATGGCGTCGACCCGTCCCACCGGATAGGGATCACCGTCCACGGCCGGGTCCTCGACGACGATCCAGTTGAGAGCGTAGCCGTCCTCCGCCGTCGGGGTGTCGGTGTAGCCGGAATTGAGCACACACATGTTCTGCTGCGGCTGGTACATCACGCCGGTGAGGGGGCTGTAGGTCCCCGCCGCCCAGTTCTTGCCACCGCCCAGTGAAGGACATACGAGGATCTCGACGAACGGCCCCACGATGAGCTCCTCGTTGACCGAGACCTTTCCGGTGGCGCCGTCGATGCCGGTGATGACGTTCTGGTGCAGCGTCTCGCGCGCCCAGAGAAACTCACCGGTCTCGCGGTCGAGCGTGTAGACAACACCGGTCTTGCCGGGAATGCCGGTGACCACGCGACGCCTCTCGCCGGGCGTCAAGGCCGGGTTGATCCACGCCACCTCGGACGGATCGGGAGCGACCTCGACGTCCACGAGATAGCGTTCGAAGACGTGGTCGAGATCCCAGTTGTCGCGCGGCAGGTGCTGGTAGTACCAGACGATCTTGCCGGTATCGGGATCGGTGGCCAGGGTGCTGTTCGAGTAAAGAACGTCGTGCCCCGCTGTGCCGCGCAGCACCTCGAGAGACGGGGCGGCAACGGAGGTTCCCCAGTAGATGAGATTCAGCTCGGGGTCGTAGCTCGGAACGTTGGCCCAGGAGCCGACGTGCCAGCGCTTCTCGTCGGCCAGGCCGCCCCAGGTCTCGTCACCGGGCTCCCCCGGCCGCGGAATGGTGCGTGTCCGCCAGAGCTGCTCTCCCGTATCGGGATCGTGGGCGGCGAGGTAGCAAACCTCCGGGCCACCACGCGCCGAGCAGGAGCGGCCGCTGACCACCTTGCCGCCGGCAATCGTCGGACCGGCCTGGTGACCGATCCCCTCGTCGGCGCCGAATTCCTGGACCTGCCATAGCAGCGAGCCGTTGCGCGCGTCGAGCGCGATCAGGTGGTTGTCGTCGGTCAGGTGGAAGATCTTGTCGTCAAGAATCGCCAGGTTGCGCCGGTTCCGCGAGCGCCGGACCGACCCCAGCCGGCGCCGATACTCCCAGATCAGGTCGCCTGTCGTCGCGTCGAGCGCCTGAATGACATCGTCGGGATTGCCGATGTACATGACGCCGGCGTGAACCAATGGCGTCGCGTACTGCCCTCCCGACTCCATCGCCCGAGACCAGACCAAGCGCAGCTCGCCGACATTGTCCCGGTCGATCTGGTCGAGCGGGCTGTGGGCCCAGCCATCGTAGGTGCGTCGGTACATCAGCCAGTCTTCGTCGGGTGGATCGGCGAGCATCTCGAGGGTGACCGGCGCGTAGTTCTCGACCTCGCTCTGAGCGAGGCCCTGCAGGTCTACCGTCCGCGTCGGCTGCCGGCTCAGGCTGCGGACGTAGGCCACCAGGGCAACGAGATCGTCGCCGCGGATCTCCGGGAACGGCGGCATACGGAAGCCGCCGTACTGGATGGTCCTGGCGATGACCATGTCGGCGCGCTCCTCCATGTAGACGGAGTCGCCGATATCTGGCGGCCGCGACTCCGGGCCGGCGCCGTCAACCAACCTGCCCGCGCCCACCGACGTGTGGCAAGCAAGGCACTGATTGCTGTAGATCTCGGCGCCGCGCTCGAGCATCGCCTCGGTGACGATGATGGTCGGCGGCGCCTGCGCCGAAGCCAGCGTCGCGGCCAACATCACGATCGCCGCCGACACGACCGCTGACACGACGATCGCGCCGGCGACGCTGATCGACCAGCGATCCGACGTCGACGGCCTCACTGCCCGTCCACCGCGAAGGCGCGCACCTCGTTGCGCTCACCGGGCCGAGCCCCTCCGAGCGCCGAGTGGTAGCCGGCGCCGACGACGAGGATCCCCTCACCGATCGCGGCGCCGCCCTGGATGCTGACGCCACCCTCGAACTGGTAGTCCCAAAGCACCTCGCCCGTGTCCGGGTGGTAGGCGCGCAGCTTGCCGCCGTTCGAGCCGACGAAGACGACGTGGTCGCCGGCCGGTCCCGAGATGGTCACCGGCGCATGGTTGACGCCCTCGTCGTTGAGCGTCTCCCAGCGGATCTCGCCGGTCTCAACGTCGATGGCCGAGAGCGTGCCGGTCCCGGCGGCGATGGCCGAGTAGACGTTCACTCCGTCGTAGGCCGAGCCGAACTCGATGCCGCCGAGGCCGCCGCCCCGGCCAACCTTCGTCTCCCAGAGCTTCTCCCCGGTGTCGGGGTCGAACAGGTACAACCAGCCGCTCTTCTGGCCCACCGCCAGCCACCTCGTCCCGTCGGGTCCGCCGACGAGCAGCGGCCCCGAACCGAAGTCGAGGTCGGGGCCGGTGTCGTCTCCCTCGAGGCGCTCGTTGGTGTAGAGATCGTCGGCGCCCGGCTTCGCCTGGTGCGACCAGTGGAGCTCTCCCGTCTCCATGTCGAGGGCCAGAACAGCCTCCGCCAATCCCAGGTGTTCCTTCGGCCCGGTGTACGGATTTCCCGTTGCCGCGAACACCCGCCCGCGGCCGGGGTCGAGACTGACGGTCGCCCACACCGACGCGCCCGATGGTCCGTAAACCGGCCGGTCGCCGTACTTGGTGCCCGTTTGCGCCGCCTGTACGGGAATGGTGTAGAAGCGCCAGATCTCCTCGCCCGTTTCCTGGTCGAGACAGACGACGCTGCCGCGGAAGGTATAACCGTCGTACAACGGATTCACCCGGATGGCCGATTCCTCCAACGACGACACGCCCACGTAGATCCGACCCTCGTGGATCCTCGGTGTCGAGAAGACCCGCGTGTGTGGATGATCCTCGAGGCGATGACGCCAAACCAGCTGACCGTCGGCGGCGTCGACGGCCGTGAGGTAGCCACCCGTGTCGCCGAAGTAGACGTGCCCATCGCTGACGTTGAGACCGCTCCGGATGCCGATCCCGCGCTCGATCCAGGCGCTCTCTTCCCCCACGAGCTCGCGCGCGTTGAACCGCCAGATCTCCTCGCCGGTGGCGGCATCGACGGCGTGAACGACACCCGCCCAGGTGCCGACGTAGACAACACCATCGACAATCGAAGGCGTCGAGGGAGGCATCTCCTCCACCGGGAATACCCACTTGGTCTGCAGTCGTGCCACAGTCGATGCTGTGATCTGCTGCTCGGCGCTGTTGTAGTTGGTGTTGTGGATATCGAAACCGTACTCGGCCCACGCCGAGCCCCCTGGCGACACCGTCGCGACCGGATCGCGGGCAGGTACCGCCGCATCATCGCCGGATCGCGGCCCGCAGCCCACGGCAACGAGCAACACTCCGGCGACGACGAACAAGCGAAAGTCGGTCCGTTTCATATCTGGATCTCCAATGCGTCTCGCGAGCTCGAAGTAGGTGGTCGGCGCCGGCGGGCCGGCCACTCATGCGCCGAACGCCTCCTCGAGCTCATGGAACAGGGCTTCGCGAACCAGCACGACGGGTAGGAACCCGATCCGGTACACGCGATCGTGGAAGTCCTTCAGCGTCCCACGCTCATTCAGCTCCCGCATCTTCTGGAAGTAGTCCTCGCGCAGCAGCATCCATTGGAAGTACCCGAGCGTGGGGGCGGCGTAGTCGGCACCAGTCCGCGCGGTGATGTTATCGATGTTGATCCGGCCACCCTCTGGAACGAATCCGATCGTCTCGGTCTCGAGCTCGACCGCCTCGTCGTAGCTCATCCCGCCGGTGTTGAGTCCCGAGTCGATGATCACCCGGCCGAAGCGCCACAGCTTGAGGCGCAGTGTCTCAAGCTCGTAAACATCCTGCTTGTCGGCGGGGAACCAACCGTACTGCGGATCGGGCGTCAGCTCCCATTCGATGTAGTAGCACCAGGCCTGATTGGAGTAGTAGCTGCTGAGATAGCGACGCAGTCGGCGGGGATTCTCCTTCTGATAGAGGCTCTGCAGGTGGTGCCCGGGATAGACCTCGTGGGTGGTGATGGCGTACATGAACGAGGCTTCCTTCTCGGTCAGGTTCGCCTCCGCCATCGCGTCCGGCCAATCTGGAGACACCGGGATGATCCGCCAGGCCGACTTCCGACTCGGCGAGTCGGGCGACACGCCCGGCCCGAACCCCCACCACTGGGATGCCCACATGCTGGGGTCGGCCGCCGCCATGATCGAGTCGTCGTCGTCCCAGGGAATGCTCACCAGGTCGTTTTCAATGACCCAATCGCGGCTCCGCCGCGCTGCTTCGAGGTGCTTGAATACGAGCTGCTCGGCGAAGAAGTGATCCTGCTTCTCGTCCTTGATGATCTCGAGCCACGTGCGCTCCGGATCGATTCGCCGCGCCTTGACCTCGAGGTGGTGGCGAATGATATCGAACTGCTTCCAACCCCAATCGTGGTAGCCAGGGACGCGCGTGAAGCTCTCCTGGCCGCGAGCGATGCGGCGCAGGTGGATGTCGTTCTCCGGGAACATGTAGCGGTGCTCCTGGAGGCCGTTGAAGACCTCCGCACCGACCCGCCAGTCGCCCTCCGGAAGCCGCGGCAGATCCTCGCGCAGGAAGGCACGAAAGCGCGCCATGGCGTCGGCTGCGCGCCCGCTCTCGGCCAGAAGACGGTCGCGCAAGGCGTCGTCGTCGACGCGCTCGGCAAAAGCCGGCAGATCGTTGGCCAGCACCGATTGAAAACCCACCAAGGTCTGATCGGTGAGCTCGATCCAACGCGCGATGTACTGGTCGAGGTTAGCGCGGGCGCTCGTCAGGCGCGTTTGCAGCAGCTGCAGATCGTCGATCAGGTCCGCTGCCCGCGCCGCCGGGGGCCGCGGATCGACGGAGATCTTGTAGACGATCGGGCCGTTGTTGAAGTACAGGCGAGGATCCTGCCGCCAGCGCTGCACGTTCTCGGCCACCAGCAGATCGGCGCGCAGCGTGCCCTCCAGGAAGCGGTAGTCGATGTCCTGGTCGAACGTCAGCGCGCCGCGGTCGATGTCACCGAGCTCGTCGATGAACCGCCGCAACGTCGCCGTCTGCCGCCGAAAGCCCGCCGCGTCCATCTCCCGCAGCGCCGCGTCACCGCGGGTGATTGGCGCCGAGAGGGCGTCCCCGCCACCGACACCCTGAACCTCGCGCAGGTACCGATCGACCAGCCCCTCGAACTGCCAGCCAGCCTCCTGAGCCGGCGCCAGGCTCGACCCTGCACCGACGGCGGCCCCCATCAGCAGCAGCAGCGACAGAACGACGGTGGCGGCCTCGCCGCTGCGCGCACGGTGCCGTCCGTCTCCGGAAGCCCGCAGATCCTCGGCGCACGGCCTTGGGGACCTCCACCGCGACCTGCCGGAGCGCATCATCAATCGGCCCGGCTGCCGCCGAACTCCTGCTCGAGCTCGTGAAAGAGTGCCTCTCGAACGAGCACGACCGGCAGGAAGCCGATGTGGTAGATGCGGTCGTGAAAGTCCTTGAGCGTGCCCCGCTGATCGAGCTCCCTCATCTTCTGGAAGTAATCCTCTCGCAACAGCATCCACTGGAAGTAGCCGAGCGTCGCCGCGGCCGTCCCGGATCCGCCCGAGGTGATGCCGTCGATGTTGATCTGGGCGCCACGCAGCACGAACCCGATGGTCTCCGACTCGAGCTCGACGGCCTCGTCGTAGGTCATCTGGCCCGTGTGCAGCCCGGAATCGATGATCACCCGCCCGAGGCGCCACAGCTTGGTCCGCAAGGCCTCGAGCTCGTACACGGCCTGTTTGTCGGGTGGATACCAGCCGTACTGCGGGTCCGGTGTCAGCTCCCACTCGATGTAGTAACACCAAGCCTGGTTCGAGTAGCTTCCCTCGTAGACCCGCAGCCGCCGTGCGTTCTCGTTTGAGTAAAGGCGTTGCAGGTGGTGCCCCGGATAGCCCTCATGGGTGGCGATCACGTAGGCGAAGCTGGCGTCCTTCTCCTGCAAGTTCCCTTCGGCGATGTCGTCCGGCCAATCCGGATTGACGGGGATAATCGTCCAGCCTGACTTGCGCGACGACGAGCCCGCCGGGACGGTGCCGGCGAACCCCCACCACTGGGCCGCCCACAAGCTCGGATCGCCGGCCACCATGATGTTGTCGTCGTCGTCCCAGGGAATCGTCATCAGGTCGTTTTCGATGACCCAGTCCCGCGACCGCCGCAGGATCTTGTGGTGCTCGTAGACGACCTGCTCGTTGAAGAAATGGTCCTCCTTCTCGTCGCGGAGGATCTCCAGCCAGCTGCGCTCGGGATCGATGAGCCGCGCCTTGACCTCGAGGTGATGGCGGACGATGTCGAACTGCTTCCAGCCCCAGTCTCGATAGGCGGGCACACGGCTGAAGCTCGGGGCCCCACGAGCGATGCGCCGCAAGTGGATGTCGTTTTCCGGAAACATGTAGCGCAGCTCGTGCATGGCGTTGAAGACTTCGGCGCCGACACGCCAGTCGCCCTCGCGGCGGCCGGGGAGCTCGTCGGTCAGGAACGTGCGGTAGTCCCGCAAGGCAGCAAGCGCCCGTTCGTTCTCGGCCAGAAGCTCTCCCTGGAGCGGCTGCGGCACGCGGCTGGCGAACTGCGGCAGGTTGGTCGACAGGCTGACCACGAAGCCGTCGAGGTTCTCGACGGTCTGCTGCGTCCATCGCGGCACGTACTGGTCGACGTTGTCCTTGCCGTTGGCGAGACGCGTCTGCAGCAGTTGCAGGTCGGCGACCAGATCGGCGGCTCGCTCCACCGCCGGCCGCGGATCGGCCGTCAACTTGTAGACGATCGGCCGCACCGCCAGGTAGGTTCCGGGGCTCTGACGCCACCGCTGTACGTTCTGATCCCAGACGACGCCGGAGCGCAGGATGCTGTCGAGGAAGCGGTAGTCGATGTCCTGGTCGAAGGTCAGCGTCGAGCGATCGATGGCCTCGAGAGCCTGCAGCACGCGTCGCTTGGTCTCGAGTGCCCCGACGAAGCTGTCGGCGCTCATGTCGTTGGGGCCGCGTGCCGCGCCGATGCCGCGCACCTCGGCCAGGTAGCGGTCCACGAGCGCCTCGAAAGCCTCGTTCTCGGCGGCCGGTGCACCGGCGCTCCCGAGCACCGCCACCGGCTGGCCGACAGCGGCAAAAGCCATCAAGCCGACCAGAGCCACGCGCGACAAGGTACCGAGAATCCTGGGCGTCTTCATATCGGGCCTCCCTTGGCTGAACACCGGACCATCCACGGATCGCCGCCGCGGCAGGGCCCGAGCCGAACGGGGCTCGACGCCCGGGTCCGGATTTGACCGGCATCAGTGACACCACCTCCGGGAACGTGCCCGAGGATCTAGCTGAACTCCTCCTCCAGGTCGTGGAACATGGTCTCCCGTACCAGGACGACCGGCAGGAAGCCGATCTTGTAGACGCGGTCGTGGAAGTCCTTGAGCGTTCCCCGCTGGTTGAGCTCGCGCATCTTCTGGAAGTAGTCCTCGCGCAACAGCATCCACTGGTAGTAGCCCACCGTCGGCGCGGCCGTCCTGGATCCGCCCCCGGTGATGCCGTCGATGTTGATCTGGGCGCCACGCAGCACGAACCCGATGGTCTCCGACTCGAGCTCGACGGCCTCGTCGTAGGTCATCCGACCCGTGTGCAGCCCGGAATCGATGATCACCCGCCCGAGGCGCCAGAGCTTCAGGCGCAGGGTCTCGAGGGCGTAGATCTCCTGCTTGTCGGGCGGGAACCAACCGTACTTGGGATCCGGGGTCAGCTCCCACTCGACGTAGTAGCACCAGGACTGGTTCGAGTAGCTGCCCGCGTAGACCCGCAAGCGGCGAGGGTTCTCGTTGCGGTAGAGACTCTGCAGGTGATGCCCCGGGTAGACTTCGTGCGTGGCAATGGCGTACATGAAGCTGGCGTCCTTCTCCGACAGGTTCTGCTCCGCTATGTCGTCCGGCCAGTCCGGGGCGACCGGTATGATCCGCCAGGCCGACTTCCGGGTGATGGTCTGCCCGGCCGGCACGCCAGGGCCGAAGCCCCACCACTGCGACGACCATCGGCTCGGGTCGGCCGCTTCCATGATCGAGTCGTCGTCGTCCCAGGGGATGCTCACCAGGTCGTTGTCGATGACCCAATCGCGGGACGCCCGCGCAGCCTCATGGTGCTTGAAGACGAGCTGCTCGGCGAAGAAGTGATCTTCCTTCTCGTCGCGGAGGATCTCCAGCCAGGTGCGCTCGGGATCGATGAGCCTCGCCTTGACCTCGAGGTGGTGCTTGATGATCTCGAACTGCTTCCAGCCCCAGTCGTGATAGTCGGGCACCCGGGTGAAGCCCGGCTGGCCGCGGGCGATGCGACGCAGGTGGACGTCGTCTTCCGGGAACATGTAGCGCAGCTCCTGCATAGCGTTGAAGACTTCGGCGCCGACCCGCCAGTCGCCCTCGGGGCGGCCAGGGAGCTCGTCGGTCAGGAACGAGCGATAGTCCCGCAGGGCAGCAAGCGCGCGTTCGTTCTCCGCCAGAAGCTCTCCCCGGAGCCGCTGCGGCACGCGCCCGGCGAAGGCCGGCAGGTCGTTCTCCAGGACGACCACGAAGCCGTCGAGAATCTCGACGGCCTCCAGCGTCCAGCGTGGCACGTACTGGTCGACGTTGTCCTTGCCGTTGGCGAGTCGCGCCCGCAACAGTTGCAGATCGGCAACCATCCCGGCGGCACGCTCCGCCGGCGGCCGCGGATCCGCCGTTAGCCTGTACATGAAGCGCCCCGCCGCCACGTAGCTCCCCGGGTTCTGACGCCAGCGCTGTACGTTCTCGCCCCAGACGACGCCGGAGCGCAGGATGCTGTCGAGGAAGCGGTAATCGATGTCCTGGTCGAAGGTCAGCGTCGAGCGGTCAATGGCCTCGAGAGCCTGCAGCACGAGTCGCTGGGTCTCGAGCGCCCTGGCGAAGCTGTCGGCGCTCATGTCGTTGGGGCCGCGTGCCGAGCCGATGCCGCGCACCTCGGCCAGGTAACGGTCCACGAGCGCCTCGAAAGCCTCGCTCTCGGCGACCGGCGCAGCGGCGCTCCCGAGTACAGCCACCGGGTGGCCGACCGCGGCAACGGCCATCAAACCGACCAGAGCCAGGCGCGACAACGTACCGAGGATCCTGGGCGTGCTCATGTCCCCCCCTTTTGTTAAGAACCTAGAAACCGGGCTGCTAGCAGCCCGTGGCTGCTACCCGAACTCCTCCTCCAGCTCGTGGAACAACGCCTCGCGCACGAGCACGACCGGCAGGAACCCAATGCGGTAGACGCGGTCGTGAAAGTCCTTGAGCGTTCCCCGCTGGTTGAGCTCCCGCATCTTCTGGAAGTAGTCCTCGCGCAGCAGCATCCACTGGTAGTAACCCACCGTCGGCGCCGCCGTGCTGCTACCCCCTGCAGTGATCCCGTCGATGTTGATCTGGGCGCCACGCTGCACGAATCCGATGACGTTCGACTCCAGGTCGACGGCCTCCTCGTAGGTCATGTCGCCGCCGTGTAGCCCCGAATCGATGATCACCCGGCCGAGGCGCCAGAGCTTCAGGCGCAGGGTCTCGAGGGCATAGATCTCCTGCTTGTCGGGCGGGAACCAGCCGTACTTTGGATCCGGGGTCAGCTCCCACTCGACGTAGTAGCACCACGACTGGTTCGAGTAGCTGCTCTCGTAGACCCGCAAGCGGCGGTCGTTCTCGTTCGCGTAGAGGCGCTGCAGGTGATGCCCCGGGTAGACCTCGTGGGTGGCAATGGCGTACATGAAGCTGCGGTCCTTCTCCGACAGGTTCTCCTCGGCCACGTCGTCCGCCCAATCCGGGGCGACAGGGATGATCCGCCATGCCGACCTCCGGGTGACGGTCTGCCCGGCCGGCACACCGGGGCCGAAGCCCCACCACTGCGACGACCACAAGCTCGGGTCGGCCGCCTCCATGATCGAGTCGTCGCTGTCCCAGGGAACCGTCACCAGGTCGTTGTCGATGACCCAGTCACGGGACGCTCGCGCCGCCTCGTGGTGCTCGTAGACGAGCTGTTCGGCCTGCAGATGGTCCTCCTTCTCGTCGCGGAGAATCTGCAGCCAGGTGCGCTCCGGATCGATGCGGCTCGCCTTCACCTCGAGGTGGTGCTTGATGATCTCGAACTGCTTCCAGCCCCAGTCGTGGTAGCCCGGCACACGGGTGAAGCCCGGCGAGCCGAGGGCGATGCGCCGCAGGTGGATGTTGTCCTCCGGAAAGAGATACCGCGCCTCGTGCAGGTCGTTGAAGACGTCGGCGCCGATGCGGAAGTCGCCCTCGGGCATCGCCATCAGATCGGTGTTGATGAACTCCCGGTAGTCGTTCAGCGCCGCCAGCGCGGAGACGCTCTCATCCAGCAACTCCTGGCGGAGCGACGCCGACTGCAGTCGACCGGCGAAGGCCGGCAAGCTGTTCTCCAGAACGACGACCAGACCCTCGATGAGGTCGTCGGCGAGCTCGACCCAACGATGGATGGGCTGCCGCAGATTGCGCTCGCCGTTCTGCAGCCGTACCTGCATCAACTGCAACCCGTCGAGAAGGTCGGCGGCGCGGGCCTCCGGCGCGCGCGGATCGACGGTCAGCAGGTAGTTGAGCCGGTTCGGCCGCACGCTCCAGCCACGGCTGATGCCCAGGTAGCCGCGCGGGTCCTGTCGCCAGCGCTGGACGTTCTCGCCGCGGATGATGTTGCCGCGGAGAATGCTCTCGAGGAATCGCCAGTCGATGTCCTCGTCGAAGCTCAGCGTGTCGCGATCGATTTGGCGTAGCTCCCCGAGCAGTCGCCGTTGCACCTCGACATCGCGCCCGAACGCCGCGGCGCTCATGTCGTGGGCCTCCACACCAGCTCCAACGCCGCGCACCTCGGCCAGATATCGATCCACGAGAGCATCGAACTCGACGCTCGTGCTGGCCTCGAGGAAGCTGCCGCCGGATCCGGCGATAAGGGCGACGCCGGCCGCCAGCCCCATGATCAGAAGCGTTCTGCGCATGTCAGCCTCGATTCAGTTGCTGATGGCCTGGCCGAACTGCTGCTCCAGCTCGTGGAACATGGCCTCGCGTACCAGGACGACAGGCATGAAGCCGATCCGATAGACGCGGTCGTGGAAGTCTTTCAGCGTTCCGCGCTGGTTGAGCTCGCGCATCTTCTGGAAGTAGTCCTCGCGCAGCAGCATCCACTGGAAGTAGCCGAGCGTCGGCGCCGCCATGGTCGAGCCGATGCGCGAGACGATGCCGTCCATGTTGATCCGCGATCCCTCTTCGACGAACCCGACCCCGCTCATCTCGAGCTCCAGCGCATCGTCGTAGCTCATGTCGCTGGCGTGGATGCCCGAGTCGATGATCACGCGGTCGAAGCGCCAGAGCTTCAAACGAAGGGTCTCGAGCGCGTAGATGTCCTGCTTGTCGGCCGGGAACCAGCCGTACTGCGGATCCGGGGTCAGCTCCCACTCGATGTAGTAACACCAAGACTGGTTCGAATAGCTGCTCTCGTACTGCCGCAGCCGACGCGGTATCTCGTTCGCGTAGAGCCGCTGCAGGTGGTGCCCCGGGTACACCTCGTGCGTGGCGATGGCGTACATGAACATCGCGTCTTTCTCGGTCAGGTTGCCCTCGGCCTGCTGGTCTGGCCACTCCGGGTTGACCGGGATGATCGTCCACGCCGACTTGCGGAACTCGGTCTGGCCGGCGGGCACCCCCGGGCCCCAACCCCACCACTGCGACATCCACAGGCTCGGGTCGGCGGCCTGCATGATCGAGTCGTCGTCGTCCCACGGAATCGTCACCAGGTCGTTGTCGATAACCCAGTCGCGGCTCGCTCGTGCCGCCTCGAGGTGCTTGAAGACGAGCTGCTCGGCGAAGAAATGATCCTCCTTTTCGTCGCGCAGGATCTCGAGCCACGTACGGTCGGGGTCGATCCGCGCGGCCTTGACTTCGAGGTGGTGCTTGACGATCTCGAACTGCTTCAACCCCCACTCCCGATACGCCGGAAAGCGGGTGAAGCCCGGCATCCCGCGGGCGATACGGCGCAGGTGGATGTTGTCCTCCGGGAACATGTAGCGAGTCTCCATGAGCCCGTTGAAGACCTCGGCGCCGATCCGGTAGTCGCCCACCGGCATCTCGGACAGGTCCGAGTTGATGTGCTCACTGAAGTTGCCCAGGGCGGCGATCGCGCGATTGTTCTCGGCGAGCAGCCGCTGGCGAAGGTCGGCGTCGCCGACCCGCTCCGCGAACTTCGGAAGGTCGTTCTCGAGGACGACCAGGAAACCGTCGATGAAGGCGTCGGACAGCTCCACCCATCGGGCGATGTACTGGTTCAAGTTCGCCTTGCCGTTCTCCAGCCGTGTCCGCAACATCTGCAGGTCGGAGATCAGCCCCTCGGCTCGCACCTCGATGGGGCTCGGATCGACGATGACCTTGTAAGCGACCGCGCGGTTATTCAGGTAGACGCGCGGGTCTTGCCGCCAGCGCTGGACGTTCTCTTCCTCGAGCACGGCAGAAGCAAGGATGCTCTCGAGGAAGCGATGGTCGATGTACTGATCGAAGGTCAGGGTGTCGCGATCGATGCCCCTGAGCTCGGCGAGGAGCCTACGCTTGGTCTCGGTGACCCGCTCGAAGCTCTCGGCGCTCAGATCGCGCGGAGCCGAGCTCGCGCCGACGCCGCGCACCTCCTCGAGATAGCGGTCGATGAGACCCTCGAACTCCATGTTGAGGGCGGCCTGCGGACTCTCGACTCCGCCGGCTGCGAGTGAGCCCGCGAGCAGGCTGAGTCCGACGATGGCGCCGGCGGTCAGAACAAATCCGCGTTTCTTCATCGGCTGGGCTACCTCCTGTCCGACCGCCCCGCGCGCAAAGCTCAGGGTCTACCCTGGTTGGCGCGACTCGGCCCTCGAAAATGTGGCCGTCATCTATCGCCGAAAGGGAACAGCGAGAGAGGGCGGCCACTTGTTGATCATCGTTTGACTTGTTTCAGCTGGTTGTGTCCCGCCAAAACGGAACCGTCTGCCCTTCCTCCGCGGTCCTAGAACTCGATCCGCAGGCCGAGCCGGAAGATGCGCGGCGGCGTCACGTTGCGAGGCACGTTGAGGTTCGAGCCGGTGAGCACGCCGGTGCGCAGGATGGTGTTGGCGTTGAGCACGTTGAAGCCATCGACCATGGCCTCGAGCGAGATGTCCCCGACACGGAAGGTCTTCGCGAACCTGAGGTCGAGAATGCTGCTGGCATCCTGGCGGAACTCGCCATTCTCCTCCACGCGGATCGAGGAGAAGGAACCGGTCGTGGCGTCCTGGACCAGGAGCTCGCGCGCCATCTGGTGATCGAGGCCACCGTAGGTGTTCATGCCACTCGTAATCCGGTACGCGCCACCGATATTGATGTCATAGGGGGCCACGAAGAAGCCGGAGACCTTGCCGGCGAACGGTGCGTCCAGGCCGGTCGAACCGTAGGGGAACACCTCCGCCGTGTTGCGGTTCGTGAAGCCGCCCACGCGACCGTACTGGTCAGAGATGGTCGCCGACGCGGTCATCATCCACACGCCGTCGAAGCGGCGGGTGTAGACGAAGTCGACGCCGTGGTAGCGGTTGTAATCGTCCTCGTGATTCCCGAGGGTCTGCTGTCTGTCGACGCCGACGAAGGCCGGGTCGATCGACCAGTAGTCGATCGTGTTACCCGTGATCGGATCGATCGCGGTGGTCGGGATGTTGTAGGCCGACGTCGGAATGCCCGCCCAGCTCACGCCCCATAGGTTGCTGTTCTTGCGGTAGGTATAGCGGGCGCTGAGCGAGCTGCGCTCCGTCAGGCCCCTCTCCACCGCGAAGCTGACCTCGTCGCTGTGCCAGGTATCGAAGTCGTCCGCGAATTGGTTGCTGCTGCTCAGTGTCTGGATGCCCGAGGCGTTGAACTCGTCCGGATAGTCCGGGAAGTCGTTGCCGTTCAGGTCGTTCCACGAGACCGTTGCGTTGCGGTTCGAGAACCTGATCCCGTAGCTGTGCATGTCGCTGTTGTCGATGCCGGTGTAGTAGCGGCCGGCGCTGCCCTTGACGACCGTGCGGCCGTCACCCTTGACGTCCAAGGCGAAGCCGAGGCGTGGCGAAACGGTGGTCCAGCCGGCGACGCTGTCGTTCGGCTGGACGGCCTGCTGCTCCGAGAAGAAGATGCCGACCCAGGGCCCCTGGTTTTGGGGCTGCTGCGGGATGCTGGCGTTGTGGTCCTCTACCCGGACGCCGAGGTTCAGGGTCAAGTTGCCGATCCGGACGTCGTCCTGGACGTAGCCCATCCACACCTGCTGGTGGTTTCGTGCCTCGACCGGGGAGTTGAACACCCTCACGCGGAAGGGCACGCCGTTAGCATAGCGGCGCTCGAGGCTCGCGTTGTGTGAGGTTCGGGTGTAGTAGGAGCCGCGCCGGTGCTCGACCCCGAGCTTGAGGTCATGCGAAGCGCTGGCCCCGTCCTTGAACAGCGTGTAGTTGCTGCCGAGGGTCCACAGGTGGGCGAGCGAGAAGAACTCACTCCGCGCGGCGTCCGAGCGAACGCCGGTGACCTCGTCGAAGCGGCTGGTGGTGTTGCCGACGCCGTCCTGGTACTTCAGCGGAAATGGCGGGCTGCCCCAGCCGGCGTAGACGTCGAGGAAGGCATTGTTGCCAAACACCCGGTTGTACTTGCCCTGCATGATGAAGTGGCGGCCATCCTGGAACCACGAGCCCTCCGGGGCGGTGAACTGGCTGACGCCACGATTGGCACGGATCTTTTGGGCCCACTCGCCGTTCACCATCAGCGTGCTGCTGTCGTCGAGACGAGCCGTGACCTTGGAGGTGAGGTTGGTGAGGAAGGAGCCGTCGGTGCACCCGCTGCCGTCCGGCAGGAGACAGTTCAGGACAAACGGTGTCACCCGATACTCGCGGAACGCGGTGTAGAACCAGACGCTGTCACTCACAACCGGCCCGCCGAAGTCCACCGAGATGTCGGTGAGCTTGTCGAGATTACCGCCGGTCGAGGTGACTCCCTTGTCCCGGAGCTCCTGGTTGAGGTTGTCGCCCTGGAGAGACGGGCCCTCGTAGTAGCCGCGGATACCGCCGTGAAAATCATTGCCACCGTCCTTGACGATGGTGTTGATGATCATGCCGCCCTTCGAGTTCTCGGCCGAGATCCCCGAGGTGGTGAACTGGATCTCCTCGAAGGCATCGGTGTTGAAATAACCGAGCCCGATGCCGTGCTCGAACAGCGTCATGTCCATACCGTTCATGTTGTACTGCTGCGCCTCGCGCTCCGATCCATGTACCTGGAACCCGGACAGCTGGACGCTCTCGTTGCCGCCTACGTTCTCCTTGGAGAGCATCACACCAGGCACCTGCTGGAGGTACGACCACAGGTCCATCGCCGAGGGGATCTCGTGGAGCTGGTTCTGCCCCCAGACGGAGGTGGCCCCTGAGTTCTTGGTGTCGATGAGCGGCGCCTCGCCAGTGACCGAGACGGTCTCGGACACGCCGGAAAGATCGAGCCGCGCGTCGATCGTGAGGCTCACACCAACGCTGACGCCGACGGCGCTGAATTCGGCTGTTCTAAAGCCCTGTAGCTCGACCCGCACGAGGTAGGTCCCGGACTGCAGGCCGGGGAACCGGTACACTCCCGCTACCGACGTTGTCGTCGTCCGACTGCCACCGATCAGGTCGTCGCTCTCGACCGTCACCGTGACCCCGGGCAGTGGCGCCCCGTCAGGGTCGGTAATGATGCCTCGGATGGCTCCGGTATCCCGCCCCTGCGCGAACGCCACGTTCGCGGTGACGAGAACGAGAACGACGACAAAACAACAGAACGCGCAACGGGCCACTCGCATCTTTAGTGCCTTCCTGGTGTGTAGCATCCGCCGCCAACGGCATCATGTGGGTGCCCTCGGCGGGCAGAATTACGGTTATCAATCGTTATCAAAGCGTAGTTTTACTAACCCTTCGGTCCTCTTGTCAAGCGATCGGCTCCGAATTCATGCCGTCGCGCTAACCAACGGCGATGGTTCATCCATCGACGGTTTCAGGGGTCGGACCCCTACTCGCCGCGACGTAGGTGTTCGTCGAAGAACCGTTCCATCTTCCCGAAGGCGTCGACCCAGCTCCGCTTGCGGCCGAAGAAGTGAGGCTCGCCCGGGTAAACCTCGAACTCGAACCGCTTGCCCCGTTGCAACATCTCGTCGACCAGCTTGATCGACTGCAGGAAGTTCACGTGGACATCCGCCGTGCCCTGCACGGTCAGCACGGGCGCCTGGAGATCGTCGAGGAAATTCAACGCTGAGGCGTTGAAGTAGGCCTCGGGATTCTGCTCGGGCGTTCCCAGGCGAGCGTACATCCAGCCGTTGCGGACGTCCCATGGCCCTCCCTCCATCTCGAAGTCGAGAACACCCGCGACGTTGATGTCCGCCGCCGTCGACGGGCACGACGTAGAGATCCTGGGTGCGCCAGTCGGTCCATAGAAAGGACACGTGGCCACTGTCGGGCGAGAAGTTGGGCCGGGAGGGCCAGAGAGCGTCCAGATAGTCGCCCATGGACAGGGTGTCATCGGTGGGGGCCGCCGGATCATTGCCGCTAGTGCCCCACGGATCGCCACTGCAGGCCGTCACGGAGACGACGAGAAGCGCGGCGGTGCTGATCGCTCGTCCCGCTCGCCGTTGCCGTGGGCCCGAGCCGGTCCGGTCGTCACTGGTCATCCTGCTACCTCCGTTGCCAACACGCGTGCGAGTCCGCTCGGGCGTCGACCGCTAGACCGTGCGCCGCGACACGCTGGTCGCCCTGCGCGCCCGCGTGGCCCGAATCGCCCTGGAAAACGTCAAGGGCGGTGGCGACCGGGCGACCGGCTCGCCACTGCCCTTGCGGCTCAGTCGAGGCGAGGCGCCTCAGAAGTTGATCCGCGCCCCGATCCGGAAGACCCGCGGCGGCAGCACCGCGATCGGCGTTCCGAGATTGCCACCGGTGGTCGTGCCCTCCACCAGGATGTTGTTGGCATTGAGCGCGTTGAAGCCATCGATCATCGCCTCGACATCGACGTTCCCGAGCCGGAAGGTCTTGGCCAACCTCAGGTCGAGGATGTTGGTTGCGTCCTGTCGGAACGATCCGTTCTCCTCTACCCGAATGTTGTAGAAGGAGCCGGTGGTCTGATCCGCGACCAGAAGGGTGCGAGCCATGTTGTTGGCGCGGCCGTCAACGTTACGGCCGCCCGAGTACCGGTACGCGAACCCGAGGTTGATGTCGTACGGCGCCACATAGTAGCCGGAGACGCGACCGTGGAGCGCCGTGTCGAGCCCGTGGGCACCGTAGGGGAAGATCTCCCGAGTGTTCCGGTCCGAGAAGCCGCCGATGCGGCCGTACTTGTCGGAGATCGTCGCCGAGGCGGTCACCATCCAAGTTCCGTCGAAGCGACGGGTGTAGATGAAATCGACGCCGTGGTAGCGGTTGTAGTTGTCCTCCTGGTTGGTCAGCGTGGGCACGTTGTCGGCACCGACGAACGCCGGGTCGATCGACCAGTACTCGACCGTGCTGCTCGTGATCGGATCGACGGCGGTGCTCGGGATGTTCCAGGCCGAGGACGGGATTCCATCCCAGGTCTGGGCCCAGAGATTGTTGTTCTTTCGGTACGTGAAACGGGCCGAGAGCGAGCTTCGCCGGGTGAGCTCGCGCTCGATCGAGAGGTTGAACTCGTCGGCGTGCGGACTCCTGAAGTCGTCCGCCATCCGTCGGCTGCTGGTCAGCTCGACGATGCCCGTGGTGTTGAACTCGTCCGGGAAGTCCGCGACGTCGTTGCCGTTGAGATCGTTCCACGGGGCCGCCGCGCTGGCATTGACCCTACGGATCCCGTAGCTGTGGATGTCAGCGTTGTCGATCCCGAAGTAGTAGCGTCCGAAGCTGCCCTTGACCACGGTCTGGCCCGTGCCCATGAGGTCCCAGGCAAAGCCGACCCGCGGCGACAAGGTCGTCCAGCCGGCGATGCCGTCCTGCGGCTCTACTGGCGGCTGCTCCGAGAAGAAGACGCCGATCCAAGGCCCCGTCTGGGCCTTCTGCTCCGGGATGTTGGCGTTGTGTTTCTCGACGCGGACGCCGAGGTTCAGCGTCAGGTTGCCGATGCGCACATCGTCCTGGACGTAGCCCATCCACACCTGCTGGTAGCTGTTGGCCTCGACCGGGTGGTTGCGCACGCTCACCCGGAAGGGCACGCCGTCGGCGTACTGGCGCTCCAGCGCGCCGTTCGACGAACTGCGCGTGTAGTAGGAGCTGCGCCGGTGCTCGACCCCGAACTTCAGGTCGTGCGAGGCGCCCAGCATGTCGTCATTGAACAACGTGTAGTTGGTGCCCATCGTCCACAGGTGGGCAATCGCCCTGAACTCGATTCTCGCCGCTCCAAACCGGTGTCCCGTGACGACGTCGACGGCCGTCGTGGTATCACCGACTCCTGTCTGGTAGTTCAACGGGAAGGGCGAGTTGCCGTAGCCGATGTAGGCGTCCAAGAACCCCGTGTTGCCGAAAACGCGGTTGTACTTGGCCTGCAGCGCGAAGTAGCGGTAGGCTTCGATCCAGGTCGCCTCTGAGGCCACGAACTGGCCGACGTTTCGGGTCGGCCGGTCGTACCACTGGCGCTCGCCGTACAGCATGACCGTGCTCGCGTCGTCGGGCCGAGCGGTGATCTTCGCGTTGACGTTCTTGATCGTCACGCCGTCGGTGCAGGGTACCCCTTCGGGCGTGATGCAGTTGAGCTTGATCGGGAATACGGCGTACGAGCGACCCCCGGTGTAGAACCACGCCCTGTCACGCTTGATCGGGCCACCCAGGTTCAGGGTGGCCAGTTTGATGTAGTCCACGCCACCGGCAGAGCTGGTGACGCCGGCCTTGCGGAGATCGTCGTCGATATTGCTCGACTGTAGGCTGTCGTTCTCGAGCATGCCCTGGAGCATGCCGTGGAAGTCGTTGCCGCCGTCCCTCACCACGGCGTTGATGATGACGCCGCCCTTCGAGTACTCGGCGGTGATGCCGGCGGTCGTGAACTGGATCTCCTCGAAGGCGTCCGTGTTGTAGTAGCCGAGCCCGATCCCGTGCTCGAACAGCGTCATGTCCATGCCGTTGATGTTGTACTGCTGCTGCTCGCGCTCCGAGCCGTGTACCTCGAAGGCGTCGAGCATGACGCTGCCGCTGCCGCCGACGTTCTCACGGTTGGTCTGCATCCCCGGAACCTGCTGGATGTACGACCACACGTCCATCGCCGAGGGAATTTCCTGGAGCTGATCCTCGCCCCAGGTGAAATCGGAGGAGGAGTTCGCGAGGTCGATGATCGGCGCCTCACCGGTAACGGTGAGGGTCTCCGCGACACCGGCGAGCTCGAGCAGCGCGTCGAACGTCAGGGTGCTAGCGACGTGGACTCCGATGTCCGCTACCTGAACCGTCCTGAAGCCGGTCAGGGTCACCAGGAGCTCGTACGTGCCCGGGGGCAGACCGGGAAACCGATAGATACCCGCGAGCGTCGTCGTCGCCGTCCGAGTCCCTCCCAGGAGCGCCTCGCTGCTCAACGTCACCGTGACCCCGGGCAGTGCCGCCCCGTCAGGATCTGTAATGATCCCTCGGATGGCTCCGGTATCCCGGCCTTGCGCGAGCGCCACGCTCGCGACACTGAGAATGAGCAAACAACAGAACAAGCATCGGGCCGTTCGCATCTGGGGCCTCCCCCGCAGTAGATCCCCAGCGAGCCCGAGACGGCCGTCCGCGATCCCAGGCATGCCAGGGTAATAATTAGTCAAAGGTGTTTTACTAACTCGTCAGTCAACAACTGCAAGTCGTGTGCCCGGACACCATCGCCGCGAAGTTGCTCGAAAATTACGTGAAGTCGTAGATATGAGACGTAAATCTACGTAATTACGGGGAAGACGAAGGTTTCTCTATGTAGCAACTGGCCGCAAGAATTCAATTAATTGAACAATGGTTTCAAAAGGCCGAAGAGAACAGGTCCTCTTGTCAAGCGATCGGCTCCGAATTCATGCCGTCGCGCTAACCAACGGCGATGGTTCATCCATCGACGGTTTCAGGGGTCGGACCCCTACTCGCCGCGACGTAGGTGTTCGTCGAAGAACCGTTCCATCTTCCCGAAGGCGTCGACCCAGCTCCGCTTGCGGCCGAAGAAGTGAGGCTCGCCCGGGTAAACCTCGAACTCGAACCGCTTGCCCCGTTGCAACATCTCGTCGACCAGCTTGATCGACTGCAGGAAGTTCACGTGGACATCCGCCGTGCCCTGCACGGTCAGCACGGGCGCCTGGAGATCGTCGAGGAAATTCAACGCTGAGGCGTTGAAGTAGGCCTCGGGATTCTGCTCGGGCGTTCCCAGGCGAGCGTACATCCAGCCGTTGCGGACGTCCCATGGCCCTCCCTCCATCTCGAAGTCGAGAACACCCGCGACGTTGATTCCGGCGGCAAACACCTCCGGGTACTTCGACAGCAGCGTCAGGACCATGTGGCCGCCGTAGCTCATCCCATGTACGCCCACGCGATCGGTGTCGACGAACCCGAGCCCCGCGAGGTAGTTCACCCCTTCGACCGCGTCTGCAGCGTCACCGACGCCGACGTCCAGGTAGTTGGCGGTGCGGAAGTCCCGGCCGTAGCCGTAGCTGCCCCGGAAGTCGACGTTGAGAACGACGTAGCCGCGGTCGGCGAGTCGCTGGTGCCAGCCGTACCAGGCGACGTTGTCCTTCTGCGGCCCCGAACCCACGAAGACCTCCTGGTAGATCGCCGCCTGGTGGACGTGGACGATCGCCGGATAGGAGCCATCCGGATCGAACGACCGCGGTCGGAACAGCTGGGCGCGGATCGGCACGCCCTCGTGACCGGGGTAGCTGACGATCTCCGGGCTCTTCCAGTCGTAGGCATGCAGCTCGGGTGTCATGGAGTCGGTGAGCTGCACGGCCTCGGCAGCCGCAGCGGTTTCCGTTACCCACAGGTCGGGCAGGCGCGACGAGTCGGAATGTACGAACGCGATTCTCTCGCCGTCGGGAGACAAGCGAGCCGTGGTGTTGTTACCGGCCAGATCTGTCAGCTGGGTACGCTGGCCGCCATCGGCGCTGACCGAGTAGAGCTGCCGTCCCTCGGTTCCGGCCTCCGTGGAGACGAAGTAGATGGTCCCGCCATCCGGTGACCAGGCCGGGAAGCTGACCTCGAAGGGACCGGTCGTCACCTGGACCGCCTCGCCACCCTCCGCCGGCACCAAGTAGACGTGGTTCCAGCCGTCTTCGTCGCTGGTGTACAGCACCCTGGCGCCGTCAGGCGAAAAGGCAACGACCCGGTCTCGGCCGTTCAGGTAGCGATCATCATGCTGGGTCGCGAGAGTGGCGAGGACATTGCCGCGAAGATCGACGCGATGAAGCGAACGATCCTTGACGTTGATGGAAGTGCGCTGGACGACGAGGCTCGCACCGTCCGGTGCCCAGGCCATGACCCCTTCGCGCTCGGGTGACGCGAGCAGCGTCCGAACCTCACCCGTTCGCGTCGACACGATCGCCGCGTCACGCTGGCCGCCTCGTGTTCGTCGAAAGACGAGCAATGGACCCGAGTAGGGGGGTGAGTAGTCGAGCCGCACCGACGGATCGCCGACGCTGCCAGCGATCCACTCCCCCGCGGGCGCCCAGCTCCCGAGGCTCATGCGCCCGATCTGGCCGCGGCTCGACTCGGCACCATCGTCGAGACCGAGGAGAACCAGCTCCCCCCCGCGCCTGAACGCGACGCTATCTCCATCCGGGGAGACGAGAGCCGACCCTTCACGAGCCTCGGTCTCGGTGAGGTTGCGCGTGCCCCCCTCCGGCACCGACGCCAGAAACAGGTCGCCGTCGTCCGCGTAGACGATGCCGCTGCCGTCGGGAAGCCACTCGCCGAAGCTCCCGGAGCTGTTCCACGTCGACCCGCCGAGAAAACCGTCCGACTGCGTCAGCGCGACTGGCGGCCCGCCGTCGACGGGCACGACGTAGAGATCCTGGGTGCGCCAGTCGGTCCATAGAAAGGACACGTGGCCACTGTCGGGCGAGAAGTTGGGCCGGGAGGGCCAGAGAGCGTCCAGATAGTCGCCCATGGACAGGGTGTCATCGGTGGGGGCCGCCGGATCATTGCCGCTAGTGCCCCACGGATCGCCACTGCAGGCCGTCACGGAGACGACGAGAAGCGCGGCGGTGCTGATCGCTCGTCCCGCTCGCCGTTGCCGTGGGCCCGAGCCGGTCCGGTCGTCACTGGTCATCCTGCTACCTCCGTTGCCAACACGCGTGCGAGTCCGCTCGGGCGTCGACCGCTAGACCGTGCGCCGCGACACGCTGGTCGCCCTGCGCGCCCGCGTGGCCCGAATCGCCCTGGAAAACGTCAAGGGCGGTGGCGACCGGGCGACCGGCTCGCCACTGCCCTTGCGGCTCAGTCGAGGCGAGGCGCCTCAGAAGTTGATCCGCGCCCCGATCCGGAAGACCCGCGGCGGCAGCACCGCGATCGGCGTTCCGAGATTGCCACCGGTGGTCGTGCCCTCCACCAGGATGTTGTTGGCATTGAGCGCGTTGAAGCCATCGATCATCGCCTCGACATCGACGTTCCCGACCCGGAAGGTCTTGGCCAACCTCAGGTCGAGGATGTTGGTTGCGTCCTGTCGGAACGATCCGTTCTCCTCTACCCGAATGTTGTAGAAGGAGCCGGTGGTCTGATCCGCGACCAGAAGGGTGCGAGCCATGTTGTTGGCGCGGCCGTCAACGTTACGGCCGCCCGAGTACCGGTACGCGAACCCGAGGTTGATGTCGTACGGCGCCACATAGTAGCCGGAGACGCGACCGTGGAGCGCCGTGTCGAGCCCGTGGGCACCGTAGGGGAAGATCTCCCGAGTGTTCCGGTCCGAGAAGCCGCCGATGCGGCCGTACTTGTCGGAGATCGTCGCCGAGGCGGTCACCATCCAAGTTCCGTCGAAGCGACGGGTGTAGATGAAATCGACGCCGTGGTAGCGGTTGTAGTTGTCCTCCTGGTTGGTCAGCGTGGGCACGTTGTCGGCACCGACGAACGCCGGGTCGATCGACCAGTACTCGACCGTGCTGCTCGTGATCGGATCGACGGCGGTGCTCGGGATGTTCCAGGCCGAGGACGGGATTCCATCCCAGGTCTGGGCCCAGAGATTGTTGTTCTTTCGGTACGTGAAACGGGCCGAGAGCGAGCTTCGCCGGGTGAGCTCGCGCTCGATCGAGAGGTTGAACTCGTCGGCGTGCGGACTCCTGAAGTCGTCCGCCATCCGTCGGCTGCTGGTCAGCTCGACGATGCCCGTGGTGTTGAACTCGTCCGGGAAGTCCGCGACGTCGTTGCCGTTGAGATCGTTCCACGGGGCCGCCGCGCTGGCATTGACCCTACGGATCCCGTAGCTGTGGATGTCAGCGTTGTCGATCCCGAAGTAGTAGCGTCCGAAGCTGCCCTTGACCACGGTCTGGCCCGTGCCCATGAGGTCCCAGGCAAAGCCGACCCGCGGCGACAAGGTCGTCCAGCCGGCGATGCCGTCCTGCGGCTCTACTGGCGGCTGCTCCGAGAAGAAGACGCCGATCCAAGGCCCCGTCTGGGCCTTCTGCTCCGGGATGTTGGCGTTGTGTTTCTCGACGCGGACGCCGAGGTTCAGCGTCAGGTTGCCGATGCGCACATCGTCCTGGACGTAGCCCATCCACACCTGCTGGTAGCTGTTGGCCTCGACCGGGTGGTTGCGCACGCTCACCCGGAAGGGCACGCCGTCGGCGTACTGGCGCTCCAGCGCGCCGTTCGACGAACTGCGCGTGTAGTAGGAGCTGCGCCGGTGCTCGACCCCGAACTTCAGGTCGTGCGAGGCGCCCAGCATGTCGTCATTGAACAACGTGTAGTTGGTGCCCATCGTCCACAGGTGGGCAATCGCCCTGAACTCGATTCTCGCCGCTCCAAACCGGTGTCCCGTGACGACGTCGACGGCCGTCGTGGTATCACCGACTCCTGTCTGGTAGTTCAACGGGAAGGGCGAGTTGCCGTAGCCGATGTAGGCGTCCAAGAACCCCGTGTTGCCGAAAACGCGGTTGTACTTGGCCTGCAGCGCGAAGTAGCGGTAGGCTTCGATCCAGGTCGCCTCTGAGGCCACGAACTGGCCGACGTTTCGGGTCGGCCGGTCGTACCACTGGCGCTCGCCGTACAGCATGACCGTGCTCGCGTCGTCGGGCCGAGCGGTGATCTTCGCGTTGACGTTCTTGATCGTCACGCCGTCGGTGCAGGGTACCCCTTCGGGCGTGATGCAGTTGAGCTTGATCGGGAATACGGCGTACGAGCGACCCCCGGTGTAGAACCACGCCCTGTCACGCTTGATCGGGCCACCCAGGTTCAGGGTGGCCAGTTTGATGTAGTCCACGCCACCGGCAGAGCTGGTGACGCCGGCCTTGCGGAGATCGTCGTCGATATTGCTCGACTGTAGGCTGTCGTTCTCGAGCATGCCCTGGAGCATGCCGTGGAAGTCGTTGCCGCCGTCCCTCACCACGGCGTTGATGATGACGCCGCCCTTCGAGTACTCGGCGGTGATGCCGGCGGTCGTGAACTGGATCTCCTCGAAGGCGTCCGTGTTGTAGTAGCCGAGCCCGATCCCGTGCTCGAACAGCGTCATGTCCATGCCGTTGATGTTGTACTGCTGCTGCTCGCGCTCCGAGCCGTGTACCTCGAAGGCGTCGAGCATGACGCTGCCGCTGCCGCCGACGTTCTCACGGTTGGTCTGCATCCCCGGAACCTGCTGGATGTACGACCACACGTCCATCGCCGAGGGAATTTCCTGGAGCTGATCCTCGCCCCAGGTGAAATCGGAGGAGGAGTTCGCGAGGTCGATGATCGGCGCCTCACCGGTAACGGTGAGGGTCTCCGCGACACCGGCGAGCTCGAGCAGCGCGTCGAACGTCAGGGTGCTAGCGACGTGGACTCCGATGTCCGCTACCTGAACCGTCCTGAAGCCGGTCAGGGTCACCAGGAGCTCGTACGTGCCCGGGGGCAGACCGGGAAACCGATAGATACCCGCGAGCGTCGTCGTCGCCGTCCGAGTCCCTCCCAGGAGCGCCTCGCTGCTCAACGTCACCGTGACCCCGGGCAGTGCCGCCCCGTCAGGATCTGTAATGATCCCTCGGATGGCTCCGGTATCCCGGCCTTGCGCGAGCGCCACGCTCGCGACACTGAGAATGAGCAAACAACAGAACAAGCATCGGGCCGTTCGCATCTGGGGCCTCCCCCGCAGTAGATCCCCAGCGAGCCCGAGACGGCCGTCCGCGATCCCAGGCATGCCAGGGTAATAATTAGTCAAAGGTGTTTTACTGACTCGTTAGTCTATGTGTCAAGAGGAGTGGCCCAAGTTGCGCATTTCTGATAGAAAATTGACCGGTCGGTCGATTTTTCTTGACCTTGGCCGCCGGGACGGCCCTCTTTCGTTCACAGCGAGCACAGCCGATGCGATCTGAGCTTCTTCAGGGCAAGACGGCGCTGATCACTGGCGGCGCTCGTGGAATCGGCCAGGCCGTTGCGAGACGCTTCAGTGCGGAGGGCGCGACGGTTGCTCTGATCGATCTGCCCGCCTCCAAGCTTGCCGAGACCGCCCGGGAATTGCAGGCATCGAACGGCGCCACGGTCCACGCCATCGAGGCGGACCTCCGGAACATCGACAACCTCTGTGGAGCGGTTGCGGAGACCGTCGAGCGACTCGGCAGGATCGACGTACTCGTGAACAACGCCGGCATCGCGCCGGAGCTGCCTTTCCTCGAGACCGGTCCCGAGCAATACGACCAGATCATGGCGGTAAACGCCCGTGGTTCCTTCTTTTGCGCCCAGCAGGTCGCACGGCACATGATCGGCAACGGCGGCGGCAGCATCGTGCAGATCGCGTCGATCTGTGCGTTTCCGGCCGGCGCGCTCCGGAACTATGCCGCCTACAACATGTCGAAGGCAGCGGTCCGCCAGATGGCCGCAAGCCTGGCCAACGAGCTCGCCCGTCACTCCATTCGAGTCAACGCTGTCGCCCCTGGCAGCATCGACACCGAGTTGACGCGCAGCCTTCTGCCAACGTCCAAGAAGCAGGAGGAGGTGGTGCGGACAATCCCGATGAGGCGGCTGGGGCAGCCTCGAGAGATCGCCGCCGCCTGCGCCTTTCTCGCCTCCGACGAGGCCAGCTACATCACCGGGGAGACACTGCTTGTCGACGGCGGCTGGCGGGTCACGTGAACCTCGGACGCGACCGCCTCGCCCACCGCCTCGACGAGGTCCCCGTCTCGGGAATACGTCGCGTCGTGCAGGCGCTGACCGATTGGCAGTCCACGCACGACGAGGAGGCCATCCCTTTCCACCTGGGGATGCCCGACTTCGATACCCCTCGGCACATCAAGGCAGCCCTCACGAGCGCGCTCGACGCTGGCTTCGTCGGCTACACCGCCAGCCGCGGTATTCCGGAGTTGCGCCAGGCGATCGCCAACAAGCTGGCGCGCGACAACGACATGGAGGTCGATCCCACCAGTGAGATCGTCGTCACGTGCGGCGCCAACGAGGCGATCAGCGCCGCGATCACCGCGACGATCGACCCGGGAGACGAGGTGATCGTCCCCGACCCGGCGTGGCCCCACTACGTGTACTGCCTGCGGATGGCCGGCGCGGTGCCGGTCTACTGCAAGCTGTCGGAGGCCGACGGGTTCGCGATGTCTCCGGAAGCCGTCGCCGAGTGCTGGTCGGAGCGCACCCGAATGGTGATCCTCAACTCACCCCACAACCCGACCGGGGCGGTGATGTCACGGGCCCAGATCGAGGCCATCGCCACAATGGCCAAGGAGCGCGGCGCCTGGCTGTTGTCGGACGAGCCCTACGAATACATCCTGTTCGACGACCAGCACGTCAGCCCGGCCTCGCTACCGGGGATGCACTCGACCGTGCTGACCGTGGGGTGCCTGTCCAAGACGTATGCCATGACCGGGTGGCGCCTGGGCTGGCTCTGTGGCCCGCCGGAAGTCGTTGATGCCGTGAACCGCGTTCATCTGTATACCGTCACCTGTGCCGTCTCGTTCGTGCAGAAGGCGGCGATCGCCGCCCTCGCCGAGAGTCAGCAATGCGTCACCGACATGGTCGCCGAGTACCGTCGCCGTCGCGACCTGGTCGTAGCCTTGTTGCAGGAGATCCCGGGGGTTGAAATCGCGGCGCCGGCCGGCGCGTTCTACGCCTTTCCCAACGTCAGCGCCTTCGGTCTGCCATCGGAGGATCTGGCGATGCGCCTGGTTCAGGAGTGCGGCGTCGGCGCCGTCCACGGAACCGCCTTTGGCGACGCCGGCGAGGGCTACCTTCGGCTGGCCTTCACCTGCTCGGAGCAACACATCCGCGAGGGCGTCAGCCGCATGCGAGCCCTGCTCGGTGGGCTCGACCACTGACCCTCTGCGCTCACTGCGGCGGGTTGCCGTGGCGCCGGCTCGGCAGCTCCACCTGCTTGTTCTCGAGCGCTGCCAGCGAACGTATCAACACCTGGCGGGTGTCTCGCGGATCGATGATGTCGTCAACGAAGTCGAACCGGTAGTTCTCTGCGAGCTTGAAGATGTCGATGTAGGTCTCGCGATACTCGGCGCAGCGGGCCTCCAACACCTGCCGCTCCTCGGCGGAATCGGCCGCCGCCTTGACGTCCTTGGACCAGATCACCGCCGCTGCCGACTCCGGGCCCATGATCGAGATTTCCGCCGTCGGCCAGGCGAAGGAGAAATCAGCGCCCATCGTCTTGGATCCCATCACCACGTTGCCACCGCCGTAGGAGCGACGCACGATCACCGAGATCTTGGGCACGGTGGCGCACGCGTATCCGTAGAGCAACTTGGCGCCGTGGCGCAAGATCCCCTTGTCTTCCCAGTCGCGGCCGACGACGAATCCGGGCGTGTCGACGAGCGTGACAATGGGGATGTTGAAGGCGCTGCAGAACGTCATCAGCCGCATGTACTTGTCGGAGCTGTCGTTCTCCATCACCCCGCCCATCTCCTCGGGGTTGTTGGCGATCAGCCCAACGCTGCGACCCCCGAGCCGGCACAGCCCGGTGATGATGTTCGGCGCGAACTCGTCCTTGAGCTCCAGAAAGCTATCCCTGTCGACGATGCAGTCGATGATCTCGTGCATGTCGTACGTCATCCGCGGCGAGTCCGGGAGAATCTCGAGAAGCGCTGCGTCCCTGCGATTCGACGGGTCCTGCGTGTCGACGACCGGAGGCGGCTCGCCGCTGTGCTGCGGCATGTACGAGAGCAGACGCTTGGCCTGTTCCAGAGCGTCATGGTCGTCGGCGGCGATGAGGTCGCACTGCCCGGCAGCCATGTTCGAGAATGCTGAGCCTACGATGGAATCGTCGATGTCTTCCCCAGTCGCCGCCTGGGTCAGCCGAGGGCCGCCGAGCCACATGTAGGCTGTGCGCTCGGTCATGATCAGGAAGTCGGAGAGCATCGGCGAGTAGCCCTGGCCCGCCGCGCATGGACCCATCAGAACCTGAATCTGCGGCACGACGCCTGAATAGACCGACTGATTGATGAAGATCTGATTGAACGGCCGGCTCAAAGCACTGCCCTCGTGCAATCGGGCTCCGGCTGAGTCGAGCATGCCCACCACCGGCACGCGCAGCTTCCCGGCCAAACCGACAATCGCGGCGATCTTGGCGGCGTGACTCTCACCGGCGCTGCCGGCGAGAATCGTGAAATCGGTGCAATAGCAGCAGACCTGACGACCAGCGACGTCGCCGTAGCCGGTGATCACGCCGTCGGCAGGCGTGTGTCGCTCCCGCATGCCGAAATCGACGTTCTGGGAGCGCACGAGTCCCCCCAGCTCGACGAAGGTCCCTGCATCGTAGAAGGCCTCGATGCGCTCGCGCGCGGTGGCCTTGCCACGATCGTGCTGCTTGGCCACCGCCTTTTCGCCGCCCATGCCGGACTGCTCTGCCTTGCGCTCGCGGAGCTTCTGAAGCAGACGGTCCATGGGCCTCGCTTTGTCGTCGATCGAGCTCATGGTGGTCCTCGCCGGTTCGCGGATCGCGCCGGTTTCGATATGGCGATCAGTCTGACGTCCCTCGTCCGCGGCGCCGCTCGGCTTCCACCCGACTCAGTCGTCGATGCTCAGCACGAGGCGCAGCAGATTGGGGCCGTAGGCCTTGCCAGTTTGGTCCATCATCAAGGTCTGAGTGGCGCCACCGCCCAGGGCCTGCGTCATGACGAACTCGAGCGACTCGAGATTGTCCATGGGGTAGCAGGTTACCTCGCCCTTGACGATTCCCCTGAAATGCTCGCGGACCACCGCGGCCGTGAGGTGCTTCTTCAGGAGCGCATAGCACTCCGAGTCCTTGGCCATCACACCGATGTTGATGACGTCACCCTTGTCGCCCGAGCGTGCGTAGGCGATTTCACGCAGCTGAACCGTACGAGCCATCACGCCACCTCCGTGATCTCTACCCGCTGCGGCACGAGCTCGCGGGGAATCAACGTTGGCCACAGGGTCACAATCTCTCGCGGCGGTGGCGGCATGATCACCGCCGTCATGCCGAGAGGACCGTGGGTCCACAGGTGGGTCACTTCGCGCCGCACGAGGTTCGCGTTCTCCTTGCTGTCGGTGCGCACCGCCAGGCGCACGCGGATCTCGTTCACGTCCTCCAGATCGGCCGGCATCTTCGAAAGCGACCCGTGGATCGAGTTCAGCCCGATGTAGTCGAAGCGGATCTCCCGGATCGGGAGACCGATCTCGCGGAAGCGACCTCTGAGGAAGCTCTCGCAGAACTGGGCCTTCTCGTAGGCGTCGGGCCAGCAGGCGGTGATCTCGGACTGCCCTACCCAGCCGTCCCGGTAGCCGATCGTGAGCTTCAGCATGTCGGGCTTGGGCTTGCCGCGAAAGCCGGTGACCTTGACTCGGTCCTTGCCAACGGTCTCCAGCTTGATTCCGGTCAGGTCGCTGATGCCATCGGCCATGATGTAGTTGGCAGGATCGTGAACCTCGTAGACCAGGTGCTCCTTGACGGTCCATTCGGTGACCATCCGCCCACTGCCCTCGGCCTTGGTGATGATCGCGTCACCGTTCTCGTAGACCTCGGCGATGGGGAAGGCCACCCGCCACGGCTCCTCGATCTCCTTCCAGAAGTTCGACATACCTCCGGCGCAGCCCGACGAGCACTCGATGATGTGCCCGATCGCGATGGCCGCGCCCATCAGATCCGGGTCGTCGAGCGACCAGCCGAGCTCCTGGACCATCGGCGCCAGATGAGCCGAGCTGTCGGTGGCGCGCCCGGTGATGACGAGGTCCGCGCCCGCAGCCAGCGCCTCCACCTGGCCCTCAGCACCGATGTAGACATTCGCCTGCAAGATGTCGGCGGCGATACGATCGATGTTCTCCTCGCCGGTCTCCATATTGGCGAACTGCAGGCCCTGATCCCGGAAATCCTGCAGGCGATCGAGAACGTCGTCACCGAGGACCGTGGCGATCTTCATGCCCTCGAGGCCCAGCCGCTTCGCCAGGCCCGTCGCCGCCTTCCCGGCCGCCTCGACGTTGGCGCCCCCGGCGTTGGTACACATGCGGATGCCGGCCGGTTGCGTAATCGGGAGCAGCCGCTCCATCCAAGGGATCAGGTCCGGTATGTAGCCGTACTCGGGCCGCTTCGCCTTGATCTTGTTGAGGATCGACATCGTCAGCTCGGCCAGGTGGTCGAACCCGAGGTACTGGACGTTTCCCTTCTCGACGAGCTCCACCGCCGGGTCGAGCATGTCGCCCCACGAGGCGGAGCCACAGCCGATGCGAACTTTCTTCATAGCGTGAATCTCCTGAAAAGACCGAGGCGTCAGCTTCGGGTTGGGACGCCAATTATACTGATTGGACAGTAGAATGCACTACGCTAACGCCCCGCTCGCTCTCGAGGAGGCCGGGATTCCAGACGGTAGAACTTCTTGCGCCGCCCCCCAGAACTGTATTGGGACCAGGGTGGGCGTCCCCGGCAGCGCGATAATCAAAGCATCCGATGCCCCGAGACGTCAAATGGGGCCGCAGAAAGAGTCCGCGATTGTCGGACGTTGACCTCCATAGACCGCGCCCCGCGGATTCATTCAACGAGCGGGTTCGGCCCGCGAACATGCGCCTGTACCGCCTCGATCACGGGTCGCAAGCGGACCGGCCACCCACGAGGTGTTTCCGGCGTCTGGCGGATCCGCGCCGAGACTATCGCCAACACGATTCCCGACTCGCTATCCCACGCCAGGTAGTCGCCAGTAACCTCGGGCCTACCGGGCCCGGTTCCGAGTGCTGTCGCCCAGGTCGGCGCCGCTGCCGGCCACAGGTCAGCGTCGGTATTCGTCCAGGTCATGTACCCGTAGGGGCTCTCGGCAAAATCATCCACGCGCAGCTCGGTGGGACCATCGTTGGCGTTGTCGAAGTTCGGGATCACGCCATACGTTTGCTTGGTGGCCATCGCCGCGGCGAAGCCCTCGGCGAGGAGCCTCCGGTCGCGCCACACACCGTCGTTGATCATCAACAGGCCAAAGCGCCCCGGATCCTCGAGATCGAGCGACAGGGCCACGCCGTCGGCCCCGATGCTGGTGCTCCAGCCGGTTGCACCCATGCCGTTCATGAACGATTTCTGCAGGACCCGCTCGTAGTCTTGTCGATAGTCGGCGAGGCCCCAAACCCGCGCCAGTGCCAAGCACAGGGCATGAGCGTTGGCGTCGGAGTACGCCCACAGCGTGCCCGGCTTCAGCTGCGGCTCGTCGAACGCGGTCGTCTGCGTCAACACATGGCGCCAGGTGGCTTCGGCATTGTTGCCCGAAAGCTCGGGAATCCACCTGCGCAGGGGCTCGTCCAGGCTCGCGATTCGGCCCTGGTGCAGCGCCGCACCGACCGTGGCCGCATGGAAGGTCTTGCGCACCGATCGCACCATGGTTCGATCGGTGAACGAGCCGTTCACGTGTGCTCCGCTCCTCAGAGCAGCCCGTCATCCCGATGCCGATCAGCACCAGGATCAGCGCCGGCCGGGTCAGCGCAGGAGCAGGGGCAGATCTCATTCGGGTGAGCTCTACTGCTCCCTGTCGCGAGCCGTGCGGCGCTCGAAAGCTGGCCGACCCGGAAAGCTCATGGGGCTGCCTTCCAGAATACCGAGTGCCTCCTGGATAGCGGCCTCGAGCTGCGGATCAACTCCGCGAGCGAGCTGCGCCGGGTCGTCGACAACCAGCAGGTCGGGCTCAACCCCATGGCCCTCCGCGAACCACTCGCCGTCGGGGCCATAGATACGACCGGGCGGCGCTGTGTAACGGCCGCCGTCGATCGTCTGGTGACCTACTGCCGGTCCGATCAAGCCGCCCCAGGTGCGCTCACCGATGATCGGGCCAACACCAAGTGTCTTGAAGAAGTAGGGAAATGCGTCTCCTCCGGAGCCGGCCCAGCCGTTGATCAGCATGACCTTGGCTCCGAAGAGGCCGACGTTGGGCTGGTTGACGATGTCGCCGGAGCGGAAATAGATGCGATTCACGAGGTTGCGGTTGAACGTCTCGATGAAGCGATCGGGAAGCTGCCCGCCGGCATTGAAGCGCTCATCGACGATGAGCCCTTCCTTGCGCACCTGCGAGGTGAGCTGGCGCACCAGCTCCGTTTGCCCCGGCACGCCCGTGTTGGGGACGAACACGTAGCCCACCCGACCGCCACTGGCTTCGTCAACGCGGCGTCGGTTGGCCTCGATCCATTCGAGGTGGCGCAGCCGCGCGTCGCTCGTCAGGGTGCGAACGATCACCTCACGTGCGCCGTCTGTTGTGGGTCTGTCGTTCACCGTCAGCGCAACGGTTTCGCCAGCGAGCCCCTCGAAGGCGGCGTGAGGAGATACCGAGGTGTCCATCGGCCGGCCGTTGACGGCGAGCACGTATTCGCCGGCCGAGACCTTTATGCCGGGCTCGCGCAAAGCCGATCGTGTCTCGATGTCCCATGGCGCGCCCCGAACGACGCGACCGATGCGGTAGGCGCCGCCGTCCGCGCGGTCGAGCTCCCAGTCGACGCCCAGCAAGCCCACCGGACGGCTCGCCGCCGATTCGGTATCGCCGCCGCCGACGTAGGTATGCGACGCGTTGACCTCACCGATGAGCTCGCCGAGTAGGAAATTGACGTCCCAGCGCGTGACCGCGTGCTCAACCAGCGTGCCGTAGAGCTCGCGCATGGCCTCCCAGTCGACGCCGTGCATGGACGGGTCGTAGAAGAAGTCGCGATAGGCCCGCCAGATGTCGTTGAAGATCTGCCGCCACTCCGCCAGAGGTTCGAGCGTGGTCTGCAGATCGTCGGTCGAGATCGCGTCGCCGAGCTCCTGCCGAGGACGCGCATCGACAATGAAGTAACCGCCCCGCCGCGCCACCAGCATCTTGCTGCCCTTGGCCACCAGCTCGAAGCCACTGGCGTCGTCGCTGGCGTCTGCCTCTTCATCAGCCTCGTCATCGGCCTCCTCCTCGCTCTCTTCCTCGTCGTTGTGCGGTAACAGTAGCGACGCCACGTCGGCACGAAGCGGCGCAGCGACCACGCCGGTGGAGTTGGGATAGACCCAGGTGGCGTCGAAATCGGAGTAGACCGCCTGCAGGCTTCTGTTCGACAGGTAGTAGAGATAGTCGCCGTCGGGGTCGAAGACCGGCGACGAGTCGCTGTAGTAACCGGAGGTCGCCTGATGCAGCTCGGCACTCTCGGTGTCGTACAGGAATACCGCGCTGAGCTGAGTGTCGAGCGACTTCGAGTACGCCAGCCAGCGCGAATCGGACGACCAGCTCACCTCGAAGCCGGCGAGCGCCGGATGCAGCATGTAGGGGATGTGATCGACGTCGGTCAACGCTCCAGACTCCACGTCGACGAGCCTGAGGCTTCCAGCGTTGTCGACGAAGGCAATCGTCTCGCTGTCGGGCGACCTACATGGGGCGATAGCGATAGCCCTCGCCGAGCGACGTCAGCACTCGCTCCACTCCGCCTCCCGCTGGCCGCAGAGTGAGCTCATACTCGAAACTGCGATTGCTCCAGTAGGCCACCCAGCGGCCATCGGGCGACCACGCGGGATAGCGCTCGGCGACGCCGGAGCTACCCGTCAGGTTGCGCGTGATGCCGTTCTCGGCCGGAACGGTGTACACATCGCCTCGCGCCTCGAACAGAACTCGGGCGCCGCTAGGCGAGATTCCGGCGCCCTGGATGTTGCCGGCAACGTCGACGGTACGCGGACGGAGAGTGGCGCGATCGCTGACGAGCTGAACAGGAACCGGCGTCACGGCCTCCGACTGAAGATCGAGCAGCTGCAGCTCGCCGCCGGCCTGAAAAACAATCTCCTTGGGGCCGATCGCGGCGTGCGCGATGTCGTACTCGGCAAAGCGCGTCACCTGGCGCATGTCGCCGCTGTCGACGCCGTAGGCCCAGATGTTGAGCCGCTGGTTGGGGCCACGGTCGGCGGCGAAGTAGATCGTGTTGCCGTAGAACATCGGCTGCATCTCGTTGGCGTCGCTATCGCTGATGTTGCGCGCCTCGAGCGTCGTCAGGTTGAAGAGCCAGATGTCGGGAGCCATGCCGCCGCGGTAACGCTTCCAGGTGCGCGAGCTGCGATCCTTGGGCGTGTAGGCGATCCACTCGCCGTAGGGCACCGGCAGCCGCTCCGGCAGGCCACCGTCGGCGCTGATCGTCCAGAGCTGGTTGTAGCGCTGCACACCACTGGTACGCGACGACGCGAACAGAATCCTGCCGTCAGGCGTCCACTCCACCATACGATCGGCGCCTGGGTGGAAGGTGACGCGCTGCACCGAGCCTCCGGTAGCCGGAACCACATAAACGTCGGTGTTGCCGTCGTAATTACCGGAAAACGCGATCCGGCTGCCATCGGGCGAGAACCGTGGATAGCTCTCTTCGCCGGCCGGCGAGCTCAGCCGCCGCGCCACGCCACCACTCTTGTCCATCACCCAAACGTCACCTCCATAGACGAAGGCGATGTGGGTGTCGGACACGTCTGGATAACGCAGCATGCGAGCGTCCACCTGGGCCGAGACTGGCAGGGCGGCGGCTACCGAGACAACCAGAACAACAAGGGCAGTGATGCTGGCTCGCGATCTCATGACACTCCGGTGGCTCAAGCGGGGATCTTGGCTCGAAACCCCGACTGTACACAGTCGCTGGCCGCCGGTGGGGCAAGCGCTGGCTGGGGGCGGTCCAGTGGCGGCGACCCCGCAGGAGCCGACACTGCCGTAACGTCTCGAACCGGGCCACGCTGACTGCTGACGACACGACCGTACCGCCCGCGAGCAGGAGCGAAGAGCCAGTGCCGCGAGCCGTGCCGGGTTGCCAAAGCTGGTTGTCTATTTGTCCGTTTCCGGACCTTGCAATGCTTACCCCCTAAGCATATCTTTTGAGCTATGAGAATGCCTGCAGACATCCGCGAGCAGTTCCGCCGCTACGGTCGAGCCGGCGGCGAAAAACGGGCAGCCCGCATGAGCCCGGAGGCCAGGGCAACGATCGCCCGCCGGGCCGCCACGGCTCGCTGGATCCAAGCGCGATTCGGTGCCTCGAGCTTCGAGGCACTGGGCCTGCCCGGCGGAGCAATCGTGGATGCCGGTCTCGCCGATCTCGCCGCGGGGAAGACGACGCCGGAGAGCCTGCTGGTCTCCCTGGCTGCACCTCGGCTACGCCGGGAAGGCGTCCCGATGGGTTCGGTAGACGCGGATCCCGAGGAAAGCCTCTACAGAATGTTGTCACTATCCGAAGGCGATCTGGCGCACGCGCGGTACGGCGCCTACCTTCGACAGACGGTTTCCTTCGCGGATGCCTGCCGCGGAGCCCGGTTCGACCGAGGTCGACGTGCGCCGTAGCCTGACGCGGGAGGGGCTGCGAGAGCTGATGAAGGAGCTTGCCCGTACCGCTCCGCCTGGACGGCCATACCGCGTTTTTCTAGTGGGTGGAGGCACGGCGGTTTTCTCGGGCTGGAGAGCGTCCACGATCGACGCCGATCTCCACGCCGATTACGAGGAAGTCTTCCGCGACATCCAGGCCATCAAGGAGCGTCTGCAGCTGAACGTGGAGTTTGTCCGGCCCGAGAACTTCATTCCCGCACTCGCTGGGAGCGACGACCGCCACGTCTTCATCGAGGCGATCGGAAGAGTGAGTTTCTTCCACTACGACCCTTGCGCGCAGCTCCTGTCGAAAGTCGTTCGCGGCTTCCGCCGCGACATGCAGGACGCCGACAGTTTCCTCGCTAGCGGCATGGTGGCCGCGAAACGATTTCGATCTCTCGTACACGCGATCCCGGAAGCGGCCTATGCCAGATACCCGGCCTTGTCTCGAGATGCCGTGATCGAAGCCGTCGACGACTTCTTGGCGCGCAGCGCGAGCTGATTTCTCTCGACTCCACCGGCGTCCAGCCTGGACGACAGGCCGGGCCTCGGCTACTTGTCTCGCGTGTCCGGGGCGACTCGTGGCGGCACCGAACGTCACGGAGATGCCCGTCAGGAACTCTCCCCACGTTACCAGGGCCGCGAACACGCCCACGTTCGGCAGAACAACCGTCTCCAGGAACGGAACGAACCAACCGACCGTCCTGCCCGATTCCAGCACGCCGCCGATCTGACGGGCGATCTCGGCCGGGGCGTCGCCGGCTCGGAGCCAGTACAGACCGGTGCCAATCCACATGGGCCCGATCACCAGTCGCACCAGGAGCAACACCAAGCCTGTGGCCCGATAGTCCTTGCTATCGCGCCAGAATGCACGAAAAACTGTTGAACCCTCCCGGTCGGGTACGACGCCGGCTTGATCCATCGATCTCACTCGGTAGGCGGGGATGCTGGGGTGCGGGTGCGTTCGGTTTCATGAGCAAGAACCTAGCGGAGGCGCATTTTCTTCCCGAAAATCGCCAAATCCTCGGGAAATCCCCTGCCCCCGGCTCGACCGACCAGCGGCGCCGGAGCCTCGTCAGCTACGGAAGGGGAGGTAGCGCGGCACCTGGGCGGCGTAGTCGTCGTACGCGCGACCGAATCGCTGGCGCAGCTCTCGCTCCTCGAGCAGAACCAGAAGGTGGATCGTCGGCACGGTCACGATTACCAGCGCGTACAGCCCCGTGTAGTTCGCAAACAGAGCGTAGGCGAGGCATGCCAGGAGAATCTCGACGTAGCGCGGGTGCCGAATCCTCGAGTAGATCCCCTCGTTCAGCAGGACACCCGGATAGCTGGCCTGGGAGAGCTCGGGCACACCCACCAGCCGCGCCGTGGTCAGGTACTTCTTCCTTTTCAGGGCGATGATGATCGTGCCTGTAAAGGTGAGCGCCGCCAGCGCCATCAACGGCGTGCTGGCACCGAGGTCGGATCCCACCAGAGTGGCTCTCGCCGAGTACACCCCGTACATGAGCGCGGCCATCGGCGGAGTCAAGATCACGTAGGTCCACATAGCGCCGAGCCGCCGCCAATGGCGCGCGAACGGGTGGATGACGAACCAGAGCGCCAGCCCGGGGGGGCAGGGCGACGAGCAGCAAGACGGCGATCGCGTAGCGCGCCGTGCTCACGATGCCCTGTCGATCACGCGCCCGAGTCCAGGCCTAGCGCCCGGTTTGGGACGCGAGCTCGTCGAGATGCTCGGCCTTCCACTGCATCGCCATGTGGATGCGGGCGCGGCCGCTCGGGTGGTCGAAGAAAAGGAACTCTTCGAGCGGGCCGGGATCGAGCTTGCGGTATTCGCTGAGCTTGAGCGCCGTCTGGGCGAAGCCGTCGGGCTCACGGGCGGCGTTGAGGCCGAATGCATCGGCCTCGGCTTCGTTGACGCGGATGTTGGTGTTGACGAGTGGCGTCAGCACGAAGCCGTAAATCGATATCAGCAGCATGAGCAGCGGCAGCCCCGCCGGGTCGGCGATACCGCTCACCCCCCAGCCGGCCCCCCAGCGTGCCAGCGCACGGTCGAACGCCATCTTGAGAAAGCCGAAGGCGCCGAGCACGAGGAGGGTGAAGAACATCAGACCCTCGTAGGCGTGGTTGAGCACGTAATGCCCCAACTCGTGCCCCATGACCGCCTTGATCTCGGGCACCGAGGTGCGGTTGAGCAGGTTGTCGTTGAGGCTCACCCGCATGGTGTTGAGGATGCCGCTGACGTTGGCGCTGATGCGGGTACTCTGGCGCGAGGCATCGAAGACATAGATGTTGTCGACCGGGACGCCGTTGGCGCGTGCCATGGAGAGGACCGGGTCGCGAACCTCGGCGCGGTCGACCGGGGTGTAGGTGTTGAACAGCGGTGCGATGTAGACAGGCCCCAACAGCTGGAGAATGACGAGGAACACCAGCACGACAGCCGTCCCCCACAGCCACCACGTCTGCTGCGCGCGCCTGAACACGGCGTACAGCGCCACCAGCAACAGCGGCGCGATCACGAGACCGAGACCGAGGCCAATGAGTCGCTCGCCGAACCACGGTCCGAAGGTCTGGGTGGCGAGCTCGTACTGGTGTTCGCGGAAGAAGCCCGTGTACCAGGTCAAGGGGAACTTTCGAGAACGGCGGTCAGGAGCAAGAACTGCACCGCGTAGAACGCCGTACGCAGCGGTTTTCTTGAGGTAAGGCCTGCCGCCAGGTCGCGCATGCGTGCCGAGACGCCTAGGCGAAGAAGCAGCCAGAGCTCGATGGCGCCGTAGAGAAACCCCCACAGCATCAGCCAGTAGCCGCCCTCGAAGTAGGCGTCGGACCGCGCCTTCTGTTCCGACGACAGCTGTCCCATGTACGCATCGGTGGCGGCGGCGACGTCGAACGCCTGCTGCGCGCTCGCCACCATGGGCACCAGCGACAACAAGATCAGTGTCCATGTCCATACAACGCGCTGCTTCACGAGATGCCTCCTGAGACGATCCGACCCCCGCTCGTGCATCAGGTGCGCTCGGGATCGGGATGCGCTCCGCAGTCTATGCAGACTACTCGCCGATCGGAAGCGATCCGGCCACCGGGATACTCTCTGCGCTCGACTCGACTCCCACCCCGAGCGCAACTCCGCCACGGCTTCTCCTACGATCATGACGACACCCAGCCCGCTACGTCGTCTCTTCGGATTCGCGCGGCCCTACCGCCGCGATGCCGTGCTCGCGACCACGTTCTCGCTGCTGAACAAGTTCTTCGACGTGCTTCCCGAGCTGTTGATCGGGGTCGCCGTCGACGTGGTGGTGAACCAGCGCGACTCGTTCCTGGCCCGGCAGGGCTTGGCCGACCCGACGCTGCAGCTCTGGGTACTGGCGGCATTGACGATCGTCGTGTGGGCCGTCGAGTCATCCTTCCAGTATTTGCACCAGCTCAAGTGGCGCGGACTCGCCCAGGATCTGCAGCACGAGCTACGCCAGGCGGCCTACGCGCATGTTCAGAGGCTGCCGCCAGGGTTCATCGAACGCGAACGCAGCGGCCGCCTGATGGCGCTACTGAACGAGGACGTCAACCAGGTGGAGCGTTTTCTCAACACGGGCGCCAACGGACTGATTCAGGTGGCCTTCTCGTCGCTGCTCGTGGGTGGTGTCTTCTTCGCGGTAACCGCCAACCTGGCGGTGCTGGCGATGTTGCCGATTCCACTGATCATCTTCGGCGCCTTCTGGTTTCAGAAGCGGCTGGCGCCGCGCTATGCGGCCGCACGCGACGCCGCCGGCACGCTGTCGGCGCGGCTGAGCAACAACCTGATTGGCATGGCCACGATCCAGGCCTATACCGCCGAAGAGTTCGAGGCCGAGCACCTGCGGGCCGCGTCGGACGTATTCCGCGCCCGCAACGCCGCCGCCATCCGTTTCTCGGCTGCGATCACCCCGGTGATCCGCATGGCGGTCCTCATCGGATTCATTGCGACTCTGCTCTACGGTGGAGTCCTCGCTCTACGCGGCGAAATTGGCGTTGGCAGCTACTCCGCCCTGGTGTTCCTCACCCAGCGCCTGCTCTGGCCCCTCACTGGGCTGGCCGAGCTCACCGACCTGTACAACCGCGCCATGGCCTCGGTGAATCGCATCATGGATCTGCTCGAAACACCGGCGCCGGCGCAGCCCGAAACGAAGCTGCCCAGCGCTGCTACGGCGACCCTCCGATTCGAGGATCTGCACTTCGCGTACGACGGTAAGCCGGCCATCAGCGGAATCGACTTCGATGTGCCGACAGGGACAACCGTGGCGCTCGTGGGCGCTACCGGCGGCGGCAAGAGCACCGTCCTCAAGCTGCTGATGCGATTTCTCGACGCAGACCACGGTCGCATTCTGTTCGACGGCCACGACATCACCGGCTACGACCCCGGATCGCTGCGCAAGGCAATCGGTTATGTCGCGCAGGATCCCTTTCTCACCGACAGCACCATCGCCGAGAACATCGCCTACGGAGAAGCCGCTCCCCACGCGACCGCCGTTGAAGCCGCTGCCCGAGCCGCCGAAGTGCACGACTTTGTCCGAACGCTGCCGCAGAAATACGAGAGTCTGGTTGGCGAACGCGGCACGCAACTATCTGGCGGCCAACGTCAACGTATCGCTCTGGCCCGAGCCCTTTACCGCGACCCGGCGATCTTGGTGCTCGACGAAGCAACCTCGGCCGTGGACAACAAAACCGAGGCCGCCATCCAGCGTTCGCTCGCCCACGGCGCCCGCGGCCGGACCACGCTGGTGGTCGCACATCGTCTGTCGACGGTGCGTCACGCCGACGCCATCCACGTCCTGGATCGCGGCCGCATCGTCGAGAACGGGACGCACGAAGAGCTCATCGCCCAGCGCGGGCTCTACGCCTCGCTTTGGCGACTGCAAACAGGCGAGACGCCGGACACAGGCGACTACTCGTAGACGTAGACGCTGCCCGCGTCGTTGGCGTTCGCCGCACCAACGAAGATGGTGCCGCCGCGGAGAGCGATCGCCCCTCCGAACCGATCGTCGGCATCGATGTCGGAGCCGACGATCTTCTCGCTTTGAGCCCACGCTCCGGCCTTGCGACGAAACAAGTAGATCGAGCCTGAGTTGCCGCCGGCGTCGTTGTCGAGCGGCGCACCCAAGATGATGGTGCTCTGGGTCATGGCGAACGAGGCGGCACCGGTCCACTGCGGTCCGTCGGCGTCGGCGGCGGTGAGCTTGGCCTTCTCGACCCACCGAACGTTCTTCTCATGAAGTCATCTCCTTGATCCTCCGGGCGTCCGGGCTCGTTCGCCGCATGATAGCTGTCAACCTCCAGCGCCACCCGACGTTCAGACGTAGACAATCTCACGCAAGCTAACGCACGCCCTCATCGAGTCCTCCGTCGGCGCGGTCTGGATCGGAGCTCGCGGCAAGCGCGAACAGGTGATGCCGCCCGCGAACGAAGAGGGTCCCCTCCGAGATCGCCGGCGAAGCCATGAGGATCTCGCCGATCGGGTTGTGCGCCAACAGCTCGTATGACGCACCGGCTCGGACCACGAACACGTCGCCGTCCTCGCTCGGGAAGTAGAGCGCTCCGTCCGAAGCCACGGGCGAGGCCGAAAAGCCGGCGCCCACGGACAGTCGCGTGCGGTAATGACGCTCTCCACTCGCCAGGTCGTAGGCCGACAGAATGCCGTTGTCGACGATCACCTAGAGGATGCCGCGGTATGCGATGGGCGTCGGGGTGTAGGGTGAGCCGCGCTCCACCGTCCAGTCGAGATGCTCGCCGCGCTCACCCTGCGTCGCTGGAGTCAGGTCGCCGGTGCCACCGGCCCGCACGGCGTGGATCGGTCGGGCGCCCGTCGGGTTCCCGCCCGTGATCACAATCTGCTCCCCAACGACGATCGGCGTGGGTGTGATGACCTGGGCGTCGTTGTTCGACAACCGCCACAGCTCCCGCCCCGTGCGCGGGTTGTAGGCCACGAAGTAGCGGGGCCGTTGAACACGAGCTCGTCACGCTCTCCTCTGTAGATGGCAGGAGTCGACCACGCCGGCTTCTCGTCGCGCTCCACACGCCATGACCTCCTCTCCGGTCTCGAGGCTGTAGGCGGCGACGAAAGAGTTTGCCTGTCGGTCGTTTTGCACGACGACCAGGTCCTCGTAGATCACCGGAGAGGTCGCCGGCCCCCATTGGAACTGGGGCTGTCCCCAGTAGCCGACGTCCAGAATGCCGACGTCGGTACGCCAAATCAGCTCGCCCTGCATGTCGAAGCAGAACAATCCCTCAGAATCGAGCAGCGCCACAATACGCTCGCCATTCGTGGCCGGCGTGGATGAGGCGTGACTTGCTTTGCGATGGCGGTGGACCCGTGGGACGCCGTCCCATGCGCTACGGCTCCAGATCGGCTCGCCGGTGTTCTTGTTGAATGCGAGCAGCCGCCAGCTATGCTCGACCCGATCATCGGCGGTCGCCACGCCGGCAACGTCGGACGGGCCGGTGAGCAGCTCCATCTCTCCGCTCGAAGGAAGAGCTGTTGTCACGTAGATCGTGTTGCCCCAAACGATCGGGCTCGAGTGCCCCATGCCCGGAATCTCGGCGACCCAGCGCAGGTTCGTGCCATCCGCGGGGTCGAAGTGGATCGGCAAGCCCTGGTCATCCGCGACACCGGCATGACCGGGGCCACGGAACGCTGGCCAGACCTCGTCAACGACGCCGACGGATGGCGAGATCGACCGTGAAGACGCCGGTCGGCCAGTTGCCCACCGGCTCGCACTCGAAGCCAACAACGTGGTCGTGGCCCCGACGGTCGATATCACGACCAACGCGAGAAGCCCGACTCGACCACGAGCGGCCGGCCGGCGGTCGAACCCTACGGCTCTGTGCGTTCTCACTGGCAACTCTCGATGCGGGGATTCCGAACGGCGGCGATCGTGGATTCGACGACATTCCAGGGCCGTGGCGCCTGCACTAGGAGCCGCGTCCCCCGCGCCAAGCGCGTTCGGGCTCGAGCGTCAACTGCCGCTCAGCAGGATAGACAGTTGTTGTTGTTCTTCGAGCGCAGGCCCTCGAGCAGGGCCATGGCAACCGGGAACGGCCGCACTCGCTGAACCGGCCCGTTGGCCATATCGGCAGTCGTCTGACCCTTGCGGCTGAGCGCCCTTACGTCGGCGCCCTTCGAGACGAGGTACAGCACCATTTGCACGTCGCCGCGTGCCGCGGCGTGGTGCAGCGGCGTGAACGCCTTGTCGTCGCGCAGGTTGACGTCGGCGCCGAGCTCCTCCACCAGATACTTCACCGAGGGGAGCCAGCCATCGGGCGCGTGCCGGTGCGAGTTCGCCGAGAAGCGCTCGCCGTATCCAGCGCCGGCAGCGGCGTGCAGCGGGAACACGGCTTGACCTCCCACGGCGACTGGCGGGATTCCCGACGAATCCTTTTGCTCGTCGCCGTCACCTGGATTCCGAGCGCCTCGCCTGCGGGTGGGAAGCTTCTTCGTGGGGATGTCGGGATCGGCTCCGTGAGCCATGAGCAGCCGCATTGCCGGCACATCGGTGGCGTATGCAGCACGCCAGAACGGCGTGGCACCAGTCGTATCGAGCAGGTGATCGAAGTTGTACGAGCCGTGCCAAAGGTGCCGTTCGAGACGTGCGTTGGGGTCGGCGCCGGCTTGTAGCACAACCTCGGCCAGCTCGAGATAGCCGGTCTTCTGCTGCTTGTAGGCATTCTGTTGCGGATAACCGGCCTTCGGCGCCCAGTGAGTGTTCAATGCCGCGTAGAGCGGCGTCGCACCGTTGTCGCTCGCAAGGTTGGGATCCGCACCAAGCTCCAGCAACAACATGCTCAGGTCGAAGTGGCCGTTGATGATCGAGATCAGCAACGGGCTCGTTTGGTCGCCGGTGCTCACGCCGTTGATATCAGCACCCGAGTCCAAGAGCGCGACAACGGCCTCGGTATGACCCTCGCGAGCCGCGTACAGCAGCGCGGTCAAACCGCCATGCGCACCAACGAGCTCGGCGAAGCTCGGGGGCCGCGCCGGCGCCTCGGGCTTCTTGTCTTCGTCTTCTGACGCCTCCCCCTCTTCGCCCTCTCCGCCCTTGGCGGCTGCTTCGCCTTCAGGTGTCGCGTCATCCTCTTCGCCCTCGGCGGCTGCGTCTTCGCCTTCAGGCGTCGCGGCATCCTCTTCGCTCTCGTCGGCCTGGTCGAGCTGCTCGGGCTCGTCGACCTCGTCGGGCTGCTCGCCTTCTTCCGACACTGCAGCTCCGCTGGCTTCGGAGGTCTCGTCTTCGTTCTCCTCAGCTGCCGCCTCGGGCTGCGCGAGCCCTTCGACTTCCTCGGACTCTTCGGATTCCGCGGGTTCTTCGCCCTCTTCCGCCGGCTCACCTTCTGGCGGACTCTCGCCCTCCTCGCCCTCCTCGCCTTCCTCGGGCTTCTCGGCTTCTTCGCCTTCTTCCGCTTCGGCGGTTTCGGTTTCCTCCGCTTCGGGCTCGGTCAGCTTGCGGATGGCTTCATCCGTTTGGCGGCGTAAGGTGCGGGCCGCGCGATCGGCTTTGTCTCGTTCCACAACATCGACCACCTTCGTGGCGATCGTCAGGTCGGCGCCGCGCTCGAGCAGCCGCGAGAGGGCTTCGAGACGGTCGTAGGCCGCCGCGAACATCAGGGGCGTCTGGCCCCAGGCGGATTCGGTGGCGTTGACGTCCGCTCCGTGATCGAGCAACACCTCCAACGCCTCGGAAGCGCCGCCTGCCGCCGCGAAGTGGAGCGCGCGCGCGCCGCCGGTGGTGGTGGTGGCGGCTTCGACGTCGGCGCCGACCTCGAGCAGAGTCGTCACGAGCTCGGCGTGTCCGGCTCTCACCGCCAGATGGAGCGGCGTGTAGCTGCCAATCCGCGTGGTCGCTTCTACGTTCGCGCCGGCGTACACCAGCATCGCCGCGAGATCTCGAGCTCCGTTCTCGGCGGCCCAGTGCAGAGCGGTCATGCCGTCGCTCTGCGCGGCGTTGACATCGACTCCAGCGCGCAACATTGCGCGCACGTTGTCGTGATCGCCGCGCATGGCAGCGTCGGCAACCGGTGCATCATCATCGGGCGCGGCACCAACCAGCGCGGGCGACAGAAGCGCGGCGGCGCACAAGACGATTACCCCGCGGCCGCGGAGGCTACCCGTGCGCGGTCTCCTGGGGCGATCGAGACTGGTGGATCTGTTGAATCTCGTGAAGAAGCCTGTCATTCCGTACCTTCTCATCTCGGCCGCGCGCCTCAGACGGACAGCGACAGTTCGCCCGTGCTGTCCCCGAAGCGCGACAAATCGTCATGCCCGAGCTTGTGCAGCAGACTCAGCATGACGTTGGCCATCGGCGTGCCGTCCGGTGCCTTCAGGTGCAGGTTCCCATCGAGTTGCCCGTTCGCCCCGCCGGCGATGAACAACGGGCAGCGACGATGGTTGTGCAGATTGGGGTCACCCATAGGTGATCCGTAGATCACCATCGTCTTCTCGAGCAGATTCGTATCGCCCTCGCTGATCTCCTGCAGCTTCTGGAGCAGGTAGGGGATCGTGCTGACGTGGTAGCGATTCATCTCCCCGAATTCTTCGATCGCGGCTTCCCGGCCTCCGTGGTGCGACGCGGGGTGGAACCCCTTGTCGACCCCGCTGCCAGGGTAGACCCGGGCCGAGGCGTCGCGGCCGAGCTTGAACGAGAAAATCCGCGTCGTGTCCGACGCGAACGCCAGCACCTGGAGGTCGAACATCAACTCCACGTGATCTTTGAACGAATCGGGAACGCCAGCGGGAGCCTCTGGCAAGGCGCGCTCTTCGCCACTGCTGTTACGATCTTCAATGAGCTCGATGCGGCGCTCGACTTCGCGGATATTCTGCAGATAACGATCGAGCCGTAGCTGGTCGGCGGCGCCGAAATCCTGCCTGAGATGCGCCACTTCGCGAGCAATCCAGTCGAGCACGCTACGCTTGTTGCGGCGGCGCGCCGCGCGCTGCTCAGCCGTGCCGCCAGCGCCGAACAAACGGTCGAACACCGCACGCGGATCGCGGATCATCGGCAGCGCCTCTGTGGGCGACGCCCAGCTGATGGTGTCGGAATACACGCAGGCATAGCCGTAGTCACAGCCGCCGGCCTGATCGACGTTCTCGATGCACAGCTGCATCGACGGGATCGGCGTGCTCTGGCCAAAACGGTTGGCGTAGATCTGATCGAACGAGGTGCCGGCGAGGACGTCTGAACCCTCGGTTTGCTTCGGATGCGACTGCGTGAGGAAAACGGCGCTGGAGCGGTAGTGATCGCCGCCGATCTCGTGCGACTCGAAGGCCTCGGCCATCTTGACGTCTGTATTGCTGACAATCGTGAGGTGTTTGCGCCAAGGATCGAGCGGCAACAGCGAGCTCGGTGTCAGATCGAAGTCGTTCCCGGTGGCGCTGGGCGCCCAAAGATTCTTGCCGGCGCCGTATTCGTTGCTACCGGCCGCACCGTGAACCATCTCGATACAGATCAGTCGCGTCGGGTCGTCGGTCTCTGCGGCCCGCGTCGCGGCCCAGCTGCCAGCTGGCACCATCGCATCGAGAAAAGGCAGCGCTACCGTTGTCCCGACGCCGCGCAGAACAGTACGTCGGGAGATCCGCTTCCTCGTCAGGTACATCGGCACTCCGCCTTTTTGATTCTTTTCTTGAGTCTCGTTCGCGTGCTAGCGGGAATCGGATGCGTTGCCGCGCACCACTAGCGTAGTGCTCCGAGCCCTGTCGTTGTGCCGGAACGCGGCGCTGTTGACCACTCCATGAATGAACGCCGACATGCGGCTACCGTTGAGGGCGGCCTCGTGCACGATGGCCCGTACCTCGGGCATGTCGGAATACTCGAGCCGCCGGCCAATGGCGTAGGACAGCAGGTTCTCGGTGAAGTTCGTGAGGATCGAGTCGGAATATTGCAGCAACGCCGCCTGCAAGTCGGCCGGGCTACCGAGCTGGGTTCCGTCGTACAGCATGCCCGTTGCATCGATCGGGGCATCGTTGTCCTTTGTGCGCCAGGCGCCCGTCACGTCGTAGTTCTCCAACGCCAGCCCCAGCGGGTCGATCACTCGGTGGCACGAGGCGCAGGCCGGGTTGGCCCGATGCTCCTCCATGCGCTCGCGCACGGTCAGCAGACGGCCTTCGCGCACCGGGTTCGTCGCGTCGAGATCGGGGACGTCGGGAGGCGGCGGCGGGGGCGGGGTTCCCAGTAGAACTCCGAGCACCCACTTGCCGCGTAGGACGGCCGAAGTGCGATCAGCATGCGACGTCAAGGTCAGGATGCTGCCGTGGCCGAGCAACCCGCGCCGTTCTTGACCCTGCAGAGAGACCCGACGGAATCCCGCGCCGCTGACGTTCGGAATGCCGTAGTGATTGGCGAGCCGCTCGTTGACAAACGTGTAGTCGGCGGTGAGGAGCTCCAGCGCGCTGCGATCGTCCTGCACGAGATAGTTGAAGAACAGCTCCGTCTCACGCCGCATCGCGTCGCCGAGCTGCTGGTGGAAATCGGGAAACAGGAGCGCGTCCGGATGGACCTTCTCCAGATCTTGCAGGCGGAGCCATTGGGCGGCGAAGCGTGTGCCCAGAGCAGCGGCGCGCGGGTCGGCGAGCATGCGGTCGACCTGCCGCGCGAGCACGGCAGGATCGGACAAGCGCCCCTCGGCTCCGACGCCGATCAACTCGTCGTCGGGCGGCGCGGCCCACAGGAAGAAGGAGAGCCGCGAAGCCAGCGTCGCGTCGCTGACGAGCGAGTCCGCGCTGCTGTCGCCGGAGCCCGCGCTCGCCGAGCGTTCCTCCAGGCGGAAGACGAAATAGGGACTCGCGAGAATCGCCTCCAGCGCCGAGGTGATGCCCACCTCGAAGCCGCCCTCATCTGCGCCGGCCTCGTAGAACTCCATCAACGAACCACGATCTCGCTTGATCAGCGGCCGCCGATAAGCCTCGGATGCCAGCCGCGTAACAATCAACTCGGCGCAGGTCAACTCCTCATCGGGCGCCGTTGGCCTGCAGCTGAAGATGTTGTCGCGGCTCACCGAGGCCGAGACCCCGGTGGCGTTGTACGGCCCAGCTATCGACAGGTTGCGCAGGTGAGGCAAGGTGGTCACGCCGTATGCCGAGCCGATCGTCTTGTCGGCGATGCTCCATTCGTGCGGCGACAGCAGGTCGGGCGGCGAACCCTCGGTCTTGCGGATGAAGGCTGCCGTTACTCGCTGCGGCCCAGCACGTACGTAGCTGGGCTCTGTTTTCAGATTCTCGTTGTCGGCGTCCATGTAGCGGTCGAGGTCGAGCAGCGCAACGCGCTCGCCGTCGATCGATACCTCGATCTGCTCGTCGTGGTAGGTCGTCGACCCGTACAGGAACGCGATCGGCGCGTCGAAGAACGCCATCGTGAACACATACTCGCCGTCCGCCGGGAACACGTGATCTATCGAGAGGCCACCACGAGTGCCGTACGGAGCTCCTTCAACGCGATCGTTCTGCGAGGCATAGCGCGGCACGCTGTAGCGCGATTCCACAACCGTGGCGTCGGGGTCGCCCACGGCGAGGCGGCTGATCTCGCTCGCAGCACTCAGGTAGCCCTCCATCACCGTGACCGAAAGGCCTTGAACGTCGGCGATGTTGTCGAAGCCGGCGCTCACGGTATCGGGCGGCAGGTAGGTGTCGACGTCGATCTGGAGAAGCAGCAAATCGCTGATCGAGCGCTCGTACTCCGCTCGGTTGAGTCTCTGGAAAGTACGTCCTCCCGGACTCGGTTTTGCCGCGGCGGCCGTGTCGACGCGGCTCACCAACGTGGCAACGAGCTCTTCGACAACCGTACGCTCAGGACGGCGCGCAGGCAGCGGCGGCATGATGCCGGCCTGCAGCTTGCGGATGAGCTTTTCCGACAGCTCCGCGTTCTGCCCAGCTCGAGCAACATCGAAGTTTTCGAGCGTCAGGCCGCCGGTCAGTGTGGCGTCGTTGTGGCAACGCAGACAATAGCGGCCGATCACCTGGTTCTGAACATCGTCCGAGCCGGCGCTCACGGGTTGCACGGCCTGGCGAGCCGGCCCCGTAGGGCGAAGCGGTTCGGCGGGCGCAACCGGCGTAACTGCCGCCGCCACGAACGCGGCTCCCGCCAACGCCAGGGTAAGCCTTTGCATGCCTCTCTCCATTCCCGCGCATACCGCCGCGAATGCGGCAACGGGCCGAGTATACGGCCGATTCGCTCGCTCGCCCAGCAGTCAGCAGCCGTCTCGGAAGAGATTCTCGGAAGTTCAACCGAGCCGGCGTCCCCGAGCCATCCCCTGCGCAGGGGCGTCGCGCCGCGAAGCCGATCCTTGCCGCGCACGTTGATCCTCTACAAACTCCCGTTGAGCTCTGTCCAGACTCCAGCCAGGAACTCGAGATGTCAGTCGAGCGCCCCCACACTCCCTTCCGCGACGACGGCCCCGGCATGTACGGCGACGACCTGGCTCACGTTCACCACGCCGGATTCACCGGCTACGTGCGTGGCGCCGCGCCGGCGATCCTGGCGGCAGCTCAAAGCGCCGGCATCCACCGCGGCCGCGCCGTCGACTTGGGATGCGGCAGCGGTGTGTGGCTGCGGCAAGCCAGCGTCGCGGGCTTCGAGGCGTTGGGCATCGATCGCTCGGAATCGATGCTCCGTCTCGCGCGCGCGGCAGCCCCCGAAGCACAGCTGCGAGTCGGCTCCATTTACGAGACCGATCTCCCGGAATGCAGCGTTGTCACGGCCGTGGGTGAGGTGCTCAGCTATGTCGATCCGGACACCGGCGAAGCCGCCCCCACGAACCTTTTCTTCCAGCGCGTCTTCAATGTGCTGACGTCGCCCGGGCTGTTCATGTTCGATCTGTTCGTCGCCTCCGCGGGCGCGCCAATGGGGTATCGGAACTGGTACGCAGCCGACGACTGGACCATCCTCGTCGAAGCCACCGAGGACGTCGCCCGCGCCCGCCTGCATCGCGATCAGATCACCTTTCGCGAGATCGACGGCACCTTCCGTCGCAGCCACGAGCGCCACGTGCTGCGGGTGGCGGAGCCGGCCGAAATCGCGGCTCAGTTGCGCGACGCGGGCTTCAGCGTCGAAGCCTCGACCGCGTACGGCAACTTCGAGCTGCCTCCGCGACGCATGGCCTTCACGGCAATCAAGGACGGCCGCGCGGCCGCGCGCGAGCCGAGTTTCTCGGACACATCGGATCTTCCCGAAAACCCCGACTAGATCTCCTCGAGCACATCCGCAGGCACCCAGCCGACCTTGCCATCGTCGAGGACGATCTCAACCCAGTCGTCGGAGCGCCGGTCGATACGAACGTGCGTCCCCTCGTGAATCGCGAACAGCAGCAATGCGGGGTCGTCGGCAGGGGCACTGTGAACCGACACCTCGCCGGCCAGAACCACACCTTCGGCGGGAACGCCGATGCCGAGATCACGCACCGCGAGATTAACGCCGAAGGTCAGCGCTACGATCGCCGCAATCACGGCCGCGCGCAGCGCCCACGTTCCGCCCAGCCCCGGCCTCAGGACGCGCGCCACGACGATGCCCATGGCCAGCAAGTAGCCGAGAGCTACGAGTCCTATCAACAGACCGCGCGGTAGCAGGTGAATCCACCAGCGGATGGCTCGAAAGAGCCAGAACTCGGGAATCGGGGTGACTTCGTCGACGGTCAAGGAGCGCGCGATCTCGAGATTGGCGAGCAGGTTCTCGTCGCCCGGCATCCATCGTCGCGCCCGCTCGTAGTGGAGGATCGAGCGGCCGACGTCACCGAGCTTGAAGTACGTGTTGCCCAGGTTGTGGTGCAGGGCGCCGCTATCGAAGCCCGCGCTCTCGACTTGGAGATAGCTGGCTAGCGCGGCCTCGAAGTCGCTTTCCTGGTAGAGCCGATTGCCCTCGTGGTAGGCGGCTTCGGCCGCGCCTGGATCACCGCTGGCGTCAACAGGCTGTGCGAGGGCAGAAAGACAGAGCCCGAGCGAAGTACCGAGCACGGCCAGGGCCAGGCCCAGGACCTCGCGACGTCGCCGCAAGCAAATCATGTGCGCATTCTCGGATTCACGGTGCGGGCTTTCGGATTCATGGCGCCTCGGTCGAGGCATCTGATCACTGTGCATCCGATCACCTGGCGAGCTCGCGCTCGAGACTCGTCATCGCTGCGGCAACACGGTCGAGGAAGGCCGACCGCTGGTCGGCGTCGTTGCTTGGCGGCGCGAAACGGTGACGATCGCACTGCGACAGGCACGCCAGCACGTCGGCGCTCGTCTCGGCCGTCACACCGCGATCGCCGAGGAGCTCGCGGGCCTGGTCGCGAATCAGGCCGGCTTCCGCCAGGTCGAGCTGGTCGGCGATAAAGCCCTCGAGCGAGCGCGCCGTCTCTGCGTAGAAATCGCGCGCCTCGTCGCTGCCCACCAACGAGCGCGCCTGCGCCAATCGTTTACGCGCCAGACGACTGGCGCGACGACGACGCGCGTAGGCCACGTCGCCGAGCAGCCGGTCGCGATGGCGGCGCACCACGAGCGCCCCAGTGAGCACGAGCAAGGGAAGTGCCAGCACGAGCCAAAAGCCTGGGTGCCCGAAGAGTGTCGTGCCACGGCGAACCAGGCCAGGCGCGTCGAGGCGGATGAACCGAATGTCCGTCCTCAGGGCCGCCACAGACGAGCGTGCCGGGGAGTCAGGACCGCCGAGGTCGCTGGCACCGACATCGCGTCCGCTCACCTCGATGCTCAGCGGCTCGGTCGCCGCCACTGCATACGCTTCCCTAGAAAGATCGTAGTAGCCGATCTCCACGCTCGGGATCGTGTATACACCCGGCGCCCGCGGAATCAATACGTACTCATAGGTCCGCGTACCGGAAACGCCACGGTCGCTACGGCGAATCTGATCGCTCACCTCGGGCGGAAAGGCTTCGAACCCCGCCGGGACATCGATCTGCGGCTCGGCCATGGCGCGAAGATTGCCTGTGCCCGACACCGCAACTCGCAACGTCACGGCGTCGTTGGTTCCGACCTCGGACTTGTCAGCGCTGGCGGTCACCTCGAGATCCCCCACGAAACCCGCGAAGCTGTCGGGTCGCCCGGAGAGCGGCGGCGACTCCACCTCGATCTCTACCGCCGCCGACGCGGCGGAAATCGGCACCATGCGTCCGAACGCGCTCAACAGCGAGCCGCGTCCGAAGAAGTCATCAAGACCACCGAACGGATCACGCGGGTCGCGCCCGCGCATGCGGGCCTGAGCTTCAACACCGAGCGGCTCGACGACTTTGGTTCCAGAGGCGGTCGGAAACATCACAACCTTGCGGACGACGACCGTCGCGTAGCGCTGACCGTCGCGCACAACCTCTTGGACCTGCGGCGAGTTTGGCAGCTCGATCTCTTCTACCCAGAAACCGGCCGTCGACGGCACGCTGGTGAGTCCATACGACCTGATCTCGAGCTTGGTGAAGAGCTTGTACTCGACGATCACCGGCTCGTTCTGCAGCACGCGACGGCGACTCGGCTCCGCAACGATGAAGAAGTCTTCGGGCGCGATCGAGTCACCAGAGCCATCGTCGATGACGCCGCCCCGACCTCTCGGAGTGCCGGCCGCGCCACCTCCGGACGGCGGGCTGGCGCTCACAGTCAGTGTTAGTGCCTCGGTCTCGAAAGCCTGCCCGTCAACGCCCACCGTCATCGGCGGGATCTCGAACGCCCCCTCCTGCGTCGCCTGATAGCGGTACTGGAGAGTGAAGGAAACGCTCGTGACACCGTTGCTCATCTGGAACGACTGCGATTGCTGGCGGCCCAGAAAGCGCGCGAAAGCTGCCAGGTCCGGCTGAGGTTCCTGGTCGATGTCGCGGGCGCCGGAGACCTGCACGTTGAGCATGAACGACTGTCCGACGCCGACTTCGGTGTGGCTCAGATAAGCCGCCACCGTCGCGTCCTGGGCCGCGAACGAGCTGGCGGCGGCCGGAATCCCGAGCAGGTGCAGACCGCAAACACTGGCCAGCGAAAGAGCGAGCGAGCGAGCGGCCCGCACTCGAAGATCGAAGCGCGGCGACTGCATTACCAGTCCTTCTTCGGCTTGCGGCCGCGGGCCGCGGCGCGACGGGTGCGCTCGACCTCGTTCGGGTCTTCCTGAATCGCCTGCAGCAACCGCTCGGCTTCCTCGCGAGTGAGCTCTCCGGGCGCCTGTTGCTGACCTTCCTGTTGATCTTCTTCGCCCTGTTGCGCGGGAGATTGTTGTTGCTCGCCCGCTTCCTGCTCCTCCTGTTGATCTTGCTGGTCAGGCTGTTGCTCCTGCTCGTCCTGCCCCTGTTGGTCCTGCCCCTGCTGGTCCTGCTGCTGGTCGCCTTCTTGCCCGTCTTGCTGCTGCTGATCTTGTTCGCTTTGTTGATCCTCACCGTCCTGGGGTTCGGACTCGTCGTCTTCGCCATCGCCCTGCTGCTGAGGTTGTTGTTCCTGTTGCTGCATCTGCTCCAGCACGCGCTCGAGATTGTGCTTGGCATCGGTGTCGCCAGGCGCGAGCCTCAGGGCCTGCTTGTATGCGTCGAGGCTGTCGTCGAGCTGTTGCTCGCGGTACAGGGCGTTTCCCAGGTTGTACCAAGCGTCCGACAGCAAGCTCGGGTCGCCGCTGTCGATCGCCGCGCGGTAGGCGTCGAGGGCACGCTGGTAGTCCTGGTTTTGGTAGAGGGCGTTGCCGTCGTTGAAGCGAATCAGTGGCGAGCCGGGTGCCGCGCGCAAGGCCTCGAGATAGCGCTCGTGCGCCTCGGCAAACCGGCCCTCCTCGTACAGCCGATTTCCCTGCTCGACGTCGGCCCGCCCAGCCTGGGCAAACGCCCATCCAGGGGTCGCGAGAACGAGCATGGCGATGGCAGCGGCGGCAATACCACCGATCGCCCTAGCCGCCACGCCCGAGCGAATCGGCTGAGCGGGGCGCACGACGCGCCTCCTGGGTAGCAAGGCTTCGACGATCAACGCCAGAATCGCGAGTCCGAGGGCAAACTGGAACTGCTCATCGAACTGGGTGATCTCGCGCGTCTCGATCTCACGCCCGCCGAGCGTGGCGAGATCTTCGACCAGCGCGTCGAGCTCGCTGGCCGCTGGCGTGCTGCGGTAATGCCGCCCCCCGGTCAGACGCGAGATCTGCATCAAGACGGCCTCGTCGAGCCGCGTGGTCACCACGCTCCCCTGCTCGTCGCGCTTGAAGCCACGCCGCTGGCCGCGCTCGTCGAACTCTGGAATCGGGACACCATCCGGCGAGCCCACGCCCACCGTATAGATGCGCACACCAGCCGTCCGAGCCCGCTCGACGGCGGCGTCGATCTCACCCTCATGATCCTCGCCATCGGTCACCACCACGACAACGCGGTGCTCACGTGTATCGGGCATGCCGGGCTTGGTGCGGAAGCCGTCGAGCGCTACCGATAAGGCCTCGCCCAGATTGGTCCCCTGCACGGGCACCAAATCTGGATCCATGGCGTTGAGGAACAATCTGGCCGCCCCGTAGTCGGTGGTCAACGGACTCTGTACGAACGCCTGTCCAGCGAACGCCACCAGACCAATTCGGTCGCCTTCGAGCCGCTGGATCAACCTCTGGATCTCGATCTTCGAGCGCTCGAGCCGGTTCGGGCCAACGTCCTCGGCAAGCATCGAGCGCGACACGTCCAAAGCGACCACGATGTCGTTGCCCTCGCGCCGTACGGTCTCGACGCGGGTCCCGAACTGCGGGCGGGCCAACGCCACCACGAGAAGCCCGAGCGCCAAGACCAGCAGCACCGCCCTCGCGGCGCGCGCTCGGTGGTGAACCGTTTCGGTCATTCGGTGCATCAGAGCCGGGTCGCCAAAGCGAGCCAAGGCCCGCGTGCGCACAGTGCGGGCGTACCACAGCAACGCCGTGGCAAGCGGCACGAGCAGTAGCGCATAGAGCGCTGTGGACTCTCCCCACCTGAACATCGTCAGTAGTTCCTAAGTAGTCCCTAGGGCAGCTTGCGAAGCAAGGTGTTGGCCAAACCGGTCTCGACCACCAGAAGCAGCAGGCCGAACACCAGCGGAATATGGAACAACTCGCCGTAGCGAGTGAAGCTCTGCACCTCGATCTCGGTGGTCTCGAGCTCATCGATCTCCGCGTAGATGCTCTGCAAGCTCTCGGTATCGGTGGCGCGAAAGTAACGGGCGCCGGTCGTGTCGGCCACTTCCTGCAGTGTGGCCTCATCAACATCCACCGCGATGGTCGCGTAACGCCGGCCGAACATCGGATCGTCCACGGGAATCCTCGCCGTGCCCTGAGAGCCAACTCCAATCGTGTAAACCCGCACGTCGAGCGCCTGCGCCATCTGCGCCGCCGTCACCGGATCGATCTCGCCGCGGTTGTTGCGCCCGTCGGTGAGCAACACCACCACCTTCGACTCCGCGCGACTCGACTGCAGGCGTTTGAGCGCGGTCGCCAAACCCATGCCGACGGCCGTTCCGTCTTTCACCATGCCGACCTCGAGCTCGCCCATCAGCTCGGCGACGACATCGTAGTCGAGCGTCAGCGGCACCTGGGTGAACGCCTGGCCGCCGAAGACAACCAGCCCGATGCGATCGTTGCGCCGCCCTTGCACGAAGTCGGCCGCGACGACCTTGGCGGCCTCGAGTCGGTTGGGCTGCAGATCCTCGGCGAGCATCGAGCTGGAAATGTCGATGGCCAGCACGATGTCGATGCCCTCGGTCAACACCTCCTCTTCGGTCACCCCTGTCTGTGGCCGCGCGAAGGCAACGATCAGCGCCGCGAGTGCCAGCAGCCGTAGAACCGGAAGAACACGACGCCACCGTCCGGTCGAGGCGCCGCCCGAGGCAACCACGGCTCCGAGACCCGGATAGCGCAGTGTGCCGCCCCGACGCCAGCGCCGGGCCATGTACACGTAGGCAAGCACCGGCAACGCGAGCAGCAAGGCCAAATAGAGCGGGTCGGCGAAACGATCGATCATCGGCGTTCAATCACTGGCTGAGCTCGCCCGCAGGAACACCGTCGATCGCCTCGGCCATGTCGATCTCCTGAGCATCTCCACCGGCTCCGACAGCGCCAGGATCTTCTACAGCGCGCACCGCGGGCCGTATCGCACGCGTGGCCTCGACCAGATGGCGCGCCTCCTGCGTAAGACGCCGGCAGGCGTCGTCGGACGGCCGGTGCTTGGCGAACTTCACGAGATCCGATTCGTCGAGCAGGCGGCCGAAGCCGCCGAGAATCTCGCCGCTGAGCTCGAGCGCGGCAAGATCGCGCATGGTCTCGCTGGTGGTCTCTTCGAGGGCCGCAACCTGGAACTGTCCTTCGATGTAAACGCGCACGATCTCGGATGCACGCGTGTAGTACTCCTTGAGCTCGCCGCGCTGCAGGAGCGACGAGGTCTCGAGCGCGGCAAGAGCTTCGAGCGCGACCTCGTGGGCTGGCCGTGTGGGCGCTGTGGGCGCTGTGGGCGCCGCGACCTCGGGAGCGGCGCTCTGTTTACGGGCGGCCAGCCAGCGCCAAAGCCACCATGTCGCGAGAGCGAGCACGAGCAGTAACACCGCCCAGGGCCAAAGCAGCAGCAGGCGCCGCTCGATCGAGCGCGGGCCCCGCAGGTTGCGGATATCGCCGTCCTCATCGAGACCGACCGAGGCAACGACCACGCCGAACACGTTGCTGGAGAGCGTCGTCTCACTCGCGTCAGCGCCAACCACAACAACATCGATGCTCGGAATCTCGAGCTCGCCGAGCTCGAAGGGGGCGAGCACCAGCTCGGCCGTCGAGCGTACGCGCCTCCCACCCTCCGGGCCCTCCACGCTCTCGGCTCTTTCCGGCAACGCCACCGGCGGCTGCGCCTGTGCCTCGATGAGCTCGAACGACCCCGGATCGATCGACTCCGGCCACCGCACGCTGGCCTCGGCATCGTGCTCGACGGCCAGTGTGAGCCGAATGCGATCGCCAACATGCACATCGACATTGTCGAGATCGATGTCGATGTTGGCACTCAGTCGCGGTTCGACGCCCTGCTGCACACTCGCGGCGTTCGCCGCTGAACCCACAAGAACAGCGAGCAGGAGCAGGAGCGTCGCGAGCGTCGCAGCTCGGATCGCCGCCGATTTCCCGCGCCCGTTCTCACTCATCGCAGCCGACGCGCGCGATCGTGGAAGAAACGAACCAGTGGGTTGACGTACGGCTCGTCGGCGCGGACGTCGATGACGTCGACTTTCGATCGCCGGAAGAGCTGCGTGCGGGCCTCGCGCGCGCTCGTCAGATGCTCCTCGAAAACTCGGCGGAACGTGGGGTCCGAGGTGTTCACCACCATCACTTCGCCGCTCTCGGGGTCTTCGATCTCGACGTAACCGAGCGCCGGCAATGAGCTCTCGCGGCGATCGGCAACACGCACCGCGATCATGTCGTGCCGGCGGCCCGCGATCGCCAGCGCCCGATCGTATCCAGAGGCCAGGAAATCGCTGACGAGAAACACCACCGCCTTGCGGCGCGTCACATGCATCAGGTATTCGAGCGCACCCGCGATGTCGGTGCCACGGCCGGCGGGGCGGTGAAACAGCATCTCGCGCAGCAACCGCAACACGTGCCGTCGGCCCTTGCGCGGCGGCACGAACTTCTCGATGCGGTCGCTGAAGATCATCAGCCCGACCTTGTCGTTGTTGTTGATGGCACTGAACGCCAGCAGAGCGCAGATCTCCACCGCCACCTCGCCTTTCGTGCGCTTGCCGCTGCCGAAGTCGCCCGAAGCGCTCACATCCACCATCAAGAGGACCGTCAGCTCGCGCTCCTCTTCGAACACCTTGACGTGCGGCGAGCCTGTGCGCGCGGTGACATTCCAGTCGATGCTGCGGATGTCGTCGCCGTAGTGGTACTCGCGGACTTCGGCGAAGCTCACACCGCGGCCCTTGAAGACGGAGTGATACTCGCCCGAGAAAATCTCGTTCACCAGGCCCCGCGTCGAGATCTCGATGCGGCGCACGGCGCTGAGGATGGGAGTGAGAACCTCGCGAGGAATCACGGAACTTCGACGCTGTCGAGAATGCGACCGACGACGTCTTCAGACGTGACCTCTTCGGCCTCTGCCTCGTAGGTGACGATGACGCGGTGCCGCAGCACGTCGAGTGCCACCGAACGTACGTCCTCGGGCGTCACGTAGCCGCGATGCCGCAGGAAAGCGTGCGCCCTTGCCGTCTTGGCCAAGCAGATGCTGGCTCGCGGCGAGCCGCCGTACGAAATGAGCGGCGCCAGGTCGTCGAGACCGCAGCCAGCCGGGTCACGTGTGGCGAATACCAGATCGATGATGTAGCGCTCGACCTGTGTGTCCATGTAGATCATCTCGGCGGCCTTGCGCGCCCTCAGGATCTCCTCCGGAGTGGTCACCGGAGCGGCTTGGGGCTGATCGCCGCTCGACATGCGGCGCATGATCTCGAGCTCTTCCTCTTTGTTGGGATAGCCCACCGAGAGCTTGAGCATGAAGCGGTCGACCTGCGCTTCGGGCAGCGGATAGGTGCCCTCCTGCTCGATCGGATTCTGGGTCGCGAGCACCAGAAATGGATCTTCGAGCGGGAAGGTGTTCGCGCCGATCGTCACCGTGTGCTCCTGCATCGCCTCGAGCAGTGCCGACTGCACCTTCGCCGGCGACCGGTTGATCTCGTCGGCCAGGATGATGTTGGAAAAGATCGGACCCTTCTTGGTCTTGAACTCGGAGTCTTTCGGATCGAAGACCAGCGTCCCCAGCAGATCGGCGGGCAGCAGATCTGGGGTGAACTGAATGCGCTGGAAGCTCGTCTGGATCGCGTCGGCCAGAGTTCGCACGGTGAGCGTCTTGGCGAGCCCGGGCACGCCCTCCAATAGAACGTGGCCGTCGGCGAGCAGGCCAATGAGCAAGCGCTCGACCATCGATCGTTGTCCGACGATGACGCGGCCCACTTCCGAGACCAGTCGCTCGACGAAAGCGCTCTCCTGCTTGATCCGTTCCTGAATGACTTCGATGTCGTGGCTCATTAGGTTTTTTCGTGTTTGCAGAGATCGGATGTCAAGGGTTGGACGATCGGCCGCGGCAAATGGACGAACCTCGATAGCCGCGCCCGCGAAATTTCAACAGAACCCGCTCCCGCTCGCGAAGTGCAACGATAGAGCAACCTGGTCGAATCCATAGGACCAGCTCCACGGGCTCGGACCCATAGGCACGGCTTCACAGGCTCGTATCCATGAATCTCGTATCCATGAATCTCATCTCCAAGATCTCGGGTCCATCGATCCAGAGGCGACACCATGCGACGAGCGCCGCGAGTCCCGTGAGACGGCATGGCTGACAAACGACGGTGGGCAATGATCGGGGCGGCCACCGTCACGGTAGCGGCCCTTGCCGGCATCAGCTTGTCGGCAGTGCTGTTCAACCGCTGGAGCGAGGTCTCGAGCGTCGACGAGTCCGCAGCCGAGCGGGCTTTCGCGCGCGAGCGGAAGGCCGCGGGTGGCGGGCCTGCCTACGTGGAAATCAGCCCTTCCGGACAGGTCAGTGTGCGGACTGAGCTCGAGCTCGACACCCCGATCAGGCTGACAACGCTACACCTGTTGGCCTGGCAGCCACAGGCGCGCAATCTCCTGCGCATCGCGTTCCCGATGTGGTTCGTGCGCGTCAAGATGAGCCGCGCCATCAACCTCGGAACGCTGACATCGGTGCTCGCCGGCGACTGGGGTCAGATCAACCTGACGGTTTCTGTGGAGGAGCTCGAACGCCGTGGCCCCGGAGTTGTGCTCGACCACCGTCTGAGCGGCGGCGGGCGGATTCTGCTGTGGACCGCAGCCGAGCAGCAATAGGTGCGGTCGGCCCCACCCGCTACGGCCGTCGGCCTCACCCTCCGCACACCAGCCACCAGCCGATCGAGCGCCGCCACTTGCGACGTGCCCCGACCGTCGGCGACAATGCGGCCGCTCGCGCCGAGTGTCCGCGAGCTCAGCCTGCCAAGACGCTCGTGGTGGGGTCGACCGGCAACACCGGACGAGCCGACCAAAGCAAGGGAGACCTCCAAGTGAACCCAAAGCGCGCTTTTCTCGCTGTCGCGGTCGTGCTGCTCGCGTCCACCGCGCTCGCATCGTTGGCGGCTCCGGCCGCGCAGGGCGCGGCCAAGGTCATGGTCGTGCTCGGCTGCAACGGACAGAACGTCAGCATCAGCGTCAACCCGTTCCACGGCCATGCCGAGCCGGGGGAGACGTTCACGTGGCGTGGCGTCGGCGGGGATCCTGGCCCGTTCATGGTCGTGCCGACCAACCCGGCGGCCTTCCCGTGGGACCTCTCGAACGGGGGCACGAGCGACGCCGACAGAACCGTCACTGCGACGCCGAACGCGAAGATGACCGAAGAAGGCGACCACTACTACAGGGTGCAGTTCGACTGCAACGGACCGAAATCGTCGACCGACCCGGTTCGCGCTCCAGCCTAGTTCACGACCTCGGCCCCACGGTCGGTCACGCTAGCGAAAACGCGCGCCGCGATCTCACGGAAGGCCAACGCCGTGGGGCTATCGGGATGCGAGATCACATATGGCGTGCCCGCGTCGCCCGCTTCGGCGATGCTCGGATCGATGGGAATGGCGCCCAGGAAGGGCACGTCCAGGTCGGCTGCGGTGCGCCGCCCGCCGTCCTTGCGGAAGATGTGCGCCTCATGCCCACAGCTCGGGCAGTGATAGACGGACATGTTCTCGACGATGCCGAGGACCGGCACATCGACCTCCTGGAACATCGCCAGGCCCTTGCGAGCGTCGATCAGCGCGACGTCCTGCGGAGTGGTGACAATCACGGCGCCGTCGAGCGGAGCCGACTGCGTCAGCGTGAGCTGCGCGTCGCCCGTGCCGGGCGGCAGGTCGATGATCAGGGTCTCGGCGCCGCGCCAATCGACGTCGCGGAGAAACTGGCGGATCGCCTTCATGATCAACGGACCGCGCCAGATAACCGGCTCGTCCTCCGGCTGCACGAAACCGAGCGACATCAGCTGCATGCCGAACTTGTGGATGGGCACGATCACCCGCCGCCCCTCGAGCTCGCTGATCTCAGGCTCTTCATGCGTTCCGAGCATCGTCGGCACCGACGGCCCGTAGATATCGGCGTCCATCAATCCCACCTTCTCGCCGAGCTGGCCCAACGCCGCTGCCAAGTTGACCGCTACCGTTGACTTGCCGACGCCTCCCTTGCCCGACGCCACCGCGATGACGCGGCTGACGCCGTCGATTGGCTCCCGGTTGATCACCGGTCCGGGTCGGGCACCAGGGCTACCGGGGCTACCGGGACCCGGCTGGCCTCCCGGAGGTCCCGCCAACGGTGAGCCGCCGGGGTGAGGTTTCGCTCCTCCCGCCGCTCCTGGAACCGCGGCGGCCTGCCGAGCTCCTCCCGGCTGGGCCGAGATGGGCGCCACCACGTCGAGCTTGACGCTTTCGATGCCGCCAATCGCCTCGATGACCGATCGAGATTCGCGCGCGATCTGGTCGACGGCTTCCGCCGACCCGGAGGGCACGTTGAGCCGCAACGCCACGGCGGCGCCGCAGATGGTGATCGACTCCACGAGTCCGAACGAGACGATGTCGCGTGGCAGGCCTGGAAACCGCACCAGGCTGAGCGCGGCTCGAATTTGGTCTTCGGTTACTTGCGCCACGGAATCCCTCTAGCCTGCCGCATGAAACGTGGAGCGGCGTGTCGGAACAAACAAAAGGCCTTCGCCGAGCGAGTTCAGGGCGAGCCGGAGCTGGAATTCTACTGTCAGTGCCTCCGCACCGTCGGTCCGGGGCGCCGCATCGGCGTCGATCGGCAGTTACCTGAACTTTCGGGCCGACGACCCGTTGTATCGCTCAAACCCGTCGTCTATATTCCACCGACGCTTGACATGGGTCACCGCAATTTTCGTCCAATCTGCCGCGTTCCTTCGGAGTTAGGGGTGACTCCGGAGTCCCCTGCCCTGCTCGACTGCAAGCGGGCGGACTGCGCGACGGACGCTGAAACCCGGGAGGTATGTGCATGGCCCTTGAGGCTTCATTACCGGCACCATTCGAACTTGTTTCCACCGCAACGAATCGCTTGCCGGTCTCTGAGCAATGGACCGACCTAGAGGCTTACCGACAGCTGTACGTCTCGATTATCCAGCTCGCCATCAAGGACTATGAATTCCTCCGCCGCATCATCGAGCAGAATGCGCTCACTCCCTCCGAGCGCAAGAAGCTGCGCGGCCTCGCAGAAGATTCCGATCCGGTGGAGTTCTTCAACTCTCGCTGGTTCGAGGACATCTGCGGCATGATCGGGGTTCACCCGCAGGCCATCCGCGAGCGCCTCGAGATCACGCCCGACATCGAGTTGCTGCCGCTGCCGCCACATCTGGCCTAGTAGGGCATAGCGGCCAACCGTCACGCGCACCCGAATCGGTGGTTTTTCGAGCCGGGGGTTGATTAACAGACATTTGTCTGTTTTATTGAACTGCTCCGTACGACTCACGCCAAGTCGCACTAAGGAAGCAGCTCATGACCCCACGTACGCCTCCCGGGCAGACCCGAGAACGCATCTTCCGCTTCGTTCGTGACCGCCTACTCGAGGGTCGTCCTCCGACCCTACGCGAGGTGCAGAGCGCCTTCGATTTCAAGGCGGTGGAGTCGGCAAGAGCGCACCTGGCCGAGCTGGTGAGCGAGGGCCGGCTGATCAAGGACGGCAACAAGGCACGCGGCTATCGTCTTCCCGATCAAGCCAACGTCGTACCGCCGCTGCAGGTGCCACTGCTCGGTAGCGTCCCCGCCGGGCCGTTGAACCTGGCGATCGAAGAGGTCGAAAGCTACCTGCCCGTGTGGCCGCGCTTTCACGGCTGTGAGCTGTTCGCGCTGCGCATCGATGGCGACAGCATGCGCGACGCCGGCATCATGCACGGCGACATCGTCATCGTCCGCAAACAGGCCACCGCCGATCCCGGCGACATCGTGGTGGCGCTCATCGGTGACGAAGCCACCGTCAAGACCCTCTATAGAGAGGGGCGGCGTATCGAGTTGCGGCCGCAGAACCCCGAGTACACCCCGATCGTTCCCAATCCCGAAGAGTTGGTGCTGCTCGGCAAGGTCATCGAGGTGCGCCGTCACCTCGATGAAGACACCCCGCCGCTACTGAGATCCATTCCTGGAGGCCGAACAACCTCCTGAAGCTCACGCCGTTATGGCGCCATTCGACCCCTCTCTCTAAAGACTTCTTCCGATGTCCCTACGCACCCAATCTGCCCTCCAAGCTCTGTCCGGCGTCGTTCGCGCCATGCGGCTCGGGACGGCCGGCGAGCTCGAGTCCACCCCCGCAGGCTGGAGCCTGCAAGAGCTCTCCGGCCGACTCACCGAGCTTTCGGGCAGCAACGACGGCGCCTGCCTGACCCTTGCGATCTCGATGGTTCTCGATGCCCAGCTTCAGGGTGAAACGGTCGCCTGGGTCAGCAGCATCGACAGCACCTTCTACCCACCCGACGTACACGACAGCGGCGTCGATCTCGATGCCCTGGCCGTGATTCGCGTTCCCGACACTCGCGACATCGTGCATGCCACCGACAAGCTGGCGCGCTCCGGTGCTTTCGGCCTCGTGGTCTTCGATCTCGCTTCGAAAAGCGGCCCTTATTCCAGTAATTCCAGTAGCTCTGGCGGTTCCACTAGCTTCGGCCACCACGATAGTCGCACCCGGAGATCGGGCCAGCGCTGGAGTCAACAAGTCCCTACTGCGATGCAATCGCGCCTCCGCAGCCTCGCACAGACCCACGACATGGCGATCCTCTGCCTCACGCACAAGTACGCGTCGTCACCATCACTCGGCTCGCTGGTTTCACTGCGCGGCGAGGCACGCCGAGAGCGGATCGGCAACGACCGCTTTGCCTGTCACCTCAACATCATCAAGGACAAACGCCGCGGCCCCGGCTGGCAACAGCAGCAAGTGTGCCGAGGTCCCGACGGCCTGTACTGACGACAAGCGTCGCCTTCATCCGTCCCAATCCGTGCCCTCAACAACCAGCCCAGTACCCGACAAGAGCGAGCTCACACCTCGAGCCCGCGTATTTCTCGAAGCCATCTGCGGCAGTCCAGATCAAAGTTCAAAGAGGGAGGCAAACAACGCAGCGCCGAGGGGCGAAAAGGAGCCACGCGACACAGGCGATCGGGGGCGATCGTCTGGTAGCGAGGTTTCTACTCCCCCCCTGCGGGGCGGCAGGGTGCCAGATGCAAGGCACAGCGACGCAGGCGATCTTTGCCGATCGTCGAGGAGCTGTAACGAAGTCGATGGCACCCTGCCGCCCCGCGGGAGCAGGCGGATTTGTTGCGTTGACGTGCCCGCCCTTCCGCTCCAGTTGCTGGCGCTCGAACATCCCGAGTGGTCCGATCGACCCTTAGCCGTCGTCGATCGCGATCGACCCACGGGTCAGATCCTTTGGGTCAACGAGCGCGCCTACCGCTCTCGTGTGCTTCCCGGGCTCAGATATGCCGCCGGTTTGGCGCTCTGTAGACAGCTGTGTGCCGGTGAGGTGCACCCCGATGAGATTGCACGTGGGGCGCAGCAAATCGCCGAGCTGCTGCAGCGATTTAGCCCCGAGGTCGAAGGCGGAACACCGGGCACTGACAACGGCGACACCCGGCGCGGCAAGCCCGACGCCGCCTCTCCGGAGCCGGGGGTTTTTTGGCTCGATGCCACCGGCATGGAGCCACTCGAGGCGTCGTTACAGTCCTGGGGAGAACGTCTTCATGGCGAGCTGACGGCGGCGGGATTTGTGGCGAGCATCGCCATCGGATTCAGCCGATTCGGCTCCTATGCGCTTGCCCGATCGCAAACCCACGCTCCCGTCGTCGTCCTCGAGAGCCCGATCGAGGAAGAACGCTCCGTACGAAAGATCCGCCTCGATCGTCTGCAACTCGATCCGAACCTCCGAGCCAAGCTCGGCAAGCTCGGCATCCACACTGTGGGCGCTTTCCTGAAGCTGCCGCCCACCGGTCTCGGCAAGCGCTTCGGAGCCGCGGCGGTGCGGCTGCATCGCGCTGCAGCGGGAGCTCTCGTGGAGCCTCTCGTGCCGATACCTCCGTCTGACCCTGTCGAGGTTTGGGTGGAGCTCGAGTACCCCGAAGCCGACGCCATTCGTCTGCTGTTCGTGATCAAGCGAGTTTTGCACTCTCTGCTCGAGAGCACGGTTGCTCGGGGCCAAGCCCTCACCGAGCTGAACATGAAGTTGAGTTTCGATAGCGGCGACCATCGATCCATCGAGATCCGCACAGCCGCCCCCACGCTGGACAACGCCCAGATCCTCGAGCTGGTACGTCTTCGCTTCGAACGCTTCAACATCCATCAACTCGATCTCTCGGCCGGCGTCACCGAGATGCTGTTGACCGCACGCGGCGTGCCCGTCAGCCAGGAGCAACTCGAGCTGTTCGTCGAACAACCGCGACGCGACCTGGCAGCCGCCAACCGTGCTTTCGCGCGCCTACGCACCCGTTACGGCCGCGATGCCGTGGCCCGTGCCCAGCTTCGTGATGGCCATCTGCCCGAGGCAACCTACACCTGGGAGTCACTAGAGAAGGCGCAAATGCCCGCTCCCAAATCCAGGAATTCCGTGAGCTCTAGTGAGTCCGATGGGGCTTCTCTCCAGCGGCCGATGGTTCGACGCGTATACCGACGCCCCATCGCCCTGCCGCATCGGGAGAACCCGGAGCAGGACGGCTGGCTGGTACGCGGCCCCGAACAAGGACCGATGGTGCGTATCGTCGGCCCCTACGTCGTTTCCGGTGGCTGGTGGGTACGCGAAGTCTTCCGCGAGTACCACTTCGTCGAAACCCAGAAGGGCGACGTCATGTGGGTCTACTACGACCGCGTCCGCCGCCGCTGGTTTCTGCAGGGCGTGATCGACTGATTCACGACCGGCTGACACTGCAACGGAACGTCGACGCCCTTTTACGACAGTTCCAGCCAGCACGCAGACACGTCACCAGATTTCCGTAAAAAACCAGAAGGATGCCCGGCCATCTGGATAAACAGACATTTGTCTGTTTTAATGCCCCGCTCTCCGCACATCCTTATGTGGGGCAAGCCCAACCTCTGTGACGGACTCGTTTCGAATGCCCGCTCCTTCTGCGTCTTTCGTTCCTTCCAGAAATCCTCCCGCCGGTTTCTACGCCCCCCTGTGGTGCAAGAGCAACTTCTCTTTCCTCGAAGGCGCAAGCGATCCAGCCGAGCTGATCGAGCAGGCCTACCACCTCGGACTACGCTCGATCGCCATCGTCGACCGCGACGGCGTACACGGCATCGTGCAGGCGCACGTGCGCGCGCAGGAGCTCGGCATCCACCTGATCGTCGGATCGCAGATCACCCTGCTGGACAACTCGATCATCGTCCTGCTGGCGCAGAATCGCGACGGCTACGCCAACCTCTGCGGGCTCGTGACCAAGGGCCGACTGCGATCCGCCAAGGGCGAGAGCCGCGTGACCTGGCGTGAGGTTGGTGAGCACGCCGAGGGACTGATCGCGTTGTGGGGCGGTGAGCGCAGCCTGCTGGTGAGCACACCCGCGGCAAGCGTTCTCCACACGGAAACGGGGCTCGGAGCAACGCCGGCTCTCGAGGCCGAGGCTGCCGAGCAGGACTCGAACTTGGCAGCCGCATCAGACGACCCGCACCGCATACCGCTGCGACTTGTCCCTCCGGGCACTCCACGCGATCGACAGGAACAGATACCCGAGAACGTCCTCGACTTCCCTCTCCGGCGCGCCCGCGATATTCGGCCCGAGCCCGATACGCTCGACGACATCGCAAACTCGCTCAAAAAGCACTTCGGTGACCGCCTGTATGCCGTGATCGCACGGCACCATCGCGCCTGCGAAATTGTCCAGGAGCGCACGGTGCGCCGCCGCGCGGAGCGTTTCGGCCTGCCGTTGGTGGCCGCGACCGAAGTTCTGTACCACCTGCCATCGCGACGCGACACACACGACGTGCTCGCGTGTATCCGAGAGGGTAAAAAGCTCTCGGAAGCCGGCCGTGTGATCCGTGGCAACTCCGAGCACGCGCTGCATGCGCCACGCAGCTTCGAGGCGCTCTACTCCGACATCCCGGCCGCGGTGTCTCGCAGTCTGGAGATTGCCGAGCGCTGCACCTTTTCGATGTCCGAGATCCGCTACCGCTACCCCTCCGAACGGCTACCCGACGGCACCACCTCGAACCAATGGATGCGCCACCTCACCTACGAGGGAGCCAAGCGGCGCTACGGCATCAGGTCGTTCTTCCCTCCCTTGCAGGACCCCGCCACCTGGCGCGGCGAGCTGACCACCGATGACGACCCCGACCTGACACGCGTCCCCGCCGCCGTCCGGGCACAGCTGGCCAAAGAGCTCTCCCTCATCGAAGAGCTCGACTATTCCGGCTACTTCCTGACCATGCGCGAGATCGTTCGCTTCTGCCAGGAACAGAACATCCTCTGCCAGGGGCGCGGCTCGGCGGCCAACTCGATTGTTTGCTACTGCCTCGAGATCACCGCGATCGACCCGGTACAGATGAACCTGCTGTTCGAGCGGTTCATCTCCAAAGAGCGGGCGGAACCGCCAGACATCGACCTCGACATCGAGCACAACCGTCGAGAAGAAGCGATCCAGCACATGTACGCCAAGTACGGGCGCGACCACGCCGCCATGGTCGCCAACGTCATCCGCTATCGACCCAAATCAGCGGTGCGCGACGTCGGCAAGGTGCTCGGGCTTTCGGAAACCACGCTCGACCGCCTCTCGAAGATGATCGGCCGCTGGGGAGGGCTCGACGACGAGCCCCTGGCGAAAGCCGGACTCGACCCACGACACCCGATACAACAGCACCTCCTCCGGATCTCCAACGAGATCATCGGATTCCCTCGGCATCTGTCGATTCATCCCGGCGGCTTCCTTCTGGGCCACGTCCCGGTGTCGGAGTTGGTTCCGATCGAGAACGCGACGATGGCCAACCGCACCGTCATCCAGTGGGATAAGGACGACATCGAATCGCTCGGCCTGTTCAAAGTAGATCTTTTGGGTCTGGGAGCGCTGACCCACCTGCACCACGCCTTCGACCTCATCCGCGAGCATCGCGGCGTCAGTGTCGACATGGCCTCGATTCCCGCCGACGATCCCGACACTTTCGATTCAATGTGCAGAGCCGACACCGTAGGGGTGTTTCAGATCGAGAGCCGCGCGCAGATGTCCATGCTGCCGCGCCTCAAACCACGCACCTTCTACGACCTGGTCGTGCAGATCAGCATCGTGCGTCCCGGCCCCATCACCGGCGGCATGGTGCACCCCTATCTACGCCGCCGTGAAGGCAAGGAGCCGATCGATTACCCCCACGACTGCCTCATACCGGTGCTCGAGAAAACCCTCGGGATTCCGCTGTTCCAAGAACAGGTCATGAAGCTGGCCATCGTCGCCGCCGACTACACCCCCGGCGAGGCCGACCAGCTGCGCCGCGACATGGCCGCCTGGAAAAAAACCGGCCGCCTCGAGCGCCACCACGAGCGCCTCACCTCGCGAATGATCGCCAAAGGCATCGAGCCCGACTTCGCCGAGCGCGTCTTCAGTCAAATCAAGGGCTTCGGCGATTACGGATTTCCGGAATCGCATGCGGCTTCGTTCGCGCTCATCGCATTGGCGAGCACGTGGCTGAAGTGTCATTACCCGGCGGAGTTCACCTGCGGCATCCTGAATGCGTTGCCGATGGGGTTCTATTCGGCGGCGACGATCGTCGACGACGCCAAGCGGCATGGCGTGGAAGTGCGACCGGTCAATGTGCTTGCCAGCCATTGGAACTGCACGCTCGAATCGAGTGTTGTCGATCCAGTGGCAGAGCTGAGCGGCCGGACCATCCATAGAGCGATCGGCAGTGGCAGCGCGAATGAAGCAACCCCGAGCTTGCCGCCGCGTCGTTATGTCGCTGCCCCCGACACCGTGCAGCCCGATCCCACGCCGCGAATCTCTCCGGCTCGTGGTCTCGCGGTGCGCATGGGGTTGCGCTTCCTCAAAGGAGTGCACGAGGCCGACGGCAAGCGCATCGAACAGGCCGCCGCCGAGCGGCCTTTCTCATCGATCCGCGACTTCACCGGGCGCACCCGAATATCCAAGGGCGCCCTGAGCCTTCTGGCGGAGGCCGGCGCTTTCGAAGGGCTGGCGACGGAAAACCCGCTTGTGCCGAGCGCGATCCCTCACCGCAACCGGCGCAGTGCGCTGTGGGCGGTTGAGGGAATCGTCAACGAGAACGCCGCCGAGCTGGAGAGGCTCGATCATGTCGCTGCTCCAATCGGATCGGGATCCGGATCCGGACCGAGTGACGCGTGCCGATCCGCATCCATGACCGCAGATAGCGCTCAGGCCACTGCGAGCTCTCCGCCTAGCGACTTCTACGACCCCGAGTTCGAAGCTCTCGATCCGCTCGAGCGCATCACCTGGGACTACCGCACCACCAGCCACAGCGTCCGCGGTCATATCCTCGAGCCAATGCGCGATCAGATGCGTGCCCTCGGCCTGCCCGACGCCCGTACGGTGCGCAACATGCGCAACGGCAGCCGTGCTCGCTACGCCGGCGTCGTGATTTGCCGCCAACGCCCGGGCACCGCGTCGGGGGTGGTGTTCATGACGCTCGAAGACGAGACCGGCTTCGTTAACGCCGTGCTCTGGCCCAAGGTATTCGAGCGCTACTCGGTGCTCGCCCAGGCCACTTCGTTTCTCGGCATCAGTGGCAAGGTGCAGTCACAAGACTCGGTGGTCCACATCATCGTCGACAAGATGTGGGAGCCGGCAGTCACCCTCGGCTTCGAGCGCCAAAGCCGCGATTTCCACTGAGACTCGGCCGGCCGGACGCTCATCGAGCGCCAAGGCCTCGGCGAATGCAGGCCGACCGACGTCGACTTCCACCTGCTAGCCTCCGCGATGCCTTTGCCCGTTCGTTTGTGGCGCTCGATCGCGCACTGCACACTGCCGCCGAGCACTTGAACGTCGACTGGAGAGCGAGACCCATGTTCCGACGGCGCACCTCGACCACTCGCGCACTTGGCTGCTTCGCATTGCTATTCGTCGCTCTGGTGGCCTGTGACACCGCCGCTCAAGACGCCCCGTATCCGCAGGCGGTTTTCGACAAGGCGATCGCCGACTTCGCTGCCGGCCGACTCCACGAAGCTGCTTCGGAGTTCGACCGTTTGGCCGAGCTCGTCCCCTCGGCGGCACCGCAACTGTGGCAACGCGGGATCGCTCTCTACTACGTGGGGCGCTACGACGACTGTCGCCTGCAGCTCGAGTCGCATCGCACGGTCAACCCGAACGACGCCGAGAACGCTGCCTGGCATTTCCTGTGTGTCGCCGCCGGGGAGTCCCTCGAGCAAGCGCAACAAGACCTCCTGCCGGTAGGGCCCGACAGGCGTTCGCCCATGGCCGAGATCTACGAGATGTTTCGCGGTGAGCTCACGCCCGACGACGTTCTGGCAGCTGCCGGGTCACAACTGACGGCCCGCTTCTACGCCCACCTGTATATCGGGCTCTACCACCAGGCGCAGGAAAATCTCGCGGCCGCGACCGAGCACATCGCCGCCGCGGCGCAGCAGGAATTCGCTGCGAGCGGCGGCTACATGCATGTCGTGGCGCGTATCCATGAAGAGAGCCTGGTCTCAAACCAGGCTGCCGAATCGAGTGAGATGCCGAGCAGGTCTAACGAGGTGATGACACCGCGACCGGGAATCGACGCCACCAACGCCTTCTACTACTACGCCGATGTGGAAGCGGCGTGGCGGTTCTACACCGAGGTGCTGGGGCTTCAAACGGTCGCCGACTACGGCTTCGCCAAGATCCTCCGCGTGGCCTCGTCCTCGTATTTGACCCTGGTCGATGCGGAGCGTGGGATGCATTCGGCCGAGGAGCCCAAGAGCGTCACGCTAGCGCTCGTGACCGACGAGCTCGAGGGCTGGTACGACTATCTGATCGAGGCGGAAGTGCCGATGCGCGCGGCGTTCGAGCCCGCCAGCGGCCTTCCACATCAGGGGTTCGTCGCGATCGATCCCGAAGGCTACTTCCTGGAGTTCGAGCGCTTCGAGCCACATGCGGAGAACGAGCGCCTGTTGCCAGCGTTGGCGGCCCTGCGGCCGGTGTTCCCCGATCCAGATACCCAGACCGAGCGGCCCGCCAACCTGGGCATTCGGGCCACCGTGCTGTGGCTCTATTTCAACGATACTGCGCGAGCCAACCAGTTCTACACCGACCTTCTCGGACAGGCCCCGATCGTCGACCAGGGCTGGGCGTGGGCGTATCAGGCGGCCGGGTCGGGTCTGATCGGCATCGTTGATGGATCCCGTGGCCTGCACCAGGCCACCAACGAAAAAGGCGTGACCGTGTCGCTGTTCGTCGACGACGTCGAAGCCTGGTTCGCGGTGGCACCCGGCGTGCGTGGCTTCGAGCTGCGCACTCAGGAGATCACCGACGAGAGCGGCCGGGTGAGCGTTTTCGTGGGATACGACCCCGAGGGCACGTTTCTCGAGTGGGACACGTTTCTCGACGTCGAGGGCAACGAAAAGCTCCTCGAACTGCTGCGCTGAGACGACCCCGCGTAGCGGTCCAAGCGAGCCATCTGGCGTGACCGACGTCACTCGCACAACCTCGATCTCGTGTGTCCCACCGGCGTACGGCGATACACTCGGCGACGCTTCCACGCATCTAACCCGAGGAGAACCCCATGGCATCGAGAATCGAGCCCGTCACACGCGAGGGCACCACCGACGTCGACCTGCGGCAGCTACTCCAAGACGGCGCCGACGGCTGGTGGAAAGACACCGAGATGTTCGGCGTGATCGGCCGAGTGCCCGACCTGCTCAAGAGCATCGTGCCCGTGTTCGGCGCGTTCTTTGGCGGCGGCCGTGTTGACGCACACATCTTCGAGATGATGCGCGTCAAAACGGGGCAGATGAACGACTGCGCCTATTGAAGCACCGTACGCACCGCTGCCGTGCGCAGTGAAGTGGAGCCCCGCGAAGGAGCCATTCTCTCTGGCGACTACAGCTCGTTGTCGCGCCCCGAGGCGCTGGCCGTCGAGCTGGCCGAGCGCATGGGCATGGACCCACACTCGGTAACCGACGACTTCTGGGAACAGCTCAAGAGCGAGTACACCGACGAACCGATCGTCGAACTGTCGTTCGCCTGTTCCATCTTCAACTGGGGTAACAAGTTCAACATCACCATGCGCCTCGACACCGACGGCCGCGAGTACCACAAGGGAATGGAATACGCCGACGCCCCAACCTTCTGGCGTGAAGGACAAGGCGGCGCTGGAGCCAGGTCGGGAGACGCTTGATCGCTCGACTGGCAGCTCGCCGAATTGCGCTCACTGGCGCAGCCGTGCTCGTACTGAGCACGGCCGCCGCGGCCCAACAAGGCCAAGAAGGTCAAGTCGACCCTTCTCTAGAGGAGGCGATCCGCTGGTACACCGGTGTCGGCGGCGAGGTCGACGATCGCAGAGCGCGCACGCTCTTGCTGGAAGCCGTTGCCGACGACGACCCGATCTCGCGAATGTGGCTGGCACGCTGTCACTCCCGCGGACGGATGTTCTTCGAGCACGACAAGGCCCTCGCCGACTCGATTGCCGCCAGCGTGCTCGATCGGGTCCACGCGCTGGCGCTTCAAGACGTGGCCGAGGCGGCGTTCCTGATGGGCACCGCCAACGACGAAGGGCTTGCCATGGAACCCGACCCGGCGCTCGCGGCGGCGTGGTTCCATCGCGCTGCGGATCAGGCGCACGTGCTATCGCAACACAACCTCGGCAACGCCTACGCGGCGGGCCGAGGTCTCCCCCAAAGCGACGAGATGGCCATCTTCTGGTGGCGCAAAGCTGCCGAGCAGGGCGACGCGATTCCGCAACTCCGCCTCGGCGAGGCGTACGAAGAAGGCCGCGGGGTTGATCGCGATCTCGACATGGCTAAGCTCTGGTACGGTCGCTCCGCCGGGCGCGGCAATAGCACCGCCGTCGAGGCACTGAAGCGACTCGAGGCCGGCTCGGGACAACTCCTCTAATCAAGGACCGAACTTGATCACCCTCTATCAGTTCGCACCGGGCTTCGACAAGCCGTTCAGTGTGAGCCCGTTCTGCGCCAAGCTCGAAGCGTATCTGCGGCTAGCCGGGCTCGAGTACAAAACCGTCAACCTGGGCGATCCCCGCAAGGCGCCGAAGGGCAAGCTCCCGTTCGTTGACATCGACGGAGACCTGATGGGCGACAGCACGGCCATTATCGCGACCTGCAAAGACAGGTTTGGCGATCCGCTCGACGGCGATCTCACCGCCGAACAGCACCATCGCGGCCTGCTCGTACAGCGTACGTGCGAAGAGCATCTGTACTGGTCGATGATTCAGTCTCGGTTTGTAGACGACCGCGGATGGCAGCTTCAGAAAGGAGTCGTGGGTGACACGCTGCCCGCGCCGCTGCGGCTCTTCGTGCCGGGGCTCGTTCGTCGCGGCATCGGCAAAGCGCTCCAGGCGCATGGGATCGGCCGCCACGGCCAAGACGAGATCTATAGCGCTGGTGTCGCCGACCTCGAGGCGTGCCAGGCACAGCTCGACGGCAAGGCGTTCCTTCTGGGTGACACGCCGACCAGTTACGACTGCTCGCTCTGGAGGCACGCAAGCTGCGCTCTCAGTACGAAATCGTCGAACGCTCTTACCGACGGGGCCCGCACGCTCACCGAGCTCGGCGCCTATGTGGAACGCATGACAGATCGGCTGGGCTTTGCTTGAGGCGTTTCAGCCAGTTCTTCAGGTTCTGCCAATTCTGCACGGCATGGACGCTGGCGCTGACGATCTCCACGGCCGGATGCTCGCCCACCGCGACGCCGGATCCACAGCTGAGCACGCGAGCCGAGCTTTCTGGCGCGAACGACGCTGAGTCGAGGCTGCAAAGCCTCGGGATCACGCTGCCGGAGCCACCGTCTTCGGCGAGCGCGGCAAGCACGCACGCGCCGCCGTGGGCATGGCCGTCCTGCCGCGCAATCAAGCGGTCGAGGTCGAGATGATCGTCGAGATCTCGAAAAACTGAGCCGACACGACGGCTTCCAACGCCGATGGCCCCTTCACGAGGATCGTTGCCATGACAACCCGCGCCCGCCTGCTCTCCTGCTCGATTTCCGTGGCGCTCTTGCTCGCTGGTCTGTCAGCGGCGCGAGCCCAACAGCCCGCTCATACACAACCGCACGAGAGCGACCTCTCGACCGACCGACTGTTGCGACTCAGCGACGCTCTCGGAGACTACGTGCAACGCGGTGAGCTGCCGGGTGCCGTGGCGCTCGTCGCCCGCCGCGGCGAAGTTGCGTACCTCGAGGCGTTCGGCAAGCGTGACTTGGAGGCGGGCGACCCGCTGCGCACCGACTCCATCTTTCGTATTGCCTCCCAAACCAAGGCACTGGTGAGCGTGGCGGTGATGGCTCTCCAGGAGGAGGGACTCCTGCTAATCGGCGATCCGGTGGGTGACTACCTGCCGGAGTTCAGCCATACCACCGTGGCGGTGCCGAACGAGTCTGGGGGCTATGACGTTGCCGATGCCGACCGCCCGATCACCATTCGTGACCTGCTAACCCACACCGCCGGCGTCAGCTACGGCGACGGCCTGGCACGCGACCGCTGGGCCGAGGCCGGGATCCAAGGCTGGTACTTTGCCGATCGCGACGAGCCGATTCGCGCCACCATCGAACGACTGGCGGCGTTGCCGTTCGACGCTCAGCCAGGCGAGCAGTGGATCTACGGCTACTCCACCGACATCCTGGGGGCCCTCGTCGAGCAGGTCGGCGGAGTCCCCCTCGACGAGCTCCTGCGCACGCGGATCTTCGAGCCGTTGGGGATGAACGACACCCACTTCTACCTACCGCCCGACAAGGTCGACCGCCTCGTCACCGTCTACTCGGCCACGGCTGATGGCAGCCTCGAGCGAGCGCCAGCGCCGGGTGGCATGGTGGGTCAGGGTGCCTATGTCGACGGCCCTCGCAAGAGTTTCTCAGGCGGCGCCGGGTTGCTCTCGACGGCCACCGACTACGCGAAGTTCTTGCAGATGCTGCTGAACGGCGGCGCGTTTGGGGGCCAACAGGTATTGACCCCGAAAAGCGTCGACCTGATGACCGTCAACCACCTCACCGATCAACCCTTCGCCAGTGGCGTCGGTTTCGGACTCGGCTTCTCGATAGTGGAAAGCCTCGGGTCGCGCGGAGTGCCCGGCTCGGTTGGCGAGTTCGGCTGGGGCGGCGCTTACCACTCCACCTACTGGGTGGACCCCGAGGAGCAGCTCGTCGTCGTGTATCTCACACAACTCATCCCCGCCATGGGGCTCGACGATCACGGCAAGCTGCGCGCGCTGGTCTATCAATCGATCATCAACTAAGCCGGCTTCAGACTGGCCGCCGCTAGGAACGCAGGCCTACAAGGACCGCGATGCAACCGATAGCCATCAAGCCTCATATCTCGTTCGACGACCTCCAGAAGATCGACGTGCGCATCGGCACCATCGAGCGGGTTGAGGACGTCGATGGAGCCGACACACTGGTGCGTCTCATCGTCAACTTCGGCGACCATACCCGCACCATCCTGTCGGGGATGAAGGGCGAGCGCGACGACCCGCGCGAGATCGAAGGCAAGCAGGCGCTCTTCGTCATCAACCTCGAGCCCAAGAAGATGATGGGCGAGCTCTCCGAAGGCATGCTCTTCGATATCGGCCACGCTGACGGAGTCCAACCGGCGCTCGCCTGCCCCGAGCACCCCGTGCCCAACGGCTCGCGCGCCGGGTAGTGAAAAGGAGAGTCGAAGCACCATGATCGGACGCATATGGCACGGCTACACGTCGCGGGCAAACGCGGACGCCTATGAACATCTGCTGCGCACGGAGATCCTCCCAGGCATCCACCGCGTCGACGGCCACCGCGGCGGCTACCTTCTGCGGCGAGACCCGGGCAACGACAACGACGAAGTCGAGTTCATCACGCTGACCTTCTTCGAGTCGATGGACGCGATCCGCGCGTTCGCCGGCGACGACCCCGAGGTCGCTGTGGTGCCACCCGTTGCCCGCGAGCTGCTATCGAGATTCGACGAGCGCTCGGTCCACTACGAAGTCGCGATCGGAGGAGACGACCGGCCGTGAAGCGGCGGTGGCCGAACGCGCTCGCGCTGGGTGCCGTGGCTGGCGTCGCTCTGCTCAGTTGGGGATGTCGAGCGCAGCCTGCTGAGGTCGCGACCCGTGATGATCCCCAGACCCTCGACTCGCCCACACCTCTGTGGAGAGGGAACGGTTGGGCGGTGGAGCCCGAGCCGGAACGGGAGATCGGTGTCGGCGAGGGGCCCGTGGAGCAGATGCTCTACGTCGCCCAGAGCGTGATTCGACTGAGCAAGTACGCCGATTCGCTGCCGCCCAAGTGACCCCTACGCCCCACTGACAACCCGTCTGACGGAGCACTGACCTTGCCCCAAACAGGTTCGACCTTCCTGATTCCCTCGGCCCGGCGTTTCTCTGTGGCCTTCGCGCTCGTGGCGCTCGCGCTCGCCATGCTTTTGGGATCCACTCCGACCATCTGGGCACAGCAGGTCGACAGCGACCAACTGTCGGCGCTGCGCTATCGATTCATCGGTCCGGAAGGCAACCGTGCGATCGCGGTCGTGGGAGTGCCGGGCAACAATCAGCTGATCTACGCGGGTGCGGCGTCGGGCGGGATCTGGAAGAGCACCAACGGTGGCAACAACTGGCAGCCCATCTTCGACGATACCGACGTGGCGTCGGTGGGCTCGCTGGCGATCGCCGCTTCCGACCCGAACGTCGTTTGGGCGGGCACCGGCGAGACGTTCGTCATCCGGCCGGCGCTGGCGCATGGCAACGGCATCTATAAGAGCACCGACGCCGGCAAGAGCTGGACGAACATGGGGCTCGAGCGCACCGGTCGGATCGGCCGCGTGATCGTTGATCCGCGCGACCCGGACGTGGTCTTCGCCTGCGCTGCCGGTCACGCGTATGCACCGCAGCCGGAGCGAGGCGTCTTCCGGACGCTCGACGGTGGGTCGACGTGGGAGCACGTGCTCTCGGTGGACGAGATGACCGGCTGCTCCGATCTGGCGATCGACCCTGGCAACGCTCGTGTGTTGCTCGCGGGGATGTGGCAAATCCAGATGGACCTCGGCGGTCTCAAGAGCGGCGGGCCGAGCAGTGGGGTCCATCGATCGAGTGACGGCGGCGACACCTGGGAGCAGCTCTCGGGTGTCGGCCGCGGCTTGCCCGGTGGCGAGCGCCACCCGGTGGGCAAGCTCGCGGTGGGCATCGCCCAAGACGACCCGAACCGCTGGTACGTGCTCACAGAGGACACGAGCCCGGCGTTCTACCGCTCCGACAACGCCGGCGACTCCTGGCGCCTCGTGCAGACCAACCACACGCTCAACGAGCGGGCAACGTACTACACGCGCTTTGCGATCGACACCGAAGACGCCGACCGCATCTATTTCGCGTCTGTCCGGTTCTCGATGTCGGTCGACGGCGGCCACACCGTCGTCGCCAACCCGCCGCGTGGCGGCGGCGACAACCACGACATCTGGGTCGACCCAACCAACGCCGACCGCATCATGGTGGCCGACGACGGCGGCGTCAACATCAGCCTCGACCACGGTCGGACTTTCAGAAGGATCGTCCTGCCGATTGCCCAGATGTACCACGTCTCCGTCGACAATCAGACGCCCTACTACGTCTACGGCAACCGCCAGGACGGCTACTCCTATCGCGGCCCGAGCAATTCGCGCGCCGGTGGGATTCCCGTCGGCATGTGGCACGGCGTTGGCGGCTGTGAAAGCGGCTGGGCACAGCCCGATCCTGGCGACGACAACATGGTGTGGTCGGGGTGCTACGACGGGGGACTGGAGCTCTACGACCGCCGCAACGGCCAGTGGCGCGACGTACGCGTGTGGCCCGAGGCGGGCTACGGCTGGACGCCAGCCGAGCTGAAGCACCGCTGGCACTGGAACTTCCCGATCCACATCTCGCCGCACGACCCCGACCGCGTGTATGTGGGTAGCCAGTACGTCAACGTGACGGCGAACAAGGGCCAGAGCTGGGAGATGCTCAGCCCCGACCTGACGACCAACGACAAGACGCGGCAACAGGACTCGGGCGGCGGCCTCACCATCGACAACCTCTATACCTGGGATGGCTCGGTGCTCTTCTCGATTGCCGAGTCGCCCGTCGAGGAGGGGGTTATCTGGACCGGCAGCAACGATGGCCAGGTGCACGTCAGCCGCGACGGCGGCGGCAACTGGAGAAACGTGTCGGGCAACGTGCCGGGGCTGCACGTCGACAGCTGGATCAAGAACATCGAGCCGTCGCGCTACGACGCCGCCACGGCGTACATGGCGGTCAGCAAGCACGTCGATGGTGATTTCGACCCTTACATTTTCAAGACCACGGACTACGGCGTGAGCTGGACACGCATCAGCGACGGCATCCCGAGCTCGATGCAGAGCTTCGTCCATGTGGTCCGAGAAGACCCGGTGCGCCGCGGCATGCTCTACGCCGGCACCGACAGCCAGATCTGGGTGTCGCTGAACGATGGCGACGACTGGTTCTCGCTGCGCGGCAACATGCCGCCGGTACCGATCTACTGGATGGTGATCCAGGAGAACTTCAGCGATCTGGTGGTCGCCACATACGGACGCGGCTTCTACATTCTCGACGACATCACACCGTTGCGAGAGCTCGACGCGGGTACCGTCGCGTCCGATCTCGAGCTCTTCGAGCCGCGTCTGGCACATCGCTTCCGGCAGGTACAGGGCATCAAGACCGAAGGCGGAACCAACGTGCGCGGGCAGAATCCGCCGTACGGCGCCGACCTGAATTTCTGGATTCGAGCCGGCGAAGGCTCGCTGGCCGGAGAATCGGTCGACGTCACCATCGAGGACGCTGCCGGCAACGTTGTGCGGACCCTCAACGCGAGCGCCAAGGCCGGGCTCAATCGCATCTGGTGGGATCTCCGCCACGAAGGCTCCCGCGAGCCCAAGCTGCGCACACCGCCACCCGACCACGACTGGGTGCCGATGGGCGAGGAGGGCTGGCGGCGCCTGCGCACCTGGGATCTCGACCTCTTCCCCGGCTACCGCGGCCCGCTCGCCGTGCCGGGACGCTACACCGCACGCATGAAGGTCGGCGATCGTGAGGCGACCACGACGATCACCGTCGTCAAGGATCCACATTCGAGCGGCACGATGGCCGACATCGAAAGCCAGGTCGCGCTATCGCTGCAGATCCGCAGCGACATCGACGAGGTTGCGGCCATGATTGACGAGCTCGAGTGGACGCGCAAAGAGCTCTTCGACTACATGGAGCGCGCCCGCTCGACCGGCGCCAGCGTCGCCGTGCGCGACGTCATCAACTCGGCCGAGGAGCTCGAGCAGTACGCCCTCTCGGTTGAGGCGCGGCTGTTCGATGTGCTCATGACCGGCGCCCGTGAAGACGCTTTCCGCCACCCGATGAAGCTGTACGGACGCTACGGCGCACTGGGCAACGACGTCGGCAACGACTCCGCCGACTTCCGCCCCACCGATCAACAGCTCGAGGTCTACGACGTGCTCGCGCGGCGGCTGGAGGAAACCCGAGCTCTCTACGACGATCTGATGCGCAACGACGTGCCGGCTTTCCGAGCGCGGTTGCAGTAGGCGACCTCAGGAGACGGCTGGACGGCTAGAAGGGGAAGCGTCAGGCACGGCCCACCTGTGACGAGGGCACCGATCTCAGTCGTTCTGGCCGGCACCGAGCACCACCGCTACGACCGATGGAACGGGCAGCGCTCGATGGTTGTTTCGTTGTCGTCGGGAAGAAAGTACTGCCGCCACTCGCGGTTGTCGTCGGTACCAAAATGCGCCAGGGCCGGATGCGGCGCCATGCCGTCGTAGGCCGTCAACTTCTCGCGGATGATGCGACGAGCGCGCCGGCCGTGAGGTGTATCGCCGGCAAGGATGTCGAAGCCGTCGCGGGCCTGGATGAGCAGCAAGAACGAGCGCTGCATCCGGCGACTGCGACGGGCACGATGCGCGGGCGTCTTGAAGTTGACGAAGAACGCGGTGCCGGCGAAACAGAACGACCAGTCGGGCGAGTCCGGATCTTCAGTGACCGTGGTCGGCCAGGCCTCCGGATCCAGCCTCCGCAAGCATGTGAGGATTTCGAAGGAGAGTCGCTGATAGTCGTCGAGCGAGTCCACGCCGTCGGGCGGACGTATGAAAATCGCCAGGGGCGTCATCGACGCGATGACAGACGGCATCGACGCGAGCCTCAGCGCGTAGGCTGCCAGTAGCGCCGCAACCGGCTCGGCGATGCGCTCGGCCGTTGTCGCGAGGCCCCGCTGCCTGAGCTGGTCGTGCTGCCGCAGATAGGAGAACAGCATCGAACCTTGCCGCAGCGCGACGGTGCCGAACGTACAGGGGAAGTGTTCGTCGGCAACCTTGGCACGCAGCTCCTCGTACGCGGTCGCCTCCCATTGGGGTACGCGCCCGTCGGCGACGGCGCTGGCGAGCTCGCTCGTCGTGTAGATCGGTGAGGGCGCGAGATCCTGCTCGACGGTTGTGCTCATGTACGTACGCTAGCATGCTGCCCACAGTTCGCGACCATGACCCAGGGAGAGACACGATGCGAATCGGTGTTCGTCGGATTGAGCCGGGCAAGAGCGGGTTCCGTACCAGAGGCGCTGCTCTCGTCGGCGCGGCGATCGCCGTTCTGTCGACGTCGCCGCTGGCGGCGAGCCCCCAACAATGGCGCCAAACACAGGCCGACTCGTACACGCGCTACGAGCTGCAGGCACCCGGCTCCGGAGCCTTTCGCATTATTTACGACGTCAGCGCTACAACGGCCGGGGCAACTCGCTACTTTAACGGCATCCGCGAGGGCGCCGAAGAGGAAGTCCACGGGGTCACCGATCTGGCGACCGGCGCGCCTCTCCCGTGGCGTGTCGTTAATGGCATGGAGGCGCGCGAAAGCGGCCTCGGCAACGCACGCGACGAGAGCCACTACATCGAAGTGCTTCTGGCGAGGCCGGTCGCCGAAGATGGCCAGGGCCGAGTTCGCATCGACAAGACCTACGTCGACGCCGCCTCGTACTTTGTCGACGGTGAAGACGTCGTCTTTTCGCGCTCGCTCGGCATCAGGCGCAACTCGGTCGTGCTGCCTCCGGGCTACGAGCTGGTGCGCGCTAACTACCCGTCGCAGGTCGACGTCGAGGACGACGGTCGCCTTCGGGTGAGCTTCATGGGCCGTGGCCCTGGCGCCGTGGACTACGAGGTACGCGCGCGGCCGCTGGCTGCCGCCGCGGCAGACGCGCTCGCCAGCAACGCCGAACCGGCCCGCGACAGCGCGATGGCGGCCGAGCTGCGGAGAACGCGCGAGGCCGCCGGAGCCGACGGCGGACCCAGCACCGCGGCCGCCCGCGCCGAGTATCGGTTTAGCGAGCGCGCCTTTCAGGACCGCGACATCACCTACTTCCTGCAGCAGCCCGAGAGCCATTCGTTCCGTCTGTACCACGACTACACCGAAACCCGGCCTGGCATGGACCGGTACCTGAACATCGTCCGTCCCGGCAGCCGTGCGTCGGACCCGTCGGCGAGCATTCTCGACACCGGCGAGCAGCTGGTGGTCGAAACGCTGCGCGGCCACGCGATCGCCGAGCGCGAGATCCTTCCGGCAGACCAGGTCGACGACAGCACCGAGGTGGTCGTGATCTGGTTCGACCCGATCCGCGACGGCGGTTCCGCGCGACTACGCATCTGGGAGACGTACACCGACCCGAACCGCTACGTGCTCGCCGGCGACGAGCTGGTTTGGGACCGTGGGTTCGGACGGCCGCGCAACGCCGTCGTGCTGCCCGAGGGCTGGTTTCTTACCTCGAGCTCGATACCCGCGGTCGTCGACGAAACCGACGACGGCCGTGTACGCCTTTACTTCGAGAACGATCGGCCGGGCAACATCCAGGTATTCCTGAAGGGTCGCCGACGCTGAGTGGGCGGCGACACCACGCAACAGCAGACCGAACATCACCATGACCAACACGGAAGCAGCGATCCACGCGATGGTCGACCGCGAGACGCGTGCATGGAATGAGCGCGACGCCCCCGCGCTCGCCGACCTCTGTCATCCCGACATGGTCTGGCCGTGGCCTCCGAACGCTGGCTCGCACGACCCGGTGACCTGGTGTGCCGGGTTCGGCCGCTACGACCGCGCACGCTGGACCGCCGAGTGGCAAGAGCTCTTCGAGCGACCCCAGGGGCGGAGAGCTCCGGGCCTGGAGCGAGAGTCGCCAGGCCCACGCAGGCGTCATACGACGGTCTCGTAGTGTCGCACCCGGTGCCACGGCGTGGCGCCAAGGTCGCACCAGCGTCGCGCTAGTTGTGAGTTCTAGGTAGGTTGTTCACGAACTCACCCCTGAGAGCCGAGCGATCGGCGGTGTCATGCCGATGCCGGCGTGGGGGCGGTGACGATTGTAGTGGTTGAGCCAGGGCCGTAGAGCTCGAGTACGTCGAGCTGAGGTCTGGTAGCAGGTGCCGTAGGCCCACTGCTCCTTGAGTGTGCGGATGAAGCGTTCGGCTTTGCCGTTGGTTCTGGGGGTGTAGGGCCGGGTGTAAATGTGCCGGATCTCGAGTTGATGGCATAGGCGATTGAAGCGCTTCGAGACGTAGCCAGGCCCGTTGTCTGTCATCACTCGGCGCACCGCTACTCCCATCGAAGCGAAGTGCTCGACGGCTCGCTGCAGGAACGCTGTGCAGGTGTGTTGGTCTTCGGCGGGCAGCACTTCGACGTACGCCACCCGAGAGTGATCGTCGATAGCGACGTGGGCGTTCTCCCAGCCGACGCCGTAGGCCCGCTTGGAGCGGTCGCCGTGGATGCGGTGTCCAGGTCGCCGGATACGGGCCAGTTTCTTCGTATCCAGGTGCAGTAGGTCACCGGGGTGCTCGTACTCGTAGCGAACGATCTCGGGCTTGGGCTCGAGCGCATCAAGCTTGGCGAGTCCGAGCCGCTTCAGCCACGCCGAGACGGTCGAGCGCGGCACAGCCAACCTTCGGCTGATCTGCCAGGCCGTCAGTCGCCGCCGACGTAGCTTGTCGATCTGCCTCACAACTCCAGCGCTTGTTGCGTGCGGACAGCACGTCGGCCGGCTTGATCGATCGAGCAGCCCGGCCTCACCTTCTCGCTCGTATCTATCCAGCCACTTGTAAACCGTTCGAGCCGACACGCCGAGCGCCGCCGCCGTTTCCGTCACGGGCTCCGCCCGCTCCCGGACTCGGCGGACCATCTCTCGGCGTATATACGGCATCGTGCGGGCGTTACCATGCAGCTGCATCGGGCGCTCCTTCTGAGGTCGTGGAGTCTTTTGAACAACCCCATTGATCTCAGAAGTGAGCCCCGATGTGAACAACCTACTTAGAAAACACAGCTAGTCGGGGGCGCCGTGATCCGAGTTTGAGTCCTGCCGGGCAAAGGGCATCCAGAGCAGCCGCGGCAAGCTGCGCCAGCTCGCGCTACGGAAAATCGGCAGCCCGAGGGCCATATCGAGGTGCCCCTTCTCGGGCTGGTCGCGGTAGGTGCGAAACAGCCGGTCCCAGCAGGAGAGATTGAACCCGAAGTTGCGGTTGTGCTCGACACCGTCCACCGAGTGGTGGATCCGATGCATGTCCGGCGTGACGATCGCCCAACGGAGAGTGCGATCGATACCGCCCGGAATGTGGACGTTCGAGTGGTTGAACATCGCCAACCCGTTGAGCATCACCTCGAACACGAGAACCGCCAGCAGAGGAGGTCCGAGAACGGCGATCGCGGCCATCTTGATCGCCATCGAGGCGACGATCTCGAGCGGATGGAACCGGAGCCCGGTGGTGACGTCGACGTGTACGTCCGTGTGGTGCACCAGATGAAGACGCCAGAGCACGGGTACCGCGTGGAAAACCACATGCTGAACGTAAATGGCCAGGTCGAGCAGTACGATCGACGCGAGCAGCGCTACCCAGGCAGGTGCCTCCAGACGATGAAACAGGCCCCAGCCGGCTCGCTCAGCCGTCAAGGCCATCCCCATGGCAGCGGCGGGGAACACCAGACGCTGGGTCAGGCTGTCGAGAACCATGACGCCGAGGTTCGTGACCCAGCGGCTGCCGCGCTCAGCTGCCAGCTCTCGGCGCGCCGCCAGCAGCTCCCAGATCGCCATGAGGCCGAAGACTCCGAGAAAAACCCCGAGTCGCACGCCGCCCTGAATGCTCAGCAGCCATTCGTCCATCGCGTAATCTCCGGCCGCGCGAGCCGCGTCATAGGAGCCCGGTTCGCGCCATCCATCGTTTTCGGCCGCGCCGGCGCGATAAACTCGCGGCTTCCGGAGCGAGCCCATGCGGCGAACACGAATCAGTCTACTTCTGTGGGTCCTGCCGTGGACCGTCGCCGCCACCAGTGTGCCATTTGGCGGCGGTCAGACCGAACGAGCCGACGCGACGCGCCCGCCGCCGATTCTCGTGCGCGCGGCCTACGCTCCGGTGCTACAACGCGACTCGAGCTGGCAGCCGGAATTCCGTTGCGCCCTGGCGCGTGCCAGCAGGCTGCTCGAAGGAGTACTGGGCCGCGAGTTGCAGCTCATCGGCCGCGCGCCTTGGAAGTTCGGGGGGCTGAGCACCGACCTCTACGAGCTCCGCGCCGACATCGGCAAGACGGTCGATCCTGATGGGGCCGATCTGGTGATTGGCCTCGCCACCCAGCAACCGCGAGGCGCGACACCATCGGGGGCCGTCATCTATCGAGAAAACGGCCTGGCAGGCTATTCATCTGGATCGGTGGTTCTCCGCGTCGGGCCCGGCGACCTGTGTGACGCACACCGGCTCATGGCCCACGAGATCGCCCACGTTTTCGGCGGCGTGCACCGAAATGGGGCTGGCAATCTGATGAACCGCGGCCAGCCCGGCGACATCATCGACCCGCTGAACGCCGAGCTGCTGGCGCTACATCGCGACCGCCGAGTGCGGCTCGATCCGCCGCCTTTGCAACGCGACGACCTGCGAATGTTATGGAGGCTCGCCAGCGCCTCGCTGGAGTCCGCGGAAACCTGGACCCGCGTTGGCTATCTCGCCACCAAGATGGAGATGCCGCACGACGCGATACGGTTCTATCAGCGGGCGCGCGATCTGGACCCGGAGTCAGGAACCGCGTGGATAACCCTCGGCCACGCGCTGTTGCGGCTGGAGCGCTTCGACGAGGCCGAGCGATCCTACCTGGAGGCGCTACGCCTCGGATCCGACGAAGGCATCGTGCAGAACAATTTGGCGGTGGTGTGCCTCAGCACGGGCCGTCCGGAGGAAGCCGCGGTGCGCGCGCGCCGGGCTCTCGAGCTCGGCTTCGACGTGCCGCCGGGTCTCATCGGAGCCATCGAGCAGGCGACCGGAAGACGATTCGATCGCGGCACCTGAGCTGCCGGGAGTCGCCCGCCATGTCCCGGGCGAGAGAACCGCGAAGCACCCCCCCCCCGGGGAAGCGCCGGCCAAGAACACCCAGGTCGAAGCGGAGAACGAGCTCAGTCTTGCCGCAAGGTCGTCGCCGGGTCGATCCGGGTTGCACGCGATGCTGGCACCAGGCTGGCGCCCGCGGTCGCAATCAACAGCAGCAAGGCCCCAATCAGCACTGGAATCGGCTGGACGGGAGCGATGCCCTGGACCTCAGAGCGAACCAGGGCGGTGAGCGGAACTGCAACAACAAGACCGACCGCCAGCCCGATCAGCGCCAGCCGCATCCCGTCGTGGAACACCCGCCGCACCACCTGTGCCGGTCGCGCTCCAACAGCGAGGCGTACCGCCACTTCTCGCGTGCGCTGCGAGACCAGGTACGAGACCACGCCGTAAAGGCCCAGCAGCGCCAACGCCAGCCCGAAGCCGCCGGCCTAGGCGAGGCCGACCGCGATAAAGCGGACAAACAGGAACTGGAAGTTCATCAGCTCATCGAGCGAACGCGGTGTAACCAGGACAAAGTTCGGCTCGTTGGGCAGCACCGTGGTGCGCATGAGCTCCAAGATCGCACCGGTTCCGGCGCCCGGGCGGCCCTTCGAGCAGCGCTCGTATGCCAATCGCCAACGGGTTGTTCGCGTCGTTGGTGTACCGCGACGTCGCCGACCAACTCGAGGGCCGCTTGGGCACCGAGCTCATCCGCATCCGGAACCTGTTCCAAGCGGTGGGCCCCGGATCGCTCATCCTTCTCGACGAGCTGTGCTCCGGCACCAATCCGTCGGAGGCCGCCGAGATCGTCGTGACGGTTCTGCGACTGCTCGAGAAGCTCAACCCCATCGCTTTCGTAACCACACACTTCCTCGACCTGGCTCGCAAGCTCGAGAGCTCCCCGCCCGTTCAAAACCTGGGCTCTCTGCAGGTTCAGATCAACGAGCAGCAGCGGTCGACCTATCAGTTCGTGCGCGGTGTTGCCGACACGTCCATGGCCGTCGGCACCGCACGTCGACTGGGTGTGGACTTCGAACAGCTCAGCCAGCTCATCGATACACGCGCGCGCCGCGGCGCAGACTCAATCGAGGAGCCCGTGAACGTCGAGGGTTCCGCTTCGAGCACTGGCGTCCAATAAGGTCGCGAGGCCCCCTTCATGGAAATCCGACTCGGCACCTGCACCGTGCGCTCGTGGCGACGCAGCGATGCCGATCTCATCGTTCCGCACGCCGATAACCGTCAGGTTTGACTGAACCTCCGTGATCGCTTCCCGCACCCGTATACACGCGCCGACGCCGAGGCGTTCATCGACCACTCGCTGAGCGTCGAGCCGGAAACAAGCTTCGCGATCGAGGTCGACAACCGGCCTGTCGGCGGCATCGGGTTCATGCTGCAACCGGATGTCGAGCGCGTCGGAGCCGAGATCGGGTACTGGCTTGGTGAAACCTGCTGGGGCCGCGGCATCGTCAGCGAGGCGCTGGTTGCGGTAACCCACTACGCCATCAGCACGTACAGCCTCACACGAGTGTTTGCCCTACCGTTCGCCACCAACGCCGCTTCAGCACGCGTGCTGCAGAAGGCCGGCTACACGCTGGAGGGAGTGTTACGGCGCAGCGCCATCAAGGACGGCGTGGTGCTCGACCAGCTGATGTACGCCTACGTGCCATGAGGTACGAGCGCGGGGCACAGCGGCGCGGAACTGCCGCCCACGACCCGCCTAGGCGTTGCCGTTCGGTTGGGCGCGAGAATGGATGGCGAACATGGCGCCCTGTGGATCCCGGCACTGCGCCACGCGATCGCCGCCGGGGATCTCCATCGGTCCGTTGAGAACCTGGCCGCCGTTCTCCTTGACGAGCGCAGCCACGCGATCAACGTCGTCCACCATGGCGTAGTACAGCCAGTTCGGCGGCATCTCGGCGGGCATGTCGGGCGTCTTGTTGAACATCCCCCCGAGCGGCATTCCGTTGCGGCCGTACATCTGGTAGACGCCCATCTCCCCCATATCCATGGTGTCGGTCTTCTCCCAGTCGAACAGCTGCGTGTAGAAAGCGTACGCCGCCTCGTAGTCGGTGGTGGTGAGCTCGTGCCAGGAGAACACACCCGGCTTCGGTGGACCGTCTTAGCCTGGAGCCGATCCCGACTCTGCGGCGGTGAAGGCAGCGAACACCGCCCCCTGCGGGTCGAGCAGGATGGCAAAGCGACCAACACCCGGAATGTCCTGAGGCGGCATCATCACGACGCCGCCGAGCTCCACGGCTTGCTGCGCGGTGGCATCCACGTCGGGCGTGTAGATGTAGGCCAGCCAGTGCGGTGATGATCCGGCTTCGACGGCCTCCGGCGGCAGCTGCATGACGCCGCCGATCAAGCAGTCGCCATTCGTCCACATCATGTAGGCCCGGTCGCCGCCGTCGCCTGACCACGCTGTTGTGTCCCAGCCGACGACTTCCTTGTAGAAAGCGATCGAAGCCGCGGGGTCGGTGGACATCAGGTCATACCAAACGAACCGGCCGCGGGCCGCGGGGTCGGTCATCGTGTCACTCCGTGTAGATCGTTGAGCTGGCTGATTGCAACAATAACGGTGTCGAGGTCGTCGTGCGGCGGCAGCGCCCTGTGTGACGATTTCTTCGCGGATCGGCGCCGGCTGAGTATGCCCGATCCGCATCGGAAACACCCTCCGGGACAACCGTCCAGACTGCGACGGAAGCGCCGCACCGCCGTGCTAAGCTCGTTCGATCTTCGTCCTTCTTTGTTTGTTGGGGAGACCGCGCCGCGCCGGCGGAGAGAGCTTGGCGAGAGTCCGAGAAGGCTCTCGGATCCCCGAAACCTCGTACCACGAACCGCGACCCGCGTCGCATCAGGAGAGCATCGCATGGGCAGAGGCGACCAGCGCACGAAGCGCGGCAAGATTTTCGCCGGCAGTCATGGCGTAACGCGCCCCAAGCCAAAGAACAAGAAGGCAAAGAAAGCCTAGGCGGGTCCACCGGCCCTGGTATCGGGCGTGTTGAGCAGCCCTGGATGCAGATGCCGCACGCGCCGACCACCGCGAGTAGCTCCACCCCATCTCACCGCCGCCTGGCGGCTCGGCTGCCGTAACTTTTCCCGCGGCCGACACGCCGCGACACCTCTTCCGCGGAGTACCCCATGCGCCACCGCCCGGCCCGCCTGCGTCAGCTGACGTCCTGCGCCTCTCGCCTCCTCCTGACGACTGCGGTCATGCTGTCGCCAGCGTCATCGATGCTGGCCGCCGGAGCCGCCATGCCGGCGCACGCTACCGGCAACCCGAAGCACTTCCAGCCGATGGACGTGTTCCAGCTCGAGTACGCCGCAGACCCGCAGATCTCGCCCGACGGCAGCCGCATTGTCTACGTCCGCAATTTCATGGACGTCATGTCCGACGGCACGCACTCGAATCTCTGGATGATCGACGTGGCAACGGGCGAACAGCGGCCGCTCACCTCCGGCAACAACAGCAACTTCTCGCCGCGCTGGTCGCCCGACGGAAGCAAGCTCCTCTACGTCTCCACCGAGGAGGGCGGTGCTCAGCTTTGGATGCGGTGGATGGATACGGGCCAGACGGCCAAGATCAGCAACCTCACCGCCTCTCCGGGCGCGGTGACCTGGTCGCCGGATGGACGATGGATCTCGATGTCGATGTTCGTGCCGGGTTTCTCGGACGCCGACAACACTCTCGAGCTCAACGTCGAGCTACCTTCACCCCCGAGCGGCGCAACCTGGGCACCTCCCGCCAAGGTCATCTCCAAGATGACCTACCGTGCCGACGGCGCGGGCTACCTACCGGACGGCTTCAACCACCTGTTCGTAGTCCCCGCCGATGGCGGCTCGCCGCGACAACTCACCAGCGGCGACTTCAACCACTTCGGCCACTCCTGGACGCCCGACAGCGAACACCTGGTCCTCGCCGCTAACCGCCACGACGAGTGGCGGTACGACCCCGCCGATTCGGAGATTTTCGAGCTCGAGCTCGCCAGCGGCGAGATGCGCGCACTGACCAGCCGCCACGGGCCGGACAACTCGCCGCAGGTCTCGCCCGACGGCAGCCAGATTCTCTACACCGGCAACGACGAGACCTACCAGGGCTACAACATCAACGAGCTGTACGTCATGAACCGCGACGGCTCGGGTATGCGGCGTTTGATCGGTCAGTTCGACCGCAGCGTCGGGGGAGCGCGTTGGGCCGCCGACGGCGACGGCATCTGGTTCCAGTACGACGATGCTGGCAACACCAAGGTCGCGTTCGTGGCAGTGGCGCAGGGCGCCGAGCCGGAGGTCGTGGCGCGCGACGTGGGCGGCCTGTCGATTGGCAGGCCCTATGCCGGCGGCCAGTTCTCGTTGTCGAGCGACGGCGCTGTGGCGTTCACCTACTCTCGTCCGGATCATCCCGCCGATGTCGCGCTAACGACAGCCGGCGGCGAGATGAGGCGCCTCACCTGGCTCAATCAGGATCTCCTCGGCCACAAGCAGCTCGGCGCCACCGAAGAGATGTGGTGGGAGTCGTCGGCCGACGGGCGCCGCGTGCAGGGCTGGATCGTCACTCCGCCCGACTTCGATGCCTCGAAGAAGTACCCGATGATCCTGGAGATCCACGGCGGGCCGTTTGCCAACTACGGCGACCGGTTCGCAGCCGAGATCCAGCTCATGGCCGCGGCAGGCTACGTGGTGCTCTACACAAACCCGCGCGGCTCGACTTCATACGGCCAGGAGTTCGGAAACCTCATCCACCACAACTATCCGGGCGAAGACTACGACGACCTGATCTCGGGAGTCGACTCCTTGATCGCCAAGGGCTACGTCGACCCCGATCAGCTGTTCGTAACCGGCGGCTCCGGCGGCGGCGTGCTCACTGCCTGGATCGTCGGTCACACCAACCGCTTCGCTGCCGCGGTGTCGGCCAAGCCCGTGATCAATTGGTACAGCTTCGTCCTCACCGCCGACAACCCGGGCTTCTTCTACAAGTACTGGTTCCCCGGCCTGCCCTGGGACCACGCCGAGCAGTACCTGCAGCGCTCGCCACTGCATCACGTCGGCAACGTCACCACGCCCACCATGCTGCTGACCGGCGAGCAGGACTACCGCACGCCGATCTCGGAGACCGAGCAGTTCTATGCCGCTCTCCAGCTCATGAAGGTGCCTACGGCAATGGTGCGGATCCCCGAGGCGTCGCACGGCATTGCTTCGCGGCCGAGCAACTTGATCTCGAAGGTCGCCCATATCCTCGCGTGGTTCGAGAAGTACCGAGCTCATCAAGGCGCCGACGACATGCCCACAAACAGCGCCGAATAGGACTGCCCGTGCGGATCGATGAGATAGCCCCGCGATCGGGTCCGGAAATCGAGACGGAGCGTCTGCTCCTACGTCAGTGGCACGAGGCCGACTTCTGGCCGTTTGCCACGTTCTTCGCGGACGCGGAAATGTCGAGCCGGCTCGGCGGCCCTGAGGATCGCCCGAACGCCTGGCGGCGGATGGCGTCGATCATCGGCCACTGGGAGCTCCGCGGCTACGGGCCCTGGGCGGTCGCAGAGCGCGAAGGCGGCACCTTCGTCGGCAGCGTAGGCCTGTGGTGCCCGGAGGGCTGGCCCGAGCTCGAGCTCGGCTACTGGCTCACTCGCGACGGCCAGGGCAACGGCTTCGCCACCGAGGCCGGCCAGGCGTCGATCGACTACGCCTTCCAGACCCTTCGCGCCGAGACGCTGGTCAGCTACATTGGCCCCGACAACGAGCCCTCCAAGCGCGTCGCCGAAGCGCTTGGCGCCCGCTACGAGAAGATGATCGCGTTGCTCGAGCACGGTCCGCACTGCGTCTATCGCTACGACAGGCAACCCGCTTCCAGGTGAAGCGCTGAGCTGAGGCTCCATGCATGAGCGGGGTGCCGCATCGCGCTCGCCGCCGTCCTCCTTCAGCAACATCAGCGTCTCGGCCATCATGATCGGTCTCGCCATCGTCACCCTGGTCTTCATCCGCTGGTGAGTTCTTCCCGACGAAGAAGCCCACCTCGTCGAGACCTTCGGAAACGAATACCGGGGTTACCAATCGGCGACCGGCGCTCTGCTCCCCAGACTCCTCGGCTAACATCGGCCGCTTGGGCGTGAGTTCCAAGGAGGCTGTCCACGAACTCCCTTCTTGGACTCGAGTCATCGATGTTGTCATGCCGATGACGGCGGGGGGCGAGGGTCAGCGGGCACACTCGGCGTTCGAGATCACAACCTCCTCTTGAGAGGCGACTCCTGACGGCAAGATTTCGCTCGAGCTCGAGCAGCGGCTCGTCGGCGGACCGGGAATCCAGTTGCAGGGCGCGTATAATCGTGGCCCCGCTCGGGCTGATCTCCGAGGCCCTCACCCGCGCCGCCGGAGGCGTTCTTCTTTGCAGCACTGGCGCGAAACCAGCTCGATCTATCACCGCGTCCTGGAGCTGCGCGCCAGCGGCGACGAAGCGGCTCGCGCGACGGTGATCCGAATCGAGCGATCCGCCTACCGACGCCCCGGAGCCAAGCTGCTCATCGAGGCCGCCGGCTCCCGTTTGGGAAGCGTGAGCGGTGGCTGTCTCGAAGAGGACGTACGGCAAGTTGCCCTGGAGGTGATGGACTCGGGCGCGCCGCGACGTCTGCACTACCGCACCGGGGCCGACGACTCCCCACTGTGGGGGCTCGGGCTCGGCTGCGACGGCGAAGTTGACATCTTCGTGCAATCGATCGATCAGCTCGAACCCGTTCTGGAGAGCGCCTTGGAGCGACTCGCCGGCGACGACCCGTTTCTGTTGGTCACCCAGATCGACGGCGATGGCGCGGGTACCGTGACAGTGCGAACGCCCGCCGATGTAGCTCGCCGGACTCTTCTGCCACCGACCTCGAGACTCGCAACGAAAGCGCTCGTTTCGCTCGTTTCAGAGAACGGCTGAACCCTCCGCCATTCCTGGTGCTGCTCGGAGCCGCCGACGACGCCGTACCGCTCGTTGAACCAACATCGACATCCCGATCACGCCCGACAAGGTCTGGGCAATCCTCAACGATCACGGGATCGCCGAATAGGAGAACGCGCTCGGCGGCGCCAAGCTCGACGTGGCGCCGCCGGCGGGTCGACTAGAGGCAATCGGTAGGGTCGGTCTGCCTTGAATGAGTCGAAGACTGAATGCTCCGAGGTGTCAAACGAGCCACCAGGCTGGCTGCGGTCATGTCGCCGGTGACGTTGACGAGGGTCTTGAAGATGTCAGGTATAGCCTCGACCGTTGTGAGCAAGACGATGCCCTCGACCGGGATCCCCACAGCGACGAACGCCGGCAGCGTTGAAAAGGGGATGCCGCCGCTCGGGATACCAACCGCCCCGAAGCTCAACAGCAGGGCCAGGGCGGCAACCGAGAGGATCTCGACAGGCGTCAGGTCGATGCCGTAGAGCTTGGCCAGGAAGAGCAGCTCGACCGGGTCGGAGATCGTCCGATGCACCTTGAACGTGCTCGATGAGATGGGCAGCACGAAGCTGCTGACGCCGGCCGGGAGCCTCAGGCGGTTGTGGGCCGCCTCGAGCAGGGCAGGCAACGCGGCGAGCGAGGAGCGCGTGGTTATCGCGACTGTCTGAGCGGGCACCAACGCCGCCGCGAACTCTGCGAGCGGCTGCCGCCCGACCCAAGATGCCACCAGATAGAGCAACAACGTAAACGCCAGCAGGACCGCACAGAGCGTGATGGCGAAGTACGCGAGCACGCCTGCTATCTGCACGCCGAATCGAGCGGTCATCACGAAAGTGAGCGCGAACACCCCCAGCGGAATGAACCGTAGAACCCAGCCCAGGGCTCTCTCGGTGACGTTCGCGGCGCGCTGGAAGAACTGAACCAACACCTGTCGTCGTGAGGCAGACATGCTCATCAAGCCCACCACGAAGAGAGCAGCAAGAAACAAAAATGGCAGAACAGCTCGGCTCACCGCCGCTCCCACCGAGTTGAGGAGAGCCAGGAGCACCGGCTGGTCCGTTGCGCCGCTCAACGTGCCGCGTTCGTCGACGCCGGCCTCGGGTACCACGGCACCGGAGGCGGTGCCGAGCTCGAACGTCAACCCGCTCAGCAGCGTTGGCGTGATCAGGCACGCGAATGACGCCGCCGTCAGCAACAGAACAACGAAGACAGCGAACGAAGCGCCACCGAGAACGCCGAGCACGCGCGGACTCGAGGCGGAGCTCAGGCCGACGACCAGTCGAGAGACAACCAGCGGAACAACCGTCAGCTGCAGGAGCACGATCCACAGAACGCCAAGCGGCTCGACGACGGCCACGGCCAGATCGACCGAGCTGAGGCCACGAGCGCGCGACCGTCGCCACGGCAAAGCCCGCCAGCAGGGCGACGATCGACGCTGAGGTCAGCGACCACGGCGTCTTGCGCGGCGCGGCCGCTGCCTCGCGGTGGGGGCGGCGGGCGCTCAGAGTTCCGCCGCGACGGATAGCAGTCGGCCGACCAGGCCACACGAGCGGGCCTTCGGGTCAAGAAGAGTCAGGGGCAACGGATCCCCGCAAGGCTGGTCGTCAGGGTCGGGCGGCATGATGCAGCAGAAGCGAGTGACGTCAAAGGACGCGGCCCCGGGCCGCGGCCCTCTCCGGCTGCTTCGCGCAGCACGTATGCTGACATGTTCGGGCTCGGAAGAGGCAACTGGGCCTGCCCCGATTTCACGGACACTTCAAGAGGCCAGATAATGGCCTCGGAGGTAACCGATGGGAAGACGGCGGCATTTCAGTCGAGAGTTCAAGATCGAAGCAGTCCGGATGACCAGGGAGGGCGATCACACGCTCGCCGAAGTGGCACGGGATCTGGGTATCGGTGCCGGGCTATTGGGTCGGTGGCGAAGGCAGCTCGAGTTCGGATTGGGCGACAGCGGGGCAGCTTAGCCCGCATGTGGCTCCCCCCTGGCTGGTCGAGTTCGTTGATTCATTCAGACCAGAGGCTCGAGCGAAGCTCCGTGCCTCCGGCGGCTGCATGGGCACGTTCGAGGCGGATGGATATCAACCACACGCGAGACCCACAAGAACCCTACAAGAGGTCGTTCAGGGCGCGCTCGCGGCGATACGTGGTCGAGTGATCGGCGAAGTTGTCGGCTACGGCCGTCGCTTCGGCACGATGTTGGCCATTGAAATCACCGACCAAGTGTCGCGCTCAGCGGCGTATCCGGCTGCCAGACGGGTCTACGTGGAGTACCCGAACGCGAGACTCGCGCTCGGGGATGAGTGCGTGTCTTACCAAAAAGGATCGTGGCCACCGCCACCGAGCGCGGGTGACGAGGTCCTGTTGTTTCCCGCGCGCCCGCCTTCAAGCCTGGTCCCTCTCGTGGCAGACATCTCGTTCGGAGATGAGCGGGAGTTCATGGTTGTCTCCGGTCCGTTTGTACAGACGTATCGCGACCGTAGGATATCGGGATTGTCTGACGAACCCAGGATCAATGACATCTGGCGACGTGTTCGTCGACTAGCTCAGTAGCGGGGGGCGGGATGAAGATATTCCACGCGTCAGCAGTAGTGCGTCCAGCGCACGCGGCTATGCCGTGATCTCGCAGAGCATGGCCGACGAGTACTGGCCCGGCGAAGACGCGATCGGCAAGCGCTTCCTCGGCTGGCGCGACCCGGAACGCGTCAAGACGATCATCGGGGTGGTGGGTGACGTGCGCGAGCGCGATCTCGAGAGCGAGGCTCGCCATATGGTCTACATGCCGTTCTACCAGAACCCCTGGGCGAACATATACGTGCTGATGCGCAGCGAGAGCGATCCCGCCTCGCTGATCACCGCCGTGCGCAATACCGTCCACGACATCGCGCCCGACAAGCCGGTTTCGAGCGTCCGCCCGCTGCAGTCGCTGCTCGAGGACTCGATGACCGGGCGTCGTTTCTACACCAGGCTGCTGCTCGTGTTCGCGAGCATCGCCCTGGCGCTGGCAGCGGCCGGCGTGTACGGAGTGATCGCCTACTCGGTGACTCAGCGCACCGCGGAGATCGGGATCCGCATGGCCATGGGTGCGGGTCGAGCGAGCGTTCTCGGCATGATCGTTCGTCAGGGGTCGCCAGGAGTATCGACATGTCCCAGAGGCTCGCAGCATCGCTCCCGTCAGAGCTGCGCCCAGGCCCAGCAGCAACGACGGCAGCCCCGCGACCACGCTGCCAATCGCCAGCTCGGCGCCGCGTCTGGCGAATACATAAACCGCCAGTCACACAAGGCGGAGGTTCGTGAAGCGGAGATGGCGTGCACCGATCGCAGCAGCCCCCTCCGGATGCGACATGTGGCATGCTCGCTCGAGTCGTATCCTCTCCCACCCCTTGGCATCCCAGAGCGACGACCCGCTGGAGCCCCGATGCAGCCGAGCACACGACTCGCGCAGCGCGAGATCGGTGAAGGCGGTAGGGGCGCGGTGTACCGTGCCCCCGAACCGTGAGCGAAATCGGACCGCCTGACCGGACCGCGAGCCGCCCCGATCCCGTGGTCAGCGATGGTGGCCCGGAGGATCTGTTCCGGCAATCGGAGCTCGCGGACCAGGCGCGCTTCGAAGAGGAGCCGCTCACGCGTCCCGAGTACCTGAACGTGCTGGTGCACTTCTACCGCGCCGAGGTGAACCGCTCGTCGATGTGGCGTCAGCGTCTCGACGCCACCACCAACTGGGCGGTTCTCACGAGCGCCGGCATGCTGTCGTTTTCCTTCGCCGGCGTCGACCACCCTCACATCCTGCTGCTGCTCACGAACCTGATCGTGCTCGCATTCCTCTTCATCGAAGCGCGCCGCTACCGACGCTACGAAGTCTACCAGGCGCGCGTGCGGATGCTCGAGGAGAACGTCCTGCTGCCCATCATTTCTCGCCGGCTGATCTCACCCAAGCCGCTGTGGCGGACGCAAATCTGCAAAGACCTCAACCACCCGACCTACAAGAGCCGGCTGCTGCACACCATCGGGTTCCGTCTACGCCGCAACTACCTCACCATCTTCGGCGTCCTGCTCGGCGCCTGGCTGATGAAGCTCGAGCTCCATCCAACGTACGCACCGTCGGCGGCGGCCCTGTGGGAACGCATGGCAGTGGGCCAGCTCGTGCCGCCCGCGGTGGTGTTCGGGGTCGGCGTCCTGTTCTATATCGGCCTCGCGGTGCTCGTCTGGTTGGGACGTAACCTCCATCCTCTCGGGCCCGCCGACGAGGTCGAGGGTTTGGAGCCGGATCTCGGCGACTGGATTGTCTAGCGAGCCGCGGAATCGCACGGAGAACCTCGAGGAATCCCGAGGAACCCCGAGGCGGGCACGCATCTGTGGCATGCTCCGCTCGGTTGATATCCTGTCGCGCCGCTGACGCCCCGCTGCTGCGACACCGCTGGAGGCCCGATGCAGCCCGGCACACGACTCGAGCACTACGAGATCGTCGACAAGATCGGCGAGGGCGGCATGGGGGCGGTGTACCGCGCTGAGGACACACGGCTGCGACGCGCGGTGGCGATCAAGGTCCTTCCGGTCGAGCTCGCCGACGACGAAGAGCGGCTGGCACGACTGAAGCGCGAAGCTCAGCTTCTGGCCTCGCTGAACCACCCCCACATCGCGACTGTGCACGGCTTCGGCGACGTCACCATCGACGACGACCCCGCGGGAGGAGCCCCGCGTCGCATCACCTTCCTGGTGATGGAACTGGTCGAGGGAGACTCGCTCCACGAGCGTGCCGCGCTCGGCCCGGTGGAATGGCGCGAGGCTGTCCGCATCGCGATCGGTATCGCCGCCGGGCTCGAGGCGGCGCACGAGAAAGGCATCATCCACCGCGACCTCAAGCCCGCCAACGTCCAACTCGCGGCCGACGGTAGCGTGAAGGTTCTCGACTTCGGCCTCGCCAAGGCCTTCGAGGCGGATGGCAGCAGCAGCATGGACCTCAGCGCCTCACCGACCGTCGCGGCGACGACGCGGACTGGGGTCATTCTAGGAACCGCGGGCTACATGAGCCCCGAGCAGGCGCGCGGCAAACCTGTGGACAAGCGCGCCGACATATGGGCGCTCGGCTGCGTGCTGTACGAGCTGCTGACCGGCCGGAGGACCTTCGATGGCGAGACGGTCTCGGACGTGCTGGCGTCGATTCTCAAGGAAACACCCGATCTAGACAGCTTGCCGCCGGTTCCGGAGCGCCTGCGAGCCTTGTTGGAGCGCTGCCTCGCCAAGGATCCCGCCCAGCGAATGCGCGACGTGGGCGACGCCAGGCTCGAGCTCGAAGCGAGTCTTGGCGAGGAGCCCGGCGCAGCCACCACTGGGACCCGGCAAGCGGCAGGCTTCTGGAAGCGCGCCGCACCCATCGCGGGGGCCGCGGTGCTGGCGGGCCTCGCCGTGGGCTACCTGTCGCGGCCGACGCCGGAACCGCCCCCGGAAGCTCAAATGATCGCCTCCATCGACGCGATCTCGGAAGGTCCCTCGGCGATCGCTGTCTCGCCCGACGGGCACTGGATCGCCGAGGTAAGCCGCAGCGTGATCCGGCTGCGCGCGATCGACGACATCGAGTGGCGCACGCTACCCGACTCCGCCGGCGCGTTCGGCATCACCTTCGACGCAAGTAGCGAGCGCATGTACTTCGGGCGCGGCTTCCAGACGGCGGAGACGAGCCTTCACAGCGTTGGCGTGGACGGATCGTCGCCAACCCTGGTCGCGAGCCTGGGGCCCGGTCTGTTCATGCCCTTCCGCGGCAACGACGGCCGCATTTATACGTCGCACACGGGGACCACCCTGGTTGTCAGCCGACTCGAGGCAAACGGAAGTCTCGCTGAACGGTTTCGATCCGACGCACAGATCAATGGAATCGTTACTGCACGCCTGGCCGGAGATCGTTGGCTGGCGTGGCTGTTCAACAACGCCTCCTCGACGCGAGGTCTCGGCGTGGTGGGTGCTGGTCACGACGGCGTAACCGACCTCATGGCCGACTATCGCTCGGGGCGCCATCTGGGCGATGGCCTGATCTTGGCGGTGGACGGACGCGGTCGACTCGCATCGGCACGCATCGACCCCGACCGCGGGACGATTGTCGAGCCACCCGTGATTCAGATCGAGGGCCTGGCGCTGTCGAGCGGCGCCGCCGGCGCCTTCGACATCTCGGACACCGGCATGCTGGTCTATCTGGCCGGCCCCACCAGCACGATGCAGCAAACGCTCTCCTGGCTCCACCGCAACGGCACGATCGAAAGCATTACCGAGCGGAAGGGGATCTATCAGGTAGATTCGCGCGTCTCGCCCGACGGTCGCAGCCTTGCCCTCGAGCTCACCGACGGCAGCCTCACGTCGGTATGGATTCACGATCTAGAGCGCGACGTGCGCTCGGCGCTTCTACCCGGTGCCGCGACCTCGTTCCCGGTCTGGTCGCCGGACGGCAAGCATGTCGCCTACTACGCCGACGCTGGCGTGGACGCGCCCGGTCTGTATCGCGTACCCATCGATCGAAGCACTGCTCCCGTGTTGCTGTTGGAGCGCGCCGACGGAGCCTACGCGTTGCCGACCGACTGGTCGAGCGTCGGCCACTCCATCCTCTACGTAAAAAGCGGAAGCTTGACCCGAAACCCCAGCTCGGAGAACGATCTGTGGATGGTCCCGGCAGCGGGCGGCGAGCCGCAGCCGGTCCTGGCAGTCGCCGCCAGCGTGGTCGACGGCCGCTACTCACCCGATGGCAAGTGGATCGCCTATCAATCCAATCAGACGGAACAAAACGAGATCTATCTGCGACCGGCCGGCGGCGGCGGTGAGCTGCGAATCTCGGCGGAGGGAGGCACCAGCCCTGAGTGGCGGGCCGATGGCCGCGAGCTCTTCTTTCAGAAACGCCGCACGCTGCAGGTCGTGGACGTGGATCTCGGCCAAGCCCCACCGCGTGTCTCTGCCGAGCGGGAGCTGGTAACGATTCCGCTTTCGGCTCGAGTCAACCTCTGGTCCCCCGCTCCCGACGGCGAGCGCTTTCTGGTGGCGATCAGTGGCGACCCGACCGCGCGTGCGCGCCTGCACGCCATCTTCAATTGGGGCTTCTTGAATCGATGAAAAGAGAAGGCCTAAGCTGAACCCCACTTTCTCCGAGAGGTGCTGAAGTGAAGAGAATCCCTGGCGCACAGGCCCTGGCGTGGAACGGGCGCATCGCGACCCTGCTCGTGCTCGCCCAGACCGTCGGATGCACAGCCCCCTCGAGCGACGACCCCGCGGCGGCAGACGCCCCGACACCGATCGCGGTCTCTGGGCCGGCCCCCGACCGCGGTGCGGCGGGCGGCGAGGATCCTTCACGCCCGAGATGGAACAAGTTCCACACCGCCGCCGAGGCCAACGCGTCGCTCGAGGCCTGGGGTCACGAGTATCCTGTGCTTACCAGCGTCTACTCGATCGGTGAAACCCTGGCCGGCAGTCCTCTGATGGTCATCGAGATCACCAACAAAGCAACCGGCGCCGCCGAGGACAAGCCCGCCTACTACTACGACGGCGGCATCCATGCCGGCGAGCTCACCGGCGGCGAGGTGGCGCTGCACTTCGCCTGGTACGTGCTGAGCAACTACGGAGTCGACGAACAGATCACACGCCTCGTCGACACACGGGCGCTCTATGTAAGGCCCAAGTTCAACCCCGACGGGGCCGACATCGCACTGACCTCGGCGCAGACCCTGCGGAGCACGCCGCGGCCGTACGACAACGACGGCGACGGTCTGCTCGATGAGGACCCGCCCAACGACCTCGACGGCGACGCGCACATCACTCGGATGCGAGTGCCGAACCCTGACGGTGCCTGGTACATCAGCCCCGACGATGCGCGGCTGATGCTGCGCCGGCCCCGGACGGGTGCCGACGGCTTCGGCGGCGGCCCACCGCAGGCCTCGCCAGCGCCGCCGGCGGGCACGCAGTTCTACGACGTGCTCTCCGAGGGCGTCGACGACGACCGCGACGGCCGCACCAACGAGGACGGCATCGGCGGCATCGACATGAACCGCAACTTCCCACGCAACTGGGGGCTCGAGTTCGAACAGAGCGGCGCCGGGCCCTACCCGCTGTCGGAACCAGAGACCGCGGCGACCATCGCGTTTCTGAATTCACACCGCAACATCACCGGCATCTTCCACGGCCACACCTCCGGCGGCTTCGCCTTCCGGTTGCCTTCAACGACGGCCTGGAGCGAGTTCCCGTCCGCCGATCAAGAGCTCATTCTCGAGCAGTCGGCGAAGTACGAGGAGACCACCGGACAACAGGCCCTGCCGAGCTACACCAACCCCGAGGTGCATCGCCACGGCACGTTGATCTCGTGGGGCTTCTGGGACTTCGGCGTGGTCGGCTTCGTTCCCGAGTTCTGGCGCGGCATCGGCACCGACGACGACAAGGACGGCGAGATTTCGGAGCTCGAGCGCCTGCGGTACCACGACGAGGAACTGGAGAGCTCCTACATCACCGACTGGGCGCCCTATGAACATCCGGAGCTCGGCACCGTGGAGATCGGCGGCTGGCACTCGAAGTTCGTCAGCCAGAATCCGCCACGCGAGCTCCTGCAGGGCGAGGTGGAGCTCTACGTCCCCTGGATGCTGTGGCTTGCCGAGATCGCGCCGCAGATCGAGATCTCCGACGTGACCGTAGAAACCGTGCAGCCGCGACAAGGCGACGACGACAGCCTTCGTCACGTTCGCGTTGAGGTGACCAATACCGGGTACCTGCCGACTCACCTGACACAACGAGCCCTCGACGCCGAGGTCGCGGTGCCCGTGCGCGCCATCGCCACCCTTACCGGCGCGGAGTTCCTCGAGGGCAACGGTCGCGTCGATGTCGGCCATCTCGCGGGGACCCGCGACAACGGCGACGCACCTGGCCCGGACCTCACGACCGGCGTGGCCGATTTCCTGGTTCGGCTCACCGCACCCACCGCAGAGATGGCGCTGACCGTGGCATCGGAGCGCGGCGGGGTTGTTCGGCAGACCCTAGCGCTGCAACGCTAAGAGCGGGTCAACGCCGCAGTGTTCGGGGCGAAGGGCGCTCTGTTCGAAGTCGATTGATCCCCCGCTAGGCGTCGTGATCGCGGACGCGCGCACGTCGTAGAATCGACACCACTGCCGAACCTGTGCGGCGCCCACCCGAAGTTCCACCCGACCCTGGAGCACATCAATGGCCAGCCTCATCCTGCACGAGCTCACCGGCTCTCCCAACAACGTCAAGGCGCGCATCGCGCTCGGCTACAAGGGCCTCGACTACGATCGCAAGGAGTTCCAGGCCGACTCCTTCCCCGGCGATCGCTCGCCGATCGTCGACGTCTCGCGACAGCCGCGCCTGCCCGTGCTGCAGCACGGCGAGACGGTAATCTTCGACTCCGGCTCGATCTTGCGCTACCTGGAAGCGAACTTCCCCGACTCCCCTCCGATCTTCAGCTCCGACTACACGAGCTTCGGTGAGATCGAGGGCTGGGAGTTGTTCGCCCGCACGCAGCTCGGCGAGCCGCTCGGAATGATGTTCGGCCAGTTCTTCGAGCCAGCGCCCGACGCCGAGGTCATCGCGGGGGCCAACCAGATGCTCAACGAGCGTACAGGCGCCCTCGAGGAGAAGCTCAGCCAGAGCAGCTTCCTCGTAGGCGATCATCTGACCGCCGCCGACATCGTCACCGCGGCACCGCTCTACCTCGCCGACATGACACCGGCGATGGCGAGCCACCCGCTCGCCCAGTTCTTCCAGCCCAACCTGCGCCTCGGTGACGGCCGTGAAGCAACGCGCGCCTGGCTCCGCGCCACCATGGCCCACGATGCGATCTTGGGCCAGCGCGAGATGGCAGTGGTCTAGCTCGTTCCGCGGAGGGCCGGTCCTCAGGGGCCGGCCCTCCCGCTCCGTAGTGCCGGCAATCAGTCGTCCGCGTTCAGCAGCGCGTCGATTGCCAGCACTGCCGCGGCCACCCGCTCCTCCACCTCCCCACGAGCCTCGACGAACGGAAGTCCTCGCTCTGTCAGAGCGCTCCGGAAGAGCTCCTGCATCTCCTCGCGGCGATCGCCGCGGTCGCGCTGATCGCCGTCGGCGGCCCACGGAATGTCGATTGCGGCCAACACGTACAGGTTGGCGGCACGTTGCGACAGCGCCTCGTCAATCCAGCCCGGGCAGTCGCCGTAGTAGTGACGGCTGTAGATCACGGTGCTGAGCAGGTCTGTGTCCTGCACGATCACGCGCGACGCCTCGGCCAGCAGCCGATCCTCGGACTCGATCTGGCCACGAGCGATCGCATCAACGTCACCGTACTCAGGAGCGGCGCCCTTTTCAGCCACGAACTGGCGCGCGTATTCCGGCGCGCACACGGTTGCGTAGTGCTCGGCCAGCGCCCGCGAGAGCGTGGTCTTGCCGGTGCACTCGGAGCCTGTGACCACGACTCGAATCATGATCGTGCCGCCGCGAGGCCTGAACCGTTCTCGCTGGTGTTCATCGAGCGGCGCCACTGGATGAACCCGCTAACGGCGAGGACGATGAACACAGCGTACAGTCCGGCCGTCGGGTACAGCTCCTTGTAGAGGAACATGCCAACGTAGAAGACGTTGAGCACGATCCAGATGGCCCAGGCGTCGAGCTGTTTGCGGGTTTGCATCCACTGCGCGACTACGCTGAACGCGGTGAGAGTGGAATCCAGAAAAGGCAGCGAGGCGTCGGTGGTGCGGCTCAGCGTTTGCCCGAGGGTGATGCTGGCCAGTGCGCCACCGCCGGCGAGCAGGAGCCAGGCGCCTCTCGTGGTCCGAGAGACCGGGAGCTCCCCGCCTCCCTCGCCACCGTGACTCCACGCCCACCAGCCGTACGCCGACATCGCGAAGTACAGGCCTTGCAGGCCCATGTCGGCGTAAAGCTTGGCCTCGTAAAACACGAGGCCGTACAGCGCCACGCCAACCATCGCCAGAGGCCAGCACGCGATCACCTGGCGAGTCGTCAGGTAGACCGCTGCCAAGGTGATCACGACGGCAGCGATTTCGAGCGGGCTCATGTGTCTAACGCGCCTCGCCGGGCAGTGTCCCGCGCCGCGCTATCGCCGCCCCACACCGGGCAGACTGGTCGGATCGCGAAAACCTCAAAAATCGAACTGTAGCGACACCACCACGTTGCGTGTGGCGAGCGGGTAGTAGAACGGAATGCCGTCGAGCGCATCGCCGCCGGTTCCCCGGGTAACGAACTGGTAGCTGTAACCGCTGCCGAACTGGTTGTCGCTGTTGACAAGGTTGTTGACGAAGAGAACCAGCCGCGGACGATGCAGCGCAGCCCACCGCTCGAGCCCGAACGACGCTCGCAGGTCGAGGTTGGTGTACGACGGCAGGCGCAGACTGGCGACGTTGGTGTTGTCGAGCTGCGACTCCGCCACGTGGCGTCCGACGAGCATCAGGCTGGTCTCGCCACGCGTCCACTCGATACCCAAATTGGCAATCAGGCCGGGCGTCAGCAGCGGCTCGACGTCGACATAGACCGTCGGCTCGCTACCAACGAACGCGCCGTCCGCATCATAAACGTCGATGAACTGCGTCCACTCGCGAATACGATTGCTGCTGATGTTGAGGCTGTGGAAGGCCGACCAGTTCGGTGCCGGCCGCCAGCGCAGGTCGAGCTCGATGCCACGGCGGTAGGAGGTGTCGACATTGCGGCGCAAAGGTAGTCCGATGTCCGAGAGTTCGCCGGTGAGCGCGATCTCGTCGCGAAACTCCATCGCGTAGACGTTTGCCTGCACCGACCAGCGCCGCGTGTTGACGTTGACGCCCGCCTCGAAGTCCACCACCGACTCGACGCGCACCGCCTCGAGATCGTGCCGCACCGTCGCGTTGTCTTCCCCCGACAGCATGTCCAGCCGCCCCGGCTCGCGCTGCGCCCGACCCACCGAGGCGTACGCGCTCACACTCGGCGCGAGGTGCACGCGAGCGCCGACCTTGGGGTCGAGGAACGTCCAGCTGACCGACCCGAGATCAATGTCACCCTCGTAGGAGAAGTCGGCGTAGCGCAGCTGCAGGTCGCCATACAGGAGCCAGTTGTCGCTCAGCCGATACTCGATCTTTCCGAACACATTGGCCGTTTGCTTGAAGCCGGTGTTCACGTACAGCCGGGTGCTGGCGTCGTCGCCGATCTGCAGGTCGTGGTCGCCGCTGAAGTCGTTGTAGTGCGCACCCACCGAAGCCGAGAATCGCTCGCTGTTCTTGCTGAGCGTGATCGTGGAGCCGTAGAACTGCTGATCGATGCCGAACTGCAGCAAGTTGCTCTGCGCCGCCGGGTCGTCCCAAATGCGGAACCAGCCCTGTGCGCCGTTGTAGTAGGCCGACGCCGTCAGGAGGCCATCGTCGCCAAGCACGCGTGTGTACTTGAGCTGTGCGAAATCCTGGCCGAAATCGTCGCGCTCCGCGCTATCGAGCGCGTTGAAGCGACGGTTCTGGCTCAGGGTGTCCGGATCAACGGCAAGAAACGAAAGCTGCGACCGTTCTTTCCCAAAGAACGCGAACAACTTCAGCGAGTCGCGCTCGCCGCGCCAACCAGCGTTCGCGAACACCGTCCGGTGCTCGCTGCCGGAACGGTCGCGGTAGCCGTCGGTGTTGGCGTAAGAAAAGCGCCCGCCCAGGTGGAAGCCGCTTCCGAGCACCCCCGATTCGTAGCCAAGCGATACCCGCTGGGTGTCGTACGCACCGACGGTCACACGAGCGTCTCCGCCGCTTCGAGTCGCGGCCGCGGGGCTGGCGAAGTTGATCGAGCCGCCGTACGACGGCGACCCTACCGACGACGTGCCGACCCCGCGCTGGATCTGGATGCTGTCGACCGCGCTCGTGAAGTCGCTGAAGTTGTTGAAGAAGAGCGCGTGGTCGGCAGGGTCGTTCAACGGTGCCCCATCGAGCGTGATGTTGATGCGGCTCTGCTGAATTCCGCGCAGGCTCAGGTAGGAGTAGTTGGAGCCAGCGCCGGAGTCCGAGTACCAGGTGATCGAGGGCGTGTGCTGCAACAGCGCCGGGGTGTCCTGCCCGTGACTGAACATCTCGATTTCCTGATGAGTCATGTTCCGCTTGGTGACCGGAACGTCGTCACCGGCACGGATCCCGACGACCGCCACCGACTCCTCGACCGTGGTGATCCACTCGAGACGCAGCTCGAGCTCGACTCCATCCACCGAGATCCTCGCAGAGGCTCGAACACCCTTGAACTCCGGATGGATTACCTCGAGATCGAGCACGCCAGGCGGAAGATGGAGAGCGAAGCGACCGTCCTCGTCGGTGGTCGCCCATGCTCCGTCGACTGGCAGCGCCGATTGGACCGTAGCTCCTGCCACTGGCTCACCCGTGGGGTCGACGACGACGCCGCGTACTTCGACCGTTGCCTGGGCCGCGTGCACAGGTAGCGCGAAGACAACTTGGAACAAGAGTCCGGTCCACATCGCGGCCACCGCCAGCAACGCGCCCGATCTCGAGGCGCAGAGGCATCGACGAGGCATCTGCGAGTGGGTTCGATGACGTGAGTGGACCATGGTCCTTCTCCGTGTACGCAGCGCGCGACAGGCACGCTGACTTGCCGACCGATCGAGTACCGCCACGCTACGCGCGGCCGCCGCTCCCTACGCCGGTGCTAACCGGATCAGGTTCGAGGGTCTGATCTCAGGCCGAATGACCACCCCTAGGCTTTCGTATGCACGATTATGACGCCGTTCCATGCGCCAAGTCAAATCACGGTGGCGCTAGATCTCCCGGGCCGGAGAACCGCCTCGATCGCGGCTAGACTGAAACACGCTCCGACCCGCTACACGATGAGCCTCGTGGTCGGCAAGTCGGTGGGGCACATGATTCGCACGCTGAAGCGCAGATGGGTGAGGGCGTCGTGGCAACGTCGCATCGCGCGTGGACGCGTGAATCTGGATCTGAACCGCGCCGTCCCCGCCGCCGCGACCGACGAGGCGCTGGGGCGGGCGCTTGGCGCGGCAGTCGAGACCCTTGACATTCCGCGAAGCGCATACGACGCCGCGGCGAGGCATCCCGAACTGCGTGATCGGCATCGAGACGGTCATGTGCATCGCCAGATTCTCGAGTACACGACGTCGCTCTATCTGCTGGCGCCAGCGAGCAACCACGTGGTGCTCGACCTCGCGGGTGGTGACACCACCTGGCTGACGCTCGTGAGCGACACCGTGACGCCGGCGCGGCTGATCCTGCAGGACCCCCTCGTGACCAAGGCGGTGGCCGAGGCCAGTGCCGACCTCATCGAACGGATCGGTGGTTCGGCGGCGTCACTCCCGTTGCCCGACGCGTCGGTCGACCGCATTGCCTGCCATCACTCGATCGAGCACTTCCGAGGTGACGACGATATCGGCGCGGCCCGCGAGATCGCGCGCGTGCTCGCTCCTGGGGGCCGTGCGGTCGTACTGCCTGTGTTCGTGACGCCGCGTTCGATGGAGCTGTGGAACCGCAAGCCCGAGCTCCCGCTCCAAGAGCCGTCGGCCGACCTGATGATCGACCGTACCTCCACCCTCCCAGGGTGGGGGCCGTTCGAGGGCTTCGCGCGCTCCTACGACCCGGAAGCGCTCGCGCGCCGACTTCTGCAGCCTCTGCGCGACAGCGGATGCCGCGTGCACGTCGCGAACGCGACGCTGGAGGGCGCCGTCGTGCCGGATCTGGCGTTCAATCGCGAGCTGCCGGCGCTCGCCCGCCCCATGCGTTTGCTCGTCGTGGAAGGCGAGGATCGCAGCCACCTAGGCTAGGTCCTGTGCGCGAATGCCGAGTCGATCGGCGTACCTTCCCTCACGCGCCCAGTCGTCGGGAAGCTCCTCTTTCCACATCTCACCCAGGTACGACTGCCCAAAAGGCCCGAAGTGGGCGCCGAGGCACGGATAAGGTGCGAGCTCGCCGAAGACCGGTCCTCGTTTCGGCATGTAGAAATCCAGTCGAACGGCGATCTCGTAAAGCCGGCCGATCTTGGCTGCGCATCGCAACAGCTCGTCGAGGCGCGCGGGGGCGTCGCAGCGGGCATCTCGACCGTGCTTTCCGAAGAGATTGTGCTCGAATGCTTCCCATTCCGGCGAGTAGAACCGATTCACGGTACGCGCCGTCCCGACCCGGCGACGAAGAACCCGAATCGCGGCAATGCGACTCCCGAACATGAAACAGTTGTACTCGGTCGGCAAGGGCCCGTCGTCCCGATGGTCCTGGATGAGCTCCTCGACCAGGAGAGGATTCCCCAAATGGGACCACCGTTCCGCAGCCAGCCGCCTGCCAAGATCGCGAGGCGTGAGGTCGATCTGCCGGAAGGCTTCACGTCCGTCCACCATCACGTATACGCCGTGGCAGTCGCCGCCGAAGCAGGGCTTCAAAACGAAGCGTCGCGGCAGGGATTCGAAAGGAATCCTGCTCACATGGCGTCCCGAGGCGAGAAGTTTCGGAACCCCGACACCAGCGCGCTCGGCGAAGATACGCGAATTCAACTTCTTCGCCAGAATGCGCTGCCAATCGTCGCAACAACGCCAGGAGTCGTCCGGGTCTGTCACGTGGCGCGGCGGCGTCAGCTCTTTGAATCTGTGTGCCCGCCATCGCAGCTTCTGGATTGGGTTGGCAAGCTGCGGGTGCCACCAACGCCGGTAGCGAGCCCGAAAACGACGGCCAACCTCTCCGAGCGGCAATCGTCCATGACGAAACGACTCACTCACTTCACGACTCCACCCCGCTGACGACACCGCTGATCAGGTTGCCGCCTCGCAGAGCAGTCTCGTCGATGCTCGGACTGGCCGCAACAACGTTGGCGGCGCGCCGGCAAAGATCGTCCTCCAAACGGCGCGCGGCGGCCTCGGCGGCGGCCACGGAGACGGCCTCGAAGCGCAACCGGTCTCTGGGCCTCAGCCGTCCGACGGCCGGCAGATCGGCCGACATCACCGTGGCGATCTTGGGATAACCACCGGTGGTTTGGTGATCGGCGAGCAGCAGGATCGGTTGGCCCGATCCGGGCACCTGAATCGCCCCGGTGACGATGCCGTCCGAGACGATGTCGTGACCCTCGCGGTGCTCGAGATCGGGGCCCGCGAGACGCATCCCCATGCGATCGGCATCGGCGGAAACCTGGAAGGGCTCGCTGAGGAACTTCTCGATCGCGATCGTCGTGAAGAGCTGGTGCTGCGGCCCGAGGACGACGCGAAGCCGCTCACACGGAGTCAGATCGGGCGGCTCGGCGAGCCGCACCTCGGGGCGCTCGTCGGCGGCGTCGCGGACGAGCGGCAAAAGGTCGCCCGACCGCAGAGCCCGTCCCTCGAAGCCACCTAGCGCGCTGCGGCTCGTCGTCGACCAGCTGCCGAGCACGGGATCGAGAGCCAGACCGCCGCCAACCGCGAGGTAGCCGCACCACGCGACCGTGGCGCCAACACGAAGTTGCTCGCCGCGCTCCAGGCGCACGCTGTGCCAGGCCGGCACGACGCGGGAACGAGCCCCCAGCACCTCGATCTCGGCGCTGGCCGCCACCCTCACCGAATCGGCGGCAACGGCGAGGGTGAGTCCGCCGTAGAAGAGCTCGAGCGCCGCTGTCGTGCCGTCGTTGCCGACGACGGCGTTGACCAGCCGCAGCGAGACTGCGTCGAGCGCACCCGACACTGGCACACCGAGCGCTTGATAGCCGAAGCGCCCGAAGTCTTGCACCGTCGTGTGCAGGGCCGGTTGGACGATCTCCAGGGCCGCGGTCACGGAACCGGCTCCGAGGTCGGCACGAGCTCGCCCTTGGCAGCTGCCACGGCCAGGCGGTCGAACTCGGCCCGCGAGACCGAGTCGAACGCCACCTGGTCGCCAGGTCGCAGCACCGCCGGCGGCTCCCGAGTGGGATCGAAAAGAGAGAGCGGCGGCGTGCGGCCGATCAGATGCCAGCCCCCCGGGTTCTCGGCGGTGTAGATCGCGGTCAGGCTGGTGGCTATCGCAACCGAGCCCGCCGGAACCCGGACACGCGGCGTCGAGCGTCGAGGCAGCTGGAGCTCCTCGGGAACGTCTCCCATATAGGGAAAGCCGGGCAGGAAGCCGAGCATGTACACGTGGTAGCGTCCCGCGGCATGGCGACCAACGACTTCAGCGGGCGACAGATCGGCCTGGAGCGCGACCTCTTCGAGATCGGGTGCCAGCTCACCCTCGTAGCAAACAGGCAGCCGCCAGAGACGCGTGGGCTCGGCGTTCTCGCCAGGGGCGTCGACGAGAGCTTCGATCTCCGCGGCGAGCCGCTCCGACGACGTTACGCGAGGGTCGTAGTGGACCAACAGCGAGCGGAATGTCGGCACCGTCTCCACCACGCCGGCCATCGCACCGGCAACCGCGGCCTTGGCGATACGCTCGCCGAGACGCACGACCTCGGTGCTCAGCCCGCGATCGATGCGGTTGCCGAGCTCGACGGTCAGCGCGGTGTCACCGGAAGGCAGGAAGCGTGGCAATAGGGTCAATTCACTCAATTCCCGAAGTCGCGAGAGTCGCGCCGCAGCAATCGGAGGAGCTTGGGCGTCATGGTGACTGAGATCAACCTCAATGCTGACATGGGTGAGGGCTTCGGAGCCTACGACATCGGCGACGACGAATCTCTCCTGAAGATCATCCGTTCGGCCAACGTTGCCTGTGGCTTCCACGCCGGCGACCCGGTTGTCATGCGCCGGCTCGTCATGCGGGCCCAGCGCGAAGGCGTCAGCGTGGGAGCCCACCCCGGCTTTCCGGACCTCGCGGGCTTCGGCCGGCGACGCCTGGACATGAAGCCCGACGAGCTCGAGTACGCCGTTGCCTACCAGATCGGTGCGCTGCAGGCCATGGCCGCCTATGGTGGGCTGCCCGTCACCCACGTCAAGGCGCACGGCGCGCTCAACAACATGGCCGCCGAAAGCCCCGAGCTGGCCAACGCCATCGGCAAGGCGATCCAGACCGTTGATTCGAGCCTGATCTACCTGGCTCCCGCCGGGTCAGAGATGCAGCGGGCGGGCGAGGAGCTCGGACTGCGCGTGGCCACCGAGGGCTTCGCCGACCGCACCTACGAGGACGACGGCAACCTGACGTCGCGAAAGATCGACGGCAGCGTGATCCGAGATCCGCAGGTCGCACGCGATCGGGTCGTGCAGATGGTCCAGGAGCAGACCATCACGGCGCGCTCCGGCAAGAAGATCCCCTGTCGCATCAACAGCATCTGCGTCCACGGCGACGAGCCGACGGCGATCACCGTGGCCCGCGCCGTCCGCGAAGGCCTCGAAGCCGCAGGCATCGCCATCGTGCCGCTACCCGAGCTGTCGATCGGCTGAGCGCCGTACCCCACGGAGTCCTTCTTCGTGTGCCGCTCCCGCTAGTCGGTGACTCCCAACGGAACCTCGTCGCCGAACACTTGCGTACGCTTCATGATCCTGCGCTGGGACGACGGGAACGGCTCGCGGTAGTGCAGCGTCGGCCGGTTGTCCCAGATCACCAGATCCTTCACCGCCCAATCGTGCGTGAAAGCCAGCTCCGGCCGCGCCAGGTGGTCGAAGAGCCGTTGCAGTAGCGCGTCACTGTCGTCGCGCGATAAGCCCAGAACGCGGCGCGTGAAATGGGGGCTGACGTAGAGGCTGCGCCGGCCCGTCTCCGGGTGCACTCGTACGACGGGATGGTCCACCGACTCCGGAGGGTTCTGACCCTCCTCCGGGTGACGGTGCACCGCGCGCAGTGGCAGGATGCGCTCCTTCGTGGCCTGGTCCAGGGTCTCGTAGGCCGCCGTTCCGCTGACCCACGTGGTTCGCCCTCCGGTGGCCGGCACCTCGAGGGCGCGGAGCACCGAGATCGTGCCGGGTTTCGGCATGTACGCCAGGTCGGAGTGGGAGCCCAGAATCGGGACGGAACGTCGGGCAGGCTCATCCGCGGTTCACCGCCTCGCGCAGCTCCTTGTCACTGACACTCAGTCGCCGCGCCTCCCGCCTCAGCTCCTCAACCGCGTGCTTGAGCCGCTCGCGCCGTTCCATCACGCTCAGCTGCGGCGGCTCCGACGCAACCCGACTCCCGGCGCCACTGTTGGTCACGATGACGCCATCGCTCTCGAGCTCGACGTAGGCCCGCGAGACGGTGTTGCGGTTTACCCGCAGCTGTACGGCGAGCTCGCGCATCGTCGACTGGGTCGTCTGTTTGGATCTCGGCGAGCTCACTACCAACGAGCCGCTCGACGATCTTCGCGAGCAGTACAGCGAGTGGCGAGTGCGCGTGCAGCGCGGCCGGATGCCGGCTCACTTCTACGAGCCTTACGTGGTTGCGCAGGATGTCAACTGCCACCAAGCACGCCTTTGGGTGGCCGACGGCGAGCGCCATGCCGACGCGTTCGCGGCACAACATCACGTCGACATCGAACGCCACCCGGTGAACCTCGAGCAGCTCTTCCCGATTCTCGTGAAGCGCCGAGGCGAAAGCGAAGGAGATCGAGCATGAGAGAGTCCGCCTTGCTGCGCCTCATGCGCCGCCCCGCGGTTCTGTTCTTCGGTAGCTTCGCTCTGGTGATGGGGTTGGCATTGACGCAGATGTTCGACGACCCGGCGCTGGGCTCGCGGGCGCGACCGTTCGTGTTCATGGAGGCCTTTCTCATCGCGTTCGTGGTGAGCCGTGTTGTCGGCGAGGCGCAACAGGGGGCGTTCTTTTGGATGACGCCGCGACTCGCCGATCGCCTGCGACGCGGCGTTCTACTCACGGTGATTCTCACGGCCGCTTTGTCCGAGCTCGTGGTCCGCCAGTTCGATCCCACGCTGCCCTTCGGCATGGCGGCAGCCATTGGAGTGCTCGGCTTCGGCTTCGGCTACGCCGTAATTGGGCCCGCCGCCCGCGGGAGCGCTCAACTCAAGGTGGTGGTCGGGGTCGTTGTTCTTCTGAGCCTGCCGAGGCTCGTGGTCTTCGGTACCGAGCATCCGATCGCATTCGTGGGACTCAGTGTGCTATTGGCCGCCGCGATGCTGGTCCCGGCGCTCGGACGCGGGGCTGCGCGCCGCGCCGTTCTCGTGCCCACACTCGTCTTGGCCGATTTCACCAACCCTACCGGCGACACGGCGTTGGTCCGCCATCAGCGCGCCACCAGCACACGAACCGGAAGGTGGCATGGTGGCCAGGTGGGCTCGTCCTTGCGCGACTGGCTGTCCGTAGCTGCCTTCGAGCGCGCCGGCCACAGCGCGCTCGGATGGCGTGGCTTCGCAGCCTTTGCGATTGCCGCCCCGCTGGCGGCGGCCGCGATCTTCCTCTACGTCGATCTGATCTATGTCGAAACCCAGAGTGCCCCGATCGCCACCCTGGGCAGGTTGTACGACGAGCTGCTGTTGGCGCCCGAGGGCATCCAGCGGGCGTTCCCAGACGACATCTCCACGGCACCGTTCGTCACACTCTTCGCGCTGATGGCGGCCTTCCAGCTGAGCTATGCCTTCCCGCTGGCGCCGCTGTCCGGACTCCCTCGCCCCCTATCGCGTCGCGACCGTGCCCGGCTATGGTTTATCGGCAACGGTATAGGGCTGGCCGCGGTTCTCGGCGCGATCACCCTGATATACGCGGCGAGCGTAGAGGGGCTCGCTCGCTATCTCGACCTACCCGGTCATGGCGGCTACATGCCCGCCTACCTGCGAGCCATCCTGATCATCGCGGCCGCCGCACCCATGATTCAGTGGCTCCGACTCCGCATGGACGCGTTCGGCGGCGGCGTTGGCTCGTGGGGAGCTCCGACCTGGCTCGCCACGCTCGCCCAGGCTCTCACGTTGATGGCCTGTTTCCTCCTCACAATGTTCTGGCAACGCACCGCTCCCGGGAATATGGGCTTTGAGCTCGCCCTTCTCGTCGGCGCTGTGGCGACGTCCCAGCTACTCTTCTATAGAGCTGTCCAGCGCGAGTGCCTCTACTCCGACCTGGCCTAGGGCTTGCCAGGTTCCGATCCAACGACTCAGGTTACGAGCGGGAGAGATATCGATGGTCCGCACAGGTGTTCTTCGAGCAGGCGCAGTAGCGGCCGCGTTTGTTGCAGGCATGGCGTTCAACCACGTTGTTGCGGTGCAGGCTCAGAGCAACCGGGTCTACGAGCTCCGTACGTACACGACGGCCGACGGTCGGTTGGAGGCGCTGCTCGAGCGATTCGGTGGCGGCGAGATCGAGCTGTTTCACAAGCACGGAATGACCAGCGTGGGCTACTGGGTCCCGGACGACGCTCTAGCCTCGGGGAACACCATGGTCTACATGCTGTCCCACGACAGCCGCGAGACTGCCGCGGCGGCGTGGCAGGCATTCCTCGATGACCCGGAGTGGCCGCCGATGCGAGCCGCGTCGGTTGCAGACGGACCCATCGTGACCAACGTCGAGTCGACGTTCCTCAACCCGACCGACTTCTCGCCCCTGCAGTAGTCACGGGAAGTGGGTACAGCGGAAATCGAACCTGCGACGTCGCCAGGGAAAGGCTCCCGTATACCTCCTCAATGCCATACTAGGGTCCGACCGCCGCAACCCGGAGACATCGTGTGACCCTGGAAGAAGCGACCCGAGTCTTCGCCGCTCTCGCGGCCGAAAATGTCGACTACGTCGTCATCGGATCCATGGCAATGGCGGCTCAGGGTTTGCCGCGCGCTACGCAGGATCTCGACTTTTTCGTCTCACCGCGACGCGCCAATGTTGAGGCGCTGAAGAGAGCGCTGGTGTCGCTCTACGACGACCCGGCCATCGAACAGATCGATCCGGACGAGTTGGCTGGCGAATACCCGGCGATCCAATACGTGCCGCCTCGGGGTGAGTACTCTCTTGACATCATCACCAGGTTGGGAGATGCGTTCTCGTGGGAGGATCTTGATGCCAACTCGGAGGACATCAGGGTGGGTGAAGTCACCGTCCGCGTGGCGAGCGCTCGCATGCTCTACGAGATGAAGAAAGACACATCGCGACTCCAGGATCGAGCAGACGCCGAGAGAATCAAAGAAGAGTTCGGCTTGGAGGACGGCTGATGCCGGTGAAGAAGTACCGCTCGGTCCAGGAGATGCCCCGTGCTCCGTTTCGAACGCCCCTGGCCCCCGACAACATTCGTATTGCGTGCGAGCTCAGTGAAACCGCTCGTGCCCTACATCCGCGCCTGCTCCAGGCCGGACTCAAGAAGTTTCGTTCCGCCGAGAGGCGCCGCCCTACAGACTCTCCGCTAGCGATCGATCCCGCCGACCGGTAGCCAGCGCGGGTTGCTGTCGGCCACGTCGTTGGTGGTCAGGCGCGTCTCGCTCGTCCCGTCGACGCCGATCACGTAGATCTCGTTGGTGCCGTGTCGCTCCGAGACGAACACGATCCAGTCGCCATCGGGCGACCAGACCGGGGCGAGATCGGCGGCATCGTTGGTGGTCAGACGGACGAGATTCGAGCCGTCGGTGTTCATGACGTAGATCTCGGCGTTGCCGTCGCGATCGGAGCTGAAGGTGATGCGGCTGCCGTCGGGCGACCACGACGGGTAGCGGTCGTCGGCAGGGTGGTCGGTGAGCCTCCGAACGTTCGATCCGTTGGCTGCCATCAGGTAGATCTCCATCGCCTCGGAATCGGGGTTGTCGGGATTGTCGCGATTCGAGTAGAAGGCGATGTCTTCTCCGTTCGGCGACCAGAACGGGTGGTTGTCGAGGTCGTCGTTGTCGGTGAGCCGAGAGAGGCTCGAGCCGTCGGAGTTCATGACCCAGATCTCGACGTCGCCGTCGCGATCGCTATCGAAGACGATGCGTGAACCGTCGGGTGAGAACGACGGGTCGATGTCTGTCGCCGCAGTCGAGGTCAAGTTGATCGGGTTCGAGCCGTCGACCTCCATCGCGAAAACGTCAGGGCTGCCGTCGCGATCCGAGCGGAACGCGATGCGGGTGCCATCAGCCGAGGCCGTTGGATGCCGGTCGTTGAAGCCGCGGTCGCCGTTGTTTGTGAGATTCGTCGGATCGGTTCCGTTGGCGTTCATCACCCAGACATCCATTCCGGCTCCACGTTCCGACTGGAAGACGATCCGGTGCGGCGTGTCGATGTCCGCTGCGGAGGCACCGTCTTGGTCGGCCACGGCCGAAGCATCGGTGGCCTCGACCGCCGTGCCGTTGGGCAGGGCGAAGGCAACGAGGCTGCTTCCCGAAGCGGCGCCGTTCTTGCCGCCGCCGCAGGCGATGACGATGTACTGGCGGCCGTCGATGCTGTACACGGACGGCGTTGCGTTGCCCGCCGCCGGCAGCAGCGTTTCCCAGAGCAACTCGCCGGTAAGAGCCTCGTAGGCGCGGAACTTGTTGTCGAAGTTGGTCGCGCCAATGAACAGCAGGCCGCTGGCTGTAACCACAGGACCACCGTAGTTGTCGCTGCCGGTGTCGGTGAGCCCCTGCTCCACGAGCTCGGGAAACTCGCCAAACGGGATCTGCCAGCGGATCTCGCCGCTGTTCAGATCGATGGCGTTGAGCGTGCCCCACGGCGGTGTGGTGCCCGGATAGCCGTCGGGATCGAGAAAGATCGTGTAGGCGGCGTTGCGGTACGCCTGCCAGGTGGGGGCGTTGGTGACGACCGGATCCATACCACTATCGACCCCGGTGATCAGAAACTCCACGATGTCGCTCGTGTTGGCGCCGCCCATATCGGGGAAGCCCGGCATCATTCCGATGCCCTGGCGAATCACCGCCGTGAGCTCTTCGCGAGAAAACCGCTCACCGATGTTCTCCAGCGAAGAGAACGTTGCCGCCCCCTTTCGATCCTCGCCGTGGCAGGCCGCGCAGTTCATGTTGTAGAGCGAGGTATCGTTGTTGGGGATCAGCTGCATCGTCCACGGCATCTCGTTGGAGTTGACGAACAGCAGGCCGCTGTCGGGATCGAAGGCCGCCCCACCCCATTCGCCACCGCCGTCGAATCCCGGGAACACAATCGTGCCCTCGAAGCTCGGCGGCTCGTACATCCCCTTCTTCTGCCTTCTGAACTGCTCGAGCACCGCCGCGTGCGCCTCGGGCGTGCGCTGCGTCAGCATGTCCTCGGTAAGCCCTTGCCGGGCGAACGGCGGCGGCAGAACCGGGTGCGGCTGGGTGGTCGAGAGCAGCTCGCCCGGAATCGTCGACGCCGGCACCGGTCGCTCCTCGATCTCGAACAACGGATCGCCGGTGCGACGGTCGAATACGTAGATGTAGCCCGTCTTGCTGATCTGCGCCACGGCGTCGACCCGACTCCCGTCACGCATCACCGTGACCAAGCTGGGTGCGGCGGGGAAGTCCCAATCCCAAACGTCGTGGTGGACGGCCTGGAAGTGCCACACACGCTCCCCGGTGCGCGCGTCGAGGGCCAGCACGCTGTTGGCGAACAGGTTGTCGCCGTGCCGGTTGGAGCCGTAGAAGTCGAAAGAGGCCGAGCCCGTTGCCGCGAACACCATCGCGGTGGAGGGGTCGACGGTGACGCCAGCCCAGGCGTTGGCGCCGCCGGAGATCTCGTGGGCACCCTCCGGCCAGGTGTCGTAACCGAACTCGCCGGGCGAGGGAATGGTGCTGAACATCCAGCGCTGCTCGCCGGTATTCACGTCGAAAGCACGGATGTGCCCAGGTGCCGCGGGCAACGTTTCCGGAACGCTACTTCCCATGATGAGGAGGTCCTCGAAGACCTGGCCCGGCGTGCTGGCGCTGACGCTCAATCCCTCCGCCGGCCGGCCAAGGCCTTCGCGTAGGTCGACCCACCCTTCCTCTCCGAACGTCTCGATGGGCTCGCCGGTTAGCCGATCGAGCGCCCAGAGATAGCTGCGCGCGGCCACGAACACGCGATCCTCGTGCACCGTCACCCCGCGGTGCCGCGCCCTCCCCCGCGGCGCGTCGCTCGCCGCGATCGGATCGAAGCTCCACAACAACGCCCCGGTCGCCGCGTCGAGCGCGATGACCTTCAGCGTGGGCGTGGTGGCATAGAGCGCCCCACCGACCACAATCGGGTTGCTCTGCATCTCGGAGCCTTCAAACGCGTCCTGAGAGTCGTACGTCCAGGCCACCTCGAGCTGCCCGACGTTGTCCTTGGTGATCTCGGTGAGCGGCGAGTAGCGAATGTTGTCGACCCCACCGTTCACCGGCCACTCGACGTCAGCCGGGGGGCCGCAGGCGGCCAGAAGGAGGAGCGCGGCAACACACAAGGTGCGGGTCGGCATGTCAGGGGATTCTCGCTAGTGGAGGAGCCTCACGGAGCCGGCATCGTAGCCGAAGCGCCTGGCACACGCCCGGGCTGCAAACTCTACGAGCTCGTGAAGCAGGCGTGTTCCACGGCGAGGTTCTCGACACCCGCGACGTGATCACGTTCCAGGGAACGAGCGTTAGCGATCTCGAGAAAGCTTTCCGCGAGTCGATCGAGGATTACCTCGACTTCTGCAAGGAACGAGGCGAGGCGCCCGACAAGCCGTTTTCGGGAAGACTCATGCTACGTCTGCCGCCCGAGTTACACCGTCGCGTCCACGTGGAAGCCAGGCGGGCAGGCAAGAGCATCAATCAATGATCGATTGGAGCAAGCCAGCTAGCGAAGGTGCGATAGGTCTTCCCGGCGCGGGACCTGAGTCGAGCTGACCCCGTCCTCGGGGACCCCGCGCCGCACCGGTCGGCCATGGCGTTGCAGCCACGCGCCGAAGAGGCTACGCGATGCGGAGCCCACGGGCGGACCAACGATCGCGGTGGCGTGCAGATCCGAACCGCGGGACCCGGTTCTGGGAGAGTTGCGCTAGGCTGGCGCGATGATCGACTCGACGCCACGTCTGCTCGACCGTGACGAGCTCCGGGTGCTCGGCTGTTTGCTCGAGAAAGAGCAGGCAACGCCCGAGTACTACCCGCTGACGCTCAACGCGCTGGTCGCCGCGTGTAACCAGCGCAGCAATCGCTACCCCGTACTCAACCTCTCTGAACAGGAGGTGCGCGGCACGCTCGTGCGCCTGCACCGAGACAAACTGGTGTTGCGCCAGGAGAGCCCACGATCCACCAAGTGGCGACACAACGCCGACAGGCACTGGAACCTGAATCCCGCCAGCAAGGCGGCGCTCACGGTGTTGCTACTACGAGGCCCGCAGACCGCGGGCGAGATCCGCGCGCGCGCGACCCGACTGCACGAATTCGCCTCCGCTGCCGCGGCAGAGTCGGCCGTGGCCGATCTGGCCGGACCTCCAGAGCCGATCGTCATGCTGCTCGAACGGGAGCCCGGCCAGAAAGAGCCGCGCTGGGAACATCAGTTGGGCGTCGAGGGAACCGCAGAGGCCGGGTCGCACGCGCCAGCATCGGCGCCAGCGTCGATACCCGCCCGACCAGCGGCGCCGCAAGTCGAGGCGGAAAGCATGATGCTGCGCATCAAGTACCTCGAGCAACAGATGCGCGAAGTTCAAGCCGAGCTGAGCCGGCTGCGCGGTACCACCGACCTGGTTTGACGCCGACGAACAGTGTCGACTCGTCGACCAGGCGTATCGGGTTGCCTGACGGATCGAGTCCGGCCTCGACGAGTCAACGACCCGTCGGCTCAACGATCTCCATCAGGCCGGGGGCGAGGTCGGTCAGCGTCTGAACGACGCCGCTCGGCCAGACGACCTCGACGATCTCGATCTGCGTGGCGTCGCCGAGCCCGAAGTACAGCGGCAATGAGCTCTGCGCCATGTATCCGGACTTGCCGTCGTGGTAGCGCGTTTGGCTCTGTCCGCCGGCGGTTACCGTCACCCACGCCCCCAGTCCATCGCGGTTCGATTGTGTGCCGCGGAGCGTGACCTTCAACGAGCTCACGCTGCGGAGCTGCGCCAGATCGCTGGTCAGGATCTGCGGCTCGGCGCCGAACTCGTTCGTGACGATGTCGAGATCGTGGTCGCCGTCGAGGTCGAAAAGAACCGAGCCGCGGGTGCTCAAGGTGCCCTGCACCTCGAGGAGGCCGCTTCTGCGCCTGCACAGGCCATGGTCGATGTCGGCTCCCGGCTGGCAATCGAGAAGGAACCAGGGCTTTCGTATGCGACCGTCGCGACGTGGCTCGATGCTCAGCGGGAACGCGGCGTCGGCAAACCGCGCACCGGCGGCGTTGAGAAGCAACGAGTTGGGGCTGTAGCGGTAGGGATATCCCATACCGCCCGACACAAAGGCGTCGAGCCATCCATCGGCGTTCATGTCGCCGACGCTCACGCCCCACGGCCAGTAGGTCTCGGCGCCAATCTCGTCGGAGATCTCCTTGAACCCGGCGTCGCCGTCGTTGCGATAGAAGGCGTTGCCGAAGACGTTGTTGGCACTGCCCTGGAGCATGTCCTCGGAAAACCGGATGATCGACTTCTCGCGCTCGCGCTCGGGCCCGACCTCCACGCTCATGTCCGAGTGCATGTCGGTGAGCATCAGGTCGAGGTCGCCATCGTTGTCGAAGTCGAAGAACTTGATCCCCATCGTCCCCCAGGGAGTGGCGCTGAAGTTCGCTTCGGTGGCCTCGACGAAGGTGCCTTCGCGATTCTCCCAGTAACGATCGTCGCCCTGCATGTTGGTGAGATAGAGATCAGGATCGCCGTCGCGGTCGAAATCTGTGAGCGACGAATCGCCCACCCAGCCGTTCTCCACCAGGCCAACGTCGTCAGACACGTCCTGAAACCGCATGCCGCCGAGGTTGCGGTAAAGAATGCTGCGCTCGGTGCGCGCCGGTCGCAGGTGACCGCTGAAGGCATCGACCAACCCTTCGTAGGCGCCGTCGGCTCGCTGCACATCGTTGGTGAACACGCCGACGTTGGTCAGGTACAGATCCAGCAGCCCATCGGCGTCGTAGTCGAAGAAAGTTCCCGTCGAGGAATGGCCGACGTGGTCCAGTCCGGCTTCGTGGGCGATGTCGCGGAAGTGGCCGCCACCGTCGTTCTCGAACAGAACGTTGCCCCCACGAACCGTGGTGACGAAGAGATCAGGATCACCGTCGTTGTCGACATCCGCGAACGACGCCGCCATGCTGACCCTATCGGCAAGCCCGACGCCCGCAGCCAGTGTGATGTCTTCGAAGGTGCCGGAGCCGCTGTTGCGGTACAGGTGATTGGCGCCCATCAGGCTGACGAAGAACAGGTCGGTCAAACCGTCACCGTCGACATCGGCCGCGACGACGCTTGACCCATGGTCGTAGTGCATGGGAACGAGCGTCTTCTTGCTCTCCTCGGCAATGCCGTGGACAAACGAGATGCCGCTCTCGGGCAATCGATCGGTGAACCGAAAATCGACCTGCATTCGCAACTCGCCCAGCCGGGCGCGCTGCGCCGCCGAACGATCGCTCAGAGAAAGCTCGCCGAGATCGGGGTCGGGATACGCGACGGTCTGCGGGACGCCGGATCCGGGCGCTTGAGCGGCGATCAGCGCAGCGCAGGCGAGCGCCGCGCACAGGCGACGTGACATCGGAAATGCTCTCGAACGTACGCTTGTGGCAAAGGCTTGGGTGCGGGACGGAGCAAGCTGGCGCTGAGCGCCCGTCGGCTCGCGGAGCCTACCACGCAGCTTTTTGATGCTCGCAGCTCGTCCCGAAGGTGACGGCCGGGGATCACCTGCCTGTCGTCACCTGGACGTAGGTTCCGCGGTTCTGCCAGGCGATGGGTGGTACGGGCGCCATATCGCCGGTCGGACGGAAGTTGATCGACCTCACAGGCGCCTTCCAGGCCTCGACATCTTCTCCGTACGTTGCCGCCGCGGCGTCAGCGGCCCTCAACAGCGCCGCCAAGATCAGCAAGCCGCACTCCTCTCGGGTCGTCCCACAATAGGTCCGCCATGGTGGATCCTCGGACTGTCCCATATGGAAGCGCAACTCGGAGATGAGCCTCGACGTCCAGGCGTTGGCACCGCCCGCTCCCGGATTGAGCGAAGGCAGATTGCCACCGGCAGCATCCAGGATGTCGGCACCCAGCACTGGCTCGAACACGTCGCGTACCAGTGGCCGCCACAACATGTCGAGGAAAGCGACTGCCTTGCCGTGTTCTAGGACCCCATCGCCGTTGAGGTCCTGCCGCCGGCCGCCGGCCTGTGCCCAAGTGTCGGCAGCCTGCAGCAGTTTTTCGAGTCTGGCGTCGTCCACCGTTCCGAGGAACTCGCGAAAAGACGGGTAGACGCGCTGGGCGTGGAAATCGGTAACCGCAGCTTCGGTGTGGATCCTGACCAGATCGACGATCGAAATCGGGCCCTCGTTCGTCGCGGCCACCGTCGGCTCTTTGAGCAATTGGACGCGATGCTCGCCGCCATGGCCCCACGCTTCGTCCTTGACGGGCCAGCCCAGAGCGCTCGAATTGTTCCAGCCGGCAATCACACCGTCCGGGCCGTTGATGGCCTGGGGATATTGCGACTTGAGCGGGGTTTGAAAGGTATGGGTTTCCGGGTCGAATCCGACCCAGTCCCATTGGCCAGTGCCCCAGACCGGGAGATCAGTCGACGCTCCCTGTCTGCGGATCGGCACGAGGCCGGCGTCGACCCCCGCGATGTCCTTCTGGTCGATGTACCACCAGCCGATGTTGTAGGCCGTGCCGGCTACGATTTCGATGAAGTCGGCCGCGGAGCCAACGACCGACGGCGAGAAGAGCTGCGCGTGGGCCGGATAGTCCATCTCCTCATGCATATACATCGTCCGCGCCTGGGCGAGGGCCACCGGAACACCGTCGACCGTGGCGCGCCCGATAACGGGTCCGTGGACGCTGCGCACCGAAGTCAACGTATAGGTGCCACCTCCGTCGGGAAGCCTCTTGACATCGCTGCGTGTTTCGAACGCCAGACACTCGCCCTTGTAGCTGAAATACATGGATTCAAGGGTGGGTGTGCCGCCATCGGGCTCGCAAAGAATCTCTGCAAACGTGTCGGCCTGATCGGGCGGAAGAATGGTGATCGACCAGGCATACCTCTCGCCGCGCCGAGCACGTCGCTACGGGTGGCACCGTCCACTCGGCACAACGCCGTTGCGAACTCAGTTAAGCTCCCCAACGTACCCGGACCGGGCACCCGTCACCCCGCCAAGGCCGTCTGGAGCTGCCAATTGTGCGCGTTTCCAGGCCAGTTGGCATATACTTAGATAAGAAGGTCTACATATTCAATTTGTCGCGTAGCTCCTGGACTGGTAGCGTGACGCTCCTGGTCGGAGCAACGTCCGAGCACAATGAACGTGCAGAATCCCCAGCGATTCGCACCCTGCAACGGCTCGATGGGGCCGGCCCCATCGGACGCCTGGAAAGTGTCCCTTCCGTTTCCCGCCGCTGAGCGCCGTGACATGCCATTCGTCGACTCCGAGCCCCGGCCGCGTGTTGTGGAGGCTCGCGATCTCGGGCGCCGTTTCGGGTCGACTTGGGCGCTGGCCCACGTAGATCTGGTCGTCCCGCGCGGCCAGACGGTTCTCCTGATGGGTGCCAACGGGTCGGGCAAAACAACCCTGCTACGGCTGCTCGCCGGGATCTATCGTGCCACCACGGGATCGCTGAGTGTTCTCGGCCGGGCCCTGCCGGCGGAACGTATGGAATGCCGACGCCACCTGTCTCTTGTCGACCATGAGTCCTACCTCTACGGACGGCTCACGGCGCTCGAAACGCTACGCATGTGGGCCCGGTTCCTCGGCAAGCAACCATCGGAGAGCGCTCTCCTCGAGCTCCTCGCCGAAGTAGGCCTGGCGGAGCAGCGCAACGCTCCCGCCGACGGGTTTTCAGCTGGCATGCGCAAGCGGCTGTCGCTGGCGCGAACACGCCTCGAGCAGCCGCAGTTGTTGCTCCTGGACGAGCCGATGTCCGCTCTCGATGGCGACGGGCGCCGCATCGTCAGCTCGTGGATCGAGGAATGCCAGCAGAATGGCCACACGATCCTCATGGCGTCGCACGACATCGAGCGCGTCGCCCCCATGTGCAACCGCGCCGTACTCCTGCGGCAAGGACAGGTGGCGTGGGACGGCAAAGCCACAGAGGTCGTCGGCAATCGGGTGGTCGGCGGATGAACGTCGGGATGCAGACCGTTGCTGCTGCGCGGCCCGGGTTGGGCGCTCAGATCTTTTCGATGATCCGCAAGGATCTACTGCTCGAGTGGCGCAGCCGCTCGCGCCTCGTCTCGCTGCTGCTGTTCGGGGTTGTCACTCTGGTGCTGTTCTCATTCGCCGCCGACGCCGATACCGCGCGGCTGCGAGCCTCGGCCGCCGGTTTTCTCGTGATCGCGCTGCTTTTGAGCTCGACGCTAGCGCTGTCGGAGAGCTTCCGGCTGGAGCGCGAGAACAGTGGCATCGAGGGGCTGCTTCTGCTGCCGGCAGACCCCATCGCGCTGTTCTACGGCAAGGCGCTGTCGAGCACGCTGCTGTTGGCGCTGCTGGCGCCGATTCTGGCGCCGATCGCCATTGTTCTGTACTCACTCAACAGTAGCGTCGGCGGGCTGCTCGCCATGCTCGGCATCTGGGCGCTGGCGGCAGCCGGCCTGGCAGCCCCGGGAACGCTCTACGCGGCGATGACCAGCCGACTGCAGAGTCGCGATGTGCTGCTGCCGATCCTGCTGTTTCCGCTCGTGGTGCCGGTTCTGCTGGCCACGGTCAAGGCGTTGACTCTGATTCTCAACGGCGACGCCATGGGCCAGCTGCGCCCCTGGACACTCTTTCTGCTGAGCTTCGACATCCTTCACTGGAGCTTGGGCGGTATCCTCTTTTCCTATGTCTGTGAGGAAGCGTGACATGAAAGGAACTTGGCCATGAACAGCAAAGCAGTCACGGCCGTCGGGGCTCTCGGGCTCGCCATGCTGCTGGTCGGCAGCACGATCGGCTTGTTCGTGGCGCCGGCCGAGCGCCACATGGGCGACGTGCAACGCATTATGTACGTGCACGTACCGAGCGCCTGGGCCGCGTTGCTCTGCTTCACCGCGGCATTCGGACTGGCGATCGCCTCGTTGTGGTCCGCAAAGCCACGCTACGACGCCCTCATGGTGGGCACTATCGAGACAGGCGTCGTCTTCAACGCGCTGCTGCTGGCGCAGGGAATGATCTGGGGTCACGCCGCGTGGGGCGTTTGGTGGGATTGGGATGTCCGTCTCACCACATCGCTGGTGATGCTGTTGCTGTTCGCCGGTGTGCTCGGCTTGCGGAGCTTCGTCGACGACACCGAGCGTCGCGCCGCTTGGAGCGGGGCGGCCACCATCATCGCCTTCGTCGACGTTCCGTTGGTCTACTTTTGTGTTCGCTGGTGGCGCAGCCTGCACCAGATCCAGTCGTCGCCCGAGACCGTCGATCGAGCCATGACGCTGCCGCTACGGATCAACGCGATCGCGCTACTGCTGATGGCGATATGGTGGACCGTCTTCCGTGCCCGTCTGGCGATGGCGCGGCGCCAGGAGGAAACCGTGTCGCAGCCCGCGCGCATTCGCGTGGCCGAGAGGTATGAGCATGCCTGAGGGAGTCATTGTGGGCGGTTGGTCGTACGTCATCGCGGCCTACTCGATTACCGCAATCGGATTGGTGGCCTACACCTGGAGCCTCTGGTACCGACAGCGGACGGCCGCCCGGCGGAGTCAGAACGATGAACGCTGAGTCGCGGCGTCGCCGCGTGTTCGCCGTCGTGGCGGTAGCCGTGTCGATCGCAACCCTGGGCTACCTGGCGTTCGGCAGCATCGGCGAGAACCTCGTCTACTACTGGAGCCCCAGCGAGCTGAAAGATGCCGGCGTCGACGCCGTTGGGGCAAATGTGCGCCTCGGCGGGCTGGTGGTGCCGGGCTCCATCGTTCACAGCGGCGACAGCCTCGCTTTGAGCTTCGAGGTCACCGACGGCAGCGAAACGGTGCAGGTGATCGCCAACGCCGTACCACCAGCCATGTTCCGCGGCGGCATCGGTGTTGTGCTCGAAGGCACGCTGCTCGATAACGGCACTTTCGAGAGCCAGCGACTGATGGTCAAGCACGACAATGAGTACCGCGTACCCGAAGAGGGCGACGCCCGAAGCATCAAAGAGCTCGTCGAGTCGATGCAGTTCGAGGAAACGGGGCCGTGACACCTCTCTTTGGCCAGACCTTGCTGCTGGCGGCGCTGCTGCTATGCGCCGTCGGTGCGCCGGTGGGCTACATGGCAGGCGCCTGGCGCTCGTCGGCCGGGCTGCAGTGGGTGCGCCGCATGGCGCTCGGATACGCGGCGCTCATGGTGATGGCGACGCTGCTGATGGAATACGCGCTCGTGACGCACGACTTCAGCGTGTCGTACGTCGCGAGCGTCGGCTCCAGGGCAACGCCGCTGCACATCACGATCGTCTCGCTGTGGTCTTCGCTCGAGGGCTCGATTCTGTTCTGGGGCCTGTTGCTTGCCGTGTTCACCGCTGGGGTGGCGATACTCCAGCGCCGTGGTCACGAGGACTATCTCGCCTACACGCTCGGGACCCTCTTTGCCATCGGGATCTTCTTCGGCTTCCTGCTCGCCGGACCCGCGAATCCCTTCCGAGCGACCCTGGGTGGCATTCCGGCTGACGGTCCGGGACCCAACCCGCTGCTGCAGAACCACGTTCTCATGATCATCCACCCGCCGATGCTCTATCTCGGCTACGTGGGCATGAGCGTGCCGTTTGCCATGGCGGTTGCGGCACTGCTGCGCGGCCAGCTCGGCCCTACCTGGTTGCTGCCGCTGCGCAACTGGTTGCTGGTACCCGTGAGCTTTCTGTCGCTCGGGATCATGCTGGGCGGTTGGTGGTCGTACGAAGTCCTCGGCTGGGGCGGTTATTGGGCCTGGGACCCGGTGGAGAACGCGTCGTTCCTGCCCTGGCTCGTCGGGATCGCGGCGCTCCACTCGGCGATCGTCCAACAGCGCCGCGGCACCCTGAAGGCGTGGACGACAATCCTCATCATGATCGCGTTTCTTCTCACGATCCTCGGCACCTTCCTGACTCGATCGGGAGTCGTGAACTCGGTGCACGCGTTCAGCTTGAGCGCCATAGGGCCGCTGCTGCTGGGCTTTCTCACGGTCTGTATCGTCGCCGTTGTGGTTCTCCTGAGCCTACGCATCGACACCTTGGCCTCGGAACCGAACAACGACGCCCTGTGGTCTCGCGAGGGTGCCTTCCTGCTCAACAACCTGCTGCTCGTGACGCTGACGTTCACGGTGTTGATCGGCACGCTCTTTCCGATTGTTGCCGAGGCCGTGCGCGGCGTGAAGGTGAGTGTCGGCGAGCCCTTCTTCAACAGGATGGCGGTGCCGATTGGCTTTGCTCTGGTGCTGCTGATGGGAATCGGACCGGCACTGCCGTGGGGCCGAGCCGACCGCTCCACCGTGCTGCGCGCCGTCCTGACCCCGATTCCGGCCGGGCTGGTGGGGTTGCTGCTGGCGGCGACGGCTGGCGCGCGATCGTGGAGCGTGCTCTTCACCTCGGCCATCGCCGGCTACACGCTGTGGGTAACGTTCGCGCAGGTCGGCAAGCCGGCCCGCCAGCGCGTGCGCCGCGGCGAGCCAGTCGCGACCGCAGTGGCATCGTCGATGCGCCGCGCGCCACGAGTGTGGGGCGCCTACCTGTCTCACCTCGGAATCATCATCACGTTCGTCGCTATCGCCATCTCGGCGACGCTGCAGCATAGCCAAGAGGGCACCCTGAGGCCCGGTGGACAGCTGACGATCGGCGAATACGACCTCACGTTCGAACAGGTCGACAGGGTCCAGCAGCCTCACCTCATGTCGCAACGGGCGCGGGTCCACGTCAACCACAGGGGCAGCTACGCCGGCGTCCTGGAGCCGGCGCTCAACTTCTACGCCAGCCGACGGGAGCCTCTCGGCACGCCGGCGGTGATGAGATCGGTCACACACGACCTCTATCTGATTCTGATGAACGTCGGGGGCGGCGGCTCTGTGGGGCTGCGCGCCATCGTGACGCCAGCGGTGGGGTGGATCTGGATCGGCGTGTTCGTGCTCGTGGCTGGCACCCTCGTTTGTTTTGTGCCCGCCGGCTCACCGGTGCCCGTCCGAGTGGCGCGGATCGTACCCAGCGGCGACGAGGAACCGGCGCGATGAACCGCGTGGTGTTGGCGGTCGGCGCCTTGGTGGCCGCCCCTCTGCTGATTTTTCTGGCGCTTTCGTTCCGCTCCAACCCAAACGTGATCGAGTCACCGCTGCTCGGCACCGCGGCGCCCGCCTTCGAGCTGCTCGATCTCGACAGCGGCTCACGGCGACTCGGCGATCTCAAGGGAAAGCCGGTCGTGCTCAACTTCTGGGCCAGCTGGTGTGTGCCCTGCGTTGCCGAGAATGCCGTTCTGGCCGACGCTGCGCGCCGATACGCGGGGCAGGTGGGCTTCGTCGGCATCGTCTACCAGGACGACCCGGTACGAATCCGCATGTTCCAGGCGCAACTCGGCGAATGGGGCCCCGCGCTCATGGACCCGGCCGGGCGCACGGCAATCGCCTACGGCGTTTATGGCGTTCCCGAGACCTTCTTTATCGACCGCAACGGGACGATCGTCCATAAGATCACCGGCGCGGTCGACCGCGCGTCGCTCGAGCGCGTTCTGCGCGACATGCTCTGAGGACACGCCATGCTCTTCGCGAAGACGACGGGTGCAGTCGGCGCGGCGCTCGCGGCGCTCGTGGTAGCGCTCATCCCGATGGCTGCATCGGCAAGCGGCAGTCAGGCTTCGGCCGACCTCGAACGTATCGTCGGCCCACCTGCCGGCCATGTGCTGGTTGGCCGGGGACTCGAAGAAGCCACCGAGGCCGTCGCGTCCCTCATGCGCTGCCCAGTGTGTCAAGGGCTGTCGGTGGCGACGTCCGACACCGAGCTGGCACGCTCGATACGTGTTCAAGCTCAAGAGATGCTCCAGCTGGGCTACACGCAGGATCAGGTTCTCGACTATTTCGAGTACTCCTACGGCGAGTTCATCCGCCTGGCGCCGAAGCCGGAAGGCTTCAACCTTGTTGTGTGGATCGCGCCCGGGCTGGCGCTGCTGATTGGAATCGGGCTGGTGACGCTGCGCCTCCGCGGCCAGCGGCCGCCGACACCCGTCGAAGCAAGCGTGCCGTCGCCGGAAGACAGTGAGCTCGACACCTACTTGAGCCAAGTGAGACGCGAGGTGGGTCCGAGTGGCGGTCCCGGCGCCGGCGGAGCCGAGTCATGATCACGGGGATCTGGCTCCCAGCGTTGGTGGTGCTCGCCGTAGGCGTTGCCGTGGGGGTGGTCGCCGCGCTGCGCATGCGCCGCTCGAGCGCCGGCGCTCCCGACAACCACAACCTGTCGCTCGACGTGCGCGATCTCGAGCGTCGCCGCGACGAGCTGTACGATCGGCTGCGAAGCTCTGATCTCGACGACGCCGATCGGCTGGCGTTGGAGCTCTCCGCGGCGCGCACCCTGCAGCGCCTCGACACGCTGGGTGGGCGGCCCGCGAGCGTCGGCGGCGAGGGCACGGACGTAAACCTCGCGGCGGAAAGCACGCTGCCGCAGTCACGCGATACCGGCACCGCCGGCCTGTCGCCCAGCAGCCAGGATGCTGCCGAGCAGCAGGAAGAGCTCGCCCCCTTCGGGTTCCTCGCTCGTCATCCGCAGCTCAAAGGCTTCCTGTTCGGCGCCAGCGCCGTAACCGTTATCGCCCTGCTGATGTTCTTCGCCGCTCGCGACTCGGGTATGACGGCGACGCCGCACCCGGGAGCCGGAGCGGTCGAAAACCTGGACGTCTCGCCGGAACTAGCGGCCCAAATGGAAGAGGCGCGCTCCCAGCTCGCCGCCAACCCTCAAGATCTTGGCGCCCGCAAGCGACTCGCGCTCATGCTCTTGTCGGTGGGGAATCTGGTTGAAGCGTTCGAAGAAGCCGACCGTCTCCTGGCTGTCGACTCCGAGGACCTCGATGGGCTCTACGTGCAGGGCGTCGTGCGGCTCAACATGGGGCAGGACGATCTCGCCCTCGACCTGCTCGACCGCGTGCTGCTGCAGTATCCGCAGCACGTTCGCGCGCTTACCGCGAAGGGCATCATCCTGCTGCGCAACGGCGACCCGCAAGGCGCGACCGCCGTGTGGCAGCAGGGCCTGGCGATGCTGGGTGGTAGCAACCCCTACATCGAGGAGCTGCTGCGAGGCGCACTGCAAACGAGCGAGGCTCAGGCAGCGGCGCCGACGACAGCCTCGCCCGCGTCGGCCGGCGCCGCGGCCGGCGGGCGAGCCTACGAGATCGATATCGAGCTCGCCGCCGGGGTCAACGCCTCTCCCGGCGCCACACTTTTCTTGTCGCTGCGCGACGGGCCAGGGCCACCGATCGCGGTCAAACGGATCGATCGTCCGACATTCCCGCTGCGAGTCGTGCTCGGACCCGACGACACGATGCTGGGCCGAGAGCTGGTCGATCGAGGGACCCTGTCGGCGCGTCTCGATGCCGACGGCAGCGTTTCCACGATAGCTCCAACCGACCTCACCGCGGAGAGCGCGGCCACCGCCGGCACGAGAACGCGGCTGGTGCTGGGAAGTCCGGAGTAGCCGAGGCTCCAACTGCGCTGTCTACATTGCCAGCCGCAAACGGGCCGTTCGCGATCCTGAGAGACGAGCGAGCCCGTCACGCGCCCGGGGGAGCTGCTCCTCACTGCGCCACAGTTCACTGAAGAACCGGAGCCACCCGACACTAAACGAGCATACACGGACTCTGTTCTCGTTGTTAAGCAGCAGGCGTTGATCGCCCGAACGCGCCGGACCCGCTACGCCCAGGCCTATGTCGCCCTGTCGCCCGGCTCCTTCAGCGAGACCTCGATCCGCGCCATCGACCCGAGCGCCGTTCCGTGGCTGTTCATCAGCGCGCGCGAAGATCGGCATCTGGTCGACATCGTCGCCGACCTGCGAGCAACAAGCTGAACGGTAGAGCTGCTGGTTGTGCCCGGCGCCGCACACGCCACGCGATTGCTGACCGCACGCCCGGAGCTCAACGAACGGATCTCCGCGTGGCTCTCCAGCATGCTGTCGGGCGCGGAATGACCTCGGTCAGCGGAAACAGGAGGCCCACTCGATGATCGCTATCGAGACCGCGGTCGCCGCAAACGGCACGGCCCAAGCTCAACGGGCGCATCCACAACCGTAAGCGCGCTTTACGTCGCGAGCATCCCGGCGACGATGGCTCGGTAGCCGGCCGCTGCCTGGGTAAGCTGGTCGATCTCGATGTACTCGTCGACGACGTGCGCCAAGTCCGCGGTGGACGGGCCGAAGCCGATCGTCGGCACACCGGCTTCGCCCGCGCTGTAGGCGCCGTTGGTACAGAACTGATAGCTGCTCTGCTCGGGCTCGAGGCCGATGCCGCGGAGTGCCGCAAGCGCGCCCTGCACGAGCTCGTGCTCTTCCGGAAGCTCCCACGGCGCGAACCACTTCGGCTGGTCCCAGCGGGTCCCGGCATAGGAGGTGTAGTCGGTGCTCGCCAGCCGAAAGTCGGTGTCGTCGGCACCGGCGCGCGCGGCGGCGGCGCGGAGCTCGTCGATGAGCTGTTCGCTCGTCTCACCTGGAAGCAGGCGGCGCTCGTACGTTGCGCGACACCCGCTCGGAACCACGGAGTGAGCGGGATGCGGAACCGAGATGATGTCTGTGAGACACATCACGCCGGGGCCGACAAACACGTGCTCGGGCATCGGTAGGGATTCAATCTGTTCGATCACGGCTCGCATCTTGTGGACCGCGTTGACGCCGTGGTCTGGCGTCGAAGCGTGCGACGGCCGTCCCTTTGTGGTGACAACAAGCTCGGCACGCCCGCGCCCGGCTCGCACCACGTTCAGCTCGGACGCCTCGCCGATGACCACATAATCGGCGCCGGTGCGGTTCATCACCTGGCGCAGCGCCGCGCCCTCGACGAGCTCTTCGCCAACCGATGCCGACGCGATCACGGTGCCCGTTAACCGTGAGCGATCGAGCGCGCCAACACCGTGAACAATCGCCGCCAACGCGCCCTTCATGTCGGAGCTGCCACGACCGTACAATCGCCCGTCGACCACTTCACCGCCGAACGGATCGTGCGTCCACGCCTCGCGTGGGTGAATATCGACCGTGTCCATGTGCGCGTCGAGCACAATGGTGGGCCCATCCGCCGCTCCGCGGATGACACCTACAACGCTGCCGGCCTCGTCGGTCTCGATCGAGTCGAATTCGAGGGCACGCATTTCCTGCCGTACACGCTGCGCCACCGGGCCCTCGTTGCCCAGAACACTGGGAATACGCACCAGGTCAGCGGTGAACGACACCAGCGCATCGATCGGGATTGACGAGTCGTTCGCCAAGGCGGGAATCCTCCAGAGTGAGACAGGCCGGGCCTATCATAGGGGCTGCCGCGGGAGTCAATGTGAACCGGCCTGACGTCGACCCGAACCGATTCGGAGATCTCTCGACCCGTGACAATGTCGAGTGCCCCGAGCATCGACCGGCGAGGCTGCGAGGGAAACTTCGAAAAGGTCGCGCCACGGGTTGTCACGGCTGCTATCATGCATCGTAAGTAGGTCATCATTGGGACGGTGGTCAATGGCGAGCTCGAGTTCCGAGCCGGCAAGCTGTACGACGCAGATCGAGTAGCGATCTTCGAAAGTAATGCCGCAGAGCCGTTCTGTCTGACCCCGGGTAGGAGCTGGAATCTTAGGAAAATAGGAACCCCGTCAGGGACGTCTCCCTACGGTGAGCGCCTCGTCGCGGCGCAGAGAGCTCTCGGCAAGCAGGGAGCCCTCGCCAGCGCGCGGTGCCCCAGCGCCGGCTACAGCGGCGCGAATCACCGTCGTCGAGTTGCGGAGCGCCTCACAGGCGCCCAACGCCTTCGCCATGGGAACCGACCGGGCTATCAGCCCGATCCGAGAATCCCTCCGAAGGCCGAGCCCCTGACGAGTAGCCAAAACACCATGCTTCAGAACCCAACGATTGGCTCAGGCCCAGAAGATTGCGGCGACTTCCTGTTCAGGAGAACGCTGCCCACGAGTTGTGACCACGTCGGTCACAGAACGCGCGGAGAGATTCCGCGCACGTCAAGCAGGTCGGCAGGTACGCGTCATCGTGGCTCCGACTCGCAAAACAACGGAGTACAGAGATGCGTATCAAGGGAACCGTAAAGTGGTTTAACGACCAGAAGGGTTTCGGATTCATCACGCCTGAGGACGGCAGCAAGGACTGCTTCGTCCACCAGAGCGCCATCAAGGCCGAGGGCTTCAGAACCCTCGCCGAAGGCGCCCAGGTTGAGTTCGAGGTCGTGCAGGGCGCCAAAGGCCCGGCCGCTGAGAACGTCGTTACACTCTAGGTCTCGCGATCTAGTGGTCTAGATCTCGAGTAGATCTAGACGGAGTTGGCGGGCCGTCCCAAGTAATCGGGGCGGCCCGTTCTTCGTGAGTGGCGCGACACACCCGGCAGCGCTCGCGATACCGTGGCGGCCTGCGGAGTCTCTTCTGCACGGCGCTGAGATAACTGATCCCCAACAAGGACAGCTTCGGGACGCTGTTGGCGCGCGCGGCGCCCGACTGCTCCCTCGACATGCGGTACCAGCACATGAGTAACGACGGCGTTCTGAAGACGGGCGAGTGCCGCTCGCTTCCCGAGGTTCTGGCCGACGGTCGCCTGCGAGTGCACGAAAGCTGGCAATGGACCTTGGGCACCGGCGGCTCGGGCACCTCGGTCATCGAGGAGATTCGCGAGGCCGACGAGCCGAAACACCCTCGCCGACACGATCCGAGCCGCAAGGAGTAACCACCATGCAGGGTGCATACGCCGACGTGAACGTCCCGGCGCGAGGCTGGCTGCGAGTCGAGGCGCTCGTGATCTTCGGCGCCTGCCTGGCCCTCTACGGCTGGCTCGGCGGCGGCTGGACGCAGTTCGCGCTGCTTTTTCTGGTTCCTGATATCTCGTTCACCGGGTATCTGGCAGGCAGCCGCGCAGGCGCGCTCGTCTACAACGCCTTCCATACGTATGCGGCTACCGGCTGTCATCGTCATCGCAAGCTGGTTCGTCGGTGGCGCACTCGTTTATGCCGTGATCTGGACCGCTCACATCGCCTTCGACCGAGCGCTCGGATACGGCCTCAAGCTCCCAGCCAGCTTCCACCACACGCATCTGGGGCGCATCGGGCGACCTGGCAACCAAGAGGACTCGTAGGTTGACCACCCCAGACGGGCAGGCCCTCTTGATGCATCTCGAGCGCGTTTAGGCGTGTTGCCGCGACTCATCGGCGTAACAGCGGTGTTGCTGGCCGCGTACGTCGCGTATCTCAGCCTCCTGTTCGTCGTTCAGCGGCGGGTGATGTACCCGGGAGCGCAGGCCACACCTCGGTCGGCATCTCCGGAAGCGATTCGGCACGGAGTCGAGTCTCTCTGGCTGTCGACATCGAGCGGCGAAGTGGAGGCTTGGTACCTACCAGCTGCGTCGACGGTGGAACGCGGCCCGGCCGCCGTCGTCTTCCACGGCAACGCCGAGCTAGCGCTCGACTCCGCCGCTGTCCTGGCGCACCTGAGCGAGCTCGGGGTTGCCGCACTGTACGTCGAGTACCCGGGATACGGACGTTCCGCCGGCAGCCCCTCGGAGAATTCGATCGTCGATGCCGCGACGGTGGGGTACGACTGGTTGGTGGCGCGGCCCGACGTCGACTCGGAACGCGTGTTCGCGCTCGGGCGTAGCCTCGGCGCCGGGGTGGCCGCAGGCCTGGCGCAACACCGGCCAGTGGCGGCGTTGGTGTTGTGGTCGCCGTTCGTGAGCGTCGGCTATCTGGCGCTGCGCAGCTACGGTGCACCGCCGTTTCTGGCCCGCGATCGCTACGATACGCGTCGGGTCTTGTCGACTTTCGGCCGCCCTGTGCTGATCTTCCACGGCAACCGCGACCAGGTCATCCCCTACCACCACGCGACTGTTCTGGCGGCCGCTGGCAAAGCCGCCACGCTTGTCAGCTGGGACTGCGGCCACAACGATTGCCCGCCATCGTGGCGTGAGCTATGGGATCCGTTGACCAGCTTTCTTCAGGCGAATCGACTCCTCGGTCACCGGTGATGAAGTGAAGCCAGAACGGGCCGCAGAAGTCGCACCGGCCGAAGCTCGGCGACGGTCTCGCAGCGCCGCTGCATCGTCGACTTCGGGTCGGCGCGCGCTCGTGGAGGCGAGAGAGAGGATCGCCTTTCAGTGCTGCCCACCACGAGCTGTTTGTGAGCGTCGATCTGAGGGAGAATGCCGGCTGGTACCCGTCCTTCCTCGGACCAGGCTTCGAGCGCTCCCGTACGTTCCCTACAGGAAGCAAGAGACGAGATACGCCGCCAGTGGCGAGTCCGCGGGAGTCGGTGCGACGCGCATCGACCTCGTCCTCGGCCGCTCCTCGAACTGACCCTAGCCGCGAAAGACCACGCCATGACCAAGCTGATCTCGAAAGCGGGAGCCGTCCTGCTGACGCTCTCTGCGATCTCACTTCCGACCCAAGCCGCGGCCCAAGCGGCGGACGGCGACCCTATCGAGCACGCGCTCTCCGGCTTGCCCCTGCGTGGCATCGGCCCTGCGCTGATGGGCGGGCGTATTGCCGACATCGCGGTGAATCCAAATGATCGCAGCACGTGGTTTGTCGCGGTGGGCTCTGGCGGCCTGTGGAAGACGACAAACGCCGGCACTACATGGACCCCCGTGTTCGATGAGCAGCCGACCTACTCGATCGGCGTCGTCACGCTCGACCCGAGCAACCCCGACATCGTCTGGGTTGGCACCGGCGAGAACGTCAGCGGCCGCCACGTTGGCTGGGGCTCGGGCGTCTACCGCAGCCGCGACGCCGGCGCGACCTGGGAGCAGATGGGGCTCGAGGCGTCGGAGCACATCGGCAAGATCCTCGTCGATCCTCGCGACGGTGACGTGGTGCTGGTAGCCGCAGAGGGGCCACTCTGGTCGTCGGGCGGTGAGCGCGGCGTATATAGGACCATTGACGGCGGCGACTCCTGGGAGGCGGTGCTCGAGATCGACGAGAACACCGGCGTCACCGATATCGAGTTCGACCCGACCAACCCCGACACGGTCTATGCCGCGGCCTACCAGCGCCGCCGCCACATCTGGGCGCTCCTCGGTGGAGGCCCCCAATCGGGGATCTACAAATCGACCGACGGGGGCGACACCTGGCGCCACATCGAGCGCGGCCTGCCGCGGGGCGACATGGGCAAGATCGGGCTCGCGGTCACGCTGGCCGATCCTGAACTGGTGTACGCGACCGTCGAGGCCGACGACGAGGAGCGGGGCTTCTACCGCTCGCGCGACAAGGGCGAGAGCTGGGAGCGCCGCGACTCCTACATCTCGGGCGGCACCGGCCCGCACTACTACCAGGAAATTGAGGCCTCGCCGCACGATCCCGATCTGATCTACCAGATGGACGTCTTCTTTCACGTCACGCGTGACGGCGGCGCCACTTTCGATTTTCTCGGCACCGGGCGCGAGAAGCACAGCGACAACCACGCGCTGTGGATCGACCCTGAGGACAAGAGCGGCAGGCACCTGATCGCCGGCACCGACGCCGGCCTCTACGAGACGTTCGACGAGGGCACCACCTGGAAATACTTCCCCAACCTACCGATCTCGCAGTTCTACAAGGTTGCGCTGAGCAACTCCGAGCCGTTCTACGACATCCTGGGTGGCGCCCAAGATCTCGGCACGCTGCACGGACCGTCCCGCACAACGAACATCGAGGGCGTGCGTAACCGCGACTGGTATGTGCCCATGGGAGCGGACGGGTATGGCGTCGCCATCGACCCCACAGACCCGCACATCCTCTACCTCATGACCCAGCAGGGAGACCTGTCACGCGTCGACCGACGGAGCCAGGAAGCGCTGAGCATCCGACCGATGCCGGCTCCGGGTGAGCCGCCGGAGCGCTGGAACTGGGACTCGCCGCTGCTGATCAGTCCGCACGACTCGAATCGTCTGTACTTCGGCTCGCAGCGCGTGTGGCGCAGCGACAACCGCGGGAATTCGTGGACGGCGCTGAGCGGCGACCTAACCACCAACCGCAACCGTTACGAGCTCGACTTCATGGGCCGCGTCTGGAGCGTCGACTCGCTGTACGACAACGGCGCCATGTCGAAGTACGCAACGCTCACCGCGATCTCGGAGTCACCGGTAACGGAAGGGGTTCTCTACACGGGCAGCGACGACGGCAGGATCCACGCCAGTCGCGACGGCGGGCAGAGCTGGGCCACCGCCGCCGAGCTCCCTGACGTCCCCGATCTGTCGTTCGTCGGCGACGTCGAAGCTTCGCAGCACGATGATGCCACCGTCTTCACCGTGGCCGACGCGCACAAAACCGGCGACTTTTCGCCCTACGTCTTCGAAAGCAGCGACAGCGGTGCGTCATGGCGGTCGATTGCCGGCGATCTTCCCGACGGCACCATCGTTTGGGCGATCCAGCAGGACCACGTCGACGCCGATCTGCTCTTCCTCGCCACCGAGTACGGCATCTACTTCACTCCGAACGGTGGAACGAACTGGCACATGCTCTCGGCAGGAGCACCCACGATCGCCTTCCGCGACATCAAGCTGCACCGGCGCGACAACGACATCGTTGGAGCGACCTTCGGGCGCGGGTTCTACATCCTCGACGACTACTCGCCACTGCGCGAGATCGCCAACGGCGTGCTCGACGGGGATGGTGGCCTACTGCCCGTGCGCGACGCTTGGTGGTACGTGCCATCGGTGCCATCGCAAGCGGCTGGGAGACCCACGCGCGGTAGCACCGCATTCGTGGCACCCAACCCCGATTTCGGTGCAACGTTCACGTACTACCTCGCCGAGGCACCGCGAACGGCGCGGGACGAGCGTCGGGAGCACGAGAAGGAGTTGCGCATTCGGGGCGAGGACGCTCCGTTCCCTGGCTTCGAAGTGCTGCGCGAGGAAGCCGTCGAAGGTGAGCCGAAGGTGTTGCTGCTGGTTCGCGACGCGCAAGGCGAGCCGGTTCGCTGGGTCGAGGGTCCAGCGCTCGCGGGCATACACCGAGTGAGCTGGGATCTGCGCCGCCCGGCGCCCAACCCGATCAACTTCAGTACACCCGGATTCTCACCCCCGTGGGTGACAGCTCCGCGCGGCCCGCTGGTTGCGCCCGGAGTGTACGAAGCCGAGTTGTTCGTGGTCTCGAGCAGCGGAGCAAGGAGCGTCGGAGAAGCGCAGACCTTCGAGGTCAAGCCGGTGCCCACGGCCCCCGGCACGGATTTCGTAGCGGTCGCCGCCTTCCAACAGGAAACGAGCGAGCTCATGCGACGGATATCGGGCGCCGGCGCCGAAATGGGTCGTGCCCGCGATCGCCTGCGGCACATGCGCGCCGCGCTCGTGCAAACGCCGCGCGCCGATCCGTCGCTTTACGCTCGAGTCGACGGACTGGTCGGACGTCTCGCGGCTCTGAATATGGAGCTCTCGGGCGACCCGGCTCGCCAGCGACTCGACGAGGCGACCTCGCCAGCAATCCGAGGTCTCGTGGGCTCGGTGATCGGCGGCCACTGGGGCACTCGACAGACCCCGACCGCCGCTCAACGCGCCAGTATCCAGATCGCCACCACAGCGTTCGCCGATCTGAGCCAAAGACTGGCCGGGCTGCTCGATACCGACCTCGTCGCCCTCGAGCAGGATCTCGAGGCAGCCGGGGCGCCCTGGACGCCGGGCCGGAAGTTGTCGCAATAGTCGGCGCCAGCGCCAGGATCGCGCGCCCCGGAAGCGGGCGACCCGAAACCACCGAAAATCGCCTGCCACGCAACACGGAGCGCGGGCCGTGAGGGTCGGGCGACGTGCGCAACCACAACGTCCGCAGCGACCAGAATACGGGACTCTCGCTCCGCGAATAGGATCCGTCAGCACCAGAGAATCGCCTCGACCGTCGATGCACGACGGCGTCCGGGATGCACGGGAGGTCAGCTCCTTTTGAGAGTCTTCACGGCACGGATCAGGCGGCTGTTCGGCTCCGACGAGGCCGAGATCGTCCTCATCGGCTCGTCGATTGTCGTGGGCGTGGCGGCGGGGCTTGCGGCGGTCGTGTTTCGTTTCCTGATCTCCGCCGTGGAGCACGGCGGTTACGCGCTCGTACCTCGCTTGACGTCTGACTTCGGGCGTCTCTACGTCGTCCTGGTACCCATCGTCGGCGGCCTGTTGGTGGGCTGGCTGGTGACGTCATTCGCCCCGGAGGCCAAGGGACACGGCGTCCCCGAGGTGATGGAGGCGGTGGCGCGGCGCGGTGGACGGATTCGCCCTGCGGTCGTCCTGGTCAAGTCGCTAGCCTCGTCGATATGCATCGGCAGCGGCGGGTCGGGCGGGCGCGAGGGCCCGATCGTGCAGATCGGGGCGGCACTGGGCTCGTTCGTTGGCCAGAAAATGCGGCTCTCCCAGGCGCGAATATCCAACCTCGTGGCCTGCGGCGCCGCGGCCGGAATCGCCGCCACCTTCAACGCCCCTATAGCCGGAGTGATCTTCGCCCTCGAGGTGATTCTCGACGGACGGTTCGGCGTTCGCTACTTCAGCTCCGTGGTCATCGCCGCAGTGGCTGCGAGCGTCATCGGGCGGGTCGGGGTTCGGTGATACTCCGGCGTTCCACATCCCCTTCGAGTACGGCATCAACAGCCTTTGGGAGCTGGCGCTGTAACCGATTCTCGGCCTTGTGGCTGCTGTAGCGGGCGTCGCATTCGTGCGCGTGCTCTATCGCGCTGAAGACCTGTTCGATGGTTGGCGTGGAGTGCCTGCAGCTCTGAAGCCAGCCATAGGTGGCGCGTTGCTCGGCCTGGTCGCTCTCGCATACCCGTCGCTGACCGGAGTGCGATGGGAGCGTGTACCGCACGTCTTCAATGTGGGCTACGACGTCATCGAACAGTCACTGGCCAGCGAGCTGTCGCTGATGATTCTGCTCACGCTGTTCGTCCTGAAGATGCTGGCCACGAGCCTGACACTCGGATCCGGCGGCTCGGGCGGTGTGTTCGCTCCCTCGCTATTCATGGGAGCGATGCTGGGTGGGGCGTTCGCGCTCGTTGCCGAATCGCTGTTCCCCAGCGTGCCAGCCCCGGCTGGTGCCTACGCTCTCGTGGGCATGGCGGCGATGTTCGCTGCCTGCGCGCACGCGCCCATAACCGCGATCATCATCCTGTTCGAGCTCACCGGCGACTACCGGATCATGTTGCCGCTGATGCTCACGACGGTGGTGGCGACGCTCGCCGCGAGGAAGATGCTCGGCGGGGAGTCAATCTACAGCCTCAAGCTCGCGCGCCGCGGCGGACAGCTGAGCCGCGGCCGTGATGCGGCCTTGCTCGCCGGCGTCAGCGTTTCCGAAATCATGGCCCACGATGTGGCATCGGTGCCATCGGATGTGCCGATTGGCGAGCTCGGCGAGCACTTCCGGCGACGGCGGAAGACCGGGCTCCTCGTCCACGGCCAGCCCGGGGTGCTTGCCGGCGTGGTGACTCTCTCCGATCTCGAGAAGGCACTCGAGCGCGGTGATCCGGCCACGGCGGCAGCAGGCTCGATCGCGACACAGCTCGAGGATCTGGAGATCGTGAACCCAGACGACACCATGGGCACGGCGCTAGCCAGGATGGCGGCTCGGGGGGGTCGGCCGACTGCCCGTCGTCGAGCGAGGCGGCAGCCCGCGAATCCTCGGCGTCGTGCGCCGCGCCGACGCCATCCGCGCCTATCAGCTGGCGTCGGCACGCCAGGCAGAAGCGAAAGGCGATTGGGAAGACTCGGGCAGGGCTCGACACGGTGACGCGGCCCACTTCGTGGACCTCCGACTCGCCACCGATGACGCTGCCGCCGGACGATCGGTTCGCGATGTCGCGCCGGGGCTGCCGCCCGATTCGCTCCTTGTGGCGATCAGTCGAGACAGCGAGTTGATCATCCCGCGCGGTGACACCGTCCTGGCGGATGGTGACCGTCTGACCGCATTCGTGCGACGAGAGCACGCCGAAGCACTGATCCGTGCTTTCAAAGAAGGTCCGGAGAAAGAGCAGCGCTGAGCCCGCAGCTCGTCGGGCAGCTGCGGCTAAGTTCGTCGCCTGGTTGCCGAACTGCGCCGTCGAGTCGACAGCAAGTACGACTTGACCCAGACAGGAGTCGCGCCCCTCGAGCCATTCCTCGCAAGGCTGTAGCGGCGTTCTGTCAAGCCTTCGAGTTGTGGGTTTCCGCTGTCACAGCTCGGCGCGTAGCGCGTCGATCGGATTCACCCGAGCCGCTCGCCGTGTGGCGACGTAGCACGTAGCAAGACCGGCGACACCGATGGCGAGCGCGGTGGCGGCATGCGCCAAGACGTCGAAACGGGTCACCGCGAACAGGAAATGGTCTACGAACTCGCTCGCCCACAGCGCTCCGAGGGCACCGGCAAGCACCCCTGCGACGAGACTCGGCAGCTCGCCGACTACCGCGTCGCGAATCAGGCGCGGGCGCCAAGCGCCGAGTGCCATACGGACGCCGAGCTCGCGCCGACGAGCGGCAACCGCGCGCGAAGTCACACCAAAGATGCCGAGCAACGCCAGCAGCGTCGCAGTACCGGCGAAGAACGCGACCAGCAACGCACGGTAGCGACTGCCAATCGTCGAGCGCTCGATCATGGTGGGCATCGAGCTCAGCTCGCGAATCGGCAGCTCCGGATCGACTTCCCGAATTGCGCCGCGCAGGCCCTCGGCCAGCCCGGCAAAGGCCCCTTCCGTTTCGACGATCAACGCCAGGCCGAGACGGTTCTCCGGCTCCTGGTGCACCGACATGTAGTACGCCGGCCGCGGCTCCTCCGAAAGAGCGTCGTGCAGCACGTCACCGACGATGCCGACGATCTCCCAGCTGCGCTCGTCGCGTTCGATGAAGGCACCGAGCGCCGAACCGTCGGGCCAGAAACGCTGCGCCATCGACTCGCTCACCACCGTCACCGGCGGAGCCTGGTCGGTATCGGCAGGTGTGAGACCGCGGCCCGTGAGCACCGGGATGCCCAGCGTCTCGTGGAAGCCGGGTAGCACGCGCCGTCGCAATGCCTCGGGCGATTTGCCGCCGTCTGGCGTCGTCCGACCCTCGATCTGAAAAGAGCTGCTCTTGTAAATACCCGAGAACGGCGGCGCATCCGATCCGCTGACCGCCACCACTCCTGGCAGCGCCGCGATACGCGCTACGGCCTGCTCGTAGAAACGGCTGGCGTCGCCCAGCGAACGGTAGCGCTCCTGCGGAAGCGACAACTGAATGACGGTGAGGTTGTCGGCCGAGAAGCCCGGATTCACCGAGAGCTCCGCGGCCAGCGTACGGCCAAGGAGAGCGGCAACGACCACGAGAATTGTCGAGGTCGCGACCTGAAGCGCGACAACCGCGCGCTGCGCCCGGCCGCCGCTGCCCGCAACCGAGCGGGTGTTACCGGCGCGCGACAACGAAAGTCGCAGATCACGCCGGCCAGCCAGCAGCGCCGGCAGCGTGCCGAACAGCAGGCTGGTGAACGCGCCGAGCCCAACCGAGAACAGGAGAACGCGGCCGTCGACACCGATGTCGGACGGGAGGTGGAGCTCGACCGGCGCAAGAGCCACCAGCAGACGGGTCCCGCCGATCGCCAGCGCCGAGCCCAAGAGCGAACCGACGCCGCCAAGCAGCAGCGATTCGGTGAATACCTGGCGAACGATGCGACCCGGCGCCGCACCAAAAGCGGCTCGCGTGGCGAGCTCGGCACCACGGCCATCGACTGCCCCGAGAAGCAGCGTGGCCACGTTGCCGCACGCAACGGCCATCAGCAGCAGGGCGGCGGCGAACAGCAGCGCCAGGCTACGGCTCGAGCCGCCGACCTCTTCACTCTGACGGCGGGAAATCCGCGCACCACGCCCCGCCGGGCCGGCGTCGCCGGCTAGCAAGAGAGCGGTGGGGTCGAGCGCCGACTCGGGCGTCGCCCCGGCGGCAAGGCGACCGATGAGCTCGAAGCCATGATGACCGCGGTCGTCGAGGCGCGGTCCGACAAGGCCGACCGGAATCCAGACGTCGATGGAATCGATGGCGTCTCCGAAGGGGTTGAGCACTCGGAGCCTAAAACCAGGTGGAAGCACGCCGACGATCTCGAAGTCTTCCCCGACCAGACGGATCGACTCGCCGACGATCGTCGGCGATGCGCCGCGGATGGCGCGCCAGTACGAGTCGCTGAGAACTGCCACTGGGCGTGCCTGCGTCCCGACCTCACCGGCTGCGAAGTTGCGGCCGAGCTGCAACTCCACTCCCAGCAACGGCAGCAGCGTCTCGGAAGCGATTCCGAGCCCGATCTCGCGAGGTTCGTCACCGTCCACTACCGCTGTGCGGGCGGCATCGTAGATCGCCAGCTCGTCGAACGGGCCGGCCGCGCTAAGGTCGATGTACTCCGGGTAGGAGATAGCGACGCGGTCCCAGACGGCACCCAGCGACTCGTGGCCGCGCCAGCTCGGGAAGGTGTTCCAGATGCTGACGATTTCGTGCGGCTGGCGGTAGGGAAGCGGGCGCAGGACGGCCCAGTCGAGGATCGTGAAGATCGATGTCGCCCCGCCGATGCCGATGGCCAGTGTCACAACCACGATGGCGGCGAGCACTGGACGCTTGGCGACGCCACGAACGGCAAAGCGCATGTCTTGAGAGACGGAATCGAGAGCTCGACGCATGGGCCGTCGCTCCTGCCCGGGGATTGGATGAGCAGAGTCATTCGACTCGGATCGCCGCTGAGGCATTCGAGTCCGCGCACTCAGGCTGGGGCCGACGCAGCGTCCGAGCTCGACCCAATACCAGCGCCACGCGCGCCACCTACCTTCGGCCACTTGTCGTACGGCGTGCTCCTCGTGAAGATCGCCGAGCATCGCCTCGCGCCCCAACGGCTGCAGCAGAAAACGCAAGATCACCGTCGCGACAAACGGCGGGCGACTCAACCGATGGCGGTCGCTGCTCACGGTCGGCGGCTACGCCGCGCAGTCGCGGGGACGGTCTCGGGGGCGATCCGCAGCCCCGCCCACATGCGGTCGAGGCGTTGGCGCGCCTGTACCAACGACTCGACGCCAGCGGCTGTCAGCCGGAAATGTTTCTTGGCGCGCCCACCGCGCTCCGGCGTAGGCTCCGTTAGCCACGACTCCACCAGGCCGCGCTGCTCCATGCGCTCGAGGCATGAGTAGACCCCGGCAATGGATACGGGCCGCCGGCCGCGGACCTCGATCTCCCGGCGGATCGTGACCCCGTAGGCATCGTCGTTCAAACGCGCCAAGGCCAACAGCACCAGCTGCTCGATCTCGCTGAGTGCCCTCTCGTTCGTCACGGGTTTGTGCTCCTCCCAATTTATTCTTCTAAACAGAATAAATAGAGGAGTACCGAAACGCAAGTTGCCAGCAAACCCGCCCGACTCGGAAGTAGCCGCAAGCGAACTACCACTTGACGTCCACAGCCAACCTGCTAGCGTTTCCGCCAGGTGCTGAGGGGCGCCTACGTTCGAGAAAGACGCCGTCACCCTCGGGCAAGCTAGCAAGCCAGGCCGTTCAGCAAACCTCCAGGCACTGCCGAACTCGTCGAACACGAGGCAGTCAAGAGCCGAGGAGACGACTATGAACGCCGGCAATGCCGCGGACGCTCTGTCGGACTATCGCGCCCAGGCGCGCCGACTGCTGAAGGATCTACGGCGAGACGCGGATCGATCTGACTCCGCTCCCACCACCGCCCCTTGGACGGCGCATCACGCCGCCGCACAGGCTCCACAGCCCCTACGACTACGATCTGGACCACTCCCAATCCACTAGGAGATAACCTATCCGTCGCTTCGCTCCGATGGCGTGATCACGATCAACCGTAATCAGTGATCACGTTCCCGTAATGACCGATCACGATCACCGAAATACTCACGCCAGACGAGCGGCGACGATTCGGGCACCGCAGGCATCGTGGCCAATGCTGCCCAGCCCGTGATGTACGAGCGTTCGTTCGAGTGGCTGCTGAACACGTGGTTCGCTCACTACGATCAGGCCCGTACCGCGCTCGAAGCCGGTGGAGGCTTCCTGCTGCCCTACAAGAGCCAGTTCTTCATCTGCGAGGAGGAGGGCATCCACCTGCTCGGCCTGGACCCGGGCGATCCGGACTGGGCGCACATTGGCAACGACTGGGTCAAGCCTGCAGATGTCGAAGCGTGGACGCGCCTACGTGACAAGCGGCTCGAGGCGTTGGCGAGCGACTCGAAACTGACGTCGCCGCACACGTCGCGGCGATCGTGATCCTCAGGTGTGACCACCTGCGCGATCGCCTGGCGTTTCTGCGGCACGACCTCTCGGCTAGCGGCCCTCAGCCGTCAAGCCGCGCGCGCAGCAACTCCGTCACGTGCTCGGCGTTCGCCTTCCCTTTCGTGGTCTGCATCACCTGTCCAACGAAGAAACCCAGAAGGCCGGTGCGACCCCCTCGGTAGGCCGTGGCTTTGTCGGCGAACTGTTCGAGTAGTCGATCGACGATCGGCTCGAGCGAAGCGCTGTCGCTGATTTGCTCGAGGCCGAGGCGCTCGACGATCGCCGCGGGACTATCGTTCGACCGACTCAGCTCGAGCAGCACGGAGCGACCTTGGGCGCGCGAGATGGAGCCCGACTCCACGAGGCCGACCACGCTGGCGAGCCTTGCGCCGTCGACTGCAGCTCCGGCCGACGCCTCTTCGCTGCCGCTATCGAGGCGCGCGACCTCGTTGATCACCCAGCCGGCGATCTTCGCGGCGGATGCGTTCTCGGGCATCGCCTCGAGTGCCTCGTCGAAGACCGGGCCCAGGGTCTTGTCGAGCACGAGAAGATCGGCGTCTTCGGCGCTCAACCCGAGCTCCACGTAGCGATCGAAGATCTCCGCCAGGTTCAGATCGGCGGCGCGGTCGGCGGCGCGGATCTGCGCGCGCGTCGGCCCCCGTGGCTCCCGCTCCGCGTTCGTGACGCCAGGCACGTGTGACCGCGACTCGGTGTCGCTCTGCGAGGAGGCCGTGTCGGCGGCGGCAATCCTGGCCCACGCATCGCGCAACGTAACGGTCCGATTGAACACCGGGGCGCCCGGCCGCGAATCTTCGGGGTCGGTGAAGAAGTAGCCCAAACGCTCGAACTGAAAGTGGCTTCGAGGCTCGGCGTCGGCGAGGCTCGGCTCGGCGTACGCGACGTCGACCACGTCGAGAGAGCCCGGGTTCAAGTACTCCTTGAAATCGTCTTCGCGAGTGTCCGGATCGGGCACCGAGAACAAGCGGTCGTAGAGGCGTACCTGCACGGCAAGCGCGTGGGGCGCGGAAACCCAGTGGATGGTCCCCTTGATCTTGCGGCCTTCGGGTGTTGACCCGCCGCGCGTCGAGGGGTCGTAGCTGCAGCGCAGCTCGACGACATCTCCGTCGGCGTCCTTCACGACCTCGTCGCAGCGAATCACGTAGGCGTAGCGCAGCCTCACCTCACGTCCGGGAGCCAGACGGAAGAACTTCTTCGGCGGGTCCTCCATGAAGTCATCGCGCTCGATCCACAGCTCGCGCGAGAAGGGCAGCTTGCGCGAGCCTTCCTTCGGAACGTCGTGCGGCCAGTACGAAGCGTCGAACTCTTCGCTCTGACCCTCTGGATAGTTGGTGATCACCACCTTGAGCGGACGCAGCACGCACATGACGCGCGGCGCCTTGTGGTTGAGGTCGTCGCGCGTCGTGTACTCGAGCATCGCTACATCAACCCGGTTGTCCGACTTGGCCACCCCAGCGAGCTCACAGAAGGTGCGTACCGCCTCCGGAGTTACCCCGCGCCGACGCAGGCCCGAAAGCGTGGGCATACGTGGATCGTCCCAGCCGGCCACATGCCCTCCCTCGACGAGCTCGAGCAGCTTGCGCTTGCTGGTGATCGTGTACGCCAGGTTCAGGCGCGCGAACTCGAACTGACGCGGCCGCGGCTCGGGCAGCTCGAGCGCGTCGGTGTACCAGTCGTAGAGCTCGCGATTGCTGACGAACTCGAGCGAGCACAGCGAGTGCGTGATCCCTTCGATGGCATCCGACTGGCCGTGCGCCCAGTCGTAGAGCGGGTAGATGCACCACGTATCGCTGGCCCGATAGTGGGACGCGTGCCGAATGCGGTACATCACCGGGTCGCGCATCTTCATGTTCGGATGCGCCATGTCGATCTTGGCTCGTAGAACGTGCGCGCCGTCGGGAAACTCGCCCGCCCGCATACGCGCGAACAGGTCGAGGTTCTCCTCGACCGTTCGATCACGATGAGGACTGTCGCGCCCGGGCTCTGTAATGGTCCCGCGGTACTCGCGAATCTCGTCGCCCGAGAGCGAGTCGACGTACGCCTTGCCGCTGCGAATCAGCTCGACGGCCCAGTCGTGCAGCCGCTCGAAGTAGTCGGACGCGTGCCGCAGGTTGTCCCACTCGAAACCGAGCCAGCGGATATCGCGCTGGATGGCCTCGACGTAGCGCGCGTCTTCGGTTTCGGGATTGGTGTCGTCGAAACGAAGGTTGCACACGCCGCCGTTCTCGCGCGCCACACCAAAGTCGATGCAGATCGCCTTGGCGTGGCCGATGTGCAGAAATCCGTTCGGCTCGGGCGGAAATCGCGTGGCGATCTGATCGACGCGGCCACTGGCGAGATCCTCGGCGACGATCTGACGGATGAAGTCGGTTCCGCGCTCGGGGTCAGGCGATGGAGATGTTGTGGCTTCCGAATCGCTTTCCATGACGTCCACGGCCTGAGGAACAGCGTGAATCCGCCATTATGAGGCACGCGAACTACCGCGATCACCACCCGTCTCAACGTCGGGACGCGCCTGGCGGGCGACCGCCTCGGGCTAGCGCAAATGCTGCCGGGCCGGCCTCTTGCTACGAGCCGGTGTCTTCTTAGAAAGCCTTGAAGACCTTCTCGCCAGCGCGAATCGCCAGGTCGAGCCGGTTCTGCTGCGGCGGCAGCGGGCACGTCGCGTACGGCGTGAAGACACACGGCGGGTTGTACGACTTGTTGAAGTCGACGACCACGCGGCCCTGCTCGTCGGGCGCGTCGACCCAAATGAACTTGCCGCCGCCGTAAGTCTCGTCGCCGTTGGTGAGATCGGCGAAGGCGGTGAAGAAATTCGCCGGATCGTCTGAGTCCTTCCACATGTCGAGGCGGTGGGTCTCACCCTCCACTTCGAAAACAACGGCGCCGGGCGACTCGGTTTCGTTGAGGTCGCCGAGGATGGTCGGAATCATGATGAGGCCGGGAGGATCGTACGTCTCGAAGCGGCCTTCGTAGCGGTGGGCTGGGTCGACGTCGAACATCGGCACGCCCTCGAAGCTCGACAACAACGGGTTGGCGCTGTCCTTGAGTCGCACCCCGATGCGATCACCCCGCTTGATCACGAACCAGCTCAAGGTGCCCCAGCGCAATGTCGGGCGCACGAACGACGGCTCGGCGACCTCGGCGAGCGTCGGATCGAGCTCCGTGGTGCCGGTCTCGTCCGGCCCGGTCGACTCCTCGGGCTCTTCCGGCTCGTCCATCAGGAGCGGCGGCATGTACGCCAACAGGCCGCCGGCTGGCACCGAGCTCGGAGAGCCTGCGCCGGGCTCTGCAGCGCCGTTCGCAACTGGGTCGACGAGCACCTCGACGCCCGGGGCTGCTTCAAACCGAACCTCCTGGCCGCGTCGCTGGAAGGTCCCGATGAGCTCCGGTCCGCTCGACCCCTCCACGACGAGGTTGTTGTCCGACGCGGTGCCGATCGTGTTGGGGCCCTCGGCAAGCCAGTACAAACCCGTCAGCGTCAGCCAGCCGTCGAGCTTCTCGAGATCGGAAGTTCTCTTGGCGCGCCAGGCGTCGACCTCGGCGAGATGAGCGCCCGGTTCCAGGCTCAGATCCTCGAAAGCGTCGGGCGGCTCCGAGGTCGGAGCCGCGGTGCACGCGACCGAGGCCAGAGCGAGCAGCAGCGCGCCCAGTCGCATTGGCGGCCCGCCAAGTATCACGGAACTTGTCGAATTGCCGGAATTCTTCACGGGTCCGACTATAGCCTCGCGGCACGTCGCATGGCCAGAGCAGGCGAGCCAGGCTGCGATTCGCGCCACAAAACAATCGAGCCGGCGCCCGGGGCAACCAGGCGCCGGCTCGTTGGCCGCGGGGCATTGAAGTCGTTCGTCGTCTCAGTTGGCAGCGAGCCCCTCGCTGAACATCTGGGCAATCACCTCGGGCAACTCGTCGGAACGCCGAGCAATTTCGTCGTCGCCGAGCAAATCCATCACCAACAACCCGATGAACGTCGCGCTCAAAGCCCGTGCAGCGAGCCCCGAATCCACGTCGCGCATGCCGCCACTCAGGCGCAGCGCTTCGAGTAGAGGCTCGACATCACCCAGCCTCCGCGCCACGACCGCGTCGAAGTAGAGCGCCCGCAACGAGGGCTGTGTGATGAGCGCCGGCAAAACGGCCCGGAACAGCTCGGTGTCGGGCCACGAAGCACCAGTCCGATGCCGCGCCAGCACCTTACAGAGACCGCGGAGATCGGCCGTTGCGGGGAGACTCGGCTGGGCCCCCGACTCCCTCTCGCACACGCGCTCGACGAGGCCGAGAAGCAAATCCGACTTGTCGGCGAAGTAGTTGTAAATCGTGCCGTCGGCAACCCCGGCTTGTCGCGCTACCTCCCTGATCGTCGCCCGCTCCGACCCCTGCTCCGCGAACACAACGGTCGCGGCGTCGAGGATCTGACGTCGACGAACTTCTAGACGCTGGTCTTTCTGTTCCGGGCTCTCGTGGGGCACGCGATCGCCGTTCGGAAATGAACCTGTCTGGGCTGCGGTGCGCGAGTATATTGAATGAATGTTCATTCAGCAACTTGGCAGGAATTTCTCGAACCCGAAGTTGGAGCCGCACGGCCGCGGCCGCGCGGGTTCCGTTGATGACAAGCTTCAGCATCGACGCTACCATCTCGTCGACCTGCTTCTCAGCGCGCAGGAGGTTGCCCGTGTCCGCTTCGCAATGGACCGCACTGCACTCTCGACGAGACCTGCCGCAGCAGGCGCGCCCAGGCATCTTCGCGCCACCCAGCGTGACGAGCACTCGATAGAGCCGTCCGCCGTCCTTTTTCAGCTCGCCTCTCTCCTACCGCGAAGAGCCTCAAGCCATGTCCGAAATCCGCGTTCCGTCCGAGAAAGTCTTCTCGATCCTGCGGGACAACATCCTTGTCGATGGGTTCCATCTGGTCGTCGATCTCGAGCGCTCGCACGGCTCGACGATGGTCGACGCCCTCGAGGGCAAGGAATACCTCGACTGCTACTCCTACTTCGCTTCGCTGCCGGTGGGCCACAACCACCCGAAGATGGCCGACGAGGGCTTCCGCGAGTCGCTGATGAACGCGGCGCTCGTGAAGCCGGCCAACAGCGACATCTACACACGTGAGTACGCGGCGTTTGTCGAGACGTTCCGGCGCGTAGCCGCACCCGAGCAGTTCCGCTACATGTTCTTTGTCGAGGGTGGGGCGCTGGCGGTGGAAAACGCGCTGAAGGCGGCATTCGACTGGAAGGGGCTGCGCAATCTCGCCGCCGGTGTGGATGGCGGCGGCGACAAGATTCTGCATTTCAAGGAAGCGTTCCACGGGCGCAGCGGCTACACGCTGTCGCTCACCAACACCGACCCGACGAAAACCAATCGCTTCCCGCTCTTTGACTGGCCGCGGGTCGCCAACCCGACGATCCACTTCCCGGTCGACGAGGCCGAAGTCTCCGCAGCGGAAGCTCTTTCGATAGAACAGATCGAGGCGGCGTTTGCCGCGGACCCACATGGCATCGCCGCGATCATCCTCGAGCCGATTCAGGGCGAGGGCGGTGACAACCACTTCCGGCCCGAGTACCTGCAGAAGCTTCGTGAGCTTTGTGACACCCACGAGGCCCTGCTCATCTTCGATGAAGTGCAGACGGGCATCGGCCTGACCGGAACAATGTGGGCATTCCAGCAGCTCGGCGTCACACCCGACATCGTCGCCTTCGGCAAGAAGACGCAGGTCTGCGGCATCATGTGCACCCGCCGCATCGACGAGGTCGAGGGCAACGTCTTCCACAAGTCGTCGCGCATCAACTCGACCTGGGGCGGCAACCTCGCCGACATGGTGCGCTGTGCGCGCTACCTGGAGATCATCGAGGAGGATGGGCTGGTACAGAACGCGGCCACTGTGGGTGTGGCATTCAAGTCCGCGCTCGACGGAGTTGCGGCGCGGCACGGGGAGATCACCAACGTCCGCGGCCGCGGCCTGATGCTCGCCTTCGATATGCCCGATGGCAGCTCACGAGACGCGCTCCGAACCGCGCTCTGGGATGCGGGTCTTGCGACGCTTGCCTGCGGTGATCGCTCGATCCGCTTCCGACCGTGCCTGACGTTCACCACCGCCGATGTCGACCGAGCCTGCGAGATCCTGGCGTCGACGCTGAAAGGCGCCGACGACTCCACCATGCTCGCTACCGCCGCCGCGGGCGCGGTATCTTGATATAGCGAGGTCGGAAACAAGGGGGGGGGGCAGCGAGGCTGCAACATGGACAACAGCATCCGCCTCGTAACGTTCGACGTTTACACGGCGCTTGCCGATCTCGAGGCCAGCTTGCTGCCTATGCTCGACGAAGTACGCGAGCTTTCGGGCGCCACGTGGGAAGCGGCCGCGCTGCTCAGCGTATGGCGCGCCAAGCAGATGGAGTACGCGCTGCTGTCGAACTCCCTCGATCGCGGCCGACCGCTGCTGCATGAGCTGACGCTTCGCAGCCTCCACTATGCCGCCGCTGAAGTGGGCGCCCAGCTCGCGGCGGAAGACGCCGCGGCGCTGCTTGCGGGCTGGGAACACCTCGTGTTGTGGCCCGAGGCGGAGGAAACGATCGCCGCCGTGCGGCGTCGCGGAACGGAGATCGGTGTTCTGTCGAATGGCGACGAGAACATGCTGGTTGCTCTCGTCGAGCACTGGAAGATCCCGTTCGATCACATGTTCTCGGCACAATGGGCGCGCGCCTACAAGCCGCGCCCCGAAGTCTATCGTTTGCCGTGCGACGAGCTCGGGCTCGAGCCCGGGCAGATCCTCCATGTTGCCGGCTCGGCGACCGATGTCATGGGGGCCAAGGCGGCCGGGCTCCGCTGCTACTGGTCGAATCGCGTCGGCGATCGAGTCACCGACGCCGCACTCGTGCCCGACTACGAGGCCGAAGACCTCTACGGCCTCCTCGACAACATCTGAACGCCCCGCAGGACCGTCTAGCGGCGTTGCCGAGCGCTCTCGACGAGCTGACTCCGGCAGAGGGTGGCGAACCGGCGCTGTTCGTTGCCGTTCGGAGCACCTTCGGCGCATGCCCGCCACGCCAGCCGTGCCTCGTTCGCTCGGCCCATTGCCTCGAGCGCGCGACCACGCCAGTACTCTGCCTTGGCCTCGCGCGGTTCGTGCGGACGGCCTACGTTGAGGTTGGCTGGATAGGTGAGCGCGGCCTCGAAGTTGGCCAGGGCCGCCGATAGGCTCCCCGACTCGAACTGCCGTTTGCCACGCTCGAGGTGGGCGTTCGAGAACACCGCCCAGGAGCCGCGATTGCCCTCCCAGTTCGAGAAAGAACTGGCCGACAGCATATCGATGGCGTCGCTGTAGCGCTCCACGTCGACGTAGGTCTGGGCGAGCAAGATGGCAACGTCACCGCGGCTCGACATCGATCCCGAATCTCCTGCTCCCCCGCCGTCGCCACCGCCAACGCCCGAGCTCTTTTCCAGGACACCGATGGCTTCGTCGTGGCGCCCCTGCTCAATAAGAACCGTCGCCAGGTCGCGCACCACGACCTGGTCGCTTGGCCGGCCGGCGTGGGCTGTGGCGAGCCAATCCACGGCCGAGGCGAGGTCACCGTCCAGCTTCCAGGCCACCATGCCGAGATTGCGGGCGGCGAGCGTCAACGACGGGTCGAGGCGAGCGGCCGCCGCCCATGCCACCGGGGCCTCGGCGAGCCGGCCGAGTCCGGCGAGCAGATTTCCGAGGTAGAGATGTGTGCGCGCGTCGTCGGGCCGCCGGTCGATGGCCCAGCGGAAGACGGTGAGCATCTCCGGTCGCGACGGGAATACCGCGTCGGCGTCGATCGTCGCCGCCTGTCGAAGCAGCCCGTCGACCCCATCCTCGCTGACTTGCCGACCCGCGTGCGTGGCCCGTTGGGCCTCGAGCCAGGCAAGCATGTAGAGCGGCAACGGACGCGCGGTGGCACCGCCGCTACGCCCCTCGGTCGACGCTCCAACCCTAGAGCCAGTCGGCTCGCCCGCAGAACGATTCGGCTCGCCCGCAACTAAGCGGCTGGCGAGCTCGAGGCCGGCGCGTAGCAGCTCAGAGGCTTCGTCGAGGCGCCCGAGATCGGCGAAAGCCCACGCCAGCTCCAAGACGGCAAACTCATCCTCCCCAGTGAAGTCCGCGAGGCGCTGCGCAAACGACGCGAGGCCATCCGTCGCTGGTGCGGAATCGAGGGCGGCGAGCGCCGCCACCGCGTGAGCCACCGGCCGTAGCGTGCCGGAGCTGATCTGGTTGTTCGCCATGCGTTCCGCTTCCTGAGAGCGTCCCGAGGCGAGCAGGGCGATCATGAGGCCCTCGTTCGCGCGCTCCCGCCCGCCAGCGGCAAGTGCCGCTTCGAACGCCACGACCGCCTCAGCCGCCTCTCCTCGGCGCATCAACACGCGGCCCGCCAACTCGTGGCCCAGCGCCGCGGTGCCAAAGCGCGCTGCGGCCGCGCGCGCGTGGCTCTCGGCCACGGCGAGCTCGCCGCGGTGCAAGGCGGCGACTCCTCGCAAGTACCAGCGCATGCCCGCGGGCGTTGAATCCGGGTCGCGCTCCAGCGCCTCGAGCAGACGCGACTCCGCGGCAACGTAGCGCCCGGCCTCGATGTCGAGGATGGCAAGCGCGGTCAGCGTTGGCGCGTGCCTGGCATCGGTCTCGAGAACGGCGCGATAGAGCTCGCGAGCTCGCGCGCGGTCGCCCTTGCGATCGGCGTCCTGTCCGCGCAAGTAGAGACGCTCAACGGTCGCAGACGCCGGAGCGCGTCGGCGCGTCGGCGGAGCCTGATCCGGCACCTGCAGCGGCGAGTCGTACTCGAGAAGCACCCGACCGTCGTGGTCGGTCAGCCGCACGTGCACCCGCTGCGCGGGATCGATCGGCAACCGCACAACGGCGGGGTGCAGCGGCGAAAGATCGATGGTCTCGGCGTAACGAGCCCGATCCGCATCCGAGGCGAGACCGGCGCCGGACGCAGCGCCGGAGTTGGCGTCGTCGGAGCCAGGAGTCGTGCTCTGTGGCGTCAGCTCCCACCGCGCTCCGGGTGCCTCGACGGTCGTCAGCAGCCTGAATTCAACTCCTTCTGACGCGTTCTGCCGACCTCCTCCTGCAACAACACCCGAGGCGAAGGCCGCCGCTCCCCCTCGCCGCTGCACCGCCGCATGGCGAGTGGCGTACTCAAAACCGTCGCCGAGCCCCGCAACCGGGTACCAGACCTCCTGCCACGAGACCTCCTGGCCCGGGGCGAGAAACGCGAAGTCGGCCTGCGTGGGCAGCGGCCCGCTCTGGATTTCGATGTAGGGACCGTCGTTGTCGGTGAGCACCGACTGGCTCGCCAATCCCCCCTCGGCTTGTCCCCATGTCCAGGCCTTCTTGCCGGGCAGTATTCGATGGTCGGCAACCTGCACAACTCCGTAGTCGCGGTCGACGTCGTAGCCACCGAAGAAATCGAACACGGCGTTGTGCGCAAACACCGACGTTGGCGCGGGATAGTTACGCAGCCAGGTCAGGTCGCGACCCTCGTGCTCAGGCCAGGAAAAGAAGTTGACGCCGTCGTGATCGCTGCCCAACGACATGGGATAGATGAAGCGCGTACCAGGACGGTTGGGGAACGCCGTGTTGTTCCAGAAGTAATACGGATGAAAGCCGTCGGTCGGGTTGAACAGACGAATCCGCTCGTCGAGTGCGGCGCTGTCGGGGTGCAGCGTCAGGCGCACCTCCCAACCCGTACGGAAGTTCATCTCGGTATTGCCAATCAACAACGAGGCGGAGCCATCGACGTTCTCCACAGGGAGGACGTCGACGGGAGAGAAGCTCGTGACCGTGTGCCCCTGGGGCCCGCGATTCCACTCGATGCCAGCCGAGACCCAGGCGCCGCGCAGCGCGATGAGACCGGGCTTGATGACTCGATTGCGGTAGAACATCTCCTCGCCGCGCACCTTGTCGTACACCGACTGGATGCGGCCACCGATCTCGGGCAGGCACATCACGCGCAGGTAGCGGTTTTCCAGAAACAGCGCGCGATAGGTGCGGTTGACGAGCTCGGTCGAAAGCGAGTCCTGCATCGTGTAGGGGTAGATGGGCGACCCCTCGAGCTCGAAGAAATGCGGGTTCGGGTCGCTGGCGCGGAGCGGGTAGGTTGGAATGACGACCTCCTCACTCCACACGCGGGTGCCCGAAAGAAGCTCGCCGTGCTCGTTGCTCGGCCCGGCATCGGCCACCGACTGCGGCTGGGCCGGCGCTTCGAAGACCATCTCGCGGAAAGCCGATGGCACGTGGAAGTCACGCGGTCGCGTTGGTGACCAGGCGGCGTAAATCGCGCCGCGCTCCGGATCGCTCGAACCTCCGGGACGCTCGATGCGGTAGACGTTGAACCTCCACCGGTCGCCGGCGACGGGTATCCGCGGTGCCACCGACGATGGCAGGCTCGCCAGCCCCGACCAGGGCAGCAACGCGACCGCGGTCCAACCCGCCGCACCTCCATCCTCGCCGACGCGCTCGCGCACCTCGCTGCGAAGGCCGGCGAGGTCCCAGTCGATGTCGAGCTTCTTGGCGGGCTCCACGGCCACGACGTGCACGTCGGTGATCACGTTGGCGGGGCTGATCTCGACCTCGGCGTAGTGATCGCCCGAGCCGTCGGGATCGAGAAAGATCTCGACGACCTCTTCGTTCCAGAGCGGCCCGTCGTCGAGCTGTTCGGTGTGCCAGGGATCGGCGTCGTCGACATCGAAGCGAACCCAGAGCCCGTCGGGCGCGCGCAGCGCGGCGAACCTCGTGTGCGCCTCGGCCGGTCCCCAATCGATGCGCTCGGCCGTCGACCAGGCCTCGTCGTCGCCCGCCCGCAGGGCTTCCGGGGTCGCCACAACAGAGCGCACAGAATATGCGTTGCTGTCGGCCACGCCTCGGCGCGAAGTCGCGTGCCCCATCTGAGTGGAACGAGCCGAGCTCGACGATCGGTCGGGAGCGGCGCTCGATGGAACGGTGCCGGCGCAAGCGACCGCGCCAAGGCCGAGCATCCAGCACAGTGTCCTGAACACGATCTTCATACTCGAGCTCCGGTGCCTCAGGCTGACAGGCAGAGTGCCGATGGACGCTGGCGACTCGTCGCGCGATCCTAGCAGCCGCAGCCCCAATCCCGCCTAAAAACGCAGGCCGGAGCGATTTGACCGAACGTTCTGGGTCGCGTCACCGTCTAAGCTCCCGACATGTCCCAGCACGACAGCATCACGAACGACCCCAGCAGCCCACGGTTCGAGGAGGAAACGCGGCGCTACCTGCAGCACCGACTGCGTCTGCTCGCCGGCGCGGTGGCGCTGCTGACTGCCGTGCTGGGCGTAGCGTTCGTCGCATCGCTGGTTGGGCGCACCGAGGGGCCCGTATGGCGGGTTCCAATGGAGTTCGCGACCGTATTCCCGAACTCGGTGCTGTTCTGGATGATCGTGTCGACCGCCACGATTTTCGAAATGCTGCGCCGCCGCGCCTGGTCGCCGCCTTGGCTCGCGGTCATCGACGGAGCCCTGCTGCTGGCGCTGATCGCCCCTTGCCTGATCCTCTACGGCCTGCTGCATTCGTACTCGTGGTCGGGATTCTCGGCGGTTATCCCCTTCCTGACTCTGTTCGTGCTGGCGCGTCCGAAGCTCACGGCCTGAGGCTCGTGCACCGCGACGTGAAGCCGGCGAACATCGCGTTGTGCGAGCGCGGCGGTGAGTTCGACATCGTCAAGCTGCTCGACTTCGGGCTCGTGAGGGAGCTGCGCACGGGAAACGGCGACTCGTCGGACCAGCTCTTCGCCGGCACACCCGAAACGATGCCGCCGGAGGCCACCAATCCGTCCGCGATCGGTCCGCGATCCGACCTCTACTCACTCGGTTGTGTGGGTTACCACCTGCTGACGGGCGAGCCCGTCTTCGGTGGCGGCGACACCACGGGTGTGATCGCGCGTCACCGCACCGAAACCCCACCGCTGCCGTCGACCGTTCAGGGCGGTATACTCGCCGACCTCGAAGCGATCGTGATGCGGTGCTTGGCCAAGAACATCGATCAGCGACCGCTGAGCGCGGCCGCGATGCGCGATCAGTTGGCGGCCTGCGCCGACGCTGACGCATGGAAACAGGCCGACGCGCGCAGATGGTGGGCGAAGCATCCGCAGCTGTTGAAGTCGGAAACCGACGGGGAAGGCACGCCGCGAAGCTCCGGGTTGACCAGCGCGTTGACGATTGTGGCGCTCGACCCACCGACGCCCGATTGATACCGGGCAAGTTGCCTGTGGAGCGTCAGGCGGAGCCGCGAGCGCGGCTCGCCGCGCTAGAGCAGAGGTTATGATCGCCGGCAGCGTCAACTGACAGCACATCGTGCGCAACCCGCAAGCACCCGGCTCGAGGAACACATGCGGTACCCGATTCTCTTCGCAATTTTGACTGGCCTCTGCTGGGGCTTCTACGGGCCCACGCTCGCCGAAGCTCGAGCCTCACTGCAGAGCCCGTTCAAGCCGTACTTCGCGATTGGCATCGCCTATCTCGTTTGGGCAACGGTCGGCGGCCTGATCGGCATGCGAATCAACGGCGACGCGCTGACGTTCACCGGCTCCGGCTTTTCGTGGGGGTTCGCCGCCGGCACGCTGGGAGCTTGGGGCGCGCTGACGCTCACACTGGCGATGTTCTCCGGCGGCACGGCGATGCCGCAAATCGTCATGCCTATTGTCTTCGGCACAGCGGTGACGGTGGCGGCGTTGACGGCGCTGGCCACGGTGAGGAACGCTCAAGCGAGCCCCGGCCTGCTGGTCGGGATTCTTCTCGTATTTGTCGGTATCGTATTGGTGGCGTACAACACGCCTCATGCTGGTCCGCCAGGCGCCGCTCGCACCGCGGTCGCTTCAGACCGGTCCGGATCGTGAACCACCGCAGCTCGCAAGTCCGCGAACTCGAATGGAGGAACCCGATGAACCAGCCCACCAGCCTGATTTTCCGCAGCACCCACGGACGTAGGTTCCTGATTGCTGTCGTCGTCACCTTCGGGCTCGTCGCGGCAGGCTGCGCCGCGGAGGGCGACACCGGAGGCTCAACGAGCGCGGTCCGCTCCACACCGGCGCAGTTGGTCGATGCCGGCGGTACGCATGTGACCATGTACCAGAATCCGAGCTGCGGCTGCTGCGGCAAATGGGCGAGCCACATGACGGCCAACGGCTTCGACGTTGAGATCATCAAGATGTCGAGCATCGGCGACATCAAGGAGGAGCACGGTCTCAACGCGGCGATCGCCTCTTGTCACACGGCGCTGGTTGACGGCTACGTCGTCGAGGGCCATGTGCCGGCCGATCTCGTTCTCAAGATGCTCGAGGAGCGTCCGGAGGTTGTCGGCATCACCGCTCCCGGCATGCCCGCTGGGTCGCCCGGCATGGAGTCGGACCACCCCGAGTCGTACCACGTGCTGACGTTCGACGCGGAAGGCAACACGAAGCTCTTCGCCGCCAGGTGATGCGCGCGGGGCGCGGCGCGCCGCTTGCCGCGCTCTATGCCGGTCTGCTCTTGGCGCAGTCTGCCCTCGCACAATCGGGGCAGGTCGCGCTGACCGATCAGGTGAGTGGCACACGCGCGTTGCTGCAAGCCGTGAGCGTCCGAGCCCGCGCGTCGCTCATCGACCTGCTCAACGAAACTCGCCGCCAGCTCGTTGTCGACTTCGCGATCTGGGCTGGCGGACGCCCACTCTTCGGCGCCAAGCCAACAGCCTCGGCTGTCGCCCCGGGCCTCTACCATGTGGTGTTGACCGTTGGCGACAAGCGGTTCGTGCAAACACTCAGGGTGCGGGCCGATCCGCTGGGCTCGACTCGGCAGTAGATGCGGCGTCGCTCGACGGCGGCTGTGCATTGGCGGCGCGACCGACAGCCGACTGCGCCTTCTCCTTGATCGTCACGAGCCAGCGGCGCGCAAAAGCGAACTCGAGCCCCAGAATCGCCAGCCCCGCCGGAATGACGACGAACGCGGGGCCGGGCAGGACGAGCAGAGCAAGTCCGATGATCACGACGCTCGCGCCCACGACGGCGACGACGACCCGTCGGGCCGTCTTATAGGTCACGACGATCGTCTCGCGAAGCATCGGGCGATGTTACTCGAACAGTGAGAGACGGCGGCGCGGTGGCAATAACCGCGGCACGGCAATAGCCACACGCATGTGGATAGACGGAACACGGGCTCCGAGAGTTCCCGGGCCGGTCCGCGACGTCAGGCCGGTCGCGCCCAATTCAGGCGCTCTAGGAGCTGATGCACGCCCTCTCGAGCCAGCACCAGGGCGTGCACTTTCATCGGCGGTAACGATCCGAGCACGGCCAGGATCGCCTCTTCGTCGATTCCCCAGGCCACTTCGGCGTCGGCGCCGTTGAGGATCTCGGTTACCACCGACGAGGCCGCGATCGCCGCGGCGCAGCCGTAGGCCTTGAAGCGCGCCTCGACAATGCGATCACCGTCGACCCGCGCGCTCAGGCGCAGCATATCGCCGCACACAGGATTGTGGGCCAGCGAGAAGGCGTCGGGATCCTCGACCTCGCCGAGATAGCGGGGGTTGCGGTAGTGATCTTCGAGGCCGTTGATCAATGGAGCAGGTGGCTCACCGTCGTCCGTGGGCATCATCGTTCGCAAGCTGAGAGAATAGCGCGGCATTGTCAGGCCCCAACGTAGGGACGGCCACAATCCCGGTCAAGCATCCCGTCTCCCCTGTTCGCCACGCCCGCAACACGCCCACTGGTGTGGGCAACGCCATCCGGCGACCCTCTCGGAAACCTCGCTGCTTGAAACTCCTTCGCGCGCTGGCCGTTATAGCGGTGGAGGATTCGCCATGAACGTCCCAGAAAATGTCATCGAAACGAGCGGCCTGACCAAAACCTATGGCGGCGGATTCGCCACCCGGGTCGAGGCTTTGCGCGGAGTCGATATCAAGGTGGGACCTGGCGAGGCTTTCGGGCTTCTGGGACCCAACGGGGCCGGCAAGACCACTCTCGTCAAGATCTTGCTCGGGTTGGTGCACGCCACGAGTGGAGGCGCCGAGCTTCTCGGCACGCCAGCCGGCAATCCTGCGGCCCGCATGCGAGTCGGCTACATGCCTGAGCGACGGTCCTACCCTGAGTTCCTCACCGCGGCGCAGGTGCTGCAACTATTCGGTCGCATGATCGGGATGTCTCCCGACCTCTTGCGCGCTCGAATCTCCGCGGTGCTCGAAGAGGTGGAGATGTCGGACTGGCGCGACAGCAAGGTCGGTGGCTTCTCGAAAGGCATGCAACAGCGGCTCGCGCTCGCTCAGGCGCTCCTCCCCGACCCCGAGCTGTTGTTTCTCGACGAGCCTACCGAGGGAATCGACCCGCTCGGGCGTGTTTCGATTCGCCGCATCCTGCGTCGCAACCTCGAGAGCGGCAAGAGCCTGTTCGTGAACTCACACATGCTCACCGAGGTCGAGATGCTGTGCGACCGGGTGGCGATTCTGGTGAAGGGCAAAGTCGTGCGCTCCGGCCCGCTTGCCGATTTGACGTCACCCGTGGCGCAGTACCGCGTAACGGCGGGCACCGAGGACGAGAGCGCGGCACGTGCGGCGCTCGCCGCCGTCGACGAGGCCGTGGAGTCGCTACCGGCGGCCCCCGGACTGAGCGCCTGGAAGCTCACTGTTACGGATCGCGTGCAGTTGAACGCGGCGCTCGATCGGCTGCGCGCCGCGCGCATCGAGATCGAAGAGGTACAACGCGTGCGCGCCAGCCTCGAAGAGGTATTCGTGGAAACCATCGCCGCCGCGGCCAAGATCGACAGTGACGCGGGGGGCCCCGGTGGCGTCAGGAGCTCCGGCGGAGGGGTGGCCTCATGAGCATCTCCAAGGAAGTCATGGGTGACTCCCGCACGGTGGAACCGGCGCACGCTGTGGATCAACCCGAGACCGCTGCCGGCATGACTTCGGGGCGACTCGTGGCAGCCCAGATCCTGACGCTAATTGGCTACTCCTTCCGTGAGGCGCGCCACAAATGGACGCTCATCGCGACGACGGCGGCGACCACCGTGTTCCTGATTGTGCTGCCGGTCGTCTTCAACCTCGACATCGTTGAAGGAACAATCGCCTCGGCGCGCTTGATGAGCGGCTTCGAGGTCGACTTCGGTGGCATCAGGGTGAGCGACCTTGTGGTGCGAATCCAACAGGTAATCGCCGTTGTGCTGAACTCGTTCGGCATCATGTTGGCGCTCTTCATCACTGGAAACGTGATCCCGCGCACACTCACCGTGGGCTGGGGCGACCTACTGATGGCGCAGCCAATCGCCCGGCCAACGCTCATCGTGGGCCGCACGCTCGGCGCTATCGGGGTGGTCACTGCCAACCTCGCGTACCTGGTGCTGGGAAGCTGGGCGATCCTCACCTGGAAAACCGGCTTCGGCAACGCTGGCTTCCTCAGCGCTGGATTCCTGATCCTTGTGACCTACGTCGCCTGCTACGCCGGCATGGTGCTCGTGGGCGTGATGACCCGCAGCAGCCCGGTAAGCGTGGTTGCCGGCATGTTCATCTGGTTCGTCGGCGTGCCGCTCAACGGACTCCACTACTATGAGGACTGGCGCTTCGCGCTTCGCGCCGGATGGGCGCGAACGCTTGGCGAAGGCATCGTCGACAGCTTGTACTGGATCATGCCGAAGACCGGCGAACTGGCTGTGGGAGTGGCCGCGGCCGCCCAGGCCGAGACGTTCTCGCTCAGCCCGGTGCTGTGGTCCCTACCCTTCGCCATCGGATGTATTGGGTTGGCCTGCTTGTGGGTTTCCCGTCAGGATTACTAGTTTGGACGGCCGCAAGAGCGGCGGTGATGCCGCGAACCGAATCCAGATCCGAAGAAACGCCGTACTGAAACAACGAAGCTCACACCAACAACCGACAGGCGAAACGCAACATCGATCCCGCCTGTCGAGGAGATCCCGAGATGATGACTACACGATTCGCGCGGCTGCGCAGCCCGCTACTCGCAATCGGCCCGCTCATGCTGCTCGGGTTGGCGTGTCCAGCGAGCAACACGCCCGCCTCCAGCGAGAGCTCCCGTGGAAGTAGCGAGACAGCTCCGCAGGGAGACCTGATCGCACTTCTCCCGGCCGACGCCGCCACCATCGGCTGGATCGACCTCGAGCAGCTGCGCACGAGCTCGCTGTTCAGCATGTTCGTCAGCGACGACGGCCGTCTCTCGAGCTCCGAGGATCTCAACGAATTCATTACTGAGACCGGCATCGACCCGCGCAACGACCTGCATCGGATGGCGTTCGTCTTTGGCAACCCCACGCAGCCGGGCAGCTGGGAGCAAGGCGGCTTCGTGGTCCAGGCGACGTTCGACGCTGGCATGGCCCGCGAGAAGCTGGCCGAGCTGCCGACGGAGGAGTACGGCGGGAGCACCATCTACCACATCGCCGGCTGGCAACAACGCCGCGGCGATGACGACGCGACCAACCCCGAAGACGAGGAAACCGACATCGACGTCGAGGGCTTCGTCACGCTGCTCGACGACCAAACGGTGGCGTTCGGCAGCGCCTCCGCCCTGCGAGGCATTATCGATGTGGCCAGCGGCGGTGCCGCTTCGGCACGCTCGAACAGCCGCCTCATGTCGCTGCTCGAGGACGTCACGGCGGGAAGCCAGCTATGGTTCGTATCTGCTCACGACGACATGTTCACCGACTTGCCCGCCGGCGATGACAATCCCATGTCGCAGCTGCCATGGGACAAGATCAAGTCGCTGATCGTGGCGGCCAACCTCGCCGACGGCATCGACTTGAAACTGCGCGGCAGGACGGCTTCGAAACAAGATGCCAAGCTGCTGGGCGACTCGCTCAACGGCATGCTGGCTCTGGGCAAGATGATGCTGCAAAGCAACGACCCGGCCCTTTTCGAAATTCTCGACGCTGGCGTCGAAGCCGGCAGCAACGGGCAGGACGTCACCGTCCGGGCGGAGCTTTCTCTCGAGGACATTCAGGCCATACAGGCGTTCGTCGAGACACAGTTCGGCGAGGCGATGAGCGGTCGCGAGGCTGCGTAGCACGCTCTGCGACCCTCTGGGACGTAGAACGCAAGGTGGGCGGAGGCACGCCCACCGCTGCCTGTCAGTTGGTTGGCCGGCGCGCAGCCAGCAGCACCAGCATGTCGTAGAGCATACGCGGCGCCTCGATCACGGCCTCTACGCTCAAGCGTTCGTCGTTACCATGCGCCGGGCCGTCGCCGGTGCGACCGACAATCGGCGACCAGCCGTAGGCGACGATACCTGCCTCACGGAAGAAGTGGCTGTCGGTGAAGCCACCGAGGACTGTCGGAACAACCAACGCGTTGGCGTCGTGCTCACGGGCCGCCTCTTCTATTGCGCGCCAGAGTGCGGTGTCGCGCGGCGACGCCGAGGGCTGGAAGCGCAGAATCGTCTCGATCTCCACGTCGTCGTCGTCGATGACCTCGCGCAGCGTGGCGATGAACAGATCCGGGTTCTCTCCCGGCAGCAGGCGGCAATCAAGCTCGGCCGTTGCCTCGGGCGATATCACGTTGGTCTTGTTGGAGCCGGTGAGCGCGGTGATCGAAATCGTATTTCGCAGCAGAGGCCCGAACCGCTGATCGATGGAGGCGAGAAAGGCCGGGTCGCCGATGCTGCGCTCTACGGCCAGCAGCGCCGCCGCTCGCCCAGGGTCGGTCTCGAGCGCTGCGCTCGATCGCAGCGCCTCGGCCACCGGCGGAACCAGGCGGATTTGTGAGCGGAACGTGCGCACACGATCCAGGGCGCGGACGAGCCGGTTGGCGGCCGAATCGGCGATTGGACGCGAGCCGTGTCCGGCAACCCCAGTAGCCTTCAGGCGTAGCCACAGAGGCGTTTTCTGCGTGGTTTCGATGTTGTGCACCATGCGCCCTTCGGCGCGGAAAGTAGATCCCCCTTCGGTGAGCGCGAATTCAACCCCGTCGATGAGGTCGCGTCGCTTTTCGACAATGTATCCAGCGCCCTCGAAGCCACCGGTCTCCTCCGCGGCCGTGCCCAGAAACATCACGTCACGACCGAGTGGTACGCCGGCTCGATGCAACGCCAGCATGGCCGCCAGCTGCACCGCGGCGTCGGCCTTCATGTCGGTGACACCGCGACCATAAATGCGACCGTCGCGGATGACACCGCTCAGGGGCTCGACACTCCAATAGCGGGGGTCGGCGGGCACCACGTCCATGTGATTGAGCAGGACGACGTGACCACCACGACTGCCGTCGCCCGCCAGTCGCGCCACGATATTGCCGCGGCCGGGCTCGCTCTCGAAGACCTCGAATGGGATTCCCGCGGCCTCGAAGCGCTCGGCAAAGAAGCGCGCCCCACGGATCTCGTTGCCGGGCGGATTGATCGTGTCGACCTGCAGGTAGTCCTGCAGCGTCTCGAGAGTCTCGCGACCGATCCGCCGCCAGTCCAAAGCCGCGGTTTGCGCGGCGGTCTGCGACGCGGCCGGTAGCACCACGAGCAGAGCGGTGATCGTCGCGAGGGCCAGTACGGGCAATCGGCGCATCGAATCTCACTCCGTGACGGTCGCCAACAACGTCGACAGGCTAACCTATTGTGCCGACTGCCATTTCGACGATTTTCAATTCTGGGGCGACGCTACCGGAGTGGGTTGAAAGCCATGAAACGAACCGTGCTCATCGCCGCAACGGCGATCCTGCTTCTGGGCGTCGCCTACGTGCTCGGCTACTTCAACGAGCTCGGCGCGTGGCTGCCTGGCGGGTCATCGATCGAGGTCCACAAGCAACGCTTCGATGCCGATGGCGACGGCACCGTTGACCTCAAGCGATGGCGCATCGGGTCTGGAGAGACGCCACTGGCGGCCCTGTGGCGTTGGGATCGCGACGGTGATGGCAACCCCGAGGTCATCGCGTTCGACTCGGTGGCCGACGCCGACGGCGGCCTCACCGCAACCGGAGCCGTGACAGCCTGGGACATCGGCAATGACGGCGTGCTGGATGAGGGCACAGTTCCGGCGCAGCTGCAAGAGCTGCTGCGCTCGGAGGAGGTCAACGAAGCGTCGGTTGCGGCGGGCGAGGGCGACCTCGAGCTCGTCGACATGCAAACACGCTCCTTCGTCGACGAGATCCACGAACGCTACGACGCCTGGCGCTTGTCGGGCTTTCGCCTGCCCATCGTCGGGGCCAAGTTGCCCGATGCCGACCGTTTGCTGCCCGAGGCACAACGAGTCTACCGCCACGGCATCCACCAGGGATTCGACATGTACCCCGGCCACGTCGGGGTCCCCACCGGCTGGAATGGCCCCGTGACGGCGTCGAAGGACGGCACCGTAATCCGCGCCGACACGCATTTCACCGAGCTCACGCTGACGCAGTACAACGAGCTGATCGCGCTGTCCAAGGAAGCCGGAATGACACCTGCTGATGCTCTCGAGCGACTCCGTGGGCGGCAGGTGTGGATCGATCATGGCCACGGCATCGTCACTCGCTACTGCCATCTCGAGCGCGTCGCGGACGGCATCGTCGAGGGGGCTAGCGTCGAGGCCGGCGACGTTGTCGCTACGGTTGGCAACTCCGGAACAATCGATGGGGTGCGCGGCAGCGAGGCGGGCGCGCACCTTCACTTCGAGCTCCGCATCGACGACAGCTACCTCGGCCACGGGTTGACCGCGGAGCAAATCCGCGCCGCCGGTCGAACCATCTTCGGCCTCAGCGAGTAGTCGCCGCAGGTTGCTGAGATTGCGCCGGGCCTGCTAGCGCGGGAACCAGACGAGCAGGAACGCCCAGTTCGCAGCCAGCAGCCCCACACCGAGCCAACGTCCGTGGGCGCCGCCAAGTCCCGCGAAGAAGCTCAACACGGGATGTTTCAACGGAGCCGGCGAAAGATCTCTCAACAGACCCGACAGCTCGAGGCCTTGCCCCGCGACCACCCTCGCCGTCGCCAACGGCACGAATGCCAGCGAGGCCATCGCCACCAGCCCGGCGAGCGGATTCCAGGCGAGAGCCTCACCCCAGGCTCCGCGAACAACAGCGACGAAGGCCCGTGTGGCTCCGCAGGTAGGGCACGGAATGCCGGCCAGCGTGAGCGTCGGGCACGCCACCACGATGTGCTCGCTCCAGAAAGGATAGAGGACCGCCGCACCCAGCAAACCGACGGCCACGACCAGAGCAATCGTCAGGTCGTCACGGCTCATGAGAGATCTCGTCGGCTGTCCAGGCCTTGCGTCGCGAAACCCGTCGGAGCTGCATTCAGGTGATCTGCCCGGCGCCCAGCAGAATGGCGGTGAACGCGCTGAAGAGGAAGAAGCCGCAGAGGCAAACCACGACCACGGGCACGAGCACCGCGGCCAGGGCGCGCGACTGGGGTACCCCGTGGGCCTCCCGGATGCCGATGATCATCACCACGGAGCCCCAGACGAAGGCGATGATGCCACCGCACATCGGCACGATCTGAATGAGGCTGGTCGAGCCCCAGACGTAGGCAACGACGCGGTAGGTCGTCTCGAGCGGCTGTGGGGCGCCACCGAACAGCAGCAGCGCAAGGTGATAGATGAGGGCGCCGATGGCGGTCAGGACGACCATCATGAACGGAGCCAGTACCAGGCTCCACATGCCGATGCCTCCAGCGCCGGTGAACGCCGCGAGCTCGTCACCCATCATCGAAGCCGTCCAACCTTCGAACATCGAACGCCAAATCAACGCGAAGAACGTTCCGACTGTTCCCAGGACGGCGACGTACAACGTCGGATCGCCGAGCCCGCCAACCTGGCGCATCATGCGGAACGCCCTGGCGGGCTCGGTGAGCACCAGCCTCAACGTCTCCACCGCTGCTGCTAGCTGCCCGCCACCTTCGCGCTCCCACGGCAGCCCTTGACGCTCCGCCTGAGCGTCTGCCGCCGAATGTGACTCGGCATCCGGCTGCGCGGCCGATCCGTGCTCCTGCTCACCGAAGTCGTCGGTACTCAACGTCTGCCTCCTTCAAATCGCGGTTTCCAGGCCTTTTCAGGAAAAGCTTTAGCGCCCGACAGCCCTCTTCCGCTATGGTATTAGGAACCGGCCTGCGACAGCGCCTCGTTGGACCCGTGCCCCTGTTCGAATAACCCGACGGTTACCCGCCGTCTACGACTTTTGGTGATTTATGACGTCTCTTCGCAGGGCCTCGGTGGTCATCGTGTTGGTTACGGCGGTTGCAGTCTCCATCGGAGCCGGGCCGGGCACCTTCTCGCAGGCGCAGGACTTCTATCGCCGCATCCAGATCCTCGGTCAGACGTTCGAGCTCATCCAGATGCACTACGTCGAGGAGGTCGACGCCGACGAGCTGTTCTCCTCGGCGATCAACGGGGCCCTCGAAGATCTCGACCCGCACTCTCACTACTACAGCGCCGACGAGTACAAGACCCTCACCGAGCGCTATCGCGGCGACTACTTCGGTATCGGAATCCAGTTCGACATCTTCAACGGGGTCCTGACCGTGCTCGACGCCCTCGAGGGTGGCCCCTCGCAGGCCCTCGGGCTGCGGCCTGGCGATCAAATTGTCGGGATCAACGGCGAGAACGCCGTCGGGCTCGACGTCGACCAGGTGTACGAGAAGCTGCGCGGGCCCAAGGGCACCGACGTCAACGTCACCGTGGCGCGCCCAGCTCTCGACAACGAGCGGTTCGAGTACACGATCACGCGCGATAAGGTCGACGTGTCGCCCATCCTCACCGCGACGATGCTCGAGGGCGACGTCGGCTACGTGGCTCTGAGCACGTTCTCGCAGCGGGGCGCGCTGGAGCTCGAGCGTCACCTGCGCGAGTTCGAAGAACGCGGCATGCATGGCTTCATCCTCGATCTGCGCGGCAACCGCGGCGGGTTGATGAACCAGGCCGTGCGCATCACCGACAAATTCATCGGCGGCGACAAGAAGATCGTCTACACCCAGGGACGCACGCCGAACTCCAACGGCGAGAATTTCTCGACCGACCGCGAAACTCATCCACGGTTCCCGATGGTTGTTCTCGTAGACCACAACTCGGCAAGCGCGTCGGAGATCGTCGCCGGCGCGCTGCAGGACTGGGATCGCGCGCTCATCGTCGGGCAGCTCACCTGGGGCAAGGCGCTGGTACAGAACCAGTTCCCGTTCCAGGACGGCTCGGCGCTCTTCCTGACGATCGCCCGCTACTACACTCCGAGCGGCCGCCTGATTCAGCGACCCTACTCGAGCGGTGACGACATGGAGTACCTGCAGCCCGACTGGGATGCGCTCGAGGCGGAGGTCGCAATGACGGGCGAGGCAGCTCCTGCCGAGGCACTCGATGCGACAGAGCGGCCGGTCTTCTACACCGCCGCCGGGCGTCCGGTTCAAGGTGGTGGCGGCATCGTGCCCGACACCACCGTCGAGCCCACAAAGGTCTCTCGACTGTCGCTGCTGCTCAACTTCCCACGCACGGGCTTCCAGTTCGCCACGCGCTACGTTGCGGGCAACGCCGCGAGTCTTCCCACGAGCCTCGAGAGCTACATCGAGGACTTCGAGATCACCGACGAGATCCTCGACGAGTACATCGACTTCGTGCTGAGCCCGAGCGTGCAAGAGAGCTTCGAGGCGGCGCCCATCAAGATCGATCGGGAATCACTCGACGCGGTTCGCGACGACCTGCGGATGTACCTGCGGGCCGATATCGCGGCGAACGTTTGGGGGCAGGGAGCTGGCCGAATCGTCCTGCTGGGCTACCAGAATGTCCTCGAGGAGGCTTTGCGCCAGATGCCTCAGGCGGCGGCGCTGCTCGACATGAAGCCGCAGCTGGCCGGCGGCGGAGCCAACTCGGCCCACTAGCCTTCGTCGGCCGACCCTGTTGAATGGCGCCTCGGCGGCCTGGGGCTTACGCCCGGCTCAACCCCGGATCGGGTTGAAACAGCGCCGCGGAATCTCCAAAGCCAGAGAGCGATGGCGGGGGGTGCGACGATGACCACCTCGAGCACCGAGCCGCCGATGTTGTTGCGTGAGAACAAGCTCAGAAGCCACGGCACGACCTCGACTCTGCCGTTCGTCTTCTGAGCGTGCACGAACATGTTGGCCAGATGAACGTGGTCGCTGGAGAATGGCCACAGCATCGGAACGCCGAACGGCGCGCCCAGATCAACCGTTAGTGAGTCGAGAACCACGTGCGACCCCCACAGCACGCACACGGCGCCGGCCAGACGTAAAGCGCTCCACTCCAGCCCCGAACGGTGGGCAAACAGCCACACGACGGCCGCGAGCACCAAGCCGGCCGCCAGGGAATGGGTGAACCCCTGGTGGTACCGGGCCGGCTCTCCCACCATGAGGCCCGGCAAGAAATCGAGGTCCGGGCCGTTGGCCAGGAACATCGCGGCGAGCCACAGCTTCCATCGCGGCGCCGAGCCGACCGGGCTTGCGACCGCGTAGATGGCGGTCCCGGCGAGCGAATGGGCGATAGGAAGCGGCACGGATTCCAGCTCCGCGGCACGTGGTTGCGGGCCGCGTCTTGATGGGCGCTTATACGATGACTAGCATCATCGCATTCTGTTTCCCTGCGGCGCTCGCTACGACTGCCCGTTGGCGCCGCTCGCACGCGACCCCAATCGAGTACCCGGATCGATGACATCCTCTCGAGGCGCTCTCGAGCTACCCCAAGAGCCACGCAGAACCCCCTGGCGCCGAGCCCGGAGCACCGGCTTGGCGAGCGTGATGGCGCTGGCGACGATCTTCTCTCCCGCCGAGCCGCTGGCGCAGCCCATCGCCGCGGATGCGCTCCCGGAATCGGCCCCCGCTGTGGCAATTGGCGACCTGCCGGTTGTTGCTTGGCTGAGCTCGTCTCAGGCCGGCGCGCGTGTTCGCGCGGTGGCTCCAATCGATCGTCCGTCGATCATGCTCGGGCCTGGCGATGCGGGCAGCGACGGACCTCCGAGCGCATCGGCAGGCGTCGACGGCACCGTTTGGGTCGTCGCCGCACGGCATCAAGACGGCAGCGCGCGGCTGTGGACCCAGCGCTTGGTGGGCCGTCGTTGGCTGGCTGCCGAAGCCGGCCCGGACGCCCGGGGCGCCGATCACCATCCTGTAGTCGTTGCCGGACGTCGGAGCACGTGGATCTCGTGGGTTGGCGACACTAAGCGCGGCAGCGGGTCGCGAACAACTCTGTATGCCGCGCGCTGGAACGATGGCAGTTGGCAGCCGCCAGAAGTCATCTGGCGCGCCAGGTCACACGTTCAGCCGGGCGCCCCGACCATCGCTCTCGACAACCATGACAACCCGCTGGTTGCCTGGGCGGCGGCCCCGGCGAGCGCCACCGGCGAATCGGCATTGCCGGAGATCTGGGCTAGTCAGCGCATTCAGACCGGAAACAACAGCGGCGCCTGGAGCTCGCCCGCGCGCCTGAGCAGCAACCACGTGCCGGACATCCTTCCCAGCGCAACGTTTGCGCGCGGCGCCTGGCTGGTGAGTTGGGTCAGCTACTCCGACGCGGGCTACCTACCCGTGGCCAGCTTGGCGCACCGAGCTCCAGCATCGGCATTGGCCACCAGCACCTCGACGCTCGAATGGAGCCGACCACAATCACTCAGCGACGAGCCTGGATCGGCGCCGCGAGCGCTCGCGAGCGCCGGGCGACCCACGGTCGTTTGGGCCCGTCCACAAACAACCCCACACTCTGCCACCACGTTGCGGGCCGCGCGCTGGACAGGACAGGGATGGAGCGCGGTCGCAGACATCGGCCAGGCCTACAACGCTCGATTCGGAGTGACGACCACACAAACGCGGGCTCTGTTGGCGTGGTTCGAGAATGGCTCGCTGCGCGCGGCGGAGGGATCCGACCGTGGCGTCCGCGGTCGCCGGCATCGCGGCTTCGCGCTCGATTCCATCGAGCTCGCGGCCAGCAACGCCGCGGTCCCTGTGTCGGCGGATTCCGCGGCGATCAATATCGAGCTCCCAGCACGATTCCGCGGCATGGGCGACAGCATTACAGAGGGCGTCTACCGAGTCGGGGGAACGCGACTGGTGGGTAAGGGGTACTTTCTCAAGCTGGCGAAGCTGCTGGCCGCGTTCCTCGGAAAGCCCCAGAGCCTCGTCAACGATAGCAGGGGGGGCGAGATCACGAGCGAGGGTGTATCGCGTCTTCGAGGGCTGCTTGGTGATCACGCCGACATCACGATGATCATGCACGGCACCAACGACATCGTGCAGCTGATCGACCCCGCAACGATCAACTTCAACGTCAAGTTGATGATGAACGACACGATCGCGGCCGGGAGCTTCCCTGTGATCTCGAACCTTATTCCGGTGTTGGGGCGCTTCTTCGGCCTCAAGCCGCGGGTCGATACATTCAACAGCTTGATCGCCAATTCCGTGAGGAGGCGCGGCGCCCTCCTGGCAGACAACTTCTCGAGCTTCCACAACCGCTCCGACCTCTTTTCCGATGAGCTGCACCCCACGCCCGCGGGCTACGACGAGATGGGCACCAACTGGATGGCCGGTATGCAGCTCCTCCTGAGCGTGCTGCTCGAGCAACAGGACGAGGAGAGCGACCTCGAGAGAGACCAGGTGGTGAACCCCAATCCCAGCCCGGGCGAAACGATCGACCAGCTGAAGTTGCCCGGCTGTTGCTGACATCAAGTCGATTCGGCCCAGGAGCCAGATGAGCGCCAGGCTTGCCCGGCGAGACTTTCTCGGAAAGCTGGCGCGAGCCGCTGGGCTGGCGATGCTGCCGCGCCCCGCCGACACCCTGGGGGGAGCGGCGCTCGGACAGACCCCAACGGCGCCCGGCACAGTGCCGGGCGAACCGGTCCGCTGGGCATTCGATGTGGACGGTGATGGGCGTCTGGGTGCTCGCGACCGGACGATCGTGGAGCTCGCCCTCGGCACCGAGCGCGGGGCCCGAGCACTCCTCGGAGACTACGAGTTCCGCGCCGACGTACTCGGGCGTGGACACATAGGCCCCGAGCATCTGAGAGCCTTCGATCGCATGCGGGCGGCCGCCACGGTTTTGCCCCGTCGACCCATCGTGATGGCCTGGCACTACGGCTGGTACGACGACAAGACGCGCCGCAACAACCCGGCAACCGTCGATTACGTGGGCGGCAAGTACACGTCGCGCGACCCCCGGGTTGAAGACGAATTCAACCAGCTGCGCAACGAGTTCGGGATCACCGTCGACATGCTGTCGTGGACCGGCGAGCAGCGGATTCTCGATGCCTATGAGTCGGGGTACTTCGCCACGCGCTCGCTGGCGAGTCGCCGTTTCGGCCTGCTCTATGAGTCGGTGATTAGCCTTGCTCACGGTTCCGAGGCCCCCATTTCGTTCGCCTCGGGACAGCCTCACGAGGAGCGCCTCGTTCGCGACTTCCGCAGGATGGCCGCCACGATGACCGTGCGCCCCGGCAGGCTGCACGCGCGTACCTTCCGACTCGACGGCCGCCCGGTGATCTACGTGTTCGCAAGCCACTTGTTTGGCACCGGCCGCAAGGAGCTGCCCGCCGTCGGCCGCGCTTTCGACCTCGCACGCAACGAATTCGCCAAGGTCGCCGGCACACCGCCGTATTTGATCGGCGACGAGGCTCTCTTCCCCGGCGATGTCGAGGTGGGCGAGGATCGACTTTTCCGCTCCACGTACTTTGACGCCATCACGCGGTACCACCACTACGACGCTCGTGAGATCCGGCGACTGCGAGGCGGGCGGGACGTGCGCCTCGACGGCAACTACCGCCACCGTGCGCTCGCGCTCGAGCGCCGCACGATGCACGCTTTCGCAGACGTGCGTAATCGCTACAGTGGCAGCCCGCTGCTCGTCGTCCCGTCGTCGGGAGCAGGCCTTGCCAAGTCGCGGCTACCCACGCTGCTGGCTTCGCGCGACGATTACGAGGCGTTCTTGAGGGAAACACAGAGCCTCACCGACGAGCACATTCGCGAGCGTCATGCAGCGCGCTTGGGCACTGCCGCGCTGCCAGCGCCGCTGGTCAACGTAGGCTCGTGGAACGAGGAGTTCGAGGGCCATGCGCTCATGCCCGCCAGGGAGAACCAGGCCTTGAGCAGGCGGCAACACCATGGCTTCGACTGGCTGTTCGCCCTGCGCGCGGTCTACGGCTGGAACCACTACCGCGACCGGCCAATGCTGCCCACCCCACGCACATGAGTGTCACTCGTCGCGACATCGACGCGATCGCCAAGCTCGCACGTCTCGATCCCACGCGAGAGGAGGCCCAGGCACTGGCCGCGCAGCTCGATCGCATTCTCGGCTACGTCGCCCAACTCGAGGAGCTCGACGTCACCGACGTACCGCCAACGAAGCACGTTATCGACCTCACCAACGTCGATCGCGACGACGCTCTCGAGCCGTCGCTCGATCGCGACCTGGTGCTCGGGCAGGCGCCCGAGGCCGAGGATGGTGACGGCCGCTTCGTTGTGCCGCGCGTCATCAACTCCTCGTGACGGCCGCGAAGTCGTCGAAAACCGTCCGCAACCGCGGCTGCGCTGAAACCGCTGCCGCCGTGCGCGACGGCTCGCTGACCGCCGTCGAATGTGCGAACGCGGCGCTCGAAGAGATTGTCGAACGCGACGGCGAGCTCGGCGCCTTCCTGGAGGTATTCTCGGACGATGTGCTCGAAGACGCTCGTCAGATCGACCTCGAGTCACACGAAAACCGCGCGGCGCTACCGCTGGCCGGCGTCCCGATAGCACTCAAAGACAACATCTGTGTCGCCGGTCACCGCACCACGGCGGGCTCCAAGATTCTCGAACCGTGGACTGCGCCCTACTCCGCCACGGTCGTCGATCGACTACGCGCCGCCGGAGCCATTGTTGTGGGCAAGACGAACCTCGACGAGTTCGCGATGGGCTCGTCCACCGAGAACTCGGCGCTCGGCCGCACCGTCAACCCGCACGACCTCGAGCGCGTACCGGGTGGCAGCAGCGGCGGCTCGGCCGCCGCGGTAGCGGCGAACCTGGTTCCGGGCGCCCTGGGCTCCGACACCGGAGGCTCCATCCGACAGCCCGCCGCGTTCTGCGGCCTCGTGGGCTTCAAGCCAACATACGGCCGTGTATCGCGCTACGGGCTCATCGCCTTCGCGTCGTCGCTCGACCAAATCGGCCCTCTCACACGCAACGTCGACGACGCCGCCCTACTGCTCGAAGTGATATCGGGCTTCGATCGACGCGACCCCACCACGGTGGACGGACGCCACGAGAGCTGGTTCCCCACCAATCCGGCGAACCCACAGAGCCTGACGCTTGGCGTTCCCGCCAACTGGTTCGCCGATGGCCTTGCGCCCGCCGTACAGGGGGCGCTCGAAGAGCTGCTCGGTCGGCTCGAAGCGATCGGCATTACGTTGCGCCCGGTGGATCTGCCGCACGAGCGCTACTCGATCGCCACCTATTACGTGGTAGCCACCGCCGAGGCGTCCTCCAACTTGGCGCGCTACGACGGTGTGCGCTACGGGCTCCGTGTGCGCCATAACGACGATCCCGGCGACACGGAGGATCCGACCCTCGACCACAGCGACATCGACGCGATGTTCGCCGCCACCCGTACGGCCGGCTTCGGGCCGGAGGTCAAACGCCGCATACTGCTGGGCACCTACGTGCTTTCTGCCGGCTTCAACGACGCCCACTACGGCCGCGCCCAGCGTGTTCGCACGCTGATCCGCCGCGACTTCGCCGCGGCTTTCGAGCTCGTCGACGCCATCATCGGCCCAACTACCCCGTCGACCGCCTTCAAGCTCGGCGAAAAACGTGACGACCCGCTCTCGATGTATCTCAGCGACGTGTTCACCGTCACCGCCAACCTCGCCGGCCTCCCCGCTATCTCGGTACCATGCGGCAGCGACGAGGCGGGATTGCCGATTGGCGCGCAGATCCTCGCGCCACCGTTCGCCGAGCGAACCGTTCTCGAGGTCGCCAAGCTCATCGAGGAGAGCAGCGACAGCGGCGCCTGAGCGTGTCTATTGAAAGGCTTGTGCAGTCGGATCCTTGAAAGATCCCTCTGCAGTCGGGCCCTTGAAAGAGCCTTGTGCAGTCGGGCGCTGAATCGTCGACTAGACGAGGCCGAACAACCTCCGCGCGTTACCTGCGGTGGCCTCGGCCACCTCCTCGACGTCACAGGCATGGATCACCGCTAGCTCTTCCGCCACGGCGCCGACGAACGCGGGCTCGTTGCGGCGACCGCGGTACGGCTGCGGGGCGAGGTACGGACTGTCGGTCTCGATGAGCGTCTGGCCCAGCGGCACCTCGGCTGCCGTCTTGCGGAGATCGGCGGCGCTGGGAAACGTCAGGATGCCGGAGAACGACACGTAGAACCCGAGGTCAACCACAGCGCGAGCCATATGAGCGCTCTCGGTGAAGCAGTGGATCACGCCTCGTAGCCGCTGGTTCGTCTCGGAAGAGCCAGCAGGATCAGCGGACCCATTGGGCGTAGCCGATGTAACCGAACCGGCGCCACCGTCGCGCAGCAGCGCCACCACGTCCTCCTCGGCCTTGCGACTGTGGATCACCACCGGCAGGTCGGCCGCAACTGCCCACTCGAGCTGCGCCGCGAAGAGCTCGCGCTGCGCGTCGCGCGGCATGTCGTAGTGGTAATCGAGCCCCATTTCCCCCACGCCAACAACACGTGGCTGACCGATCATGTTCTCGACAACCGCCAGCGCATCAACACTGGCCTCGGCGACGTTGTGAGGTGCGAACCCCACGGTGGCGTACAACGCCGGCGCGCTCGAGCCGTGGAGCGGCATCGCCGAGCCGGCCGTTTCTGCCCTTCGAAGCGCCTCTTGCGCGCTGGCGGCCGCCAGCTCGAGAGCACGCTGGCTGCTCTCCTGGTTATACCCGATCACGACCACCGCCTCGACGCCCGCTTCGGCGGCGCGGCGCATGAGCGCCTCGCGCTCCTCGTCGAACTCCTGTTCGCCGAGATGCGCGTGCGAGTCGATCAGTGAGCCGATCCAGCTCAACGCACTTGCTTGCCCGTGGGCATGTCGCCCGCAAACGTCACGAGCGTCGGCTGACCGTCGTTGTCGGCGGCGAGCACCATGCCGTTCGACTCAACGCCTCGAATACGAGCCGGCTTGAGATTGGCGACCACCACGATGTTCATCCCTACCAGCTGTTCGGGCTCGTACGCCGCGGCGATCCCCGCTACCAGCGTGCGCTCCTCCTCTCCCACCTGTACGCGGAGCTCGATGAGCCTGTCGGTCTCGGGTACGCGCTCGGCCGAGAGAATGCGCGCGGTACGAAGTTCGATTTCCTTGAACTGATCGATCGTAATCACAATGCCGCCTCGGGTGACTTGGGCCCCGCTGAGGGGCCGTTTCTTCGCCTGCGAGCTAGATGTAACCGTCTTCCTGGAGGCTCCGGTAGCCCTCAGCGCCGACGATCAGATGATCGAGCACCCGCACGCCGAGCAGACTGCCAACCTGCACGAGCCGCCGACTGATGTCGATGTCTTCCGCGCTCGGCGTCGGATCGCCCGACGGGTGATTGTGGAACAGGATCAGCGCCGGTGCACCCACCACCAGCGCCTCACGGAAAACCTCTCGCGGCCGCACAACGCTCGCGTTCCACCCGCCGCGCGAAAGAACGTGCTCGTGGAGCAGCCGGTTGCGGCCATCGAGCAGCATCAAACCGAAGCACTCCTGGCGCTCGTCGGAGTAGCGGGCAACGAGATGCTCGGCAACATCCGACGAGCGACGCAGCGGGCGTCCGCGACTCGGCCGCGCCACTCGCGCGCGTCGCGCCAACTCGAATACGGCAACAAGCCGGCAGCCGCGAGCACACCCGATACCGGGCTCGGCGGTCCACTCGGCAAGCTGCCACCGGGCCAACTCGCGTAGCCCACCCGCGCGCGCCAGCAGCCCGTGTCCCAGATCCAGCGCCGAGAATCGATCGTTGCCCGCACCAATCACCAGCGCGAGCAGCTCGGCATCCGATAACGCACTCGATCCGTGCTCCTGGAGCCTCTCGCGCGGCCGATCGCGGCTGGCTAGATCTGGCACCCTGATGGTCATCTGACCGCCTCTGGTAGGATGAGCGTTGCGCGCAGCCCCGTTCGAGAACGCCTCTGTCCTTATGTGACGGCCATCGGCCGGGCACGTGTCGCCCGCCGACGCGATCGCGAACGCCCAGACTCGACTTTTTGCGCTCGCTGGCGGTCCTAGCATGTGGAATCGCCTGAAATCGGCAAGCTCGGCGGAAGTCGACCGAACCGCAGCACCGGGGCGAATCGAACAACATTCGGACGCCCGTCAACGATGCAGACTGAAGCGACCATGTCAGAGCTCTCGCCAGCGAGTGATAATCAGCTGGTTGCGCGAGCCGTGGGAGGTGACGTAGGTGCGTTCAACGACCTCGTATCACGTTGGGAAAACCCGCTCTACAAGTTCGTGTACCGATATCTCGGCGACGCGGAAGAAGCGCGAGATATCTGTCAGGAAGCCTTCCTGCGGGCCTACACCAATATTGGCGGCTTTCAGGGGCGCTCGAAGTTCTCGTCGTGGCTCTACCAGATTGCTCTCAATCTGTGTCGCAGCCAGTTCCGCAAGAAAAAATCGCGACCGACCGTCTCGATACACGACGACGAAGGCGACCAGGTGCTGCGGCTGGTGCCCGACGCCAGCGTCACCCCCGACGCTTCAGCCATCACCAACGAGCGGGTCGACGCGCTGCGTGCAGCGCTGGCCAAGCTCCCAGAGACTCAACGGACGGTGATCATCTTGAAGGAGTACCACGGCCTCAAATTCCGCGAGATTGCGGACGTTCTGGGTACCCCAGAGAGCACCGTTAAATCCCGCTTGTACCACGGACTCGAAGCCCTGGGACGTTCCCTGGGCCACATGAAGCCTGAAGGTGTTTGACGATGGGAAGTAACTGCGAGGAAATCCGACATCTGCTCGTTGAGCTCGAGTACGAGGAGCTCGGCGAGATCGACGAACAGGCCGTGCTTGCACACGTGGCGCAGTGCGACGAGTGCAGCGAGCGCCAAACGGCGTATCGCGCCGTGCGCGCCGACCTGCAATCCTGGGACAGAGTCGAGCCGCAGCGCTCGCGCATCGCGTTTGTTCCGATGAATGTGGCAGCCGGCGGGTTGGCACCGGGCCAACTGGCTGCGGTCGGAGGCTGGCGCCGCGGCCTCGGCATCGCCGCCAGTTTCGTGCTCGGGGTCTTTCTCACGGCCGCCGTGGCGAACACACGGATCACCAAGGGGGACGACGGTTGGTCCTTCAGCACGAGCTTGCTACCGCAGGCCGTGGGCTCGTCTGGCAGCTCGCCGGTGGCGTCGCGGAACCCGGCTCAGTCGCAGCCGACTACCGTCGGATCGAGCCCGAGCCAGAACAACCCTGGCCAGCGCGCTCTCCCCCAGACGGCCAGCAACGGAATGGACCCGGCGTTCGTGTCGCTGTCGCCAGAGGCTATCGATAGCAGAATCGATGCACGTCTGCAGGCCCGCGGAATGGTACAGAGCGGCGCGACACCTGTCGGTAACGCCTACGACGCCTCCTTGACCCCGATCGTCGAGCGCGTTCTCGCCGAGCGCTACAGCCGTTTGATCGACAACAAGCTGGGCGCCAGCGAGCAGCGTCGACAGGCGGAGCTCTATCAACTCCAGCAAGCCGTGGACGGGCAGCTGCTTCTGCTGCTGAGCGAGCTCGGCCTGCTGCAGGAAGGGTTCGGTGAGCGCCTCGAACAACAGAACGTGGCCATCGACTATCTGTTCAACCAGGTCAACGCGTCGGCGACGCTCCGTCAGGTTCCGGAGCAGCAGTAATGACCAAGCAGCTCAACCTCTCGACCAGACTGTTGACGGCGATCTGCCTCGTCATCGCGACCACCGCGGTGACGCCGGTCGACGCGGCCGGATCTCTCGGATCGCCAACCGGGAGCGCGCAGCAGAATGAGCGCCAGCGGCAGCTCGAGATTGTCGAGCGCGCGCTCACCGAGAAGCTGCAGGAATACGTCACCGCTCACCTGAACCAGTCATTGGCCGAGGGACGCGATCTCGACGGTGACGGTGAGCCCGATATGGACAACCAATCGTTGGTGGTCAACGTCGGCAACGTCGGCAACGCGCACGGCATGTTCATCGACGACTATGGCGTGATCTTCTCGATCCAAACCCCCCAGGTGGCGGTCATTGGTCGAGAGCTCGCGTTCGCCGTGGCGCCCACGACCGCGCTGCGGATCGCGCCGCAGATGGCCGATACGGGAGCGCGATTGAGACTCATCGAAGGACGCCTGGTGCGTATGTTCGATCAGGTCGCGCGCGAATGGCAGCTTGCTGTTGCACAGAGCGGCTCGGAAAAGGAGCGGCAGGAGCACGCCGCGCAGATGGAGCGCATCCGTCAAGAGATGGCTGATCTGGCGAGGAATCGAGTCGATAGAAGCGCGGACGATCGAGACGCCGCCGACCTGCGCCGCGTGGGCACCGATCGGCCCGACCCAACTCCCAACGCCAACGGTCGCGGCACCGGGGGAATGGTCGTCTATCGCGACCCGATGGCCGACCAGATCAAGATCGGCAAGCTCATCGAGGCCAACCGCGAGCGGGTCAACCGTGCGGTAACCAACGGCGCCATCGACACGCTCGCCTACTACGGCAACGTGCTCACGGGCCTGAAGTCCGACCAGCGCGTCTCGGTGATCGTATTGCCGGCGAACAACTGGATGCTGCAGCGCTCGCTGCATACGGGCTTGGGCAACGAGGAGTTCGTGATCAGCGTGCGCTACGAAGACGTCCGCAACCTCGACCGCGAGAAGATCGATCTCGAGAAGTTCCGCGAGCGCGCCTCAATCCACAGCCGCCTCGGCACCCCGATCGAGCTCGTACAGGAAGAAGAGCGGCCGTAGCCAGCACAACACCGAGGGATGCTCCACGCCGGCGTGGAGGCCGACCGCGAGATAGTCGCTTGGCCCGGCCGTTACCACGGTGCTACCTTTTGTACGAGGGATCGCCTCCGGGCGTCTCCCGACCTCAGCGTTCTCGAGCCTTCGGGCTTGTGATCGAAGGGGGGCGACAGGGTTCGACGGGAATCTTGAAACACAAGCTGCATGCCGAGCGACCACGCAAGCTCGTAAATCCAGCGTGGAAACTGACAGCTGCCAACACACCGGTAGCCCTGGCCGCTTAGTGCCAGCGTTCCCCGGTCCTCGCCTGCAGGGACCGGTGGAACGCCGAATGCAGGCTGGCTAGCCGGGCTCCTCCTGAGGGCCTAGCGGCGAGAAACTAAACTCGGGATAGCAACGCCCCCGCCTTCCCGCTGGGCAGGGGCGGAGCGAAACTAATCGGCGGGATAAGCATGTAGACGCTTCGTGTGGACGGTTTTCGGACGCGGGTTCAATTCCCGCCGCCTCCACCTGATTTGCCGTTATTTCATCAGAACTTACGGTTTCAGCCTCGGCCCGTCTCCACAATGTCTCCACATTTTTGGGGCGGGCTTTGGTGCGTTCAGCAGGGGCAGGGGATTTCCGGCGATCGGCCCGCCGTTGGTCGCATGGGGCCGCATGGGGTCGCATACAGACGCACGGTCGCCGCGTCGCGAATGCGGTCAGGGCGCGGCCACGATAAAGTCCCGCCCATGGCACCCCGCAATTTGGAGGATGTCGAAATTGGACCCGACCAAGGTCAGCGAAGCCAAGATCTTCGGTATCGGACTGAGTCGGACAGGAAGCCGCAGCCTTACGTCCGCCCTGCAGATCCTCGGCTACGACGTCGTGCACTACCCGATCGATGCCGACACATACAACGAGCTTGCGAACGGTCAATACGACCTGACGCTACTGAAAACGCACGACGGGATCGCCGACATCACCGTCTCGCCCTACTACGCGCAGCTGGACCAGGCCTATCCCGGCAGCAAATTCATCCGGGGATGTCCCACCGTCCGTTGAACTAAGGCGACGGTGAAGTGGTTGGGGATTGTTACGCAGTACGGCGCTCCTGCTCAAGGGGAACGTCGACGGCGGTGTTGAGTGCGGCATCGAGCTTGGCGATGTCGCGGTAGCCACGAACCCTCCGGAACTTGCTCTCGGCCTCGATGAGTGCAGTAACCGCCCATCGAACGATCATGCTCCCGGAGCGCCACCGCTTTACGTTGCGGCTGACGTGTTTGATCGTCCCGTTCAGGTTCTCGATCGTATTCGTTGAACGTAACGTCCGAAGCAGCGGCCCCTGAACTCGGAGCCGAGTGACGGTGAGCGTCTCTTGCATTCCTTCTCTGAGCGAGGCCGCTGCACCGGGGTGATCGGTCTCCAGCTCCTTGACCACGGCGTCGAGCTGCTTGGTCGCTGCCGTGGCCGTCTCCGCCTTCCACGCCTTGCGGATCTTGGCTGCGAACCAGGGCCGGATATGCCCTGGCAGATGCTCCAATACATTCTTGATCTTGTGGACACGGCAGCGCTGGATCAGGGCCCACTCGCCGAACGTGTCGCGCACTGCTTTACGGAGGCCCTTGGAGCCATCGATTACCACCAACCGCGCCCGTTCGACGGGCATGCCGCGCTCGATCAACTGCCGCAGCAGCGACCGGCACACGTGGGAGCTCTCCGTGGTGCCCTCTACGACACCCAGCACATGCTTGACGCCGTCCGCGTCGATGCCCATGGCGATCACCAACAAGTGCTTGCCCATGTGCGTGCCGTCGATCACCAGCACCGGCAGGTCCACTTCATTGAGCGGTTGGGCCAGGTACTGCTGCACCTGCTTGGCTGTACGCGCTACGAACCGCCGCGACACACTCGAGCGACTCGTTCCCGACGAAGCTCGCCCGTCGTCGAGCCGCTCTAACGAGCGCTCGTACTTGCGCGTCGTGACGCCGCACAGGATCTGCTCTACGGCGCGCTCTTCGAGCGGATCTGTTGCCTTGAACCTCTCCCAGTGCGGCAGCGGCAGCTCTTGGCCATCGACGCTCCGAGCCCGCGGCTTGCGTACCTTGACCCGCCGGCCGCCCATCACCAGCGAGCCCTCGTCGTAGCCGTGTCGGTACGCCCGCCGCTGCTGTGACCGCGCGTAGCGCTCTCCGCAGAGCTCCGCCCGGTCTTCTTCCAGCAGCGAACCCAACACCCCGAAGCCCGCGTCCATGACCAGCGCTCGTAGATCCGATCGCGCCGCTACCACTGCCTCCAGGAGCGGGTTCTCTTGGCGCTCCGCTTTCCTACTTGTCTCTGTTCTGCGACTCTTGCTCATGACGGTGATCCTCCATGCCAGTGGATTGACCCCGACACACTATCGAGGTCGGATCACCGTCACCCTTTTTCAACGGAGCCTGTGACATCCCCATTCATCCTGACCGTGCGCGATAAGGAAGGCTGGCTGCGGTCATGCCAAAACCACTGGTACAACTCGCCAGCTTTCAAGAAGACGGACGATCCCGCGATGCAGGTGGGCATGCGGGTTAAACAACTCCTGCGCGCCGCGGTCTACGGTTGTTACAGCTTCGTGCCAGAGCGTTTCTCCTGGGTCTATGACCAGCACGTGCGTAACGTGATGGAGTACTTCAAGGACCGTCCGGACGATCTCCTAGTCCTCGACATCTGCAACGGCGAAGGATTCGAGAAGCTGGCCGAGTTCCTCGGCAGGCCGGAACCGAACGAGCCCTTCCCGCACAAGGGAGCGGTCCTGTCGCGGGGTATGGCCGAGCGGAGGCTGGCCGCCCGTGCCGCCGACGGCTGAGGCGGCCGCAACGCCCGGCCCCCGTTCTCGCGCGGTAGACGTCCCCCTACCCAGCGCTTAGGCGCAGGTTGTCCTGCGCAACTTGACCTCTGAGGAGGGTTCCTGGACAATCCGCCGCATGTCGCGCGTGGACTTGGTTTTTCGCACGATCGGAGAGCGAACCTCCGACGTCTCGTACGAGCGGGCGCTCGAGCACATCCGGCCGGACAACGTCCATGTGGTCGACAACGTACGCCCCTTCTCGAAAGCGGTCGACGAGATGCTCCGCATCGACCACGACTGCGATCAGGTGGTGTACCTCGACGCCGACTGCATCCTCATCGAGGACATGCGGCCGTTCCTGGACGAGAACACGGATCCCTACGTCGACTGCTACGTCCGGGATCGCTTCCGCGGACGGATTCACTGCGGCGTCCACATCACGCGGATCGACGTTGTTCGTGCCATGGCGGAGGTCGATCCGCCGAAGGCCGACACCAGGTACGTGTTGCGCCCCGAGAGCTACCTTCGCAACGAGGCGCTGCGCCGGACCAGGTACGTGTTGCGCCCCGAGAGCTACCTTCGCAACGAGGCGCTGCGCCGGTTGGGATTCGAGAAGCGGTTGAGGGACTTCGAGATCCTCCACGACTGGTTCCAGACGTATCGAGACATCTTCCGTAAGTATGCGCTTAGGGAATTGCGATCGCGTGAGGGAAGGCGCCAGCGAAAGCGTCTGCGGCGATGGATGACGTTGTGGGGGACCAAGGAGGATCCCGACTTCCAGATCGCTCGTCACGCCTGCGAGCACACCGCCGGGCAGGTGGATCGAGACGCACCGCGCGAGGAGGTGGAGGCCTATATCGACCGTCTCTTCGAGACCGCCGACGAGCAGATCCTGGCGCTCGGCTTGCGTGAGAAGCCGCCGTTCGACCCGCGCGAACTGGCCACGGCGATCGAGGCGGGTACGTACCACACGCCGATGGGGCCCGAACTCTCGCATCTGACGTTGATTTGCCCTCACCTTGGCGATGGAGGCGTGCAGCGAGTGGTCGCCACGCTCGCCAGCGCCTGGAACGCGCGGGGGTGCAAAGTGACCGTCGTGGCGCTCTACCGACATGAAGTCCTCTATTCCCTCGACTTCGGCGTGCGCCTGATCTCCCTACCGGACTGGAGGGGCGCCGGCTTCCTGCTGCGATCGCTCGAGACCTTGCGCCTCTTGCACGAGCGTTTGCGATCGAAGGCGATCGCTCTCTGGAGCGCATGGTTTCCTGCCGGGGAAGGCGAGTCCCGGCTCCTTCGAGCTCTCAAGAAAGGCTGGAAGCTCATCAAGGGACGCACGAGTGTCCTTCTGCGTGCCGTGCGTCGGCAGGTCAGGTATCCAGGCATCTGGAAGCTCCACCTGCCCACGTACATTCGGGTGCGTGGACTTCGCAGGGCCATTCAGCATGCGGGCGCGCACAACGTCATCAGCCTGTGCGGGCCGGCGAACGTGGCGTCGGTTCTCGCCTGCCGCGGTGGGACCAACTACCTGGTCATTTCGGAGCGCAACGATCCCGCACGGCAGAAGCTCCGCTTCCCATGGGACACGCTTCGTCGTCCCCTCTACGGGGAAGCCGACGTCGTCACCGCGAACACCCACGGCGCGCTCGAGACGATGCGATCCTATGTCGCCCCGGAGAAGCTTGCACACGTTCCCAACCGATGACCCGGCACGGCTAGTCGCCACCTAGGATATCGGTACCATGCCAAAAGGACCGCAGGGACAGAAGCGGCCTGCTGGCGTCGACGCCAGGGACCCAACGCGAGAAGCGCGCGTTGAAGGGCTGACGGGCCAGAGGCTGCTGATGGTCGGCCGCTTGGCACCACAGAAGGGCCACTCGGTCTTGTTCCGCGCGCTGGCTAAGAGCAGCGCTTGCCCGACGACCTCGCATCGTGGCGCTTGTCGATCGTCGGGCAGGGTGAGCTCGAAGATGAGCTGCGTACGCAAGCCGAGCAGCTGGGAGTCGCCGCGCGCATCGACTGGCACGGTCAAGTCAAAGACCCCTATCCCTACTACGAAGCGGCGAGCATCCTGGTCCTGCCTTCCCTCCATGAGGGCTCGCCGAACGCGCTCCTCGAAGCCATGAGTTGCGGGTTGGCCGCGATCGTGAGCGACGCTACCCTCACCCGGCCCACTCGAGTTGGTGACGGACGAGTTGATGTTACGGCTTGGTCGTCCCTGCAGGCGACGCCACCGCACTCGCTTCCAAGATCACAAGGCTCGCGAGGTCCCCGGATCTGCGTCGGAAGCTTGGTGCCTTCCCTCCACGGTGCGTGACGCTGAGTGGATCGTGGGTCTGGTGGACGCATCCGCACCGATGCCGAAGAAGCCGGGTCCGAAGGGGCCGAGGAAAAGTAAATCAAAACTGAGACACTACCCACGTTCCCAACCCGGTCGACGCCAGGGACCCAACGCGAGAAGCGCGCGTTGAAGGGCTGACGGGCCAGAGGCTGCTGATGGTCTTGGCACCACAGAAGGGCCACTCGGTCTTGTTCCGCGCGCTGGCGCGCTTGCCCGACGACCTCGCATCGTGGCGCTTGTGATCGTCGGGCAGGGTGAGCTCGAAGATGAGCTGGTACGCAAGCCGAGCAGCTGGGAGTCGCCGCGCGCATCGTTCAAGTCAAAGACCCCTATCCCTACTACGAAGCGGCGAGCATCCTGGTCCTGCTGAGGGCTCGAACGCGCTCCTCGAAGCCATGAGTTGCGGGTTGGCCGCGATCGTGAGCGACGCCTCACCCGGCCCACTCAGTTGGGACGGACGAGTTGAACGGCTTGGTCGTCCCTGCAGGCGACGCCACACTCGCTTCCAAGATCACAAGGCTCGCGAGGTCCCCGGATCTGCGTCGGAAGCTTGGTACTGAGGCCCGGCAACTCTCTACGCGTCATGCGTTACCGAAGGTCGTGGCACGTTGGGAGGAGCTACTCGATCCCTGGGAGTGGGATTTCAGGGACAAGACAGGACAGCCCGCTATCGGTGCACGCGCGCAACTCGTCGAGCGGACCGTGGGTGGGCCACCAGGCACCCCAGCTGGACTGGGGGAATGAAGGGCGATCCAGGGTGTCCCGCCAGTCGGCGTCCCGGACGGCTCAAAGGGTCGACCCGCGCCGCCCCGCTTGATCCGGCATTGTATGAGGGTCCGAATCTTAGCGGCTTGATGCAAGTATGGGCGAAGCGGCTTGATGCAAGTATGGGCGAAGACTGTCGCGCTCAGCCAGCCCTGGCTACAGTGCGGATCGATCCGATGCACCGAGAGTGCGGAGAAAAATGTCGAGGCAATTTTTCATCGACTGCGGCGGCCACGACGGCTGCTCCGTCCGCAAGTTTCGGTCCGAGACCGACCCGGAAGCCGAGTTCACCGTCCACAGCTTCGAGCCCAATCCCGCCTTGCACCGGCACTACGAGGGACTGTCGAACCACGTCTTGCATCGCGAAGCGGTCTGGGATCGCGCAGGGGTGGCACGGCTTCGAGTCGACCCATTCGTCGGGTTGAACAGCACTCTCTCTGCCGGCAGGTTTGCGAGCCACAGCGCCCTGTTCGAGGACGACGCCCCCGACCCGCCGCAGATCCAGGTTCCCTGTCTCGATCTGGCTCGGTGGATGCGTGAACACCTGCGACCCACCGACACAATTCACCTCAAGCTGGCCGTCGAGGGTGTCGAGTGGGACATCCTGAAAGGGTTGCTCAGAGACGGGACTCTGGCCTGGATCGACCGACTGCTGCTCCACAGCGGGTCTCCGGACCGTCCTCCTCCACTGACCCGGCGACGCTTGCTGAGGGAGGTAGGCCGACGGACCGCCGTCGAGGCCTGGGATGCGTCGCTCTACGCACACGAGCACATTCGACCCCGGCTGTTTTGCACGGTCGGCGTCGACTGGGACCTCGGCCTGCTGCCGCATTGGCTGCGACACTACCGACGAGCGGGCGTCGCACCGGCCGACTTCCATGTCGTGCTGAATACGCGCTTCGATGACAACCGCAGGGTCGAGCCCGCGCGGCGGCTGCTCGCAGCCGCCGATGTCGAGGCCAGCGCGGTGTGGCGTGGGACGTTTTCGTCTACCGCAAGGCTCGACTACAAGACCCCGTTCCTCGACGCCCTGCCCGACGACGCATGGGTGCTGGTCGTCGATTCGGACGAGTTCCATCGCTACCCCTGTCCGCTCAAGGCGATGCTCAGCTACTTCGAGGTGACTGGGATCGACGCCGTCGGAGGCCACCTCGTCGATCGGGTGGCGGCAGATGGCCGTCTCGCGGCAGTACGGCCTACCCCGAGTGTGTTCGAGCAGTTTCCGCTGGAGTGCGATGTCACCGGGACCGTAAGCGGCGCCAAGAACTGCAAGATCCTGGCGCATCGCGCCTGGGTTCGCTGTTCAAGGTCTCATCACAAGCTAGAGCAGGACCCTCGGACTGCGCGGGCTCGTTGTGTGCCAGAGCGTTTGAAGCGCCGGCAACTCGACGGCACTGAGCGTCTCGTCGTGGACCACTTCAAGTGGACTGCCGATCTCGAAGCTCGACTCGGGGAGCGCATCGCGCACTATCGAACTCAGGGATACATGTGGTTCGACCGATCCGAGCGCTTCCTACGGTACTACCGTAAGCATGGCCACCTACGGCGAGCGCGGATCCATTCGCGGCGCGCGCGACTCGCGCGCCGGCTGTCTGGCTTGGCCCAGGAGACCATGCGCCGGCTCATGTCGGCCGGTGTCGGACGCGCCGTCCGGCGTCTGCAGCGCCGGTAGGTACGGCTTGCTTGGAGCGAGATCCACCGAGAGATAGCATGGCACGATGGACTCGAACACAGGCGTCTCGCTCGTCGTCGTGCCGCGCGAACGAGCCACGGCGGCCGTCGACTCGCTGGAGTCGATCTACCGCAACACCCGAACGCCCTTCGAGCTCATCTACGTCGACTGCATGCTCTATGGTCGGCACCGGCGGCGAATCCGCGAGATGGTGGAGGCGCGCGATCATCGCTATGTCCGTCACGAGAGGTTCCTCTACCCGAATCAGGCCAGGAACCTGGGCACCCGCCACGCACGGGGGAAGTACCTCGTTTTCGTCGACAATGACATCTTCGTCGAGCCCGGCTGGCTCGCGTCACTGGTTCGGTGCGCCGATGACACCGGCGCCGGTGTCGTAGGCCCGCTCTACCTCGAGGGCGAGCCTGACGATCCGATGGTGCATTGCGCAGGGGGCAGCATCGAGTTCGTCGAGGACCACGGCGGCGGCACGCGGCGAATCATCGTCTGCCAAAACGAACTCAAGACTCCCCTCGCCAAGATGCCCGAGCTTCAGCGTGGTCCTACGGGGCTCGTGGAGTTCCACTCCGTCCTCGTGACCCGAGAATGTCTCGACGCGATGGGAGGAGAGTTCGACCCGTCACTGAAGACGACGCGGGAACACGTGGACTTGTGCCTCTCGGCCACGGGCGCCGGTTTCGACGTCTATCTCGAAGCAGACAGCCGGGTGTGCTACCGCTACACGAAACCGCTTCACCTCCTCGACCTTCGATACTTCCTGTTCCGTTGGTCGGACTCCGCCACCGAGTCGACCATTGACCACTTCGAACAGAAGTGGCAGACGAAGCTAGACGCGCGACGACGGACCATCATCGAAGGCCGACGAAAGCGGGCTATCATCGCGGCCGTCAGCCAGAACGGGGTGGTTCGCCGGATCGGCGGTAAACGCGTGGTTCGGCAGTTGGTCGAACGCCTCTACGCTCTTCCCGATTTCAGTTCGCTGATCTCGTTGCGCAAACCGAGCTGACCGAGGCTCGATGCGTGGCTAATGGAGCGCGGCGCCAGGGTGCCCGACTCGAAGGGTGTGCTACACCAGTCCGTAGTGCCGAAACGTACCCGCGATGAACCCGTCGTTGAGATCGCGGTTGTGCGCGGCCAATGCGACGCCCGCGTCTTCGGCGGCCCTGAACTCCGGGATGGGCGGCAGGGTGTGACCTCCGACCTTGGCGATCCTGGCAAGTGAGAGTTTCAATGTCGGGGTCTTCCGAGCCAGCAGCGCGGCACCGACCCAGGCATCGCACCTCGACGGGCACAAGCGTTTGAAATCGTCGCTGAAGAACGGCTTGGCGAGCATGTCGGGAGTGAGCAGGTGCCCGTCCTTGGCAGTCGTCATCAGCGTGTGACTGAGCAGCTCGTCGTAGCCGTCGACCTTGGGCCACGTGCGGTAAGGCAGCGGCCGACCGCCTTCGTAGAGGATCCGTCGGGCCCGAAACGCCACCGCGCAGCGCTCCCGCCGGTACCCCGCATAGAGAGACTCGAGCCATCGAGGGGGGTAGCACGTGTCGTCGGCGGCGGTCACCACGATCAGCGAAGACAACTGGCCGCGGAAGTGCTCGATAGTGGGCATGATCTTGCGAAACGGGCCCGTGTTCTCCGTGTAGCGGACCTCCACGGGGGTGTCCGCGGCGTCGGCGAGCGCCCGCAAGTTGGTCGGAATCTGATCCCGCGGGACGCCGCGATCGAAGAGGAACGGTTCCTCGGACAGCCAGATGAGGATTCGCTCTGGCTGCAGCGTCTGCTCGAGCAGCGACTGCACCACCTCGGCCAGTCGGCCGATCCGAAGCGACGTCGCAGTCAGGCTGACGACAAGCACGGCTCGGCCGTATGACGTGCGTTGGGCTCGAAAAGGTGGGCCATCATCGTTCATCGAACCTTCACCCACGAAGCCGGCGCGGGCAAGTGGAGACTCAGAAGGTCAGGGTTCTCAGGAGGTCATCCCTCACGAGGTGGATACGCTCACCGTCGAAGTGACGGGAGGAGGTGTCATCCGCGGAAGCGACGCGCAACACCTGGCGAATACCACGTGACGCGGCCCCACCCCCCTAGGTGTGAGTTCTAGGTAGGTTGTTCACGAACTCACCCCTGAGAGCCGAGCGATCGGCGGTGTCATGCCGATGCCGGCGTGGGGACGGTGACGATTGTAGTGGTTGAGCCAGGGCCGTAGAGCTCGAGTACGTCGAGCTGAGGTCTGGTAGCAGGTGCCGTAGGCCCACTGCTCCTTGAGTGTGCGGATGAAGCGTTCGGCTTTGCCGTTGGTTCTGGGGGTGTAGGGCCGGGTGTAAATGTGCCGGATCTCGAGTTGATGGCATAGGCGATTGAAGCGCTTCGAGACGTAGCCAGGCCCGTTGTCTGTCATCACTCGGCGCACCGCTACTCCCATCGAAGCGAAGTGCTCGACGGCTCGCTGCAGGAACGCTGTGCAGGTGTGTTGGTCTTCGGCGGGCAGCACTTCGACGTACGCCACCCGAGAGTGATCGTCGATAGCGACGTGGGCGTTCTCCCAGCCGACGCCGTAGGCCCGCTTGGAGCGGTCGCCGTGGATGCGGTGTCCAGGTCGCCGGATACGGGCCAGTTTCTTCGTATCCAGGTGCAGTAGGTCACCGGGGTGCTCGTACTCGTAGCGAACGATCTCGGGCTTGGGCTCGAGCGCATCAAGCTTGGCGAGTCCGAGCCGCTTCAGCCACGCCGAGACGGTCGAGCGCGGCACAGCCAACCTTCGGCTGATCTGCCAGGCCGTCAGTCGCCGCCGACGTAGCTTGTCGATCTGCCTCACAACTCCAGCGCTTGTTGCGTGCGGACAGCACGTCGGCCGGCTTGATCGATCGAGCAGCCCGGCCTCACCTTCTCGCTCGTATCTATCCAGCCACTTGTAAACCGTTCGAGCCGACACGCCGAGCGCCGCCGCCGTTTCCGTCACGGGCTCCGTACGCCCCGCTCCCGGACTCGGCGGACCATCTCTCGGCGTATATACGGCATCGTGCGGGCGTTACCATGCAGCTGCATCGGGCGCTCCTTCTGAGGTCGTGGAGTCTTTTGAACAACCCCATTGATCTCAGAAGTGAGCCCCGATGTGAACAACCTACTTAGAAAACACACCTAGGGAGTCGTCTCCACAATGTCTCCACGACTGGGGTCGACTCGGGGAGACTGGAGGCGGCCTCCAGCGCCAGGCGCGGCCGCGCCGCGATCAGTTGTCGCTGAATCTGGCCCTTGCCGCTATCCCTGCAAATCATTGCCACCTAGTCTATGGAGACTTGGCTAGGACAGACTTCACTTCTGGCCTATCCCCGGGTACAGGCGACCATACATTGATCACGCCGGTCCAAAACAACAACGCCTATTGCCGATGAAGTTCCGAGCTAGAGCGATCAAATCCCTTCGGAGGTTGCGCGCCAGAACTAGCCCGCGCCTCTCGAAAGGCGATGACTTGACCAAAGTCGCGGCTGGGAACGAGGTTATTGGCAAGAACGGCAATGTTAGGTTCGGATTTGACACCGAGAAGCAACTGTTCTTTGCGAGGGACGTTCATTCAGACAGGAAAGTCTACGTCTCCGCTCGTGAGCGTCTCGCGCTTTATCGCAAGGGGACTGCGCACCGAAAGAACAGGCTACTAAGTGATTACCGGATTCCACCCAATCTTGTTCGCCCACAAGACATGGTTATCGACGTCGGCGCGAACAGTGGCGAGCTCGGAATCTGGGTTCTATCGTCGGGGGGACAATACGCGGCTTTTGAACCGGACCCTGATGCTTTCAGAGCATTACAAAACAACGTCTCCAGCCCGAGTTTGTTCGCTGTTGCTCTGGGCGATTCAAACGGAATAGCGGAGTTCTACTTGAGCACCGAAGAGGGTGGTTCCAGTCTTTTTCGACCGCAGACCTTCAGCGAAGAAATTTCCGTTGAGCAGAAAACCCTAGACGCATGCTTGGCCGATTTGGATATTCCTCGAACAATACGATTGGTGAAGATCGACGTGGAGGGAATGGAACCGGAGGTAATCGCGGGTGCGCGCGAAACACTATTGCGAACCGAGTTTGTCGCCGTCGACGCGGGGCCGGAACGCGGCATGGAGACTACCGTTCCAGAGGTCTTGAACGCTCTTTTTGCTGGCGGTTTTGAAATTGTGTCCTGCTTTCTTCGCAGAGGCGCGTTTCTCCTGAGGAACACTAGACTAGTAGGTTGAACCGCCCCGGGGTTCGCCAGAGCACCGGGGGCCACGCGTGGCAACCTCCTTTTGCGCCGCCGCATTGGTTGGCTTGAAGCCGTCACAACTACGACACATGTAACATTTGGGTGGGATGGGAAACCCGCGTGCCGCCCAGTTCGACCGACCCCTATAGAGACTAGGTTCCAGCGTCAGCCGGATTCTGCCGGCGCTTCGTGGTACCGGTCGTCGGAGTTCACGGCCCATACATCGTGCTTGCCACCAAAGAGGTTCTCCACCGCGAGGATCGCTGTATGCATCGAGTGGTCTTGATTGTTGTACTTGTGGAGGCCGTTGCGCCCGACCGTCTGGAGGTTCTCGATGCTCTCGACATGTTCCGCGAGCTGGCGCACGTGGTCCCGGTAACTATCGTCGTAGATCGGATAGGCTTTCCGCTGCCGATACACCACGCCGTCCTCGACGCGCTCTCTGGCAACCAGATTGAGACCTTGCAACTCACGGGCGGCGAGCTCCACGAGTTCGGAGTCTTCCATCTCCCACAGATCGTCGCCAACGTTGACGAAGTACTCGGCACCGAGACTGGTCTTGTTAACGTCGGCAACCATGTCGACGCTCCAGTTCTTGTAGTTCTGAAGTCGCCCCATCCGGACATCGGGATCGTGGATGTAGATCCAGTTGTCAGGAAACACGTCGCGCTTGTCGACCACCAGGCACACGGTCAGAAAGTCGCGGTAGCGTAGAGCGCGGCCAGCCTCGACGACCACGTCGGGCGGCGCCGGTTCCATCCGACGGATCAGCGTCGCCAACGGCATCGACGAGATCAACTCGTCGACCGGGACCGTTTCGGTTGCGCCCTGGATGCCGACCACAAGCGAGGTGATCCGATTGCCTTCGCGCCGCAGGGTGAGGATCTCATGATGGCAGTGCACCTCGCCGCCATGATCGGCAATCCACGACCGCATCGCCTCCCACATCATCCCCGGTCCGAGTCGTGGGTAATGGAACTGGTCGATCAAGGACTTGACGCCGTTCTGATGGCCACCCGGCAGCGCGTTCCGCAACGCGGTCATGAACGAAAGACCCTGAATCCGCTGCGCCGCCCATTCAGCGCTGATCTCGTGACACGGGATACCCCACACCTTCTCCGTATAGCTCTTGAAGAAAGCCCGGTACAGTCGTTTGCCGAAGCGGTTCGAGACCCACTGTTCGAAGTTCTCCTCGACCCGCGACGGGAAAACGGCAGCGCGCAGATAGCTCAACAGAATCAGCGCGCTCTCCGCCGGGCCGAGGTTGCCGAGAACATTGCCGATGCGCAGCGGGTAATCGAACAACTCGCCGTTGTAGTGGATGCGCGACAACCGGGACACGGTCAGGAACTGATCGCCGAGCAGCTCCTCCCAGATCTTCTGGATGTCCTCGGACTGGGTGAAGAATCGATGGCCGCCGATGTCGAATCGGTAACCGCGATATTGCTCGGTCCGTGCAATTCCGCCAACGATCGGTCCGCTCTCGAACACAACCGGAACGTGCCCTTGCTTGCACAGCGAATAGGCGGCGGTGAGTCCAGCCGGACCACCGCCGACTATGTGCACGCGTTTGGGACGGTCCGAGGGCATCAGCGTATGGGCCCGTGGGCAGGTGAGCGGCTGGGGAAGGACTGTGGCCCAACCCAATTGCGCAGACCACCGCAGCCATCTTACCGCCGCCGCGAACTCGTGCATACCTGCACCCACAGCGCCGCAGCGCCGCAGTAGAGAAAGTACACGAGGTGAACTGGGGCCGCCCGGAGTGCAAGACTGATCCCCTGATTGCGTCCCAAGAAGGTGTAGGAGCGCCTGTTGAGGCCTAGAACAACGAGCACCGCCAGCACCGCAGCGCCCAGGAAGGTCTCCACCTTCGCCGGGAAAGCGAAGGCCAGGAGCACACACAACAGCGCTGTATACAGGATCAGGACACAAGCCCGCTGAGTTCGGTCGATGTTCAGGGTGGCAGACAACGTTCTCCGCTCGCGCAGGAGACGCAGCCATGGAATCGCCCGGCGCAGGATATCGGTGGCGACCATGCTCCCGAGCGTCCACCGTTTGAGGTGCGTTGCCTGCACTCGGGGGTCCAGTAGAATCCGGTGACCGGCATCGGAGAGTCGGTAGCCGAGTTCGATATCTTCGATCGAGGGTTCCCGATAGGACTCGTCGAAACCGCTGACCTTGACGAAGACCTCCTTCCGTACCGCCCCGCAGCCCGCCCAGAAGGTACTGGCCTGTAGTGTGCCGCTCTGGTGCACAAAGTGGTGCGAGAGGTTCTTGTAGCGGCTGAAGAATCCCTCTGCCGGCGGCGAGTCATCATAGGAACCGAACACCGCATCCACTCGCGCGGGCGCGCCGTCACCGGCACTCTCCAGATCCACCGTAGATCGTGCGAACACCCTCGTGCCGTGGAACCCGAAGTGTGCGGCAATTCGTTCCAGCGCATCGTCATGCACGCAGACATCGGCATCGACGAAGAGGAGGATCTCACCACGCGCAATGTCCGCGCCACGATTGCGAGCCGTGGCGGGCCCGACGCGGGTCTGCATCTGCACGACCTGCGCTCCGTGACCACGGGCGATTTCGGCGGTGTTGTCGGCGGAGGCGTCGTTCACGACGATCAGCTCAAAATCTTGCCAGGTGGAGGCCTTCAGTGCGTCAAGCGACGCCCCGAGCGTTTCCGCGGCATTTCGTGCCGGCACGATCACACTCACTAACATCGCGTCCTGGTGGGATCTCGCACGAGGGGTCGAGTTCGTAGCGAATGAAACTCGGGGCAAGGCAGAAGGACTCACACGGTCCGCATTCCTCAGATCGTCGCTGAATTCTCGATTACGGTACCCCATGACCTAGCTGAGGGCAGACATTTGCGGATTCGGACGATCGTGTGGTGACGGGGCGCTGCGGCCGGTCCGGCCTCGCCACCGACCGAGTCCCGCGCCCAGCCTGAAGGAAACCAGAGTCTCGTCGATGAGAGGTCAGGCCTCGGGGCACCTCGGCCCCACAACGCCGCGACTTCCGAGAACGCCCCCCCGCTCGGGATGGGGAAGTTGGTGCGAGCCAGAATCAGGATGTCCTCGAGCGCCTCGACGACGGACTGCGCGTCGCGCCGGACGTTGTAGGCCTTCGTCTTGTTCGGAAGGAGCGTGACCCACTCCTTTGCCGCGAACCGTTTCTGGACGTAGCTGGTCTTGGGCTTCGTAATCAACCGGCCGGGAAAGCGCAGCGCCATCTGTTCTTCCGCCTCGGCCGAATCCGAACACAGAAAGAATTGAGCGGAGGGGTTCCTGGAGAGGATCGCCTCGATCTGGGCAATGTAGAAGTCGTCATCCCTCTTGGCGGCGTCGGTTCGCCGCATGTGGACGCCGTAGGTTCGCTTGCCGATCCCCTGTCGTCGGCAGAACGTCTCGACGCGTTCGAGGATCTCTCGCTTGACTCGCAGCCCGCGCAGATGGCGGGCACGCTCCGGAGGTTTGATGAAATCGAGGAATGTTGGGCTGAGGTAAACGATATGACCATCCCGTCGGATGTTCCGCTCTCGCTTGGGAATACTCGCGACCGGGGCCAGTGAGGGATCTCTCACCGCCGACTTGCCGTAATAGTGAACCGGGCCTTCGAGCATGTCTTTGTAGAACGCCCTTCGGTTGCTCTCGGGCGAAGTGAACAAGTCGAAGTCGTTCTCGAACAGGTCGTGGAACTCGGCCTCGCAGGCGGGGGTCGGCCGCCAGCCGACCCTGAGCGAGAAGCCGAAACGCTCGGCGAGGTACATACCACTGACGAGTGGACGGATCCGGTTGCCCAGCCCCCCAAGGTCCGCGATGGCGACCGTCCTGTCGGCCCGCGGGAGCTGTGTTTGGCCGCGTGGGAGTGAGAGTGCCCGCGCGAGGGTTCCGAGACGCCGGACCCAATTCACCAGGGGCGCCGGGAATCGAGCGGCCCGATTCGAAAGGAACGTGTCATGCTTTCGGCTCCGGGGAGCTTTGGAGCGAGCCATGGATGCAGGTCGAGTCAGAGGAGACTACAGCGTCGAAACGGGACCCGGAGACGAGGTGCTGCACTGAGTCGTTCCCGTCTGGGATCGTGTGGGCGGAGTCGACTTCGCACTCCTGCGAGATTGAAGCCGGTTGTTGGGCATAGACTAGCAAAGTGTCCGGCCCGGCTCGGCCTGATGAGGCCGGCTGCCAGCGTTGTCGACTCCACTACCGGCCCTGCTTCCACTCGAGTTGTCAACTCGTGATCAAAACTGGCAAGCAGACAGGCCGGTCCTCGGGGAAGAGGCGCCGTTACAGCGGCCGCGAACTCGTCGCCAGCAGCCTGTGGGGACTCCGGCTGATATGGCCGATCAACCCGCGGTTGACCTCCTTTCGGCTCCTGCTGACGATGCTGCGCGGCGCGCTGCCTGCTGCCGTTGCCTTGGCCGCCCGCGGCATCATCGACACGGTGAGCGTCGTGAGCCAAGCGGATAGTCCCAGCTTCGCTCCCCTGGTGCCCTGGGTCGTTCTCGCCTTTGCTCTCGCGCTCTTGCTGACCCTCGCCGAGCTCGCCAGCAAGCTGCTCCAGGCCGAGTTCGCGGACGAGCTCAATCTCGCACTCACCGAGCGCCTCCTCGTCCACGCCTCGATGCTCGATCTCGCCACCTTCGAAGACTCGAACCAGCGTGACGTCATGCACCGCGCCGAGCGCCAGCCCGCGCAACGCCTGAGCCAGTTGGTCGCCGAGCTCGAGAGCGCGGCGACGGCCGTTCTTCAGGTGGTGTCCATGATCGCCTTGCTGGCGACGATCGAGCCGTTCAGTCTGGCTCTGGCGCCGTTCGTCATCCCGTTCATCTACGTCCAATGGAGCCAGGCGAGAAAGCGATTCTCGGAGGAGTACGGGCGGGCGAAACAGCGGCGCTGGGCGGGCTATTTTGCCGCGCAGCTGAACAACACGCGTAAGCTGGTCGAGGTCCGGTTGCTCGACCTTGCCCCCCACTTCATCGATCGGTTCCGGAATATCACCGCGGGCTTTCTCCGCCGGAATCGAGAACTTCGATGGAGGGACTTTCGAGCCACGTCGCTGGCCACGGTGGGGATCGTCTCGGCGGTCTACCTCTTGTTTGCGCGGGTCATCGCTGAGGCCGCCGCGGGGAGAATCAGTATCGGGGATCTGGCCGTCTTCGGCGCCGGGGGCATGGCGCTGCGCGCTGCCGTCGACTCGGGCACGCGTGCGATCGCGAAGTGGCAGGAGAATGCCAGCCACGCTGCCGATCTCAGGACCTATCTCGAGCTTCGGCCACAGATCGGAGCGACGGGGGACACCGAGGCCGGGCCCCTCCGACAAGGAATCGAGCTCCGGGAGGTCACCTTCAGCTATCCAGGTGGGAGTGGCGCTGTGCTGCGGAATCTCTCCCTGGAGATCCGACCCGGCGAGACGCTTGCCGTCGTCGGACCGAACGGCGCTGGCAAGTCGACACTCGTCAAGCTTCTCGCACGACTGTACGACCCCGACGAAGGCACGATCCTCTTCGACGGGACCGATCTGTGTCGGATCAGCCCAGCCTCGCTGCACCGGCAGATGGGCGTCGTCCTCCAATCGGGAGAGCTCTACGACGCGACGGTGGCTGACAACATCGGCTACGGCGATTGGCGGCGACTGCTCGGGACGAAGGACGAGGTGGCTGCGATCGCGGATCGCGTCGGATTGCGAGAGTGGATCGAGGGCATGCCGGACGGTCTCGATACACTCCTCGGGCGTCATTTCGGGAAGTACGATCTATCGATTGGACAGTGGCAGAAGATCGCCGTGGCCCGGGTATTGGCGCGCTCCGAGGCATCGTTCCTGATTCTCGACGAGCCGACGGCGAGCCTCGATGCCGAGGCGGAGCACCAGTTCTACCAACGCTTCAAGGAGCTCGCGGACGGAAGAACAACCCTGCTGATCTCGCACCGATTCTCGACGGTCAGCATCGCCGACCGCATCGTGGTGCTGGACCAGGGCCGGATCGCCGAGTCCGGGACCCACGATCAGCTCATCGAGGAGGAAGGCATCTACGCAAAGCTATTCGCGCTCCACGTCCGTCAACTCCCCGAGTTCGATGCGCTGCGGCCGCGAGCGTGAGGCTTGTGAGTATGCTGGAGCGCGTTCGGGGCCGGATCAGCGCCGGTGCCACGCGGCGCGGGCGCCGGCTGCTCGAGGGCGCGATGCGTGTCGGCTGGCGAGCCACCGTCCGCTATGGGCCGCGCTGCCGCCTGCGCGATGCGCCATCGCTGACCTGCATCCTCCTGAGCTACCGACGGCCGGAGAATATGGCCGACCTGGTTCGCGGGCTTCTGCGGTGCGAGTTCGTCGACCGCGTGATCGTGTCGAACAGCAACCCCGAGACGGAGATCGGTCGCTGGACTCCGTTCAGCGACCCCCGGCTCCAGGTCACGGACGCGGGGCGGCACACGCCGGCGGGATTCCGCTTCGAGCTCGCTCGCGAGGCCGAGGCCGCCCACTATCTCTGCATCGACGACGATGTCTTTCTCCGTCCGAAGCAGATTAGAGACCTCTATGCGCACTACCTGGAGGATCCGAGCGTTCCGCACGGCGTCTGGGGTCACGACTTTTCCGAAGCCGAGGGCGGACTGAAACGACGCCGGGTGGAAGCGTCGGTGGACGTTCTCCAGCAGGTCTATCTGCTGTCACGGCAGCACGTGACGGACTACTTCCGGTTACTCGGGGAACTGGGCTTCCGAAGCACCGAGGAACTGCGTTTCGGCGACGATATCCTTCTGGGTCACTGCAGTGAGGGACGGCCACGTTGCCACGACGTGGGGCTCTACGCCGTGTGTCCGACGACCCACGCGCCTGGTCGCGCCACCTGGAAACAGTCGGGCTTCGAGGACTTCCGAATCGATTTGCTGTCGAAGGTTCGCGAACTTCGCCCCCGCGGCGCCTCAGCCGATCGCGAGGCCACGCGGCGGGACGGACCCGATCGGGCGCATTGACGGAAGATGAGAGTCACTCAGCTCATGTTGGCAAGGGGATTCGGCGGCGCCCAGCGCTCTTTCGTCGATACCGCATTGGCGCTCGCTGAGCGGGGGCACCAGGTCCAGGCCATATGCCACCAGGATTTCGTCCAGCAGCAGTCGCTCGAAGGCGTCCCGAACCTCCGGTTGCATCCGGTGAGGGTCGGAGTCGGGCGGGCCGTCGGCACCGCCGTTCGGATTGCGATACTGCTCAGACGCTTCAAAGCAGACATTGTCCACACTAGTCTGACGAAGGCGGCCTTGCATGGCGGGCGCGCGGGTAGACTCGCTCGCGTACCGCTGGTTGCCAAGCTGCATAACTACGTCAAGCTGGGCGAGTATGGCCGGGTGCATACGTTGATTGCCCCCACGGAGGATCAACGTGGCCACGTACTGGCTCAGGGCTGGCCGGCAGACCGAGTGACCGTTGTTCCCTATTTCTCGCGCGTCCGACCTGTTGATTCAGCGCGTTTGCCGGGAACCCGACCAACCCGATTGCTCGCCTACGGACGCCATGTGCACAAGAAGGGCTTTGATGTGCTCCTGAGAGCCTTCAAGCGCTTGCTGGACGGCGGAGTGGATTGCGAACTGGCCGTGGGCGGCCATGGCCCGGAAAGCCCGAGATTGCGGGATCTGGCGAACGATCTGGGAATCGCCGGCCAGGTCAGACTGGGCCCCTGGATCGACGACGTGCGTACGGCGCTGGATGAGGCGGATGTTTTCGTGCTGCCGTCGCGCAGGGAGCCGTTCGGCATCGTGATGCTAGAGGCGATGGCGCGTGGTTTGCCGATCGTCACCACTCGAACACAGGGTCCGGTCCAGGTCTTGACCGATGACCTGGCCACGTTCGTGGACATCGATTCGGTAGATGCGCTATCAGCCGGCCTGCGGGAAGCGGCTGAGAATCCTGCCACCGCGCACAAGAAGGCCGCCGCAGCCCTGGAGTTGTATCGCACGACCTACCACGCAGATGTTGTGCTTCCCCGACTCGAGGGGCTGTATGACGCGATCGTTTCCCCCTAGGGTGCTCGTCGTCGTCAGGCTCCGGCAGGTCGTTGATGTGCCGACCGGTCGACCTGGCGCTTGGGTGGCGGGCGCCGGTAAGCCAACTGACCCGCGAAATCAACTCCGATCCGTGGGTGGAATTGAGGTTGAAGGTAGCGGAGCACGCGCTGGTCGCTGCTGCGACCGTAGGGGAAGCGCGCTTCTCCAATGACCTCGCCGCCTGCTCCCGCTGACGTCACGCGGAAAGGCGGCATCCCTCGCGGCACCGCAAGGCAGGCCCGAGCCGCCTCCAAGAGCTCCACCACGGCCTCCCATCGTCCGATGAAGACGCCGGCACACAGGTATCGGGAGGGGCCGGTCCCGGGCGGACATGACGCATCCGCCCAGTCGTGCACTTCCGGCGTGTGGCCCCGGGGGTCACGGTACGTCGTATCGGAAAAGAGCACGTCATGACCGCTCCGTTCCAGGATCTCGATGGCCCTGCCCAGATCGTCTCGGAGCACGCAATCGTCGGAGTCGGCATAGAGGATGTAGGGGGTCGGTCTTGAGTGGTTGCGGAGCGCTTCCAGGCCCAGCTCGACCTTCAGGGCGTTGAGCCAACGAGTTCCCGCGGCCGGGCGCGCGACAAGAAAATCCTCGATCCCGAGGTAGCGGAGACTTCGTTCCATGACGGTCTCCTCGGGCCGATCGTGCACCAGCAGGACAGTGAGCCGATCGGGCAGCCGGAACCTTCCCTTGCGGGGCCCGCAGTGAAGTCTGATCGCCAGCCAATCGGGCAGGTCGCGCACCAGTTCCCCGGAGTGAACCAGAACGGTCGAGCCGGACCTGCCCAACCGATGAGCCGTCAGCAGAGCACCCAGCAATCTCCTGGTCCGCCCCAATGTGCGCGGGAAGCTCGGGAGTCTCATGGGTGACCCATTGCGACGCCGCGCCGGATGAGTGCTGCCACTTGAGCCGCGACCACCTGCGGATCGCGGGCCGCCTGGACCGCCTCGTACGCGTGTTGTCGCATGTCCCTGAAGTGTTCCCACCGGTTCACGACGTCGGCGACGAGATCGGGGACATCGGCGAAGTCGCGGCGACACGCCAGGTAGGTCTCTCCCTTCCGATAGACCAAGGGATCGGTGAGGGCGTGGCCCATGTCCGGCTTGATCATCACGCAGCCCGCAAGGATCGCTTCAAAGTCGCGGATACAGACCTCACCGAACCCCCAGGGCGAGATGGCGACCTTGGATTCGGCAAGCACGCGGTAGAACTGCTTCTTGGGATAGCCGGGGCCACCATCGGCTTTGGTGAGCTTGACGTGAACCTCGAATCGGCCGCTCCGTCCGAGTTCGTCGAGCATCGCGGCGGCGCGGAGGCGGTGGCGCGCGATTTCCGGAACGTCGTGCGTGGCCTTGCCCACGAACGAAACGTCGATCGCGCGCGGAGCTTTCGGCTTCCACCGCCGCCGAGCGATCCGCTTCAATCGCGGGTAGGTGGCCAGCGTGAAGCCTGTCAGAAGCTTCCTCAGATCCTGTGGGGCGAGGGCCGGGTTTCGGGATGGCCCGGGACCGTTTTCCTCGTCCGCTCGTAGAAGGTGCACGTGATACCGATAGCCGTCGTCCGGTCCGACGAGGTTGTTGACGCCAGGGTCGACGAGGTTGGTGTTGCGGGCGACTGCCGTGATCCGATCGTCCGCGAGCATCTCGGCTGTCCGTTCATCGACGGAGGCCGAGGCGCCGCGGGCGAGAGCGATGACCGGGCGCCCGCCGTCGAACAACGCGGCCGACCATCCGTCTGCCGGGTCCCTTGGGGTCGTCTCGGCGGCACGGTGGTCGTACCCGAGTCGAGTTGTCAGGTTCGTCAGAATGAAATCGTCGACATCCTTCACGGCCCGGACACGGTCTCCACCGGCCGCAACCGCCTGGGTACAGAAGATGGATCCCGTGTCGGTGGAGCCTCCGACGTACACCGAGCACTGTGGGCGCCTGGGACAGATTCGTGGGCGTGGACTCGTGCAGGAAAACGCCGCGCAGTCGCTGCACCGCCTCGGTCATCCAGCCGCCTGACTCAGAAACGCTCGGATCTCGCGGCCGACGTGCCTCACGGAGGTCCGGGCCCGAACCGACTTCATGATCTCGAGACCTTCGAACCACTCGGCGGAGCCGAACGACTCGCGCATGCGTTCGATCATGTCGAGCACGCTCTCGAGGGAGTCGTCTTCCAGGAGGTAGGGGTAGTCCGTCGTCAGGTAGTACACGGCATCACCTTCGAGCCGATTCACGAGGATGTTGGCGCCGCAGTGCGCCGCCGTGAATCCCTTGAGGAAAGGCTTGAAGCAGTCCTGCGGCCTCCGTCTCCGGACCGCGTAATGGACGTTGGCGTGTCGCAATCGGTCGAACCACACCGCGCGCTCGGCTTTGCCGTCGATGTGGCAGAAATCGATGTGCTCCATCAGTCGCGAGCCGTAGCGGGCGTTGCCGAACAGCCCGAAGTATCCGAGGCTGAGATACTCGGCCTGTGCGCGGATTCCGGCGATCCGCGGATCGACGTGATGGGTGATCAATGCCGTCTCGCGCCCCTCCCGTGCCAGCGCCTCGTACTGTCGCAGGGAGGAGGCTATGAACAGGTCGGCGAGTTCCGCGATCTCGCCCTTGGCCCGGATGTCGACGCAGTCAGCCGCGACCACGTTCCCGTGGCTTCGAAGACGCTCGATCGCTGCCCGGGAACCATGCACGCACAACCCCTTGCTCAGGACGACGATGGAATCCTTGATCTCGTCGGTCTGCTGTTCGTCGACGACGCGGACTGTCCACGGATCCGGCACGGCGCGCTGCGCGAGTTCGCTGAGTTGACGCACTCGCATGAGGGTCGACCCGAAGTCGTGCTGCCTGGAGTGATAAACGAACACCAGGTTCGTGATCGAGGCCCGCGCCGTGGATACGAGCGCCGGCTCGGTAGGCGCCACCGCCGGGTCGCGAGGGATCAAGACGAACTGCTCGTTGTCGCGTGACGTCCCCAACCTCCGCGGCAGTACTCGCGGCCGATACTCAGCGTGGTGAACGACGTAGGGGAGGGCAAGCTGGTCGCGGTTCGGGAACTCGAGAAGAGTCCTCCACCATTGCCGGCAGAACGCCGCGACATCCTCGTCTCGATGCGAGCGAGCGAGTGACGAGGCCTCGACCAGTCCATCGCGAGCCGGAAACGACTCCTCGCGCAGCCGGCGATACAGATCGATGACCGGACCGGGTTCGTGCCGACAACTGACGAGGACCGCTTCGCATTCGGAGTAGAGGTCGTTTCGTTCCGGATGCGCCCAGGTGAGGAAGGGCGAGCCCTCGAGCCAACGCTGGAAGAACAGCACCGGGTCTCCGAGCAAGAGGGCGTTCGCATCCACATAGAGCGACGCATCGTAGCCCTCGAGTTCGTCGAAGGGCAGGATCTTCAGGCGACGATTGTCGAGCCGCGGATCTCCCATTCCCGGATCGCTGAGAATCACCTTCCAACCGCTCACCTCCCTTGGACGATCCGAGAAGCACAGGAAGTCGACACCCTCGGGGACGAAGGCGGGCGGTCGAAGGCGGTCGTAGTCGCCGAACAACGCGGTATACACGCATACGGGCCGGTCGAGGGCGCCGTAGGCCCCGAGCTCTCTCGGTTCGGCGACGGGGAATGACTCTTGCGAGGAGGTGCGATTGCGGAGCGGAATGGGGCCCGAGTCGACGTCGAACTCGCCGGCGAGCGCCTTGGACCAGTAGCCCTCCCAGACCTCTTCGGCCACCGGCCAGCCTCCGGCTCGAAGGTGCCGGATCCCTTCGAGGGCCAGGCGGCAGCGTTCCTGAAGCCAGGGAGTGACGCCGCCGCTGTGCTCCAGGAACGCATCGGGCTGCTCGTCCTCGAGCATCCGGAAGAGAGTGCCAGCCACTCGGCGGGAGACGTTGTAGCGTGCCCGATCCGAACGGGAGATCCGCCGCCAGGCCGCGGTCGCGCGAGCCCAGTCGCGCTGCAGGGCCGCGGTTTCGCCGGCTTCGATAGCCAGGCCGGCGTATCGCGGGAAGTGCGCGAGTCCGGCGGAGCAAACTTCTTTGGCCTCGGCGCTGTCGCCAAGTTCAAGATGCGCCTTCGCGAGTCCAGCGAACGCTGATCCGGATGCCGTATCGGGAAACTGCTTCAGGACGGTGCGCCACAGAGTCATAGCCCCTGGCCAGTCGCGTGCGCGGTGCGCCTCTTTTGCGGCACTCTCCAGGAACTCGCGAGACCGCTCGAAGTCGGGGTGGACCCGGTGCACGAGCTTCCGTCGGAGGCTGAGCGGAAGTCGGGGCCAGACCTGTTGGAACAGCCATCCGCGACGCCGGAGGCGGCGAACGAAGGCTCGCTGATCCGCTTCTTCTCGCGAGGGGATGACGTCCCTGGGTCTGCGAGTACGAGGCTGCGATTTCGATGCCATGGCTTGGGTCAAAGCCCCGACGGGTAATGCGCTCGTAGTTTGCCTGACGAACCCCAAGGACGGTCGAGGAGATCCTCCCAGCGTGCCAGCACCGTCGACAGATCGTGCTGCGAGGCCCGCTGTCGCGCCTCGGCCCCGAGCTGCCCACGGAGATGAGGGGAGCGCGCGAGTCGCTCGATGGCGCCGGCCAGGCCCTCGGCGTCGCCGGCGCGGAAGACCAAGCCGGTGATCTCATCTGTCACCAATTCCAGTGGCCCGGGCGAAGCGTCGCTGACATCGCGGGAAGGCCGCAGCTCATCGCCTCGAGCAGAGCATTGGGCGACCCCTCGTGGATCGACGGAAGAACGAGGATGTCGGCCGTTTCGTAATGACGGTAGACGTCGTCCACCTGTCCGTGCCAATCCACGCGCTCGGCGACGCCGACGCTCCGGGCATATCGCCGAAGATCGCCTTCGAGCTCGCCCTGCCCGACGACCGATAGGCGCCAGTGAACGAGATCGCCCGGCAGGGCCGCGAGCGCTCTGAGAAGGAGGGCGTGGTCCTTCTGGGGATGCAGGCGCCCGACGATCAACATCCTGGGGCCGGGTAGGTCGCTGCTGTCGCGTCAGTTTGAAATCTGACGCACTACCGCCTGTTGTCAGCACCGAGCTGAGATAGAAGGTGGTACGAACCGCGGGGCAGGTCAGCGCATTGTGGCGAGGCGTTGGAATGTCGCGCGGGCGCGATCTTCCAGGCCCGCCGGCACGGCCACGGCCGCTCGACTCTCTCCAATCGCATCCACGGTGACCTCGAAGTTGGCCGACCGGCTGTGGGGCCAACCGCCAGAGCGTAGAAGTCGAACAGCGCGTTGAAGTCGCATCGGATGATTCGGTCGCGGGTCGAGTGGCCAACGCTGACGCACCAGGTCACGTCCTCGAGCTCTGTGCCGATGACGATCAAGAGCGGAAGCTTTCCTTGCTTCACCTGGACGGTGATCTGTGTCGGGCCTTCCCCGAGCCACGTCACGATGAACAACATCCTGGGGCCGGGTAGGTCGCTGCTGTCGGCGGTCGACTTGGCTGGTGGCTTGACAGGGCTTGACAGGGTTGGGCACGCAGGCGAGGCGCTCCGGAGCCACGTAGTCCTTCATCGCTTCAATCGCACCGAGGGTATTGGCCGTCACGACGTCGGCGTCGCCGTAGAACCCGCGTCGCAGCGGGTTCCAGGGGAAACGCAGCACCTGGCGTGCCGGATCGTTGCGCTCGGAGATGACAAGATGATTCGGCAGTTTCTCACAAGCCAGGATTGAGGCCACATTGGCGGATCCGCAGAAGCTGATGACGTTGTGAGCGTTCGCGTGTTGGATTGCTTTGCGAAGCGCGCGAACTCGAAGGTAGGTGGGCAAGTGGAGTTTCCACACCCCCCGCGACCAGCGACGGCGGAAGACGGCATGCTGGAACTGAGCCAAGCCTTTGCCGAAACGCTCGCGCAGCGACCTCGGCCCATCGGCGACCGCATGCGCTTCAACGCCTGCCCCAGACAACGGCGAGCGCCACAACGCGGCCGCCTTGACCCTCGGCGTCTCGATGGCCTCGCGTATCGCCATGAGCAGCCGCACCAACGGGTTCGTGCCTTCCCAGTCGGGTATCGAGATCAGACGCACGCTCGAATCCAGCGAGTAGAGAACCTCGTGCTGGTACAGCGCGATGACAGTGACTCTCAGCCCGCGCCTACTCCAGGCATTCGCAAGCATCGACACCACCCGCTGGACTCCTCCATCTCCGAGGTGGGGACAGATCAGAGTCAACGCCGGGCACGATGTCGTTGCGCTCTCGGCGGTGTTTTTCGAGTGGCCCAAGTCGGGTGCTTCTTCCAAGATCAGTCTCTCACCGTCGATGCCGGGTCGGTGCGGTCGACCCCTCCGGAAGGGAAATCAGTTTCGCGCGTTGCTCTTGCTGGCCGGGATGAGCGCCCGGAAGAGCCGATGAATGCTAGCCGGAACGTCGGGCCGAGAGAAGCGCTGCATCTGAACTCTGCGAGGAACTGGAACCATAGCCTGGCCGGAGCCTCTATGATCTCCTCCTATCGGCGCTCCTTCATGTCTCCCGAGCGTCCGCAGGCGGTCCGCAGGCAATGAAGGTCATCCTCCTCATCCCCCGACTCGGCGTCGGTGGTGCTCAAAGGCAGATCCTGCTGCTGGCTCGTGGGCTCGACCGGTTGGGGCACGACGTCACGGTCGCGAGCCTGGCGCCGGCGACGCCGCCCACAACGGATGCATCGGTCGCCGAGGCCGCCGCGCGAGGAGACGGGGCTTCCGGGCCGCCGACGGGGGCGGTTCGGCTGGAGCAACTCGGCCGAAGCAACAGTCCCTCCGCGCGAACGCTGTCGGCTCTCCTGCGTCTCGTCGAGCGGGAGCGGCCTGATGTCCTCCACTCCTATCTCCCGTCGGCCAACATCGCGGCCGCGCTCGTCAAGCGCGTCCGGCCCGAGACACAGGTGGTGTGGGGCCTGCGCATGACCGAAGGAGAGCCCGGGCCGTATCACCTCCTGCATCGGTTCGTCTTCTGGCTCGAACGCCGCCTACCGTGGAAGCCCGACCTCTCGATCGCCAACGCTCCCTCGGTCCGACGGGCGGGCATAGCCGCCGGATTACCCGCGGAACGAGTCGCGGTCATCCCGAACGGCTTCGACTCCCACGAATTTCGGCGTGACCCCGGCGAGCGCGAGCGTACGCGCGAAGCCTGGGGCATCGACGCGGACGAATGCCTGATCGGAACGGTGGGACGGTTGGATCCGATGAAGGGACACGAGGTGTTCCTGCAGGCCGCCGTTCGTCTTCTCGCCGATGACCCCGAGTTGCGCTTCGTGTGCGTAGGCCCCGACTTCCAGAACCGCCGCCGCGAGCTCGGCCAGATGGCGAAGCAACTCGGCATCGCCGAGCGGATCTCCTGGGTCTCGGCGACTACTCGCATCCGCGGGGCCTACAACGCCCTCGACGTCCTCTGTCACCCTTCTCTCTTCGCTGAGGGCTTTCCCAACGCGGTCGCCGAAGCTCTTCTTTGCGAAACACCCTGTGTCGCGAGCGATGTCGGCCACAGCCGCCAGATCCTCGGGGAGGAGGGCGCCGTGGTCCCGGCGGGAGACCCGGATGCGCTCGCCGCTGCGACGCTTGCGGCCCTCCAGTCGCCCGAACGCGATGTGGCGCTCGCCGGAAGGGAAGCGAGGCAGCGGATCAGGGCAGAGTTCTCCGAGCGCTCCCTGGTCGAACGCACGGAGGCGGCACTGAGGACCGTGGTCGATGGACCACCTGGCTGAAGCTGCGGGCCCAGCAGACCGACCCTTGAAGCCCACCGCGTGCAGGCAGGCTGGCTATGGCCGCACATCCTGGCCCGGCACCGGTCCGGACTTCGCGAAGGTTGTGCGGAGGCGGCGATGCTCGACACCGAGAAAGTCGAGCAACGGCCGCGCGAAGCCCTCGGGAGCGGTCTCGATACTCTGGTTTCGGGTCAGCTCCTCGTACGTCACTGTGTAAACGGTCTTCCTGCGCAGCATCCGCGTGAACTCCTTCTGCTGAGCAGCGATATTGATCGTGCGCTTCTCAATTGCTTCCAGGTCGACCTCGTAGATCTCGGGGGGCTCGTCGCCGACCCTGAAGTGGGCACGATGCCGATCCCCGTGGATCCTCTGGTCGATACGGTTTCGCGCCTGACTCAGGGCGACTCCGCGCGGATCTCTCAGTAGGTGGATCACCTTCGTCTTCTTGAAATCGATGGCGCTCGGTCGACGCTTCCACTGCCCGTAGTGAATGGTGGCTCCGACCTTCCTGCCTTCGATCCGACGCGGAACTCGGCCATTCAACAGAATCTCGCCATGGGTCCTGATCAAGGGATGCGAGCTCAAGAGGCTCATCAGGAGGTGCGAGCCACTCCTCTGGGTCGTGATCAGCACAAAATCGAGATCGAAGGGCTCCGGCGTGTCGGCGCCTCTCGATCGCCATTTCCTCCAGCGACGGAGGATCGGCCGGAGCGCCTTGGCGATCTGAGGAGGAAGCCGATGAACGAACGCCAGGATGTTGTCGCGCATCAGCATCGCTGAGGTTGATAGCCGCCTGGCTGTCGGGACACCAATAGAATACGAACCGATCTTGTCTTGTCCGGAGTCTATCTTGCGTCCATGGCGCGCAGCGCCACAGCGCTATGATCCCGGACGCGACGTCCTGTATGCCGCCAACGTTCGCTAGGATCTGTGCCCCATGATGATGACTTCCTTTGCCCGGCGACTGTTGTCTCGTCCCTCGCGACCTCACGACCTGACGCTGCTGGACTCGCCCACCTTCGACAGAGTCAACGTCCAGCCTCTCGTCGAGGCCGTCTGTCGTCATGCTTCTCTCAGCCTCGAGTCGTGTCTGGACGTGGGCTGCGGGCCGCGACCAGGGGATCGCTGGTTCGCCAGACACGCCAGCGGCCCAGAGCCACGATTCGGCGGCGCAGATATCGACCCTGTGGTCCTGCAGGAACTCGCGGAGCGAGGGATCGACGCGGTCGATCCACGGACGACGGAGCGCGACCTGACCAGCGACCTGGTCATGGCCAAGGAGGTGATCGAGCACCTTCCGGCGGCCGAATGTGAGGACTTCGTCGACCTGTGCGCACGGAACACGAAGAAGGTGTTCGCGCTGACGACGCCCAACTTCGAATACTGGCAGGGTCTGAGGGCAACCGACGCGACGAAGGAGTGTCGCTGGGTCCCCGACCACTTCAAGGACTTCCGGCCCGAGAGCAGCAACCCCCACACGCACAAGCAGGAAATGACGCCCGAGTCGGTCGGTGCCTACCTCGAGAAGGCCTTCCCTTCGCCCACCTGGCAGCGTCGGGTCTATCGGGCGTGGCCCTGGACTTTGCGCGACGAGGCCCGCGGCACGGAATGGCGGCTCTACTTCAAGATCTTCGCGCTCGCCTGGCGCGCCTGACGACGACATCTCAACGCGGTTCCAGACGGATGGAGTCGAACTGAGCCGCGAGTCGTCGTGAATCGTCGGATAGCTCAAGCTCCGCCGGTGATACGGCATATCTGAAACGGAACGCAATACGCACCCAACCGCTTCCTGGCCTGATCTCGAACGAGGGGTCGAGTTCGTAGCGAATGAAGCCCGGGGCGAGCGAGAAGGACTCGACGAGCCGGTCGCCAACCCAAACCTCGACGGTCTGCGGGCCCGAATTCGGATCGACGAAGGGGGCCGCCACGAAACTCAGGCGATACGAAGCCTCCCGGAGGCGGGCCAGCAGAACGAATTCCGGCAGCGATGCCCAGCGGAACGTTCTCCCACCGTCATCTTCACGCCCGAACAGGGATCCGGTGAGGAACAGCTGGTCGCCGTCGCTCCCCACATCAACGTCCAGCACACGGTGTCGGCGTGCCGGCGCGCGATCCAGGAAATCGACCGGCACGCCGTGACGCAGGGCAAACGTGATGGCGCCGGGCAGCGCGAAGGGGTTACCCATCCGCTGACTGATGAGCTCGGTCATCCGCGAAAAAGGGACCGGATCGCTGAGGGTTATCTTGCCCTTGCGCGTCTCGTCGACGAGCAGCAGGTTCAAGACCACGATGCTGGCGACGATTATCGCAACGGGCACGAGCGGCCGCCTGCGAAGCTCGTGGATGCTTGCGGCCAACCCGAACGCGAAAGGCATCGCGCATGCCACGAAGCGCCGCGCACCAAACGAGGCGCCGCCGTCCCATCCTGGCGACGCCGCGTTCGCTACTACCTGCAAGGCGACGACGGAACCCAGCCCCAGCGCCAGCCCTCGATCGTGCCGCAACAAGAAGGGCAGTCCAAGGATCGCCAGGGCGAGAATCGGAGAGCTGGAGACGAGTCCGTGCTGCGGCGAGAAGAGAACCTGCAGCGGACTGAACTCGACGAAGAGATCTTGCAGCGCAAGGTATTCGCGCATGAACACAGCTCCACCAATGGCGACGATCGATCCGAGCCCCAATGCGAGGCTGACGGTTGCCAGCCGGCGAGCCGTCAGACGGTGCATCCAGGCGGTCGTCGAGTCTCGACTCCATGCGCGAACCAGGCCGTCGACAAGCGGGACTGCGGCGAACAGTACGTTCTGTGGCCGTACCAGGATCATGGCTACGCCGGCAATACCTAGCAGACACCATCTGGCACGAGTCGACTCCTGCCTGATCGCGAACCACACGAACAGGAACGAGGTTGCAGCGAACAACGAGACGCCGTGCGACATGCTGTTCTCGATCGTCAGGTACCAGACGATCGGCGTCGCCAGCACTATGGCCACTACCGCGACTGTAGTCGTCGCACGGTCGAATTCTCGCCGGACAGCCTGGAAGATCATCGTGAAGGCGGCGAACCCGTAGAGCAGAGTGCCCAAACCAACCGCGCGTTGATACGGATTCGCAAAGCCGTCGCGCACCTGTTCGTCGCCCAGCAGGTTCATCAGGCCCAGCCAGACGTGAGCGAGGAGCATGAACGGTGTCCAGAGCAGGGCGGTACCGATGGGAAAGCTCACGTCCCGTTCTCGAGCCCTGAACAATTCGATGTCGTTGGCGAAGTCGAGATCACCTTCGATCGCGATTGACCTCGCCTGCGCGAAGTAACCGCGTCCGTCGCTGGCAGCACGCATGTAGCCCACGTGAAACAAGGCCAACAGCACTGAGAACACGGCGAGCATCACCCAAAAGCCGTCGCTCCTTCCACTCCACAGACGTGGTGGCGAGCCCCGACCGTTGTCGTTGCTCATGCGCTCCATCTGGCGCGCAACTCCGACGCACGCCCAGCCCAGCAACACCCACCACGCCAACCCCATCAACCGTAGGTCGATCTTGAAAAGCACGACGTGCCAGATACGCAGGAGGGTCAGCGCGAGTATCGCCATCGACACCCACCACACGAAGACCCTCGTCATGTTTTCATCGTCATAGCTTGGCGAGCCCGAAATCGAGGATGTCGAGGCCGACCCCGGCGGCTGACTCCACCGACGGGCGTCGCCCCTTCAGCCACGCACGCAGCGACATACCGCCGGCGCCGAGCAGTTCGAGGATTTCGTAGGGGCCTAGCCGAGTTCCGCGTTCCATCCGCGGAAGCCTATTCGCTACACATGTCCATTGCCACGGCCGACGATCCGGCCCTTCAACAGGGTGTCTCCAGCCGTCTCCAATATGTCTCCACGACTGGGGTCGACTCCAGGGGACTGGACGGGACTCCAGGGCACTCAAATGGAGGCGGCAAGTCTCGACTTTCCAAATACTTGCGCCGAAAGTCGTTTGCCATCAAGTAGTTAGCGAGATCGCGCCATTCGGGTTCAATTCCCGCCGCCTCCACCTTTAACTTGTTGTCCTTTACAGACTTACAAGATTGCGCCCGCCCGTCTCCAAAATGTCTCCACATTTTGAGGCGGGTTTTGGTGCGTTTAGCAGGTCAACAGCGGCTTCGAGCGCCGCCGGCGACAGGTGCATGTAACGCATCGTTGTCGTCAGGTCAGCATGACCTTCTGACCTGACCCCACCGTTGGTACCACGTCGTATCTTAGTAACTCGGTGCTTTGACCCCACCCCGGAATCAGTACCAGTCAGAGGTTTAGGATTCGGTGTTCCGAAGCCTCCGGTTGCCAGCCCCTGGCGAACTCCGTAGGAGTTCGGTCCTTCAGTGAGCTGTGTGGTCGCTGCGTGTTGTAGTCGATTCTCCATGCCTCGAGCTTGTGCCGAGCGTCCTCCATCGAGAAGAACAGCTCGCTGTTATGAGACACTCATCTCGAAGCCGGCAGGTACTCACCGTCTCTAGCCGTCGCCACGCCAGAGAGCTGATTCAGCGATCGTCGGGGCGGTCGGGCGGCCAGGCCGACCGCCATCACGGGCACGCCGCGCGGCAAATAACTACTGAAACCTGGTTCCACGACGGCGCCTACGTCACCGAGCGCGGCGGAATCCCGTCACTCTTGCGCATGGGTTGGCGATCTTGGCAGTTGTTGTCGACCCTGGCGCCTATCGGCGTCGGTGCAACGTCCTGCCCTGGCGGGCGTCGTCGCAGCCGCGCTTCTGTGCGCGGCGGCCGCCTGCCAGTCTGCCGAGCCGCCGGCTACCGGCGATGCAACTTCGAGCACCCCCTCGGCCGACGCCGACTCGTCGGCAGCCGCAACCGACAGCGGGCTGGTCGAGTTCTCCGTGGAGGACTTTGCCTTCGCGGCACCGCCGCGGCTGCGCTCCGGTTGGAACACGTTCCGCATGACCAACACCGGTGAGCAACCACACTTCATGCAGCTGTGGCAGCTGCCGGAGGGCCACACCTTCGACGAGTTTGTGGCCGATGTGGCGACTCCATTCCAGGCCGAGTTCGACCGCTACGTCGGTGGGGAAACCACGCAAGCCGAGTTCTTCGAGACTCTGGGCGCCTTGATGCCGCAGTGGTTCTACGACACCGCGCCGATGGGCGGAGTGGGGCTCACCGCCCCAGGCCTCACCTCCGAAACCGCGTTGCAGCTCGAGGCCGGCGACTACGTCATGGAGTGCTACGTCATCTCACCCGACGACGAGATGAAGTTCCACGGCGTGCTCGGCATGCTGCGACCGCTGATCGTCACCGACCAGAGCACCGGGCAGCAGCAGCCGGCAGCCGACGTCCGCGTCACGCTGACCAACTTCGCCATCGAGATCGAGGGTGAGCTCACCGCGGGCGAGCACACGATTGCCGTGCACGCCGCCGAGGGCGCCGAGGGCCTGGTGCAGCACGACCTGCACCTGGCGCGCTTGAGCGAGGACGACTCGCTCGACGAGTTCGTCGCCTGGATGAGCTGGGTCGACGGCATGCGCGCGCCGGCGCCGGTGGAGTTCCTCGGCGGCGTCGACCACCTGCCCGCCAATGGCACCGGCACCATCACGGTCACGCTCGAGACCGGACGCTACGCCTGGGTCTCGGAGCTCGCCGCCCAGGGAATGGTGCACGAGTTCGTCGTCGAATAGCGGTGATTCTTGCCGCTAGCGGCCGGGCTCACCTTCGGACATCTCGATCAGCTCGTTGGGCCCGGTGAAGTGAAGCGCGACGCGCGCCGGCGAACGAATCGCGGAGGCGGCGCGGTAGATGCGCGCCTGGATCTCGTAGCCGCGCGCGGTCTCGCGCGCCTGCTCGGCACCGATCTCGTGCGTCTTGAAGTCGATGACCCAGGCCGGCTCTTCGGGTCGGTACAGGTCGAACGCCCCAACGCGCCACGAGCGCGGCTCGGCCAGGTGTAAGAACTGGAGCTCGCGGTAATGCTCGCCCTCGGCGTACCAGGCCCACTCGTCGCTCTGGATGACGCGGCGGATCTCTGTTTCGAGCATCTCGCGATATTCCGAGTCTGAGAGCAAAAGCTCGAGGTCGGGATCGTCGAGGCCGCCGATGGTTTCTTGCAGCAGCCGCGAGAGCTCTTCCTCGGCGTGGATGCGCTCGAGAACCTCGTGGATAATGGTGCCGCGGACGGTGGCGGGAATGGGACCAGATTCTAGAGAAGAGCCAGACGATCCGGCCGATCCAGGCGATCCGGGCTCTCCAACTCTGGCGCTGGCTTCGGGAGCGAACTCGCGCCGGGGCTGGACGCCCTGGCGGTAGCGCATTTGCCAGACTCGCTCGTCCTTGTCGCGCGTCATCATCTCGGTCGCCGACACGACGAAGCGCAGCGGCGGCTCGGCTGCGTTTTGCAGAAGCAGCGGCGGCTCGCCGGTGCGGACATCGCCGAGCCACTGCAACGACGGGCGCGGGCTGGTGTCGCGGAGGTCGATGTCGGGCGCGTCGTCTCGGACGAAGAACGGGTTGCCGTCTACGCCGGCGGCGAGCCAATGGGAGAAGGACTTCTCGCGATTCCGTGGACCCACCACCACAAGACGATCCCGCGCTCGTGTGCTGGCCACATAGAGCAGCCGCGTGTCCTCGGCACGCTCTTCGAGCTGGTAGCGATTCCAGATCCGGCTGGCTCGCGGGCCTCGGGAGTCCGTGGCCGGACAAAGCAGCGGCCCGAGCACAGGATCTGACCAAAAAGTGTTGGAGCTCATGTCGCGATGCTGAGCCCCCGTACCCACCAGGAAAACCACCGGCCACTCGAGGCCCTTGGCGCGATGGATGGTGGTGAGGGTGACAACGTCGTCGTCCTTGGAGTAGAGCGGCGCCTGGGGCAGGCCGTTGTCGAGCGCGTCCCAACGGTCCCACACCTCGAGGAACGTGGCGATGTCGAGGTCGCGGTACTCCTCGGTGAACTGCAGGAAGGTTTGCAGGTTGCCGAGGGGCTCCTCGGCGCGGCCGCGGAGCAGGAGGTGGAGGCGGTAGCCGAGGCTATCGAGCAGGCCGGTAATGACCTCGTCGAGCGGGGCACGGTGGACGAGGGCGCGGGCGTGCTGCAGGGCCTCGAGGGCCCGGGCCAGGGCGAGGCGCTCGATGTCGGTGACGACGGGCCCCTCGGGGGCGTCGAACCAGGGATTCTTCCCGTTCTTCCCGCATTCGCCTTCCTCTAGAAAGCGCTGGGCTTTGCTCAGAAGCGTGGAGCCGCCGATGTCGCGGTCCATGGCGATGCGCACCACCACCTCGTCGCGCAGGGCCACGAACGGTGAGCGTAGAAATCCGAAAGCACGGTAGTCGTCGCGCGGGTTGCGCAGCAGGCGCAGCACGTTGAGAACGTCGAGGATTTCCTGGCGCTTGCCGAGATGGGGAGCGCCGGCGATGTAATAAGGAATGCCGGCGTGGCTGAGGGCGCGCTCGAACTCGGTGAGCACGGAGCGCGAGCGGTAGAGGATGGCGATGTCGCGGTAGGCGATGGGGCGGACGGTGCCGTCGTCGGGGTCGGTGACCCGGCTAGCTCCAGGGCCTCCAGGGCCTCCGATGCTTTCAGTTTCTTCAGCGCCTTCGGCCCTTTGGGCCCCTCCCGCCCCGCCGGCGTGAACCGCGCCCACCATCTCGCGAATGCGGGCCGCCACCTGCGTGGCCTCCCCAGCCTTGTCTTCCTTGATGGTGACCTTGCCGGCCCTCGTCTCGTTGCGAGTCTCGGCAACGAGCCACTCGAGACCCGAGGTCTCGCTGTCGGGCACTCCGGCCACCAGGGTTTGATACGGAATCCGGCTGCCGGGGAGCTCGGCGGCGAGCTCCTCACCGGTGTCGTCCATGGCGGCCGATAGCGCGTCGTTGACGAAGGCGACGATGGGTCGAGCACAGCGGAAGTTCTCGCTGAGCGAGCGCACGACGCCGTGCTCGTGGAGCACCTGCTCGACCTGGTTCCACACCGAGATGTCGGCGCCGCGGAATCGGTAGATGGACTGCTTGGGGTCGCCAACGAGAAAGAGCTGCGGGCGCGTGGCGGGGATCCTTTGGAAAGAGCTGTCTGCGGGCGGCGCCACCGCCGGGGTGGCGGAGGCGCCGGAACCGGAGATGGGCAGCCCGGCGATGGCGAAGGCGATGTCGCGCTGGGCGTCGTCGGTATCCTGGAACTCGTCGATGATGACGATGCGGTAGCGGCGGCGAATGCCGGCGAGCGCGGCGGCGCCGGTGCCGCTTGTGAGCAGGCGTCGGGCGTCGAGGATGAGGGCGTCGAAGTCCTTGGCGTTCTCGTCGTCGAGGTAGCGGGTCCATTGAACGAGCGCGCGGCGAGCGAGGCTGACGAGTGCTTGCACGTGGCGCGCCGAGGCGCCATCGAGCTCGTCGTCCCAGGTGCCGTCGAGCTGGGCGAGACGCTGGAGGATCCCGACATCGAGGTCGGGCTCCACCTCCTGGAGATCGGAATCCGCGGCGATCTCGTGGACGCGCTCGCGCTCGCCGCCCTCCATCCACTGGGCGTAACGAGCCTCGTGCCAGCGCAGGTCGCGCATGGCCCCGCGCACGTGCTCGATCACGCCCTTGGCGTACCCGGAGCCGCGGAGCCGCTGGAAGTCGTGCATCAGGAGGGTCGCGCCCTCATCGTGGTTGGCGAGGGCGTCCATGACCACGCCGTGGATGACGTCGTCCTGCTCGGTCCACGCCTCGCGCTCGTCGATCACACGGAAAGTCGGGTCGATGCGCAGCCGCAGGGCGTGCTCGCGGAGTAGCTCGCCGCAGAACGAGTGGATGGTGCCGATCGAGGCGCGGTCGATCTGCCAGCGCAGCTCGTCGGCACGCTCCGACGCCATGATGGCTTCGCGCAGCTTGCGCTTGAGGTCGTAGGCGGCCTTTTCGGTGAAGGTGATGGCGGCGATCTCGCGCAGCTCGCAGGGGTTCGAGCAGGGCGGCAGCTGGAAGCCAGAAAGATCCTGGCCCGCCCTACCCGTCTCATCCGCCTTGCCCGCCTCACGCGCCCCGCCCGGCTCGCCGGCCTCACCCTCTCGAACGTCCTCGATCTCGAGGCCGAGCAGCCAGCGGACCTTGCCGATAACGGTGGCCGTCTTGCCGGTGCCGGCGTTGGCAACGAGCAGGGCGTGGCGGTCCTCGGTGATGGCGGCGGCCTGCTCGGAGCTCCAGCGGATCTCAGACATCGCTGGCTCCGTCGGCGTCGGCGGGTGATTCGATAGGGTCGGGTGCGCCGAACGGAAGCAGCAGCGCGGCGCCGGCGGATGGCTCGACGTCGACACCCGGCGCCGAGGCCGATTTCGATGCCGAAACTGCCGGCGCCGGCTCGGGCGAGAGCGGCGTCACGTCCTCGTATCGATTGCCCTCTGCTAGCTCAGCCTGGCTGCGGGTGACGTCTCGACCTGGTGCCCACAAAGGCCAACCGCCGCCCTTCATCGAGCGCGTCGGCTCGAACAAACCCGCCCGGATGCGCCTCGGGATGCTGAGGGCGAAGCGCAGGGCGTCGTCGTATTCGCTCTGGCTGCGCTTGATCTTGCCGCCGTACTGCATCGGCTTCTTTACCTTCTTGAGCGACCGGTAGTAGCCGAGCGTGACGTTGCGTCCCTCGTCCTCGAGCACCCGCATGTAAAGCGGCGCCTGCAGGGCCGTGCCGTCGACGTAGTGGGTGGAAGCGGGCATTTTGCCGCTCTTGTAGTCGAGAACCTGATAGCAGGCGTTGTCGCCGGAGCCCGTGCGGTCAACACGATCGATTCTGCCAAGAATCCGCAGGACGGCGGGGTGGCCGGTGACGTCCTTGCCGCGCACGAACACGCTTGCGTCGCCGTAACCGAACACGTACTCGAGCAGCTCGGGCATCTCGCCCTTGGCGTGCAGGAGCTCGAGCTCCCACACGAGGTAGCGGCGGACGGCGCCGCGGATGCGCTCCCAGCCCTGCTCCCACAGCAGCGGCGAGCCGAGCCATTCGTCGCTCTGGTGGCGCTCGGCGAGCACAACGTTGGCGGCCTCGTTGAGGGCCGCCTCGGCCCGGGCGTTGAAGGAGGCCGGCAGGTCGTCTTTGACGCGCCGGTAGAAGTGCTCGAGCAGGTCGTGCGCCACCGAGCCAAAGACGAGCGGCGTGGTTTCCTCCTCGACCTCCTTGACCTCCTCGAGGTTCAGAACACGGCCGACGAGGTATTCGAACGGGCACTTCGAGTAGGTCTCGAGCGCCGACGCCGACCAGGGATAGTCGTCGGAGAAGCGCTTGGCGAGAAGCTCGTGGAGGCGCGGGTCGCGCAGCCAGCCGTTCCATGGATTGGGACGGAACGCCGGATGGTCGGCCTCCAGCGGCTCGGCACCGGTGTCGCGGTGGGTTTCGGCCACCGCGGCGACGACGGCGAACGGGATGAGGTCGGGGGTGCCGGGATGGATCTCGGGGGCCGCCTCTCCGTCCAGATCTCCCTCGAGTTCTCCCTCGAGATGGTCGCCGACCACGAAGTCACGCAGTGTCTGCGCGGCGAGCCGGTTCGCCTGCGCGGCGGTGACGGGCGTGAAGCGATCGTCGTCCTGGGGCTCGTGCGTACGCGGCAGCTCGGTAGATGGATCGTGAGCGGGAACCATGAGCGACGGCAACAGCGGCGTGCCGGTGGGGTCGGCGGTGCGGTAGCTGATGCGCACCTGCCCCGACGAGGTCACGGCGCGCCACAGCGTGCGCTCGCGGCGCAGCTCGAGGTCGCGATGGCCGAGCGGAATGCCATTGACGGGCGCGGCGCGCAGGCGAGCGCGCTCGTCGTTGGACAGCACGTCGCCCGACGGCACCGGGCGCGGAAACACACCGTCGTTGGCGTGCACCACAAACACGTGGTCGAAGGGAGTCAGCGCGGCGTCGTGCGCCTCGAGCACCTGCACGCCTTTGTGCGCCGGCGTGCTGATCGACAGCTCGTTGGCCTCGAGAAGGCGCTGCAGCAGAGTCAGCCATTCGAGGGGCGCGAGCGGCCGCGGCGGGTGATCGAGGTCGAGCCACTCGCGCAGCAGCTTCTCGATTTGTACCAGGCCGCGCTGGTCGAGACGGACCACGTCCCAGCGGCCACCGACCGGCTTGCAGAGGCGGGCGCGGAGTCCGAAGGCGAGCCCCTCGGTGCCGCGCAAGGCGGCGAGGGTGAGCTCGATCCATTCCTTCTCGGGGCGCGGCGCGGCGTACTGCTCGAGAGTTGCGCGGATGGCGCCGAACGCGGCGAGGTCGAGCTCCACGCGATCGAGCCAGACCCCGGCATCGCGGAGCCTGTAGCCGTAGCGGCGAGTGGCGCGATCGGCGTCGTCTTGCTTGGCGGCTTGCAATCGGCCGATGAGGCGCTGCAGCTGCCCCTCCCAAGTGTCGAGCCCGTCGACCCGCCGGTTCATGGCAATGAAGTCGATGCTGCGCAGGTCGATGTCGATGTCGAAGTAGGGATGGTCGAGCACCGAGCGCAGCGCTCGGTAGCTCCAGCCTCGCGGCGCGCCACGGAAGAGGAGCAGCAGCGCCTTGAGCGCGGCGATCTCGGTGAGCTTCGAGCGCACGATGGTCGTCGCCGTAACGCCCGCCGCGGCCAGCGCGCGGTGCATGCGGCCGGTGTCCTCGTGGCCCGACCGCGCGATCACCGCGATGCGATGCGGCTCGACGTGCTTCTCGACAACGAGCTTCTTGACCTCGCGGGCCACCCACTCGATTTCGCGCTGGGTGTCGGGTGTCGGCTGGATCCATGGGATGCGTTCGACCAGAGGCTCCTGGAGGCCGCGCTCGGTGCCGCCGATAGGCTCTTTCAAACGAACATCCTCGATGTCGTCGGTGAGCGCCGACCACTCGCTTTCCTCCGGTTCGGCGAGCACGTAAACCGAGACCTGGACATCGCTCTGCCGGGCGAGCGCGCCCAGCAGACGCTGGCGCGACCGCATCATGTAGAGCCCGTAGAGGTGCAGTCGCGAGGCGCCGTTGAGCACCTCGGGCAGCTCGCCGATGTCGATCCGGTCGGCCACCCGGGCCCAGGCTTGCCGCTGGTCGATACGCTCCAGACGGTTCAGCTCGTTGAGATAGCCCGCGTAGCTGCCGACGATCCAGGCATTGCGGTGGCGCGAAAAGTCGTCGCCCCCTGCCTGAAGACCCGCAGGCACCCCGAGACCATCAAGCGCCTGGCGCAACCGCTCGGGCGAGATCCCCTCCGGCAGCAGCTCACCGAACAACGCATCGAGCATGTGCCCGCGAACGACCCCGTCGGTGTGCGTCGGGTCGGTCATGCCAACGTCGCTCGCCACCCGCGCCGCGACCCGGCTGATCAGCCGCCTCCGGGTCAGCAGCCCGACCCGCTTCATCCGCAGATCGAAGAGCTTCCCGAGGTCCCGCAGCGTCGTGATCGGCGGCCCCAGCCATCCCGGCAGCCCGCGCTCGACCGCCGTCTCGCACAGCAGGTCAACCTGCCGGTTCTGCGGGGTCCACAGATAAGAGCCGAAGCCCGAAGGCCCAGGGTTATCACCCAGCTCGTCCAGAAAGCGCCCGACGCACGTGTCCCAAAGCGTGTCGGTATCGGGCGCTCGAACAAGCTTCAGCGGCATCGGGAAGTCGCGACGATAGCAGACCACGTCGCCGCTGGCCCAGGTCGGCGCAGTGCGCACGAGAACATCGACCCGCTAGCGCTCCCGGCCAGCGGCATTACGCAGATCAACTACCGAGATGAGACTGATCCGCTAACAAACATCACCGAGCGAGGTGCCCTTCCACAAGCTCTCGTCTCTGTGCGGGAGATTCAGATTCCGAGGCCGACAGACGCTCCCTAGCAGGCGACTCGCGGCTCTACCCTACCCAACGTTCCACCGGACTCGACAGAAACTCCTCGATGGCGATTCCGTCGCCGCCAACGAGCAACGCACGAGCCTCGGGGTAGACGGACTTGAACGCAGCGATGCCGGGGAGCGCACTTGGCGAGCGCCCGCTCTTCACCTCGATCGCGGTGAGCTTGCTGCCCACGCGAACAACGAAGTCGACCTCTCGGTTGCGGTGGCGCCAGTAGAAGAGGTCGCAGACGTCTGCGGCGGCGACGTTGGCAAGGTGAGCTCCGATGGCCGACTCGGTTAGCCGGCCCCAGTAGGTTCGATCGGCGCGAGCGTCGGCCGGGGTGAGTCCCGACTGCGCCGTAGTGAGCGCGGTGTTCAGCACCTGGAGCTTGGGACTGGAGGCTCGGCGGCGTGCGGCCGCGCCGGTGTACTTCTGCAGACCGACAACCATCCCGGCTCCGGCGAGCAGGTCGAGATAGTGCGCCAGTGTGATCGTGTTGCCGGAGTCCTGGAGCTGCCCGAGCATCTTGGTGTAGGAGAGGATCTGCCCCGAGTAGCTGCAGCCGAGCTCGAACAGCCGGCGGAGCAGCGCCGGACGGTGGACTCGAGCGAGCAACAGGACATCGCGTGAGATGGTGGTCTCGATGAGCGAGTCGCGGATATAGCGCGACCATCGGTCAACGTCCTTCCTCAGCGGCGCCGCGCCTGGGTAGCCGCCGTGAAAGATGTAGTCGTCTACCGTCAGCCCGAAGGCGTCTCGCATCTCTGCGAAGCTCCAATGGGGCAGATGCAAGAGCTCGAAACGACCCGCCAGGCTCTCGGTCAGGCCACGCTGCACAAGGAGCGGAGCGGAGCCCAAGACGACCACCTTGAGGTGACGGTGGGCACGAGTATCTTGGTCCCACAACCGCTTGACCGTTTCCGACCAGCCCGGCACCTTCTGCACTTCGTCCAGAACCAGCAGCGATCCTTGTTTTCCGGACTCGTCGGCGGCGAGCCGCGCCGCTTCCCACTGCTGCTCGATCCAGGTCGTGCCGCGCAGGGTGGGCTCGTCGGCGGTGGCAAAACGAGTTGGCAAACCGGAGTTGTCGGCCACCTGGGCGACGAGCGTTGTCTTGCCCACCTGCCGCGCGCCCGAAACAACCTGGAGGAACCGTCGCGGCTCCATGAGGCGCGCCTGTAGTTCGTTTCCCTGCGGCCGGATATACGACGTTTTACTCATGATACTGAGTAATTTTACTCAATATACTGAGTAATTGGAAGACGCTGGAGCTGGCACTCGGCACCTCGCGGCCTCTAGAGGTCAGTTCCCTCGCGGAGCCGATCAACATAACGCGCGTACGAATACATTCGGTCGCGTTTCCGTCTGGTGGTCTCAACTAGAACGCCGGCTCTCTCGAGAATGGAGATCGCCTTCGCCGCGGTCGGACGCGTCGCGCCGGTGAGCTTGATTGCGGTGTTGGCGCCAACGATGGGGTGCTCGGGCAGTAGCTCGAACAGTCGCAGGCTGGTGACCGTTGCGGATTCGAGCTCGAGCACGCGTGCGCGGTCGGTGGCAACGAGGTCGAACAGGTGGCGCGCTGTGTCGGCGGCTTCGGTGGCGATCTCGACGACACCGTCGAGGAAGAAGACGGTCCAGCCTTCCCAATCGCCTTCGGTGCGAACGGCGTCAAGACGCCGATAGTACTCCGCTCGGCGACGCATGAAGTAGAGGCTCAGGTACAGGAAGGGTTGGCTCAGCAGCCCCCAGTGTTCGAGAAGCAACGTGATCAGTAGCCGGCCGATGCGGCCGTTGCCATCGAGAAACGGGTGCAGGGTCTCGGGCTGGACGTGCGCGAGTCCGACCCGGACGAGGCTCGGCAATGGGTCCTCGGCATAAAGGTAGCGTTCCAGTTCGGCAAGGCCCTCGGGCAGAGATTGAGGCGGCGGTGGAACAAAGGCCGCGTTGCCGGGCCGAGTGCCGCCGATCCAGTTCTGGCTGGTGCGCACAACGCCGGGCTGCTTGTCGGCTCCACGAACGCCGCGCATGAGACGGCGATGGGTCTCGCGTAGCAATCGAATCGAGATCGGCAGACCATCTGGCCGGGCGAGCTGAGCGCGTGCGAAATCGAGGGCGCTGAGGCAATTGCGCACCTCTTCCACGTCAGCGCTGGCGGGTTGGTCGAGTCCGGTCGATTCGAAGGCGAGCAGGTCGACCAATGTCGCCTGTGTGCCCTCGATCTGGCTCGAGAGCACAGCCTCCTTGCGAGCAAAGGCTATAGATGAACCAACGCACCGAGGGGACCATCGTGCCGCGAGCCCCGCGACTTTGCCGACTACGCGCGACAGACCGCCGCCAACGGTATTTGGGAGGGCCAGCGATGGACGAATTCACGCCCATCCTGAAACATCTCTGTCAACCGGATGGAGGGTTGCGTTGTAGTACCGGGTAGAGACCGTTGGCGGCTGAACGCCGAACCGGCTTGTCAGCCCTTCCGAGAAGGAGATACCTCATGAGCATGTTGATTCTGATTGTGGCGTTCGGTGTCGGAGCAGCCATCCTCCTCATCGGCGGCGCCGTGATGCTCCGGAACAAGTTCCAGCAACAGGCTCGGCGCCTGGGCTACCCGTCGCTGGGTGCGTACCTCAGGGCTGCGCCGCGTTCCGACGAAGAGAAGCGTGCGGCTGTCGATCTGGCGCTGAAGGGGCTGGTCTTTTGTGTGGCCGGCCTCCTCTTCCCGCCGTTTCTCCTCATCGGGCTCTTCCCGTTGTTCTACGGAGTACGCAAGGTGGCCTGGGCGTCGATGGGGCTCGGGCTCGTGGATGACGCCGATCAGCAAGGCGCGTGAATCCCTCCAACCCCGACAGCCCGGGCCTCGCAGGCCTGACAGACCCGGTGGATCTCACGGCCGCCGCGAGCCTGGCAGACACCGCGAGACTGGCAGAGGCCGCGGGACAGGCAAACGAGGCCGACCGCGCGGCACGTGCGGAATCGACAGCTGTGCGCGCCGCGGTGCGCGCGGTCCGCGGCGGTGATCGCGAGGCGTTTGGGCGCCTGTTGGATCTGTATCAACGGCGACTGTTCGGCCTGGCGCTGATGATGGTCCGCAACCCTGAGGCGGCCGAGGAGGTGGCGCAGGACGCGTTCGTGCGCGCCTTCACCCGCCTCGACCTCTACGACGAAAACCGGCCATTCTATCCGTGGCTCGCGACCATTGCGGTGCGGCTGGCGCAGAACTGGTTGAGGCGCCACGGGCGGGAGCGCGTGCGTGAAGGCAGGCCGATTGACCCGGAGCGCGACGCCGCATCGACCATCGACCCGATCGACGAGCTCATCACCGATGAGCGTGGCCGGCAGCTGTGGCGATGGGTGGCGGCGCTGCCGTCGGGCGAGCGCACCGCGGTGACCCTCTGATAGCGTGCCGGCAACGGCAAAGAGCAGGGCTGCGACGATCGGGCCGGATACCGTTCTCACGATGGCGAGCGTACACGCATCGGACCACCAAGCAACAGTGACAGCCACTGCCGCAGCTGCAGATAGCGCTGCGGCGCTGCCAAGACAAGATCGCTCCTTCTAGAAGACGACGGGCGGGGCCAGCGGTTCGTCCAGAGGCAGCCGGTAGGCGGCTGCCTCCTGCGCGTTGCGCACCACGACGATGTCGCCGTACAGGGCGAAGTTGTTCCAGGTGTGCCCGTCGATGGCCTGAATCTGACCCAGCACGTTGTTGGTGCTCTCCGGGCTCGCCTCAACCATGAAGAGCTCGCCTTCCTCACTCAGCACGAGCAGAACATCGCCGACGAGGAGGATCTGGCCGTGGTTGTAGCGCCCGGCCTTCCAGGCGCGTTCTCCGGTGGCGAGATCAACGCACTCGAGGATCCCCTCGGACAGTCCGTAGACGAATCCGTCCTTGATGGCCACATTCGTGAGCTTGGTGCGGAGCACTCGAGATGAGTGCCACATCTGTTCCGCCGAGAAGGTGCCGTCGGCCCTGGCCACGAGTCGATACAGCGCGGCGCCGGTGCCATAACCCTTCGAGACGAACACCTTGTCGGGCGCAACAGGCTGCGCCTGCGAAGTTGACGCGTTGCCGGCTGTCGTCCCCGGCCAAGGGAACTCCCACAGCTGACGGCCGGTTGCCACCTCGTGACCGGTGACGAAGCCCTCGTTCACCATGAGGACCTGGCCGACGCCGGCCAGGATGCCATGGTCGGGCGACGCCATGCTGATGTTGTACTTGCCCGACTCCCACAGCACCTCGCCGTGAGCCTTCTGGTAGGCGATCACCGACACGCGATTATCAGCAGAGCCGCCCACACCAACGATCAGAGCGTCGCCCACAATCAACGGCGACGTGGCCCGACCGTACTGAACGTTGGCGTTCTCTTCGAGCTGGCTGACGCGGTAGTCGCGCAGAATGTCGCGGTCCCACATGAGCTCTCCGGTTGCGCCGTTGAGGGCAACCAGGTGTCCCCGGACACCCATCGCGTAGACAACACCTTGGTGGATCAGCGGCGTGCTCCGCGGGCCCGCACCCATCATGTGCTCGAACGCCTCGCCGATCTCGGTGGCCCACAACAGCTCGCCAGTCGCAACGTCGTACAACGTCACCAGCTCGACGCCCTCGCGCTCTTCGAGGGTGGCGGCGTAGCCGTTGACGACAGCGTAGCCTCCAAGGCCGATGCCGATGGGTTGCTTCCACAGCAGTTCGGGAGGCGCTGCCTGCCAGTCGCGCGCCAGACGCACGTTGTCGACCCGCAGATTGCGGGCGCTGCCGAGGAACCCTGTGAAGTCGTACGTGGTACTCGACAGCAGATCGATGGCGCGCGATCCCGCCAAGGCCGACCGATCCAAGCCAGGCCCGCTGCTTCCCGTGCCTCTCAGCCCCAGGATCGGCAGCATCGTACCCGACATGCCACGTTGCTCAACCACCAACGGTAGGGCCACAAGAACAACAACCACCGCCGCGGCACTGCCCCAGCGGAGTCGTGCACTGTGACCCGAGTGCAAGACGAACCAGGCCCCGCCCACGACAACCGAAAGGGCCACCACGACGAAGGTCGCGAGGTTCGTGAAGCCCGAATCTCCGAGATCGATAACAGTTCGCAACGCAACGAGCACGATCAGCGCGACGATCCAAACAGCCCAGAGCCAGCGCGGCGGAGACTTATGGCGTGTCATGGAAAGGACCTCGTGGGGATGACCTGGAAATGTACGGGATGGCGCACGATCCTCACTCGCTGGCCTCGCTGTCCTCGCTGTCCTCGGCCCGCTTCAGCAGCACCCGCATGCCGTTCTGTCCGACCAGCTCGTTGAAGGCTGCGAGATCAACAGCATAGATCTCGTGAATCTGATCGATGAGCGGCTGCAGCATGGGCTCGAGATCGGCCCACCGTTCCTTCACTCCGCTTCCGAGCGGAGCCACTCCCCCGGCGGCGGCACCGTAGAGGGTGTTGAACTGCTGATCGAGACGGCCAGGGAAGTTCAGCGAGTCCTGGCCGCCCTCGCCCTCGAGTTGAGTCAGCTCGCCCTCGACCGCCGTGAGCTTCGCGTTCAACGCGCTGGCTGCCGTCGAGGCCTCGTCGCCGTAGCCCGCATCGGCGAGCTGACTGCCAACGCCGGTGGTCTGCTCCTTCACGGAGCGCAGCTGCGCGACTTCGTCGTAGAGAAGCTTCGCCGCCTCGCCTACTTCGCGCGTCAGTCGAATCTGCTCCTCGTAGTCGGCCTGCGTTGCCGTGGAGTTCGGGTTGGCGGCGTATTCGAGGGTCTTGGTGTCGCTCCATTCGCCCATCGACAGCGTCACGGTGTAGGTACCCGGCACGGCGGCCGGACCAAAGCCCCCGCCAAAGCCCCACTGCACGGTGCCGTCGGGGATGTCGTAAATCGACGGCCAGCGGCCGGTGAACGGCTGGGTGTTCAAGCCCGGCGCCACCGACAGAGCGTCACCTCCGCCACGGAAGATCGACAGATCGATGCCGAAGACGGTGTCGCCGCGCTTCACACCCTCGATGAACTGGGCACGGAACTCCTCGGGCACGAACGAGGGCACGCGGGTGTCTTCGTCGCCACCGCCACCCTCGGCCACGATGCCTTCCTTGTCGGAGAACACAACACCGTCGGGCCCGACAATCTGCAGGCTCACCGGGGTACGCGAGACTTCATTCACGATGAAGGCGATTTGGGCGCTGCCGCCGCCTTGCACGCCGTCGGTGGGATCAAGCAGAGCGATCGGCGCTTCCAAGACGTCGGCCGTGAGCTGCGACAGCACCGAGAAGTCGTCGAGCACGTAGAACGCCCGACCCTGGGTCGAAAGCACCAGGTCGCCGTCCTTGATGACGATGTCGGTCACGGGCACCACGGGCAGGTTCAGCTGAAACGACTGCCAGTGGGCACCATCGTCGAACGAGACGTACATGCCGAACTCGGTGCCCGCGAACAGCATGCCCCGGCGATTGCGGTCCTCGCGCACAACGCGCACGAAGTGGTCGTCGGGAATGCCGTTGGTGCCATCGCTGAGCTGGGTCCAAGAAACCCCGTAGTCGTTGGTCTGGAAGATGTACGGGCGGAAATCCTGCTCGCGGTACTTGAACACCGCGATGTGGGCGCGACCCGGATCGTGCGCCGACAGGTCGATCATGTTCACCGTGCCACCCACTGGGAGGTTGTCGGGCGTGATGTCATCCCAGGTGCCGCCGTTGTCCCGCGACAGGTGCACGAGCCCATCGTCGCTGCCGGCCCACAGCAGGCCTGCGGTCTGCGGCGATTCCTCGAAGGCGAAGATCGTGGTGTAGACCTCGACACCGGTGTTGTCCTGGGTGATCCCGGTGCTGCCCGAGTAGCCCTGCATCTCGGTGTTGTTCGTCGTGAGATCGGGAGAGATCACCTCCCAGTCGAGACCGGCGTTTCGGGTCCGGTGCACGTACTGAGACGTGTGGTAGACAACATCCGGGTCGTGCGGCGAGATGCGAATCGGCGCGTTCCACTGGAAGCGGTACTTCATGTCCGAAGCCTGCTGTCCGGTGGGCCCGTCCTCGTAGGCCCGCACGCTACGGGTCACCCCCGTCGAACGATCCATGCGCGTTATGGTGCCGCCGTAGCTGCCCGCATAGATGACGTCGTTGTCGCGTGGATCCACGGCTATGTGACCACTCTCGCCGCCACCCACCTGGAAGAACTCGGCGCCGCCGAGCCCAAACAGGCCGCCGCCACCGCCGGCGGCCGACATGGCCGCCGTTGAGTTGTCCTGCTGCGCGCCGTACACGTTGTACGGCGTGTCGTTGTCGACGGTGACTCGGTAGAACTCGGCCGTCGGCTGGTTCATCTGTTCCGAGAAGGTCTGTCCACCGTTGAGCGAGATGTTCGCTCCTCCGTCGTTGCCGTTCACCAGGTACTTCGGGTTGTCCGGGTTGAGCCACAGGTCGTGGTTGTCGCCGTGTCGCGGCTGGAACGCCGTGGGAAACGTCGCGCCACCGTCGATCGACTTGTAGAAACCCGTGTTGAGCGAGTACACGGTGTCGGGATCGACCGGGTCGGCGAAGATGTGGATGTAGTACCAGGCGCGCTGCACCAACTTGCGGTCCTTGGCCATGGGCCGCCAGGTGTCGCCGCCATCGTCGGAGCGATATACACCGCCCTGCGAACCGGGCGCCTCAACCAGGGCCCACACACGCTGCGGCATCGGCGGAGAAACCGTCACGTCAATCTTGCCAACCACACCACCCGGAAGGCCGCCTCCGAGCTTTTCCCAGCTCTCGCCACCGTCCTTGCTACGCCAAACGCCGCCTTCCTCACTGCCGGAGTGAATCGTCCACGGGTTGCGGTAAACGCTCCACGCCGTGGCGTAAAGAATGCGCGGGTTCGACGGATCGATCTCGATGTCGTTGAACCCGGTGGTGTCGGAGACGTGGAGGATCTTGTCCCAGGTGGCGCCGCCATCGGAGGTCTTGTACAGGCCACGCTCCTCGTTGGGCCCGAAGATGTTGCCGAGGACCGCCGCGTAGACGACGTCGGGGTTGTCGGGGTGCACCGCCATCTCGGGAATCTGGACGAAGCCCGGGCTCCAGACGTGCGACCAGCTCTTGCCAGCGTCGGTGGACTTGTAGATGCCGTCACCCACCGAGATGTTGCCGCGCGGGCATCCGGAGCCGGTGCCGACGTAGATGACGTTAGGGTCGGAGGGAGCGATGTTGATGTCGCCGATCGAAGCCACGTCGAAGAAACCGCCGGAGATGTTGTTCCAGCTGATGCCCGCGTCTTGGGTCTGCCACACGCCGCCGCCCGAGTAACCGGCGAAGTAGGTCAACGGATCACCGGGCACCCCCGCCACGGCCGTCGAGCGGCCGCCGCGTTGAAAACCGGTGTGCCGATACTCGAGCCCCTCGAAGAACGTCGGATCGAGCGTGACGTTCGGGTCGTCTGTCGGCTTCCTGCGCAGGAGCCGGGCCGGCGAGCACGAGGCCAATGAGGAGGTCGAGCAGGACAAGAAGATGTGGGTGGGTTCGCTTTTGCTGCAACGATTTCACGACGGGCCTCCAGGGGTCAGGCATTGAGCATTTGGACGCTCCGTACATTACATGGGGAGCTTCGCCCCGGGTCGCCCCGGTCAGGCAGTCTTCAAGCCCGTTCCCGTAGCGCCACCAGCGGGTCGATGCGGACCGCGCGTCGAGCCGGGATGAGACTGGCGCTGAGCCCAGCGATCGCCAACACCAGGCCGGCCACGGCAAACGCGGTGAGATCGAACGTGCTCACGCCGTAGAGGATGCCGGCCATCGAGCGCGCCAGCAGAGCGGCGGCCACAAAGCCGATGCCGACGCCGGCGAGAATCAGCAGCATGCTGTTTCGCACCACGAGGCCCACGGTCTCTCGGTCGTTGGCTCCGAGCGCCATCCGCAGGCCGATCTCACGTGTCCGTTGGGTCACGGAGTAGGAGAACACCCCGTAGATGCCCAGGGCGGCGAGCAGCAGGGCGGCGCCGGCGAACAGCACCAGCAACGTCGTGCTCAGCCGCGGCAGAAACACCGCGCGCGCCAGGATCTGGTCCATGGTGCTGAGGTCGTAGATGGGCTGTGCCGCGTCCACCGCCCAGATCTCGCGCTGGAAGGTGCGGGCAAACGCCATCGGATCGCGCTCGGTGCGCGCCACCAGCGACATCGCGGGAACCGGGTTCTGGCGCAGCGGCAGGTACACCTGCTTCTTCGGTGCGCTATCGAGTCCCTGGTTGTGCACGTCGGCGACCACTCCGACCACCTGATTGCGGCCGTGGGGGTTCTCGATGAACTCATCCACCGGGCTGCGGTCGGGGAAGAACAGGCGCGCCATGGTCTCGTTGATCACGGTGGTACGCGTCTCGCCGGCGCTGTCGCGCTCGTCGAGGAAGCGTCCCTCGAGCAGCGAGATCCTCATGGTCTCGAAGTAGCCGGGCGCAACCATCCGCACATCCGCCCGCGGATCCTCGGTCTCGGGCGGCACCCGACCCAACACCGAGAACGGTAGGGCCGACGCCACCGCCACCGGCTGCATGGGCAGCGTTGAAACGGCCGAGGCGGCGGTCACACCAGGCGCTCCACGGAGGCGCCCAATGACGTCCTCGAAGAACTGCGCGATCTTCGGGCGCTGGTCGTACGTTGTGGTCGGCAGAAACACCCGCGCCGACACCACGTTGTCGGGCTCGAACCCTGGGTCCACCTGAAGCAGCTTCGTGAAGCTGCGAACCATCAGTCCGGCGCCCACGAGCAGCACCAGCGCCAGCGCCACCTCGACCACAACGAGGCTGCTCAGGGTGCGCCGTGCCGCGTAGCTCCCGGTGGCGCCAGTCCCCTCGGTGAGGTTCGCGCGCAGCTGCGAACGTGATGCCTGCAGGGCCGGCAACAAACCGAACGCGATGGCGACGAGAATCGACACCGCTGTCGTGAACAGCAGCACGCCCGCGTCCAGCGTCACCTCCTCCATCCGCGGCAGCCCGCCCTCGGGAATCGTGATGAGCAGGCGAAGCGAGACTATTGCAACAAGCAAGCCCAAGGCGGCACCGCTCACCGACAACAGGATGCTTTCGGCGAGAATCGGCCGCGCCAGCTCCCAGCGCGAGGCGCCGAGCGCGCCGCGGACGGCGAGCTCCTGGCGCCGACCGGAGAGCCGTGCCAGCAACAGATTGGCCATGTTGGCGCAGACGATCAGCAGCAGAAACGCGACGGCGCCCATCAGAACCATCAGCGCCGGACGCGAGGCGCTCACGAGCTGTTCGTGCGCTGCGACCGCTCGTGCTCCCCAGCCATCGTTGCTGTTCTGAAACTCGGCCGCAATCCGCGCGGCCAGCACGTTCATCTCTTGCTGCGACTCGCCGACAGTCGCGTCGGGCGCCAACCGTCCCACAACAACGAGCGTCCGCGAACGACGCGACTGGCCGTGCCGATCGTTCGGGTCGAACGCCAGCGGAGTCCAGAGCTCCACATCGGTGCTCGTGGGGAACTCGAACCCGGGCGGCATGATGCCGACGATGCTGTACGGCTCCGCGTCGAGATCGATGGTCGTGCCGATCAGTCCTGCCTGTCCACCCAGTGTGCGCTGCCAGAAGCCGTGGCCCAGCACCGCCACGTGGTCATTGCCGATCACGCCCTCGTCGGCCACGAAGGTGCGGCCTGAAGCGGCCTCGGCCTCGAGCACGGCGAACAGCTCCGGCGTCGCTCGCACGGCCGACACATCGCGGGGGTCGCCGCTTCCGACAAACGTGTAGTTGACCAGCCGGTAGGCCGCCAGCGCCTCCAGGCTGCTCGCCTCGTCGCGCCAGTCTTCATAGGTCGGGATCGAGACCTGTTCCAGGCTGCCCTCGGGGTTGACCTCCCACAGGATCACGACCTCTTCCGGGTCCTGATACGGCAGCGGATTCAGCAGGACGGTCTTGATCACGCTGAAGATCGCGGTGTTCGCGCCAATGCTCAGCGTGAGCGTCAGCAGCGCAATAACCGTGAACGTCGGCTGGCGAGCCAGCGCACGGAACGCATAGCGAAAATCGGCAATCCAGTTGGCCATCGAGTCTCCACGTGGCTAGCACCGAGGTTGTTCGGTGCCACTCGCCCTCGGAGTTCTATCACGCCCGCATCTCGAGGCGGCCGTCCCGCTCCGTGGCGTGGGCCATGCCACAGGGCGAGCGCTCGAGTCCCTATGGGGCCATCACCTGTGTACCAGGCGACTGCCCCGACAACCTTCATTTTCTTCCTGCTATCCTCCGTAGCTGATTTGCAGTCGTCACGATCCCCTGGTCGCGGAACGCATGAGCACCCTGTACCTGGTCCCGGGGCGCAGTCGTGCCCGTGGTCTGAAAGGAAAGTGACCGACCGGTGACGCGACCTCTGACGTACGGAACCTCCGCATCGCCGCGCCGACCGCGGGCGGTTCCGCCCGACTTCGCGAAAGCCCTGCACCGGGACGGATTCACCCTCGGCCACTGGCGGGTCGAGCCGCGACGCAACCGCATCGTCGCCGACGACGCGGACAAGACCGTCGATCCCAGGCTGATCGACCTGATCGTGTGTCTCGCCTCCAGGCCTGGAGAGGTGGTCGGCAAAGACGAGTTGCTGGAGATCGTCTGGCAGGGCGTCTCGGTCACCGACAACACGCTGTCGCAGGCGATCTCGCGGTTGCGCAAGGCTCTCGTCGACAGCCACCAGGAGCCGAGCTACATCGAGACGATCTCGAAATCGGGCTACAGGCTCGTTGCCGAAGTCCGCTGGCTCGGTGAGGACGCCGCGCCCCGCCCGGTTGTGGACATGCCGGCGGACCACGCCCACGGGACCGAGACACGGGACGAGCCTCACTCGGCTAATTCGGCTAATACGGTGAATCCGGTGAGCCCGACAAGCTGGACTCTCCGCCCGATCGGGCTGCTGGCGATCACCGCCGCGCTGCTGGTCGCGGCGGGCCTGGCCTGGATGACGCTGCGATTTTCTGGGACGCCGGCGACACCAATGTCGTCGTTGCCAGCGCCGGAAGTATTCCCGGAGTCGACGCTGATCGGCAACCAGTTCGAGCCCTCGATCTCGCCCGACGGCGAGCGGCTGGTGTTCGCCTGGCTCGGACACGACCGATCGGGGTGGGACATCTGGATTCAGCAGGTCGGCGGAGACGGGCCGGTGCGCCTGACCGACGACGCAGCGAGCGAACGGGCCCCGGCATAGTCGCCCGACGGGCAGTCCGTCGCCTTCGCTCGCTTCTCGGAAGACGATGGCAGCTGCGGGATCTTCCGCATTGCCGCCGTCGGCGGAAGCGCCGACCGCATCGGCGACTGCATCGCCGGGATGCGCTCCCTGGACTGGTCGCCCGACGGGCGCACACTGGTTACGAGTGGGAACGACGGCGACGGCGATCAGGGCGGCGAGGCGGTGTTTCTGATCGACATCGAGACCGGCGCGGCGCGCAAGCTGACGAATCCTGCTGGCTCTTCCGATTCTTCAGATCTGGCCTACGGATTCGCCGCGGACCGCGGCCCGCGGTTCTCCCCAGATGGAAGCCACGTAGCGTTCTTGCGAGTCGTCACCGAGTCGCGCCACGACGTGATGATCACTTCGACGTCGGGGCCACCGGGCAGCGCCCGTGCGTTGAGCCACGACGCCTGGGGACAGGTTCGCGGCGTCGAGTGGACTCGGGACGGTGGGTCCGTGCTCTTCTCGTCCAATCGCATCGGACGGTTCACCCTCTGGCGGGTGGCGCTGGCTGGAGGCGACCCCGAGCGCGTTCCGATCCAGGACGACTGGGTCACCCAACCGAGCGTCGCCAACAACGCCAACCGCCTCATTTATCGGACGTTCCGCGACTCCGTAGACCTGTGGGAGCTTCCGCTCGACGCCGACGGGCAGGTGGCGGGCGAACCGAGTCGCCGAATGGGCTCGACCCGCAGCGAGCGCCAGCCGGTTTGGTCGGCCGACGGGGCGCGCATCGCGTTCCTGTCGGATCGAACGGGCTCGCTCGAGCTCTGGTCGGGCGCACCGAACGGCGACCAGCTCCTGCGTCACACCGAATTGAACGGACCGCTCCCAGGCTCACCGGCCTGGTCGCCCGACGGCACACAGCTGGTGTTCGACGCCGCGGTGCACGGGCACTCCGACCTGTGGGGCGTGGCGGCGGACAGTCGCAGGCCCGTGCGCCTGACGACCGATGCCTCCGAGGAACGGAACCCGACGTTCTCGCGGAACGGCCAGTCGATCTACTTCGGCTCGAATCGAAGTGGAGACTGGGAGGTGTGGCGCATGCCGGCCGCCGGCGGCGTTGCCGAGCGGGTGACCAGCGGCGGCGGATTCCTCGCCCATGAATCGGCCTCGTCCTCGTCCTCGTCCTCGTCTTCGTCACAGGGGCGGGATTCGTTGTTCTACGTGAAGCTCGATGAGCCCGGTATCTGGCGCATGCCGCTCGCCGGTGACGGTGGCCCGCCGGAGCTCGTGCTTGCAGGGCCAGGCATCGCGGACTGGGGCAGCTGGGTTGTTGACGATCGTGGTCTCTGGTTCGTGACCCATAACCCGACGACGATCTCCTTCCTGGATTTCGAATCGGACGCGGCCGAGCCGCGGGTTGTCTACACACCGTCCAAGCAGGTGCCCTACTTTGGTCGAGTGATCTCGCTGTCGAGCGACGGCCGGGCGTTGCTGTTCTCGATGATCGACCACAGCGACGACGAGATCATGCGAGTCGAGCTCGAGGGGATCTGATCCCTTCGGCCCGAAATCGGCCGGAGCAAGCTGGCAGCCTGCGCGAAGCGCCCTTCGGTGGCTCGCAAGACCAACGGTCGGTGGCGCCGCGTAGTGGTCGAGCGCGCCGATGACCGGCGCGCGATCTTCGGTCCCGTCGAGCTAGGCTATCTAGCAGTGACATCGCCATGCGTTGCCCGATTGACGACGGGATCCAGCGCGATTCAAGACCACGATCGAAAGGAGCGGACCGTGATACTTCCAGACAGATTCAAGCGCCCATTCCAGATCACTCTCGTGATTCTGGTGCTTGCAGTGCTTGCCTACAGATACTTCGGCTGACCCTGATCTCAGCGCGGCACATGCTCGCGGGCTACGCCGACCCTTCATTCCCCGTGATCAGGGGCGAGCCAGTAGCGAGGCCCGGGTCCGGAGCGAGCCGCGCGGTCATCGGGGTTGGAGAAGCGGCAGCTCTCGAGCGACAGGCAGCCGCAACCGATGCACTGCGTGAGGCCGTCCTCGAGGCGCTCGAGCTCGGCGATGCGGGCGCGAATCCTCGCCTTCCACGGGCCCATCAAACGCGACCAGTCGTCGCTCGTCGGCTCACGGCCATCCCGCCCATCCGGCAGCTTGGCGAGCTCGACGCCGATCTCGTCGAGCGTCAGCCCGACGCGCTGGGCGTAGACGATGAAGGCGATGCGCCGCAGTACGGCGCGCGGAAAGCGGCGATGACCGGTACCGCTACGTACCGAGGTAATGAGCCCGCGTTCCTCGTAGTAGCGCAGCGCTGATGCGGCCACGCCGCTGCGTCTAGCGACCTCACTGATGGTGACGAGTGCCATGTCGACAATAGATCACATTTTCCTCTTGACTTCAAGTTCACTTTAACTTCTATTGTGGTCTCGAAGTCACCAACCCACCTGCGGCGGAGGCCGCCCGTCACATCAACCAGGAGTGAACGCCATGACCGAGCGGACGATCGAACCCTCGAGCCTCGGCGGCCTGCGCGTCGTCGTTACCGGCGGCACCTCGGGCCTCGGGCTGGCGCTCGTTGAAGCGCTGTGCGGCCGTGGTGCAGAGGTCGCCTTTGTGGCGCGCAGCGAGCGCCGAGTGCAGGAGGTCGCGGCGCGGATACCGGGAGCGCACGGTATCGACGGAGACATCTCGCGAAAGGACGACACCCACGCCCTGGCGATGCGCATCACCGGCGTGCTCGGCGGGCTCGACGTCTTGATACACAACGCGTCGAGCCTCGGACCGGTGCCGCTGGCTCTGCTGGCCGACACCGAGTGCGAAGAGCTCGAGCTTGCCCTGGCCACCAATCTGGTCGGCCCGTTTCGGCTGACCAAAGCGTTGCTCGGCGCCCTCGCCGCCGCCGCGCGAGAAGGAAGGCCGGCGCTGGTGGTTCACATCACGAGCGATGCTGCCGTAACACCCTACCCAGGCTGGGGTGCGTACGGCGCGAGCAAGGCGGCCCTGCTCCACATGAGCCGCATCTGGAACGAGGAACTGCGCGAGCACGGCGTGGGCGTGGTCGATTTCGACCCTGGCGACATGGACACGCCGCTGCACGAGCTCGCGGTCCCCGAAGCCAATCGCGCAACGCTCACGCAACCGAGCGAGTCGGCCGCGGAGCTCGTTGAGCTGATCTCCGTGGCGATCCGTGAATGTGACGAGGTGGCAGCGTGATTGCCGCCACCTCGACCGCACATCGGCCGGCCGCCGCCAAGCTGCTGGTCGTCGACGCCAGCGGCGGGATGGTGCACACCGACCGCGAGGCGATTGTCGAGCACCTCCGCCCCGGCGATCTGTTGCTCGGCAACGACGCGGCAACGATCCCGGCCAGCCTCCGCGGCATCCACGAACCGAGCGGTGAAGAGATCGAGATCCGGCTCGCGGGCCGCCGCTCGCTCGCCTTCGACGACCTCCGCGAGGTCGCTGCCGTTGCCTTCGGCCGCGGCGACTACCGCACGCTCACCGAGCTCCGGCCGCTGCCGCCGGAGCTCGCTCCGGGCGACCGTCTGTTGCTCGGCCCCCTCAGCGCTACGGTCCTGCGATCGCTCGGGCATCCGCGGCTACTGGCGCTCGCCTTCGCCGGTACAGCCGAGCAGATCTGGGCCGGGATTGGTGTCCACGGACGACCGATTCAGTTATGCCCACGTGCGCGAGCCCCTGGCGCTGTGGGATGTATGGACCCGGGTAGCGTCGCTGGTTGTTTCCTTCGAGCCGCCCTCGGCGGGGTTTCTTCTCGACTGGAGACTGCTGGCCAGGTTGCGGCAGAAGGGAATCGGATTCGCCACACTGACGCACGCCGCTGGTCTGTCGTCCACCGGCGACGCCGCACTCGACCGCAGGCTGCCTTTGGACGAGCCTTACCGGATACCGGAGAGCACGGTGCGAGCCATTCAACGAATCCGGACCCAGACCGGCGCCGAGGCCGGGCGCGTCATCGCTCTCGGCACCACCGTGAGCCGCGCCGTGGAGCACGCGACTTCGGGTGGCGAGCTTCGAGCCGGCAGCGGCGTCGCCACGCAACGGATCGGTTCCACGACCCGGCTTCGCGTCATCGACGCCATCGTCAGCGGCGTCCACCAGCCGGGCGAGAGCCACTACGAGCTTCTCCGCGCCTTCGCCAGCGACGCGGTCCTGCAGCAGATGAGCACAGCGGTTGAAGCGCACGACTACCGGACGCACGAGTTCGGCGATTCGGTCTTCCTGGAGCGCCAGCGGCCAAGATCGATACCACTTGCGCATTCCCTCGCGACCTCGCTGGTCACGACGACCTAGCGTGCTGCTTCACGCAGCGATGCCGGAGCGGAGATCTCGCGCACATGCCCGTCGGTGATGTCGTAGACGTAGCCAGAAACAACGAGATCGTCGGGTAGAGTCGGCGCCGCTCGGAGCCGCTCGAGGTCCTCGGCCAACGCGGCCTGTGGGTCGGTGATGGCGAGCCTTTCGATCGGCGCCTCGCCGGTCCCCGCGACTCGACCCAGCCTCTGTCTCACCTCGGGGTTGGCGAAGCGGCTTGCCGCGCAACCAGTGTGATGGATAACGACCACTTCCGGCGCAGCGCCCCCGACGACAACGGACAACGCTCGCATGATCGCGATGTGTTCGATGATCTCGTCGGTGACTCGCCCACCGATGCTGCGCATCACAACCGCGTCGCCGAGCTCGAGACCGAGAAAATGTGCCGGGTCCACTCGAGCGTCGAGGCAGGTCACGATCAGCATCGACAGACGCGGCAGGAAGGGCAAGTTTCCCTGGTTGAAGATGCTGGCGAAGTGCTGGTTGCGTTCGAGAAGGACTTGCATATTGGGCATTAGAAAGATCCCGGCTTCTGAGCCCATGGGCCGATGAGCTTCAGTTGTAACGAAACATCGCTGTATTCAGAGGTGGAAACGCTGCTCATGCTCCGCGGAAACCCGCAGCGGCTTCTTGTCTATCGGAAGTCGACGTTCAGCGCTCGCGAGGACTTCAGATGTGTACTCGCCGCCGGGAGACGGCATATAGAAGAAGTACTCCAGAACGAAGTGGTGATACGGCGCCAGCGGGATGTCCTTCGACCAGTCGGGGCCTAACGAGCCAATCCTGGGGCCGAAGTAGGTCTCATCGGAGCGCGCGCGTGCGCCCTTCAACTGGCCGTGGGCGTCGATCGTCAGGTGGGTCTGGCGCGGCTCGAAGCCAGCCGAGTACGCCGGGAAGTCGTTCTTGGGCTGCATCATGTGGAGCTGATTGTCCCTGAGAATGATCCCGGCCTCGGCAAACTTCTCTTCGTAGCTCTGAATGATCTCCCCCGCCGTGAGTCCGGCTCGGATCGTCTCTGCCAGGATCTTGTCGACCTTCAGGTACTCGGCCCAGAGCTTCTTGATCTCGGCGGGCGGTTCCGTTTCGCCGTCGCGGAGCACGTACGCGTACATCCCCAGGTGTGGCACGGCAACGATGTCACCGCCCTCGAGGACAGCGTTTTCCCAGCCCGCGCTGCGTCCCCTCTGCGAGAGCCCGGTGCTCATGCGGCGGAAGACGGTGCCTTCCCAATTCTCCCGAGCCTTGGTTACGCCTGGGACCATCGCCGCGAACACCTTCTCCATGGCCGCGATCTCGTCGGCGCGCATCCTCTTCAGTAGCTCGACCTCTCTCGGGACCTTGTAGCGCGTGTAGTCCATGATCACGTACTCCGACGACACCAGCCGGCCGGCGTATTTCGGGCCGAGCTCCTCGCTCAGCAGGAGATAGTCGGTGTGCGAGATGCCGTCGGGGTCGCCTCTGTAGGTCACCCAGGGGCCGAGATTGCGTATGTAGTTGACGGCGATGCGCTGCGGATCGCGCGCCTCGACGAACTGTCGTAGGCCCTTGAAGCGGTAGTCGTATTCCGTCATCGGACCACCCACCGGCTCCTGCACACGAACCGGGTCGCCGATGATGTCGTAGGCGCCGCTCTCCTCGACGAGCCGGTAGTTCGAGCCTTCCCTCTCGCGCTGAGTGTCGCCCCAGCGACGCCCGAGAATCGCCCGCTCGATTCGGTCGCCTCCCCTATCGGTGAAGACGAACACGCCGGAGGTGCTGCCCAGCTCCTGGGCGCCGAACGGATCGCGTATCGCATCTCGCATCTCGTGGATCCACATGTCGACTCCGCGCTCCCGCATCACCTGCGGCAGCACGATGTCGAACTTGTCGCGGCGGATCTGGTTGTTCTCCTCGGCGAACATCGAGGGGTTCGGGTGTTCTCCTTGCGCGTCGGCCGGGATGGGTAAGCCAGCAAGACACGCCAGCACGACCGCGCAGAGTAAGCCCCACCAAACCCTGTGGAAGCGGGAAGAACCGGAGCGAGCCTCGTTCATGCTGACCTCCTGCTTGCGGAATCGACCCGGCAATCGTACGCGCGGATTCTCGAGAACGACAATCGCGGCTCCTGGTGACCGCTAGCGGCGCGTTCGCGACGACCAGTGGATGGCCTTGATCTTCCAGGTGCCGTGCTCGCGCGCGAGCACCACGAGCTCGGCGCCCTGCGAGTTGATCTCGCGGTCGCCCATTTGGCCTTCGGTAACGCTGGTCGAGTGCGCCCACGCCACATCGCCCAACACGCTGACCTCAATCTCGCCACGCTCGCGGGGCACCGCCTGGGCAAAGCGCATGTCGCCAGCGAGGTGACCCGACGCGTAGTGCTCCTTGTTCTCCACTCCGCCACTCTCGAGGATGGTCACGTCGTCGGCAAGATGGGCAAGAGCACCTTCAGCATCGCCTGCCGCGAGGGCGCCGTGGTAGGCATCGATCACCGCCACGACCTGTTCCTCACCACTCTGGTGGGTCTGCTGAGCGTCGGCACCTGCAGCCAGAAGGGTGATCAATACCCCACTCACCAGGGTCAGCGTTCGCTTGTATTTCGTTTTCATGGACTCTCCTGCCAATGGACGACGTCGCTTGGTTCCCTAGTCTCCTGATGTCGGAGAGTCGTCAACCGGTGCTGCGGCTGGCTGTTCGTCCGCAGCGTCGACGGCGATGGACTCTTCTTGGGCCTCTTCCTTCGCGCGCGTTCTCGATGCAGCCGCCGAGCTCCTGAGAATCATGTCGAGGCACCCGGCAACCGTCACACCCAGAAGGAAGATGTGGAGGTTTTGCAGAGAGCCCTCGATGGTGGCGTGGAGGATAAAAGCAGCTACGCCCGACAGGAAGAGTGTGTAAATCGCCGCGCCGATCTCGACCTCCGCCCGAGCGAGCAAGCGACCGAGCTCGAGAATCAGAACGCCGACGAGCGCGCCCAGTAACAGCCTTATCGTCGGACTGAGGTCGGCGAACAACTGCTGGACGTCCGCGATGCCGATGTCTCCTGGTGCCAGAGCGAACACCAGGAGGAGAATCGGGAGCACCGCCGCGGCCGCTCGTCGAGCCCTCGCGTTCCCTCGTCCGCGCCATACCAAAACCACAACACGAACCGCGAGGTACAGAAAAACGCCAACGACTACAGCAGGATAAAAGAAAGCGACAAAAACTGCCCTGAGCTCGTTAGCTATCGTTTCCACCGATCATCTCCCGTCCATGTAGGCGACCGACGCAGCAGCTTCACTGCCAGACTACTCGGCTCGCATGAGACCCGCCACAGGCCGACCCACCGAACGTCAGCCCAAGCGTCTCTGGACGAGACTCTCTATTGACGATAAGAGGACTCGCATAGCAGACTAACGCGAGTCGAACGTTCGATCACCTTGCGCCCCGTTCAAAATGGTGCCGCTCGAGGGCAGTCTCGCCGACCCGGAGGTCTACGCGGCCCGGCCCCGGACCTGTGATCTCGGCTACCTGCGTACCGCGTACCGCATGGCCGACGGCGGCGTTGGCTTTCGCTGCCCGGGCGAGCCGGTGGACGACTACGTTCGCAAGGACGGCGACGCGGCAGACACCCTGGGTCGGCAGTGCCTGTGCAACGGGCTGGTGACGAACATCGGATTGGGCCAGATCCGCCAAGACGGCTATCGAGAGCCACCCATCCTCACTTCCGGCGTTGATCTGTCGGTGCTGCTGCCCTATCTGGGCCGCTATCGAACCGACTACAGCGCCGCCGACGTTGTGCGCCGTCTATGCAACGGCCTGACTCGCGCCGGCGATCGGCCGTCACGGACGCGAACCGCGTGAGATAGCGAGTGCATCTTGCGAAGAACATCCTCCGAATCCCGGTCGCCTGTTGATCTCCGAAGTGAGTCCTTAGGCCGAGTAGCGCAGCACCGCGATGAAGTGACAGGTCGTGCCTGCGAGCACGAACAGGTGCCAGACGAAGTGGCTGTATCGAACACGCTCGGCCGCGAAGAACGCCACTCCAACGGTGTAGGCGATGCCTCCCGACGCGAGCCAGAAAAGCCCGGCCGCAGGCATGAGCGTCCAGAGAGGCTTGATCGCGATGAGAGCGACCCAGCCCATGGCTAGATAAAGGGCCGTCGAGAGCTTTTGGTATTGGGCACCGTAGGTCGCCTTCAGGGCAACACCCAGGAATGCGATGCCCCAAACCAACCCGAGTAGGCTCCAGCCCCACGCGCCGCGGAGAACGCCGAGTGTGAATGGCGTGTACGTGCCGGCGATCATGAGGAAGATCGCGCCGTGGTCGAGCACATGAAACACACGCTTGGCGCGGTTCCGGGGAAGCGCGTGATAGAGCACGGACGCCGCGTACAGCAGCACGACCGTGGCGGCGAAGACGCTGGCGCCAACGATGCCCGGCGCCCCGCCCCGCCGCACGGCAGCAACGATGAGAACCGGGGCGGCAACCAACGCCGCGAGCAGGCCCACGCCGTGGCTGACGCTGTTGGCGATCTCCTCGCCCAGCGATTGCACACGCTTCGTCGATGCCGCCGTCCGCAACACAGATCTACGCTCCCGGCGCGGCACTCGTGTTCCACGCCAACGCGCTCACGATAGAAGGCGTTTGACCCCTTGCTGAGCGAGGTAAAGCCCGACGCCGCTGCCGATGGCGCTGACCATAAACGCGGTAAAGAAAGACACCTGCGCGCCGATGGCCCAGCCAACCCATCCGCCCACCGACATCCCGACGAGATTGAGGAAACCCTTCATGGAGTATGCCCTCGGCAATGAGGCGTCTGTGGTCGCTGAGTAGCAGCCTAGCTCAACTGAGTCATAGATCGACTCCGAAACGACGCAAGCGGAGGGACGCGAAGGCCTGCCGTAGAACATGGATCGCTCGCGCCGCCGGGACCGGACCGAATCGCTTGATGAGCGACTGGATATCGAGGCCGTCGAGTAGCTCCATGACGTAGTAGAAGGTCCCGTCCTGCGAGACCCCGAAGTCGAAGAGATCGATCGTGTGCGGCGAGCACAGCGACGCGGTTGCCTGAGCCTCGCGCTCGAAGCGTCGTCGGATTGTCGTCTGATCTGCGACGCTGGTCTCGCCCAGGGCCTCGGGGCGGATGAGCTTGATGGCCGCGGGCCGAGCGAGCATCCGGTGTTTTGCGCGCCAGACTTCGCCCATGCCACCGCGACCCAGGATGTCGATCAGGCGATAGCTTCCCAACTCCCGGGCGCGGCTCACCGCGGTGCCGAGGCGGTACACAACACGAGCGCCGACGTGCGCCATCCCCACGCAAACGAGATACGGGAGAACAAGGACGAAGAAGAATTGGCCGGGCCCCACCGGGATCGTGGTGCCGGCGTATCTCATCGACAATCCGACGATGATGGCGGGCGCGAATGCCGATACGAACAACGAGAGCAGCGTCTTTGCCGGCCGGTTGGGGATGATGACCGAATACGACAGCATCCAGACCGCCACCCACGACAGCCCAAACCAGTCGCTGTCTCGGTACGGCGCCTCCGAATAAGCGCCCCAGAACTCGGCCGTCGCAATGCCGAAGCTGCTCAGGGCCCCGAACGCGAGGCCGACATCCATGAGCTTCGACGGCGCCAGCCTCTGGCTCCTCGCGAGCGCATACACCAGCAGAGACACCAGCATGGTCGCGGCGCCCGGTAGCCAGTTCGCGGGGCTCTGGAACCACTCGTCGAGACCGACAAGGGCATCGAGAATATGACTGAGGTAATTGGCCAGGAAGAACGCCGAAGCGAGCAGGAGCGCGACGACCTGGAGACGCTTCGAGGCCTCCAGAAGAAGATCCGGAGGCAACTCTCGAGCCCGTGAGACCTGGGCTGCGCTCCGCGACGTCCCGGCCACCTTCGCGGGGGCGAGAAAAGTGTGCTGCGGGTCTTCGCCTACACTCAATTCGGGATCACCGAACCCATCTCCTCCGCGGGGAGGAGCGTTGACACCATCGGGCGGGGAAACGTCAATCTAACCGCCCCACCTCTCGAAACGAAGCAACGGGAGTTTTCTTCATGCCAAGCACCACGCCGCGAGCGACCACTATGCCCACAACGCTGCGCAAGACGACGCTAACGATGCTCGTCCTACTCGCCGCCGCTCTGCTGTCGGCAGCGCCGACACCGGCGATCACGCTCGCCCAGGAGGCTACCGATGGGCGCGAGCAGATGGCGCCCGAGCGGACCTTCCCGGTCGACACGCACGTCACCGGCGAGCACCAGCTCACAGTCAAGGGCGTGACCTTCCCCTACTCCGCTGAGGTCGGCATGCAACCGGTGTGGGACAACGACGGCAAGGTGATCGCCTCGCTGTTCTACACCTACTACAAGCGCACCGACATCAGCGACGCCGGCCAGCGCCCGCTCGCCATCTCCTTCAATGGCGGGCCGGGCTCGGCGTCGGTGTGGATGCACATCGGCTATACGGGACCACGAAAGCTGCTCATCGATCCCGAGGGATTTCCGATTCAGCCCTACGGCGTGGTGGAGAACCCCGACACGATCCTCGATGTGACCGACATCGTCTATGTGAATCCGGTGAACGTGGCGTTCTCGCGCATCGTGGGCGACGCTGACCGGGCGCAGTTCTTCGGTGTTAACGAGGACATCAGTTATCTGTCGGACTGGCTAGGTACCTTCGTCAGCCGTCACGACCGCTGGCGCTCGCCGAAGTTCCTGATTGGCGAGAGCTACGGCACGACGCGGGTGTCGGGCCTGGCGCGTGAGCTGCAGAACAGCGAGTGGATGTACCTCAACGGCGTCATCCTGGTGTCGCCCACGGGGCTCGGCGTTGGCCGCGACGGCCCGGTGGGCGCGGCGATCGCGCTGCCCAACTACACGGCCACAGCCTGGTTCCACGAGCGGCTCGACCCCGAGCTGCAAAGCCAGGACCTCGAAACGATCCTGTCGGAGGTCGAAGAGTTCGTTTTCGACGAGTACTTGCCTGCCCTGGCGCGAGGCGGCTCGCTGCCGCCCGACAAGCGCCAGGAGATTGCACACGAGGTGGCGCTGTGGTCGGGCACCACGCCGGAGTGGGTGATGAACCACAACCTGGCGCCACAGGTGGGCGAGTTCCGCAAGGAACTGCTGCGCGACCAGGGCCTCACCGTTGGCCGGCTCGATGCACGCTACCGCGGGCGCGACCGCGAGAACGCCGGCGAGTCGTACAACTACGACCCGGCCATGGCGGCCTGGAACCAGGCCTTCTCGCCTGCGATCAACGCCTACTTGCGCGAGGAGCTCGGCTGGAAAACCGACCTGCAATACTGGCTCTTCGGCCCCGTTCGCCCGTGGAATCGCGATGGCGACCAGACCGGAGAGGCCCTGCGTCAGGCCATGGCCGAGAACCCGTTCCTGCACTTGATGGTGCAGTCGGGCTACTACGACGGCGGCACCACCTACTTCGCCGCTAAGTACACGATGTGGAACCTCGACCCCGCCGGCGATGTGCTGGATCGCGCCTGGTGGAAGGGCTACCGCAGCGGCCACATGATGTATCTACGCGCCGAGGATCTGGTGACCTCGAACCAGGACATCCGCGACTTTATCGCCTGGTCAATGGACGCGGCGAGCGGGTCCGCCAGGCACTAGCGCACAGCGTCCTACTTCGGCGCGCGAAACACATCCTTGGCAATCTCACCGCCAATCGTGGTGTTGCGACGGATGACGTCGGAAAGCCTCGTGCGATCGATCTTCCTGAGCAAGTTGCCGGAGAAGCGGCGCTTGTAGAAGTTGGGGTCGCCGTCGCGGATGCGGCGGAACTGGTCGGCCATGATGGCAAGGAATGTCGGGCCGACCATGGCACCACGAACGTTGGACTCGGAGAGCCCGGCGGTCCACAGGTCGACATCGTCGATATTGTGGTGCAACCGCTCGAGGCGCTTCTGGATTCTCTTCTCGCCGCCGAGCTGCGAGAACTTCGTCAGGCGGGCGAGGCCGTAGGCCGCGCGCACGCTGTTGTAGTCGGCGAGGCCGTGATCGCGGCCGCGCTGGATGTTGAGCGAAGCAAGGTCGAAGCCGCCCGAGCCTGGCGGGCCGAAGAGGAAGTTGCGCAGCGCGTCGACAATCATCGTGTCGATTCGCCAGGCCCGCTGGACGGCGACGCCGCGCAGGTAGGGCTCAATGCCGATGGCTGGAGTGAGCTCGTGCGGAGCGAAGAAGGCCCTGGCGAGCGGCAAGGGTCCGCCACCGGTCGGCTTGAGCGAACTGTCCAGGCGCTGCAGCCCAGGTGACACCATGCTGTGCCCGAAGCGGTAGGCGCCGGTGGAGAACTCCTGGCAAACGCCGGGGTCGACGCCGGATTTCCAGCCGCTGTACGCGGGGATCGCATTCTTGCCGAGGAGGCGCGGTAGGAACTCGTTGTAGGTGATTGCCTGCATCATGCCGACGACGAAGCCGCGGGCACGCGCGAAGACCTGGTCGTCGCTGAGCTTGGGCGAGGCGCCGTGAATCTGGCGTGCCAGGCGGTTGTGCTCACGCATCCAGAGGGTGTGCATGGAGGTGAGGGCGACGTTCTCGTTGGCGCGAATGTCACCGGCGACGTAGAGCTTGCTGGAGGGTCCGCCGGCGTTGTCGAGACCACGCTCGTTGAACGGCAGGAGGTTGCCCTGGCTGGTGAGCAACTCGCCGCTGCCGTCGCGTTTGCGCAGTGCCTTCTCGCGGTCCGGGTCGGAGCCGTAGACGTTCGAGGCGTCGAGAAAGGCGGTGATCGAGTTGATCTGCGCGCGAGGATCGTTGGGTGAGTGGCCGCTGCCGTGGTCGTACGCCGAACGGTAGAGTTGAATGACCTGCTTGCCGGTACCGTCCGGGTCGAAGAAACGATCGCCCTTCGGAACCTTGATGTCGAACGCGTCGAGAGGCTCGTCGGCGATCGTCAGGTCGATGTCGTGATCGACGAACTGACCCCACAGCCACATCATGTCGCTGGCGCGATTGCGGCTGAGCCGCTGGCGACCCTGATATGAAACGCGGTTGCTGATCTCACGCGCGCTCGGACGATTGGCCCCGGCAGGCTTACCCATCGAGTCTTCGTAGTCGGCGCGGGCAATCCGTAGAAGTCGAGATCCTGCCTCGCCGTTGCTCGCCGCCGCCGTGGCACTGGACTCACCACTCGGGATGCTTTCCGAGCCCGAGGCGCCGGCCAGGTACGCCCGGCCGCTCCGAACAGGTGTGCGCGCCGAGCGCGCGGCGCCGCGTGACTCTTTCTGAGCGGACGAACTGGAGGCCCCGGCGCTCTGGAACGAGACGGCGGGGATGAGCAGCAGCGCGGCGAACGCCAGGCGAGAGAGCCTGACGACGGCTCCATGGCTACGGAGGTTGGTGAGCATGGCGGCCTCGGTCTTGTGGTCGTCGGGTGTGAGTTGCGTCACACCAGAAGATACGGGCCGTCGCGCGAGACCCACATGCCACCAATCGAGGTCCCCGGGCAACAGAGGTCGTTTCTGGCCGCTCGCGGCCGTGTGGACGTCACCCCGAGATCAGCGACCACACCCGCCACGGTGATCCACACGATCGCCGATTTGCTCGAGTCGAGCCATGTCCAAGTTATTACGGCTACAGTAGCAAGACATGCTACAGTCGCTGGAATCATTCTGCGCGATTCCTCGGAGCCCATTTTGGATCGTCCACCCCTGACACCCGCCGTGTTTCACATCCTCCTGGCGCTTGCCGACGGGCCACGCCATGGGTACGCCGTCATGAAGGCCGCCGCGGAGACCGGAGTGGGTCTGAGCTGGGGTCCCGGTACGGTCTACGGCTCCCTGCAGCGAATGGAGGACCTGGGGTTGGTGCGCGTTGCCGACTCGGCAGCGATCGACGATTCGGAAACACTCGACGGACGCGGCCGCCAGCGCCGCTACTTCGTGCTCACCGAAGAGGGCACCGAGGCGCTGCGCACCGAGGCCGGTCGGCTCGAAGAGCTGGCCGCGCTAACTCACAGCAAGACGGCTCTCGAGAAGGAACCCGCTCGATGAACCAGCGTGGTCGATGGGCGGAAGCCTTCTACAGAGTTGTGGTGAGCGCCTACCCGAGAGCCTTCCGTGACCGCTTCGGAGAGGAGCTGGCCCTGGCAGCTGGAGCGCTGCTCCTGGTGGTGCTCCTCGCGAGCATGCTGCCGGCCCGCAGAGCGTCGGCGATCGATCCGATGGACGCGCTGCGTTAGGCCAACAGACCAGCCCGCCGGCCTCAGCGACCGGGATTCGCGGTCAGCCAGGCGCGCCAGCGGGCGGTTGCCTCCGATCGCCGATCGGCTGAGGTCATGGCGTCGAACCCGAAGTCCTGACCGGTCGCTGCTTCTAGCGCCTCGTTGGCCTCGGCTCGCAGCAGCCCGGGAGTGTCGCCCTCCATGAGCTGCAGGAGCGCGTCGTCGCCGAGGGTGTCGGACCGGCGCACCAGGCCCTCGGCCGCTCGCAACCGGGCCCACGGATCGGGTGCGTGGAAGGCGATCTCGTGTAACACGCTGGCCGCGTCTTCTCCGGCTACCTCACGCAGCGCGGCAACGTCATCCTCGCTGAAGTTGACCCTGCCGGTGGCCATGAGCTCGTGGATGTCGACGCCGGAAACGAGGATGACATTGACGACCTCGGCAGCTGTGCTGTCGCCGCTGCGCAGCTCTTCGAGCGCCGCGGCGACCCGCGCGCCACCCGTTGCTGGCAGCGCACCCGCCGACGGACTCTTAGGATCCCCGGCGACGCCTGTCTCGCCGATCTCGGCGGACGCCCAGTTACCGATGGGCGAGGCGCCCACAGCGGCCCAGCCGGCAACCGCCACCACCAGCGCTCCCGCTCCCACCCGCGCCAGAGCCGCCACCGGCCGTGCGGCCATGAACGTGTAACGAACAGCCGCCGCCAACGCCAACGTGATGCCGAACGTACCGACAACCGCCGGGCCACTCGGCAAGTCGTAGCCGTACGACAGCGCGAGGCCGATCAGGCTCACGAGCGTCCCGGTGCTCCAGCCAATCACCAGTCGGGTGCGGATGTGCGTGGAAAACAACATGGCGATCACAGAAGGGACCACCAGGAACGAAAACACCAGCAGCACGCCGGCCATCGCAACGCTCGAGGTGATCACGAACCCGAACGACATATAGAAGAAGAAGTCCCACAGCCGTACGTTCCATCCGGCTGCCTCGGCCTCGGTCGGGCGCATCGACAGCGTCAGGAAACGATCGCGGTAGATCCAGTGAAAGACGCCGATCACGGCGTAGATGGCGGCGGTAAGGAGGATCTTGCTCCACGGGACCCAGAGCAGGTTGCCGGCGAGCATCGCCTGGACGAACTCGGCTCCTTCAGGAGCCCGGTCGGCAATCAGGAGGGTGGTGGCGCTAGCGACCGCGAACGTGATGCCAATGATCGCCTCCTGCGGAACCCGTTGATCCTTGAGCCGCGACAGCGAGAAGATCGCGGCGCCGATAAACGCGAAGATCAGCGAGTACACGTAGCCTGCCGTGCCGTGGGCGTCGTATCCGAGGAGGAAGGCGAAGGTGGCGCCCAGAGCGGCGATCTGTGCCAGAGCGAGGTCGACGAAAATGACGCCGCGCGACACCACGTGCAGTCCGAGGTAGGTGTGGATTCCCGTCAGCACGAGGCACGCCACGAAAGGTGGCAGCAAGATCTCGAGCGCGAGCTCCAACTTCTATCTCCGGGAGTTGGGGATGCTGCGGGTCGTCGTGAGCCAACCAGCTTCTGGGCAAATCCAGACCACTGCGTACCTGTCTATCCCGCGCATGCCGGGGTGGCACCGCGTAGCGTGCCGATCCACTCGTCGTACAGATCGAAAATGTCGCGCGACCCGGTGTCGGCTGCGGGATCCGGATAAAGAGGCACGATGAGCGCTGTGGCGCCCGTGCGCTCCGAGATGAGCTCGGGCACCTGACGATCAAAATAGTCCGCGACCCACAAGACGCCGATCTCCTCACGTCGCATCAGGTCGACGAGCTCGGCAACATGCGAGGCCGACGGCGGGATCCCTGGACGCCGCTCGACGTAGGAAGCAACCTCGATGCCGAACCGGTCCATGAGGTAGATCCAGTTCGTGTGGTACGCCACCACGCGCGTGCCCCGCAGGCACGAGGCGTCGGCCATCCAGCCGCCGAGTCGCTCCACGAGCGGACCGCCGCCAAGCGAAGTCGATTCCAGAAACGGCAGCAAGCGGTGGGCCATCTCGAGCTGCGCCAGCTTGTCGCCGCCAACAAGCTCAACGAGCTGGTCGCCGAAGAGGCGGCGGTGCAGCAGATCCTTGTAGGCCACGAAGCGCTGCTGGTACAGGCCAGCGTTATCGGGGTCGGCGCGTTGCAGCCCAACGCGGAGGTTGTCGGCAAGCATCACCGAGCGCAGGGGATCGGTGTGAACGTGCGGGTTGCCGTAAATATGGATGTCCCCGCCCGCCCGGCTGGGGTCGTCGGGCACCTCGAGCATGGGCACGCCCTGGGCCATTGCCACGAAGCCCGGTTCGCCCGGCCTCACTCGCGGGTTGCGCGACTTGTCGACCACTGGCGCCAGCCACAGCTCCATGTCGAGCCCGGTCGAGATCAGCAGGTCGGCGCGGCTGAGCTCGATCGAGTAACTCGGCTTCGCCTGCACGAAGTGCGCGTCCTGGTGGGCGCTGGCAATCGACATGATCGTAGCGTCGTCGGCCAGCAAATGCCGAGCGATGGCCTCGTAGGCCGTTAGCGTGGCGACAACCTTGATCCCCTGATAGGCCGCGTTGGCGACACCATGCGCACTCACCGCGCACAAAGTCACCGTGGCCAGTGCTACGACCATGAATCGAGATTGCCTGAATCCTCTGGGATGCATGGGCATCAATACTTTTCGTGCTTATGAGGACCGAGGGCCCAAATCACCTGGAGAGAGAAACGGTTGTCGTGGTCGTCCTCCTCGAAACGTCGTGAACCATAAGAGTACTGGAAACGGAACTTCGCCCACTCGCTTTGCCACCACTCCGCATACGGACTGACGCCCCACATGCTCTCGCCGGGCTCGCTCGGCAGCTCGGTGTAGTCACCCCGCACGCCGAGGCTCCAGCGCGGCCCGACCTTGCGTGTTCCATAGAGGTATCCGCCCCAACTGCCGAGGATGCCGCCCGGTCCGTCGCGGCGCTCGTACAGAACCTCACCGCGCAGCTCGAGTCCTTTATAAAGAGCCTCGGCCGGTGGCGACCAACCGAGGTTGATGTCGGCACCCATGACCCAGCTGCGGAAGTCGCCAGCGGCATCGTTAACGCCGGTCGCGGCCGACAGGCCGAGCTCGAGGTAGGTCGCCTGCGACAGGTCCCAGTAGTTGGTCTCGTGCACCGTGATCACGGGCGCGTCGAAGCCGCGGCCCGAGAACGCGACGTCGTTGTCGTCGTTGGTGACCTGGATCCACAGCTCGTTGTAGTCGCCAAGGAAGGTAGGCGGCAGCCACGACAGCGAAACACCGAGGCCGGCCAAGCCGTCCTCGCCGAGGAACGCCTGATGCACCAGCGGGCGGCCAGTTTGCGGCAATGCGTGATGATGCCAGCGGTTCAACTTGCCGAAGTCGTTGCGAAAACGTCCGAACTTGACCCCAAGCCCGCCGGGGAGCGTCGTCCAGTCGATGTAGAGCTCCTCGACACCGAATTCGCCTTCCTCTTCTACAAGGAAGGCGCGCGCCTGAGAGTACGGATCGAGCGGCGCCTGCAAGGCCATCTCGAACTCGCCGAGCGTGAACTGGTTCACCTCCGGGTCACCCGTTCGATCGGCCCAGGCACCGAACACGTCGCCAGTAACCGAGATCTCCGGATTGAGCTCACGCATGTTGCGCGACCTGTCGGTGAATCTTCGTTGGTCGGCAGGCGCTGGCTGTGCCGGCGCGACTCCCCCCTGCGGCTGGCTGTCGATGTTGGCGAGCGCGCGAGCAAGCTCGTCCCGCAAGGCCGCCTCGTCCGCGGCTTTCGCCTCCTCTGTGTGCTCCGACAGTGGGACAAGCTGCGGCGCCGGCTCCTCGCCATGCCGCTCGGCAGGCTCCGGTGACTCCTCTCGGCTGACCGCGAGCCGCCGCTCCAGCTCCTGGAGTCGGGCTTCGAAGCGTTCATTCAAACCCTGAAACGAGAGCTCCAGCGCAGCTACGCGCGCCTCGAGGGCGACGATACGCTCGGCGCGCTCGGTGTCATCTTGCTGCGCCGCCACGGTTGTCGGCTCTGCGACCGCCGTCCCCGGGCCAATCCCAATCCCGAGCCCGACCCCTAGAGCCAGCCCAAGTCTGACGAGGCCGATCAGCCGGCCGCCGCTGGCGGCGCGGCGCATTCGGCGTGTTCGGCGCCAGCGTGGTGCTGGCGTGCGCGGCTGACACGGTGTCCGATTCGGTGCCCAAAACATCATCGGGTCGACTCCTGCAAGGCAAGTGAAACGAAGATTTATCGTGAATTCTGATCATGGCACGCACACCCGTCTGCAACACGGTCGCTTATTGCCTGAACCACGTCACAGCCACACAGCCGGCGGATGACAACAGCGTCGGCGACGCCCGGCTCGCGAGTCGATGACGATCGCGGCGGCGGCGACAATCACCAAAGCACAGGCCACCGCGGGGCGGCCTCAGCGCAGGGGCAGGCTGCGGAAGCGCCGCACACCCACCAAGGTCGGAAACACCAGCCAAGCCGCCCAGCCCACGGCGAGGGGAAGCGTGCTGGATGCGCCGGCGTCGCCCACCGCAGCGGCGCCCCCGGTGTCAGCTCGCTCGGAAGTGCCGACACCGGGCGTCGCCGAAACCAACGCCGCCAGACGGAACAGATCCACCGGATCCAGCGCTAGGAGCCAGGCGGCGGATCGCTCGACGGTCACGCCACCGAAGCTCCACCTGCCCCTGGGATCTGGCATGGGCATGGGCATGGCCTCGGTGGGGACGGGACCAACTAAACAAGGATAATCGGACATAGGAGTAGGTTATTGTCAATCCGCATGGGCCATCTCTCACCGAAGATGTCGCCTACCTCCACGAGCTGACACACAGCTACGCTGATGCGGCCGACGTGCCGGTGCTGGCCGCGGCCAGCACCGGCGGCGGCTACTAGTGCATCCAGGACGAGACAAACGGGCTCTGTGCCGGCCCAGCGCTGGCTCCTGGACCTCGACCAGCCCTAGCAGCCCGTGGTGGACCGGGGCATCCGCCGTGGGCTGAGATCTCGTCGGCCGGTCGGGGAACGTTGTTATCGCGTCGCGTTACCGCTGTCGTCCACCAACACGACGAGCCAGCGGCCAGCGTAGGAGCTCGGATCGATATCCGAGATCCGCGCGGCCTTCCTTCCTTGCGGCGTCAGGACCGTGATCTCGACATCCACAAGGCCCTCCCGCGGGAGCCCGAAGTGAACGGGCATGGCGTTCTGAGAGTTGTAGCCGGAGCCGGTATCGACGATGCCCGTGCCCAACAGCTTGCCGCTCGCGTCGAACAGCCGCACTTCGGCCCCGGCGCGCCCTGCGTACCCGGACCGCGCCCGATGACCGGCGCCACATCGAGAACAGACAAGTAGCCGGCGCTCACCAACTCCGCCGCGACCTCACGCGGCTCGTCTCCGAAGTTGACAACCACCTGGTTGAAGCGGCGCGCGACCACTCCGTCGAACGTGTCGAGTGCCTCTCGAAGAATCGAGATCGACCTCACGGCGATAAACACGTACGCCTGTGTCCTCGTAGCTCAGCTCGGTGCTCCACTCGCTGTCGGCGCCGCCAGCCTGCGAGATGTGAACGCGCGCGTGGAAGCTCTCGAAGGCCCAGTCGCCGTCAATTTCCAGACTGTCGCTCTTGTACACGAACTGTGACTCGGCTTCGCGGAACAACGAGCGGTAGTACGCGGCGATGGCGCCAAGGTTGCGCAGCGGCTCGACCGAGTCGAGATGCAGTGCAGGGCCGGATGCGAACCCGGCCATGACTTCCGCCAGGTCTCCGTCGTTGAGGGCCTCGACCCATTCGCTGCTGAGCTCGATGATGCTCGCCCGATCGGGATCGGCCGCGGCATGAACGCCAGGAGTCGCGACGAGGGCTACTAGAAGGACGGCGGCCAGGAGGCTCTTCCGCATGAGGGTGTGCTCCACTGGGGATATACAGGGAGATCCGGACTGCGAGCCGCCTGGACACGGCGGCTCGCGAATGCCTTCCGTACCATCTATGACGCGTCGAACCCTTTCCGGGTTTCCGACAAATTTGCCTGCGGGTCCGCGGATCCGATCTTCTGAGCACTCATCGCGATCACACGCCGGCGCTGATCACGGTGCCCGCGCAGCCAGAGGCCGGGCGGGGCAGGCTTTCCGCCTGTTGCCCGAGCAGCTTTCGAAACCGTAGGTGACGCCGCCGTGAGAGCTTTTGCGTTCGATCTGCCGGGGACCGAAGGAAGGGTCGAGGGCCGGAGGAAGAACCAGATCGCGGGGCAGGTAGCGCGTGATCTTCATCGAGCCGCCGCACCGATTGCGATCGGCCGCGTGGCAACGTTCGCCACCGCCGCGCGAGGAACGCGGCCGAATCTCCTTTGACGACTCGCGAGCTCGGTGAGTGCCGCCTCGAGATCGGGCTCGCCGAAGTCGGGCCACAGGGTGTCGACAAAGTGAAGCTCTGCGTAGGCGCACTCCCACAGCAGAAAATCGCTCAGCCGCTTCTCGCCGCTCGTGCGGACAAGGAGGTCGACTGGCGGCGCGCTGCCGAGCGGATGATTCACATGCTGAAGCGCGGCCTCGAGCTCTTCGGGGTTGCCGCTAACCACGAGGCGCGCGGCCTTGGCAAGTTGCTCCCTGGCTGAGTAGTCGACCGCCAGACGGAGGTTCATCCCGCGGCAGCCGGCAGTGGCGTTCTCGCAGGTCTCGATCGCGCGAATGACCTCGCGGCCCAACCGATGGCGATGGCCGATTACCTGGACGCGCACGCCGTGGCGTAGACAGGTAGGAATCTCCTCCACCAGAAAACGTCGGAAGAGAGCCATCAGCGCGCGGATCTCGGCCTTTGGCCGCTGCCAGTTGTCGCAAGAAAACGCGTAGAGAGTCAGCGTTCCCACGCCCTGTCGGGCGGCGCTCTCGACCACCCGTCGAACGGCTCTCGCTCCCTCCCGATGCCCGGCAGATCGAGCCAGTCCACGACTCTCGGCCCAGCGACCGTTGCCGTCCATGATCAGCGCGACATGCGGCAGTCTCGACGTTTGAGAAGTACTTTTTATTGCAAAGTTATCATGCAAAAAAAGGGGCACCGGAACCCGGGTGCTCTACTGCTCAGTTCGGGTGGCATCGATCAGCTTCTCCATGTGGTTGAGATATCGATCCAGGGCACGACGTCCTTTCGTCTCGATTCGATATTCGGTTTTCGGGCGTCTGCCCTCGAACGACTTGATACAACAGATGAGTCCAGCCTTCTCCAACTTTCTGGCGTGAACACTGAGGTTCCCGTCGGTCGCTGCCAGCAGGGTCTTGAGCTCACCGAACGTCATCGACGGATGGACGCAAAGGGCGCTCAGGATGCCCAGCCGTACGCGTCCTTGGATCAGACGGTCTTCGGGCTTCTCGCCGCGTCCCGCGGCGTAGCTGGCGACGCTTTTCAGGCGACTCGCGCTGCCCTGCTCGCTCTTCGTAGCCACTTCCGATTGAACCTTCCTTCTCGCCCTAGCCACCGTGGCGCCTCGCAATCCACAGTCCGAAGATCACGTGGAGAGCGCCGAAGCCCAGGCCGAGGAGCCAACTCGCCCACGATGTGGGAGCTATCAACGCGATGGCGCCGAGAAACATGCACAGCCCACCCATGATTGGCACAGAACGAACCGACGAGGTGCCGCCGGCAACGGTGCCAGCGCCGTAGAGCAGCAGCCACATCGCAGGCAACAGCGACATGGTGCTGGGGTCTGCCCGATACACAGCCGGTGTCATCAGCGCGCCCACGAGAATGGGGGGGAAGAGTCCGAAGAGAAGCCGGCGGCCGGCGTGCCCGGTGAGCGAGGTGCCTTGTCGCGTACATTTGCGCCACGCCGCCACTCCTCCGATCGGCACAGCCACACACGCCGCGACGAGCCAAATTCGGAGCCAAGCTGCGGGAGAACCGGGGGTGGCAGCCGCCGTCTCTAAATCCCCGGCCACCAACGCGGCTGTGACACCGACGATCCCCATGCCAACACCGCCCCAGCCCGGCACCGCGGTGAAAACACCCGCCGCCGCCATCGTTCCGCGAATGAAACTGAGGTTCCGCGCCGCGTGTTGATGCAGATGCGAGGGCGACTCATGGTCATCGAGTCGCTTGTCGGGTGCGTCGACCGTCTGAAGCATGTGACAAGAATAGACGATCCTTCTGAAATATCAAAGTACTTCTCTTTACAAAGTTTGAGGATCGGAGGGACCGCGGCAATCGACGGCCTGGCCGGACGCTCAGTGGAACCCGGAGGGAGCCTGGTATTCGTACGACGATGAGACGTGCGACTACGACTGCATGGGCTCGGAGTACATCTACTGGGCCTTCACGTCGTTCCTGGGCGCGCAGGACATTCCCGGCCGCCTCGAGCAGGTGGGACACGAGTGGAAGTTGACCACGCGAGCCCTGCTCGAGGAGCGCGACCCCACGGTTTTCGAGATTTTCAGCCGTCCGGAATACAAGCTTCCGAGTGTGACGCCGGACGGCAGGTACAGCGGCCGGGAGCTCGTGATCGAGCCCTACACTCATCGATAGAGGCTCCGTAGCCAAGGAAAAGCCATGAGATTTCGAGGAAAGATCCTGCTGCCCTGCGTGATCCTCGCCCTGACGAGCGTGAGCTCGTATGCAAGTACCCAGCAACTGCCACGGCGGACGGCGGATACCGACGCCGAGGCCGTCCGCCTGATGCGCAACGAGAAGCTCGACCTGATTCTGCCGGGGGCGTTACGCGACAACGGCGTGGACATGTGGATCCACGTCACCCGTGGCGACGACCCCGATCCTCTGGCGCTGCAGTTCGGTCGCACCGCGGGCTACTTGATCTTCACCGACCGTGGTGACCGCATCGAGCGCGCCGTGTTCGGCCGCGGCGGCGCCGTTGAGAAGATCGACGTGCGCGGCTCGGCCGAGCTCGGCCTGGCGATCTCGGGCTACGACCACCCGCCCGGCGTCTACGGCGAGATCACGCGCTTCGTCGAGGAGCGAGATCCGCAGGTGATCGCGGTGAACACGTCGGAGATGGAAACCGTTGCCGATGGCATCTCCCACTCCGAGTACCTGAAGCTCGAGCGCATCCTGGGTCCTAACTACAGTGCCCGCATCGTCTCGGCCGAAGGTGTGATTCGCGACTTCCTGCTGCGACGCACCGCCCGCGAGGTCGCCGCTCAGGTGGAGGTGCTGGCGCTCGCTCGCCAGCGTGCCAAGGAAAACCTCTCCAAGGTCGTCCCTGGCGTGACGACGATCGCCGACATCAACGCCCGCGTCTACTACTCGGCCGTCAACCCGCCCGAAGAGACAGTCCCGATCTCCACACCCGACGTCCGTTGGTTCATCCACAACCCCGACTACGTGCTGCAACGCGGTGACCTGTTCGTTGGCGGCGGCGAAGGTCCGGGCGGCGAGTACATGGGCTTCGGTGTCGACACCAAGATCCACGCCTACATCCTGCGCGAGGGCGCGACCAAGGTCCCAGACTTCCTACAAGATGTGTACGAGAAGGCCATCACCGGGCAGTGGATTCTGCGCGACCACTTTGAAGGTCGGCATGACCGCCAAGGAATCCCTCGATGCGATGGTCGTCGCGATGGAGGCTGAGGGCTACGTCTACACACCCTTCCGAGATATCGGCACGCAGGACTACGAAATGATCCAGGAGCCGCTAGCCGGCACCGACAAGCCCGGCTTCTCGATCGACAACCACGCCTTCGGCAACTACGGCGATATGGGGCCGTCGATGGCCGCGTTCCGCTCCAACACCCATGACCAGCGGATCCAGGACAACCACCTGTTCGCCTTCGAGTACATGGTGCACATGAACATCGCCGAGCGCCCCGGCTACCCGCTTGCCTTCAACATCTCGAACCCGCAGCTCATCACCAGCAAGGGCGTCGAGTTCATCCAGCCGCTCAACGAGGAGATCTTCCTGATTCACTGAGCGGGCAGTTGCTTGGGAGCCGCGCCGGAAACTCGAATCAGCGTGCCTGTGGGCCGGCCCATCGCACTACAATTCGAGCCGAGGAGAGGAACGGATGATCACTCTCTACCATCTGGCGATTTCGCACTACTCCGAGAAAGTGCGCTGGGCGCTCGATATCAAGTTGGTGCCGCACGCGCGCGAGGCGCTGATCCCAGGCCTGCACCGGTTGCAGATGCGGCGGGTTGCGGGAGAGAGAACGGCTCCCGCCCTGGTCGATACAGCCACCGACACGCGGCTGGGCGAGTCGTCGGCGATCCTCCAATGGCTCGACGAGAACTACCCGGTGCCGCTCCTGTACCCGCCGGACGGCGAGGCTCGCACGGATGTGGTCAACAAAGCGGCCTACTGCGACGAGAACGTTGGCGGCGCGGTCGCCGGTTACTCGTATGCGCACCTGATCGATTTCCCGAAGGCACTGAAGGCACGCTGGACCACCGGCCTCTCGGCGCGGCAGCGCCCTGTCCTGTCGCTGATGTTCCCGATCGTCCGACCGTTTCTACGCCGCGGGTTCGAACTGACGCCAGAGAACACCGCGCGCCGCGGCAATGAGATCCACGACGCCTGTGACCAGATCGAGAGGTGGCTGATGGCTTCGGGCACCGGCTACTTGGCTGGTGGGGACTTCACGGCCGCCGACTTGACGGCCGCGAGCCTCCTAGGACCCTTATTGCGCCCGGAAGGATCGCCGTGGGCGGCAACGGGCCACGCGGCGGTCATAGCCGCGGCGGCCGGCTTCCCTCCGCCCAGCTACGTCGAGTTTCGCGACGAGCTCATGCGACGCACCGCAGCGCAGTGGGCGCTCGGCATCTGGCGGCGCCACCGCCGCGCGTAGCTCGACGGCTTCGACCAGCTTCGCCCGTTGTACGCGCGACAACATCGGCACGGCGAGACAAGCCGACCTTGCCGGATCGCTAGCTAGCGCGGCAGGACGGTCCGAACGGGAAAGCGCCGGAAGCCACGATCGAAGGTCACGAGCTCGAGGTCGGTGGCCATGGCGTGCGCCGCGAGATAGGCGTCTGTCCAAAGTCCGGGAGTTACCGGCGCGGACCCGCGCGCGCGCACGAGGTTCTTGAGGATGTCGTCGAGTTCGGGCGGCTCGGTGAAGAACTCGACTGGCCGTTGCTCGGCCAGCACCGAGTAGTCGTCCCAAGCCTCTGCGGCCGTCCGAATGGACCGACCCATCACATGGCGATTGCACAGAAGCCGCAGGAACCCCATCTGCGTGAGTCGGCAAAAACCGACGACAGCCTTGTCGGGCACGACCTCCTGCTCCCACCACGCGACGGCCCGATTGTGATGTGGATGCGGCTCGAGAACGGTGGCGAGCCAGACGTTGACGTCAGCTAGGATCCGCCGCATGTGCTGCCGCTTGTGTTTCTTCCTTTTCGAGCAGCTCATGGACCCGCGCCGAAGTCAGATCACGAAGCGCACGACCGCCGGGGCCGCGCACGATCGGAAAGAAGCAGCCGCCGCCCAGGTCCTGGCGCTCGTCGACGCCATACGCGGGCGCGCGCTCCGCCACCGTCATCAAGCCGCCGTCGAGGGCCGCGCGGACCGCCTCTGTGACGTAGTCCTTGAGCTTCATACCCCGCAGGGCCGCCTCGGACTTCGCTCGCCGAAGAATTTCTTCCGGAATGTCGATCGTCGTGCGCATGGACACATTTTGATGCGTTTGATGCTTTGATGCAACGACGAATCGTGGGGCCTCGGAGTATGGAGCGCCATCGTCGGGCGTCGTAGCCCGGCGTGTCGCATCTCGGAGTTCGCCATGGTCGCGCGCTCCCTGCCTCAACCAACTTCGCCCTTTCGCCCTATAGAATGCTGGGCTCCGTCGCGTACGACAGGCGCGCGATGGGTCGCAACTGATCGCGGTCGTGTTCAGAAGCGAGCGCCCGTTTTACAGCCTCCACGAGACCGCCCTCGCGCTGCTCCACTAGCTGCCTGGCTCGACGGATGTCTTCGTCGAAGGGTCGGTCGGTGAGCGCCGTTTCGATCTGCGCTTCGCGAATCGCCACGTAGGCCGCGCGCGTCCCGGGAGCGAGCTGCGCGATGCCGGCATCGCGGCACTCAGCCACCGCGCGTTCGAACAAGCGGGCCACAACCTTCGACTGGGCACGAAGACGGAGAACGCGATCGAGTGCAAGCTCGGCTGCGGTACCCGGCCGGTCTTCGATGAACGGGAACAAGGGCTGAGCGAGCGTGGCGAGGTTGTCGATGAACTTCTCTTTGGCAGCGGCCGCAGGCGTGGGGCGGCCCTTGGACTCACACTCGCGCACCCACGCGTCCCATGCGTCGGCTGCCCACGCTTCGAGATCCGACGGGCCCACGGCACCGACCAGGGTCCGCCAATCAAGAGCCTGGGCGGCAACCATCAACTCGATCGCGATCACAGCCTGGACGTTCTCGAGCACGCTGCGGGCCTTGCGTCAGGCGATCGTTGCCATGGCAACGTGGTCCTCGGTGTTGGCCGACGTCGGGATCGAATCGACCGACGCCGGATGCGCAAGGACCTTGTTCTCGGAAACCAGCCCGGCGGCGCAGTACTGCGCCAGCATGTAGCCCGAGTTCACACCAGCCTCGGGAATCAGATTTCCCGGCAGCCCGCGGTTGTGATTGCGATCGAGTAGGAGCTGCGTCCGGCGCTCCGAGATGTTGGCAAGCTCGGCGAGCGCGATCGCCAGGTAGTCGGCCGCCAACCCGACCGGCTGGCCGTGGAAATTGCCGGCCGAGAACGACTCCTTCTTGTGGCCTGCGTAGGCAACCTCGCCGCCACCGTCACGCGTCGGCTGCGTGGGCCAGTTGGCGTCGAATTCGGTGTCCCACTTCCTGCCGTCGCCGGTGACCACTCCGAGGCCCTCAAAGAAGAAGATTGGGTTGTCGATACCCGCTCGGATCTCCTGGTCGATCACCATGCGCGCGTACGAGATGGTGTCGCGGCTGGCGCCGTGGACCGCCGGGGCGCAACGGATCGAGTAGGGGTCTTGCACGGCGCCCGCTCGTTCCAGCAGCTTGCTGCCGTCGAGCACGGCGCGAACGTTCGCCGCGCAGTCGATTTGACCGCGCTGCCGTCGCAGTCGATGCACCTTCTCGTCGAAGGCACGGCCACAGCCGCACATCGCCTCGGCGGTCATGGCCAACGCGATGTCCGCCGCGCTGGCGAGCGTTTCCGCGTCGTGCACCGCGAGTGCAAGCAACGCCGCCGAGACCGTCGCACCGTTTGTCAGTGCGAGGCCTTCCTTGTAGCTGAGCGTTAGTAGCTTCGGGCTTGTTTGCGTCCGCCGAATCGGGTCGTCCTCGGCGGCGCGTTCCTTGGCCGCCTCCCACGCCAGGCTCAGGGCCCGCTGGAGACACTCGGCGGAAAGCACGACGCGCTCGGGCAACTGGCGTTCGTCGATATCGGGACTGGATTCATCGAGGTGAGTCTCGAAGTCGGGGCCGGCAGCGATGGTTTCCGGCGTGGTGGCCAAGTAGAAGAATCCCGATCCAAGCAGCACTCCGAACAGATGGACGAGCGGCGCCAGGTCGCCACTCGAGCCCACCGAGCCGCGCGTGGGAACCAGCGGAACGACGCCGGCGTTGATCATCCGGCAGACGGTGTCGACAAGCTCCCACGAGGCCGCCGAGTGGCCCATCAGGAAGGTACTGAGGCGCAGCAACATCGTTGCCCGCACGACCTCCGCCGAGAAGTAGTTGCTCGGGGCCCTGAAGTCGGAAGTCTGTCCCACTCCAACGGCGTGACTGAGAAGGATCTTGCGCTGCAGCTCCTCGAGCTCGTCGGGATCGATCGGGATGTTCTTGAACTCGCCGAACCCGGTGGTGACCCCGTAGTCGGTAGCCGGCGGCCGCTCTGCCCCGGCTTCATAATCGGATTTGCTCTTCTTGTAGGCCTCGACGCGCTTGACGAGCTCGGCGCGGACCGCTTCTACGCGCTCGCGCGCGGCAGGTGAGATGCGGATCCGGCGCCCGCCTCGAGCTACCTCGACGAGCCGGTCGAGGTTGAGGTTCTCGCCCGTCAGCTCGAGCGAGTCATCCTTGGAGTGAGCGTGATCGGGATTCGCCGGACCGTCGTTCACAGCCCGCTCTCGATGCGCCCCAGCAGTGCACCGAGGCGGCTCACGAGCTCGGCCCGCGGCGCCTCGAACTGGCCTGGGCGCTCTTTGATCCAGTCGGCGCGGTCCTTGAGCTCTTCCGCGCTCCTACGGCCGACGTCCATGTCCTTGATCTGGACCTGTCCCGACTCCTTCTCGCGCGTCCCGTAAATCACGGCAACCGGGATGTCGCAACGGTCGGCGTACTTGAGCTGCTTGCCGATACCCCGCTCGGTGCCGAGGTAGAGCTCGGTTCGGATGCCGGCGCGGCGCAGCTCGTACGTCATCTCGAGGTAGTCGCTCGTGAGGCTCTCGTCCATGTTGATGACAAGCACCTGCGCGGTGGACCACTTGAGCTTCACGGCGCCAATGTCGACCAGCGCGGCCAACAACCGATCGACGCCCATAGAGGCACCGGTTGCCGGAATCGCTTCGCCGGTGAAGCGCTGCACAAGCTCGTCGTAGCGGCCGCCGCCGAATACCGATCCGAAGCGTGGGGCGTCACGCAGGTACGCTTCGAAGACCGGGCCTGTGTAGTAGGCCAGGCCGCGAGCAATACTCAGATCGACAACCACGCGATCGTTGCCATACCCGAGAGCGGCCAGGTGGCCGGAGATGCGGTCGATGACGTCGATCTCGGCGCCGGCCTGAGCCAGGCCGGAAAACAGATCGCGTAGCTGGGCGATGACCTCGCCGCGCTCATCGGAACGAATCGCCAGAAAGAGCTCGATACGATCGACCTGTTCGCTCGTGAGGCCGAGCCCGGGGATCTGATCGCCCGATTCGTCTTTGTAGCCGGTCGTGAGCTCCAGGCGGACCTTGGCCGGCCCGATTTTCTCGAGCTTGTCGAGCACACGGAAAACGTCGGTGGACCTGTCGCGCGAGATTCCGGCGAAGTCGAGCAGCAGGTTGAGCACGCTCCGGCTCGAGAAACGAACGACGTAGTTGTCGACATCGAGCGCCGATAGCGTGTCGCACATGCCGGCGATGATCTCGGTGTCGGCAACCTCCGACGGAGCCCCCACCGAGTCAAGATCGAACTGGGTGAACTCGCGGTAGCGACCGGGGCCCGGCTTGTCGGCGCGCCAGACCGGCGAGACTTGGTAGCGGCGGAACGGCCGAGGCAAATCGACGTACTGGGAAACCACCCGCGCCAACGGCACCGTGAGGTCGAACCGCAATCCGAGCCCGCGCTCCTCTGGCTCGCGAGGATTGTCGACATGGAAGATCGACTGCTGCGCCTCATCGCCGCCGGTCCCCGAGAGCACATCGAGAAACTCGAACGCCGGCGTCTGTAACGGCACGAATCCGTAGAGCTCGTACACGCCACGAACCTTGGAGAGCATCCACTGCCGAGCCTGCATGTGATCGGGCAGTTGATCGCGAAGCCCGCGCGACAAGCCGGGAGTAACGAGATCTGACATAGGTGGTTTGCCTGACTGAATGGCGGTCGTCAGGACCGCGGCGCTCCGTGCGGCAGTGCAGTACCGCGCAGGACTGGAGCCGCTCGCGTCGGGGTACCGAGAGCGACGCGGCGGCGGTTGAAGCTCGAACAGAGTCAAGAATCGGTCACGCGTGCCCCGAGCATGAGCGGGACGCGGACCGAAGTTGGAGTACCGGCGACGGGACTTGAACCCATGACCTCCTGATCCACAATCAGGCGCTCTACCAGCTGAGCTACGCCGGCCCCAGGGCCAAACTACGGGCGCTAGTGTAGCGGTAAAACAAAGTCTCCGACGCGCCAATCACCCGGCGGATTGGCAGCGAGCATCGAGGCCTCGGGAAGTTGAACCACGTACAATGCGCAGCCATGAAAATCATCCCGAACGCTCGTGCGTGCGCCCTCGTGGCGCTTCTGGTTTCGATCGGCTGCCAGCCGCAGCAGCAACCCGAGCCCGCTGCCGCGGCGGACCCGGTGACCACGGTGATCTACTTGATGCGTCACGCCGAGACGCTATTGCCGCCACCCGAGGACGCGCCGCGTGACCCGCCGCTCAACATCATGGGACAAGAACGCGCCGACGCGTTGGCGCGACTGCTGTCGAGCGAGCCCATCACGCAGATCTTCAGCACCGAGTTGCGGCGCACGCAGGAAACTGCGGCACCGCTCGCCGCCCGGCTCGGGATCGCGGTAGCCCCGTACGATCCGTCCGACCTGGAAACGTTCGCCGGGGTGCTCAAGGCAGCATCAGGCCGCGTTGTGGTATCCGGGCATAGCAACACCACGCCGGTGCTCGTCGGATTTCTCGGGGGAGAGCCCGGAGAGCCGATCGACGAGAGTGTGGAGTACGACCGGCTGTACACGGTGATCGTCCGCAACGGCGAGGTGGTGACGACGCTGCTTCAGCGCTACGGAGATCCGCTACCCGACAACTGGCAGGAGCTGGCTTCGACGCGACGTTGAGTCAGGCAATCACTCGGGGCGGGGCCGCTGCAGGATGCACACGATCTCGTCGCCACCGAACGCCGTGTCGCCGACCGTCATGCCGAGCAACTCGAATCCCTCCGCGCCGGCCTCGGAGAGCTCTTTCTCCATCGTTGACGTTCGATTCGTGGCGAGCAGCAGGTACTCGTGCGGCACGGGCTCCGAGAACAGATCGAGCTCGACGATCACGGCGACCTCGTTGCCGCCCCAGAGGCTGTCGAAAACCGTCTGGCCTCGATAGCGGAAACCTTCGGCACCGACCTCATTGAGCTCCTTTTGCATGGTCGAGGTGCGCTGTGTGGCCTGGAGCTTGTACTCGTAGCGCCGCTCGTGGGGGGTGTCGGGCGATCGAACAACGGTTGCCACAACCTCATCCCCGCCGTGGGCAGTGTTGCCGCCCATCACGTTGGCGAGCCGAAACCCCTCGCCGGCCGCTTCGTTGAGCTCCTTCTCCAGAGTCGACGTCTTCGTTGTTGCGAGCAGGCGATACTCGTAGGCGGTCTCGACAGCCGCGACCGTCGGCGCGAGCGCTAGGGTGGATGCGGCACCGAACGAGCCGAGGGCCGAAACGAGCAAAACAGGAACCAGCAGCGCTACAGGCATGGAGTTCTCCCGGCGAAGCAAGGTCGGCGGAGCGGAGCAGAGGACGTGAAAGAACAGTCTACCGGGGGAGCTGAGTCTCCCGCAGGTCCCCGAGCGCTCGGGACGCCGCCGGCGACCTCACGGACTTCGAACGGCAACCGACTCGTCGGCATCTTGGCGCTGGCGGCCGTCGCTGCGGCAGTGGCGATAGCAGCGCAATCATGGGCTGCCGGCGGCCTGCTGGCGAACCTGTTGCGAGGCGATCTCGGCGCCTCGGCCAAGGTCAACCTGCTGCGCGCCGGTTTCCTGGAGTTCGGCCTCCTGGCTCCGCTCGTGTACGTCGCGTTCAGGACCGTCGAGGTCGTCGTCGCGCCCATTCCCGGCACGCTTCTCTACGCGCCCGGCTGAGCGCTCTTCGGCGGCTTCTGGGGAGGGCTGCTATCGCTCGTGGGCAACGTGATCGGCGCCGGAGTGGCGTTTCTGGCCACGCGTCACCTGCTGGCGCCGCGTCTCATCGGCAACGAGGGCAAGCTCGCGAGCACCGCCGAACGCCTGTCGCGTCACGGTTTCTGGGTGGTGCTCTTGCTGCGCGTCAACCCGCTGACCTCATCGGACTTCGTCTCGTACGCCGCCGGCCTGACGTCGATGTCGCTGCCGAGGCTGCTCACAGCGACAGGTCTCGGGATGGCGCCGCTCTGCTTCGCCCAGGCATATCTCGCGGAGAGCTTGCTCGAATCGATGCCCTGGCTGCTGTACCCGCTGATCGTCGCCGGTGTCGCCTACGTGGTGTGGGCGGTCGTTGTGGTGAAGGCTCTCGTACGGCAGTCGCCGGACGACTGAGGCTATTCCTCCGGTATGACTGGCAGGATCAGATGCGAGGGGTGCTCGGCCGAATGATGCACCGCGTTCCGGGCCACAACCCACTCGGTCTCATCAAAGTTGTTGCCGCCCGTGTTGAGGTTGCGCTCGTAGAGCGGGAAGTCGCTGCTCGACACCTGCAGCCGAATCCTGTGTCCCGCCGCGAAGTAGTTGCTGCTGGCGTCCAGATCGATCTGAATCTTGTAGACGCCGCCCTCTTCCATCCAGACCTTTCGATCAAAGCCGTCGCGATAACGCGCGCGGAGGACGCTGGTCTGGATGTTGTAGGCCGTGCCGTCGGGGTACACGTCAACGAGCTTGCTGGTGAAGTCGGTGTCCTTGGCCGACGACGAGACGTAGAGAACAGCCGTGATCGGGCCGGTCACCTCGATCCCTTCCTCGAGCGGCGGCGTTGTGTACACCAGCACGTCGTTGCGAATGTCGACGGTCGCCTGGTCGACCGCCCCCGACGACGTACCCCATGAGGTGCCCCTCTGACCTCCCACCGAGGGCACGGGACGCGCTGGGTCGTAGATGAAGGTGTCCGGCGGCCGGTCCCCCGGCGGATCAATAGAGAGACTGCCATCGCCATAGCGGCTGTTGGCGCTGCCGTCGCTGTGGAGGTAGAAGTTCGTGTACCGCGTCTCGGGCAACGGCCACGCATCCGCCGAGCCCCACTCGTTACGACCCATCGTGTAGTACTGGACCTTCGGCATGTCGGTAATACCGTTGTCCTTGCCCTTCAGCCAGTGCTCGAACCAGTCGATGTAGATGCGGTAGTACTCGAGCCGGGCATCACCAACATCGCGATCGCCGACCATCGTGTGCGCCGTTGCCTGCTCATAGCTGCAATGTGTCGTCGGCGCGACGATCAGAAACTGGTTCTCGGCGGCCGTCTGCGACACCGCGTTCTCCCTGAACAGATTGAACTCGTAGATCGTCTCGGCGACGCTGATGTCGTACCAGGAGCTCACGTGCAGCGCCGGCACACTGATCTTCTCGGTGCCGTCGTAGTAACCCATCACGTCGTGCCACCACGGATCGTCGAATCCGCGCTCAACCAGGTGGAGCCAATCGTTGGGCGGCGCTCCCGCCTTGTCCATGATGTCAACCAACGGCAGCGTCCAGACGAGCTTCTCCCAGTCTGGCTCCGGCGCCTCGGTAGCCTCGGGATCGTAGAGCTCGCGAATTCTGCGAACCTCGGCGTCGGACAGACCGGGCGGCGGCTTGAACGAGTACTTGTTGCCGGTTCGGAAGTACCACGGCAGCGTGACGGCGAAGTCGAGCACCCCACCCTTGAAGCCCGACCAGTAGCGGTAGCGACCGTTGGCGGCACCGATCATCGGACCGTTCCTCGGAATCATGGTCGTCAGGTTGGGGTGACGCAGAGGCGCGGTGGCGGCTTGTACCTCGGCGGGATACGAGCAGCCGTGCATCCCCACCCTGCCGTTCGACCACGGCTGCTTGGCGATCCAATCGACGGCGTCGTAGCCATCGACGGCCTCGCTCCCGGCCGGCGGTGAGTAGATCCCCTCCGACTCGAACTTGCCGCGGCTGTCCTGGACGGCAACCACGAAGCCGTGCGACGCGAACATGTACGCGTCGTCGTTCTTCGCGTCCCTGAAGGTGTTCTTGTTGTACGGCGTTCGGATGAGAACTACCGGGAGCTTGTCGTCCGGAATCTCGGGAAAGTAGGGATCGGTGGCCAAGCGCACACCGTCGCGCATCGGCACCATGTGGCTCTTCTCGAGCCGGACGTCGTTCATCGAACCGGGTCTTTGGATCGGTCCGGAGGAGTCCTGTGGCGCTGCCTGCTGGCGCGGCAGAAGGACGAGTAGAGGAACGACTGTCAGTAGCCACCAGCGCTTGCGCATGATCATCCTCCTGCGATGCGGGGGTCCGTTGCTGGCTGCGGAATCTAGCTCTTGCCCGCCACGGATACAACGGATGCAACGAGCTCGGTCACGACGAGCGGAATGAGCCGAGCGGCTGGTGCGCGCAGCGCGCGGTCGATCGACGGCGTCACTCCTGCCGCAAGGCGTCGACCGGGTCGGTGCGCAGCGCGCGCAGAGCGGGTCGTGGGTGCCGGCGTGGCGTTTCTAGCCACGCGTCAGCTGTTGGCGTCGCGCCTCATCGGCGATGAGAGCAAGCTTTCGAGCACCGCCGAGCGTCTTTCACGGCATGGTTTCTGGGTGGTGCTGTTGCTGCGCGTGAACCCGCTGACTTCGTCCGACCTCGTGTCGTACGCCGCCGGCCTGACATCGATGTCGCTGCGAACGTTGCTCACCGCCACCGGCCTCGGAATGGCACCGCTCTGCTTTGCCCAGGCGTATCTCGCCGAGAGCCTGCTCGAGTCGATGCTGTGGTTGCTGTACCCGCTAATCGTTGCGGGTATCGGCTACGTGGTCTGGGCCGTCGTCGCTGTGAGGACCTTGGTAGGGAATTCGCAAGCTGACTGACTTTCGTGCACCCGGACTTGCCGCCGCGGGCTCTCAGATATTATTTTCCAATCTGGAAATAAATTCCTGATTCCCACTGCCTACCTGGCAACTCCCGCCTGCACGAGAGTTCGCGCATGAACATCACCGTCTTCAGGATTCTCGCCGCACTGACGCCGGCGGAGCTCGACGCGCCGGCGATTCTGACTGCCATCGGCCGGCTCGATCCTGGCGGCCGGCCCTCACATCGTTCTATCGGTCGCTCAACGCGGCTGTGGAAGCGGGCTGGATCGAGATCGTCCGCGCCGATCCCGACACGGAAACCCAAACCGCGAACGAGCCCAGCGGTCGAGGTCGACCCAAGCAGGCATATCGCCTCACAGAGACCGGCCAGCACGCCACGCGAGCGGAAGCGGAACGGTTGGCGGCGCTGGCGGCAGCCGCCATCGACGCCCTACCGGCCGGACGCTCGAGAGACTCGCGTTGACGACGTCGCCAGATCGACTCGCGCTGGGCGAACACATCTTTCGTGCGATCTGTGGCCTGTATCCGGCGACCTTCCGCGAGCGTTTCGCCGACGACATGTTGGCGACGTTCCGCGAGCAAGCCACCCGTGCCGCCGCGAGCTCGCGAACGGCCGGCATGGCGGGTCGCGCGCAATTCGCCACGTTCGTAGTGGCGACGTGTTTTCGGGGATGCGTCGCTGCCGTTAGTGAGCACGCCAAGCGCTGGTCGCTGATCGCGTCGCCGGTCGCGGCCGTCCACGGTCTGCTGGCCGACCTGGGATTCGCTGCGCGCTCGCTGCGCAGCGACCCCGGATTCGTAGCGGTAGCGGTGCTCACGCTGGCGCTCGGTATCGGCGCCAACACGACGATCTTCAGCGTGGTGCACGGAGTGCTGCTGAGGCCGCTTCCCTACCGCGACGCCGACACGCTCGTGCTCGTCGGACAAGAACGCGGAGAAGGCTCGGGCGCGCGAGGCCCTGTGTCGGACATCGAGTATCTCGCCTGGAACGATACCGATGCGTTCGAACAGTTGGCCTCGTACTTCGAACAGTTGGCCTCGTACATGGTCGACACCGCGCGAGTGAAGGTCGCGCAAGACGGCAGTGGTGTTCAAGTGCTGTCGTCACGCGGCACCTGGAACCTGCTCGAGCTTCTTGGGGCACCGCCAGTCGAGGGACGACTTCCCGCAGCAAGCGACGTCGCTACCGATGCGAACGCGGTGGTCATAGGGTTCGGGCTTTGGCAACGCCTATTCAACGGTGACGTCGCGGCTGTCGGCCGAACGCTCCACGTCGACGGCGACGCACACCGCATCGTCGGTGTCATGGCGGAGGGCTTCGAGTTCCCGCTCGGCGTCGAGCTCTGGCGTGTACGGCGGCCGCTTGCCTCGGGCCCCGGCGCCGGCTGGAGCGCCAGCGAAGTCGTTGGTCGTTTGCCTGACAACGCCAACGTCCAGGCACTTCGAAGCCGGCTCGAAGCGATCGACGTGCGCGAAGTCAACGGTCCACGCTCCAAGGTTCTCGTCGAGCCGGTAACCAACGCGTTCGTTGGCGCAGCCAAGCCGATCCTGGTGTCGCTGGCCGGCGCCGTGAGCTTCGTCCTGCTCATCGCCTGCGCCAACGTCACCAACCTCTTGCTCGCGCGAAACGCCAGCCGCCGCCGCGAGGTGGCCACACGCGCCGCGCTCGGTGCCGGCCCGTCGGCGCTTATTGCAGCAGCTGTTCGGTGAGACCCTCATCTTGTCGCTGCTTGGCTGCGCGGCCGGACTCGGCCTCGCCAACGTCGGCGTGAGGCTCTTGCTCGCCTACGAGCCCGGCAGCATCCCGCGAACCGACGGCGTCAACCTGAATGTCTCGGTGCTACTCGCCACTCTGGCGGTCTCGGTGGCTACCGGGGTTCTCGTAGCAATCCCGGCGGCAGCGAAGGCCTTGTCCACCGACATTGCGGCAACCCTCAACAGTGGCGGTAACCCCGGCGCGCCATCCGGGGGCGAGAGGCCGCTTGCCCGGGCGCTCCGCAGAATCGGGCTGCCCGTCGCCATCAACGTGGGGCCGAACGGCCTTCTCGTGGTCGCCGAGATCGCGCTCGCCATGGTGCTGCTCGTGGGCGCCGGGCTGTTGCTGAACAGCTTTCTGCGCCTCGCCTGGCTCGACCCGGGCTACGACGCTTCCCGCGTTGTCGCCATCACGCTGAGAGCCGACCCCGACGCCGCGCAGCCGCTGCACGAGGCCGCTCTCGACTAGTTCTGAGCTATCGCGTGCGCCTGGCGCGACACGAGATCGGCGTACGCATGGCCCTGGGCGCTGGCCGCCGCCGCATTGTTGGCCACGTTGTGCGGCAAGGCATGACTCTCTCGGCAATCGGCGTAGCGCTGGGGCTGGGCGCTGCACTCGCGATTTCGCGCCTGCTACGCAGCCGTCTCTATGACATCTCGGCGACGGACCTGTCGACGTATGTCGCGGTCTCCGTCGTCCTCCTGCCTGGTCGCGTTGATCGCCTGCCACGTGCCGGCGCGCCGAGCCGCCGGTGCAGATCCGCGTGACGTGATGTAGGCGGCCGCGTCGACAGACTGTTCAACCAGGAGCGCGTTCCACCGACGACGCTTTGAAACTCATCCCTCGAGAAAGAAGATTCACGATGCAAACCTCGCGCAACTCTCATCCACGCGGCGCCTGGGCCGCCAGCCTCGCTCTGCTGACGCTCGTAAGCCTCGTCCCGGCGGACTCGGTGGCTGCTCTTTCCACACAACAGCCGGAAACGCAGCAAGCTGGCTACGTTCTGGCTTTCGAGAATGGCGTCCTCATCCTGTCGAACCAGCCAGTAGCCGCGCCCGAGGGCCAAACCATCGAGCTCGAAGGGGGAGGCAGCTGGAGCTTCGACAACGCGGCAGACGCTGAAGCGTTCAAGAAGGCCAAGGCCGGAGCCGCAGAGCACGGCGCAGCTGGCAGCGCCGAGAACACGTCGACGGACGCGACGAAGAAGGCTGCCGAAGCGCCGAAGGTCGATGCCGGCGAGAAAATGGTCATGGTCAAACCGCGAGACGCGGGCGAATCCAACGACGCCGCCGAGGGCGGCCCGAAGAAGTTCGCTTTCTCGACAGATGCCGGAGAGACATTCGTCGGCGATGTTGGCGACGACGGCTCGCTGAAGCCAACGATGAAGCTCGAAGGCATGGCCGGCGCCACGATCCTCGAGCTGTCGGAGTACGCGGTGTCCGACGCGACGGACGTCGACGGCCAGATCGTGGTCGGCGTAGCTGTCATCGTGGAGTTCGAGATCGACGGCGATCAACGACGCGCTGTCAGCATCAAGGTAGTGCCGGCGCTCGACTCCGAGACCCGGTAGGGCCGCGGCAGGCCCCCGGACCGCGGCGGAGGCGGGCGAATAACAGCTGCTCTCGCTTGCGTTTTATCGAATTTGGATATATCTAAGTTGGATATTAGCAATCGCCCCACGCGACGCCGAGCACTGGAGAGTTCTATGACCTACGGCAAACCGCTCACCGAGACGCCGCTCAAGCCGGCCGTGTTTCACATCATGCTGGCGCTCAGCGCGGGCAAGAAGCACGGCTTGGGGATTGCCGACGCCGTGGCCCAAGAGACAGGCCACGAGATCAATCTGGGCCCTGGAACGCTTTACCGCGCGCTGCGCGACATGACGGCGGCCTCGCTGGTGACCCCGGCAGCCGACCCCGGCGGCGACGATCCACGCCGCAAGTACTACGAGTTGACCGACGAGGGTTCCAACCTGCTGAAGGCCGAGGCAACACGGTTGGCCCGCCTCGTAAGCATCGCGCGCGATCGCGACGTGATCGCGGACGAGGTCTGATGCGTCTCCTGTATCGCGTTTTGCTGCTGGCGTATCCGCGCCGCTTTCGAGCCGAATACGGCGGCCTGATGTGGGAGATGTTCCGCATCCAATATCACCGCGCCAGCGCGGACCCCGGAGCGCTCGGCCGATTTCGTTTCTGGCTGTTCGCTATCGACGACTTGGCGCGCAACGCGCTCTCCGAGCGAGCCGGTCGGTGGTCACAAGGCCATCGCCCGCTCATTGCACCGCTGGCCAAGAGTCAGCGCTCCCGAACCCCACTCCCCTCTCCCTCTCTCTCTATTGGACTCGAAATGATTCAGGACCTGCTGACCGAAGCACGCCACGCCGTTCGCCGCCTGGCGCAGTCACCGTCGTTTTCGCTGCTGGCGATTCTCATCACCGCGCTCGGCATCGGAGCCAACTCGGCGATGTTCAGCTTCGTCAACGCAATCCTGTTACGACCACCGGCATACGAGCGCGCCGATGAGGTAGTGGCGGTGTACCAGGACTCCGACGACGGCGAGCCGAACTCGAGCTCGTTCCCGGCTTTCCGCGACATCCAGTCGTACGACGAGATCTTCTCGGAGACGATTGCGCTTCTTCCGTTCGGCGCCAGCCTGGTGACCGACGACGGCGTCGAGCCGCTCGCCACCGAATGGGTGACGGCTGGCTACTTCTCGTTCCTCGGCCTGGCCCCGACAATGGGCCGCGACTTCGGCCCGCAAGACGACGTCGACGGAGGCGAGCCCGTGGCCGTCCTGAGCTACGCGATGTGGCAGGAGCGCTACGGCAGCGACCCCGACATTCTCGGGGAGCGGCTCAACGTGAACGGAGCCCCCGTCACGATCGTTGGCGTTGGGCCGCAGGGCTACGGCGGCATTCTGCCCGGCTTCCAGCTCGACACATGGCTATCGATCTCGGCCATGCGCCCGGCGATGGGCGCTGGCGCGGCCGCCACCCTGGAACGACGCGCCGATCACTGGTTCCAGCTGCGGGCGCGGCTGGCCGACGGTGTGACGACGGCTCGCGCCCAGTCGGCCATGGATCAACTCGCTGAGCGCCTCGCTGCCGACTATCCCGAATACAACGCGGGGCGTGAGATCACGGTGTTCGAGCCCGGCGGGATCCGCATCCATCCCGACATCGACGGTCAGCTCATGCCGCTCTCCGTCGGGCTGATGGTGGTTGTCGCGCTCGTTCTGTTCATTGCGTGCAGCAACCTCGCAAGCCTACTGCTGCTCCGTGGCTACGGGCGAGCGCAGGACGTGGCGATCCGACTGGCACTGGGTGCCTCGCGGATGCGGGTTGTTTGCCACGTGGTTACCGAAAGCGTGCTTCTTTCGGTGGCGGGAGGCGCGGTGGGCTTGGCACTCGCGATGTGGGCAACGCGTGCCTTCGCGTCGATCGACCTGTCGCTACCGCTTCCGGGGGCCGTCGATCTGCGCCTCGACTGGCGTGGCGTGGCGTTCACCATGGCTCTCTCGCTGCTGACCGGCGTGCTGTTCGGGCTTTTACCCGGCCTGCGAATCGCGCGATCCAACGCCATGGAACGGCTTCGCGACGACGCGGCCAGTATGTCTCTGCGTGGCAATCGATTCAACTTGCGCAACCTTCTGGTTGTGGGTCAGGTGGCGGTGTCGTTCGTCATCCTGGTGGCGGCGGGACTATTTCTACGGAGCCTGGGCAACGCGCAGCAAGCGCCTCTGGGCTTCGACTCGGGCCGGCTAGCGCTCATTTCGACGAACGCCGCGTTCTCTGAATACTCCGCCGAGGAAGGAGCCCCGTTGCTCGAGCAACTACGCGACCGTATTGCCGCGTTGCCGGGTGTGGAGGAAGCTGCGCTCACGGCGCAGCCCCCAGTGCGCGGCACCGGCGGATCCAGCACGCTCGTGGTCGAGGGCTACACGCCGCCCACCGGTACCGATGCGGTGGAGGTGATGCGTTCGTCAGTAGGACCACGCTACTTCAGCACCATCGGTGCACCGATTCTCCACGGACGTGCGTTCACCGGGGAGGACATCGAAGCGGACGCGCCGGTCGCGGTCGTGTCGGAGACCTTCGGCCTCACCTTCTTCGGCACCGCCGACGCCGTGGGCCGACGCTTCCGCGGCCAGGGCTCCGACGAGTGGGTCGACATCGTCGGTGTGGCTGCCGACGTGAAGATCCGCGACATGACGGAGGAGCCCGCGCCACTCTTCTACGGCGCCTTCAGGCCGGGGACGAGCGCCTACGTAATCGCCCGCACCAACGGCAACCCGCGTAGCTTGCTGCAGCCCATGCGGGCGGCCCTTGATGAGGTTGATCCGCTGTTGTCGGTATCGCGACTGCAGACGTTCGATCAGCATCTCGACGACCAGCTCGCGTCGTCGCGGCTCGGAGTGGTGCTGCTGTCGGGTTTCGGGCTCCTGGGATTGGGGCTCGCCGGGCTCGGGTTGTTCGCGGTGGTGGCGTTTACCGTGGAGCGACGCACCACGGAACTGGGTATCCGGATGGCCATCGGCGCCCAGCGGGGCAGTGTCGTGCAGCTCGTGCTGCGCGAGGTCATGACGATCGTCGGCGTAGCCGTGGCGCTGGGGTTGGCGCTGAGCTTGATCGCAGGACCCGTCGTTGCGGCGAGCCTGTATGGCGTATCGGGCAACGACCCGATCACGTTGCTCGGCACGGCAGCGTTGCTGGCGCTGGCCGCAGCGTTGGCGGCATGGTTGCCTGCCCGCCGCGCAGCGAGCGTCGACCCGGTGCTGGCACTCCGGCACGACTGAGCTCGAACAAACGGAGGGCGATCGGAGAAGAATCAGCGTGGCGGGCACGCGGGCAAAACGCCGGCCGTCATGGCGGCCCAACTCTGCAGACGTGTCGATGCGAAGGGTCGCAGTAGAGTCGGGGCGACCGCAATCGATACCGTGCGCCGGAGGCCCTCGCGACAGGCTCTAGAAACCTCGCCGTTCTCCTCGCCGCATCCGCGATCATGGCCACCGCTCGAGTGGCCGCCCAGGAACAAGAGCCCAATCTCGCACCCGCGGTGGCGGCCAGTGCGGCCGATCAGGCGTTGCGCGGCGCCGAGCGGCTACGCGTGTACATCCAAAGCGGCATCACCTCGATACGCGACACCGGCTCACACGGCGACGTGCCGTTCCGTCTGAAGGAATGGGTGGCGCAGCACCGCATTCCCGGCCCGCGCGTGCCCTCGTAGCTCATTCCTCGTACTGCCGACTGACCGACTTTTGGACGATCTTTTCGCAGGCCGGGTACAAGCCGAAGGACCTCGGCGTCATCGACTGACCTGGCAGCTTCGGCTAGCCCGACCTCCAACGGCCCGTCACGCGTCCACCGCAGCTCCGCCGCGGCCTGTTAGACTCGCCGCCGGTAGCCCATCAGGGCGACCCAGAGGCGCAAGCCAGGATGAGGCTCGCATGATCGTCAGCGTACCGACGGAGGACTATCCAGGGGAACAACGGGTCGCGCTCATTCCGTCGGAGGCGGGTACGCTGCGCTCGGCCGGCTTCGAGGTGCACCTCCAGGCCGGCGCCGGAGCTGCGGCCGGCTTCAGCGACACCGATTACAAGACCAAGGGAGCGGTGATCGTCGTCGACCTGCCGGCGTTGCTGGCTGAGGCCGAGCTCCTCCTGTCGGTACGAGGGCCTCGCGACGCCGGGGCCCTGCGCTCGGGGCAGGTGCTTGTCGGCCTACTGGACCCGCTGGGACAGCCTGGGCGAGTGCGCTCGTTCGCCGACGCCGGGGTCACCGCGTTCGCCCTCGAGCTCTTGCCCCGCATCAGCCGCGCGCAATCGATGGACGTGCTCAGCTCGATGGCCACAATCGCGGGCTACAAGGCCGTGCTGCTGGCGGCGGGAACGCTCGGGAAGCTCTACCCGATGATGATCACGGCGGCGGGCACCATTACCCCGGCGCGCACTCTCGTCGTGGGCGCCGGCGTAGCCGGGCTGCAGGCAATCGCGACCTCCCGGCGGCTCGGCTCGGTGGTTCGCGCCTACGACATTCGTCCCGACGTCAAGGAACAGGTCGAAAGCCTAGGCGCGACGTTCCTCGAGGTCGGACTCGAGGACGAAGGTGGCGAGGATGCCGGCGGCTACGCCCGCGCCATGGACGATGAGTTCTATCGCCGGCAGCGCGAGGCCATGACCGAAGCCGTGCGCGACAGCGATGTCGTCATCACGACAGCCGCGGTCCCCGGCAAGCCATCACCGGTTCTGGTCACGGCGGCCATGGTCGAGGCGATGCGCTCCGGCTCTGTAATCGTCGATCTGGCCGCCGCAGGTGGAGGCAACTGCGAGCTCACCGCACCCGGCGCTACGACCGAGCATCACGGTGTAACCATCCTCGCGCCCCTGAACCTGCCGTCGACGGTTCCGTACCACGCCTCTCAGATGTTCTCGCGCAACGCCGCCACCTTCTTGAAGAACCTCGTGGTTGATGGCCAGCTACGGCCGGTCGACGAGGACGAGATCGTGCGCGAAACGCTCGTGGCACGTGACGGCGATGTGGCCAGCGCGCGCGTTCGCGAGCTACTCGATAGCCCCGCCGCTACCGCCAGTGGCGAAAGGAGCAGAGCCTGATGGAGGTGTTCGTCGCGGCGCTGAGTATCTTCGTGCTGGCGCTGTTCGTTGGCGTCGAGATCATCAACAAGGTTCCGCCGCTGCTCCACACGCCGCTGATGTCGGGCGCCAACGCGATCTCCGGCATCACGCTGGTGGGAACGCTGGTCACGTCGGGCGCGCAGCTCACGACCTTCACGACGATCCTGGGCTTCGTCGCCGTCGCGCTGGCCACGGCCAACGTGGTCGGTGGCTTCCTGGTGACCCACCGGATGCTCGCGATGTTCCGAAAGGAAAGGTAGCGCCCCGTTGTCGAAGGCACTCATCGATCTCTTCTACCTGTTGGCGGCCGTCCTCTTCATCTTCGGCCTGAAGGGGCTCACTCACCCCAAGACCGCGGTGCGCGGCAACCTGCTGGGCTCGCTGGCGATGCTGATCGCCGTTGTGGTAACTCTGCTCGATCGGCGCATCGTCAGCTTCGAGATCATCGTGGCGGGCATGGTTGTCGGGGCGCTCGTCGGCGGGATCATGGCCTACAGGGTCGCCATGACGGACATGCCCCAGATCGTCGCGATCTTCAACGGCTTTGGCGGCGGTGCTTCGGCGCTGGCGGTAGGTGCGGCGCTCGAAGAGGCCCTCAAGGGAGGCTTCGTCGAGGAGATCTCGCTCCAGTTCACGACCGCGGCCGCGGGGTCGGCGCTGATCGGAGGCGTGGCCTTCACCGGCAGCGTGATCGCCTTCCTCAAGCTCCAACGGCTGATCACCGACAAGCCGGTTCTCCTGCCCGGTCGGCATGCGATGAACGCCCTGCTAGCGGCCATCTGCCTGGCGCTCGGCATCTGGCTGGTGCTGCAGCCCGACTCGTCGCTGCCTTTCTGGACGCTGATGGGATTCGCCTGCCTGCTTGGCGTCACGCTGGTCCTTCCGATCGGCGGCGCCGACATGCCCGTCGTGATCGCGTTGCTGAACTCCTACTCGGGCATCGCGGCAGCAGGTCACGGCTGGGTGCTGAACAACACCGTCCTGATCATCGCTGGCTCGCTGGTCGGTGCGGCAGGCTTCATTCTGACGGCGCTCATGTCGAAGGCGATGAACCGCTCGCTGCCGAACATCATCTTCGCAGGCGTCGGCGCCGAGGTGGCGAGCGTCGAGGAGTCTGCCGACGTGTACGTGGGCGTCAAGGCCGCATCCGCCGAGGAGGTGGCGATGCTCCTAGAGGCGGCGCGCAACGTTGTCGTGGTGCCCGGCTACGGAATGGCGGTGGCGCAGGCGCAGTACGCCGTCCAAGACTTGACCGACGAGCTCGAATCGCGCGGCGTACAGGTGACGTTCGGCGTCCATCCAGTGGCCGGTCGAATGCCCGGACACATGAACGTGCTGCTCGCCGAGGCCAACGTCCCCTACGACAAGCTCAAGGACATGGACGAGGTCAACCCCACATTTCGCGAGGCGGACGTTGTGCTCGTGATCGGGGCCAACGACGTCGTCAACCCGATGGCGCGCCAGAAGGACCCGTCGATCCCGATCGCCGGGATGCCGATTCTCGACGTCGACCAGGCGCGCGCCGTGGTGATCATCAAGCGCAGCCTCAGCGCGGGCTTCGCCGGCATCGCCAATCCACTATTTGCCGCCGACAACGCGCTCATGCTCTTCGCGGACGCCAAACAGGCCGCCGTGGACCTTTTGGCCGCGCTGAAGGAGACCTAGGCAGACAGATCCCCGCCCCTGGGCGGGCCAAACCGCCGCCGCTGTTTCTCAGTTGCCGCATCGGGCACGAGAAGCTGCGGCACGGCTTGCGGGGAACGAGGCGGCGAAAACCCTACCAACTGTGCGATTCACTGACGCTGACATATAGGCTCTTGAGCTTATATGCTATGACATATGGCAAGAACGAGTCTGCGCCTCCGAGATGAGCTGCTCGAGCGTGCCAAGCGACAGGCCGCCGCCGATGGGCGCACGCTCACATCGCTGGTCGAGGAGGGACTGACCCTCGTACTGGCCGAGAGCGCTCGCGTCGCGCGGACTCCGGTGCGCCTTCCAATCTCGAAGGCGACGGGCGGAACGGTGCCGGGAGTCGACCTGAACGACTCACGCTCGCTCGAGGAGCGGATGGACGAGTCGTGATCCTGGCAGACGTCAATGTGCTGGTCCACGCCTTCCGATCGGACTCGAGCGATCACCAGCTCAGCCGCGAGTGGCTCGAGAGTGTGCTCGAAGGGAGGGCGCGCTATGGCATGTCGCCGCAGGTGCTGAGCGGGGTGATGCGCGTTGTCACCCATCCCAAGGTGTTTCGCGAGCCCAGTGATGTGCTCGAGACCAGTGAGTACTGCGAGATCCTTCTGTCACAGCCCCACTGCGTCGTGATCCAACCCGGCGGACTTCACTGGTCGATCTTCGTCGACCTCTGTCGGGACGCCAACGCTCGCGGCAACCTGGTGCCGGACGCATGGTTCGCGGCGCTCGCCATCGAGTCGGGCTCGCGCTGGATCACCCTCGACCGAGACTACGCGCGCTTCCCAGGTCTTGACTGGGAGATCCTCGGCGCCTGAATGGCCGTGTCACTAGCAGATGCCCGACATGCCCCGATTCGTCGTCGACAACTCCCCGATCGAGTTCGAGGAGGGACAGACCGTGCTCGAGGCGATGCTGCGCGCCGGGCGTCGGCCCACCGGCGGCGGCTGCCTGTGTGCCGCGGGCGACTGCCCACATTGCCTGGCCACGGTCGACGGGGTGGCCTACGTGCGTACCTGCCAAACCCCGGCGCGCGCCGGCATGGTGGTCGCGAGCGAGCACGCGGACGGTGCTCCTCCGCCGCTACCCCTTGGCGAGCCGGCCAGCGAGCCTGACCCCGGGGGCGTGCCCGTGCGATACGTGCACTGCGACGTTGTTGTGGTGGGCCAGGGTGAGTCCGGCCGCGCGGCGGCGGCCGAAGTCGACGCGGAGCCGGGCGACAAGACTCTCCTGGCTTTCGACGCGCGCCGGGGAGAAGAAGTCATCGGCATCTATCCGGGTCCGCTGGTTGTCGTGCGGACACCGGGCGGCATGGTGCACGTGCATCCTGCCGATCCCGCGACACGGATGGAGATTGTCGTCGCCACCGGCGCTGCCGAGATCCAGCCAGTGGCGCCAGGCAACGAGCTCAACGGAATCGTCACCGCGCGCGCCGCCGAGCGCCTCGCTGCTGCCGGAGTCGACCTCGGCAGAATCGTCGCCATCGGGACGCCCCCCTCCGGCGTCGGCGCGACGGCCGTCACGGGAGAGCTCGTCCGGTTCGAGGGAAACGGCGGCAACGGAAACAGTCGAGTCGACGCGGTTGTTGTCGCGAGCTCCAACGGCGTGGAGCGCCGCGTCGAGTGCGACACGGTGAGCGTCGGACTCGGACTCTACCCACGCGACGCGCTGGCACGCATGGCGAACGGCATTGGCGGTCTCGAGGTGCGCGTGGTCGGCGACGCGGCGTTGCCGGCCTACGTTCCACCGTGCCCCAGGGAAGGCGTCGTATGCCCGTGCTCGGCGATCACCGTCGAGCACCTCGACCAGGTTTGGAGCCGCGGCTTCCGCGAGATGGAGCTGCTCAAGCGGGCGACGCTCGCCGGCACGGGCACGTGCCAGGGCTCGGTCTGCATCCCCTACCTGCGCAGCTTCCTCGCCGACCGGGGTGAGGAGCTACAGCCACCGTTTACCGCCAGACCGCTCACCAAGCAGCGGACCATCGGCGAGATCGCCGCCGGGGCCTATCACCACGCCACGCCGCGCACCGCCCTGGACGGCGAACATCGTCGCCTTGGGGCGCAGATGGAACGCGCCGGCGGTTGGTACCGGCCGTGGAGCTACGGTTCGTTCGACGAGGAATATCAGGCGGTACGCCAGGCGGTGTCGATTGGTGACGTCAGCACGCTCGGCAAGATGCTGGTTTCGGGCCCCGACGCTCTGGAGTTCCTGGAACGCCTGTATCCAACGAAAGTAGCGACGCTGAAACCGGGGCGCTCGCGGTACGCACTGCTGCTCGACGAGCGCGGATACGTGTTCGACGACGGACTCGTGTGCCGCGACGAGTGCGCGCAGGGCGAGCTGCGCTTCCGTCTCACCTTCACCAGCGCCGGCGCCACGATGGCCGAGCTGTGGATGCGCTACTGGGCCGACCTGTGGGAGCTCGACGTGCGGCTCATGAACCAGACGATGTCGCTGGGCGCCATCAACGTCACCGGACCACGTGCCGCGGAGTTGCTGGAGAGAGCCCGGGCCACCACGCTGCCGGCCTTCGGGGCACACGAACGGGTGAGCGTTGCCGGGGTGGACTGCCGCGTCTATCGCCTGAGCTTCACCGGCGAGCTATCGTACGAGCTGCACCACGCGGCTGCCGACTCGGTGCGCCTGTGGCGGGCTCTGCTCGAGCTCGGTCGGGACCTCGGCTGCAAACCGCACGGGCTCGATGCGTTGTTCCGTTTGCGCCTGGAGAAGGGCCACATCATTGTCGGGCAAGACACCGACTACGACTCGACGGCGCGGCGCCTGCACCATGACTGGGCTGTGAAGCTCGACAAGGACGACTTCGTCGGCAAGCTCTCGGTGCAGCGCACGAATCGCTTCGAGCTCGACCGCCAGCTCGTCGGCCTCGAGATGGAGAGCCCAGCGCCAATCGAGGGCGCGGTGATCTACGGCGGCACCGGATACGTCGGCAACGTGACGTCGAGCACATACTCGTTGGTGCTCGGCAAGGCCGTCATGTTGGGCTGGGTCAACACCCTCGATGAGGACGGCACGCTGCCAAAGGAGGTAACGATCGGCGGCCGACCCGCTCGCCTCGCGACGCTGCCCTTCTACGATCCTGAGGGCATGCGTGCACGCACCGACGTGCCGCCGATTCGGCGCTCCCCGTCGAGCACCGAGCGCAGTGGGGCCGCCGAGGGCGATGGGATCACAGAATCCGTCCCACCGCACGCCCCAACCACCCCTACGTCCATCGGCCAACGCACGTTCGAATCCGTCGTCTTCACGCGCGTGGTCGCCACCGAAACAGCGATCGATCAAGCGCTGGCAGCACTGGACCCCGAAATTCTGAGCCTACGAACTGCACCCGATGAAGCCCTCGTCGCCGCGGAGCTTCCTCCAGGACAGCTCGCCGACCGACACGCCATCGTCGAGCCCGAGACGAGCTTCGCCGCGGCCTGGTTCCCAGCCGACGAAGCGGCGGCGATTCTCGAGGCGACCTGCGAATGGTTGCGGCCAACCCAGCGTCCAGCGTTCGCTCAAGGGGCGGTAGCGGGACTTCCGGTGAGGCTGTGGCTCGAGGCGGACCGTGTGCTGTTCGTCGTTCCGACGGCGTACGTGCGCGATCTGGAGCAACGAATTGGCTTGCTGCCCGCGACGGGCTCGAGGCCACCCGCGACGAGGTCCACCCCGGGAGAGGCGGGAGCGACCTCATGAACGAATACATGGAGCAGAAGGTCGAGCTTCGCTGGCACTCGCCGAAGAAGCGCTACGACGTCGTGATCATCGGCGGCGGCGGGCACGGCTTGGCCACCGCCTACTACCTCGCCACACGACACGGCATCACCAATGTTGCGGTTCTCGAGCGCAAGTACATTGGCGGCGGCAACTCGGGGCGCAACACGACGATCATCCGCGCCAACTACGGCATCCCCGAGGCCGTGCGGTTTTATCAGCGCAGCGTCGATCTCTATGCCGCGCTCAGCAGCGAGACCGACCGCCACCTGATGCACAAGCAGAAGGGCAACGTCTGGATCACACACAGCGAGCCTGGCGTGAGAGCCGAAAGAGCTCGCGCCGAGATCAACAACGCTTTCGGCGCCAAGACGGAGTACGTCACGCCCGAGGAGATCCAGAAGATTTGCCCGCAAATCGACCTCAGCGGCGGTGGCCACTGGCCGGTGATGGGCGGCAGCTACCATCCGGCTGCGGCGACTGCCCGCCACGATCGTGTGGTGTGGGCGCTGGCCGAGGGCGCCAACCGGCTGGGCGCTCACATTCACCAGAGAACCGAGGTCACGGGCCTCACCGTCGAAGCGGGCCGCATCACCGGCGTCGAAACCAACACCGGCCCGATTGCCGCGGGCGCCGTGCTCTCGGCCGTGGGCGGCCACGTGACGAACATCGCCTCGATGGCCGGGTTGAGGATTCCAATCCACACGCATCCTCTGCAGGCGTTTGTCACCAACCACTACGCGCAGGGCTTCGATCCGATCGTCACTTCCACCGACCTGCTGTTCTACGTGTCTCAGACAGCGCGTGGCGAGATGCTGCTGGGCGCCGAGATCGATCGGCAGCCGAGCTACTCCTACCAGTCGGGGCACGCCTTCCTGCGCGATTGTGCGTTTCGGGCTCTCACCCTCTTGCCCTTCCTGCGCAATCTGAGAGTTCTCCGCCAGTGGACCGGCGTTTGCGACATGTCGCCCGACTACTCGCCGATCCTCGGAAAGACCGACGTCGAGGGTTTCTACCTGAGCACCGGCTGGGGAACCTGGGGCTTCAAGGCCATCCCGGCCAGCGGCGAGCAACTGGCCAAGCTGATCGCCGATGGGACGACACCTGAGCTCATCGCCCCCTTTGCCCTCGACCGCTTCGCTCGCGACCGCCTCATGGCCGATCGCGGCTCCGCCGGGACCCACTGAGAATGGGCCTTTCGAAGAACGCTCGCGAAAACACGGAAGTGCTGGCGCCTAGGTGAGCATCCAGATCCCCTGTCCGCATTGCGGCGTCCGTCCGCTCGAAGAGTTCCTGTACAAGGAGCTCCCCAACGTGCCCGAAACCATCACCAATCCGGAGGCCCGCGATTTCGACCGCGCCTTCATGCAGGCCAACCCGGAGGGACCGGTCCGCGAACGCTGGTTCCACGCCCACGGTTGCCGCCGCTGGGTCACGATCGGTCGCGACACGAGAGACGAGACGATCCTCGAGTGATCGAGATTGAGGCGCCGTGCACAAACGGGTGCTCGCGCTTCGGCCGTTGATCTCGGCGGCGGTCGGCAAGGACCCCGGCTTCTGATCTCGAGTGCATCGGCGCCGCGGTACCACACTTCGGCCGGCCCGGAGGCGTCTTGCCCGGAATCTTGGGAATCGCGACGTCGGCGGACAAATAGTAACGCCGCAACATCTCCCAGCCTCTGGCAACGGCTTGGTCGCGGAAGGAGCTCGGCGATCGTCGAGCACCCCAATGTGGTCGTGGCGACGCGACCCGCCGGGCCCGCGCATCCGCTACGGCGGACGTCCGCGCGAGCGTCGACCGCGGCCATGGCCGGCCTGGCGCGAGCGCAGCCCGCCATGAGTGGCCAGGCGCGCCCCACGGAGGTGACTCGCGGGGCCGCGAGGGGGGACAACGGCGGCCTCACAGAACCCCGAGAGCACGTCCCTGGTAGGCGGCGGACAGGTTGTCTGTTCTTGGGTAAGAGAGAACTAGTTTAACTGTGTTTATGTGCTTGCTCATATCCATCGAGATGTCGTCAAATGGGCTCAACCGTTCATTTCACACAGCGCCAGGGTGGCTGGCTCGACGCTGATTTGTCGAAGCGGATGTCTAGGAGGCACCCATGAAGAACTTCATCGATGGATCGGGAGAGCGCGGTACCGGGCTCTTGTTCGCTCTCATCGCCTCGGCCGTTGTTGCGGCCGTTGCTTTCAGCATGTCGACCTCGGGACTGCTCGACATGACGATTTCCGACAACTATCGGTCGCATACGGCGGCGTTCTACGTCGCCGACGCGGGCGTTGAGCAGACGCTCATCGACTTCAAGGTCGACACCGACTGGATCGGCGATCTGATCGACCTGGAGACGATGGAGTTGCAGGTGCCGGGGCCGACGACGATCAACGTCAACGGGAATGCGATTCAGATCCAGCTCGATACCGACGGGAACGTTGTGCCCATGTTCTACCCGATGGGTTCCGCTACAGCGCTAGGAGACGGGACCTACTCTCGTGAGGTCTACCTGCCTCCGGCCATCACTTTCCCGTGTGAAGGCCCGGACGAGGGATCGGGCTCCGGCTCAGGCTCCGGATCCGGCTCAGGTTCAGGCTCCGGCTCCGGATCGGCCGATGCGGCCGATGCCTCCGTTGCGGCCGTTGCCGACAACGGGTCCTCCAGCGACAGCGGGTCCTCCAGCGGCAGCGGGTCATCCAGCGACAGCGGCAGTGGGTCGGGCTCGGGTAGTGGGAGCCCCTTCAATCCGTGTGTGGATCCTGGCAGTGGTTCGAGCTCCGGTAGTGGCGGTTCGAGCTCCGGCAGTGGCGGTTCGAGCTCCGGTAGTGGCGGTTCGAGCTCCGGCAGTGGCGGTTCGAGCTCCAGCAGTTGCGGTTCGAGCTCCAGCATGGCGGGAGCTCCAGACTACGTTCCGAGGAGCTCGTCGCTCGCGAGTCGCTCTCCCGGTTCCTCATGGCCACGCCTCCCGAGAAGGCAAAGGTTTGCCACCTACCCGGTGGGGGCGCCAACGGCAAGACCATGAGCTTGAGCTCCGGCGCGGCCGCGATTCACCTCGTTAGGCACGCGAATGACCACGGCGGATCCTGCGGTTCGAGCTCCAGCAGTTGCGGTTCGAGCTCGGGTTCGAGCGAGGAGCTCGCCTTCCTGGAAGACTACGCCGAGTCGCTCGCGTTCTCCCGGTTCCTCATGGCCACGCCTCCCGAGAAGGCAAAGGTTTGCCACCTACCCGGTGGGGGCGCCAACGGCAAGACCATGAGCTTGAGCTCCGGCGCGGCCGCGATTCACCTCGTTAGGCACGCGAATGACCACGGCGGATCCTGCACCCACGTCGAGCTCGGCAGGAGCAGGTCTGGGCGTAGCAGCAGCGAGCCTGTGGATGGGAGCTGGGAAATGACTGTCCCTGCCCACGTCCAGCTTCTCGTGCGCAGCAGCGGCACGATCGGCGAATCCTCGACGCGAATCGAGGCCAACTTGATCTACGTGCTGAGCCCGATCGACCAGCAGGTCGAGGACATCATGGTTTCGAACTGGCGGCAAAGCCACTAGGCCAGACCGTACCGGAGTAAAGCACATGCCCTCGCATCGGAGTCGACGCCCAACTCGAGTATCGACGTCCGGGGTGGCTATCGCCGCCCCGGCCGGTCGACTCGGCCCGACCGCGCGAGCCAGCGATGGCTTCAGCCTGATCGAGGCGATGGTGGCGATGACGGTGTTGACGATCGTGGTGCTGGGGCTGGCACAGGTGGTCGGCGTGGGCATCGTCTCCGACAAGGCGTCCTACGACGTCACGGTCGCGACCGCCGAGGCCGCAGCGAAGCTCGAGGAGCTGCGCTCGAGCGAGTTCTGGGCGTTGATGCCGGGCGGCTCCCTCGACTCTGACGTGGCGGGTTACTCCGACAATATCGACACGAACGCCGACGGCGCCTCTGGCAGATCGCCAACATACTGGGAGGTAAACAACTGGAGGTCCGCGTGACCTCTTACCTGACAAGTGTCGGGCCACCCAAGAGCGCCTCGATGTCAACGGTGGTGGCCGAGCGATGAGAGACGAACGTGGCTTCTCGCTGATGGAGATGTTGGTTGCCTCGCTGGTCATGGCCCTGACAACGGCCGGGTTCCTGGCCTGGTTCGGCCAGAGCCTCGGGTTCTATGAGCGGCACACCGACAATTCCGCCCTGCGGCAAGAGGCTCGGATCGTGCTGTCCAGAATGGCAACAGAGTTCCGCGCCGCGGGCTACGAGATCGGCAATTTGACCGACGGCGTCACGATCGCGAGCTCGACCCAACTCCAGATCGTCGGCGACATCGACGACAGCGACCCGACGGGGCCCTGCGACGCCGCCGCGGAAGGCGCAACCAACGGTGGTGCCGAGCGCGTGACCTATGCGCTCGAGGGCACGATGTTGCGCCGCACCGTCGACTGCTGGACCGGGGCGGGTTGGCTGGTCGGCATGCAGGACAACATCATGCTCACGAAGCTCGTTGCCGGAGAGAGGTTGTTCGACTACTACGACGCCTCCGGGACTTCTCTGCCCACCGACGCGGGCCCGCTAACCGGCATGATCGGCGACGTACGGTTGATCGAGACCACGCTCCATCTGATCGATACCGAAGCCACCGTCGTCGTCGGCGAGGGACCGCCTGAGTTCAATCTGAGCCGTTTCGTGCGCCTCAATAATCTCGAAACGATTGACGACACATGAAATCTCCGCGGCTTCTTCGATGCGACTGTGGACTCGTCGCCAAGATCATCTTGATGATCTGCGTGAGCCTGGAGCTCCTGTTCTTCACACTCGACTACCACGTCAACTACGCGGGAGGCGCCGAGAGCTCCGCGATCCGTCGCCTCTTCGACACGGCACTGGAGAGCAGCCTGCCGGCGTGGTTCTCGATCATGCAGACGGCAATGGTGGCGTTGACCTTGTGGCTGGTCTACGTCGTCGTACGAGCGACGCAGTCACGCGGCAAGCGCGCCGGATGGCTCGCTCGCGCCCTCTTCTTCAGCTACCTGGCCTTCGACGACGGCGCACACATCCACGAGAGAGTCGGTACCGCCTACCACGAGATCTACTCGGCGAGTGCGGTGGCAGGCGGCTTCGGGGCGTGGACGCTCGATCTGTTTCCGAGCTACCGCTGGCAGATTGTCTTCATGCCGATCTTCGCCGCCATGGGGCTGTTCATGCTGGTATTCCTGCTGCGCGAGCTGCGCGGCCGCGGACCGAAGGTGGGATTGCTGGTCGCGCTCGGATGCCTCTCGACAGCCGTAGGACTGGATTTCTTGAAGGGACTCCAGCCGCAACATGCCCTCAACCCCTACACCGCGATCATGAACACATGGCACCTCGACTACTGGGTGGCGCGGACCTTCGAAAGCTCCACCTATTCGACTTTGCTTCACTTTTCGAGGTCGATCGAAGAGTGCATCGAGATGTTCGCCATGACCCTGCTGTGGTTCATCTTCGTGGGCCATTTGGGTCGAGTGTCGAAAGGCGTGTCGTTCGAGTTTGTCGAGGGAGGGCATGGCGAGCTCCACGCGGACGCGGTGCCAGCGCCCGAGACGGCCGAGTCCGTCAGGCAAGCTGTGGCACGCTCACTCAACAATGGACCGTCCGGGGTCGTCGTCAGCCCAGTCTGACAAAGGCGTTTCGACGCGCGTGGCACCGCAGCTCCAGGGCCAGAGCATTCGTTGCTGTCTCTCCGAGCACAGTTCCACAAGAGCTCTTGACATAACGTACGTTAATACGTACGCTTATGCAATGAAGAACATCAACGCTACGGAAGCTCGCAAGCAGCTCTATCGCCTTCTCGATGAGGTCACCGTGAGCAGCGAGCCTGTGCAGATCACCGGCAAACGCAGCAATGCGGTGCTCCTTTCCGAAGACGATTGGCTGGCCCTGCAGGAAACCGTCTATCTCCTGTCGATTCCAGGGATGCGCGAATCGATCAGGGAGAGTCTCGCAACCCAGCTCGAGGACTGTGCCGAAGAGCTCGATTGGTGAGGCCCTGGCGCCTGGTGTTCACCCATCAGGCGCAGAAAGACGCCCGGAAGTTGGCGCACTCCGGTCTGAAGCCGAAGGCGGAGTTCCTGCTTTCGATTCTGCGAGTCGATCCCCTCAGGACGCCGCCTCGGTTCGAGAAGCTGGTAGGCGATCTCGAAGGGGCCTATTCCAGAAGAATCAACGTGCAGCACAGGCTCGTCTACCAAGTGTTGGATGGAGAACGGACCGTCAAGATCTTGCGGCTGTGGACCCACTACGAGTGATTCGCGGGCGAGTTCGCCGACACGTTCGGTCCGGGCAAGCACACGCTCATCACCGACAACATCCCGGTCCTGACCCGGCTCAAGTCGTGGAAGTACGGCCTCGTCTCGCCGTTCAAGGCCGACGTCTTTTTCGTGAACACGCGGCTCTTCACGGGCAACAAGTGGGGCACCTCCAACCCGATCATGATGCGCGACGAGGACTTCGGCATCGTGCTGGCGCGGGCGTTCGGCACCTACGATTTCCGTATCACCGACGTGAAGGCGTTCATCCGCGAGGTAGCGGGCGCCGACCGCGACTTCCGGCTCGAAGAATTCAGCGACACGATGCGCTCCCGCGTTGTGAGTGTGTTCAGCGACGCGCTGGCCACGTCCGAGATCCCCGTTCTCGACGCGTCGATGAAGTACACCGAGCTTGGCGACGCTCTGTTGCCGCTGATCAATCCGGTGGTGTCGTCGAAGTACGGACTCGAGCTCACGAGCTTTGTGGTGGAGAACGTCTCGCTGCCTCCGGAAGTGGAAGAGGCCATCGACAAGCGCTCCAGCATGGCCGCCGTCGGCAACCTCAACGACTACGTCAAGTTCCAGCTCGGCAAGGGCATGGAGGCTGGCGGCAGCTCGGGCGGCATGGCCACCGAAATGGCCGTTGGTTTCGCCATGGCGCAGCAGATCGTGCAGCAGCAGGGCGCGGGGCTTCTTGGTGGCGCGGCGCCTGCGACAGCAGCAAGCCCGGCGGCAGCAGCGAGTGGGACGGCTGTGGCGGCGGCCGTCACCATGCTTCCCGACCTGATGAAGCCGGACGACGTTGCGGCCGCTCTGGGAGTGAGCTTGGACGATGTCATGGCGATCCTGGGGTCGGGCGAGCTCAAGGCCAAGAAAATCGGCTCGACGTTCCGCATTCGTCGATCCGATCTCGACGCCTTTCTGGGGAGCTAGCAGGCCGAGCTCTCGATGAGCGATCTGAGCCCATCATCACCGCCACCAGGAGCGGCGGGCCCTGGCGCGCCTCCGCAGCCCGACGATCGCCAGATCGCCGCGCTCGAGCGACACGGCTGCGCTGCGTGCGGCGCGCGAGCTGTTTGGAACCCTGGTAGGCAGGGCCTGATCTGCGAGTACTGCGGCACCGAGTCACCATACGAGATCGACATGGCCGGCGAGATCCACGAGCTCGATCTCGTCCGTGCGCTGCGCGAGATTCCCGAATCGCTGCGCGGCTGGCAAACGGAAACGCAGACGGTCAAGTGTCGAAGTTGTCACGCGGTGTCGGTATTCGCAGCCGGCCGAGTGGGCCAGAACTGCGAGTTCTGCGGCTCGCCCGAGCTTGTGGACTACGAGGAGCTCAAATCGCCTCTTCGCCCGCAAAGTCTGATGCCGTTCCAAGTGGACAAGGCCAAGGTCCGCCGCCTCATCAAGGGCTTCTACGCATCGAAGTGGCTGGCTCCCGGAGCCCTTCGAAAGAGCGCGGCGATCGAGAATGTTCGAGGAGTCTATATCCCGTACTGGACGTTCGACGCTCGGGTCGATTGTCCCTGGACCGCAGACTCGGGCACCTACTACTACACCACCGAGACCTACCGCGACTCGGACGGTACGACCAAGCAGCGGCAGGTTCGACACACACGGTGGCGACCCGCATCTGGGCGGGTCAGGGAGTTCTTCGACGACGAGCCTGTGCCCGGTACCCAGGGAGTCGACCCGAAGCTCCTGCGACAAATCGAACCCTTTCCCAACCAGGAGCTCGTGGCCTACGACACGGCCTATCTTTCGGGCTTCATCGTCGAGCACTACCAAGTCGTCCTGCTCGACGCAGCCCGTCAGGCGCGCTCGTCGATCGAATCCAAGCTCCGACGACTGTGTGGCTCGGAAGTCCCCGGCGACACGCATCGGAATCTGGTGATCAATCCGACCTACCGAGATCAGACGTTCAAGCACATCCTCGTACCCGTCTGGTTGCTGAGCTACAACTTCAAGGGCACCAGCTACCAGGTGCTCGCCAACGGCTTCACCGGCGCCTTGGCAGGCCGCTACCCCAAGAGTCGCTGGAAGATCTTCTTCCTCGTGCTCTTCGCGGCCCTGGCACTTGGGGCGTTCGCGCTATTCGCCGGGTAACCCTCTCGGCAACGGCGGCGGCTCGCTCGGTATCCGTGGGCTCAGTGCGATCTCCGCGTGAATTGAAACAGCAGACGTCTCGCGTGGCGCACGCTACTCGGCCGCGGTAGCTCCGGCTAGCTGACGCTCACCGGTGCGCCCTAGGCGGAACGATAAAGGCGCAGCTCCTCAATGTCATCGAAGTCGCGAGTATTGAGCGTCCACAGCGCCGCATCGGCCAGTAGGGTGGTGGCTGCAATGCCGAGATCGATCTCTCGCCTTCTCGGGGTGGGCACGCTGCGGTAGAGGTCGGCAGCCAAGGCCGCGGTCGCGTCATCGAAAGCAAGCGTTTCGCTGCGCGGAAAGAGCGTCTCTTGGGCGAGCAACTCCTCGCGTAGCCGGGGGCCTCGCAGCCACTCGTAAAGAACCAGGGATGGGAGAAGCAGCCTCTGCCCGTCTTCCAGGGCGCTCCGCAACTGCGGCGCAGAGCGACGCGGGCCGGTAAGCGCGTCGACCAGGAGCGATGTATCCAGAACGATCACGCTGGGTTTTCTTGGCGCTTGGCCGCGGTCACGCCCTTCGTCGTCTCGACAGTTGGCGACTCTGCCGAGCGTCGACCACCCGCCCGCCGCGCTTCACGAATCTCGCTGAGCTCGCGATCGACTTCGGCCACCGGCCGCTGCGGAATCCGCGGCACAAGCTCGTCGAAGGCCGCCAATCGGCGCAACCGCTCAGCCTCGCTCAGTCACCCGACGCGGGCGGCGTAATCGACGATCGCCTCACGCACCACCATGCTCTTGGGCTTGCCGAGCCGTGCGGCCGCAAGGGTGAGCTTCTGGACCGTTGACTCATCGAGCGTGAACGTAACTTTGCGTTTTACCATATCGTTACCATACTGCCATGTACACCATGAGATCTATCCCCGCGTCAACGATCCGCCGGTGTCGTGCGCGCGATCGAACCTGAGTCATCGGTGTTGTCATGCCGTCAGTCGGCGAGATGCCCCCCGGCTCGCCTCCGCGCGTCTGAAACGCACCCCACCCCCACCGCACCCATTCCGAGCCTAGGAGGCGGCGTCTGAAGCTAGCCGGCCGCCTCGGGATACGTCCCCGCAAGATCGGGTGTCTCGGACTCGACGCGGCGACTTGCACGGGACTCGCCGCGTTTGAACGACCACTCCTCGATCATCGTCCAGATCGTGGGGATGAAGATGAGGGTGATTAGCGTCGACGTCAGCAGGCCAGCGATCACGACGCGCGCCATCGGGGCCTGCATCTCGCCGCCCTCGCCGAGGCCGAGCGCCATCGGCACCATCGCCAGCACGGTGGTGAGGGTGGTCATCAGAATCGGGCGCAGCCTACGGCGACCGGCCGTTTCGACCGCCTCGCGCAGGGGCATGCGATCGCGACGACGCAACAGGTTGATGTAGTCACCGAGCACGATGGCGTTATTGACCACAATGCCCGCCAGCATGATGACGCCAATGAACGCCTGAATATTGAAGGTCGTGCCCGTCAAGAACAGCATGAGCACGATACCGATGGCGGCCAGCGGAATCGAGAACAGGATAATGAACGGATCGCGGAGCGACTCGAACTGAGACGCCATGACCGCGTAGACGAGGATAATCGCCAGCGCCAGCACCAGCATCAGATCGTTGAAGGCACGCTGTTGCTCGAGGTACTCGTCGCCGAGAAGAATCGCGAACTGCGGCGGGATATCCATCCTGCGAACGCCGTCCTGGATATCGGCCATCACGCTCCCCATGTCGCGACCTTCGACATCGGCCGACACGGTGATGATGCGCTCCTGGTCCTTGCGGGTAATGCTCACCGGGCCCTCTCGACGCTCGAGTGTCACGATGCTCGAGGCGGCGATGCGGCGCCCCGTCGGCGTGATGATGGGCACGCGGTCGAGCTGACTGAGGTTCTGCCGATCGGCTTCTCGTAGTCGTACGAGGACATCGAACTCACGGCCGGAATCACGGAAACGCGTCGCCACGCGCCCGCCGATCGCGGTCCGCAGCGTGCTCGCGGTATCGGAAAGATTGAGACCGAGCGTCGCCGCTTTTTCGCGATCGAGAACGACACGTAGCTCGGGTACTCCGGGCTGCCGACTGACACGCGGGTCAACAATGCCGTCGATCGCGCTCATGGTGTCTTGCAGCTCCTCGGCGAGACGCTCGGCGGTCGCCAAGTCATAGCCGCGGATCTCGACGCTGAGACGCTCGCCTTCGCCGCCCGCGCCGCGGAACAGCCAGTTGTTGCTGCCCGGACGCGCGAACGCGATCATTCCGGGCCGTCGTACCAGGTGCGGACGCAAGGCCGCGGCCACCTCGGCACTGGAGCGCGTCCGCTGGTTCAGGTCGACGAGCGACACCCGGAGGTTGCCTTTGTGTGTGGCCGACTCACGCCAACCCCCGCCGCCAACCTCGGCGAGCACGTGCAGCGCCTCGGGCACCTGCTCGGCGATCACCTGCTCGAGCTCAGCGATGACCTTGTCGGTAACACCAACGCGTGTTCCGGCGGGCAGCTCGATGTTGATCCGCACCTCACCTTCGTCGGTTTCGGGCATCAGCTCGAAACCGATGAACGGCACCAGCATCATGGTGCCGACGAACAGCGCAGTCGTGCCCCAGACGACAGTCCAGCGATGCCCTAGCGCCCAATGGATGGCGCCCTCGTAGGCCTCGTCGAGCGAACGCAGCATGCTGCCCGAGCGCATCACCAGCTGATTGATGATCGGATGATGCTCGGCGTCAGGGGGACGCACCTGCAGAAATCGGTGGCAAAGCACGGGAATGATGGTCAACGCCACAAGCAGCGAGCAGGTGAGCGCGAAAGCGACCACCAAAGAGAGCTGCTGGAACATGATTCCGGCCATGCCGGTGAGGAAAACGAGCGGCACGAAAACGGCGAGCGTCGTAAGCGTCGAGGCGATGATGGCCGTCGAGACCTCGGCGCTCCCCTCGATCGCGGCGTACTCCTTGGTTTGACCCGCCTCGCGATGCCGGAAGATGTTCTCGAGCACCACGATGGCGTTGTCGACCAGCATGCCCACACCCAGCGCCAGGCCACCAAACGACATCGTGTTGAGCGTGAAGTCGTAGTAGTACATGAGTGCGAAGGTGGCGATGACCGCGATCGGAATCGAAACGCCAATGATCAGCGTGCTGCGTAGGTTGCGCAGGAACAGAAACAACACCAGCACGGCAAGCACGGCCCCGAAGACGGCCGAGTTGCGCACGTTGGAGATCGATTCTTCGATGTACTTCGACTGGTCGAAGATCGGTGTGATCGTGAGCCCGGCGAAGTCGCGGCGGATACGATCGAGCTCTTCCTTCACGGAGTTGGCGACGGTGACCGTGTTGGAGCCCGACTGCTTGCTGATCGACATGCGCAACGCTGGCTGGTCGTCGACGCGGATCAACTGGCGGACTTCCTCGTAGCCATCGTTGATCTCCGCGATGTCGCGTAGATAAACGGGAACACCGTTGCGCGTCGAAACCACGATGCTCCGCATGGGTTCGATTTCGGTGAACTCACCCTGGCTGCGGAGCAGGATCTCGAAATCGCCCTCCGGAACCGGCCCGATGGGCTCGTTGCGATTCTCGCGATTGAGCACCGCGACCACCTGGCTCACCGAGATGTCGTAGGCGAGCAGCTGCCCGAGGTTGAGCAGAACCTGGATCTGCCTGCGAAGCCCACCACGGATGTCGGCCGAAGCAACGCCGGGCACACGCTCGAGGCGGTACTGCAGCTGATCCTCGGCGAACTGGCGCAGCTCGCGCGCGTCCATGTCGCCACCGACCGCAATGTAGAGGATGGGGAACTGCGAGACGTCGAACTTGAACAGCGTCGGCGGATCGGCCTGTTCGGGGAGAACGCCGCGGATACGATCGAGGCGCGAACGCACCTCCGCCGAGGCTTCGTCGAGGTTGGTGCCCCATTCGAAGCTGATCCGGACCGTGCTACTGCCCTCCGACGACGTGGAGTTGATGCGCTCGACGTTCGGCACCGCCGCCATCGACTGCTCAACCGGCCGCGTAATCAGATTCTCGATTTCCTCGGGACCCACGCCGGCGTAGTCGGTGCGCACCGTGAGCGTGGGGAACTCGACGTCGGGCATCAAGTCGACCGGCAAGCGCGCGAAGGAGACGAGGCCCAGCAGCACGACGACCACACCCAGCATGAGCATCGTCACGGGGCGATGAATTGCGATTCGCGGAAGGTTCATGCGGAAGTCTCCTCCTCGGAGCGCGATGCACCGGCACCACTCACGCGCACGCTGTCACCGTCGCGCAGCAGATTCGAGCCCATGGTGGCGACGGTCTCACCAGGCTGCAGCCCGGTGGCGATCTCGATCCAGTCCTCGCCGGTCAGTCCGACTCGTATCTCGCGGAACGTGGCGATGTCGTCGCTAATGACAAAGACGCCCTGCTGCTCGCCGCGCACCACGAGCGCTTGCCGCGGGATTCGCAGCACATTGCCCTGATCGCCGAGATCGAGATCGATGCGCGCGAACATCTCGGCACGAAGCCGCCGGTTGGTGTTGGGGACCACGATCTCGACGCGGGCCGTTCGAGTTTGAGGATCGAGCAGTGGAGCGATCCGCGCCACCGTACCGATAAACGTCTCGCCGGGCATCGCGTCGACCGTAACCCTGCCCTGGGTACCCATTTGCAGCTTCACCAGATCGCGTTCGGCGACGTTCGCGATCAACTCCACGGTGTCGAGCTTGATCAGCGTAACCACCGGCGTCGCGGCGTTGACGAGTGTTCCAACGTCGACAAACCGACGGCCAACCACACCGCTCATCGGCGCGATGACGCGTGTTTGGTCGAGGCGAATCTGCAGCTCTCGCAACCCCGCCTCGGATTGCAGCAGCTGCGCCCGCGCCAGATTGAGCTGTGCCTCGCCCACCTCGAAGCGCGTCTGCGACTGCTCGCGGTCCTGATCGGAAATCAGCCCCTGCTCACGCAGGCCGTTGTTGCGATCGCGCATGACCTGCAGGTTCTGCAGCTCGAGCTCACGTTGATTGATCACGGCGCGCGCAACTTCGAGCGCGGCTTCCGACTGCTGCTCTTGCTGCCGCAGCTCATCGTCCTCGAGCTTGGCCAGCATCTGGCCGTTCTGCACCGCATCGCCGAGGTCGACATGCATGGCCACCACGCGTCCGTTGATGCGCGGCGTCACTTCGACCACCTCCTGAGCGCGCAGCGAGCCCACGAGAGTGAGTGACTGGCTCACGGGTCCGAGCTCGGCGATGGCAGCGTTGACGGAACGCGACAAGCCCGCAGACGGAAACCCAGCTGCCGCTTCCGCAGCGGGCCACTGCTGGTAAAGGCGTAGACCTATGAGGCCTACGAATCCCAGCAGGGCAACAAGAAAGAGCGTGCGCTTCATGAGCTACGTTGGGCGCGCGGGGTGGGCGCAGTAAGGGACTCGCCCTCAGGGAACGCCATTTTCACACACCACCCACCCGGCAACGCACCGTCGGCGCGCTTTTTTGTGCGCTCGCCCTCTACTGCCACTTTTGCCTTCCTTGTTGTCGCTCGGGTGCTACGCGAGTTACGCTCCGCTACCGGCGCGCGTCCCCAAGCGCCGGCTCTCGGACGTCAATCGTCTGAGAGGAGACCACGGGCCCTGCCTGAGGTGAGCGCTTGAGTGATCTGGAGACACGGGACGGCGAAGCCAACACGGCGATGTCGAACCCGATCCACAGCGCCGACCTCGCCCGCCTGTTCGACCTGTCACTCGACCTGCTCTGCGTGGCCGGCACCGACGGGTTCTTCAAGAGCGTGAACCCGGCTTTCGAGCGGATTCTCGGACACTCTCCTGGCGAGCTGTTGAGCCGCTCCTTTGTCGAGTTCGTTCACCCGGACGACCGCGAGAGTACGCTGCGCGAGGTTGGACACCTCGCCGAGGGCAAGGTGGTTGTCGACTTCCGTAACCGCTACCTCGCCAAAGATGGCAGCTGGCGCTGGATCGCGTGGCGCGCCACACCGGTGGCCGAAAGAGGATTGATCTACGCCGTCGGCCGCGACATCACCGAGCAGATCATCATCGACGAGGATCTGGCAGCCCAAGGGCGCGAGCTGGCGCGCTCCAACGCCGACCTCGCGGATTTCGCCGCGATCGCGTCACACGACCTGCGGGCACCACTGCGCGGCATGTCCAACCTGGCGCGCTGGATCGAAGAAGACTCCGGCGAGTCGCTCACCGAAAAGGTCAGGGCGCATCTCGCCATGCTGCGCCGTCGTATCACCAAGATGGAACGATTGATCGACGATCTTCTGGCGTACGCGCGGGCGGGAAGCGGCACGAACCGCACCACCACCGAGAAAGCCGACCCGCTGGGAACCAGCAACTGCGAGGTCGTCGACACGAAGTTGCTTGTCGCTGAGGTGGTGGAATTGCTCGCGCCGCCGGCGGGAATGGAAATTGTCGTCGAGGATAACCTCCCAGCGCTGGAGACCCCGCGTGCTCCGCTGGAGCATGTCTTCCGCAACCTCATCGACAACGCCGTCGTGCATCACGACCGCGACACCGGTCGCATTGTCGTGGCGGCACGCGAGACTGGCGAAATGTGGGAGTTCGAGGTCGCCGACGACGGGCCCGGCATTACCGACGGGGAGCGTGAGCGAATCTTCGAACGCTTTCACACGAGTGGCGGCAAGCGCCGAACAGGTCTCGGCCTGGCGCTCGTCGCCAGGTTCGTTTCACAAGTCGGGGGGACGGTCGAGGTAAGCTCTGGGTCGGGACGTGGAGCGTGTTTCCGCTTCACATGGCCCACAACCACCCGCTGACGGGTAAGCACCGTCCGCAAGGGCGGCGCCGACAGCGGTCCCTCCACGAACATTCCGGCCAGCGCGTGAGCGAATCGACACTGAGGATCCTGGTAGTCGACGACGACGAGGTCGACCTGGAAGCGGTTCGGCGTTGCCTGGAGGACTTCGACGACGTGGAGTTGACGTTCGCGTCGGACGGCGCCACGGCGATGGCGCATGTCGAGAACGCGGCGCCGGACCTTGTCTTGACCGACCTGCGCATGCCTCGTGTTGACGGCCTCGAGCTGGTCGAACAGTTGCACGAGGAGTACCCGCTCATCCCCGTTGTACTGATGACCGCTCGTGGCAGCGAGCAGATCGCCGTAGCAGCGCTCGAGGCCGGCGCGTCGAGCTACGTCCCGAAACATCTCCTCGCAGAGGAGCTCGAAGAAACCATCGAGCAGGTTCTCGAGGTAGCCGAGTCGCGCCAAGCGCAACGGGAGCTCATGCAATTTCTCGGAAGTAGGGAGACGCGGTTCGAGTTGGACGGTGATATTACGCTCATCATGCCGCTCGTGACCTATTTTCAGGAGAGTCTCGAACGCCTGGATTTCGGCGACGAGTCCACCCGCACCCAAATCGGAATGGCATTGAGCGAGGGAATCTCGAACGCCATCCTGCGCGGCAATCTGGAGGTAGGCTCGGAGCTGCGCGCCAACGATCGCGACGCGTACGACGCGCTGATTCGCGAGCGCGCGGCGCAGGAGCCGTACTCACTGCGCCGCGTCACGGTGACCGCGACGGAGTCGACCGAGGTGGTCCGCTACGTCATACGTGACGAGGGGCCGGGGTTCGATCCAGCCGTGCTGCCCGACCCCACGTCGGCAAAAACCTCCTCGCCGTCAGCGGCCGCGGCGTCATGCTGATGCGCACGTTCATGGACTCGGTTGAGTACAACGAGGTCGGCAACCAGGTCACACTGACGAAGTCGAACCCGGAGGTTGCGAGGAACGAGGCCGACGACACCAACGCGGACGGCGACGCCAGCGCCGACGACGCCTCCTAGATTTCGCCCTCGAGCCCGAGCTCGCCAACGGCGATCTCGCGCATGCGAAATTTCTGGATCTTGCCGGTGACGGTCATCGGGAACTCATCGACGAACTTCCAGTAGCGCGGGATCTTGAACGTTGCGATCGTGCCGCGGCAGTACTCGGCGAGGCTATCGCCGTCGATCGTGTTCTCGATCTCGTGCTGGGCCCGCGCACGGAGCTTGACCCACGCCATCACCTCCTCGCCATAGCGCTCCGAGGGCACTCCAATGACCTGGGCGTCTTCGACGTCGGGGTGGGTGTATAGAAACTCTTCGATCTCGCGCGGATAGATGTTCTCGCCGCCGCGAATGATCATGTCTTTGATGCGGCCGACGATGCTGATGTAGCCCTCCTCGTCGAGCGTCGCCAGATCGCCGGTGTGCATCCAACGCGCCGCGTCGATCGCCGCCGTCGTGGCCTCGTGATCTTTCCAGTAACCCAGCATGACGTTGTAGCCGCGCGTGCACAGCTCGCCGCGCTCGCCGAGCGGCACCACCCGACCACTCTCGGGGTCGACGATCTTGATCTCTACGTGCGGGTGCACGCGGCCCACGGTGGCAACACGCTTCTCCACCGGATCGTCGACGGCCGTGTGGGTGGATGCGGGCGACGTCTCTGTCATTCCGTAGGCAATCGTCACTTCGCGCATGTTCATGCGCTCGAAGACCTCTTTCATCACCTCGATCGGACACGGCGATCCAGCCATGATCCCCGTGCGTAGCGACGACAGATCGGTGCTCTCGAAGCTGTCGTGCTTGAGCTGCGCGATGTACATGGTGGGCACGCCGTACAACGAGGTGCAGCGCTCGGCCTCGATCGTGGCAAGCGTTTCACCCGGCTCGAACGCCTCACCCGGAACCACCACGCAGGCGCCGTGGCTGGTGCAAGCCAGGTTGCCGATCACCATGCCGAAGCAGTGGTAGAAGGGCACCGGTACACAAACGCGATCGGCCTCGGTGTACCGTAGGATCTCGCCGCAGAAGAAGCCGTTGTTGAGGATGTTGTGGTGCGACAGCGTCGCCCCCTTGGGCATCCCTGTAGTCCCCGAGGTGTACTGGATGTTGATCGGATCGTCGAAGGTGAGGCTAGCCTCGCGCGCGGCGAGGGCGTCGTTCTCCACGAGCTGATGTTGCTGGCCCAACTCGGAGTCGTGCGCCGCGGCGCTCGCCCCCTCGAGCGCTTCCCAGTCGTTCTCGAATACCAGCGCTTCCTCCAGCTCAGGGCACTCGCCGCGGACAGCGTCGAGGATGGCAACGTAGTCGGTAGCTCGAAAGCCTCGCGACATCAACAACAGCCGTACGCCCGACTGGTTGAGGACATGCTCCAGCTCGCGCGCCTTGTAGGCCGGGTTGACGTTGACCAGAATCGCGCCGATACGTGCCGTGGCGTACTGGATCACCACCCACTCGTAGCGGTTGGGCGACCAAACACCCACGCGATCACCCTTCTGGATGCCGCGCGCCAGTAGCGCCCCCGCCACACGAGTCGTCGCCTCCCAGAGCTGCTGGTAGCTGGCTCGGTAGCCTTGTGAGCGCACAACCAGGGCGTCGCGATCGCCGAACCGTTCCACAGTGCGGCGCAGGTTGTCGCCAATCGTCTCGCCGAGCAGCGGCATCTCGCTGCTGCCGTGGGTGTACGAGGTTCGCGTCATTCAGCGGCTCCTGGGATCGTGGCGCCGACAGTGTAGCGGTCGGCGGCGACGGAACGACGAAACCCGAGGCGAGCGACTCGCGTACTAGCTGACATGTATTCCTCACTTTTGAAGAAAAAACAGCCGCGATCGGACCGCATCTGATGGGAAAAGGCCGATTTCTAGGAGAATTCGAGCAGGTGGTGCTTCTCGCACTTGCCCGTCTCGGCGATCGCGCATACGGCATGGCGATCCGCCAGGAGATCGAGCGCAGGACCGCGCGAGAGCCGGCGATTGGCGCCGTTTATTCCGCCCTCGATCGTATGGAGCGCAAGGGCTACGTCGTGCCTCGAGCCGGCGAGCCCACGGCGGAGCGCGGCGGCAAGGCCAAGCGCTTCTACCGGCTCAGCACCGCCGGAGTCGAGGCTCTCGAGCGCTCGCGCCGGATGTTGAATCGGCTCTGGGAAGACGTGGAGCTCGATCCTGAGAGCCGCGGCGCGCGATGATCTTCCGCCAGAGGCCAACGGCACCGCCGCCGCTGCCACCGACGAAGTCGAACCCGTGTGACAGCGAGTCGAATCCGCCAGCCTTGAGCCGCTTCTTGCTGGCGATCTGCGCACCGGCCTCGCTGCGCGCTTCGTTGGTTGCCGACCTCGACGAAGAATTCCTCGCCCGCACCCAGGCTGCCGCGGGCTCGCGCAGGAAGACCGCCCGACGCTGGTACCGCCGTCAGGTGCGCCGATCGCTGGCGCCCGCTCTGGCGTGCCGGCTACGGCAGCTCCGCGGCGAAACGGCTGACGGCGATCTTTCCGAGTCACTCGACTCGGGCCATTCACGCAACTCTCGAAAAATGAACCTATCGCCGAATTTGCGGCGCCAGAGGAACACGATGGACGACTTGATCCAAGACCTGCGCTACGGCATCCGCACTCTCAGCAGAAGCAAAGGCTACGCCGGCGCCGCAATCCTCACGCTGGCGCTCGGGATTGGCGCGAATGCCGCGATCTTCAGCGTGTTCAACGCGCTGATGTTCCGGCCCCTGCCCGTGCGCGACGCGCACGAGCTCGTGGTCGTCGCCTCGGTGGATCAGCACGCGCCCGACGGCTTCCCGCACGGACTGTCGTATCTCGACAGTCTCGACTACGCGGCCTTCGACGAGGTGCTGCAAGACCTCGCGACCTACACACCTTTCATCGTCAGCCTGAGTGTTGATGATGTCGCCGAACGTTCTTTCGTCGAGCTCGTCTCGGCCAACTACTTCGAGATGCTGGGCGTCAAGCCTCACCTCGGGCGCCTGATCGGCCGCGACGAGGGCCCCAGTGGGGGCGCCGGCGGCGGGCACGCCGTGATCGTGCTCACCGAGTCGTATTGGCAACGCCGCTTCGCCGCCGACCCTGACGTTGTTGGCCGCGCGGTACGCATCAACGGCAACCCCTACACGGTGATTGGCGTTGTTGGCGAGTCGTTCCCGGGCACCGAGTTCATCATGGAAATGGACGCCTACGTGCCGCTTCTGCAGGTCGCCGAGCTGTCGCAGTCGAACGGGACCATGCTGGAGAATCGCGAGGGCCACTCGCTGAGGGCGATGGGGCGACTCCAACCCGGCGTCGACGTCGACACAGCGCGGACCGCGCTTCAGGTCCGAGCCGCGCAGCTCGCCGAAGCCTACCCCGACACCAACAAAGGCGTGAGCCTGTACGTCGTCCCGGAGACCAAAGCGCGCCCGGAGCCCGGCACATCCGACTTCATGCCGTACATCGCGATGGTGTTCATGGGACTGGTCGGCCTGATCTTGGCGATTGCGTGTGCCAACGTCGCCAACATGATGCTGGCGCGCGCGACCACACGGCAGCGCGAGATTGCGGTGCGCGCGGCGCTCGGCGCCAGCCGCTTCCGCATTCTGCGGCAGCTGCTAACGGAAAGCGTGGCGCTGTCGGCTGCCAGCGCGGCGGTAGCTCTGGCCCTGGCCTATTGGGCCACGACCGCACTCGGCTCTGTGAGCTTCTCGGGTGACTTTCCCGTGCGCATCGACGTGAGCCTCGATCTCCGCGTGTTCGGTTTCGCGCTTGCGCTGAGCCTGCTGACCGGCGTGCTCGCCGGCTTGTTCCCAGGACTGCGCGCGTCACGCGCCAACCTGCACGACAACCTCAAAGAAGGCGGACGATCGAGCGCGGTGGATCCCGCCCAGCACTGGATGCGTAGCGCGCTGGTCGTTTCGCAGGTGGCGATCTCGCTGGTTGTGTTGATTGCCGCCGGCCTCTTTCTGCGTAGCGTCCGCAACGTGCAGAACATCGATCTGGGGTTCCGCTCCGACAACCTGCTCCTGATGTCGATGGACGCGACGCTTGGCGGCTACGACGAGGAGTTCGCCCGCCCAATGTTCGAAGAGCTCATCGAGAGCACGCGCCAGATGCCCGGCGTCGAAACGGCGGCGCACGCCACCTTCGTTCCGTTCGGCCTCATCTCCACAACGAGACCCGTGTTCGTGCCGGAACGCGAGTTGAAGGAGGGCGAGCCCGAGTCGGTGGGTGTGATGACCGACTGGGTGGGGCTCGACTTCTTCAACACCATCGGCATTCCGATCCGCCAGGGTCGGCCGTTCGCCCGCGAAGACTCCGCCGGCGTAGCGCCCGTTGCAGTGGTCAACCAGGCGTTCGTCGATGAGTTCTGGCCGGGGCGGACGGCGCTGGGCAGGCAGATCAGCCTCAACGGCGCGGCCGGCCCCTTCGTCGAGGTCGTGGGCGTGGCCGGCAACAGCTACCAGCGGCTCGTCGGCGAGGAGTTTCGGCCATTCTTGTACCTGCCGTGGTCGCAGACATACCAGGGAGCTCGCGTGCTCCACATCTATGCGCAAGGCGACCCCACCGCGCTCGCAGCCGCCATCCGCGATCGAGCGCGTGCGTTGGCTCCAGGGATGCCGGTCTACGACGTGCTCACAATGGCCGACCATCTGAGTGGCGGCAACGCGTTCATGGCACAGCGCCTGGCGGCCCTGGTGGCAACCATGTTCGGCGCGGTAGGACTGATCCTGGCGACGATCGGAATCTACGGTGTGGTGTCGTATTCCGTGAGCCAGCGGACCCGCGAGATCGGGGTGCGCATGGCGCTCGGAGCCGCGGCCGGCGACGTACAGCGGCTGATCGTGCTGCAGGCATCGAAGGTTACGCTCGCCGGGGTTGTGCTTGGCCTGCTGGCCTCCGTGGCAATTACGCGCCTGATGGGCCAGTTGTTGCTCGACGTCAGCCCTACCGATCCGGTCACTTTCCTGGCGGTCACGAGCGCGCTCACGACGATCGCATTTGCAGCCAGCTACATCCCAGCGCGTCGGGCCACGCGGGTCGACCCGATAATTGCGATGCGCGACGAGTAGGATCAACGGCTGCGCTCCGGTATCCTCTCGCTGGATGTCCCATGTGGGATGTCGACCGCACGCCAGACGCGGCGTGCACAGAGCGGGAGTAGCGGCACCGGATGGAGGGCTCGGAAGTAGCAGCCAGTAGTTGGACGTACGTCCTTCGGCTGGGAGTCACGCTCCTCTTCGTCGCGCTCAACGGCTTCTTCGTTGCGGCTGAGTTCGCCCTCGTCAAGGTTCGGGTGTCGCGCATCGAGGGCCTCGCGGATACCGGGAATCGACGAGCCGGGGTGGCGCAATACCTCGTCGAGAACCTCGACTTCTATTTGTCGGCCTGCCAGCTCGGCATCACGCTGGCGAGCCTGATTCTCGGATGGCTCGCCGAGCCGGCTGTGGCGCAGATCCTGCTCCTGGGCGTCGCGGCGCTGGGCTGGGAGCACGTATTCAGTCCAGCCGTGACACACGCGATTGCGCTCATGCTCGCGCTGACGGTCGTCACGATCCTCCACATGACGATCGGCGAGCAGGCGCCGAAGATCTGGGCGATCCGGCGCGCCGACAGCACCGTGCTCAACATCGCCTATCCACTGCGCGTCTTTGCAGCCCTCCTGGCGCCGTTCATTTGGGTCATCAACGAGATCTCGATGTGGCTTCTCCGCCTGGCCGGCATGACGAGCGAGGAGCACGGCGAAGGGACTCACAACGTCGCCGAGATCTGCACGATCCTGGTCACCTCCGCCGAGGCCGGACACCTGTCGAACCGCCAGCTGCAGCTCGCCGAGAACGTGCTTCATCTGGTCGATCTCGAAGTCCGGCACATCTTCGTCCCGCGAGTGGATGTGGTGAGCCTGTCGCTGGCCCGGCCGCTGGAAGAGAACCTCGAAGTGGTGCGCGACACCAGCCACACACGTTTCCCGGTTTGTGAGACCGACCTCGACTCAGTCGTCGGTATCGTTCACGTGAAGGACGTCGCCACCGCCACGCTCTCCGGCCAAGACATCGATCTGCGGGTACTGGCGCGCAAGCCCGTCTTCGTGTCGGATACGCAGCCTCTCGCCGGGCTCATCGCCGAGATGCAGGTCAAGCGCGCACACAGCGCGGTGGTGCTCGACGAGCACGGCTCGGTGCTCGGACTGGTTTTTCTCGAGGACGCAATCGAGCACGTCGTTGGCACAATCCGTGATGAGTTCGACGAAGTCGCACCGGCGCCGCACCAGGAAACGGACGGCTCGCTCCACGTCCCGGGCGGCTACCCGCGGCCGCAGGCGATCGAGCAACTGGGGCTTCCCGAGCTCGACGACGCGGCCGACACGATTGGTGGCTACGTGACATCGCGGCTGGGGCGTCTACCCACCGAAGGCGACGAGCTGGACATCGGATCGTATCGGGTAACGGTAGCCAAGGTCGCACGACGACGAGTCGCCTGGCTCAGCTTCCGCAACGCCGAGGCGGTCGAGGCGGCCGAAGCCGGGGAAGCGACCCCGAGCGACGCGTAGTCGGCCGGGCTCCGAGGACTCTTGATGGGCCTCTATCGGTCGCATAGATTTGCCGACGCCCTTTCCCGTCCCACTTCAAACGGCGTGTGGTGTTTTGAGCGCGCCGACAACTCGATCAAGCGAGGATTTCTCCATATGCGCTACCGCCGATCCGCTGCTCTGCTGGCCGTCAGTCTTCTGCTGTCGGCGGCCGTTGCCGAAGGTAACTTCACGCCACCAGTCAGCAATCGGACCGGTCTCACGAAGCTCAAGCGGGCCAAGGTCAATCCCGGCGTCGTGGTTTTCGCGGGGCTCGACGGCGTGATTCAGATCGTCAACATCAATGGCAAGATCGTGCGCCGCCTGCGACCGCCGGCGGGCAGCTCCTATTTCTACCCGCGGCCGCTCGACAACGGCAACATCCTGGTACGTCTCAACACCGGAGACGAGCCTCGCACGATTCTCGAGCTCGACCAGCAGGGCAACACCGTGTGGAGCTACGTCGCTCCCGAGGGTGTGTTCTTCCACCACGACCATTCGCGGCTCAACAACGGAAATACGCTGATCTTGTGCTCGCTGCGCAGGCTGCCGATCATCAGACCGGCGCCAACCAGCAGCACGAACACCAGAGCCGCCTCGGCGGCCACCAGCGCAACACGAATCGAGCGCGCGCGGGCACTACCTCCGGTTCGGCCCGACGTCTGGCGAAGCATCACTTCAACGTCACGATCGCCCAGGCGCAGCGCGGGCACCAGCCCGAGCACAGCACCGGTGAGAAGCGCCAGCCCGAGGACCACGGCCCCGACAACGGGATCGAGCCCGATCGACTCGGTTCGGGGTAGGTTCCCGGGCTCCACGGCGAGCAGCGCCCGGGTCATGACTCCCGAAAGCGCCAGCCCCATCGCTCCGCCCGCCAGCGACAGCAACATCGCCTCCGCAACGAGCTGGCGGCGAACTCGAGCACGGCAATGAACGCGCTCGGGTGGTCATTGGAAGAAACCCGCACGTATATGCGCAACACGATCTTCGAATCAGACGCGCAGATCGCCACCGAGTCGTTGCGCTACTCAACCGACATGCCGGGCCAGGCGCTCGGCTACATGATGGGCAAGCGCGAGATCGTGCGGCTACGAGAGCACGCGCGCGAGGCACTCGGCGACCGATTCGACATCCGTCGCTTCCACGAGGCTCTGCTGGGGCCAGGGTCGCTACCGATGACGGTGCTCGCGAGCCACATCGACTGGTTTATCGAGCAGGAGCTGCAGCGGTCAGGCGACGGCGACTAGCCGAGCGTCGCAGGATCGCGGCTCGAGCTAGATCTCGAGCTGCGGCTACGGCTGAGGCTTCAACTTCGGCTCCGACGGCGGCGCCTCCCATGGCTCCCACTCAACACCATCGATGTAGCGCTTCAGCCAGCGGATCTCTTCTATTAGATGCACCCGCTCCAAGCGCGGCTCCTCGATGCCGTGGCCCTGGCGCGGGAACTTGATGTAGCGCACCGGCGCCTTGCCGATGTCGCGCAGCGCGGTGAAGAACATCAGGCTCTGGCCGACGCTGCTGGTTTGGTCGCGGCCACCGTGGAAGAGGTCGGCGTCGTGACGTTCCTCACGTGGGTAATCGACGAGCGCTTGGCCCATTCCTCGGGGTCATCCCACGGCGAGCTGCCGATGTACCAAAGGGACACGTCGAAGTTGAAGCCCGGACCGGTCTCCGCGGCCCAGTTGCCAACCATCGCACCCACCGATGCCGCCTTGAAGCGTTCGGTTTGGGTGATGACGTAGCTGCTGCTGACACCACCCCAGCTCCAGCCACGCACGCCGAGCCGGTCGGGATCGATCTCGAGGTCGGGATTCGCGAGAACGTGATCGACGCCGGTCATCAGGTCCTGGTACTCGCCGTCCCCCACCTCGCCCATGAGGCCACGGAGCACCTCGTCGCCGTAGCCGCTCGAGCCGCGAAAGTTGGGCGCCAGCACGGCGTAGCCCAGACCGGCGAGCATCTGGTACTCGGGGTCGAACCGGTTCGCCACCACACCGGCGGGGCCGCCATGGATGTCGAGGATCATCGGGGTCTTCGGATCTCGATCTGAGGCCCCACCGCCGGCGGCGGCGCCGCCGTTTGGCGCCGCATCGAGCGCGGGCAAAAATACACCTTCGATCTCCATACCACCCTTGCTGGTCCACTGGAGAAGAGCTCCCTCCGAGAAGCTCAGCTCCGCCGCGTTGGGATTGGCATCGGTGAGCTGAACCAGCTCGCAGTTGCCGGCGCCGCCGGCACAGGCGAGATCGTCACCGAGCTCGAGCGCGTAGAGGTTGCTCGGTGTGGTGAAGTCCTCGAAGGCGACCACCACGCGACGCCGATCGCGCGAGTAGGCGCGGGCGCGCAACGTGCCACGACGGTCGGTGACGGCCACCGCCTCGTCGCGCGCGACATCGAGCCTGTAGAGGTTGGTGTCGGTGCGCAGGTTCTCGTTGAACAGCACGTAGCGGCCGTCGGCCGACCACACAACGCCGTCAACCCGTCCGTGTCGCTGGGCTTCGAGCCTCCGGGTCTCGCCGCTGGCGGCGTCGTAGGTCCAAAAGTAGCCGCTGCGCAGGTCGAAGTCCTGATCCGAGGCAGCGCGATACAGCAGTGTTCGCCCGTCGGGCGACCACAGCGGGTCCTCCTCGGGGGCCAGGTTGTTGGTGATGCGTTGGATGCCGCCACTGTTTGAATGATCCGGATCATTGGGATCATAGAGATACAACTCGGCGTGGAACGGATAGTTGGTGCGCCGGTCAGGCCTCGCCACAATCGCTACGCGACCATCCGCAGCCGGGTCGAAGCCCACAACAACGTGCTCCGCACGAGTGAGTCGCCGCTCCTCGCTGTTCGCCAGATCGAGCAGCCAGAGGTTGCTGTAGCGCGCCTCGTCCTTGCCGTTGGGCCCCTCGTCGACGAATACCGGATCGCGCCCGAGCTCGTGCTCGCGCGCCGCCGCCTCGTCGAGCTGTTCGTCGGCAACGAAGTACAGCGCCGAGCTGTCGGCGGCCCATTTGTAGGACCGCACACCGCCCGCGTGTCGCGACGCCTGCACGGCCTCTCCGCCAGCGGTGTTCAACAGAAAGATCTGAGACTCGTCGTCGACCTCGCGCAGCATCGCGACACGAGAGCCGTCGGGAGCAAACCGCAGTGCTTCCCCACCGGCGTCGCCGAGATAACGACGCGGCAATCCGCCAGCAAAATCCACCCGGTCGTGGTCGGAGCGACGCTTGTTCTCATCCCAGACGAGCTCGCTCTGGGCGAACACCACCTGTGTTCCATCGGGCGAGATCACCGGGGCTTCGATACGGACCACGGCGAGCACGTCGTCTACGGTCATCGAACGCCCCGCGGCCTGTGAGTGGGCGACCGCCGTGGTCGGCAGCAGCGGCGTGCTCGAAAGAGCCGCCAGTGCCACGACTGCCGTGAGCAGCGTTGGCATCTTCAAGCTCGTCGGCTTCGGTTGTTGGGTCGGCTTCGTCAACTTCAATGGGGCCGCGCCTCGTCGTCTCATGATCACCTTCCATCTCGCTTTTGGGACAGGACTCGCAACAGCCTACAAGCAACGCAGGCCCATCCGAACGGGTCGCAGGTCTCGCCTCGGGGCAAGGTGCCGGCGGCGCGGCTTTCGCGACGCCTCCCCCGCGTTACGATGGCGGCCAGTACAGCCGCTACAGGCTGACGCTCCGTGACCCACCCCGCCCTGTCGATCTCCGAGCCTTCGGCGCCTCGACAGAGCTCGCAGCGCGAGGAGTCGAGTGGACCCGCAACGCCGCGGCTTGCTGCTCGTGCTGTTCACCAGCGTCTGCCTGAGCACCGTGCCCACCGCCATCAAGCTCGGCCTCGGCGACGCCGAACCGACGCAGTTGCTGGCGCCGCGCATGATCATCGGCGCAGCACTTCTGTGGCTCTACCTCGCAATCCGCCGCCCCGAGCGACTGCGAATCGAGCGCGCCGGCAAGTGGACCAGCGCCCTGGCCGGCGGTCTCAACGCGATCAGCCTGCTGCTGTTCTACATGGCGCTGGGGCGCATCGGCGTTGGCCTGGTCATGCTCGTGTTCTCGGCGTACCCGGTGCTGTTGCTCGGACTTCTGGCGCTACGCGGCCACACCATCACCCGACTCGATTGGATGCGACTGGCAATGGCCTTGGCCGGCATCGCGCTCGTGTCGGGCGCCGGCGCGTACTCGGGGGGATCCGGAGCTGGAATCGAGATCGAGATCGACTCAGTGGGCTTCGCTCTCGCCGTGACCTGTGCGCTTCTGTACGCGATTTACATGGTGATCCTGCAGGAACGCCTCACCCGCTACCCCGCCTCCACGACTACGGTGTGGATCATCTCGTGGATGGCCCTGGCCGCCCTGCTGATGAGCATCGCCTCGCCCGCTCCCGCCCCGCTCGGATCCACCGGCTGGGCGGTGGTGCTGTGGTCCGCCATCATCGGAACCGCGGTGTCGCGCGTCGCCGCCGTCGAAGGCGTACGCCTCATCGGCAGTGGCAAGGTGGCTCTGCTGATGCCCGCCGAGACCGTCCTCAGTGTGAGCTGGGCTGCTCTCTTCCTGGGGGAACGACTCACGGCGATCCAGCTTCTCGGCGCGGCGCTCATCATCGGCAGCGTCGCACTGGCGGCCGTGGGGCGCCTGGCCGCTCGACCCCGACTTACGGCAAGAGTCTGAACACCCGCCGGTGGCAAGCGGGCAGCGATAGCACAGGTGTCGGCCGGTTGCGGGACGTCAAGCGCAAGCGCCGGGCGCGCCTCGCCGGTAAAGAACATCTCGTGGGAACTTCAGGGTTGTGAGCTCGCTGTTTTCCAGACTACTGTATGGAGTGATGCGTCGGCAGTGCCAGCCGCACAGCCCACCCCCCCCCCCCTACCCGTGCATGCAGTAGATCCAGCAAGGGGGGCGTGGGGCCATGGTTGAAAACGATTCCGTCGATAGGTCGCAGGCGAGTGTGGGCCCCGTTCGCCGCGCTTGGCACGCGCCGAGGCTGATCCGCCTCGACGGCCCCGCACGTAACACGGAGGGTACCGGAGCACTAATGCCCATCGAGATCGACAAGGGCGGCTGGGGATGTCACAGGCTCCGTTGAAAAAGGGTGACGGTGATCCGACCTCGATAGTGTGTCGGGGTCAATCCACTGGCATGGAGGATCACCGTCATGAGCAAGAGTCGCAGAACAGAGACAAGTAGGAAAGCGGAGCGCCAAGAGAACCCGCTCCTGGAGGCAGTGGTAGCGGCGCGATCGGATCTACGAGCGCTGGTCATGGACGCGGGCTTCGGGGTGTTGGGTTCGCTGCTGGAAGAAGACCGGGCGGAGCTCTGCGGAGAGCGCTACGCGCGGTCACAGCAGCGGCGGGCGTACCGACACGGCTACGACGAGGGCTCGCTGGTGATGGGCGGCCGGCGGGTCAAGGTACGCAAGCCGCGGGCTCGGAGCGTCGATGGCCAAGAGCTGCCGCTGCCGCACTGGGAGAGGTTCAAGGCAACAGATCCGCTCGAAGAGCGCGCCGTAGAGCAGATCCTGTGCGGCGTCACGACGCGCAAGTACGAGCGCTCGTTAGAGCGGCTCGACGACGGGCGAGCTTCGTCGGGAACGAGTCGCTCGAGTGTGTCGCGGCGGTTCGTAGCGCGTACAGCCAAGCAGGTGCAGCAGTACCTGGCCCAACCGCTCAATGAAGTGGACCTGCCGGTGCTGGTGATCGACGGCACGCACATGGGCAAGCACTTGTTGGTGATCGCCATGGGCATCGACGCGGACGGCGTCAAGCATGTGCTGGGTGTCGTAGAGGGCACCACGGAGAGCTCCCACGTGTGCCGGTCGCTGCTGCGGCAGTTGATCGAGCGCGGCATGCCCGTCGAACGGGCGCGGTTGGTGGTAATCGATGGCTCCAAGGGCCTCCGTAAAGCAGTGCGCGACACGTTCGGCGAGTGGGCCCTGATCCAGCGCTGCCGTGTCCACAAGATCAAGAATGTATTGGAGCATCTGCCAGGGCATATCCGGCCCTGGTTCGCAGCCAAGATCCGCAAGGCGTGGAAGGCGGAGACGGCCACGGCAGCGACCAAGCAGCTCGACGCCGTGGTCAAGGAGCTGGAGACCGATCACCCCGGTGCAGCGGCCTCGCTCAGAGAAGGAATGCAAGAGACGCTCACCGTCACTCGGCTCCGAGTTCAGGGGCCGCTGCTTCGAACGTTACGTTCAACGAATACGATCGAGAACCTGAACGGGACGATCAAACACGTCAGCCGCAACGTAAAGCGGTGGCGCTCCGGGAGCATGATCGTTCGATGGGCGGTTACTGCACTCATCGAGGCCGAGAGCAAGTTCCGGAGGGTTCGTGGCTACCGCGACATCGCCAAGCTCGATGCCGCACTCAACACCGCCGTCGACGTTCCCCTTGAGCAGGAGCGCCGTACTGCGTAACAATCCCCAACCACTTCACCGTCGCCTTAGTTCAACGGACGGTGGGACATCCCCGCGCAGCTGGACGACCGGCGAGGCCACGTACTGGGATAACTATGGGGCCCCGTCAGCGGGCCCAGCTAGACCGGCACGAGACACTGAAGAGCCTCGGCCCCCGCAACCTAGAGGCACCGCCCGACTCGCCGCCGGCAAAGCTTTCGGCCCGCTGATCGACAGCACTTCCGAGCACAGCGCGCTCGCGCTGCCCTTCCTGCGGGACCAAAACTTTCTCCAGTTCCTCCGAGGGCACTCATTCCATTTATTTCTTGTTAGGCGGGACCCCCCGTACGGTTCGGCGGTCGTCGGACCTAGCTAGCTGGCCAGCCAAGCGATCGTTGGCGCCCAGCCAAGCCAACGCACGCAGTGTCTCCCAAGCCTGACCAAGTCAGGCTCTCGCTCGTAGAGCGGGTCGCGCGCTGTACGAATCTCTCAATGGCCTCGTCGGGCAACCCTAGTCCCCTCCGAGCTGAAGTGCACCCCGAGGAATTCGAAACCTTTCTCGATGCGGCCGATAATATATCTTGCTCGGATGCCTGTTCATGCCCACGCCTCAGGATTGAGCTAAGACACAGATGCCAAGCTCTCGCCGCCGGCGCCTTGTTCTCGGAGCCCTCGCGCTCCTGGCCGCGCTGGCGATCAACAAGTGGTCGCTCGAGATCCTGTTCTCGCGGGATCTCCGCATCACCGACCTAGTCACGCTCGGGACCATCTGGGGGTTCCAGCTCGTTGCGACGGTTTTCGGCGCGTGGCTCATTATCGGTAGACCCCAGCTGCCACGACCGCTGCGCGTGGCAGTCGATCACAAAGTGCTCGGCCCAGCCCTGATGGTGGCACTTGTGGGCGCGACGGCTTTCGGCGCGTACGTCGATGTCACTGCCTACGGGCTCTTGCGAAACGACCGCGAGATGCTGCGCCCGACCGCCGAGATGGTGATGGCCGAGGAGGTCATCGCCGAGCTGCGGCCGCACATGCGCGGCGTTGCCCGAGCCCTGCGCAACCTGAGCCTGCCGGATCGAAGCTCACCGGGACTCTGGAGCGACGAGGTGGAGGTCATCGATCTCGAGGCCGGACACACGCAGCTCATCGACAAGCGCCTCGCGCTGCAGCAGACGGCCATGCACGCCGCCGATCGCACGGCGGGTTCGCCGCAGGAGCTCGAGCTGTGGAGCCAACTGTTCGCGGACGTGGCGTGGATCGACAGCGCCGAAACCCATGTGGCGAGCGGTGAGTTCCTCGACGAGGCGCGCCTGCGGTTCCGGACCCTCGTCGACTTCGAGGCCTTGGCGCAACTGTTGGACGGCAGGTCGGCGACGTTGCGCGGCGAGATCCGGATCGGCTGGCAACGTGATGCCCCTGGAGCGGCCTGGCGCATCGAGCTCTTCGAGACGATCGAGCTGGAGCAGCTCGCCGCGGCATCGAGCCTGTTCCGCGACGTGATCCCCGAGGTGCTCCCCGACCCTGCCACTCTGCAAGCGGCAACCCGCTCGCTGCATGATGAGCTCACGGCGGACAGTATTCGCAGCAACGTGGCGGGAGAAAGGAACCGCTTTTCGATCGCGCCGACGCTCGTGCATCCGTCGGTTGCGGTCGTCGACATCGACGCCGACGGCTGGGACGACCTCTACTTCATGCCGGCTTGGGGCAAGAATCTACTGCTCCGGAATCGCGGTGATGGCACGTTCGAAGACGTCGCGCCCGCACTGGGTCTCGACCTCGAAGGCACGGTGGCAGCCCTGTTCGCCGACTACGACAACGACGGCGACGCCGACGTCTTCATCTCGGCAGGACGGGACTCGGCTCGCTACCTCCGCAACGATGCGGGTCGTTTCGTCGACCGTTCGGTGCTGGCCGACGGTGCGCCTCTGCCACGACAGGTCACATCGATGTCGGTGGCCGACTTCGACGGAGACGGCCTGCTCGACGTTTACATGGCTACCTACGCCGCCGGGCCGGTGGATCTGTCGGTTGGCGCGCGGCTTCTGACCTCGGCGCTGGAGGGCGCCGAACGGCCCGGCGCCCTCAATCGTGGCGGGCCACCGAACGTGCTGCTGCGCAATGTGGACGGATCCAACTTCGAGCGTGTAGGCGAGGAGACGATTCCTACCGTACGGCGCTGGAGCTTCCAGGGAACCTGGGGCGATTTCGATGCCGACGGCGACGCGGATCTGTACGTTGCCAACGACTACGCGCCCGACAACTTGTTGGAGAACCGAGCCGGCCGGCTGGTCGACATCAGTGAGGCCGCGGGCATCGACCGGCGCGGCTTCGGTATGGGCGCGAGCTGGGGAGACTTCGATCAGGACGGCTGGCTCGATCTGTACATCACCAACATGTCGAGCCACTCGGGGGCCCGCATCACCGCCCGCTTCCCACAGCTCCCCGAGGCCTACAAGGAAGCGGCGCGCGGCAACTGGCTGCTGCGCAGCGTTACGAATCCAGAAACCGCTCCTTCGTCGCCGGTGAGGCGATTCGAGAAGGTCTCGTCGATCGACGGCACCGGCTACCCCGTACAAGAAGCGGGCTGGGGGTGGGGTTCGCAGTTCGTCGACCTCGACAACGACGGCGACCTCGACATCTACGCCCCGGCCGGGTACTACACGGCGCCGCCGTCGGTGGCGACCGATGTCGACACGTGACCCACGCTCTGGCGCTCGGTCGTGCGCGGGGCAGCGAATCACTCGAGGCGAGAGCCAGAAGAGAGACGCGGGATCGCCGTCCAGCTTCGCGAGGGCGCCTCGTATAGCGGCCGCGAGCGCAACCGCGTGTTCCTCAATCAGCTCGACGAGCCCGGTCGCGACTTCTGCGAGCTTGGCGGGGTGTCGGGAGCCGACGACATCGGCGACACGCGCTCGTTCTCCAGGCTCGACTACAACCGCGACGGTGCCCCCGACCTCGCGCTCGCCAACCTCAATCGCCCGGTTACACGACTGCTGCGCAACGAGATCGCGCCCGACAAGCTCGGCGGCTACGTCGCCATTCGGCTCGAGGGAGGCAATCGGCAGGCGGCAACGAGCTCGGAATGGAGCACGCGCGACGCTTGTGGAGCACGAATCGAGATCGAGCGCAGCGACGACGTGCTACTGGTGCGCGAGCACCGCTGCGGCGAGGGTTTTGCCGGGCAGAATTCAAGCACCGTGATCGTCGGCCTTGGAGAGCACGACGCACACTCGCTGACCGTGACCTGGCCCTCCGGCAAGCAGCAGCGTTCGACCTCCGTGTCGGCCGGCGACCTGGTGACGGTCTACGAGAACCCGGAGCACGCCCCGACCGGCGATGCATTCGTTCACACGCGCTACGCCGTGCCGCTGCCAGCGTCGCCGCGCCGGGCGAAAGCGAACGATCTCGGCTCGCCTCCGCTGCCTGGGGCCGTTGTGCAAGAATTGACGCGAGGCGCGCGCCTGACGTTGCTGACCACCATGGCAACCTGGTGCATCGCCTGCCAGCACGACGTGCCACAGCTCGAGCTGCTGCTGGAGCGTTTCTCCGACAGCGAGCTCAACATTGTCGGCCTTCCCATCGAACCCACCGACGATGACGCCAAGCTCGCCGCCTGGGTGGAGCAGTTCCAACCACCCTACGAGCTCGTTACCGAGCTGACGGCCGACGAGCGCACCGCGGTGATGGCGAGCGTTGCCGAGCTCACCGGCTACGTTTCTTGTTGACGAGCACGGCACGCTGATCGCCGTGCAGCTCGGTGTGCCAACCGTGTCCGACATCCGCCGACATCTGGGAATCAAACCGTGATCGAGCTTTCTCGCGACGACTTCGCCCAGGCCTACGAGCGCGTTTCGCCGCACGTCTATCGCACACCGATGCTGACGTCGCGGCTGCTGAGCGAGCACACCGGCTTCGATATTCGGCTCAAGGCCGAGCTGTTCCAGCGCGGCGGCTCGTACAAGGTGCGCGGGCCGATGAACAAGTTCAGCTACCTGAGCGACGAGCAGAAGGCGCGCGGAGTGGTTTGCTCGTCGGCCGGCAACCACGCGCAGGGGGTGGCGCTGGCCGCCAAGCTGCACGGCATCCGAGCCGTGGTCTGCATGGCCGAGAACGCCACCCAGTCGAAGATCGACGCCACCGAAGGCTACGGTGCCGAGGTCGTGCTGCACGGCCAGATTTGGGACGAGGCCAACGAAAAGGCGCTCGAGATTGTCGAGAAGGAAGGGCTGACCTACATCCATCCATTCGACGATCCGCAGCTCATCGCCGGTCAGGGCACCGTGGGCTGGGAGATCTACCACGACTGGCCGGAAGTCGAAGTGGCGATCGTGCCGATTGGCGGCGGCGGGCTGATTTCCGGCACCTCGATGGCACTCAAGTCGCTCAACCCGGATATCCGCGTGATCGGCGTCGAGTCGTCGGGCGCGCCGGCGATGCAGCGCAGCGTCGAGGCCGGCGAGCTGGTGACGCTCGAAGAGGTCGACTGTGTGATCGACGGCCTGCGCGTGAAGCGAGTGGGGCAGCACACCTTCTCGGTGGTACAGCGCTTCGTCGACGAGATCGTTACCCTCCCCGACGAGCAGATTTTCGAGGCCCTGATCTGGACGATGGCGCACTGCAAGGTAACGCCCGAGGGCGCGGCCGCGGCCCCAGTGGGCGCGTTGCTCCAAGGACTGATCGACGCGCCCGCCGGCTCGAAGGTGGTCTGCGTCCTGAGCGGCGGCAATCTGGGCCTGGACCAACTGCGCGGACTGAGCTGGAACTGAGCTCGGCCAGCTCGGGCACCTCGGTCCGGCTCCCCACCCGGAAACCGGATCGCCGCGCCCGTCTCTTTCTAAGAGAGGCCCCGTTCGCAGGCATTTGCACGCCGACCGGGCGAACGACGCAAGATCCCGAGAGCGCACAAAAGGCGCGGGGAAAACTTGTGATGACGTTATATGATGTCGGCATGAGAACGATCGTGGAACTGCCCAACCGTCAGCTGGATGCGCTCGCGGCGATCTGTCGCGCGGAGAAAATCTCTCGTGCGGAGGCCATCCGCCGCGCTATCGATTCCTGGATCGAGACTGTCCCATCCGAAGCGGTCGAAGCCTTCGGACTATGGCGCGAACGCGGTATCGATGCGCTGCAGTACGAGGCCTCACTCCGGGCCGAGTGGGACCGGCCGGAGTCGTGAGAGTCGTCTTCGACACGAACGTGCTCATCGACTACCTCAACGGCGTTCCACAAGCGAAAGAGGAAATCGCACGCTACAAGAAACGGTATGTCAGCATCGCGACCTGGATGGAGGTGCTGGCCGGTGCCCGCGATGGCGCAGAGATGGACCTGCTGCGTGTCTTCCTTGCAGGTTTCGAGATTGTGGAGCTCGACCGGCCGATCGCCGAAGCGGCGATTGAGCTACGGAGGACGCACCGTGTTCGACTTCCCGATGTCATCATTTGGGCGACGGCTCGAACGCTGGACGGGCTCCTCGTTACACGCAACACGCGCGACTTCCCGGAACGTGACCCCGACGTCCGCGTCCCCTATCGCCTGTAAGTCGGTCCCTCGACTACGCGAATGAACACGACGCTTCCGTTCGATACTGGGCAGTCCCACGCCGACGTCATCGAGGTTGTGCGTCGGTACTGGGGCTTCGAGATGCTGCGGCCGCTGCAGGCCGAGGCGGTGCGTGCCGGACTCGATCGCCGCGACTCGCTGGTAGTGCTGCCGACCGGCGGTGGCAAGTCGCTGTGTTATCAGGTGCCGCCGTTGTTGGCCGGGCGAACCGACATTGTGGTGTCGCCGCTGATCTCTCTGATGAAGGACCAGGTTGACGGCCTGCGCGCCAACGGATATCCGGCGGCCGCCGTGCACAGCGGGCTCGACCGGCAAGAGCGCGCCGAGGCCGAGCGCTTTATTGCGTCGGGCGACTGTCGACTGGCGTTCGTGTCGCCGGAGCGCCTGGTGACATCGTGGTTTCTGCAGACCGTCGAGCGACTGGGCATTCGCTCGTTCGCGGTGGACGAGGCGCATTGCATTAGCCACTGGGGTCACGATTTCCGGCCCGAGTACCGGCAGCTGGCGGTGCTCAAGGAACGCATCCCCGGCGCCAGCGTGCACGCCTACACCGCCACCGCGACGCCGCGCGTTCGCGACGACATCGTGGCGCAGCTCGGGCTCGAGGACGCCCAGGTGCTGGTGGGACGCTTCGACCGGCCGAATCTCACCTACCGACTGGTGCCGCGGCTCGACCTGCGAGCCCAGGTGGAAGAGATTCTGGCTCGGCATACGAACCAGGCGGCCATCATCTACTGCATCAGCCGCAAGGACACCGAGAAGCTCGCCGAGCATCTCATCAAGCGCGGTCACCGCGCCGCCTGCTACCACGCCGGTCTCGAGCCAGCCGTTCGCCGCCGCACGCAGGAGGCGTTCACCAACGAACAGATGGACGTGGTCGCCGCGACGGTGGCGTTCGGCATGGGCATCGATCGCAGCGATGTGCGGTGCGTCATCCATGCCGCGATGCCCAAGTCGATCGAGCACTACCAACAGGAGACGGGCCGCGCGGGTCGTGATGGCCTCGAGGCCGAGTGCGTGCTGCTCAACTCTCCGGCCGACGCGGTGCGCTGGCGACAGTTGCTGGAGCGCAACGCGCAGGAAAACGTGCCGGCTGCGTCTGGCGTCTCGGGCATTTCCGATAGCGAGCCGCCGCCGCCCGACCTCTACGACGCCGACGACCCCGGAATCGCGCAGGAAGAGCCTCCGTATCCTTATGAAGAGCCTCATGAAGAGCCTCTCGATGGAGGGCCTGTGGATGAAGGGCCTCTCGACCACGACGCGGCGATCCCGCGAGTTGTGGTGGCACGCGAGAGCAAGCTCAGGGCCGTGACGCCGCCAGCCACGGGGGTCGACCCACAGAAGGCCGCGCTGGAGCTGCTCGACCAGATGCGGCGCTTCTGCACCCCCGGCACCTGCCGCCACCAGGCGCTGTCGGAGTACTTCGGCCAGACGTACGAGCCCCCGTGCAGCTCCGAGGCTATCGACACCCACGCCGACGGCGATGACGACGACGCTGGCGTCCAGATCGCCGAAGGCTGTGGCGCCTGCGACGTTTGCCTCGGGGAAACCGACGGCTGGGTGGACGGCACTCGCGACGCCCAGATGGTGCTGTCTTGCGTGGCTCGTCTCGGCCAGATGGGCACCGCGTACGGCATGAACCACGTGGTCGATGTGCTGCGCGGCGCCGACACCCAGTCGATCCGTTCGCGCGGCCACAACACACTCTCGACCTGGGGCGTGATGTCGGCAAAGGGACGCAAGGAGTTGCTGCATCTGACCTTCCAGCTCATCGACCAGGCGGTGCTCGAGCGCAGCGACGGCGAGTACCCGGTGCTGACGCTCAACGACCGCTCGCTCGAGGTACTGCGCGGCGAGCGCACCGTGCGGCTCGCCCCGGTGCGCGTCCGAGCCGCCAAGACCTCTGCGCGTGACGCGGCGTCGTGGCACGGCGTCGATGTCGATCTGTTCGAGCGCCTGCGCGGACTTCGCACCGAGATCGCGCGCGCCCGCGACGTGCCGCCCTACCTCATCTTCAACGACGCCAGCCTGCGCGACATGGCCAGCAGCCGTCCCGAGACTCCACAAGAATTCCTCGCCATCCACGGCGTGGGCGACAAGAAGCTTGCCGACTTCGGTGAGACTTTCCTCGCCTGCATTGCCGGAGCGCCCGAGTCGATCGAGACCGCCAGCGACACCGCCTAGCGTCGACTCTGGCTAGCGCCGGCCGATCGCGAACAGGTGCCGGTCGCCGCGCACGTACATGCGGCCGTTGGCGATCGCGGGCGACGCCCAGAGCGACTCGCCCATCGAGTTGGTCGCCAGCACCTCGTGCTCGGGCCCGGCGCGGACCACGAACATGTCGCCGTCTTGCCCCGACAGCACGATGTTGCTGCCGAACGCAACGGGTGACGCTACAAAGCGCGTCGGCAGTGGCACGCGGCCGCCGTGCCGCTGATCGCGATCGCCGGAATGGCAACAAGCACCGCCGCCACAGCAGCAACGAGCGCGGCGCCGTTGGAACGGCTGAAACTCATGCCCCTCTGTTCGTATCGGATCACACGCTTCCTCCCGAGCCGCTGAGCTCCCGTTTCGACCTCTTTCGATCAATCTCGATCGACTGCTATTGTCGAGTCTCGACGCGACCGCGGAACAGTACTTGATTCGAACCTACCCGTCGTCGGATCCGATTCGGACGGCCTCGCTCGATCAGCGCCCGCCTGCGCTTCGTGTTCTGACGCGCTCCAGCAGCTCCTCAACCAGCTCGGTTTGGCGATCCCCGCTGAACCGCGTGGTCGCCAGGCGGCGGGCCTCTTGGCCCATCGTGCGAACCGTCGCCCGGTCGGCGGCGAGAGACGCGATGGATCTTGCTAGTTTCTCGATGTCGCCCGACGGGTAGAAGCGCGCGGCACCGGTGAGATGCTCGCGCATGTACTCGATATCAACGGTGACAATGGGCAGACCCGCGGCGAGAAACTCGAACAGCTTCAACGGCGACCAGTACCAGCCCAGTTGTAGCGCCGGGTGCGCGGCCAGATTGAATGGCGCCAAGCCCACGTCGGCCGCCGCCAAGCGCGCCGGCACCTCGAGATGAGGAACGGCGCCGGGAAACTCGACACGATCCTCCACACCCGCCGAACGAGCGACGGCTCGGGCGGCGTCCCAGCGTGGGCCGTGGCCGAGGAACGAAACCTGGATGTCGACGCCGAGCTCCACACACCTGGCCACAGCCCGCACCAGATCTTCGGCGCCGTGCCAGGCGCGAAAACTGCTCAGGTACACGCAACGCAACGGTCCGTCGTTACTGGTCGGCGGCCCGGGCTGGAATCGCTCGGTGTCGGCGCCATTGACAACGTCGACGTAGCCCTCCCGATACTCCTCCGGCATCACCAGCGCCGCCTGTCCGTAGAACGCCGAGGCCATCTCCATCTGCGCACGACGCCATCGCGCGATGGGCCGTATGAGAGAAAGCGCGTCGAGGCGATCGCGCCACGAGCCCGGGTACGGTCGCGCCGGCGTATGCACTTCGGCCACGGCCGGAACGCCCAGCGCGCGCGCAGCCAGCAACCCCGTACCACCGAAAGCATGGAAACGCTCGATGACGATCTCGGGCCCGACCCGCTCGGCAATGCGCCGGACCTGTTTTCGTGCGGTCCACTGCAGCTGGTCCATCGCCAGCCACGGTCGTACCGGATAAAGGCGAATGCCCTGCAACCAGTCCGCGGTCTCGGCGGTCGTGCCAGGCTCGCCTGCTTGGGCAACGAGATGCAGCTCGTGCCCGCGCCGAACCAATCCGCGCGCCAGCTCGATGGTGTGAACGCTGCCGCCGTGCGAGCCCGGAATCGGAATCCCGGTGGTCACGTAGAGAATGCGCAAGTTCAGCGGTGCTGCGGATTCGGGCGATCCGGGCGGCTCAGGGGACCGCCGTCCCAGTTCTGCGCACTCGAGATGTTCGGCATGCCGTGGTCGGCGCCGTTCCATCCCTGGAAGCCCTCCATGCGGAACGCCCAGAAGCCGCTGGTGGAGTCGGAAACCACAATCAACCCGTCGGCGTTGCGCACGTCGACGCCGAAGGCGCCGTTGAAGACGTCGGTGAAATCGGTATTCAACGACCCGAGGTAGGTGTCGTAGTAGGCGACGGTCTGCGGATTCTTCGGGTCGGCGAGCGTGAAGACTTGCAGCCCGTCGACGTAGCCCGAGACGAACACGTAGGGCCAGCGCACCTCGTGGTTATGAACCAGATGGCGCCAGTCGGCGGTCCAGGCCGAGATCGGCGTTCTGATGTTGCTGGTCTCGCCATCGAGCGCCGGCTTGAGGTCGAAAATCCGCAGCGGCGCGTATCGGTATTCGGTTTCGCCAATGGCATAGCGACCATCGGGCGACGGCGTGAAAGTGTGACCCCATTGCACGCCGCTGATCCCGGTGAGCGAGATCCGCAACGCCGGGTTCTCGAGGTCGGTCACGTCGTAGATGAAGTAGCCGCCCGTGCCGCCGCCGTAGAAGCGATCTTCGCCGCTGTCGGGGTGATGGCCGACGTAGAGGTCGTGGTAGCCCTGGAACGGGCCGTCGGTGCTACCCACGGGAACCTTGGCGACGAGCGCATCGTCCATGTCGCCGGCGATCACATGCCCCAGATCGTAGACGTAGGCGTACGGCCCGCCGACGGTAGTGAACAGCAGCACACGATCGTTGGTGTGCTTGTAGATGAAGATATTGTGGAAGCCGCCTGGGTACTCGGGGGCGCGCAGGCGAGCCACCTCTGTGACGCTGTCGGGGTCGGGCAACCCCGTGACGTCGAGCACCACCGCTCCCATGTCGGCGTCGGGACCGCCCTGCCCGAACTGGGTCGACTGCACCACGTAGTAACGCCCCTGCCATTTGAAATGCTTGACGTCCATGCCGCCCGCGCCGACGTGCAGGTCCTGATCCTCGATGCGCCAGCTGTAAATGACGCGCGGCTGGGCGGGGTCGTGGAGATCGATGATGTCCATGCCTCGCTCGCCGCCGCCGAGAATGTTGGCGCGACCGATATAGGCGTAGGGCCGCGACAGCTCCTGCTCGACGTCAATGTCGGTGACGCTGATGCGCGCGCCGAGCGGCAGGTGGGCGACAACCTCGAGATTGTCGCTGCCGCGCTTCTCGGCAGTCCACTGGGCGTGGGCAACCCAGCCACCGCTGAGGCTGGAAACAATCAGGAGCACGAACACACGCAACGGGATTCTCACCGGACCCTCCAGAAAAGCTTCGTCAGCACGCCCGGGCTCGGGTCGGGATCGAGATCGCTCTTGCGGCTCTGCATGACAGCCGGAAACATTCCACACATCAAAGTTGCGGGCAACCGGAGCCCGCCCGACGGCCCTTCCACGAGATATCGCTACGGCGCTAGCTGGCGGATCCGCGCCTGGCCACGCGCTCGCCAACGATCAACAGTGCTGGAATCAGCGTCACGAACTGGGTCAGCGTGAACCAGACAGGCTCGGTGACCACCCCGAGAACGATGTTGCCGACGGCCACGAAAACGGTCATCGCTGCCGCGGCACGGACGGCGGTTTTGCCCCTCACGGCGCCGCCCACGAAGGCGGCAACAACGCCGGCCAGTGAGCCGGTAGCGAGCATGGCCAGCACCACGTACACAACACCCACCATACCGGCTGGCAACTCGCCGTGCACGAACCACATCAGTACCGCCACGGAAAGACCGGTGGAAACAACCACGTATCCGGCAAGCGCTCCCGCGGCGACGCGGGCCCGGCCGCACCACAGGTCCCACGATGCTTTCTTGGCGTTCGCGTTCAACTGCACCTCCACGCACGCCCGAGCCGCGAGCGCGCTCCATGAAAGAGCGGGAATGGATCAGCAACGCCTGAGCGAGTGCAACGGCGACGATAACAGCAGCGGATCGCGGTCGGTCCGCCGAGACGGCTGCGAAGAGCGATGGGAGGACGGCACAACAACCTCGCCCTGCTAGAATGCGGCGCGCTTCGGGCGATGTCGGCCTGACGCCCGACGCTGAAGACCGCCATACACGTGGAGCATACGGAACCTGTCGCATGGCACTCGCCCCAAACACCGCCCAAGACACCGCCTCCGCTGAGCCCCCAGGCTCTTCCCAACGAGCCGGCTGGGCGCTCGGTTGTGGGCTCGCCCTGCTGCTCGCAGGCCTGGCGGGCTGGCAGATCATCGAACGTGGTCACAGTGGGACGCCCCTGGTTTTTTCGCTGCTGGCGACCACGCTGCTATTTCTGCCGTACACGCTGTTCGGCCTCACGAACCTGCCGCAGCGACTGCGACCCCGTCTCTCGCGACACGCCGCGGCTCTCCCACTGGCTGCGGCAGGGCTACTCGTCCCTTATCTGATTTACGGGCTCGGCACCGGCACCCTGTCGCTCACCAACCTCGCCATCATCGCGGCGTTCGTGATGGTTCCTACGGCGATCGTCCTTGCTACTCGTAAGGCGGCGCCGGCTGCCGGAGCCATCATCGCGGTGCTGGCGATCTGGCTGCCTTTCGATTTTCGCTGGGTCCAAGGCTTGTGGACATGGCCCGAGGGACTCGGCGCCTACGGCCTGAGCACTGTGCTCGCGGTCGACGTCGCGCTGCTGCTTTTCGTTGCCTATCTGGGAACAGAGAACGTCGGCTACCGCTTGCGGTGGACGCGTCTGGATGCCCGCGTGATTGTCGAGAACGCGGGGATTTTCGCGCTGATCGCGATCCCTCTCGGGCTGGCGATCGGCTTCATCGCTTTCGAGCCGCGCAACTCCGGAGCTTTGTCGGCAATCGGGGCGTTTCTGGCGATCTTCATGTTCATCGCGCTGCCCGAGGAGTTCCTCTTCCGCGGCCTCATCCAGAACTTTTTCGAGCAGCGCTGGGGCAAGAACGCGGCGACGTTGGGCGCCGCGGCGCTGATCTTCGGCGCCTCGCACCTTAACAACGGTGGTTTCCCCAACGTGAAGTACTTCATCCTGGCGACCATCGCCGGGGTGGTCTACGGCCGCGCGTTCCGCCAGTCGGGCGGCCTGATGGCGGGCGCCACCGTGCACGCACTCGTTGACGCCGTATGGCGCGAGCTCTTCCGCCCACCGGGTTGAGCTCGGTCAAGGAGCGGGGACCGCGCCGTAGGCCACCTGCGCCGCTAGGGACAGTTCATGATGACCGGGTTGTTCAACGGGGCGAACGGCGACGGCGTCTTGGCCCGGCTTTGAACCCTTCGCCTGTCTCCGGTGGCCGTATCGGTGTAGTTGATGACCATCTGGGTCGTGACATCCGCGGCGAAGATCGAGAGATAGAAGCCGGGATTGTTGGTATCGCGACAGCGGTTCTTCGCCTCGATGCGAACGTCCCCGGCCGTCCCTAGGCCCGGGCGCGCGAACGTCCCCGCGGCGAAGCCATTTCGCTTGACAACGCCTGTTTGGTCGGTCGCGTCGAACGGATCGGTCCAGTCCATCGCGACTTCGAAGCGGTCCCCAAAGAGGCAGATCGTCTCGGAGTCAGGTGTGCAAGTCTCGGCTTGCCCTGCCGTGCATCCCACCCAGGCCTTGTCGAGCGTCGCGTTCCCGGACACTTCGAAGTCGGCGTGAAGCGTGCCTCCAGTACCCTCGACAAGAAACTCGCGGCCAAGGGCCTCCCTGCCAATGACTTCCCTGGGGAGATCCAGATCCCAGGACGCGTAGCCGCCGCGGTTGACGCGCGTTCGCCTAGAAAGGGGAACCGGCAGCGCGAAGATCACGTTGCCGTCATCGTCGAGAAGCTCGCCGACTAGTTGTGTTTTCTAAGTAGGTTGTTCACATCGGGGCTCACTTCTGAGATCAATGGGGTTGTTCAAAAGACTCCACGACCTCAGAAGGAGCGCCCGATGCAGCTGCATGGTAACGCCCGCACGACGCCGTATATACGCCGAGAGATGGTCCGCCGAGTCCGGGAGCGGGCGGAGCCCGTGACGGAAACGGCGGCGGCGCTCGGCGTGTCGGCTCGAACGGTTTACAAGTGGCTGGATAGATACGAGCGAGAAGGTGAGGCCGGGCTGCTCGATCGATCAAGCCGGCCGACGTGCTGTCCGCACGCAACAAGCGCTGGAGTTGTGAGGCAGATCGACAAGCTACGTCGGCGGCGACTGACGGCCTGGCAGATCAGCCGAAGGTTGGCTGTGCCGCGCTCGACCGTCTCGGCGTGGCTGAAGCGGCTCGGACTCGCCAAGCTTGATGCGCTCGAGCCCAAGCCCGAGATCGTTCGCTACGAGTACGAGCACCCCGGTGACCTACTGCACCTGGATACGAAGAAACTGGCCCGTATCCGGCGACCTGGACACCGCATCCACGGCGACCGCTCCAAGCGGGCCTACGGCGTCGGCTGGGAGAACGCCCACGTCGCTATCGACGATCACTCTCGGGTGGCGTACGTCGAAGTGCTGCCCGCCGAAGACCAACACACCTGCACAGCGTTCCTGCAGCGAGCCGTCGAGCACTTCGCTTCGATGGGAGTAGCGGTGCGCCGAGTGATGACAGACAACGGGCCTGGCTACGTCTCGAAGCGCTTCAATCGCCTATGCCATCAACTCGAGATCCGGCACATTTACACCCGGCCCTACACCCCCAGAACCAACGGCAAAGCCGAACGCTTCATCCGCACACTCAAGGAGCAGTGGGCCTACGGCACCTGCTACCAGACCTCAGCTCGACGTACTCGAGCTCTACGGCCCTGGCTCAACCACTACAATCGTCACCGCCCCCACGCCGGCATCGGCATGACACCGCCGATCGCTCGGCTCTCAGGGGTGAGTTCGTGAACAACCTACCTAGAACTCACAACTAGTGTGAAACGAATGTTCCCTTTCGGCGCACCTTCACTCATGGCGCGGGCCGTACAACGGATGATCGCGTCGTCTTCGTCGGGCACCCACCCCAGGCTGACGGCGAGGTCGTCGTCGGGAAAGTCGAATGCGCGAACCGGGCCACCGTGGACGTCTCTGTCGATGCCGGCTTCCCGGAAGGAGCCGTCGGCGACGAGGTTCGACGTGCCGCTCAGCAGCGTCAGCCCGGCGACGGCGAACCCAACCCACGGAAAACGACGCATATTTCCTCCTGCGGTTGGTGGCGCCAGCAGAAAGACACCAGGCACTATATCTGCGTGGGTCGCGCCAACTCCAGAGATGCCGCGCGCTAGTCGCGAAGCAGCTCGCGCGCGATCACCAGCTGCTGGATCTCACTCGTGCCCTCGTAGATGCGCAGGGCACGGATCTCGCGGTAGAGGCGCTCGACCTCCGAGCCTTTCACGACGCCGGCACCTCCGTGGATTTGCACCGCCTGGTCGATGATGCGCTGCGCCGCCTCGGTGGCGAACAGCTTGGCCTGCGAACCTTCGAGCGTCAGCCGCGGGCGCTGCCCGCTGTCTCGCAGCATGGCCGCGCGATACACCAGCAGACGGGCGGCGGCCAGCTCGGTTGACATGTCGGCCAGCTTCGCCTGTATCGCCTGGAAGGTGGCGATGGGCTTGCCGAATGCCCGCCTCCGCTTGGCGTACGCGAGCGCCTCGTCGAACGCCCGCTGCGCGAAGCCCACGGCACAAGCAGCGACCGTGGTACGGAAGAAGCCGAGGGTCGTCATAGCGATCTTCACACCATCGCCTTCCTCGCCAATGCGGTTCTCGGCCGCCACGCGGCAATCGCTGAACACCGGCTCGCCAATCGGATGCGGCGCCAGCAGCTCGATACGCTGCCCGGGGTCGAAGCCCGGGGTGCCCTTCTCGACGATGAACGCCGAGATATCGCCGTTGCTGCGATCGCCGGCAGCATCGGTCGTCCGGGCGAAAACCGTGTACATATCGGCATCCGGCGCCATGCTGATGAGCGTCTTGCGGCCGTTGAGAATGTACGCGTCGCCGTCGCGCCGGGCTTCCAGTTGCAAGGCCGACACGTCCGAGCCGGTCTCGGGCTCGGTAAGAGCGAACGCCGCCACGGCAACGCCCTCCGCGACCTGCGGGAGATATCTGCGACGCTGGTCGGCGGAGCCGCAGAACGATATCGGCCCTGCCCCGAGCCCCTGCATGGCGAAGATCAGCTCGGCGTTCGGGCAGCGTCGAGCGAGCGCCTCGCGCACCAGGCAGAACGAGACGAGCGACATGTGCTCGGGTGATTCGAGAGGTGGCGTGGGGGTGCCGTCGGCGGGCGCAGGGGTGGAAGCGGCGCTGCCGGCGCGGCCGGTCCGCCAGTCGCCGGGTACGGTCCAGTCGAGCAAGCCGGCATCGGCCAGACAGTCGACGAGCTCCCGGCTCACCCGGTTGGTCTCACCGACGCGGGCTTCTATGGCCGCGAGTGGTCCGTTGGCCAGCTGCTCGACCCAAGTCACGAGCTGGCGCTGCTCGTCGCTGATCAGCGAGTGGATGAAGTCCATGGCTGCGGCAACATAGCGCTGATCGACGCGGCGGTCGACCAGAGAGGCGAGATCGAGGCACAAAAAAGAGCTGTCAGCGGGGTTTCAGCCGGCATCGTCGCAGAGAAAGGGCCGACGCCTTTCTGCGTCGGCCCTCGGACTTCGCTTCATCCCGCCGCGCTGGCTTTCGCTGCGCGCTGGCTAGGGTGTTGCGATCACCGGTGCTTCTTCTTCCTTCTCTTCCTTCTCTTCCTTTTCTTCTGCCTCTTCAACCTGCAGGATGCCCAGCCCAACGAGATCCTCGCGGCTTGCCATCTGCGTGCCAACCTTGCCGTGTCTGCGCTCGCGCTTGAGGGCTTGCTTCTCGGCCTTTCGGCGTTCGCGGGAGCGTTTCTCAGCCTCCCGCTGACGCTTGAGCACCGACATGCGGCGTTTTCTTGCCATGGACTAGGCCGGGCGGACGTTCGACGCCTGGGGACCCTTGGGGCCCTCCTGGATATCGAACTCCACACGCTGGTTCTCCTGCAACGTGCGGTAGCCGGTCGCGACGATCGCGCTGTGGTGGACGAAGACGTCCGGACCACTGTCCTGCGCGATGAAGCCGTAGCCCTTGCTGTCGTTAAACCACTTCACTGTACCTGTGGCCACGTTCCCCTCCTTGAGAGCGATGATGTGTTGTTTGACGGAGGCGATCGCCGACCACCGGCGCTTGACTGCCCCAACCCAGCAATCAGGTGAGGATGTTGCCACTGCGTCAATCACAACAACTTCATTGAACGGTAAGAGCGTATCAGGCGAAGTGCCCCCACTTGTGCACCTGTTCCTGGTAGAGGGTGACGCAGGCGGGTCCTGTGGGCGTCTTCGCAGGGGTCGCCGGGTCGCCGCCACGCTCGAATTCGGGCATGCCGAAAACGGGCGCAAAGACACCCGATATACGTCGAGTATCATCTGGCCCCATGACCTGTTCCGAGCGACGTGTCGACGACGTGGTGATCCTCGCGCTGCGCGGACGCTTCGTGCTGGGTGCCGGCTTCCGCTTGCGCCCGCGCGTGGTGGAGCTGCTGGACAAGGGTGAGCGGCAGATTGCCCTGGACATGGCCGGCGTGACGTACATGGACAGCACCAGCGTGGGCGATGTGGTCATGAGCTGGAAGGAGGCCACCGACACCGACGCAATCCTCAGGCTCTTCGGGCTCGGAGAGCGGCTCGCCCAACTGTTTTCGTTCCATCACCTCAACGAGATCCTCGAGCCCTTCGTCGACGAGGCAGCCGCGATCGCGAGCTTCGAAGCGAGCTGATGGGCGGAGCACCAGGTTCGTCCATTCGCCGCGCAGCATTCACAACTACGGCGCTCGTGGCGCTTCTTTCCTGGGATCCGACGAGCGGATCCGCGATTGCGCAATCGGGCGCCGGTCGCCACACGCCATCGAGCGACGAGCTGTCGGGACTCGGCCTGCGCTCAATCGGCCCGGCCGTGATGGGAGGCCGCATCGACGACATCGCGGTGGTCGAGGAGCGTCCGTGGATCTTCTACGTGGGCACCGCCTCGGGTGGCCTGTGGAAGACGTCGAACGCCGGTATCACGTGGCAAGCGCTGTTCGACGATGAGCCCACGGCACCAAATTTCTCGATCGGTGATGTCACGCTCGCCCCCTCCGACCCCGAGGTGGTTTGGGTGGGTACGGGCGAGCCGAACAACCGGCAGAGCTCGAGCTTCGGAAACGGCGTATACCGCTCGATCGACGGCGGCCAGTCGTGGCAGCACCTCGGGCTGGCCGACACGCATCACATCGGCCGCATCGTCGTGCACCCGCTCGACCCCAACACGGCTTGGGTCGCCGCGCTCGGCCATCTCTGGGGTCCCAACGAGGAGCGCGGCGTGTTCCGCACCCGCGACGGAGGGCGGAGCTGGGAGAAAGTGCTGTACGTGGATGCCGACACCGGCGTCGTCGATATCGCCATCGACCCGGCAAACTCGAGCATCCTCTACGCGGGCGCCTACCAGCGTCGCCGCACTCCCTGGGGCTTCAGCGGGGGCGGGGAAGCGGACTCTTCAAGAGCGTCGACGGCGGTGATAGCTGGCTGCGCCTCACCGACGAGGCTCTCGATAATGGACTGCCCGCAGGCGCGATCGGCAGAATCGGCCTCGACGTAGCGCGCTCCGACCCGAAAGTTGTCTTCGCGACCATCGAGCACCGCGACCTGGCCGGTGTGTACCGGTCGGACGACCGCGGCGAGAGTTGGGCGAGGGTCAACGAGCGGAACCCGCGACCGATGTACTACAGCAAGATCCGCGTCGACCCGACCGACACGCGTCGCGTTTATATGCTCGGGGGGCCGTTCTACGTGTCGGACGACAGTGGCGCGACCTTCGCGCCCAACACCGACATGACGCCGTCGTACGACGTGGGCGTGCACGGCGACCACCACGCGCTGTGGATCGACCCGGCCAACTCGCAGCACCTGATTCTGGATTCTGGGTGGCGACGGCGGCCTGTACGTCTCCTGGGACGCCTCGCGCACGTGGGACAAGATCGACAACCTGCCGATCGCGCAGTTCTACGATGTCGGCGTCGACATGCAAACGCCCTACTGGGTATACGGCGGAGCTCAAGACACCCACTCCTGGGCCGGCCCCAGCGCAACACCGAAGCGCATCGGCATCGTCAACGGCGACTGGGTGCAGACGAACTTCGGCGACGGCATGGTGCAGGCGCCCGATCCGAACGACCCCGGAACGTTCTACAACGAGTCGCAGGGGGGCAACATCTCGCGGGTTGACCTGGTTACCGGCGATCGCCGAGCCATTCGGCCTGTACCGCCGAACCCGCCGGCTGCTCCTGACGGAGCTGAAGCGGGAGACGAGGCCGAGGCTCTTTCAACCGACCTGTACCGTTTCAATTGGATGTCGCCCATCGTCATCTCGCCGCACGATTCTGCGCGGGTCTACCTCGGCGGCAACCGTCTGTTCATCTCCGACGAACGCGGCGAGAGCTGGACGCCCACGCGCGACCTGACGCGCGGTGAGGACCGGTCGGAGCTCGAGATCATGGGCACCGTGCCCGACGAGAACACACTGTCGCGAAACGATGGGACTTCGCAGTGGGGCACGATCACCACGATCTCCGAGTCGACGCGCGAGCCGGGCGTGATCTGGGCCGGAACCGACGACGGCCTGGTACAGCTGTCGCGCGACGGTGGCGACACGTGGACGCGAATCGGCACCGGTAACGTGGCGGGCGGCGACACGACAACCTTCGCGGGCCTCGATCCGTTCCGCACGCTCGTCACCCGGGTCGTGGCCTCACACCACGCCACCGGTCGCGCCTACGTCACGTTCGACCGCCATCGGCTCGACGACTTCGCACCGTACGTCTTCGTTACCGAAGACTTCGGCGCTTCCTGGCGGCCGCTGTCGACGGGGTTCCCGTCCGACGAGGTCATCGGATGGGTGAACGCTTTCGCGGAGCACCCGAAAAGCCCGAACCTGCTGCGCGCCGGCACCGAGACAGGCCTGTTCGTGTCTACAGATCGCGGCACGAGCTGGTCACGAATGCGGGGAGCTAGCCACGCGGAGGGCGCCGTTTCCAACCCGGTGGGCGAATCGTTTCCGGTGGTGCCCGTCGACGATCTGGTCATTCACCCGCGCGACAATGACCTTGTGGTCGGCACACACGGGCGCTCGATCTGGATCCTCGACGACCTCGCACCGTTGGTGGAGCTCGCGAACGCCTCGTCGGTGCGCGCCGCCCAACTCTTCGCGCCGCGGCCGGCAACGCAGTACCTGCCCTGGAAGCACGAGAGCTACGGCGGCCAGCGACAGTACGTAGGCGCCAATCCGCCGTACGGAGCGTCGATCACCTATTGGCTCGAGCCACCAGCGGCGGCCGAGCTGGACGATGGCGCAGCGACCACGCTGACGATTGTCGACTCGTCCGGGGCCGAAGTACGGAATCTGCTGGGCAGCGCGAATGGCGGCATGAATCGGGTTGTTTGGGACCTGCGAGCCGCGGCGCCCGAGTCTCTGGAAAACGCACGCGGGCCGCTGGTGCCGCCGGACAGCTACACGGTGCGATTCGAGCGCGAAGGCACGACGCTCGAAGTCGCTCTCGAGGTTCGCGTGGACGATCGCGTGCGTGACCTGACTGTCGACGATCACCGCGCGCGCTACGAATTCCTTTCCGACGTTCTGGAGCGACGCGCGACGATTGCCGAGGCGATCGATCGACTGCGGTCCCTCGAGGATCAGATCGAAGTCTTTCGCGAGGGACGCGAGGCTGGAGAAGCCTCCGAGGACGAAGCCGACGAGCTGCCAGAGTCAATCACCACGGCCATCGACGTGGTGGCGGAGGAGATCGTCGCTATCCGTCAGGGACTGCGCGGGCCAGCTGGTTTCAATCCGACGAATCGCGCACCGCAACGGCTGCTCGGCCGGCTATGGGGTGATCTCGACGGCGACGCGGTTCGCCAGGCAACGTTCTCGCCGCCCACCCAAGACCAGCGGCGCCTGCTGGCGACCGCCGAACGTCTGCTCGACGAGCAGCTCGACGCCTTCAACTCCCTGGTGGCCGATCGCATCCCGACACTCAATCGGCAGATCGGCGAAGCGGGCCTCGCGTGGCTGCGCCCCGGCCAGCCGCTGGCCCGCGAATAGGCGGGCAAGCTGAATCGAGATGGCCAGCGCCGGGACAACCGGGAAGCCGAGCAACCGCGCGGACACTGCGAGTGTCGTGATCCCACCTACTGAAGCGTAGGAGTGGCGAATGCGTTTCCGTCGATGCCGTCAAGATGATCCGGGGAGCCGCACGCCTCGACGCGAGGCTCGTCGGTTCGCCCGGTTCGGCCGGTTCGCCCCGTTCGCTCGATTCCTTGGCAGCCTGATTCTGGCCACCTTGGCCACCTTAGTCACGGAGGACCTGGCATCAGCCCGGCAAGAGCCTGCGGCGACCGATCGTGGCCGCTCGCTCTTCTTGGCACAGTGCGCTCGCTGCCACGGCGCCCAGGGCGCGGGTGGCGAAGGGCCGCGGCTGGCGACGCCCCGACTGCAGCAGGCGGCGAGCGAGGACGAAGTTCTCGCGATCATCGTGCAGGGGATTCCAGGCTCGCCCATGGAAGCCACCTGGCAGATCTCCAGCGACGAAGCCCGCCTGGTCGCTAGCTACGTCTGGTCAATGGGCCGCGCATCTGTCGTTGCCGATCTGCCGGGTGACCCGGGCCGCGGCGAGATCATCTATGGGAGAGCACCGTGCATAGGCTGCCACCTAATCGACGGCGTAGGTGGGACGTTGGGGCCAGCACTTACCGACATCGGCAGCGTCAGGGGCCTCGATCACTTGCGCGAGTCGATCGTTGACCCGGGCGCTTCGCTGCCGGAGCCGCCGAGTCGGTACTACGAGTCGCTCGGTTCTCCCTACCTGCCGGTGCGTGTGCGCACCCACGCGGGCGAGATGATCTACGGCATGCGGGTCAACGAGGACACCTTCAGCATCCAGATTCGGGGCGCCGAGGACGCCTATTACTCGATCCGCAAGGACGACATTGCCAGCCTCGAAAAGCTCTTCGGCACGAGCCTGATGCCGAGCTACCCGCGGCTGACCGACCAGGAGCTCGACGACCTGGTTTCGTATCTGGCAACGCTGCGAGGCAAACAATGACCGGGTCGCGCCCGAATCTCCTCTTGCTTGCCCCGGCGCTGCTGCTTCTGTTGGCCGCCGGCGGCACTCCGCAACAGCCCGGGCAATCAGGGCAGCCGAATCGGTCAGATCAGTTGAGTCAGTCAGATCAAGGAGTACCGATCCCTATCCGGCTGCCCTATTCACGACTCCTCGGGGCGGCGAGCGAGCCACACAACTGGCTGAGCTACTCGGGCGGGTACAACTCTCAACGTTATTCGACGCTCGACCATGTCAACACGAGCAACGTCGATGAGCTGCGGCCGGTTTGGCTGTACCAGACGCGCCGCTTGAACCCGTTCGAGACTTCACCGCTCGTGGTCGACGGCATCATGTACATCTCTGAGCCGCCGACCGCCGTATCGGCCATCGACGCGCGCACCGGGCGCAGGCTGTGGCATTGGCGCGCTCGTCTGCCGGAGAACGTGCGCAACATCGGTTTCCCGCAGGTCAATCGCGGCGTTGCGCTGCTCGAAGACACGGTCTTCGTCGGCACCTTGGACGCACGCCTGGTGGCCCTTGATGCACGGTCGGGAGCCGTGCGCTGGCAGGTCGATGTTGCCGACAACGCCACCGGGCATTCGATCACGATGGCTCCGCTGGCGCTCGATGGAAAGGTTATCGTCGGTATCAGCGGTGGCGAGGCCGGCATCCGCGGCTTCGTTGACGCCTACGACGCCGGCACCGGCGAGCGGCTGTGGCGATTCTGGACGATCCCCGATGCTGGCGAGCCCGGAGTCGAGACCTAGGGGGGCGAGTCGTACAAGACGGGCGCCGGCGCCACCTGGCTAACGGGTTCGTACGATCCGGAGCTCAACCTGCTGTACTGGGGAATCGGCAACCCTGGGCCCGACTGGAACGGCGACGTGCGCCCGGGCGACAACCTCTACACGGCGTCGCTCGTCGCCGTCGACGCCGACACCGGCGAGCTGCGCTGGTATTTCCAGTTCACCCCCCACGACACTCACGACTGGGACGCCAACCAGATCCCCGTCCTCATCGATACCGAGTTCGGCGGGCAATCGCGCAAGCTAGTGGCGATGGCCAACCGCAACGCGTTCTTCTACATCCTCGACCGAGCCACCGGGGAGTTCCTACGCGGCACGCCGTATGCCAAGCAGACCTGGGCCGACGGGCTCGACGAGAGCGGACGGCCCATCCTCATCCCCGGCAAAGAACCCACGGAAGAGGGCAACCTGGTCTGGCCGAGCCTGCAGGGAGCAACGAACTGGTTCAGTCCCGCGTTCAGCCCCGACACCGATCTGTTCTATGTCCCTACTCGCGAGATGGCGGCGATCTACTTCAAGGCCGAGGCCGAGTACGAGCCTGGCGCACCGTTCATGGGAGGTGGTGAGCAGGCGCTCGGCGGGGATCAGGCCCGTGGCTACGTCCGCGCGCTCGAGCTGCACACCGGGGAGTTGCGCTGGGAATTCGAGCTTCAGTCTCCGCCGTGGGCCGGCGTGCTGGCGACCGCGGGAGGTTTGGTGTTCGGAGGCTCGAACGAGGGCAACTTCTTCGCCCTCGACGCGATGAGCGGCGACGCACTGTGGGAATTTCAGACCGGCGGCCCAATCACTACGCCATCGACGGCCGCCAGTACATCGCCGTCGCCTCTGGCAGCGCGCTGCAGGTTTTCGGACGCTAGTGTCCCGCGCGACAACTTGCCACGCGCATCCCACCATCCGAGCGCGTCGTGATCGACCTCGCTGGGCACTGCCCGCTCATCGAGGCGCCCGAGTAGTTCACGGAAGTGGTGCCGCGCTTTCTCGGGCCCGGGCCAAGGCCGCGCGGTGCGGACTCTCTGTCGTTCAGAAGGGTTCTTTGAAGAGCTTCTACAGCCGGTTGTGCGGGCGTAAAGAGAGCGAAAGCGAACCGTTCTCGGCGTTGCGATCGAGGATCAGGACGTTGCCGTTTCCGTAGTTGTCGACCTGAAGGACGTTGCCCATCGGCAATGGCACGTAGTCCACACCGGCCGTGACGTCGCCGACCGGCTCGGTGATGCCGGCCCGTCCGTAGGCTCCCTCGAGATCGGCCAGCGCGATCTTCATGGTGCCGCGACGGCTGTTGGTGAGCAGCACGAACTGTGCGCCTTCCTGTTCGAAGCTCAGCATGTCGATCGGGATGTTGCCGAACCCGAGCTCGGCGATCGTCTTGCCGCGGATCTCGCTGCCCGACTCGAGCTGCTCCACCGAGAACGCCACCAGCGGGGTGCAGAGATAGCCGGCGAGAACGTGAGGCTTGCCGGAGAGCTCGATCGGCATGAACGTGTAGATCGGCGCGTGCGTTTCGAACTGTCCGTGCGCGCCGTGGTAGATCTCCAAGCCCGTCGTCGACGTCCCGGCGCCGAACGGATACGAGGCGCGACGCAGCGACGAGGCGAACTCCTCGTTCGACAGCCCGGCGATGTAGAGCTGGTCGCCGATCAACTCCATGTCGGTTACGGCGAGACCACGAGGATCGCGGCGCGACCCTGGGTCGGACGCTGGTGCGTCGGCCAGATCCAACTTGGTGTAGCTGAGGCCGTCGAAGGCCACGTGATGAAACTCGCCGTCTGGGCTGATCTTGATGAGCGCTGGGGCGGCGTCGGCGCCACCTCCCCGCATCACCGACAGGTAGACGGCGCCCGAACCGACGGCCATGTCTTTGACGAAGATGTCGCGAACGTCAACGCCGAGCATCGCGGCGATCTTGCTGTCGACGCCGTCTACACGCTGGAACTCCGTCGCGCTCGTTTCGGCCTGGCCAACGTGCAGCGCGTACACCGCAGCGGCGCGCGAGTCGCCGGCGAACAGAACACCGTCGGCGCCGAACTCCAGCGCCCCAATCGATTCGATCGGCGGACCCACGAGCAAGGTCGCGCCTGAGGCTTTCTCATCGGCGCCAACCGCCGTTCCCGCCACGAGCGCGGCCACGGCCGCAAGAGTCAGGGCCAGTCCACAAGCAACTGTCTTCTTGTTAAAGAGATCCTCCGTCGTCCACGAGATGGGGATTCGCTAGATCGGCGTCGCAAGAAATCATTCCGCGAAAACGTCCGCCAGTGGCGGCGATTGTATCGGGAGTGTGCCGCTATGTCGCGGTGGTAGGCGCAAGCATCGCGGGCACGCTCACGATTCGCGTGGCAGCGTATGATCTCCAAACCCGTTCACTAGAGCTCTGCAACCCAAGGCTGTACGCGTGAAAGCGATCACCATCGTAAAGACCGGCGCCGCCCACCCTCAGGTTATCGCCCAGCATGGAGACTTCGAGGACTGGATTCGACAGGGCCTGGGAATCTCTGTGCAACAGACGGCCATCGCCGACGTGCGTTACGGTGCGCCGCTGCCGGACGAGCCTCAGGCGATCGTGGTGACTGGCTCTCGCACCTTGGTGACCGACCCCACCGATTGGAGCGAGGGCACGGCGCGCTGGCTTCGTCGACAGCACGAGAAGAACGTCCCGATCCTGGCGATCTGCTATGGCCACCAGCTGCTGGCGCAGGCGTTGGGGGGAACGGTCGAAGACAACCCCAACGGCTTGGAGTTCGGCACAGTGCAGATCACAGCCACCGCCGCGGCGGCCGACGACGAGCTGCTGGGCTGCCTTCCACAAAGCTACGCGGCGCAAACCACACATTCTCAGAGCGTGATCGAGGTCCCGAAGGGCGCGGCCGTCCTCGCCGGCAACGCCCACGATTCGCATCAGGCTTTCCGCGCCGGCGTGCGCTCGTGGGGAGTGCAGTTTCACCCCGAGTTCAGCGTGCCGATCATGCAGACCTATCTCGACCGCAACGAGGAAGATCTCAAGGCGCAAGATCGCGATGTGGACGCCCTGCGTGCCGCGATCTGCGCGTCGCCAGCAGGCAACCTGTTGGGTCGTTTCGCCGAGATCGCCGGCCTGGTGGTCATAGAAGACTAGTCGGGCGAGCCGTCGCAAAACCCACGCGGCGATGGAGTGTCGGTTTCGTTTCGTCGTACCGTAGCGCGATGCGCCTTCCACATCCGCTCGTTCTGTTGACCGCCTGCGTGCTCCTTGGAGCCGCCACCACCTGGGTGCTCCCGGCCGGCGAGTACGATCGCCGCGAGGACGAAGCCACCGGCCGGACTGTCGTTGTGGGAGGCACCTACCACGCTGTCGAGGCGGCTCCTGTTGGCCTGTTCGCGGCGCTGGTAGCGATTCCGCATGGCATGGCCGACGCCGGGGAGGTGCTGTTCTTCATCTTCCTGGTTGGCGGCGCGTTTGCCGTGCTGGAGTCAACGGGCGCCCTGCAGCGCGCCATTGCATGGCTGCTGCACAACGTTGGTGATCGGCAGAGCGTGTTCGTGGCCACGTCGTGCGTGCTGTTCGGTACCGGCGGCGTGCTGTTCAACATGCAGGAGGAGATCATCGGCCTGATACCGATCCTGCTGCTGCTGGCCAGACGCCTGGGTGCCGATCCGATGACCGCGGCGGCCATGAGCCTTGGCTCAGCGGGGGTCGGTGCGGCCTTCAGCCCGGTGAACCCGTTTCAGGTGACGCTAGCGCAATCGGTTGCCGAGCTACCGTTGATGTCTGGCTGGCAGTTCCGCAGTGTCTTTCTGGTGATCGGCATGGCCGTCTGGACCTTGGCGACGGTGCGCCTGGCGGCGCGTCGGTCGGCAGCACCAACACCCGAGCGGGCGGCGAAGGAGGCGGCCGAAGACGAGATTTCTGCGGACGATCAGATCTCCGGACGCGACGCGATTGTCATTGCGGTTTTCATCGGTTCGATGTCGACGTTCGTGTACGGAACGCTGTCACTCGGTTGGGGCTTCGACCGCATGAGCGCGTTGTTCTTCGCCATGGGCACGCTCGTCGGGTTGGTCTCGGGCAAGGGGCTCAACGGCACCGCCGAAGCGCTCGGCGAAGGCTTCCGCGCCATGACGAGCGCGGCGATCATGGTGGGGCTGGCGCGGACCGTCTATATCGTGCTCGAACAGGGCCGCGTGGTCGACACGCTGGTGCACGGGCTGTTCCTGCCCATCGAGCAGCTGCCCCTGGCGCTGTCGGCGCTGGGCCTGATGGGCGCTCACATCCTGGTTCACGTCCCCATCTCGAGCGTTAGCGGGCAGGCGGTGCTGACAACGCCCGTTGCCGTGCCAGTGGCTGATCTGCTTGGCATGTCGAGACAGGTTGCCGTTCTCGCGTATCAATACGGCGCCGGGCTGACCGATTTGGTAACGCCAACCAACGGCTCGATGATGGCGGTGCTCGCCGCCGCCGGCGTGCGCTACGACGAGTGGATCCGCTTCACGGCGCCGCAGTACCTGTTGCTGCTGCTCGTCGGTGCCGTCGGATTGCTCGTCGCCGTAGGCATCGGCTTCTAGCGGATCGCCAGAAAGACCGTCGCCAGGCTGGCGAACGATGCTAGCTGTTGCTCTCGATCTCGCCGCGAACCAGAAGCTTTGTGGCCGGATCGAGCTCGATACGAGTCGGCGCACGATCGACCTCGAGCGTGAACGTTTGGCTCAGCTCGACAATCTCGAGAACTTCCCGACGCGACTCGCCGTCATCGAAGTGGAGCTCGATTTCTAGCGGTAGTGTCAGCGCTCTCTGAGTAGCCTGAACTTGAGACAGCTCGATCACCAGCGCCCCGCCTTCATGACACCAGCTACCTTCGATCGTAGGGACCCCATCGGCGTAGAGCCATTGCCGGAAGAACGACTCGAGATTCTGGCCCGACGCCTCCTCCATGACATGCCGGAAGTCGTCGGTGCTGGCGTTGGCGTCGCGGTACATCTCGTAGTACCCGCGGATGCCGGCCCAGAAGGTCTCGTCGTCGATACGCTGGCGCAGCATGTGCAGCACCCAGGCGCCCTTCTGGTACTGCATACCCGTGGTCACACGACGCATGTCCTCGAGGTTGTCGTGGATAATGCTGTAGTCGGGATTGTCGGCGTAGAAGGTGTAGACGCGGTCTCGGGCGCTTCGTAGGCCGGCTACAAACTCGTCGCGACCGTATGCGTGCTCGATGAACAGCAGCGTGAAGTAGGTGGCGAAGCCCTCTGAGAGCCACACGTCGTCCCAGTCGCTCTCGGTGACCGCGTTGCCCCACCACTGGTGCGCGATCTCGTGAATGATGACGTTGCGCCAGCGATCCGTGCGCTCGCCGGTCACCGAGTTTTCGCCATAGAAGATCGATGTTGCCGACTCCATGCCGCCGCCAACGCTGGCCGCCTGCACGTTTGCCAGATTCTCGTAGGAATAGGGACCGACGTGGCTCGCAAAGAAATCCATCGACTCGAACGTCGGGTACGCAAAGTCGTAGAACCCGGCGTCGCGATCCTGTGCATAAACCCAGGTCTGGATGGGCACGTGCTGGCCATCGCCACTGTGCCACTCACCCAGGTGCTGCACCCCGAACCGCGCCACACCGAGCGCGTTGAGCCAGGTCGCGATCGGCACCGACTGGCGCCAGTGGGTACGGCGCATGCCGTCCGCCAGGCCGGTTTCCTCAACCAGCAGGCCGTTCGAGATGACTTGATAGTGGGCCGGCGCGTCGACAATCATCTCTGACGTGGCCTTGTCGGACGGGTGGTCAACCGTGGGCAACCAGTGGTGTGCCCGGGTCGGCCAGTTGTCCGAGAAGAACGTGCGTTCGCCGTGCTTGTTCGGACCGATGCGCAGCCCGGTGTCGGGGGAGCCCGAGTAGACCACGTGGATGCGGATTCGGTCGCCCTGTTCGGCCGGACGCAACAAACGTACGAGCAGCCGGTCGTCGCGGTGGTCGTAACTGGCAGCCACACCGCGAGGCGCCGTTGCGGCAGTAGCGGCCTCCGCCTCCATCGTTGACGATCTCAGCGGCCTCAACGAGCTCGCCCGATCGCTGACGCCGATCGCCCCGAAGGCGCCGACGCGCTCGAGCCGGACCCCGCTGACCGTCATGCCGTGCGGCGCCCGCGACGCGCTCGTCGACGCGAGATCGAGCACGACTTGCGTCGCCCCCGACTCGCGAAATCGAACGTCGATGCTCGCCCAACCGTCGATCGTGTCGTGATCGTCGGTCAGCGTCAGGCGGAAGACGTAGTGCAGAACGTCAATCGCCGGTTGTCGTGGGTAGGTGTCGGAGGTTGCAAGAACAGGAGGGGTCGCGACCGACGCGGCCACACCCAACACCATCGTTCCGATCACCGCCAACGCCGAGGCAACCGCGAGATCGCGCCGCGGCGACGCCATCTACTGAATCCTCGCTGAAGACGCGGGGCGCTCGCCACGCAGTCGGTTGGCGACGGATTCCATCTGTCGCATGGCTCGCAGAATATTGCCGCCGGCGATCATCTTGACCTCGTCATCGGTGTAGCCGCGGCGCAACAGCTCCGCGAACAGATACGGGTAGCTGGTGATGTCTTCGGCACCCTCGGCCATCGATGGGGTGCCGGAGTCGAAGTAGTCGGCGCCGATGCCGATGCTCTCCACACCGGCGACCGTGCGTATGTGGTCGATGTGGTCGGCGAGATTTTCCAGCGTCCCGCGCGGCGCCGGGTTGGCCTCGGACCACAGCTCGAAGGCGCGATCGATCTGCGCCTGGTCGTCGTAGCGGGCGCGCAACTGCTCGAGCATGTCGAACTTGCGCAACGCCCACACCGGCTCGTCACCTCCCATGATCGCGATCAGCGTCGCCTCTACCGGATCACGCGTCTGCAGCAGCCGGTTCCACTCGGGCGTCGTCGGAGCGACGTAGCCACCATAGAAGTTGACCATCACCACCCCGCCGTTGTCGGCCACCATCTCGAGAATGTCGTCGGGCACGTTGCGCAGGTGCGGATTCACGGCGCGCGCCGACGAGTGCGAATACATCACCGGCGCCTCGGTCACTCGCAGCGCATCGCGCATCGTGGCATCGGACACATGGGACAGGTCGACGAAGATCCCCAGCCGGTTCATCTCGCGCACAACTTCTTCGCCGAACTCGGTGAGTCCACCGTGCAACGACTTGTCGGTGGCGGAGTCGGCCCAATCGGTGCTGCGGAAGTGCGTCAGCGTCATGTACCGCGCGCCGAGCGAGTGGAACAGCCGCAGCGCACCCAGTTGGTTGTTGATCATGTGCCCGCCCTCGACGCCGATCATCGAGGCAACCCTGCCCTCCGAGAAGATGCGCTCCACGTCGTCGGCCGTGCTCGCGAACTCGAGCTCGGGGTACTGATCGACGAAGCGATGCACCACGTCTATGGCGTCGAGCGACACGTCGAGCTCGGTGTCGGTCCACATCGTCGCCGAGTCGGCGTAGGCCGACCAGAATTGCCCGCCCACCTGCCCTTCGCGGAGCCGCGGGATGTCCGCCGAGAGCTGGCCCTGGACCTGATACAGATCAACGCTGCTAACGTCGCCGGCAGCCTCGTTGATGATCGTGTACGCCAGATCGTTGTGGCCGTCGATGAGCGGGGACTCGCGGAGAAGAGCTCGAGCGCGCTCGAGCAAGGCGGGATCGACATCGTCTCGCGACTGAGGGCTGGGCTGCGAGCCAGGCAATTCAGCCCGGGCGCTGCCCCGCTCCGCGGCCGCCGTTGCTTCGCCAGGCAGCACGGCCAGCAGCGAGGCCAGCGCGGTCGCAACGACCGCAAGCGTGACGATGGGTGCTATTGGACCGGACTCGAAGGGTCTGCGCATCTCTGCAACTCCGTACGGCGTGGCCGTCATATCAGGGTAGAGGCCGGCAGTGTAGCCGCTCCGGTTGTGTCTTCTGGTTAAACTAAGTTAACTTAGCTAAGTTCGATGGCCAAGATGCCTCAACGCCTCAATGATGGATCGACCGACCAAGCGATCGAGCTCATGGAAGTTGTCAACGTGCACAGCGCCAAAACCCACTTGTCGAAGCTCCTCGAACGAGTTGCCGCCGGCGAGGAAATCGTCATCGCCAAGAGCGGCACCCCCGTCGCCAAGCTGGTGCCGTTCGTGCGGCAGGCGCGCGCACCCGGCCGGCTCAAGGGCAAGATTCGAATGTCGCGCGACTTCGACGCGCCGCTTCCCGAATCGATCGCCGAATCGTTCCGAGGCGAGCGCGAATGAGACTGCTGCTCGACAGCCACGCGTATCTGTGGTGGCTCAACGACGACAAGCGGCTTGGCGCACAGGCAAGGGCGGCAATCGCCGCCCCCGACTCGATGGTCTGCGTCAGCGCCGCCACAATCTGGGAGCTGGCGATCAAGTCGAGACTCGATCGACTCGAGGTCGCGGGCGACCTCGTTGCCGAGATCGCCGCGAACGACTTCACCGAGGTGCCCGTTAGCGCGACTCACGCAGCGGCGGCTGGACAGCTACCACGACATCACGACGATCCGTTCGACCGAATGCTCGTGGCGCAGGCACAACTCGAGGGACTCGTATGCGTCACGCGCGATCAGGCGTTTGACCTCTACGAGGTTCGGACGATCTGGTAGGCTGCCTACTGGGGCTTGCGGAACTTCAACAGCATGCGGTCTGTCTGATACCGTTGCGTGTCCTCGCGCGTGTAGACGGTGTAATCGTCGTCGTCGGTGCGCAGAATCTCCGAGCTGTCCACGTACTCGAACCCCGCGGCCTCGAAGTCGGCGATCACCAGGCCCTCGCCAACGCGGTGGATCTCCATGTCGTGACCGTCTTCACGATTGTTGCGCGTCTCGACAACGGCAACCGTGCCGCCCGGCACGAGCGCACGATGCAGGTGACCCAGCGTTTCGGGCACATCGGGGAACAGGTGATACGCCCGGATCGCTAGCGCCGCGTCGATGCTGCCGTCCTCGAGCGCCTCCACGCCGTCGACAAACGCGACATTGGGAAGCTCCTCCTGCCCCATCTCCACGCGGGTACGAAACTCCGGCCGCGGGCCCTCGATGTAGACCATCCCGTCGCGACCGACCACCTCCGAGAGCAGCCGCGAGTTGTAGCCCCCGCCCGCCAGGATATCGATCACTCGGTCGCCCTCGCTCAAACCGGCGAACTCGAAGACCTCGTGCGGCTTCGAAAACGCCGCCCGCGGGTCGTGTTCTGCGCCCGGCTCGGGGTCCCCGTGATCGTGATCTGCGGCGTCGCCGTCGGAGTCGCCGTCGGAGTCACCGTCGGCGTCATGCGCGTCCGCCACCGCGTCGTGCGCCTCCTCGGCGACATAGTGCATGCCGGCGCACGCGAAGATGGAGACTGCAAGAAACATCAATACAAGAGGCAGCAGGCGACGCTTCATTCGAGTGATCCTCCAGTTGCGGCAGTGGCGACCGAGTCGGCCGGACGCCCGATTCTATGCGCGTCGCCCAGCGCGGACAACGATTGCGTCGCAGTACGCTCCGCGACCGCGCGCCCTCAGTCGGCGAGGAGTCCGGCCAGCGGGGTGTCGAAGCCGGCGCGCTGCGCGATCTGCAACTGACGCTGATCGAGGGTGAGAAACGACCAGTGTCCTCCGAGCCGTTGGCGGAAATGGCTGGCGCAGCCCAGGTGCCTCACGTCGGCGCCACGTAGGTAGCCGAGCTTCAGCGCAGCGTCAATCTCGATCGTGAGCCGGCGCTCCGGCCGCAGCCAGCTGATCTGCGACAAGAGCTCTGGTCGGTAGCCGTCGACGCCCTCACGTCTCAGGGTCGCGAGGAGCTCGGCCTCGAAAAGGTCCGACGTGACGAGCCGCTCTTGTTGCTCGAACGCGGCAGCCACGCTGGCCGCCGTCGGCTCACCGAAAACGAGCGCCACGGCGCAAGACGTGTCGAGGTAGGCGACGTTCAATCTCGCGAGGCCAGAAAACGTGCCAACGCCCCGGGGCGATCCGCGATGGTCTCCATCGGCGCGTTCGTATCGGCCGCTGGCTCGATCAGCCCCTGCTCCACGAGCCGATCCCAAGTCCGCTCGCTCGACTCGACACCGTCGATGGGTCGGATCTCCGCGACTTCGCGACCGCGATAGCTGATTCGCACCGACTGTCCTCGACGCACCTTGCGCATGACCTCGCTGAACTTGGCCTTGGCCTCGTAGGTGGAGTACACAGTTGGCATTGTTGCGTCCAAGATCATCTATATGTCTAGTCTGACTCGTCTGAAGCATATCATCGACCGGATCGGTGAAGCTGGGCGATGCGTATCGCCTCACCTCTGTTCGACCGCCGCGCGAGGTGATTCTCCGAAAACAAGCCGGCAGGCGAATGGCTGCGGTGGACCCGGCAGAGCTGACGAAGCAAGATGGCGGCTGCTCGAGGTGCTCGTCGCGACAGCACAGCCGGCCACGCCAGCGAGTGCCACGCGCCGGCCGGCGTCGCCGGCTGGAGTCAGAGCTCAGCGATTAGGTCAGGAACGTCTAGCGAGGTGCAGATGTCTGTTTTGAGGCCCATTCACTCAGCCCCCATCGTGTTCTGCATAACGAGCGTTCTCGCTCTCGGTTCCGCCGCGTGCGCGCCGAGCTCCGAGCTCGCGCCAGCGGGGAGCTCGATCACCGCCGACGATCTGCGACGCGACCTCTACTTTCTGGGCTCCGACGCCATGGCGGGGCGGCTCACAGACACACCCGAGAACGCCTTGGCGGCGCAGTTCATCGAAGCACGCTTCCGCGGCCTCCAACTGCAGCCGGCCGTGGACGGCTCGTACTTCCAGCCCTACGACCTCAACACCTTCAGCCTCGGCGCCGACAACCGGATCGAGATCATCGGAATCGGCCCCCGCTTGTTACTCGCGCCGGGAGAGGAGTTCGTGCCGCAGCAGTTCAGCGGCAACGGCACCGCCAGCGGACCGGTTGTGTTCGCGGGCTACGGAATTGTTTCGGACGCGCTGGGCTGGGACGACTACGGCAACGCCGACATTGCCGACAAGATCGTGCTCGTTGTCGACCACGAGCCCGGCGAGGAGAATCCCGACAGCCTTTTCGACGGACTCGTGACGGCCGAAGCGGCGCGTAATTGGCGCAAGGCGATCTACGCGCAACAGCGCGGTGCGGCGGCGATTCTTTTCGTGCGTGACATCCAGGTGCACGGCCAGGGCGAGGACTTCGACCAGCTACAGCAAAGCACCTGGCCAGCGCGAGAGCGGCGCATCGAGCGCTACTCGCTGGCTAGCTGGATGAATCAGATCGACATTCCCGCCGCGATGATCTCGGCAGCGTTGGCGGCCGACCTGCTAGCGGCGGGAGGTCAGTCGCTCACCGGGCTGCTGGCAACAGTCGACGCCGACAGCCCCTCGTCCCCGATCGATGTCGTGGGGCCCCGGGTAACGCTCACCACCAACGTCGAGCGAACACGTGTGCCCGATCGCAACGTGGTGGCGATGATCGAGGGCTCCGACCCGGGGCTCAGCCACGAGCTGGTGATTGTTGGTGCGCACTACGACCACAATGGTGCCGACGGCAACACGATCTACAACGGTGCCGACGACGACGGCTCGGGCATCGTCGGGCTACTGGAAATCGCCGAGGCCTACGCGCTGGCCGCGGGCGACACCCGCCGTTTCCGTGGGCTCGAGCCGCAAACGGCTGAGTCGAACTCCGACGCCGTCCACATCATGGCGTACAGCTTCAGCAGCTCGCTGCGTGAGTCGGTGCAGCGACTCAACGAGGCTTCCGACTCGGCCGGCCCCATCGCCCTGCGCCTGGAGCTCGAGTACGACAACAACGCCTCGAACCTGCTGCGACGTAGCGACCAGTGGCCGTTCCTGCAGCGCGGCGTGCCGTCGCTTTTCTTCCACACCGGCCTGCACCCCGACTACCACCGCGAGACCGACACGCCCGATCGCATCAACTACGAAAAGATGGAGCGCATCGCGCGGCTGGTACACCGAATGAGCTGGGAGCTCGCCAACGCCGACGAGCGTCCGGCGCTCGATGAGCGGACCGGGACGCTCTAGGGTGTGAAGCGAGTTCTTCTCGACGGGCCAGGTGCGTCAAGCAGGTTGAGTGGGTGCGGGCGCGTTGCAGACGCTGAGAGGGCATGCCCCTCTGCGGGCGCGATGCCCTCGCCCGCCGGATCAGTCGGATCGTAGGGATTCGATCGGATCGACTCGTGCAGCACGGAGCGCCGGCACCAGGTTTGCCGCCAAAGCAACCGTGGCAAGAAGCGCCACGACGCCAAGGACCACCAGCGGATCACTCGGCTCGACTGCGAACAGCAAGCTGCTCAGCAAACGGCCCGAAGCCAAGGCAGCCGCGCAACCCAGCACGAGCCCGATCGCCACGGGAACCATTCCAGAGCCGATCGTGTGCCGCACCACCGCGCCGCGCGAAGCGCCGAGAGCCAGGCGCACACCAATCTCGTGAGTTCGTTGCACCACCAGGTAGCTCATCACGCCAAACACGCCGACTGCGCCAAGCCCTAGCGCCAGCGCCGCGAGGCCGCCGAACAGGACGGCGTAGGAGCGCGGCGCGGCGAGCGAGGAGCGAACAACGTCGGTCATCGAGCCCTGGCGGCTAATGGGGACGGTCGAATCGACGTCCCAAACCGCGCTTCGCAGCGCCGGCAGCACGTCCATCTGTTCGGCGCGAACCAAGAGAGACATACCGGTGAGCCAAGCCTCCTGGGCGTAGGGCACGAAAACCTCGGGCGTCGGGTCGGTACCCAGGCTCGACTGGTGCATGTCGCCGATGACGCCGACGACCTCGAACCACGGGTCGCCGGTCGACCACCGCAACTCCCTGCCAACCGCATTCTCGCCAGGCCACAAGCGCTCGGCCAACGCATGGTTGATTATGCCGACGTCGGTCGCGTCGGCGGCATCTTCGGCGCTCAGATGGCGACCGGCCAGCAGCTTGACCCCCGCGGTGCTCAGGTAGCCGGGGGTCACCAGCCGGTATCCGACCATCATCGGCCGCGTCCCTTCGGGCACGGGAAGCCCATCGGGCGAGATCGCGGTTCCCATAGCGTCGGGTGTGAGCGGCAGACCGCTCGCGGCACCCACGGCCACGACGCCCGGGATCGCGGCGATCCGTTCTTCGACGGCGTCGTAGAACTGCGCGCGCTCGGCCTCCTCGACGTAGCGTGACGGCGAGGGCGCGAGCTGCATCGAGTAGAGATGCTCGACCACGAGCCCGGGATCAACTCTCTGCAGCGCCCACAAGCTCTTCGCCAGCAACCCCGCGGCCATCACGAGCACGACGGCAAGCGCCACCTCGGCAATCACCAGCGAGCGGTGCAATCGCACTGCCCGACCGCTCAGCGACGAGCGGCCGGCGACGGCGAGCTCCGAGCCGCATGGCGCGCTCGTCCGCAGCGCCGGCGCGAGGCCGAATCCCACACCGCAAACGAGCGACAGCGCGAGTGTGAATCCGAACACAACCATGTCGGGCTCCACCTGAGCTTGGCGCGGCATTCCGGAGAGCAGCGAGGTGGCTATCGTCCGGGTCGCCAGGAGCGCCAGCAACTATCCGGCAACGCCGCCGGCGAGCGCCAGCAGGGTGCTCTCAGTCAATAGCTGGCGAACAATGCGGGCGCGGCCGGCGCCGATCGCCGAGCGGATGGCCATCTCCTGACGCCGCGTGCTGCCACGCGCTAGCAGGAGGTTGGCGACGTTGGCGCACGCCATCAGCAGTACGGCGGCCACGGCGCCGAGCAACAGCCACAGCGTGCTCCCCACGCCTGCCGAACGCGCCGCGTGAAAGCTCACGACGTCGACGGCGGCAGCCGTCTCGCGGTCGAACAGCGGCTCATCAGCGTTGGTGAGGCGATCGACCACAGCCGCGAGCTCGTTCGAGGCCCGTACACGCGCCAGCAACCAGAATCGCGCCATGTCGCTGTAGTCGTGACTGCCGCGCTCCAGAGTCACCGGCACCACGATGTTCGACGGCCACGGCAACGGGTCGACCTCGGGTGCCAGTATCCCGACGATCGTCCTTTGCTCCGCGCCCTCGCCTTCGATCGGCAGGGTACGGCCGATCACCGCTGAGTCGCCCGCGAGCTGCGTGCGCCAATACTCGTGACCGAGCATGGCCACGGGATCGCTTCCGACCTCCGAGTCGGCCGCCGCGAAGCCGCGCCCCAGCGCTGGCGGCGCTCCGAACACGCCAAGCCAATCGGCCCCGACCACGGTGCCCCGCACTCGAGTGGGCTCTGTTTCTCCGGCTAGCGTGAACGTGGCGCCACCAGCCAGCGCCATCGCTTCGAAGGTCTCGCTTTGAGCCTCGAGCATGTCTGCCTGCTCGGCCGAGAACCAGTGCGATCAAAAGTTGATACTTCCACGCAAGCACGCGACCGCAAGAGATTCTCGCGCTGGCGCCGTACGAAGCTCAGCCGGCCGCCGATTGTTCGGCGCGAGGAGCAAGAACCTCGGCGAACTCCGCCGACTTGCGCGCCACGTTGACCAGGCTCTGGTAAGCGAGATCCGTCAGGCACCAGTGCATCTGGCCATCCTCGATCACAACCTGGCGGAGGTAGCCGTCCTGCCGCAAGAAACGAGCACACTGAGCGTCGCGATCGCCTTCGAGTCGACGCGTGTCGACGCGGTGAAGCAGCGTGTTACCGCGCTCTAGCCGTACGCCATCGAGAGCCCCCAGCCAACGTCGCGCGCCGTCCACCGCCCACTGCCCGTAGGCCATCTGCATCCACTCACCGAGTGGCATCCGCGACGCCGTGATGGAGACGCCCGACTCACCGGCAATGAACGCGAAGAAGACGATCATCGTGTCGATGAACAGCGCGATAAAGGCGAACACGATCGCGGTGGGTGATCCCGCAGCGAGCTCGCTGACGGCACGCTCCCAGTACTCCTCGTTCTCGAGCGGACGCGTATCGAGAATCGCCGGGTCGACCGTCAGCGGCACGAACTCGCCGGCAACCTCGCCGATGCGCGCAGCCGGAACCGCGGCCGAGGCGCGTGAGTAGGAGGCCCGAAGCTGTTCGTGGTCGACGCTGGTGCCGTCGGTGAGCAATGCCAGCTCCGCATCGAGCTTCCCCAGACCCTCGCCGACCTCGAGCTCCATCTGCTGGATGCTGGGTAGCACAGTGGTCAGAAAGCGGTAGCGCTCGCCTGTACCGCTCGCCACGGTGCGCGTGTCGACGCTCAGATCCGATTCGGCCACCAGCCGCTGGAGGTAAGGATTCGAGATGTTGCGTAGCCCACCGCCGCTCGCCGCCTCGATCTCAATCCGCCGCTCGAGCTCGGCCGAAGCCTGGCGCAGCGTTCCGAGCGTCCCGGAGGTCTGCACGCGAGCGTCAACCAGGTACGCACGCAACGACTCGTAACGCTCGATACGGCGCTCCTTGGCGATCGTCTCCTCGGAAAAGCCGCGGTGATAGAAGACGTACGACGTGAAGCTCGACATCACCACGGTGAAAACGATCACCGCGCCCAAGAAAGGCCTGTGTCGGTTGGGCTCACGGAGCGCGAGCGTCGACGTGAGCATGCCGAGCTGGATGATCGCGGCGAGGCCGAGCGCCGCCAGCACGGCGTACTGAAACTGCGGAAAGATCTCGGAGATGCCGTTGAACGTGCTGTAGCCCGAGACCAAGCAGCCGATCGCCGCGGCGAGCGCGGGGAACGTGTGGACTGGCGACTTGATGAAGTTGATCAGTGTGCGGAACATCGGCGGCGACTCCCTCGAAGGGTGGCGCCTCCCGTCAATCCCGACTAGCTGCCCCAACTCTATGGTACTTCAGACGCGGGGTGGGGCGTGAGGGTTCGGTTTGACTGTTGTGAGGGTCGGAGGGGGGGCTTGCGGAGAGACGCCCCCCCTCTCGGCGGGACGCGCATCGGCGGTGGTTGCCGCTGCCTACGACCTGGCCTGATGAGTCTGGCGGGGACGATTGGCGGCGAGCAAGTGCGGGCCCCGCTACGAGGCGGGCGTCTCTCCGCAAGCCGGCACGGGTAGTTGTGGAGCCTGAAACGACCTAGTCGACGCTGAGGACGATGATGGGGTCGACGTTGGCGGCGCGCAGGGCGGGGGCTGACGCGGCAATCAGAGCCACGGAGAGCAGACCCAGAATGACCGCGGCGAGCACGGTGGGGTCGAACGGGGCGACATCGAAGAGGAGCGGCGCGACGAAGCGGATGGCGCCCGACAACCCGGCGGCGTGGATCTCGCGGCGCACAGTCGGTAGGAGCTCCCCCACCCGATCGGGCGCTGTGCGGACAAAGATCGCCATCGGGGGATCGCTGACGATGCCTTGCCGCAGCGGCACGTAGTACTGGGCTGTCTCGTCTTCGACCAACTCCTGACGGCGCGCGTTCTCGGCAATCCCCACGACGGTGGTGCACGGCAGATCGTCGCCGGACCCAACGAGCAGACACTTGCCGAGTGGCTCCTCGCCCGGCCAGTAGACGTCGGCCATGTGCTGCTCGACAACCGCCACCTGCTCATTCCCGAGCACGTCGTCGTCGGTGAAACCTCTGCCGTGCACAATCCGGACCCCTAGAGCGTCGAAGTAGCCCTCCGTGACGGCGTTGATGTAGGGCCCACCGGTGGCGAAGCGCGGCATTTCTTCGCGGCTGAGGCCAGGTAGCAGCAGGCGCACCGAGGAACTCGACCAGAACGGCATCGATTGCGAGGCACTCGCAGCCTCGACACCGGGCTGCCGAGTCAGACGCTTGACCGCGTCCAAGTAGAATGGCCGTACAAGCGCCTGGTCTATCGACGTCGGGTCGATCTCCGGTAGCGCCACCACGACGCCGGCGGTGTCGAAGCCCATGTCGAGAGTGATCACGTTGCGCAGACTCTTGAGAAAGAGCCCGGCACCTACCAGCAGGACCACGGACAGAGCTGTCTGGGTGACCAGCAGCAAGGCGCGCGTTCGAGGCGCCGTGCCGCGGCCGCCGCGCTCACGGCCTCGGAGGGTGTCGCTGAGGTCAGGATCGCTGGACTGCAAGGCCGGTACGACGCCGGCCAACAGCCCGGTCAGGAGCGAAACCGCGGCCGTGAACAGCAAGACGCGGGTGTGCACCGGTGAGTCGGACCAGTGGACCTGCGGAAGCAGAACTGTCCGAACGAGAGCGCCGCCACGATCGGCGACAAGCAGGGCGAATCCCCCGCCGAGCAGAGCCAGTGCCAGGCTCTCGGTGAGGAGCTGGCCGACCAACCGGGCTCGCGACACGCCGAGAGCCAAGCGAATGCCGATCTCGTGACGACGGCGCAGAGAGCGCGCCAGCATCAGGTTGGCGACGTTGGCGCAGGCGATAAGCAGAACGACGCCGCTGACTCCCATCAACCATCGCGCCACCACCGAGGCGCTCGTACGCTGCAGACCACGTGCGGCAATCAACGAACCGGTGATCATTTCGGCGTCCGGATCGTAGTTGGCGTCGTCGGCGCGTCCGGCACGGTGTGCCGCGGTGGTCTCGGCCTGCACCGCGGCCACCTCGGCGCCAGCTGTCAATCGACCGAAGGCGCGCAGCCAGTAGTAGCCGCGACTTTCCTGCCAGTTGATTCCCGAGTCGGCGCGCCAGGCGTTGGCCGGATTGGCCGGCGAGCGCAGTGGCAGCCACAGATCGACGCGCCCCAGATCAGCCCCGGTGAATCCGTCCGGCGCCACGCCTATGACGGTCACAGGAAAGCCGCCGACGCGAATCGAGCGGCCGACGATTGTCGGATCGGCGGCGAGCTCGTTCTGCCAAAAGTCGTGGCCGACGACAACAACGTCGTCGATACCTGCAGCTTCGTCCGCGTCGGTGAAGAACCGCCCCAGCGAAGGCGCCACACCGAGCAGATCGAAGTAACTCGCGCTGATCAAGCGACCGGGCACCCGCTGGGCAGCCTCGCCCTCGCCCAGGGTCATGCGGCTCAGACCGCTAGAAACGGCGATCGCCTCCAGGCTCTCGACCGACGCCAGGTCGGCGTAGTCGGGATACGTCATCGTTGCTGATGTCGCGCTCTCGCCCCTGAAGTCGCGCCGCACGTAGAAGCGCACCACCCGGTCGGGCTCGACGATGTGCTCTGGCGCTCGCAAGAGCAGCCTGTCCAGAATGCCAAACATCGTGGCATTCGCACCCATCCCGAGCGCCAGCGTCGTCACGACGGCGGCTGTGAAGCCGGGGTTGGCGCGCATGCCACGGATCGCAAGGCGCAGGTTGTCCACCATCACGCCCACAACGCTCACCAGCCTCTCGCGTCGGGCACGACCCCGATCAATAGCGTGCAGGCCGCGTCGATGCCGGTCGAGATCGCCAAAACGTCGCCGCGCCCGTTCAGCAGCCTCGCCAGCCGGGATCCCTTGATCGATCAAGTCGCGTTGAGTGCGATCGAGGTGGTAGCCGATCTCGGCGTCGATCTCCCCCATCGACTCGCGCTTGGCGCTGCGAAACTGGAAGATGCGCGACCATCGCGCCCAGCCCCGGCGACCACGCTCCTGCGGCGATCGTGCGGCGCACATATCAGCGCCCCTCCGGAGTTACCCCGGCGCCGAGTACCTGGAACACGGCGTCGGCGTAGTTCGCCCAACTGTCTGTGCTCGACTGCAACTGCTTCCGGCCTTTCCGCGTCAGCCGGTAGAACTTGGCGCGCCGGTTGTTGTCAGACAGCCCCCAACGCGACTCCACCCAGCGCCGCTTCTCCATCCGATGCAACGAGTTGTAGAGCGCCCCATCCTCGATCGCGATCCGCCCGTCCGTGATCGCGCGAATCCACTCGACGATCGCGTAGCCGTGCGCCGATCCGTCGTCCAGTGCCTTGAGCACCAAGACGTCGAGCGTCCCCTGCAGTAGTTTCAGCGCTTGTTCCGACATGCCTCTCTTCGCTCCCATGAAATGTTCATGTCAATTCCCATGAAGTATTCATGGGAAGGAGGGCGGGCGTCAAGTCCGAGCGCAACTCCGAGGCATGGCGGCGTGCGGCGAGACGTGCCCCTCGTAGCGGGGCCCGCACTTGCTCCGCACCCAGCGTCGCCGCGATTCCCATCAGGCCAGACCGTCCGCGGCGGCCACCAGCGCCGAAGCGCGTCCCGCCTAGAGGGGCACGTCTCGCCGCACGCCTGCACCACCGTTGGGTCGCGTCGCTTACCCTCGAACCACCGCGAGACTCAGACGGATCTGGCGGCGACTTCGTCCGGGTAGAAGTAGTTCAGCACTCGGCCGAAGGTGACGCCCTGCACGAGAATCGTGAATGCGACCACTGCGTAGGTGATGCTCACCAGCAGGTCGCGCTCTGGGCCGACGGGGAGAGAGAGCGCGAGGGCGACCGAGATGCCTCCGCGTAGACCGGCCCAGGTGAGGACCTTGACGGCGTGGGGACTGAAGCGCCGCCAGCGGCGCAACACCAACACCCCGAACCCGACGGAGATGAAGCGAGCTACGAGGACGACGGGAATCGCGATCAGGCCTACGATGAAGTACTCGGGGCGCAGGGTCAGGGCGAGCACTTCAAGGCCGATGAGCACGAACAAGGCGGCATTGAGGATCTCGTCGAGCAGCTCCCAGAAGGTGTCGAGGTTCCGGCGTGTCGTTTCCGACATGGCGAAAGCGCGGCCGCTGTTGCCGATGAGCAGGCCGGCCACGACCATCGCGAGGGGCCCTGAAGTGTGCAATGCGCCGGCCAGCGCGTAGCCGCCCATGACGAGCGCCAGCGTGATCAGCACCTCTACCTGATAGTTATCGACGCTCTTGAGCATACGGAACGCCAGGTAGCCGATGATCAGCCCGAACGCCATGCCGCCGACCGCCTCTTGCAGGAACATGGTGATCACGCCACCGGCCGTCACAGCGTGGGTCGATGTCGTGATGTCGAAGAGCATGAGGAACACGACGACGCCGACGCCGTCGTTGAACAACGCCTCTCCGGCGATCTTGATTTCGATGCTACGCGGTGCATCGACCTGCTTGAGCACGCCCAGAACGGCGATCGGGTCGGTGGGCGAGATCAGCGCGCCGAAAAGAAAGCAGTAGAGCAAGGGGACGTCGAACCCGAGGGCGTCGAACACCAGGCTCATGGTGCCGCCGATCAGTACCGTCCCCAGCAGCACTCCGACCGTCGCGAGGTTGGCGATAATCGATCGTTGCTCGCGCAGAGAGTGGAGATCGATATGCAGCGATCCGGCGAACAGCAGAAAGCCGAGCATGCCGTGCATCACCGCCACGTTGAAGTCGATGGTGCGAACCGCGTCAGCCAGCAACAGAGCCAGAGGCGTCCATTCGGCCATGCCGAGCAGAAGCAGCACGATCGACACCAGCAGCGCCATGAGCATGACGCCGATCGTCGTCGGGAGGCCGAGGTAGCGATGATTGAGGTAGCTGAACGCCGCGCACAGCACAATGAGGACGGCCGCGAAGTTCAGCAATTCCATGGGCGTTGGCGCTCGCTAGGGGAATGGTGTGTAGCAGATCGAGAGGCGAATTGTATGCGCCGGCAACGCCGGGCGGTGGACCGCTTTGACGCGTGCTGACGACAGAACGTAGCTTGGCCGCATGATCTTTCCGAAACTGGTCAAAGAAGCGTGCTTCGCACGCGCGGAGCTGCGCTGCGAGTGTAGCGTCAGCCACCCGCACCATGGGGGCAGTTGTGGCAACCGCGTGCAACGCTACACCTCGTTCTACCACTTCAAGCGCTCGCCTCAGCTCGGGGGGCGGGCCGACAAGAGCAACTGCGTGGTGGTTTGCAAGCAGTGTCACGAGGTGATGCTCAGCAGCGCCGAGGGCTAGGCGCCGGCAGCTCCCAGCGGCACACGCCTGAGCTCGATCCCCGACTGCTCGATGAGATCGGCGAACGCCCCTTCAAGCTCGTCGGGGTAGCTGAACGGATCGTCGAAGACAAACTCGCCGATGCCCGCCTGAATCGCCTCTTTCACACAGCCGAAGCACGGGCGGAGGGTCGTGTAGAGCACACCACCCTGGGTGGCGTTGCCGTGGCGCGCGGAGAGCACGATGGCGTTCTGCTCGGCGTGTACACAGATGCACGTGTCGTACCCGTGCCCCGACGGGGCGTCGGACATGCAGCGCGGGCAGCCGCCGTCGATGCAGTTGCGCACCCCCATCGGCGTGCCGTTGTACCCGGTGGAGATGATGGATCTGTCGACGACGATGAGGGCACCCACCTGGCGGCGGCAGCAGTTCGACCGTGTTGACACCGCGTGGGCAATCCCCAGGTAGTACTCGTCCCAGTCGGGCCGGCTCACGAGCACGCCCTGGTCGAGGTCGCGATCAAATTCCCTGCGCTTCGCATGCCCCCGGATGGTACCGGGCGCTCAGCGCCACCGCGACTCCTGTGCTCGTACCTAGCGCAGCCCGTCGATCGCGCCACGAAGGCCCGGCAGCTTGGCGTCGAGACGCTTCTTGATCTCATCGACGCGACGATCGGCATCGAGCGCCTCGATCTGGACCTCGATCTCATCGACGCTCTCTTCGACGCGCAGCTCCTCGATCTCACGCTCGATCTCGGCCACGCGGCGCTCGACCTCGAGGGTCTCGATCTCACGCTCGACCTCCTCCACCTGGCCGCTGGTGTGAAGCTCTTCGATCTGCTTTTCCACCTCCGCGACCCGCGAATCGGCACCGTACTCCTCGATCTCACGGTCGATCTCGGCGATGGCCGCCTGGTGCTCCTCAACGCTGCGCTGGGTTCGCTGACGGTCGTCATCGGTGGCTCTGCTCGGGTTGCCGAGCCGTGCGCGCAAGCTGGAGATCGCTCCCTGATGACTCGAGATCGCACCCCGAAGAGAGCTGACTTGTCCACGCACCGACGAGATCTTGCCCTGTAGCGTGCTGCGCTGGCCATGCATCGTCGAGATCTTGCCGTGCAGCGTGCTGCGCTGGCCGTGGACTGTCGAGATCCTGCCGTACAGCGTGCTGCGCTGGCCGTGGATCGTCGAAATCTGACCGTGGAGCGTGCTCACGCGCCCTCGCAACTGGGCGATCTCCCAGTAGTCCGCCAGCACGGACAGCACTTCGTTTTGCCAAAGCCTGGCCGACTCATCGTAGGGACGCGCCGCTCCGTCGACTCTGAGGTCGTAGCTCAACGAGCCATCGACGCCCGGCGCCGCGGAAATCTCGAGCTGCTGCATGCCGCCCGAGCTGACTTCAGTCTCGATCCGCACCGACCCGTTGTCGCCCACGGAGATCACCCGATCGCCACTGTCGCTGAGCTCCACATCGCCCGACACTCGCATGCACAACCTGGTGCCCTCGATGAGGTACTGAACAATGCGATCGCCATCGCTGGTGCCGGCGAGCTGAACACCGTCGCGACGAGTCGACATCGAGCCCCTGAAGTTGCCTTGCAGACGGCTCCCCCGTCCGCAGGTGCTCTCGCGCCAGTCATTCCGCGTTGCGGCGACGGCGGCTGGCGCCAGGGTGATGGTCGCAACAGCTCCGGCCGGCGTACCGCCAGAAGCCTCCATCCCGTTGAGCGGCTCCGCGCTGACATTTACCACCGCGCCGCCCAGCTGCGCGCCACCCTCTCCAGCCACGGGCCGCTCTCGCGGTGACGCCGAGGCAATCGACAGTGTGGCCAGCAAGATGACAACGAGCGTGGTTGTGGCCAGCGGAGCGCCAACACGGCTTCGTCCGGTGCCGTCAAGAATCGCCATGAGTCTTCTCTCCAATTGGAGAATTTCGATCATCGGTAGGGCCGGCGCCGGCGCCCACCCCGATGCTGCGGAGTCGAGTGTGTCGGCGAGGTCGAGCAGATGGCGCGCGTACTCCGACGGCCTGACGCCGAGCGCCAACACGGCTTCGTCGCACGCCTGCTCGCGCGCCAGTCCAGCGCGCCGTACGGCGATCCAGGTCAGCGGATGGAACCAGTAGAGCGCCGTGGTGATTCTGCCGACGCAATGGCGCAGAAGATCGTTGCGTCGGATATGCACCAGCTCGTGTCGCAGAACGACTCGCCGGAGTTCCTCCGACCATCCCTCGGCGTCGCACGGTAGGACAACAAACGGCGAAAGAATGCCGCCCGTCGAAGGTGTACGGACCTCGGAGCTGAGCAGCAGCGAAACTCCACGTCGAATGCCGACCTCGCGCCGTACGGCGTTCGTCGCTCGGCTCCAGGGCTCGTCGCACAGGCGCCGGGCGCGCCCTCGCAGCCGGCGTGAAGCCACCAGCGACGCCGCAAGGCGCAAGCAGACGAACAGGCAGCCCAGAGCCCAGACCCCGAGCGCGAAGGCCGGCAAATTCGTCCACGTCCACCGGCCGCCTACAGACTGAAGCCCGGGACCACCACCAGCGTCCCCAGCGCGCTCTGAGGACAGCTCACCAAGCGCCTGCTCGCCGGCCGTCGAGGCAGCGCGGTCGCCGGCTTCGAACGGCGAACCCGATGTCGCGCGACCCGCGACGGTGGTCTCCCCGGTGCTCGGGCTCGAGTCGATCGGATTCGTGAAGGCGGCGCTTCGATTCGAGGGAACCGAGCTCGCGTTCTGGAGAATCGCCGCGATCCGATCGGCCGTCCGCGCCGGCAAGAACGCCACCGGTGTGGCCGGAAGCAGATACGCCAACCCCGGCAGCAGGAGGGCGGAGGCGATCATCAGGCTCCACAGCGAGTGACGCGAGCCGGCCGATGCCCGGCGAAGGACCCGTTCGCCGAGGAACGCCAGGCCGAGCAGAAAGGTGAGCTTGCCGACCAACACTGCCACCGACGCTACGATCGAGAGCCCTCCCGCAGAGGTGATGTCTGTCAGATCGAGCATTTCATCTGCCCTCGCTCGCGGCATGGTCGATGAGGCGCTTCAACTGCGCCCGCTGCTCATCACTCAGCTTGTTGCGTTCGAGCTCCAGCAGGCTCACGAGCGCTCCCTCGGCCGAGCCCCCGAAGAACGTGCTCACCAGATGCGCCAGCGCCGAGCGGCCGGCGGCGGCGCGCGGCACGGTTGGCAGGTAGACGTACCGCGGCCCGTCCTGCTCGTAGCGCAAGTGTCCCTTTTCCACCAGGATGCGCAAAGTCGCGCGCACAGCGGCGTCGGTAGGCGGCGCATCCATCGCCTCACGCGCCTCGGCCGCGGTGACTCTTTCGAGCCGATAGGCAATGTTCATGAGCTCGCGCTCGCGACGGCTGAGCTCGGCGGGCTGTTGATCCATTTGGAAGAGCTCGAGTGAAAATCCAGGGAGCCGCTGAGCCCCCGTGATTTCGTTGGGTCGGCAGGTTCGGTACGTTCAGTACGTTCGGCAGGCTCGGTAAATTCGGCAGGTTCGGTAGGCTCGCGAGAAACCCTAACGTAATTGGTGTTGCAAAAGCAACAGTCCGTTGAAATTTCAACATCGAGGATGGCGCCTGAGCCATTCAACGGTGTCATGCGTTCCGCCCGGGCAACGGGCAGCGGGCGCACCGCGCAAGCCTCCATGTTGGTCCGAAGGCCGACGTGAGCTCGGAGGCTAGCCGGGGGCAGCGCAGCTCATCGGACTCATTCGCTGCGTAGGGCGAGCACTGGATCGACGTGCGAGGCACGCATCGCCGGAACGATGGACGCAACAAACGCCATCGTCGCGAGAACCAGGGTCATGCCGACGAAGGTTGTCGCATCGGTGGCGCTCACGCCGTGCAGGAGGCTCTGGATGGCGCCGCTGAGCCAGAAGCTCGCGAGCAGGCCGGGAACCAGGCCAGCGAGCAGAACGAGCAACGTTTCACGCAGGACCAGGCTCTGCACGGAAGTCCGGTTGGCGCCGAGCGCCATGCGAACTCCAATTTCCGGCGTGCGCTCCGACACGTTGAACCCGATCACGCCGTAGATTCCCACGGCGCCCAGCAGCAACGCGACGACGGCGAATGAGGTGAGCAGAAGCGTGGCGAAACGGTCTTCCGCCACCGAGTCGGTAATCAGCTCGTCGAACGCTCGAACCCGGTAGAGGACAACGTTCGGATCGAGCTCGCTGACAGCCGCGCGTAGGGGTTGCGCGAGCGCGTCGGGGTCGCCGCTCGTGCGCAACAGCACGTACATCGACTGGGTCGCGAACTGCCGCGCGGGCATGTAGATGGACGGTTCCGGCGACCTCTTGAGCGACCGGTGGCGCGAGTCCGCAACCACACCCACGATCCGGCGTTCGCTCGGTGATTCCTGATCATCGAGCGAGACGCCTGAGCGGAACATCCGACCGACCGGGCTCTCGTCGGGCCAGTACAGCCGGGCGGTCGATTCGTTGATCACCGCGACGGGCTCAGAATCGGGTGTGTCGCTGGCGTCGAAGCCTCGCCCCGCGACAATCGGTAACCGCAGCAGGTCGAAGTACTGGTGACTGACGCTTTGAATCGAAGCGCTCGGCTCCTCTCCGAGTGCGGGCTCAGGACGATCGTGGATCCGGAAAGAGCTCGACACGTTGCCGCCGCTGAACGGCAGCAGAAAAACGGCAGCCGCCTCGTCGACACCGGGCAGAGCCTGAATACGCTCCAGGATGGTCGAGAAAAAACGCTCCTGCGGGTCGGTTCCCTCGTAGCGCTGGCCGAGCCGCACCCGCGCGGAGAGAACGCCATCGGCCTCGAAACCAGTCTCTTCGGTCAACAGCTGCGTCAGGCTTGTGATCAACAGGCCGGCGCCGATGAGCAGGGGCAACACGATCGCTAGCTGGGCAATCGCCAAGCCGCGGCGCAGGCTTCGTCCGGAGCCGCCCGTCGTGCCGCGCCCGGCGCGAATCGCCGCGCTCAATCCAGATCGCACGGCGTGCAGCGCCGGCGCGACGCCGAACAGCAGGCCGGTGGCCATCGTCACGAGCGCGGTGAACCCGAGCACGCGGCCGTTCATCGTCACCGCATCGAGGCGCGGAATGTCGCCGGGCGCCACGGCGGTGAGAGCGCGCAGCCCAACCCAGCCAACGGCGAGCGCGGCGAGCCCACCGAGCAACGCCAATACGATCGACTCGGTCAGCAGCTGTCGCGTCAGCCGGCCACGCGCCGCGCCCAGCGCGGAGCGCACCGCGATCTCGGTGCCGCGCGCACTGGCTCGAGCCACGAGAAGATTGGCAACGTTCGCGGTCGCGATGAGAAGCACGAATGCCACCGCCCCCATCAGTAGATACAGGCGAGAGGTCGTGTCGCCGATTGCCGCTCGGTGCAAAGGCTCGGCCCAGCCGAGAACCTCGTAATTCGAGTTGGGATAGTCGACAGCCAGCGCGTCGGAGATGCGGTCCATATCGACGTTGGCGTGCTCGAGGTCGACACCGGGGCGAAGCCGGGCGACGACCGGACTCAGATTTCGACTACCGCGACTGCGCGACGCCAGATCGATTGCCATCGGAGTGAGGATCTCGGTCCTCGAGCGCAGCGGCATCCGGAACGACTCGTCAACAACACCAATCACCTGCCAAGACGAATCGTTGAGCTCGATCTGCCGGCCGATCACCGCCGGATCGCCGCCAAACTGTCGCTGCCACAGCGCGTGCGTGAGAAGCACGACTGCGGTCGCGCCTGGCGTATCGTCCTCGGGGGTGAAATCCCGCCCGAGCAATGGTCGAGCGCCGAGTGTGGCCAGCATTTCGTGGCTGACCAGCGAACCGGTGAGGCTCTCGGGCTGATCGACTCCCGTGAGGGTGGCCGTCCAACCGCGGGCTCCGGCGATGTTCTCGAAGGAGGAGCTCATTTGGCGCCAGTCCTCCAAGTCCACGGCCGAGACCGTTCCCTGCAGTGGTGCTTCCTTGCTCCCTTGCCAGAGCGCCACCAGGCGCTCGGGCTCGGAAAACGGCAGCGGGCGCAAGACGATCGAATCGAGCGCGGTGAAAATGGTGGTCACTGCGCCGATCCCGAGTCCGAGGGTCAAGACGATGATTGCGCTCATCGCTGGCTGTCGCCGTAAGGCCCTCCAGGCGAACCCGACGTCTTGCAGGAGCGCATCGAAGTGCGCTCGGAGCGATCGCGTGCTGGCCGGCGATGGCGGACGTGTGGACGAGCCCCCCGGCCGATTGAGACTGCTCGTGGGGAGACGCTCGGCGACGCCCTGCGACACCAGATCGAGGCCGGTACGCAACAGAAAACGCGGCATGGCCGCGAGCCCGCGCTCCTGATAAACCGCGCGCACGTCGTCGGCGAACGTTGCCGCGAGGTCGAGGGCGAACCGGCGACGGAATGCAGCCGGGAAAACGAACAGCGCGCGCCGGTAGCCGTACGTCAGAGCCCGAATCGGTAGCGGGTCGTGAGGATGGGGAGTATGCGATCTGGTGCCCATCACGAGCCCGCCTTACGGAGCAGCCGGTGACCACGAGCCGCGGCCACCAGCGCATCCATCCGGCGAGCTTCGGCGGTGGCGACCTCGCGCCCGAAATCGGTTACCCGATACGTCCGTCGGCGCTCGTCGCGACTGCCCGCGGCGACGGCGTCGGGCTCGATCTCGATCTCTTGAATGAGGCTATCGTCGAGCATCCGCTTGAGCACCCGGTACAAACCGCCCGGTTGGATCTGCCCGCGGTGGACGGAGCGCTCGCGGGCGCGCTGCATGATCGCGTAGCCGTGCGCGTCCCCCTCCAGGAGCACCAGCAGCACGGTGAAAACATCCGGCTTCAGCGGCAACAACGACTCGGGAGTGGAAACGAGGGTGGGCTTCGACATGGCTCGACTCCTGAAGGGTCGCGAACGCATTCTGATTATAAGCAAATTGATTATAGTCAGAATGAGTTCCGGCGTGTCAAGCGGTGGATGGCACTCCGAGCGATCCATAAGGTGAGAAATCCAGCCAGCTCTGCTAGTTTTCCAGCAATTCGTAGAACCCAACTGTCGGGGGCAACGTCTATAACGGGACGCCGCAGAAAGAGCCCATAGAAAGCCCTCGTCCGCGCGTCCTCGACCTTCCCCCTCCCAGCGAGACGACTGCCCATATCCACGAGCTGCTACAAGACATCCGCTTCAGCGTCCGGACACTCACCCACGCGCCCGGCTTTGCCGTGGTTGCCGTGCTGACACTGGCACTGGGCATCGGCGCCAACAGCGCCATCTTCAGCGTCGTCAACGGCGTCGTCCTGCAGCCACTGCCGTACGGCTCGCCGGAGCGGCTGGTGTTCGTGACCACGGCGTTCCCCGGACTCGGCTTCGACGAGTTCTGGATGTCACAGCCGGAGTACCTCGAGTACGGAGCTTGGAACGAGTCGATCGAAGAGATGGGCGCCTACAACACCGGTGAGCGCAGCATCACGGTGGACTCCTCTGGCGATCGACGCCGCGAACCCACGGCCGCGCGGCAACCACTTCATGTTCGCCGTTGCCCGACTCGCTGCCGGCGTGACAATCGAGTCGGCGCGCGCCGAGCTCAATGGCCTCATCGACCAGTGGGGTGAACGCGTGCCCGACGGTCACAGCCCCCACCCTGAGTTTCACCGCTTGCAGCTCGAAGGATTGCGCGACCAGGTTATCGGCGACGTGCGCGCCTCCCTACTCCTTTTGCTGGGAGCCGTGGGCTTCGTGCTGCTGATTGCCTGCGCCAACGTCGGCAACCTGCTGCTGGCGCGAGCCGAGACTCGCCAGAAGGAGATCGCCGTGCGAACGGCGCTGGGTGCGGGTCGCGGCCGGCTGATCCGCCAGTTCCTCACCGAGAGCCTGCTGCTTTCCGTGTTGGGCGGCGCCGCCGGGCTCCTGCTGGGAACGTGGGGCCTGCGTGCGCTGCTGGCCACCAGCCCCGACAGCCTGCCGCGCGTTGGCGACATACGGCTCGACGCGAGCGTGCTCGCCGTGACTCTGGGACTGTCGTTGCTCACGGGCGTGCTCTTCGAACTGACGCCGCTGCTGCACATGACAGCGCGTAACCTGGCCACCTCGCTGCGCGATGGCGGTGGCCGCTCCACCAGCGGCTCGGCGAAGATGCGCCTGCGCAGCGTTCTCGTGGCCGCCGAGATCGCACTCGCAGTTGTGCTGGTCATTGGCGCCGGCCTGATGCTACGCAGCTTCTCCAGCCTGCAGCAGGTCGACCCCGGCTTCGATCCGGAGGGTCTACTCACCTTTCGACTCTTCCTGCCACCTTCGAGCTACCCCGACGGATTTGCCCAGCAAGCGTTCTTCGACGGGCTCCTCGAGGACATCGGCAACATCGGCGGCGTGACCTCGGTCACAGCCATGAGCGGGCTGCCTCCGCAGCGAAGGGTCAACGCCAACGACATGGAGTTCGAAGGACTCGAGCGGAGCGAGGACGGGCCGCCGCACAACGTTGACTTCTGGCAGTTCGTCGGCCCCGGCTACTTCGAGACGATGGAAATCGAGCTCGTCGAAGGCAGATTCTTCGACGACCGCGAGCTTGGCGAGTCAGCGCAGCCGGCAGCCCTGGTGAACCAGGAACTGGCCGGTGTCTTCTACCCCGGCGAATCGCCGCTGGGTCGTCGTATGCGTCCCGGGGGTCCCAACACGCCGTGGCTTTCGATCATCGGCGTGGTCGCCGATGTGAAGCAGGCGGGACTCGAGCAGGACACCGGCACAGAAACCTACTTCTACGCGCCGCAGGTGGCTCCCCTCGGGTTCGCGCCGCGGACGATGAACGTAATCGCGCGCACCAGCGTGCCGCCGGGATCGATCTCGGAGGCCGCGAGGCAAGCAGTGTGGCGCCTCGATCCCACGCTGCCGCTCGCCGACCTGCAAACCATGGGCGACGTCCTGTTCAAGTCGGTCGCCCAGCCGCGCTTTCTCACGCTGCTGCTGGCTATCTTCGGCGGAGTCGCACTGGCGCTGGCTACGGTAGGCACCTACGGCGTGATGTCGTACTCGGTGGCCGAGCGCAACCACGAGCTCGGTATCCGGATGGCGCTGGGTGCCGAGTCCGGTGGTGTTGTGCGCCTCGTCCTCGGCCAGGGGTTGGGTGTGGCGCTGATCGGATTGGTACTCGGCGTGGTGACTGCCTACGGACTGACCCGGTTCATGTCGTCGATGCTCTTCACCGTTGGCACAACCGATCTGTTCACGTTTGTCGCGGTGCCGCTGCTGCTGATTGCCGTTGCGACGCTCGCGTGCCTCGTGCCCGCACGACGCGCGACTCGCGTGGATCCAATGGTCGTGCTGCGCGAGTAGCCACAGCCAGGCTCGCCGGCGGCGCTGCTACAACCGCGATCGGCAGAGCTCTTCGGTGGCCGAGGTGACTCGCGTGAGCCCGGCGGCGGCCAGAGGCCGGGTAGCGCGGCTTACGGAAAGGCCACCCTCAACCGCTGTCCTTGACTCGGTTGCACCTGCCGTTGGATCTCGGGCACCGCTTCGCCTTCGGTGTGGTGATAGATGACCAGCAGTTCCGTACCGACTTCTCGACCCTCCTCGGCGAGCGCGCGCACCAGCCAGGGAGAGACAAACGCCACATCGAGGTCGTGCTGAGCGAGGAGCTCGGCGGTGCTCTCGGTGTCGCCGGTAAAGTACAGACGCAGCCCGCGCCAGTGCACGAGATACGACCGATGGCTCGGGGTGTGCTCGGTGGCGATCGGCTCGATTTCGATGCCGCCGTAAGAGATCCGCTCGTCCCAAGACAACACGCGCTCGCTGGGCACTCGGGCGGCGATGCTGGGGTGCGCGATGAGCTCGAGACGGGTCTGAGCGAACAGCTGCGCGTCCCAGTGGTCGGCGTGCTCGTGGGTGATGAGGCTGGCGCCGTCTCCAAGGCCAGCCAAGGGCAAATCGTACGTCATGTAGCCGAAAGCGCCGGAACGGTACGGAAAGTCCGAATACAGCGTGGTGGCACCGTCGCCTAGCCTGAACGCCATATTGCCAATGAACTCTATCTCGAGCTCATCCGCGCCAGTCTGCGGGAAGCGCGGCGCCAGGCTGGCGAAGGCCAGCACGAGAGTCGCTGCGGCGAACGCGAGAGTAGGCCCGCAACGGAGGCGATCGTTGGCAGGTAGCATCGGAGCCCTTCAAAGGGACGGAGGGGTTGATGTCGAAGATACCAGCCTATGAGCGCGACCCGTATCTGGCCGAGCTTTCGGTGGTGATCGACAGAGTCGATCGCGACGAGCACGGTGACTACGCCCTGCTCGACGACACCGTGCTGTATCCCGAAGGCGGCGGCCAGCCGGCCGATACGGGATGGCTAGGGGCCGCTCGCGTGGTGGGTGTTCGCCAGGTCGAAGGCGAGGTGAGGCACTACGTCGACCGCGCCGTGGCGTGTGGCGAGGTTGCCTCGAGGCTCGATTGGGAACGACGCTACGACCACATGCAGCAGCACACGGGTCAGCATCTGCTAACGGCGCTGGCCGATCGGCGATTCGGTTGGCGCACGACTTCCTTCCATCTGAGCACCGAGCGTTGTGACATCGAGCTCGAGCCCAGGGACGAAACTCGAGCCGCGCCGGACGAGGCGCGTCTACAAGAGCTCGAAGAGGAGGTCGCCAGGCAGATCCGCGCAGCGCTTCCAATCACCGCCGGGCGCGTGTCCGCCAACGAGTACGCCGCTCTCGACGTGCGTAGCCGCGGCCTACCGGCGGGACACACGGGAGACGTTCGTCTTGTACGGATCAGCGACGCTTCCGAGTGTCTCGACTGCAACACCTGCGGTGGTACGCACGTACGATCCACCGCGGAGATCGAAGCGATCAAGCTGCTGGGTATCGAGCCGATGCGTGGCGGCTGGCGACTCTACTGGGTCGCTGGCGGACGGGTGCGATCGCGCCTCGCGGCCAGCGAGAAGCGCAATGCCGGATTACGCGGCCTGCTCGGGGCCGCCGACGAGGATCTGGTGGAGGCGACCGCCGCCAAGCTCGAGCAGCTCGCCTGGCTCAGTCAACGCGTCAAGCGCACCGAGCAGCAGCTCGCCGATCTGATCGCCGACCAATTGCGTGTGGGCGACGCGCGTGTGGTTGAAGCCCATTTCGACGACGTCGACGGAGCCTTTCTGCAGAGTGTTGGCCGGCGATTCCTATCGAGCCCACATGCCAAGCTCGCGCTGCTCACCGCGAGTGGCGGCAGCGGCGAGGTGTTCATGCTCGCCGTCGGCTCCGACGCTGACTGTGATCTGCGAAGCCTCGGTGGCGAAATCGCCGAGCTGTTCGAGGGTCGTGGCGGCGGTGCGCACGGGATCTATCAGGGCAAGGCAGCCACCCTGCTGCGACGAGACGCGGCTCTGCAGGCAATGCGCGAAGCCACGAGCGCTTCCGACGGCTCCGAGCACGCCAACTAGAAGACTAGCTGTGAGCTCTAGGGAGTTTGTTCACGACCTCGGCTTCAGACTTGCCGGGGGGGCCTCAGATCAAAACGGAACGTCGAGCGCGTCGCAAAGGAAACCGATCATCGGTCCGCCCACTCGGCAAAGCGTGGCGAACTGCTTGATGAAGTCGGGACTGGTCACCGACTTCTCGGTAAGCCGCCCGACTCCGATGAAGTCCTTGCGCTTGAGATCGTCGACCAGTGGATGCTCCGGATCGATGCCGCGCGGAGCCCTCTTGAGCTGCTCGCCCGCGAGCTCGAACGTGCGCGAAAACCTTCCGCTGGTCGCGCGCTTCCAGCGCTCGGGATCGGCCAGGAGCGCGCCGCGAATCTGATTCGTGGTGGCGGTGTCGGGGCGCCAGATCCCGACCCCGGCGAACAGTTCGCCCGGTTGCAGGTGCAAGTAGAAACCTGGGCAGTGAGCATCCTTGCCCAGCTCATGGCGAAACTGAATACCGGTGTGGGTCTTGTACGGGCTCTTGTCTTTGGAGAAGCGAACGTCGCGGTAAATCCGAAACATCGATCCACCCGACTTACGTGCGTCGGCACGAAAGTGGGGGCTCACTTTGTGTAGGTTCGATTCGAAGTCGCGAATGAAAGTCAGCGCCGGTTCGCGCAGCTTCTCCTCGAACCGCTCCTTGTTGTCGGCGAACCATTCGCGGTTGTTGTTGTTGGCCAGGTCGCGGAGGAACTTGAACGTTGCGGCGGTGAAGTATGGCGAGGCGGGCACGGAGAGTTCCTCTTGATGGACGCAAGCGAGCGACTCGACTCATGGAACGGGGTCAGATGGTACATCCGAGCCGCCGACGCGGTGACGCTGGTGACCCTATCGGGGCTCGCCTTCGGTGCGCGCGACATCGCTTCAACACGAAAGGCCCCTGGCGAGGAACCTGAGCAACGAGGGGCAACCCCGACGAGCAACTTCGCCGGGCCGCATGGACCTCGGCAGCTAGCGCACTCGCTGGAACCACGCGCCGAGAATCGCCTCGGCCGGCTTGCCATGCGGCGTGAAGTCGGTGTTCTCGATCCCTCCCCAGCTCAGGTCGGCGTACCAAACCCAGAAGTAGACACCGGCCAGCCAGACCGGGGGTTCCGTAAGGTCCCCAGAGGGGGCGCCGAACACGCGAGCGATGCACGCATAGATGCTTGCCTGCAAATCGGGGTCGGGCGTAGTCGTGTCGTCGTGCCATTCCCACGGCCGGTGCGCGGCACCCACCGCCGATCGGTAGCCGATCTCGGATAGAACAACGGGGCGTCCTGTGCGCGCCGCTACCTCGCCGATCTTGTCCCGGATCGTGCCCATGCGGCCGTCACAGAGAGCGTCCGTCAGCGGTGCTCCGCCGTCGCTGTCGTCGAGCAAGGGCCAAAAAGCGTCGACGCCGACGAAGTCGAGCTCCTCCCACCACTCGATTCCAGTGAGCTCTCGATCCCAGTTCGCGGCGTACGTCACAAAGCCGTGGAAGCGCTCGCGAACATCACTGGCAAGCTGGCGCCAGAACTCCGGGTGGGCGAGCGCGACAAGCGTGAGCTCGGAGCCAAGAGCGATGCCGGCAACGTCGCTGGCAGCCGCGAGGTCCGCATATGCCAGCAGCGCACTCCGGTAGGCGGCGCTCCAGCTGGGCCACGCGGCGTCCGTCGGATTGATAACTCCGCGCCAACTGCCGTCGGAACGATCGTCGAGCCAGAGGTGCGGCTTGAGCAGCACGCGGAGACCCCGCGCGTGTGCCAGTTCAATCACTCGGCGAGTGTCGTTGTCGACACGCTCGCGCGTGCCACGCCAGAAGAACTCGGTCTCACCAAGGCGTGACTGGAAGAAGCTCGGAATCACGGCAATGTGATCAACACCGAGACCAACGAGCAGGTCGAGGCTTGTTTCCAGCCGCCGCAGGTTGATTGAGCTGTTGAAGCCGATCGGCTCGAGATTCATCCCGCGCTGGAACCCGGCGGGCAGGGCGGTCACTTCCTCGATGCTGGCCGCAAGCTCCGGATCTAGCTTTTCGATCGCGGGGCCCGCGCAGCCGACGATTACCAGGCCGGCCAACGCGGCAGGCACGTGAGCGCACCGCATGGCTACGGCTCGACGTAGATCGCGCCTGCCTTCATGACCAGGCGAACGTCACGCAGCACCGAGATGTCTCGCGTGGGATCGCCACCGACAGCGATCAGGTCGGCGGCGAGGCCCACTTGGACCGCGCCAAGCTCCTGGAGATCGAACATCCGCGCGTTCCCCGAGGTCGCGGCCACCAATGCCTCGAGCGGTGTCATGCCGTAGTCCACCATGAGCTCGAGCTCACGCACGTTGTCGCCGTGTGGATAGACGCCCACGTCGCCGCCGAAACAAATCGAGACCCCAGCCGCCCGCGCGGCGGCGAAGCTCTCGCGCTTATTGCGGAGGCGTGCGGGCTCCGGGTCGACTCCCTTGCGCCAGCCGCCGTACTGCGCAATCGCGTCGCCGGCGGCCAACGTCGGACAAAATCCCACGTTGTGCGACACCATCAGATTCCATGTGTCGCGATCACCGCCGTCGCCGTGCTCGATGGTTCGCACGCCGGCGAGCACGGCGCGTCGCATGCCCTCGGCGGTGCTCGCGTGAGCGACAACGTGGCGACCCGAGCTTCCCGCAACCGCGACGATGGTCTCGAGCTCCGCAAGGGTGTAGATCGGTCGGGCCTCGCCGTTGGGACCCCAACGGTAGTCGGCGTAGACCTTGATCCAGTCGGCACCGCGACCGATCTGATCGCGTGTGACGCGCACCAGGTCGTCGTACCCGTCGGCGACTTCGGCCCCCTTGTGGAAAGCGATCTCGGGGGCCCCCTTCGGGTTGTAGCTGCCGGTGGCGACCAGGGCCTTCGTCGTCGTCAACAGACGCGGCCCGGGGATAACACCCAGCTCGATCGCCTCCTTGATACCGACATCGGCATAGCCCGCGCCCTCCGTACCGAGGTCGCGTGTGGTCGTCACCCCCGCCATCAGCGTAGCGCGCGCGTGCACGACAGCCCGCGCCGTGCGCTGGCCGAGCGACTCCCGGAGCACCTGATCTATCCACGGTGTCTCGTTGTAGGGGTGCAGCAGCAGGTGCGAATGCCCTTCGATGAGCCCGGGGAGCAAAACACTGCCGGCCAGGTCAACGCGGCGCGTCGTTTCGCCACCGGACATCGAGGCGGCGGGCCCCGCAGCAACGATTCGCTCGCCCTCGACGAGCACCGCCCAGCCGGCGTGCATCGTCGTGCCGTCGAAGACGGCGTCCGGCAGCAACAGGATCGGGGTCGTCGCCTGCTGAGCGCTGGCGTGCCCCGAAGCAAGTGTGGTGATGGCAACGCCCAGGACCGCCGCAGCGAACATGCTCGGCGCCTGGCGGCGATTTGATCCTGCAGCGTGCGACATCATCGAGTATCTCCGTGCTGGGCCGAAACGAGAAGAGTCAATCTACACCGCGAGACATGCCGCGAGACTCGCCCAGACTGCCGCGAGATTCAGGCCCCGGTCTCGCGATCCCAACCGCTACGCCCGTGAGCCCGTCCAACTCGGGGTTAGGCTGATGCGATCGGTGCTTTTCGAGACCCAGCCCATGGACCCGCTGACGCTCGGCAGCGCCCTCCTCGTGCTCGGTACGACCGCGCTGCTCGCGGCCTACATACCCGCCCGCCAGGCGCTCGGATCGACCCTCTCTGCGCCCTCCGATCCGAGTAGATCGACGGGACGACCCCTCCCGGGGACACACGGCGAGAACCCCGCCAGCCTCTGGCGCAGGGTCCGCTCGACGCCCGCCACACGCACTCTCGACGTTCCGAGAAAGCGCGCGCAATCTCGCGAGACTTGAAACTTACCCCCCTGTTTGCGCGAAGGTAGAGGTAAGAGCGTGGTCCCGTTCCCCTGAACGGGTCGACGGGCTCCTTCCCTTTGGGGGGGCGCGGGCGACCAGGAGGTGCGGACATGAGCAACAAGAAGGCCAATTCAATGGAGGCCAGCGCGCTCGTCAGCACCCGCCGCGAACGCACCAACCGCGACGGCTCGAGGGAGCGCAAGATCGGAACCCGACGCACCGGCAAGGGGCCGCTTGCCTTGCCTGCGACGACCCGTCGCGCGTCGCATGCGACAGCCCCCGCCGAGGGCGCCCGCCGCACGCTCATGGAGGTTGGTCGCCGAATTCCGACAGCCGAACCGCTGCGCGATCATCTACGGCGCCGCGTGATTGGCCAGGACGACGCGATTGAAGCCATCGTCGCTTCGTACGCCCGATTGCTGTCCGGACTGCGCGATCCCTCGCGCCCGCTGATCACCGCCCTGCTCCTCGGGCCCACCGGGGTCGGCAAAACCGAGACCGGCCGCGCTCTCGCCGAGGCTCTGTTCGGCTCCGACCGGGCCATGACACGCATCTACTGCGAGGAATACGCCCACGGGCACGAGATCTCGAAGCTGCTGGGCTCTCCTCCCGGCTATGTCGGATCGGACATCGAGCCGCTCCTGTCGCAGGCACGCATCGATGCGCCGCATCGCGAGCTGCGTGAGACTCGTACCACAACCTCGGAGCCGCTAGGGCTCATCGACCAGGTCAACGCCGCGTGCAGCGAGCACAGAGATCGCCTGAACGGTGAGGTCGAGGCGACCGCCAACACGGTGGAAACGCCGGCGGGGATCGCCAACAAGAAAGAGCCCGCCGATAACTACTCGATCGTTCTGTTCGACGAGATCGAGAAGGCGCACCCGGTGCTGTGGAACTCACTGCTCGGCATCCTCGAGGATGGCGTGCTGACGCTCGGCAACAACTCGACCACCGACTTCACACGGTCGATCATTCTGATGACGTCAAACGTTGGCAGCCGTGAGATGGGCCTGGCGCTGCAGACGAAACCGGTGGGCTTCCTGTCGGCAGGCGGCCTGACGCAGGCGATGTCTCGTGCATCGTCGAGAAAGGCCAACACCGCAGACGGCCCCAACTCGCCGTAACCCCCCCTATGCAAAGATCCGACAGGGGGTTGCGGTCGTATGCTTTGTCGTTCGTCGTCGACGATGCGTTCAAACATCGCCTCCTCCTCTCTCCGCGCCTCCGCCTCGCAAGACCCTGTCGCCAGGCCCACCACACTTCCACCACGGCCTGCTAGATCGGGCAGACCAGCTCGCCGAGCTGCTGGGTCAACTTCAGGTTCTCGCGGTAGTCGACCGGGCAATCGACGACGACCACGGTGTTGTCGGCAATGGCCTGCCTGAGCACGGGCTGCAGCTCGTCGGCGGCGCCGACGCGGTAGCCCTTGGCGCCAAAGCTCTCGGCGTACTTCACGAAGTCCGGGTTGCCGAAGTCGATGTGCGAGCTTCGCTCGAAGTGGCGCAGCTGGTGCCATTCGATGAGACCGTACTTGGAGTCGGTCCACACCAGGATCACGATCGGGATATCGAAGCGAAGGGCGGTTTCGATTTCCTGCGAGTTCATCAGGAAGCCGGCGTCGCCGGTCACCGTGAGCGCAACGCGGTCGGGGTACGTGATCTTCGCCGCGATGGCCCCCGGCACGCCGATCCCCATCGATGCGAAGCCATTCGAGATGATGCAGGTGTTGGGCCGCTCGGCCTGGTACATCCGCGCCATCCACATCTTGTGGGCGCCAACGTCGGAGACAACGATGTCGTCGGGCGCGAGCACCTGGCGCAGATCCCAGGCGATCTTCTGCGGCTTGATCGGAAAGCCCGTGTCGTCGGCGTGCTTGTTGAGCTCCTCGAGGATGGTTGCTCGCAAGCTTCCCGTATCGACTTCGTTTCTAGCGCCGGGGCTCGCCTCGACTGCCGCCGTGATGCGATCGAGCGCTGCACCGATCTCGCCGATAACGCCCGACGCCAAGATGTAGTGCTCGTCGACCTCGGCGGGCGAACGATCGATATGAATGATCTGGCGCGCCTTGTCGGGATGCCACAAGTAAGGGTGGTACTCGATCATGTCGAATCCCACGCAAACGATGACGTCGGCGCGGTCGAAGCCACAGGCAACATAGTCGTGAGCCTGCAGTCCGACTGTGCCCAGAGAGTTCGCATGCGACACGGGGATCGCGCCCTTGGCCATGAACGTGGTCGCCACCGGCAGGCCGAGCTTTTCGGCGAACCGCACGAGCGCGCCCGAAGCCCCGCCGCGAACGACGCCGTTGCCGGCCATGACAATCGGATAACGAGCCCCGGCGATGAGGGCAGCCGCCTGGTCGATCTTCTCCTGAGGCGGCTGCGACGCGGCGGCGCTCTGAACTCGCAGCGGCACGACGTCTGAGCCAACTTCCATCTTGCCGATGTTCTCGGGGAAATCGATGCAGGCTGCGCCCGGCTTCTCGGCCTCGGCGTCCTTGAACGCCTTGCGGACGATCTCCGGAATGATCTCGGGCTCGCGTGCCTGCGTGGAGTACTTGGTGATCGACGCGAACAGACTCACCAGGTCGAGATGCTGGTGGCTCTCCTTGTGCATCCGCGTCGTCGCGGCCTGCCCGGCGATAGCAACGAGCGGCGCGCGGTCCATGTTGGCGTCGGCCACGCCGGTCACGAGATTGGTCGCGCCGGGGCCGAGCGTCGACATGCACACGCCCGCCTTTCCGGTGAGACGCCCACAGACGTCGGCCATGAAGGCGGCGCCCTGCTCGTGCCGCGTTGTCACGAACTCGATGGTGCTGTCGAGGAGAACGTCCATGACGTCGATGTTCTCCTCGCCGGGAATACCGAAGATGCGTTCCACACCTTCGTTCTCGAGACAACGCACGAGCAACTCGGCTCCGGTCAAAGGGTCGACCTCCTGGTAGGGGCTCGCGGACTCTTGGCCGGAGCTTTCAGCTCTCGTCGGAAGCGACGCAAATGGCTCATCTCTTCAGGCGGTGACAGCCCTGGAGACATCGGCCTGACTCCACTCGCCGTCGATCGTGCGCCACAGCGAGCCCGTGGGGTTGGCATCACGCAACTCAGCGGGAAGTCGGGCCTCGCGGACGTTGTCGTAGCACTCGAGCATGGCGAAGCGCGGAATGCTGGTGGGCATGCCAACGGCGGTGAACCCAGGGTGGCCGGTGGCTGGGAAGGGGCCCCCGTGGTTCATTGCGCCGGTAACAGCGACACCGGTAGGCATCTTGTCGTTGAGCAAACGGCCGACTCGGCGGCGCAGGTGCGGCGCGATTCGATCGTACAGGGCGTCGTCCGATCCGTGGGTGTCGGAATAGATGCAGCCTGTGAGGTTGCCCTCAAAGCTCCGGGCAATGCTCTCCAGCTCATCCTCGCTGTCGGCGACCACGAACAGGTTGGCGTTGCCGAAAGCCTCCTCCTGAAAAGCCGCCCGGTCGCCAACGAACTCGGCGCCGCTAACACGCAGCAAGGTGTTCTCGAAGCGGCACCCCTGATTCTCGATTGCGGAGCCGCCGGTGATCACCTCGGCACCAGCCTGCCGCAAAGCGCCGACGGCGTGAACCAGCCCCTCAACGCCGCCACTGCCGAGAAGCGTCCCGGCGGGCGCGCTCTCGAAGCCCGCGCGAACTCCGTCGATGAAGGCCTCGGTATCCTCCCCGGCCTGCAGAACGATGACACCGGGATTGGTGCAGAACTGGCCGGTGCCCATCAACGCCGACCCGTACAGCTCGGCCGACAACTCGGCACCGCGCTCGCGCAGCGCGCCCGGCAGCATGAACACCGGGTTGATGCTGCTCATCTCCAGATAGATCGGCTTGCCGGCGGCATCGGCCGCCTTCTTGAGGGCGAGTCCACCGCGCTGCGAACCCGTGTAGCCGGTGGCGGCAATCAGTGGGTGCGACACGAGGTAGGCGCCATCGTCGTAGGACATGTGGTAGATCGCCTGCACCGTCGCCGCTGGCAGTCCGACGTGCTGGAGGGCCTCGAACGCGGCTTCAAGCAGGCGCTGCGAAGTTCGTGGATGGCTCGGGTGCGCTTTGACGATGACCGGGTTGCCGGCGGCAATCGCGGAGGCGAAGTCGCCGCCGGCGGCACCGTTGAAAGCCAGCGGGAAATTGTTCGGTCCGAATACCGCCACCGGGCCACCGAGCGGCCCGAACATCGAACGGATGTTGTTGGCGGAGTCGATGGCTGGCTGCGTCCAGCTGCGATCGCGCGCGGCGCCGGCAGCCTGCCGCAATTGGTTGGTGGTGCGCGGCAGCTCCACGTCTTTCAGACGGGGCGACACGGGCAGAGCTGTCTCGAGGCTGGCGGTGGCGGCGAGCTCGGCGGCCCTTTCATCAATCAGGTCGGCGTAACGCTCGAGGAAGTCGGCAATCGCTCCGCGCTCAACGCCGGTGAGCGCTTCGGCCGCCTCGGCACCCGCGCGCAGCGCCGCGTCGACGTCGGCACGGCTGCTCACCGGATACTCGTGCTCGAGCTCTTCGCCGGTGTCGGGATTGATGGCACGGAACGAGTCGGTGGCGTCGGCTGCACGCCACTCGCCGCTGATCAGTACAGGCTCCAGGTTCTCCACCTCGGTCTCCTCGTCGTCCGCGCCAGGCTGAATCGTCTTGAAATTGTGTTGGATTGTCTCGAGTGGGGGACATGGTAGCCGACCGTCCGACGCCCGCTTTCCGGTGGAGATTCAACCCCGCCGGTATCGACGACCACCCGGGGCACGCGACAATACGCCCCCACAGCGCCATCGACGGTCGCGAGCGCGGTGAGATCGTCAACCTCACCGATCGGCGCGCCCGGGCTTCGCGCTGCGCGCAGCGCGACCTCCTCGATCGTGGCCCCGACCCGATCGTCAACACGATCGACCAGCTGGAACAGGCGTCGGCACCGCCCTCGCCGGCACCGCGGCAACCAATGCTTCCCCACCTCGTCATGCCGGCGCATCACGACGTGCGCCGGCGCGACGTGCGACTGCGCCGGCTACACGGCGCTCTTGCTGCGACAGCCGACCGCGGACCGAAGGACTTTCCCGAGCTGCTGCTGACCCCGGGAGTTGGAACCCGCACCGTGGCCGCGCTGGCCCTCGCGAGCGAGGTGATCTACGGCGCCCCTACCGCTTCTCCGATCCGGCGCGCTACTCGCTGGCGCACGGCGGCGGCAAGGACGGGCATCCGTATCCGGTGCCGTTGAAGGTCTACGACCGAACGATCTCGACCCTGCGCAGCGCCGTCCAAGCGGCCAAGCTCGGCAACAACGACAAGCTCGCAGCCATTCGGCGGCTCGACGAGCAGGCCCGAGCGCTCGAGTCGGTGGCAGCCGGCCCGTCGCTGTCGCGCTTCATCGCGGACTGAGCGAATGGCCTCATGGAAATACGGCGGCCGCACGGTGTTCGGCGACGCTCCTCCTGGCGGCGCGGCGCACGGGCCTCGAACACCGCGAATGATGCCGGACACCGAGAACCTGTCGGAAAGTCGGAAAGTCGGAAAGTCGGACAGTGCATGGTGTAAAGCCTCGCGAGGGCGGTTCACTCCGCCCGTAGCGACTCCACCGGATCGACGCTCAGGGCGCGGCGTGCCGGGACCCAGCTGGCAACGAGCGCCGTGGCCAGAACGATCGCGGACGCTGAGACGAGCGTAAGCGGATCGGTAGGTCGAACGCCGAACAGCAGCGACTGCAGCAGCCGACCTAGCAGTAGCGAAACCGCGATTCCGAGCGCCACGCCGCTGGCCACGTAGGTGAGTCCCGTCGCCAGCAGCCGGCGCAGCACACCTTGCGGTGCTGCGCCCAGCGCCAGCCGGATGCCGATCTCGCGCGTGCGCTGGGCGACGGCGTCGCGGCGATGACACCGTAGATGCCGACCGCGGCGAGCACCAGCGCCAGGACGGCGAAAGCCCCTATCAGCGTGGCGACGAAGCGCTGTTGCGAAACCGACCCCGACACCAGGCCGCTCAGCGTGACGATGTCTTCAATTGGCTGATCGGGATCGACCTCCCAGACCGCAGCCTGGATCTGAGTGAGCAGGCTGGCGGGATCGCCGGCCGTGCGAACAATGAGACTTTGGCCGCTTCGAGTCCATTGCGACAACGGCGTGTAGACCACCGCCGCCGTGCTCTCGTCGAGGCTCGCCTGCCGCACATCGCCAACAACGCCGACCACCTCGAGCTCTCCGTTGCCGACGGTGATGCGCTCGCCAACGGGGTCGCTGCCGGGCCAATGGCGCTCGGCGAGTGTTCGGTTGACGATACCCACCGGGGAGCCGCCGCGGATGTCGAGCGTGTTGTCGAAGTCTCTGCCGGCAATCCATTCGATGCCCATCGCGTCGAAGAAGCCGGGCCCGATGAATCGAGCCACAGCCTGTGGCTCCTGTCCCTCAGGCGGAGCCTCTTGCCCCACGACCGTGAAGCGAAAGTCCTCGCCTTGGAAGGTGTCGGGCGCCAGCGGCAGCGGTCGGCCCACGGCCGCGGCGCGAACGCCCGGAACGGCGCGGACACTCGCCACCACCTCCTCGAAGAAGGGGATGATCTCCTCCGACGTGTCGTACTTGTAGCCGGGGGCCTGGATGCGCATCGTGACCGTCTGCTCCGTGTTGAAGCCGGGGTCGACCGCCATGAGCTCGTTCAGGCTGCGCAGCAGGAGTCCAGCGCCGACGACGAGAACCAGGACCAGAGTCGCCTCGGCGACCACCAGGAGGCCGCGTAGCCGACGACCCTCCGGGCCATCGCTGTTGCCGCGAGCCGACTGCCCGATCGCACCCGCGAGCCTGCTGCGCGAGGCCCGCCACGCCGGGGCGAGGCCGAAGAGCAGGCCCGTGAGCAACGAGATCGCCAGGGTGAAGCCGAGCACTCCGGAGTCGACCGACACTGTCTCGAGACGGGGAATATCAGCCGGCGCCAGCGCTACCAGCGCTCGTACGGCCAGCTGAGCGAGCCCGATGCCGAACAAGCCGCCCAGAACGGCCAGGGCCGTGCTTTCTGTCAAGAGCTGGCGTACGAGCCGCCCGCTGCTGGCCCCCAGGGCGCTGCGAATCGAGAACTCACGAGCTCTGTCTTGCGATCGCACCAGCATCAGGTTGGCGATGTTGACGCAGCAGATCAGCAGAACGGCGCCCACCGCACCGAGCAGCGTCAGCAGCGTCGTGCGGACGTCGTCCACCATGTTCGATTGCAGCGGCTCCACGGTGACCGCCGTAAGGCCTTCGTTCGCTTCGGGGAACTCCTGGGCCAATCCGGCGGCTACAACCGTGAGGTCGGCGCGCGCCTCTTCAATCGTGACACCCGGATTCAGTCGCCCCACGGCGCTGAGCCAACGCACGAAGCGTCGTCGAGGCACACCGTCGTCGGGAATCAGCGACAGCGAAGCCCAGAGCTCGCCGGTTTCCGCAGGGTACGTGAAGCTCGGAGGCATCACTCCGACAATCACGAACGGCGACCCGCTGAGACTCACGGTGGTGCCGATAACAGCCGGATCGGCGTTGAACCGCCGCTGCCAAGCGCGATGACTGAGCACCACCACGGCGTTGTCACCTTCTACGTGATCGGCCGCCTGCAATGTCCGGCCGAGCGTCGCCTCAACGCCGAAGGTTGCGAAGAAGCCCTCCCAGACGTAGTTCACCTCGACCTCTTCGGGCCGCGCGCCACCGGTCATCACCAGGCCGCCGAGCGACACATTCGGAACCGCGGTCAGGTGCTCGAGCGTCGTCGTACGCTCGCGCCAGTCGGCCAGATCGATTGGCGAGGTCGTGCCATGCAGAGCGTCGCGATCGGGATAGGCCGACCACAAGCGCACCAGGCGCTCCGGCTCGGCGAACGGCAGCGGCCGCAGGAGCACTGCGTTGACGACGCTGAATATGGCCGAGTTGGCCCCGATTCCGAGCGCCAGCGTTGCGATCACCATCGCGGCGAAGAGCGGTTGGTGAACCAGCGACCGCAAGCCGTAGCGGACATCCTTCATGAAGGGCTGCACGAGATTACCTCGACTGGGGAGACGAGAGGGGTTGGAACCATTGGACGAGAGACCGACGCGACCGCGACTCGGCGACCCCGAAGGGGGAGCAAGTGCACGACTCGAAGCGCCCGGGCGAGACCCGCGCCGGAGCTCACGCCAGCTTTCCTGCTGAACGTCCTGGCCGCCGCCTTCGCTCGCCGCCAACCACGAGGTCGCGAGCTCAGCGGCATCTCCAAATCGTTCGATCGCCTGCCGCGCCGCCAGGTCGGTGGAGATGCCTTCGCCTTCGAGGTCCCGCATGGAGTCGAGGAGGTGATCGGTGGCCTGCTGCAGCAGCAGCTCGCACGTCCCATCGGAGGAGTCCCCCGGCGGGCGCCGGAGCTCACGTTCGAGCCGGCCGACGTAGTTCGAGATGCTGGGGTGTTGTGCGCTCATCGGCGTCCGCCCCACAGTTGTAGATCTGCCGCGGGACGCCCCGCCTCGCCAGGGTCGCGCACTATGTCTGCTCCACCACACTCGACATCGCGCCGGAGAAGGCCAGCCATTCGTCGCGGGCAGAGGCCAACTCGCGTTCGCCGGCCGGCGTCAGGGTGTACACGCGACGACGACGGCCACCGACCCGTGCCCAGTTGCTGGCGAGCGAACCGGCGACCTCCAAACGTCGGAGGGCCGGGTAGATGGTGCCTTCGGCGAGATCGAAGGTCCCGCCGCTACGGCGCCTCAATTCCTGGATGATGGCGTAGCCGTGACCCGGCACGCCTTCGAGAGACGCGAGCAACAGCAGATTGACATGGCCCTTCAGCTTTTCTTTGTTCATGCATCGCAACCCTATACATCGTTTTACAATGTATCAAGTCATCGCCAACCTTTTGTCCGCCTGGCCTCGCGACGTGGTGTGCCACGCCAGTGCGTGGGATATAGGCGACGGTGAGGACTACCGCATCAAGATGTGCATCGATCGCAACGCCTACGATTTCAGCACCATCCACCACGAGCTCGGCCACAACTTCTACCAGCGGGCCTACAAGGATCAGCCCTACCTGCTGCAGGGCGGCGTGGTAGAGACCCGCAAAGCGGGGCGCTACCAGAGAGGTGGGGGCTGGGGCCAAATGCCGAGCCGCAAGGCTCGGGATCTTGGCGGCCCTGGTAGGGGCTGTGCCGTGCAGAGCCCCGCAATCGCTACTTGGCGGCGAGCTCGCTGATCGGCCAGTAGAGCGAGATGCCTTGGCGCTGAAGTCGCCGGGCGAACGTTTTGTCGAAGGTCGCCACAGAGTCGTGAGCGCCGGTCTCGGCAACGGCGGCCAAGCATGCGTCGGTGAAGTCGGAGTAAATCCGCGGCCAGCCATCCAGAACGAGCGACCAGCGCAAATGGTCTTCAGGCAATAGACCACGCCAGGCCAACAAGCGGCGAAGCCTGTCGGCGATCTCGGCGCTCGGTCGGCGGTAGAGGGCACGCAATACGTAGACGAGCTCCGCGACGACGCACTGGTGCAGAACAAGCGTGCATCCCGAACGGGCGCTGGTGTCGAATAGATCCTTGGCGAGCCGCTGCTGCCGCAAGTCTCGCTTGATGAGGAACGAAACCAGCACGTTCGTATCGACAACGATCGACGTCATGCCCCTTCGCGCCCTCGCAGCTCTCGCGCAAGACGCACGGCCTCGACCGGGTCGGGAGCGTCATCGGCTACCTGAATCGATCCCATCAAGCTCGATAACTCGGTGCTCGCCAGGTAGACGCGTACGAACCCGTCTTCGAATTCCCACTTGAGCTCGTCGCCGTGGCTGAGTCCGAGCCTCTCGCGCACCGCTTTGGGCACGGTGGTCTGATACTTACTCGTGATCTTCGAGCTGACGATCATCGCGTCCTCCTTACGAAATCGTAGCATTCGTAAGGATTTCCAGTGACCATCGTCCAGCGCAGCGCCCATAACTGAATGAGACGGGTGCGGCCGTAGCGTTTCCTTCGGCCGGGATGGCTCACAGCCGCAGGATCGCTCCAGGACGTCAGCGAATGCTGGCATCCTCCTTGATTCGCGCCATGTTGAGGTCGATCGACGCGCCGCCCTGCGACCAGACGCCGTGGATGTTGTCGCCGTTTTCCTGGAGCGTGCCCTCGTAGCTGGCGGCCATGTTCGAAAGACCGAGCATCAGCTTGTCGGCTTCGAAGCTCGCGCTCGAGAAGGGGATGCCCATCGCACCCTGCCTGGGGCTGTCGAGACTCGCTGACAACGCTCCGTCGTCAGCGACCGATAACCGGCAGCGGCTGGCCGCCCGCGCTGATATCACCCTCCCAGTCGCCGGCGATGTGGTGGTCGGCGACGATTGCCGCCGGCTCGCCATAGACGTTGTAGACCACTGAGACGATCAATCCGGTAACGAGAACGACGAGAAGGAAGGCTCGAGTCTTGCTGCAACACATGACGATGCACCTCGTGAGATCTGAAGAGAGCGGATCCGGAGCTTCAGGAAGCTCGTTGCTAGTCCGAGGTATGCCGGGCAGGCGAAGAGTATTCAGGGTGCCGTCGCTAAAATCTGCAGGGCCGCGTCGATGTCGCCGTCGGTGTGGTCGGCGTTGATCTGAAAGCGGATCTCTTCGTCACCGCGCGGCACCACCGGATAGGCCAGGCCGGTGGCGAGCACACCGTTGTCGTAGAGGTGCCGGACCAGCGCGTGGGTACGCTCCGTGTCGCGGAGGACCAGCGGTACAACGGGATGGTCTCCGGGAATCGTCTCGAAGCCGGCGTGGCGCAGTCCGCTGTCGAATCGCTGTGTCAGGGCTCGCAGGCGGGCGAGCAACGCCCGGCCCTCTTCGGAGTCGACCAGGTCCAGGGAGGCGATTGCCGCCTGAGTCTCGCCGACGGTGATCGGGTTGGAGTAGATGTACATCGGCGCGCTCTCGCGCAGGAAGCGCGTCAGCGACGCCGAGCCCACGACGTAGCCACCGTTGACGCCGAACGCCTTGCCGAGCGTCCCCACCAGCACGTCGGCGGGCGGCGCTCCGGTGTACTCCTCGGTACCGCGGCCGGTTTCGCCGAACGCGCCCACACCATGCGAATCGTCGACGATAACAACCAGGTTCTGGTCGAAGTCGGAGTCGTGGCGCCGGCAAACCTCCATCAGCTCGGCGAGCGGCGCGTGGTCGCCTCGCATCGAGAAGATCCCGTCGGTGATGACGATGGCCCGCTTTGCCTTACCTTTCGCGTCTTCGATCGCGCGCTCCAGACCGGCCATATCGTTGTGCGAGTAGATGGCCTTGCTGAGCGGCCGGGCCATCCGCGCCGCCATGATGATGCAGTTGTGATTGAGCTCGTCGGAGATCAGAGCTGTCTCTTTGGTAACCAGTGGGCCGAGTGTTCCCATGACGGCGACGTAGGCCGCCGAGAAAATCATGCCGGCCTCGCGCGAGTGAAACGCCGCAAGTCGACGCTCGAGCTCGAGATGCGGTGCGTAGGTTCCGCTGATGAAACGCACTGCGCCCGGGCCGGCGCCAAATGCCACGGTCCCCTCCTCCTCGGCCTTGCGTATGCGCGATCGTAATCCCAGTCCGAGGTACGAGTTGGAGTTCATTCGAATGAAGCGGCGGTCGCCTTCGCCCAGCAGCTCGAAGCGCGGACCACGATCGCCCTCGGGCGGATGAACGGCGGTGACAACGGTCTCGGCACCCTTGCGGTGCCAGCCGCCTCGAGCCCGGCGACATGGGCAGCGAGCACGGGGTCGAGACGATCGATCGGCATGCCAAACCTCTCTTGGGTAATGAAACGTGCCGTCGTGCGGCGTCTCCGGAGTCTATCGAGCCGGTTACAACGCCGCGTTCTGCAACTCGTGGCGGCCCGCGAAATACTCCAACGCCTCGGGGTTGGCGAGTGCTTCCCGATTCTTCACCGGGCGACCGTGGACGACCTCCCGCACCGCCAGCTCGACAATCTTGCCGCTCTTGGTACGCGGAATGTCGGCAACCTCGACAACGACAGCCGGGACGTGGCGCGGGCTGCAACCGTCGCGAATCGCGCGCTTGATCTTGCCAACCAGCGCATCGTCGAGCGACGCGTCGGCAACAGCCAGCTTCACGAACAACACAATACGGACGTCGTCGTCCCACTCCTGTCCGATAGCGATTGCCTCTTCGACCTCGGGCAGAAGCTCGACCTGGCGGTAGATCTCGGCGGTTCCAATGCGCACGCCGCCGGGATTGAGGGTGGCGTCGGAACGCCCATAGATGATCACGCCGGCACCCGCGGCATGCTCTTCATGGGAAACCAGCTCGATGAAGTCGCCGTGATGCCAGATCCCGGGATAGCGCTCGAAGTAGGCGGCACGGTAGCGGCTGCCGTCCGGATCGTTCCAGAACTCGATGGGCATCGACGGAAACGGTCGCGTGCACACCAGCTCGCCCTTCTCACCGCGGAGAGAAGCGCCCTCGTCGTCGAATACGTCCACAGCCATGCCGAGCGAGCGCGACTGGATCTCACCACGCCAAACAGGGCCGATCGGGTTGCCACCCACAAAACAGCCGACGATGTCGGTACCGCCGGCGATTGACGACAAACAAACGTCCGACTTGATGTGCCCGTAGACGTAGTCGAACCCTTCCGGCGCAAGTGGCGAGCCCGTCGAGGCCATCGTCCGGAGCGTCTCGAGCCGATGAGTCTCGCGTGGACCCGCTCCGGCGCCGAGCTGGTTGCCGAGCGCGTCGATGTACTTCGCCGAGGTGCCGAAGAACGTCATCCCTTCGGCGTCGGCGTAGTCAAAGAGAACGGTCGGCGTCGGCCAGAAGGGATTGCCGTCGTAGAGCAGCAGCGTCGCTCCGCTGGCCAACCCTGAAGCCAGCCAGTTCCACATCATCCAACCGCAGGTGGTGAAGTAGAAAACGCGGTCTCCCGGGCGCATATCGCACATGAGCCGATGTTCGTAGAGATGCTTGAGCAGTGTGCCGCCGGCGCCGTGGACGATGCACTTCGGCGGCCCGGTGGTACCCGACGAGAACAGGATATAGAGCGGGTGGTTGAAGGGCAGTCGCGAGAAGGGCAGCGGCGCTGGGCCGATGTCGTGGAGCATGCGCTCGAGCGAGCCCACTTCAACCCCCGGCAGCGCTTCCTGGAGCGCCCCGACGTCCACATCGTCGCCTGCGTAGCCGGCCACCAGAACAACATCGAGACTCGGCAGCCGCGCGGCGAACCGCGCCACACGCTCCAGCGAGTCGATCCACTTGGCCTTGTAGAAATAACCATCAGCGCACAGCAGAGCCTTAGGCTCGATCTGGCCGAATCGATCGAGCACACCGTCAACGCCGAAGTCGGGCGAGCTGGACGACCACACCGCCCCCAGCGACGCTGTCGCTAGCATGCCGACGATGGCTTCGGGAATGTTCGGCAGGAAGGCGGCTACGCGGTCGCCCTCCCCGACACCGTGATCGGACAGCACACGCGCAAGGCGCGCTGTGCGATCACGGAGCTGCTCCCAGCTGAGCCGACGACGGACAGCGTCCTCACCCCAGAACACGATCGCATCGCCATGCGCCTGATCGCCCTCGCCGGAGCCGCCAGAATCGGCAGAATCGGCAGAATCTTCGCGACGACTCCCGAGCGCCGCGCCCCGCAGCAGATTCTCGGCGAAGTTGAGGCGGCCGTCGGGAAAAAAGGTCGCGCCGGGCATCCGATCGCCATCCTGGAGAACGGTGCCGCCAGAATCGCCAATCACGTCACAGAAGTCCCAGATCGACGTCCAGAACGATTCGACATGGTCGCACGACCAACGATAGAGGGCCGAAGCGTTCCCGAGTGAAACGTTCCAGCGGTCTTCTACGTACTTCAAGAACGCCGTTAGATTGGCGCGCCGCACACGCTCGGCCGACGGTCGCCAGATGGGTTCGTTCATGCCGGACTCGCCGCTCAGACAAGGACAGGACAAAATGGGTACACGCAGCTGGTTCAGGAATTCTAAACTTCTTGCTGCAGCACCTGCCGCAGTCGTGGCGACCACCCGGGCACCTAGAGCCTCCGGGCGGCCGAGCGGCTCGACGCCTCCATCCCCTACTTCGAGAAACAACGTGTCTGACGCCCCGAATCTCCACCGAGGCCACGCCGCGCTGCTGCGCGTGGTCAACGAACAGAGCGGCAAGCTTGCCGTCATCAAGGGCGGCACGGTCCAGATCGGATCCGCCGCGCAAGACTTCCTGATTGGCTGGTACGAAGACCTCAAGCGCATCGGCCTCGTAGCCGCACAAGAAGAGCAAGGCCGCCACGGCGGCGTGGTGCTCGGCGAGCGAGTCTCGCTGACCGCGGCTGGCACCGAGCGTCTGGCGGCGATCCCCGGCTAGTCCCGGCAGTCCTGCCTGTCCCGGCGCTTCCGGCGCTGGCGCTCGTCACCGACGGGCGGGCTCTTGTTGTGCCCGCAAGCCCGCCTCAGTAGGCTCTCCGGCTGCCCAGATTGACTGGTGCCGCTGGTCCACCGCGACCCGCGTTTCGGCCGCAACAAGGAGAGTCTCGATGCGTTGGTGTGCCCGCTCCCGTCCTGCCCTGTGCTCGTCGATCGCGTTGATCCTGCTCCCATTGCTGACGCTGTTGAGCAGCGTGCCACCGGCAATCGCGACCAGCGCGAGCGCTCAGACCCGATCCGACTCCAGCCTGGCCGCGGACGCACTCGGCGGACTGCGCTGGCGCTCGATAGGACCGGCGATCATGGGCGGACGTACGGTCGACATCGCGGGCATCCCGGGCGATCCGTCGACGGTCTACATGGCGACGGCGTCCGGCGGCCTGTTCAAGACCAACAACAACGGCACGACGTGGCGTAGCGTCTTCGAGAGCGGCGGCACGCTGTCGCTCGGCGCTGTTGCCGTAGCGCCGTCGGACCCCAACGTCGTCTACATCGGCACCGGCGAGAACAACCCACGCAACAGCGCCTCGATTGGTAACGGTGTGTACCGCTCCGACGACGCCGGCGAGACCTGGCGTCACCTCGGGCTCGAGAACACCGAAAAAACGGGCCGCATCCGCGTCCATCCCACCGATCCCGACACGGTCTACGTGGCGGCCCTCGGCCACGAGTGGGGAGCCAACGAGGAGCGCGGCGTTTACCGTAGCCGCGACGGCGGAGCATCGTGGGACCGGGTGCTGTTCGTCAACGCCGACACGGGCGCCGCCGACCTGGCGATGGATCCCGGCAACCCGCGGATTCTCTACGCCGGGATGTACGACTTCCGACGCCAGCCCTGGAGCTTCCGCTCGGGCGGCCCGGGCAGCGGGCTTTACCGCTCGAGTGACGGCGGCGACAGCTGGACCCGACTCACCGATGACGCCCTCGGCAATGGACTGCCGACCGGCGTTCTCGGGCGAATCGGTGTAGCGGTCGCGCCCTCAGATGCGAGCGTAGTCTACGCCATTATCGAGGCCGAGCGCGGCGTCATGTGGCGCTCCGACGATCGGGGCCGATCGTGGCGCATGGTCACCGAGGACAAGACGGTGCACTCGCGGCCGTTCTACTTCAGCGACATCCGCGTGGATCCGCAGAACGAGAATCGGGTTTACCTGCTGGAGGGGCGCCTGCAAGTAACGGAAGATGCCGGCGCCACATGGAGGCCGACAGCGCAGACCGTCCACGGTGACCATCAGTCGTTGTGGATCGATCCACAGGACCCGCGCCGGCTCATCAATGGCAACGACGGCGGTTGGGCCTTCTCCTACGACCGCGGCGCCACATGGGAGTTCGTCAACTCCATACCGATCGGCCAGTTCTACCAAATCTCGGCCGATATGCGCGATCCGTACGACGTCTGTGGCGGACTGCAGGACAACCATGTGTGGTGCGGCCCGAGCAACAGCCTGACGACGCTCGGCATTCTGAACGGCCACTGGGAGCGCATCCATCCGGGCGGCGACGGCTACTACGTGCAGGCCGACCCCGACAACCCCGACCTCGTCTACACGAACTCGCACTACGGCAACATCGTGACGTTCGACCGCTCCAACGGCCACACCCGCGCGATCCACCCCTATCCGGTCAACCTGCGCGGCGCCGCGGCCGGCGAGCATCCGTTTCGCTTCAACTGGAACTCGCCCATCCAGATGTCGCCGCACGACTCGCAGACCGTCTACTTCGGCTCCAATGTGCTCTTTGGCACGCGTGACGGCGGCCAGTCGTGGGCGGAGCTGAGTCCTGACCTCAGCACCAACGACCCGGAGAAGATCCAGACCTCCGGCGGCCCGATTACCCCCGACAACACGTCGGCCGAGTATCACAGCACGATCATCACGATCGCCGAATCGCCGCTCACCCCAGGCGTGATCTGGACGGGTACCGACGACGGCAACGTGCAGATCACACGCGACGGCGGCTCGAGCTGGACCAACGTCGCCGGCAACATCACGGGGCTGCCACAGGCTGCCTGGATCTCGCGCGTCGAAGCCTCGCACCACCAACCCGGCACGGCCTACATCTCGGTTGACCAGCACCGACTCGACGACCGCACCCCCTACGTCTTCAAGACGGCCGACTACGGCCGCACGTGGACGAGTATCGCGGGCGACCTACCGCCGAAGCACTACGTGCACGTGGTGCGTGAAGACCCCCGCAACCCGGAGCTGCTCTACGTCGGAACCGAGCTCGGCATCTTCGCCAGCTTCTCGGGAGGTGGCGAGTGGACCTCACTGCGACGCAACCTTCCGCCGGTGGCCGTGCGCGACATGTTGATTCACCCGCGCGACAACGACCTGATTATCGGAACTCATGGCAGGAGCGCATGGATTCTCGATGATCTGACCCCGCTGCAGGACCTCACCGACGCCATGGCAGCCGACGCCTGGCTGTTCGAGCCGCCGCTGGCGACGCGCTGGGTGATTTGGAACAAGGATCACTCCGGCTATCCGGGCCAGCGCTGGCTCGGCGACCAGACGTTCTATGGGGAAGATCCTCCCTACGGGGCTTCGATCAGCTACTACCTGAGCGCCGAGCAGGCAGCACGACTGGCAGTGCCAGAGCCCGCCAGCAGCGCCTCTCCGGCGACAGGCGGCGACGGCGAGAGCTACTCAGCGGGGATCCCGAAAGCGGAAATCAAGATCGCGATCCGAGATCTCGACGGCAACACCGTTCGCACCTTCAGTGGCCCCGCCGAGCCCGGGATCAACCGCGCCGTCTGGGATCTGCGTCACGATCCGCTGCCAGCACCCGAGGGCACGGCGGCGATCGGCTTCGGCGAGGCCGGCGCTCCTTTGGCGCTTGCCGGTACCTACAGCGTTGGGCTCGAGCTCGATGGCACGGGTCGGCGATCGGCGTCGTTCGAAGTTCGAATCGATCCTCGCGTCGAAGTTAGCGACGCCGACCTGCTGGAGCTGCACAACGCAGTGACCCGCCTGACCCAGATGGAAGGTCGGGCGATGGACGCGCTGCAAACAATCGAGCTGCTGAGCGAACGACTGGCGACTGTGGGCGAGCGCTTGACCGACAACAACAACCTGGCCACCGAGGCGGCAGCGCTGGCCGAGCCGCTGGCCGATCTGCGCGGACGCATTGTCCGCGCCACACCGAACTTCGGCTACCGCTCCGGAGCCAGGCTGCTGGAAAAGATCCGCCAGCTGCGCTCAGGTGGCGGCAACTTCCGGGGCATCGAGGGAGCGCTGATGCGACCGACCGACGCCCAGACGCACTGGATGGGTCGATACGACGAAGAGCTCACGACGATCGAGGCCGAGCTTGCGGCCCTTATCGACTCGCGCGTGATGCCACTCGACGTTCGCCTCAACGAGGCGGGATTGGGGCACCTCATCCGCTAGACAGCGCCTAGTTGTGTTTTCTAAGTAGGTTGTTCACATCGGGGCTCACTTCTGAGATCAATGGGGTTGTTCAAAAGACTCCACGACCTCAGAAGGAGCGCCCGATGCAGCTGCATGGTAACGCCCGCACGACGCCGTATATACGCCGAGAGATGGTCCGCCGAGTCCGGGAGCGGGCGGAGCCCGTGACGGAAACGGCGGCGGCGCTCGGCGTGTCGGCTCGAACGGTTTACAAGTGGCTGGATAGATACGAGCGAGAAGGTGAGGCCGGGCTGCTCGATCGATCAAGCCGGCCGACGTGCTGTCCGCACGCAACAAGCGCTGGAGTTGTGAGGCAGATCGACAAGCTACGTCGGCGGCGACTGACGGCCTGGCAGATCAGCCGAAGGTTGGCTGTGCCGCGCTCGACCGTCTCGGCGTGGCTGAAGCGGCTCGGACTCGCCAAGCTTGATGCGCTCGAGCCCAAGCCCGAGATCGTTCGCTACGAGTACGAGCACCCCGGTGACCTACTGCACCTGGATACGAAGAAACTGGCCCGTATCCGGCGACCTGGACACCGCATCCACGGCGACCGCTCCAAGCGGGCCTACGGCGTCGGCTGGGAGAACGCCCACGTCGCTATCGACGATCACTCTCGGGTGGCGTACGTCGAAGTGCTGCCCGCCGAAGACCAACACACCTGCACAGCGTTCCTGCAGCGAGCCGTCGAGCACTTCGCTTCGATGGGAGTAGCGGTGCGCCGAGTGATGACAGACAACGGGCCTGGCTACGTCTCGAAGCGCTTCAATCGCCTATGCCATCAACTCGAGATCCGGCACATTTACACCCGGCCCTACACCCCCAGAACCAACGGCAAAGCCGAACGCTTCATCCGCACACTCAAGGAGCAGTGGGCCTACGGCACCTGCTACCAGACCTCAGCTCGACGTACTCGAGCTCTACGGCCCTGGCTCAACCACTACAATCGTCACCGTCCCCACGCCGGCATCGGCATGACACCGCCGATCGCTCGGCTCTCAGGGGTGAGTTCGTGAACAACCTACCTAGAACTCACAACTAGTCGGCCCGCATCGTTGTGACGGGATCGGTGCGCGCGGCGCAGCAGGCCGGCACCAGGCAAGCAGACATCGCGACGACAACCAGCAGACTCGCGCCTCCGAGGTACACCAGCGGGTCGGCGGCGGAAACTCCGTAGAGCAACGACGAGAGCACGCGCATCAGCCCGAGCGCCGCGCCGCCGCCGAGCAGCAAGCCAAGACCCACCAGCACCATGCCGCGACGCATCACCATCGCCAGCACGTCAACGCCTCGGGCGCCGAGAGCCATGCGAATGCCCAGGTCGCGGGCCTGCCGAGTAACGGTGAAGTTCATCACCCCGAAGACGCCGATGGCCGCGATGACCATCGCCATACCCGAAAACAGGGCGAGCAACCGTACGTTCGAGCGTGGCTGCTCCACCGACGCCGACATGATCTCGGCCAACGGATCGGCACTGTAGACCGTCTGCTCGGGATCGACGGCGAAGACCGCCTGGCGCATCGCGCTCGCCAGTCCGTCGAGCCCGTCGGCCGCGGTCGCAGACCGCTCGCCGCGAACCACGAAGGCGGTAAACGCGAAGGTAGCCTGGTGGTAGGACATGTAGATCTCGGGGAAGGGCTCACGCTCGTAGCCATAGTGACGAACGTCGCCGACAACTCCGACGATCGTGATCCAGTCCTCCTCCTCCGTCTCGTCGGGAGCGTCGAAGCTGATCCGGCGGCCAAGCGGATCGCCGTCGAAGTAGCGTTCCGCGAAGGTCTCGTTGACGACGCCGACCTGCGCGCTGTCGTGTGTGTCGGTGGTGGCGATGGTGCGGCCCGTGTGCAACGGAATGCCCATCGTGCGGAAGTAATCCGCGCTCGCCGCCTGAAAGATCATGCGGTTCTCTTCGTTGGGCGCAGGCAGGGGTTCTCCTTCCTTGTAGAAGGAGAATCGTGCTGTGGTGCCGCTGAACGGCACTCCGAGGACCGCACCCACCGATGTCACGCCCGGAATCGCGGCGGCCCCCTCGAGAACCGCGTCGTAGAAGGCCACCTTGCTGGCGTCGTCGGGGTACTTCGTTTCGGGGAGCGCCAGCGTGACTGCCAGCACGCCGGCGGGCTCGAAGCCGGCCTCGTTGCTCATCAGGGCGACAAAGCTACGGGTCATGAGGCCCGCTCCTACCACGAGCACGAGGGCGAGCGCCAACTCCACGACCACGAGCGCGTCGCGGGTGCGGCCGCTACGGTCGCCACCTCGGGTGCCCTTCAACGAAGCTACCGGATCCCGGCTCGACCGCAGAGCGGGCGCCAGGCCGAACAGCAGCCCCGTAGTCATCGTCGCGAGCAGTGTGAACCCGACGACGCGCAGATCGAGACCCACCTGCGACAGGCGCGGCAGCGTGGATGGCAACAGCGCCACCAGAGCGGTGTGGCTCGCCGCGGCCAGGAGCAAGCCGAGCCCACCGCCAGCGATCGCCAGCAGCAAGCTCTCGGCGACGAGCTGACGAACAAGACGGCCGCGGCTGGCGCCCAGCGCGCTGCGCACGGCGATCTCCCGTTGCCTGCCCGTGGCCTGCGCCAGCAACAGGTTGGCGATGTTGGCGCAGGCGATAAGAAGAACGAACCCGACGGCGCCGAGCAGCGCCAGTAACGCCGGTCGCACGCCGCCAACGATCGACTCTTGCAGAGGTAGCACGACGATCTCGCGGCCGGCCTCGTCGTCCGGGTACTGCTCCTCGAGCGCGGCGTGGATCGCGTTCATCTCCTCCTGCGCCCGCTCGACGGTGGTCGTCGATCCCAATCGACCCACCGCGTCGAGGTAGTGCAGGCCACGCACCTCGCGGTAGTCCTGTCCCAGGTCCATCGGCGGCGGCGGAATGACGAGAGGCGCCACGGCCCAAAGCTGGGCAGGCCGAACGAACTCGAACTGCGGGTTCATCACGCCAACGACGTGGAAAGGGTCGCCGTTGAGCAGACTCGACTCGCCGACAATCCCCGGATCGGCGCCGAAGCTCTCGCGCCAGTAGCCGTCGCTGAGCATGACCTGCCGTGGTGCTTCTCCACCCTCACCACTGGCGAACGACACGCCGAGCTGCGGCGCACCACCGAGCACGTCGAAGAAGGTCGGCGACACCCACATCGCTCGCACGCGTTCAGGATCGCCGCGCCCGGTCAGGTTGAAGGTCGTCGCGATGAATGCCGCGATCTGCTCGACCTCGCTGACCTGCTCTTGCCAGTCGCGGAACGAGGCGGCGCTGATGTTGGCCGATTCCTCGTCGGAGCGCTCGTTGATCAGCACCACGCGTCCGGCGTTGTCGAGCACCAGCGGCTCCAGGAGCACGCCGTTGACCACCGAGAACATCGCACTGTTGGCGCCGATACCCAGCGCCAGCAACAGCACGACGAGCGCCGAGAACCCCGGGCGCGCGCTGATCGCGCGAGCAGCGTACCGCAAGTCTTGTAGATACAACGACATCTTTCGATTTCCTTGATGACCCTTCCGGTGGCCGGGCTCGAGCCCGCCGCCATAGCGCGCGGTTCGATCGGCCAGGCTCGGTCGACCGAGGAACGCGCGCGCCCACTCGAGCAAGCCCACGGCCAGGCTTTGTAAGAACGTCAGACCCACCGCCAGCGTCAGACGGGCGGTGGCGGGAAAGCGAATTCCGACGGTTTGGGCCGTGTGCGCATCGAAATCGGCCACGATGTCGGCAACCGCCGGCGCGAACACACGGGCTTGTAGCCAGTCGGGCAGCAGCCGTTCGAGGCCCTGCGCCAGCGCCAGCGAAAGCGCGCCATGATTCGAGCTCGGCGCCTCAGGCATTGGGGCGGCCCGCAATCCCGGCATCTTCGAGTGCTACGGCGTAGATCTCCCGCGTCCGTTCCCACATCCGCGTGCCCGCGGGCGTGATCTGATAGCGGCGCTCCTTGACCGGCCGCGTCGGTCCCTCCGTGCGTTCGTAGCGCCCAGAAAGGAGCCCTGCGTCCTCGAGGCGACCCATCAACTGGTAGAAACCCGGGCCGCTCCGGCGCACGCCGCGCTCGGCAAGGTAACCCCGTAGCTCACGCCCCGAAGCATCCCCGCCTCGCACCGCAGTCAACACGAGGAACTGAAGGTGCGTGATGTCGGGCAGCTGTTCCTTTTCCTTGGCCATGGGTGAGGCTCCTCTGTCGATCAATCTCATATTACATAACGTGACATTAGGTCATACGAGGTTATCGTCTATCTACGGAGCCGAACAAGGGCGAGTTTCACCCTCTTTTCGATTGCCGCTGAGCGGCCCCATCATTCAGCTCTACGCTCGTGCCGGCACCGTCTACACGCCAACGCTCATCGTCGCCTACGGCGGGCCCGACTACGAGAAGTGGTTTCACACCAACGAATCACTGCACAACGACGCCAAGCTGCGCCGCTTCACACCGCACGTCGACGTCGACGCGATCAGCCGCCGACAGCCGTGGAACCACGACGACGAGTACATCGTCGATCGTCACGCCGCGGTAGCGGCGCGCATCGTTGCCGCCGGCGGCAAGGTTGGCGTGGGTGGGCACGGACAACGCCAGGGACTCGGCACCCACTGGGAAGTCTGGTCGATGGCGAGCGGCGGCATGCCGCCGCACGACGTTCTGCGCACCGCGACTCTCTTCGGAGCCCAGGCAATCGGCCTCGGCAACGAGCTCGGCTCACTCGAGCCTGGCAAGCTGGCCGACATCCTCGTGCTCGACGCCGACCCGCTCGAGAACATCCGCAACACGGCGGCACTGCGCTACGTGATCAAGGACGGCCAGCTGTTCGAGGCCGAGACCCTCGACCAGGTGTGGCCCGAGCAACGTCCGCTGCCAACGCAGTACTGGCAAACTTTCGACCCCGATCGTCGCGCCGGCTCCTGAGCTGGCCCACGAGCTTCCGGCGCGCTTCGGTGGACAGCGCCAGGACGAGTTGGCACAGTTTCAGTCGTCCTTCCAAAAAATCCAGGAGAGAGCCGATGACGGCCAATCTTTCACTTGCAGCGAAACCCATCAATCTCGACACCGACGTCCTGCGCGAGGCCATCAAGGGCGAGTACAAGGTTGTTGCCGAAGACCCTGGCAAGGGGTTTCACTTCCATACCGGCCGCCGGCTGACCGGGATCGTCGGCTATCGAGACGAATGGTTCGATGGTGTGGCGGAGTCGGCCATCGAGTCGTTCGCGGGCACCGGCAACCCCTTTGCCATGGGCGAGCTGGTTGCCGGCGAGAAGGTTGTTGATATCGGCTCGGGCGGCGGCATCGATTCACTCGTCGCGGCTCGCATGGTCGGCCCCGACGGCGAGGTCGTTGGCATCGACATGACGCCGGCGATGCTCGAGAAGGCCCGCGCCGCGGCGGCCGAGTCGGGAGTCCGTAACGTCGAGTTCCGCGAAGCCTTCATGGAGGAGATCCCTGTCGCCGACGGATGGGCGGACGTGGTGATCTCGAACGGCGTGCTCAACCTGACCCCCGACAAGCCGAAGGTCATGGGCGAGATGTTTCGAGTGCTGCGCCCCGGAGGGCGGCTGCAGCTCGCCGACATCCTGGTGACCCGGGAGGTCTCGAACGAGGCGAAACAAAAGATCGACCTGCGGACCGGTTGAATCGCCGGCGCTCTGCTGGAAGCAGAGCTCGAGGCGACGGTCGTCGCAGCCGGTTTCACCGATTTCGAAATCACCTGGAGGGCCGAGGTCTTTGACGGCGCCCCGCAGGCGTCGAGCGCCAGCAAGTTCGGCACGGTCGGCATCAACTTCCGCGCCAACAAGCCGTGACCTGGCCTCGGTGAGGAGCGATCGGACGACACCAGGGCGAGCCTGTCGGTCCTAGGGCAGCCTGTCGAGTCGATCCTAGCGGAGTCTGTCGGTGCTAGCGGAGCGAGGGGTCCGCCCGCAGATAGAGCGCCTCTGCGCGCACCTCGACATGGTTGAGCGACAGGAGCAACAGGTCGATCAACAACGCCTTGCGAAGCTCATCGTCGAACCCGAACATGCGGCCCAGCCATGAGGGCAGCGGCAGGCTGCCGATACGGATGACGACGTCCGACCCGATGTCGAGATCGCCGTCGCGCACCGCGGGTGCGGAGTCGAGGGCAATCCAGATCGGTCGTCCGATGAGGAACGAGGCGTAGCGCCGGAGCCTGGTGATGAGCTGGCGCGTGTCGGCGCTGAGCTCATCAAGCGGCACCTCGCGCAGATCGATAACCGTGCCGGCCCGAAGCCGGTCACCGGCGAACGTCACACGGATCGGCTCCGCGTGGCGCAACAGCACGCGCCCATCAGGGTCGGCACTGGTGGCCGCGGTGATGACGTCGGCAACCTCCTCAGCGGTGGCCTCGACTTCGCCATTTTCCACCACCTCCTGGAACAGCCTGTAGGTGGTATCGGCGGCGCCTGAGTCGATGCCGAAGAGCCCGGCGATCGCTCCGACGAGGGACTCGCCCTCCGAGTCCGCAGACTTGGCGTCGTCAGCTGCGACGGCGGCCGGGGGAATGCGCCCGGCGAGCAGATAGCTGGCGCTCAGTACGAACAACAGCGCCGCGATCAGCACGACGGTGGCACCCACGATCTTCTTGCTCAAGGCCTGTCCCGGTGGCACTGACTAGAGTCCCGGGATGGTAGGCCGCCGCCTGAACACGCTCAACCGGTTTTGCGCCCGACATCCCGGCCGAGCGCCGATGATGCCGTCCTGGACGTCTCACTCGTTGCGTAGCGTGGTGATCGGATCGATGCGTGTGGCTCGTCGCGCCGGTAGGTAGGCAGCGGTGGTCCCGGCAATCGCGAGCGCGGCGGCGACTCCGATAAAGACCAGGGCGTCTCGAGGCTGAACCCCCACCAGCTTGCTTTCGAGCAGTCCGCCGACGAACCACGCGAACACCATCCCGAGCAGCAAGCCGAAGGCGAGCTGCAGCAGGCCTTGGCGGACCACCATGCCACGCACGTCGGCAATCTTGGCCCCGAGTGCCATACGCACAGCCACCTCGCGACCGCGACGATTAACCGCAAACGACATCACCCCGTACAGGCCCGTGCCGGCGAGAAAGAGCGCACCGGCACCCATGATCGCGAACAGCGTGCTCAGAACGTCGGCCACCCAAGCCTCCTCCTCGATCACGCCGCGCATCGTCTTGGCCCAGTAGATGGGAACATCTCGATCCACCGAGGCGACCGCCGCCCGGATCGCCGGCACGAGCGTCAGCGAGTCGCCGGTGGTCCTGACCGCCAGGCTCAAGAAGCTGAGATCCCATTGCGACACCGGCACGTAGAGCCCGTACGGCATGTCGTTCTCGAGTCCATCCATATACAGATCCGGCACGACACCGACGATCGTGCGCCAGGCATGCGTGGACTCGGTCGAATCGGCAGCTTCCGACCCGCCGAACCGGACGCGACGCCCGATAGCAAGCGCTCCCATGTCAGCTGGGGAGTCGCCTGCGTCGGGGCTCTTCAGAAAGAATTGCTCGACGAAGCTGGTATTCACCACCACAACCGGCTCGCTCTCGTTGACGTCGAGCGCACCGAACAGTCGGCCTGACAACAGGCTCGTCTCGAACGTATCGAAGTAGCCGGGGCTGATGAACTGCAGATTGGTGATCGGGTACTCGCTGTCGGCGGTGTACGCCTCACCGTCAAGCGCGAAGCGGGTGCCCCACACGTATCCCGTGGTTGGCAGCCCCGAGGTCAGCGAGGCCGCCGTCGCGCCGGGCAGCGCCTCGAGTGCTGTCAGCGTTTCCTCGAAGAAGCGTCGGCGGCTCTCGGCATCGGGGTAGTCGGCTTCCATCACGCCGAATCTCGCAGTCGAGCGCCGGCGTGGCGGATGGTTTCGGATGAGGGTCCGTACCTCAACGGCACCGACCTGGCGCTTTTTCCACTTGCCTTCTTCACCGCCGGCATGCAGTTCAGCTTGCTGTCGGAGCTGCTGACCGCGGCACGCGCCGCGGACGTCCGACTGCGATCGGTGACGATCGACTGCGACAACCGTTATTCAATGGAAGGATCCTTCCTCCGCGGCGACGCGATTGGCGGGGCGATGCCGGCCGACATCGCGGTGCGACTCGACGGTGATCTCGATGCCACCCAAGGCCAACGGCTGATCGCCACGGCCGAGCGCGGCTGTCCGGCACAGGGTCTGATACGAGCGGCGTTGAGTAACCGATTCGCCTTGCGGCTCGACGGTCGGCCGATCGAGCTCGCCGAATTTTCAGCCTGCGATCCAGTAACACCAACGCTCTTCGAGGAAGTCTTCGCCGTGGCGGCTCCACAACCCGGAGATCCCGCCATCATCAAGAAGCTGCGCGCCGCCGAGGCCATCGCAGGCGTCGAGGGAGGCGCCGGAAGCAGCCTTCAGGCCGTACAGAAACGGACCCTGCACGTACGCGGCCGCGCGCACTGGCTTGGCGGCTTTCGAGCCGAGACGAAGATTCAGCTCCTGCACCCGATCGGCAGCACCTTCCGTTTCGTCAGCGACGAATCCGCCGAGCGCGGCGGTGACGAAACGGCGCCGCCGCCGCTCGCGTATCTCAACGCTGGCGTCGGCTTCTGCTATATGACCCAGCTCGGACGCCTCGCTCACATCCGCAGGCAACCGCTGGAGAGCTACGCCATCGGGCAGGACAGCGGCTTCGCTCGGGCGGCCGACACCGATGCGTCGTCACGGGTTGCCGTAGGTCCGTTCAACACCACCGTCGATCTCAGAAACCCTGCCGTCGAGATGCCGCAGCAAGGCCTCGACGAGCCGCACGCCGCCGACCTCGTGCGTATGGGCCAGCGCACCTGCTTCCTCCACGCAGCCATGCGCGGCTCCTATCCCAGCAAGCTCGAGCTGACCGACCGCAACTGAGGGTTTCCGGACACGAGCCTCGGGTCTCCTGACGGCGGTTCCGCTGCAGTAGTCTCCGGCCTGCCGATATCTTGTACGCAACGGCGGAGAGCCGAGGGGCACACATGCCTCGGGTCCGGGCACGCCTTGCGTCTGCGTTCGTCTTGCGCCCTCGGAAGCTCTCCTTCAGGCTTGACGATCCGTGCTCGAATCTACCTGATCCTCGAACGCCGAGACAGAACGTGATGCGCTCGCGTTCGCTGGCACGGGATGCCTTTCTGCTGCCCACGCTCGACCTCGTCGGAGGCTAGTGATTATCGATCGTCTCGTCACCTACTTCGCGCTCGCGCTCACGATCAGCCTGTCGGTGACGCGACCGCGGATTCTGAATGGGCACCGGCTGGATCCGGCGATCGCCGCGACGTGCAGTGTGGTTCTGCTGCTGCTGGCCGGTGTGGTGCGCCCCGCCGACGTGATCAGCACGGCGCTGGAGCTCTGGCGCCCCATGGTGACGATCGTCTCGATCATGGTGAGCGCCGCGGTTGCCCATCGTCTCGGGGTCTTGAGGCAACTCGGAGCGATGCTCTTCGCCGATCCTTCCGCCCCAGCCGGGCGGGTGTTTCTCCGTGTCTTTGTGCTGACCGCGGTCACGTCGACTGTGCTCAACAATGACGCGGCGGTGCTGCTGCTCACGCCGCTCGTGCTGTCGCTGGTCAAGGAGCGGTTTCCCGGCGAGGACAGGCTGGCCACCGCGTTCGCCTTCGCCGTGTTCACCGCCGTCGGCGTCGCGCCCTTCGTGATCTCGAACCCGATGAACATGATCGTGGCCGCCTACGCCAACCTCGATTTCAACCACTACGCGGCGTGGATGCTGCCCATCACGGTGATCGGCTGGTTGATCGCGTTCCCGATCTTGCGGCGCCTCTTCGCGCGTGATCTGAATCGCGCCCCGGCGGCAGCGGCCATGGTCAACACGGGCAAGATCGATGTGACGCAGAAGATCATGCTCGGCCTGCTCGTGGGGGCGATTGGGGCCTATCCGTTGATTGCGATCGTCGACAGCTCGCTGATCTGGGTCGTTGCGGCAATCGGCGCCATCGCCGCGTTGCTCTTGGCCTGGTCACGAGCCGGACACAACCCTGTGACTCTGCTCAGGCAAGGAGTCGCCTGGAACGTGCTGATTTTTCTGGGCGCGGTGTTCGTACTGGCGATCGGCCTGCGCAACGTCGGCGTCGTCGATGCGCTGGCGCGCGTTTACGCCGACGGCAACGTTCTTCGTATCGGTACCACGGCTGCCCTCGGCTCGGCGGTGCTCAACAACCATCCAATGGCCATCATCAACATGATGGCTCTCGAGACGACCTCGACCAGCGGCCTGCGGCAGATTCTGGCGGCGCTCATTGGCGGTGATCTGGGCCCGCGGCTGCTGCCCATCGGCTCACTCGCGGGCCTGCTCTGGATGGAAGCGTGCCGGCGCGAGGGCGTCGAGATTCGCGTGGTGCAGTTCATCAAGGTCGGCGTCGCGGTTACCGTGCCCACACTGCTGGCGTCGCTGCTCATCCTGCAGCTTCGCTGACCCCCCCCCCCCCCCCCCCCCGGGGGGGGCGTCGGACCGCCGAAGCCGCGGTGGCCAGCGGCGACGAAGGTCGCGGCTGGGTTTCAGGCTGGCGTGGCTCAGCGCGTGCGCTAGCTCTGGGATGCGAGCCAGCGATACATGCCGCGGACGTTCAGCGGGAAGTACTCTTCGTAACGGCCCCAGCTCTCGTACTGCGGCAGGCGCACCGTCGCGGCGGCCTCGTCCTCCGATTTGCCCTCGGCCAGGGCCTGTCCCACGGCGTCGCGAAGGGCATCGTAGTAGACGATCTGATCGTCGATCGACTGACGGTTCCCCGGCCTGTCGTGCGCGAACAGCATGGTCTCGTAGTCGAGCTCCTGCACCGCTGCCAACGTATCGAAGAAGTCCGGGAACTCGTGCGCATAGAGGTCGCGGTACGGGGTCGTGCCGTTGGTGACGAAATCAACCGCGAAGGCGATCTTGTCCTGCCGTAGGAGTGCCACGAGCATGTTGTCGGTGTGGCTCTTGCCCAGGTAGTGCAGGTCCAGAGTCCGGCCGCCGAAGTGCAGGGTCATCCTGTCGGTGAACGTGATCCCAGGGGGCGGCAGGTTCGGGTCGCCTGCCTCGAGGATCGGTGCGACGGCGTTGGCGTGCGCGATGATCGGTGCGTCCCCGAGCGCCGCTGTCAGGACGGCGGCACCCGTGGCGTGATCATCGTGGCTGTGGCTGTAGACGATGGCGAGCAGCGGCGACCCTGGAGCCAGTCGCTGGATCTCCTCGGCGTAGACTGCCGCAGCCTCGACCGACAACGGATCAAAGGCCACGACGCCCTCCGAGGTCACGAAGAAGAAGTTGTAGTGCCCCTCGTAGCGAAACTGATAGACACCGTCAACGATGGTGATGGTCTCCCAATCGGCCTGCGACCCCGCACACGCCAGGCCCGATGCCGAGATCATGGCCAGCGCTACTGCTCCAATGCTGTGCATCCGTCGCATATCGATCTCCTTCGGTGAGCTGAGCTTCCCGGGTGACCGTGGTGCGGCCACATGTTGCTGTCTGCGGCTTCCCCAACGGCAGAACTGTACCCAGGACTCCGAATCCGGACAACAGTTGGCCTGGCCAGCGAACCGCAAGCCTCGACTCGAGGGATGGAACTCGGGTGTCGCTCGGCGAGCCACCGTGATCAAGTCGGGCCGTCCAACAGCGCTCTTGTGGATGGCTCGTTGCTTCGACTAGGGTGGCGACGTTCCCGCGCGGAAGGGAGGGGGCTGCAGAATTGCACGAAGAGCCAACGCTTCGACCAGGGAAGTTAGGCCCGGGCACCCGGATCGGCAGCTACGAGATCGTCTCGGCTCTCGGGGCCGGCGGCATGGGCGAGGTATGGCGAGCCCGCGATACCGAGCTCCAGCGCGACGTCGCGATCAAGGTGGTTCCTCACGAGCTGGCCGACGACGAAGCCGTTCTGCGCCGCTTCCGGCGCGAGGCGCGCATGTTGGCGGCGGTCAACCATCCCCATATCGCGACGATACACGCCGTCGAGGAGGCCGACGCCGTGCGCTTCATCGTCATGGAGCTGCTCGAGGGAGAGACGCTCCAGGCTCGACTCGAGCGCGGCGCGCTGCCGATGGACGAAGCGCTCGAGATCGCCAGGCAGACGGCCGAGGCACTCGAGGCGGCACACGACCGCGGACTCGTACACCGCGATCTCAAGCCGGCGAACGTGTTCCTCACCACCGGTAGTCGGGTGAAGGTGCTCGATTTCGGCATCGCGAAGGACGTCGCAGCGAAGCGTGGCAAGGACGAGGTGACCAGAGCTTCCACCAGCCTGACGATGAGCGGCACGTTGCTCGGCACCGCTCCGTACATGAGCCCCGAGCAGACACGCGGCATGTCGATCGACGTGCGCACCGACATCTGGGCCTTCGGGTGCGTCCTGTACGAGATGCTGACCGGCCGCAGGGCGTTCGCTGGCAGGCACGTATCGGAAACGATGGCGGCCATCCTCAAAGAGGAACCCGACTGGAGCTTGTTGCCGCCGGAAACCCCCGCGCTCGTCACGTCGCTCCTTCGTCGATGTCTTCGCAAGGACCCCGATCGGCGCCTGCATCACATCGCGGACGCGCGTATCGAGATCGACGAAGCGACAGCACCCGACCCCCGGGAACCGGACGTTCTGGCAGCCGCGGCCAGCGAAGATCGCGCCGCTCCACTCTGGAGGAATGTGGCTCTTGCGCTGGGTGCGGTTGTGCTCGTTCTTGGCGGCTACCTGCTGGGCAGAACCCGGACGCCGGCGGCCCCGGAGGTCTGGAACACGCGACAGATAACCCGTGGTCCGGCGATTGAAAGTCAGGCGAGCCTCGACCCGGCCGGCCAGTTCATCGTCTATACGAGCAACGAGCACGGCAACCTCGACATCTACTGGCAGCTCGTCGAGGGGGAGAACGTACAAAACCTGACCGACGATTCGGAAGCCGACGACCTCCAGCCAGCGATCTCGCCTGATGGATCAACCATTGCCTTCCGTTCGGAGCGCAGCGGAGGCGGCCTCTAGCGGAGGCGGCCTCTATCTGATGGGCGCGTTTGGCGAGAACCCGCACCGGCTGACACCTCGAGGCTACGATCCGGCTTGGACGCCCGACGGCGAATGGGTCGTTTTTGCCGACCGCGGGATCTTTCACCCCGGAAACCTGACGCTCAGCGGCCTCGCGATGGTCGAGGTCGACGACCCGACCCACATCGTGGAGATTCACGACAGCGGCTACCTACCCGTCGTCTCGCCCAACGGGCACCGGATCGCCTACTTCGACAGCACCGAGGGCGGTCAGCGAGACATCTACACGATACCGACGCGTGGGGGCGAGCCGGTGAAGGTGACCGACGACGTCGCGCTCGACTGGGCGCCAGCGTGGGCACCCGATGGGCGGCGACTCTACTACTCGAGCGACCGGGGCGGAGTGGAGAACATCTGGTATGTCGAGATCGACGAACGCTCCGGCGAGCCACGGGGCGAGCCGCAGCGGGCCGGGGCCAGCGAGGTCGACCAGGGGTGGCCATCGCTCTCTCGAAACGGTCAGTTGATCGCCTACACGTCGCGCCGACAGCAGATGAACCTGCATCGTGTGGCCTTCGACCCGCAGTCGCGCACCGTAGTCGGTGAGCCGCAGGCGATCACGCGCGGCGCAAATACGGTGATTCGATTCGACCTTTCTCCCGACGGCGAGTGGTTGGTGTACGGCAACCGCACCGGCCAACTCGACATTTTCCTCGTACGCGCCGACGGAAGCGGCGAGATCCAGCGACTGACCGATGACGAGCATCGCGACACGGGTCCCAGGTTCTCGCCGGACGGGCGCCAGATCGCTCTGGACTCCGACCGCGGAGGCTCGGCCGAGCTCTGGCTCATGGATGTCGAGTCTCGAAACCTGACCCAGCTCACCGCAGCCGGCGGCAGGTTTGTCCAGGACCCGGTGTTCTCGCCCGACGGCTCCAAGCTGATGTACCGCGTTGGCGAGGGCGACGCCTACAACAACTACCTGATGTCACTGGATCAGGCATGGGACGCCCAGACGCCCGTGAAGCTCCCGACTCCGGAAAACGATTCCTTCCAACCGAGCTACTGGTCGCCGAACGGTTCGTGGGTAGTCGGGTGGACCTACGCTTTCTTGGATCCTCGCCTTTTGCTGTTCGACGTGGAGCGGCAAACCTACGAAGATCTCAGCGACTTTCGTGGCCATGCCCATCCCGCCTGGCTGGGCGACGATTACCTCGTCTTCGTCTCCACAGCGGAGACCCGCGGCGTGACGACACGACGAGACGAGATGCTCGTGATGGATCGGCGCACCGGCACCACCGAGCGGCTTCTTGGTGATGGCGTGGACTGGACCTTCGAAGAGCAGATGGTCGCGTCTCCTGATGGTCGGTGGCTTTACTACATCCGTGCAGCCCTGGACTCGGATATCTGGCTGTTGACCCGGGCACACTGAGGCTGCACGTCGGCGTACCGCCTGGATGGCGGAACCACGACCGGCAACGTCGTACCGACGGCCCCTCTCTTGCTCGCCCAGTACGGCCTCTTCGTGCCTCACGGATTTCAAAGGCGCGCCCGGCAGGATTCGAACCTGCGACCTGCGGATTAGAAGTCCGCTACTCTATCCAGCTGAGCTACGGGCGCGTGAAGCGTAACTACCTATTTATCAGAGGCTTGGGAAGAATCGGCGAAGTCCAAGACGCGGCCTGATTCGGCTGACCTTCCCTTTCCCTTCCCCGTCAGCTTCCCGAGCGCGCTCCTCAGATCGGCCTCGTTTGCGACGGCATACCTGTCGAACACGGAGCGCGTCGTGTGACCGCTGATCTTCATTGCGACCGTGTCGGGCACCCCGGCCCTGACCATGTTGCGGATCGCCGTCCGGCGAAAGTCATGCAGCAGCTTGCCCGGGCAGCCCGCAGCTTTGCAAGCCGACTTCCACGCCTTGCGGAAGCCCTTGATCTCGGCCCCGTCGCGGTGAAAGACATGAGGGCAGAGCACGCCCTCGGCGGCCAGGCGCCGGTGCTCCTCCCATTGCCGCTCGATGACGTCGACGAGCTCGGGCAATAGATCGTAGGGCAGGTTGCGACCCTCTTTGTTCTTGGTGGTGCCAGGCTCGAGGCGGATCGTCCGGGACCGACGATCTACCTGTCCCCAGGTCAGCGGAAGGACCTCCGACGGAATCCTCCATCCCGTGAAATACGCAAAGGTGATGATGGACTGTAGCGGCGCCGGCAGATGCTCCTGCACGGCCTCGAATTCCTCCCGCTCGAAGAAGCCGGTGCGGACATTGTCCTCTTTCAACATCGGGATGTGCGGCACGTGCAGGAGTGTGCCGGCCTGTAGGGCGAGCGTGAAGGCTCTCTTGAGCGCAGCGAGCTCACGGTTGATCGTTGCTGCTGCGGCGCCGGGCTTCTCGGTTCCGTCTTCGAGCCTGATCGGTGCTTGGCGGCTGGCGACGTACCTACGAACGTCCGCGGTCGCAATGGACGCCATCCGTCGACCGCCGAAGAACGGTTTCAGGTGGAGCCGAATCCGGGTTTCGACGTCACCGAGCGACCGCTTGCCGTTGACCCGGTAGTCGGTGATGACGTCGGCCGCGGCTTCGTCGAATCGAAGCCGACCGACCTTTGCGGAGACGGGAACGCCCTCCGCAACCTTGCCCTCCCGGATCTTCAACAGACGTTGAGCTTCGCCCTTTCTCGTGGTGTGGGAGCTCTCCTCGTGGCGGCGGCCGTCGCGGTAATAACGTAGCCACCAGATGCTCGACGTTCGCCGTACCTTCTTGCCAGTCTCCGAGTCGGTGACATAGTAGTACGGTCTGCGGACTTCGCCCATTTACTTCCTTCCTTTCGATTCCCTAACGGAGCCCAATGTTGACGATAGTGTTGATCGCGGAAAGCAGTTCTGGGTCTGCATCGAGAATCTGACCTTCACCGGCGAGACGCACAATGATTCGCCAACGTTTCGACTTCCTGAACGCGGCAAGCTGGCCCTCCCAAAAGTCACGGTCGCCAAGATCATCTTCTGGCGAATCCGCGTCTGATCCGGCTCGCGTTCTCCTCAACCCCAGATTCGCGAGCGTGCTCTCGATCCATGCGCGTTCGGCGAGAGAAATGGAACCGCCGCGCTCGGCGAAGACTTCCTTCAAGGTATCCGGCCAGTCGCCCAAGCTGTGATACTCGACCGTCTCGCCGAGCAGTTCGCAGAGGGAGCAATCTAGGGCGACCGCGAGGGCCTCGAGCGTTTCCACCTTCGGCGATTCTGCAGTCTTTGGGTTCTCGAGCCGGGACAACGTCGACGGCCCGACCTTCGATTTCTTTGCCAGCTTGCGAAGCGACAAGCCGTGCTCCTCGCGCGCTCTTTTCAGAGCCTTGGCAATCAGTTGAGCCCTGCTCTGCATCCGCCCTTCTGCTGAGATTTGTTTGTTGTGTGCCATAAACAGTAGCGTCTTACGTGCTACGAACGGTTGCACCATCGCTACGTCCGTGTATTACTAACGATAGCAGGAATCGTGCCATGTGTAAACACGGACCTGAGAGCAGAACGAGGCGCAAGGGGAATGACGGCGACTGAGGCGGTAATAGTCCGAGCCCGACACCGTCTCCGCGCGACCCCGGCGACGGCCCGCGTGATGCGACAGGAAGCGGGCCTAAGCCAGCAAGACGTTGCCGACGTGCTCAGCGTAACCCGTGCCGCTGTGTCGCGATGGGAGCGGGGGTCACGACTTCCCAGCGGCCCACGAGCTGTTGACTACATCCGTTTCTTTAAGCGCGCCTGCGGGGGCACACCATGAGCGCCTCGCCAAAACGCCTCCTCCGGCTTCTGACCGTCCGCGCCATTGCTTCGGCGAGCACGATCCCGCCGTCGACGATTTATCGCTACGTGGCTTCGGGGGATCTCGTTCACTACCGGCTGGGTAAAAGCGTGCGCATCGCTGAGGAAGATTGGGACAAGTTCATCCAGGCGCGGCGCGAGGCCTCATGACATCGACGGTCGACACCCGCTCGATGCCCGCGGACCTCGAGGCCGAGCGGGCGATTCTCGGCGCGGTGCTACTGGCGCCGAGTTCGATCGACGAGATTGCCAGAATTGTGGTCTCGGAGGTGTTCTCCTCGGATGCCAACCGCATCATCTTCGAGACGATGCTCGTCCTTCATCGGAACGGCAGTCCGATTGAACTGACCACGCTCCGCAGCGAGCTCGCGGACCGTGACGCGCTCGAGCTCGCCGGCGGCGCCGCCTACATTTCCAGCCTGATCGATGGCTTGCCGTCTGCGGTGAACGTCCAGCACTATGCCGACATCATCAAGAGCAAGGCGAGGCTGCGTACCATCGCCAATGCCGCCAACGCGGTGCTCTCCTCGGCGATGAACGGCGTCAAGGATCTCGACGATCGCCTGGCGCAGTTGGCTGTCAGTGCCTGGGCCGAGACGGAACACTCCGCCGAGTTCGAGCGTCTCGAGGAGGGTCGCTACCGCTTGACCGAGTCGCGCTTCGGAATCGGGATCGAGGCCGACCACCTGCGTCGCGAGCGCGGCCAGCTGTACGGTGAGGTGACTACCAAGTGCGCGATCGGGGGGGGGGCTCGGACTACCGGCGATGGCATTTTGTCGAGTGGCAATGTGAACCTCTCGAGCCAGCAGGTCCGCGACACTCAAGGCAAGTACCTCGCGGCGCGTGCCCGGATAGGGACCGAACTCGACTGGACTGGGCTGCTCGAGGAGTTCTGTCATCGTGTCCTAACGGCAGAGCGTCAAGGTGACCCGGCGGTTTCGCTGCGTGACGTTCAGCTGCCCTCGACCGCTGACGAGATGGTGGTCGATATCGACGGACTTGCCGTCTTGCTGCGGCACCCGGCCATCATCTACGGCGATGGGGGCGTGCTGAAGTCCATGCTCGTGCTCTACATCCTGGGCCGCCTGGCGCAGCGTGGTATCCGCGTTCTGTTCTGCGATTGGGAGCTCGATGCTGCCGACCATCGCAGTCGCCTCGAGCAGCTGTTCGGTGACGCGATGCCGGACGTTGCGTACCTACGGTGTGACCGTCCTCTAGTGCAGATGGTGGACCAAGTACGTCGGACAGTGCGTGACCAGGGCATGCAGTTCGTCGCCTTCGATTCGATCGGCATGGCGTGCGACGGGCCGCCAGAAAGCGCCGAGACAGCCATGCGCTACATGCAGTCGGTACGGCGACTCGGGGAGATTGGCAGCCTGCATGTCGGACACGTCAGCAAAGGTGAGGATGCCCATCGCAAACCATTCGGCTCCGTGTACTGGCACAACACTGCGAGAGCAACATGGAACGCCAAGCTTGCTGAGGGTGGCTTTGATGAGGGGCGGGTCACGATCGGGCTGTACAACAAGAAGGCAAATCTCGGACCGAGGCAACAAGCAGTGGGATTCGAGTTCGCCTTCGGCGCAGACGGCACACAGGTTCGTCGTGTGGACCTGGCTGAAGTAGACGACCTGGCTGCGGAGCTCCCCCTACACCAGCGTCTCCGCACGTACCTGAAACACGGGGCAAGGACCCGCGACCAGATTTCGGCACACTTCGAGGACGTCAAATCCTCGACGCTTAGATCGGCGCTGCATAGGGGTACGAAGCGAGGGCAGCTCGTCCAATTCCCAGCTCCCGATGGCGACAAAATCGGCCTCTCCAAGGAGCCTCAATCATGAGTGTTGCACGCTGCAACGCCCCTGCAACGCGCATGAGCGTTGCAATTGGGGACGGGGTGCAACGCTTGAGCACACGAGAGCCGAGAAGCGCCCTAGCGGCGGGGACTTTCTTGGGCGTTGCAGTTGCAACAGAAGAGCGTTGCAGCTTTTCCGTATTGCAACGCGTTTGCACACCCACCCCCTTTAGGGGGTGGTGCAACGCGCAACGGGGACAGAAACCGAACAGACCCTCAAACGAGCCGAGATTCGCGTGGAGGCTTGGACTCGTCGTAAGTCCTTACGTGTCAATAATTGACAAGCGACACACGGCCTCTTTTGCTCGGATCTCACGCTCCCCGGAAAGGGAAGGTTTCGGGGAAGGTGGGAGAGAGTAGCGGCTGTAAATGGTTGAGCATAAATATATTCCAGATGCCGACGCAACGGATTCACAATCCTCTGCGCCCGCTATCGAGCGTCCTAATCCACCGTCTGACACAGCCGAAACCTCCGGTCCGGAGACGGTCCGTTGCCGCAGCCGCAGCTGCGGCTGGGAGGGCGACCCTTCCGAAGCCGGCAAGGGCAGCTGCCCGAAGTGTGGATGTTTCCTCCCGACGAACACCGTTGCGCTGATCCATGGTGGTCGGAGTCTTGCGGCACGGAGCGGGACGGCGCTCGACCCGGCTGAGTATGTCGCCATCCGCGACGCCGTGCTCGATGACCTCGGCGGCGAGGCCGAAGTGTCGACGGCCATGTACGAGCTCGTCTGCCTCTTTGCTGCCGCGTGTGTGCTGTGCAAGGTCATGTGGCGGCACATCGAAGCGACGGGCCCTCTGACCAAGGTCGGTCGCAAGCGAGCTTGCGTCGATCTCTACTTGGCCGCCAGCACACGAGCCGATCGCCTCGCGAAGCAGATCGGGACAGATCGCCGGGCCGTGAGGGCGACGCTGGCGGAGGTCATGGCCGATGAGTAGCCGCCCGATCCTGACGCTGATGTCGAAGGTGCTCGGCAACCAGTTCGCCGGCGAGACGTGGGACGGCTGGCGTGTGCTGTTGAAAGCCATGTTCGCTCTGCCCCTCACCGACGCCGAGCTCGAGGCATTCGAGGAGCTCACGGGCAGGTCGACGGCGCCGACCGTTCCGGCCCGCGAGGTGTGGGCGATCGCCGGTCGGCGCGGTGGCAAGAGCATCATCGCGGCGCTGGTGGCCGTGTACCTGACCACGTGCCGGACGTACAAGCTCGCTCGAGGTGAGGTAGGCACCTTCATGGTGATCGCCGCCGACCGCCGACAGGCGCGTGTCGTAGCTCGATACATCAAGGGTCTGCTCCACTCGACGCCGGTGCTCGAGCAGCTCATCGCACACGAGACGAAGACGGAGATCCAACTCGCCAACGGCCTGTCGATCGAGATCCATTCGGCAAGTTTCAGAAGCGTGCGCGGCTACACGGTTGTCGGCGCCATCCTCGACGAGATCGCGTTTTGGCCGACGGACGACGCAGCGAATCCGGACCGCGAGATCCTCGCCGCGTTGCGTCCCGCGATGGCCACCGTGCCGGGGGCGATGTTGCTATGCGTGTCGAGCCCCTACGCCCGCAAAGGCGAGCTCTACCGGGCACACCGTCATCACTACGGAGTCGACGGTGACGTGCTGGTGGTACAGGCCGAGACACGTCTGCTGAATCCAGCCGTTCCCCAGGAGATCATCGACCGGGCTTATGAGGCGGATCCGGTTGCCGCCGCGGCCGAATACGGGGCGCAGTTCCGCAGTGACGTCTCTGAGTTCATTTCCCGCGAGGTCGTCGATGGCTGCACAGTGCCCGGGCGGCACGAGCTACCGCCCGTGCGCGGCGTGTCATATGTCGCCTTCATCGATTTCGCCGGAGGCTCCGGGCAGGACTCCGCCACGCTGGCCATCGCGCACCTTGAGAAGCGGGACGGACGCAGCGTAGCGGTACTGGACCTGGTGCGAGAGGTCCGGCCGCCGTTCTCTCCGGAGCAGGTGTGTCGCGACTTCGCCGGCGATCTGAAGCGCTACCGGGTCACCCGCGCGACAGCCGATCGCTACGCTGCCGACTTCGCGACAGAGGCGATGAGACGGCAGGGGATCGACCTCAAGGCGGCAGACAAGGCGAAGGCCGATCTGTACCGTGAGTTCTTGCCTGCGCTCAACAGTGGCGGCATCGAGCTGCTAGATCTGCCGCGACTAGCAGCCCAGCTCGGTGGCCTCGAGAGGCGTGTGGCCCGTGGTGGCCGCGACAGCATAGATCATGCTCCCGGCGGCCACGATGACGTCGCCAACGCTGTCGCCGGTGCGCTGGTTGCGATAGCGGAAGGGAAGCGCCGGCGCTGGGGCATCGTCCTGAGCGCAAGAGAGACCGCCGCGACGGGTTGCGCCGATACGAGCTCGCTCGCCGAGCGCGCACGACAACTCGGCGTCAGTGGCAGTTGGGATGAAATGTTCCGCGCCGTGGCACGTGCCCACGGGGGCGAGCAACAGCAGGCCGGAAGCTCGGCAGAAGAAGAATTCATCCCCGGCGGACCGCAGCGCATCGGGATGCTCTGAAATGACGAAGGCGCATGCAACGCTGTCGGCCAGCATAGGCTCACCGGCGAAGAAGTCGCCGCACGTGTTGAAAGCGGCGTTGAAGGGCATTCTGTCGCGACCCACGCGCTGGCACCTGCGCCGAGTCGGCAAGTTCCCGGAGCCGATCAAGGCGACTGCCGAGCGCTCCCTGCACTGGGCCACAGACATCAACGCCTGGATGGATGACCCGCGGGAGTGGGGCGCGGAAACACGGGCGGGGGACTTCGTGAGTCGCCCTCGTCGCGGCGGATGGTTGGTAACTTGCCCGTGCTGCGGGGCGAACGAGGGGGCGGAGTTCGCGGACATTTGGGCAGGCGCAGAACTGAGCTCTTCTGCGAGGACGCAATGAGCTTCACGTGCGTCGACGTCGCTCGGGCCGCGGGATTGGAGAAGGGCCGTCGCGTCGGCGCGGAGAGATTGTTCCGGTGTTGCCAGCATGACGACACTCGGCCCTCTCTGTCGATCAATGAGCGCAAGAACCGGTGGATTTGCGGGCCGTGTGAGGCTGGTGGCGGGGCCTGGAAACTGGCGGCGTTCCTTGGTGGCTTCGATCCGGACGACAAGCAGGCCGTACTCTCGTGGCTCCGCGACCACGATCTGCTTGATGGCGAGCGGGTCTCGTCGAAGTTCGTTGCCACTCACGACTACACGGACCACGCCGGTGAGCTGCTGTTCCAGGTCGTGCGCCTGCGGCCCAAGTCCTTCCGACAACGGCGTCCGGACGGCAACGGCGGGTGGGTGTGGAACGTCGACGGTGTGCGCCGCGTGTTGTACCGGCTGCCCGAGCTTGGCACGGCCACGGTCGTGCACATCACCGAGGGAGAAAAGGACGCCGACGCACTTCACGGCATCGGTCTCACGGCCACATGTAACCCCGGGGGTGCGGGGAAGTGGCGGGACGAGTACACGGAGTCCTTCACTGCCGAGCACCAGGTCGTTGTCTTGCCGGACAACGACGACGCCGGTCGCCGGCACGCCGAGACGGTGGCCGCATCACTGCACGGTCAGGTCGCGTCGGTGAAGGTGCTCCAGCTGCCGGACCTAGCTCCCAAGGGGGATGTCACGGACTTCATCAACGCGTGCAGAGACGCGGAGGAAGCTGCCGAGCGGCTTGCCACCATAGCGAATGGGGCGGATCAATGGGAGCCGCAGGCTGCCGACGAACCGACTGTGGAGGACCGCTGCACAACCATCGAGATCCGGCCCGACCTGACTGGCGTAACCGATGAGGCCATCGACGCGATAGCCGCGCAGCCGAGCCTCGGAGTCTACGTCCGCGGCCGCCAACTCGTGCGCGTCGCGCGGGACGGGTCTCCGCCGGAGTGCTGGCTGGAGCGATGGCCCGGGTCTCCGGTGATCGTTCCCATGGCGAGCGCACAGGTACTCGACGTCCTCGACCGAGCCGCCGCGTGGGTGAAGTGCGACGGCCGCCGCAAGGAGTATGTTGCCGCGATACCGCCATCGTGGGTCGCGCAGCAGGTGGGTGCAAGGCTGGAGTGGCCGCTGCCGTACCTGGAGGCGGTTACCGAGACGCCGACCATCCGGTCTGACGGGTCGATCCTGGAGACGCCGGGGTGGGACCAGGCGTCCCGTCTCCTATACGAGCCGATCCCGGGAGCAGCGACGTGGCCGCCGGTGCCGGAGCAACCGACTGGGGAGGACGTACGCCGTGGCATCGCGATGCTGCGGGACCCATTGGAAGACTTCCCTTTCAAAGCGGAATCGGACGGTGCGGCCGCCATCGCGGTCATTCTGACTCTGTTGGCGCGGCACCTCATTCACGGGCCGGTTCCGTTGATGGCCATTCGGGCGCCGACGCCGGCGACCGGCAAAACGCTGTTGGCCGACGTTATCGGGATCATGGGCACAGGGCGTGTCCCGCCCGTTATGACGATGACCTTCGAGTCGGAGGAGCTGCGGAAGCGGGTTACCTCCCTTGCGGTCGAGGGTGCTGCGCTAATCCTCCTCGACAATGTGTCGGGCACCCTTGGGTCCGACACCCTAGCCGCCGCGCTGACGGCGACCGACTGGGAGGACCGCATCCTCGGGACGAACACGGTTGTCCGCGTGCCGCTGCGCGTGGTGTGGATGGTGACCGGCAACAATCTCGGCTTTCGTCGCACGCTCGGACGGCGTGTGATCCCGATCGACCTGGACGCGGGGGTGGAGCAGCCGGAGGACCGGGTCGGATTCCGCCACGCGGACCTGAGGGGGCACGTCCGCGAGCGCCGGCCGCACCTGGTGACCGCGGCCCTGACGATCCTGCGAGCGTTTCACCTAGCAGGTCGGCCGGCGCACGGGGGACCACGCATGGGCAGCTTCGAGGCCTGGGATGACCTGATCCGATCCGCGGTCATCTGGGCCAGTTTGGCCGACCCTGCGTCCGCGGATCCGGAGCACGGACGGGGGCGAGTACGGTCGCAAGCGGATGACGATACGGAGACGCTGCGGCTGCTGCTGCGCGCGTTGGCCGACGCCTTTCCCCACGGCGGGGGCTTTACGGCCGCGGACGTGGTGACCCGCTCGCGCAGTGACGAGGATCTAGCCGCTGCGCTGGACGTAGCGGCTGCGCCGAGACGTGGTGGGAAGCCGACCGGCCGATCGTTGGGGTACGCGTTCCGGAATGCAGTTGACCGACCGGTCAGAGGCCTCGTGCTGCGCCGGTGGATGCAAGAGCGATCTGGGGTTGTCTGGCTGGTCGAGAGCCCGGAGGAGACGCGGTGATGACGTTGATCGCGGTGATGGATCCTCCGTACGCGCGGGGAAGTGGCGGCTACAGGGCGGTTTCCGGTGTGCGAATCGGGGTCCTGGGGCGGTATCCATCGCCACCATCGCCGCCATCACCACCGGCAGCGGCCTGCTGACGGGACAGGCCATGACGACGTCGCCAATGCCGTGGCCGGGGCGCTGGTAGCGGTGGCGAGGGAACGTCGACCACGCTGGGGCTTTGCCTGAGCGCAGAGGAGGAAGAAAGTCGTTCACGTCGCCAGCCGCGCTCGTCTTGTTGACATTGCCGGCTTGGAACCGGACACGGAGGTCCAGCCCCCTCCGGGGCCGCCGGGTTGGCGTGAACAGGTTCAATTAGGTTCAGGACCTAGCAGGCTGCTGAAAAACTCCTAGCGTTCATGTAGCTTGACCCATGCAGCCCCGTGCCAACCGGAAGCATCGACGAGGTGAGCAGATGCGTGGTGAAGACGCGGGTCAAGTGGCAGCGTTCAGCTATATCTCGCCCGAGCAGAGGGTACCGAAGGACCATCCGCTGCGGCGGCTGCTGAAGATCGTCAACAACGTGCTGGAACAGATGTCGCCACTGTTCGCCGGCATGTACTCGCACACGGGGCGGCCGTCGATCCCGCCGGAGAAGCTGTTGCGGGCATTGCTGCTGCAGGTGCTGTATACGATCCGCTCCGAGCGCATGCTGATGGAGCAGCTCGACTACAACCTGCTATTCCGCTGGTTCGTGGGCTTGAACATGGACGATGCGGTGTGGGATGCGACGGTGTTCACCAAGAACCGAGACCGGGTGCTCGGTGGTGAGGTCGCCGAAGTGTTCTTCGAGCAAGTCGTGGAGCAAGCGCGCAGGCGCGGACTGCTATCGGACGAGCACTTCACCGTTGATGGAACGCTGATCGAAGCGTGGGCATCGCACAAGAGCTACCAGCCCAAAGACCCGAGCGGGCGGCAGGATCCACCCAGTGGTGGCGGCCGGAACCCGGACGTCGATTTCCGCAAACAGCGGCGCAAGAGCGATACACACGCCTCGAGAACCGATCCTGACGCCCGCCTGTATAGGAAGAGCAAGGGATCCGAGGCGAAGCTCTGCTACATGGGCCACCTGGTAGTCGACAACCGCCACGGGCTGCCGACCAACGCGATGGTAACGAAGGCTTCAGGCACAGCGGAACGAGATGCGGCAGTGGCGATGGCCGGCGAGATCCCCGGGACAGATCGCGTGACTATGGGTGGCGACAAGAACTACGACACCAAGGAGTGCGTCGGCAAGCTGAGAGATCGGAACGTAACGCCGTATGTGGCGCAGAACGACACCAACAGACGCAGCGCGATCGATGGCCGCACCACGAGGCACGCCGGGTACAAGCAAAGCCAGGTCAAACGCAAGCTCGTCGAGCAGGTCTTTGGCTGGGGCAAGACAGTAGGACTGATCCGCCAGACGAAGCACCGAGGGGTCGACCGCGTCGGCTGGATGTTCGTCTTCACCGCGGCAGCGTTCACCTTGGTGAGAATGCGCAATCTCGAGGCGCTGACGTGAAGGTAGTGGGACCCGGGAGCGCCAAACCGCCTCTCGAGGTGACGAGCGAAGGGTCGTTTGCGATCGCCCCCCTTCAACGGTGCGCGCCATGCCTACTCCACGCTGCCGCTCGGGGACCGGATCGACACTCGTGAGCCGTTTTTCAGCAGCCTGCTAGTGGGTGCAAGCCCGTGGGGGTTCAAGTCCCTCCTTGGGCACTCGGTTCAAGTCATTGATATAAAAGCCTCGGAGATTCCGGGTGTGTTCATTGGCGGCTACGCAAGTCCGGGCGGAATCCGTCGGGCGCGTTACAGGGACTCAGAGGTCAGAACAACTCATTGGCCGACAACCCGAAGGGAGAGCTGCTTCGCCGGCAGTTCGAGAACGCCCGCCAGTTGCTCGGCGAACGCAGTTAGTTGCTTTCGCAGGGCGTCAGTGTCCCCAGAGCCTTTCCCTTCACCCAACCAGTGTGCGGCCAGTACGACATCTGCGTGGAATCTCGATTCGCCCTTGACCCCGGTGTGCTTCAGCGGGGGGCAAGTCAGGCGCCAAGCGCCCGGTAGATGCTCCTTCAGTAGCTTGTCGAATCGCTGGCCGACCCGATTTCCTGGATCCAGGTTCAGCGCGAACAACAGCACTGCGGCACGCTTGGCCATCTTGGCCATCAGCGGTACGATCGTCGGTGCTCGACGAAGTAGGAACTCGGAATAGGGATCAATGAGCACCAAGTCGCCGTCCTTTGCGTTGGGGATCACGTCGTTCTCGAACGCCGCGTAGCCGTCGGACAGATCAGCGTTCGGGAAATCCTCTGTGATCAAGGACAAACCGGAATCGCGGAGCAGCTCGCGGTGCCCCTGATCCCGATCGGTGGTCAAGACGCGCACAGTGCCGCACTCGGTTGCCTTGCCCACGTTCCGGACCACCCAGCCACTGCCATAGTAGCGGCCGTGCTCGATGCTGGTTTGGGCCGCACGAAGTACGCATGCCGACCCGAGGCCCCGAACGCGCCTCGCAACTTTGCAGCAAACGGGTTCCTCCCAAGGCTTGCCACCGAACAGGTCAATGAAACGTAGCGCGACGCCCTGTTCGCATTGCCAACGGACAACCTCCGCGAGGACGCCGTGCTTCAACAGATCGCCGGCATTCCCCATGTCGTACAGAAAAGTCATTGGCGGTTGGGCAGGTGGCGCGTTAGCGCCATCGTAGGGGCAGCGGCAACAACGGAATCGTAACCGTGTGCGACCAAGAACTGCACTACTAGACCCCCTATTCGGCTTTGATCATCTTGGATTCTTCCCTATGGTCGTGCCTGGCAAAAGGTAGCGACCGGGTCTTGTATCGCAACCGCACCAGCACGTGACCGTTGCTGGAGCGAGGGACGAGCTCCTCTTGGCTAGCGAGCTCAACCACAGGAGAGGCAAGCGTGAACGACACGGGGGGCGCGGCCCCTGGCTCCATCCATTCGTTGGTTCCCGACCCGGAGGCCATGCTCGCGCTTGAGCCCGAGGAGCTCGCCGGTGTCCTGATGGAACACCTCAACTCTCTCCCTGCCTCCGAACAGAGAAGCCTAAACCGATACAACTTCAGTCTCCGGCACACAGTTCGAGACTATCCAGAGGACGCGCAGGACGAGCTGAGTCTGGCCCTTATGGAGGCGTGGGTCTGGCTTGAACGTGAGGGGCTCCTGGTGCCGAAGCCTGGGTCCGCGGGTGAGTCGGTAGTCATCTCGCGACGCGGTCAACGGCTGCGGACACGCGATCAGGTGCGCTCTTACCGTTGTGCGAACCTGCTTCCGCGTGGCCAGCTTCATCCGAGAATCGCGCAGAAGGTGTGGGCGTTGTTCCTCAGGGGCGACTACGATACGGCGGTGTTTCAGGCATTCAAAGAGGTCGAAGTGCGGGTCCGGGAGGCCGCGGAATGTGCAGACACGGACATCGGAGTCGCTTTGATGCGGAAGGCGTTCGTGACAGGCGGTGCTCTGGCGGACGCTGAGGCGCCGAAGGCGGAGCAGGATGCGCTCGCTCATCTTTTTGCCGGCGCCATCGGGTCCTACAAGAACCCCCATAGCCACCGTAGCGTGACCATCGAACGAGCCGAGGCCGTGGAGATGATAGTGCTAGCCAGTCACCTACTCGGCATTGTGGACAAGCGTTCAGCCGACGATTCGGATGCTTAGCCAAGCCGCGCACCTGGCGGCACCGGGGGCCTGCGCTGAACTGTCGCGAAGGATGATGCTGATCCCCGACACGAATCCCTTAGCCGCAGCCGAGGTCTTGGACACGACATGAACCACAGCGAGATCACGAGCTTCATCTGGGGCGTGGCGGACCTGATCCGTGACACCTTCAAGCGAGGCAAGTACCAGGACGTGATCCTGCCGCTCACCGTGCTGCGGCGCCTCGACTGCGTGCTGGCCCCCACCAAAGGGCAGGTGCTGGCGGTCCAGGCCAAGTACCGGGGCAGGATCGAGAACCTCGAGCCGCAGCTTCGACGCGCCTCCGGCTTCGCGTTCTACAACACCTCCCGCTACGACTTCGATAAGCTCCTCGCCGACGCGTCCCACATCGCTCAGAACCTGCGTAACTACATCGCAGGGTTCAGCTCCAACATGCGTGAGGTGCTGGAGAAGTTCGACTTCGACAACACCATCGCCAAGCTCGACGAGGCGGGACTCCTGTTCCAGGTCGTGCAGCGGTTCGGCGATCCGAAGGTGAATCTGCACCCGGACCTGGTCGACAACTTCACGATGGGCACGATCTTCGAGGAGCTCATCCGGAAGTTCAACGAGGCGCTGAACGAAAACCCAGGGGAGCACTTCACTCCCCGCGACGTTGTCCATCTCATGGTGGACCTGTTGCTGGCTGGCGACGAGCAACGGCTGCGCACCAAAGGGGTCGTGCTGAGCGTCTACGACCCGTGCTGTGGGTCGGGCGGCATGCTCACCATCGCCAAGGAGCACATCAACGTCGGAGAAAGGCGCGAGGGCGAACTCTGCGGCAGCGCCGTGAACCCTGATGCCGACATTCACCTGTTCGGCCAGGAGGTGAACCCGGAGACCTTCGGCATCTGCAAGTCCGACCTGTTCATGAAGTCGGAAGACGGCCGCGACGCGGACAACGTCCTGTTCGGCAGCACGCTCTCCAACGACCGGCACGCCAGCACAACGTTCGACTACATGATCGCCAATCCACCCTACGGCAAGGACTGGAAGCGCGACCAGGACGCGGTGCGAGCCGAGCACGACCGGGGAGACGCCGGCCGCTTCGGTGCGGGGTTGCCGCGGATAAGCGATGGCCAGCTGCTGTTCCTGCTGCACATGCTCGCGCACTCCAAGGAGCAAGCTCAGGGCGGCTCGCGGGTCGCGATCATCATGAACGGCTCGCCGCTCTTCACCGGCGATGCGGGCAGCGGTGAGAGCGAGATCCGCCGCTGGATCCTCGAGAACGATCTGCTGGAAGCGCTGATCGCACTGCCCGAGCAGCTGTTCTACAACACGGGCATCGCGACCTACGTCTGGGTGCTCACGAACCGGAAACGGCCTGAGCGACGCGGCAGAGTCCAGATCATCGACGCCACCTCGTTCTGGGTCCCACTGCGCAAGAGTCTGGGTGCGAAGCGTCGCGAGGTTCCGGTCGAGCGAAAGGAGGAGGTCCTGGGGCTGCTGGCGGAGTTCGAGGATGGCGCGACCCGCAAGGTCTCCCAGGACGGCGAAGAGCACGAGGTTGTCGTCAGCCGCGTCTATCCGACCACGCACTTCGGCTTCCGCAAGATCACGGTGGAGCGTCCGCTGCGGCTCGACTTCCAGGCCAGCCCCGAACGGATCGCACGGCTCGAAGAGGAGCGCGCTTTCGTGAGCCTGGCGGTGTCACGCAAGAAGGGCGAAGCGAAAGCGAAGGACGAGGAGGCGGGCCGGAAGCAGCAGGCCGAGATCCGGGCCCTGCTGAAGAATCTATCGGCCAAGCTGTTCCTGGAGCGTGCGGTCTTCGAGGACGAGTTTTCCCAGGCGGCCCAAGAAGCGAAGCTCAAGCTAGCTGCTCCCATCAAGAAGGCAATTTTCTCCGCGTTGTCTGAGCGCAACGACGAGGCAGAGATCTGCCGGGACCGGGAGGGTCGCCCTGAGCCTGATCCCCAGCTTCGCGACACGGAGAGCGTGCCCCTCCTGGAGGATGTTGAGTCGTTCTTCGAGCGGGAGGTGAAGCCGCACGTTCCCGACGCCTGGATCGACACGAAACGCCGGGATGCGCGGGATGGACAGGTCGGGCTCGTGGGCTACGAGATCAACTTCAACCGGTACTTCTACGAGTACCGACCACCCCGCCCGCTGGAGGAGGTACAAGCCGACATCCGCGCCATCGAGAGAGAAATCGTCGAGGCTCTGGGTACCTTGACGAAGTCATCGGGGACAACGATGTGATCAGCGAGTCTCCAGCAACACCTCGCTACCCGAAGTACCGCAGCGCGGGCATCGAGTGGTTAGAAGAAATCCCCAGCCACTGGGATGTGAGCCCTTTGTTCTTGGTCTCTAAGGAGAACGACGCCCGTAACCACCAACAGGTCGAGAGCAATGTACTTTCCCTGTCGTATGGTCGAATCGTGCGCCGAGATGTGAGCCTCCATCACGGTCTCCTACCGGAGTCTTTCGAGACGTACCAGGTATTGCAGCCTGGCGATATTGTCCTGCGCTTGACGGATCTTCAGAACGACAAGCGGAGCCTGCGCGTTGGGCTTGTTCCCGAGCCGGGGATCATCACGTCCGCATACGTTGGGTTAAGTCTCCGCGATTCACTGGAGTCGCGGTTCGCCTACTATCTGCTGCACTCCTACGACGTGACGAAGGTCTTCTACCGGCTGGGCGGAGGTGTCCGGCAAACGATGAAGTTCGCGGATCTAAGACGCCTCCCTATCGTTCTTCCGCCAGCCCAGGAACAGCACGCCATCGCCGATTTCCTGGACCGCGAGACGGCGAAGATCGATGGGTTGGTGGCGAGCAAGGAGCGGCTGATCGAGCTACTTCAGGAGAAACGCACCGCCCTGATCACCTCTGCCGTCACCCGAGGCCTGGACCCGAACGTCCCCATGAAGGATTCCGGCATCGAGTGGCTGGGGGAGATCCCGGCGCATTGGGAGGTAATCCGCACAAGATTCCTCTGCGACATGACCACAGGGGACAAGGACACGCAGGACGCGATGGAGGAAGGGGAGTATCCCTTTTTTGTCAGATCCGACAACGTCGAACGTCTACCCACCTATACATTCGACGGTGAAGGGGTCCTTACGTCGGGTGACGGCGCTGGCGTGGGCAAGATATTCCATCACTACATTGGCAAGTTTGATTTCCATCAACGAGTCTACTTGTTCTGTCATTTTCGGCGCGTTGTAGGGCGCTTCTTCTACTATTTCGTCAAAGCCAATCTCTGCAAAGTCGTTCTGGCCCTCTCGGCTAAATCCACCGTTGACTCGTTAAGGCGACCAATGCTCCAGGACTTCCCGGTCGCGGTCGGGCCCGAGCAAGCAGAGATCGTCGCGTTCCTCGATAGAGAGACGGAGAACATCGACGCCCTCACCGCCAAAGCCCACCAAGCCATCGCCCTGCTCAAAGAATTCCGCACCGCGCTGATCTCCGCAGCGGTCACCGGCAAGATCGACGTCCGGGGACAAGCGGCATGAGCCCGGAGGTCTCCGAGCAGGCCTTCGAGGAGGCGATCGAATGCGCGCTGCTGCGAGACGGACTCGACGCGCGCCCGCACGATGCGACGGCAGTGAGCGAGTCGCCGCCCGAACACGACGATGAGCCGGTGCCGGGCGGCTACCGCAAGCGTCGGCCGGAGGACTACGACCGCGGCCTCTGCCTGATTCCGACCGACGTCGTCGACTTCCTCCTGGCCACCCAGCCCAAGGAGTGGGACAAGCTCAAGCAGCACCACGGCGCTCACGTGAAGGTGCGCTTCCTGAGCCGGCTGTCGCGCGAGATCGGCCGGCGGGGGGCACTCGATGTACTCCGCAATGGCGTCAAGGACTCAGGCTGCAGGTTCCGGCTCGCTTACTTCCGGCCCGCGAGCGGGCTCAACGAACAGCTGCAGCGCCTTCACGCGGCCAACCTCTTTTCCGTATCCCGCCAGCTTCGCTTCAGCGAGCAGAGCGAGGAGAGCCTCGATCTCGCGCTGTTTTTGAACGGCATCCCCATCTTCACGGCCGAGCTCAAGAACCCGCTCAACGGCCAGGACGTGCAGGATGCCATCCGGCAGTATCGGCACGACCGTGACCCGCGGGAGCCGCTCCTGTCCTACGGGCGCTGCCTTGCCCACTTCGCCGTGGACCCGGAGCTGGTGTTCGTGACGACGCAGCTGTCCGGGCCCGGGACTCGTTTTCTACCCTTCAACCAGGGGCGCTTCGGCGGCGCGGGGAACCCACCGGTCCCGCCCACCCGTCCGGGCTTTCCGACCGACTACCTGTGGGAGCAGATCTGGGCCCGGGACAGTGTCCTGGACCTGCTCCGTCAGTTCATTCACGAGGTGCAGGAGGAGGACGATGCCGGACGCAAGACCGGCAAGCGCTTCCTGATCTTCCCGCGCTACCAGCAGCTGGACTGCGTGCGCCGCCTTGTGCGCCATGCGCGAGAGCACGGCACCGGCGAGCGCTATCTGATCCAGCACTCTGCGGGCAGCGGCAAGAGCTTCACGATCGCCTGGCTCGCCCACCAGCTCTCGGTGCTGCATGACCGAGAGGACCGGCGTGTGTTCGACTCGGTCATCGTGGTGACCGATCGGCGGGTGCTCGATCGCCAGTTGCAGCGCACCATCCGGCAGTTCGAGCAGACCCTCGGCGTGGTGGAAAACATCGACCAGACCTCCCGCCAGCTGCGCGAGGCTCTCGAGGCTGGCCGGACGATCATCGTCACCACGCTGCAGAAGTTTCCGGTGATCGCCGAGCAGATCGGCCAGCTCCCCGGCCAGCGCTTCGGAGTCATCGTGGACGAGGCACATTCGTCGCAGTCTGGCGAAAGCACCAAGAGCCTCAAGGCGGTGCTCAGAGCAGGGAGCTCTGGAGCAGGCCGAACAAGAGGAAGTGGGTGCGCAGACCCCCGAAGAGGAGATCGACAACCGGGTCCTCGATGAGATCCAAAGCCGCGGACGGCAGCCGAACCTCTCGACGTTCGCCTTCACGGCGACCCCGAAGCCCAAGACGCTGGAGCTGTTCGGCCACAAGCGGCCGGACGGGAAGTTCGAGCCCTTCCACCTTTACAGCATGCGCCAGGCGATCCAGGAGAGGTTCATCCTCGATGTGCTCGCCAACTACACCACCTACAAGGCCTACTGGCGCCTGCTGAAGAAGATCGAGCAGGATCCGCGGTACGACAAGAGCCAAGCGGAGTACCTGCTCAAGTCCTTCGTTGAGCTGCACCCGCATGCCATCCGCGACAAGATCGCCATCTGCGTGGAGCATTTCGCCGCGCAGGTCGCACGTGAGATCCGCGGGCGGGCCAAGGCGATGATCGTGACGCGCTCGCGCCTCCATGCAGTGCGCACCAAGCTCGCTCTGGATCAGTATCTGGCCGACAAGGGCCATCCGTACAAGGCGCTCGTCGCCTTTTCCGGAACGGTGAAGGACCGTGGCGCCTCCTACACGGAATCGGGCATGAACTCCGCCGGGCAGGAGCGAGTGATCGGCGAGCGGCAGACGGCAGCCGAGTTTGACACGCCTCAGTGCCGCTTCCTGGTGGTCGCCAACAAGTTCCAGACCGGATTCGATCAGCCACTGCTGCACACGATGTACGTGGACAAGAAGCTCGGTGGCGTGAACGCGGTCCAGACGCTGTCCCGCCTGAACCGCACCCACCCCGGCAAGAAGGGTGCGATGGTGCTCGACTTCGCCAACGAGGCCGAGGAGATCCGGAAAGCCTTCGAGCCGTACTACGAGACCACCCTGCTTTCCGAGGAGACCGACCCCAACCTGCTGTACGAGGTCCAGGGCAGACTATTCAACTACGGTGTGTTCGCGGCCGACGACGTCGATGCCTTCGGGCGGGTGTACTTCGACCCCAAGGGCACCCAGGACCGGCTGTACGCGGCACTGGAGCCGGCGCGACAGCGGTTTAACTGAGCTTGGTCCCGAGGAAGGAAGCGACTTCCGCGGCCAGCTCACCGACTACGCACGCCTGTACGCGTTCCTGTCCCAGGTGCTGACATTCGCCGACCCCGACCTCGAGAAGCTCTACGTCTTTGCCCGGCACCTCAGGCGCCTGCTGCCGGCCAGCCGTGAGGAGTTACCTCTCGAGGTGCAGCAGAACATCGACATGGAGTCCTTCCGCATCCAGCAGACGAGCCAGGGACCGATCGCGCTGGAGCGGCAGGCCTGGCCGCTCGACCCTGCCGGGAGCAAGCCGCACAGTGGGGCCGGCGCGCAGGAGTTGGAGGCGCTCTCGCGCATCATCGAGGCGCTCAACGAGCGTTTCGGCCTGGACCTCGGCCCCGAGCACCGCGTCGCGCTCGAGCGCATCCGGTTGGCCCTGGACGAGGACGACGGGCTGGAGGCCAGCGCCCGGGTGAACACGCGCGAGAACGTGCGGCTGACCTTCGACCCCAAGGTTGAGGACAAGTTCCAGGAGTTCGTCGAGACCAACTTCGAGCTGTACAAGCGCATCACCGACGATGCGGACTTCGGCGGGGCGCTCAAGAACTTCCTGTTTGACGACTACATCCAGCGGCACCGACGAGCAGAGGAACTGCTCAAGCTCCAGGAGTCCAAGACGCTCGAGTTCAAGTCGAGCCTGCGCTGGAACCTGAAACAAGACCGCAAGGACGACAAGCACGTCACCCACGCGGCGCTCAAGAGTATCGCCGCGTTCCTCAACACCGAGGGCGGCGACCTGCTGATCGGCGTGGACGACGACCGCAAGGTTGTCGGCATCGAGCATGACCGCCTCGACAGCGACGATAAGTTCATGCGGCACTTGGCCCAGGTCGTGCGCAATGGCCTCGGTGACCGCGCCGGAACCTGCATCGATCCCAAGGCGCAGATCGTCGAGGGCAAGACCGTCTGCCTCGTGAGCTGCCAGCGGAGTCCCGAGCCGGTGTACCTGCGATGGGAAGGGTATGGAGAAGGCCGTTGACGGCGATCTGTACGTCCGCAGCGGCCCCGGTACGGTGCGACTTGGCAAGGAGGATGCCGACAAGTACGTCGCCACCAGATTTGGCGCGACGTGATCCCGGCGGACTGACCCTCCCGGGGTCAGCGCGTCGATGTAGCCACTTTGCGAGGCGGAGGGAGGGACTGCGAGCTCCCCGCCGTGCGGCGGCGGTCCTGTTCTTCACCAATTCCTGAGCGAACTCCTGCTGCTTCGGGGTGAGCCCGTGATGTCTCATGTATCTGCTCCTCGACAACATCAGCTATCAGCCCGAGGGCGCGGAGGCGCCGGTCCCGCTGCCTCGTACAATGCGAGTCAGCAGATGACTCACGCGCCGATGGTCCCCGAGTCACCCTGCGCACCACCAAGGGACCGCACCCGCGCCACTTCCGAAGGCACGCCGAGCCCAAAACGCGCGTCATCCCCAATGGGTCTGGATATAGGCATGTGCGGCCTGCGGATCTAGGGAGCGCGTTGTTGTATTCACGCGGATGAAGAGGCTGAGATCAGCCTTCCATTTGCAGAAAACGGCGTCCGGTGCCTTATCCACGTCGATGACAAAGACCGTTCGATCTCCGATGTCCTCAAAACGGCTCCGAATCAGACCTGAGTGCTCAGCGCCAAGGTGGTCGACGACAAGTGCTCCGATCAACTGCTCGAACTTATCCTTCGATCCGTCCAAGAGCTTCATATCTGGACCGATTCCGGCGACCGTTCCATCGTCTTCTACGCCTATCACTAGCGTCCCGCCTTCGGTGTTTAGGAACGCAGCTAGCGTCTTGAGTACCAAGAGCCGTAGCGCCGGATTCTTCTCGTTGCGTCGAATGTCCCATTGCAAGGTTGTCTTGAATTCGCGGCTGAGGCTCTCGCCAAGCTTGATGAGCTCAGTCACTGGCCGCTCACCGATCTCCTCTGGTTCTGTGATCAAGTCGGTCATGAAGTCGTTTAGCTTTGTCGCAATCAAATCGCGCCGCGCGGCCAGAAAGTCTTCATAGTGCGTTACTTCCCAGATCTCGGGACGCATCGGAATGAACTGCTTCGTTAGCGCTCCTGGATACCTCTCCTCGACCTCGTGCAAGTACTCGGCCGGTCGGCGATTCGACAGAGACCGATTGCTCTCGGCCGTAAGGAACCCCCGATTCGCGATCTCGTTCACCTTTTTCCGATCAAGATGGCTGCTGGAGTCGTAGAGCTCTTCATAGAGAACCGACTGCGGGAAAATGTGATGGCTGTGCAGGCGATATCGACCGTCCAGTCGACTGGTGAGGGGCATACCGTTGAACCAGTCAATCCCACCTAGGGCCTTCGCGAGCAGGAGCGTCATTCGGTAGAGGGGATGTGCAGCGCCTCGGCCCTCGAAGTCTGCCGCCTTGACCTCGATGCGACCCCGCTGATCGATGATTTGCTCCCGGAGGCTCTCCCATGGAGCCATCTCGCGAACGATAAGACTCAGATCGTGCTCCAATCGATTGTCGGTCTGGGCTGCATACCTTCCCCATGTATGAGCCGCGTACAACCAGTGAAGTGCGTTCTGCAGCGCTCGTTCGTCTGGGAACTTGCCCTCGTGAGTCGATAGATAAACGACTAGCGGAACGAAAATGTTGGTGCTGTTTACGTCCTCGGTTGACTGGATGAACGCCTTCTCAGGTAACAATCCAGCGAGGTAGTCAAGAATCTTTGAGAGTTGTGTCCAGCCCGCCTCAAGAACCTCGCGCTCCTTCGGGTGGATCGTCTCGAATAGCGCCCTCTGCGTGACAACACCCGTCAATGCTCGGGTCATGAAAGTGAGGTCGAAGTAGAAGCGTTGGGTATCAAGCCATTCGATCTTCTTCTTCATTTCTCGTCGCGCCGTAGGCCATCGGGCAGTGACGTGCGTCAACGCTAGATCAGCGTCTGTTAACTTCGTACCTTTACTGTTTACGCGATCGAAGATGTCGATTGCTTCGCCCAGGCTCGCGTGGGCAGGAACTATCTGCACAGGCAGATCGATGGACCGGATCCCTTTGAGAGTCTCGACGCGCTCGTTGAAGATTTGGGCGAGGCGCAGATGCTCGTCGGCGTCGTCAGCTTGATTCTGCGCGATCTGGAAGACGTTCAATGACGCGGAATCTGTGAATACGTCAACGACGCGCCGCCACAGAAGGTTCCCCTTCATCCGCGTCGGTTGGTAATACTGAAAGTCGCCGTCGGCAATGTTAAAGAACAAATCCCGCGGGTCGTAGGTTATATCTCGCTCACGGTAGTAGGGTGGGATCTGCCCTGAGATGAGAAGGAATAATGTTGTGAGACGTTGTTGGCCATCGAGGATTATGGATACCGTCCCGAGTGAGTCAGGTAGTTGGTCGACGTTCTTCAATTCTGGTGGTTCAGTTGTCTTCCAGAAAAGGACTCCGCCGACTGGATATCCTCGCGATAGAGACACCATTAGCTGTTTGGATTGCTCGCGTGTCCAAACGTACTCACGCTGGAATTCGGGAAGCACCAAGTTGTGGTTACGAATGTCATCTGTGAGTTCGGCGACTTTCATTCTTCATCCTTGCCTTGGTATCGGTTATCCATTTCACGTTCGTAGACAAGCAAGTTCTGTTCCCAAACTACACACTCTCCCGCTCCAAACCAGGAGCTGAAGCGGACCAACGAGGTCCTGCACAAGGCATCAGCGTATTTCGCCCAGGCGGAACTCGGCCGCCGAGCGACGGGATGGTGCGGTTCATCGATGAGCATCGAGACGACCACGCGGTCGAGCCGATCTGCGCGCAGGTGCCGATCGCCCCAACGACCGCAACGTGGCGCACGCCGGCGTTTCGTCGGCCCACTACGCGCGTCATCCCTCTAGAACAGCAGCCTGTAAACCGTATCCCAGCTGCTGTCGCAGTATCCGTGGCCTGTGGCCGAGTCGAAGGTCACGTACTCGCACTTGACCCAGTGCTCCGAATCGGCCGCGGTGGCGATACCCGCCAGCATCCCGTGGACGCTCTCGTCGGTATGGTACTCGCGGGACCGCTTCCGGAAGATCGTGCCCCACCCGGGGGGGCTTGTCCGCAAAGGCCTGGTAGTGGCCCACGAGGACACGGCCGTCGGATAGCGATACGACGAATTCACCGGCGCTGGCTGGATCGCTCGCGAAGCCAGCGTTTAGTAGGTCCGAGCTGCTAAGGTCGTACAGACGCCCCGGAACGACCGGGTTTGGAACCGGATCACCCCGTGATGGTGCCGTGCTGGCGCATCCAAGAACCCATCCCGGCAGCAGAAACATCGCGATCAGCGTCATCAGAGTGTCAGTCCCAGCAGGTCCTTCGCGTCTCGTTACCGGTCGGCGGCGTAGATGATGTGGTCCGAGACTGATGCCGGGATCGGACGACTGCCGGCGGCCGGGATCGAGCACGGTCCAGTTCAACAGCTTCAGCACGCGCCTCAAGCGGGCCGGTATGGAGCGGAGCAATGCTTCGTTCGTGGCACGGGCTGCAGAGGGCGACGTCAAGGCGGTACGGCTCGGCCAGAGGATCTGGATAGATCCCCAGCAGGGGCCTATCATATCTCCATGACCAGCTTCCGGATTTTAGTGACGGTGCTCGCCGTGATTCACGCGGTGTTCGCAGGATTCACGGCCCTGGTTGGAGCATTCGCGAACGGCGGAGACGTTTGGCAACGGTTGCTGCTGATCCTCCTTCACCCTCTTGGCGCTGCGGGAGTGCTTCTGCTTGTGTTGCGGCCCCGCCTCACCACGACGACGATCCTCGCCCTAGTGGCGCTCCTGATGGCGAACGTGATCGCCGACCTAGGCTTTGCGCAACTGATGGCCGCGGGCAGAGTGCGGGGAGATTGGGAGCTTGCGCTGACATTTTCGGTGGTTCCGGCGATCGGGATTGTCTACGCGCTGGCCCTGCTGCGCACGGCTCGCGGAACGGCCGGATAAGGCTCCGTCTGGAGCCGGAGACGCTCAGGCAATCGTAGCAGCGGCGCCAGGAAGGCCACGGAGCCGCGACAGGGCTCTCTGGCCCCCTGTCCAGGGCTACGCAGGCCGCCGACTGACCTCGGCGAGCATCCCGAGATTCTTTTCGCCGATATGGATACGACCGACGAAAAGGAGCCGCGGCGGTCGCCGCGAGGCGACGGGGGTGGCAGGGTGGAACCTTGCGGCGTCGGCCCAACGGCTGAGCACGCGTATACGGGTCTGTCCAGGCGCTGCTTGAGATGGCGGCGAAGCTGCTGCCGGTGGAGCACGAGCGACGACGACCGTTGCGCCCGGCGCAGACTGCGGCCGAGCCCTCGAGCTCGACGCCGGCGACGTCCGACTGAGCCCGCCCTCAAACATCCACTACAACGCCCCCCCCCCCCCCCCCGGGGGGGGGCCGCTCGGGTCCCCAGGACGTCTAGGTGTGTTTTCTAAGTAGGTTGTTCACATCGGGGCTCACTTCTGAGATCAATGGGGTTGTTCAAAAGACTCCACGACCTCAGAAGGAGCGCCCGATGCAGCTGCATGGTAACGCCCGCACGACGCCGTATATACGCCGAGAGATGGTCCGCCGAGTCCGGGAGCGGGCGGAGCCCGTGACGGATCTGGGCTACAGTCGGACTCCCCCCGCCGAAACGCGTTCGGTCGACAGCCAGTCGATTCTGTGCTCGACCGTCTCGGCGTGGCTGAAGCGGCTCGGACTCGCCAAGCTTGATGCGCTCGAGCCCAAGCCCGAGATCGTTCGCTACGAGTACGAGCACCCCGGTGACCTACTGCACCTGGATACGAAGAAACTGGCCCGTATCCGTCCGACCTGGACACCGCATCCACGGCGACCGGCTCCAAGCGGGCCTACGGCGTCGGCTGGGAGAACGCCCACGTCGCTATCGACGATCACTCTCGGGTGGCGTACGTCGAAGGCTGCCCGCCGAAGACCAACACACCTGCACAGCGTTCCTGCAGCGAGCCGTCGAGCACTTCGCTTCGATGGGAGTAGCGGTGCGCCGAGTGTGACAGACAACCCTACGTCTCGAAGCGCTTCAATCGCCTATGCCATCAACTCGAGAGGCACATTTACACCCGGCCCTACACCCCCAGAACCAACGGCAAAGCCGAACGCTTCATCCGCACACTCAAGGAGCAGTGGGCCTACGCACCTGCTACCAGACCTCAGCTCGACGTACTCGAGCTCTACGGCCCTGGCTCAACCACTACAATCGTCACCGTCCCCACGCCGGCATCGGCATGAAGATCGTCGGCTCTCAGGGGTGAGTTCGTGAACAACCTACCTAGAACTCACATCTAGGGATCTGGGCTACAGTCGGACTCCCCCCGCCGAAACGCGTTCGGTCGACAGCCAGTCGATTCCTTCAAGGTGGGACGCGAGTACCCAAAGATAGGGAGGTTCGTCCGCCGGACTTTGCGCCGCAACGCCCGAGCGCCCCGCGCACCCAAAGGTGGCTCAACGTGCCGTCCATCCATTGTCCATCATGACTTGCCAAGGTCCGTCCGTCCGTCCGCCTTCCCAGACGGACTCACGCCGAGGCGATCATCGGCCACTATGCCCCTCGCCCCCCCCGCCGGCTGGGGACCCGGGGGTGATAGATATCCGTCCCTCAGCCATTTCATTTGCGAAACCAGGTGATGCTGGGAGTCGTAGGCATTTCCCCACGACGGTTCTTGCTTTGGCGCGGTTTCGGGTCGCCAAGCTCTGCGAGCGCTAGCCGCCGATTCTTTGATACGCCATCTCGATGAACGGCTTGGCGGTGTCGAACTCCTCCACGGTCTTCACATAGAGGCCGAAATCGCCCGTGCCGTAGTGCCCCACCTCAGAGAGGTCTTTGAAGATGGGAGACGGCCCTTGCGTCTCCTTCGGATCGAGCTTGAGGAACAGCAGGACCTGCTTCTTTTGAATGCGCATACAGACGATGTTCTGAGTCGCTTTGTACGCTACGTAGAACTTCTTCGGGGCCTCCTGGATCGACGGATCAAGCGAGAGGATGAACTCCTGGGCGGAGAGAGCAATCTCTCGGATGTGGGCCGGTTTGCCGGCGACATGCTCTTCGAAGGTGTTGCTGCCGGTCTGTCGAGTGATGGCGGCCTTCTGGCCAGCTGTAAGCCCCGCAGACGGGGTGTCCGGCGTGGTGGAGTCCAGTGATGACCGGAGTACCTCTTCTAGATACAGCGACTGATTCTCGAACAACCGGTACGTCCATAACTCGAGATTAGCCCCCATGACCTGAGCCGCATATAGGTCGTACTTCTGGAAGGTCGGTGCGATGCAGATCACCCGCACCGAAGACCAGTCAATCTCGACATCACCGATCGCGCTCCGGGCTGCCACCTCGAAGTCACCGCGGTGATCGTGAAGCCACGCCAGATAGAAAAGGCCCTGATTGATGAGGCTCGAGGACTCGATCTTCTTGTACTCCAGAATCACCGGGTGACTCTCCTCGGAGAGCGCCAGTGTATCGATGCGCCCGGCGTGTTGGGCACCGGTGCTGAACTCGGTGGCGACGAGCCGGCACTTGAACACCTCGTCGAGGTTGGCCTCGATCAGCCCCTGGAGTTCCTTCTCAGTTCGGAAATTGGACTGTCCGACTCTCTCCAGCTTCGCCTCATGAAGCGTGAAAAGCGGCATATGGCCTCGTCTCCCTCTGTGAGTTCGAGCGTCGCCTTCGATTCCCAGGAGGGCAGCTCCTGGCAATTGGATGACTCACGGTATGCTGGCGCGACCAAAATGATAACTGGGAGCAGCTGGAAGAATCCCTAGAGTTGTCCCGAGGACGCAGTTCCAGGCAGGTGGATTCACATGCGCGCGCATGTCCTGCGCCCGATCGCGGGAAGTCGAGGCCAGCCGAGCCTCACTGCTCCGAGCGTCGAGGACGACGACTTGGTAACGATCAGGCGGCCGCCCGCGCGCTCAATGGGATCGCGCCGGGGGCACAGCCGATCTTTTACCTCAGTGCACCGCCTTGCTTCACACGGCCGCCACGATCCGCTCTACCTGCTCCTCGCGTAGGCCGTACGCAGCGGCGACCTCGGCAACTCCCCGGCCGGCCCCGACCGCTTCGACGATCGCATCGCCCGCCCACGCGACCGCCACAATCATCTCCACCGTGTCCTCGCTCAGCCTGCATTCAGCGGCAAGCTCGGCAACTCCCCGGCCGGCCTCGACCGCCTCAACTATCTTGCGCTCGATCACAGCGCGGTACGCCTTCGGGAGCTCCTCGATCAGAGCGTAGTAGAGCGCCGCCTTGTGTCGTGCGATCCACTCCACCAGGTCCTCGCGTAGCCCGTACTCGCCAGCTAGCTTAGCGACCCTCCGGCCGCCCTCGACCGCCTGGGCAATCGCAGCACACCAGCGCGGCACCACGAGCCACTGGATCGCCACCATCCGCTCCACTAGGTCCTCGCTCAGCCCGTACTCGGCAGCGACTTCGGCAACTCCCTGACCGTCCTTGACCGCCTGGGCGATCCTAGGGCGCAACACCTCGAGCGCCACGATCCGCGCCACTCGACGCTTACTCAGCCCCCACTGGGTGGCGACCTCGGCAACTCCAGGGCCGGACCTGACTGCCGTAGCGATTATGCGGCGGAGCGCTACCACGGCCACCTTGAACGGCCCTGCCTCGCGCTCGCTCAGCCCGCGTTCGTCGGCGATCGCGGCAACTACCTGGCCGGACTCGACCGCCTCGACGATCGCCGCGCGGATGGTCGTTTAGGCATGGTTCCATCTGTCAGCAGCCGGCACGTGGAACTCTCGGTTGCCGCCGTGATCGCAGCGGGCCGTGAGCTCGATTTCGGAGGGTTTTTCTTGGCTTGTTTTCAGTCTGTAGGGCGGCCGGCCGTCCGGCCGTCCCAGGATATAGCGTGCCAAGCAAACTGTAGCTGGGGTCCGGGCCAGTCTCCCCGCGCCCGGGATCTCGTCCGGACGCTGGAGGCGATAGCGCCCAACCTCGAGCCCCCGGGGGCCGGCCGGGGACCCGGGGGGTGAGAGATATCCTGTCACAGTCGGACTCTCCCAGCCGAAACTCGTTCGAGCACTGGTGTCGGCGGGGATCTCCTAGGAAAGCGTGCTCGCTTCTTCGAATCCGGGACCTTCTCTCCGCTTGCACGGGTCCGTACCCAGGCTTCCGGTAAGTAGTCGAGATCTTGATCGGGATCCCAGACCTCGTCACCGATGATCAGATAGCCGTCCGTGGCGTCTTCCCCGACATCCCCGGCCGCCCGGAACTCCCGAGGCACCAAACGGCCATCCGCCACAGAGACGCAGATGAAAGGATGCCCCGTGGCCCGGCTGAAGACGTTGGCGAAGATCGGCTTGTTGCTGTCGTCGTGCTTGTAGATCCCCGGCTCGAGCGTGATGAATCGCTCTTCACCCTGGTCGAGTGTCGTATAGACCGACCCAGTCTGAGCGATGAACTGATGCAGCTTGAAGGGAAGAAGCGTGTAGCGGGACCCCCGGTCCTGAATCTGCTGATTGACGGCACTGACCCATTGAAGGGTCTCCTCCAGAGCCTGGCGGCATCTGCCTTGTGATTCGCCGGACTCCCCGGCCAAAGCCGCGACGACGTCCTCGAATCCCATGGGCGTTCGCCGAACGAGCCGCCCGTCTCGCTCCTCGAGCGCGATGCGATTCTCGAGCCAGACCGCCACCGGGTGCTTCCGTAGTTCAGCTCCTCCTGCCGCGGCATCGATTGGGGCGCCGATGGCTGCGGAGAGTTCCTCGGGGGAAAACTGAGTCTCGGCCCGGGCAAGAGACCTCGTCAGCGTTTCGTCAACGATTTGGCCCGCTTGGAACGGCCGGCCGAACACCGTGCTCGCCACGCGCGCGACTTCCGATCGCTGCGACTCGGCGTTGCCTATCGAGACCATCGTTGCGGAGGTCCCGATGCAGCAGACCGACCGCTTGCATTGAGCCTGGATGCGACGGATGAGCATCGAGACGTCCGCGCCCTGCCTGCCGCGGTACGTGTGCAGCTCGTCGAAGACCAGGTAACGGAGGTTCGCGAAGATCGCATCTCGGATGGGCCGCTCCTGCACCCGGGTGAGGAGGAGCTCGAGCATCATGTAGTTGGTAAGGAGAACTTGCGGGGGCTCCTCCCGCATCTCTTGCCGCCGCTCCTCCTTCTCCTGGCCGGTGTACTGGCCGAAGGTGATGGGAAATGGACGGCCTGTACTCTGCTCGTAGTTGCCCTTGTAGGTATTGAATTCGTTTGTCTGCGAGTTAATCAGCGCGTTCATCGGATAGACGACGACCGCCGCCACTCCCTCGGTCTCTCGATTGGCGAGCAGGTGATTGAAGATCGTGCCGATGTAGGTCAGCGACTTGCCTGAACCGGTCCCAGAGGTGACGACGAAGTCGGTACCGGCCACGCCCAGTTGAATGGCCTCGAGCTGGTGGCGGTATAGCGAGTACCCACCGAAGATGTGCCGGGCGTCGTCATGCAGCAGTCCTGAGCCGATGACTTCTTCGACGGAGCCCCCCTGCTCGTAGGCGGGATTGAACTGCAGCAGCGGCTGCGGCCAGAGACGACCCTTGGACAAGGAGTCTTCGACGTTCCGCGCAATTTCCTCGTCGGAGATGTTGATGAAGCTGCGGATGTATTGCGCATAGTCATCTACGATCCGTCTGTGGGTGTCGAAGACATTCATTGCTCGACCTGTAGTCAGGTTCAGGGTCTAAAGACCGCGTCAGAGTGCCACTCCAAAAAATTGCGGTCGGGCCGGTTATTCGAACTCGGCGGCACCCAGATTCGCTGCTTGTGGTACGGGTAGTAGGGTTCGCCGTTGTGACCAGACCCCGCGGTTAGTACCACCTTCTATCCCAGTAACACGGTGCTGACAAGAGGTTGTTGAGGCCGGCGAAGCGTAGCGTAGCCGGTTTCAACAACACCGCTTCCGGTGCCGGTGGTCGATAGCCCAGCGAGCTGTGCGGTCGTACGCGGTTGTACTGCTGGCGCCATCTCTCGATCAGAACCTTTGCCTCCTTCAGCGTGTAGAAGATCTCCCCGTTCAGCAGCTCGTCTCTGAGCTTGCCGTTGAAGCTCTCCACATAGCCGTTCTCCCATGGGGAGCCCGGCTCGATGAACAGCGTGCCGACGCCGAGCCGGCCCAGCCAGTCGCGAACCGCCTCGGCGGTGAATTCCGGTCCGTTATCTGACCTGATGTGCGCTGGAATACCTCGATGAACGAACAGTCGTCCTAGTCGGTGAAGTACGTCCTCGGAGTTGAGCTTCCGCGCCACGTCGATTGCAAGGCTCTCCCGTGTGTACTCGTCGACGATCGTCAGCAGCCTCATAGCCCGACCGTCATGCGTCCGGTGGTGGACGAAGTCATACGCCCAGACATGATCCTTGTTCTCGGGGCGCAGTCGGATGCAGGAGCCATCGTTGAGCCACAGCCGTGCTCGCTCGGGCTGTTTCTTCGGTACTTTCAGCCCCTCGCGCCGCCAGATCCGTTGCACCCGCTTGTGGTTCACGAGCCAGCCCTCCATGCGCAGTAGCGCCGTCACTCGCCGATACCCATAGCGGCCATACTCTCGGGCTAGGTTCACGATCCTCTCCGTCAGCACCTGCTCGTCGTCCGGTTGCCGTGGCACGTACCGCTGCGTCGTGCGCGACTGTTTCAGCACCCGGCACGCTCGTCGCTCGGAAACGCCCAGCCTCCGCCGAACATGCTCAACCGCATCTCGGCGACCTGCCGGGCTCAGAAGTTTCCCTCCGCAACTTCCTTCAGGATCGAAAGATCCAGCTCCTTTTCCGCCACAATCTTCTTGAGCCGGACGTTCTCCTTCTCGAGTTGCTTCAGCCGCCTGGCCTGGTCGACCCTCAGCCCCCCGTACTCGCGTCGCCACCGATAGTAGGTGTGCTCGGTGATTGCTAGCTTGCGGCAGGCATCCTTGACCGTCGCGCCTCGGGCCAGCTCCACCTCAGCCTCCCGTAGCTTCCGTACGATCTGCTCTGCGCTGTGCCTCTTCGCCGGCATTCTGACCTCCCTTTTTCGACCCAGATCGTGAGATTACCTCTGGATCCGTTTTGGGGGGTCAGGTCAAATCACCGATCGCTTCAACTCGTCATCGTCCCCGGTAGCCGTGCGCTCAGCACTCGCGAGCGTCGCTTCGACCTCCCAGGCCGGCAGACCGGCATCGCGGGCAGCAGCATCGTTGGCAACCAGGATCAACGTCTCCGGATCGTTCATGAACGAATGAATGATCTTCCTACGCTCCTGTCGCTTCACCGATCCGTGGATTTCCACCACTGGCTCATCGCGCCCGAGACGCTTACCTCTCGGCCTGGTGGCCGCGCTTCCCGAGGCGGACCGAATTGCCTTCGGGAGCCCGCCCGACGATGTCATATGGGCGCGCCTCCACGGATGTCAATAAGGACCGATCCGGCGCAGCATTTCGCGCTCTCATTCCCTCGGGCAAACGCCACGCTTAGATGAGAGGGTTTTGGAGATCCAGAGAGCGACGCCGCACAATTAGCGGACAGTTGTGTGCAGGCGACGTGAACGCCGGGGAGTAGCCGGGTCACCGTCGAGACAACCTCTGGTCGGGGCAGGCTGTGCTTGGATCGATCGATCGAAAACACTACCGTGCTGGGCGAGAACAGCGAGCATATCTCTCTCGAGAACCCCTCCAGATCGGCCGCGCCCGATCGCCCTCCATGGTGGGGGAAGACCAATACAGGCGCGGTCGTATCGTCAGCTCCGCCGCAGTCGTCGAGCAGGTTCGCTAGTCCGATCGCATCGAGATCACCGACAAGTATCACGACAGGTGTCGCGCCCTTCACGACGCGAATGACGGCACTGACCGAGTTCGCGGTGAGCTTTCGGCCTTCTCGGTCCACTCCACCCGGCCCCTTGGTTGCCAGGTAGGGTCTCGGCGCTAGTATCTGGATACTGAGATCGTCATGGTCGAATGAACCGGTGTCCTCTGTCGTTAGCGAGGGGAGGAGCTCAATTCCGCTGGTATCGAGCTCGAAGACTAGATCGTCCCAAGTCTTCGAGCCCTTCTGGGAATCTGAGTTTACCCGGACTCGCCCAATCCTGAATTGATTGGAACTTAGTATTCCCGATTCTCGAGGACTCGTCGTCGATCATGGTCGTGGCGCTCCCACCTTCCCTATCACCTTCCCTGAGAGGGCAGAACGCCTGGTAAACCTAGTAAACCTGGTAAAGACGTAAGCCGTTGATTCTACCGGTGTTTCGACTCAAACCCTTGCTGACAAGAGATCGGCAAAAAGTAGAGCCGCCGGATTAGAAGGCCGCTGCTCTATCCAGCTGAGCTACGAGCGCGTGATCTATCTAGTCGTTTGTTTTCAACAATTTAGGCCGATGCTGAGAACTCCGTGACACGTCCGGATCGGCCCGATTGTCCCTTTTTTGTCCCTGTCACGCCGGTCAACCGCCCGAGCGCGTTCCTCAGATCGGCCTCGTCGACGATGTCGTAACGGTCGAACACGGAGCGCGTCTTGTGACCAGTAATTGCCATTGCCGTCTTCTCCGGGACGCCGGCGCGGACCAGGTTGCGGACCGCCGTGCGGCGGAAATCATGCTGCAGCTTGCCCGGGCACCCAGCGGCGATGCAAGCCGACGCCCATGCCTTGCAGAACCCCTTGATCGCCTCCCCTTCACGGTGGAACACATAGGGGCAGATTTCGCCCTCAGCCGCCAGCCGCTGATGCTCCTGCCACTGGCGTTCGACCACGTCGACGAGCTCTGGAAGCAGATCGTATGGAAGCGTCCGACCGTCCGAGTTCTTAGTCGTGCCGGGCTCGAGCCGGACGGTCCTGGCCTCCCTGTCCACCTGCCTCCAAATCAGTGGCAGGATCTCGGAGGGGATCCGCCAGCCGGTTAGATAGCCAAACGTCACGATCCCCTGCAGCTTCTCAGGCAGCTTGTCCCGCACGTCCTCGAATTCCTCGCGCTCGAAGAAGCCGGTCCGCACGTTGTCTTCGTGGAGCATCGGAATGTGGGGCTGGTGCAGGAGCTTGCCGCCCTGGACGGCGAGCCGGAACGCTCGTTTGAGGACGGCCAGCTCGCGATTGACAGTGGCGTTCGCAGCGCCGGCTTCTTGGCGGCAAGCGGTGTAGGAGCGCACGTCAGCTGTCGTGATGGACGCCATCCGGTGCCCACCGAAGAACGGCGCCAGGTGGATCCGGATCCGACGGGCGACGTCGGGGAGCGATCGCTTGCCGTTCACCCGGTAGTCAGTGACGACGTCCGCCGCCGCCTCGTCGAATCCGAGGCGGCCGACCTTCGCGCTCACGGGGACGCCCTTCGCGATGTCGCCTTCCCGCAGCTTGAGCAGGCGCGTAGCGTCGCCCTTTCGCTCGCTGCCGGAGCTCTCCTCGTGGCGGCGGCCCGCGCGATAGTAGCGAACCCACCAAATGTTCCCGCGCTTGCGCAACTGTCCCATTACTTGCCTCCCTCTTGTCGATCCCCTTCTGAAACTTCTTGCAGCAACTGTTTTCCATATGGCGTGAGTAGGCCGCCGGGCTTTCCGCGCTTTACGGGTTTCGTCAGGATTCCGAACTTGTACCGACACCTGTGCAGGGCGTCGCTCACCTGCGAGACCGAAAGCCCGAAAAGCTCTCCCACGTCGGCATTCGGAGAGCGACTACCTCCCTTGACACGCTGAACGTAGGCCTGGGCGATCTCGGCGTAGCGGCGATCAGGCCAACCGCCGGACGCGCCGCGCGAGGGTGACACGGCATGCCTAGGGCTGAATCCAGCCGCCGCGAGCTCAAGCCCGCCGCCAGACACCAGCCTCGTCATGCCGTCCTCGTCGACGTGGCCGACGGCGAACTTATCGAAATCGCGCGCGTATTGCTGGACTACTCGAAACGGCACCGCTCGAAGAAGTTGGGCGGAAACCCCTTGTCCAATCGATGGGAACCGGGTGTCTTCGGAAGCCTCCCGATCCTCCCGCCTCCAAAGTCTGTCGAGGCCTCGCGAAAGTACCCCGAGGACGTGCGCGCGCCAGCGGCCCGGCTTGCGACCGGGCCAGTGATCGGCCGGAAAGATCCGAACTTCCGCAACGACCGGCTGCCCGGCGTAGGGGACCAAGCGGAACGCGGCGCACCAGTCCTCGTCGATCTCGACCTCCAGCCAGGCGTCTGTGACGCGAGTGAGTCGACGACTTCCGTATCGGGCCGTTTTTGGCCGCGTCCAATCACCAAACAGCCGCTCCTCCTCGTCGGAAAGGGTGCGGCGTTTCTCGGTAACGGAGAATCTGCTCTTCGGTGCTTTCTCTGTCGGCATGCCCTCAATGTGCCATATCTGTGACACGTCGTCAATACTCTGCTTACTAACGTCGTTCGGTGCAGAAGAAGCTGCCTGCCGATACTGGAGCAGAGGTGCCACTAGTGTGCATAGTAACGTCGAGATGGACACACACGAGATCATCGAACGCGGTCAAGCTCGTCGCCGGCTTCGCTCCGAGCCAAGTTTCGCGCGGCTCGTGCGCGAGCGCTCTGGCCTGACACAGTCCGAGCTGGCCCAGTTGGTCGGGGTTGATCGGTCCGCCGTCTCCCGTTGGGAAACAGGACGACGGATCCCGGGCCCGCGGGTCATCGACCGCTACGCTGAAATTCTGAAGCGCTTGGAGATTCAAGCGTGAAGGCAGGCGCGCAGCTCACCAAACGCGGCGTACCGCGCCTCCTCAGCGTCGGCGCTATCTCCGAGGCGACCTCTGTCCCAGCGTCGACCTGGTACACGATAATCGCCCGGGGCGAACTACCCGCGGTAAAGATCGGGCGCGCGGTGAGGGTGAAGCCCCGGCCACCCGAAGGCGACCGGGGCCAGGTCAAGTCCGACTAGATGACCGGCAGCTTGGCCTGAGCCATCAGGTCGCGAACCTGCACCGCGCGGAACAGGTTTGCCCAATGACCACGGCTCTTGCCAATCGCGTTCGGGTTGCGGCCGAGATCCTGACTGGTTTGCTGCGTTGCCGTCATCAACTCCGCGGCAGTCGACTCCCACAGCCTTAGCACGTCAACGAAGGCTTTGCGCCAACGAATCTGACCGTCACACTCCTCGACCATCCAGCGGAACGCGGCCAGCATCGGGTACAGCGCCCCGTTCATCAGGCGGAACTTACTCGTCTTACCCGTGAACACGAACTCGTATTGCTTGTATGCCTTCGGCGACTTGGACTGAATGAATTTCATCCCGCCCGCCTTACCTTTGGTGGCGCGGTTGTATTTCTCGCGAGCGTCACGCCGAATTGTGTCGTGCAGGGTCAGGATGTCCTTCACGATCGGCTTCAGCTTCTCGAACGTCTCCGGGCGATCCTTGAACAGATCGAGCGCCACCTTCTTTTTCTCGTACGCCATGATCGGGTGCATGTCCTCAGAGACCGGGAACAGGTCAATGTTGAAGCACAGCAGCAAGCTGACCAGTTCCCGGGCGTCGATGACGCCATCTTCACCCTCGCGCCACGCAATACGCTTGTAGTATGGCTCGTCACGTAACAGGTCCTTCAGCCACTGGAAGCTTCCAGCGAGGTTCTCCAGCGACATGTCCTGTACCTGCACCGACGTGTTCAATCCCGCCGACAGATCCACGACCCACGCCTGAGGAACTCCCGTCAGGATCTCGACTTTCACGTACTGGTCCCGGTCGGCGTCACCGTCTGCTTCAGCCGCCTCCCGAGCCTCCACGATCGCGTCGCGGTTGTCCATCAGAAGCTGGTACGTGTGACCACCGTCGAGGATCCCGTGGCCCTCCCCGAATTTCACCTTCCAGTCACCTTCGGCATCGCCCTTGTTCACCGAGCGAGCCACCAGCACGATCCCCTTGTGCTTCAGGTGGAAGGTGTTTGGAACGGTCTCGTCATCGTTGAGAAGACTCCGAAGAATCCCCCTGTAGACCAGCTTGTTGACCTTCGGCAAGCGAGCGTTCGGGTCCAGTGAAAGACCCTCGGGCAGGTCGAGCGCACGCACGAACAGGATGTGCCTCTCGATCTTCGGGACGCCAGTACCACCGTTGAAGTTGGGGTCGGCGAAGCGCCGCGAAAGCGACGACTTGAAAACGTGCGTATCCATCAACTTACTCCCTGCAGGTGAGCGCATGCGCCCCCCGATTGCGGACGTGCTCGAATCCACGAGCCGTCCTGTTTGGGGTATACGCGGCTATTGTACCACCGCCACTGGCACCCACCCCACACCGGGCCTCAACAGTTACCCCGCAAACGTGGAGTAGATTCTATGGGCGTCGGCCCGGGACGCCAAGGTTACGTCCCCTACAGGGCTCCACCGTTTCAGGCGAGCCATCTCCCGCGGGAGGCGCGCGAACGATCACGCGTAATTTCGCGGCCGCCGGTGCCTGTCAACGCGGATGAGACGGTGGTCACGAGTAATTAGTGAGCATTCTCGAGGGTGGCAGGCTTGTTTGACCCAAACCCCGAAAACGGGGCCAGGTTGATCTTTAGGAAATCGGTGTACCGTCGTCCTCCAAGCAGGAGGACAGATGAAGCGCAAGAGGTACACAGACGAGCAGATCGCCTACGCGCTGCGGCAGGCAGAGGCCGGCACACCGATCAAGGAGGTGTGCCGCAAGCTGGGCGTCAGCGAGCAGACGTTCTACACATGGCGCCGCAAGTTCGCCGGGATGGGTGTGGCCGAACTGCGGGAGTTACGGCAGCTGCGCCATGAGAACGGGAAGTTGAAGCAGCTGGTGGCAGATCTGAGCCTGGACAAGCACATGCTCCAGGAGGTGCTGTCAAAAAAGGTCTGAAGCCGGCGCGCAAGCGCAAGGTGGTGCGGTACCTGCAGGAGGGGTTCCGCATCAGTGAGCGTCGAGCGTGTCGGCTGACGCAGTTCTCGCGTTCACGGCCCGGGATTACCGCTGGATCGGCTCGTTAACCATCGTCCGTGACAATCAAACCTATGGTTTGACTTGGCGCGGCCAGCCCGCCAATTCGGATCGAGGTGCGATGCAGACGTTCCACGGAATCGGGATCCGAGACGACGATCGACTCGCTGCGAACTATTGGGCTGCGTGACCGCCGGTCGTGTGGTGGGGAGAGCGACCGGACTGGCGGCCTGGGCCTGAATGCCAGCAGCACAGCAGAGGTGTCCCTCAGAGGCGGTCTTTCGAATAGAGGGCGATGATCGCGCCGATCACGATCAGCGCGATGCCCCAGACGATCTCGGGCGAGTGCGGGAAGAAGGTCGACAGAATCATCGTGCCGCCGAGTAGAACCGTAGCGATGCCGCAAAGCACGCCGCCGAATGGCCAGCACGTATAGAAGACGCGCTTGTCTTGATCGTGGCTCTCGTTGTTCATCGACATAACTACTACTCGTGTAGGATTTTAGGGTTGGAAGAACGGCTCTTCAGCCGGAGAAAACGGCTACCGCCAGGACCATCCACAACATCGCGAAGTAAGGCAGCTGCGCCGACAGCGACCGGGGGGATGTCCCACCGTCCGTTGAACTAAGGCGACGGTGAAGTGGTTGGGGATTGTTACGCAGTACGGCGCTCCTGCTCAAGGGGAACGTCGACGGCGGTGTTGAGTGCGGCATCGAGCTTGGCGATGTCGCGGTAGCCACGAACCCTCCGGAACTTGCTCTCGGCCTCGATGAGTGCAGTAACCGCCCATCGAACGATCATGCTCCCGGAGCGCCACCGCTTTACGTTGCGGCTGACGTGTTTGATCGTCCCGTTCAGGTTCTCGATCGTATTCGTTGAACGTAACGTCCGAAGCAGCGGCCCCTGAACTCGGAGCCGAGTGACGGTGAGCGTCTCTTGCATTCCTTCTCTGAGCGAGGCCGCTGCACCGGGGTGATCGGTCTCCAGCTCCTTGACCACGGCGTCGAGCTGCTTGGTCGCTGCCGTGGCCGTCTCCGCCTTCCACGCCTTGCGGATCTTGGCTGCGAACCAGGGCCGGATATGCCCTGGCAGATGCTCCAATACATTCTTGATCTTGTGGACACGGCAGCGCTGGATCAGGGCCCACTCGCCGAACGTGTCGCGCACTGCTTTACGGAGGCCCTTGGAGCCATCGATTACCACCAACCGCGCCCGTTCGACGGGCATGCCGCGCTCGATCAACTGCCGCAGCAGCGACCGGCACACGTGGGAGCTCTCCGTGGTGCCCTCTACGACACCCAGCACATGCTTGACGCCGTCCGCGTCGATGCCCATGGCGATCACCAACAAGTGCTTGCCCATGTGCGTGCCGTCGATCACCAGCACCGGCAGGTCCACTTCATTGAGCGGTTGGGCCAGGTACTGCTGCACCTGCTTGGCTGTACGCGCTACGAACCGCCGCGACACACTCGAGCGACTCGTTCCCGACGAAGCTCGCCCGTCGTCGAGCCGCTCTAACGAGCGCTCGTACTTGCGCGTCGTGACGCCGCACAGGATCTGCTCTACGGCGCGCTCTTCGAGCGGATCTGTTGCCTTGAACCTCTCCCAGTGCGGCAGCGGCAGCTCTTGGCCATCGACGCTCCGAGCCCGCGGCTTGCGTACCTTGACCCGCCGGCCGCCCATCACCAGCGAGCCCTCGTCGTAGCCGTGTCGGTACGCCCGCCGCTGCTGTGACCGCGCGTAGCGCTCTCCGCAGAGCTCCGCCCGGTCTTCTTCCAGCAGCGAACCCAACACCCCGAAGCCCGCGTCCATGACCAGCGCTCGTAGATCCGATCGCGCCGCTACCACTGCCTCCAGGAGCGGGTTCTCTTGGCGCTCCGCTTTCCTACTTGTCTCTGTTCTGCGACTCTTGCTCATGACGGTGATCCTCCATGCCAGTGGATTGACCCCGACACACTATCGAGGTCGGATCACCGTCACCCTTTTTCAACGGAGCCTGTGACATCCCCGCGACCGGCGATTCTCGGGCGCCTCGAGCAGACGCTCGACTTTCTTCCCATCGGATGATCCTCGCGCTCGGGCGCACGTGATCTACAACGCTCGGTTCGACGGCCAGGAAAGGCTCTTTGCTCGAATCCCCTGGAGAACCCGCGGGGCGGAGTGTAATACCGTCGGACGCCGAACCTGGCCGCGACGACGTAGGAGACTCCACCGCATGCGAACGCAAATACGCCAGCACCTCAGCGCGGTAGCAGCAAAGACGTTGCTGGCGGTCTTCCTCACGAGCCTGACGAGCTGCGCGATGCCTACCAAGCCTGCTCCGACGACGGACGAAATCGCCACCGCCTACGTCAAGCTCGTCCTCGCTCTCGGGCAGCACGACGCCGATTACGTCGACGCCTACTACGGCCCCGCCGACTGGCGCCAGCAAGCCGAGAGCTCTGATCGCGATCTGGGGAGCATCGCCGCCGAGGCCGATGAGCTCAGCACGGCCGTCGATAACTCGGCGATCAACGACCTCGACGAAATGGAGCTGCTCCGTATCGTGTACCTGGACAAGCAGATCGCCTCGCTCGCGGCTCGGGTGGCGATGCTGCGCGGCGACCGCTACAGCTTCGACGAGGAGTCGAGCGCCCTCTACGACGCGATCTCGCCGCGCAACAACGAGGCTCACTTCGCCGAGCTCATCGAACAGCTCGAAGCGCTGTTGCCCGGCGACGGCTCGGTGGCCGAACGCTACAACGCCTTCCGCAGCGACTTCGTGGTTCCGCCCGAGCAGCTCGACGCCGTGTTCAGAGCCGCCGTCGACGAGGCGCGCACGCGCACGCGAGCACAGCTCGAGCTCCCCGAGGACGAGAGCTTCACCATCGAGTACGTCACCGACAAGTCGTGGAGCGGCTACAACTGGTACCAGGGCCGCTACCGGAGCCTCATTCAGGTGAACACCGATCTGCCGATCTTCATCGACAGAGCTGTCGATCTGGCGGCACATGAAGGATATCCAGGCCACCACGTCTACAACGTGCTGCTCGAACAGCACCTCTCCAACGAGCGCGGCTTGGTGGAGTTCACGGTCTACCCGCTGTTTTCGCCGCAGTCGTTCATTGCCGAAGGCAGCGCGCGAATACCTCAACGGCAACACCGACGCGGCGGCTGCCGCCGACTGGCTGCAAAGCTACGGGTTGATGACACCCGCCAGCGCCGAGCAACGCATGCGCTTCATCGACCAGTACCGCGCCTACGTCATCAACTACAACCTCGGCCGCGACATGGTGGCCGGCCACGTTGAGTTTGGCGGCATCGACGCCGCCCAACGGTGGGAGCGCTTCAAGGAACTGCTGGCGTCACCGAGGCTGCCTTCCGGACTGGAGGAGTTCTGAATGATGAGCATGAGCCCCCGTTGCAGAGCATTACGCTCATGTTGGGCTGCAACACGGGCCGCGACGGCCAATACCCGAGCAGGATGTACGGCCGGGCTCGTTCGAGGCAACGCCACTCGTGATCGACGGCGTCATGTACGTGAGCACGCCGTACAACCGCGTCGTCGCTCTCGATGCGGCGACCGGCGACGAGCTCTGGGTTTATGACCCGGGAACCACGGAGTGGGGGCAGCCGCCAAACGGCACGGGTCTCGTACACCGTGGCGTCGCGGTCTGGGAAGGCAGCGAGCCCGCGGCACCCGACAGCCAACGACGGATCTTTCTGAATACCCGTTGGCGCCTGATCGCCATCGACGCTACTACAGGCCAACCGATCGATAGCTTCGGCCACCGAGGCGAGATCGATCTCACCGAGCAGCTGCTGCGGCCGACGAACCGGCTGCACTACACCCAAACCTCGCCGCCGGTTGTCTTCGGTGACCTGGTGATCCTCGGCAACGGTGTGTGGGACGGCTTCGTGTACAAGCAAGACCCGCCGGGCAACATTCAGGCCTTCGATGTGCGCACCGGCGAGCTGGTGTGGAACTTCAACCTGATCCCCCAGGAAGGCGAGCTCGGCAACGACACCTGGGAAGACGAATCCTGGCGTTTCACCGGGCACACGAACGTTTGGGCGCCGTTCACCCTCGATGCCGAGCGCGGGCTTCTTTACCTGCCGGTGGGCACGCCAAAGCAACGACTTCTACGGTGGCCACCGCAAGGGCAGCAACCTCTTCGCCGAGTCGCTGCTGTGCTTGCGCGCCGACACCGGCGAGTACGTCTGGCACTACCAGATCGTCCATCACGGCCTGTGGGACTGGGACCTCGGCTCGCCGCCAACGCTGATGACGGTCACCGTCGATGGAGTGGCGATCGACGCCGTGGCGGCTCCTTCAAAAGTCGGCTTCGTCTACGCCTTTGATCGTGTGACAGGCGAGCCGCTGTGGCCCATCGAGGAGCGCGCGGTACCGGCAAGCGACGTTCCTGGTGAAGTGGCCGCGGCGACGCAGCCCTTCCCCACCCGACCGGCGCCCTTCACGCCACAAGGCCTTTCCGAAGATGTCCTCATCAACTTCACTCCGGAGCTGCGGGCGCAGGCACTCGAGACCATCGCGCCCTACCGCTACGGCGAGCTCTTCACGCCGCCGTCGCTGCAGGGGACAATCAGCCTTCCCGGCATCATCGGTGGGGCCAACTACGGCGGCGGCGCGGCCGATCCGAACGGTGTTCTCTACGTGAAGTCCACCAACCAGGCGTTCCTGATCAAGATCAAGGAGAGCGACCCGGCGCTCGTCGAGGCCGACTACGACGCCGACCTGTCGGTTCTGAGCATCCGGTTGCCCAACGGCTTGCCACTCCTGAAGCCGCCGTACGGCACCCTTACGGCAATCGACATGAACAGCGGCGAGCACCTCTGGCAGGTGCCGGTAGGTGACTCAACGAACGTTCGTTTTCATGCGGCTCTGCGCGGAGTCGAGCTGCCCGACCGCCTCGGTGCCATCGGTCACTCCGGCCCGATCGTCACCGCGAGCGGACTCGTGTTCGTCACCGGCGGCTCTCGCAGCCTGCATGCCTTCGACGCCAGCAGTGGTGACGAGCTCTGGTCAGCTGATCTCGGCGGGCGATCGGGAGCCAACCCGATGACCTACGCCGCGGACGGCCGCCAGTTCGTCGTCATCGCAAGTGGCTCCGGCCGTAACGCCAAGCTCACCGCTTTCGCTCGACCGGACTAGCGGGATTGTCGGATGCCACGACGCTAGCTACCTCACTCGCGGTCCTGGGACAACGTCATGAGGTTGCCTGGCACGGCGATCGTGGGCGGCGGCCGACGCTCGTCTTCCTGCACGATGGGCTCGGTTGCTTGTCGACGTGGCGCGACTTTCCGGCCGAGCTCTCCGCACGGTACTGTCAAGTTAAGCCGATTCCCGCTCATTTCGACACCGCGCTCTGACTGAGAACGCCTGAGATTCAAGGGTTCCCGGTCCACGGATCACGCGTCTCTCCTCGGATTCCGGCTTAACTTGACAGTACCCTTCCAGGAGCTCCATCGACTCGGTGGCGGCGGCGACGAACACCGCCTGTAAGCGAGGTTCCAGTGTTGCGAGCGGAGGCAAGGCTACCCTCCTCTAGTTCATCCCGTTGGGTCTTTTCCCCGTTCGCAGCCCCGCCAGATCCGCGCCGGCGAGTCGCTGGTACAAGCGCAAACCGAATTCGGGCGCGATCGCGCCGATGTGGTCGAAGATGTCGGCCTGGATCCCTTCGTACGCGACCCAGTCGATGTCGTTGCTGAAGCAGTAGATCTCGATCGGCAGGCCTTCGGTACCCGGTTGTAGCTGCCGCACAATCAGCGTCATACCGTCGTGAATCTTCGGGTGATGCTTGAGGTAGTTGTAGATGTAGGCGCGGAAGGTGCCGATATTGGTCAGCCGCCTCAAGTTCACGCCCGACTCGCCCGGGGCATCCAGTGCCTCGTTATACGCATTGAGCTCCGCCTCCTTGGCGTCGATGTAGCCTTTCAGCAGTGCGAAATCCTTGAAGCGTTGCACTTCCTCGTCCGTCAGAAACCGGATCGAGTTGAAATCGACGTTGATTGAGCGTTTGATGCGCCGGCCGCCCGACTCCGACATGCCGCGCCAGTTCTTGAACGAATCGGAGATCAGCCGGTGGGTGGGAATTTTCGTGATGGTCTTGTCCCAGTTCTGCACCGTCACCGTGTAGAGCGCCACGTCGATGACGTCGCCGTCGGCGCCGAACTGCGGCACTTCGAGCCAGTGTCGCCGACCCGGATCATGTCCTGGCCGGTCAGCTGGAGGCTGGCAACCAGCGACAGCAACGTGTCCTTGAACACGATCAAGAGCACTGCGGTCATCGCGCCCAGGCCGCTCAGCAGGATCACCGGCGAGCGGTCGATCAGCGCGGCGATCACGAGGATCGTGCCGAGGATGTAGGTCGCGACCTGGGCGAGCTGCACGAATCCCTTGATCGGCCGGTCGCGCGCGATCGGCCGACTCTCGTAGACGTGGTTGGCCGCCGACAGTGCCGCGGTGAGCGTCAGGATAATCACCAGGATCATGTAGCCGGCGGCGACGTTGCGCACTACTGCTTCGTCGGCTTCACGCAGGCCCGGCACGAGCTCGACGCCCGCAGAGATGATGATCGCCGGAATGATCTGCGCCAGGCGGCCGAACACCTTGTGCTCGACCAGCGCGTCGTCCCAGTCGGACCGCGTGCGGGTTGCAATAGCGCGGATCGCGGTCAGCAGCAGGCGCTTCGCGACCAGGTCGGCCAAGATCGCTACCAGCAGCAAGATCAGGCTGCCGGCGACCACGGGCAGCAGCGGGTGGATAGAGGAGAGTTGGTCGAGCATTGACTTGGATTCTCTTGTCGGGTGACGGCGGGAATGACCCAAACCCCGAAAACGGGGGCACTGTCAACTTAACCGCCCGGACGCGGCCCCTGAGCAGTTTTGCGCCGGAGAGGTCGCTTCCTCAGGGGCTAGTGGCTTCCTGCCAAGCCATCATGGATCGAGCGCGCAGGAGTCGATAGTTTGCTGCTCGCAAACGGTGCCGTCCGAGCCGGAACAGATTCTGGACCATTCCGTGCACGGACGGGAAGCGTTGAGCCTGCGCAGCCGACTTGAACAGCCGCATCTGCCGCTCCCGTTGTCGAGTCGGCTGATGCGAGCCCTCGCATCGATTGTTCGCGTAGCACGCGGTGACATGCTCCACCGAGGGCATCACCGCACGGTGCGCGGCCCCATAGCTTCCGAGCTTGTCGGTGATCAGCCATCGAGGTTCGCTCCCCTGCCCTTTCAGCAACTTGCGGAAGAACCGCTTGGCCCCGCAGGCATTGCGCTGTCGCTGGACCAAGATGTCGATCACATCGCCATCTTGATCGACTGCACGCCAGAGGTAATGGCGCCTGCCGCGAATTCTTACGAAGACCTCGTCCAGGAACCAAGTGTCACCCAGACGACCTTGTCGCCGACGTAGCTTACGGGCGTAGCCGGGACCGAACTTCCCGCACCACCGCCGAATCGTCTCGTAGGTGACCTCGACCCCGCGCTCGGCCAGGAGATCCTCGACGTCTCGGAAGCTCAGGCAGAACCGATGGTAGAGCCAGACGGCGTGGCTGATGATCTCGATCGGGAAACGGTGTCGGCGATAGCGGCTCGCTGCGTTGGTCATCGCCCGACTCTGCCAGCATGTCCGTTAAGTTGACAATGCCCCGGCTGGAGACCGAAGCTCTTCCCGATCGGCCTCGAGTCGCCGTAGTGAGCCCGCGCGAAGGCTTCGCTGAGAAGCGAAACCAGATTCGTCCGCCGCCGTATGTAAGGTCAGCTTACATAAGGTCGACTACTACTCGGACTGGACAACATGAATCTCCCGCCGATCACTCATCTGCAATTCCTCATCCTGAGCCAGGCTCTCACCGACGAGCTCTCCGGCCGCGAGATGCGCGAGCGACTTGCCGCGCACGGCGTGCGTCGCACCCTCGCTGCCTTCTACCAGCTCATGAGCCGTCTCGAGGAGTCTGGGCTAATCGAGGGTCGCTACGTCGCCAAGGCCATCAAGGGTCAATCGGTGCGTGAGCGCCGCTACGCCGTTACCACGGCGGGCCAAGAAGCCTATGAGGCCACGTGCCGCTTCTATCGCGTGCAGGTCGATACGCGATCGCAGGAGGCCCGCGGATGAGCGCTCGAGACGATCCGGCGAGTCGCTTCGCAGCGTCGCTGCGCCGCTGGCTACCGACGAGCGCGCGGACACGCGTGTTCGACCCCGCGCACGAGGAGCTTCGTGCCCGCCACATCGACTCCGCAACCGGCGGCTTCCGCGCTCACGTCGATCTTCTCGCACTCTGGCTCGACTGCTGGCGCCTGGCGCTGACTTCGCGCAGTTCGCGAGGCGCGGAGCAAACACCCGTCGCAGTGCGCCACAACAAGTCTCGCCTCGCGCCACCCCATGGCGGCAACCGCCCCTCTCCAGAACGCTTCGCCCGGACGAACATCATGCAGACCTTGCTGAACGAATTTCGTTATGCCGCCCGCGCGCTACGAGCCAGCCCCGGCTTCACCGCTATCGCCGTGATCACACTGGGTATCGGCATCGGCATCAACGCGGCCATCTTCAGCGTCGTCGACACCTTCCTGTTCCGCGACCTGCAGGGCATCGACCAGCCCGACGAGATCATCTGGGTGATGACACGCACCGAACAGATGTCGCTGCTGCTCAACCAGTCGTTCCCCAACTATCTCGATCTGCGCGAGACCAACCAGGTCTTCGAGTCGATGGTTGCCTACGGGCCGGCATCGGTTGGGATCAGCCGTGAGGACGGTGGCGCCGACCGCATGATGGTGGCGTCGACGTCCGACAACTTCTTCGAAGCACTCGGCGTTGACGCAGCCGAAGGACGCATGTTCACCGCCGCGGAGGTCGAGACGGAAGGGGCTCCGGCGGTGATGGCGCTGTCGCACGACACCTGGCTGTCGCGTTTCGGCGGCAACCGCGATCTCGTGGGTCGCACCCTCGATGTCAACGGGGTGCCGGTGACGCTCGCCGGAGTTGCCGATCCGGAGTTCCTGGGCATCGAGACCATGCTCGGTGTCGAGGCCTACATGCCAACGACCACGATCCAGCAGGTGAGCCCGGGCACGTCGGCGGTGGGAACTCGAAGGGCAGGCGGCTTCCGGGTTCTCGGTCGCCTGGCCGACGGTGTCTCCATCGGCGAGGCTCAGCAGGCCATGGACGTTCTCGCAGCCGAGCTCGAGCGAGACTTCCCCATCGACAACGAAGACCTCGCGATCGCCCTCCTGCCCGAAAAGCAGGGACGCCCCGATCCGTCGGTCGGCGGTGGCTTTGCCGGCATCGCGACCGTGTTCATGGGCATGGTTGGCCTGGTTCTGGCGATTGCCTGTGCCAACGTCGCCAGCATCGTGCTGGCTCGATCGATGGGGCGCGACAAGGAGTTCGCGGTTCGTTCGGCGATCGGTGCCTCCCGCAGCCGACTCTTCGCTCAGCTCGCCAGCGAGAGTCTGATCCTCGGAGTCAGCGGAGGGCTTGTTGGCGTGGCGCTCGCGGCGTGGGGAACCGCTGGGGTGCGCGGCATCGTAGCGCAGTGGCAGATCGGCATTCCACTGCGACTCCCGATCTCGGTAGACCTTCGCCTGGCACTGTTCAGCGTGGCTCTCGCGATGCTTTCCGCTCTCGTCGCTGGTGCCCTACCGGCGTTGCGCGGCGTACGCACCGACCTGAGCGCGGTCCTCAACGAAGGCGGTCGCGGTAGCTCGGCGGGGCCCGCCCGGCAACGTCTCCGCCGCCTCATCGTCGTTGGTCAAGTGGCGGTCTCGGTGGTGCTGTTGATCGTCGCCGGCCTCTTCATCCGCAGTGTGCAGAACGCACGCAACGCCGACCTCGGCTTCCGCGTCGATAACCACCTGCTCGTCAACGTCGATCCCGGCCTGGTGGACTACACGGGAGAACCACTCTCGCTGTGGTACGACGAGCTACTCGACAGGGCTCGGGCGTTGCCGGCCGTGCGGTCGGCGGCGCTGACCTCCTCGATGCCATTCGGTATCCGCCTTGGCTTCAGCAACATCTTCGCCGAAGGTCGCGATCCCGAGGCCGCGCTCGAGTTCTCACCGTTCTTTCGCGTCAGCCCCGACTACCTCGAGACGGCGCAGACGCGGTTGTTGCAGGGCCGTGACCTCACGACGGCCGATCGCGCCGACTCCGTGTCCGTCGCGCTGGTCAACGAACAGATGGCGAAGCTCTACTGGCCCGACGAAGACCCGTTGGGCAAGCGCTTCTCGACGACCGGTGACGACGGCCCCTGGCTGGAGGTCGTGGGCGTGGTCGAGAACGGCAAGTACATGCTGATCTGGGAGGCCCCGGGTCCGGCGGTGTTCACGCCGTTTGCGCAGAGTGTCCCCGGCACCGCGACATTGCTGTTGCACACCGAGGGCAACCCGCTGCTTGCGGCGACGGAGGTTCGCCAGCTGGTAGCAGAGCTCGACGCCAGGGTCCCGATGTTCGACGTCCGCGACGGCGCCTCCTTCCTGCAGTACGGGCGCGCGTTGATGGGCGTGCGACTGGCGAGCACGCTGGTCACCGCCTTCGGTCTGGTGGGTATCGCGCTCGCCGCGATCGGGCTTTACGGCGTCATCGCCTACTCGGTGAGTCAGCGCACGCGCGAGTTCGGCGTTCGCGTGGCCATGGGAGCGGCAACCGGTAGCCTCATGCGGCTGGTGTTGCGGCAAGGCTTGATGTGGATGCTGCCCGGGGCGCTCCTGGGGCTCGTCGCCGCATTCGCCGTATCGAGGCTGGTCGCGAACCTGCTAGTGGGTACGTCACCGACCGATCCCATCGCCTACCTCGGCGGCGGGCTCGTAGTGGTCTTGATCGCGATAGCGGCAAGCCTGGTTCCGGCCCTGCGAGCAGCGCGTGTCGACCCAGCTGAGGCACTGAGATCGGAGTAGACGACTGTCGACGTCGCTCCGGCAGAAAAACCTCGAAAGGCTGGCTACGAGTCCCTGAGCGCAACCATCGGATCAGCCCTTCCGGCCACCAGAGCTGGTAGGACCATGCGCGGGGGGCCGGGCGGGTGCGCTACTCGGCGCGCAGTGCCTCGATTGGATCCAGCAGCGAGGCGCGCCGCGCTGGGGCGACGCCGGCGATCATCCCCGTGAGCGCACTGACCAGCATGGCGATGGCAACGAACTCCACCGGCGTGTGTACCGGCAAGCCCGGTACCGCGGTCCGTAATAGCGCGGCGATTCCGAGCCCGCCGCCAACCCCTATCAGGCCACCGACCAGCGCCAAGACCGCCGACTCGACGACGAACAGCGCTTGGATCTGTCCAGAAGTCCCGCCGAGGGCCTTCATCAGACCGATTTCGGGGGTGCGCTCGTTGACGCTGATCCACATGATCGTCAGGATGCCGATCGAGCCGACCAGCAAGGAGATCCCGGCGATCGCACCCACGCCGAGCGTGATGATGTTCATCACGTTGTCGAAGACTTCCATCATCTGGGCCTGCGTCGTGATGCTGAAGTCCTCCTTACCGTGACGGTCGGTCAGCAGGCGCCGCACGGCGTCCTCTACCTGCCGCTCGAGCCCGAGGTGGGTGAAGATCAGGTCGATCTCGAAGAGCTCGTCGAGGTTGAAGAGGCGCATCGCTGAGGCTACTGGGACGTAGGCCGCGTCGTCGATATCCATTCCGAGGATCTGGCCCTTCGGCTCCATGATGCCGATGACGCGAAAGCGCTGGCCACCGATGCGCACGAAGCGGCCGAGAGCGTTGACCTCGCCAAAGAGCTCTCTCTTGAGCGTGGGCCCGAGGACAGCAACCGCCGCGCCGCGCCGCGGGTCGCCGGGCGGCAAGAAGCTCCCCTGTCGAACGTTGAACGAAAGCACCTCGGGAAACGCGTCGGTAGCGCCATAGATGTAGACACTGCGACCGCGACCCTCCGCCTCGACCCGAGCCGAGCCCATGGCGAACGGTGCCACGCGCTCCACCCCCGGCAAGCGCGACAATGCTACGGCGTCGTCGATGGTCAGCTTTTTGGTGGTGCCACCAAGCACGCCAGGAATGCCGATGGTTTCCTGCTTGCCCGGGTTGATTCCGATGAGGTTAGTGCCGAACTGGGTGAACTGGTCGAGCACGTAGCGACGAGTGCCCTCGCCGATCGAGGTCAACAGGATGACGGCGCCGATGCCGATGGCGATCCCGAGCATCGACAGCGCGGTGCGCAGCCGATGGCTCTGTAACGCGCCGAGCGAGAGCGTCAGGAGGTCGCGAGTCGCCATGTCAGCCTCGTAGTGCGGCGATGGGGTCGAGCCGGGTGGCGTGCCGCGCCGGCAGCACACCGAAGATGGCGCCTACACCGAGCGAGACACCGGCGGCCGCGGCAACCGCCCAGGCAGGAGGCGCCGCGGAGAAACCCGGGTACGCTGCCAGCAGGGCTTCGATCGCCAGCCAGCCGGTGAGCAGGCCCACGGCACCGCCGGCCGCGGACAGCATGATCGACTCCACCAGGAAGGCGGCGAGGATTTGGCGCGGATGCGCGCCGATGGCTTTCAGTAGGCCAATCTCGTGTGTCCGCTCGCTGACCGAAACGAGCATGACGTTCATGATTCCGATTCCCGCCACGGTCAGCGAGATCGCGGCGATGCCGACGACTGCGGCAGTGAGCGCCGCGAAGATCTGCGAGAAGGCCGAAGCCACGGCGTCTTGGGTGACGATCGTGAAGTCCTCGTCGCCATCATGGCGATCACGCAGCACCTCGCCAATCATGAGCTCCGCCGCCTCGATCTCGGTGTAGACCCGCACCGAGACCAGCAGTCGGAAAAGCGACGTCCGGTTGAACAAGCGCATCGCGGTGGCGACCGGAACAATGACCACGTCGTCGAAGTCGACACCAATCGCGACGCCGCGTTGCGCCATCACACCGATCACACGCATGCGAAACTCGCCGATTCGTAGCACCTGGCCCACGGGTTCGATCCCGGGGAACAGCTCGCGCGCCGACTTGGGTCCGAGCACAGCCACCGACGTGCCGCGATCCCAGTCGCCAGTGGGGAGAAACCGGCCCGAGCGCATCGACAGATCGCGCACCTCGAGCATCTCCGCCGTGGCACCGAGGATCGCTACCTGCCGGCTGCGCTCACCGAACGACACCGTCTCGTTGCCCATCGCCACCGGCGACAGCGCCCGGATCTGCCGCACGCGTCGCAACACCGCGACAGCGTCGTCGATGGTCAGGTCGTTGGGCGTGCCGCCGAAACCGGGCATTCCACCGGTTGTCTCGGTGCGTCCCGGCACGACGATCAGGAGGTTCGTGCCGAGCGAGGCGAACTGATCGGTGACGTAGCGGCGGGCCCCCTCGCCGAGTGCCGTGAGCATGATCACCGCCGCGACGCCAATGGCGACGCCAAGCATGCTCAGGACGGTGCGCAGCCCGTGGCCGCGCAACGCGCTGGCGGCGAACCGCAGAACGTCGAGCGCGCTCATGCCCTCGCGCCTTTCTCAGCTGCCCCGGTCTCCGCGACCTCCTCGATCTGTCCGCTGTCCCGCGCGTTCTCGGTGGCCTCGGCGCTCTCGGGCGGCTCGGCGCTCTCGTCGCCCTGGACGTGCTCCGCGTTCTCGGCGTTCTCGGCGTTCTCGGCGGCTTGGGCGTCTTGGGCGTTCTCGGCGAACGCTATGTAGGGATTCACTTCGCCCAGGTCGTCACCACGGATGCGGCTAACGATGCGACCGTCGACCAGCGTGATCACCCGATCGGCGCGCCGCGCAACGTTCGGATCGTGGGTCACGACGATCAGCGTCATGCCGCCGGCGCACAGCTCGTCGAGGAGCTCGAGAACCTGACGGCCCGAGCGGCTGTCGAGATTGCCCGTGGGCTCGTCGGCGAGCAGCACCTTCGGCCCCATGGCGGTGGCTCTGGCAATAGCAACGCGCTGGCGCTCTCCCCCCGACAGCTGGTCGGGCCGATGATCGGCGCGGTCGGCCATGTTGACCACAGCCAACGCCCGCTGCGCACGGTCGCGACGCTCCCGGCGAGCGACTCCCGCGAAGACCATGGGTAGCTCGACGTTGGCGACGGCATCGAGTCGCGCCACCAGATGGAACGACTGGAAGATGAAGCCGATGTGATGACGGCGGATCTCGGCGAGCTCTGACTCGTCGAGGTCGCCGACTTCGCGCCCGTCGAGCTGATACGACCCCCGCGTTGGGCGATCGAGACAGCCAATGAGATTGAGGAGCGTCGACTTACCGGATCCCGACGGGCCCATGACGGCAACGTGCTCGGCGTCGACGAGAGTCTCGTCCACTTCGCGCAACGCGTGCAGGGGCCGCCCGCCAACGTCGTAGGTGCGCCAGATATCGCGCAGTTGAATCATAGCGGCAGCTCAGCTGCCTTCCCCGGCAACAACCACCTCGGCTCCAGGCTGGATCTCGGGGCGATCGAGGCTGGTGACGATCCGATCGCCCGGCTGTAGGCCGCCAAGGATCTCGGTGAAGTCCCAGTTGCGCACCCCAACCTCGACCTCGCGCCGCACCAGCAGTCCGCCCTCAACCAGCAGGACCGCCTGTCCTTCAATCAGAGTCGCGGTGGGAATGCGAAGAACTTCCTCGCGGATGTCCAGAATCACCTCGACGTCGGCTGAAGTGCCCGGAAGCAACGATCCCGCGAGCTCCTGGTCGTCGAGATCAACCTCGATCTCGACTGTCCGGTTCTGCGCCTCGACGTCGAGAACGTAGGGCGCCACGCGCGCCACCGAACCCGAGAACGACTGGCCGGCATGCGAATCGACGGTGACTCGAACCGCCTGCCGCAGGGCAACCTTGGCGGAATCGACCTCGTCCATCGGCGCCGAAATGTAGTTGGCGCGCGGATCGATGAGCTCGATGACGGGCGGCACCGGCAACGCCGGAGGAGAAGGAGTGGTCCACTCGCCGAGCTCGATCGAAAGTTCGGCAACGATGCCGTCGAAAGGCGCCTTCAGGACAGTCTTGCGAAACTCGGTCTCGATCACCGCGATCGCTGCGCGCGAGCTCTCAACCGCCGCCGCCGCCGCCTCGCATCCCGCCGTGGCCGTGGCCTGTTCGCTACGCAACTGGTCGAGCAGCCGCTGCGACACGATCTGACGCTCGGCCAGAGCCTCGTGTCGCACCAGCTCGCGCCCGGCCTGCTCCGCCGCCAGGCACGACTGTCGGTGTTGAGCCTCCGACGTGGTCAGGTCGCGGCGCGCTTTTACGAGCTGGGCGCGCTGCGCGGAGTCGTCGAGACGCAGGACAACCGCGCCCTGGGATACCTGGTCGCCCTCGCGGAACGGCAACTCGACAACACGCCCACCGGTTTCGGGCGATAGCCGCGCGCGCCGCCGCGTTCGCACGGTGCCGGCCTTGGAGTTGGTGACCGTCGACTCGACGATGCCGCGACCGACAGAGATGACGTCGACTTCCACTGGCTGCGGCGTCAGCCAGGTCACCCGGACTGCGTAGGCGGCAGCCGCGAGCAACAGCAAGATGGCGATCCGTTTGACCCACTTCATAAATCGGACCCTAGCATCTAGATGACGCCGGGTCACGACGCTCAGCCGCGGTCATGCAGTCGATCAGCGCCGCCTCGATCTACTCACGCAACAGTGCCACCGGACTCCAGCGCATTGCCCGCATGGCCGGCAGCCATGACGCCGCCACGGCGACCGATGCCAGCACCAGGCCGACCGAGACGAGTGTGACCGGATCGAACGGCGAGGTGGCGAACAGAACACCGGCCAGGACGCGCGACAGCAGCAGGGCACTGACCGTTCCCAGAGCCACTCCAGCGGCGGCGAGCCTCAGGCCCTCGGCGAGGATTCCCGACCGAATCTCGGTGGGCCGCGCCCCGAGCGCCAGGCGAATGCCGATGTCGCGCCGCCGTAGCCCGACGTTGTACGCAATCAGTCCGTAGGTCCCGACCCCCGCCAGCAGCAACGCGCCGAAGGAGAATGCACCAAGCAACGAGGCCAGGAGCCGCGGCGTTGCGAGCGCCTGCGAGCGCACCTCGAGCATGGGACGGACGTTCCAAAGCGCCAAGTTCGGGTCGAGCTCGGCGACGGCTGCACGCATCACGCTCTCGACTTCGGAGAACGGAGCACGCGAACGCAGAGCCAGCGTCAGCGAGTCGGCTGGTCCACCGTCGTTCCAGAACTCGAACTGGGCGTGGGCCAAGTACATCTGCGGCTTCGGGGTCGACGTCAGACCCTCATGGACCACGTCAGCGACGATCCCGACTACCTGCACCCAGCCAGGCGCGGCGCCTCCTCCTAGCAAGAAGCGCTGGCCAACAGGATCTTCGTCGGGCCAGAAACGCAACGCCGTCGATTCGCTGATCACGACTACACCTACGGCGTCCTTCCGATCAGCTGCGGTAATCAGACGACCGCTCCGCAGGGGCACGTGCATGGCTTCAAGATAGCCCGGCGTGACGACTTGCCAATCGGCGGCCGGCGAACGCTCGCCTTCGGGAACCTCACGCCCCTCGATGCGGAAGTTAAGGTCGCCGAGCCCGGTGGACAACGGAAGGTTGGTAACCGCGCCGACCTGCTCCACCACCGGCGACGATGCCAACGACTCGATCAGGCTGCGGAAGAACAGCACGACGTCGGCGCTCTCCGAATACGAGGCGAACGGTAGCGACACCCGCGCGGTCGTAATCCCGTCGGAATCGAAGCCCGTATCAACACCGGCGATTCGCGCGAAGCTCTTGGCAACCAGCCCGGCACAAACCAGCAGGGTCACGGCGAGGGCCACCTCCGCTACGACGAGGCTGCGACGCACCGCGTTGGCCAGGTGCGAGCCTGAGGCGCCCCGGCTCTCGCTCTGAAGCGAGCGCGCGAGCTGGTTTGGAGTCGACCGAGCCGCCGGCATGAGGCCGAAGACCAGAGCGATGGCGAACGACAGCCCGGCGCCGAAAGCAATGACCACCGGGTCGATCTGCACTGTGTCGAGTCGCGGCAGGGCGGCTGGCTGCAATGCGACGATTGCGCGCGTTGTCCAGCCCGCCAGAAAGGTCCCGGCCACGCCCCCTGCGCCCGCCAACAACAGGCTCTCGGCCAAGGCGAGCGTCAACAAGCGTCCTTTCCCCGCACCCAACGCAACGCGAAGCGCGCGGTCGCGCCGACGGTGTTCGTTTCGCGAAAGGATCAAGCCGGCGACGTTGGCGATCGTGATCAGGAGAACGAAACCTACGGCCGTTGCCATTAAGGCGAGCGCCGGGCGAGCCGGCGCGACCACGCGCTCCCCGGCATGTTCGGTGCGCAGTCGCAGGCCCTTCGGGGTGTCGTCGGGGAAAGTGCGAACCATCCACTCGCCGAGAGCCTCAACCTCCTCGGCAGCCGCCGACGCCTCGGCGCCGACGGCCAAGCGGGCCACGACACCCAGATAGTGACTGCCGCGATCGTGCACTTCTTCGACGTCGATGTTGAAGACGCTGTAGATGTCGCGGTCGCTTCCAAAGAGCAGGTCGGGTGGCAACTTGAAGTCGGCCGGCAACACACCACCAACGCGGGCTCCATTGCCGTTGAGCTGCAAGATTGCGCCCACTGCGGTGGGGTCAGATCCGAGCTCGCCGCGCCAGAAATCGTCGCTCACCAGAACGGTGCGCTCAGTACTCTCGACGTCGTCGACTGTGAACCCCCGGCCGAGAGTGGGCTCGATGCCGAAGGCCGCCAACGTCTCGGGAGTCACGAAGGCGGTTGCAATACGCCGAGCGTCACCCCGTTCGGTCAGCGTCAACGAGCCGAACGCGTAGGCGCCAACGTGCGAGAAGCTCTTCAGGTGGCTGCGGAAGTCCAGGTACTCGGCCGGTGAGACACCACCGTCGTCCTGGTCGGTCCACGTGGTCAAGATTCGCAGCACCCGCTCCGGCTCGCCGTAGGGCAAGGGCTGCAGCAGAACAGCTCGAACCACCGAGAAGATGGCGGTGTTGGCACCGATCCCCAGGGCCAGCGTCACGATCGCGGTGGCCGTGAAGACCGGCGCATGCGCCAGCGAGCGGAAAGCCGACCGAGTGTCGGAGACAAGGCGCTCGATCCCGGCGCCCCAACGCTGCTCGCGGGCAACCTGCCGGTAGCGTTCCACGCCGCCGAACTCCAGCCGTGCCTGGCGACTTGCTTCGGCAGGCTCGACCCCCTCGGCGACGAGCTCCCGACTTCGGCGCTCGAGGTGATACTCCATCTCTTGACGAATGTCGCGCTCGACGTCGCTGCGCCGAGTCACTCCACGGATCCGTGCTACCCATCGGTGCAGTTGTCCAGACATCGTCAGTTCTCCCCGAGCACCAGATCGACTGCAGCCGAGAGCTGCCGCCAGCTCGCCCGCTCGAGCTCGAGCTGCCGCCGCCCAGCGGCAGTGAGTGTGTAGATCCGCACCGGCCGTCCTTCATCTGAGGTCCCGCTCTTCGAGCGGATCCAGCCGCGGTCCTGCAGCCGGTAGAGCGCCGGATACAGCGAGCCCTGCTGGACGCTCAGAACTTCGCGCGAAGACTCGCGAATCCGCCGGCTCACTTCCCAGCCGTGCGCCGACCCCGAATCGAGCGTGCGAAGGATCAACAGATCCAGAGTTCCCTGGAGGATGTCCGGTTTTGATTTGGCCATGGGTACGGGTTCTCGCTCGTGGACACTATGACGTTCGACACTTGACGGTTGTCAGTGTACATAGACGTTCGACAATACAAAAGCGTTTGAAAGGCGCCGCGTCGTTCAACGTCTACGGCATCGTCACGCTGATCGGCGACGTGATCTACTCGGCCTGGATCTTCAGGCGCAAGGGCATCACGGCGCACCGGGCTGCAGGCAACGTTCTGATTGCCGCAGGCGCGATTGTCGGCGGTGGCGCCAGTGCCTTCAGCCGCTGGGGCATGCTGAGCTACCTCTACTTGGCCGAGCTCTGCTCGCTGCTTCTCGTCTTCGCAGGCTTCCTGGCGGCCACCGGGTTCTTCCTCCGCGAGGAGTAGGTCACGGCTCTGCCTCTCACGATCCGGTGGACGTTTCGGTCTCGTTCAGCTCTGCGTCTTCGTCTGCGTCTTTCGTGGAGAACACCGGTCGCTCCAGGTCGCCGGCGTTCGCCATCCAGGCCTCGTGGCCGGCTCGCACCAGCACCTTGCCGTGACGCGGAATTCGGTGCCTCGCGGCCGGGCTGCAATCGGATCTGGTGCAGACCGACCTGCGACAGGCCAGTAGTCCCGGTTAACGATCGGTAGTAGCCACCGGATTTCGGGTTGAGGGATGGTGGAACTTCCCTTCGTCGATGGCCTCGATGTCCTCCCCGGAGAGGACGTACGGACTACCAGAGCTCACGGAATCCGCCTACTCCTCGCCGACGCGCTGCGCGCTCGAAACGTCGGGCTGACCCCACTGGGCGCCGTTCCAGCCGTTGAAGCCCTCCATCCGGAAGGCCCAGAAACCGGTGGTCATATCGCTGATGACGATGAGCCCGTCGGCGTTGCGCACGTCAACGCCCCAGGCACCGTCGAACAGCAAGCCGTCCTCATCTTCCGGGTTCGGGCCGAGGAACGTGTCGTAATACGCCACCGTCACCGGGTTCTCCGGGTCCATCAGGCTGAATACCTGCAGACCGTCGACATAGCCGGAGACGAAGACGAACGGCCAGCGCACCTCGTGGTTGTGAACCAGATGGCGCCAGTCCGCGGTCCAGGCGGAGATCGGCCGGCGGATGTTCTGCACCTCACCGTCGAGCGCCGGCTTGAGATCGAAAATGCGCAGCGGCGCGTACTGGTACTCGGTCTCGGCGATCACGTAGCGGCCATCGGGCGACGGCGTGAACGTGTGGCCGTACTCGACGCCCGAGATGCCCGTGAGCGAAACCATCAGCTGCGGGCTCTCGAGATTCGTCACGTCGTAGACGTAGTAGCCGTCGGTGCCGCCGCCGTAGAAGCGATCGGTCTGGGTGTCGGGGTGAAAGCCGGCGTACATGTCGTGGTAGCCGCGGAACCCGCGCGCGCCATCCGGCCCGTCGCCGACGGGAATCGTCGACACCAGCGCTTCGTCCATGGCCCCGGCGATGACGTTGCCGAGATCGTAGACGTGGGCGCCCGGGCCGCGAACGGTGGTGAACAGCAGCGGCCGGCCATTGCTGTGCTGGTAGATGAAGATGTTGTGGAAGCCGCCCGGCAGATCGGGCTCGCGGATGCGGGCCACCTCTTCGATCTTCTCCGGCAGGTCGGTGACATCGAAGATGATCCCTCCGAGATCGGGATTCGGACCACCCTGCCCGAACTGCACCGACAGCAGCACGTAGTAGCGCTCCTGCCAGGTGAAGTACTTGATGTCCTTGCCGCCGGCGCCCGCGTGCAGATCCTGATCCTCGATACGCCAGGCGTGGATGACCTTCGGATTGGCTGGATCGTGCAGATCGATCACGTCCATACCCTTCTCACCGTACTCACCGAATATCTCTCGTGCCACGTAGGCGTACGGACGCTCCATCTCCTGCTCGATCTCGATGTCGGCAACGCTCAGCGGCGCACCAAGCGGCAAGTGCGAAACGACGGTGATGTTGTCGCTCCCCGGCTTCTCGGGCGTCCACTGCTGGGCGCCAGCGATTCGAGCACCGGGAGCACCGGGAGCACCGGCAAGAACAATGAGTGCGGTCAGGCAAAAGGCGATGGTTCGACGTGACATCGACGAGATTCTCCGGGTTTGGTGAGGAAGACAAGTCGGTTCGCGGACCCGACGATATGCTGCTCGTCGCCCTCGCGTCGAGGGGCTGATTCGCCTGTTCCGCTCAGCGATGCGCGGTGGAGGGCCCTCGATCCGACGATCGGCTCACGTCGCTCGCCAAATCGCGGACAATGTGCCCCCCTTCTGATGAGTTTCTGGTACCCCGCATTCGAGCCTCGCCGGTCGTGCGATCGGTCGCAGATGGTTCGCCGAGCTGGAGAAGCAACACATGAGCAAAGCCAAGGTCGCCGGTCGATCACCCATGCAGGTAGAGCTCGAGCAGGGGGAGCATCACTGGTGACTGCTCGCCCCACGCTGACGGTTCTTTACGAATCCCGACCGTGTTCTGACGACCGCCGAGCCAGCGGCTCGGTCTGAATGTCTAGACAACCCATTGCCAGAGCGGGCTGCCCGCGCATTCAATTCGCGGTGAACCTGCCCGCTCGGAGCTCAGGAGACGATTGATGCCCCGCACAACCGCCAACGCGCACCTCATACCCATGGCTCCCGGCACCTGGCCGCGGTGGGTTGCCTGCGTCGCAACCGCCGGCGTGATCGGCCTCGCGCCGGCGCTTGCAGCTGCGTCATCGCCCATTAACTCCTCGAGCGTTGTGCCAGAACAACCGCCGCGGTCGCAGGAGTCCGGGTTCAACGAACACTGGGTCCTGAATCAGGAGCTCAGCGAAAACCCGCAGGAGAAGATCCAGCAAGCCATGCAGGCGGCCCGTGGCAGCGGCGGCCGTAGTCGCCCGCCCGGCGGGGGTCGTGGTGGCAGCGGTGGCCCGCCCGCCGGTGGAGCGCGCGGCGGCGGCGGCGCGGGCGGAACGGGCCGACCTGGTGGTCGCCCCGGCGGCAGAGGCCCGGAAATGGCCGGGATCTTCGGCGGCTCTGAGGAGCTGGTGATCGTCCACGCGGGCAACGCCTTCACGATCCGCTACAAGGACGGACGGGAGCGTGCGCTCGAGATCGGTGAGCGCGAGTCCGCCGAGGCTGCCGGTGCCGACGGTGCCGCCTACTGGGACGCCAACACACTGGTGGCACGATCCGAACCCCAGGAAGGCCGCGTGGTTGTCGAGCGCTACGAGCTCGTCGAAGGAGCTGCCCGACTGGTGATCAACATCGAACTGCCGTTGCCGATGGGCGGCGACGCGATCTCCATCCGGCGCGTCTACGACGCGGCGGAATAGCCAGGTAGCCACCAGCGAGTCCGCCCGCAACACGTAGCGAGCCAACACGCAGCGGGCGCCGCGGTCACGCGTCAAGAGAAACAACCCGCCGTCGGGCTGTGGCCCGGCGGCAGAACCGCACACGCAAGAGCCCCGCGACGCGCTGCGTTATCCTCGCGCTCCATGAAGTTCGAGCGGCATTCTTCCGAGATCTCCTTTCCGGAGATGGACCACGACGTACTCGAGCGGTGGAAGGAACGTCGTGCGTTCGAGCGCAGCATCGAGCAGCGCGATCCAGCGAAGACGTACAGCTTCTATGACGGCCCACCGTTCGCCACCGGCCTGCCGCACTACGGACACCTGCTGATCGGCACCATCAAGGACGTGGTGGCGCGCTACTGGACGATGCGGGGCCACCGCATCGAGCGCCGCTTCGGCTGGGACTGCCACGGGCTGCCGATCGAGTTCGAGGTCGAAAAGCAGCTCGAGCTCAGCGGGCGCGCCGACATCGAGGAATTCGGTGTTGGCAACTTCAACGAGGCCTGCCGCGGCATCGTGCAGCGCTACGTCAAAGAGTGGCGCCAGACGGTCACGCGCTTCGGCCGCTGGGTCGACTTCGACAACGACTACAAGACGATGGACGCCGATTTCATGGAGAGCGTCTGGGGTGTCTTCAAGACGTTGTGGGAGCGCGACCTGATCTACGAGGGGTACCGGGTGGTCCCCTACTCCTGGCGCATCGGGGCTCCTCTGTCGAACTTCGAGGCGAACCTCAACTATCAAGAGGTTCAGGACCCCTCGATCACGGTGAAATTCAAGCTCGACGGCGAACACAACACCTACGTGCTGGCCTGGACGACCACGCCATGGACCCTGCCATCGAACCTGGCGCTCGCCATCGACCCTGAGGCCGAGTACGCGATTGTTGAAGAGGTTGACGACGACGGCAACGGCAGCGGCGATCGACTGATCCTGCACGCCGAGCGCGTCGCCGCCTACTGGCCCGATGACCAGGGCATCGCCCGTCGCGGAAGCATCGGCGGAGGCGAGCTGGAGGGCAAGAGCTACGAGCCGATGTTCCCGTTCTTCGCCGACCGCAAGGCCGAAGGCAGCTTCCGCGTGCTGCCGGGTAGTTTTGTCACAGGCGATTCGGGCACAGGCGTCGTGCACACGGCACCGGCCTTCGGCGAGGACGACTTTCAACTCGGCAAAGAGCACGGCATCGAACCGGCTGACCCGGTGGATCGTGACGGCCGCTTTACCGACATCATCGCCCCCTATGCCGGGATGATGGTCAAAGACGCCGACAAGCAAATTATCGCCGACCTCAAGGCCAGCGGCCAGTTGCTTCGGCACGACACGTACACCCACAGCTATCCGTTCTGCTACCGCTCCGACACACCGCTGATCTACAAGACGATCAGTGCCTGGTACGTGCGCGTAGAGGCGTTCAAGGACGCCTTGGTCGCCAGCAACCAGCAGGTCCACTGGATTCCGGAGCACATCAAGGACGGGCGCATGGGCAAGTGGCTCGAGGGGGCGCGCGACTGGAACATCTCGCGCAACCGGTACTGGGGAAACCCGCTGCCGATCTGGCGATCTGTCGAGAAGGGTCCTGACGGGCAGCCACTGGAGACGCTGTGTGTGGGCTCGCGTGCCGAGCTCGAGGAGCTCTCGGGCCAGAAGGTCGACGACCTCCACAAGCACCTGGTCGACGACATCACCATCACCTCTGCTAGCGGGCGCGTGCTGCATCGCATCCCCGAAGTGCTCGACTGCTGGTTCGAGTCGGGCTCCATGCCGTACGGCCAGGCGCACTATCCGTTTGAAGGCGTCGCAGGCAACGAATCATTCGAAGCGGGCTACCCGGCCGACTTCATCTGCGAAGCGCTCGACCAGACGCGCGGCTGGTTCTACACGCTGCTGGTGCTGTCGACAGCGCTGTTCGAAAGGCCCGCCTTCAAGAACTGCATCGTCAGCGGCCTGCTGCTTGCCGAGGACGGCCGCAAGATGTCGAAGCGGCTGAAGAACTACCCGGAGCCCAACGAGCTCGTCGAAAAAACCGGTGCCGACGCCATCCGTATCGCCATGCTCGACTCGCCGGCGCTGCGCGGCGAGGAGGTACGGTTTTCTGAAAAGACCGTGCGCGAGATGGTCCGCCGGGTTCTTCTACCCTGGTGGAACAGCGTGTCGTTCCTGGTGACGTACGCCCACGTCGACGGTTGGGATGTCTGTCACGAAGAGCTCGGGGCGCAGGATGAAGGCGACCTGGCGACTCGTAACGAGCTCGACGTCTGGATCCGCGCCAAGCTCGAGAGGCTCAAGGCACAGGTTGAGCGCGAGATGGACGAATACCGTCTGTACCGCGTCATTCCGCCGCTGCTCGCCTTCCTCGACGACCTCACGAACTGGTATATCCGGCGCTCGCGGCGACGCTTCTGGAAGTCCACGTCGCCCGACGCCGAGGCCGACAAGGCCGGTGCCTACACCACCCTCTATGGCGTGCTGCTCGAGTTCACGGAGCTCATGGCGCCGTTCACGCCGTTCATGTCGGAGCACGTCTACGAGATCCTGCGCCGCACGGATGAGACCCGAGCGGTCGATTCCGTGCACCTGCGTGACGTGCCGCGGCGACGTGAGCTGACTGCCTACGAGTGCGAAGTAGAGCAGCGAATCGACCTTACCCGCTCGGTCTGCGAGCTCGGCCGCAAGCTGCGCGCCACGGCCAAGATCCGCAACCGTCAGCCGCTGCCCGTGATCCGCGTCGGCACCACAAGCGACGCCGAGCGTGGATGGTTGGATGCCGGTCGCGACGTCATCCTCGAGGAGCTCAACATCAAGCGCCTTGAAGTGATCGACGACCCGACCAAGGTGGCGGCGGCTTCGATCCGACCCAACTTGCCGAGACTCGGCCCCAAGCTCGGTGCCAAGCTGCGCCTACTGCAAGCGGCGCTCGCCGACCTGGACTCCGAGTCGCGGCGAGCACTGGCGCTGGGCGAAACGGTAACCCTGCCGCTCGGAGACGAGTCCATTGAGCTCGGACCGGAGGACGTGTTGGTTCGGATGGAGCCGGCCGAAGAGGGCACCCTGGTTGCCGCCCAGGGCAGTCTGGTGGTCTCGATCGATCCGACCCTCAACGAGGAGCTGCGCCTCGAGGGCTACGCCCGCGATCTCGTCAATCGCATCCAGCGCATGCGCAAGGACCTCGACCTGCCCGTCGAAGCGCGCATCCAGATCGCGCTCGAGACCGCGTCCGGCGAGCTGACCGGTGCGGCTGAGAGCAATCGTGCCTTGATCGAGGCGGAGACGCTCGGCGTCCTCCGTGTTGGCAGCGCCGACGCCGACGGCGAGCTCGTCAAGGAACACGAAATCGACGGCATGACGCTGACGATTTCCATCGGCCGCACCCAGGCAGCGGCCTAGCTCCCTTCATTTCGCTGCCCTGCCGGGCAGATCAGCGAGCTCGCCGACTGCCTCGAGCCTCGCGGATACCGGCACCCGAGCGCCTCGAGGTTTCTCTCTGCCGCCCCGCTGGCCGGCGACGGCAATGGATGCTGATGATCACTTTTGGCTTCTTACGCCTATTTATGCATGCTTGAATCCATTAAATCGCTTTCCTGAACCCTACAGGCCACTACAGTCCGTTCTCGAGCTGGGAAATCCCTATGAGCGCTGAGCCCGTCCCCGTTGGTCCAGTCGAGGGACCTGGCCCGTCCACGCCCGCCGACGAGGCGGCGAGAGAGCCGGCCGAGGTTCACGCCATCGAGGACCATCTGCCCGACACTGTGATTTCAGCGGCCGATCGCCGCCAGTACCTTGCCGTTCTTGCGCTGCTCGGCGCCTCGTTCATGCTCTTCCAGATCGGCGTGCTGCGGGAGCTGCGCTTCCAGCTCAGCAGCATCTTCACGCTCACGCCGTTCCTGTTCAGCAGCGTGGTCGTTCTGATTGGCCTCGGGTCGCTGGCCGCGAAACGCCTCGAGATGTCCACCCAGACGTTGCTGCGCCGCACGGTGGCTGCTCTGCCCGTGGCCGTCTTGCCGCTGTTTGCGATGACGATCCTGGTCGCCCAGGCGACGATCAGCCACTCCTCGTCGGCGTTCGACTACAGCCAGGCAACCGGAAGCCAAGAGCAGTACATGAACTCTGTGGTGTTCGCCTTCCTGGCGGTCGCCGTCGTCGGCTATGGCGTCGTGTTCTTCCTGCAAGGGCTTGTCTTCGCCGTTTACTTCCGCGAGGGGCGCCGGACCGGGCTTATCACGCGGTTCGAGCAGATTGCCCAGTGGAGCGACGAGGACGCCGACGAGTTCGCCGCCCAGCTGGGCCGATTCCGTGGCCGCGTGAGGCGCGATAGCTGGGTGACTGAGGCTCAGCGGTTGGTCGCCGAGAAAGCTGGCTCGGAGGAGCAGCCCACGACGGACACATCAGCCAGCGGCCGCACCTGACCGCTCCCGACCAGCCCGCTCGATTCTCCCGCCGTGAGGCTGCGAAAGGCGTCCGTATACTCCGACCTCTGACCTCCACTTGCCGCCCGGCGGAGCCGTAAGCCACCGCTTGAAGTGACAAGGAACCACGTCTCGGAGTCTCTCGGGGTCGTTCTATGCAGGTGATCATGGCCGTCGGCGCGGCGCTGATGTTGGGCGCGTTACACGGCTGGCTGCTCGGCAAGCAAGCCGGACGCACGGAGTCTGAGCTGGCTGCCGACGACTACCAGAGCTTGGTCGAGGCTCGCGATCGCCGTATTGCCAAGCTGCACGTCAAGGCCGAGGACAGCGCAGCGCGATGTGATCTGCTGCAGCAGGGAATCGCCGAGCGCGCTGAGTCGGTCGAGACTCTCACCGCACGCGTGGCGGCCCAGGCCGATCGCATCGATCGCGCGAACCGCGACGCTATCAACATGCGCGCGCGCTTTGATGACCAGCTCAGCCAGCGCGACGGACGCATTGAGCAACTCCGCGAGTTACATGCTAACGCTGCTTCGCTGGCGAGCTCGCTCGGCGAGAGTCTGCGCAACCTCGAAGCCCACAGCGCCAATCAGCAACGGCAGCTCGAAACCACGGCAGCCGAGCTCGCCGACTGTCGTCGCGAGCTCCACGGCACCACCAACGAGCTGCTCTCTCTGTGGTCGCGCTCCGAGAAGGCCCTCGTGCAGGCGGCCGAGAGCGAAGACGCCATGCGGGTGCGCGATCAGCGAATCGCGGCACTGGAGGAACTGGCTACTCGTTACAACGCGCGTATCAGCGGCCTCACCAACGCCCTGCGTGAGGAACGCGACCGGCAGCGCACGAGAATTGGCCTTCGAGACGCTGAAATCGAGCGTTACCGACGCGCCGCGGGTCGATTGAGCCCTGATGCGGTCGACGACCCCAGGAGCATCGCGAGCTCGTATGCCTCTTCCTCGTCTTCTGCGTCGGCGGCCGCCATCGACACGCCGGCAACGACCTACATTCCCAGCGAACCGCGCTCGAGCTCCCAGGCCTCGCGATAGGCCGTAGCATCTCGAAGTGCTACCGCCGCGGACTCGTCTACGAGCACGGTTACGTTGGGGTGGTTTTGCAGCGCTGACGCCGGCACGTGAGCTGTGAGCGGCCCCTCAACGATTTGCGCGACCACCTGCGCCTTGCTCGCACCGAAGGCCAGTAGCAGGCATGCGCGCGCGTCGAGAAAATCGGCGACTCCGAGCGTCACCGCATGGGTCGGAACGGCGTCAGCACTGCCAAACACCTCGACCAAGTACGGTCGTCGAGCCAGCGAGACGGGGACCACGCGCATCCGAGAGCGCAACGAGGAGCCCGGGTCGTTGGAAGCGAGGTGGCCATCGTCACCCACGCCGGCGACGAACAGGTCCACACCGCCCGCGTGCTCCAGCGAGCGCTGGAAGCGAGCGATCATGTGCTCCGACGATCCGGCATTGCCATCTGGTAGATGCCGTCGTCGCTCGGCAATTGGCACATGGTCGAAGAACATCCGGCGCAGATGACGGGCAGCGGCCGAAGGATGCTCGGGATCAAGACCGACGAACGCGTCGGCCATCACAACCGACACGCGCTCGAAGTCAACGCGGCCCGCGCGATGCGCCTCGACGAGCAACTCGTACCAGCGGCGTGGGGTACTTCCCGTGGGCAATCCCACAACCGCGCCCGGCTGACGAGCGATCAAGCTCACCAGGATGTCGGCAGCAAGTCTGCTAGCAGCTTCGGGGTCGGGCTGGATGATGACTCGCATGAGAACGCCAGGATCTAGATTCTTGAGTGAGGAACCGTCGGGTAGATAGCCTCGATCCCCGCACCTCACGCCGCCGATAACTCGGCAGACGCATCGCGACTGCCAACGAGCGCAGGGCCAGCGGGGTACGCAGATCGGCGGATCGGCGCATCAGCAGGTCGCCAGCGAGCCGGCACCACCATATCGCCGGACTGGCGCGTTTGCACGGCGGGGGCGACACTCTGCCGCACGAACGCCCGACGCTTCGCACGCACCGCGAGCGGCGCGATCGCGACAACGTTTCTGAGCAATCCCGGAGACCGGATGGCCATCGACCCGCCCGACTTACTCGAAGACGCGGCACGCCGTGCCCGCCGTTACCTGGTTGCCTTGCCGGAGCGTCGCGTTTCACCCGCGCCAGAGGACGTCGATGCGTTGACTCGCTTCAACGAGCCTCTGCCCGACGAATCGAGCGACGCTCATCAGACGCTTGCGTTGCTCGACGAGCTGGGCGGACCCGGAACGGTGGCTTCGATGGGCGGGCGGTACTTCGGGTTCGTGACGGGCGCTGCCCTACCCGCGGCCCTCGCGGCTCACTGGCTGGCGTCGGCCTGGGACCAGAACACGGCGCTGGAGGTGATGTCGCCCGCTGCCTCTGCCATTGAGAACGTTGCGTTGAGTTGGTCACGGGATCTTCTCAGGCTGCCTGACGAGGCGCATGGTCTCTTCGTGACGGGGACAACAATGGGTAACTTCTGTGGTCTCGCCGCCGCTCGTTCTGCGGTTCTCGAGGGGGTTGGCTGGGACGTCGGAGCACGAGGGATGAACGGTGCGCCGCCGATCCAGGTGGTGGTTGGCGAACAGGCCCACGCGGTGCTATTCCGCGCCCTCTCGTTGCTCGGGTTCGGTCGCGACAACCTGATACGCGTTCCGGTCGACGACCAGGGCCGCATGTTGGTCGACGAGCTTCCGGTGCTCGAGGCGCCGTCGATTGTCTGTATTCAGGCAGGCAACGTCGACAGTGGCGCTTTCGACCCGGCGACGGAGATCTGTCAGGCAGCACGGAAAACTGGCGCCTGGGTGCACGTCGACGGGGCGTTCGGCCTATGGGCCGCGGCAGCACCGGAGCGCGCGCACCTGATGACTGGCTTTGAGCTCGCCGACTCCTGGGCGACCGACGCTCACAAGTGGCTCAACGTGCCCTACGACTGCGGCATCGCTTTCGTGCGCAACACCGCGGCGCTCGGTAGCGCTATGGCGATGCGGGCCCCCTACCTCAGCAGCGAACACGCCCGCGAGCCGTTGTTCCTCACCCCCGAGGGCTCGCGGCGGGCACGCGGCATCGACGTGTGGGCTGCGCTCAGGGTGCTCGGCCGTCGGGGCGTTGCCGAGTTGGTCGAACGCAACTGCCGGCAGGCCGCAAGGCTGGCGCGCAAGCTCGCGGACGCCGGATGCGAGGGACTCGAAGTGCTCAACGAAGTTGTTCTCAACCAGGTGCTCGTCGCCTTCGGCGACGACGATCGCACGCGCCGCATCATCGACGAGCTGCAGCGTGAGGGCACATGCTGGTGCGGCGGCAGCACCTGGAAGGGCCGCGCGGTGATGCGTGTGAGCTTGTCTTCGTGGGCAACCACCGACGACGATCTCGATCGCACCATTGCCGCGATCGTGCGACAGGCGGCGTAGCGATCGGCGGCGATCCGCTGCATCAACGGACGACCGTAGAACGCTAGGGCGGCCGGCGCTACGGGTGCTATGGCGGCGGCGCGCCGCGAAGCGCCCGCCCGAGTCGACGGCGGAGCGGAACCGCGAGCAGCCGTGCCGGCACCCCCGCCCAACCCGGTGCGAACAGGTTCACCTCGTACGACGAATCCTTCCGCGGCCTCCATTTATCGTGCCACTCGAGGCTGGTCACGAGGCTGACCTCATCGATCTCCGGATCCTCACAGGCGCAACGCAGAGTGTCGTTGAGCACGACATTGCCTGGAGCCATCGCCGCGAAGCCTTCGTCGTACGTCGTCTTCACCACGTGCAGTGTGCGACCGAACCGCAGCGCGAGCTGGCCGCCAACGTACATGTCGCCTACCCGCAACATCGAAACGCACGCAACTTGCTCCCGCCCGAGCCTGCCGAGCGCGATTTCCAGAAACCGCCGCATCGTGGCGTCGGAGCCGAGATCGGTTCCGGCCCTGTGCTTCCACGAGCGAACGTCGACCTGGACGAACCGCGCCCACGCCGCCGCTAACGCACCGGGATCGGCCACATGCTCCACCACCACGTCGCCGTGTCGGGCGAGCTTGTTGCGTGCCTTGCGCAAGCTGCTCTGGAAGTTGCGGCTCAGCCCGGCAATGAGCTCGGGGTGGGTGCGGCGGGTGTCGAGCACGGAGCGATGCTGGACCAGGTGCACGTGCCGCCGCGGCGCCCGATACAGGAGTAGATTGCCCTCGTCGACCTGTTCGAATCGAACGTACAATGGCCGGCCGGCGCCGGGTACGTCGGTGCGAAAAAGCGCCTCCACCAGCTCGATCAACATGTCGGAGTGGATCGCGAGCGAAGCCCCACCGAGGACACCGGCGTGGCTGTGCACGAGGGCACAGTATCGGTTGACGGTCGCCGCCAACGGGCGTACTTCAAAAGGCACCGCCGTCAGCACGCGCGCCTCGCGACGCACCAAGGCTAGCCGCTGGTCGCGACCCTCGGCTTGGTCGCGCTGGGCGGTGGCGTGCAGCCAGGCGGTGAGCCACGCCGGGTGGGTGAGCGCGTCCTTTTCAGTGTCGGCAAGCGCGTTCCAGGTCTCCAGCCATGAGTCGTAGAGCGGCCCGCGGCGGTTGACGAGATCGTCGAATCGCGGGTCGTCAGACTCGAGCAGGTCGACGCGTGGTGTGGTCGCGGCCGCCGCACCGGCGCGGCGGCAGGCAGCGACCGCCGGATCCTCGCCCGGGATGGCGACGGCGGCACGAAGCTCCTCCACCCAACGAGTACCGGACATTCAGGGTCTCCAACGGCCGAAGCTACCCAGGAAGGGAAAGGGCACCGTCGGCTTGCGCGAGCGTTGCTCACCGGAGAGGCACGGTTCAGCGCAACGCCAAACAACAGATGCTAGCGGCGCGCTACGCCCTGGCTCAGGCGCGAAGACCGGTCGCCGAAAGTCGTAGGCCGCGTGCCCTCAGCCGCGGTCACTCGCGGCCCGCGAGCGGCCGCCGGTGCAACCGCGCGGCACTGGCTCGCAGCACATGCGGCTTGCGCCGCCCGATTGAAGACGAATGGCGTCGAGTCGAGCTACTGGCTAGCGTCCGCGTGCTCGTCGGCTTCGGTGCCGCCTGCCGCGGCCGCAGAACTATCAGCCTGGGCCTCGTCGGTTGCCTGAGCCGGCTGCGCCGGCTGGGCGGGCTGCAGAAGAGCCTGCTGCTCATCCATCCAGGCGTCGAACGAATCCTGGCTCTGGATGGTGTAGTAGCCCTGCATGCGGTAGTGCGTCAGTCCGCAGAGCTGAGCGCAGGCGATCTCCCAGCACGTCTTGGTCTGAAAGCAGCCCGGGAACAGTCCGTCGGCTGGAGTCGCTGTCACCGCGCGGAAGCGAACGGGAATCGCGAGGCCCGGAACGGCATCCTGCTTCACGCGCATCTGCGGCAAGAAGAAGCCGTGGATGACGTCTTTCGACGACAGCATCACGGTGATGTCACGATCGACCGGCAGCGGCATCTGGTTGATCATGACCACATCGTCGGCCGCTGCAGGATCGGCGCGATCGAGCCCAACGAAGTTGGTGTTCGAAAGCAGGCTCACGTCGGTGGGTCCGAACACGCCGTCGGGGCCAGGGTAGTGAACGTTCCACTGGAACTGCTGCGCGACCACGCGGACCACGAAGGGTTCGGGGTCGCTGGTCTCGGGCGACACCCAACTGGCCCAGGCTGGAATCGCGAAGCCAACCAGCAGGATCACCTCGACGATCGCCACACCAGCTTCGATGTACGACGAGAAGTGGCTCTTGGCACCCTCGTGACTCGCCTTCGGGTTAGCGCTGGCGCGAAAGCGGTACAGCACGTAGAGGAAGTACAGACCCCAGCCAACGAACAGCACCAGCATCAGCCAGTGCACCATCGCGTTCATCCGATCGAGCGGTGCACCGTGTGACGAAGCGTCGATCGGCATCCAACGGGCGAGGAACGACTGCATCAGCTGCTGCCTCCGTCGATCAGTTTCGGAGCTGCCCCGATGATCTCGGGGTCTTTATCGAGCTTTTCCTCGAGGCGCTGGCCGTGGCGTCGAAAGCTCACGAACAGGGCCACGAAGCCGATCTGAACCGTCACCACCACGCCCAGCATCGCGAGGATCCCGTTGTTGACCCCCTTGGCCATCGGCGAGTCGTTCTCGCCAAAACAAACCGGGCAGGCATGCGCCTCGGGGACCGCTGCCAACGTCGCGGCCAGCACCACGATGGCGAGCAACCAGACGCGGGCGTTCCGCCGTGCGGCCATGGTCAAACTCCCAGAGCCTTGAGCTTCTTCAGGAAGCGCCGCGCGTACAACGCGAGGCCGATCCCGGCCGGGTAAAAGACCACCGCCAGGCCCAAACCGACACCGTCGCCAGCGGCGATGTACCGCCGCAGTCCGATCGCCCCGAGGAAGAAGGAGAACAGCACACAGGTGCAAATGAAGAACACGTGGAATGCCTTCAGCGACACTTCACCCTCCCATGCGGTCGGCCTGTGCGGCCAGCGGCAGGAAGATCAGGACCAGGAAAAAGAAGAACGTCAGCGCCAGCACCGCGTAGATCAGCTTGCGCTCGCCGATCAGGTGCATGAAGTAGCAGGCCACGAGGGACCCCTTCACAGAAGCGATCGCCAGCGCCACGAAGATGGCCGCCCCCGTGCTGAGGTCGAGGCTGGCAACGGCGACGGTCACCAGCGTGAGCACGCCGAGGCTGGCGAACACCGTTACATACACGCGGCGCTCGGCGCTGATCTCTTCGGGGCTGTGTCCGGCCATTTGCCTCTCCAAGCTTCTTCGGATCGGGCAGCTAGAGCAGGTACAAGCTCGGGAACAAGAAAATCCAGACGAGGTCGACGAAATGCCAGTACAGGCCGGCGACCTCGATCCGATTCGTGAACCGCTCGGGCTCCGACTTCCACATCTTGGCACCGGGACCGAGCAGGTAACCGAACACCACCATGCCACCGAGAATATGGATGCCGTGCAGCCCGGTCATGGTGAAGTAGGTGGCCATGAAGTTGTTGGAGCTCGGGTACAGGTGATGCTCGAACTCGGCGCTGTACTCGAAGTACTTCACCACCAGGAAAGCGCCTGCCAGCGCCATCGTGAGCCACAGGTACAGCTTGAACTTGGCGAAGTCGTTGAGGCGCAGCGCCATCCAGGCAAACACGACCGTCACGGATGACGTGATCAGGAACAGCGTGTTGATCGTCGCCAGCACGACGTCGAGCTCTTCCTGATGCCAGTCGGGGTTGCCCGTGCGCAGCAGGATGTACGACGAGAAGAGCGCACCGAAGAGCATCACCTCGGAGGCAAGGAACAACCAGATGCCGAGCTTGGCGTTGTAGAGCCCGGTGTCGGGCCGCGGCTCTTCGTTGTAGGGAATCTGCATGGTCTCAGTTCTCTCGGGTCCGGCTCAGGAACCGGGCACGTGCTGCGGCAGGAAGTCGTCGTCGGCTCCCGGCGGGCTGTACTCGTACGGGCCGCGGTACACCGTCGGGATGTGCTCGAAGTTGCCGTGCCCGAGCGGCGGCGACGTGGTGCACGCCCAGTCGATCGTCGTCGCGCCCCATGGGTTGCTGCCAACCTTCTCGCCCTTCTTCATGCTCCAGAAGAAGTTGAACACGAAGGGAAGTTGCGCCAGGAAGAGCCCGAACGCCGCCATCGACATGAACACGTTCCAATGCAGCACGGGCTGCGCGTGCGAGTAGCTCAGTCCGCCGTCGTAGAGGCGTCGGGAAACCCCTGCCAGTCCCTGGATGAACATCGGCGCGAAGACGCCGTTGATGAAGATGAACGACAGCCAGAAGTGCAGCTTGCCGAGCCCCTCGCTCATCTTGCGACCGGTGAACTTCGGGAACCAGTAGTAGATGCCGGCGAAGATCGCGAAGATGGTTCCCGGCGCGACTACGTAGTGGAAATGGCCGATGACGTAGTAGGTGTCGTGCAGGTGGATGTCCGCAGGTGCCAATCCCAGCGGCAAGCCGGTGAGTCCGCCGATACCGAACATCGGCAGGAAGGCCAGCGAGAACAGCATCGGAGTGTTGAAGCGAATCGAGCCGCCCCAGAGCGAGATCAGCAGTGCCGTCAAGATCACCACCGACGGAATCGAGATGATCATCGTCGTCGTCTGGAAGAAGGCGCTGATCACCGTCCCCATGCCGGTCATGAACATGTGGTGCGCCCACACGATGAAGGACATGAAGCCGAGGAAGATGGTCGAGTAGACCATCGGCTTGTAGCCCCACAGCGGCTTGCGGGTGTTGTTAGCGATGATCTCGGCCACGATGCCCATCGCCGGCAGGATCAGCACGTACACCTCGGGGTGCGCCAGGAACCAAAAGAGGTGCTGCCATAACAGCGGGCTGCCGCCGCCGGCGTACTCGAGTGCCTGCCCCGAGACGAACAGCCCCGATGGCATGAAGAAGCTCGAGCCCGCCAAGCGATCCATCAACTGCATCACGCTGGCCGCCTCGAGCGGCGGGAACGCGAGCAGCAGCAGGAACGACGTCACGAACTGGGACCACACGAAGAAGGGCAGCCTCATGAAGGTCATCCCGGGCGCCCGCAGCTGGATGATCGTAACGATCATGTTCATCGAGCCCAGCAGCGACGAAGTGATGAGGAAGACCATCCCGAACAGCCAAGCCGTTTGGCCCGTCGTGGCGATCACCGACAACGGTGCGTAGGAGGTCCAGCCCGAGTTGGCCGCGCCGCCGGGCAGGAAGAAGCTCACCAGCATGACGATGCCGCCCACGAAGTAGACCCAGTAGCTCATCATGTTGAGCTTCGGGAAGGCCATGTCGGGAGCGCCAATCTGCAGCGGGAGGACGTAGTTTCCGAAGGCACCCACGGCGAGCGGCACGATGGCCAGGAAGACCATGATCGTGCCGTGCATCGCGCCGAGCTGGTTGTAGAACGCCGGCAGGATGATGCCGCCGGGCGCGTTGGCCTCGCCCAGCCAGCCGCCAATCAGGGGGACCACTGAGCCCGGGTAGGCCAGCTGCCAGCGCATCAGCAGCATCAGGCAGAAGCCGAAGAGCAGGAAGCAGAGCGCGGTGATGCCGTACTGCAGACCGATCATCTTGTGGTCGGTCGAAAAGACGTACTTGCGGATCCAGCTCTCTTCGTGGTGCCCGCCGGCGTGGTCGTGGTCGTGACCGTGCGAGTGTCCGGCGCCCGACTTATCTACAGGATCATCGCTCATCGGCGGTAGGCTTTCGCAGCGCGCGACCTCGACATCCGTTCACGGACGGGCCGGGGCTTTTTTCAGGGCGGACCGTCGCGCGGACAGCTCTACCGCGCATGTTCGAGCGATGGGCCGAGGGAAACCGCCGGTAGCCTACGACACCCCTGTAGGGGGGGCAACTCGCTGAAAAACCCCTCGGAAACAGCGATTTACTGGGCGTCAGAGAACGGCTGCGAGTGGCTGAGCTCCTGCGTTGGCGCCTTCGAGCTGCGGTCCGGGCACACGATGACTGTCGGCGGCGACATCGTGGCCATGAAACGGCGGAGCTCGGGTCTCGACCCTGCGATAGCCTGAACAGAGACGGAAGCTCGAGACCGCCACCGAAACCCGCTCGCGGAGTGACGATGAGGAAGCAGCTACGATTCACCGCCATCTGCTTCGCCAGTGCAACGGTGGTTGCATGCGCTGCGGGCCCACCGATTCAGGCCGCCGACCCCGGGTACCGACCGCACGTTGCCCAGCCAGCGTTCGCGTGGGGAGCCGGGCCAAGGGTCGCCATCGACGAAGCGCACCACAACTACCACACTGCCGAGGGCCGCTACTGCGCGTTCGCGGAGTTACGGCCAGGGACACCTGGCCGTGTTCGGTAAGGCGGCGATGTTCACGGCGCCGGTCTCGAGCGACGGTCGCGCAATGGGAGTGAACCACCCGGCGGCGCGCCAGAACGCCCAGTTCGTTCTACACGTAGCGCACTGGCTGACGGGCCTGTTGCCCGGCCGCTGAGCGACCCGCGAAACACACGGGCTCGCGGCGCCCGTGGCCGTTTCTAGGCGAGCTCGCGCTGGCGCTTCAGGGCCTCGGCGTACCACACCAACTCGTCGATAAAGCGTTCGGCTCGGTCGTGGTACGCGTCGTCGAGTGCCTTGCCCTCTTCGTCGAAGGCCTTGTTGATATGGGGCACGTTCATCCCCGCCGGAATCGGGACGGCGCCGAGGTTCAGCATGACCGCGCGCAGGGCCTGGAGACAAACGGCGCCGCCCATGAAGCCCACCGAGTGGGTCGCGATGCCGATCGGCTTGCGCTTGTACTCCGGGCCGAGATAGTCGATGGCGTTCTTGAGAACGCCAGGGTAGCCCTTGTTGTACTCGGGGCTGACGATCATCAGAGCGTCGCAACGGGCGATGGGCTCGGCAAACGCGACCAGCGCCTCGGGGGGGTTCTCGAGAAAGCGCAGACGTTCCTTCATCAGCGGCAAGTCGTAGTCGCGAAGGTCGAGAAGCTGGGTGTCGACGCGCTCGTCGGCCTCGAGCTTGGCGTGGAGGAAGCGGCCCAAACGGGGCGTGTTGCGGCCCTCGCGGATACTGCCGACGATGATGGGGACAAAGAGCTTCGAGTCGGTCACGGTTGGCTCCGCCGAATAGGAGTTTGGTGGATCTAGGCTGGCGTGGAAGAGGGCTCGAGCAGCAGCAGTGCGAGCAGCGCGGTGCGCTCGATCATACGGTCGAGATCAATGAATTCATTGCAGGCATGGGCGCCGCCGCCAACCATGCCCAGGCCATCGAGCGTGGGCGCGTAGAGGTTCGTGATGTTGCCGTCGGAGCCGCCACCAGCCGTTCCTTCCTCGATATGGATCCCGAGATCCCCGGCGAGGTTTCGCGCCGACCGCCAGAGCGCGCGGCCGGCCTCGGTGGGCTCCATCGGCGATCGACGGTGCGTGCAGGCCACTTCGATTCGCGCTTCCGGGTGCTCGGTACGCAGGCCGGCCAGTGCCTCCTCGACGGCGTCGGCATGCTTCGCGGTTGGAGCTCGCACGTCGACGACAATGCCGCAGCGCGGCGCGATGACGTTGGGCCGAGTGCCGCCCGTGATCTGGCCGACGTTAACCTGCACGGCGTCGACGCCACTGCCACCGTGGAGCTCGAAAATCTGTTCAACGAGACGCGCCATCTCACGGATCGCGCTGATGCCATCCTCTGGATTCAGCCCGGCGTGGGCCGCACGCCCGTGCACCGTCACGTCGTACTGCGCGACACCCTTGCGAGCGGTCTTGATGTGTCCATCGACCCCGAGCGCCGGCTCCATTACGAACACACGCTCAACGCGACGGGCCAGCGACACGATCCGGCGCTGCGAGTCGTCGCTGCCGATCTCCTCATCGCTGTTGACGAACATGATCGGCACGACGCCGGGCTCCAGCCCCAGGTCGCGGAGCACGCGCAGCGCCGTCAGCGCCTGCACCAGGCCGCCCTTCATGTCGTACACACCCGGGCCGCGCATGATGCTGGTCCCCTGGATACCAGGAATACCAGGGACACCAGCGTCGTTCCGGATCTCGACCGGCATCTCCGCCAGGGTGCCCAGGTCGTAGACCGTGTCGACATGCCCGAGCAGCAGCTGGCTCGGCCGGCCTCGGCGCCGATCACGCGGCAGCGCCAACAACTGACCGCCAGACGTGTTGCCGCGCAGAAAGCGCGTTCGGTAGTCGATGTCGGCGAACGCGGACGCCAGCAGATCGAAACCGGGACGCTGGGTTTCGGGCTGCAGCGACGACGTTTCGATCGACGCGAGGGCGCTCAACCGATCGATCATTCCCTGACGCTCGCCGCGCACGGCGTCGAGTATCTGTTGCGCCTGCACGCTCATGACTCCCCCTTGACCGTTCGAGCGCCACGGCTCGATCGTTTTCGGCCCGCTCTCTAGCACCACCAACCTTCGAGCTCTTGGCTCGCCGTTGGTTCCATTCCCCACCTTGTCTAGACTGGCACGTTCGACGTCCCGACAATTGCCGCACGCTTGTTCCGCTGGCCCCTACCGCGACAGCACTCTGTTATCGGAGCTCACGATGCCCAATACACCAACGTCGACCCTCGAGCCCCCTCGTATCGCCTGCTTCCTTCTGGCTGTTGTCGTCGCCATCGGCGCGGCGGGCGCCGGCTGTGCCCAGGTATCTCCGTACGAGGGTCGGAACGCGACCGTCTTCACGAACGTCAACGTCTTGCCGATGGACAGCGAGCGGGTGCTCGCGGAACAGACGGTGGTTGTCGTTGACGGGCGCATCGCCGATATGGGAGCGGCGTCGGAGATCGCGGTCCCGTCCGACTCGACCGTTATCGTCGGCACCGGGCAGTACCTCATGCCCGGACTCACGGAGATGCACGGTCACTTGCCGAGCTCATTCTTGGCGCGCGACGACATGCCTCTCGAAGAGATCACCGAGATCGTGCTCTTCCTTTACGTCGCCAATGGAGTGACGTTGGTTCGCGGCATGCAGGGGGACGAGAGCCACCTGGAGCTGCGCGACCGCATCGAGGCGCAAGATCTGCTGGGCCCGCACCTGCTGGTCTCCGCGCCCATGCTGCACGGCCGACAGGTAACCGATCCTGATCAGGCGGCCGAGCTGGTGCGGGGTTACGCGGCGCGGGGCTTCGATCACCTCAAGGTCCACGAGGAGCTTTCGCTCGACGTCTACGACGCGATCGCGGCGACCGCCAACGAAGTGGGGCTGAGGTTTTCCGGCCACGTATCGAACAAGGTCGGCCTGCAGCACGCGCTCGATGCCGGCCAGGCAACGATCGACCACCTCGACAACTACGTCGAGACGCTCGTGGCCGACGCCACGCCGGAGGAGCTGCAAGGAACGCTCACCCCGGTGCAGCTGATCGACCGGGTCGACGAGAGCGGCATCGCCGCGATGGTGGAGGCAACTCGCGCTGCCGGCGCCGCGGTGGTCCCAACGCTGGTGCTCTGGGAGACCTTCATGGGAGAAGCATCGGGCGACGAGCTGACCATGCTGCGGCCCGAGGTCCGATACATGCCACCGTACGAGATCGACCGCTGGACCGAGGGTGTGAATCAGCGCCTCGCGACAGGCAATCCCGAGCAGGGCGCTCGCGTCATCGATCTGCGACGGCGACTCCTGAAGGCGCTCCACGCCGCCGGCGTTGCGGTGCTGCTGGGAACCGACTCGCCACAGCTGTTCAGTGTCCCTGGGTTCTCGATGCATCGCGAAATGCGCACGATGGTCGATGCCGGCCTGACGCCCTACGACGTGCTCGATTCGGGCACGCGCGCAGTCGCGGCTCTTATGGAAAGGGAGGCGACAGCGGCACGGTGGCGATCGGCGCTGTGGCCGACCTCATCCTGCTCGCGTCCAACCCGTTGGACGATCTGGCCGCCCTCGATCGACCTCGGGGTGTCATGGTGGGAGGTCGCTGGCTCGACCGCCAAGCTATCGACACGCGGCTCGCTGAAATCCAGGATCGCTTCGCTGCGCTCAGCAACTGAGCACGGATCGGGCAGGCACACCGGCATGGCCCAGCGCGGAGACAGGTGGGGCCGAGTGTGGACGCTTGTGCCCACTTGCCACTTCCATTGCTGGCCTATGGTCTGATACGTTTACGCATCGCGCATCTGTTCCGCAGCCTCCCCATCTGACCATAAGAGCGCATCGGTGTGTCTTGCTGTCCCATTATGGCGACGCGTGGCTCGTCCCGTCCATCGGCGTGACGACACGCATCGCCGCTGGTTCCTCCACTGGGCGCCGGCCCTCGCGCTCCTCCTGAGCACAACGATCTGGGCTCCGGCCGCGGCCGGACAGACCCTGAGCGGCGACAGTGCGTCGCTTGACCGACAGAACCGACAGGCCCGGGCACACGACTTCAGCTATCTGAGGACCCCGAGCGCAGTGCGCAACTTCGTGAACTCCGGTCTGCTGGTGCGGCTCACAGGGAACGCCAACTACACGCTCAACGAAGTTTCGTACCCCTACGCGCGCGTCGAGGTGAAGCTGTTCGTCGAGCGCTTGTCGTCGCAGTTTCGGGGCGCTTGTGGTGAGCAGCTGGTGGTCACGAGCCTCACGCGGCCACGTTCCCGGCAGCCGTTCAACGCCTCGACACGCTCGGTGCACCCCACCGGAATGGCCGTCGACTTGCGCCGGCATAACACGCCGAGCTGCCGAACTTGGCTCGAGCGCGTGCTGCTGTCCTTGGAGAACAGCGGCGTGCTCGAGGCGACGCTCGAGCGCTACCCGCCCCACTATCACGTGGCGATCTACCCCAACCAATATCGCGCCTACGTCGGCAAGATCACGGGTGGCAAAACAAGCGTCGCGAAGGTGGTCGCAAGTTCGGCGACCACGCCATCGGGCACGACTCCGCCCGGTTCAGCCGGGGCAACTCCGGCAACCGGTGACCGTTTCGCTGACGTCGCTGCCTACACGGTTCGGCGTGGCGACACGCTCTGGAGCATCGCCCAGCGACACGGCAGCACGCCCACCCGGATCAAAGAGGCGAGCGGTCTGCGCTCAACGCTGATCCATCCAGGGCAGCGGCTCAACGTGCCGCTCACGGCCACGGCCGAACACTGACGATCACAACGACTCGAGCGTCGGTTACGAGACCGGCAGGCAGGCGCGGGAGAAAAGCCCCGGCTGCGGCTAGCCGAAGTCGACGCGGAACTGTTGCGACCCGAGCTTGATGCGGTCGCCGTGCTTCAGCCGCAGCGGTCCCTCTAGCCGCAGGTACGTGCCGTTGCGGCTGGCCAGATCCTCGAGCACGGGCTCCCGGCTGCCGAACCGGATGCGCGCGTGTCGCGACGACATGTAACGATCGCGCGGCAACACGATGTCTCCCTCGCGCCGGCCAATCACCGCGATATTGTCGTCGAGCACGTACCGGTTACCGTCGGCCTTCTTGTCGGTAAGCACCGTCACTATGCCGCGCGTGACCCCACGGGCCGGGGTGATGGCGACCGTGCGCTCGGAGTCGGAGTCGGCCGCGTCCGCTGGCGGCTCCTCCGCTGGCGGCTCCTCCTCTGGCGGCTCCTCCTCGCTGAGGTCGTAGCGCAGCAGGTGCTTGCCGACGAGGATGACGTCTCCGTGAGCGAGCCGATGCGGTTTGCGCAGCCGCTGAAAGATGCCGTTCCGGCTGTCCAAGTCCTCCACCGTGAGATGGCCGTCGGCGTAGCTGAACCGCGCATGCGGGTTCGACAGGTGGATGTCGGTCGGAAAGCAAATGTCGCCTTTCTCGCGCCCCATCGTGAGCTCCATGGCGGCGAGGTCGTGCCGCGAGAGCTCCTCGTTACCTTCGCCGACGCGGACCCGCGTGGCGAACCCACTCGTGCCCCGGCCGCCGTACATCACGGTGAGCTCTGGTGGCGGCGGCACAGCCGGCATGCTTCCCGAATCTGTTGAGCTGCCTGGCGTCGAAGCGACTGCGACCATCGAAAGCTCCGTCTTGACCTCGTTGGCAGCAGACTTGATGGCGGCGGCCGCGCCTTCGCTGCAGGCAGAGCAGGCGTCTTCGCCTGGATCGAAGTACGCGCCACAGGCAGAACACCTGCGATCGTGGCTCTGATTCCGAGACGAACGACGTCCAAACCGCACAGTGTCACTCCTCTGAGCGAGGTCAGGAACAGCAAAAAACGAACAACCCGATAACGACACCCGGGATCAACGATAGTCTCGCGTCGAAAGCGATCCTGGGCCGGCGCGGGCACCGGACCGGTCAAGGGTAGAAGGAAGAGCGCCCTGAGCGCGACCTCTACGACGATCTCGTGTACTTGGGCTCGGAGGTATCGTAGGCTCTGGGGCTATCCTGAGGGTGCCGTCTGCGCACGGCACCCTCAGTCGACGTTGGGAGCAGGCTGTTGGACGAGAACGAGCACGAGCACGAGATGTTCGGGTGCTACGAGGTGAAGGGCGTTCTCGGCGAGGGCGCGATGGGCCTCGTCTACCGTGGCGAGGATCCCGTGATTGGTCGCCAAGTCGCGATCAAGGTCCTCCATCCGAACGTCCGCGGCGCCGCGGCTGCCGAGCACGCTATCCGTTTCGAGCAAGAATTCCGCGCCGCCGGTCGCCTTTCGCACGCCAACGTCGTGCAAGTTTACGACGTTGGCCAGGAGGGCGACGCCTGGTACATCGCGATGGAATTTGTCGAGGGCGACGCGCTCGACGATCTGCACAAGCGGTCGAGCCTCGCCCCCAACCGCACGGTGCAGATCCTGTCCGACGTCGCCAAGGCGCTCGACTACGCGCACCGCAACGGGATCGTTCATCGCGACGTGAAGCCCAGCAACATCATGGTTACGTCGGAAGGTGAAGCGAAGGTCGCCGACTTTGGCATCGCCAAGCTCACTGACACGTCGATGACGGCAACCGGCAGCGTGCTCGGCACACCGGCCTACATGTCGCCCGAGCAGGCCAAGGGCATGCAGATCACCGGCGCCTCGGACCTTTTTTCGCTCGCGGTGATCGCCTACGAGTTCTTGACCGGCGAAAAACCGTTCGAGGCCGACTCTCCGTCGACCTTCCTCTACAAGATCGTCCACGAGCGGCCCGCCACGCCGAGCCAGGTCAACTCGGAGTTGCCCACGGCAATCAACCGGGTGCTGTTGCGCGCGATGAGCAAGAGCCCGGAGAACCGTTACGCCACCTGCGTCGAGTTCACCGATGCTCTGATGGAGGCGTTAGCGGCAGCGCCCGCCACGATGATGGCGACACTCGTCGATATGCCGATGACCGCTTCGCCGCACGCCAAGAAAAAAGCGGGCATGGCCGCGGCCGCCATAGTCGCCGTAGTCGCAGCCGGCGTCGCCGCTTGGGTGTTTTGGCCCTCGTCGAACGGAGTCATTGATCCAGCCGGCACCGGCAACGCAGCGGGCGTCGCCGCAACCGACAGCGAGGTTGCGACCGACCCAGCCGCCGCCGATGTGGGAGGCACGGGCGCGGCCACGGGCACAACGGGGACGCCGGCGGAAGCGGACGCCGGCACTCCGGTTAGCCCCGTCTCCGCACCAGCCCCTGTACCGGTTGAGATCTACACGGTGAGGAGCGAGCCCAGCGGCGCGAACGTATCGCTCGATGGAGAACAAGTAGGGGTGACGCCGCTCGACGTCGAGCTCAGTCCCACCGGGCAACATCGAATCGTGGTCGACGCGGAGGACTACCGGGCGGCGAGCTGGTCGTTCACGCTCGACGACATGAGCGCCGAACAGCTGACCACGCGCGAGCTCCGATTCCCACTGCAAGCCGACATCCCACCCGGCTCCGTTCGGTCGAGCGCTTCGTACGCCGTACGCGTTGTCGCCTCGGCGTCAGGCCAACGCGAGCGGCGCATGAATGTCGGAGCAAGGGGGACCTTCGAGCTCCCCGAAGGACGCTGGCAGCTTCGGGTCTCGGCGCCCGAGGTGTTCCTGGATCGAACGGTGAGCGTCAGCGTTGCCGCCGGGCGAACCGCACCACTCGAGCTCGCCGAGCCGGTGACCATCCAGGTCGCCGCGGCACCCGGGAATTGTCGCGTCAGCATCGATGGGCGTTTCGTCGACGTGACCCCGTTCGGTGTGGCGATCGTGCGGGGAGAGCACGAGATCGTTTTCGACTGGCCCGGCCTGGGACAGACGATCACACGGACCGAGCGGGTCGTGCAGGACGGCCAGCGCTTCTTCGTCACGGCGCCGCAATGAGAGCGACGCTGGGAAGCAGCCGCGGCTGCCTGAGGCTCGCTAGCGCCCTCGCGGCCCTGACGATGGCTGTTTCGGGCGCCAGTGCCGGAGGCCAGGACAGCGCGACCGCGCGACGACTGCTAGAGCGCGCCTCGGAACTACTCGCCACAGGAGACGCACCCGCAGCCGTCGACGAGCTCCAGGTGCTGTTCGAGCAGTTCGGCTCCAGCGACGTGGCGCCGGAGGCGATGGTGCTCCTGGCGCGAGCACAGAACGAGAGTGGCCTGTTGGACGCCGCCATTGAGACCGCCCGAAGACTCGTCGAAGAACATCCGCGCAGTCCCTCCGGTGCGGGTGGCATGGTGCTCCAGGCCACCTTCGAGCTCCGCACCGCCACGTCGCTCGCCGACCTGGAGGACCTGCGCGACCGGCTGGCGAGAGTGGCGTTGCTCTACCCCACGGGAACCTACCCCCGACTGGTATGGCGACCCGCAGCCAGTGTCCTGGGAGGCGAGATCGAGTTGCGGCTCAACAACGCCGACAGCGCGGCGAGCCGATTCGCGGCGGCGTTGGAGCCCTGGGCTGAGCCGCGCTGGCGCGCCCGCGCGATGGTGGGATTGGGCCGCGCTCTGTTGGCCGAGAACGAGTGGGAAGCCGCCGCCCACATGCTGCAGCGCGGGCTGGCGGAAGAGCCGTTCGCGGCCTCGACAGCGGCGGCGCAGGCGCGCGCCCTGCTGGCTCTCGTGCACCGGCGACACCTCCGCACCCAAACCGGCGGCCGACCGTGGATCAGCACGCGCTCGATCACCCGCGCTAGCGCGGTTCTCGAGCGTCCAATCGGCATAGCGGCCAGCCTGACCGGGGAGCTCCTGGTGGCGGACGAGGGCGTTCCCTTCGTATCGTATTTGGCCGCCGACGAGAGTCCGATCGCTAGCAAGAACTCGATGCCCGACGCCGCGCACCCATGGTTCGGCCCCGACGGCACGCCTCTCGTCGCTCTCGAGCGTTCTATACGAGCACCTTTCGGCAGTGATCGATCCGTCTACTATGCTCCCGATGGCGGCAGCTCGAAGCCACTCGAGAAGATCGTCGCAGCGGCAGAGGATCCGTTCGGCGGGCGCATCGTCGCCTATGACGACGGCAACCGCGTGGCGCGGTTCCACGCCGACGGCAACTCCGCCGGCATGGTCTTCGGCGGACAGCGCGTTCAGATCCGCGACATCGTTGCGCAGGGCGCCGACTTCCTCCTGCTCGACGGGCGCGAAAAAAGACTCTACCGCCTGGGACCGCAAGGCGCTGCGCAAACGGTCGTTTCCTCCGGTAGCTGGCGGCGACCCGAGGCTGTCGACATCGACCTGCTGGGCAACCTCTACGTGCTCGACCGCGACGAGGGTCGCATCTACGTGTACAAACCCGACGGCACGCAGCTCGAGCAGAGCGGTCCCGATCTGCCGGGCGGCGGTCGCCTCGACGACCCGCGCGACCTGGCCGTTGACGGGGCGGGACGACTGTTCGTCGCGGATCGCGGCGCCAAGAAGATCTGGGTAGTCGAGTGAACGGTTGGGGTCGGGGTGCGTTCTCTATGTACTTGCTGGGCGTCCTCGCCGCATCGACAGCCCTGGCTCCGCTCAGCGCCCTATCCTCGCCAGCCGAACCACGAACGCGGAACGCGGAACGCGACAGGCCGCCGGCGACCTCGCCGAGCTGCAGGCCGCGTTCGACCGGGCGCGGAGCGTGTTCAACTCGGCAGCCCAGCCCGATTCGATCCAACTACTAGCCGAGATCATCGACTCTCTCGAGGTCGCCACCACCACCGCGACATCGGGAGTCGACTCCGACGGGGCGGGCGTCACGGCGCTCCTGGCACAGGCACTGTCGCTGCGCGCCCAAGCGCAACTGAACATCGGGGAAGACGCCGACGCCGACGCCGACCTGCGCCGACTCATCGTGCTCAGCCCAGATGCCCGGCTCGACCCGTCGCTCGTCTCTCCCAAGCTGGTCGAGCTCCTCGACAACGCGCGATTCGAGCTCATTGGCATGCTCCGGGTGACCCGCGATCCGCCCGATGCGGTTGTGTTCGTTGACGGCGTGGAACGCGAATTGATCGGAGACGGGCTCTCACTCACGGCCGGCTCGCACCAGGTTGCCGTGGAGCGCCTCGGATACACCTCGGTGCGCAACGAAATCGAGATCATCGCCGGCGAGGTGGTCGACGTCGATGGCCTGCTCGAGCGCGTCAGCGCCGTCGTAACAATTCTCACCGCGCAGCCTGGAGCATCGGTAGCCGTCGATGGAGTCGACAAAGGACTCACAGCTTCTTCCGACGGCGACGGCTCGCCAGCCATGCTCGTGTTCGACGGCGTGGTCCCCGGGCAACACACGATCACGATCACCCGAGCCGATTACCGCCCGGTCGAAGACAGCGTCGCGGTGGACGACCTGACGAACTACAGCATCGGGCCCGTGAGCCTGGAACCGACCGCGGGAATGCTCGTGCTCCGAGGCTTCCCCACCGGCGCCCGACTGCTCGTTGACGACATCGAAACCGCTTCCACCCGCTCCGACGCCGGGTCTCACGTCGTTGACCTTCCGCCCGGCGACCACGCGGTGGTGGTCGACGGCGGAGCTCTTGGATCTTTCGCGCAGCAGCTGACGCTTGCCGATCTCCAGCAAGTCGAGATCACCGTGGCGCTACGGCCCACGGTTGGCTTCCTCGGCGTGTTGGGCGACGACACTGTTGGCGCGGAGCGACTCGTGGAGGCTCTCGAGAGCGCGACCACCGGTGGCGCCTGGCTGATGCGTCCACAGCAGGGTGGTAGCGAGCTTCTGGGCTCACCGAATGACCTCTTCGACGTCGATCTGCTGCGCGACTTGGCACGCACCGGCGCCGCAGCTCATCTGGCCTCTGGCTCGCGCCCGCGCGCAGAGCCTCCAGCGCTAGCGAGCGAGGCTCCCAGGTTGCGCGTGCTGGCGGCGATGGGCGCGCGCCAGCCGCCCGCCGAAAGCCTCCAAATCGTCGGCCGCTGGGACATCCTGCACGCCACCCCCGACGAGCTCATGCTGTCGCTCACCGCCGATCAGCCGCTGTTCGCCGGTGCGCCAAGCATCGGTGGCGATCAATTGGAGGGACCGGCCAGCGGCGTACGCCCGGTCTTCGCACCGCACTGTCGGGGAGGCGCCACATCCGTCTTTCTCGAACCGCCGGAGAAAGCCTTCGTTCTGCGCTTCGATGACGGGCCCCTCATCGCCGTCCGATACACCGAGAGCTTCAAGCGCGGAGCCGACCGTCCACCGCTCCTGGGCATCGCCGAGCCCGAAGACATTGTCCGCTCGATGCTCGCGCACACTCGCCTCGAGATCCTGGATCGTCAGCCTGGAGGTGGTCGGACCTTCTTCACTCTCGAAGGTCTGCGGCTGATACTCACCGAGCTCGGCGACCCCTGCGGCTGGCTCGACAGAGTGGCCGAAACGCCGTAGCCAGCGTCCGCCTGGACCTTGGCCGGCAGCGAAAGCCATGCTAGCTGTGGCGCAGTCGTTCGAAGCAGCGATCGTAGCCGAGAGCAACGGCCGACCATGCGAACCTGGCGCCCGTCCACTGCGCCAGTTCCAGCGCCAACGAGCGCGCCGCGCCGCGCTCGGTCAAGGCCCACAGCAGTGCGGCATCGAGCCCCTCGACATCGTCGTAAAGGCAGCGGGCATGGAAGCGGGCCGGCAGCAACTCCGGATAGCTCAGCCTTCGCGGCAGCACTGGAAATGCCCCAGCGGCGATAGCCTCGACAACGGCAATGCCGAAGAACTCGTGATGCGCGGTCGACGGCACGACCGCGGCGCGGCGCAGCATACGCCGGTAGGCCGGCAGCTCGAGATGCCCAACATGCACCACGCGCTCACCGAGACGTTCCATCGCCTCGTCGAACTCGGGGGAACGTTGCGCGAACTGCTCGCCGCACAGCGCCAGCCGGAACGGCACATCTTGGTCGTGCAACCGGTAGAGCGACGCGAAGAGCTCGCCTGGGTTCTTGTCGTACTCCCAACGCTGGTTCCACAGGATCAGAGGAGCCAAGGTGCTCGAGTCGGCGACCTCGTCCATGTCGACGCCCGGCCCTGCGGCGCCTGGCTCGAGCTCGCGGACGCGGCTGGCACCGGCGCCAGGATCGACGTCGATGCCGGGCGGCAGGACCAAGCTCTTGGCCTCGATGTCGGCAACCGAGCCCTGCTCGCGATACTCGGGAAAGTGACCGAGAAACCCCGGCAGCGCCGCCAGCAGGCTGAGGCGATGAAACTCCGAGTTGAACACCACAGCGTCTGCAGCGAGCATCGACGCAACATTGATCATCCCGTAGTGCATGTCGCGACCATCGAGCTCACAGGAGCGCGGTCTCGCTACGGGGCTCTCGGGCAACGGATAGGTGATCTGGTTCTCGTGCATGTAGAGAACAACCGGGACCCCGGCCAGCTCTTCGCGCAGCAGCGCGAGGAAGGTCGTAACGTCGAGCATGTCGGTCGCCACGACCAGATCCGGCGTGGCGGCGGCATCAACCGCGATCGTCGCGCGCAGCCGCCTCGCCAACGTGAGCGCGCCACCATGCATGCGCCATTTCCAGAAGCGGGCCGGCATGCTCAGCAGCTCGAGCTGGTGCCGAGAGTGGGCTCGCAGTCCCCGTGCCCACGCAGCATGGCTACCACCGTCGTAAGGCGACGCAACCAAGACGTTCATGAGGAATCACCGAAACAGGAGCAACGATGAGCGCTGAACACGATCTCTCGCACGGCCTTCCGAAGGCTCATCCCGGCAAGATCGATTTCGATACTCGATGGTTGAGCCTCATCAGCCGCGTCCTGGTGGGCCTGACCTTCGGCATGGCGGGCTACTACAAGGTTTTCGAGCTCGGCGCGATGCAACACGCTGAAGGGCTCTTCGTCGAGCCCTACGCCGACAGCTGGATCCCGGTCTTCTTGCTGTGGAGCCTCGGCCTGGCGATCCCCTACCTCGAACTGATCGGCGGCTGGCTCCTGGTTGTCGGCTGGCAGCGCCGATGGGTCGCCGTGGGGTTCGGACTCCTGCTCATGATCGTTACGTACGGCCATCTTCTTGTGGAGCCCTTCTACCATCTGGGCGACCACGTGCTGCCCCGTCTCATGCTGCTGATTCCGACACTGATGCTGGGCACGAAGCACGACCCCTGGTCGGTGGACGGCTGGCTGGCGAGGCAGAGTCTTGCGGGCGGGCGAGCAGGCGGGCTCGACTGATTCTCAGCTGGCGATGTCGCGGACCACGCTGAGGCCGCGGGCACGCGCGATGCGGTCCCCGCCAACCCGCCTCGTGACGCTGCAATCGTCCTCGACCTCATAGACGGTACGTGGGCCCGGCTTGATCTGCACCCCGTCCATGACGAACACGCGATCGGAATCGTCGATAGCCAATCCAGTGGCAAAGGCGAACGGCTGCGCCTTCACATCGCAGGGCTGGATCAGCTTGACGCCAGACAGAACGTCCAGCTCGCCAACACTGCCGAACCAGCGCCGATTGTCGCTGGCGATGTCGAACGCGGTGGCGACCAGGCCCGGCTTGCGGAAGATGATCTTGCCGATCTGTTGCGTAGCGCCTGAGAGCCGAAAAACCATGTCGTAGCGCTCTTCGAGGAGCAAGGTGATCTTCGGGCCCGCGTCGCCATCCACGACATAGATTCGACCGATCTTGTCTCGCGCAAGCAGCTTGGGGTTGCTGAACTTGCGCCGCGATCCGAGTCTCGAGAACGTCGCCGACTCGAGATCATAGCGCCACACCCGGCCGTCGCGCGGCAGTTGCTGCCCTATCTCGTGGCCCATATCGGCAATCACGAGGCCCCCGGCGCCGTCGAACAGCACGTCGTTGACGAACCCGAACGGCGCCTCGATCTCTGGATCGGTGCCGGTCAACACCGTGACTTCGCCGGTGACCGAATCGTACAGAATGACCTGCGACACGGCCGCGATCGCCACCAGGTGCCGGGAGCTGTCGATGTCGACGCCACGGCCAACGTAGGGCTTTCCAAGCGGAACACGTTTCACCTGCGTATTGGTTTCCTTGACGAAGCGCACCTGCAACGCGGTGGAGTTCTTTTCGCTCGCGGTAACAAGATTCCCGGGCTCGAAGCTCAGCGTGCGCGCCGACTGCGCCACGCTCACCAGGCCGGGGTCACCGTGGCCGGAGACGCCGTACAAGCCCGGCACCACGGGCGCGCCCGCGAGCAACGAAGCGGGCCGACGAGGCTCCAGAGGCAGGCGGGTTCTGGCCTCGGCCGCCACGCGGGCTTCGGCGGCCTCTCGAGTCACCTCCAGGCGTCGCGCCGTATCCGACGTGCGTGCGGCCTGCGCCCGCGGTGAGCGGCGGCTCGAGACGTGCGGTCGAGCTGGGCCGACCCAGGGTGAAGCGTGAGTCCCCGCGGCCAACGTCGCAAGTGCCACGGCGGCCACTCCGAGGAGAGGTCGAGAGAACCAACGATAGGGACGACTCGGAGGCGAGCTTTCAACACACATGGCGGCCGGATTATAGCAACGTGTCGACGAGGTTCGCGCCCCGTGCTCGGTATCGATCGGGCGGCCGCTGCGAGCCCCGCGCGCGTCCCCGAGACATTTGACGCTCCGTGGACCCGGGCCTACGATGTGCCCTCCTCTCGTCGCGAATCGCTTGGCTCCCGAGCTCACGCCGCCAGGTGGGTCTCCGTCGGAGCGGCGACAGGGGCGCCCGTAGCTCAGCACGGATAGAGCGTCGCACTCCGGATGCGAAGGCCGCAGGTTCGAATCCTGCCGGGCGCACCTCCTAGAACCTCGTTTGCTAAGCTAGCGAGCTTCGTGGACGGCGGGCCCACGCTCGTCGTCCCAGTGGGCCGCTAGCTCAATTGGCAGAGCAACGGACTCTTAATCCGTAGGTTCTAGGTTCGATCCCTAGGCGGCTCACTTTCCTGGCCGTGGCGCGAAAGTGGCGGAATTGGCAGACGCGCTGGCCTTAGGAGCCAGTGGGCTTAGCCCGTGGGGGTTCGAGTCCCCCCTTTCGCACTGCAGTCGCACGTTCTGGAACATACCTGTGTGCTCCAGCTCGTGGCGGCTCTCGAAGCGCCGGACCTTCTATGTCATCCGATTCCGATAGCAATCCCGGCACCCCGGTCGATCACGACCACGACCACGATGACGATGACGATCACGATGACGCCAGTGGGCCCGAGTACGACTCGACCCACGAGCGGGAAGGCGTAAACCACAAGATCGAGATCGTCGTTCCGGCTGAGTGGATGTCGGACGAGTACGACGGCGTCGCCCATGCCTACCGTGGCCGCATTCGCTTGCCAGGCTTTCGCAAGGGCAAGGCACCGCTCACCATGGTGCGCCAGCAGTTCGGCGACCAAATCCGCAAACACCTGCTCGACCACGTAATCCCGGAGTTTCTGTCTCGCGACCTGCGGACACGCGAGCTGCAACCGATTGAATCTCCGAGCCTCGACCAGGTTGAATTCCAGCCGCGTAGCGAGCTGCGGTTCTCGGTGCGCTTCGATACAGCGCCCGAAGTTCAGGCAACAAACACCGATAGGCTCACCGCAACCGTCGAAATAGCCGCGGTCACCGACGAAGCCGTCGACGCTGCGCTCGAGCAGATCCGCGAACGCGCGGCGCGCCTCGTTCCCGCCGACGACGGCTCGACCATCACCGAGGGTTCGTTCGTTCGCTGCGAGATCGCGCTGTTTCCACGCGAGGGCAAAGGCAAGCGACTCGCGGAGGAGGATCGCTTCGTTCGAGTGGGCGAGGAGACGGCGATTCCCAGCCTCAACGCTCAGCTCGACGGGCTGAGAGTGGACGACGAACGGACGTTCATCGCGGAGCTCGGCCAGGAGTATCCGAACGCCATCTTGGCTGGCAAGGAAGTCAGCTGCCGCGTTCGAGTGCGCGAGATCAAACATCGCCAGGTGCCGACGCTGAACGACGAGTTCGCCAAGGATCTCGGGGTCGAAGACCTGGCCACGGTGAGAGCCCGAATCACCGAGGACCTCGAGAGAGAGCAGCACGACCGCGCCGAGCGCGGCGTCGAAGAACAGTTGCTGGAGCAGATGCGGGATCGCCACCCGATCGACGTGCCCGGCTCGCTCATCGAACGACGTCTCGATCAGATGACGCAGCGCCTTGCCACCGAGATCGCCCAGCAGAGTATCGACCCCGCCGAAGCTCTCGACTGGCGCGGCTTCCGCGCCGAAAACCGCGTCGCAGCAGAGCGCTCGATTGCCGAGGAACTGCTTCTCGATCGACTCTGCGAAGACGAGGGGCTCGTGGTGTCGGATGATGACCTCGACAGTAAGGTGGAGACCCAGCTCCGGGCCAGCGAGGGTGGAAAAACGCGGCCTCTGAGTGCCGTCCTTCAACAGATGCGGAAGGATGGGTCCTACGAGACCATGCGGCGCACGCTGATGCGCCGTTTGGCTTTGGATCGTCTCAAACACCATGCTACGATCGAGCGCATTGGCGGCGATCGTATCGCCCGCGCCGGAGGGTCTTCGGACTGAACGCCGGGCTCGCGACGCCGCTCTTTTTGCTGGTTGACCCTCCGCAGCGAGCTGTTCCATCAGCTCGTTACCGGGTTCTAAAACGCCGCGAAGGCATCATCGGGAGACGAACATGGCCCTCGTTCCCATGGTGGTCGAGCAGACTGCTCGAGGTGAGCGCGCCTACGACATCTACTCGAGGCTGCTCAAAGACCACATCATCTTCGTCGGCTCGCCAATCGACGACACGATGTCCAGCCTGGTCATCGCCCAGCTGCTCTTCCTGGAGTCCGAGGATCCGGAGCGCGACGTCTCGATCTACATCAATAGCCCGGGCGGCTCGGTAAGCGACGGTCTCGCGATCCTCGACACCATGACGTTCATCCGTCCCGACGTGTCGACGATTTGCATCGGACAGGCGATGAGCATGAGTGCGGTGCTGCTCGCCGGTGGTACCCCCGGCAAGCGCTTCTCGCTGCCGAACTCGCGCATCATGATCCACCAGCCCTCGGGCGGAATGCAGGGCACCGCGGCCGACATCGAGATCCACGCTAAAGAGATTCTGCGAATTCGCGAGCGCCTCAACGAGATGCTCGCCGGCTTCACTGGCAAGTCGTACGACGAAGTGGCGTCCGACTCGGACCGCGACTTCGTGCTCACAGCCGACGACGCGGTGGAGTACGGCCTCATCGATCGTGTTATCCAGCGGCGTCAGAACGACATCACGGGGTGATGAGGACGACGGACGTGTCGAACGAGCTGACCATGCGCGTTATCCTGAAGGGGAGTTCTCTGACGACCCCGCCGGGAACTTCGTCCACGACAAGATTCAAGGACTGAGATGAGTCGAAATAGCTCAGGCAACTCGTCGCTGCGTTGCTCCTTTTGCAGCAAGAACCAGGGCGAGGTTCGCAAGCTCATCGCCGGGCCGAACGTTTATATCTGCGACGAGTGCATCGAGATCTGCACCGACATCATCGCCGAGGAACGTGACCTCGAGGAGAAGTCCGGTCTCGCAGAGCTTCCCAAGCCGGCGGAGATCAAGGCCTTTCTCGATGAGTACGTCGTGGGTCAAGAAACGGCCAAGAAGAAGCTGTCGGTGGCGGTTTACAACCACTACCGCCGCAGCGACCTGCTCGACCGACGTGGAAACGACGACGTAGAGCTTTCGAAGAGCAATATCCTGCTCATCGGCCCAACTGGCACCGGCAAGACTCTGCTGGCGCAAACGCTGGCTCGGTACCTCCAGGTGCCGTTCACCATCGCCGATGCCACGACGCTCACCGAAGCTGGCTATGTGGGCGAGGACGTCGAGAACATCATCCTCAAGCTCTTCCAAGCCTCGGGGTACGACAAAGAAAAGACCGAGCGCGGCATCATCTACATCGACGAGATCGACAAGATCGCGCGCAAAGACGAGAACCCTTCGATCACGCGAGACGTGTCGGGCGAGGGCGTGCAGCAGGCGCTGCTCAAGATCCTCGAGGGTGTTCAGGCCAACGTTCCGCCGCAGGGCGGCCGCAAGCACCCGCACCAGGAGTTCTTCCAGATCGACACGACCAACGTGCTGTTCATCGTCGGAGGAGCATTTGTCGGCCTCGATCGGCTGGTCACGCAGCGACTCGGCAAGCAGGTGATGGGCTTCAACGCCCGCCAGGCGGCCCCGACCGACGACAAGACCGAGCTGCTCGAGAGCGTCCAGCCCGCAGACCTCATCCGCTACGGCCTGATTCCCGAGTTCGTCGGCCGCTTGCCTGTAATCGGCAATCTCAGGCAATTGAACGTCGAGGATCTGGTTGTGATCCTGACCGAGCCGAAGAACGCGCTGGTGAAGCAATACCAGAAGATGTTCGAGCTCGAAGGCGTGGCGCTGAACTTCACCGACGACTCGCTCGTGGCAATCGCCGAGGCGGCGATGGAGCGGGGTATCGGAGCTCGGGGCCTGCGCGCGATCATGGAAGAGTTCATGCTCGAGATCATGTACAAGCTTCCGGGCGAGATCGGCATCGACGAATGTGTGGTTACGCGCAAGGTCGTTGAGGAAGGCGAAGATCCGATCTCGGTCATGAAGAAGGCCGGTTAGTCGCGGGCCAAGTCTCCAGAGGGCTCCGCCGCGCCGGCTGGCATATCCCATCCGCGGCAACGCAACAGTGTGAATGATTGCGCAACGCGCGCTGCGGGCGGGCGACCGAAGGATTTGCGGGCGCGCTAAGCCTGCGTGTACCCTTCTCTGTAGCAGCCCCCCAGCCCCTCCTTTCGATTTTCTGTCTCGTCGCGCGAGCGTCAGAGCCCCTCCAAGCTCCGGCGCGGATCGACGGTCGACTCGGTGACCATGTCGAAATCCACTGGCGAGTACCGAACGCTCCCGCTGCTACCGCTGCGGGACGTGGTGATCTTCCCCGGCATGATGATGCCGTTCGTCGTGGGACGGGAGCGCTCCGTCAAGGCGCTCGAGCGCGCGATGGAGAACGGCAAGAAGCTTTTCTTGTCGGCTCAGCGCGACGCCGAGGTCGAGGATCCAAATATCGAGCAGATCTTCACGCTCGGCACCATTTCGACGATCGTGCAGAGCCTGAAGCGTCCCGACGGCACGGTGAAGGTGCTCGTCGAGGGCTCGCGCCGAGCGCGCATTGTAGAGACCACCGATGAGAGCGGCTTCCTGGAGGTTGTGGTCCGCCCGGTGGAGCAATCGGAGGAGGGCGAGGCAGGCGATCTGTCAAACACCACCCGCAAGCTCGTCCGCCTGTTCGAGAAGTACGTCAAGCTGGCGTCGAACCTGCCCAACGAAGCCGTACTGGCCGCCGTCAAGAAAGACGACCCCGGTCGCCTCGGAGACACGATCGCCGCTCACCTGCCTCTGGGCGTACCCGCCAAGCAGGAGCTACTCGAGATCGTCGACGTAGCCGAGCGGCTCGAGAAGCTGATCATTTTGATCTCCGACGAGATGGACAAGGCGCGCGTCGATCGGAAGATTCAGGGCCAGGTCAAGAAGCAGATGGAGCAGGCCCAGCGCGAGTACTACCTCAACGAGAAGATCAAGGCGATCCAGAAGGAGCTTGGCCGAGGAGAGGGGCGTGAGTCGGAGATCGAACAACTCCGAACACGCATCGCGGCGGCACGCATGCCGAAGCTCGTGCTCGAGAAGGCAGAGCAGGATCTCGACCGCCTCGAAGCCATGCCGCCGATGTCAGCCGAAGCCACGGTCTCGCGCAGCTACGTGGACTGGTTGGCCTCCGTGCCGTGGTTCCGGCGCAACCGTGAGAACCGCGACCTCGCGAGCGCTGCCGACATCCTGCGCGAAGACCATCACGGGCTCGACGACATCAAGGAGCGGATCCTCGAGTTTCTGGCCGTGCGACAACTCGTCGACAGCCCGCGTGGATCGATCCTCTGTTTCGCGGGTGCGCCAGGCACCGGCAAGTCGTCGCTGGGTCGATCGATCGCCCGCGCGACGGAACGCGAGTTCGTGCGCTTGTCGCTTGGCGGCGTTCGTGACGAAGCCGAGATTCGCGGCCATCGCCGCACCTACATCGGGGCATTCCCGGGCCAGATCATGCAGCGCATGAAGCACGCCGGTGTGGTTAACCCGGTGTTCCTGCTCGACGAAATCGACAAGATGAGCGCCGACTTCCGGGGCGACCCGTCGGCGGCGTTGATGGAGGTGCTCGATCCGGAACAGAACCATTCCTTCGTCGACCACTACCTCGACGCCGAGTACGACCTGTCGAACGTGATGTTCATCTGTACCGCGAACGTCCTGCACACCATTCCGGCGCCGCTGCAGGACCGCATGGAGATCATCCAGCTGTCCGGCTACACCCACGCCGAGAAGATGGAGATCGCGCGGCGACACCTGCTGCCCCGCCAGATCTCTTTTCACGGTTTGCGCCCCGAGAACCTCGAGGTGCAACCCGACGCTATCGATCGGCTGATCGAGGAGTACACGCGCGAGGCTGGTGTTCGCAGGCTCGAGCTCGAGCTCGCCAAGGTTTGCCGCAAGGCGGCGCATGGGCTGGTTCAGGAACACTACAAGGTCATCGCCGAGGCCGCCGAGGCCGAAGAGCGTCGGCGGTCGGAAGAGCTGATCGAAGCGGCCAGGTCTGCTCGGCAGCATGCCGAGAACGTGGCCGGCGACGGCGGCGAAGCCGACAGTGGCGCCGAGCCCGCGGCAGCCGGAGCCGACGATGGAGCCCGGGCAGACGCCGAGCTCAAAGTCGATGGTGCCAACGGCGCGTCAAGCCCGGCGACGGCGACCAGCGACGAAGCCGACGGTGCGGATACACCGAACGACGCCGAATTCGAGGACATCTTTGTTGAGGCGCGCGACCCCAACCATCACGCACTGCCACAGCGATCGGCGGCGGCCGAGGCACTTCCCGCTGACGCCAAGATCGTCGTCGATGCAGATCTCCTCGAGCAGTACCTCGGCGTGCCGCGATACAAGCGACGGAAGAAAGAAAAGAAGGCCGAGGTGGGCGTTGCGCAGGGCCTTGCGTGGACCGAGCGCGGCGGCGAGACGCTGAACATCGAGACCACGCTGATGCCCGGCAAGGGCAAGCTCGCCCTCACCGGCAAGCTTGGCGAAGTGATGCAGGAGTCTGGCCAAGCGGCCCTATCGTACGTACGCTCGAACGCCGCCAAGCTCGGCATCCCGAAGGACTTCTACACCAGCGTCGATGTGCACGTGCACGTGCCGGAGGGAGCAATCCCCAAGGACGGACCGTCGGCCGGAATCACCCTGGCAGCGACGATTGTCTCGGCGCTCACCGGAATCGCGATTCACGACGACCTCGCGATGACCGGCGAGATCACCCTGCGTGGCAACGTGTTGCCCATCGGCGGCGTCAAGGAGAAGGTACTGGCAGCGCACCGCATCGGACTCAAGACGGTGCTGCTGCCGAGCGAGAACGAGAAGGACCTGAGAGACATTCCCGAGGAGATCGCGTCGCAGCTCAAGATCCACCTCGTAGCAACCATGGACGAGGTGCTCCAGCACGCGCTCGTTGCTCCACTGAAACCTCTCTCCGGGCCGCAAGGGCCTATTCCGCCGGCTGGCTCCGGAGAAGCGATCGAGCGATCGATCACGCACTAGTCGGACCTTTCACCGTCCGCTAGCAGAACGGCTGAATAGCTGAACAAGGCAGACCTCGGGCGAGCACGTTCGAGGACGACGCAGCCGCCACACGCTCCCGTTCCTCCACGCTCGTGGACAACGCGGAACGTAACGGCGACCCGAGAATAGCCGCCCCTCCGCCGCCATGAAGATTCACGACGCCCAGCACGGCTACATCACCGCCCGACCTGGCGACTATCCCCCGCTGGAGCTGCCGGAGTGCGCTTTCCTGGGTCGGTCGAACGTTGGCAAGTCGAGCCTGATCAACTCGCTGGTAGGCCGTCGCAAGCTGGCCCGAACAAGTAAGGCGCCGGGGAGAACACGAGCCGTGCACTGGTACAACATCGCTCGATCTTCTCATTCCTGTTGTTTTGTAGACCTTCCAGGCTATGGCTACGCCAAGGTCTCGCGTCGAATCCGCGAAGAGGAATGGGCCAAGCTCATCGAAGGCTATCTGCAGTCCGGGCGCCCGCGACTTGCCGTTCAGTTGCTGGACATCCGCCTCGACAAGCCCACCGTTCTCGACCTTCAGATGATTGAGTGGCTGCGCGCTAACAACCTGCCAACCGTCTTCGTTCTCACCAAGGCCGACAAGCTCGCGCGTGGTCGACGCGCGGCGGCGAAACAACGATTCTCCAGGCTCCTCGAAATCGGCCGCGAGGATGCGGCCACTCGAAGCGTTGTGGTGGCGTATTCGGCCATCACCGGAGACGGCAAGGCAGATCTGTGGTCGGAGATCGACCGTACCGCCTGCCAGCCGACCAACGACGCAGCGCGTATTGCAACCTCGAAGCAATCGGATACACAGACGCGCGAAGTGGCCGATGCCAACTAAAACAGGCGCGAAAACAGGCGATCTCGAGATTGTCGAGATTGAGCACATTCCGGACGCCACGGAGGCGACTGCGGCCACCGAAGCGACCCGCAGTGAGCCGGAAGCGACACCTGCCGCACCGGCCTTCTCTTGGACCGAAGAAGCGCCCGCGGCGCCCGCTGCACCCACGCTAACGTTGGCCGATCTGCGGCCGCTGACGCTGACCGAGCTTGTTTCCTTGGCGAATGAGCGTCGGATTCGTAACGCGGGCACCATGCACCGTCGCGGCCTGACCTTCGAAATTCTGAAAGCGGAGGGCAGCAGGATCCCGACGCACGGGGTGTTGACGGTCTTGCCAGACGGCTTCGGCTTTCTGCGTGGTCCGGAAACCAGCTATCTGGCGGGCCCCGACGACATCTACGTGTCGCCGTCACTCATCCGTCGACTCGATTTGCGTACCGGTGACACGCTGGTCGGGTCGCTGCGCGGGCCGCGCGACGGCGAACGGTATTTCGCTTTGGCCGAGCTCGAATCGGTGAACCACCGCGCGCCTGAGAAGGTCGAACGCCGCTCCTTCTACAAGGACCTGACGCCCTTGCACCCGCACGAGCGCTTTGTCCTGGAGGCCCCGCAGCTGCGCGAAAGGGGACCGGAGCCTGAACCGGGCGAGCTGGTGAATATGGCGATCAACGCCGGCATCTCCACGCGACTCCTCGATATGCTCTGCCCGCTCGGCAAGGGTCAACGAGCACTCATCGTGTCGCCACCGCGCGCCGGCAAGACCGTGCTGATGAGGGAGATCGCGGAATCGATTGTCGCCAACCATCCCGAGACCATCCTCATCATGCTGCTCATCGACGAGCGCCCGGAGGAGGTCACCGAGATGATCGAGGCGCTCGAAGCGCTCGGGGGAAAGAGCGAAGTCGTCTCCTCCACTTTCGACGAGCCGGCCAAGCGTCACGTGCAGGTTGCCGAGATGATCACCGCCAAGGCCCTGCGACTGGCCGAAGAGGGCCAGGACGTGGTGATCATGCTCGACTCGATCACCCGGCTGGCGCGCGCGTACAACACCGTGAGTCCTTCGACCGGCCGTGTGATGTCGGGTGGGATCGAGTCGTCCGCCCTGCAGAAGCCCAAGCGATTCTTCGGCGCCGCGCGCAACCTCGAAGAGGGTGGCAGCCTGACGATCATCGCCACCGCGCTCATCGAAACCGGTAGCCGAGCCGACGAGGTGATCTTCGAGGAATTCAAGGGCACCGGGAACGCGGAGATCGTCCTCAACCGCAAGCTCGCTGACCGCCGCGTGTGGCCAGCCATCGATATCAACAAGTCGGGCACTCGCAAAGAGGAGCTGTTGATCGATCGCGACACGCTCAACCGCGTCTGGATTCTGCGCAAGGTCCTCCAGCCACTGGGCCCCGAGGAAGCCATCGAGCTGATCATCGACCGGGTGGGGAAGACTGCCCTCAACCGCGATTTCCTGGAGTCGATGAGCACTGCCGAATAGGTTGCGATAACCTCAGCCGGCAGCCCTCAAGCTTAGAGAGACAATACGTTCGAAGAGGTCGAAATGAAGGCAGGCATCCACCCCGAGTACTACCCCGTTGTGTTCATCGACACGTCGACCAATTACGAGATCGTCACCCGCTCCACGAAGAAAACGGGCGAGACTCGCGTGATCGACGGCGTCGAGCATTACGTGATCCGCGTGGAGATCTCGGCGGATTCGCATCCCTTCTTCACGGGCAAGCAGCGCTTCGTCGATACCGCTGGCCGCATTGAGCGATTCCAGCGCAAGTACGAGAAGTTCTACGCCGACCAGGATAAAGCCAAAGCGGCGGCGGAAAAGAAGTCGGCGGCGCGCACCAAGGCGGCCGCCAAGCCAAAGCCCGTGGCTGTTGCCGAGGAAACGGCCGAGACCGCCGTTGCTGCCCCCGCCGAGCTCGTCAAGGAAGCCGCTGCGGTCGATACCGATGCAGCTTCGGACGCCGACAACGCCGAGGCAGGCCCTGGCGAGGACTCCGAGGAATAGCGAGGTCGCCCTCGCGGCGACCGACGCGGCCTTATGCAGGAGCAGGTAGTCGCCCGGCTCGAGGAAATCGAGCGTCTGTTCGACGAGCTGACCGAGCAGATCGTGCGTCCTGAGATCATGCAGGACACGCAGCGCTACACCGGTCTCGTCCGGCAACGGGCAGAGCTCGAAAGCATCGTCGAGGCCTCCCGGAGGCTTCGCAGCATCGAAGATGGCATCGAAAGCAGCCACGAACTGCTCGCCGACGCCGACAGCGACGCCGAGATTCGAGAGCTTGCGCAGGAAGAGATCGCCGCGCTCGAGGCCGAACGCGAGGGGCTCGAAGTCGCCGTCTACCGCATGCTCCTGCCGTCGGATCCGAACGACGCGAAGAACGTTCTGCTGGAGGTTCGCGCCGGCACCGGCGGCGAGGAAGCGGCTCTATTCGCTTCCGACATCTTCCGCATGTATCAGCGCTATGCCGACGGCCGCAACTGGAAGATGGAAATACTCAGCCACAGCGCCACTGGCACCGGCGGCTTCAAAGAAGTCATCGCGATGATCGAGGGCAGAGGCGCGTACAGCCGCCTGAAGTACGAGAGTGGCGTTCACCGTGTTCAGCGCGTCCCTGCGACGGAGGGCTCGGGTCGTATCCACACATCCGCAGTAACTGTCGCCGTCATGCCGGAGGCCGAGGAAGTGGAGTTGAACATCGACGCGAACGACATCCGCGTCGACCGCTACTGCTCCTCGGGGCCCGGCGGTCAGAGCGTTAACACGACCTATTCGGCGATCCGACTCACTCATGTACCCACCGGCCTCATCGTCACCTGCCAGGACGAGAAGTCGCAGCACAAGAACCTCGCCAAGGCGATGCGTGTGCTGCGCTCGCGTCTTTACGACATCGAGCTTCAGAAGCAACAGGACGAGCGCGCCGAGCAGCGTCGCGGCCAGGTGGGCAGCGGCGACCGGAGTGAGAAGATCCGCACCTACAACTTCTCGCAGAACCGTGTGACCGACCACCGAATCGGCCTCACCGTGCACCGGCTGAGCGAGATCCTCGACGGCGCCCTCGACGACGTGCTCGACCAAACGATCACCGCGTTCGAAGCGCAGCGTCTGCAGGAAGAGTTCGGCAAATCCGGCCCTTGAGGCCAGCACCTTCGAGCACCGTCGACGCTGCGCTGCGGAGGAGCGCGCAGGCTCTCGACTCGGCGGGCATCGAGGCTCCGCGCTTGCAGGCGGAGGTGCTGATGGAGTTCGTGCTCGGTCTCGACCGCGCGCACACGCTCGCCGCGCTTCGCGAGCCGATCGGCAACGACGCCCGGGCAAGGTACGAGCAGCTGACAGCCCGCCGGGCCGAACATGAGCCGCTGCAGTACATCGTTGGGCGCGCTCATTTCCTCGACTTCGAAGTCGCGGTGCGGCCCGGGGTGTTCATCCCGCGACCGGAAACCGAGCTGCTCGTTGAGGCCGCGCAGGCGGCCTGGAGCGAGCGCGAAGGCCCGGCGCTTGATGTTTGTACCGGTAGTGGCGCAATCGCGATCGCGCTCGCTCGCGGTCGTCCGCAAGGTCGCGTGATCGCCACGGATCTCTCACCGCACGCCCTGGCGGCGGCGAGAGAGAACGCCGTGCGGCTCGAGGTTGCGGATCGCATGGATCTCGTGCGGTCCGATCTCTTGTCGGCCTTTCGACTCACGACCCCGACCGCCATCGGCGTACTCGTGTGCAACCCGCCCTACGCAGCGGAGGCCGACGTCACCCAACCCGAGGTGCGCGACCACGAACCACGTTTGGCCTGGACGTCGGGTCCCACGGGATTGGAGATCTACTCCGCGCTGATCCCGCAGGCCAGCGAGTTATTGGCAGCCGGTACGACGATGCTGCTCGAGCTCGGCTACGGGCAGCAAGAAGCCGTTGCGCAGATGCTTGCCAACGCCGCGGGCTGGAGTGAGCCGCGGGTGGAGCCAGACTTTCAGGGCATCCCTCGCGTGTTGGCCACAACGCGCATCTGAGCCGCGGTCGCTCCACATGAGCCACCACTTCGGCGAGCGCGAACACGAGCGAGAGCGAGAGCAAGAGCACGTCCAGCACACCCCCTCCCGCGAGCGAGAGGTTGCTGTGCTCTCAGAGCCTCGACCGGCTCACCGCCCGGACTCCTGTTGGCGCGGTCGCTCCGCAAGGATCCGCGTGGCGCGCTCGAGTGTTTGCAGCTCCCGAGTCGAGAGCCCGCTGAGCTCGTCGGCGATGCGCTCCACGCGACGTGCCCTACCCCGCTCCATCACAAGCCGCCCCGCTGTGGTGGCGTGAAGCATCACCTGCCTGCGATCGCCGGGTACGGGCTCGCGTCGCACCAGCTTGGCTGCCTCGAGCGACTTGACGATGCGAGTGATCGCGGGCCGCGACACCATCTCGGCTCGCGCAAGCTCGCTGAACGTTCGCGGACCCGCAAAGACGAGCACCGAAAGCAGCGACAGCCTCTCCCCGCTGAGCCCGGTCTTACGATCAACGCTTCGTACCCCGCGAAGCAAGCGGATCGCGACGGAGTGAAGCCGATTAGCTACGCGCGCGGCCGGCGTGTCGGGCAGGCCTTCGGGAAGTGGCGGCGACGTGGCTGTTGACAAGATGGTTAATATGGTTAATCGTTAACAACGTTAACCAACGATAACATACCTGGGAAATGGAGACTTCGACCATGTCCGACGAATTCGGACTCGATGCCATCGGCCAGATCCACATCAGCGTCGAGAACATCGACCGCGCAGTGGCCTTCTATCGCGACGTGCTTGGCATGAAGCTGCTCTTCGAGGTTCCCGGGCAGCCGATGGCCTTCTTCGATTGTGGCGGCGTGCGGCTGTATCTCGGCCTGCCGGAAAGCGAAGAGTTCCGCTCCAGCCCGTTGATCTACTATCGCGTCGATTCGATCGAACAGGCCTGCGACACACTCCGGGCTCGGGGAGTGGACCTTGAAAGTGAGCCACATGTGGTGCACCGAACTGATGCGTACGAGCTCTGGATGGCTGGCCTCGAGGACTTCGAGGGCAATCACGTTCTTCTGATGAGCGAGGTGCCTGCGAGCTCCTAGTCTTGCGCGCGGCGGCCGCGCTCCAGCGCTGCTTCCGTCTCATCGTAGTCGTAGGTTGTCAGCTCGAGGCGGTGCCCCAGAGGATCGCAAAAGTAGATCGAGGGGGATGTCACAGGCTCCGTTGAAAAAGGGTGACGGTGATCCGACCTCGATAGTGTGTCGGGGTCAATCCACTGGCATGGAGGATCACCGTCATGAGCAAGAGTCGCAGAACAGAGACAAGTAGGAAAGCGGAGCGCCAAGAGAACCCGCTCCTGGAGGCAGTGGTAGCGGCGCGATCGGATCTACGAGCGCTGGTCATGGACGCGGGCTTCGGGGTGTTGGGTTCGCTGCTGGAAGAAGACCGGGCGGAGCTCTGCGGAGAGCGCTACGCGCGGTCACAGCAGCGGCGGGCGTACCGACACGGCTACGACGAGGGCTCGCTGGTGATGGGCGGCCGGCGGGTCAAGGTACGCAAGCCGCGGGCTCGGAGCGTCGATGGCCAAGAGCTGCCGCTGCCGCACTGGGAGAGGTTCAAGGCAACAGATCCGCTCGAAGAGCGCGCCGTAGAGCAGATCCTGTGCGGCGTCACGACGCGCAAGTACGAGCGCTCGTTAGAGCAGCTCGACGACGGGCGAGCTTCGTCGGGAACGAGTCGCTCGAGTGTGTCGCGGCGGTTCGTAGCGCGTACAGCCAAGCAGGTGCAGCAGTACCTGGCCCAACCGCTCAATGAAGTGGACCTGCCGGTGCTGGTGATCGACGGCACGCACATGGGCAAGCACTTGTTGGTGATCGCCATGGGCATCGACGCGGACGGCGTCAAGCATGTGCTGGGTGTCGTAGAGGGCACCACGGAGAGCTCCCACGTGTGCCGGTCGCTGCTGCGGCAGTTGATCGAGCGCGGCATGCCCGTCGAACGGGCGCGGTTGGTGGTAATCGATGGCTCCAAGGGCCTCCGTAAAGCAGTGCGCGACACGTTCGGCGAGTGGGCCCTGATCCAGCGCTGCCGTGTCCACAAGATCAAGAATGTATTGGAGCATCTGCCAGGGCATATCCGGCCCTGGTTCGCGGCGAAGATCCGCAAGGCCTGGAAGGCGGAGACGGCAGCGGCAGCGACCAAGCAGCTCGACGCCGTGGCCAAAGAGCTGGAGACGGATCACCCGGGTGCCGCGGCCTCGCTCAGAGAAGGAATGCAAGAGACGCTCACCGTCACCCGGCTCGGAGTGCAGGGGCCGCTGCTTCGAACGTTGCGTTCAACGAACACGATCGAGAACCTGAACGGGACGATCAAACACGTCAGCCGCAACGTAAAGCGGTGGCGCTCCGGGAGCATGATCGTTCGATGGGCGGTTACTGCACTCATCGAGGCCGAGAGCAAGTTCCGGAGGGTTCGTGGCTACCGCGACATCGCCAAGCTCGATGCCGCACTCAACACCGCCGTCGACGTTCCCCTTGAGCAGGAGCGCCGTACTGCGTAACAATCCCCAACCACTTCACCGTCGCCTTAGTTCAACGGACGGTGGGACATCCCCAGATCGAGTACGCCATGTCGTGATCGACCGTGAGGTCGGGTGTCACGACGCGTCCCCGATCATCGATCAGGCCCAGATCGGGGAGCCGTCTCAGAAACTCAGCGAAAGTCGCAGCGTCTACCCGAAACGCGACGCGACGAAATCCAGCGGTTTCTCTCGAGCCTTGCGGGGCGCCTCTGAACAGTGCGAGCTTGGTGCCGCCGCCATCAGTCGAGATCATCAGCGGCCCGCCGGGATCCTCGGCCCAGCGCTCGTACTCGGCGACCACGTCGAGTCCCAACACCCGTCCGTACCACGCGGCCGCGTCCTTTCGACTCGGGGCGAACAACTCCACGTGATCAATCTGGTCGACCCGGATGCCGCTCTGCGGTGCGTCTCTCATGCGCTGGAAATCATACCTGGCGAACGCCACGTCGACGACAGACGGTGCGGACCGCGACCTTGATGAGATCGGCGCGGGTTCCAGAGCCTCTGGATGCTATCGTCGGCTGAACTTTCTGGCGGCCGGTCATGGCTCGCCTCGGCTTGCGCGGGAAACCGACGGGAGACGACATGCAGATCGAACTTCGCTACTGCGCCTCTTGAGCGCGCTCCAAAGACAAGGCGGCGAGTCTCGCCGCCACGATCAAGGATCGCCTCGACATCGACGCAGCGCTCTCGCCCACCGATAAGACCGGTCAGTTCGACGTGATGGCCGACAACCAGCTGATCGCTTCGCGTGGGGGCAACCCGATTACCCGCATCCTGTTCGGCGCGGGCTTTCCGGATACGGCAAACGTTGTGGATGAGCTGTCCAAACGTCAGAGCTAGGTTGCCGGGCGCGCCCGGCTGGCGAGTCGCAGTCTAGTGGTCTAGTTCTCTAGTTCGTACGCCCTCGACTACGGCCGCCCGACTTTCGGGGGCCGCTGGAATTTCTCCGACCGCGCCAGTGCTGTCGGCCTCCGCCGGGTCGTCCATCACCGGGTCGCCCACCACCGGGTCGTCTGCCTTGCCCGTTGCCGCTGCGGCGCTGCTGCGTGCGCTTGGGCTCAGGCTTCTCGTTGGGGTCGGGCTCGAACCCGTCTACATGTCGGCGCGGGATGGGCGAGCCGAGCATGCGCTCGGTGGCACGCAGCCAGCCGCCGTCGGCACCCGTGACGAAGGTGCACGCTATGCCTTCGGTCTCGGAGCGACCGGTGCGTCCTATGCGATGGGTGTACGCGTGTGGCGTGTTCGGCACGTCGAAGTTGATGACGTGCGACACGTCGCTGACGTCGATGCCGCGAGCCGCGATGTCGGTGGCAACCAAGATGTCGTAACGGCGCGTGCGGAACCCGTTCATGGCCTTGTCGCGTTGTGACTGCGACAAGTTGCCCTGTAGACCCACGGCTCGATGCCCAGCCTTGCTGAGCTGCTCGGCCAGGCGTCGGGCGCGGTGCTTGGTGCGCGTGAAGACGATCGCCGAGTCGCAGTCGTCGCCCGTCAGCACGTGCTCCAGAAGGTCGCGCTTGCGACGTTCCGGAACCAGGTACAACCCGTGGTCGATGGTGGAGGCCGGTGTGGAATCCGCCAGCTCGACCACGTGCGGGTTCGACAGCAGATTGTCGGCCAACCGACGGATCTCGCTCGGCATGGTGGCCGAGAACAACAGGTTCTGACGGTGCCTCGGCAACGCCTGGAGAATCTTGCGGATATCCGGCAGGAAGCCCATGTCGAACATGTGATCGGCTTCGTCGAGCACCAGTGTCTCGACCTGGTCGAGACGTAGAACGCGCTGCCGAAGCAGGTCGAGCACGCGCCCCGGGCAGCCCACAACGATCTCGGGGCGATTCCGGAGCACGTTGACTTGTTTGCGAATCGGAACCCCGCCGTAGATGGTCACCGTCTTCAGACGGGTGAACCTGGAGAGCGTGCCGATTTCGGCTGCGATCTGGCTAGCCAGCTCGCGTGTGGGCGCGAGCACCAGGGCACGGGGACCACTGCGTGGGTCCGCAAGGAGCCCGTCGAGGAGCGGCAGCGCGAACGCAGCCGTTTTGCCGGTGCCGGTTTGGGCGAGGCCGAGGACGTCGCGGCCGTTGAGGCCCGCGGGAATCGTTTCGAGCTGGATCGCCCGAGGGGTGTCGAAGCCAGCGGCGTGGATGCCGCGCACAAGGGCCTCATGGAGGCCGAACCGGTGGAATCCGGTCGTCTTGTCGGGTGTACTCGATGCACGCGAAGGTGCGGATGCTGAAACAGACATGAAGAGCTAGTTCTCCGCCGTGCGCACGCGGGCTGCACCTGTGTGGCACGGACGTACTTTTCCGACCCACACAACAGCGAAGGGGGCAAGAGGGATCGTTGGCGGCGCGACCTCGAGAGTGAAGAGAGGTCCTGCTGTTCGCCGCTGCTTGGGCTGGTGCCCCAGCGCGGCAGCATGCTCGTGCCGGCTGATTGCCTGGCATCGGCTGCGGCGCTACATGCGCCATCACCTGCTTGCTGCCGTTAGGAGTATGGCACCCCGAGCACCGTGGCGCTTGCCAAATCGTCCCCGTCCGCAGGTATCTGAATTTCCAGATTTCCAAATCTCGGGATCTCTAGATCTCTGGATCTCGAGCTCCCGGCACGGTGCGCCAACTCGCGCGTCGCGAGCGACGATGACCCCGATCGCTCTGTCTAGGCGGGAACCCGAATCCGCTCGACCAGCTCCCTCACTTCCGGCGGCGGTGGCGGCGTGAACGCGCTGACAGCGATGGCTACCGTGAAGTTGAGCACGGCACCCACTGCCCCGATCCCCTCGGGCGAAATGCCGAGCAGCCAGTTCTCCGCGATGTTCTCGGCGAAAGGCGCTACAAACACCCCCTTGAAATAGATGATGTAGCCGAGCGTGAACACGAGCCCCGTCAGCATGCCCGCGATGGCGCCCTGCTTGTTGACCCGAAAGCTGAAGATGCCGAGCAGGATCGCCGGGAACAACGACGCTGCCGCGAGCCCGAACGCGAGCGCAACCACCTGAGCGACAAACGCGCGCGGCTCGTAGCCCAGATACCCGGCCAGAAGAATCGCCACCGCCGCGCTTACCCTCCCGGCCAGCAGTTCCTGCCGCTCGCTGATGTTAGGCGTGAACACGCTCTTCAGCAGATCGTGCGATACCGCCGCCGAGATCACGAGCAGCAATCCTGCCGCGGTCGACAAGGCCGCGGCAATCGCCCCCGCCGCCACGAGTGCCACGACCCAGTCGGGCAGACCGGCGATCTCGGGATTGGCCAGCACGATGATGTCGCTATCTACAACGAGCTCGTTGCCTTGCCAGCCGTACGATTCGGCGGTCGGCGCGAAGTCGGGGTTGGCGTCGTTGTAGTACTGAACGTGGCCATCACCGTTCTTGTCTTCGAAGACGAGGAGGCCGGTTGCCTCCCACGTCCTGAACCAGTCCGGACGGTCGTTGTAGGCGAGGTTGCCCCCCGGCGATCCAACCGGCCCCGGCTGAATCGTCTCGGTCAAATTGAGCCTGGCGAGCGCGCCCACCGCCGGTGCCACCGTGTAAAGGATGGCGATGAAGAACAGTGCATAGCCGGCCGACATGCGCGCGTCGCGCACCCGCGGCACGGTAAAGAAGCGCACGATGACGTGCGGCAGGCCGGCCGTCCCGAGCATGAGAGCGAGCGTGATAAAGAACACGTCAATCCGACTCTTCGTGCCCGAGGTATAGGCCGCGAAGCCGAGGTCGGTGACGACCTGATCGAGCTTGTCGAGCAAGAAACCGCTGCCGTCGACCACCGAGCTGCCGAACGCCAGCTGCGGAATGGCCGTGTCGGTTACCTGCAACGAGATAAACACCGCCGGAACGGTGTAGGCGAAGATCATGACGCAGTACTGCGCAACCTGCGTATACGTAATGCCTTTCATGCCGCCGAGGACCGCGTAGAAGAACACGATCGCCATTCCGACCGTGAGCCCTACGGCGATGTCGACGTTCAGAAAGCGCGAGAACACAATCCCCACGCCGCGCATCTGCCCGATGATGTAGGTGAAAGAAATGACAATCAAACAAACGACGGCCACCATTCGAGCCGTCTGCGATGCGTAGCGGTCGCCAATGAACTCCGGCACCGTGAACTTGCCGAACTTGCGCAGGTACGGAGCCAGCAGCAGCGCCAGAAGAACGTAGCCACCGGTCCATCCCATCAGGTACACGGAACCGTCGTACCCGAGAAACGCGATGAGCCCGGCCATCGACATGAACGAAGCTGCCGACATCCAGTCCGCCGCCGTCGCCATGCCGTTGGCCACCGGATGCACGTGCTTACCCGCGACGTAGAACTCGCCCGTGCTGCGCGCCCTGGAGGCAAACGCAATGCCGATGTACAGCGCGAACGACGCGCCAACAACAAGATATGTGAGCGACTGCAGCTCCACGGTCAGTCCTCGCCGACGCCGTGCTTCTTGTCGAGAGCTGCCATTCGCCACGCGTAGAAGAAGATCAGCGCAACGAATACGTAGATGCTTCCCTGCTGGGCGAACCAGAAGCCCAGCCGCAGGCCGCCGATCTTGATCTGGTTGAGCGTGTCGAGCAGGAGAATTCCGAAGCCGAAAGAGACCACGAACCAGATCACCAGGCAGAGGAAGACGAGCCGCAGGTTGTCTTGCCAATAGGTTCGCTTGTTCATGCCTGTCCCTGGTCTCTTGCGCCTGGGTAGGAGGGAACCTCGCTCAAGGCGAAGGGCAGGAGCCTACCAGAGGGTCGCCAGAACCGCCCTTCGCACTGGCAGGCCCTGTTGGCCAGCAACGGAAACCCTCGTGGCACTTCTCACGCTCGAGCGCCGATGGCGGCGCGAGCATCACCTGGCAGTCAACGCTGCCATAACGGCCGACACTCCTGGCGCCATGACCCAAGCCTCGAAGTAGTACTGAAGCACCGGATCGGTGCCGGGCGAACTCGTCCATCCAGGGGGTCCAATCGATCGACGTCACGATGGCCTCTTCTGTGAGTCCGGCCTCGACTCCGCGGGACACCTCTTCGTAGATGAAGTCGGCAAGGCCGATCACGACCTCGAGGTAGCGCTTGCCCTGAACAGCGTCCCCGTGTCCGGGCACGAGCGTCTCGAAATCGAGGGAGCGGATCCTCAGCAGGGTCCGCAGCCAACCCTTGGGGTCGCTGGCGAACGCGTACGGTATCGGGCCCACCACCACCTCACCGGCAACGACAACGCCATCGTCAGGAAGGTGGACCACGGTTGCCGAGCCCGACTTGCCCGGACCGAGGTCGAGCAGTTCGATTCTGCGGACAACATCGCGCTCGTTGAAGATCATCGTGACGTTTCCTGCGACCGGTTCTCGTACCGCGTTCGGTCGTTGGGCGACGACGATGTCGGGCCTGATCACGGTGAATTCGAGATCGTAGGGACCCGTCGAGCCCAGGCCCTGCGCGACAGCGGCGAGGGCGAGCGGGATCAACATGAGATGTTTGGCGCTCGGCATGAGGATACGTCCGCTGACTCCGCTGACTCCGTTGAACCCGCTGGCCCCGTTAGCTCTCAGTATTACTCCTGGGATCCCATGATGATGGATCAAGCTCCGGCCGTGGTCCTGGGCCAGCGTCTGGTCAGCGATTCCGAGCCAGAGCTGGGGCTCGGAACGCTGGTCTCCGCGGACGGGCGCAGCCTCATCGTGCGCTTCGACGCTGCCGACGAAATCCGTCAGTACGCAGCATCGTCGGCTCCACTGCATCGCGTGATTTTTGCGGAGGGCGACGAGATCACCGATCTCGAGGGACAGCGGCTACGGGTCGACGCCATCGAGCACCGCGGCGGGCTGGTGTTCTACCTGTGCGGCGAACGCGTGGTGCCGGAGGCCGAGCTGTCGCCGCGGATGGCGCTCAGCGGTCCGCGAGAACGGCTTCTCGACGGTCGATTCGACACCCCGTCGCTGTTCGACCTGCGGCGCGAAGCGCTCGACCAGCTGGAGAAAACGCGACGGTCCGCGGTGCGTGGCCTCCTGGGGCCGCGCCTGGAGCTCCTGCCTCATCAGTTCTACATCGCCTCGGAAATCACCTCGCGACGCCGACCACGCGTCCTCCTCGCCGACCAGACAGGTCTCGGCAAGACCATCGAAGCTTGTCTGATCCTGCACCGGCTGCTGCTTACCGGGCGCGTTCGGCGCTCGCTGATCCTGGTACCCGACGCGCTCGTGCACCAGTGGCTGGTGGAGCTCTCGCGACGCTTCAATCTACGCGTGGCCCTGTTCGACGAGGAGCGCTGCCGCGCGATTGAGGAGAGTGAGCCGGAGTCGAATCCGTTCGAGAGCGAGCAGATCGTGCTCACTGGGTGGTCGCTTCTGGTGAGCAACAGCAAGCGAACCGAGCAGGCGTCGTCGGCCGGATGGGACGTTGTGGTGGTCGACGAGGCTCACCACCTGAGCTGCCAGGATGGCAAGGGAAGTCCCGAGTACGAGGCGGTGGAGCGAGTGTCGGCCGCGGCCGACGGACTGCTGCTCCTCACGGCGACGCCCACACAGCTCGGCGAGGAAGGACACTTCGCACGCCTGCGACTTCTGGACCCCGAGCGTCACGCCGACTTCGCCGCGTGGCAACGCGAGGACGAGGGCCACCAGGAGGCCGCGCAACTCGGAGCCGCTCTCTGCAACCTCAGCGGCAACACCAACCTACCGCCGGCGAGCTTGTCGCGATTGGCCGAGATCCTCGAGCTGACGACCGACGACGTGGAGCAACGTGTCGCCGAGCCCGGCGCTCGCGACAGGCTCTTGGCAGAGCTCATCGACCGCCACGGGCCCGGCCGGGTGATCTTCGCCAACACTCGCTCTGTGTTGAACAAGCAACCGGAGCGCAAGGTTCTACTCACACCCCTCGAGCCTCTAGCGTCACTCAGCTCGGACTCACAGACCCGGGCGCCAAGGCGTGCCTCCGGCCGTTCCAAGCAGGTACGGCAGGTACGGCTGTCAACCCACGATCCACGAATCGAGCACCTGGTGTCGCTGCTGCGATCCTCGGGCGACGAGAAGCTCCTGGTGACCTGCCGCACGGCAGCGACGGCTCGCGCCATCAAGGAAGCCCTCGACCAACGCGTTCGCGCGGACATCGCGCTGTTCCACGAGGACATCGAGCTCGTGCAGCGCGATCGGAACGCGGCATGGTTCGTGGAGCCCACCGGCGCGCGCATGCTCGTTTGCTCTGAGATCGGCAGCGAAGGACGGAACTTCCAGCACGCACGCCACCTGGTGATGTTCGACCTGCCGGTCGACCCCGACCTCGTCGAGCAGCGCATCGGACGCATCGATCGCATCGGCCAACGCGGCGATGTGTTGATTGACGTTCCCTATGTGGCGGGAACCGGGCACGAGGTTCTAGCCCGCTGGCATCACGAGGGTGTGGACACTTTCGGTCAACCCATCGCCACCGCCCGACCGCTGCTGGAACGATTCGGCAACCGCGTTCGCGCCCTAGCCGATCGCTGGACCGAACGGGGCACAGGCGGAACCGCAAATCCGCCGGACGAGCAACTGGAGCTCGAGCTGAACAGCCTCATCGCAGAAACCGCGCAAGCAACCCGCGAGCTCAAGCATCGCGTGGAAAGCGGTCGCGACCGGCTGCTCGAGATGTCGTCGCTTCGTCACGACGTTGCCGACGAGCTGCTGGCGGAGATCCGCGAGCACGACAACGACGTCGACAGCGACGACCTCTACCTCCGCGTTCTCGAGCACTTCCAGGTCATCGCCGACGAGCTCGGTCCGCGGACCTACCGCTTCGATCAAGACGGTCTTGCCCGCGTAAGCTTCGCGGCCCTCACACGCGGCGACGTGACCTTTACGTTCGATCGGCGAGCTGCCGTGCTGCGTGAGGACTTCGAGTTCGCGAGCATGGACCATCCCTTGATGCTGGATGCCTTGGGAATGCTCCTCGACACCGAGGCGGGCAAGGCGAGCTTCGCCATCCAGCAAACCTCCGGCGCGCCGACTCTGCTGCTCGAAGCGAGCTTCGTGCTCGAAGTCGTCGCGCCGCCACGCCTTCACGCCGACCGCTTTCTGCCGCCCACCTGCTTGCGCGTCGTCGTCGACCAGACGGGGGCGGACCGCTCGGACGAAAGCGACAGCCTGACAACGCTAGAGGCCGGCGACAACGGCTGGTTCCGTGAGCAGGCTCCTCAGCTCCGCGGTGCCCTGCAGCAGATGCTGCGGCAGGCGGAAGGCGTGGCCGAGACCCGTGCCGACAAGGAGCGCGCCGACGCATCGGGCCACCTCATTGCGAGCTTGTCGGCGGAGATCGAACGTCTTCGTGCCCTGGCGCGATCGAACGCCCTTGTGCGACCCGAGGAAATCACTCTCGTCGAAGACGAGCTTGAGGAGCTCGGCAGGCATGTCGCCGCCGCTCGCCTGCGTCTCGATGCGGTGCGACTTGTTTGGCGCGGTCCAGCGGCCGGCGGTGTTCCCCAATTGCGATAACACGCTGACGGTGCCGCACGCACGTGGCCGATCCTCCGCCGCACCTCTGGTGAGGCCCGATCTCGCCGAGAGAAAGCTCGAGGCGTGGCGTGGTCGACGCCGGCTGGCCTAGCGTCGTCACTCGTCGCCCGCCTTCCCCTGGCCTATCGAACGGACAACTCGGCAACGGGTGCGACGATGACCTCACGCCGTTCGGCGGTCAGTCCATCGACCGCAGCGTGATCGGCCTGCGCTCGGAGCCGCGACCAGTAGTCGTGGTAGGCGCGCAGCGAGTCGAAGGCCAGGAATCTCATGTAGTCCCATCCATCCGATACGAGAAAGCGGCCGGTAGCGGAGGGGATTCCGTTCGCCTGCTCCCAGGGCACGATCGCCTTCTCCAGCAATGCCTCGAAAGCAGCCGACTCACCGGCAAGGATCCTGTACCAAACAAAGGCCGTCAGGCCGCGGGCGGGTTGGCGGAATGGGTCTGCCGCGCCCATCGGCGGGAGCATCTCAACGAACTGGTCGGTATGCCCCGAGGCCAACGCGCCGATGCTGCTGCCAGCCTGCCGCGCCAAGGTACGCAGGGCGGCGTTGGAGGCATCCATCCCGGCCATTCCACGGAAGGCGCTGACGACGATCAGGTCGAGTGGGATCGGGCTTTTGACCTCACGAAACCCCCGGAACGAGAGCATGGCCTCGTCCTGCTCGTAGAGCGGGATCGCCTGCTCGCGAAATGCGGCGATCGCTTCGGCGGACTTCCCGGGCAAGAACGAGAACGTCACGGAAGCGGGTTCCCGGCCCCGAGGTCGGCTCGCCGATGAACTCCACCGAGACAATGTCGGGGTTGCTGTCGGGGAGCTTTGCGATATCGGTGATGACGCCGAACACCGTCGAGACCGGGGCCCCGATGTCGAGGGTAACCGCGACGTGGCTCATGGGGAGGCCTCGGAAGGAACCGTGAGATTCGCAAGCACGGATTCGAGCTGAGAGAGACTCGACGTCCAGCCGCCGTCGATCATGCCGCAGAAATGGGACGGGATTCCGGTGTGGGTGAGGGTCAACGCGGTGCCTCCGTCACGCTCCTGCAGCTCCACGCGCACCGTCATTTCGGGCACGCCCAATTTCGGATCCGCGTATTGCACGTACTCGAGCAGATGCGGCGGCTCCACTGCGGTGAAGCGCCCTTTCCCTCGGGCCTCGAACACGCCCGGCTGCACCATGTACGTCTCGAACTCGACGCCCACCTCCGGGACCCAGTTCTCCACCTCCAGAGTGGCGTCGGCGTCGCACTTCATCCACTTCACGACGTGCTCTGCCTCGGTCCAGGCGCGGTATACGAGCTCAACCGGCGCGTCGAACACACGGGTCAGCCTGACGGCCTGTGGCATCGGGAACTCAGGACACATCCTCTACCCTCCCTCCTTGAGCTCATCGAGATAGTCAGCCAGGTCGTCGAAGCGATCGTGCCAATACGCCCGCACCATCCCGACCCATTGCTCGGCCATGTCGAGGGGCTCGGGATCGATGTCACATCGATGAATGCGCCCCTGCACGTCTCTCTTCAGCAATCCAGACCGCTCGAGCACCTTCACGTGCTTGGTGACGGCCCCCTTGGTGATCCCGAGGGGTCGTCCCAGCTCTCCGACCGTGGTCGACCCGCGGGCCAGGCGCGACAGCATCCGGCGACGTCGGGGATCGGCGAGGGCGCCGAAAACCCTGTCGAGGGCAGCTTCCGTAGAAGGCGGTCGTCGTCCGCCGGCCGGCTGCTCATCGAGACGTTTTTGATTGTTTACCATACGGTGTACTATTGACACCGGTCGAACTCATGTCAAGCCCGAGCCTCTGGAGACTCTACGGAGGCGGGAGAGGAGCACGATGACGGACACAACCGCCGCGACGGATCCGATTCGGCAGGCGGCCGCCGCCTTCCCCGCGGTGGCTCGAGGAACATCCTGCACCCAGAGCTCGTTCAAGGCGGGCAATGGCACCTTCCTGTTCATCGGCCCAGGAGCGAAGGGTGTCGGTCACAAGGCGATGTTCAAGCTCGACGGGAGTATGGAGCAGGCTCGCGCTCTCGCGGCGGAGCAACCGAAGCGGTTCGAAGTCGGAAACACGGGCTGGGTAACGACCCGCTTCAGCGACGAGGAGCCCCTGCCGAAGACGATCTGGCGGCCGTGGCTCGACGAGTCCTACGCCATCACGACCAAGTCGAAGTAGGCGGCTCGACGCGGAGTCGAACAGAGCCGCTTGCCAGACGGCGTCCCGCCATGAACGTCCGGCTCATGCTCATGCCGTGTCCGCACTGATGCGGTAGACGTGGCTCTGCCTGCCGCTGGCGTCTGGTTTCATCCCAACCCGTACGCCGCCGATCTTCTCGACCGCGCGACATGAGCGCAGGTTCTCGGACACGACGAGGAAGACGACGTGTTTCACGAACCGGAACGCGTGGTCCAGCATCAGCCGCTTCATCTCGCCGTTGAAAGCGCCGCCCCAATGTGACCGTGCCAAGAAGGTCCAACCAATCTCGACCTCACTGCGCGTCTTGTCGTATCCGTGGAACCGCGAAGCGCCGACGACTCGCTCTGTCTCGACGTCGACCGCAACGAGGGCACCACCCGACGCCAGGGACTCGCGGAAGAAGGCCCTGAACCCCTTCTTCTCGCTCCGATCCTTGGCCGCGTGTTGTTCCCAGATCATCGGATCTGAGGCAACGGCGAAGAGGTCGTCGAAATCCTCAGCTCGCAGTGGCCTGAGCTCAACGAGATTGCCCTTCAGAACAGGCTGCGCGTCGAAGGACATACCGTTCCTCGCGGGTGGTGGTCCACGGCGCCGCCGGGCGATTCTCCCTCCACCAATCCGCAGCAGCTCGAATCTGGTGTTCCGCGTCCGCGACTACGCTGAGCCGACGACGGATCGCCTAGCTCCGAATCTCGTCAAGGAGCTTCCAGCCGTCCATCGTTTCGCCGCGATCTGCTTGCTCGATAGCTGCCAAGAGTTGCTTCTCTTGCTCCTCCGACAGCTCGAAAGGCTCATCGCCATCGTGGACCAGCAGCTTAACCACCTCGCCGTCTCGGACGCTGTTGGCCGGCACCGCGATTCGCCCGTTCACCACTTCCGCCGTCATCATCTTCATGCGCCTGATGATACTCCACGCCGGTTCGTGTCCTCCCACTACTGTTCGGCTGCCCGGCCGCAATCGACACCGCTGTGTGGCTCGCAGCAGAACCGCGCCGGAGAACGGACACCACTTACTCGGCGCGGCGGTATTCGATGACTCCACCGACCACGGTCATTTCCACGCGGCCGTCGAGGACCTCGGCGTAGCGAGTTACGGGGAGCGCTAGCGGGTCGACGCTCAAGACGGTGATATCGGCGCGCAGGCCCGGGGCGAGAACACCCGAGCGGCTCTCGTCGAAGCCCGCCCAGGCAGCCCAGACGGTATAGGCGCGCACCGCTTCCTCAGGGCTCAGAGCCTCTTCGTGGTACCAGCCGCCGGCAGGCTCGGCGCTCTTGTCGCGGCGCGTTACCGCGGCGTGCAGACCGTAGAAGATGTCGTGATCCGAACCGGCCAGGTCGGAGTTGAAAATCAGGCGAGTGCCGGCGCGCCGCAAGCTTCGCCACGCGTAGGCGCCCCGTATGCGTTCGGGCCCGACACGCTCCTCCCCCCACGACATGTCCTCGACCGCGTGCGGCGGCTGCATGGAAGCGATGATGTCGAGCGCTGCCAGCCGAGGGAGGTCGTCGGGGTGGATGACCTGCGCGTGCTCAATTCGATGACGCCCCTGGCGAGACTCGGGCGTGGAGGCATAGACGCGCTCGAAGAAGTCGAGCGTCTCGCGATTCCCAGCGTCGCCGAGCGCGTGGACGCCAACCTGGGAGCCCTTGGCCATCAGGGCGGCGACCAGCTCCTGATCGAACCCGTACTCGCTTCCGCTCGTGCCCCGATGGCCGGGCATGTCGCTGTAGTCTTCGAGCATCCGGGCACCACGCGAGCCCAATGCGGCGTCGTAGTAGGCCTTGACCGATTGAATGGCCAGCCGCGACCCGGTGCTCTCGGATTCGGAGAGGGGGCCCGTCTCGAGGAAGGGCTCGACCAGGTCAACGTCGCGAGCCGAAAGCATCGCGAAAAGGCGAACGGGAAGCTCGCCTCGTGCGTCGAGCGCGCGCATGGCGTCGAGCAAAGCCTGTCCGACGCCGGCCTCGTGCACCCGAACGTAGCCGTCGCTCGCGAGCTCCTGCAGGCCGAGGCGCAAGGCCTCCTGGAGCTGCTCGGGTGTTTCGGGCGGAGTCGCCGCGTCGAGGATTCCGGACGCCCGATTCAGGAAGATGCCCGTGGGCTCGCCGTCCGGACCCCGTTGGATCTCACCGCCCGCGATGTCGGGTGTGGATTGGTCGATGCCGGCCTCGCTCAGAGCACGGTCGTTCGCCCAGGTGGCAAAGCTGTGCAGCCCTCGTAAGACGACGGGATGGTCAGGAACCTGCTGGGAGAGCAGGTCGTTGTCGGGATATCCGTGCGTGGCCCATTCGCCTTCGTTGAATCCCCAGCCCAGGATCCATTCGCCCTCCGGACGATTCGCCGCCGCCGCCACAACGAGCTCCACGGCGTCCTCTTCGCCGACGACCCCCCGCAGATCGAGGCGACGCAGACTGCGGCCGAGCCCTGCGGCGTGTGCATGCGACTCCACCAGTCCGGGCAGCACCGTCGCGCCGCCGAGATCGATCACTTCGGTATCGGGCCCGACGTAGCCCGAAATGATCTCGTCGTCGTCCCCCACGGCCACGATGCGATCGCCGCGGATGGCCAAGGCCTGCGCATCCGGGCGCCAGCCGGCGGCATCGTAGGGCGCGTCGGGGGCAGGCTCGCCCTCGGGCCCCGGGTCGCCCCAATCGAGCGTGTAGATCCGGCCGCGCTCGAGGACGAGGTCCGCGGGGTCGTCCGGCGTGATCATACATGCATGGCTCAGGGCCGCCCCGGCCAGCAGAAGGCAGCACGCGGCTGTGGTCAGTTTCACTTCGCCTCCAGCGTCATCGGGGCTCGGGTACCGCGGAATCTAGCAGGCTGCTGAAAAACGGCTCACGAGTGTCGATCCGGTCCCCGAGCGGCAGCGTGGAGTAGGCATGGCGCGCACCGTTGAAGGGGGGCGATCGCAAACGACCCTTCGCTCGTCACCTCGAGAGGCGGTTTGGCGCTCCCGGGTCCCACTACCTTCACGTCAGCGCCTCGAGATTGCGCATTCTCACCAAGGTGAACGCTGCCGCGGTGAAGACGAACATCCAGCCGACGCGGTCGACCCCTCGGTGCTTCGTCTGGCGGATCAGTCCTACTGTCTTGCCCCAGCCAAAGACCTGCTCGACGAGCTTGCGTTTGACCTGGCTTTGCTTGTACCCGGCGTGCCTCGTGGTGCGGCCATCGATCGCGCTGCGTCTGTTGGTGTCGTTCTGCGCCACATACGGCGTTACGTTCCGATCTCTCAGCTTGCCGACGCACTCCTTGGTGTCGTAGTTCTTGTCGCCACCCATAGTCACGCGATCTGTCCCGGGGATCTCGCCGGCCATCGCCACTGCCGCATCTCGTTCCGCTGTGCCTGAAGCCTTCGTTACCATCGCGTTGGTCGGCAGCCCGTGGCGGTTGTCGACTACCAGGTGGCCCATGTAGCAGAGCTTCGCCTCGGATCCCTTGCTCTTCCTATACAGGCGGGCGTCAGGATCGGTTCTCGAGGCGTGTGTATCGCTCTTGCGCCGCTGTTTGCGGAAATCGACGTCCGGGTTCCGGCCGCCACCACTGGGTGGATCCTGCCGCCCGCTCGGGTCTTTGGGCTGGTAGCTCTTGTGCGATGCCCACGCTTCGATCAGCGTTCCATCAACGGTGAAGTGCTCGTCCGATAGCAGTCCGCGCCTGCGCGCTTGCTCCACGACTTGCTCGAAGAACACTTCGGCGACCTCACCACCGAGCACCCGGTCTCGGTTCTTGGTGAACACCGTCGCATCCCACACCGCATCGTCCATGTTCAAGCCCACGAACCAGCGGAATAGCAGGTTGTAGTCGAGCTGCTCCATCAGCATGCGCTCGGAGCGGATCGTATACAGCACCTGCAGCAGCAATGCCCGCAACAGCTTCTCCGGCGGGATCGACGGCCGCCCCGTGTGCGAGTACATGCCGGCGAACAGTGGCGACATCTGTTCCAGCACGTTGTTGACGATCTTCAGCAGCCGCCGCAGCGGATGGTCCTTCGGTACCCTCTGCTCGGGCGAGATATAGCTGAACGCTGCCACTTGACCCGCGTCTTCACCACGCATCTGCTCACCTCGTCGATGCTTCCGGTTGGCACGGGGCTGCATGGGTCAAGCTACATGAACGCTAGGAGTTTTTCAGCAGCCTGCTAGAGCCATTTCGCGACAGCAGCATTCGCCTGTTAGGTCGCGTCCCGCGGATGCACTTCGATCAGCGCTTCGAGGGAAGGCATCTCCCCGAAGTAGAGCAACTCCACCCTCTCGATGGGGGTAGAACGCGACCTGACGTTTGAGCTCAGCCACCGCCGAAACCGGTCGGCCGCAACGAGCGGTTAGACGTCATTCACTCTGCTGCGTAGGCAAGCGATATGTGAACTCGTAAAAGTGTTTGCCCTCTTCGATGTTGATCTTGAACTCGCCTTCCAGTCCGACCAATTCCTCAGTGCCTGAGTCCGGAACTACGGTTACTACAAGGGATGGTGCGCCACGATTCATGGTGCCGGTGTGTTGCAGAACAAAGGTTCCTCGTTTTCCATTGAGAACACCTGATACGCGCTCAATTGCCACGTAGCCGGCCGACCCATTCGTGCTCGTCATCGCGCTGAGCATTTGACCGACTGCGTCCGCGGTGAGGTCGCCGGAAATCTGCTTGTCGATGGACATTCGCCCAAGCTTGAGCTCTGGGTCGGCGCCCTCAAACGCCAAAGGCTTCAATGAGACGACAAATTCACCTCTCGCGAATTGAGTCATGGGCTGTCCTTGCGCTTGTGAATGACATGCGGCAATCGAAAGCGACAACGCAATTTGAGCGAGGATAACAACGTGGCAATTTCCAACGGTAGTTCTCGGCGATCGCCGCTTGTTCATTCTGCTTGCTGCCTCTGTTTCTGCACGTCTAGCTACAATTCGACCGCGCAGCGTAAGGGGACAACGCTGCGCGAGCCCGCAGCATAGCCGCGTTGCCGATCGATCGCCAGGCAACGAGAAGATCCGTCGTCGCAACAACTTGACCGACATTGACAGCCCTCGCCAGGCTACGGCGAAGGGTCGTTGTCGGGCAGTGTTCGCGCTCCTCTTGGTGGTGGCGGCGGCGTTGGCCGATTCTTCGGTCGGTATCGAGACGGGCGGCCGGGTCGCGAATCGGGGCGCCGGGCAGACGGTATCATCGCCGCATGGAAAAGCTCAGCATCCAGGGTGGACGGCCATTGACCGGCTCGGTGACGGTCGGGGGCGCCAAGAACGCGGCGTTGCCGGAGCTGGCGGCGACGTTGCTGGCCGATGGGCCGGTGCGGCTGCAGAACGTGCCGGACGTTTGGGACGTGGCCACCATGTGCAAGCTGCTGCGGCAGCTCGGGATGGAGGTTGAGCGGCCGCGACCGGGGATCGTCGAGACGCGGCCGGCGGAAGATCTGGGATCCGAGGCGTCGTACGACCTCGTGAAGACGATGCGGGCGAGCTTTCTGGTGCTCGGGCCGCTGCTGGCGCGGACCGGGCGCGCTCGTGTGTCGTTACCGGGAGGGTGCGCGATCGGCGCGCGGCCCGTGGATCGGCACCTGGCGGGGTTTGCTCGGATGGGTGCTGAGCTCGAGGTGCAGCACGGGTATGTGGAGGCACGCTGCAAGCGGCTGCACGGAGCGGAGATCATTTTCGACATCCCGACTGTGGGCGGCACCGAAAACTGCATGATGGCGGCGACGCTGGCGGAGGGCACAACGGTGATCCGCAACGCCGCGCGCGAGCCGGAGATTTCTGATCTGGCGGCGATGCTGACGGCGATGGGCGCCCATATTGCCGGCGCCGGGAGCGACACGATCACCATTGAGGGCGTGCAGTCGCTGCACACGGCAGGCCACGGCGTACGACCCGACAGGATTGAGGCCGGCACGTACCTCGTGGCGGGCGCGCTCGCCGGCGAGAATCTGCGCTTGGAGAACTGCCAGCCGGGAGACCTGCGGCCCGTCATCGACAAGCTACGCGCCGCCGGCACGCCAATGGAAATCGAACCGACTTCCATTCTGGTGGGCCGCGCGGTCGCACCCGAGTCGGTCGACGTTCACACGCTCCCCCACCCCGGCTTTCCGACGGATATGCAGGCGCAGTTCATGGTGCTGATGACGCAGGCCAACGGTAGTTCGCTGCTGCGGGAAACCATTTTCGAGAATCGCTTCATGCACGTTCCCGAGCTCATTCGAATGGGAGCCGACATCGCGGTCGAAGGCAACAGCGCGATTGTTCGTGGACCCACAACTCTGAGCGGTGCCAACGTCATGGCCACCGACCTTCGCGCCTCGGCCTCGCTGGTGCTCGCCGCGCTGGTCGCCGAGGGAACAACGGTCATCGACCGCGTATATCACCTCTATCGCGGCTATGAGGATCTCATCGGTAAGTTGACGGCGGTCGGTGCATCTGTTGTGCGCTCGGACTCATATGAATGAATACACACGCCGACCTTTGCCGATGAAATGTCCTATTGAATGGAGGATCACATGCCCGAAGGCATAGTTGTCGAACAACGCGAGGATGTGCAGGTGCTCCATATGCGGTTCGGTCGCGCCAACGCGCTGAGCCCTGACAATGTCGAGGCACTCATCGGTGCGCTTGGTGGTCTTGATGGCCCCACCGTGATCACCGGTGAAGACAAGATCTTCTGTGCAGGTCTCGACCTTCTCGAAGTCGACAAGCTGGATCGCGACGCGATGGCCACGTTCGTCGAGCGCTTCTCCGTTCTGCTCACGCAAACGCTCACCACGCGGGCGCCACTGGTGGCGGCGGTTAACGGACACGCGGTTGCCGGCGGCTGCGTTCTGGCAATGGCGGCCGACCATCGCGTTGGTGTGGAAGGCCGGTACAAGATCGGCATGAACGAGATCGCCATCGGACTAACGCTCCCCGCCATCGTTATGGAGATCATGCGCGGCAAGCTGACGGCGGCCGCCGCGCGCAACGTGGTGCTCGGGGCAGACCTTGTGGACCCCGAGGCGGCCGTGCGCGTTGGCTTATTGGACGGATTGGCTGCGAATGCCGATGCCGCCATCAACGAGGCCTGCGACAAGGCGCGGCGACTGGCTCGCTCGCCAGCGGAGTTCGCGGCGATGAAGGGGGCGCTGGTGGCCCCCATCACCGAGCGCTTCGCGACGACGCGCGAGGCGATTGACCGACGCTTCCTCGACTCCTGGTTCACCGAATCGGCGTGCCAGAAGCGGCGCGAGGCGGTGGAGCGCCTGGCGGCGCGATAGGTCGCGTCCCCTGGACCGGGCGTGGCCGGGCGGAGCAACGCCTAGCCGTGAGCTCGAGGTAGCCCACCGACGGTCGCCGGAGCGACCGCGACGGCGCAAATCCGTACAGATGCCGCACCGGCGCGCTCCAAGGTCTCGGCGGCGGAGCTCACTGTTGCCCCCGTGGTGATGACGTCGTCGAGCAGCACGATCGTGGCACCGCGAACAGCGGCGCGATGGCGCTCGCAGACAACGAACGCTCCCCGCATGTTGGCGCGCCGATCGCGTCCGCTGAGCCCCACTTGGGGGCGCGTGGAACGGACCCGCCGCAGTGCGTGCAGCACCTGTGGCCCCACGCCGCGGCCGCCGGTGCCGCTAGGGTCGTCGCCGCCGTCGTCGTCGCAGTGGCCAGGTGCGGACCCTGCGCGAACGAATCCTCGAGCGATCGCCATGACCTGGTTGTGTCCACGGGCCCAGCGACGGCGCCAGTGCAGCGGCACGGGGATCACGATGTCGGCCCCCACCAGCGACTCGCCGCAGGCCGACTGCCGCATCATTTGGCCGAGGCGAGCTCCGGCGACGGTGTTGCCCTGGTACTTCAGTGCGTGAACCACGGCGCGGACAGGCCCCGCGAACAGCAAGTGTACGCGCGCCGATCGACCCGAGTCCACTTCCAACGCGCGGTCCCAGAGGTCCACTTCTTCCCCACATTGAGCACAAAGGAACGGGCGCCAATCGCCTTCGATACAGGGTCGGTCGCACTCGAGGCACATCGACGGCAACACGGCGTCCAGAAACCGGTTGCCAAGCGCCGCAACGCGGCCGATCGCGGGCCCCGCCGTTGCGCTGAGGAGCCTGCGAAAATCGCCGCCGGGCGCCCGCAAGAACGGTGAAAGACCCATACCTGATGGGACGGGCACGTGGCGGCGCCCTTCAGAAGAATTCTGAAGAATGTAAGGAATGCCTCAGAAGTCGCCGGCTATCTGGGGCTTAACAGCGCGTAGCCGATCCATACCGCCACCAGGCCGAGAACAACATGCAGGGCGACGTGCGCAGCCGCCTGCGGCAGATGGCCGGCCGCAACAAATCGAAGCTCTCGAAGCCGAAGGCGGAGTAGGTCGTGAAGCCGCCGAGCAAGCCAACCACCGAGAACAAGCGCACATCAGCGCCGAAGAACCCCGGGCGCGATTCGGCAACACCAACAAAGGCGCCGATGAGCAGACAGCCGGCCAGGTTCACCGCAAGCGTGCCGTACGGAAACATCTCGACAGGCAGGCGCCGCTGCTCCCACCAGGTAAGGCCGTACCGGAGAACCGCTCCGATGAAGCCACCCGAGCCAACGAGTCCGGCCTGGACGAGGGCGGCTCTCACCTGGCCAAGCGCAGGGCAGCCGGGCGCGCCGCGCTATTCCCGATTCTTGTTCCTATCCGCAGCGGCTTCTCGCTCTTGCTGGCAGTCGACGCACAGGATCGCCCATGGAAGCGCCTTCAGGCGCGCATCGGAGATCTTCTCGCCGCATTCGTCACACTTGCCGTAGTCGCCGCCTTCTAGCCTCTCGAGCGCTGCGTCCAGTCGTGCAATCCGCTCGCGGTCGTTGTCGGTGAGGGTGAAGTTGAACTCGCGGGTGTAGCCGTCGGCCGCTTTATCGGCGAGGTCCAGCGTGCCTTCGTCGAGCGCCTCGCGTTGCCGACTCTGGTTGCGTTTGAACGCGGCTACGAGCTCCTTCCGTTGTTTCAGAAGCTCTTTGAGGAATTTCTTCTTCTGCGCGGCTCTCATGACTAGTCGTTCGATCCGTTTTTTGAGGTTAGCGCGCGTACGGGTGGCGGCTAATCAAGGTCAGTGAGCGATATACCTGTTCCACCAGAATCAGGCACGCCATGTCGTGCGGCAGCGTCATTTTCGACAGGCTCAGGGTCCGGTCAGCCCGGGTGAGAACCGCCGAGGATAATCCATCCGGGCCGCCGACGACAAACCCCAACGCGCGACGCTCTTCGTAGAGCACGCGGCGCACCATCTTAGCCAGCTCGGTCGACGATAGAGCCTTACCACCCACATCGAGAGCCACCACTTCGAGCTGCGCTACGCCCTCGAGCCGCCGCAGAATCCCTTCTCCCTCGCGATCGACACGGTGGGCCTTGCTGTAGCGTCCCGTTTGGCGCTCCTCGGGGGCGTGCAGCGTGCGGACGGGCACGTAGCGCCGAATTCGAGATAGATACTCGTCTATGCCGCGGACCGCGTAGTCGGCGGAGAGCTTGCCCACCGAGCAGAAAACCAGCTCCACGCGCAGTCCTACTCGGTGTCGATTTGCAGCATGGGTACGTCGCGCCAGAGTCGCTCGAGCTCGTAGAAAGCACGCGTCTCGGGGAGAAACACGTGCACCACGAAGTCGATGTAGTCGAGGAGAATCCAAACGGCGTGGGCGCCTCCCTCGACGTGTTTCGGATTGTTGCCTTTCTTCCCCAGACGCTTCTGGATTCCCTTCGAGATCGCGGCTACCTGGGGATCGCTACGTCCGCTGCACACCACTAGGTAGTCGGTGTAGCTGGCAACCCCGCCAATGTCGAGCACGGCGATGTTGATTCCCTTGTGCTCCTCGATTGCCTCGACCGCCTCGCGAACTTCGGCCGGCAACTGTTCGAGGGTCAGCACCGGAGCCGGCTGCGAAACAGTCTCAGACATCGTCTCGGAATCGGTCTCGGCGCTGTTGTCCGTGGCCGTGTCGGGTTCAACGCCGCCGTCAACGGCGGTTTCAGAGGCGGTGTCGGCGGCGGTGTCGGCGGCAGCGGCAGCGGTAGCGTCGGCGGTAGCGTCGGCGGCGGCGGCGGTTTCGGCAGCAGTGTCAGCAGCGGTAGCGTCGGCGGCGGCGGCCGCGGTTTCGGCAGCGGTGTCAGCAGCGGTGTCGGGGGCGGTCACGAAAGCACCTCTTCGGCTGTCGCGAGCTCGGCGCCGCCGCGTTCGGGAGTCGCAGGCGAGACGTAGAGCCCGTGGGTGCGGATGTAGTGCTCGACCTCCCCAGGAACCTGGTAGCGGATGCTGCTCCCGGCGCGAACACGTCGACGCAGGTCGGTCGACGAGATCTCCCAGTTGACGGCGTCGGAAAGGAAGATCGAGGGCGATTCCTTCGACGGCTGGGTTTCGGCAGCGGCAGCCACTGTCCACGGATCCTGCAGCGCGCTGTGCTGACGCAGATCCTTCACGCGCTGTTGGTACGGCGACGGCAGCACGCCCGCAATCTCGTCGAAGCTGTTGGTTGGACGTGAAACCACGACGAAGTGGCAGCAATCGAGCAAGCGCTCATGCTCCTTCCAGGAACGGATTTGTAGAAAAGCGTCGAGCCCCGAGATGAAGAGCAGCTCGGTGTCGACGCCGACTTCCCGACGCAACAGGGTCAACGTGTCGATGCTGTAGCTCTTGCCGGGCCGATTCACCTCGACCGCCGAAGGCACGAAGGCCGGATTGGTGAGCGTGGCGGCAACAACCATGGCGTAGCGATGGTCGGCGGCCGTCAAGCTCAGACGATCTTTGTGCGGTGGCTCGTTGGAGGGAACGAATTTCACCTGGTCGAGGCTGAAGCGATCGCGGATCACCTCGGCGAGGATCAGGTGCCCCATGTGCGGGGGGTCGAACGTGCCGCCCAGAATGCCGACACGCTTCGCAGCGCTCACTGGCTTGGCTCCTCCGCATCGGCAGCCGCGCGACAACAGTCGCGGACCCATTCGACGAACGTCTGCATGCCGTCGCCGCTGGCCGCCGAAATCTCACAGTATTCGATGCCCTCTCGGGCCGCGAGTCCACGCAGAGCCGCCAACGTGGCGGCCGAGGGGTCGAGATCGATCTTGTTGGCAACCAGGATGCGGGGACGCTCCAGCAGCTCCGCACGGTAATGGCCGAGCTCTTCGCACACCTCCTGGTAGTGAGCTTCGGCGAGGCTGTCGCCGTTTTCGGCGGTGGAGGACGCGTCCACGAGTACCGCCAATGCTTTCGTGCGCTCGATGTGTCGCAAGAAGGTCAACCCGAGCCCCTCTCCGCGATGCGCGCCGGTAATCAGGCCAGGCACATCGGCGATCACCGCGCGCTCATAGCGGCCACCCTCACCCATATCGAGCACACCCAAGTTGGGCTCGAGCGTGGTGAACGGATAGGCGCCCACCTTGCCCTGCGACCCGGTGAGCGTTCGCAGAAGGGTTGTCTTGCCGGCGTTCGGTCGGCCAATCAGTCCAATCGCGGCAATCAGCTTGAGCTCGAGCCGCAGCGTTCGCTTGTCGCCCGGCAGCCCGGGTTGAGCGAACCGCGGGGCTTGGCGCGCGGAGTTGGCGAAGCGGGCGTTGCCTTTGCCGCCACGCCCGCCGCCCGCCACCAGGGCACGAGCTCCCGGTGCGTCCAGGTCGGCTAGCTGCTGGTACTCACCGTCACCGGTGTCGTCGAAAACCACCGTGCCTGGCGGCACCGGAACCTCGATGTCGTCCGCAGAGCGCCCGTGCCGCTTGTTGCCTGAGCCGGGCTGGCCGTTCTTGGCGCGCTGCACCTGGTTGTGCCGCAGGTGGCCGAGGTGATTGTGGCCTTCGTCGCAGACCAGCAAAACGCTGCCGCCATCGCCGCCGTCGCCACCGTCGGGCCCGCCGCGCGGCACGTACTTCTCGCGACGGAAGGAAACACAGCCGCGGCCGCCGTTACCCGCCTGGACGCGGATGGTCACAGTGTCGCGAAACATCTGAAGAGCGCGGAAGCGCTACCGGGCTGGCTCGCGACGCAGGCCCAAATCAGGCCTCGGGCAGTACCGCGATGAACTTGCCGCGACGGCCCTTGTTCTGGAAGGTCACATAGCCGTCGATCTTCGCAAAAAGCGTATCGTCGCGGCCGCGACCCACATTGAGACCAGCCTTGAACCGAGTGCCGCGCTGGCGGACGATAATCGAGCCGCCGCTGACGAACTCACCGCCAAAGCGCTTAACGCCGAGGCGCTGCGCGTTGCTGTCGCGGCCATTACGGCTGCTGCCTTGACCCTTCTTGTGTGCCATCGGTCGGCCCTCTGCTGGAGGTAACTCGGACGCCTAGTCGTCGGCGTCGGCCACATCCTTCTTCGTGGTCTTCTTCTTGGTCGTCTTCTTTTTGGCGACTTTCTTTACGACCTTCTTCTCGTCGCTGGCAGATGCAGCCTTCGTCGTTTTCTTCTTCGCTGCTGCCTTCTTCTTCGCCACCTTTTTCTTCGCGGCGGGCTTCGCTTTCGCGGTCGCAGCGCCGGCCTCGGCAGGCTCGGCGACCTCGGCCGGCTTCGGCGTCGAAGCGGCCTTCTTGGCCTTCGGCTCGGGCTTCGGGCCGGCCGGCATCACGATCTCTTCGATCTGGAGCGCGGTGAACTGCTGCCGATGACCGATACGGCGGCGATAGCCCTTGCGTCGCTTCTTTTTGAACGCGATGAGCTTCGCGCCGCGTCCGATGTCGACGACCTTCGCCTTGACGAGGGCACCATCAACGTTAGGCGTGCCAATCACCACGTCTCCGTTGGAGGCGACGAGTCGTACCTCGTCGATGTCGACGACGGCGCCAAGGTCGCTGGCGAGGCGCTCAACCCGGAGGACGTCACCCTTGGCGACGCGATACTGCTTTCCACCGGTTTCAATAACGGCGTACATGACTCGATCCCCTCTAAGGATCTAGAAAACTCGGGCTAGCGGCGGCGCTTGGGTTAGCTGCGTCAGCACCGGGCCGCGACTTCTTTGGCGGGCGCTCACCGAGGCTCAGAGATTGGAGTGAGACAGGAGCGCAAGCGGGCTATTCTACGCTTCTACGCGCCAATCGGGCAAGCCGATCTCGGTTCGCTCCTATGCGGGCTAGGTGCCGGAGCCCAGGGTCATCTCCTCGAGCGCTCGTTCGCGGGCCGCGAGCGCCTCCAGGCGCCGAGTCAACTCGTTGATTCGGTCCTGCATCTGCTCCAAATCGAGCCGTGCGTTGGTGAACTCGTAAACCAGGTTGTGCATGAGGTGCAGCTGGCGCTCCTGGCGCTTCTCGAGCTGGCCACTGAGCTCCGAAACATGCTCGCCAATCCAATCGGCCGTGGCGTCGACGCGAGCCTCGAGATTGTCCTTGAGCAGGTCGAAGCCGGTTTCGAAGCGCCGCTCGGCGTACTGATCCTGCACCACCAGCCTGCCCAGAACCGCCTCGAGGTTGATCGTTGCCCGGAAGAGCGGTCGCGCCAAGCGCCGCAGCACCCGCAGCACCAGCCCCTTGACGCCGCCGCTTCCGGTTGCGTACAGCTCCTCGCCGGCGTTCAGTCCCTTGACGCCGGCGCTCTGGAGCTTGGCGTCTTTCGTTTGGGTGGTCGAGACGCTCACCGCGTCGGGCACGACCGGCACTTCGGGCAGCCGTGCCCGCACTCGCGACAGCTCGTCCATGAGTCCGCGCGGCAAGTCCTCGCGCCGCAAACGCGGCCGCATGGGCATGGTGCGCAGCTCTTCGAGCTCGCGATCGGTGAACCGTGTGCCGCGCTTGCGCTCAATCGACGCGGCTACGCGAGCCTCGAGCTCTTCGACATCGATCGCCGGATCGTCTATCCGAAACCTACCCATACGGTCGCAACTCGGCCTAGAAGCTAGGACCGATGTAGAAACTGATCTGCGGTTTGCCGATGAACGAGCCGAGGTCGGTCTCCTGCGACAGGTACCACGTCAGCGGAATCGGCCCGAGGTTGAAGCCGAGCCCAAGACCAAACGCCGAGCGCGCGTCGGCAAGGCGACCATCCTCGGACAGCATGAAGTCCTCGTCGTTGAACCAGGCTGCGCCCGCGTCGAAGAAGAGCGTTCCGCGTATGTGCCGGATCGCGAAGTCGCCGCCACGCGCCTCCCAAATCACCGGGAACCGGTACTCGAAGTTGAAGAACGCAGCCCGATTGCCAGCGAACTCGAGATAGTCGAAGCCACGCAGTTGGTTCAGGCCGCCGAAGAAGAAGACGCTCGGGTTGTCGCCGAAGCTGCCCGACCCCCAAACGCGCCAAGCGATAAGACTGTTGTTGGTTACCTGTTTGTACTCGCGCCAGTCGACGCTGACGTCGTAGAAATTCAGGCCGCCCACTCCGGGCGGAGCGACGGTGCCCTCCAAGCGAATTCGGCGCCCGGCGAAGGGACCAAACTCCTTGAAGCGCGCCTTGTCGCCGACAACCGCCACCTTTATCGGCACATAGGTCCCGTCGCTGAAGCGTTCCTGCAACGTCGTCACCTCGCCGGTCGTGCCTTCCAGCAGCGCGTCGAGCGCGTATGCACGTCGGTAATACCCCACCGAAAACTCGGTTCGCCAGTCCTGGCTCAAGGGGTACTCGCCGAAGATCTCGCCGCCGTCGAGCTCGAAGAAGGCCTGGCGCTCGAAGTTGTTGTTGAGGTCGGCGGTAAAGAAGAAGGCCCGCTGCGTGGTGGCCGAGGCGCCCCAGTTCAGCCGATGCTTCTGGTTGGTGTAGCGACCGGTGAAGTTCCGCTGGCTCTCGATCGATCCGAGAATCGCGGTGATCTGATGGTTGCCGAGCAGGTCGCTGAACTGAATCGCCGTATTCGACAAGATCGAGCCGCGCGAACTGTAGCCGCCGGCTACCTGGATGCCCGAGATGTGCCAACCACCGCCGGTCGACTGCGTACGGTTGTCGTCGCTGAGCTCCACCGTCGCGGCGGCTGCCATCTCCTCTTCAATCGCGTCGACCTGGGCGTCGGGGAGCGCCTCGCTGAGCGCTTCGAAGGTCTCCACGACGCCTTCGTCGGGACTCGGCAAATCCATCGTGTAGAGGTTGTAGCTGCTGTCGCCATACGAGGAGAAAAGCAGCTTCGGATCGTCGCCCGGTATGAGCTGCGGGAAGAACGCCCCGTGCAGGATGTTGGTGTAGCGCCGCACGGTGTCGGTGGCGAGCTCGAGGTCGTACAGGTTGTGCTCACCTGTTCGATCCGACACGAAATACACGCGCGAGCCATCGGCCGAGAAGCTCGGCTGGGTGTCGTTGCTCAACCCGAAGGTGAGTTGCACGCGCTCCTGCGGCCGGGACAGGTCGATGCGGAATAGCTTCTTGTTGCGCAGCACGTGCGTCGCGAAGATCAGGCTGCGTCCATCAGGCGACCAAACGGGGGCGTAGTCGTAGAGCGCGTCCTGGGTCAGGTTCGACACACTGTCGTCGCGCGGATCCCACACCCAGATGTCCCGCACACCGTTTCGATGCGCGCCAAAGGCCACACGGCCATCGGCGCTGATACTCGGCGAGAGCGCCTGGTCGAGGTCGAGCTTGATGCTGTTCGTGACATTCCCAGAGGTGGCATCCACCAGGAATACCGTGCGCGAGGGCGGTGTTCGGCCAAAGAACGCGATGGTCCTGCCATCGGGCGACCACGACAAGTCGTTGCCCGCTTGGAAGCCGACGGTCAACCCCTGCCCCACGAGGTACTCGTACTGGCCGTGCAGACCGCCGGTGAGGCTCTTGGTGCGCTCACCCGTCGCCAAATCGAAGCGGTAGATATCGAGCGTCTGCGCCCGTGTATCCACCGAGATCGCTGCGAACTGACTGCCGTCGGGCGACACCACTGGGCTGAACGCCAACGGCCGGTCGCGCGCGGGAATGCCGGCCATCAGGCTGTCGGCGAAGTCGGGGGCCTCGTCGTGCGCCAGCACGTCCGGTAGGTAGCGCGCCCGCAGATAGTTGCGGAACTCGTCGTTGAACTCCTGCGGCGTCACGTTGAACGCGCGCTCGAGGTCACGCTCCACGTCCTGGCCCAGATCACGGCGAATCTCGCCGAGGAAGATCTGCACGCCCTGGGCGCCGTGCTCCTCTTCGATGTAGTCCCACACCACCTGGCCGAGGACGTAATCCACTAGAAAGCCGCGGTTGTAGGTCATCTGGATGAGCGTCGGGATGTCGTCCGAGAGCACGATATCGCGCAGCATCATCTCGTCGAGCGAGGTGAGGTTGTTGGCAGCGTGCTCGGCGAAGCCCTCCATCACCCAACCGGGGGGCTGCACGCGAAGCGAGGCGCCTGCCCGCGAACCACCGAACAAGAAATCGAACTGGAAGATGTGGGTGATCTCGTGAATCATCAGCGAGTGCAGCTGATCCGGCGGCGCGTCAACTGGCAACACAAGGCGGTTTTGAGCCGGCTCAGCGAACGCGGCCACGGCTTCCGGCAGGAAGTACGGCAGCACGTGCGTCTGCTGAAACTCGCTGTGTGTCTGGTAGAAGATGATTGGCGTCCGCTCCGAAAGCTGGTGTCCCATCTTCTGCGACAGTCGGCGATAGGCGTCCTCGGCGAAGGCCACAACCTCGTCGAGGTGCGCCTCTTCGTCCGGGTAGTAGAAGACGTCGAAATGCGGCGCCGTGTACTTCCAAAAATCGAAGGCCTCGTAGGTGACCTTGTTCTTGCCGTAGCGCGTGCTGAACGGGGTGTTGTACTGCGCGTGGGCCTCGACGATGAAGCCGCTCGTAACGAGGAGCGCGACCAGGACGACGAGCAAGAGTCGCGCCACGGTGCCGCGCCGCGCCATCGGTGTGGGCCGCGCGCTATTGCCGGCTGCTGGGTTGCGCATGATCTGCCTCACTGACTGGGCGTTGGTTTCGCAGGGGTCTTGAAAAGGCGCTCTTCAGGGGCCTCTTAGCTTCTTCGGTCTGATCTCTCTAGTAGATGAGCAGGCGCGACTGGTCCGTCCTCTGCGGCGTGATGGCTTGGAGAATCTGCGGCACCAACTGCTCGAGCGCCTCCGCCGTCGCAGCGCCATCATCGACCCCCTGGTCGGAAGGGAACGATGCCGACCCTTCGAGCGCGCCGTCGAGCAACCTCTGACCATCCTCGCCGCGCAGCAGGACGTAATCGAAGTTGACGGTGTACGTCACGCTGTCTTCAAACTCGGCAACTTCGCGAACCTCGCCATCGGGGCCACGCATGCGCCGCCGAACAAGCTTCGACTCGTCCTCGGTAGTGACGCCGATCTCGCCTGTGAGAATCAAGTCGGCGCCGGCCGCCTCGGCTCGCTGCACCCAATAGTCGGCGTCGTCGAAGATGCCCTCACGTGGACCCTCGAGCGGCAGGCCGAGCTGATCCTGGGTCTGGAAGAAGGTCCGCTGGGTGATCCGCCGTCGCAGATAGGGCACCGCTACGCCGTTGATGTTGGCCGTGCTGTCGCGACGCTGCACAAAGTTGCCGATGAGCATGCGGCTGAAGCCAGCGAGATTCGGACCGCCTTCGTCGGGGAGAGCGATCTCGACTTCGAGCGCCGTGAGGTCGGTGCGCAGCAACAAGGCACTGAGCTCGTCGGCGATCACTTGCGTCGAGTCGTCGTTACCGTTGTCGCCGTCGTCGGAAGCGGCTTCCGAGTCGTCGTTGCCGATCTCGCCGCTGTTGACGCGCTCCCAGATCACCGAGAACTGCTTGTAGTTCCAGTTGATGTAGTCGCGCTCGGCCGGACCAGCGACCTGCAGTGCGTCGTCGTACCGCGCTTTGGCGGTGTCGAACTCGGCAAGCCGCTCCTGGCGCACGGCGAGATTGTTGAGTGCCCGCGCGTTGCTCTGGCTAATCGCCAGCGCCTTCAGCCAGCGAAACTCCGCTTCTTCCCAGAATCCCCGGTCGGCAGCGCTAACACCGGAGCGCGTCTGATTCGTTGAGCGGTCAACGGGAGCGGTCGAACACGCGGGAAGGCTCACCAGAGCGGCCAGCGTGGAGAGGCAAAGCACCGAATGGCTGATCTGCCTGCGCCGCGCGAAAGCAGCCTCTGGCACGACGCGAGAAGGGTCAAGGTCGTGAGCTGAGGACATATGGGTGTCGCGATCCTGAGCTGTTCGGTGAAGGAGTGCGGCGGGGACCCGACACATTGGATTCGGAGACAAGCAGAGTGTATCGATGCCGCCAACAGCCTGGCAAGTGAGCGGCGTCGGCCCTGCAACATGCAAGGTCACCTTTCCCGTAGCCACGAAACCGACGTACGAGTCGGAAAGGCGCTGCGCGATGACCGTCTCATGGAGATGAGCATGCGCGACGATCCACAGTCACAACCTATCAGCTGCACTCTGCGGCCCGGCGACGAAACCTACCCGGAGGGCCTTTCGAAGCTGACACCGCCGCCGGCCCAGCTGCATGTGCGCGGCACGCTCCTACCCGGCGAAGTGAGCGTAGCGGTTGTCGGCTCGCGCGAGTGCTCGGCCTACGGTCGCGATGTCGCCTACCGGATCGCGAGCGGAGTGGCCCGTGCGGGCATCCTCGTGGTTTCTGGCTTGGCGCGCGGCATCGACGCGGCCGCGCACTGCGGGGCGCTCGATGCGGGCGGGCGCACGGTCGCGGTGTTGCCGTGCGGGCTCGATCGAGTGTACCCGGCATCCCATGGCGTTCTCGCGACCCGAATCGTTCGCCAAGGCGCCCTGGTCACCGAGAACGATCCCGGAACCACGGTTGCCCCGTGGCAGTTTCCTCGCCGCAACCGCATCATCGCAGGGATGAGCTTGGTGACGGTTGTGGTGGAGGCGGCGGCGCGCAGTGGCGCCCGCATCACCGCGAATCTTGCCGCCGACGCCGGGCGCGAAGTCATGGTGGTTCCCGGGCCGGTCACTTCGCGCTCTTCCGAAGGCTGTCATGCACTTCTCTCCCAGGGCGCCCACGTGTGCACCGGCTGGCGCGACGTTCTGGCCCATCTGCCCCCCGACGTTGAACGCCAGGCGCTAGCCCGCGCGGCAACCGGCAACTGTGGTTCGCGACGATCCGACCTGTCGGCGCGCGCCCGGCTGCTGCTCGACGCACTGGCGGGGCGGGCGGCGCCCCTCGAGGCTCTGCTCGACCGCTGCGCCCTGTCGGTAAGCGACGCGCTCAGCGCCGTCACGGAGCTCGAGCTCGGTGGGCTGGTGAGGGTGACGGGCACCCGAATCGAGCCCACCGTGGGGCCCGATGGGCACACCTGACACACGCCGATTCTCCTGCCGGGCCAAGATCCAGGGGCCCGATAGAGACCGAAACGATTTGCTACACTCGGCCGCCGCCGTCTATTAATGAACGTACTCGCTGCCGAACCGTGGCCGACCGTCGCCATTTCGAGAACGGCCACGCAACGTCGGCAGCACCGCTTTAGATGATCGAGGCACGCTGAAGTGCCCACCATCAACTCCCGATAGCGAGCTCAAAAATGGGCAGCTCACTCGTAATTGTCGAGTCTCCGGCCAAGGCCCGCACGATCAACCGCTACCTCGGCAAGGGGTACACGGTAAAGGCCTCGATGGGCCACGTGCGCGACCTCCCCAAGAAGGAGCTCGCAGTGGACGTCGACAACGATTTCGCGCCCACGTACCAGCTTATCGACGACAAGAAGAAGGTCGTCCAGGAGCTGCGCCGCATCGCGGCCAAGTCCGACGCGATCTACATCGCAACGGATCCCGATCGCGAGGGCGAGGCCATCGGCTGGCACCTGGTGCAGCTTCTTGAAGAGAAGAAGGCGCCCAAGCAAGTCTATCGAGTGCTCCTCGAAGAGATCACCAAGCCCGGAATCGAGCGCGCTTTCGCGAACCGTCAAGAGCTCGATCTCGACAAGGTCAACGCGCAGCAAGCACGACGCATTCTCGACCGGCTCGTGGGCTACAAGCTGTCGCCGCTGCTGTGGGACAAGGTTCGCCGTGGCATCTCGGCCGGGCGTGTGCAGTCGGTGGCCCTGCGCCTGGTGGTCGACCGCGAGCGCGAGATCGAAGCGTTCGTAACCGAGGAGTACTGGTCGATTACCGCGAGCCTCGAGAGCGATTCCCCACCGCCCTTCGACGCTAAGCTGCACCGCAAGTCGGGCGACGAGGTCAAGATTGGCGACGAAGACGCCGCCCAAGCGATCCTCGGCGAGCTCCAGGGCGCGGCATGGGGCGTGGCCAAAATCGACTCCAAAAAGCGCCGCCGGCGCCCCAAGCCGCCGTTCACCACACCGCAGCTGCAGCAGGCCGCCTATCGGCGCATCGGATCGTCGGTACGCCGCACAATGATGCTGGCGCAGCAGCTGTACGAGGGCATCGACATCGGCGACGAAGCTCCTGTGGGTCTCATCACCTACATGCGCACCGACTCCACCCGAGTGGCCGATGTCGCTATCTCCGAGGCACGAGAGGTGATCGGCAAGCGCTTTGGCGCCGAGTCTGTACCCAACAAGCCTCGCGTATTCAAGGCGGGCAAGGCCGCGCAAGAGGCACACGAGGCCATCCGGCCGACATCAGCGGCGCGCACGCCGCAGGCGATGAAGAAGTACCTCGACAAAGACCAGTACCGCATGTACGAGCTCATCTGGCAGCGCTTCGTGGCTTCCCAGATGGCCGATGCGCTTTACGACACGACCGCGGTAGATATCGCCGCCGGCGACTACACCTTCCGCGCCTCGGGATCGATCTTGCGATTCGCCGGCTTCCTGGCGGCCTACGCCGATCTCGAAAAGAAACCCGACGACGACAGCGAAGCCGCGAGCGAAACCGACCGCCTGCTGCCACCGCTCAGCGAGGGCGATGCGCTGAAGCTGCTCGACATCGCTCCGAAGCAGCACTTCACGCAGCCACCGCCGCGCTTCAGCGAGGCAATACTCGTCCGCGAGCTCGAGCGTAACGGCATCGGTCGTCCGTCAACCTACGCCGACATCCTCAGCAAGCTGCGCAACCGGGCCTACGCGAACGTCGAGGACAAGCGCTTCCACCCGAGCGAGCTCGGCACCACGGTGACCGACCTGCTGGTGCAGAACTTCGGCCGCATCCTCGATATCAACTACACGGCCAGGGTCGAGGAACGCCTCGACGACATCGAGGCCGGCAAGGAGGGATGGGTCACCGCGCTCGACCGTTTCTGGGACCGCTTCACGAAGGAGCTGAAGACGGCCGAGAAAGAGATGCGCAACGTCAAGCGCGAGGAGACCCCCACCGAAGAGGTTTGCGACAAGTGCGGCAAGCCCATGGTCATCAAGTTCGGACGCTTCGGACGCTTCATCGCCTGTACCGGCTACCCCGAGTGCAAGAACACCAAGAAGATCGCCAAGGGCGCCGACGGCGAAGACAAGATCGAGGACAAGCCCGCCCCTGAGCCCACCGGCGAAAAGTGTCCGAAGTGCGAAACCGGACAGTTGGTCCGCCGCACCGGCCGCTTCGGCCCCTTCGTAGGTTGTGGTGACTTCCCGAAGTGTCGCTACATCAAGCCGAAGACGATCGGGATCAAGTGCCCCAAGTGCAGCAATGGCGATCTGTCGGAGAAGCGTACGAAGAAGCGACGCACCTTCTTCGGCTGCACCGAGTATCCCGACTGCGACTTCGCCACCTGGCGACGCCCAGTGCCGATCGCCTGCCCGACGTGCAAGCACCCGTTCTTGGAAATCAAGAAGGCCAAGGACTTGCCCGACGAGCTCGTGTGCCCGCAGGAAGATTGCGAGTACGCCACCGAGGCGGCGGAAACGATCGGCGTACCGGAATAGCCGAGGGCGGCTCGCCCCGGCGGCCCGGGCCCATTCGACGCGGGCCCGCATCAGCCGCCTCACTGCGCGACCTTGGCGCCTCGATCGCCATCATCGCGGGCGCAGCCGCTTAGACTAGGCGTCGACCCGACGCCGGCCTCTTTTCGGGACTTTGCCGTTGCCAATCGCCAGTCAAGTTGTGGACGCGCTGCAGCCTGAGGATCACCTGCTGATTGCGTGTTGCGCTGCCGCTCTGCGCTCGGGGTCTGCAGGCTCTGCGGAAGCACCTGGCGTTGAAGTCGAGCCACCGGTCTCGAAGGCGTTCACCTGGGCGGCGTTCGTCGCCCGCGCCAACTGGCACGGCGTGCACGGGACGATCCTTCCTGTCGTCGCGAGCCAGCTGCGTTCCACGATGCCCGAAAACGTCTGGGAGTCGATGCGGGAGCTCGCCCAGCGGCAGGCGCCAAAAAACCTGCGTCTGTCTCGAGCACAGGCTGAGCTGATCGAGGCGTTCGAGCGTGCCCGAGTTCCGTTCGTCGTGCTGAAGGGGTTACCGCTGGCGCAGCATCTCTATGGAACCGTTACGGCTCGACGTTGCCGCGACATCGACCTCCTGGTCGCGCCGGAGGCATTCTGGGAGGGGCGTGCCGTTCTGGAGAGCCTCGGCTACGCGTCGACGCGCGGCCTCACACGCGCGCAGGATCGAGTTTGGTTGCGTTACGCGTCCGATCTACCGATGCAGCGCTCCGACGACGTCCTCGTAGAGCTCCACCATGGATTCGAGATACGCCCAGCACGAGCTGCGCACGCCTGCGCTGCCGGGCTCCTGGCGGCGGCGCGGCCGTTTGATCTCGACGGCGTAAACGTGCCGGCGGCGCTGGGTGTGGAGCTCATTCCCTATCTGGCGTGGCACGGTACCAAACACGCGTGGTTTCGGCTGTTCTGGCTGCTTGATATCGCGGCCGTCGAACTGCGGGCAGGAGTCGCTAACCGCGACGCCATCTGGGAGGCCGCCGCGTCGATCGGCCAGCAGCGCTCGCTGGCTCTCGCGTGGTGGCTGTCGGCAGCGCTCTTCGGCGTGCCGCAAACCGCCACCCGCATCGGCCCGGCGGAGGCCGGCCGCGTTGCCGCTCTCGGAGGACGCGTGCTGCGAGACGCGTTCGGTCCCGTGAAACCGCTGCAGGCGCACACGCTGGCGCGACGCAGCCGAGCGCTCAGCTGACAGTGGCAGGTGGCGTCGGGGCCGGGCCAAAGAGCGGCTGTGGTGCGCGACTATCTGATCGCGGTGCAGCCGGACGACATTCAAGCCATACCGCTACCGCGATCGCTGTACTGGTTGTACCCGGTGCTGCGCCCATTTCGGGTGGTCGCGAGGTTCGTCAAGGCTCTCTTGACTCGACTGATGCGTGTCTCCTGGAGCTAGTCGGTGCCGCGAGTGCTGTTTGTCAGTTATGTCTTCCCACCGATGGCCGCGGGAGGTGCGATCCGTACCGGACAGCTCGCACGCTACCTGCCCGAGCACGGCTGGGACGTGACCGTGCTCACGGCAACCTGTTCGCCGGCGGCGGCGATCGATATGAAGGCGCTCGCGGCCCTCCCGAAGTCGATCCACGTGGAACGAGCCTGGGCACCCAACCAGCGGCTTGGCTCGATGCGCGCCAGTGCGCAGCTGCGGCACGGAGTGCGCGGCTTCCTCCGCCGCTCCGCCATTGGCGCCGCCAAGCTGCTCGTGGTACCCGATCGGCAGGTCAGCTGGTATCCGTCCGCGGTGCGCACGGGTCGTCGGCTGCTCGACGAAACACCTCACGACGTGGTGCTGGCGAGCTACGGCCCGGGCACGAGCCTTCTGGTTGGCAGACGACTTGCCGAGGCGGCGGAACTGCCGTTGGTACTCGACTTTCGCGATCTGTGGAGCGACCTGCCGCTCGATGTGTTCGCCACGGGTTGGCATCGAGCGCGGGCAGCGAGGATGGAGCGTCGTTGCGTTGCCGCGGCTCGCCGAATCGTTTGCGTGTCCGATCGCATGGCGGCTCATCTGGCCGAGCGCCACGGCCGGTCGACGAGCGAAGTGGTAGCGATTCCGAACGGGTTCGATCCAGCGCAGGTGGGACGCCACGCGGACGCTGGTCCCCGCCACGCCGACCCCTGCGCGCCCGCAGGCAGGCCGAGGCCGTTCCGGCTCGTGTACGCCGGCGCCGTGCATCGATTCCAGGCGGTAGATCCTTTCCTCGCGGCACTGCGCGGCGCGATCGACGGTGGCGAGATCGAGCGGGCGGCGGTCGAAGTGGAGTTCGTTGGCAACCTCGACCCGGACGTGTCGCGGCGCAGCGGCCTCCAGGACATCGTGCGCTGCCGACCCTTTGTGCCCCATGCCGATGTGCCGGCAGTGCTAGCGCGAGCCGACGCCCTGCTTCTACTCGAGCAGCCGGGCTATTGGGGCGAGTTTTCCTACTCCGCGAAGGTCTTCGACTACGTGATCACCGGCAAGCCGGTTCTCGCTCTGGTCGAGGACCCCGGCAACAGTGCAAACCTGCTACGCGAGCTGGGCACCGGGATCATGGTGGCGCCGCTGGACGAGGCGGCAATCCGCCGCGCTCTCGTCGCGCTCGTGACCGGCCCGCCGACGCCAGCTCGGAACGTCGATACCAGCGTCGATCCGCTGAACCGCTTCGACCGACGCACCCTCGCTGGCCAGTTGAGCGACGTGCTGCAAGACGCTTTGGGCGACTAGCTGCGCGAATGCGTCCGAATCATTTGGCGCACGAAGTTCTCAACGCGCTGCTCGGTGGCAAAGAGATCGGGAAACTGTTGCCTGATCTGCTCCGCGATTGCGGCGACCGTCCGTGTTCCGTCCAGCGCTGAGATCACCGCCGAAACGGCGCGAGCACGTTCGGTGGCCTTCGGGCTGGCTTCGTCCCGTGAATTCGCAATCGCCGTGCTGAGCGGCTTCCCGAACATTGTCGAACCCTGTCGCATCTCGTCGCCACACCGCAGCCGCCAGACCCAGTCACCATAGGGCGGTCGCAGCAAGCGAAACTCGATCGTGTCGCCCTCTTTCACCGCAACAGCAGGATCCACGGGAACGAAGGAAGCCGACCAATGCACCGCCGGATCGAACGGCCCGGTAGATAGCCACTCATCGCCGAGCTTCATGCGCAGCCAGGCCGCAATCCCGTCGCACATGCCGGCTTCCACGACCCTGAGCTCGGCGGTGACGTCGAGCTTCCTGTACGCCATCGTTTCGAGGTCGGTGGTAAACAACTCGGTTGTTTCCCCGAGTGGCTCCGCACCGCGCAGCCCGGCGTCGCGGAAGACGATGGCGTTGGTGGCGTACCGGCGGGCCGGACTGAGGTCGAGCCCGAGGTGCGGCTCGGCCCAGCAATCCAGATGGCGCCGGATCATCTTCGGCGAGGCGACTGGCATCACATCGATCGCGGCGGTCGACGGAATCAGCACACCACCCTCGCGTAGATGTTCGTCGCGCGCATGGAAAACTGTCGGCAACAAGTCTTCGTTGAAGAGCACGTTGCCGGTCATCGCGGAGACGATGACGTCGACCTTCTCGGGAAGCTCGAGCTCTTCGATTCGGCCGTGCAGAAAGGTCACCTGGTCGGCCCAGCCGTTGGCCTCGGCGATCTCTGTGGACAGGGCGCCGAGATCCTGCGGCTCTACGCAGTACACGTGTCGCGCCCCGTGCTTGGCGGCCAGAAGGCCCAGAATACCCACCCCGGCGCCGAGATCGAGAACCACCGACTCGGGAGTGACGTGCTTGGCGAGCGCGCGCTCATATGCGGCGTTGCGCACGCCGTCGAGCGCCATCGAGCGCTGTCCTTGCAAGTTCAAATCGGGCGTCATCTATCAGGCGAGCCCCGAGCAGTTCCTTCTGAGGCTGCAAGGCGTCGCCAGCTATCTGGTGGACGGCGGCGACGCGATCACGATTGAACGCGATCCGCAGGCCGACGATTCCAGCGTACGGGTGTTCCTTCTGGGCTCCTGCCTGGCGGCCGTACTGCACCATCGCCAGATGCTGGCGCTGCATGCGAGCGCCATTCACACGGCCGGTGGCGCCGTGCTCTTCATGGGCCCTTCGGGCAACGGCAAGAGCACGCTGCTCAACGAGTTCCTCAGGCGTGGCTACTCCATGCTCTCGGACGATATCGTGGCCATCGTTCTCAACGAGGCTGGCGAGCCCGTCGCTCTGCCCGGCTACCCGCAAACCAATCTGTGGGCCGATGCGGCCAGGCACTTCGAGCTCGACACGAAGTCGCTGCACCAGGTGCGCCCCAGCATGCAGAAGTTCGCTGTGCGGACGCACGAACAGTTCGTTACAGAAGCCGTGCCCCTGCGCGCACTGTACGGGTTGTCCTCGACCAACCGCGACGTGCTCGACGTCCGCTCAGCGGAGAACACGGCGGCTTTCGGCTTGGTGCCCAACTCCACGTACCGACGCACGTTCCTGCGGGGGCTCGGCATGCAGGCGATCCACTTCGCGCTGGCAACGAAGGTTGCCTCCACCGTACCCGTAAAACGAATGCGTCGCCCCAATGCCGGTTTCACGGTCGCCCGCGTAGCCGACATCATCGAGCTCGACCTCGCCGGCGAGTACACGGAGCCGGAGGAAGGCGAGGAAACGTCGGTTGCCGATTTCGTTGCCGCGCGGGCAGCCGCTGCCAGCGCCGGCAAGGCGAAGAAGGGTTAGCCGTGGCAGGCATCGTCTGGCTGGCGTCGTATCCGAAGTCGGGCAACACCTGGATGCGGGCGCTTCTGGCCAACTATCTCCGCGACGCAGCCGAACCCGTGAAGATCAACGCGCTTGGCGGGAGTCCTATCGCGTCGGCGCGACAGGCGTTCGACGACAACGTCGGCGTCGAGGCTTCCGACCTGCTGCCCGACGAAATCGACCGCTACCGCCCGTTCGTTTACGAGCAAATGGCGGCCGAGAATGCAGCCCGAGACCAGCCGATCTTTCTGAAAGTGCACGATGCGTTCACCTACAACGCCGACGGTCACCCGCTGTTGTCGAAGAAGGCAACCCAAGGGGTCCTGTACCTCACGCGCAACCCGCTCGATGTAGCGGTGTCGTTCGCACATCACTCCGCGTTTGACGTGGAGACCTCCGTGAAGCGAATGGGCGATCCCGACTTCGGCTTCGTCTCGAGCAAGAAGAGGCTCTTCAACCAGCTCGAGCAGAAGCTGCTCACCTGGAGCGGCCACGTGGGGAGCTGGCTCGACGAACCCGGCATTGACGTCCACGTGGTGCGCTACGAGGACATGAAAGCCGACACCGTCGGCACGTTCGGCGGCGCTGTGCGCTTCTCCGGGTTGGAGTTCGACGAGGCTCGGGTCGCCAAGGCCGTCGACCACGCCAGCATCGCCCGCCTGCAGGAGCAAGAGCGGGAAGGCGGCTTCGGCGAGAAGCCCTTCGGCATGCCCGCGTTCTTCCGCCGCGGGAAGGTGGGCGATTGGCGCGACGAGCTCTCCGAGGAGCTCGTGGCAAGAGTAGTCGCCGACCACAGCACTGTGATGAGACGTCTTGGCTACCTGAACGAGGCCGGCGAGGTTACCATCGGGCCAGCGGCCCAACAGATTAACTGACCGATCGCGACAGGCGAATGAGACAAAAGATCGAGCTAGAGCTCACAAGCGTCCTGCAGCGCAACAACGAGCTCATGACCGCCGAGATGGGCGACGAGCTGGTGATGCTGCATCTGGATCAGGGCAGCTACTTTGGCCTCGACGATATTGGCAAGGAAATCTGGCTGCAGCTCAAAGAGCCTGGCTCGTTTGCCGACCTTTGCGCTCAACTACAGGCCGAATTCGATATCGACCCAGCAACGTGCGAGGCTGACGTTCGTAAGTTCCTGACTCGCCTTGCCCGTAACAACTTGGTGACGATCGATGGGGAAGCTGTGGCATAGGCTGCTGCGCTTCTCGCGCCGCCCCCTAAGAAACAAGTTGTTGCTACTCGAGGCGGTGACCCTGCTCGCTGTGTCGCGCCTGCTGGTACTGACGGTCCCGTTCAAGTGGATCGGCGGCCGCCTGGGCGTTGTCTACGCCGAGAGCATCGAGGAGGTCGGGCCCGAAGCCACGCGACAAGCACACGAGATTGCCTGGGCAGTGAATGCGGCGGCAAACCACACCTACTGGACGAGCAACTGCCTGCCCCGCGCCATGACCGCGCACCACATGCTTTCGCGCCGCGGTCTGCCCACCACCGTCTACCCCGGCGCGGCCAAAGACGACACCAAGGGCATGATCGCGCACGCCTGGCTACGCTGCGGCAAACACATCCTCACGGGCGGCCCCGGTCATCGCCGCTACACCGTGGTCGCGACCTTCGCGACGTTCGCTGACGTCACCTCGTCGACCGACTAGTCGCCCAGCCGCTTCCGACGACCTTCCAATGAGTGTCTGATGAGCGCCATCTGCGGCTTGCTGCGGCTCGACGGGGAGCCTACCGACCCCGCACGACTGAAGGCCGCAATGCGGGTAATGGCGCGCTACGGGCCCGACGGTTCGGGCACCTGGAGTGAAGGTGCCGTGGCGCTCGGTCACCAGATGCACCGGCTTGTCCCGGAGTCGGCAACAGAGGTGCAACCGCACACGCTGCCCGAGCCGGGTTTGACGATTACAGCCGCTGCGCGAATCGACAATCGCGAAGAGCTCGCGGAGGCTTTCGGAATCGATGCGGCCATGGCTGCCGAGTGGCCCGACGCGCGCTACATCCTGTCCGCCTACGAGCGCTGGGGAATTGACTGCGTTCCGCGGCTACTCGGCGACTTCGCCTTCGCTCTATGGGATGGCCGCCAGCGTCGATTGTTGCTGGCTCGCGACTTCGCGGGCATCAGACCGCTGTACTACGCCGCCGACGACAAGCGCGTGAGCTTCGCATCGGACGTCCACGGAGCGCTGGAGGTCGCGGCGCTTCCGCCCCATCTCGATTTGCGCGCCCTGCGCGAGCAACTCGGCTACGGCTCGCTGCACGACAACGTGCGGACGTTCTTCGAAGGCCTGCACAAGTTGCCTCCGGGGCACTGGCTGGTGGCGGACGCGTCGGGCGTCAAGACACGCCGCTATTGGCGGCCGAGCGACGTGCCCCGAGTGCGAGTTACTAGCGATCGCGACGCCGTAGAGCACATTCTCGATCTGGTGAACAAGGCAGTGCGCTCCTGCACCCGCTGTTCTCGACCTGTTGGCGCGCACGCCAGCGGCGGGCTCGACTCGTCGACGCTGGCGGTGCTCAGCGCGCGCATCTTGGGTGAGTCCGGACGTTCGCTCACCGCGATCAACTGGGCGCCACCCTTCGGCGAAGATGATCTGCCGCTCACCGACGAGCGCGCGCTGGTCGAGGCCATCGCCGCCGCCGAGGGAAACATCGACCCCTGCTACACACCGCTCACGGCCGACGATCTGGCCAACGACCGGTGCTCCGACATCACGCTGCACCCGCACTCCACCTTGCGCTGGGAAAGTCGCGCCTGCCCCGAGGCCGCAGCGCGCGGCGTGCGCGTGGTGCTTTCGGGCTGGGGTGGCGACGAGACCATCGCGTTCAACGGCCGGGGGTTCTTCTCTGACCTCGCCCGTCGGGGCCGCTGGATCCGACTCGCACGCGAGCTGCGTGAACGCTCGCGCCTTCACCCGGTGGAGTACTGGGGTCTTCGCGGCAAGGTTCTCATTCCGCTGATGCCCGACTGGGCGGTCGCGCGCTGGACGCCGCGCCGCGGTGCTCGCCTCAAGCCTCTACCGAGCTGTCTTTCGCCCGAGCTCACCGAGCTGATACGCGACATTGAACCGCCCACCAAGACCGGTCGAGAGAGGCCCGGTCGACGACGGATGCAAGAGACGCTGCTCAACAACGGCCATCTCAACGGGCGCTGCGAGTCGTGGAATGACTACGGTGCCAACCACGGCATCGAGTACCGCTTCCCGGTGCTCGATCGCCGCGTGGTCGAGTTCGCCCTTGGCGCGCCGGACTGGTTGTTCTTCAAGAACGGATGGAAGCGCTACGCCTTCCGCAAAGCCATGGAGGGACTCGTGCCGGCCGACGCACAGTGGCGCAAACGCAAGAACGACCCGGCCATGATCAAGCACACGGGCCCGCTGATGGAGCCCGCGGAGGTGATCCATCGTCAGCGTCTCGAGGCCCGAGAAAGCGCCATCCGTGCCGCCGGCCTGCTCAACTACGACGCCCTCGTCAAGGACTTGGACGCCGACGAGGTCGAGGCGGAAGATCGCCAAGCCGGGGCGCCGCCACGACGCGCCGGGACGCAACAAGCCGCCTGGCTCGCATTCGCCACCGGGACGCTGCCGTAGTGTCGCCAGGGCCGGCCTGGTGGGGCTAGTGACTCGGGCATCGGAAGTTGCCAGCCCGGCGAGCGGCAAGCTCGACTCTCTATCTCACGCCTCAGACGTTGCGGAACCATGACAGACACTCCGATCGTCACCATCGTTGGTGGCGGCATGGCCGGCTCCGAGGCCACCTGGCAGCTCGCCAAGCGCGGCATCCGTGTGCGGCTCTACGAGATGCGACCCGTGGTCGGCACGCCGGTGCATCAGAGCAGCGATCTGGCCGAGATGGTGTGCAGCAACTCGCTGCGATCCGACGGAATCGACAACGCCATCGGGCTGCTCCACGAGGAGATGCGGCGCCTCGATTCGCTCTTTCTGACAACAGCCGACGCCAACCGAGTGCCGGCCGGAAAGGCGCTGGCCGTTGATCGGGCGCGGTTCGCCCGTGCAATCACCTCCGCGATCGAAGCGCTGCCGAACGTTGAGGTGGTCCGCGAAGAGGTCGCCGCGATCCCCGAGGGGCCGTGCATCTTGGCTACCGGTCCGCTGACGTCGGAATCGCTGGGAGAATCGATCCGCGAGTTCACCGGCTCCGACGATCTCTATTTCTACGACGCGATCTCGCCCATTGTGCGCGCCGAAAGCATTGACGAGTCGCGAGTCTTCAGGGCCAGCCGCTACGGCAAGGGGGGCGACGACTACCTCAACTGCCCGATGTCGCGCGAGGAGTACGACCGTTTCTACGAGGCGATGATGGCGGCCGAGCTGCTCGAGCTGCCCGACTTCGAGCGCGGCCTGTTTTTCGAGGGCTGCCTGCCGATCGAGGAGATCGGCAGTCGTGGGCCCCAGACGCTGACCTTTGGACCCATGAAACCCGTGGGTCTCATCGACCCGCGCACCGGCAAGCGCCCCTACGCGGTCGTGCAGTTGCGCCAGGACGACATCGCCGCCGAGCACTACTCGCTGGTCGGCTTCCAGACGCGCATGAAGTGGGGTGATCAGGAACGCGTGCTGCGCCTGATCCCCGGCCTCGAGCAGGCCGAGTTCGTGCGCCTGGGCGTCGTACACCGAAATACCTACATCAACGCTCCGCGTGTGCTGTCGGAAACGCTGCAGTCGCGAGCGCGTAGCGACCTCTTTTTTGCCGGGCAGATCGCCGGCACCGAAGGTTACGTGGAGTCGGCCGCCGGAGGCCTGCTGGCGGGGATTTACTGCGGCATGATGCTGCTGGATCGAGAGATTACGCCTGTGCCGCGCCTGACCGCTCTGGGCTCTCTCGCCTTCTATATCAGCCACGCACGCGCTATCGATTATCAGCCAGCCAACATAACCTTTGGAATCATGCCGGAATTGGAGCCCTCGATCGTGCAAGCTTCAAGGGAGATGCGCGGTCGACGGGGTCGCAAGGCTCGACGTGAAGCCATCTCGCTGCGCGCCCTCGACGCGCTCAGCGAGTGGATCGATGAGGCCGGTCCGCGACTCGGATTGCAACAGCCTGAGGCAAGAGAGCCCGCGCCAAGCATGTCGAGCGGCGCGGACACGGTGCGAGGTAGCCAATGAGGAAGCACGTCCGACCGTCCGTTCTGCTGTTCGCCGCCGTGGCTCTTCTGGTGTCACTCGGCTACGTCGTCTTCCCACACGCCGACGTCCACACCGAAGGCGGCGCGGAGAGCTTCGCGCCCGCGCCTGAGTTCTTCCTCACGCGACTCGACGGCAGCACGCTGAGCTCGGCCGACCTCAAGGGCAAGGTGGTTGTTCTCGATTTTTGGGCCACCTGGTGCGCCCCGTGCTGGACCGAGATTCCAAAATACAGCGAGCTCTACGACGAGTACGGCGAGCGCGGCTTCGAGGTGCTCGGTGTGACGCTGCAGTCGGGCAGCGCCGACCACGTCAGGGAGTGGCTCGACGAGACCCACGTGCTGGGCAGCATGGAGCTCGATCCGACGTATCCCATCCTTATGGGCAACGCCGAGATCGAGGCCGAATACGGCCCCATCTACGGCTTCCCCTACACCTTTCTGATCGACCCCGACTGGCGCCTCCGGATGACCTGGCGCGGCGCGGTCCCCTCGAAGGCCGAGGACATCCGCGAGATGCTGGAGGAGCTGCTTCCGCCGCCGGCCGCAACGAGCGGCATCATCGGAGAGGCGATCGCGCCGCCGACGGCCGACGATTCGAACGCTCCGTCTACCCCCTGATCCTACTGAGCGACCTGAGCGACCTCACGGGTTCTGCGCGCCTCGAGCACAAGGGCGAGTTTCTCGACGCGATGCGCCTCGAGGCCGCGGCGTCCGGCCATACGCTGCGGGCCTATGGCAACGACCTCGATCAGTTCGCCGGCTTTCTGCACGCCTGGCTCACGGGCGTCGACTGCAGCTATCGCGGGTTGCGAGGCAGATCCCCGGGCGCAGGGCGGGACGACGAGCCGGCTACGAACGAAGCCGGGGCGCTGACGCTCATCGGGCCCGACCAGATCAGCACGGACGCGGTACGAGCCTGGGCCGGGCGCATGCACGAGGCAGATCTCGCGGCTGTGACGATTGCCCGCAAGCTAGCGGCGGTGCGCTCGTTCGGCGCCTTCCTGTGCCGCTCTGAGCTGCTCGCGGCGAACCCGGCGCGTTCTGTACGCAACCCGAAAACACCCCAGGACCTGCCAACGTTCCTGACTGAGCGCGAAGCCGAGAACCTGCTGGCCTTCGCGGCTGACACGCCGCTTGGCGTGCGCGACCGTGCCGCGCTCGAGCTGCTCTACGCCACCGGGCTACGCGCCAGCGAGCTCTGCGGATTGAAGCTCGCGGACGTCGACCTCGACGGCCGCCTGGTACGAGCGCTCGGCAAGGGCAACGCTGAACGCATTGTCCCGTTCGGTCGACACGCCGAAGACGCCGTCCGCGCCTACCTGCCGGTGCGCGATGATTGGCTCGCCGTCACGGAAATGAACCGGTCGCCCGGAGCCGACGACCCGGTGAGGGATGCAGTGGCGGGCAGCGCAACGCCGAGTGATGTGCACGACGCCACGGCCGATGCCCGGTTCGCGCTCTTCTTGAGCCCACGCGGCGATCGTCTGTCGACCGATGGCCTTCGGCGGCTACTGCAACGGCGTCTACAAGAGAGCTCGGTAGCCAAGCACGTCACGCCGCACGCCCTGCGTCACTCCTTCGCCACCCATCTGCTCAACGCTGGCGCCGACCTGCGCGCCATTCAGGAGCTCCTCGGCCACGCCTCGCTGGCCACCACCCAGCGCTACACACACGTTTCCACGGCACGGCTCAAAGAGGTCCATCGCGCTGCGCATCCGCGCTCTCGCCGCGCCTCGAGCGGGCCAGCCGAAAACGGCTCCTAGATCCTCGCCGCGATCGATCGTTCTGCTTCGCCGGCGCAGAGCCCAGCCATGACACGCTGTTACAATCGCCGCATGCTCCAATGTCAGCCCTCGTCGGTCATCCGCTCCACCACGGTCTGCTGTGTGCGCCATGGCGATGCCGTGGCGATGGGATCCGACGGCCAGGTGACGCTCAACCACACCATCATGAAGGCCGGCGCGCGCAAGGTTCGGCGCATGTTCGATGATCGAGTGCTCGCCGGTTTCGCCGGCTCGTCGGCCGATGGACTGGCGCTGTTCTCGCGCTTCGAGTCGAGACTGAAGGAATACGGTGGCAACCTGCGGCGCGCGGCGGTTGAGCTCGCGCAGGACTGGCGCACCGACAAGAGCTTGCGGCAACTCGAGGCGCTGCTGATCGTGGCCGATGCGGAGACGTCGGTCTTGGTGTCGGGTACCGGTGACGTTATCGAGCCGGACGACGGGATTCTGGTGATCGGGTCGGGGGGGTCGGTGGCGCTGGCGTCGGCACGCACATTGCTGCGACACACCGACTACGATGCGGAGCGCATTGTGCGTGAGGCGCTGACGACGGCGGCCGAGATCGACATCTACACCAATTCGAATATCCATGTGGAAACACTGAGCGTCGGGTTGTCATAGGAGCCCTGCCAGAGAGAGCTCGCTGCGAGCACGGGAGCCGCCGCCGCATGCGGTCGTCCATCCGGGCGCACCTCACCAGACTCATCGATCATGGTCATCTCGTTACCCGAGAAACTCGACGGCGCCGGAACAACGCCACCTATCGCCTGCGCCGACGATCTGACGCCGCGGCAAATCGTGGCGGAGCTCGACAAGTACATCGTTGGGCAAGACGCCGCCAAGCGAGCGGTGGCGATCGCCATGCGCAACCGTTATCGACGGCTGAAGCTGACTGCGGATCTGGTTGACGAGGTTGCGCCCAAGAACATCCTGATGATCGGGCCTACCGGTGTCGGCAAAACCGAGATCTCGCGGCGCTTGTCGCGACTCACAGGTTCGCCGTTCCTCAAGGTGGAAGCAACCAAGTTCACCGAGGTCGGCTATGTGGGTCGCGACGTGGAGTCCATGGTGCGCGACCTCGTCGAGATCTCCGCCGACCTGGTACGCCAGGAACACGTGGCCGCTGTTGCGCAGAAGACGAAGGTGGCGGCCGAGGAACGGCTGCTCGACCTGCTGCTGCCGCCGGCTCCCATCCGGCCGGCGCCGCCCGTCGAGCGACCGATGTCGTCCGGTGCGGACGGGTTCCTCGACGACGCGCCCGCGGCCCCGAGTCTCGACGCCGATGACCACGGGCCGGACCCCATGGAGAGCCGCGGCGCGCATCGCGCTACGCGCGAGAAGCTGCGGCAACAGTTGCGCCGCGGCGAGCTCAACGCGCGCTCGGTAGAGGTCCAGGTGCCCGACAACAGTGGTCCGAGCTTCCAGATCTTCTCGGGGCAAGGCGCCGAAACGATGGACGTTAGCCTCAAGGACATGCTGCCAGGCATGTTGGGTGGCGGCGGCGGTCAGCGACGACGACGAATGCTCGTTCCGGAGGCCCTCGAGCATCTCGCACGCGAGGCTGCCGACGGGCTTATCGACGACGACGAGGTTACCCGCGAGGCGCTCAGCCGGGCCGAGGCCTCGGGCATCATCTTTCTCGACGAGATCGACAAGGTCACGAGCCGCGAGCAGGGCCGCGGGCCCGACGTGTCGCGCGAGGGCGTACAGCGCGACATCCTGCCCATCGTCGAGGGCACGGTGGTGAAGACGCGGCACGGCATGATTCGCACCGATCACATCCTCTTTATCGCCGCCGGCGCTTTTCACGTCTCAAAGCCCAGCGACCTCATTCCTGAGCTTCAGGGACGCCTGCCGATCCGCGTGGAGCTCAACCCGCTCACTCGAGACGATCTGGCGCGCATCCTGAGCGAGCCCGAGAATTCACTGGTGCGGCAATACTGCGCGCTGCTCGCGACGGAGGGCGTTGAGGTGACCTTCACGCCGGATGCCGTGCAAGCGATCGCCGAGCTTGCCGAGCACGTGAACGAGCGCACCGAGAACATCGGCGCTCGCCGCCTCCATACGATGATGGAGCGAGTCGTCGAGGAACTGTCGTTCACTGCCCCCGAGCGTAGCGGCGAAAAGGTGACGATCGACGGCGCCGCGGTGCGTGAGGTGTTGAGCGACCTGGCCCAGGACGACGACCTGTCGAAGTACATCCTTTGAGGCGCCCAGAAGGCTACCGATTCCCCGCCGTGGGGCTCGGAGCCGTGAACCGGCTGTGAAACGGCTGCGCGTTCTGCTCGTCCTCGTCGGCACAGTCGCGGCCATCGGTGCTGAATCGGGTTGCGGCAGCCGCGGCGCGCCAATGCCGCCTTTACGGCCCACGCCCCCAGCCATCACCGACTTCACCGTGACGCAGCGCGGCACCGACGGTATTGTGCGCTTTCGGTCGGTGTCGCCGGTTGTTGATGTTGATGGCGAGCCGCTCGAGCTCGACGCGATTGAGGTCTTGATGTACGCCGAGCGCTACCCGGCGGCGACGCCGTCGTTGATATCGACCGCCCTCGAGCGCGAGCGTCGCACTCGCCTCGAAGAAGCGATTGTGGCCGCCGAGGAAGCCGAGGCCGCCGTCGAAGCGCGCCGCGTGGCTGCCGAGTACCAAGCCCGGGTCGACGCCGCAATCGCCGCCGGCCAGGAACCGCCACCGCCACCCGAGCCCCCAGAGCCAGAGGAGGAGCTCGTCGAGGGTGAGGAGGGCGACGAGCCGCTGACCGCGGCCGAGCGTTTGCTACGTGGCGTGCCCACGCCGGTGCAGCGCGCCTGGCGCGAGGCGGGGATTCTGCCCGATGCCGTGCTCGAATCGGCCGAGCGCCTGGACAACGCGGTCGATGATCTTTGGACCGAGCTGGCGCTGCCACTCGCGTTCATCGACCTCACGCGGCCGCCCGAACTGCCTGACCCGGTGGAGATCATCGACGCCGCGCGGCGAGTAGCCGCCCAGATTGAGTACGAGAGCGCAATGGACGTCCCGGTGTTCCTGGCCTACGCCGCCGTCGTGCGGCGGCTGGACTTCGACGAGGTGGACGCCGCGACCACGGCCGGATATGTGGAGACGTCGATCACGCTGGGTGTACCTTCCAGCGGCCCCGTTCGGACCCGTTATTTCTTCGCCGTCCGCGCCGCGTCGCTCCTTGGCACCGAGGGCGTAGTCAGCCGCGTCGCGTCGCTCGCGCCGGCTTCGGTGCCGGTCGCACCGGGCATACCGGTGGTCGACGTAGGGCCCGGCGGAATTCGGCTCGACTGGACGCCGCCTGCCGGCAACCTGTCGGGTGAGCTGCTGCGGCCGGAGAGGCTGTCGTACAACCTCTACCGTCGAACAACGGCCGAAACTGGCTTCCCCGCCGACCCGATCAACCGATTCCCGCTGCTGGTGCCGACCTACACCGATACGACCGCAGCGCTGGGTCAGACCTACGTCTACGAGGTGCGAGCGCTTCTCCGCGCCCTGGGCGACGAACAGGGGCTTCTGCCGGGGACGCCGCCGGAGGGGACGGAAACCGCGGCAACGGGGCCCGCCGCGGGAGCGACCACCGCCAGTCGCGATAGCGCGACGACGGCTCTCGATCGAGACACCACCCCACTCGGTGTAGTTCCCACGACGCCGACCCTCGGGCGCACTGCGGCAAGCCGCGTGGTCCGCCCACGGGTCAAGGAAAGCCAGCCTAGCCGCAGCGGCGAGATCGCCGCGATCGACATCTACCCGCCAGCTCCCGCCCGTGCGCTGGAGGCGATCCGTACCGGCACACGCGTCACCCTGCGCTGGGACCCATCGCTCACGCGAGACGTTGCTGGCTACCGTGTGTACCGCCACGCGGCACCCGCGCCCGAGCTGCCGGTGCGCGCGATTCCCGGACAGGAGGCCGAAGCCGCTGAAGAACAAGGTGAAACGCCTGCCGCCGACGCAGCGGACGATCAAGGCGGTGGCGAGGTCGCTGCCGAAGAGGCTGCGCAGACGGCCGAGGCTACCGAGATCGTTGAGCCACCCGTAGAGCTGCCCGAGGATGCGCCTCCCGTAGCCAGACGTGGCGTCGCGCAGCGCAGCCCGAACCCGCTGCGGGCCGCTGGCTGGGAGCTGCTCACACCGGTGCTGCTCCCCGAGACCCGCTACGTCGATACGGCCGCAGATCGTCAAACAGGCTACGTTTACATTGTCGAAGCGGTCGACCAGGCAGGGAATGTCAGCTCTCTCGTTGCCGCTACGGTCGACGCCGAGGTGAACCCCGACCCCGACAACCCCGCGGATTCCGAGAATTCCGAGCAGGGGCGTCGGCCGTGACCGCGCGCACGAAAGAGGTTGCGTTCGTCAAGTACTCGGCCGCCGGCAACGACTTCATTGTTGTTGACGGCCGCGAAGAGGCTGTGGCGCCCGCCGACGCCGCCAATACCGCGCGCGCGCTGTGTCATCGCGGCTCCTCTGTTGGCGCCGACGGGCTGCTGCTGATGTCGTTCGAGCAAGGTCGGCCGCGCATGCGGTTGTGGAATGCCGACGGCTCGACCGCCGAGTTCTCCGGCAACGCGGCTCGCTGCGCCGTGCGCTACGTCGTCGACGCTGGCTGGGCTGACAGTGGCGACAACAACGAAGCACAGGTGACGCTGCTCACCGACATCGGGACCGTGCACGGCAGGGTGGGCGGGCATCGCGTCCACGTAGAGATTCCAGGCGGCGCGACGGTTGTTCCGGACCTGCGAATCCGAGTCGAAGGTCGCGACCTACTCGGCACCTACGTTCTGGTAGGTGTGCCCTTCTTCGTGGTCCTGCACGACGATCCGGACGACCTGCCGGTGCGCTACCTCGGCAAGGCGATTCGCAACCATGCCGACCTGCAACCGGCGGGCGCCAACGTTGACTTCGTTCGCGTCGACGACGAGCAGAATCTCTACTTCCGCGTCTATGAGCGCGGCGTCGAGGCCGAGACGCTGTCGTCGGGAACTGGGAGCATCTCGGCGGCGCTCGCCGCAGCGGCTCGCGATCGCGTGTCGTCACCGGTAGCCTGCCACGCTCGAGGCGGCGTGCTAACGGTGAGCTTTCGTCGTGCCGACGACGGCCCCGGAGGCACGTCGGGCCCGGTAGCCGACGGCGGAGGGATCAGCGACGCTCATGGGTCAGGGGAAACCGCCCTGTCTGAGGCCGACTTCGTTCGAGCTCCCGAGCCGCCGTCTCTGCTCGGCGACGCGCAGCGGCTGCGCTACGCGGACATCGCAATCGACGGCAATACACGCCGGGTGATGAGTGGCACGGCACATGCCGAAGCGCTGCTCAGAAGGTCGCGCGGCTAGAAATACCGGCGCGCCGCCTGCAGAGCGCGCGCCAAGCAGGCGCGGCCACCAGCACACCTAGCGCGCCCGCCCGCGCGTTGAGCTGGACGTCACGTGAATCGTAGTAGCGCCGTTCCCAGAACCAGCCCTGGGTGAGCTCGTCGAGGTAGCCAACCGCCGCGGTTGCCAACACAGCGAGCGCAGCAGCCGTCACCCAACCAAAGCCCCCCGACGAGCTCGCGTCGGCGTGGGGACTGCTCGGCGTGACCAATCCGCAGTACATCAGCGCGGCCAGGCCACCGTATTCGATGTAGTGGAGCCGCTCCTGCGGGATGTCGAGCCACCACGTCCCGAGAACGTACAGCACCAACCCGAGAGCCAGGAGGGCCCGTTCGCCAGCGGTCGTCACGGCCCAAACTCGTGCCAGCAACACCACCGCCAAGGCTCCTCCGACGGCCACCACGAGCGTTGCCACGTTACCGAGCGCGGCGTCGCCCCAGCGTTCCTTGAACGCGTCGACCCAGAACCCGAGCCGTGGCTGCACCGCAAACAGCCCGCCGATGTAGGCCGCGACCCCGGCCCAGTAGGCGCGACTTCCTACGCTCACCGGGAGCGCCGGGCGCTGCTGAGCCATGAAACTTGCACGCTTACTGCCGCTGCACCGCCGCCTCGGGTGTTTCCCGTGCCGGGACCCCTGGGAGCAAATCGACGAAACAGCGCGTGCCAGCCTCGGCCTCGGCCTCGGCGCCACGCGTCCAAGAGATCAGCCCGTCCTCATCCGTAAAGGCGGCCGAGCGATTCGGGTAGTCCCATCGCGACAAACCTCCGGGGCGCCGGGCGCGATCGGGCGGGTCGCCCCACGCAAGTCGTACCATTTGCCGCGACATCCCCGCGGCTAGCTCACCCGCCAGGAGCTTCCGTTTTTCTTCCTCCGACCAGGAGGACTCGGCGATCTCCGGCCAGACTGCCGTCAGCTCCTCCGCCGGCCGCAGGCTCGGTGCGAACAGCGCCCGAGTGAAGAGTTGTGCCGGGGCGTACGAGACCACACGCGCGGGCCGCAGCAGAAGCGGCCGCGCGGTCAGGTGGTCGGGCCACTCGATCGGCATCAGCGTTGCGCGATCGAAGATGGCGGAGCCTGTTTCCTGAACCGCAATCGTGATGTCGAGCGGCAGCAGCCGTACCGTCAGGGTCTCGGCATCGAGCGGCACGTCGGCTTCGAGCGTAACTCGAGTGGTGCGGCCGGCCACCGCCGCACTCACCGACTCGCGCACCGCGCCCACTTGGATCTCGAGGCCGATCGTCGCCGTTGGGCTGAGGTCGCCGCTCGGTGCCGCACGCGCGTCGGCTACCAGCCGCACCCGACGTCCTCTCAGCTTGTGGATGATCGCCGGTGGCAAGCTCTGCTCCAGGTAGACGGCCTGCCGCTTGCTGGAGTCCTTGAGAAGCACCCCGCTGAGCTGCGCGTCGGGCAGCGCTCGCCGCGGCACCGCCATTTCCAGCGGCGCGGTTGGCACAATGAGACGCGTCAGGTCGATGAATCCCAGTCCACGAGGCGCCTCCAAGGCTGGCGTGGTATCGGGCAACACTGGCGACGCAAGATCAAGCCGCCCGGCGCGTTCGCCAAGTGGACCCAGGCCGCCGACCAGGCTCCAGCAGCTCGCCGGTCGCCCGGTGATCTCGCGCGGCGCGTTCTCGTCGACAACGAGGGTGGGGTTACCCAACAGGCCGATCATCGGTTGCAGCGACCTTGCCGGGCTCGTTGACTGCCAGGCTCCATGCCAACGCTGCAGAACCAGCTCAACTGGACCGGCGACGAGCAGCTCACCGTCAGCCAGCCCCGATCCCCGCTCAGCGTCGGCGTCGCCATCGTCGGCGTCGGCGGGATCGGCGTCGGGGTCGCGATCGATGTCAGGATCGAGATCGGCGTCGGGGTCACGGTCGGGCTCGTCGAGCTCGTCGATGCTCGCTTGGGTATCGGCTTCCGTGGGGTCGGCGGGGTCGACTTCGGCCGGCTTGCCCGCCCCTGGACCATCGCCGGAGAGCTCGCCAGCGCCGGTCGTCTCCACAACTCCCAGTGCGCGCAGCCCGCCAACGATGTCGAACAGATCGTCGAGCAGCTCCGACGGCACCGAGTAGGCACGAACGGCAATCGGGTCGCCCAGAGCGACGATGTGCTCGGGCAGCAGTTCGACGGTGCTGCGCCACCACTCGGCCGGGACATTCACTGGCGGGTCGGAGAGGGCGGTAGCAGTCCGCAATCCAAGGCCAACCAGCTCAGTCGCTTGCCGGGCGTCCGCCGGCTCGCCGCTCGCACTCCTTTCTCCCGCATCTCCCTCGCCCGTCCGATTCTCCTCGCCAGCCTCAGCAGGCTGCGCGCCCCTATCCCGTTCTTGCGCCTCGCCCGCTTCGTCGACACGGTCAAGCGACGAACGGCTGCGACCGCTGTCGGGCGCCTCGATCACAATGGCGTCGAGCGCGGCTAGCCTTCCGCTCGCCTGGCCCAGCTGCTCATCGTCGAACGCGACATAGAAGGTCTGTTCCTGCAGCACCCACGCTGAGGGACCTCCGACCGCATGCCACGGTCGTCCGAACTCATCGATTGTCTCACCGTAGTAAACGAGCACGTCGCCCGGCTCGACCTGCTGCCGAACCTCCGACGTCGTGGAAGCCTTGACGTGAAGCGCGCCGCCGTTCAGTGCGGTCGCCAGTCGCGGCACCGTATCGGTGGCAACCGTCGGGCGGGCGGCGGTCGGCAGCGGTGGTACCGGCGGCCCGACCGGCTCCGGCTCTGTCTGTGGCGAGGTCTCTGCAGATGAAGCTTGCTGTGCCAACGCCGACCGCGAAGAGCCGACTGCCGCCAAGAGCAAACTCGCGAGAACGGCGAACCCGACACATGCCGCAAGTGAAGCCCAACCAACAATCGCGCCGCGCCGGGAGCCGTTCATGACTCGGCACCTGTTCCGGCGGTCGATCCAGCGGCATCAACCGCAGACCTGGCGAGCTCGACAGCAGGCCCGATGACCGTAACCTCGACCGAAGCGCCGGCGTCCGGTGGCGCCTGTTCCACAGCGGTCGCCTGCAACCGGGCTCCCGCAATCAGCTGCTGTCGGCGCACGTAGCCAAGGCCAGCCGATCCGTCCTCTGGCCATGCCGTGGTACTGGTCACGATGCCGACATCGCTGCCCTCGAACAGCAACCTCGCGCCGCGGCTCACAGATGCGGCAAAGGACAACCTGGCAAGCAATCGATTGACGTGGCCACGGTAGTGAATCCGCGCCACTGTCTCCTGGCCGACGTAGCAGCCCTTGTCGTAGTCGACCGCACTGTCGCGACAGGCCTCCTGCGGAAACTCCGAACCCGTGAGCTCGCGGCCATGCGCCGCGATGCCAGCGTCGATACGCAGAACTTCGGCGGCCTCGTGGCCCAGCGGCTGACACTCCGGCAACACCGAGCGGAACGCAGACCAAACCGCGGCGGCCCCGGGCGCTGGGACAAGAAGCTCGACGCCTGGAGCTCCCAAGCGTCTCGAGTGCGCAACCAGCACGTCATGACCGGCGATCTCGACGCGTTTGTGGCTGTAGTCACCGAGCGGCTGTGGACCGACAACCGCCTCGACGGCGATCGAATTGGCCACGCCCGGTCCGAGCAGGGCAAGGATCGTGACCTCGTCGGCGCGACCGTCGATCGTCACCGAAGAGCGCAGAATGTAGCGCCGCAGCGCGGCCAAGACGTCTTCGACCGCTACGGTGTCGGTGGCCACGATCAACTGCTGAGCTTCGCACCAAAGATCGAGATCGCCGAGAATCCGGCCCTTCTGATCGAGCAGCAACGCCTCGGCTCCGCCGCCCGGCTGCAACCTACTGACATCGTTCGACAACAGTCGCTGCAAGAAGCTCACGCGGTCGTCGCCGGCAATGGCCACCGCCGCGCGCCAAGGCCGCCAAGCCAGAGCCACACCGGAGCGCGCCGCCGCCACTTCTTTGGCAACCGAGTCGTAGCGAAGAGCGCGCAGATCTTGCCCGCGGTGGCGCGGCAACCGAGACCTGTCGGCCGCGTCCGCTCCGACGGCGCCACCTCCGCCTTCACTCGGCGCCGATACACCCGAGTCCGGCGCCGCTCCGTTATCGAGAGCGACGATCTCCGCTCCCTCGCGACGCTGCAACTCGAGGAAGTCGGTAGCGACGGTCATCGGTTGCCTGGCTCGGTGGGTTCGTCGGCAGGCGGACTCTCGGCGCCCGAACTGCCGGCTGCCGTCTGCAGTCGGATCTCGACAGTGTCGCCCACTTGGGCCGGACCAACGCGGCCTTCGAGATCGCCCGGCTGGCGAGAGAGCGCGTCGCCGTCCTGATCGAGACGCGCAATAACGTCCAGGTCGCCAGTGAGCGGCGTCCCCGGGATCATGGCGTCCCGCTCGGTAATCACGAACTGCGCTGGCAGCGTCGCCGGCAGCTGCTTGACCGCCAGCGGGGCACCACCGGTCCTGCCCGCAACACGCACCACGACGTAGATGACACCGTCGGGAACAGCGTCGGTGTGGTCTGGAGACAGCACAATGGTGCCGCTGATCCCGGCCGACGCGACCAGCTGTGCACCGCCATCGAGCGACGGCGGCGGCGGCGGCGGAATCGACGCCGCTTCCTCGCGGCCAATCGACTCGACGTTGCGCGAAACGCAGCCCGCGCCTGCTAACAACAGCGCCAGCGATACCCAACAGATCGAGCACTTCGCACGACGGTGAAATCTGGCCACAGAGCGTCCTCGTGCTCGACGTGCAGGGGTGGGCACTCGGTCGGAGATGCCCGGAGCGAGCCGGTTCGGTGGGCCCGCTCGGCAATCCGACGACTTACGAACCGCAAATCGCGAGATCGAATTGTAGCAGTCGCTTTGTGGGCGCCACGACGCACGGCAAGCAACGCTTCTATCCGGCGGAACGTCCGCGATGGCGCTCGATCAGCTCGGCGTAGAGATCCAGGTAGAGAGGAATCGCCGAGCGCCAGCTGAAGCTCTCCTCGCACAACGCCTGGCCCGCGGCCCCGAGCGATTCGCGATCGGTCGCGGCGGCCTCGAGCAGCGCGGCGGAGAGCGCGTCGATGTCCCCGGGTTGCACCAGGAAGCCAGTCTCGCCGTCAAGGACCTTGTCGCGCAATCCTCCGGTATCGCTGGCGATCACACCCAGCCCGTGCGCCATCGCCTCCAGGGTGACGAGACTCGAGCCCTCGTACAGCGTCGGATGAACGAACCAGTCAGCACGCGCCAAGAGGCCATGCTTGACCTCCTCGGCCACGAATCCGGCGAGGCGACAGCGATTGCCGAGCCCTGCGTTACGAATCGCCGCCTCGAGCTCGGGGCGATTGGGGCCGTCCCCAACGAGCAGCCAGCCCCATCCGGGCGGCAGCCGATCACCAGCACGCGCGAGGGCCTGCGGCAAGAGGTCGAATCCCTTGTTGGGCGCGATTCGCCCCACCGACACGAACAACGGATCGGAGTCCTCGAGCCCGTGCTCGGCAAGCAACGCGGCGGCGGCCTGTCGATCAGCAGCGGCGCGGCAGGCCTCGGGGTTGACCACGTTGGGAACAACACGGACCTTGCTAGCGGCGATGCGATGGTACCGGCAGGCGCTATCGAACAGGGCGCGGTCGGTGGCGATGACGAGCTCGCTGTCTCGCGCCACCCGTCGCATGCCGGCGCGGAACGGGGCGTACGCCAGGTGCTTGAGTCGGCCGGGGGAACGGAACTCCTCCATGCCCTGTGTGGTGAGCAGCAGCGGTGCTCGCAGCCTGCCGCGGCGGGAGCGCCGAGCGAGCCCCCAGCCCGCCAGACCGTGTACGTGAACGACGTCCACGTCGTCGTCGAGCCAGGCTGCTACGCGCAACGACCACGCCGGGTAGTTGGTGTTGCGATCGAGCACCACGGTGCCGCGCTTGCGGCCGATCGGCAGCCAGTTGCCCGGCACCCAGTGGACGCCAACGCCCCGCTCGAACGCGGCAGCGGCGTCGACGGCACGCGACGCCTCCAACGGGCTCTCGCTGTAAAGCGTCACCCGGACGCCAGCGCGCGCGAGATGTTGCACCTGATCGTGGACCGCGCTCTCCAGCCCCCCGGGGCCGTGCGCCGGGTGCACGCGCCGCGACACCACGGCAACACGTGGCCCGTCGGCGGTCGCAACCGACCGCCTCTCGGTCGACGGACGAATTGCGCTAGCCACCCTGCTCGCCTCGGCTGGATTGAGCTCGCCCCACCGCAGCGAGCGCGTCGTCGTAGGCCTGCAGAATCTGCGGATACACGCGGTCTGGCGCGAACGAATCGCGCACCGTCTGCAGCGCATTGCCGCCCGCTCGATTGCGCTCGTCGATGCTCGACAAGGCGTCGAGCGCCGCAGCCAGGTCGGCCGCGCTGTCCACCAGCCAGCCGTTGTCGCCGTGTCGAATCACTTCGCGACTGCTGCCGGTGGCCCAGGCCACAACCGGGGTCCCGAGCGACATGGACTCGAGCATCACGCGCGACAGCGGCTCCTCCCATGCGCTCGGCAGCAGCACCGCCGCGGCCCCCTGCATGAGCGCCAGAAGACGATCGTGATCGGCCCAATCGAGCCAGACGACATCGAGGCCGGCCGCGATTGCATCGCGCTCCAGCCGGTCGCGTAGGGGGCCACGCCCGGTTACCACCAGAGGCAGGCACGGTAGATTCGATCGCAGACTCCGAGCCTCAGCGAGCGTCGCGATCATGCGATCGAATCCTTTGGCAGAGCTGATCTTGCCGGCCGCCAACAGGTAGCGACCGGGGTGGCGCGCGCCGAGAGCCTCGGCGGTCGCGGCAAGACCAGCGGCGACGCTTGTCGCCGCCGTCGCCGCTGTTTGCTCTGGATCGACGATGTTGGCAACAACGCGAAGGTCAACGTCGGGCAGCCCCGTTGCCTGCAGAGCCATCTGCGGAGCGACCAGCGCGCGCATCGTCTCGCTTACGGCAATCAGCTTCGCCGGTGCGATCTGAGCCCGCCGCGTCGACATACGCCGGCGCGCCCAAGGAACCAGGCCCAGCGCCAGCGGCCGCGGCAGGCGGTAGTTCTCGTTCATGCAACCAACCAGATTCCTCGCCGTGCAGCCGCTACAGCGCTGATCGCCCCACCAGGTTGTGCCGTGCAGGCAAACCGGCCAATGGTCGCGGATTGTTACCAGCGCGCCGCGCCCCGCATGGATGGCGGCGGCCACCGAGGCAGGGCCGCTGTGCAGGTGCTGGGCGTGCAGCAGGTCGATCTCAGGCTCCTCTTCCAGGATGCTGGCGAGCGCGGCTCGCAGCGCCCGGTAGGTGAAGTCGGGCCCACCGAGGCGCCGAGACAGCTTGCTACGCTCGGCACCGAGGCCGACGGTACGCACGTCGAAGCCGTCGTAGGTGCGCGACGAGTTGCGCGCGGTCGACCTGTCGACCTCGACGACACGCACCGTGTGCCCTTGGTCGCGTAGTGTGGTCACCAGTGAGTGCGTGCTCCAGCCGCTACCTCCACAGTCGGGCGGGTAGGCGTCGGTAACAATCATCGCCAACGGCGGCCGTCTTGCGCCTCTGGCGGGAATCAGGGGCGCGGTCTCCCTGGAATCCCCGGAATCCGCGCAGCGTTTCGTGTGCGGGCTCACTGCCGCGCCTCCTCAACGGCGCGCAGCATGTCCTGCGCCCCGGCGCTCCACTGGTACATGGAATCAACGTGGCGGCTTCCCGCCGCGCCGAGGCTGGCGCCCGCATCGGGAAGACTCAGGACACGCGCAACGGCGGCCGCTATGGCCGCGGGCTCCGGACGCACGAGGAAACCGGTCTCGCCGTCGATGACGTTCGCGGCCACCCCTCCCTCGTCCACCGCCACCACGGGCAGACCGCAGTACGCCGCCTCCATGATCGAGAGCCCCAGCGATTCCTCGCTCGCCGCGTGCACGTAGCAGCGGGCCGCCCGGTAGCGCGCCGCGAGCTCGGCCTCGGGCACGAAGCCGGCGAAGCGCACGTGTGCTTCGACGCCGAGCTCAACGGCGAGCTTTTCGAGAGCCTGCAGCTCGGGCCCAGCGCCAACGATCTCGAGGACCTTCGGCGCTCTGATAGTCCTACTCGCCTCGAGGTCCACGAGGAGCTGGCCCGCCGGGGCAGGCTCGCTGGCCGCATCCGTGGACTCGACGGCATCGAGCTCGGCGAGGGCGCGGATCACCAGGTCGACACGTTTTCGCGGATGCAGGTAGTTTACCGTAATCAGGTCGGTTGTCGCGTTGCCCCGGCGGCCACTAGCGTCGGTGGAGTCGGGCCCCTTCGCCGCGTCGAGACGGGCGCGATCGAGGCCGTGTGTAACCGCAATCGCTGGGCGCCCGTAAATCTCCTCGATGCGCGCCGCGGGGTACGGACCAACACAGGTCACAGCACCGGCTTGGCGGACGAGCCAGCGATCAAAAGCTCGATACAGAACCAACAGCGGCTTCAACAGCAGGCGCCACGGCCCGAGACGCTGCAGCACCAATTCGTGATCTCGATAGAGGGCCCGCGGCGGCTCGAAGCTGTGCACCACAACGGCAACGCGGCTCCGTCGCAGCCTCAGGAGCGCCAGAATCGACGCCGCCGGGCCCACCAGCACGTAGGCGTCGGCCGCTGGGTCGAGCAGGCGCCTGAGCCTGCCGACGCGCGCGTAGTCGAGAACGGCGTTGAGGTAGTGGCTGCGCGACCACTCGAGTCGAATTCCCGTTTGCACCAGCTGCACACGGGAATCGAGCAGCGGCTCGCACGAGGTGTGGAACCGATGACACAGAATCCGCGGCTTGTGCCCGGCGTCGGCGAGCGCCCGTGCCAACTCCAGGATCGAGCGCTCGGCGCCCGAGAGAATCTTGAAGCGTGGGAACACGAAGTCCAGGCGCAAGCTGCTCACCGCCGATCCGGGTTGGCGCGCTCGTCGTGGGACACTCGATCGTAGATCTCCTCGAAGCCGGCCGCTACACGGTCCCAGCCGAGGTCGGCGATGGCTCTCGCGCGCGCGCCCTGTCCGAGCCGCCCGGCCAGAGCCTCGTTGTCGAGCAGGCTCGCCAGCGCGTCGGCAAGCTGCTCGTGGTCACCCGGCGGTACCAGCAGCCCGTCGACCTCGTGGCGCAGCACTTCCGGAATGCCGGCAACCGCGCTCGCCACCACAGGTGTGCCGCTCGCCAGTCCTTCGAGCAGAGTGTTCGGCAAGCCGTCGACGTTGCCGGACGCGTCGCGCACCGAGGGCACGGTGACAGCGTCGGCAGCGCCATAGTAGGCGGGAAGCTCGCGGTGCGGCAGCGCTCCGACAAGGTGTAGGGCCTCCGCCACACCGCTTTGGCTCGCGATGGCATGAAGTTCTGCGGCCAAGGGTCCGGCGCCGACAATGAGCAACTGAACGCCGGGATGCCGCAGGCGCAGGCGCGGCAACGCGCCTACCAGAGTCTCGAAGCCCTTCTTGTGGACCAACCGTCCTACCGCGAGCACCCACGGGCTGTCGGGGTGGAGGTGGTGCCGTTCGGCGATCTGCCGCCGCTCCGCCGCCCGGCGATCGGGGCCCATCGGCGCGAAGGTGTCGACATCGACGCCGTAGGGCTGCCACGTCGGCGCGTCGGCGCCGAGCTCCCCGAGTCGGCGAACCAGGTCGCTCGAACACCCGGTGGTTGCGGCGGCCCGGCGCAGCGCGTAAGCGGCCAGTCGCCGTCCCCAAGCCGTGCGCTCGGCCATATAGACGCCACTACCGTGGCACGAGATCACCATCGGCGTGCCCGGCGCGCCTGCGGCCGCGGCCATGATGGGTGCGTTCGGCAGCAACCAGTGCGCGTGCACAAGATCGTAGCGTCGTGCCCGCATCAACCGGCGGATGTTCGCTGCCGAGCTCAGCGCCGCGGGAACCGCGGCCAGGTAGGCATCGAATCGCAACTTCTTGTCGGCATGCAAGCCTTGCGCGTAGCCCCACGGGTGCCAGGAACGGTACGGGCTGTAGCGAAACGCGTGTAGCGTCGCGAGCGTGTCGTCACGGTTCAGCTGCAGATCCGGGTGCCATGGAACGAGCACATCGACCTCGTGCCCGCGCCGCGCCAGTCCCTCGCTAATCTCGCGGATGAAGACAGCGTCGCTGGCGCCGGCATGCAGCGGGTAGGTCGTCGCCAGGTGCAAGACCCGCCGCGGCGTGGCGGCACGCGCGCTCGGCGCGGTCATCGCGTGAGCGCCTACTGTCGGCGCTCGAGCCGCATCAGCGCGATCTGCTCTGAGATGAGGCCGATCAGGAAGATGAACAGACTCGCGAGGCACATGAGCACCGAGGTGTTGGTCACCGTGGTGACCGTCGCGATCGTGTACACGCCGTTGCCGGCACCCACGGCGAACAGCAGCGCGGCGAGTGGCAAGAAGACCCGGAGCGGCGAAAACAGGGTCACGATCCGCAGAGTAATCAGGAAGAACTTGAGGCCATCGCGCAGCAGCCGGATCTTGCTGTTGCCAACGCGGTGAGAAACGTTGATCGGCTCGAAACCGACGCTGTATCCGGCCTTGATAAAGGCGAGCGTGCTGGTAATCGGATACGAGAACCCGTTGGGGTACAGAGGCAAGAACTCGAGCATTGGCACACGTCGCGCCGCCCGGAAGCCCGAAGTGATGTCAGGAATGCGGCGTTCGGCGAGATACGAAGCCAGGCGAGTGTAGAAGGCGTTGCCCAACCGCCGCAGCAGTCCTCCGCCCGCGCCCTTGCTGCGTGTGCCGATCACCATGTCGTACTCGTCGAGTCGCGCAACGAGCTTGGCGATTTCGTGTGGATCGTGCTGTCCGTCGGCGTCGAGCAGGCACAGCCGCTCGCCCCTGGCCGCGCGCAGCCCGCTCTTGACCGCGGCGCCGTTTCCTTTGTTGTACGGATGCCGCACAACACGAGCGCCGGCATCTACGGCCGCCGCATGGGTGCCATCGTCGGAGCCGTCGTCGACGACGATGATCTCCCAGTCCGCCCCCGCAGGGAGCGCGTCGTGCATGCGCCGCAGAACGTCGCCGATGACCGCGCCTTCGTTATAGGCCGGGATGATGATGCTCACGTCAGGCACGATCGCCTCGCACATGACCAGCGGGCGCGTCGGCGTCGCTATCGACAGAGGTGGCCCGCGCGGCAAGCAACCTCGCGGACTTCTCCGCGTCGGCGCGTCGCAGCAAGTAGAGGACTTCTTCCGTGAGCGTGCGGTTACTTGCCAACAGGTCCGCCAGCACCCCGAGGACAACCACCTGAAAGCCGACGATCGACAGGATCGCGGCCAGAATCAACGACTGGAGGTTGCCACCCGCTCCCTCGCGCAGTGCGCTGAGAACCAGAAAGCGCACGCCGAGAGCGACCGCTGCCACCAGGAAGAAGGCTCCAATCGTCAGAAAAACGCGCAGCGGCTGATACATCGTGTACGCGCGAGCCATCGCCCCGGTCGCCTGGGCCACGTAGCGACTGGTGCTGGCCGCAAGTCGCGAGGGGCGCTCGGTATGACGCGCACGTATCGGCACATCGACAATCTGGAGGCGCCGCTTGCCGGCCTGGATGAGGGTCTCGAGCGTGTAGCTGAACTCGCTGACGACGTTGATCCGCAGGGCAGCCTCGCGGCTGTAGGCGCGAAAGCCGCTGGTCGAGTCGGCAACGGTGGTTCCCGACAGGCGCCGCATCGTCCACGACCCGAGACGCTGGAGGAAGCGCTTACCCACCGAGAAGTGACTCAACGTCCCCGGATCGCGATCGCCAATCGTGATGTCGGCCTCGGCCGCAAGGATCGGGGCGATCAGACGCGGGATGGCCGTCCCGTCATACTGGTTGTCGCCGTCGGTGTTGACAATCACGTCGGCCCCGGCACGCAGGGCGGCGTCGATGCCGGCTTTGAAGCCTCGGGCCAGGCCGCGCTGACCCCGGAACCGAATGAGGTGATTGACGTTGTGCGCGCGCGCCACTTCTGATGTGCCGTCGGTGCTGCCATCGTCGATGACGAGGATCTCGACGGAGTCAATCCCGTCGATCTGGCGAGGAATCGCCGCCAGCGTACTTGGCAGTGTCTTCGCCTCGTTGTGGCACGGAATCTGGATAACGAGCTTCATCGGAGTGCGATTCTAGCGCTCGGAGCGGGCCGGCTGCGCTCCCCATACGATGCGATCGACCTTCAGGCCCAGCGACCGCCGGTCGCTACCGCCAAAGTCACCAGGCCGGACGGCTTCGGTTCGCAGCTCGAGGAACGGCACATTGGAGGAGTCGGCCGCGTCGGGCGACCCCGGCGCGGCCCTCCCCAAGTTCGCCGTTGACGGGCTCCAGCCGGAGATCGGTACCACATATTCCTGCCAGTCTGGCGCCAGCGAGAAACTGGCCAGTCGGCGACCCTCCAGGTAAACGTCCATGGACTGAGGGCGCGCGCGATCGCCGTAGGGAATGTCGTCGGCGTCGGCGATGATCGTGACCGTTTGTGCGTCGGGCGGCAAGCCTTCGAGCCAGAAGCCAGCGGTGGCCTTGGTCCACCTGTAGGTACGGCCGAGGTCGTCGACCTCGGCCTCGTGCAGGCTCTCACCGTCGATCGACATATCGTCCCAGTGACCGATGTCGAGCTCGTCGGAGTACACATCGGCGACACAGGTCGGGCTCAGCCGGTAGACGCGTCCAACGATGGTGAAGTGTTCCAAGGCCGTCGGCAACGCTGGGGACAGGCCGCTCTCGACGCGGCGGAAGTTGGCGTGCTCAGCAAGCCGCGAAGTACTGATTCGGATCTCTCCAGCGGGTACCGAGGCGATGTGCGGACGGTTCACGTAGCCCGTCGTGACCAGATACACCGGACGCCGCTCCGAGAACGCCGGGGTCGTCAGCTCGCGGAGCATTTCGGGTGAAAGATCGGGCGACGGCAAGCGCACCACGTCGCGATGTCCGCCAATCGCGAGCGGGATCTCGAACCGCTCTAGACCACGGAGCGTTCGTGGCTCGAACAGCACAAGGCTGTCGGGCTCGAAGATTGCCTCCAGCTCGTCCAGAAGTGCGGCGGTGCCTGGCAGCTCTTCGTGCATGGCATACCGCAGCGTCACGTCGATCTGATAACGAGCAACTGACACCAGCAGCGCCAAGACCGCGATCACCACACCCGCGTCGAGTGCAGCGCGCAACCGGGCGTGCGACCGTGACTCCGGGCCGGAAGGAAGCAACCAATGGACGCCAGCGCGCCCGCGCTCCAGGAGTCGCCAACAGCCATATGCGGCGGCGAGAAACCCGAACGGCAGCACCGCCGCGACCCAACGGCGGTAGGCCCACATGAGGCTGGGGACAATCTGCTTGTGCCACAGTGTGAGCGCCGCGACGAATAGCAGGATCCCCAGAATCGCCCCGGTGCCACGGTGCGCGCTCCGATCGTGCAGCAGCAAGACGGTTCCAAGCACAGCAACCGCGAACATAAACGGAGTCACCACCCAGGCAAACTCGATGAGGTTGTAGACGTCCCAGACGTGGTTGACCGAGTCACCCGCCGCCAGCGCGCGTCCAGCGAGGCGCGGCCACCACCAGTAGCCAGCTACCGACAGCAGCATGATTGCAGCCGTGAGTCCGTGGCGGAACAACAGGCCCGCCCTGTTCGTAGCCTGCAAGAATGCGTCGACGCGCGCCCGACGCTTCTCGCCCGATGGGCTATTGGCGCGCCGATGCAATCCGAAAAGCAACGCGATATAGCCGGTGCCACCGCCGAACACGACGAGCCCGGCTGTGGCCAGACTCACATCGCGTTGCTGCACGAGGTCGTTGTAATAGGGGGCCAGCCAGCCGATCGCGTGCACACCGCTGTGGAGCGTCAATAAACCCAGAGGCACCCAGAGGGCGACCACCGCGGAACGATCGAGCGTGCCTCGCGCGGCGTCTGTTGCCAGAAGCACGGCGAGCGGCAGCAAGAAGACAATCGGTTCCGCCTTCGCGAGCATCATGAGCCCAAAGCCGGCGGCGGTCAGCAAACCAAAGAATGGGTCCGCGTGGCGCCGTTGCAGGGTCAACGCGTAACAGCCGACCATGAGCATCGCTTGAACGGCAATCTCGGCTGCCGAGTATCGTGCGAACCAGGCCTGCGCGAAATTGCCGGCGAGCAGCACAGAGGCAAGCGCTGCCACCGCGGGATTGAGCAAGCGGCGCACGAAAAAGAAGAACGCGATCGCCGAGAAGATCGCCAACAGCGCTGCCATGCTCCCAGCGAAAGGCGCACCCGCCAGATGCCCGACCGCCAGCCAGACTGGGAACAGCGGCAGGGCCTGAGGAATCACACGCCCTGCCACGCGATCGTCCATGTAGAAGCCGATGTACCGCTGGGGCTCGGGTCCGCCTCGGCGTGGTGGAAAGAAATACTGGCTGGCCTCGGCGCTGAGCGAACGTGCCAGTGAGTCTGTTTTGGCGACGCCCCCCGTGTCGGCGATCTGTACACCAAAGTAGTGGTAGACCCCGGGATCGCGCGCCTCGAGACGTACGTCGAAGGCCGGCAGATAGAGATGGACGCCAATCGCAATCAGCAACACCAGGATCGCCGGCGAGAAGTCGGCCCCGGAACGAATCCGGGGAGCGATGCGGTGTTCGCGCGCGCCGGGCCGTGCGAACGCGAGCGCCAGGGCGGCCGCGGCGGTAACCAGGGTGGCCACCAGGCTCCAGCGGCCGAACAACCCTGCCTCGGTCAGCAGCACCCCGACCCAACCCACCGCGCAAACCCCGAGGGCCACCTTGGCGAAAGCGCGCTCGATCAGCGGCACAAAGCGGGCCGGTGAGCTCGGCCTGACTCCGAGCTCGTAGGCGAAATGGCCGAGGGCGAAAGCTGCGACGGCGACCAGCAGCACAAACCATGACCCGGGGTCGAGCATCGCCTCAGGCTACACCTGCGCCGCCCGCGCAGCCGATCGCGGGAGCGTGCCGGCGAGCGCCTCACGAATCGGGCGGACGGAGTCTTCGACGGCGTGTGCCGGTACACAGGCGACCTGCATCCTCGCCCACACAGTGTGCCAAGCGGCACTCGAGATGTCAGCAATCTCGGCCGCGTCGATTCCGCTTTGACCGACCCCAGCCGCTGCCTTCCGCTCGCGGGCGGCCGTTCTCAAGACACCGAGCAATTGATCTGCCACCGCCTCCGGGCCGGGGCTGTTCTCCGCGAACCGACGGGCCGCGTCGGCTAGCCCGTTCCGGAGCGCAGCATCCTCGAGGAGCTCGCCGACAACCCCCGCCAACGACGTTCCACCGCCGCGCCCCGGCTCCACCTTGGCAACGACACCCTCGGGGAGCGCCTCAAAGTGTGTTCCCCGCAGAAGCAAGACGGCCTTACCGAGCGCCATCGCTCGCTGCAGAAGCGCCATCTCTCCGGCCGTCGGGTCGTCGCGGAGGAACGCCACAAGATCGGCGTCCGGCAGGGCGGCGGCCTGACGCTCGTAGCCAGGCGACAGCAGCCAGTCGATACGTTCGAAAATTCCCCGCGCCAGCGCTGCCGGTGCGAGGTTGACGTGATAGGCGGGCTCGGGAACACATACGCTTGTGCGCACGTCGGCGTGCGCTGCCAGCACGTCGGCCAGTCCGTCCATGGTCGGGCCAGGCCAGGCGAGATTCATACCCAGTATCAGCAACCGAGGCGCCGCCGAGCCGCCGCCGCCGCCCGCGATATTCTTGGTGATCCCCACCGGAACGACGTCTATCCGGTTCGACGCGTTCTCGCCGCGAGCTCCGAGACTCTGGTGCAGCGCGTCGGCGATGGCCTGTGTGGCTGCGACGACGCGCAGTTGCGCCGACAACGGCACGGCCATGGGATCAAACCGAGAATAGTAAGCACGGCTGCCCCACCCTGCGGCGAGGATGTCGAGCAACTGCACGCCGCGCCCCGGGAAGCAGGCTTCGTGGAGTCGGTAGTACTCGTGCCACTGCCCACGAATCGCCACGCCGCCCGCCTGCAGGTGGTGCAATACGGGGTCGAGGACCCAAGTCACGCCTGGCATCTGTGCCATCAACCCGTACGCCGGCTCGTACGGTTGGGAGTCGCGGCCGAGCGGGTACAAGCCGATATCGAAGGGCAGCGCGGCGTGCCGCCCTCGCAGGCGGAGGTAGTGATAGGTGGGCAGGGCAAGAGGCGGCGCAGCGCCAGAGGGCAACTCACCAAAAGCCTCCACGTCGACGGCGCGGCGCGAACCGAGCGCTTCGAAGGTTGCGGCCAGCGAGCGCCACAACGGCGCCTCGCGCTCGAGTGCGGGGAGCGCGAGTGCAACACGCAGCGACACCGCGCTCATTGCAGCGCTCCGCGTCGCAGCCCTCGTGAGCACGGATCGCTGAGCCCGGCCGCCCCTCGCACTCGGAGGATCGGCATCAGCCGCGCAACGTCGCCGTAAGCGCCGCGATCGCCTTGGGCCAGCTGGCGGTTTCTTTCACACGTAGGCGCCCTTCGTGCCCCAGGAGCTCGCACAGCGATTTGTCGGCGTAAAGATCGTCGATCCGACCGGCGATCGCCCCGGGCTCAGGCGGCACCACGAAACCGGTTGCACCGTCTTCGACGAACTCGAGGACGCCACCGGCGTCGTTCGAAGTCACCACCGGCTTGCCGGCGAAGAAGGCCTCGAGGGTCGTGAAGCCATAGTCCTCATCGTGTGGCGTGAGGACCATCGCAAAGCAGCCGGCGTAGAGCTCGATGACCTCCTCGTCGCTCACGAAGCCGAGAAACTGCACTCTATCGGCCACTCCGAGCTCCTCGGCCAACGTGCCCAGATCCTCCCGATGCGGGCCGCGACCGGCGATCTTGAGCGTCACGGGGGAACGTGTCTCGGCGAGCGCGCGGATCGTCAGGTCGAGACGCTTGATGCGGTCGAGACGCCCAACAAAAAACAGGTAGTCGCCAAACGGGCCAGGGCGCAGCTCCGCGTGTAGCGGCGGCGGCGCGTAGAGCGCCTTGGCATCGGTACCGGAGTAGTGCAGCAGGCGGTTGGCGGTGTTTTGGCTGTTGGTGAACAGCGCCCGCGCCTCGCCCAGCGCCTCGAGGTCGAGATCGACGAGCGCCTGCCGCAGGCTGCGGTCTTCCTCGGAGAGGGTGAAGTTGCCGAACGGTGTGGGGTGGAGGTCGTAGACCTCGCGTTGCTGATGGAAGATCCACGCGACCTTGTTGGGGTGGCGCGCCAGATAAGACGGGTACTTGGTTGCGATCAGCAGGTCGACGCCGCCAAACACTGTATCGCGCAGATTCACCAGGCGCCACGCGAGCGCCTGTTCCAAAGCGGATGCGTTGTGCACCCAAACATAGGGCAAGGTGCACATCTCCACCTTGTGCCCGGCGTCGACCAGCGCGCGATGCAGCAGGTCGGCATGCAACTCGGCTCCGCCCCTGAGAAACGGCGCCTGCGGAGCGGCAACGCAGATGCGGTAGGCCTGGCTCACTCGTCGGCCCCGCCGCCACTGGCGGCGGTCGGCCGCGTGGCGTAGAGGGCGTATTCCTGCGGCGCACAACACAGGCGATCGATGCGCCCGAGCCGCTCGTTGACAGCAGCGGCGAGCTCGGCGACGCCCTCCCCCATCACCTCGCCGCCGAGCTCGAGCGGCAGCGGCCGGTCGGCGTCGGGGGTTGGTGCTTGCAAATTCACCTCGACAGGGTGCAGCCCGGCGCGGCGAGCCAGAAAAGCGACCAGCTCTGGATGCACCGGGCGGACATGGGTCGGGTCGATCACGTAGGCGCGCACCAGGGCGTAGAGGCTCTCGGGGTTGATCGTCTCGATGATCAACTTGCCGCCTGGAGCTAGCCGGGTTGCCGATAGGTCCACCAGCCGCGACCAGCTGCCAGGCGCTAGGTGCTCGATGACGTGAGTCACCACAATGCCTCCGAGCGATTCCTCTGGCTGCGCCTCGAGCCAGGCGAAGAGATCGGCGTTCTCCACGTCGAGTCCGCGACGACGGCAGTCGTCTACGTCGGCGATGTTGAGCTCCACACCCTTGGCCGTATGGCCGGCCCCAATCAGAAGGTCGAGCAACTCACCACGGCCACAGCCGAGGTCGACCACCGGGCCGAGGTCCTTGTCGAACTGGCCGAGGTGCACCTGCAGGCGCTGCCGAATCGCTTCCGGGTCGCCGCGAAATGCGTTCTGGAACGCGACATACTCGTCGTCCTGGAGCCAGTCACCAGGATCCGAGCCACTGGCGAGCCCGGGCGCCGCCGCGTCGCCGCCAGACGCGGCTGCGGGTGCCGGAGTCGGCGCGGTACGCGCGGCCGCCACACGCAAACGTGTCCGCAATCCCAACAGCTCGGCTTGTGTCGCTTCGATATGCTCGATGGAACGCGCTCGCGCAGCAAGTGCGTCGAGACGCCGGTCGCGCTCCTCGAGCGCCGCACGCATTGCTTCGCCGTGCTCGGAGAGTCCCAGGGTGAGCGCGGCGTCCTTCTCGTCGAAGCGCTTGTCAACCGCTTGCGCACGCTCGACCAGAGTGGCCTCGAGCCGCTGAATGTCGTCGCCTTTGGTTAGACCGTCGCGCGCCAGGTTTTGCAGCGCCCAGAGCTCATCCTCGAGCGCGTCGAAAAGCACCGTGTGGCGGTGGCGCAGCGCTGCGTCGTAGTTGGCCATGGCCGCTTCGAGCCGTATCTCCAGAAATGTCGGATCCTGCGACCAGAAGTCGATTGCACCGCCCAGCAACTCGATGCGGCGCTCGAGCATTCCGCCCAACGCGTTGAGGTGACGGGCGATCTCGGCGTTGAAGTTTTCCTGGCGCGTCAGGTATGGATCGAGAATCGCCTGCACGATCGGCCGCGCCAGCTTGCGGACGAGGTCGACCAGGGGCCCGACAAAGCGAGCCTTGGAGCGGAAGTTGATGGGCGCGGTGATCGACGCCAGGCTGTTCGCCGCTACGAGATGGTCGGTCGTGTGGAGGCTCGGGTCGACCGGCAGCTGGTACTTCTGTTGCCGTGGCTCGAGCGTCAGCGCGTGGTCGCCGGGCGCGCTGCCGGAGAACTTGGGCGGCGGGTGGGCGACGAGGTGTCGCTGCACCCGATCGCGGACCTGCTGGAGTCGAGCGGCTATCTCTTGTTCGTCCATGGCCCTCGGTTCCGCGGCCTGGCCGCGACGGCCTAGCAGGCTGTAGTGGAACCGTGGCAGGCCTGGCTAACGACCAACGGCGTGGTACTCGAAGCCGGCCTCGGTGACCCGCCGGCGGCGGTATACGTTGCGCAGGTCGACCATGATCGGGGCACGGACCATGCCGCGCAGCCGTTCGAGATCGAGGTTGCGGAATTGATTCCATTCTGTGGCGATGACAACAACGTCGGCCTCATGGCAGGCCTCATACGTTCCCGCGGCGTAATGAATCGAGTCGCCGAACACATGGCGAGCGTTGTCCATCGCGGCGGGATCGTAGGCGTGTACCTCGGCGCCACCATCAACCAGCCCGCGCACGATGTCGATCGTCGGGCTATCCCGCATGTCGTCGGTGTTGGGCTTGAACGACAGTCCCAGCATCGCCACCCGCTTGCCTTCGAGATCGCCGACGGCGCGGGCGATCTTTTGAACCATCAGGGCGCGCTGCCGCCGATTGGCTTCGAGCGCCGCCTCGCCGATGAGGAACTCGTAGTCGTGCTCACGAGCGGTGGCAACCAGTGAGCTGACGTCCTTCGGGAAGCACGAGCCACCGAAGCCCGGCCCCGGGTGCAGAAACTTCGACGAGATGCGCCCGTCGAGCCCCATCGCACGAGCCACCTGATGAACGTCGGCGCCGACGGGCTCGCAGAGATTGGCGATCTCGTTGATGAACATGATCTTCGTCGCGAGGAATGCGTTTGAGGCGTACTTGATCATCTCGGCAGTCGCCACGTTGGTCACGACGAACGGCGTCTCGATGAGATAGAGCGGGCCGTAGAGCTCCTTCATGATCTCGACCGCGCGGTCGGACTCGGCGCCGATGACGATGCGATCGGGACGCATGAAGTCCTCGATGGCCGAGCCTTCGCGCAAGAACTCCGGATTGCTGACAACGTCGAACTCGCCGCTCGAGCCCACACGTTCTTCGATGATGCTGCGTATGCGTTCACCGGTACGCGGCGGGACCGTGCTTTTTGTGGCAATGACCTTGTAGCTGTTGAGGTGGTCGCCGATGTCGCTCGCAACCGAGTCGATGGCCGACAGGTTCGTGCTGCCGTCGCGGTTGGCGGGGGTGCCCACGGCGATGAACACGACCTGCGATCCCGATATGGCTCCGCCCACGTCTGTGGTGAACGAAATGCGGTTCTCGCGCCTGCCGTGCTCGATCTTCTCGAGCAATCCGGGCTCGTAAAACGGGACTTGGCCTCCGTTCAGAGTGTCGATCTTGCTCTGGTCGATGTCCGCGCAGGTAACCTCGAGCCCGAACTCGGCGAAACAAGCCCCCGAAACCAGGCCCACGTAGCCGGTGCCGATGACGGCGATCTTCATCCGAAGACACTCCTCGAGCAGACCCGCCGCTGTTCTGCTCCGGCCTGATAGAGCGGCCGGCAAAAACCGGGCGGATCGGTTGGATGGAAGGGCCAAACGCGGTTGACGGAGGATATCTCAGGCTGCCGCCGGCGGCACGCCGCGTTCCGGTTGGTGTGCTTGCCGTGGCGACGATGGCTCGCTCTCTATCGCCCGCTCAACGGCCTCGACGTAGGTTTGTCGCATGGCGGCAGGAGTGATGGCTTGGCGCGCCCAATCGCTGGCCGCGCGTGAGGCCTGCTGTCGGAGTCTGGGCTCGTCGAGCCAAGTACGAAGGGCCACGCCAAGGGCCTCGACCTCGTCGGCTCGAGCGGCGGGAGGCACGCGCTGGACGGCGGCGTCGGGAATATCACGCAGATGCAGCAGGTCGGTGACGATCACCGGCACGCCGAGCTGCATCAGCTGCTGCAGGGTTCCCGACGATGCTCGCGCGCTGGGATAGCGAAGATTGAGAGCGATGTCGACCGAGCGCAGGTGGGCGCCGAACACGTGCTCGGGCACGTAACCGACCCAGTCGACGCGATCGGCGATACCGAGGCCCTCGGCGAGCTCCGGTAGCCCGAGCGCCGGGTCCACGCCTCCCACAACGCGCAAACGGCAACGTCCGCGGTCGCGCAGCGCCGCCAGTGCCTCGAGCGCCAGATCCAAGCGGTGCTCGGCCCCAACGTGGCCGAAGCTGCCGATCGTCACTACATCACCGCTGCTGGCCGCTGGATCCGAGCCGCCGCCCGCGGTGGCCGTATCCTGGCTGGCTGACGACGCCGCTGGATCAACGATGTCGGACCGGTCGACGGAACCGGTAGGCACCCGCCGCCAGTGAGCTACCTCTACCACCCGAGATTCCGGCACGAGCGCCCGCAGCCAGGCAGCCAGCACGCTGCCGTGAATCGCGGTCACACGACTGGCGCGCACAAGATCCTCGCAAAGAGGGAAGCGCCAGTACATCGAAGGGCTACCGAGTCCCCCAGCTACCAGCTCGCCAAGCGCGGCGCCGACACCGTCTTCAGGCCGTGCCCGGCTGGCAGCCAGCTGGTAGGAGATGAGGTCACCGCCGTCGACCGCGGTCGATGCACGCGACGGATGGAGAACGGCGTCGTGCAGCACGAGCAGCCCCGGATGCTCGGTCACGTACGGCAGCGCGTAGGCATGCAGCGGGTTGTTGCCCACCTGGTAGATGTTCAGATCATACGGTCGCTCAGCGTGCAGTCGCGCCCACTCGCGATGCGCATAGCGACGGCGATGGGGGCCTTTCTCGCCCGCCCTCGCGTGCTCCGATGCCAGCTGGCCGCTGGCGTCCGACCCCGGCTCGTCGGCACCGAAAACGTCAACCGTCCAGCTGCTCGGCAAGACGCTGAGGAGATCCGAAACGTAGTCGGCTACTCCGGAACGAGCGGGCGGCAGAGGCGAGAACATCGCGAGGTGGCGCGCAACCAGCGCGCTCGAGAATTCAGCCTCCAACACGAGCCGTCTCCGACACGGCAGCCGAGGTTGCCGCCGGCACCCCCAGCTCACTGGCTGGCTGTGACTGGGCCCCCTGCCGATTCCTTTGACGAGCAGCCGCCAGCAACGGCGCCAAGTACACGCCGGTGACGCTCTCCGGAGTCGCCGCGATTTCCTCCGGTGTACCGGTTGCTACCACCTCGCCGCCGGCGAAGCCGCCCGCTGGACCCAGATCGATGATGTGGTCGGCACATTTGATCACCTCGAGGTTGTGCTCGATGACGATCATCGTATTGCCGCGGCGCACCAGTGTGTCGAGCACGCCCAGGAGTCGGCGGACGTCTTCGAAGTGCAGCCCGGTCGTCGGCTCGTCGAGGAGGTAGAGCGTGCGGCCCGTCGCCCGGCGGGCGAGCTCGCGTGCCAGCTTGAGCCGTTGAGCCTCGCCGCCCGAGATCGTCGTCGCCTGCTGGCCAAGCCTCAGATAGCCAAGCCCGACCTCACGCAACGTGTCGAGCTTGATGGCCAGGCCGGGGACGGCCGCGAAGTGCTCGAGGGCTTCGTCGATGGTGAGCTCGAGCACCTGTGAAATGTCCAAGCCGCGATAGCGGACCTGCAACGTCTCGGCGTTGTAGCGGCGCCCATTGCATTCTTCGCACGTGGCGTAGACGTCGGGCAGGAAGTGCATCTCGATCTTCTTGAGCCCGCCGCCCTTGCATTCCTCGCAGCGGCCTCCTGCGACGTTGAACGAGTAGCGCCCTACGTCGTAGCCACGCACGCGGCTGTCGGGCAGCGCGGCGAATAGTTGCCGGATCACCGTGAAGGCCCCCGAGTAGGTCGCGGGGTTCGACCTGGGAGTGCGCCCGATCGGATCCTGGGTAACGGCAACTACCTTGTCGATAGCCTCGGCGGCCTCGATGCCGGCGTGCAGGCCGACGGTGTCGGAGGCGTTGTAGAGCCGTCTGGCGAGCTCGCGGTAGAGGGTTTCCGTGACCAGGCTGCTCTTGCCCGATCCAGAGACACCGGTCACGACGGTCAGGCAGCCCAGCGGGAAGGCGACGTCGACGTTCTTCAGGTTGCGGTGCCGTGCGCCGAGAACCCGTACGTGAGTGGGAGCGTCGGGCTCGTCGAGAGGGGCCACCGGCGTTCGACGGCGGCCGGGAACCGGAATCTGACGGCGACCCGACAGATACGCGCCCGTGAGCGATCTTGGGTGCGCTGCGATGGCTTCGGGGGGACCTTCAGCAACGGCGTAGCCGCCCTGTTCGCCGGCGCCCGGCCCGAGGTCGATCACCCAGTCGGCGGCGCGGATGGTCGCCTCGTCGTGTTCCACCACGATGACCGTGTTGCCGAGGTCACGGATCGCACGCTGTGCGTCGATCAGCCTCTGGTTATCACGAGCATGCAGCCCGATGCTCGGCTCGTCGAGAACGTAGAGCACGCCGCGGAGCCGCGAGCCGATTTGCGTGGCCAAGCGAATCCGCTGGCTCTCACCGCCAGCCAGGCTGCGTGCCGAGCGGTCGAGCGTGAGGTACCCCAATCCGACCTGCCGCAGGAAGTCGAGTCGCTCACGAACTTCCTTGAGGATGGGCTCTGAGATCCGGTGCAGTCGCGTCGCCACCTTCAGTGTGGCTACTCGTTCGGCGGCCTCGTCGACGGTGAGCGCGGTCAACGCGGCAATGGAGTACTCGCCGAGCCGCACGGCCAGACTTTCCGGTCGCAGTCGCGCACCCTCACAGTCGGCGCAGGCTGCCTGTTGCATGAACGATTCCAGCCGGCGGAGGGATCGTCCAGTGCCAGCCTGGCGGTAGGCTCGCTCGAGGGCGGGAATGACTCCTTGGAAACCGCGGCCCAGCGCCCGATCGAGGTAATCGTGGTCGTCGCGCCGCTGAAGCTTGAACCGCAAGGGCTTGCCGTCGGCCGGACCGTGCAGCAGCAGCTCGCGGAACTCCTGCGGCAACTCAGTCCAGGGTGTGCGCGGCTTGATGTCGAACTTGCGGCAAAGTGCGCGCAGAAAACGAAGCGGATAGGCAGCACCGCGCCAGGGAGCGATAGCCTCATCGAGGAGCGACAGGGCGGTGTCGGGAACGATCCTGGCTGCATCGAACCGCGGAGCAGTGCCGAGACCGCCGCACGCCGCGCATGCGCCACGCGGGCTGTTGAACGAGAACGACCGTGGCTCCAGATCGGGGATGCTGATGCCGCAATGCGGGCACGCCAATCGGTTCGAATACAGATGATCGCCCTCGCCAACGACGTTGACGATGACCACCCCGTCGCCGAGCTGCAACGCGATCTCGATGGCGTCGTGCAGCCGCGCTTCGATCGAAGGCCGCAAGACCACCCGATCGACCACCACCTCGATATCGTGCTGGACATTACGAGCGAGCTCGATCGGCTCGCCGAGCTCACGCACACGACCGTCGATACGAGCGCGAGCAAAGCCGCTGCGTGCGAGCCGCGCTAGCTCCTTGCGGTATTCGCCCTTGCGACCCTTGACGATGGGTCCGAGCACCTGCAGGCGAGCACCGCCGGGCAGCTTCTGAATTTGCTGAACGATCTGGCGCGCGCTCTGCGACGTCACCGCCCTGTCGCACTGCGGGCAGTGTGGAGTACCGACGCGGGCGTACAACAAACGCAGGTAGTCGTAGATCTCGGTGACGGTTCCAACCGTGGAACGCGGGTTACGACTGGTGGTCTTCTGATCGATCGCAATCGCCGGCGACAGCCCCTCCACACGATCGACGTCCGGGCGCTCCATCTGCTCGAGGAACTGCCGCGCATAGGCCGAGAGCGATTCCACGTAGCGACGCTGGCCTTCCGCGTACAGAGTGTCGAAAGCCAATGAAGACTTGCCCGACCCCGAAGGGCCCGTAATCACAATGAGCCCGAACCGCGGCAGGTCCAGGTCGAGGTCGCGTAGGTTGTGTTGTCGGGCTCCGCGAACGCGGATGCAGTCGATCATCGCTGGAGGCGTCCGTATCTTCCGTTATCTATCGATATCGTACTGTCATGGACAGGATGTTCTCGCTAGCCGGGGCGCACACTGTACGTGACGTGTGGTCAGACCCGCGTAGCCGATCCAATTTAGCGCAACCTCCGCCGTGACCACAGCCGACCGCCGCAGATCGCCGTCGGGTCGCCTTCTGGGCTGGCGGCGACGCTGCCAACGCGCGCGACATGGCATCCTGGCGGACGCCGAGCGTCACGTTTGCACTCGTGCGCGTGCGGCGCACCGTCCGCCGGCCAGGAGCGCGAGCGACGAGATGACCACACTAGAAGGCCCTGGAGGCACGCTCTTCGTCGTAGCCACGCCAATCGGCAACCTCAGCGACATCAGCAACCGCGCGCTCCAGACACTCGAGCGTGTGGAGCTCGTGTTGGCCGAAGACACGCGCAGAACAGGCGCCTTGCTCGCGCACTTCGACATGCGTCGCCCACTGCTCTCATACCACGAACACAACGAGGCAGAGCGTGCCGCTGCCGCGCTAGAGCGACTCCAGGCGGGCGCATCGATCGCACTGCTGACCGACGCCGGCACGCCAACGATCTCGGACCCCGGGTACCGGCTGGTGGCGGCAGCGGCGGCGGCCGGCATCAGAATCGTCCCGCTGCCGGGAGCCAGCGCGCCGATCGCCGCACTGATGGCGTCTGGCCTGCCTACCCATCGGTTCGTTTTTCTGGGGTTCGCGCCGCGCTCCAGCGCGGCCCGGCGCAAGCTCTTCGAATCGCTGGTGGGAGAACCCGGAACGTTGATCTTCTTCGAGTCTCCGCGGCGGCTAGAGCGCACCCTGGCCGAAGCCGCAGAGGTCCTGGGACCCCGTCGACCCGCCTGCGTCGCTCGCGAAATCACCAAGCTCCACGAGGAGTTCCTGCGCGGCAGCCTAGCGGATATCCTTGACGATCTGGCCCGCAAGCCGGCGCGTGGGGAGGTCACTGTCTGTGTCGCCGGTAGCAGCGGACTGCCGAAGCCCGTGGCGACAAGCCTCAGCACAAACGAGCTCCGTAGGCGCTATGAAGCCCTGCTCGCCGACGGTCTCGAGCGCCGCCAAGCTCTGCGACAATTAACAACCGAGACCGGAGGCTCGCGCCGCGAGATCTACGGTCGACTCTTCGCACAAACAGAGTCGTGAGCACGAGCCGCCGATCCCTCACACACAGCCACCGACGATCGACCCCCACCCGACCATCGACATCACCGAACACCGAGAGGACGACGCCATGCGAGCAGCGCGCGTTGCAGCTCTGACCCTCATCACCGCGCTAGCAGCCGCTTGCTCCGCTCCGTCGGCCGACGAACTGGTGCTCGACGTGCTGCAGCGGCGTACGCAGTACGACGTCACACCCACCTCCTGGGCCATCCTCGATAGCGGCGCCGCGCCGCACATCTACGTCGACGTGCAGGTGGTGAATAACAGCCAGGGATCGCTTCAGACGCTTACCGTGCTGGTCAAGCAGCTCGACATCGACAACGGCGTGCTTGGTGAACAACGGGTAGTGCTCGACGTTTCCGCCCTCACCCCGGGAATCGGCCAAGGCGTCGGCATGGAGGTCCGTCCGGTGCAGCCGAACGTCGAAGGGATCAGCGTCGAGCTCGAAGGCAATCCACCTCGAGATGCCTGGCGAGAGTTCCCGGAGCTCGACGCGGTCAGACCGCGCATCTAGCAGCCGCTGGCGCCGATGGGCGGGCCGCAGCGCTCGACTCTTGGCTAGCGGAAACTCGACGTTCCGACTGCCGCCGGAACGGTGGCGCCGGGACCAGCGGCCAAGCCTCGCGGCCAGGACGCGGGCGGCGCTAGTTGTTGTTGGCTCGCGCCGACAACTCCTCCACCAACTGGATGGCGCGCTCGGAGGTAACGCCGTGCCCCGAGTTGAGGCACTCGAGCAACGTGTTGTGACCGATTGCCGTGCAGGTAGGCTCGTTCATCTCGGTGGCGGCCAGGAGCTCGATGGGAAGGTCGCGGGCAGTGCGGTGCGCCTGCACCATGCGCTCAAACCATTCCGGCGACAGCAGGCCGTCGCGCTCGTTCGGGTAATGGGCCGGCTCTCCCTCGTCCTCCACAAGGCGCTCTACGGTGCTGGCGAGCTGTCCACGGTAGTTGTCGCCATCGGTGGCGGTGTAACGACCGGCGGTCGAACGCACATAGGCAACCGCCTTCTGCCACATCTCCGGATCGGGCTCCATACCGCGCTGCCGTGTGTACTGCTCCATCCTCGACAAAGAAGCGCGCCAGTTGTCCGCCGTATACATCGCCGGGTGCGCCGGCTGGTGGCAATCGGAGCAAACCTGCAAGAAGGCGCGCCCACCGGCTGTTTGGAGATTGGGCATCGAGTTGTTCTGCGCCATGTCTTGCGCAACGCCGTTACGGTACTGACTCTTGACCTGATCCGCGACGGCAGCGTAGTTCGCCTCTGTGCCGCCGGCTTGCTCGAGGAGCTGCCCAGCCATGATGGCCTCGCCAAGGCACGTGGCGCACGCCGCCGCGTGCTGCGAGCGGTAGCAGCCAATCAGCGCGCCGTGCCCGTAGAGCATGCAGGGGCAGTAGCAAGGAATCTGCTCGAGCATCTCCGGATGGTCGTTGGCGACGCGATAGGCCTGAGGAATCTGCTGCAGGTAGTCGAGACCGGGAAAATTGCGCGTCAATTGGGTCTGAGTGCCCTCAGCGCTCGCGGCACCATCGGGCGCTAGGCCGTCGCCGGTGGGCTCCGTGTCGGACGAACGTGTTGGGGACGTCGACTCGGTCGACCCATCGCCGGCCGCCGCGTTGCAGCCAACAACAGCCAGCGACAACGCGGTGATCGCAACCAAAAGAGCAGACTTAGCCATGGGTGTTCGCCTCGGTTCTGACTCGCTATTGGGGCGTGCCGGTCTCACCCGCGATGGTGCCGGCTTCGAGGAGCGTCTCGAGCCGCTCGAAGCGCGGATCGAGGATGTCGATATCGGTACGCGCGTAGAGCTCGCGGACATAGTCTTCCATCCGCTTGTTGTTCTTCTCGGCCGTGAGCCGGCTACGGATCGCGTCGCTAACCTGGTCGAGCGGCTGGAGATCTCGTTGGCGGCGCTCGATCACTCGTAGAATATGGATTGTCAGCGCCGTCTCGACGGGCTCGGACAGCGTGTCGACCGGCAGCGCGCCCGCCACAGTACCGACTTCGGCAATCAGATCGCTGGTGCCGATGAAGCTGTCGCTCACCGCCACGTGTACGGCTCGGGCGTACTTGCTAGCCGCCTCGTCCATCGTCGCGCCACCGCGTAGATCTTCGAGGGCCGCGGCCGCCTGAGCCCTGATCTGGACCGGGTCACTGCCCTCGAGCGGGAACACCAGCTGCTGGAGGCGCACCTGCTCGGGTGAGGTGAATTCCTCCGGGTGCTCCTCATAGTAGGTCTGGATCTCTCCGTCGGTGACAAAAATGCCGCGCTCGACCTCTTCGTACACGAGACGCTGTTGTCGCAGCTGCATGCCGAGCTGCTCGCGCAGCTCCTGCATCGTCATCCCGAGCGCCGCCAGCGCCTGATCGAACTGTTCTTCGGTAGCAATCCCCTGTTGCTGACGGATGTTGGAGACGGCGCGATCGATCTGGTTCGGATCGGCCGTAATGCCGAGCTGCTCGGCACGCTGCTGCATCAGCTTCTGTTCGATCAATCCGCGCAGAAACAACACGCGGAGATCGCCGAGCTGCGCCTGCACTTCAGCTTCGGGAATTTGCTGTCGGATCACGACGAGGCGATTCGTTTCCTCCGCCTCGAACTCGCTGAGAAGGATGGGCTCGCCGTTGACCTTCGCCATGATCATGTTGATCACGTTGGCGGCATTTTCGACGGGAGACCTGATAGGGCCTTCTTGCGCAAAGACCTGCGCCGCCGGGGCGGAGAGCAGAAGTGCCAGCGCGGCGTAGCGGCGCCACAGCGAGGAAAATCTTGATGCTCTGGTCATCGAGGGGCTCTGCGAAGTGCGGCGCCGGCTGCGTGGTCGGGCAAGCCGCGGAACGTTCTTTACGAAAGGGCAGCATGACAAGGCTAACATGGCCCTAGGGCGTCAAACAGCATCTCCAAACGCGAACCTGTGCGGCATTCCGATGTCGCCTCACGCGCCGGCCCTCGTTGCCCGCGGCTGTCCGATGGTCGGCCAGCGCGAGACCGAGCAGCCAGGCTGCGGTCGTCGATGACGGCCGCTCCTGGGGCGGCGGCGGGACTGGAGTGGCGTAACGGCTACGTGAGCGCCTCCACCGCCTCCCACGCCGCTTCCAGCAGCACCTCCGCCGAGTGCTTGGTGGTCTGCACCAGCAACCGGTCGGGGGGGAGCAGCTGCCAGGCTTCACGCTGCCGAACGAGCTCGACCAGGCGATCGAGGTCGAGCTTGCTGTCGTTGCCGAACCGCAGTGCCAGCCCGCTCTTGTGCCGATCGAGATTGCGGATTCCCAGGTCCTCCGCCGCGAGCCGCAGCGCCGCGTAGCGGAACAACGTCTCGACGACCGAGGGTAGCGGCCCGTAGCGGTCGCGAACCTCCTTCTGCAACGCCTCGAGCTGGGCTGTGGTTCGCGCCGAGGTGAGTCGTTTGCTGACCGTGAGTCGCTGCAGAGGATCCTCGATATACGCCTCGGGTAGCCTGAGATCGATACCGAGATTGAGCTGTGCGCGAAGGTCGGCCGCCGCGGGCTGGCCGCGCAACTCGCCTACCGCCTCCTCCAGCAAACGCGCGTACAACTCGAAGCCAACCGCGGCGATGTGGCCGTGCTGGCGCTCGCCGAGCAACGAGCCGGCGCCACGGATCTCGAGATCCATTGCCGCGAGACGGAAACCCGAGCCCAGGTCGGAGAACTCCTGGATCGCCCGCAGCCGCTTCTTGGCAACCTCCGAGAGGGTGTCGACCGGAGGCACGATCAAGTACGCATAGGCGCGACGATTCGATCGGCCAACGCGGCCGCGGAGCTGGTAGAGCTGCGCTAGCCCGAAACGGTCGGCGCGGTTGACAACGATCGTATTGGCCAGCGGGATGTCGAGGCCGTTCTCGATGATCGACGTGGTCACCAGCACGTCCGCCGCGCCGTCCACGAAGTCGAGCATGACGCGCTCCAGCTCGGCCTGCAGGAGCTGCCCGTGGGCCACACGGTAGCTGGCCTCGGGGACGATCTTCTCGAGGTTGCGGGCCACCGAATAGATGCTCTGCACCCGGTTGTGGACGAAGAACACCTGCCCCCCGCGTGCCAACTCGGCGCGGATCGCGTCGGCGATGGTCTCGGCGTCGTACGGCACGATGTGGGTGGCGATGGCATATCGATCCCTCGGAGGCGTTTCGATCACGCTCAGGTCGCGTACGCCGAGCAGCGACATCTGCAGTGTTCTGGGAATCGGCGTGGCAGTCATCGAGAGCACGTCGACCTCGCGCTTGAAGCGCTTCAGCTTCTCCTTTTGCCCCACGCCAAAGCGCTGCTCCTCGTCGACAATCAGGAGGCCGAGGTCAGGGAACTCGATGTCCTTCGACAGCAGTCGGTGGGTTCCGATCAGGACGTCGACCTTGGCATCGCGTACGTCACGAGTGATCTCGCGTTGCTCGGTTGACGAGCTGAATCGAGAGATCAGCCGCACCGCTACGGGAAAGGCCGCGAAGCGGTCCTTGAAGGTCCGCCAGTGTTGGTGAGCGAGTACCGTGGTGGGCGCCAACACGGCCACCTGCTTGCCGTCCATCACCGCCTTGAAGGAGGCGCGCATGGCGACCTCGGTCTTGCCATAGCCAACGTCGCCACACAGCAACCGATCCATCACCTCCGGCTTCTCCATGTCGCGCTTGATTTCGTCGATGGCCGAGAGTTGATCCGGTGTCTCGTCGAACTCGAAGCTCTGTTCGAGCTCGAGCTGCCACGGAGTGTCGCCGCCGAACGGATGTCCGTAGCTCGCCTTGCGGGCGGCATAGAGCTCGAGAAGGTCGGCCGCCATTTCTCGTAGCTCGCGTTTTACGCGGCCCTTAGCCTTGTGCCAGCCGGTACCCCCGAGCTTGTCGAGCCTCGGCGCAACGCTGTCACCGGCGCGAAACTTCTGCACCAGATAGAGCTGATCGAGCGGCACGAACAGGCGCCCGCCGCCGAGGTATTCGACCTCCATGCACTCGGCCGCGGCGAGCCCGCCGTCGCCGCCAACGTCGATCGAGCGCACGCTCACGAAGCGGCCGACGCCGTGATCCTCGTGGATGATCGTGTCGCCCGGCTGCAGATCCCGAAAGTCGCCCTCGAACGCGCGGCCGGCCGACCGGCGGCGCCGAATCGGTGGGCGGACTCGTCCGAACAGCTCGGTGTCGGTCGACACCCAGAGCCCGACATCGGGAACTCGGAATCCGGCGGACAGCGCACCGCTCGACACCCAGCAGGTGGTCTCCTGCGGCGTCCCCTCTGACAGCCGGAAGCTGGGGTCGATATCGAACGAGGCCACCGCTGCCTCGCTATCGACGTCCGGATGCGCGGGAATTTCGCCCGCATTGGCCCGAATGCCCGCGTCGGACGAGCCGCCGAGAGTTCTCGCTGTGTCACTCTCGTTGCAGTGGTTGTCGTCGAGACGTAACGCAACGCGGACACCGTAGCCCTCCAGAATCTCGGCCGTGCGCTGCGCCTTGCCGGCCGTGCTCAAGAGCATCAACACTCGGCGGCCGTCGTCGAGCTGGCGCCGCACCGCCTTGCTCAGATCGGCCAGCCGCCCTCGATAACCGGGCGCCGCCTGGGCATCGAGTCGCACGACCTTGAAGCCGTCGCCCGTGTCGCGCCCTGTACCGGCGAGCGTCGCGATTTCAAGACGCCCTTGCTCGGGACGCGGTGCCTCGACCGTCCCGGCGGCCTCGATCGTCGAAGCTTCCTCGGCCTGCGTGGCGCGCGCCAGAGCGCCGTCGAGGGCATGCATCAGCGTCCCCGGGACCCGCGGATTGGTGCCGGCGGCGATCGCCTGATGATAGTGCTCCTCCAGGTAATCGACCCACGCCTGGGCATCGCTCTGAAGGATCGGCGGATCGTACTCGACCCAGAGCGGTGACTGTACGTAGTCGGCCAGCTTGGAGCTGAGGGTCGCCGATTCCGTATCTGCGCCGTTGAGCTCCGCGGCGGTATCGGCGCTTCCAAGAGCCGTGGCCGGCGGCAGATCGAGCCGCTTGACGTCGCGCATCGAACGCTGATCGCGGGGATTGAATTCGCGCAAGGATTCCACGTCGTCGCCGAAGAACTCCATCCTTACCGGGTGATCACGCGTCGGCGAGAACGCATCGACGATGCCGCCTCGTACGGCGAACTCGCCGGCCGATTCCACCATCGACACACGACGGTAACCGGCCTCGACGAGCCGTCGCGCGACTTCTGCCGGGGCGATCTGATCGCCAGCACGAACCGCAGTGGAACCGGCTCGAAACCCGATCGGTGACTGCAGACGCTCCATCCAGGCCCGCGCCGGCGCAAGCACCACCGCCACCCGGCCGCTGAGACAATCCTCGAGCGTCTGCAGGCGCTCGCGCAGAATGTCGTCGTGCGGTGGCACGCTGCCGTAAGGGTTGACGCCGCGGCCCGGGAACACGGCAATGCGACCCGCTCCGGCGGCAGCCTCATGAAAAGCGCTGATATCGGAGCGCAACACCTCGATATCCACCGCCGAAGGAACGACAACCGCAAGGGGCCGCCCGACAGTGCGCCAGACCGCATGCAACACCGCCGCGGCGTGGCTACCCGACAGGCCCTCCGCGCGCACTTTCGCCCCAGCGCGGACAGCGTCGCAGAGGGCACGCTGTGACGCGCGCGTGTCTAAGACAGCGGCGATGTCGCGGAGCATGGATCGGCCATGCTATCGAGCGTGTGACATGCGCGCTATCACCCCGAGGCTCTTCGCCAAGCCGAGTCGGCGTACCCCGGCGGGAGCGAGCGGCGCCGCTCTGCTCGGCGGCTACTCCAGGTCGGGAGTCGTGGGTGTTGCCATCGCGGCGCCCGGCTCGGCAGCCGACTCGGCGGCCGGCTTCGCCTTGATGCCGCCAACCGCCTTCCACGCCACCGCACCCTCGAACTCCCAGGTGTGCGGCAGGCGCGCAACGCCAACATCGCCGTAGCGCGAGTTGACTCGAAAGCTGTACAGCCCGCGGTGGTAGTCGTACGGCGTGCCATCGGCGCCGTGGGTCGCGACGTCGAGATAGTAGGTGCCTTGAACCAGGCTGAGCGACGGGATGACAAAGCGAATCGTAGCGTCGCCATCGAGGGCCCCGGCCTTGAAATCCTCGATATCCGTGTTGGTGCCGTAGCAGGAAACGCCGTTGGCGTTGAACAGGCCGAGGCCAAAAACGAAGTCCCCCGTCGGCTCCGCGGCGCTGACCAGCATCTCGATCGTCATCTCGTCGCCGCTGTCGAAAACGTGGCGCGGTCGGCCATTGCCATCGAGCAGACGAACGCTCTCGATAGCCACGCTGCGATTCCCCCACCGGCCTGGCTCATAGGGGTTGTCGATGGACGCGTCTGCTGTGGTGTCGGTGGTGACAGCGGGGTCGGCGGTCTCCCTGGTCTCCCCGGTCTCGGTGCTCTCGGTGCTCTCGGTGCTCTCGGTGCTCTCGGTGCTCTCGGTGCTCTCGGTGCTCTCCGTGCTCTCGGTGCTCTCGGCGCTCTCCGTGATCTCGCTGGTTTCGGTGGCTCCCGATGTCTCTCGCGCCTCCGACCCGCCCCGGTCGTCAGAAAGTCCGTCTTCTGCGGAGTCTGCGCCCGTGGGCTCGTCGGAAACTGCCGCGGTGTCGCCAGCATCGCCGGCCTCGGCCTTCGCCGCCCTGGCCACGTCGCCCGACCCACCGGTGGCGTCAGCGATCCGCCGACGTTCCTCCGTGGCCATCTCTCGATCTACATGCTCCCCTACCCAATCGAGGTAGGCGTCGACCACGCGCATCGGGTCGCCCACCATCTGGACCTTGCCGGCGTGAATCCAGGCAACGCGGTCGCAGAGGACGCGGACGGTCTCCATCCCATGCGTAACCAGCAGGATGGTCTTGCCACGGCGCTTGAACTCGCCGATCTTGTCGAGGCACTTGTGGATGAAACCCTCGTCGCCAACGGCGAGCACCTCATCGATCACGAGGATGTCGGGCTCGACATGAATCGCCACCGAGAACGCGAGGCGCATGTACATGCCCGACGAGTAGTTCTTCACCGGATGGTCGATGAACTCCTCGAGCTCGGCGAACTGCACGATGCGCTCGTAAAGTTCCTCGATTTCGGCGCGGCTCAGCCCCAGCATGACGCCGTTGATGAAGACGTTCTCGCGCCCGGAGATCTCGGGGTGGAAGCCGGCGCCAAGCTCGATGAGCGCCGAGATCTTGCCGTCGATCTCCACCCGCCCCTCGGTGGGCTTGGTGGTGCCAGCGATCAGCTTCATCATGGTGCTCTTGCCGGCGCCGTTGGCGCCGATGATGCCGAACGTCTCGCCGTGAGCGACGTCGATGGTGGCGCCCTCGAGCGCCGTGAACACCTCGTCGGGCCGCAGGATCTTGAACAGGTTGCCGCCGACGAAGGCGCTCTTGAGCGTCAGAAAACGATGCGACTGCGCGAAGCGCCGGTAGCGCTTGGTGACGTCGACAAGACGAATCGCCGGCTTGACAGGCTTGGCCTTAGCGGCGACAGCGGTCGACGCCGGTTGCGGAACGGCGCCGTCGGAAGAGGAGGCGCGCGGCATCAAACCTCCTCGGCGAACGAGTCGCGCAGCCGGTCGAAGAACATGTAGCCGAGTATCAAGACCGCCAGCGACACCAGTCCTGTTACGCCGAGGCGCTTCCACTGAATCAGCTGTCCGGTGAAGATCGCCGCGTGGTAGCCCTCGATGATGTGCGTCATCGGGTTGAACTGCAGCACGTTCACCACTAGATCCCGCCCCTGGTCCTCGAGCACGCTGAAGCTGTAGATCACCGGCGACGCGAAGAACCACAGGGTCAGGACGTTGGCCAGCAGATCGCGAACGTCGCGGTAGTGAACCGTGAGCGCCGCCAGAAACAACGACAGGCCCAGCGTGAACACGAACTGGATCAGCAGTATCAGCGGCAACCAGAAAAAGTGCCACGACAGGCCTTCGGGCCGATACCAGAGCCAGAAGGCGAAGTAGATCGGCAAACCGAGCAGGAAGTTCACGCCGTTGTGCAGCACGCTGACGATCGGCAGGATCTCGGCCGGGAAAATGATCTTCTTGATCAGGTTGCCGTTGGCGACAATCGCGTTGTTCGCCTCGGCCAGCGCCGACGAGAACCAGGTCCACGGCAGCAGTCCGCAGAAGAGGTAGAGGGCGTACGGGTCGGTGTCGTCGCCGCGCTGGGGTGTGAAGATCGTCGTGAAAACGAACGAATAGACGCCGAGCAGCATCAGCGGATGGATGAACGACCACAGAAAACCGAGGGCCGATCCGCGGTAGCGCGCCTTCAGTTCGCGCATGACGAGCGTCTGGATTAGCAGTCGGTGGTCGAGCACCCTGCGGAGCGCGTGCAGCATCCGTCGTCTTGTTCCGATCGTGCTGCGTTGACCGCTCGCGATCCCGCGACTGTGGAAAACGCTGTGGAAAACAGGGCGCTGTCGGTGCAAGACAGGCCGGAACTTGAGGAAACAGGGCGGACATTACCGCAACTGGCTGTGAAGAACGCGCGGCCGCTCCGCCCATGAGGCGCGGCGCGGGGTGCGCCGCGACCCCGTCCAGTGACCTCGGCAGATTGGGTACGCTCCGCGCGCTACTGCACCGGAATCGGAACCGCGGCTCCAGCCTCGATTCGGAACATGCGGTGGAACTTGCGGACATCGCCGTTTGCGTCGAAGTCCGTGGCGCCGGTAGCGCCCTCGTATGGCGACATGCTGTTGAGGTAGAAGCGGAGCTCTCGCGGGTTCACTCCGTTCTCCTGGATCGCGAGCGCCAGCGTCCGCACGGCGTCGTAGGCATGCGCCGCGTAGGCATCGGGGTCGGGGCCGTACTTCTGCCGGTAGGCCGCCACGAAGGAGCGCACGGCCGGCTCGTCACTCGTGGGGATGAACGACGGCTGGGGAAAGACCAGGCCCTCCACCGCAGCACCGCCGGCGGCCACCAGCTGGTCGGCCAGGATCGCGCCCGTGCCATATAGCGGCGTGGTGATCCCCGCATCGCGGATCGCCATCGCGACGGCAGCGGTGTCGGCGATGTAGCCGGCGATGTAGATCGCCGGAGCGTTGATACTCGCGAGATCATCGATCTGGGCCGACAAGTCGCCAACCTCCGGGGGATAGCTCACCTGCCCCGCTTCGCGGCCGCCGATTGCTCGGAAACGCTCGATGAACGCGTTCTTGATGCCGATGCCGTACTCGTTCTGATTGGCAATGATGGCGGCCTCGCGCAGCCCCTGCTTGTTGTAGATGAAGTCGGCTGTATTGATCGCCTCGAGCTCGTCGCTCGGGAAGTTGCGATAGATGTAATCGCCGGCCGAAGAAAGCTTGGGGCTCGAGGTGGCGGGCGACATGAGGATGATCTCCGCCTCCTCGAACAACGGCGCGATGGCCAGCGTCAGTTCGCTAATATCGGCGCCGATCACTGCGGGCACGCCGGCGGCGATAAGCTCCCGAGCCGCTTCGGTGGCGCGCGTCGTGCTGCTGGCGGCGTCGCGGATATCAATGACCAGGGGCAACATCGTGGCGTTGTTGACGTTGATCCCGCCGGCCGCGTTGATCTCCTCTACCGCGAGCTCGATGCCGTTCTGGACCGAGCGCCCGTACGGCGATCCGACGCCCTGCAACGAGACGATCGCGCCGAGCCGGACCTCGGTGCTTTCCGCACAGCCGGCCCCCGCCAGGGTGAGTGCGACGACCAGCGACCCGAAGACGGCGATCCGTCGGCTGCACCTGGTTGCTGTTGCCAAGCAGCAGCTGCCCGCTCCGAGCGTTCTCTTGAGCCTGTCGCCGTTCATATTCGCCGTCTCCGTTCGTTCGATCGTCTTCGCCACGGAACGAGCTGCAACAATGAAAGACGCGGGTAGTTGCAACTGCGAAGGCTGCCAGGGCGAGTTGAGCGCGCTTGTTGGCGCCGCCCGGCCGCTAGCGATGGGCGGGCGGGCGAAGTGGGGGGCGCTAGTTTGTGGGGATCCTAGGGCGTGAGTCAATGGGCGGCGGCGGCCGGACACGCGCTCGACGCGTCGACGAGGCGACGAGTCAGTCCTGACGTGCCTCTCCAGGGATAGCCGTCTCGGTCGTTTGGATCGTGGCTCGCGGCGCTTTCACGCCTCGGGCCTTGGCTACGCGCAGGCGCGCCATCGAGCGCTCGAGTGCCTGCGTGGCGCGTCCAATGTCGCTCTCGTCGTCGGGCTCGGCGATGATCTGCTCGGCCCGGCGGACGGCGGCCTCGGCGCGCGCCACGTCGATCTGCTCCGCAATCTCGGCGGTTTGGGCCAGGATCGTGACGTGGTCTTGAGCCACTTCGGCGAAGCCGCGCGCTACAGCGAGGCTGTGACTCGCACCGTTGGTGTCCTTGTACCGGAGCTCGCCCACGCCGAGCGCGGTGACGTAGCGGGCATGCCCTGGTAACACGCCGAACTCGCCTCGGAACCCGGGTGCCAGCAGCTCCGCAACGTCCTCGTTGAGGAGCTCGCCCTCCGGCGTCACAACTTGCAGCCTGAAGGTATTGGCCATGTTGCTCTCGTCTTCGGTGAGTACGCGACGCGGCGTAGCTGCTCTCGCGCCGGAGTCGGGGGTGGGGTCGTCCAGATCGAGCCCGCTATGCCGCGGCGTCGGCCTCCTGTTTCCTCCGCAGCCGTTCGGCCTTGGCGACAGCGTCGTCGATGGTTCCGACCATGTAGAGCGCCTCCTCCGGCGTGCTGTCGTGCTTGCCGTCGAGGATCTCCTTGAAGCCGCGCACCGTGTCTTCGAGCGTTACGTACGTTCCCGGGTTGCCAGTGAAGACCTCGGCGACGTGGAACGGCTGCGACAGGAAGCGCTGCAGGCGGCGAGCCCGCTGAACGGTGAGGCGTTGCTCGTCGGAGAGCTCCTCCATCCCGAGAATCGCGATGATGTCCTGCAGCTCGCGGTACGCCTGCAGGATCAACTTGACGTCGCGCGCCACCTCGTAGTGTTCCTGGCCGAGCACCTGGGGATCGACAAGCTGCGAGTTCGAGTCGAGTGGGTCGACGGCGGGGTAGATGCCGATCTCGGTAAGTGCGCGCGACAACGTCACGCTGGCGTCGAGATGCGCGAACGTGGTGGCGGGGGCGGGATCCGTGAGGTCGTCGGCTGGTACATAGATCGCCTGGACCGAGGTGATCGAACCGGTCTTCGTCGCGGTAATCCGCTCCTGAAGCTCGCCGAGCTCAGTCGCCAGATTCGGCTGGTAGCCAACCGCGCTGGGCATGCGCCCTAGAAGCGCCGAGACCTCGGAGCCGGCCTGCGTGAAGCGGAAGATGTTGTCGATGAAGAGCAGCGTGTCCTTGCCCTGGTCGCGGAAGTACTCGGCAACCGTGACGCCGGTCAGGCCGACGCGGAGGCGGGCGCCGGGCGGCTCTGTCATCTGGCCGAAGATCAACGAGGTGTTGTTGATGACGCCGGCTTCGGTCATCTCACGCAAGAGGTCGTTGCCCTCGCGCGTGCGCTCGCCAACGCCTGCGAATACCGAGTACCCGCCGTGCTGCTTGGCGACGTTGTTGATGAGCTCCTGGATGAAGACGGTCTTCCCCACACCTGCGCCGCCGAAGAAACCAATCTTGCCGCCGCGCTTGAACGGCACCAGCAAGTCGATGACCTTGATGCCCGTCTCGAACTGCTCGGTGGTCGTGAGCTGCTCGTGGAAAGCGGGCGCTGGACGGTGAATCGACCAGCGCTCCTCGGCTTCTACCGGGCCACGCTCGTCGACCGGCTCGCCAACCACGTTGAGCACCCGGCCCAGCGTGGCATCGCCGACCGGCGTTGAAATGGGGCCGCCGGTATCGAAAGCCTTCATGCCGCGCACCACGCCGTCGGTGGTGCTCATCGAAATGCACCGCACGCGGTTTTCGCCGAGGTGCTGTGCGATCTCGACAACGACGTTGATCTTCAAGCTGCCGAGCTCGGCGTCGTCGACGATTCGCAGAGCCTGCAGGATCGGCGGCAGGTAGTCGCCGTCAAACTCAACGTCGACAGCGGGCCCAACAACCTGTATGACCCTGCCGAAGCGGTCGGCCTGACCTTCTTCGGATTCGCTCATCAACTTCTCCCTATGTCTGCGCCGCAGCGCCGCCAACCACCTCGAGGATCTCGGTGGTGATCTCCTCCTGGCGGATTTTGTTCATGGTCAGAGTAAGGTCTTCGATCAATTCTTCGGCGTTCTTGGTAGCGTTTTCCATCGCCGCCATTCGCGCGGCGTGCTCGGCCGCCAGCGACTCGAGTAGCGCACGGTAGACCTGCGATTCCACGTGGCGTGGCAACAGCTCCTCGAGCACATCGTCGGCGCAGGGCTCGTAGATGTAGTCGATCAGCTCGACCTCTCCCCCCTGATGCGCGGACGCCTGATAGGCCGCGAACTCGTCTGCCTCGGCCTCGGCGGCCGCGATGTCGGCGGCAATCCGGCCGATCGCGCCAAATCCCTCCACGCTGCCGCCGGTGCGGGCCTCGGCGTAGGCACGCGCCGCGGCGCGTGCGTTCACACCTTCGGCTTCGTCGAGGGCCCCGATCGGCACGTCGCGAATCGGCACCAGCGGCTCCACTACCAGGTTCTGGCGCAGCACGGTAACGAACTCGTTGTAGATCAAGTAAACGGCATCGGTTTCGTTGTCGACGTAGCGCTGCACGAGGTATTGCGCCAACTCAGCGGCGCGCCCGAAGGTCAGGTCCCGGAAAAGCTCGTTCTCGGTGCGAACGATCGGCCATGAGGCTCGCCGGAAGTGATCGTGCGCCCGTTTCCCCACAGTGACCAGCTCGACCGCCTGGTCGTCCCAAACGGCAAGTGCGCGATGCGCGTAGCGCAACACGTTGCTGTTGAACGAGCCGCAGAGCCCGCGATCGGAAGCCAGGATGACCGCCGTGACGCGGTCTTCGCGCCGTGGGGTCAACAGCGCGTGGTTGCCTTTCTCGGCGCGAGCTCCAAGCTCGCCGAGGACGTCCCAAATTCGGTCGCTGTAGGGCCGCGAAGCGAGCATCATGTCCTGAGCACGCCGCAGCTTGGCAGCCGACACCAGCTTCATCGCGCGGGTGATCTGCCGCATGTTCTTGACCGACTTTACGCGTCGGCGTAGCTCTAGAAGGGTCGCCATCTCACCATCTCTACATTCCGCTGGTTCCGAAAAGTCGGTAGCTTTCCGGCGTCCTGCACTCTGAGGCCACGACGGGCCGGCTCATGTCGACTGGGCTGTCTTCTGAGGATCAGGAAGCTTCCATCGCGGCGGGCTCCGCCTCGGCCGCAGCGACTCCCGCGACGAACGATGCCTTGAACCCGGCCACGTTGTTCTTGATGCGCTCGGTGAGCTCGTCGTCGAGCTTCCCGGAAGCTTCGATAGCGTTCCATAGCTCGGCGTCGTTGACGTCGATGTAGTCGTACATGGCGAGCTCGTACGGACGAACCTGCTCGATGGCGAGATCGTCCAGGTAGCCGTTGTTGCCCGCCCAGATGATGACGATTTGTTTGGCGACGTGCAGCGGCTGGAATTGATCCTGCTTGAGGATCTCGGTGAGACGCGCGCCGCGGTTGAGCTGGCGCTGCGTGGCGACGTCGAGGTCGGAGCCGAACTGCGAGAAGGCGGCGAGCTCACGGTACTGCGCCAAGTCGAGGCGTAGCGAGCCGGCCACCTGCTTCATGCCCTTGATCTGCGCGGCGCCACCAACGCGCGACACCGACAACCCCGCGTTCACCGCCGGGCGGATGTTCTTATGGAACAGATCGGTCTCGAGGAAGATCTGGCCGTCGGTAATCGAGATGACGTTCGTCGGGATGTAGGCCGACACGTCGCCCGCCTTGGTCTCGATGACGGGCAGCGCCGTAAGACTGCCGCCGCCGCGCTCGTCACTCATCTTGGAGGCGCGCTCGAGCAAGCGCGAGTGCAGGTAGAAAACGTCGCCCGGGAAGGCCTCGCGGCCGGGCGGACGACGCAGCAGTAGCGACATCTCGCGGTATGCATTGGCGTGCTTCGAAAGATCGTCGTAGATCACCAACGCATGCTCGCCGCGATCGCGGAAGAACTCGCCCATGGCGCAGCCGGAGTAGGGAGCCATCCACTGCATGGGGGCGGGCGTCGACGCCGAGGCGTTGACGACGATCGTGTACTCCATGGCGCCGCGATCGGCGAGGTTCTGCACCACCTGTGCCACGGTCGACTGCTTCTGGCCGATGGCCACGTAGATGCAGATCACGTCCTGGCCCTTCTGGTTCAGGATCGTGTCGACGGCGATGGCGGTTTTGCCGGTTTGCCTGTCACCGATGATGAGCTCGCGCTGACCACGGCCGATTGGAATCATCGAGTCGATCGACTTGATGCCGGTTTGCAGCGGCTCGCCAACGCCCTTCCGGTCGATGATGCCGGGGGCGATGCGCTCCAGGGCGCCGGTCTCGCTCGTCTCCACAGGCCCCTTGTCGTCGAGCGGCTCGCCGAGCGGATTAACGACGCGCCCGATGAGCGCTTCGCCAATCGGCACCTCAATGATGCGCCCGGTACGCTTGACCGTGTCGCCTTCCTTGATGTGGTGAGTTTCGCCCAGGATGACCGCGCCGACGTTGTCTTCTTCGAGGTTGAACGCGATGCCGTAGATGTTGTGGGGGAACTCGATGAGCTCCTGCGACATGCAGTGCTCGAGGCCGTAGATTCGGGCGATGCCGTCACCGACGGCGATCACGGTCCCGACCTCTTGGATATCGATCTCGGCTTCGTAGCCCGCGATCTGTCGCTGAATGATGCTCGAGATTTCTTCGGCTCTGATGTTCATGGCGCCCTTAATCGTCTCGCTCTGCTTTGCGGAATTTCGGTTGGCTTTCGTGTGGTTGCTGGCTGGCTGGCTGATCCACTGCGCGGTTCACGAAGTGCCGGTCATCCTCGCGCGGACCTTCGCCAGTTGGTGCCTCAGGCTACCGTCGTAGAGGACGTCGCCGATTCTGGTAACCAACCCCCCCAGCAGCTCGGGGTCGGTTCTTGTCGCCATGCGAACAGTGCTGCCGGTCGCCGTGGCGAGCCGGTCGCGCAACTGAGCCAGGACGTCGGAATCCAACGGCGTCGGCGTGGTGACCTCGGCACTGATGACGCCCCGATGTTGGTCAACCAGCTCCGAAAAGACCGTGGCGATTCCTTCGATCTGGTCGAGGCGCTCCTTGTCGGCGAGCACTTCAACAAACCGCTTGGTCAGCGCGCCGGCACCGGCATGATCCGCGAGATCGCCCAGCACGGCCTTCTTCTGCGCCGTCTCGATTGCCGGATTGACGATGAGCAGCCTGAGGCCATCGTGGTCGCGCACGGCGTTGGCGAGGCTGTTGATCTCGACGACAAGCGCCTCGAGGTCGGCCGCGGTGCCCCGATCGAGTGCCGCATGGAGCAGCCCTTTCGCGTAGCGGCGGGCGACGGTTCGGTTGATCATCTGGGCGTGTCCGTTCGCTTCTGCGTGGTCGGGAGCACGAAGCTTCCGAAGATTGTTCTGCAGCTCAGCTAATCGTTTCGCCGAGCTTGTCGAGGTACCGGCGCATCAGCCGCTGCTGATCTTCCGCAGTGAAGTGGCGCTCCAGAAGACGAGCTGCAATGCCGATGACGTTGTCGGCCACATGGGTCTGCAGCTCGCGCCGCGAGCGCGCGACCTCCGAGCGCATGTCGCGCTGCGCCGACCCGCGGATGGCCTCCGCGGCCTCGGCGGCACGGCCCTCCGCACGCTGCCGATCGTTCTCCGCGTCGGTGTTGGCCTGTCCGAGTAGGGTCGTGATCTCGTTCTCCACGTTAGAAAGACGCTCCGCGCTCGCGGCGAGGCTGCTGGCTGTCTCCTCGCGCTGCTGCTTGGAAAGCGCGCGGGCGGCCACAATCGCGGCCGCCCGCTCGCCGAGGATCGGCTTGAGTCCGCGGAACTCGAAGTTCTCCACGACGAATGCAGGTGGCACAACGAGCAACCAGTAGAGCAGCCCCACCAGCATGACGAAGTTGATCCATCGCTGGGCGTAAACCGTCCAGCTCAGACCCTGGTGCGCGGCCTCGGCCGCATGTTCGTCGCCACCAGCTGCATCGCCGTGGTCGTCCTGCTCGGCTGGTTCGGCGTGCTCCTGGGTCGACGCAGTGCTGAAACCGCCGGAGCCGCTCGCGTTCGTTTCAAGGCCAATTGCGCAAGCCACAGCAAGCAGTACGACGAGCAGGATGATTCGGGATCGGCCCATTGGTCAGCCGCCTCCCCCGCTCGTCACCGGGCGGCCGAGCAGACGTTCGCCGATTTGAGCCGCGATCTCCTCGGCCTGCGACTCGAGCTCGGTGTGCGCCTTTGCCACATCAGCGGCGATTTGCTCCTTGGCGGCAGCAATTTCCGCGGCCGCCTCCTGGCGGGCCTCGGCGAGCAGTTCCTCGCGCTTGGCGCGCGCTTCTTGCTGCGCCTGCTCGCGGATGGCGAAGGCCTCCTTGCGGCCCACCACGAGGCGAGTCTCTATTTCCTCGAGGCGCTTCTGCTGCTCGCGCTGCGCCGCCTCGAAGCTCTGGCGTGCGCCGTCGATCTCCGCCTGGCGCTTCTCGAGGATCTCGCCCAAGGGCGTGAAGAGCCACCGGTTGAGGATGAAGACCAGCAGAACGACAGCCGCCGCTACGGCCACTATCGTTGGCGGGTGTGGGAAGTTCTCCATGCCTGTTCAGTCTCGAAGCCCCGCGTGCGCATCGCGACGCTCGCAGGACGTTCAGCAAGAGCGGACGCCCGGCGCAGGACGGGCGGCGTGGCCATGCTAGGTAGGTTGCCGCAGTCTATGGCTGGCGAGGGGGTTGCGTGAGCCGCTATTCAACGGAGGACGCACGAGTCAAAACAGAAACGCGGCGGCGAGATGGGCCGCGGGTTGGGTTGATCGACGCCTGGCTAGTACGGAATTCCAGCGCGGCTATTCCAGCGCGGCGATGACCTTGTTGAGCTCGCCCGCCACGTGAGAGCGACACCGTTCATCGACGACGGATTCTATCAGCCGTGTCGAAAGATCGGCAAGCGAGCGAACCATCGCTCCCTGGACCACCGACTCGAGCTCTTCTTGCGGGCTGTTGGTCTCGATCTCGAGCTGCGCCTCCCACTTTTCTCCGGCGCGCTCGTCCACGCTGACGCTGTAGACCGAACCCTCCTTGCGGTACTCGTAGACGTTGGGCGTGACGGGGCCTGCCAGTCCGACCTCGAGGTGGTAGTCGTGGCGCTCGAGGGCAACGCCGAATGCAGTACGGATGAGGTCAACGAAATGCTCGTTGCCCAGATACCTGTAGGTGGGTTCCAAATCCCTGCTCATGCTGCCCTCATTAGGTCGCGCGATCCTACGCGGCAGTCTTCTCTTTCAATCCCGAGCCGCCCTTTTCGAAGGCGGACACGAGGATGATGGGTGCCAGCATCGTCGTCACGATGGTCATCAGGATCGATCCGCCGAAGATCGCCGTGTCGATCAGCCCTTCGGCGATGCCGACACCGGCGATGATCAGCGCCACCTCGCCACGCCCTCGGGGGTGTCCAAACGCCGAATATCGGAGAGGACGCGGGCCGTGATGCCGAACGAAGTCGCCACCATGATCGAGCCCACGAACAGCGCGCTGCCGCTCATGTAGGTGTCGGCATAGCCAAACCACACCGTGGCGACAACGCCGAAGACAAACGGCAGGATGACGCCGCCAAGGGCAATGACCGTTGCGGGGCCGGCGTACTTCAGGAAGCTGGGTAGATCGGTCTCGAGGCCCGCCATGAACAGCAAGATAATGGCGGCCACTTGGGCAAAGGCCCACAGCTCGTTGGAAACTGGGATCGTTGCGCCCTCGTGGAGCTCGAAAAGAGCGCCTTCCATACCCGGCAGGTGAATCATGCTGCCGAGAGCGTAGGGCCCGATAATCATGCCCGCTGTAAGCTCGCCCAGGACGCTCGGCTGCTTGAGATAGCGCTCAACGAGCTCGCCGCAAATCTTCGCGGCGATGATGATCACCCCGAGCTGCAGCGCGAACTCGGATGACGAGTGCGGTAATGCCGCCGTGCTCCACCGCTTATCCTCCCGTTCGTGCGTGCAACCGAGCCGACCCGTGGGGCCGCTTGAACCGAGCGGGCAACTTAGCAACCACCCGTAGGACGGTCAACCAAGCCCCGTGGTCAATGCAGATGGCAACAGAACAAGTCGTTTATTTACAGCAACTTATGTTCTGTTCGCGATCGTCTCTCCAACCACGCCTGGGGTCCCGGGAAGCTTCGCTGGCGCCGGTTTCGGGGCCTTCTTCGGGGCCTCTTTCGGGGCGGGCTCCGGTGCTGAACTCGGCATGTCGCAATGGCCCTGGAAGAAAGCGCCCTTTTCGATAGCGAATCGCGGCGAGCGCACGTCGGCCTCGACGCTGCCGCCCGAGTGCACCGTAACCCTGCCGGTGGCTGTTATCTGCCCGCGGAGCGTTCCGTGCACCGACAGCTCGCCCACATGAACCTCGGCATCAACGCGCGCTTTGGGACCGAGAATGAGCTTCGCGGACGACTCGATCTTGCCGCTGAACTCGCCGTCGATCTGCACGACGCCATCGAAGCGCAGGGTTCCCTTGACCTTGAGGCCCTCTCCAAGCCGGCCCTCGCGATTGCCGTTGCTGGTGTTCATCGGACGACTCCTGTTCGATCAAGCAATAGGTCGTAAAGACGGTCGAGTTCTTCAAGTGAGGCGAACCGGATCTCGATCCGCCCTTTCTCCTTGCCCTGAATTCTCACGCCGGTACCAAGCGCGCGCTTCAGCTGGTTCTCGGCCGCGATCGTGTCGGGATCTCGCACGGCGCCGGTGGCGCTCTGGGGCGGCCTCCCGGCCGCGCGGACGCGCGACTCTGCTTCGCGGACACTCAGAGACCGCAACACGATCTCGTCGGCCAGGCGCACCTGGAAGGTCGGGTCGGCGGCGCCCAGCAGCGCGCGTGCGTGACCCATGGTCAGCTCGCCAGCAACGATTCGCCGTTGTACAGGCTCGGGGAGCCGAAGCAGCCGTAGGTAGTTCGCCACCGTCGATCGGTCGCGCCCCACGCGCTCCGCGATGTTCTCTTGAGTCATACCGGCTTCGGTCATCAGCCGACGGTAGGCCTCGGCCTCTTCAATGGGGTTGAGGTTCTGGCGCTGCAGGTTCTCGACGAGTGCCAGCTCGAGTGATTCCTCGGGTGTGGCATCGCGGACCACAGCGGGAATCCGCCGCAGGCCAGCGCGCTGAGCCGCGCGCCAACGCCGCTCGCCGGCAATGAGCTCGTAGCCGCCCGCGACCCGGCGCACGACGACCGGCTGCAACACTCCATGTTCCCGGAGAGAAGACGCGATGCTGTCGAGGGCGTCGTTGTGAAAGGTCTCCCGTGGCTGACGGGGATTCGGGCGAATTTGATCGAGGTCGAGCTCGGCGAGCCGCGTCCCCTGTTCCGCCGCTGGCGGCGGCGTGGACGCGCTGGGGATAAGCGCCTCAAGCCCGCGCCCAAGCGCTCTTCGTGCCATGACTGACTACCTCCCGCATGAGCTTCAAGTAGGCCTGTGCTCCGCTCGAACGCAGATCGTACAGGATGATGGGCTTGCCGAAGCTCGGCGCCTCGCCAAGGCGGACGTTGCGCGGAATGACGGTCTCGAAGACTTTGCCCGGAAAATGCGCCCTTACGTCTTCTGCCACCTGCTGCGCCAGGTTGAGTCGTTCGTCGAACATCGTGAGAAGGATGCCGCCGAGCTCGAGCGTTGGGTTGAGGTGGGTGCGCACGCGCTCGGCCGTGTCGATGAGATAGCTGAGACCCTCCAGAGCGAAGTACTCGCATTGGGTTGGAACAATGTAGCTGTCGGCGGCGACCAGAGCGTTGAGCGTGAGCACGCCCAGAGACGGCGGGCTGTCGATAAAGATGTAGTCGTACTTGTGGCGCTCGGGCGCCAGGGCGTCTCGTAGCAGCTTCGAGCGGTTGTCGTCGTCGATCAGCTCGACCTCGGCGCCAACCAGCGCGCGCGCGGAGGGCACCACCCAGAGCCCCTCCAAACAGGCGGGCAGAATGGCGGCCGACAGCGGCACCGACCCGCTGAGCACCTCGTAAACGGTCGGCGCGCCGTCGGGTACGTCAACGCCCACCCCGCTCGTCGCGTTGGCTTGCGGATCCAAGTCGATCAGCAGAACTTTCAAGTCGGCAGCCGCGATCGTCGCGGCCAAGTTGATCGCGGTGGTGGTCTTCCCGACGCCACCTTTTTGGTTCGCGATCGCGATCGACTTGCTCATCTGGCTGTTGCGACTCGCTGCTGTCGGAGCGCCGCTGCCGCGGCTGGCTCCAGTGGCCCGACTCAGGCGGAACGGCGCGACATGGCGCGCCCTGACGCCGCCGGGCACAACGACGGTCGAGGTCGTGCGACTCCGTTGGCGCTGAGGCGCGCCAGCGTACCACGGGAGGGTGTCTAGCCCGCTGTCTGTAGGCGCCGCGGCTCGGCAAGCGGAAGGGTGCCGCGCGAGCGACCACGAGACACGCGAGCGTCGAGGACGACTGTCGTTGGCGACGCAGAATCGGCGGGCGTTCCACGTGGAACGTCGGTCGGTCGCAACGCTCTTGATCTGCCGGTGTTCCACGTGGAACACCCACGTCCTCGGCCTGGCGCGTGAATCCGGAGCGCGTTGGGTGTCGCTACGCCGGCAGCTCCAGCGACATCACGACACCGTGCCGTAGGTGCGGCAGCTTCAGTACCCTGCGGGTTCGCCATCCGGCTCGCGACGCAGCGCTCCATGGCCCCGAGCTCACCGCGGCCCCAGAGCCCAGGTGCCGATTCACCTCGCGCAGCTGTTCCTGTCCGATAAACAGGATCGCGCGCGCTCCGGGGTGCATGAGTCTCGGGCCCACGCCCAGGAGCCCGGCCCAGTCGCTCCAGGCTCTTGCAGTCAACACGTTGACAGCCCCGAGGTCGGTATCCTCGCCGAGACTGGTCAGCTGTGCCTCGAACCTGCCGGCTATGACGTGGACATCGTCCAGAGCCAATGTTTCGGCGAGCTCACACAGGAAGTCCGCCTTGCGCTGGTTGGACTCCACCAGGATCAACCGCTTGTCGGGCTGGAGTATCTTGAACGGCACGCCCGGGATGCCGGCGCCGGCACCCACGTCGAGAAGAGTCGGACCGGCACCATCGAGCAGGCTCAGCGCCATCGCCGGCTCGACGAAATGCCTCAACACAACCGTCGGGCGCTCGCGGATCGCGGTCAGGCTAACCGCCCGGTTCCAGCGCTCGAGCAGTGACAAGTAGTCCGCGAACTGCTCGATTTGCTCCGGCTGCACCCGCACGTCGAAACGCCGGAAGCCGTCCAGGACTTCGTTGATCTCCGCCGACATCGTCGTCGAACCCGCGCCGTCTTGGGCCGACGACTATCGCCGCGGGCCGCGGCCGGAGTCGATCGGGATGACACTGACAGCCTTCAGAAAGCCTGTGCCCTCACTTCGTGTGCTGACCTGCGGGTCGTCGGCGAGTGTGAGATGGACGATACGACGCTCATAGGAGTTGAGCGGCCGTGTTTGTTGGGGCCGCTCAGTTTGCTTGGCTTGGTGCGAAACCTGAAACGCCAAATCGCGAATCTCGTCTTCGCGCTGCGAGCGGAAATCACCGGCATCGACGCGGATCTTTGCCCGGCCTTGCGCCGGATGATGCCGGAAGGCGTGATTCAGAATGAGCTCGATCGCCGCCAGGCCGCGACCGCGTCCTTCGATCAGGTACTGATTGTCCTCGCCTGTAATCGCCACCTGCAACAGATCGCCCTCGCTCTGCGTCGCAGCCTGACAATCGAATTCCATCGACTTGAAGATGGTCTCGAGGAGCGCGGAGACCTGGGTCTCGAGTTCCTCCGTGGCGCCATCCGGCTGCGCCACGCTCGCGTTCGGTGTTGGCCCCGCGGAATCCGCCAGGCCCTTTTCCTCGCCCTCTCCGACCGCGTCGTCCTCAGATACCGTCGCTTCTCTGTCTGAAGCGATCGAATCGCCAGACTCGACGTCAGCGCCGGGTGCCGGAAACTCCCAGTCGATCGCCGCTGAACCTTCTGCCTGCGAGGCTTCGGTGCTCGATTCGGCGGCGGACGGCGCAGCGCTCGCCGCTGCGGCGCCGGCCGCCACGATCTCTGAATCGGACGCTTCCGCCGCTTGCGCGCTGTCAGAGCTCGCCGAGGAAGCCCGGACGTCAGAGTCGGCGGCGGCCTCAGCCTCTGCCGACTCCGCTGCTGATTCTTCCGGTTCTTCCGGCGTGAGGACCACCGGCTCCGGCTCTGCATCGTCGGGCGCGCTGACTGCCTCTACCCAGGCCCGGATCGTGACGACGGACTCGCCGCCACCCCAGAAATCCTGCGCAGCCTCCTGTACCTCGTGCTGCAGCGAGCTCGGCTCGACATCGAACTCGGCTGCTGCCTTGTCGAGCGCCTCTTGCAGCGTCGAGCCTTCGAAGATCTTGTCATTCATCTTGCTTGCCTTTCTTGCGCCGCTTGCCCTTTGGGGCCGGCTTGTCCGCGCTAACACGGCCGTCCACGTGCCGATTCGTGAATTGTTGTTGCACGATTCCAAGGAGGTTGTTGACGAACCAGTACAAAACCAGTCCGCTCGCTGCGTAGAGGAAGAGCGCCGTGAACATGATCGGCATGAACTTCGTCATCATCGCCTGCGTCGGATTGCCGCCGCTCGGCGTCGGTGACATCCGGCTCTGCGCCACCATCGCGCCGCCCATCAGCAGCGGCAGCACAAAATACGGGTCGTGCTGCGACAAGTCTTGAATCCAGCCGAAGAAAGGTGCGCCGCGGAGCTCGATCGCCACGGCCAGAAGCGCGTACATCGCCAGCAACAGCGGAAACTGCATCAGCATCGGCACGCAACCACCAACCGGCGAGACGCCTTCCTGCTTGTAGAGCGCCATCATTTCCTGCTGCATGCGCTGCTTTTTCTCGAGGTCCTTGCTGCCCTTGTATTTGTTCTGGATCGCCTGGACCTGCGGCTGAATCTTCTGCATTTTCCGCATCGACGTCATGAACTTGTGATTCAGCGGAAACAGCGCGATGCGCAGCACGAGCGTGAGCAGGATGATGGCGATCCCGTAGTTGCTGACGAAGCCGTGGATCAGGTTCAGCAACAGCAGGAGCGGGCGGGCCACGAAACCCCACATGCCGAACCCGATCGCGGTTTGCAGACCATGTCCGTGCTCGCCGAGCACGGAGTAGCGCTTCGGGCCCAGGTAGATCGGTATCTCGAGGCCACCGGGCGGAACCTCCAAGGCGAGGCGGGCGCGCAGCGGCTCGGCCGGAACCTGGTCCTCGTCTGCCTCGGGCGGCGTTATATCGATGTGGTCGAGACGAAGGCTGACGGGCTGATTCGGCAGGAACGCGCTGAGAAAATAGCCGCTCTCCACGCCGGCCCATTCCACCAATCCTTGACGCGCCACAGGCTCCGCGAGATCGGCAGGCGTCAAGCGCTCGACGTCGCCGGTCACGGCGACAGCGGCACCCCTCACCAGATAAGCGTTTCGCCGGCCCGCGGTCACCGGCTCGTCGAGGCCCGGACCAAGCGCCACGAAAACCGGACCCCCGTCGGGAGCCTGGGCGCGCAGGAGCAAGCGAACCTCGAAGCCGCTTGCAGAGAACTCGAGAGTCTTTTCGATGGACCAACCGTCCTGCTCCGCCCAGCGGTAGGCCAATGAGACCGGCGCCGTGGTCGACCTCTCGGTCTCGCCTGTGACGGCGCCCTCCTGGAAGAAGAGTGCGGCGTTGGCTCGCGCCGCCAACTGCGGGCGACCGGGCGTGACGATCTCGAGCGGTAGGTAGCCGGCATCGGCGACGCTCGCAGCAACCAGATCGAGCGGCACGCCCGCGGTCGCATTCTCGGGAATTACAAAAGAGCTCAGCCGCGCGCCAACGTTCGTGACAACTGCCGAATAGTCGCGCGATTCGACGATCGTCCGCACGCTAGTATCGGCCCCGATCGCCCCTGCTGGCGGGGGCTCCACACTCGCCGCCGGGGGAGTGGTGTCCAATGGCACGGCCCCTGACGCTGCTTCCGCGGGTCCGGGATCCGGCGACACCTGGTCGAACTGGCCCTCCGCGGCTGGAAGTGGTGGTGGCGGTGGCGGCTGGAAGAAGTACTGATACACGGTCAGCACGAGCATCGACAGCACGATCGCGAGCAACGCCCGCACTTCCATCCGAGGCTCGTTGTCGCCCGGCAGATTACTCATGTTTGCTGTCGCCCCCACAACCGCCCACGTGGACTCGAGGCACGGGGTCGAAGCCGGCGGCGCCCAGCGGATGGCAGCGCGAAAGCCGCCTTACCGCTAGCCAGAGTCCGTGCGCCGCGCCGTGTTCGCCCACGGCCTCGCGCGCGTACTGCGAACAGCCGGGCACGAAGCGGCACTGGCCACCGAGAAACGGTGAGAGCGCGGCCTGATAGCCAGCCAAGAGCCCGTCCACAAGAGCAACAGCCGGCGACCGACGTTTCACGACGCACGAGCCTCCACAAGAACTTCCCGGATTGTGCGCTCGAGCTCCGGAGCTAGCTGCTTCGGGCTCATTTCGAGTAACGATGGGCGCACCACCACCACGAAGTCGTAACCTCCGGGCAGTTGCTGCCGGAAGGTGCGGAAGGCCTCTTTGATCACCCGACGGGCTCGATTTCTGACAGGGCTGTTGCCGATCTTGCGTGTTGCGGTAACGCCGAGCCTGGTCGTTTGAAGCTCGTTGCAACGAACGAAAAGGATGAAGGGGCGGCGGACCACTTTGATGCCGTCGCGATAGGCCCCCTCGAAATCAGGCCTGCGACGCAGACGAGCGCTTCGCGGCAGCCGCAGACGCTCAGTGGACGCCACTCTAGCGACCGGGTGGCGATCAGGAAGGAGCCAGGCTCTTGCGGCCCTTGCGACGACGTCTGCGGATCACCGCTCGGCCGGCCCGCGTTTTCATGCGAGCGCGGAAACCGTGTACCTTGCGGCGACGCCGACGGTTCGGCTGGAATGTGCGTTTCATGGCTGGGACTGCGTGGGGGGCCGCACGTCGAGAGGGTGTCCGTCGAGTAGGGCGGCTCGGGGCGCAACGCGAGGGTAATCCTCGGCCACAAGCGATTGAAGTTATTGCTTTCTTCTTGAAACGTCAAGTCGCGAAAACGGTCCCTGGCAGCCGGATCTCTGTTCATTAATGTTCAGCGCGGCGAGTTTGTCTGCCCTCAAAATGCCGTGCTATAGTCCGCCAGCTCACGGCAACACCGCCTCGCCTCGGTCGACGTGCCGCTGACAGCAAGCAGCGTAACTGCTTCCACACGCTGCACTTACAGTGTTTTCAATAACTGTGGAAACTCTTGTGGAAAACCTCCCGGGTGGAGTGCGTCTTCGATTGAGTTGCCTCGTCTCCAGCCGTTAAGCAAGAACACTCGCAAAGCCGCATCAGCGCAAGGACAACGACCGTAATGGACCTCTGGGGGCGCACCCTCGAGCGCATCGCTTCGACCCTCGATGGACAGACCTACGAGACCTGGTTTGGCCCCACCGCGATGGCCAGCTGCAGCGATGGAACGTTGCTGGTGGGGGTGCCGAACAACCTTTTCCGCGATTGGCTTTCTGAGAACTACGGGCAGCTCATCCGCGACTGTCTCGAGCAAGAGACCACGCAACCTCTGTGTGTGGAGTTCATCGTTGCTCGCCGGGCAGCTTCCGCACCGAGTGTCCGTGACGACGAGAACCAGATACCGAGCAAGCTCGCGCCACCGCTGCTACAGCCCTCTAGCGTGCCCGCGCCGCGCCCGTGCCCGCCGACCTTCAACCCCGGGTACACGTTTTCCAGCTTCGTGGTCGGAACCTCGAATCAGCTCGCTCACGCCGCCGCCCGAGCGGTCGCCGAGAGCCCTTCAAAGGCCTACAACCCGCTGTTTCTCTATGGTGGCGTAGGTCTCGGAAAAACTCACCTGATGCTCGCGATTGGGCAGCACATCCGCGAGCAGTGGCCCGATCTGAGGATTGTCTACCTCTCCTCAGAGCGCTTCATGAACGAGTTGATCAACTCGATCCGCTACGACCGAACTCATGAATTCCGCGATCGCTATCGGAACATCGACGTCCTCTTGATGGACGATATCCAGTTCCTGGCCGGCAAGGAACGAACCCAGGAGGAGTTCTTCCACACCTTCAACGCTCTACACGAGTCTCAGCGCCAGATCGTCGTCACCAGTGACGCGCCTCCTCACGCGATCCCTACACTCGAAGAACGGCTGCTCTCGCGATTCCAGTGGGGTCTGCTGGCCGACATCCAAGCGCCCGATCTGGAAACCAAGATCGCAATCCTCAAGAAAAAGGCGGCGGCGAAAGCTCCTTCCCTGCATCTTTCGGACGACGTTCTTCTTTTCGTCGCCAACGGCAGCCAGAACAACATCAGAGAGCTCGAAGGAGCCCTCATCCGGCTGATCGCCTACGGCTCACTCGAGAATCGCGAGCTCACCCTCGAGATGGCCAAACACGTGCTTCGCGACACCCTTCGCGCGCACGAGCGCGCAGTTACCATCGAGGACATCCAGCGACGTGTCACCGAGTACTATGGGCTCCGCCCAGGCGAGCTGAGCACGCGAACGAACGCGAGGCGAATCACTCACCCGAGGCAGGTAGCAATGTACTTGTCTCGGCAGCTAACGGGCCATTCAACCACGGAAATAGGGCGCGCCTTCGGAGGAAAGCACCACACGACAGTTCTGCACTCTCTCAAGAAGATCGAGCGCAACATCTCTCTCGACGCCGAGCTCCAGCGGGGGATCAATACGCTTCGTGACGCCCTTCTCTAACCGGTGAATATCGAGTTGAAAACCCGCGATCCCTTTGTGGGATTCTCGGCGTTCACGAGCGTTCAGCAAAAACCTTATACGTAGCGAGTCTCTTATTAACAACGAAATCAACAAGTCGCATAAGAGTCTAACGTAGCCAAAACGCGATTTTGACGGCAAACGACGAGTTTTGATAGGTTTCAACAGTCCTACTACGGAACCTATTCAATAACTCATTGATTGAAGAGGAGTAGGTATAAATGAAGTTCTCCGTGAAAAAGGAGAACCTCGAGAGCGAACTGCAGTTTCTGCAAGGTATTGCCGAACGTAAGAAGACAATACCTATCCTCTCGCACATCCTCGTCGAGGCAGAAAACAGCCAGATCAAACTGTCGGGGACCGATCTCGAGGTCAGCTTGACTACCCGATGTTCCGCGAGCGTCGAAGACGCTGGCGGCGTGACCGTGAGCTCGAAGAAGTTGTTCGAGGTGGTTCGCTCTCTTCCCTCGGGAGACGTTGAAATGTCCTCCGCCTCGGGCGAGTGGTTGGAGGTTCGAAGTGGCGGCGCGTACTTTCGCCTCGTTTCGCTGCCGGTGAACGACTTTCCCGAAATCCCACAGTTCGACTTCGGATCGGCCACGGAAATCTCGCAGGAAATTTTCCGGGAAATGATTCGCCGCACGCTGTTCGCGGTGACCAAAGAAGATGTGCGGTACTCGCTCAACGGCGCGCTACTCGAGATCGGCGACGGAGTGCTTCGCATGGTCGCTACCGACGCGCACCGGCTTGCACTGGTTGAGGTCAAAGATGCCGACGCGGGAACCAAGGAGAGCGTTCGCGCGATCATCCCCAAGAAGGCGCTATCGGAGCTCAGAAACCTTTCCGGCGACGAAGCGATGCTCTTCGGTCAGGACGAGCATCATTTGCACTTCAAGCTCGGCGATCGCGTTCTTTCGACCCGCGTCATCGAAGGGCAGTTCCCGGCGTACGAGAAGGTGCTTCCGAGCGACAATCCGAGTCGTGTAAAGGCGAGCGTCGAGCAGCTTGGAGGAGCGCTGAGGCGCGTGAGCCTGCTTGCCAGCGAGCGCTCGAGGGCCGTGAAGTTTACCTTCAACTCAGGGGTTCTTTCTGTGGCTTCCAGCAACCCAGAGCTCGGCGAAGCCCAGGAGTCCGTGCCGGTTGAGTATGAGGGAGACGAGCTCACGATCAGCTTCAACGCGCAGTACGTTTTGGATTTTCTAGGGGTCGTTACGGGCACCGATATCGAGCTTCATCTGCGCGACGACACGAGCCAAGGAATGATGGTTCCGATCGAGGACGACGCCAGCGTCGACTACAGGTACGTCATCATGCCGATGCGTCTCTAGGACGTGTTTCTAAGTCACTTGTTATCAACAGTTTAGACGGACCTCTGACAACTCACATCGGCTAGTCAACCGCGTCTCCTAGGGGTATAATCACGAATCAGCGCGGGGACTCTCTGGGGCGGGCTTAAGGGTCTCGGCTGGGGCAGTGGTAATGGGGGCCTCATCTGGTTCCGTAGAGGCGGTAATAACCGACCGCCGGAAAGCCTCCTTACCCTCGGCTAGAGAGCGTTTGCTGCGCCGAGCTGCCGCAAAACGTCCAGCGACCAGGCCGACCCGCATCGCACAATCTTCTGGGCCCCTTCGGGCGCTGGGACATCGGGCCCAAAACGCCGAAAATCGAACAAAACGAGTCCGGAGCCCGGTGTGAGCGCCAAGAACCAGAGCAAGAAGAAGAGCGCCGCGAGCGATTACGACGCCTCCAAGATCCAGGTCATCGAGGGTCTCGAGGCCGTCCGCAAGCGGCCGGCGATGTACATCGGAAGCACGGGCGGCGACGGGCTTCATCATCTGGTTTACGAGGTCGTTGACAACAGTGTCGACGAGGCTCTCGCCGGTTATTGCGACACGATCAGCGTGATCGTGCACGCCGACAACAGTGTCACCGTCGAGGACAACGGTCGCGGAATTCCCGTCGATATGCACAAGACGGAGAAGCGTCCCGCTGCAGAGGTGGTGATGACCACACTACACGCCGGAGGCAAGTTCGACAAAGACAGCTACAAGGTCTCCGGCGGACTCCACGGCGTAGGCGTTTCGGTGGTCAACGCGCTGTCCGAGGACCTGACACTGGAGATCAGGCGCGAGGGCGTCAGGCACACGCAGACCTACTCGCGCGGCAAGCCTACTTCTGAGCTCGCGGAAACCGGCTCTACCGAGAAGACGGGCACGCAGGTGACCTTCCTGCCCGATCGCCAGATCTTCACCGAGACCAGCTTCTCGTTCGATACCCTCTCCATGCGGTTGCGCGAGCTGGCATTCCTCAATCGCGGCCTACGGATTGTTCTGTCCGACGAGCGCGACGATGAAAAGAAGGAGTTCTACTACGAGGGCGGCATTGCCTCGTTCGTGGAATCGCTCAGCCGCGGCAGGACCACTCTCGACGCGAAGCCGGTCGCCTTTCGCGAAGAGCGAGACAACGTCGTGGTCGATGTTGCGCTGCAATACAACGACGGCTACGCCGAGAAGGTCTTCTCGTACGTCAACAACATCAACACACGTGAAGGCGGCACCCATCTCACAGGCTTTCGTGCCGCCCTTACGCGTACGATCAACGCGTACGCCCAAGCGGCCGCCAAGACCACGGCAAAGGCGAAAGACATTGCCGGCCTGCAGGGCGACGACGTCCGCGAGGGGTTGGTGGCGGTCATCTCGTGCCTGGTTCCCGAGCCGCAGTTCGAAGGCCAAACCAAGACCAAGCTCGGAAACGGGGAGGTCAAGGGGATCGTCGCCTCGGTCGTCAACGAGCGCCTCGGCGAGTATTTCGAGGAGCACCCCTCCATTGCCAACAGGATCATCTCGAAGGCCGTCGACGCTTCACGTGCGCGCGAGGCGGCGCGCAAGGCGCGCGACCTCACACGGCGCAAGGGTGCCCTCGATTCCGGCTCGCTCCCAGGCAAGCTAGCCGACTGCCAGGAGCGGTCGCCCGAAAGAACAGAGGTGTTCTTGGTCGAGGGGGACTCGGCTGGCGGCACCGCCAAGCAAGGCCGTGATCGCCGCATCCAAGCCGTGCTGCCACTCCGCGGGAAGGTTCTCAACGTCGAGCGTGCTCGGCTCGACAAAATGCTCTCCAACGAAGAGATCCGCACGATCATCACCGCGCTCGGTACCGGCATCGACGTCGATTTCGACGCTTCGAAGTTGCGCTACCACAAGATCATCCTGATGGCGGATGCTGACGTCGACGGAAGTCACATCAGAACGCTCCTGCTGACCTTCTTCTTCCGCCAGATGAAGGAGCTGATCGACCGAGGGCATCTCTACATCGCGCAGCCACCGCTCTATGGTGTGCGCCGCGGCAAGAGCATCCAGTACCTCGCCGACGAGCGCGCGATGACCCAGTTCCTGGTGGATCGCGCTGCCGAGGGCCGCTCGGTGACCCTCGGCAACGGAGGCCCTGATCAAGAGAACCCGAGCAAGAAGATCACCGGTAAGAACCTCGCCAAGAAGCTCCAGGCGCTCCACCGATACCAGTACTTCGTCGACAAGATGCGTCGCCGCGGCTACGAGCAGAAGCTGATCGAAGCGCTGCTGGACGCCGGGTTGCGCTACCGCAAGCAGTTCGAGTCCGAGTCGGAGCTCGACGGCATCGGAAACGCGGTCGCCAAGGAGGGCTACGCGACCGAGATCCGCCGTGACGACGAGCACAACCAGTTCGAGATCGTCATCACCTCCGAGCTCGATGCGCTAACGACGACCGTGGTGGTCAACCACGCGCTTGCCGACGGCGGCGACTACCGCGAGCTTGTCGGGCTATCGAAGGAAATCGACGAGTTCCGCAAGCCTCCGTTCGTTGTCACGAGCAATGGCACCGAAGAGGCCTCTCCCAAGACCAAGGAGGAGCTGCTGGCGCACATGATGGCCGCCGCCAAGAAGGGCATTCGCCTGCAGCGCTACAAGGGCCTCGGCGAGATGAACGCCGACCAGCTCTGGGACACCACGATGAACCCGGAGACCCGCCGCCTGCTGCAGGTAACCATCGACGATGAGATCGGCGCCGACCAAATCTTCTCGATCCTGATGGGCGGCCAAGTAGAGCCGCGACGCGACTTCATCCAAGCGCACGCACACGAAGTCGAGAACCTCGACATCTGAATATGGACGTCATCGAGCACAAGATTCCGGTATCGCTGGAGGAGGAGGTCAAGCGCTCCTACCTCGACTACGCGATGAGCGTCATTGTGGGGCGTGCGCTGCCCGATGTGCGCGATGGCCTCAAGCCGGTTCATCGCCGCGTGCTCTACGCGATGCAGCAGCTCGCCAGCGGTTGGAACCAGCCTTACAAGAAGAGCGCTCGCATCGTTGGCGACGTTATTGGTAAGTACCACCCGCACGGCGAGCAGGCGGTGTACGACACCATCGTGAGGTTGGCGCAGGACTTCTCGATGCGGCACCTCCTGGTTGACGGCCAGGGCAACTTCGGTTCGCTCGATGGCGATCCGCCAGCGGCAATGCGCTACACAGAAGCGCGCATGACGCGTCTTGCTGGCGAGCTTCTGGCAGACATCGACAAAGAAACCGTCGACTTCAGCCCGAACTACGACGAATCGCTCGAAGAGCCCCGCGTACTGCCGGCGAAGTTCCCGAACCTCTTGGTGAACGGCTCAGAGGGCATCGCCGTTGGCATGGCCACGAAGATCCCGCCGCACAACCTGGGCGAGATCATCGACGCCACGGTCGCGCTCATCAACGATCCCGACATCGACGTCGCCGGCCTGATGGAACACGTGTCGGGGCCCGACTTTCCCACCGCCGGCATCATCTACGGCACCGCGGGCATCCGCTCGGCGTACGAAACCGGGCGCGGCATCATCCGGGTTCGTGCTCGGGCCGAGATCGAGCGCACCGAGCGTCGTGGAATCCGCGATCGCGTTGTCATTACCGAGGTTCCGTATCAGGCCAACAAAGCCCGCCTGATCGAGCAGATCGCGACCCTGGTGCGCGCCAAGAAGCTCGAGGGCGTCGCCGATATCCGCGACGAGTCGTCGCGCGAGGGCGTACGCGTGGTCATCGAGCTGCGCGCTGGCGAAGAGCCCGACGTCGTCCTCAACAATCTATACAAACAGACGGCAATGTCGGGCTCCTTCGGCATCATCATGCTCGCCATCGAGGATGGCGCGCCGAAGGTGATGACGCTCAAGGAAATGCTCGTCGCCTTCGTCGGGCATCGCCGCGAGGTCATCACTCGCCGCGTTCTGTACGAGCTCAAGAAGGCCGAGGCGCGCGCCCACATCCTCGAGGGGCTCAAGATCGCCCTCGATCATCTCGACGAGATCATCACGCTCATCCGCAACTCGGCCAACGCCGAGGTCGCGCGCGAGCAGATGATGAAGCGCTTCGGTATGTCCCAGGTCCAGGCGCAGGCCGTTCTCGACATGCGGCTGCACCGCCTAACAGGCCTCGAGCGCCAGAAGATCGCCGACGACCTCAATGAAACGCGCGCCCTTATCGAAAACCTCGAGGACATCCTCGCGTCCGAGCGCCGCGTGCTCGACATCATCGTCGAGGAGCTTGGCGAGATTCGCGACGGCTTTGCCAACCCCCGGCGCACCGAGATTGTCCAGCACGCTCACGACTTCACCGTCGAAGACCTGATCGCCGAAGAGGAAATGGTGGTCACCTGCAGCCATGCCGACTACGTCAAGCGCACGCCGCTGTCGCTGTACCGACAGCAACGGCGCGGCGGCAAGGGTCGCATTGGCGCGGTGACCAAAGAGGGCGACTTCGTCGAGCACATGTTCGTCGCTTCGACGCACGCCTACATCATGGTCTTCACCTCGAAGGGCATGGCGCACTGGCTCAAGGTCTACAACCTGCCGCAAACCGGCCCCGCGTCGCGCGGCAAAGCTATTGTCAACCTGCTACCGCGGCTCGACAAAGACGAGAAAGTGGCCGCGATCATGCCGGTGGACATGTTCGACGACGACCGCTTCATCGTCTTCGCCACCCGTCATGGGCTCGTCAAGAAAACGCCGCTCTCGGCGTTCTCCCACCCGAAGGTCACCGGCATTATCGCGATGAAGCTCCGCGATGACGACGAGCTGCTTGCCGCCAAGCTCACCGACGGCACCCAGGACGTCTTCCTCGGGACCTACACCGGGAAATCGATCCGCTTCCCCGAGGCCCAGTGCCGACCGATGGGCCGCGACACCATGGGCGTCAAGGGCATCGCGCTCAGCGACGACAATCACGTCGTCGGCATGGAGGTCCTGCGCGACGCCGGCACCATTCTCACGGTTACCGAGAACGGCTTCGGCAAGCGCACCGAGGTCACGGCCTACAGGGCGCAGGGCCGCGGCGGCATGGGCCTGATCGACATCAAAACATCCAAGCGCAACGGCAACGTCGTTGGCCAGAAACTCGTGGTCGACGACGACGACATCATGATCATCACCATCGGCGGCAAGCTCATCCGATCGCCAGCCTCCGACATCAAGGTCCAGGGCCGCAACACGCAGGGCGTCACGGTGATCGACCTCGGTGGCAGCGACCGCGTGGTCGCGATCGCGCGTCTGGCGGATCAGGGCTAAGCGCGCGCCCGCAAGGGCGGGTGGTTGTGAAGTATCGGGTGGTTAATGGCAGGGTGGAGAGGGGCGAGGGGCAGCGGGCCCCCAACCCACCCAGAAAACACAGGCTAGGAGGGCGGCGCGGAGAGACCCTCGAGCTTGGCGAAGCGCGCCAAGAGTTCCTTGATGCCGGCCCGCGGGAAATCGACGGTGAGCTTGAGCCGTTCACCGGATCCCTTGGTCTCGGTGATGCGCCCGGGGCCGAACTTGGGGTGGAATACCGGTTTGCCGGACGTCAGCTCGGCAGCTTCGAGCGCGATCCCCGTGCCGCGGGCGTTGGCCGGCACGGGTGCTGTGATTCGCGGTGGTCTGCGGCCACGTGCGGGGCGCCGCGGAGCGCTTGCGGCCGTGCGAGCCGAGGAGCTACGGAACCCGCCACGACCGCGTGTCGATCGTTCCGCGCTGCGAGCGGCGAACCCAGGTTCCTCGCGATATTCGACCAGCCGCGAATCGATTTCGCGCAGGAACCGGGAGGGCTCCTGGAGACGTTCAAGACCGTGAATTCGCCGCAGCCGCGCGGTTGAAAGAAACAGGCCTCTGCGAGCACGCGTCATGGCTACGTAGGCCAGGCGGCGCTCCTCTTCGACCTGCCCCTCCTGAACCGAGCGGCCGTTGGGGAACAGCCCCTCGTCGAGGCCGACCACCCAGACGGTATCGAACTCGAGGCCCTTTGCAGCATGGATCGTCATGAGAGACACGCCGCGGCGGGCGCCAGACTGCGATTCGGCATCGGAGATCAGCGCGGCACGGTCGAGGAAGCGGCCCAACAGCTTGGGGTCGGCCATGGTGGTGCCGCCGAGCTCCGCCGCCGACGAGACGACCTCGTCGAGGTGGGCCAATCGCTCGAGCGGGTTGTCGGCGCTGCGCAGCGACTCTCGCAGGCCGCTGGCGTCGGCCACCTGTTCCACCAGCTGAGACAGTGTTGTCTGGCCAAGGCCGCCGCCGAGCGTGACCACGATCTCGTGAAAGCGAACCAGGCCGGGCACCGCGGATGCAGGACAGCCAATCGCGCGTAGCGCGGCCTTGGCGTTCGCCCCAGGCTCGTCGGAGCCAGGGCCGTCGGCCGCGCGCAGGATTTCGTCGAGAGCTTCGAAAGCCCCGACCCCCGGCCGCCACCGCGCGAGCGCACCAATCGTCGCCGGCCCAACGCCCGGCATCTGGCCGGCTGCTCGCGCGAAGGCACCCTCGTCGGGCGTGACCAACAGCTTGAGCCAGGCAAGCAGATCGCGGATCTCGGCACGCCTGTAAAAAGTGGGCCCACCCACCACACGAAACGGCACCCCGCGACCCGCCAGCTCTTCTTCGAGAGGTCGCGACTGGGCGTTCGTTCGGTAGAGCACGCCGAGGTCGTTCGCCGTTACCCCGGCGGCCATTCTCGAGGCGATCCCTTTGGCAACCCAGATCGACTCGCTGCGCCCGCTGGCGCATTGCAAGACCTGGGGGAGGGGACCCTCGACGTCGGTATGGAGCGCCTTGCCGAGGCGCTCTCTGTTGTGACCAACGAGAGAGTTGGCCGCAGCCAGAATCGCACTCGTGGATCGGTAGTTGCGCTCCAGGCGGATCACCGTGGCACCGGGGAAATCGCTCTGGAAGTCGAGCACGTTGGCGATCTGGGCGCCGCGCCACCGATAAATCGACTGGTCCTCGTCGCCGACGACCATCAGCGATCCACTGGCGGGCGAAGTCGAAGCCGACGGCGATGAGTCGCCTCCGGCGGCAGAATGTTCTGCTGGGCACCCGGGCGAGGGCATGGCGCTCAGAAGCGAAAGTTGCGGTTCGTCGTCCTGGTCGGGGCCCTCGCCGTGTGACGCGGCGGGGGCCGGCGCTGACCCCATGAGCTCGCGAAGCAGTCGGTACTGCAGGCGGTTGGTGTCCTGGTACTCGTCCACGAGCAGGTGCAGGAACCTGCCGCGCAGGAGCTTCCCGAGCGCGGGGTTCTCTTGCAGCGCGTGCAGTGGGCCGAAGAGCAACTCGTCGAAGTCAACGGCTCGCCGCCGCCGCAGCTCCGCGCGGTACGCAGGCCAGATGCGCCCCGCCAGTCGCTGCTCGAACTCGTAGCCGGCCACGTCCCAACCGGCCGGGTCTTCGAGCGCGTTCACACCACGACTACAGCGCTCGAGGAGGCGCCGCGGAGGCACCGTTTTCGGGTCGATTTCCAGCTCGTTCTGACAACCGCGCCAAACCGCAAGCGACTCCGAGCGGTCGTAGATAGCGAAGCCGGGAGGCGGCGCGCCCGGGCCGCCCGCGGCGTCGCGAAGGATGCGGAGTCCGAGCGCGTGGAACGTCAGCAACCAGAGGTCCGCCGGTTCTTCGCCGAGCAGCTCGAAAACCCGCTGCCGCATCTCCGCCGCCGATTTGTTGGTGAAGGTCAGAGCACAAATCGACGCCGGCACTGCACCCTGCTCGATAAGCCAGGCAATCCGGTGCGTGATAACCCGTGTCTTGCCGGAGCCAGCGCCAGCCAACACCAAGCAAGGGCCACCCGAGTGCGTGACCGCCGCGTGCTGTTCGGGGTTGAGAGCCTCGGATATCGATGACATCGCGGTTGTGAGTTCACCGTCGGGACAGGTCGTGAGTCGCCGTCGGGTTAGGTGGAGCGGTGGGTCGCGAGCCGCTGAGACTACCGGCCGGTCACCGTCGCCGCTCGACACCCCGACCCGAGCGCGTTGGCCGGCGTCGCACAGCCGATAGGCGACGCGGCGTTCTGCAGACCGTCGACGAAGCGTCTGCGTCGCCGAAATCGCGAGAAGACCTTCGAACGAAGGCTATGGTCAGTCGCAACAGGAAAGCAGGATCGCCGGCACGCAAATAAATTGCGTTATAGTGGCCAAAACTGTGCCTGGATGGCCACCAGTGGGTGGTGTCCTAGTTTGAAATAGTTTGGTGCGCGCGAGCAGGTTCCGAAGCCTGCGCGGCAGGCGGAGAATCGGCTCTATAGAGGAGGCGAACCGTCGGCAGGCTGAACGACGTACCTAGCCATCGTCGACCACCCCCGCTTCCTGCTGCACACGCTTCTGAGAGCGTTCCACAGCCCGCTTGGCCTTGCGTAGAACTAGGTTTATCCAGCTCTCAAAGTCCTCGTACTCCTCGACCGAGCGAAGCGCGGGCCACTGGAGAACCGCCTGACCGCTCTCAAGCGTGAACACGTCCTGGCTGTTGCCTTCGACCATTGGTGATCCTCCTCTACCCCCGGGGGCAGGATTCAACGGCGGCTTCAGCAGCAGTGCGGGCTTCTGTCCAGACACCAGTTCAGCGACCGGAATTCCCGTAGTGGTCCCTTCCACTTGCGCGTGGTCGCTGTCATAGAAACTGATGATCTTTCGTCCGCCTTCGGGGAACTGCAACACGCCGCCTTGTTCCCACTGTACGTAGTCTCCGACCGAGAAGTTGTGGCTGTCGGAGGAGTCTCCATCATCGTCCGACAGGCTATCAGACTCGGCCGGCCTGGCGAAAGCGAAGGTGGCCTTAAACTGCTTCAGGAAGTCCTTTGCGCCCTTATCAGTGAAACTCTTGTCGCTGCGCAACCAGAAACGCACATTGACGTCCGAAGGCAGAGCGTCACTGTAGTTCTTGAGCATTTCTGCATGAATCGGGGGCTTCTCTGCTGCCTCGCGGATGAGCCGCGCCTTGTCCTCAGAGTCGGGACGCTCATCAATAATGATTCGCACCGCAAGGTCGGTCAGGCGCCCCTTCCGCTGATCTCCTCTTCCCTCATGATCCAACAGCCCGAACTTTTTCAGAGCGGCGAACGCGAGCCTTCCCCCACTGCTCTTGGGGGAGTAGTTCCAATGCCCGAGGATCGCCAAGACCGGCGCAGCATGCTGTTTCTCTTGACCGTACAGTGTTCGGGCCAGCTTAAGTGCTTCCTTTAGATCAATCGCAGGGTAGCTGGGGCTCCGTCCCTTCTTTGCCATGATTTCCACACTCCATTTGTCCGAACCAGATGAAGACTAGAATACGCGACAAAGAAGAAGACTTCAAGACTCGCAGTCTTGCTGTCTGGAGACAAAGCGACTAAAGTGTGTCCATCGTCAATAAGAAAGCCGGAAGCGGTTGTCGCCGCTTCCGGCTCAAAGCCTTTTCCCACCGTCGCTAAACAGGAGGAACGATGCATTTCTACATCGGCTATTGGCCCATCGTACCACGGGGGCCGCCACTACTCCGAGGCCCCGATAAGGGGCTGTTGAACGACCCTAGAAAGCGCCCGGCTCCGCTGCTGTACAGCTCGGCCGGGCTAGATCCCAACGCGGGCAGAGCCGCACAGGAACCCTCAAAGCCATTGTGGTCCAGCCCGACATCCGGAGCAAGACCGATGGCGAACAAGCTCTCTCAAGACAAGAAGCGCACCGTGATCTCAGCACTCGTCGAAGGCAACAGCATCCGCAGTATCGAGCGTATGACGGGCGTGCACCGCGACACCATCTGCCGGCTGCTCGTCCGCGTGGGCGACGGGTGCGAAGCGATGATGCGCGAGCGCTTCACCGGGCTCGACCTGGAGGATGTGCAGGTCGACGAGATCTGGACCACTCCCAATCCACTAGGAGATAACCTATCCGTCGCTTCGCTCCGATGGCGTGATCACGATCAACCGTAATCAGTGATCACGTTCCCGTAATGACCGATCACGATCACCGAAATACTCAGTTGTGGCCGGAGATCCAGATCCGGAGGCGATCTCCACGTCCTACGTCGAACGACAAAACCTGACGATGAGGATGCACATGCGGCGGTTCACGCGGCTCACCAACGGCTTCTCCAAGAACCTGCGGAACCTGCGAGCCGCCGTGTCGCTGCACTTCGCCTGGTACAACTTCGTGCGCGTCCACAACAGCCTACGAACGACGCCTGCGGTCGTGGCGGGAGTAGCGGACGACGTTTGGTCGATGGACGATCTTCTGGCTTGGGAAGCGTCCTACTGATACGTGCCGCTTGCTTCTCTCACCGAGTGGAGCGTGACAGTCGTTTCATCGAAAGAGTAGTAGACGGTCAACGCCTTGATATCTGGCCACACTCCCGTGGCGATCGCCCAGATCTCATGATGCGTTTGGTGCCCCTGGGTAGGATCCAGGCAGAGAATCATATGCACCCCCGCCAGCACCTTGTCCAACCTGTTCGGGTTTGGCTCAAGGTCCCGAAACTCACGCAAGAATCGCGCTGTCTCGTGAATCCTATGCGCCATCTGTCCCGGCAGCGGCGAGTTCTTGAGCTAGCTGCGCGCCGTAGGCCGTTTCTTCCTGCGTTAGGGGGCGCTTCGAGATGAAGACGGTTTCGTATGGAATAGTCTCGCCGTTCTCGACGATCTCCCACCCAACGTAACTATGCGAGAAGGCGCTGACCTCCGCCGCGTCCATGTCTTGGAAGTAATCGATGACATCGTTGACGATGGCGATCTGTTCCCCTGTGAAACCTGACAGGTCAGGGTCGCGCAGTGCCACAAGTCGATCCTGAACGAAGCCGTAACGCTCGCGGTGCTGAATGGCAGCTTCGCTCTGGTCGATGAGCCTCTTCCGAATCGGCAGCAATCGACGCGGTGCCGGCCCGCGATCAAGCCGTTGATACTCCTGCTCCGTAATCGCCGAACCGGTTTGTCCGAAGGCAATGAAGTCAGCGTAGAATAAGATCTTGTTGAGCTTGGTTGCGCCGAACTTCGGATCGTCTTCGGACCGCTCAGCAACGTACAGAATCAGCTCACGTAGCCGTTGGTCTCGTTCATCTGCGGTCAAAAGACACCCCCTCTCCGTCGTGTGCCCAGACAAATGTCTGTCTCACGCACCATCTTATGATCCCACGCGGAAGCCTGTCCTCATAGGACCGAAAATCCGTAGGGGGTCACGCGAGGTTCTTGCACCACCCCTGCAAAAAGCGAACCAAACTGCGCAGGAGTGACTTTCATAATGGGATACTATCCACCAGTGGGTAGTGTCCTAGTTTGAAGATCACCGCAACGTAGATTAGCACGATTATTGCCCTCTCTATCCTACGCCAGCGAGGGAGTCTCGAACGCCAGCAGATCCCCCAGCGCCCACTCGCTGTCGGCAACCTCAGCCACCACGGCGGGAGTGGATCGCAGGCTGTCGTGGATACGGACGAAGTTGTACCAGGCAAAGTGCAGCGAAACGGCGGCTTCGAGGTTTCGTAGCGACTTCGAGAAGCCGTTCGTGAGCCTCGTGAAGCGCCTCATGCTCATACGCATCGTCAGGTTCTGTCTTTCGACGAAGCTCGTGGAGATCGCCTCCGGACACGGATCTCCGGCCATAACCTCAGTTGTGCAGCGGCTGACCCTCGGTGGTGAGTAACGTCCGAAGGATGGATTCGTGGCCGAGTAGCTTTTCGTCTGCGTGGCGTAGTCGATGCCACGGGCCGCCACGACGCCGAGAGCGGCCTTGTAGCCGGTGTAGGCGTCCGTAGTCAGCTGGAACGGTCCGTCGATCCTACGGGCCAGCTCCGAGATCATCTGATAGGCGTTGTGCCCGTTGCGCTTGCCGACGATCCAATGCGGCACCAACTTGGTTTCGGCGTCGAGCGCGACGAAGACCCATTGATCGCCATGCTTGGGATTCACGCGCTTGCCTGAGCGAATCACCGTGGCTTGCTTCTTCTTGACGTAGGTCCAGATTTCATCGACCTGGAGATCGTCTAGGTGCAGACCGTGGAACCGTTCTCGCATCATGGCTTCGCAGCCCTCTCCGACCCGCACCAGTAAACGGCAAATGGTGTCGCGATGACAGCCGGTCATGCGCTCGATGCTGCGGATGCTGTTGCCCTCCACCAGGGCGGAGACGATCATGCGTTTCTTCTCGGGGGCCAGTATGTTCGCCATCGGTCTTGCTCCGGATGGCGGGCAGGACCACAATGGCTGTGAGGGTCCGATGCGGTCTATGCCCGCGTCTTGGATCTAGCCCGGTTCGCTGTTCGTGCAGTGGGCCGGGCGCTTTTTTGGTCGTGGAGGAGGCCCCTTTCGGGGCATGGGAGGCATGGCGGACCCCGTGGTAAGATAGGCAAATGACCGATGTGGAAACGCATCGTTCCTCCTGTTCAGAAGCGGGAGAGCCCCGGCGGGGAATCGAACCCCTATCAACCGGTTTTCAAGGCCGGTGCCCTTTGCCATTCGGGTAACCGGGGCAATGTGGTAAGTGGCGGCGACGAGAGGTACCAACTCTCGTCGCCGCTTTTTTTCTACGCGCCGTACCTCCGTGCTACGGCCCTGTCGATTCGATACCGACCGAAGCCGATCTTTTGCACTGCATTGTTATCAACAATACCTAGTCGAGATACTTTCGCGCGCAAAGTAGAGTCGGCAAGATCCGGATTGAACGACTTCGCCTTCCTGACGATCTCAGCAGACTTCCAGATCCGCTCCGGATCGGACGCCATCGCACGCAACACTGCTTCCTCTGCTGTCGGTGCACTGCTTCCACTGACGACTTCCATCAACCCGATCCGTGCATCCCGTGGAAATATTTCACCAAGAGAATCGAAGATTTCACTCGCAAGTTTCAACATATGATGTCGAGTTTGTTGCACCGCATGCATTTGACCGGCAATTTTCTGCCTACGGTCGTCTAACTCTTCGAGTTCTGCCTGAAGTGTGCCCTCGTCGTCTGCAAGTTGATGAGCGTCACGGATCAGGCGCGTTGCAGTTTCTTTGTCTAGCATTTCTGTGCCCTCCGAATCGGAGGATATCACAGTCGGTAGCAAAGTCAAGAAAAAATTCAGGCACAGTTCGGCCCTCCTAGATCTGGTGTTGAGTGACAGGAAGTGGGTGAGATCGAACGTCGGGTAGTGGTCGAGCATGGGGGTTCTCAAATTAGGACACTACCCACCAGTGACTTGACAAGCAATGCTTGAATTTCGTACAATCTTTAGATTGTTGCTGATGGACGCCTGTCCCGGCTTGCCGGGCGGGCTTTTTTTGTGCCTGCAGCGCGGTCCTCAGAGGCCCTTCTGGCCACTTCTTGCGGGCCCGACAACTCGCGGGCCCGACCGGCTCGCAACCGGCTCGGCGTCCTGCAAGACTCGCGTGATCCTCACCTCGCAAAACGGCAACCGCCCGGACCCTGGTGTGCCGGAAAGTTCTGGAGAATCTCCATGCCCCGCGTTCTCGCTCGCTCAATCCTCGCGGCCGCGATGGCACACGTGCTTGTCGCGTCGCCGGCGGCCTCGCAGACCGCCACCGTAGGATCCCAAAGCCCACCGCAGTTGACGCTCGACTCGATGTTCGTCGATCGCGCGTGGGAGGCCGACTCCCTGAGCCCGGCGCGGTGGCTCGATGGCGACAGCTACACGACGCTCGAAGCCTCGGTGACGGTGCTCGGCTCCCGCGATCTCGTGCGCCACGATGCCGCATCGGGCGATAGCGTGGTCCTGGTGGGGGCGCACGAGCTCCTCCCCGGCTCTGGCGACCAACCGTTGGAGGTCGAGAGCTACGACTGGTCGCCCGACGGCCGCCAGTTGCTGATCTTCACCAACTCGCGTCGCGTCTGGCGCAGCAACACGCGTGGCGACTACTGGATACTCGACACCGAGTCGCGGACGCTCGAACGGATCGGCGGCGCGGCGGGCGAGGCGACGTTGATGTTCGCCAAGTTCTCGCCCGACTCCACCCGGGTTGCGTACGTGCGGGCCAACGATCTGTACATGGAGAACCTTCGGGGCGGCGAGGCCAGTGTGATCACACGCCTCACCCACGATGGCTCCAATCTGATCGCCAACGGCACCTCCGATTGGGTGTACGAGGAGGAGCTGGGCGTTCGTGACGGCTTCCGCTGGAGCCCCGATGGCAGCCACATCGCCTTCGGGCAGCTCAACGACTCGGGAGTGCGAGAGTTCACCCTGATCGACGACACGTCGGAGCTGTACCCGGTTCTACACAAGTTCCCCTACCCGAAGGCCGGCGAGACCAACCCGGCCGCGCGCGTCGGGGTGGTGCCGGCAGCTGGCGGCGACGTGCTCTGGGTTGACCTCCCCGGGGACACTCGCGACAACTACGTGGCGCGCATGGAATGGGCGGGCGGTCCCGACGAGCTCGTCATCCAGCAGATCGATCGCCGGCAGAACAACAACCGCGTGTTCCTGGCCGACGTGCGCACGGGTGAGGCAAGCCAGGTGCTGCTCGACACCGACGAGGCCTGGGTCGATGTCGTCAACGATTTGCGCTGGCTCGACGGGGGGCGCGCTTTCACGTTTGTGTCGGAGCGCGACGGCTGGCGACGCGTGTACCGAGTGGCGCGCGACGGCAGCTCCATCGAGCCGCTGACCCCGGCCGGCGTCGACGTGATGGGCATCGAGTTTATTGATGTTGATCCAGGTGGCGGCTGGCTGTACTACGCCTCGACCTCCGATGCCACACAACGCTACTTGCACCGCGTGCCACTGACTGCGGACGACGAGATCGTGGCGACGGCGCTTACTCCCACTCGTCTCGGCGGCACGCATCGCTACGACATCGCACCCGGCGGTCGTTGGGCGTTCCATACATGGTCGAGCTTCGAAACGCCCCCGCAGGTAGCGCTGGTCGAGCTGCCCGATCACCGTACGGCGCGCGTCCTCGTCAACAACACTGCGCTGCGCGACCGTTTCTCCGCGCTCGAGCGGCCGCCAGCCGAGTTCTTCCGCGTTGAGGTTGAGCCCGGCGTCGAGCTCGACGCGTGGGTGATCTATCCCGACGACTTCGATCCGGCGCTCAGCTACCCGGTGCTGTTCCACGTGTACGGAGAGCCCGCCGGTCAGACGGTGCTCGACCGCTGGGGAGGCAGGAACTTGCTCTGGCACCACCTCGTGGCTCAGCGCGGCTATGTGGTCATGAGCGTCGACAATCGCGGCACGCCATCGCCGCGCGGCCGCCAGTGGCGGAAGGTCGTTTACGGCGAGGTGGGCACCCTGGCGGCCAAAGATCAGGCCGCCGCGGTCCACAGAATTCTCCAGAATCGCCCGTACATCGATCCCACCCGAGTCGGCATCTGGGGCTGGAGCGGCGGCGGCTCGATGACCCTCAACGCCCTGTTCCGCTATCCCGATGTCTACGCCACCGGTATGTCGGTGGCGCCCGTTCCCGACCAGCGCTACTACGACACCATCTACCAGGAACTCTACATGGGAACGCCGCAGAACAACCCCGACGGCTATCGGAACGGCTCTCCGATCACCTACGCCGACCGCCTCGAGGGCAATCTTCTCCTCGTACACGGCACCGGCGACGACAACGTCCATTATCAAGGCACCGAGGCGCTGATCAATCGGCTCGTGGAGTCCGGCAAGCCGTTCTCGATGATGACCTACCCGAACCGCACACACGCCATCCGCGAAGGCGCCGGCACCACACGGCACCTGTACGGGCTCCTGACTCGCTATCTCATGGACAACTTGCCGGCCGGGCCGACCGCGCTCCGCGGCAAGGACCCATCTTGAAACCCCGGTCGTCGGCCTGTCTGTGCGGTACGAGGCCTGATAGCTGCGGGCCGTCGTGAATATCCGGCTCTTGGTCGGAAAAAACCGCGGGCCGAGACGTCTCGACTGCAAACGATATGGTCACAAGAGCGTACAGGTGTCTTACTGAACGTTATAGTGACTTGACAACAGGGGCCAGAATTTCGTACAATTTTCTGATTGCTGCTGGTTATCGCCTGTCCCGGGTCGCCGGGCGGGCTTTTTTTGCGTCCGATTTGAACGCCACGGCCGCCCCTGCGGCGACGGTTTGGCGACGCGTGCTCGGGGCCCCAGGGCCTCCTCTGGGGCCTGGTGCCCACGCGGAGCTCGGGGACCTCCCCTTGACTGTCTAAGGAGCGTTTGGCGACGAGCGCCGGTACCGGCGCGAGGGCGTCGCCATCCTGGCTGGCGGGCCAACCGATCGCGGTCCGGCGTGGTGGGAACCGGTGTGGAGCGACGTGCGGCATGCGGCGCGAGGGCTGCGTCGACATCCGGTTGCCCTACTCGACCGTTGTTGGGCTCGCGCTACTCAACCGTGACGCTCTTGGCCAGGTTACGCGGCTGATCGACATCGCAACCGCGCTCCACCGCCACGTGGTACGCCAGGAGCTGCAGCGGGATTGTTGTCAGCAGCGGCGTCAGCTCGGGCATGCACTCCGGGATGGTGAGGATCTCGTCGCTGCCCGCTAGCCGTTCGTCACCCTCGGTGCTGACGGCCACGATGTAGCCGTCGCGCGCCCGCGCCTCCTGCATGTTCGAGGTTGTCTTGTTGTACAACGGCGACTGCGGGCACAACGTCACCACGGGAACGTCGCGATCGATCAGCGCAATCGGGCCGTGCTTCATCTCGCCGGCGGGGTAGCCGTGGGCGTGGATGTAGGAGATCTCCTTGAGCTTCAAGGCTCCCTCGAGCGCGATCGGGTACAGGTAGCCGCGCCCGATGAACAGGAACTGTTTGAAATGGCTGACGCGACGCGCCACGTTGGCCACGTACTCTTCCTGCCGCAACATGTGCTCGATCTGACCCGGAATCTTCTCGAGAGCACGGATGCGCTCGGTGATTTCCTCGTCGGTCAGCGTGCGGCGCAGTGCGGCCAGCTTGAGCGCGATGAGGTAAAGACAGATGAGCTGCGTCGTGAAGGCCTTGGTCGAGGCGACCCCGATCTCGGGTCCGGCCTGTGTCATCAGCACACCGTCGGCAATGCGGGTCGCCATCGAGCCGATTACGTTGCAGATCGTCCACACGTCGGCGCCGCGTTCCTTGGCCTCGCGCATGGCTGCGAGCGTGTCTGCGGTTTCGCCCGACTGTGTGATTGCGCAGGCCACCGAATCCTTCGGAACGAGCGGGTCGCGGTAGCGGAATTCGCTGGAGTGGTCGACCTGCACGGGGAGCCGAGCAAGCTTCTCGATCCAGTACTTTCCGACGAGAGCCGCATGCCACGAGGTGCCACAGCCGAGTAGCATCAGGCTGTGCATCCGCTGCACCGCCTCTTGCTGCAGGTTCAATTCTGTCAGCTCGACACGACCGGAATGTCGATTGAGGCGCCCCACCAGGCTGTCGCGTACCGCTTCCGGCTGATGGTGGATCTCCTTGAGCATGAAATGCTTGTAGCCGCCTTTTTCGGCGGTAACCGGATCCCACGTGATGCGCTGCGGCTTGGCTTCGACAGGCTGTCCCTTACGGTTGGTTAATGTCACGTTGTCGGGAGTGATGACCGCGACCTCTCCATCGTCGAGGAAGATTACGTCGCGCGTGTACTGCAGCACCGGAGGAACGTCGGAGGCGACGAAGTTCTCCCCTTCGCCCAGGCCGATCACGATCGGTGGTCCCAGCCGGGCGGCAACGATTTTCTGCGGCTCGTCGACCGACATGACCACCAGCGCGTAGATGCCCTGGAGCTCGGCAAGCGCCGCGCGGACCGCATCTTCCAGGTTGCCGGCGTAGAGGCTTGAAATCAGGTGAGCGACGACCTCGGTATCGGTGTCGCTGACAAACTCGCAGCCCTCGCTCTCGAGCTTCTCGCGAAGGTCGATAAAGTTCTCGATGATGCCGTTGTGCACCAGCACGATGCGGCCGGTGGAGTCGCGATGTGGGTGCGCGTTCTTTTCGGTTGGCCGGCCGTGCGTGGCCCAGCGCGTGTGGCCGATGCCGTAGTCGCCCTCGAGCGGCTTTGCATCGAGCTGGCCCACCAAGTTGCCGAGCTTGCCCGCGGCGCGTCGAATGGCCACGCGGCCGTTGCGGCCGGCGAGCGCAACGCCGGCGGAATCGTAGCCACGGTACTCGAGCCTTCTGAGCCCGTCGATCAGAATTGGGAGAGTTTCTCGCTCACCGACATAGCCGACGATTCCACACATGGGTCAGGGTCCGGATCCTCTGTAGAGGATCACTCGAAGAAGGAAAAACCGAGGCGTTGGCTCCATGAAATGACATCGAGTCTCTGCCGAGCAAGCAGAAACGTCGGTGGCTGACTCTCTTCAGTCGGCCTCGCGGGCTTTCTTGGCTTTCGGCGAGTGCTTCGACGTCCAATCCTCCTTGATGACTTGCCTACTGCGCGCCACGGCCAGTCCATCGGCGGGAACGTCTTTGGTGATGGTCGAACCGGCGCCGATGGTTGCGCCGCGGCCCACGCGAACCGGCGCGACGATCGCGGTGTTCGACCCAACGAACACGCCGTCCTCGAGAACGGTGGTGTGCTTGTTCGCGCCGTCGTAGTTGCAGGTAATCGTTCCGGCGCCGATGTTCACCCCGGCACCGATCTCGGCATCGCCCAGGTAAGTAAGGTGATTAGCCTTGCTGCCGCGCCCGAGCCGCGATTTCTTGATCTCGACAAAGTTGCCCACTCGAGCGTCCTCGCAGATGTGGGCCTCGGGCCGCAGCCGAGCGTAGGGGCCGAGCGTGGCCCCGTCTTCGACCACAGCGTCCTCGATGACGGTACCGTCGTACATCGTGACGTTGCTACCAATCCGACTTCGGGCAACACGGACGTTGGGGTACAGCACGCAGTCCTCGCCCACCGATGTTCCGGCCTCGAGCACCACACCGGGATAAAGAATCGTGTCGGCGCCGACTTCGACATCCACGTCGACGCTGGTGGAGCTCGGATCGCGCAGCGTCACGCCTGCGAGCATCAGCTCCTCGGCCTTGCGCGAGCGCAACAGCTCCTCGGCACGCGCCAGCTCCGCCCGCGTGTTGACGCCGTCGATCTCCGCCAGGTCGTGATGCCGACAGAGCCCTACGCGACCACCCTGGTTGCGGATCACCTCGAGCGTGTCGGTGAGGTAAAGCTCGCCCTGCGAATTGTCGGGGCGTAGCTCCTGAAGGGCGCGTTCGAGCACACCCGAGACGAACAGATAGATGCCGCCATTCACCTCGGGAATCGCCAGTTGCTCCGCGTCGCAGTCAGCCGCCTCCACAATGCGCAGCAGGGTCCCGTCGGTGTCACGAACCATACGACCGTACGGGCTCGTCGCGGATTCCCCGTTGACGTGGGCCACCAGGCCGCTCAGAAAAACGGCCCCCGTCGCGTCCCCCGACGCCTGCTCCGCGGCTATCGCCTCGAGCGTTTCGGACCGCAGACCAGGACAATCGCCGTTGATGACAAGCACGAGATCGTTGTCCCCGCGTGCACCGCTGGCTCGCAGCCCAACCTGCGCCGCGTCGCCCGTGCCGCTCGGGGGGTCCTGCACCGCGAGCTCAACGGGGTAGCCATCGAGAGCCGAACGGTGTCGGTCGTGTTCGGCCGGGACAACCACGACAATCGAGGCCGGGTTCAGACGCCGCGCCGCTTCGATGACGTGGCCCACCATCGGTCGTCCGGCGACGGTGTGCAGTACCTTCGGCAGGCGACTGAGCATGCGGGTTCCATCGCCTGCGGCAAGAATCACGACGTGCATCGATGGCTGCGGCACGCTGTCTCCTCTAGCCCGCCCTACGTATTGTTGCTGGCCGCCCTGCGGCCGGAAGCGTCGCTCGTGCGGCCACGTCGCCAGCGACCGCTAGTCCTTCGACGAGCGAACGAGCCAGCGAACTGGGGCTACCCTTCGACGAGCTCGCGAAAATCCTCATGCACATGCAGTGGCGTGAAGTCGGGATCGTTCATCGCGTAGATGCGGTTCGCGTCGTTGGTGTCGATTGCCGCTCCCAGCGCTCCAATGGCAGCCGGAATGTCGCCGGCCTGCGCGTACGCAGCTGCCTGGCAGTACAGGATGCGATCGTCGCCGGGCGACGCGATCATCGCCTTGGCGAGGTCGGCTAACGCTTCGTCCGGCCTGCCCGCGTTGAGGAGCATGACGCCGTGCAAATAGAACTCCTCAGGCTCGTTCGGCGAGTAGCTTGTTGGCTGTACGTTGCGCGCGCAAGCTTGGGCGAATTGGCGTGATTTCGCCGCCAGCGTCGAGCACGCAGGCAGCGATTCAGCGAGCGTCAAGAACGCCTCACGCGCCTTACCGTAGCCGCCCCCATGAAACGTCTTGACGGCGGCCTCGAATGCCTTGACCGCGCGGGCGAAGTTCTTGTCCTGCCGCTCGGACTCGCGCGCGGTGCTGTGCATCCCCGCGGCCTCACACTCTGCCTCCAGGCGTTCCGCGCGCTGTGATGCAGTCTCGGTGGGCGCGGCGATGCGCCGCGGAAGCGCGCCAAGGGTTTGGATGGGCTCAGGACCGGTGGGCGCCGGGGGCGACTCCGGCTCGGCTGGCTGCAAGGGCAGGATTGTCGGGACCACGTCGGCTTCCTTATAGTCTTGTTTCTTGAGGCCCATCCGGCGGATCTTCGACTCCATTGCCTTCTGGGTGACGCCGAAGTGGTCGGCAAGCTCCGCGTACGTCTTGTGGCGATAGTGCTCGCGAATGAACTCTTCGTGCTCGGACGTCCAAATCTTCGCCATCAACACTCACGCTGGGTCGATTGGAGAAACGGCTCGCTCGCTACAGAGCAGCAGATTATATAGGGTTGTTGACGGGCCACACGCGAAGCTACGCTGACGGTTACTATCATGCGGCGTTGCGATGGCGCCGGCGCGGGCGCCGGGCGCAATTGATCGTTTTCCATGAAGGTTCGCACCGCGCTCTACAGAGCTGGGGGGTTCCGGGTGCTTGATCGACTCACCTGGCTAGGGCACGCGGGCTTCTATCTTGATGGCCCCCCGTCGATTTATGTCGACCCGTTTCGGGTCGATGGCGGACCGCCGGCCGACGTCGTGCTGATCACACACGTGCACTACGATCACTGTTCGCCCGTCGACCTGCGGAAGATCGTCACGGATTCCACGACCATTCTGTGCCCGAGTGACTGCGTGACTTCGCTGCGTAGCTTGCCGGGTTCCCGGCGGCTGATGGAGCCGGGCTCGAAGGTAGCGTTCGACAGCGTCACGATTGAGGCTGTACCGGCCTACACACGCAAGAGCCGCATGCATGGGCGTGAGAACGGCTGGCTGGGCTATATCGTCGAGATGGGCGGTGTGCGTTGGTATCATGCCGGCGACACCGACTACATCCCCGAGATGCGCCAAATCCGTGCCGACATTGCCTGCCTGCCGATTTCCGGCGGCGAGACGATGAACCTGGTCGAAGCTGCGGCTGCCGCTAACTGCATCTCTCCTCGGGTCGTTGTTCCCATGCACTACGGCACACTGCCTGGCGACGACGTTGATCCCGAGCTTTTCCGCAACCTCACGCGAGTCCGGGTTCAGACGCTGCAGCGTGCGGTCTGGACCGGCGGCGACGAGGAGTGACACGGGGTCGATCCCGGCGGGTGTCGCGCGTACAGGCTCTGGCTGGCACGCTTGCGCTCGTGGCGGCAAGCTACGTGGTTTGGCTGGCCGTGGTCGGTGCGTTCGCGTACGAGCCGCTTCGGCTCGCGGCTCGCGGCAGGGCTCGCGCCGGCTATCCATGGCGTGGCGCCGTGCATGTCCACACGCGGATATCTGCCGACGCAACGGGGACGCTCGAAGAGGTGGTCGCAGCAGCCGCGCGCGCGGGCCTCGATTTTGTGGTTATTGCCGATCACACGCGCGCCCGAGGACTCGCCGGAAGGGTTGAGGGCGGCTGGGTTGGCGACGTGTTCGTTGTTGTCGGCGAGGAAATCTCCACCGACAACGGACACCTTGTCGCCATGGGGCCGCGGCCCCATCCCTACGCGCTGGGGCCGACCGCGCGGCAGACGATGGCCGACGTAGAGGCACTCGAAGGCTGGTCGCTGATTGCCCACCCCGACGACCAGGAAGATCCCTGGACCGGCGGCTGGCTGGGTGCGGATGCAACAGAGGTGCTGAACCTGTCCACCGTGGCGCATCGTGCGGCGTTCGGTCGATTGCTGAGAACGGCAATGATCTATCCAGTCAATCCGGCGCTCGCTCTTTCCGAGCTGATCGCCGGCGCGCCCACGGCGCTACAAGACTGGGATCGGCACACTCGACTCAGCGGCGGGCCGTCGGTACAGCAACGACTCGCCGCGGTTGCCAGTGCAGATGCTCATGGGCCCTTCGGGCCCCTCCGTTGGCTCGGTATGCCGAGCTATGAGTCGTCGCTGGCAGCGATCACCAATGTCGTTTGGCTCGACGAGCCCGCCCCAACTGGCACCGGAGGTGGTGCTCGAGTCAAGGCGACGAGCGACGCCATCCTCGAGGCACTGCGGGTGGGCCGCTCGGCCGTTGTCGTCGAGGCCATCGGTGTGGTGCCCGGATTCGACTTCTTCGCGGCTGGCCCCGCAGGCGCGAGCGCTTCTTCCGGCGACGAAGTGGTCTGGGCGCCAGGCTGGACGTTCGAGGCGACGATGGGACTGGGGGGCGGTTCGCGAAGAGGGGGAGCGGGCGGCGCGGCGGGCGAGAAACCAGGGGGCGCCGCCTACGAGATTCGGCTCCTGCGCGATGGCGAGCTCGTATCGTCGGTTCGCGATGCGGATCTGTCGGTGCCAGCGTCAGAGCCGGGCACCTACCGCGTCGAGGTCGCCCGAGTCTTGTCCGCGGGTGCCACCGCGGCCGCCGTGCCCTGGATCATCAGCAACCCGATCTATCTTTGGCCTCAGTCGGCGATCACGGCCGCTGTAGTGCGCCGGGCGCCGGTACCACCGGCTCCTCCAACCAGCGTCGACCTGCTCGACGAGCCGGGGTGGCAGACCGACCAGGGGGACGACTCGGTGAGCGCGCTGGCCGCCGCCGAGCACGGGCTGCGCTGGGACCTACGGCTGCCGCGTGGTTCAGGGGAGAAGCTGAGCGAGGTCGACGGAGCCTTCGCCGCGCTCGCATGGCGTGCTCTGGAGCGGCTCGACTGGTCGTCACGCGGCGGCCTGGTTGTGCACATGAGCTCGCTGCGGGAGTGGCGCGTGGGGCTGCGTGTTTGGGTGCGACTCGAGGGAGGTGGCGAGGCAACCTGGGAATACGTCTTGCCGTCGTTGCCAGAGAGCAACGCGCGCGGTGTTCCGTGGTCGCTCTTTCGTCGTCTCGACGGCTCCAACCTCAGCAGTGCGGCAGGCGAAAGCCCGCTGCTCGATCACCTGGCGTCGGTGTCTGGCGTCGGGCTGGTCGTAACGCCGTTGATGATGCGTCCCGGAACCGAGGCCACCATCGACCTGTTGGAGATGGGCCTCTACGGCGGAGCACACTAGCGGGCCGTTAGCGGCCGGGCAGCGCTTCCCAGAAACGCGCGAAATCCTCGTTGTCGAGCAGGCGTTCGAGCGCCGTCGAGGATCCCAGCATTCCGCTCAACAACGCTGTCTTGAGCGGCGAGTCGGACTCGCCAAGCTTGATGCGCTCGAGCCCAAGCCCGAGATCGCGCACCAGCGCCTGGCGTGCCGCTGCGGCGGCCGCCGGCAGCGGTGCGCCGAGTGATGACAGACAACGGGCCTGGCTACGTCTCGAAGCGCCGGCCATCAACTCGAGATCCGGTCGTCTAGCACGAGGTGAACCGATGCGAGAGACCAGCGAGCGAAGCCCGAGTCGGGGTCGAGACGCGTCGCCTCGTGAGCAGCAGCCAGCGCGTCGTCGAGCTCACCGTTGGCGAGAGCCTCACGGGCACGGGCCGACGCCAGCTGAGCGTGTCGTTTGTTGAGTAGGCGCCTGAGCTCAACGATCGGCGCCGGGTTGTCGTCTACCCGCAGGTCGATGTAGCGATCATTAAGGCCGTCATAGCCTCCCCCCTCGCGCACCACGAGGAGCGCCGCCGACTGCCGGCCGCGGGCGTCTCCCCCCGCGGCTTGCCCGGCGGCCAGCGCGGCTACCAGCCGTGTCGCCAGGTCGCCTTCGGTGGTTTCGAACGCCAAGCCCATCGCCTCCACCACTTCCGGGCCCGCCAGGATGTTGCCCTGCGCCGAGTAGTTCTCGCCGACCTGGTGTCCCGCCCAGCTCGTGCATTCCTGCCCGGTGAACGCCGCGGCACGGCCGCCCGCTCCGATGACCGCGACCTGGCGTTGCTCGCGACGCCCGTCCGCGCTCGTAAGAGCGGCAAGGACGTCGCTCGCCGAGTTGCCCACGCGCAGCATCTCGAGCCCGCGGGGGCCGTACGTGGTGTTGGCGACCGACTGTGTTGCCACGGCGCCGACCCCGGCGCTGGCAAAGGGCACAACGGCGCCTACGGCGAAGAAGCGAGACTGCACGGCAACGCCGAAGTCGCCGGTGGCCGGCTCGTAGCCGACAATCGAAAAGGTCGCGACAGGCTCCGGCGTGCTGGTCGCTCCGCCGAGGTCCGGTTCAGGCTCCGTTGACAGCGGTGCCTGTTTTGCCAGCGGCTCAGCTGCGCCGCTGGCGGCGCCTAGCAGGAGAGTCGCTGCCGCTGCTCCCGTCAGGGCAATTCCCGGAACTGACCAGCGAGCCATCGTGCGTCCTCTCTCGAAAACCTCGTGCTGATTGCCGTGCCAGAATCGCCGCACGATCTCTTCCAACGTTACGCCACCGCTTCCGACCGTGCAGGTGTTCGGCGCCGCGCTCGGCGCGCGAGCATCCTCGGACCGTGGTCCACGGCGTCCATCCATCTCGAACGGCGAGGCGCGATGTCCGAGAGTCTTCCAGGCGTTCTGATTGCCTTCGAGGGCATCGACGGCTGCGGCAAGTCGACCCAGGCGCGGCTGCTGCGCGACGAGCTCGTTGCGCGTGGCCACGTGGTGGCGATCTATCGCGAGCCCGGCGATACCGTGCCCGGACGCGAGTTGCGCCGTATTTTCGTCGAGGGCCGCAACGTCACTCCGTTCGAGGAGATGCAGCTGTTTCTCGAAGACCGGAAGATCGACGTCCGCGACAACATCTTGCCGTCGCTCGCGGCGGGGGAGGTGGTGCTCATGGACCGGTACTATCTGTCGTCGATCGTGTACCAGGGCTCGCTCGGCTTGGATTCGGAGGTGATTCGCACCGCCAACGAGGCGTTTGCCCCGATTCCCGATCTCACGCTCATCCTCGATCTCGAGGTCGCCACCGGTCGAGAGCGCATCCGCCGCCAGCGTGGCACCACGAATACCTTCGAAGCCGAGGCCTCGCTGCTCGACGCGCAGCGGCGCTACCGCGAGTACTGCGGCCTTCCTGGATTTGAGTGCGTCGACGTTAGCGGCTCACCCGAGGCCGTCTGCGGGCGATTGCTGCCGCTCGTTCTCGACGCCTTGGCGAGCCGGCGGCAGGTGTTCACCTGAAGTCGGTCTCGGTTGAGCTCAGCCGTCGTCCCGCATCAGCGTCGCGAACCTCGAGTCGAACAGCCCGTTGCCGAGGGTCACGCCGCCGTCCACGGTCAGGAGCGCGCCCGTGGTCCAAGAAGCGGCGTCGCTCACCAAGAACGTAGCCGTATCAGCGAGCTCATCGAGAGTCCCGAATCTCCCCATCGGCACCGACTCGGCCAGCGCCGCACGCGCCTCGTCAGATTCCCACAGCTGGCCGCCGGCTCCCGCGGTGTCGATCGGTCCAGGAGCGATCGCGTTGACGCGGATGCCATGGCGCGCCCATTCAACGGCCATAGTGCGCGTCAAAGACAACACGCCGGCCTTCGAAGCCGCCGAATGGACAACAAAAGGCCCAGCCGACTCGGCATAGGTTGCGACGATGTTGAGGATCGCTCCGCCGCCCCGGGCGCTCATGGCGCCGAACGCGGCGCGCGAGCAGTAGAAGGTTCCGTCGAGGACGATGCCGCGCACCGCCTTCCAGCCGTTGGGCGACAATCGCTCCGCGCGAACCAGAAAATTGCCGGCGGCGTTGTTAACCAGGATGTCGAGTCGCCCGTAGTGCTCCACGGTCGCGTCGACAACGCGTTGCACCGCCTCCGGGTCACGCACATCGAACGTCATTGCGAGGGCGTCAGCGCCGCCTTCACGGAGCGTCTCGGCCGCAGGCTCGACGTGCTCGGCGCTACGGCTGGCGAGCACCAGATTGGCTCCGAGGGCGCCAAAGCGCTGCGCCATCGCGAAGCCCAGGCCGGTGCCGCCGCCGGTGATCAGCGCGGTCTTGCCCCGCAGTAGGTCGGCCACGAACGGCCCGGTAGTTGTCAGCGTCATGGGCGTGATCTCCTTTTCGATTCCGCGGCCACGGTGCCCGCGGAAAACGCTAGCTGGATGGTTTGACAGCCGTGGTCAGCTGCAGCGTGCCTGTAACTCGGAAGCGTCCCTGCTCCTGTCGCTCGCGCAGGTGGTGCCACCAGCGCCGGCGGGTGGCTTCGTTGACGATGCCAGCGGCAACGGCGTAGTCGAGGTCGGCTGCCAGCACCTCGCGCCAGAGGGTATCGAGGCGCCTGATCTCAATGGCGTGCTTCTCGACGACAACTTCCGACGCGCCGGCATTCAGCAACCACTCCTCGACCTCGTCGAGGGCGTCCAGAGCCATCGTGCTGTCCTCCTGCGCCCGTGCCAGGAAGGCGATCAGGTCCGGCAGCTCGCTTGCCACACGATGGGCACGCAAGTCCCAATCGAGCAGGCCGACTCTTCCACCGGGACGCAGCACGCGCAGCCACTCGGCCAGCGCAGCTCGCGGCTCGTTCATGTGTGGCAAGAGCTTGTCGGCGATGAGCCGGTCGAACGAATTGCGGGCGAAAGGCAGGCTCGAGGCGTCGGCGCAACAGAGAGAGGGGTCCGCTGAACGAGCTCGACGCCGGCGCAGGAGCCGTCGATCGACGTCGACGCCGACACGCAACGAAGGAGCTCTCCCCGGCCCGCTGCGGCCTTCGGGCAGATGATCGAAAGCTGGCGAGGCGCCGATCCCGATCTCCAGAACGTTGCACGGCTCCCATGGATTGAGCCGTGCCAGAAGCGCGGCACGCGCCTCGGCGAACGGTCGCGCGGTGGCGAGAAGGCCCTGCACGCGCTCCACCGCGCTCAGCAGATCGTCTTCGCGGTCGTCGCTCGTCACCCGCGCTCAGACGTTGAAGCGGATGTTCACCACATCGCCGTCTTGGACGATGTAGTCGCGCCCCTCAACCCTCAACTTGCCCGCGTCGCGGCACTTGGCCTCGCTACCGAGCTCGAGAAGGTCGCTATGGTCGATCACCTCGGCGCGAATGAAGCCGCGTTCCAGATCCGAGTGGATCTTGCCCGCCGCGCGTGGAGCTGTGCTGTTGCGAGGCACCGGCCAGGAGCGGCACTCGTCGGGCCCCACCGTGAACATCGTGATCAGATCGAGCAGTTGAAAGGCGCCGCGGATGAAGCGGTCGCTGGCGGGCTCGTCGAGGCCGAGTGCCTCGGTGAACTCGACGCGGTCTTCCGGGTCCATGTGCGCGATGTCCATCTCTACCGCGGCCGACAGCACGACAACGTTGAGACCGGCTCGTTCAGTTGCCTTCTGCAGCTCTGGCGGCGTCGGCTCCGCCGCGTGATCCTCGGGAACGTTGAGGACCAGCATCAGAGGCTTTAGCGAGAGGAATTGGTACGGCGACACGAGGAGACGTTCGCCGCGATCGAGCTCGGCATCGCGCAGCGGACGCTCGGCCTCGAGGATCTCACCGAGGCGCTCGAACAGAGCGACTTCTCGGGGGTTGCTGTCGCGCTCCTTACGAAGGCGGTCGCGACGCTTCTCCAGTATCTCGAGGTCGGCCAGAATCATCTCGGTCTGCAGATCACCGAGCTCGCGCACCGGATCGTCCGCTTCGGACACCGCTGGGTTGTCGAACGCCCGTAGCACCTGCGCCAGAGCGTCCATCTCGCGCATGCTGTTGAGGACGCTGCGATCCAACCCCCGCGCCGCGCCCCCACCAGCAATGTCCGAGAACATCACCTCGGCCAACGTGGTTTTGCGTGGATCGTAGAGAGCCGCGAGCGCATGCAGGCGAGGCTCGGGAACCTTCACCGAGCCGAGGTTCTTCGTGCCGGGCTTGGCCGCGCCGTAGCCGGTCTCGGCCGACAGTCCCGTCAGGGCGTTGAACACGCTCGTTTTTCCCGAGCCCGGGAATCCCACCAGTCCGATTTTCATAGCGTCCAGGACGCTACTACGCAGGCATCGGGCCCGTTCGCAGCCACAGTCGAGCCACCCTGTTCTGGCGTCGAGAGGAAAAGGCCCCGGCGAGAATCGACTCGCCGGGGCCCTTTGCGTTCTAGTCCCGCTGCTGATCTCGACGTATCAGCCCGTCAGGATTTGGCCAAGCTCTTCATCGGAAACTACCGGGGTAATGTCTTGGGTTATGAGATCGGCCCATTGGTTGGCCCATCGTCCCGCGTCCACCGCGTTGTCGGCCTCGCATATTGTCCAGCCGCGACTCATCCCGGCGTCGTGCCAGCGCGCCAGCATCGTGACTCCCGCGGGTGGCAGCGCCCCGCCGGACTCGAGAAAGCGCTCAACGGCATCGGCGCGGTTGTCGGGACTTATTTCGTACTCGATCATGAACGTCAATTGGAACCTCCCATGGGACTGTGAGCGGCGCTGTCGCCGACTGACGCCGAATCGTAGCGCGGCAAAGAAACGCCGATAGTCCGCTCCCGGCGCCGGGCGACCAAGAGGCCGAGTTAGTGCGCGTCGTCCGGACTCCAAGCAGGACCTCGAACCACCTGGCCAGGCAGCGCATCGGTGTGTTCGCCGTCAAGCAGCACCTGCTGCCCGTTGACAAAGACGTGCACCATACCGGTGGAGTACTGGTGAGGTTCCTCGAACGTGGCGTGGTCGCTGATCGTCTCGGGATCGAAGATCGCGACGTCGGCGTAGTAACCGGGTTGTAGCGAGCCCCGTCGATCGAGCCCGAGGTTCTGCGCCGGCAGCGCCGCCAGCTTACGGACCGCCTCCTGCAGCGAAATCACATTGCGCTCGCGAACGTAGCGGCCAAGCAGCCGCGAGAAGTTGCCGTACGCTCGCGGATGCGTGCTGGTTCGGGTAAACGGATCGACGGGCGCCATCGAGCCGGCATCGGAGCCGAACGACAGCCAGGGCAGCTTGATCTGCTTCTCGATATTTTCCTCGGACATCAGGAAGTACACGGCCTGCACGCGAGTGCCGTCCTCCACCACGAGATCCATTGCGGTGGTGAAGGGGTCGGAGCCGCGCTCGGCAGCGACCGCGGCGAGCGTTTTGCCAGTGTAGGACGAGCGCAGCTCCTCGTTCCGAAATCCCACCAGCAGGGTGCCCTCGGGTCCGGCGGCGAGCATCAGGTTCTCCCAGTCGTCGGTCGGCGTGGACATCTCCGCATGCACACGCACGCGCGTCGCGGGGTCTTTCAAACGTTCTGCCCAGGAGTCGTAGCCGCCCTCCTGCACCCACGGTGGCATCGCCGCGTCGAGCCCCGTCGATCCGGCCGGGTAGTTGTACATGTCGGCGGTGATCCGCAGGCCCTCGGCACGAGCCGCCTCGACCTTGGCGATGACCTCGTCCATCTTCGGCCAGTTCTCTTGACCGCCGGCCTTGAGATGATAAATCTCGGCCGGCACGCCAGCCTCGCGGGCGATGATGATGAGCTCGTCGACCGCCTCGAGCAGCCGATTGCCTTCAGACCGCATGTGCGAGATGTACTTGCCGTCGAACTCCGCCGCGGCTTGGTTGAGAGCGATGAGCTCAGCGGTATCGGCATAGAACGCTGGCGCGTAGATCAGCGACGAGCCAACACCGAGAGCGCCTTCGCGCATGGCCGCTCGTACCAGCTCCTGCATCCGCTCGAGCTCCTCGGCATCCGGTGCGCGGTCCTCGTAACCGAGCTCGTGCACGCGAACGGTCGTCGCCCCCACGTACGACGCGACGTTGGGAGAGATTCCCTTGTCGACCAGGTACTCTAGGTACTCGCCGAGCGTTGTCCAGGGCACCTCCACAGGTGCGCCCTCCGGCAGCCCGAGCATGGCGCGCGCCTCGTCTTCGCCACCGGCGTCACCGATCCAGTCGGCCACTGTCGCGGCCTTCATCGCGCTGTTGAGCGGGCCGTAGGACTGTCCCTCGCCGAACACCTCGAGCGTCACACCCTGGCGGATGTCACCCTGCGAGCGGCCGTCGATGATCAGCGAGTCGGTGGCCCAGCTGAGCATGTTGACGAACCCCGGCGCTACCGCCAGGCCGGCAACGTCGATCTCGCTGGGCGCCGTTCCTTCCAGACGCCCGTCCTGCTCGGCCGATCCGATCGCCGCGACCATCTCTCCTCGCAGAGCTACGTCGGCGACAAACGGGGCGTCGCCGCTGCCGTCGTAAACGGTTCCGCCACGCAGGATGACGTCGTACTCGTACTCGTTCTTGTCGGGGGTCGCACAGCCGGAAACAACGAACGCGGTCACAGCCATTGCGGTAACAAGAAAGCGTTGCACAAGAACCCCCATTGCTCGCGGATCAAGGTGCGCAAGACAACCAGCCACGAGGGTGAGCGTCAACGCGCCGCGGCGCAATCGTTGGCAAGCGCTCGCGAGGAACGCCGGGATTGGGCAGTGCTGTCGAGACTCCGAGGCGGCACGCTTTCCGGGTGGCGGTGTGGCATTCTCGCTGGCCGTTATGGCCAATCGGAAGAAGTTGAACAAACAGCGCAGAAAGCGCAACACGCTGGCCTCGAAGGCCGACAAGTACGAGCTCTATCAGCGCTCGGTGCAGGAGCCGGAGTGCGACGTCGAGTTCTCGCGCGACCTGTTCGAGTCGCGCTTCGGGCGGCCGGCCCACCTGCTGCGGGAGGATTTCTGCGGCACCGCGGCAATCAGTTGTGACTGGGTACGGGCCGACGCCGCGAACCGATCGTGGGGCATCGACCTCGACCCTGAACCTCTCGACTGGGGGACAAAGCACAATATCGGTCAGCTCGACTCCGATCAGGGGGGTCGCATCAAGCTCCTGCGCGCCGACGTCCGTTCGGCTGCGCGACCCACCGTGGATGTGGTCATGGCTCTGAATTTCTCGTTTTTCGTCTTCAAGAGCCGCACCGAGCTCGTTGCTTACTTCCGTGTGGCGCGCGAGAACTTGGCCGACGAAGGACTCCTGGTCCTCGACGCGTATGGCGGTCCCGGATCACAGCAGCTCTCCGAGGAGGAGATCGACCACGACGATTTCTCCTACTTTTGGGACCAGGACGACTTCGATCCAATCACCCACGGCACGCGGACCTACATCCACTTCGGCTTCGCCGACGGCAGCAAGCTCCAGAGGGCGTTCAGCTACAACTGGCGGCTGTGGATGCTGCCGGAGATCCGCGAGGCGTTGATCGAGGCCGGCTTCGACGCAGCCGAGGTGTACTGGGAAGGCGCCGACGAAGACGGCGAGGGCGACGGGGTGTACACGCTGCAGGAAAGGGCCGAGGCAGAGGAGGCCTGGGTCGCCTACATCGTCGGCGTAAAAGGCCGAGCTACCGGCTGAGCGCGGTCGCTCGGAGTCGTCTCGTGGGCGGCCAAGCTTCGACCACCGCCCGACTTCACGCACCGCACCGCGAGAAAAAGCGAGGCGATGGGTCTTTTCCAAGTGATATCACTATGATAAAACGAAGGTATCGTCATTCGACGGCATACCTGATGTAGTCATCGCCCCCGGGCATTGGGCTCGTGAGCTGGGCAGGCGTAGAAGGAGCGGAAACCGTGACCCGTGACTTGATTCGAGAAAACGAAGTCAAAGCCGCACCCGGACTCCCGATGCTGGCGCTGCTGATCGCCGTCATGCTAGGGCTCGTTTGGGCATTCATCGAGGCGATCCAGAGCCTCAGTCAGTTCGGCCCCAGCGGCCTGCGCGTGGCGTGGCTGATTGGCGTGGTCCTGCTGGCGGTGCTCGATGTGGTTCTGGTGGCCGGGCTGTTCGCCGTGGCGCCGAACGAGGGCAAGGTGCTGCAGCTGTTCGGCAAGTACGTCGGTACGGTCAGGGTTCCGGGCCTGCGGTGGGCGAACCCCTTCTACACCAAGAAGCGCATTTCGTTGCGGGTGCGCAATTTCGAGACCGGCAAGCTCAAGGTCAACGACAAGCGCGGCAACCCGATCGAGTTCGCCTCGGTCGTGGTGTGGAAGGTCGTGGATACCGCCGAGGCCATCTTCGAGGTCGACGACTACAAGCACTACGTCCACGTGCAAAGCGAGTCGGCGGGCCGCAACCTGGCCACCAACTACCCGTACGACGACTTCGAAGAGGGCGAGATCTCACTGGTCAGCCACACCGCCGAGATCTCTGAGAAGCTCGAGGAAGAGATCCAGAATCGGCTCAAGGATGCGGGCGTCAAGGTGCTCGAGGCACGTATCAGCCACTTGGCCTACGCGCCCGAGATCGCCGGCGCGATGCTGCAGCGGCAGCAGGCCGCCGCCGTCATCGCGGCGCGCCAGAAGATCGTCGAGGGCGCGGTGGGCATGGTGGAGACCGCGCTCGAGATGCTTGGCGAGAAGGACATCATCGAGCTCGACGACGAACGCAAGGCGCACGTGGTGAGCAACCTGCTCGTCGTGCTCACGAGCGACAGTCACACGCAGCCGGTGATCAACACCGGTTCGCTCTACAGCTAGCAAGGGCTCGTGACCGGTTGCGGCCAGGGAATCGCCGGGGCTCGGCCTTCGGGCGCGAGCCCCGGCGCCACCGGTCGCTGTGATATCCCCGAGGGCTGAGCCGCGCGAACGAGCGCAACGGCAGCAAAAATGGCCAAGCGTAAGGCGGTGCTGTTCCGGCTCGATCCGAAGCTCCACGACGCTCTGCGTCGTTGGGCCGACGACGAGCTGCGGTCGCTCAACGCTCAGGTCGAGTACCTGCTGCGCGACGCTCTACAGCGGTCCAATCGGCTTCGTCGCGATTCGCCACACGAGAGCCCGGTGCGCGAGGACGAGAGTGCGTGACGTCGGCTGAGTAGAATGAGCCCATGCTGGGACGGACATGTGCGTTCGCGCTGTTGCTGTTGGCGGCGGCGGGCCTTTCGACGACCGGCGGGCGCAATGTTGCGGCGGCCGCCAGGACCGCGGCGATGGCCCCTGTCCAGCAGAGCCAGCAGAGCCAACACAGCCAACACAGCCAACAGCCTGGGGCGCGGGCCACCGAGGACCTCCTGGAGGCCTTCTGGAAAGCCTCCAGTCGCGAAGAGCGTGCCACCGCAGCCAGTTTGATCGGCGCGGGCAATCTCGATGTCTTCGAGGTATTCGACATCCTGCGGCGCGGTCGTAGCTACTCCAGCGACGTGAAGACCGGGCGGCGCGACATCGAACACCGGGTCGACGGCGCCGCGCACCCGGCCTTCGTGATGGTTCCCGACGACTACGACGCCACCCGCAGGTATCCGCTGCGGTTCTTCTTGCACGGCGGCATCGGCCGGGCGGAGATTCCTCGCGATGGTTGGTGGCGCAACACTGATCGCGTCATCGGTTCTGACTACATCTCGGTGTTCCCCGCCTCATGGAACGACTCGCGATGGTGGCACCCGCGCCAGCTCGACAACCTGGCCGCGATCTTGGCGACGCTCAAGCGCGACTACAACGTCGACGAGAACAACGTCCACATGTTCGGTGTTTCCGACGGTGGCACCGGCGTCTATTACTTCGCGTTCCGCGATCCCACGCCGTGGGCCGGCTTCCTGCCCTTCCTCGGCCATCCGTCGGTGTTGTCGAATCCGAGCAGTGGGACGCCGGAGCAGTTGCATGTGATCAACCTGATCAACCGGCCCTTCTACATCGTCAACGGTGGCACCGACCGGCTCTATCCGGTTGCCGCCGTTCGGCCGTACATCGTGCTGTTCCAGGACGCCGGTGTAGAGCTCGCGTTTGTTCCCAAGCCGGAGTACGGACACACGGTGGAGTGGTGGCCGCAGGAGGCGCCGGCGATTGAGCGCTTCATCGCGCGCACGGGGCGTGATCCTCTGCCCGACCGCGTGTCCTGGGAGACGGAGGATCCAGCAACCGCGGGCCGTATGGCCTGGATTGTTATCGACGAGCTGGGCGAAACCTCCACCGACAGTCACATGCCGATGCCGAACGTCGTGTCGGTGAACGGGCGCAGCTACGCCGCCTTCCCGTACGAGGAGCCGTCGGGCCGTGTTGAGGTGGAACGCAGCGGCAACACCGTGCTCGTGCGCAGCAGCGGTGTGCAACGCTACCGACTGCTCCGTTCGCCCGACGAGTTCGACTTTTCTGCGCCGGTGACTGTCATCACGAACGACAATGTGTCGTTCGAGAGCCTGGTGGAGCCGAGCCTGGCAACGCTGCTGCACTGGGCGGTTCGCGACGACGACCGCACCATGCTGTTCGCCGCCGAGCTCGCGATCAGCCTCCAATAGGCCATCGTCCAGATCTGCGACACCCGCCTAGTCTTGCCAGGGCGCGCTCCAGGCGCGAGAGTGGCCGTAGTCAGTCCCGCGACGGGGGTCGAATATGACCGATTACAACTACGAACACTTCCCGCTCGATCTCGACATGTCGACGTTCGAGGCTTTCCCGAGCGCCCTCAAAGTGGGCCAGCGTGCCCCCAGCGGAACGCTTGTGAAGGCCGACCACGGCAAGCTCATACGGCTGTCGAAGGCCTGGCGGAGCGGGCCGGCCGTCTTGGAGTTCGGCTCGATCACCTGACCGTTCTGCGGGCTGGCGGCGCCAGCCCTCGAGCCGATGGCCGAGGAATACGGCGCGCGCGGCGTGAAGTTCGCGTTCATCTATACGCGCGAGGCGCATCCGGGCGAGAAGTACGGCCACCACCAGAGCTTCGATCAGAAGCTGCGCAACGCCCGCGATATGGTTGACGCGCACAACATCCGTCGCCCGATGCTCGTCGACGATCTCGACGGCAAGGTGCACCGCGCCTATGGGTCGTTGCCGAACATGGCTTACATCATCGGTGGAGGCGGCAAAATTGTTTATCGCGCCGCCTGGACCGACGCCGGGAACCTCCGCCTGGTTCTCGATTCGATCCTCGAGTCGCGCGACCGCCGCAACAACGGCGAGCCGATGCGCCCGTTCTACGTCGAGTGGGAGGCGAGCGTCGCGCTCGACCGCGTGAAATTCGTCGAAATGCTCCTCAACGACGTTGGCCCGCGCGCCGTTACCGAGTACATCGCGGCAATCGAGGCCACGCTGGGCGCGGCGGCCGCGCGGCCGGCGCGAAAGTGGTGGGAGGCTCAGCAGTCTCCTGAGCAATAGTCGGAGCAATAGTCGGAACCCGGGCGTCGGCCAGAGGCGGCCACGATCACGTTGCCGGACTATTCGCCGGAGCGACGGCCATCCGGCAAGCCAGGGCTCGAGTAGGAAGGCCAGGCGAAGGCGCTGGCTCGATCAGCGCAGCTTGTAGCGCTGGATTTTGCCGGTGGCGGTCTTGGGGAGCTCGTCCACGAGCTCGACCCAGCGCGGGTACTTGTAGGGCGCGATCGAGGATTTGACGAAGTCCTGCAGGGATTGCTTGAAAGAGCCCTCCCCGTCGTCCCCGTCGAGCACTTCGATCTCTCCCAGCTCCGATCGAGCAGCGTCGGTGAGCACGACGAACGCCTTCGGTTTGATCATCCCGGCTTCGTCTTCGGCGCCGACCACGGCTGCCTCCAACACCGACGCATGTTCTAGAAGCGCTGCCTCGACCTCGAACGGCGAGACCCAGATGCCGCCGACCTTGAGCATGTCGTCGGTGCGGCCCTGGTACCAGTAGTAGCCGTCCTCGTCGACGGTGTACTTGTCGCCGGTACGGATCCACTCTCCCTCGATGGTCTGCTTGGTCTGCTCGTGCCGGTTCCAGTACTGAGCGCAGATCGAGTCGCCCTTGACGAGCAGGTCACCGATCTCGCCGGGCGGCAGGTCGTCACCGACGTCGTCAACGACGCGGGCCTCGTAGCCCGGGACGATCTCGCCGCTCGAGCCCGGTCGCGCGCGACCGGGACGGTTGGAGATGAACATCTGCAGCACTTCTGTAGAGCCGATGCCGTCGAGGATCTCCTGACCGTAGCGCTCCTTCCAGCGCTCGTAGAGCGCCGGCGGCAGCGCCTCGCCCGCCGAGACGCACAGCCGCAAGCTGGCGAGCTCCTCGCGACCGGGCGCGTTGTCGTGAGCGAGCAGCGCTGCGAAGTTGGTCGGTACGGAATAGAAGATCGTGGGCTGAAAGCGTTGGATGACGTCGAAAACGGCTTCCGGAGTTGGAGGTCCCGGAAACAGCACCGTCGAGGCGCCGACGCTGAACGGAAAGTAGAGCGCGTTGCCGAGCCCGTAGGCGAAGAAGAGCTTGGCCACCGAGAACGTGACGTCTTCGGGCTGGATGTCGAGCACCTGGCGCGCGTACGTGTTGGCGCAGGTGCGCATGTCGTGCTGCAGGTGGACGGTGCCTTTCGGGAAGCCCGTCGTGCCCGAGCTGTACAGCCACAAACGCGTCGTCCTCGCTCATCGGCTCGGGATCAAGCTCTTCTGAAGCGGCCTGGTGCCAAGCGCTGTAGTCGATCGTCGACGGTGGAATTTCTCGGCCATCGCCGCCGACGTGCACCACGTGCCGAAGGTGAGGTGCGTTCGCGAGCACCGGCTCCACGGCGGCGTACAACGACTCGTGCACCACCGGCAGCACGTCCGCGAGTCGCGTAGCAGGTACTCGTAGTCGGGTGCGCGCAGCAACGTGTTCACCGGCACCGGTACAGCGCCGATTTTGATGGCACCGAAGAAGATGTCGATGAACTCAGGACAGTCGGGCACCAACAACATGACGCGTTGCTCGATCTGGACGCCGGTATCGCGCAGCGCGTTACCGCCGCGGTTCACTCGCCGCAGCACGTCTCCGTAGGTCAACGTCGAGTCATCGGTGGCGTTGCGAACCGCAATGACGTCGGCGCGGCCGGCCTCGATATTGGCGTCGACAAACTCGGCGGCTGCGTTCATCGGTTTCCCATCCGGTCTCTCGCGGCTACGTTCATCGGTCTCGGAGCTCGTCGATCACGGCTGCGGCTGCTCGTGGTTCCTATCCGGGGAACTGGAACGCCAGCATGCGCGTTGGCCCGTCGCCCACCTTCACGCTGCGCAGCACTGTGCGCAGCCCGCGGTGGATCGCGGCAACCTGGCCGGCGTCCTCGAGTGTTACGTAGAGCGGCTCTCCACTCGGGTGCAGCGCGAACCAGTGTGGGCCGCCCGGCAGGTCGACTTCAGCGAACTGCTGCAGCTCCGGGACCGTGAACCCGTACGCCTTCTTGGTGCCGTACGACGCCACCCACAGCTCGCGCTGGTTCGGCGTCAGCAGCATGCCATGCGTAACGGTGTTCAGCGGCGGCGGCGGCATGCCCTCGGGAATTCCGAGATCAACCGTCTCGATGACCTCATCGGTCGTCAGGTCGACGACCACGAAGCCGTTGAGCCCGGAGAGCGTCACATAGGCCCGCGACATGTCGTTGGTCAGGGCGATCGGCCTCGGGATGCCGCCCACGGGGATCTTGCGGTCGACCTCGAGAGTCTCGGTGTCGATCACCGCGATCAGGTCATCACCCATCGAGGTGACGATCACCGTCGAGCCGTCCGCGGAGGTGTAGGCGTTGTGCTGCTGCGTACCGACGTCGATGCGCTTGACGACGGTCATCGTGTCGGTGTCGACGATGTCGCAGAGCGCGGCGTCTTCTCCCTGCCCGGCGCGGATCGGCACGATGACGTGACGGCCGTCGGCGGTGATCGTCGGCTCGTTGGGCACGGGGCCCACCGCGGCGCGACCAAGAATCTCGTGCGTGGCGACGTCGACCTTCACCAGCTCGTTGGTGGTCTCGACCGTGATGTACAGCGTGCGGCCATCGGGCGAAGCGATGAGCCCGTGCGGTCGCAGACCAACGTCGAGGATGGCCACGGTCTCGAGCGTGCTCGGGTCGAGTTGGCGCACGCTCTCGTAGCGATCGGCAACGTAGACACGAGTTTCTCCGGCCGGTTCGGCGTCGCCGCCCGCGGTCGGCACGGCGTCGCGACCACCACCACCACCACCGCCGCCGCCGCCGCCACCACCGCCGCAGGCGATCGGCAGGGCGAGTAGCGCCAGCACAGCGGCACGGCCGAGCGTCGCTCGGTCAGCGAGCGTGCGCCAAGAAGCCTTCGGGCGCGACGTTTCACGAGCGAGCCGCGCAATCGCGAACCAGCCGTGGTCAGGTTTCGAGCCTCGAGCCATTGGACGCCTCCGGAGGTTCGTGTTTGTTTCTTCAGGCCTGAGCTTTGGTACAACGCTAGGTCCCGCCGCTACGCGATATCAGTGGACGGCGAGCTCGTAGCCTACCTTCAGGATGAGCGCGCGGTCGTGCAGCGACGGACCTCCTACAACGAGCTCCCGCCCGGTATTGCGGCTCGGCTCTCTCAATAGACGCCACGCCGCTCTCCGCCCGCGCCGGCTAGCTCGCAGTCAACGGCCAGAGCTGCGGCAACAGCAACGTTGCCAGGAGCCAGAACAGCAGGTTCAGCGGCAGGCCCACCCTCATGTAGTCGGCGAAGCGGTAGCCGCCGGGGCCGTAGACCATCAGGTTGGTGTGGTAGCCGAAGGGCGTGCTCATTGACGACGACGCGGCGAACGCCACAGCCATCAGGAGGGTCACCGGGTTGACGCCGAGATCGTGGGCCGTGGCGATGGCGATCGGAACGAGCAGTACCACAGCGGCGTGGTGCGACATGATCGAGGCGAAGACGGTGGCGAGCAGGTAGAACGCCGAGACGAGGGCCACGGGACCGTAGGCGCCGGTGGCGTTCAGTACCCCTCTGGCCACGAGCTCCGCGGTGCCGCTGTTCTCGATGGCGATGCCGAGCGGGATGACGCCAGCCAGCAGGAGGATCACCGACCAGTCGATGGCGTCGTAGGCCTCCTGCGGGGTGATACAACCGGCGGTGAACATCAAGACGCAGCCGAGCAATGACGCCGCAAGGATGGGCATGGCGCCGGACGCCGCCATGACGACGACGAAAGCGAGAATCATCAGGGCGTAGGTGCCCTTGCCGCTGCGAAGCTCGGGAAGATCCACTTGACGCAGGCCGAGGAAATCGGAGCTGTGGATCAGGCTGTCGATGGCTTCGCGGCGCCCTTGGAGCAAGAGAGTGTCGCCGACGCTCAGAATGATGTCGCCGACGCGCTCGCGGATCGTTTGGTCGTGCTGACGGATGGCGAGGGCGAACACGCCGTGCTGGCGGCGGAAATCCACCTCCGCCAGCGTGCTGCCGACGAGCGACGAGCCCGGTGCGATGATCGCCTCGGCGAGCGTTGTTTCCTCGCTCGACAGATCGCGGTCGGCGTACTTTTCGCGCGGCCGGATTGTCAGCCCTTCGGAATGGGTCATGCTCAAGATCTCCTCGAGCTTGCCCTTGACGAGCAGGAGAGCTCCTGCCTGCAACTCGACGTCATGGATCGCGCTCGAGTGCCGTACTTCGCCGTGCCAGATCTCGACCACCGCGACGCCGTAACGCTCGCCCACATGGGCGCTCGCGAGCGTCTCGCCCACGAAGTGCGAGTCGTCCCCAACCTCCAGCGTCGTCAGATAGCCACCGAGGTCGTACTTGCCGGTCAAGCTGTCGGCCGACTGCCGCTCGGGAAGAAGGCGTCGCGCGGCGACGAAGAGGTAGGGCACTCCGATGAGAAAAAAGACGCCCCCGAGCTTGGCGAACTCGAACATCGACAACGCGCGGATGCCGCGATCGGCAGCCATCGAGTTGACCAGGATGTTCGTCGAAGTGCCAATGAGGGTGCAGGTGCCACCGACGATCGAGGCGAACGAGATCGGAATCAACAACCGCGACGGACTGATGCCCGTTTTCTTGCAGATCGTCAGCGTGATCGGCAAGAACACCGCGACCGCCGCGGTGTTGTTGATGAACGCCGAGATGATGCCCACCGTGAGCAGCAGAGCGATGAAGATCGTCGCTTCGCCGCCGCTACCCAGGCGGCGCAGCATCAGCGAGCTCACCGCTCCCACGATGCCCGTCCTGAAAAGGCCGGCGCTCAGAACGAACATCGCGGCGATCGTCACCGTGGCGGTGTTGCTGAACCCCGAGAGCGCCTCCTCAATGCTCAGGAAGCCTGGTCGGAAGAGGCCGATGACCAGCAGGACGGTGAGGATCGAAACCGAGACGACGTCGTAGCGGATCTTCTCGGTGACGAAAAGGACAAGCGCGACAAGGACGATCGAGCAAACCAGTAGCGTGTCGACGCTCATGTGGGCGCTCTCTTTGATCAAGCGGGCGTTGCGCTCGGACAAGCGCCCCCGGGCGGGCCGATTGCCGAGTCGATGGACCGCAGGACGGTAGCATCCGACGCGGGACGAACGCGATCGGGGCGCTAGCTGGCGGTATCGATCATGCGAACCCGAAGCCACTCAGAACGCTCGAGAAGATCGCCAGGCCGGTCACCCAGAAGCCGAGCTGGCGACCGGCGACGAAGAAGTCGCGCGACGAATGGGTGCGACGCATGGCCCACAGCCCGACGCCGATGCACAGGAGCAGGTAGATCAACACGCAGCCGAGGATGATCGGGTAGCGGTATGTCTCCATCAGCTGCCCTCGCCGTCATCGCTTGTGGTTGACCGCTTGGCCTCGACCAGGCTGTGGAACTCCGCCTGATCCTGCTCCGTGTAGATCCACCGAGAAAAGCCATGCGCGTACAACAACCCGTACAGCGCCGGTAAGGGCCAGAGCACGTACAGCATCATTGCCGTGGACGGCGGTAGCGATAGCCAGAGCGGTTGCGCCGCGTCGCCGATCGAGGCGCGATACAGGCCAACGAGCAACGTCCAAGCGCCCAGGTAGAGGGCGGTAACGAGAATCACGGCCGCCGAACGCCATCAGGGTGGAGAACAGCAGCACGAGCAACAGTCCGAATACCCAGGCGTAGGCCATGACGGGCCCGTGGCGCGTCGCAGCGGGGCCACCCTGGCGCATGGCCGCGTGGTCGGGGTGGATGATCCCCGTGGCGTTGTCGGCGGCAGGCACGAAGAGCCCGAGCCAGACCAGCACCACAACAATCGCCAGGCACCAGGCGAAGAGGATCTTGTCGAGCAAGGAGCGGCCCTTCAGTTGCGGCCCACCATTGCGGCCAGCTCGTTGGCCGTACGCGGCAGACCCGAGGACAGCAGCTCGGCGCCGTCCGCCGTCACCAGCACGACATCCTCGGTGAACACCGCGATCTGCTCGTCGTGGTTGTAGTACCAGGGCTCGACGGTGAACACCATGCCGGGCTCGAGTCGGGCGGTGCCGCTTGAAGGGTCGCCGCTCGACAGACCGATGTGGTGGCCGAAGAACAGCCCGGCCTGCATGTACTTGCGGTGCTCGGCAGGGATCGTCGCCTCGCCGATGCGTTGCAGCTCGGGCAGCGTGGTGCCCGGGCGAATCGCCGCGATGATGGCGTTGGCGGCGCCGATTTCCATGGTCAGGATCTCCTCCTGGCGCGGCGTGAAGGCGCCGCTCACGGGAAACGTCCGGCCGATGTCGCTGATGTAGCCGTTGATCTCGCAGCCAACATCGAGGATCACCAGGTCGCCGGCCTCCATGGAGCGATTGCGACGGTTGTAGTGTGCCGCCAGGAGGCGCCATGGCCACAGAGAGTTGGGGCCCGACTTGACGATCGGCGTGAACGGAATCCGCTGCGCGCCGCCGGCGCGGCAGCCGGCCTCGAACTCGCCTTGCAGAGTGCGCTCGTCGACGCCGGGGCGCACGTGGCGGGCGGCGCGGCCGATCGCCGTCACCGTGAGCTTGGCTGCCGCGCGTAGTGCGTCGACTTCGGCGGCCGACTTGATCATCCGCAAAGCCGCGATTTCCGGATACGCGTTCAGCAGACGCGCATCGGGCTGGCGGCGCCGCAGGTAGTCAACGAATCCGTCGACCACAGGACGCCTGGCGATGGGCGCGGGTGCTCCCGCGGGAGCGGCGGCGCGCTCACCGACAACCGGTCCAGGTCGCTCCACGTTGACCCACAGCGTCGACCCTGCTGAAGTCCATTCGGCAAGCCTGGTGTCGAGCTCGTCGATGGAACGGATCGCATCAACGCCCGACCGCGGTAGCAGGTCCGCGTCGTCGATGAGCGCACGCCCCGGGAAATCGTTGGGGCGTGAGGCGCTCTCGAAACGTGCGTCGGTGACGGGCACGAACAGAGTCGCGCGGCCACCCTCGCCCGCTTCGATTGTCAGCACCGAGTCGGGCAGCTCGAGGCCTGTGAAGTAGAGAAAGTCGTCGAGCTGTCGGAAGGTCTCACCGTCCGACCGACCTTGCTGTGCCGGCGCCAGGTACACGCCGCTGCCGCCGGCCTCGGCCGCAGCGATACCGTTGGCGAGACGGTGCCGCCGCGCGCTGTGCTCCGCCTCGTCGAACTGCAACTTGCTCCAGTCGAAGAACGGCTGCGGCGGTGTTGTTGCTGTTTGTGCGTGCACAACGCTCGCCGCCGCCAAGACGAGCACGGCCGCGAGTCGAGCCCGACCCCCTAGAGCCGAAGCCGAGAGCGACAAGCTAGAGGATCACCGGCGCTCGGAGCCGGCGCCGCTGCTGTTGCTCGCGACGGACTCGAGGTAATCGAACAGCACGTTCGACATCACTCGCATGCCGATCGGTACCGAGGCATCGTCGGCCTGGAAAGTCGGCGTGTGGTGGCCACCCGAAGTGGTGCCAGCCTTTACCGTCCCCAGCCGGAAGTAGAAGCCGGGCACCTCGTTGGCGAAGATCGCGAAGTCCTCGCCGCCCATTGTCGGCGGGATCTCGATCGTGTTGTCGCCGCCGATCACACGCCGGATCGTTGGCACCATGGCGTTCGTCAGCTCGGGATTGTTGATCGTTGCGGGAGTCACACGGTCGTAGTCGAGCTCGTAGGTGCCGCCGTACGCCTGCGTGAGGCCGTCGAGAAGCTCCGCCATGCGCACTTCGATCTTGTCGCGTGCTTCCGCGCTGTAGGTCCTGACGGTTCCCTCGAGGTGAACCTCGGCGGGGATGATGTTGAAGCGCTGCCCGCCCTGGATGATGCCAACGGTCACCACGCTCGGTTCCAGCGGGTCGAGGTTGCGGGAGCGGATCGTCTGCAGAGCGAGAACGGTCTCCGAGGCGATCACCACCGGGTCGACCGAGAGGTGCGGGGCCGCGCCGTGCGCCTGGGTGCCGCGGATGTCGATGCTGAAGTGATCCACGGCCGCGAACGCCGGTCCCACCGTGTATCCAACGGTGCCAACCTCCATCTCCGAAAAGGAGTGCAGCCCGAAGATCGCCGCTGGTCGCGGGTTGTCGAGCGTTCCCTCGGCGAGCATCAGCTCGGCGCCGCCAACTTCTCCTTCTGGCGGGCCTTCCTCAGCAGGTTGAAAGATGAACTTCACCGTGCCCGGCAGCAGCTCGCGCATCCCCGCCAGAACCGACGCCACCCCAAGCTGTACGGCCGTATGAATGTCGTGGCCGCACGCATGCATGACGCCGACTTCCTGGCCGAGCCAGGCTATGCGCACGTTCGACTTGAACTCGTACGGCGTGTCCTCAGTGACGGGCAACGCGTCCATATCGGCACGAACCGCCACCACCGGTCCGGGGCGTCCGCCCTTCAGGATTCCGATCACGCCGGTGTGCGCGATGCCCGTTTGCACGTCGATGCCAAGGTTGGTGAGGTGATCGGCAACCATCTTGGCGGTTTCGAACTCGCGGTTGCCGAGCTCGGGGTTCTGATGAATGCGATGGCGCAGCTCGAGGATCGCGGCGCTGTGGTTTGCCACGGCAGTGGCAATGGCGTCGGATCGCGACTGCGATTGCAGCGACGCGACCGGCGAGGCGAATGAGGCGGTGGTCACAATGCCGCTCGCGGCGAACACGCAGGCAAGGGCCGCGAGGCGCAGGCTCGTGGCCTGCCCAAGCGAGCTGCACGGCCCGCGAAAAGCACTCGGCGACGTTGGAACGGTTGGCATGGGTACGGATCCCGGGTGGGCTCGCCGTCCGGAGTAAGCAGACAAGAATCGGCTAGCGGGCAAGAAAAAAGGCTCCTGAGGCTGGACTCGAACCAGCAACCCTCCGGTTAACAGCCGGATGCTCTGCCAATTGAGCTACTCAGGAACCGGGTGTTACACCGGTTGGCTTGGCAGTTCAACCGGCGGAAAAAGAGGTTAGCACCGGGTCCTTGGGCGGACAAATATCTTTTGCGGCGCGGTTTGGCGGCAAGACGCGGTCAGATTTCGCGTCGTCCCTCGAGCGCGCGGCCCATGGTGACCTCATCGGCATACTCTAGATCGCCGCCAATCGGTATGCCCGCAGCGATGCGCGAGACTTTTGTGCCGGTGGCCGCAAGCAGTCGCGCGATATAAGCGGCGGTGGCCTCCCCCTCAACCGTCGGGTTGGTGGCGATGATCACCTCGGTGACCTGGTCGCGAGTGACGCGCTCCAGTACCTCGTCGAGGTGCAGCTCGGCGGGGCCGATTCCGTCGAGCGGCGACAGCACGCCTCCGAGCACGTGGTATTTGCCGCGGTAGCGACGCGTGCGTTCGATGGCGGCGAGGTCGTGGCCTTCCTCCACAACACACAGCATTGCGGCGTCACGCCCGGCGTCGCTACACAGCGCGCAGGGATCGCGATCGGTGAGGTTGTTGCAGATGCCGCAGGGCTTGATTGCGGCGCGCACGTCGCGGATCGCGTCCGCAAGCCCCTCGGCCTCTTCGCGAGGCGTCTTGAGCAAATAGAAGGTCAAACGCTGCGCTGTCTTGCGGCCGATCGTCGGCAGCCTCATCAGCCGCTCCACCAGATCGGCTACCGGCGCAGATTCTTCGTATGACATGAGGTTTCCACACCTGCCGGGTTCCCGGCGTTGGCCGCCTAGCCGCCCAGCAAGCCGGCAAGTCCGCCCATACCGCCGGGCATCATTGAGCCGACCTTCTGTTGCACGGTCTCGTCGACGCTTCGGGCGGCCTCGTTGATCGCCGCCACAATTAGATCCTGGAGCATTTCGACGTCTTCGACGTCGACAACTTGTGGGTCGAGCTCCAGACTCACAAGCTGCTTGGAGCCGTCCATCGTCGCGGTCACCATGCCACCACCCGCCCCTGCCGAGATGCGCAGATCCGCGAGCTCGGCTTGCAATTCCTCCTGCATGCGCTGAGCGTCCTGCATCATTTTCTTGACGTTGAGCATCGCTTCTCCTGGCCCTGGTCGCCTTGCTGTCGAGATCGAGCAGGCCGCCGATGGACTATTCGGTGGGCCGCGCCTCGTCGACGCGACTGATCTTACCTTTCACCGCCTCGACGAGCTCCTGGACAAAGGGCTCGTTCATCGCCCGCGCAAACAAGTCAACTTGAGCGGCCGACTGCGGCTCCGAATCGGGGGCGGCGGTGGAAGCTGCCGCGCCGGCAGCTGCGGGGAGCGACGCAGCGCTCGGCGGTGGTTCGTCGGGCTCGTGCGTATGTGGCGGAGGCTCCTCGACGTTCGGCATCTCGCTTGCGGTCCCGCCGGCTTCTTCGATCGGTCCGGTCCCTGTGGTCGACATCCCCGCCGGCGGTGTTGATACGGCTACCAGAGCTGGCCGCGGGGCTGCTGCTCCGGGCCGAGCCCGCGCACCGTTGGTTGCGGCAGGTACGACCGATGCGCCTTCGACCAACCGAATTCGGGCCACCGCTCGGCGTCCGAGGATGTCGCTGCTGATGCTCGACAGCAGCTGCAGCACGCCGGGCTCATTGATCTGATCGCTGAAGAAGGCGCCTTGCTTTCCAAACAGGAAGACAACGGCCTCGGCGGCGAGCTCGATCCCGACGGCGCGGTTCAATGCCCGAGCGATCATTGGGCGCTCTTCGTGCAGTGTGTCCTGGATCCGCGCCAGCAGGCTGGTCTCCGGAAGGTGGCTCGGAACCTCGACCACGTCGGTCTCGATTGGCTCGGCAGTGGCCGGAGCTGCCGCCGTTGCGTTCGGAGGAGGCGGTGAGCTCGCCGGTTGAGTTACCGCGGCCGCGATGTCGGTCGCCGGCGTCGGAGTGGCCACCGCCGCCGCGACGTCGGTTGTCGGCGTCGGAGTGGCCACCGCAGGCGGGATGTCGGTTGCCGGCGTTGGAGTGGCCACCGCCGGACGCATGGCGTTGCCGGTGGGTGGGGCGCTTCTGGGCTGACCGCCGCCCGCCACTGGCGTCGCCGAAGGCGTGCCGTCGCCGCCGCCGCGGAGCTCGGCCAGCAGGCGCTCGATGGGTTCGAGCCGCGGAAGTCGCGCCAGCCGCGCCAGAGCAATCTCCACGTGGTAGCGCGGCCGGTTCGACATCTTGATGCGGTACTCGTTCGCGGCCAGCAGCGAGAACGCACGGTCCAGATCAGCGATCTCGAAATTCGCGGCCTGTTGCCGCAGCCTTTCCATGTCGCCCTCGGGCAGGTGGAGCAACTCGCCGGCGTTCTCGACGGTGTGCACCACGAGCAGGTTGCGGATGTGGCCCATGAGCTCGACGGTAAATCGGTGCAGGTCGACTCCCTGCTCCATCATCTCGTTCACCAGCATCAGAAGGCCTGCAACGTCGCCAGCCGCTACGAGGTCGGTGGCGCGGTACACGAGCACGCGGTCCACGAGCCCCAACAGCGTGACAACGGTTTCCTCGTCGATCGATTCCCCGGCGAACGCGATCAGCTTGTCGAGAAGGCTGAGGCTGTCGCGCAGGCTGCCGTCCGCTGCTTCTGCAAGCAGCGCCAGGCTCGCCGCCGAGACGCTGAGCATTTCAGCCTCGGCAACGCGCGCCAGGTGCTCGCTGATGTCGCGCTGGCTGACGCGCGAAAACGGGTAGTGCTGACAGCGCGACAAGACTGTCGGCAGGATCTTGTTCGGCTCGGTCGTGGCGAGCATGAAGACGACGTGAGGAGGCGGCTCCTCGAGTGTCTTGAGCAGCGCGTTGAAGGCGCTCGTGGAGAGCATGTGCGCCTCGTCGATGATGAACACGCGGTAGCGATCGCGCGAGGGCGCGTAGCGCGTGACCTCGGTGAGCTCGCGGATGTTGTCAACGCCGGTCTGTGAGGCCGCGTCGAGCTCGATGACGTCGAGGGCGCGGCTCTCGTCAATCTCGATGCACGACTCGCACACGCCGCACGGCTCGGCGCTGGCTTGTTCGCCAGCGCGGCAGTTCAATCCTTTGGCGAGCAGGCGCGCCGCCGTCGTCTTGCCGACGCCGCGAATTCCCGAGAAGCAGTAGGCGTGAGCGACGCGACCATCACGCAGCGCGTTCGTTAACGTGCGCACGACCGCGCGCTGGCCAACCACGTCTTCGAATCGCCGTGGCCGCCACTTGCGGGCCAGAACCTGATAACCGATCGTCATATACGGGTAAATATCGGAAATTAAGGGAAATGGGTCGAGCGAAGAGACGGGACGAACACCGGGTGATCCTGCGGCACCTGCAGGCTCCCGTTTAGCGCTGCTCCCTTCCGGGTCTGACGCGGTTCACAGGGCTGCACCGCACAGGGCCCGGTGTCGCCCCGAAGGCGGAGAGGGTGGGATTCGAACCCACGGTACGGGGATTAGCCGTACACACGCTTTCCAAGCGCGCTCCTTCGGCCTCTCGGACACCTCTCCCCAAACAGTCGAGCGAGCATCCTAGCAGGCGGACAGGGGGCGAGAACGCCCTCTCCGTCTCAGTCTAGGAGTCTGTCCGAGTATTCGGTGAGTTCGGCGTAAACTGGCGCTTGGTTGTGGGAAATGCCCTGAACAAGAGCAGGGGGAGAGCGTGGCCAAGACGTTTCGAGCCTACGAGCCGGACCAATTGTTGCTGATGCCGCCATCGCTGCGGGAGTGGCTGCCGGACGATCACCTGGCGTACTTCGTGTCGGACTTGGTCGGACGGCTGGAGCTCAGCGAGATCCTCGACAGCTACGAGGACAAGGCCGGCTACCCACCGTATCACCCGGTGATGATGACCAAGCTGCTGCTGTACGGCTACGCGGTCGGGGTGCGCAGCGCGCGGAAGCTGCAGCAGGCGACGCGAGAGAATGTCGGGTTCCGGGTGCTGTGTGCGGGCAACGAACCGGACTTCCGAACGATCGCAGCGTTTCGTGCCAGGCACCTCGAGGCGATGGAAGGACTGTTCCAGCAGGTGTTGACGATCTGCGCGCAAGCGGGGATGGCGAAGCTGGGCTACGTGGCGGTGGACGGCACGAAGATCAAGGCTAACGCCTCCAAGCACAAGGCGATGAGCTACGGGCGGATGAAAAGGGAGCGCAAGCGGCTGCGCACCGAGATCCGTACGTACCTGCAAGAATGCGTCGCCCTGGACGAAGCCGAAGATGCGCGCTACGGCGCCGACAAGCGCGGAGACGAGCTACCTGAGGAGCTGGCCGACCCGGCCAAGAGGTTGGATGCGATCGAGCGGGCGATGGCGGCGCTGGAGCAACAAGCTACGGAGAAAGCCGAGCAGAAGGGCAAGGAGCCCAGCAAGCCGAAGGACAACGCGCAGTACAACTTCACGGATCCCGACAGTCGGATCATGAAGTCGGCGGACCGCGCCTACATCCAGGCGTACAACGCCCAGGCAGCGGTCGACGAGCAGCACCAGATCGTCGTGGCGGCCGAGGTCACCCAGCAAGCCAACGACAAAGGGTGGCTGGTGCCGATGGTGCACCAGGTGGTTGACCGATTGGAGCTGGTGCCCGAGCAGGTCAGCGCAGACGCGGGGTACTGGGTGGAGCGAGATGTGGAGCGGCTCGAGTGGTACGACATCGAGGCGCTGGTGGCGCCCAAGAAGCTGAGGCACAGCGATTGGCGCAAGCCACCGACAGCGGAGGGACCGCCCCCGGAGGGGCTGACCACGAAGCAGCGCATGGAGCATGTGCTGAACACGGAAGAGGGCCGCAGAAAGATGATGCGGCGCTGGGTCACCGTCGAGCCGGTGTTCGGCCAGATCAAGAGGGCAATGGGGTTCCGGGAGTTCTCCATGCGGGGGACCGGGAAGGCTCAGGGCGAGTGGAAGCTCGTGTGTACGGCCCACAATCTGCTGAAGTTGTTCCGCAACGGAGTGAGCATGGCGCCGCGGCCCTCCGGGGAACTACTCCACAGCGCCGCAGCCGCTTGAAAGTGCCGTCGCGCCAGCTCGGCTATGCCGTCGTAGGGCGCCAATCTCTACGACATCTCCGTCTTCGCCAACTCGCCGCTTCGACCCACCTTGCGTCTATCCGATACCCGGACGGAATCTAGCAGGCTGCTGAAAAACGGCTCACGAGTGTCGATCCGGTCCCCGAGCGGCAGCGTGGAGTAGGCATGGCGCGCACCGTTGAAGGGGGGCGATCGCAAACGACCCTTCGCTCGTCACCTCGAGAGGCGGTTTGGCGCTCCCGGGTCCCACTACCTTCACGTCAGCGCCTCGAGATTGCGCATTCTCACCAAGGTGAACGCTGCCGCGGTGAAGACGAACATCCAGCCGACGCGGTCGACCCCTCGGTGCTTCGTCTTGCGGATCAGTCCTACTGTCTTGCCCCAGCCAAAGACCTGCTCGACGAGCTTGCGTTTGACCTGGCTTTGCTTGTACCCGGCGTGCCTCGTGGTGCGGCCATCGATCGCGCTGCGTCTGTTGGTGTCGTTCTGCGCCACATACGGCGTTACGTTCCGATCTCTCAGCTTGCCGACGCACTCCTTGGTGTCGTAGTTCTTGTCGCCACCCATAGTCACGCGATCTGTCCCGGGGATCTCGCCGGCCATCGCCACTGCCGCATCTCGTTCCGCTGTGCCTGAAGCCTTCGTTACCATCGCGTTGGTCGGCAGCCCGTGGCGGTTGTCGACTACCAGGTGGCCCATGTAGCAGAGCTTCGCCTCGGATCCCTTGCTCTTCCTATACAGGCGGGCGTCAGGATCGGTTCTCGAGGCGTGTGTATCGCTCTTGCGCCGCTGTTTGCGGAAATCGACGTCCGGGTTCCGGCCGCCACCACTGGGTGGATCCTGCCGCCCGCTCGGGTCTTTGGGCTGGTAGCTCTTGTGCGATGCCCACGCTTCGATCAGCGTTCCATCAACGGTGAAGTGCTCGTCCGATAGCAGTCCGCGCCTGCGCGCTTGCTCCACGACTTGCTCGAAGAACACTTCGGCGACCTCACCACCGAGCACCCGGTCTCGGTTCTTGGTGAACACCGTCGCATCCCACACCGCATCGTCCATGTTCAAGCCCACGAACCAGCGGAATAGCAGGTTGTAGTCGAGCTGCTCCATCAGCATGCGCTCGGAGCGGATCGTATACAGCACCTGCAGCAGCAATGCCCGCAACAGCTTCTCCGGCGGGATCGACGGCCGCCCCGTGTGCGAGTACATGCCGGCGAACAGTGGCGACATCTGTTCCAGCACGTTGTTGACGATCTTCAGCAGCCGCCGCAGCGGATGGTCCTTCGGTACCCTCTGCTCGGGCGAGATATAGCTGAACGCTGCCACTTGACCCGCGTCTTCACCACGCATCTGCTCACCTCGTCGATGCTTCCGGTTGGCACGGGGCTGCATGGGTCAAGCTACATGAACGCTAGGAGTTTTTCAGCAGCCTGCTAGAAAACACAGCTAGTCATTCTTCGAATCAGAGAAATGGTCGCCGGCGCGCCTTGGCGCGTAGGGTCCGACCATCCGCACCTTCGCTTTGGCGCCGCCAAGCCACCACGCCGTCTCGCCGAAGGTGCTGCCGTGCGTCACCACGAGTCGCCAGCACTTCGACAACACGAGCAGATCGACGAAGGCGTGCCGAAGCGCGACGGGGTCACTCCGATCTCGGCTGATTCCTTCGCAGACGGCAACCCGGGGGAAGGCTGATTTGACCAGCGGCACCACGTTCACGTCGTCCGTTGCGAGAAACACCTGCACGTCGGTGTCACTCTCGACATCCAGCCGTGCGGCCTGGATCAGCTCCTCGGGCGAGACGTAGAAGTTCGCCTGTTTGCCGAAGTCACCCTGGCGAATATGGAGCCCCACGACCTTCGGTGCGAGCTCAGAAGCGAACTCCTCCGTTGCATCGACGATCGCCGGATGGGGGCGCAGTCGCGCGAAATAGGGAACATAGGTCTCCACGAGCTTCGCCGGCGTGTGGTCGTACATCCCGTCGATGAACTGGTTTGTGCGCAGGTCGCGGAACCAATGAGAGTTTTTCCGGATATTCGGTAGCGGGTAGGGGTTGTCGAGCGGAACCTCTTCAGGCCGAACCCACAGCCGCCAATCGCTGGGATAGGTGTCGGCTCGCAGGGTCCAAGGCCGGTTTTCGAGCTCGATGAACTCATTAACCAGAACGTCACTCAGCGGTGCCATGCAGTGGGCGTTCTTGGCCCAGTGGACTGCAAGGCGCTTGTCGTAGACGTCAGCCACCCGCATCGCCGAGACGACAAACTTCAGTCGATTGCTCAGACCTCCGCCCGCTGACGCATCAAGACGGCCGCCTTTTCTGGGGCGGCACCCATGCACCGACAGGCGTCGGCGCACTTCCCTGCCTGCCGCGACGAGCGCGGACGGCGACCTTCGGGCGAGCGATGCGATCCAGGAAGGCATGGAGGAGCAGCGTACGCGCCGCTTCCGGGCGCCGACAACCGCGCGAGCGTCTCGCAATGGGCCGACGGCGCAAGCACGCAGCGAGAGGAGCAGTTGGCAGACGCCGGCGGCGGCGAGTACCTTCGACGTGTGACCAACCCACTTCTGGCCCATCGGCGCGAGTACATGTTGTGGGGCGCTGCCGCGTTGGCGCTGGCGCTCCTGCTGTACGGCTTCTACCTCGTATTCTCGCCGTTCTTCAAGGCGATTGCCTGGGCGATCATCCTGGCGATCCTGCTGACGCCGGTGCACACTTACCTGCGCCGGTGGGTGCCGAAACGTGGCCCACGGGCACTGCTAACGTGCCTGATCGCTGCTCTGGTTCTCGTCGGCCCAACGCTGACGCTCGGCACGATCTTGGTGGGCGAGCTCGTCGAGTCGTTCGACCACTGGCAGGAGCAAGCTCGGCTCGGCGCCATCCGCGAGTGGGACCCAACCAACTGGCGTCCCGTGGTCTGGCTTCGCGACACGTTGGAGACCTATCTGGCGCCCTATCTCCCCGAGAGCGACCTCGACCGCTACTTGAATCTCGACCAGGTCGATCTCGAGTCAACAGTGGCGTCGGCCGCCCAGCGCCTTTCGCAGTTCCTGCTGAGCACTTCGCGCGGCGCTTTGAGCAACCTCGCGACCCTCGCCTTCACCCTCGTCGTCACCTGGCTGACCTTGTACTACCTGCTCAAGGACGGCGAGCTGTTCGTGCAGCGGCTTCTCGAGATCGCGCCGTACCCGGACGATCGCAAGGAAGCCATGCTGCACCAGCTCAGCGGTGTGATCACCAGCAGCGTCTACGGCGGGCTTGCCGTTGCTGCTACACAGGGTCTGCTCGGCGGCATCGCCTTCGCTGTGCTGGGACTCCCGTCGCCGGTGATGTGGGGCGTCGTGATGACGATCCTCGCGTTCGTCCCGCTGCTCGGCGCGTTCGTTGTGTGGGCGCCGGCGACGATCGTGCTGCTCGGCCAAGGTCGCTGGATTGCGGCGTTGCTGCTGCTGCTGTGGGGCGTGCTGGTGGTCGGTCTCGTCGACAACCTACTGCGGCCGATGCTGATCTCAGGGAGCACGAGCATGCACCCGTTGCTCATCTTCATGGCGGTTCTCGGCGGGATCCAGGCGTTTGGCTTTCTCGGACTCTTCATCGGACCGGTTCTGGTAGCGATTGTTACCGCGGTGCTCGATCTGTATCGCGGGGTTGTTCGGGGTGACTACGGCGAGTTGGGACGGGCCGCTGCGAGTGCCGACCCGGGGTGAATCCGCGCTAGCGCAGGGCAGTAGATCCTCGGTGTAGCAGGTCTGCTGAGACCATCTCCTGCCGCGCCGCGATGCGAGCGGCGAGGCTGTTTGCTGCTCCGCCGAAGGCTAAATTGGGCGGTGTACACTCCGGCGCATGACGGGCGAAATTCTTATCGTCCTGGCCGTCCTGATCGGCGCCCTGGCGCTCTGGCTCACCGAGTGGCTGCCGATCGATCTCGTCGCGCTGTGTATCCCGATCGTCTTCATTCTCACCGGGATTCTCGAGCCAGGCGAGGCTACGGCCGGGTTCGCGAGCACCGCGTTGCTCACTGTCGGGGCGATCTTTGTCGTCTCGGCTGGCCTGACGCGCACCGGCGTCATCACCTTCGTCGGCGACAAGATCATCCACTTCGCGCGCGGCGACGATCGACGGCTGCTGCTCACCGTCATGGTGACGATGGCGGCGTTCTCGGGCTTCATCAACAACACAGCCGTCGTGGCGATGTTCTTGCCGATCATGCTGAAGGTGGCGCGGGAATTCGACATGCCGCCGTCGAAGCTGCTCATTCCGCTGTCGTTCGCGTCGATCTTGGGGGGCACGCTGAGCCTGATCGGTACCTCCACCAACATCCTTGTCCACAGCCTCATGGTGGACCACGGGCTACGCGGGCTCGGGATGTTCGAGTTCACGCCCGTGGGCTCGATCTACGCCGTCGTTGGCATTGCCTACCTCTACTTCATCGGCAGCAAGCTGCTACCCGACCGCGGCACCGTGACGTCGTACCTGTCCGGGCAACGAGGCGCCACCGAGTACATGACCGAGGTTCAGGTCCCGGTGGGCTCTGCTCTGGTGGGCCGGTCTGTCGAGGAGGCGCTGGGCAAGGCTCACTCGGAAATTCGATTGCTGCAGATCATCCGTGGCGAGATCGTCTTCTGGCCGCCGCTCGACCAGGTGACGATCGAGGCAGACGATGTTTTTCTCCTGAAGGGCGACGTCAACGAGCTGTTGGCGCTCTACAAGCGAGAGGGCCTCGAGCTTCTGCCCGGCCTCAAGGCCGACGCGGCGCGCTACGCCGTCAAGGACATGGCCCTGGCCGAGGTCGTTATTACGCCCAACTCGCCGCTGATCGGTCGATCGCTTCGCGACGTCCAGTTCCGCCAGCACTACGGCGCCTCCGTGATGGCTCTGCAGCGTCACGGCGAGCACCTGCGGGATGAGCTACCCACCATCCGTCTGCGGGTTGGCGACGTCCTGCTGGTGATGGCCGACCGCACCGAACTCGCTCGCTTGATGACCTTCGACGAGTTTCTCGTGCTCGACGCGGTTCAGGAGGTCGTTGTACGCGGCGACAAGGCTCCCTTCGCTTTGGCGTTGGTGCTCGGGCTGGTTGTCGCCGCCAGCCTGACCTCAGTGCCAATCCTGGTCCTCGCCATGGCCGCCGCAGTGCTGATGGTGCTCACCGGCTGTCTGACGATGCGCCACGCCTACGCCTCGCTTGATCTCTCCGTGCTGGTGCTCATCGGTGGAGCGATCTCGCTCGGCAAAGCGATGGACGTCACCGGCGCCGCAGAGCTCATCGCCACGCAGGTTGTGGGGGCGTTTGGTCCCTTCGGGCCCCAGGCAGTGCTGTCGTCTGTTTACCTGCTGACGGTGCTTTTTACCGAGCTGATGTCGAACAACGCCGCCGCCGCGCTGATGATTCCGATCGCCTTGAGCATTGCCAACGGCCTCGGCGTCGACCCACGACCCTTCGCGATTGCGGTCGCGTTTGCTGGATCGGCGGCGTTTTCGACGCCAATCGGGTACCAAACCAACACGTTGGTCTACGGTCCCGGAGGCTACAAATTCCTCGACTACACGCGCATTGGGGTGCCACTCAACCTGATTCTATGGCTGCTGGCAACGCTGCTGATCCCGCTCTGGTGGCCACTCGTGCCCGTGGGCTAGAAGGCCTCGCGGAAGTGTGGCGCGCCCTACGACAGCGCCGCGCGAGGGCGCACGTGTCCCGAGCTCGCTCGGCGAGCTTTGAAGGTCGCTATACTTCTCATGGTCGCGGCCAGATGGTTCGATCGTATCCGCAGGGTTACCGCAGAATCCGATGTGCTAACTCCGATCCTCCCGCCAAGGCCGCTCGGCCGGGCCCGAAGGACCGTCACAAGAAGTCGTCGATGAGGATCCACCGCTCAACCACCATTTGCGCTTCATCCCTGCTCGCGGTCGCGCTTGCGGCCGTGCCGCTTACCGCCGCGCAGGAAACCCTCGCCGCCACGATCAACATTGAATCGAGCGAGGGCTCCTTCGACATGACGTTCACCAGCGGCGGCGACGTGTCGAGAATGGACATCAAACAGCCCGAAAACGAGATGTCGATTCTCATGTCGGTTGTCTCGATGACCATGATCATGCATGCCCAAAAAACCTACATGGAATGGACCAAGGAGATGATGGACCGTATGCAGGCGATGATGGGGGGCATGGGCAACATGCCCGGCAGGCCGGGTGGACGAGGCGGTGAGACTGCCGACACTTTCGATCCCAGCCAGATCGTCTTCGAGCGCACCGGAAACACCGACACGATCAACGGGCACTCGGCGTTCGAAGTCGCCTATAGCGACGACCAAGGGCGCGAGGGCTCACTCTGGATGACCGACGATATCCAGATCGGTCTGATGGAAGCGATGCTGCAGGTATCCACGGTAATGATCGACAATCCGATGATGAACATGGGGCGCATGGGTGGACGCGGCGGCTCGAACCCGATGAGCAACATTCGCTCGCAACTGGCGCTGGCGCGCGCTCAGGGACTCCCGGAGGGCAAGGTGATCCGCATCGTCGACCCGGCGGGCGGTACCGTGATGACACTCGCCGGCGTCGGTGCTCCCGCTGCCGGCTGGGACAAGGTCCCGGCGGGGTACGAGCGTCAGCAGATGCCCTTCGGGCGCCAAGACTGATTGAGCGACGAGCGCCTCGACCTGCTAGCGGCCTGCACCGAGAGCAAGCGGCTGGACCGCGCGTCCAAGGAAGCCGCGCGCGTCGTGTTCCAGTTCGACGGACCCGATCTCTACTTGGCGTCGGTCAGCTCGTATCACGTCGTTGTCGACGCGGGCGCGCGTCGTGTTCAGCACGGCTGCCGCGACTTCTTGACCGAGTCGCGAGCCAGTCGCCTGTGCAAACATGTTGCGGCCGTGTTGCTAGCGATGGAGGAGTCGACGGCGTTGGCCGTGCTGCGCGGCCTCGCCGATCCGCACGGCGACCAGGGTTGGCACGTTGAGGCGATGGCCGCGAGGGGCTTTCGCGGTTGAATCGCTGAATCGCCTGAGTCCTCGCGACCCTCGGGTCCCGCGACCCTGGGTTCCTCGCGACAACGCTGAAGGAGAGACGGGTGTGAGCAGTGGCCTCGAGGAGTTCCGTCGGTTTCGAGAGGAGATGAACGAACCCATCCTGGCGTCCGACAACCGCGAGCTCAAGAGATTCTTCGCGCTCGACAGTCGCGCCTACGAAAACGGCGCGCTCGACGTGAAGACGAAAGAGCTGATGGGGTTGGTGGCCTCGTTGGTACTGCGCTGCGACGACTGCATCACCTATCACGTGGTGCGCTGCAAGGAAGAGGGCGTGACGCGGCCCGAGTTTCTCGAAGCTTTCAACATCGGACTCGTGGTTGGCGGTTCGATTGTTATTCCCCATCTGCGGCGAGCTGTTGCCCGTCTAGATGAGTTGGATGAGCTTGCCGAGCCCGAGCAACAGGGCGGGCCCGCTTCGAGCTAGAACGCTCGAGTGCGTTCGAGGCGCTCTACGAAACGCGCCAGCGCCGCGGGCGCCGCGTCACTCGCCAGATCGACGATCCGATCGTCGCCGGCGTGCAGCTCGAGAGCTGCCCGCGCCGACCCCGACTTGGGACCGTAGAGCGCGGCGCCGCCGCTGAGGTTGGCAACGACTCGGCGTGCTTGCCCGTTCCAGGCGCAGATGAACCAGTCGTAGTCGCCGGCAGTGAGTCCCGTCGTCAGAACGTTGGCGGCCGCGCCGCGGTTAATCGAGAACCCGAAGCAGTCGTCGGCGTCGCAGATCGCCTGGTACACATCCCCAAGGCCGCCGCTGTGGGTTGCCACCGCGGTCATGACAACGTCGTCGGCAGAGGTAAAGCCGCGCAGCAGGCAGGTGTCGTTGCGCAGTCGCAGGGCCTTCACTTGGGAGTCCGCGGACTGCGGAATCAGAAGCACGGCGAGGGCGAGCGCCGTCGAGGCGACAAGCAGAGAGAGGCGGATGGCGCGGGTACCATGAGCAGACATGATCATCTCCGTGAGATCAGGCGGACTTCATGGGGCTTGGGGACCCGGCGCGAGCGGCACATGCCGTACACGCCTATCGAACTAGTTTGCCGGTCGAGGTCAGCGGTTGCACGTCCAAACCGGCTCGCGAAGCGGCCGCCGCTTGGGGCGGACAGTAGTCCAGTCGGTCTGCGATGCCGCCCGTCCGCGGGCCGTTGGTTTCGTTTCCACGAGGCGACCTTTATGCTTGTGCGGACGCGCCCTGGTAGCCTGACCCCTCGGGCTCCACACGATTGCTTGACAACCTGGTCGAGGTGGCGAGAGTGCCCCTCGGCTCCCCGGTTTTTCGCTCCCTGTTATTGGAGGAATTGCGGATGAAGTCGCGGCTTTTGCTTGGGGGGCTCTGCATTGCGGTTGCCCTTGTCGGACCGCTGGGCGTCGTGCAGCCTGCATCGGCGGATGTTTTCACCGGTCATATCAACGCTGGCAAGAGCGTCAAATTCTCGGGCACGACCGACACGTCGACGTTGCTCCAGCTCCATGCGATCTTCTTTCACCCCAAGGCCGATCCGGACATTCTGATCACCACCGGAACCGGTAGTGATCTGGAGACCCTGCTCGACAGCAAGTCGGGGGTCCTGCGCCTTGAAACCGCCGGGCTGGGGGTCGTTGGAGCCACGAAGATCACGATTACGTTGACCAACAACGGGCCGAGCCGAACGCGCTTCGCGCTCACCATCACCGAGATTTCCGACGCGGGCTCCTCGAAGGGTGCGTCGATTCGTCTGCAGCAGGTGGGCGGGTTCGATGCCGATGGTGCGGTGTCGAGCGACGAAGACCGCGCCCTGCAGCTGCTCGTGCGGCAGCAGCGGGCGAGCAAAGGCCTTGGCTCATAGTACGAGCCCAGCGGGTCTGAAGTAGAAAGGGGGGCGGCCGTTGCGGCCGCCCCTTTTTTCGTCGTCGGCCCGTCGCAGGCTCCGCGGGGAGCTTCACGAGCTCCTCGTCGACTCAGGCGCTCGTTGCCTCGAGCCGACGTTCGATTTCCGGTCCGAGAGCTCGCCAAGACCAGTGTGGTGACTTGCCAACCTCGATCTCGTGGCCGTCGAGAATGACCTCAGCCACGCCGTCGAGCGCGAATAACGCGGACGCCACACGGTCGGACTGAGCTCGGCGCTTGCCCTCAAAGACTCTCTTGGGGTCGAGCGCGGTGCCATGCCACGCGAATCGTCGCCGCGGCGACTCCGCCTCGATCAGGTCGCGGATGTCCTCGACGCCGAGCGCCTGCCTGAGCAGGCTTTCGATGGGCAACAGCAGCGGTGTCCACTCGGCGCTCCGCTCCTTGCGGAGCCGCACCTTGTAGGGGTTCAGGCTGATGTCGCGCACACCGCTCATGCTGAGCAACGTGCGCACCCAGTCGCGATGACGACGGTTGTCGGGAGGCAGCGCCGGTCCGTAGGACTCGACGACGTGGTCCGTGAGAATGTCGTCGGTGTGGACCACGAGCACGTGCGGATTTACAGGAAACTCGCGCAGGGCCTTCATGTTGAGTGAATTCTCGAGGGGGACCTGGCGGAGACCCATCGGCTGCCTCACGGCGAGGGGCTGCGACCAAGCTAGCAGCGTCGGGCACCGTCCAGCAAGGACTCGTCTCCCAACCTCGGAGCCCAAAGCCCGGAGCTCCGGACCGTGGCCTGCGCAGGTGGGAGCGATGAGCGCGCGTCTTTGTCTCTAGGCCGCGGCGAACAGATTGGGCAGCTTGCCGAGGATTCGCCAGTCGAAGCTACTCGCCTCGTTTGGCTCCTTGCGGTGCAGTCGGGCCATGATGGCGCCGCGCCAGGCGAGGGCCTGCGGCGGATTGGCCGACAGAACCTCAACCAGCTTGATGGCCGGCAGCTCGATGAACACCGAATCGACCCTCGTAGTCGCTGTATAGCGACGCTCGGGCTCGCCGAGCAACGCGAGATCGCCGAACGTGGCGTATGGACCGAAGACTTCGTAGCTCGTGGAGGAGCCGCTAGCAGAGCTTCGCTCGACGGTGACGGCACCGTCGAGAAGGATGAACACGCGATCGGCAGATCCGCCCTGGACGAAGATTCGCTCTCCCTCGAAAGCCAGGCGGCAAACCGCTGAGCGCGCCAGCCCGACGAGGTCGTGGGAGTCGATGTCCGCCAGGTGGGCACAGTTGGCCAGCAGCATCGAGCTTACACCTCGCCTCGAAGGGTTCGACACGATCGCTGTTCGAGTCGACGCGCCGTTCCTGGGGCTTCGACGAGTCCGGCTTGCTCTTGTAGACATGCGAATACCTCTCGTTGGCTCTTGTCGAGCGGGGAAGGCCCGGACCCTGCTGTCTCGCGGAATCACCCTCGGTGGCGGGTGCTCTTGACTCTCTTGGACGCCAACGGCCGGAAGGTTTCCCCTCCACGATGACAAAAACGTATCGCCCGTCACGTCAGGCGATAGCCGTGGGCCTAGACAGTGCTCGCGATTGCGGCCAAAGTATCGGGCGGACGAGCGTCGGCGCTGGCACCGAACACCTGCCGGAACGGGTACATCTGGTCGATCCGATGGGGAGAAGAGGGCGCCGGCCTGCCCCGATGAACGGAGGAACACCAATAAAAGCCAAGGAACGTCGAGTTGGAGAGGTCGTTGTCGTCGACCTGAAGGGCAAGCTGACAATCGGCGTCGGTGACGTCGTCCTGCGTCAGGTCGTTCAAAGCCTGACGGAGCGCGGCGAGACGAAGATCCTGCTGAACCTGGAATCGGTTGGCTACATGGACAGCGCCGGAACCGGTGAGCTCGTCGCGACACACTCGTCGGCGAAGGAGCAGGGCGTCAGCCTCGAGCTCCTTAACCTGAGCGCCAAAGTCCGCGATCTGCTCCACTACACACAGCTGGTCTCGGTGTTCGAGAGCTACGCTGATCTCGACGAGGCGGTGAGGAGCTTCGCCGACTGACGAATCATCTTCGGCGGCTTCAACCAGGACTCACGATTTGCCTCATGGCCGAGCCGGTGTTATCCCTAGCCCGCCATGAGTCGAGATCGAGCGGCCAGTAGGATCGCACCGAACAGTCCGCCGGCCCGACTTGTGCTTGCCGACGGCACCATGTTCGTCGGCCGCGCCTTCGGAGCCCGCTCGGTGAATGTGGGCGAGGTGTGCTTCAACACCAGCCTCACCGGCTATCAGGAGATCCTTACCGATCCCTCGTACGCCGGGCAGATCGTCGCTCTCACGGCAACACAAATCGGCAACGTCGGCGTGAACCCGGAGGACGCTGAGTCCGCGAGGCTGTTCCTGTCGGGCTTCGTGGTGCGCGAGCTTTGCGACACTCCAAGCAACTGGCGTTCCGAGCGCGGGCTCATCGAGTATCTCGCAGACGCCGGCGTGCCCGCCATCGAGGGCATCGATACCCGTGCGTTGGTCCGCCGTATCCGCGACCACGGTTTCCAGATGGGCGTCTTGTCCACGGACCCCGAGGCGCAAGACGAAGCCGAGCTGCGGGCCTTGGCCGGCTCGGCACCAGCTCTCGCCGACCGCGATCTGGTGGCCGAGGTGACGTGCCGCGAGCCCTACCGCTGGAGCGAGCCCTCCTGGGCAGGCATTGAAGGTAGGTTGCCGCGACCGCGGGTGCCACAACCGCTGTTGAACCTCGTGGCCTACGACTACGGCATCAAGCGCAACATCCTGCGGTTACTCGTTGACCAGGGCTTCGAGGTGACCGTGGTGCCCGCAACGACGACGGCCGCCGTCATCGATGAGATGTCGCCCGACGCGGTGTTCCTGTCGAACGGGCCCGGGGACCCGGCGGCAGTGCGTGAGGTCCGGGAGATTGTTCGGCAGTTGGCCAACAGCTATCCGATTTTCGGCATCTGCCTCGGCCACCAGATCCTCGGCCTGGCGCTCGGTGGCAGTACGCACAAGCTCAAGTTCGGTCATCACGGGGGCAACCAGCCCGGCAAGGACCTGGCCACGGGCCGCGTCGCGATCTGCGCCGAGAACCACGGCTACGCCGTCGACGCCGATTCTCTGCGCGCGGCCGGCGAGCCGGTGGAGATTACCCACATCAATCTCAACGACGGTACTGTTGAGGGGCTGGCGCACGCTACCAAGCCGCTGTTCTCGGTGCAGTACCACCCCGAGGCTTCACCCGGGCCACACGACGCCGGTTACTTCTTCGATCGCTTCCGTGACCTCGTGCTGCGGCACCGCGCCGGGGAGTCGGTCACCGGCCTCGATGTGGCGCGATCGGTGGATCAGAGCCAGGGTGTCACCTGATGCCGCGGCGCACTGACATCGAGACGATCCTGCTGATCGGCTCGGGGCCGATCGTGATCGGTCAGGCGTGCGAGTTCGACTACTCCGGCACACAAGCGTGCAAAGCGCTGCGCGAAGAGGGTTATCGCGTCGTGCTGGTGAACTCTAACCCCGCCACGATCATGACGGACCCAGAAACGGCCGACCGCACCTACGTCGAACCGATGACGGTCCATAGTGTGCGGCAGATCATCGATCGCGAACGGCCGCAGGCGCTGCTGCCGACTGTGGGCGGGCAGACCGCGCTGAACCTGGCGATCGAGCTCGCCGAGGAGGGTGTTCTCGAGGAGTTCGGCGTTGAGCTTATTGGTGCCAATCTGGACGCCATCCTCAAGGCCGAAGACCGCGAACGGTTTCGTGGCGCCATGCAATCGCTGGGACTTTCCGTGCCGGTGTCCGGCTACGTCCGTTCGGTTCGCGAGGCCCGGCTGTTGTTGCCAGCCACCGGACTTCCGGCGATCGTACGGCCCAGCTTCACACTGGGAGGCATGGGGGCGGGAGTGGCGAGAACGCCGGCCGAGTTCGATCGCGTTGTCGAATGGGCCCTGCTCCAGTCGCCTCGGCAGGAGTGCCTGATCGAGCAGAGTGTCCTCGGCTGGAAAGAGTTCGAGCTCGAGGTCATGCGCGACTGCGCCGACAACGTCGTGATCGTCTGCTCAATCGAGAACTTCGATCCGATGGGGGTTCACACTGGCGACTCGATCACGGTGGCGCCGGCACAGACGCTCACCGACAAGGAGTATCAGGCGATGCGCAATGCGGCCATCGCCATCATCCGCGAGATCGGCGTCGACACTGGCGGTTCCAACATCCAGTTTGCGGTCGATCCCCAGAGCGGTCAGCTGATTGTCATCGAGATGAACCCGCGTGTGTCGCGCTCTTCTGCGCTGGCGTCGAAAGCAACCGGCTTCCCCATCGCCAAGGTCGCGGCCAAGCTCGCGGTGGGCTACACGCTCGACGAGATTTCCAACGACATCACTCGGGAAACGCCTGCCAGCTTCGAGCCCACCATCGACTATGTCGTCACCAAGATCCCGAGGTTCGCGTTCGAGAAGTTCCCGACCACCAACAAGAGCCTGACAACGCAGATGAAGTCCGTCGGCGAGGTCATGGGCATCGGCAGGACGTTCAAGGAGAGCCTGCAGAAAGCGATCCGCTCGCTGGAGATCGAGCGCTTCGGATTGGAGCCCACCGTGCAGGCCGCCGGCGAAGACGCCGTGCGCGAGATCTTCGCCCGCCTCGAAACACCCTGCGCAGGCCGGTTGTGGGCCATTGCCGACGCGTTCCGGCGGGGCTTCTCGGTGCAAGACGTAGCCCTTGCTTCCTCCATCGACCCATGGTTCCTGGGCCAGCTGGAGGAGTTGGTGGAGGCTGAGGCAGAGCTAGCGGCGACGCCAGCGGCGCGGCGCGGTGAGGTGTTGCTCGCGGCGAAACGACTTGGCTTCTCAGACCATCGCCTGGCCGAGCTGTGGAGGGTCACCGAGCGCGATGTCCGCGAGCTCCGCGATCTTCTCGATGTGAGCCCGGTGTACAAGCGTGTCGACACCTGCGGGGCGGAGTTCGAGGCCCACACACCCTACCTGTACTCGTCGTACGAGCAGGAGTGCGAAGCCAGGCCGTCGAAGGAGCTCAAGATCATGATCTTGGGCGGCGGTCCCAACCGCATCGGCCAGGGGATCGAGTTCGACTACTGCTGCGTGCACGCGGTTTTCGCGCTCAGAGAGGCCGGCTACGAGACGCTGATGGTGAACTGCAACCCGGAAACGGTCTCGACTGACTACGACACCAGCGATCGTTTGTACTTCGAGCCTTTGACGTTCGAAGACGTGTTCGCCATCGTCAAGACGGAGCGGCCCGACGGGGTGATTGTGCAGCTCGGCGGACAGACGCCGTTGCGGCTCGCCTTGGAGCTCGAGCGCGCCGGAGTTCCGATACTCGGCACGTCGCCCGATGCGATCGATCGCGCCGAAGACCGCGAGCGTTTCGACGAGCTGCTACAGAAGCTAGGAATGCGGCGCCCGGCGAGCGGAGTGGCGCGCTCGGCCGACGACGCGGAGGCGGTTGCGACGCGCATCGGCTTTCCGGTGCTTGTGCGTCCGTCGTACGTGCTTGGCGGTCGTGCGATGCAGATTGTGCACAGTGTCAAAGCGTTGCACCGTTACATGAGCCACGCTGTACAGGCGTCGCCGGACCACCCGGTGCTGATTGACCACTTCCTCGCCGACTGCATCGAGGTCGATGTCGACGCGGTGTGCGACGGCGAGCGCGTTGTCGTCGCTGGCGTTATGGAGCACATCGAAGAGGCCGGCGTGCACTCTGGCGACTCGGCATGCTCGTTGCCGCCCTGGTCGCTCGGGCCTGCCATCTTGCGCGAGATCGAGCGCGATACAGAGCGCCTGGCGCTCGAGCTCGGCGTGCGCGGCCTGATGAACGTGCAGTTCGCCGTGAAGAGCGGCGATCTGTACGTCCTGGAGGTTAATCCCCGCGCGTCGCGCACCGTGCCGTTCGTTGCCAAGGCGACCGGCCTGCCACTCGCCAAGATCGGCGCGCTCTTGATCGCCGGCCACTCGCTGGACGAGCTCGGCTTGTCAGAGGCGCCGGCGCCGACGCGTGTGTGTGTCAAGCAACCGGTGTTCCCGTTCCTCAAATTCCCGGGAATCGACGTCCTCTTGGGCCCCGAGATGAAATCGACTGGCGAGGTCATGGGCATCGACTCCGACTTCGGGCGCGCCTACGCGAAGGCGCAGATTCAGGCAGGCGCGGCGCTGCCGCTTGCCGGAACGGTTCTCGTGACCGTGCGACCTTCGCACCGCCCACGCCTCGGCAAGACGATACGCGAGCTCGCTGACAACGGCTTCGAGGTGTGGGCTACGGCGGGGACGGCCGCGGATCTGCTCGACTTCGGCGTGCGAGCTCGGGTATTGAACCGTGCCGGTAGAGCCTCTCCGAACTGCGTAGACGTCATCGAGTCCGGCCAGGTCGACCTGGTGATCAACACCGTGGACGAAGATCCTGAAGTCGTGCGCGACTCCGTGGCAATCCGTCGAGCGGCGTTGATTCGACAGCTGCCCTACTTCACAACGGTGGCTGGAGCGCTCGCCGGAATGGGCGCAATCAGGGCGCTGCAGCTGGAGTCGTTGGGAGTTCGCTCGTTGCAGGAGATCCACGGCGCCCAGAGTGCTTACTACTCGTCGCCGGTGGCTGTTGCGCGCGGCCAGTAGAAGCCCTCTCGGGCGCGAACCGTCACACCACGTCGGGTGACCCGAATCCGCGCGCTACGCCAACGCGATTCCGCCGTTTCCGGATCGCCGAGGCCGAGCGTCGTTGGATCGATGCCGATGACGTAGCGCATCCGCGTGTCGCGCAGGATCTGTTCGAAAGCTTGGCTGAAATCGGTGCCGCCGAGAAACGGAATGCCACCCGTGTCGCGCGCGAGAGAGTTGAGCGGGCCTTGTAGGCTGAGCCGCGCTTCGGTGGCGAACGCGCGGCCGGCGAAGAACGACGCTTCCATGTCGGCGCCCACCAGTCCGCCGCCGCCGATGGTGTCGACGGTGTACACGCTACAGCGGCAGCGGCGCAGGCTCTCGGTGAGAGCGGCGACTTCGGTGCGCAGGTCGGTGCTCGTGAGGTTGATCGTGCCGCGGAAGTCGAGCGCCTGTTGCGAGCTGTACTGCTCGATGATGCTTTGCGCCGTGCTACCCGCTCGCAGCTCGAAGCCGCCCGAGAGCAACACCCAAGTCTTCGGTCGATTCGTCGGGTCTCCGTCCACGAGCGCAGTCGCCAGCTCGGTGAGTGCGCGGACCAGATCGGTGCCTCGGGCCGCCTCCTGCATCACGAATGTTCTCGCCAGCGTACGCGCCGAGCGGATCTTGAGCTCCTCCCAGTCGGAACAGCTCGTGAAGCAGTTCGAGAACCTGCCGGCGGGCTGCGGGGTGCATTGGTTGCTGCCACAGTCACCAATCGGACATCCGTCGTTGCGACAGAGCTCGCCTCCAACGTCACGCACGATCTGCTCGAGGTAGTGACTGCTGCTGTCGAAGGCGTTGCCGCGCAGACGCTCCAGCGACTCGGCGATCAGCGTGTGGTTGTCCGTGAAGCCGGTGACGATGCGGAACGTTCTGGTTGCTCCGACCTCTACGACCGCCACCAGATCGTCGGGCGCCAGCCCGTTGGCGACAAAGTCGACGGCTTCGTCGAGCATGCCTGTCCAATCCGACGAGGATGTGGTCAACAGGTCGGCGACAATCACGAAATTACGTCGCACAGGCGCCACCGATTCGGTCACCCCCGGTGCTAATGGGTCGAGGAAAGCTGTCGGCGCAGTGGAGCCCTCCAACCGAACGAAGCTGGGAGTTACCGTCTGTCCCTCGATCTCGATCGTGAAGTCGTCGGCCGACAGGTCGGTAACGAAGCGATCGCTCGAGTCCCAGACGCCGGCATCCAGAGCGACGATCTCGACCACCGATGCAAAAGTCGGAACTTCTTGGAACCCGTCGCTGGGCCCAGGAAGTCTCAGTCCCGCTGCTCCCGACGTGCCGACACCGCGGGTGCGCCGCTCACTCGTTGCCGCAAGCCGCGCAAAAGCCGCCGGGTCGTCGGGATTGAGCTCGTCGTCGAACGCGAGGTCGACCACCCAGTTGCGCACGGACTCGGCGCCCACGGCGGCAACGGTGCCGGCCAACAAATCGCGCCACATCGCTGCGCCCGTCGAACGCGTAGCGCCAAGAGCCGCGCCCATCGCCTCGGGAAGCAACCGCGCCTGCAGCGTGGGCGGCAAGCCCTGGTCTTCCAACTGCACCGCCAAAGCCACGCGCACATCGAATAGCCGGCTGTACAGCGCGGGGTCTGCGACGGAGTGGCCAGCCTCTCCGTAGGGCACCATCGGCGGCTCGCGCAAGCCGAGGTATTCGCCTCGACGCCCGGCGGGCATGCCGATCATCTGATCGAGCTTCCAGCGCAGCTCGGCGTTGTTGTCGAGAGGCGTGTTGTCGGCGAGGCGGCCGAGAAAGTAGAGGTTGCCCGGCGTCAGCAGGCCGGAGGCGGCAAATCGATTGCCGCTGGTGATGGCGTCGATCAGCGCCTGGGCTTGGTGGGGTCGATAGACGCGGTAAAGAGCTTCGCGGAGTTTGGCACCGTTGGAGCTCCCTCCGCCGTCGGCTGCGAGATTGCCCGCGCCCGCGTCCGACCCCGGGGCCGGAAGCTCCGGATTGCGGGCCTCGATCGCGGCATCTACCCAGCTCCGGCCGATCTCGTGCATGCGCGCCACGTAACTCTGCACCGCGGCGTCGAGCGAGCCGTAGTGGAGGAAACCGATCGTCGCCCCCCAGGTCTCGTCCACCGTCTCGTCGAGCTTGGCGCCGCCGCGGGCCAGAGCCGCCGACTGCAGGTTCCAGCGACCGAGGCTGGCCGGCACACCCATAAGGCTGTTGCGTAGGATCGCGCCTTCCGTCTCGTGCCACGTCTCCGCAGTCGACTGCCAGGCTCCCACCCATTGGCGAGCGTCGCCCGGTATCGATTGCGGCTCGACGACATGCGGCCATACGACGTGACGATGTTCGCCGAACGGATCTTCGCTGTTTCCGAGGTGCAGGCCGTACACCAGGCCAACGAGCGCGTCGCCGAGCCATGAGCTCGCGGCGTAGCGCAGCCGCGTGCCCACATCGGCGTCATAGCCTCCGGCACGCAGAGCCGCAGCGAAGCTCTCGCCGCGCGCAAAAAGCTCAGGCCTCGCGATCGGTACCGCCAACGCTTCGTCCAGATCACCCCGCACGGCGGTCGGTGGTACTGCCTGCCTGACCTCATCGAGCAGCTCGAGCACGCGGTCGGCAGCGGAGGCGGCATCGCCAGGGGCGCTGGCAGCCAGCGCGTCGAGCTCCAGAAGGTGCTCGACGGCCGGCACGTGTTGCGTACCAACGTGGGTGCTGAGCTGCTCGCCCAGTACCCGCGCTGGAGAGTACGTGTATGGAATGCCGTCGACCTCGATCGACTGCTCGCTGATGCCACCGATGAGACCCGCACGAATGACGTGGCGGCGGGCCTCTTCGTCGGGGTCCCAACCGAGCGCCAGCAGCCCTTCTGCAACGCGCGGTGACAGCTGCAGCCGATACCATTCCGCCAGTCGCGTGCCATAGCCGCGGGCCGCGTTGCGGTCGTCGCGCGAGCTCGGGACGTTCGTGCCCTGGCCGTCCATTTCGAGGTCGAACAGCGCGCGCAGAACGCCATCAACTCGATCACGCGCGATCGTCTCGTTGAGCATCAGGCGGTGCACGAGCAGCAGCGTGGCCTGCAGCTGTCGGGTACTGTGGATTCGGGTTTCGTCGTGTCCGATGGTGGCGACCGCGCCCACGTGGCGAGCGAACGCTGCGGCGGTTTGCGGTGCCAGGGGTATCGGCAGGGTGAGGAAACCGAGCGCTTGTGACAGCTCCGGGTGTGAAATCAGAGCGGCGAGTGCCGCGGCCGCGGTTGCTTCGGGCTGATAGCGTGTCGCGGCACTGCCCTCGAGGAACCGCCGGATCGCGCCCGCCGGGCCGAGTTGTGCCGCCGAGCCGGAGGCGAGACGTTCGATCAGCAACGCGTCGTTCGAGGCCGTCGAAGCCGCCGAATTCCCCGATCCGAGCCAGACGCCAGCGCCGCCAGGCCACGCCAGGCCACGGCCGTCGTTGCGCAGCCTGAGGTCAGCGAACAGGTCGGCGAGGTCACCCGGCCAGCGAATCCACTCACTCGCGTTGTTCCCAGGCGGCAGGCGGATCGAGGCGACGAGCCGTCTTGCCCAAGCGGCGCGCTCTTCTGGCGATGGAGCACCGAGCGTGAGCAGGTAGTGGGCCCGCGCCGGAGGGGTCAGGGTCAGCGCGCGCCACAGATGCGCCGCCGGTCGATGGCTGCGTGCCAGGAGCGCGCCGAGGATCGAGCTCGTGGTTCCTGCCGAAGGAAGGCCGAGCGCGGCGCTCCAGGCGTCGATATCCCCACCGGGTAGCTTCAGCGTCCCTGCGGAGCCGCCCCCGGAGGCTCTCAGATAGGGGGCCAGCTGCAGCAAACCGCTTCGCAGCTCATCGTCTTCGTACAGCCGGACGGGGCCGATGGTGCTCAGAACCAGCGTCTGCGTGGGTGAGTCGAGTTGCGCGAGACCGAGCAACAACGCGCGCGCACGTGCGTCGCGGACGAACACGCCGAAGGCCTCACCGCCCGCCAGGGAGCGGCCGAGGATGTTCTCCCATGTCGCAACACCGAGCAGCAGCGGTTCCATACCCTCGTCGACCACGATCTCGATCGTTTCGCCCGCCGCCCAGCGGCGTGCCACTCGACTGAGCGGCAGGCCGAGATAGCCGAGCAGGTCGCGGCGCAGTGACTCGCGCGCACCGCCAACGCGCTCCAGGTCGAGGCCACGCTCGGTCGTGAGACGCAGCCCGAAGAAAGCCAACAGCGCTTCCGCCTTGCGGTACGCGGCGCCTGACGCGGCGAGGCTCGGCAAGACGCCGGCGTACATACCATCGAGCTCGGCAAGCCGGTCGCGCAGCGCGTCGAGCTCGTCGAGGAACCGCTCGAGGCGCTCCGCACGGGACGCGAGCGCGGGGTCCGAGAGAGCCTCCGCCATCTGCGGCAGCAGGTCATCGAACCCCAGCCGCAGGCCCACGGGGGCGGGCAGGCCGAGCGCGGCGCGGACAAACGCTTGTCCACCGGGAACGGCGATGGTCTCTTCTTGAGCCGGCGGAAGTGGAGGCGCCGGCGCGACGGGATTGCCGCTGCGAGCGAGCACAGGCAACGTCAACAGCCCGAACATGGCGCTCGCCGTGAGCACGCGTAGACGTTTCCGCCACATGCAATCCGGTGTGGCGCCTGGTTGGTGGTTTGCACTCATCACTGCTCGTTAAAGTAGCCCGCCTTGTGGCGTAGCAGCACGTCGCGGCGGGCGATATCGATTTCGATGTCGTGCCATCCGGGCGCGGAGTCGCTCGGGCGGTAGGAGAGGAAGTACAGAGCCCGCATCTTGTGTGCGATCTCGGTGAAGATCTCGGGGAGCTTGTCGGTGTTGCGCTCGAAATAGGCCTCGCCTCCGGTGGCGTCGGCGATTGCCTCGAGCTGCTCGCGAAGCTGACGATTCTGAAGAGCTTCTCCCTGGCCAAGCGCGAAAACGGTGACCCCGACCTCGCGCACACGAGCGATGACGCGCCCAAGTGGGTTGCGACTCTGGACGTTCTCCCCGTCGGTGAACAGGAAAATCACCCGACGCTCCGGTGTTGAGGCGCCCTTGTCGATCTCCTCGAGCTGACGGAGCCCGTACAAGAGGGCGTCGTAGAGCGCGGTGTCCCCGTTGGCAACGATGCCTCGAGCGAAGGCCGAAACCATATCGAGGCGCTCGGTGAACGGAGTGTAGCTGTGAATCCGATGGTTGAAGCCCATCAAACGCACCTGATCGCCGGGAGCTAACTCCTGCAGGAAGACGCCGATGGCGTCGATTGTCTCCGGCATCTTCTCGGACATGCTGCCGCTTTGATCAACCAGCATTGCCACGCGCAGTGGCGCCTCGGTGCGCACAAAGCGCAGTGCTTCTTGGACCACGCCATCGTCTTTGATCGTTAGCTCGTCGAGCCTGACGTCCGAGAGGAAGTTGTCGTTTCGAGCCACTGCCGCCAAATTGAGGCCAACTGCGTCGACGCCGACGCGAAAGACGGGCGCGTCGATCGTCGAGTAGGAGCCCTCGGCTACGCCCTCGAGGCCGGCTGCGTCGTGAGCGACCACGCGAACGAAAAAAATCTGCGAGTTGCGTGGCAACACCGTGGCCCAGCGATAGGGAGGCGCCTCGAGGATGCCCAACGACGTGTCGTTGAGGAAGGCTTCCACGCGCGCGATCTCAGACCGGTTCGGAGATCGCACGAGTGCTTGCACCACGAGCGGGTCGGAGGGGGGTTGATCGGCGAGCGGAGTTACGATCTTCACCTCGGGCTCGAGGCGCGCCGGCACCGCGGCCTGCCTCGCCGGGCTTGCACGCGCGCCCGTAGAGGCGAGCGCGGTTGCAACCGTTAGCAGGAGGCTGAGTCGTCGGGCGTTCCTGATGCCGGTGGCGCGGTACTCACAGTGCTGCCGCGCACCAGCCCCTCGAAGCCGAAGCGCCGGACGGCCGCGAAGATAACCCGCAAGGCTCCTAGATAATCGGGCGGCGCGCGTAGTGATTCCAGCCGAATACTTGCTTGACCGCCATTGCCAGATCAAAGCCTTTGTGCTCGACGGATTCCAGGCATTTGTTGAAGCGTGCGGGGAGAATCGCGTGGCCCTCGAACTCCTCGTTCCACGACCCAACCGAGACGATCGGCGCCGGCAGCGCGGAAGTTCCGAGGCGATCACCGAACTGTGGCCGAACGAAGCCAGTCAAGTGATGGTCTTGCATCGTTCGCAGGAAGTCGACGTACATTTTCCGAGTCGTCCAAAGTCGCTTGAGTCCGGTTTTGGCGAATCCCGCCGCGAGGCTGGGGATGATCAGCAGGCGACGTCCGTTGAACCGGTTACGCATCTCACCTACGGTCGCCCAGTTGCTCTCGTTGAGTCGTTTCTGCAGCTCGACGTAGCGGCCGCAGAGATGGCCGCCATGGGCGATCACGTCCCTCTGCGATGAAGCGTGGTGATACGAGTACAGGGCGTTGAAGTTGACCAACCGACGTAGCCGGTCGTTCCCGAAATGGTCACCTTCCGACAACAAAAGCTCGTCACCAACCAGGTAGGGGAGAGTCCCATACTCGTTGCGGAAGCGACGCCGTGCGACTTCCAGGGTGTCGTCGATCCAGTCGAACTCGCCGGTGTTCGGATCGCGTACGCCCCAGGCGTGTGTCCCGAAGAAGAAGATGACCGGCTTGCCTTCGAGCGTGAAGATACGCGTCTTGGCGGAGGCCTCGGCGAAGTGACGCGCCATCAAGATGAAGTCGTTGATCAGCGCGTTGCGGACTTCCAGCTTGTTGAAATCGACGCGCTTCCCCGGTCCTGGCGATCCCAAATTGATGCCTGCCTCGTAGAGGAGCGCCATGTACCGCGTGCGCGCGTTCCTGGCCTGTAGGTACCCGCTGGTGTAGTTTTGCCAGATCGAGCGCCGCACGGTGGGGCTGATCCAGCTGAGGGCGTCTACGGTCACCCCGAACTCGTTCTTGAGCCGGTTGAAGCGCCATTCCACAGCAGGGTCGGAAGACGCGTAGTCGCCTTCCAGATATCCTACCGTCAGCGTCTTCCGGTTGCGCTTGGCTTTGCGGTACCAGCCGTAGTGCCAGGCCACGGTGATGGGGCGCTTGCTGGTCGACGAGGTGGTCGCTGGCGCCTGACGCGTAAACTCGCGGTAGGCATTGAGATCGGTCTCGCCAACCCGCCCGCGAGCGAAGAGGTCGGCGCGATAGTCATAGCCCTTGTTCGGTTTGACGCTGTATCCGCGGCTGCGATCGAGCGACGCGAGGATCAGTTGCTCGTCGCTGGGCGAGAGCCTGCCGTCGCCATCGACGTCAGCCAGATAGGGCACCAAGCCGAGCGCCTGGGCCCGAGCGAGGTCGGGGCTGGCGAGGTTGCCCAAGAGCGCGCCGAGCGGCGCGCCGCCGAGGCCGAGCGCTGCGCCCAGGCCTGTGCCGGCGGTGCGGAGGACTTGGCGGCGCGAGCATTGCCCGCGAGCGCTTGGGGGAAGCCAGGCTCTGTTCACAAAGGTCGGCTGCGGTCCGTCGATTCGTGGAGCAAGGCGCGGCGGTTCAGCGCAAGCCCTCCCGGAGTGATCAGGCTCGCGCCCCATTGTCCGGCTGGCGCTCTGGGGGAGTCGGCCCAGCTTCTGGTTCGAGGTTGAATCTATAAAAGTTCGTGATGGGACGCAATTTTGTACCGCGAGTCACGCGTTGTCGTCAAGGTGGGCGGCAGATAACGTGTAAGTCGGTGCGGCGCGTGCGGCTAGCTGCGCCGGGTGGAGCTGCTGGCGGATGTTGACCTCGCGTGCGTGGCGGAGGGTTATCCTTCGTAGTAGCGGCGCGGGATCCAGCTCCATCCCGATCCCGCCGACGCAGCGGCGCCGGGCGCCGCCTGATCGAGCACTTCGAGCGCCGCTTCCACGACGTCGTTCGTGGACAGCACGGTAGCCTTCTCGAGCGCTGGGGACTGCCCGACCCCCGGGACGTTCTTCTGCCCGACCGCGCGGGTTGGCAGAGCGGGAAAACGCTCGACTGCGGCGCCCTGGATTGCGCGCACAAACCCAGCGAACGGGCGGTCCTCCGAGGCGACGACCAGCCGCCCGGTGCGTTCGACGCTCTCGAAGACCGCATCGAGATCGGGCGGCACGAGCGTGCGTAGATCGATCACTTCGGCGTCGATGCCGTCGCGCTCGAGCTCGCCGGCGGCCTCGAGCGAGGTCCACACGGCACGACCCCAGGCGACGATGGTGACGTCGTTACCCGATCGGCGCGTGGCCGCTTTCGAGAACGGCACGCGAATCGACGAGTCAATATCGGGCACCTCTCCACGCATGATCGACTTCTTGAGCTTCTCGACACTCTCGGCGTCGGCGGCCTCGTCTGGAAAGGCGCGGCCGAGCGCGAGGCGGTAGAGCCACTTGGGGTCGAGAACAATTGTCGGCCCGCGATACTCGGCGGCCGTCATCAGCAGGCCGTAGACGTCGTAGCTCGACGACGGCATGACGATGACCAACCCGGGAATCGACGCCAGGTAACTGTCGAGGCTCATCGAGTGGTAGATGGCCCCACCGCCAAAGGGGTCGACCGGCATCCTCAAGATCACGTGCGAGGTCGCCTGGCCGTTCGACGACCACCGCAGGTTGCCGAGGTGGACGAACCAATGGAACGCGTTCAGGGAGTAGTCGCCGAACTGGATCTCCGGGACAGCGATGAGGTCGTCGTGCAGACCGGCGCCGCAGGCCGTCCCGATGATCAGCGGCTCGTTGAGCGGCGCGTCGATGACACGGTCGGGGTGCTTGGCCTTGAGTCCGGCCGTGGCCGTCATGACGCCACCCAATCGCGCGACGTCCTGGCCCCAAATCACTCCGTTGTGGTTGCCGACAATCTGGTCGAGCGCGGCGCGGACAGCGCCGGCATAGCTGATGTTCGTGGTCGCGTCCCCGTCCTCGGAGGCTTCCTCAACGCTCGGAAACGGCGCATAGATCTCCTCGTAGATCGAGTCGGCCGGCGGATCGGGCTCAGCGCGTACCCGTTGGATCAAGGCGCGCACGCTCTCGATCTGTTCCTCCATCAGCTTGCCGGGTGTGTGGTGAGCGAAGAAGTCACGTCCGGTACCCTCTTTGCGGCGCAGGATGTCCTCGATTGCGAGGTGGTTGTGCAGCACCAGCTTCTCGCCGAACGCGATCAATGGATCCTGCTGTGAAAGGTCGAAGGTGACGTCGGCTGCCGAGCTGTGACCGTTGAAGCGCGGCAGGTTCTGAACGTGCAGGACGACGGCGGTTTGGTTGTCTTTCACGTGGCCGGCGACCGCTTTCGTCGTCCGAAAGACGTCCCAGAAATCGCGCCCATCACACTCGAAGTGCTCCAGCCCGAACGCCCGAGCGTAGGCGGCGTAGTCCTTGATGCCCTGGCCTTCTTCCGGGGTGGTGCTGATGGCGACGTTGTTGTCGGTGACCATGATGATCAGCGGCAGCTTCCACACGCTGGCCGCGTTCATTGCCTCGTGCAGGTCGCTTTCCGCTGTCGTGCCGTCGCCGATGATCGCTATCGCGACGCCGTCTTCGATTCCTTTGACCTTCATGCCCATGGCGTACCCGGCGGCCTTGCCGAGCTGCATGCCAACCGGGCTCTGGATGGGCAGGACCCCGATCTCGGGGTAGTAGTGGTGATTCACCATCTGTCGGCCGCGACTCAGCGGGTCGGTGTCCTTGGAGAACTGCTGCCGCAAGATGTCGGCCGTAAAGTTCTCGTGCCCGTTGAGCTCACACCACATGCTCACCAAGGCGCCCGAGCGATAGTGCGGGATTATGCCGAAGTGCTCCACGTTGACGACCTTCGACAGCGCGAGGGCGGTTGCGACGCCATGAACCTCTTCGCCGGGGCCCCAGATCGCGAACTTCACCTCGCCGCGGCTGACCAGACGGACGATGTACTCCTCCGCCGTACGAGATCGAATCGCTACCCGATAGGCCCGGACGAGCTCGTCGGACTGCAAACCGGTCTCTGACTCTGGCTTGTTACTCGGAACACCACGCGCGGGCGGGGATTGGAGTTTTCGCGGACGCCTCCACTGGATCCGTATGCTCATCGCCCACACCTGGGGTTGCGACAGGCCGACGGTGACCGTCAGGGGCTGCTGCGGTCCGCCCGTCGCGTGCGAAGGGAAATGCTAGCGTTGAAAATTGCAGAAGCAGCGAGTATATCAATGACGCGGAAAAGCGAAGCGGGCGCCGCGCCCCCCATTGCGCGACGCCCACTCCGTGGTCGCCAAAACGAGCGACCCTGGACAGCTTCTGAATCAGTCGCTGAGCTTCACGTTGAGCTCGAGCGTCGGATCGACGATCGCCGCGCGCCGGGTGTAATCAAAGGCATGCCGCACGTAGAGCGGGTAGACGCCGGCGCCGCCGAAGCCGCCGACAATGCGGTACTCGCCGCGCAGCAGCGCGAAACCGAGCTGCACCTCGCCGTATGCATTCGTGAAGGCGTGCTCGCGGCCGTTGGTGAAGTACGACCAGCGCTCGCCGGAGCCGCCGCCGTTGAAGATTCCTCGCATGCTGTCGGGGCGGCCGAGCGTCACCCACACGCGCCCACGGTCCGATCTCCAGCCGCGTGGGAACTGCGCGAATCGGTCGTTGGCGGCGGCCACGCGTTCGTAGAAGGCGATCTTGAACGGATTCTTCGTGGTCGTGGAGTCGTCGTCGCGGCGGTCCCAGAACCAGCGAATGAAGGCAACCCGATCGGCCGACGTGCCCAACTTCTTCCAGACCTCGCGCTCGGACTTCAACGCCAGGTACTCAACGGGGCCATCCATCCACTGGTCGATGTCGCCCTCGTAGTACGCCATCGCCTCGGCACCGATCGTCGGGAACTCGTTGAAGCCGGCCGTAGCTCCCGCGGCGGGCATTGCGGCGGCGACAACTGAGGCCACCGCGAAGCTCAGCGCGGTGCGAAACGTGAGGGATTTGCGAATCCAGGTCCTTCTGTTGCTACGCATCGTCGTACCTCCGGGCGCTTCGGTTGATCTGGGGTTGAGGGAACGTAACGGTCGGGGCGGGTACCCTTTCCAGGACCTCGACCGTCGGGCAGCGGCCAGCTGAGGCTGACTGCCGATGCACACAGCAATATGTGTGCCACCCGACTCCAAAAAGTTTCCAGGCGACAGTTAGACGGCACGGGGGGCGGACACAGGCCACGAGAGGTAGTTGTGGGGACGTCAATGACGACGTCGGGGCGAGAGATGGCCGCTCGGCTCCAGGGCCATGGGCCGGCGTTATACCGACGCATGTCCAAATACCGACACTCCTATCTCGGCCCGACTGTCGTCGGGACGACACGGCCGTGGCGACGCCCAAACCAGCTCACGCTCGCTGCTGCGGCGGCAGCCCAAGGCGGGCTTAGTGGTCGATTCTTTCCACTAGAATGGGCCGCACTCATGACACGATTTCTGCAGAAGCTGCGGCTGGCCCCGGCGACCGCCAGCGAACCCGTGCTCGTGGGGCTGCTCGTGTTGCTGGCTTTGCTGGTTGTTTCGCGGGGCCCCACGTCGATGAGCGGCGGCGCGCCTCACTACCTGGCGATCAGCCATTCGCTGGTCTACGACCTCGATCTCGACCTGACCAACCAGTATTCCGAGTCCGACAGCACATACGTCTTTCGTCCCGAAAGCGGCGGCACCCACCTCGTCGCTGGCCGTGACGGTGGCCTCTATCCGGTGCGCGACCTGGGGTTGCCGTTGCTGCTGACGCCGGGCCTGGCGGTACTCGATTTCATCGTCTGGACGATTCCCGAGCCGGCGCTGCGCGCGGCTCGCTGGAGCCGTGCGAACGCGCTCCGCGACCTGCTATCGATGCTCATGCTGTTGCTCTACGGGTTGACCGCCACGCTGGCTCTGCGGACGACTCAACGGCTCGCTAGCGACGAGAGCGGGGCGCGCTTCGGTTGGTGGGCAACTCTGGTGGCGTTCGCGACACCACCCTTGCTGCCACTCTCGATTCTGATGTTCCCGGAGGTACCGGTGGCCTTGCTCGCCGTTGCCTTCCAGCTCGAAAGCCTCCGAAGTCGCCCGCGGCTGTGGCTGCAGCTCAGCCTGATCGCGGCCTTTCCTTGGATGGGCTTGCGCTACACGCTGATCGCCGCCGTGGCGCTCGCCTGGCTCGTCCTCAGAAACCCGCGTGTGTTTTCGAAGAGCAAGTCCGAGCTTGCCATCCCGCTGGGATCTGCGGCGCTGCTTCTCTTTTCCAGCTGGTGGATGTACGGCTCATGGCTTCCTTGGGCGCGCTATGCCGATCCGGTAGAGACGAGGACGTTCTGGCTGCTGATGTTCCACGCGCTCGGGCTCTTGGCCGATCCCTTCTTCGGTCTGCTCATGGTGGCCCCCTTCTGGTTGATCGCATTTGCCGGTGTGCAGGAAACGTGGGGGCGGCGGCGCGGTGCCGCGGTGTTCGGCCTGGCCACCTTCGCACTGCTGTTCGCTTCGGCCGCTCTGCGTCAGGGTTGGTGGGGTGGATACTCCCCCTCGGCACGCCTGCTGGCGCCGGCGCTGCCTGTTCTCGTTCCGATGCTCGCGGTCGGCCTGGCTCGACTGTGGCACGGGTGGAAGCGTTTGTTGATCGTCGGCACCGTAGGCTGGGCGACCGTCTTGTCCGGCGTCCTGGTGTACGAGCCGATCAATCTCTGGAGCGACGCCGAGCGCGGCAGGTCATTGCTCTCACCCGCTTTCGCTGGCTATCCGCTGGCCCAGTCGGATGCGCCGCGCGCCTGGGTGCTTGTGCGTCCACCTCCGGTCGATCCGCCGCTCGGCTTGGCGGTGCACCGCGGGAATCTGAAAGCCGTATTGCGTGCGTTGACCGACGGTGACGACGTAGACGCGGCCACCAGCACCGGGGAAACGCCCCTGATGGCCGCGGCGTCCGACGCCCGTGGTGGCATTCTTCGGGCATTACTCGATGGCGGGGCCGACCCGGCGCTCGCGGATCTCGACGGCTGGACTGCGCTCATGCTCGCGGCTCGCAACGGCAACACCGACGCCGTCAAGCAGCTGCTCGACGCGGGGGCCGACGCTCGGGCCGCCTCCCTTCTCGGTTGGACCGCCTTGATGTGGGCGGCCCAGGGCGGACATCGTGGCATCGTCGACGCGTTGCTCAGCGCCGGGGCAGCTGTCGATCAGGCGCGCGCAGACGGCACGACCGCCCTCGCTCTCGCGGTTCAGCGAGCACACGAGGGGGTCGTAGCCAGCCTGCTCGCGGCCGGGGCCGATCCTCGGTACCGCTCCACCGGGCCGGCGCCCCTCGATTGGGCCTCGGCCGCCGACAACAGGCGGCTGGTTCGCACTCTGCGTGCGGCCGCTCGCGACGAGGGGGCCGCATGAGTCGCGGGCGCGCACTGGCCGGCAACCTGGCACTGGCGGCGGCGACGCTCGTGGTGACCATAATGGTTGCCGAGTTGGCGTTGCGCGTTGTTGGCTACGCCTACTCCCCGTTGCACATCGAGATCATCGGCGGCGACGCACGGGTGCAGCACGTTTTCGAGGACGGCCACTTCGAGTACGACGCGGAGCTCATCTGGCGCCCTCGTGCCGGCCGCTCAGTATTCAATCTCCAGGGTTTTCGGGGTGCCGATCTGGAGCAGCCGAAGCCAACGAACGCCTACCGTATCTTCACGGTCGGCGACTCCAATACTCTCGGCTGGGCCGGTGATCGAGGCCCGAATTGGCCGCAGTACCTGGGCGAACTGCTAGCCGACGCCGGCGGAGTGACGATCCAGGACTCAGATCAGCCTGCCGCGGTGACGGTCACCAACGCCGGGGTCTGGGGTTACACCGCGTTTCAGGGATACCGACGCTTCCAACAAACACTGCAGTACGAGCCAGACATGGTTCTGGTGAGCTTCGGCGCCAACGACGCGCACCGCGTTGCCTACGCCGACTCCGAGTTCGAGCTCAGCCGGCTCCGCTCGTCCCGACTCGATCAGATGTTGTCTCGCGTGCGCCTCGGCCACGTGCTGCTGGCGCTTCTGGATCGTTCTTCCGCCACAGTCGAGGCCGACCTGCGTCCGCGTGTCGGGCTCGACAGCTATCGCGATCTCCTGACCGCGATGGTTCGAGAAGCTCGTGAGCGCGATATCCGCGTCGTCTTGCTGACGCGGCCTTACATAGGAGCCATCCGAGGGCCGATGTTGTGGAAGAACTTCGCTCGCGACTACGCCGTCGCAACGGCGGAGGTCGCGGCGGCCGAGTCGGTACCGCTCATCGACATCTATTCGGTGTTCCGCGAGCAAGAAGAGCTGTTCGAGGACGAGTCGCACTTCACCGAGGAAGGCCACCGACGCGCCGCGCGCGCGGTGTATGAGGCAGTTCGCACCGAGCTGTGGCGGGCTGGTCGTTGGCGAGCGCGGACGACCGAACTCGACCCGTAGTCGCGATCCCGAGCACGGCGGGTCGTGTTGCTGCCCAGGCACGGCCAACCCCGCGGACGCCAAGTCCGCCACACCTCGAGCGCAGCACGACTCCAGGGGGTCCGCTGCCCGTTTCGCTAGCCGCTTGTCGGCTCGATCACGCTTCTCCTTGCCGTTCTCGGTCTTCGTGACGCGTTTTTAGTTGTCAAACCATGCTCAAACATTTATAAAACTTCTATTAGATGTTTAAACATACTAAAATATCTTGCGACACACCACACACCACGACATCTTCGCGGATCCAGCAGGAGTTCCTGTCTCGATGGGCCTCAACTGGCAGGCGATGCCGGCTTGCGGCCGCGTCGCGTTCACTCTCTGTTTTCTCGCTGCGGCTGCAGCGTGTGCTCGATCGACGCCGGAGCTCCTGCTCGAGGTGCCGGCCGAGCTGCAAGGCACGTGGCGCGCCGAGGATGCCGACTGGGAAGGCGCCTACCTGGACTTTCGCGCGCTGTTCGTCGAGATCGGTCGGGTTGACGGCGACTCCGACCTCTATCCAGTGGTTGGAGTCACGGTGGACGCGCAGCCCCGCGTCAGCTTTTACGACGTGCACTACAGCGACTCGTCGGGTGGAAAGTACGCGCTGCGTGTGCTGATTGATTCGCGCGAGCCGCAGGTTCTCATGATGCAGAACCGTCGGCATGTCGGCTGGCGTCGGGAGGCCGTGTGATGCGACGACAGCTGAGGAAGCGCCGCCGACTCCTGATCGATCGACTGCAGCACAGGTTGCTGCTATTCGCCGCGCTCTACATGGCCGGCGTTGCGGTGATCTTTCTGCTGGTGATCTTCCTGCCGCCTGCCCTCGAGCTGCGCGACCCGGCGCTTTCGGTGGCTCGTCGACGTGACGTGGCCACCGAGCTCATCGGCATTCATCGTCGGCTGTGGCCGGCGCTCGCCGTGGCAGCGTCGGCGGTTCTGCTGCATGTGCTCTTGACATCGCATCGCATCGCCGGGCCGCTCTACAGAATCCGCACTGTCCTCGCCGCCGTGACGCGTGGCGACCTGTCGGTCCATACCGGGATTCGCGCGCACGACTACCTCACGAACGAAGCGAGGGTGCTCACCGAAACCGTCGACTCGCTGCGGCGCCAAGTGGAAGTGTTGCGCGAGCATCGCGATCGACTCACAGCCTCGGTAGCGATGACGGGCGAGGGTCTCCAATCGTGCTCTGTAGCCAAGTCGTGGGTGCACTTCCGCCAAGCGCGAACCGATCTCGCCCGGTTGAGCGCTGCGATCGACTGGTTCGATCTGGAGGGCGAGTCGCAGCCGGCGGAACCGTTGGCAGTTGGCGCCGGTCCGCCGAGCTCGCAGCGTCAGTCGGCGGACGCAGCGGGCACGGGGGGAGCCGAAAACGACACCGAGAGCGATGAAGAGCGACCAACACCGTTGCGCGCGGCCGGCTTCTCGCTTATCGAGGTACTGCTTGTGGTCGGCGTCATCAGCACGATCGCCGCGATCGCCGTTCCGGCGTACATGGAGGTCTACGACAGGGCCCGCGTAGCCAAGGGGATTGGTGACGTCGACGCGATCTCGACCGACATCGTCGCCTGGCGCGCCTCCAACAGTGCATACCCCGACACACTCGTGCCGGTCGGCTACTCCGGCTATATCGATCCCTACGGCGAGCCGTACGTCTACTACAACGTCGACAAGAACGGCGTAGGCGGCGCGCGTAAGGACCAGTTTCTCAAGCCGCTCAATTCCGATTTCGATGTCTACAGCATTGGCATGGACGGCAAGTCCACAAGGCCCATCCAGGCCCCGCGGAGCCAGGACGACATCATCCGGGCGGCGAACGGTGGCTTCATCAACCTTGCCTCGGAGTACTAGAGCGTTCTCTCGCACCTGCCGGAGGGGCCGAGTCGCCGCCGCTTTCGTTCGGGCGATTTCTGCCTCGCCGCGCGCACACGAACTGCCCGAGCTGGAGATGGCTCCGGTGATCGAGTTCCCGGGCCTCTCCAACCCCGACCCCGGCACCGAGCAAGGCGGCCGGCCGCGCTGATTGCGCGTGGCACCTGAGACGGAGCCGCGCCAAGAGCTTCGCCGCGCTTCCGCCAACCCGGCGTCGAGCAGCGCTTCGATCTGCTGAGAGTCCGCACTCCGCGCCTGGTAGGCTGCCGTGCGCATGCACCGGCGTGCTGCGCCGGTTGTTTTCGCTCGCTCGCTCGTTGAGTGGATGCGGTTGATTGGGTGCGGTTGATGTGGTCGGAAAGCCTTGTCTCAGTCCAGCCATGAGCTTCCGGGCGCGCTCAGCCCCGATCGTTCCACTTCGATGAGGGCAGCACGGCTCGTACGCTCTTCCTCGGCGGCGCGCCGGCTCCTCGCGGCCCAGGAGTGGCTCGCCTCGCAGCTCGAGGCGTCGGCGCCGCCACCCCGACCCGGCTCCGGGACCCTGCTGTTGGCGCCAACCCGTGGTGCGGCCGACGACTTGCTGCGCCGCGCCGTTGCCGCCGGCGGCGCATGCGGGGTCTATCGAACCACGCTGCCGCAGGTGGCGGCCGAGCTGGCCATACCCGAGCTCGCCGCGGCCGCGCGCGCGCCGGTGAGCGCACTGGGTATCGACGCGCTCGCGGCGCACGCGGTTTCGATTTGCCTGGAGCGAAACCAACTACGCTACTTCCGGCCCGTCGCAGAGCTACCCGGGTTCGCACGTGCCGTCGGGGCGACGCTGAGCGAGTTGCGCAAAGGCGGCGTCGAAGCGAAGGCGTTGGCCGCCGTAGGCCGAGCTGGCCGCGATCTCGAGGCTCTGCTGAGCGTGTTCGACGACGCTCTCTCCCGTTGGGGCCTCGTCGACGAAGCCGACCTGCTCCGTCTCGCTGCGCGTCGTGTGGAGCGTGCACAGGGCCGCGCCGCCGGCATCATTGGACTGCCTCTACTGCTGGTCGACCTTTCACCCGCGTCGCCGGTCGAGGAACGCCTCTTGGCCGCCCTATCGGCGGCGGCACCGGCGGTCCTGGCGACCGCGGTCGACGGCGACGACAAGGGCTGCGCGGCGCTACAGCGGTCGCTGGGATGCGAGCCCGAAGACCTCGACCTGGAGCGGTCGGCTGGCGTCAGCGTCGGGTCGACCACGCGACTCGAGCGGCTGCGCCGAACCGTATTTCGTGCAGACCATCCCGGCGGCAACGTCGGCGACGACGACGGCACCCGAGCCGTTGGTCCGCCTGCCTCGACGGCGCCGGCCGACCACGACGATGCTCCGCCCCGGCTTCCGGGCATGGAGCTCGACGATTCTCTCGACGTGCTTTCGGCTCCCGGTGAGGGTCGCGAGTGCGCCGAGATTGCCCGTCGCGTGCTCGAGCACGCGGCCGCTGGCACGCCGTTCGATCGAATGGCGATCCTGCTGCGCGATCCACACGCCTACATGCCGCTCCTGGAGGAGGCCTGCCGCCGCGCGGGATTGCCCGTTCATCTCACTCGTGGCGCGGTTCGTCCGCATCCGAGCGGGCGCGCTTTTCTGGCTCTTCTTTCCTGCGCCTCCGAGGGTCTCTCAGCCTCCCGATTTGCCGAGTACCTGTCGCTGGGCCAGACGCCCGTGCCCGACGCCGAAGGTCGGCCCCGCCTCGTCGAGGTGCCGTGGGTGGAAGCCGAGGGCGCGCAATTGGTCTTCAAGACGCTGGTCGAGCCGCCGACCGAGGCCGAGCTCGTCGCGGTGGCTTCTACAGCAACCACCCAGCCTGCCGACATCTCCGGGCCCACCGACTTGGCCGATCCCTTCGATCCGGCCGATGGCACCGCCGACACGTCGCCGGTGCTCGCGGGCACCTTGCGTGTGCCGCGACACTGGGAGCGTCTTCTGGTCGACGCCGCGGTGGTGGGCGGCCGCGAGCGCTGGCGCCGCCGTCTTCGCGGCCTGAGGGCAGAGCTGCGGTTGCAGCTCGAGTCGCGCGACGAGCCCGACGACAATCGCGCGGCCCACATTCGTCGGCGACTCGCGCGGCTGCACAACCTGGAGAGTTTCGCCCTGCCGGTAATCGACGCCCTCGCCACGCTTCCTGGTTCGGCGGCTGCGGCCCTCGAGGGCGCGCCCGGCCAAGGCGCCAGCTGGGGCACGTGGCTCGAGGCGCTGCGCCGGCTCGCGATGCTGACATTGCGCCACCCGGAGCTCGTGCTCGGTGTGCTCGCCGAGCTGCAACCGATGGACAGCGTCGGCCCCGTGCTGCTCGACGAGGTGCAGCGCACGCTGCACGAGCGGCTGTCGACGCTGCGGGTGGAGCCGGGGTCGCGCCGCCACGGGCGCTTGTGGGTGGCCTCGATCGACGAAGCACGCGGGCGCGCTTTCGACATCGTTTTTCTGCCTGGGCTTGCTGAAGGGTTGTTTCCGAGGCGCATTGGCGAAGACCCACTGCTGCTCGACAACGCCCGAGACCTGCTGCAAGCGGCGCTGATAACCAAGGAAGAGCGTTACCAACACGAGCGACTGCTCTTGCGCATTGCGGCCGGTGCGGCGCGTCGCCGCTTGGTGGTCTCGTACCCCACGCTCGACATGGCGCAGGGTCGGGCGCGAGTGCCTTCCTTTTACGCGCTCGATGTTCTGCGGGCTGCTGAAGGCAGGCTTCCCGATATCGAGGAGTTGCAGGCACGCGCAGCGGCGAGCACCAGCTCGTTGCTCGGCTGGCCGGCGCCTCAGGACCCGGCGCGCGCCATCGACGAGGCGGAGTTCGATATCGCCTATCTCGAACCACTGCTGGCGCGTTCTCCGAACGATATCGCCGGCCGCGCGCGCTTTCTGTTGGGAACGAACCCGCATCTCGACCGTGCGCTGCGGGCGCGCTGGCATCGCTGGAAGCAGCCCTTTACCCCGGCCGACGGCTTGGTGGAGCCCGGCGCCGCTGCGCTGACGGCACTGTCGGGGCACCGTCTGACGGAGCGCAGCTACTCGCCGACAGCGCTGCAGCGATACGCCGCTTGTCCCTACCAGTTTCTGCTGCACGCCGTCCATCGGCTCAGGCCTCGGCCGGAAGTGGTAGCGCTCGAAAAACTCGACCCACTGACGCGCGGCAGCTTGTTTCACGAGATCCAGCACGAGTTGCTGATCGAGCTGCGCGACCGTTCGCTTCTGCCGGTTACTGCCGACAATCGCGCCGAGGTCTTCGACGTCGCGGACGCTGTACTGCAGCGCGTGGCCGCCGTCTATCAAGAGCGGCTGGCGCCAGCGATCCCTCGCGTGTGGCGCAACGAGATCCAGGCGATCGGGACCGATCTGCGCGGTTGGCTGCAGCGCGTCGCGCGCGACGACGGCGATTGGATGCCGGCGCATTTCGAGCTCGCCTTCGGGTTGGGCACCCAGCCCGGCCGCGACGAGGCGAGCCAACCCGACGAAGTCGTTGTGCTCGGCGGCGTTCGGCTGCGCGGCGCGATTGATCTTGTTGAGCGTCGCCGGGTTCCGGGTACCTCGAAAGCCGTGGGCGGAGATGAAACGGCCGCGCCGACGTGGCGCGTGACCGACCACAAAACAGGCAAGGCTCCACGGGAGCGGTTCCTCGTACTGCGGGGTGGCGAGGTGATGCAGCCGCTGCTCTACGCGCTCGCCGCCGAAAGCCTACTCGAAGGTCCAGTTGCCTCCGGGCGTCTTTTCTACTGCACCCGTCGCGGCGAATACGAGACCCGCGAGGTTGAGCTCAACGCCGACACCCGCGCACGGGTCGAGCAGGCGCTCGGCATGATCGACGACGACCTCGCGGCCGGTTTCTTGCCGGCCGCGCCGCGGGACGGCGCCTGCCGATACTGCGACTACCGCATTGTCTGTGGTCCGTACGAGGAGATTCGCCTGCGTCGCAAGGACCAGGGTCGACTGGCCAGGCTGCGTCTGCTGAGAGGCACGCCGTGACGAACCGATCGGACCGATCCGACGGGCCCTCCCAAGGCCGCGAGGGTTGCCAAGGCGGCCGCGAGAACAGTGACGCCGGCGAACATGCTGCGCTCGCGCAGGTCGTAGACGATGCCATGGCGCGTGAGCGCATTGTCGGCGAGCTGCGCCAGAGCTTCCTCGTCGAGGCGGCGGCCGGGACCGGAAAAACCACGATCCTGGTGCGGCGGCTGGTCGCGATGTTGCGCGAGGGCGAGGCGCAAATCGGCGGCATCGTGGCGGTGACCTTCACCAACAAGGCCGCGGGTGAGCTCAAGTTGCGTCTGCGGCAGGAGCTGGACGTTGCTCGAACGGACGCCGAGCGCCGCGGCCTGACCGAAGCTGCGGCACGGCTGGGCGACGCAATCGCGCACCTCGAGGAAGCGCACATCGGCACCATCCACGCGTTCTGCGCCGAAATTCTGCGCGAGCGACCGGTTGAAGCGCGGGTCGACCCGGCCTTCCGAGAGATCGACGAGGAAGAGGCGACGAGGCTCTACAACCAGGGCTTCCAAACCTGGATCGAGGCCAAGCTCGGGGAGATGCCCGAGGGCCTTACCCGGGCGCTCAGCCGGCTTGCTCTGCATGCATCGCTCGACGGGCTGACTCCGCTCGCGCGCTTGCGTGACGCCGGACGACGACTGCTCGACTGGCGCGACTTCGCGGCAGTGTGGACGAGGCGAGAGTTCGCGCGCGAGAGAACGATCGAGCAACTGCAGACGTCCATAGCCGCGCTCGCAAAGCTCCACCGCGACAGCGAGGTCGACGGCCGGGGTGACGGGTTGCGTGGGGCAATCGAGCCCGCGCGAAGCCTCGACGAGTGGATTCGCAGCTCGATCGACGCCGGCGACCCGCCCGACCTCGACACGCTCGAGGCTCGGTTGCTGCTCACGTTGCGCGAGCTCAAGCGAAACTCACGAATGAAGGGCCGCGGCTCGTGGCCGGTCGAGGGGTTGTCGCGCGCCGACGTGGCCACGGCTCGTGACGAGCTCATCGCCGAGCTCGAGGCTTTCAAGACCGAGGCCGATGCGGACCTTGCGGCGCTGCTGCGCTCAGAGCTCGGCGAGGTTATTAGCGGCTACGAGGAGCTCAAGCATCGCGCCGGGTATCTGGACTTTCTCGACCTTCTACTGAAAGCGCGTGCCCTGATTGTGGGCGACCGCGGCGTCCGCACCCACCTGCAGCGACGCTTCAGTCACATCCTCGTGGACGAGTTCCAAGACACCGATCCGTTGCAGCTGGAGATTCTTCTGGTGCTCGGGGCCGACGATCCGGCGGTCGACAGCTGGCGCGACGTTCGCCCCGCCGGCGGCAAGCTGTTTCTGGTGGGCGACCCGAAGCAGTCGATCTATCGCTTCCGGCGCGCCGACGTGGTGCTCTACGAGGAGGTCAAGGAGCGACTCGTGGCGGCCGGCATGGAGCTGCTCTACCTCAGCCGCAGCTTCCGTTCGGTGCCCGACGTGCAGGCCGCGGTGAACGGCGCGTTCGCGCCGCTGATGCTCGGCGACCGCACCACCGGGCAGCCTGACTACGTACCGCTCGAGAGTGATCGCGAAAACATCGACGGGCAGCCGGCCGTGCTGGCGCTTCCGGTGCCCGAGCCGTACGGCACGTACCGCGTTACCAAGAAAGCTGTCGACGAGGGACAGCCCGAGGTCATCGCTGCGCTGGTGCGCTGGCTGGTACGCGACAGCGGCTGGCAGGTTCACGACAAGGCGTCCAAGCGACTGCGCGATGTGGAGCCGCGCGACATCGCCCTACTGTTCCGGCGCTTTGTGTCGTGGAACACCGACGTCACACGCCGCTACACGCACGCGCTCGAGGCGCGAGGCATCCCGCATCTGCTGGCGGGCGGCCGCTCGTTCCACCAGCGCGAGGAGGTGGAGACGCTACGCGCCGCGCTGACAGCGATCGAGTGGCCCGACGACGAGCTGTCGGTGTTCGCCACGCTGCGCGGCGGGTTCTTCGCGATCTCCGATGCCGCGCTCCTGCGTTTCCAAGTGGAGGTGGGCTCGTTGCATCCGTTCCGGCCGCTTGCGGCGGCGGCTGACGCCGCCAAAGCAGAAGCACAAACACCTCAGGCGGCATCGGGCCTCCGAGAATCTTCTCCGGTGGTGCTCGACGCCGAGCTCGAGCCGATTCGCCAGGCTCTGCAACTGCTCGCGCACCTGCACGCTCAGCGCAACCGGGTGCCGATTGCGCAGACCATCCATGAGCTGCTATCGGCCACACGCGCGCATGCCGGACTCGCCATGCGCCCCGCCGGCAATCAGGTGCTCGCCAACGTTCAGCGCGTGAGCGAGCTCGGGCGCGGCTTCGACGTGCGAGGTGGCCTCTCGTTCCGTGGCTTCGTGCAACGGCTCACCGACGAGGCGGAGCGTCCCGGATCCACGGAGTCGCCGGTACTCGAGGAAGGCGCCGACGGTGTCCGCATCATGACGGTTCATGGTGCCAAGGGGCTGGAGTTCCCGATCGTCGTGCTCGCCGACATCACCGCGAACCTGACTCACGCCGAGCCCGGCGTCCACATCGATAGCGCACGCGAGCTGTGCGCAACTCGCGTCCTGGGGTGCTCGCCGTGGGAGTTGGTCGAGGCTGCCGACCTCGAGCGTTCGCGCGACGCGGCCGAAGGCGTACGTCTCGCGTATGTCGCCGCCACGCGGGCGCGAGACCTGCTCGTGGTGCCGGCAATCGGCGACAAGCCGTGGGAGGGCGGTTGGTGCGGGGCGATGAATCCGGCGATCTACCCGGCGCGTGAGAGCTGGCGCCAGTCGGAACGCGCTCCAGGTTGTCCGGAGTTCGGCAGTCGCTCGGTTCTCTCGAGGCCGCAGCGCGCCCACGGGGAGGTTGAGCTGTCGGTGGCTCCCGGACTGCACGAGTCGGAAGTCGGAACCAAGGCCGTGTGGTGGGACCCCAGCGCTCTCGAGCTCGGGATAGAAGGCAACTTCGGGTTGCGTCAGGAGCAGCTGCTTGCCGACGTCTCGAAGCCCAGGGCGGCCGTCGGTGACAGCGGTCCAGCGGCGAGCACCCAGCTCGGTCCGGGTGACGACAACTCCGAGCCGGCGGTGACTCCGAGCGTTGTAGCCGCCGGCAGCGAGTTGCACGAGCGCTGGCAGAGCTGGCGCAAGACCACACTCGAGAGCGGGGCCAGCCCGGAGATCCAAGTGATCGCCGCTAGCGAGGCATCGCACCTTCCTCCGGGGCCGCCGCCCAGCATCGAGGTTCTTCTTGCCGCTCGCCCCCAAGAGCGTCCGTCCGGTCGTCGTTTCGGCACGCTTGTCCACACGGTGTTGCGCGATTTGCCGTCACTTCTCGGCTCGCTGGCCGTCGGCGACGTGCCGGTTGACGCCCCGCCCGTGATCGGCGATCTGACGCGCTTTCATGCACGCCTGCTGGGCGCTCCCGCCGACGAGGTGAAGGCGGCCATCGCTGCGGTCGAGGGCGCACTGGGGCATGAGCTGGTCCAGCGTGCTGCGGCCTCCGCGGAAGTGCATCGGGAGCTGCCATTCTTGCTTCGACCCGAGCCGCGCTTCGCGATCGAGGGCATTCTCGACATGGCGTTCCGCGAGGCCGGCACCGAGGGCTGGACGATCGTCGACTTCAAGACCGACGACGACGTGGAGCACCTTGCCGAGCACTACCGCGTGCAGATGGCCTGGTACGTCTCCGCCGTCGAGCAGCTGCTGGGCGGGCCGGTACGCGCGGTACTGCTGGCAATCTGACGGAGAGTCATGGCCGGTCGGATGAAACTTCTGCTTGTGTGTCTCGTATTTCCTATATTAAATATATCGATAATAGACCTATTTGATACAGGAATAACGCTGTCGACACCCTGTTGGCTCCACGGAGACGTCAGATGAACGCGAATACAAGCCGATGACGAGTGCCGCTCCCGCCAAGGGATTCCTACCGCTTCCGCATCTGGCGTTCCAGGTGCTTGTCTCTCTCGCCGAGGCCGACCGGCACGGCTACGCGATCGTCAAAGAGGTTGCAGCGCGCAGCGGCGATCGCCCACCGAGCACGGGCTCGCTCTACCTGTCGATCGCGCGGCTGCTCGAAAACGGGCTCATCGGCCAGAGTGAGGAGCCCGCCGATGGGGGCGGTCGCCGGGGCCGTGTTTACCGGTTGACCGGGCTCGGGCGTCAGGTGGCCGAAGCCGAGGCTGATCGTCTAGCCAGCTTGCTCGGGACAGCCGCAGATCGCCGGTTGCTGCCGGCAGGCGCGGCGCATGGCGCGGCCTCCGGGTCGGCGAAGAGTTAGAAGAGTTAGAAGGCCTAGCAGGGTTAGCAGGAGGAGCCGGGCATCATGGCCATCCAACCGCGTCAGCCCGCAGACAGCTGGCGGCACGCGGCGTTTCGACTCGCGCTCGTCGCGCTGCCTGAGTGGTTTCGTGACCGCTTCGCGGCGGACATGGAGGCGACGTTCCTCGAACGCTTCGCTGTTGCACGCGCGGCCCCACTACCAAGCGATGGCCGCCGTCGGCGGCCGAGGACGCCGGCGCTCCGCGTCCTTCTTGCCGAGCTCGGCGCCGTGGCCCGGCTCTTCGTCCGTCTTCGTTGGAGCGGCCAAGCGCTGCTCGATCTTCCCGAGCACCCGGCTCGTGTTGCGGGTGTCATGCCCAAGGAGAGACTGCTCGTGGAGACGCTGATTCAGGATTTCAAGTTCGCTCTTCGCATGGTGCGTCGTAACCCCGGGTTCGTGGCCGTCGCCGTCCTTACCCTGGCGCTCGGCGTGGGTGCCAACGCCACGATCTTCGGGATGGTCGCGTCGATGATGGCGCCCCGTTTGCCGTACGCCGACACCGACGAGCTGATGATCGTTTGGTCCACGTTCCCCGAACGCGGCATCGACACCAACTCGACATCGCCTGCCGACTTTCTCGACTGGCGATCGCAGAACGAGACCTTCGTCGACCTAGCGGCCCAAACGTCGTGGAGTGCCAACCTGACGGGCGGCGAGCGGCCGCTTCGTCTCGATGGCTATCGAGTTTCCGCCAACATATTCCGCGTGCTCGGTGCCCAACCGCTCCTCGGCCGCGACTTTCTTTCTAGCGACGATGCATCTGGCGCCGAGGGGGTCGTAATGCTGAGCTGGCGGCTATGGCAAAGGCTCGGCGCTGATCCGGGTTTGATCGGTGACTCGCTGCGCATCGACGGGGCCGAGCATACGGTCGTCGGAGTGATGCCCCAGGGCTTCGAGTACCCACAGTTCCAGTTCCGGGGTGATTTCTGGGCGCCGATGCGGCTGACGCCGGAGCAGGCTGCCAGGCGTGGCGGCCGCAATCTCGTCGTCGTCGGACGGCTGTTGCCGGACACAACGCGTAAGGCCGGCGAGCTCGATATTCAGCAGATTGCGGAGCAGCTCGCGGCCGAACACCCTGTAGACAATGCCGGCCGCAGCGCCCGGCTCGTAGCGATCGACGGAATGATCGCCGAGCGGATGATGCCCGCCTTCGCGGTGCTGCTGGCGACCGTCGGGGCGGTGCTGCTGATCTGCTGTGCGAACGTCGCCAACCTGTACCTGGCTCGCGCTTCGGTGCGACGCCGCGAGATCGCCGTGCGCTCGGCGCTCGGTGCCTCGCGAATGCGCGTCGTGCGTCAACTGCTGACCGAGAGCGTTGTGGTGGCTACGGCGGGCGGCATTTGCGGATACGCGCTGTCGCAGGTCGCCGGCACACTGATCATCTCGAGTCTTCCAGCTTTTGTGGTACGCGTGGCTCCGAGCGCGATCGAAGGCGGGGCAGATTCCAGAGTCCTCGGGTTCACGATGATTGTCTCGTCGGACCGTCGCCGCCACCGCCGAATCCGCCATCACCACCGCCACCGGCTACGGGAGTGAAGCGCGGGTAGCGCAGGTCCCAGGTGACACGGTGCAGGCCCTTCGAACTGCTGCCTGTCAGTCGGCGGACAACACCACCCGAGCTGTCGCGTACGGTCAGCACCATCGCCGGGTCGGCCTCGCGATCCTCTGCCCGGAGCTCTTCCCAGCTCGGATAGAACACGTCTTCACCCTCCTCGGCGGCCTTCTTGTCGCGCTCCTGGCGAACCTCGCGTCTCGTCTCGAGCGAGTCGCGCAGGTGGTAGGTGAACGTGGCGCCAAAGGCCGGGTTCGGCGCGATGAAGTAGTCGGCGCCCTGAAAGGCGCGATCGTTCAAGGCGATGGGCGTTGCCTCGAAGTAGGCCAACGCGTCGCGCGTCGGAAAGATGTGGGCCTCTGCTCCGAGCGCCGCATCGTCGAGCGTGCGCAGGGCGGAGTAGTCGTCGAGCACGTAGAAGCTGCGGCCGAACGAGGCGATGACGAGGTCGTCCATCTGGCGTTGGATCTCGATGTCGCGAACAGAAATGGTCGGCAACCCGGAAGACAGCTCGACCCAATGATCGCCGCCGTCGCGCGTGAACCAGACGCCGAACTCCGTCGCCGCAAACAGCAAACTCGCATCGACATGGTCCTGCTCGAGCGCGTACACCGAGCCACGCTCCGGCAGGTCGCCCGTGATCGACGTCCATGAAACGCCTCTGTCGGAGCTCTTGAAGACATACGGCGCGAAGTCGCCCATCTTGTGGTTGTTGAATGCCGCAAAAACCGTGTCCGCGTCGTGCAGCGACGCCTCCAGATCGTTGACGTAGGTTATGTCGGGAACGCCTGGGACCGCATCGATGCGCTGCCAGGAGTCGCCGGCGTCCGCGGTTACTTGCACCAGGCCGTCGTCGGTACCGGCGTACAGCAGGCCCTCGACCAGCGGCGATTCGTCGAGCGCGACAATCGTCCCGTAGAACGACGTCGAGTTGTTCTTGCGCACAGAGTCGACGCCCCAGACGCGTCCCATGATCTCCAGGCGGTTGCGATCGAGGTTGCGCGTCAAGTCGCCGCTTACCGGCCGCCACGCGTTTCCACGATCATCGCTGCGGAAGAGAATCTGCGAGCCGAAGTAGAGGCGCGCCGGATCGTGCGGGCTGATGAGAATGGCCGAGTCCCAGTTCCATCGCAGCGGCGGCCCGTCAGCCGACTCACGCGGCTTCACGTCGAGGCTCTCGCCGGTCTTGCGGTCGTGGCGCACCAGGCCGCCATGCTGCCACTGCGCGTACATGATGTCGGCGTTGCTCGGGTCGATGGCGGGCTCGAAGCCGTCGCCGAAGACGGGGATCGTCCAGTCGGAATTGCGGATGCCGTTCACCGCCGTCGTACGCGCTGGGCCGCAGTGCGTGGCGTTGTCCTGGGTTCCACCACAAACCGTGTAGAACGGCGCGTCGTTGCCGACCGACAGCTTGTAGTACTGCGTGATCGGCAGGTTGGTGAAGAAGCGCCAGGTGCTGCCGCGATCGAAGCTCTCGTACAGGCCGCAGTCATTGCCGTTGAGCAGGTGGTTCTCATCGTCGGGATCGATCCACAGCGCGTGGTTGTCGATGTGCTTGTCCTGCTCGCCAACGCTGTTCCAGGTGCGGCCGCCGTCTTCGCTCCTTTGCGCGCGCGTATCCATGGCGTACAGCCGATCGAACTGATGTGGGTCGGCGAAGAGCTCCTGGTAGTACTGCGGGCTGCCGGTGACGTAGTCGCTGCGCTTGCTCCAGCTCGCGCCGGCATTTTCCGACACGTATGTGCCGCGCCCCTCGGCGGCGTCGACCAGCGCGTAAACGACATCGGGTCGCTGTGGCGAGATCGCCAAGCCAATACGGCCCAGGTCGCCCGACGGCAGTCCGCTCGTCAGCTCCACCCATGTCTCGCCGCCATCGACCGTCTTGTGAATGCCGGCTTCCGGGCCGCCGTCGAGCAGTGTCCAGACATGACGCCGGCGCTGGTAGGCCGCCGCGTACAGCACGTCCGGATCGCGCGGATCCATCAGCAGGTCGGTCACCCCGGTGTCGTCGCTGATCTCGAGCACCTTCGTCCACGTTTCGTCGCCGTCGCCGGTCAGGTACACGCCACGTTCGCCACCCGAGCTCCACAGCGGACCCTGTGCGGCGACATAAACGGTGTTGGAGTCCTCCGGATGAATCAGGATGCGGGCGATGTGTTCGGAGCTCTCGAGGCCCATGTTGCGGAAACTCTTGCCGCCGTCGACCGATTTGTAGATGCCGTCGCCGTAGGCCACCGAGCGCTGGCTGTTGTTCTCGCCGGTGCCTACCCAGATCGTCAGCGGGTCGTGTGGATCGACGACCACGGTGCCCACCGAGTAGGAGCCGTACTCGTCGAAGATCGGCTCCCACTGCACGCCGGCGTTGATTGTTTTCCACACACCGCCCGAGGCGACGCTCACGTACCAGGTGCGCTCGTTCGTCGGATCAACCGCGATCTCGGTAATCCGGCCCGACATGAACGCGGGTCCGATGCCGCGCCACTTCAGCGCCGACACCGTCCCGGAGGTCAAGCCGCCGTCTTCCTCCGCGGGTTCCTCCTGGGCGACGACCAGCGGCGCGGCGGCGAGCGCAGCAACCAACACCAGGGAAAACGCGAACCACGACCAACGGCTCTTCATCGGGACTCTCTCCAGTGTGTGTGTGACGGCGGCCACAATTTTGGGTGGCGACAATCCAGTCGAGGCGGGAGGCGGCGACAAACGCGACGGTGCGCCGTGCAGATCGCAGGCGAGCTCGGCGTCGCGCAGCCTCGTTGCGATCAGGCTCGCTCCACCAGCTCGTGGTTGAGCATCGCGTCGCCGTCGAAGACGAAGCGGCCGTGGAAGCGGCTGCCAGCCAGAAGGCGCGGCAGCCAGATACGGTCGTCCTCCCACATCTCGTCGTACGGAATTCTCTCGAGCGGCACCCACATCGGAATCGCCTCGTCGGTCTCGATCGGGTCTCCCTGCAGATCACCAGAACGGAATACCCACACGTGGATCGAGTAACCATCCACGAACTGAAACTCGAGCTCGCCCATCTGGACGGGATCGATCGGCGTGACCCCGATCTCCTCCTGGGTCTCGCGGATCGCTCCGTCGACCGCCGACTCACCGGGCTCGATACGGCCACCGGGCCCGTTAATCTTGCCGGCCCCGAGCCCGCGCTTTTTGCGGATCAGGAGCATCTGCCCCGCGCGGATGACGAACATCAACGTGGCGCGGTCGACGGGTTGCCACGCAGCCCAGTCGATCTCGTCAACCGATCGAACCCGGGTGAACACATCTGGAGGAGGCTCTTGCTGCATGGCGCCGCCAGCCTAGCGCGTTGACGGAACCGCGACAGCTCCTTAACCTCCCGATCGACTCGGCCATGCCGTAACCCTGCGCCCAGATCCTCCGGAGTCCCCAATGTCTCGTTCCCGTACGCTCGTCTACAGGTCGGCACTCGCCGTTCTCGTGTTCTTGTCAGGCGCCGTTATCAGCGCCAGCGCCCAGCAAGCAGGTGGTCCGACGCCCGCCGAAGACCGGCTCGCCTGGTACGAGCGGCACGTCGGCATGAAGGACAGCTCGCTCTTCAAGAACGTGCAGTGGCAGTTCGTCGGCCCGACGAACGTCTCCGGACGGATGACCGACATCGCCGTCGTCGAGCCGCGTGGCGAGAACTACACTGTGTTCGTCGCCGGAGCGTCGGGTGGCGTGTGGCGTACGAAGAACGAAGGGACAACGTGGGAGCCGGTGTTCGAGCACGGGGCATCGACGTCGATCGGCGACGTCACGATTGCGCCGTCCAACCCGAACATCGTTTGGGTGGGCCCCGGCGAGGGGAACATCTTCCGCAGTTCGATGGCCGGCGCCGGGGTCTACAAGTCGACCGACGGTGGCGACAGCTGGGAGCACAAGGGACTCGCCGCCACCCACACGATTCCTCGGATCGTCATTCACCCGACCAACCCGGATGTGCTCTACGTCGCCGCCAGCGGCCGCGAGTGGACCGACAACCCCGAGCGCGGCGTCTACAAGAGCACCGACGGCGGCGACAGCTGGGAGCTCGTGCTTTTCGTCAGCGAGCGCACTGGTGCCATCGATCTGGTGATGGATCCGTCCGATCCGAACCGGCTCTACGCCGCCACCTGGCAGCGGATTCGCAAGAAGTGGAACGATCCCCGCAACGAGGCGGGCTACTCCGAGAGCGGCATCTATCGCACCGACAACGGCGGCGCCGACTGGCAGGCCATCAACGATGGATTACCGGAACCACACTTCCGTGGCCGCATCGGCATCGACGTAGCGCGCTCGAACCCGAGCACGATCCACGCCTTCGTCGACAGCTACGACGTGGCGCGGGTGCCCGAAGGCAACGAGACCGACTCCTACGGCCGGCCGCTTGCACCCGTGATCCGGGGTGCCACGGTGTTCCGCTCCGACGACCGCGGCGACACGTGGCGCCAGGCTAGTGAGACCAACGAGCACATGGAGCGTCTCAACGCGACGTATGGATGGGTCTTTGGCCAAATGAGGGTCGACCCCAACGACGCCGAGACGATCTACGTCATGGGGCTGGGTCTGAACGTGTCGAACGACGGCGGCAAGACCTTCCGGCGCCTCTCCGGCATGCACGGCGACCATCACGGCCTGTGGATCGATCCGCAGAACTCGAACTACCTCATCAACGTCAACGACGGCGGCGTGGATATCTCGTATGACGCCGGCGAGAACTGGAAGAACTTCAATGACAACCTGTCGCTGGTGCAGTTCTTCAACATCGGCTACGACATGGACGAGCCGTTCAACGTCTATGGCTCGGTCCAGGACCATGGTTCCTATCGTGGACCCATCGATCTGAGGAACGGCCGCGACGAGATTCCGGCCGCCGAGTTCGCGCGCGCGCCGGGCGGCGAGGGATCGAGTCACGCGATCGACCCCACCAACCCGAACCGTGTCTACTCTGCCGGCTTCTACGGCAGCATCACGCGCACCGACCTCGAAACGGGTGAGCGGGTCTCGATCGCGCCGCAGGCGGCCGAGGGCGAGCTGCCCCTGCGTGGCCAGTGGGTGGCGCCGTTCATCATCTCGCCGCACAACCCGCGGATCATCTACCACGGGTTCAACAAGCTCTTCCGGTCGATGGACTTGGGCGACAGCTGGGAACAGATCAGCCCCGATCTGACCTACAACGAGCTCGAACTGATCGGCGACATTCCGTACCAGACGATCTTCTCGATCGCCGAGTCGCCACTGAAATTCGGCCTTATTTACGCCGGAACAGACGACGGGCGCATCTGGGTGACGAAGAGCTCCGGCGGCGAGTGGAGCGAGATCACCGGGAACCTGCCTGCAGGCAAGTTCACCGCCGAGCTGGTTGCGTCGGCCTACGACGAGGCCACGGTGTACCTGGCGCAGAACGGCAAGCGCGAGGACGACTTCATGCCGTATCTGTGGAAATCAGCCGACTACGGCGCCTCCTGGGAAAACATCGCCGCGAACATTCCGTCGGGTCCGGTCAACGTCATTCGGGAGGACCCGGAGAACGAGAACCTGCTGTACGTCGGCACCGATCTCGGTGTTTATGCCAGCATCAGCGGTGGCGAAGACTGGCAGGTGCTGCCCGGCGGCCTGCCAACGACGTTCATCCACGACCTGATCATTCACCCCCGCGATCGCATCATGGTGGCCGCCAGTCACGGGCGTGGCATGTGGGCGCTGGACATCTCGAAGATCGAGCAGCTCACCGGCGAGGTGCTCGCCAAGCGGCTGCATGTGTTCGACGTCGACGCTGGCCGCGTTCGGCGAGGACAATTCGGCTTTGGATTCGGCGCCGGCACACGACCCGTCTACGTGCACTATTACATGAGCACTGCGACCGACGTGAAGGTCGAGATCCGCGACGCCGACGGTGGTGTGATCGCCGAGCTCGAGGCCACCGGCGACGCCGGTTTGAACCGCGCCCGATGGGACCTGCAGAGGCAGGGACAGGCCGAAGCCGCTGGGCCACAGCGCGGTCGCGGGTCGCCGTTCGTAGCGGCCGGTACCTACACCGTGGTCGTCACGGCGGGTGGCGAGTCGGCTGAGAAGACCGTCGAGGTGGGTGGCTGAGGCGAGGTCGACAGCTGGCCAGGGCTCAGGAGGTCGGTTCCAGACCGTAGAGTCGGGCGGCGTTGCCCCCGAGGATGCCGTCGATCTCGGCCGGTGTTAGTTGTGGCCAGCCGCTGCGCGCCGCGATCTCGTTGATGCCGTGCCGGATCAGCTGGATCCAGCGCCGCATGTCAGCGCCGGGATCGTCCGAGAACACACCGGAGCCCGCGGACCAGTAGTCGGAGGCGTACATCAGCTTGTCGAGCACGCCGAGCTCCTGCGCCTTCACCAGGTTCCAGGTCAGCGTCATCGGCCGGTCGTAGGTCATCGCCAGGTCGGCGAAGATGTTCACGTCCGGATTGGCCATCAAGAAGAAGAGCTCCTCGTACCACGGGTAGTTGAGGTGCTCGAGCACGACCTTGAGGTCGGGAAAATCGATCAGCACGCTCTGCAGCGACTCGATGCGCGCGTAGCGGTAGGGCGCCAGGGCGATGCCGGCAGTGCTGGCGCAGTGATGGAACTGCACGACAACATCGAGCTCGACGGCACGTTCGTAGAACGGGTATACCTGCGGGTCGTCGGAGGCGTAGTAGCCGTAGGGTGGAGTGAGCAACACACCCTTGAAGCCGTGCTCGGTCACGGCTCGGGTGAAGTACTCGAGCGCCGGCTTGTTGAACCGCCCGGCGGCGTCGATCGGTTCGACCGCGGCGAGGCCGACAAACAGATCCGGATGGGCTCGAATGCACTCGAGGACGTGGTCCTCGCCGCACGACGAGCCCCACATACGCGTGGTGTCCTGGCCCATCACGACGGCGCGCTCCACGCCGGCCGAACGCAGCCAGCCAACTAGACCGTCGAGCTCCGTGTCGACCGGATGCCGATGGCCGATGCTCGCCTCGGCAACCTCGTCGAAGTTGTCGGCCCGCAGAACGTGGAGGTGGGAATCGATCAGCAAATGCCCAATCTCCCGCAACCGACGCTCACGCGGAGCTGTCGGCGACCGCGGTCGCGGTGTCGTGCTCGAGCGCGTCGAGGCGACGGAAGGCGGCGAACAGATCGCCGCGGATGAAGTCGTTCTCAACGATGTTGAGCAGGTAGTAGCTGTCGTGGATCTCGTCGAGAACGGCGCGTGCGCGGCTGCCGGTCTCGTAGAAGTCGCCCCACTGCTGTTTCCAAATCGCGAACGCCTCTTCTTTCCAGATCATGAAGCTCTGGAACTCGACGACGGTCGGTTGGATGATCTCTTTGCCCGGGAAGATGCCCCAGGTGACGGCGTTGACGCTGTTGGGCGGCACGTTGAACTGAGCGTCGCCGGCTACGTTGACGGCCTGGTACGTCAGCGACGGGAACTCGGCGACGATCGCCAGAAAGCGTTGAAGCCGTTCCGGCGACAGGAACATCTCGATATAGGCCTTCTGGTAACAAACACCGCCGGCCCCGCCCCAACCGAGCTCGGGGTGAGAAGAGGCCACGCCATTGACCTGCGGCTGGCTGTTGATCGTCAGATAACCGTTGGCGTTGAGGGCGACGAGCTCGTGCGAGATCAGCTGGGTCTCACCCTGCAGACCACCGTCGACCCACGGTAGGGAGTCGATTTCGCCGGCACAGAAGCGCGCGAACACCTGGAATACGTCTTCGACCCGTTCGGGCTCGCCGTAAACTTGCTCGACGGCGTCGCGCGCCGCCAGGCGAATGCCGCGTCGCATGAGGTAGTACTCGTTGAGCGTGCCGTAGGACGGGCTTCTGCGATCGCCCCAGCGGCCGTTCGGGAAGTCGTCCCAGTTGGCGGTGCGGGCGAGGTAGCTCTCCGGACGGTTACTCCAGAAGATCGGGCGTACATCCTCGCCGCCGCGCGACGGATCGTCGGTGCTGCGCCAGGGCAGCGAACGCTCCGCCACATCGTCGGCGCGCAGACCGAGCGCGTCGACGATGCGGGCGACCGACCACTCGAGGTTGAGCGTGTAGAAGTGCAGCCCCGGGGCGCCATATTCGAGCAGTCGTCGACTCATTTCCACGCACAAGTCAACGCCATACTCGCGGACCTGCGCGTCGTCTTGCTTGATGGGCTCGAGTGCCGCGGCAACGCTGTCGGGCACCGAGACCTTGGTGAACGTGGCCATCTTCTTGAAGCGGCTGTAGTTCTGGATCGGCAGCATTCCGGGAATGACTGGGCAGTCGATACCGCGGCGTTCGCAGCGACCGAGAAAGGCCAAGTATTCATCCACGTCGAAGAGCAGCTGCGTGATCACGAAGTCGGCGCCACAATCGACCTTGTGCTTCAGATAGTCGGTGCAGCTCTCGCGATCGGCGGCCTCGAGGTGGCCCTCCGGGTAGCCGGCCACGCCGACGCACATGCTGTCGCCGAAGCGCGCTCGAATGTGCTCGACGAGCTGATAGGCGTAGGAGAATCCCCCCTCGACGCGTTCCCACGCGGCCGCTCCCTGCGGGGCGTCACCGCGCAGTGCGAGGATGTTACGGATTCCCGCGGCGTAAGCGGCGTCGAGCGCGGCGTCGAGCCGGTCGACCGTCATGTTCGTGCACGTCAGGTGCATGAGCACGTCGATGCCGAAGAACTCCTGCGCGGTCGCCGAGATGGCGAGCGTTTGATCGCTCGTCGAGCCGCCGGCGCCCCAGGTGACGTCGACGAACGTCGGCCCCAGGTCGATCATGCGATCCATGCGGCCGTAGAGGTTGTTCAGGCCCGCGTCGGTCTTCGGGGGGAAGTACTCGAACGAGAAGAAGGGCTCGCCGGCCGCAATGTGTTCGTTGATCCGGTCGATAATCCTCATTGCGGCGAAGATAGTACGCGATTCGCGGTGATCCTAGCGTCGCCGAATCGCCGATCGCCGGCTCGCCATGGGGCGTCTCGCCGGTGAACGGCGCCGCTCCGCGTGCGGCGTCTGTGCGGTCCCGCACCACGGATCCTGGTAAGTTGCTCGGAACGGAGCATTCCCACGGGAGGGCGTGGAGCCGCGATGCTTCCAATTTCTGGTTCTTGGCCGGGCACCCGGCGAACAGCGATGTTCTTGGCGATCGTACTGTCGCTGATGCCGCTGGCAGTCACGCTAGCGGGTGTTCAGCCGCAGCAGGGGCCGCCGGCCACGTCCGTGCAGCCACAGTTGCCTCCGGAGGCCGCGCCGGTTTCCGTTCAGGCTGGCCCGGCGCCCGCCCAGAGCGGCGCGGAGGCTGCCGCGCCGTCAGAGGAAGAGCCAGCTGCTCTGCGTCCGGGACGAGGTCCGACCGATGCCACCGACGTCGAGACGTTCATCGACGGCGTGATGTCGGCCCACCTCGAGGCCTACGACATCGCTGGCGCTACCGTGGCTGTCGTCCGCGACGGAGAGGTGCTGCTCGCCAAGGGTTACGGCTTCGCTGACGTCGAGGAGCGCAGAAAAGTCGACGACGACGTTTCGCTTTTTCGCATCGGCTCGATTTCGAAGCTCTTCGTCTGGATAGCCGTGATGCAGCTCGTTGAACAGAATCGCCTCGATCTCAATACCGACATCAATGAATACGTCGACGCATTCGATATCGCCGAAGCCTTCCACGGGCCGGTCACGATGGCCGACTTGATGACTCACGGCGCCGGGTTCGAGGATCAGGTCATCGGCCTCTTCAGTCGTGACGAGGCCAGCCTGCGCGAGCTGCCCGCGATCATTGCCGACGAGATGCCGCGGCGTGTACGTCCTGCCGGCGAGGCCGCTTCGTACTCCAATCACGGAACCGGCATGGCAGCGCATGTGGTGGAGGCGATCTCGGGCCTGGACTTCATCGACTACGTTGAGCGCAACATCACGGGTCCGCTCGGCATGAGCCACACTACGCTCCGGCAACCGGTGCCAGCCCACCTGATCGCCTACATGTCGAAGGGCTACACCTTCAGCGACCGCAAGTTCGACGAGAAGCCGTTCGAATTCGTGCCGCTGGCGCCGGTTGGGGCGGTGTCGGCCAGCGCCGCCGACATGGCCCGGCTGATGATCATGTTCCTGCGGGAGGGTGCCTACGGCCCAGATGGTGCGGCGGGCCTGGATGGCACCGATAGCGTGGCCGCCGCAAACGACATCGCAGGGCAAGGCCGAATCCTTCGAGCAAGCTCGATGCGTCGCGCGCTCAGCCCGCTGCATCGCCACGCGCCCGAAGTCAATCCGATGGGCCACGGCTTCATCGACTCGAGTAGCAATGGCGAGTGGGTGATTGGACACGGCGGCCGAACGCTGTGGTTCCACTCCGACCTGGCGCTGCTTCCGGACCACGAGGTCGGCGTGTTCGTTTCGTACAACAGCGCGCGCGGTCGCACGGCCAAGGGCGCGTTCATGCGGCAGTTCATGGACCACTACTTTCCGTTCGACGATCCCGAGGAGATTGCGCCGCCTGCCGACCTCGAGGCATGGGCTTCGCGAGCGAGTCGCTACGAAGGCAGCTACCGCGCCAACCGATACTCGCACTCGACGATCGCCAAGATCGGCGCGCTCGGTGCCGTGGAGGTATCGGCGACCGACGACGGCGCACTGATGACCAGCTCCACCGGCCGCATTCGCTGGCTCGAGGTGTCGCCGCTGGTGTTCCGCGAAGAAATGGGTCACGACCGCCTGGTGTTCCGCGAGGACGCCGACGGCAACATCACGCATCTGTTCCTATCGGGCCTGCCGATCATCGCTTTCGACCGACTGTCGGCCTACGAGACGCCGCGCACGCACGCCGTCCTGGCGGTCAGCTCCGCGTTGCTGCTGATACTGACCGTGGTGCTGTGGCCAATCGCCGCCCTCGTGCGCAGCAAGCACGGATACGAGGTTCGCCGGGAGCATCGACTTCCCACCGGCGCTCGATTGAGCGCCTGGACGGGTGCCGCGCTCATGGTGGTCTTCGCGGCAGGCTTGGCGTTCGCGCTTGCCGATCCCAATGAGATCGTATTCGGCGTCGCTCGTGGACTGATCCTGGCGCTGTGGATGCCGCTGCTGGCGATTCCCTTCGCCGCGGCAACGGTCGTGTGGACGGTGATTCTGTGGCGCGAGGCGCGCGCCGGTTTCTGGACGCGCGTCATCTACACGCTGCTCGCGCTCGCCTTCATCGTGACGTACTGGCTGTTGCACTACTGGAACTTGCTGGGGTTTCGCTACTAGCGACCAGCAGCGATGGTGTCGGCGACCACCTCGCCGCCCTTCATCACGAGGGCAACGTTTTCGAGCACGCGTATGTCGTCGATTGGATCGCTCTCCACGGCGATCAGGTCGGCAATGTCGGCATAGCGACCGGGCGCGATCGCGCCGCGCAGCGTGCGAACTAGCGACGGCTTCGAGCTTGAAGCCGCCATCCTTGATATTCGAGCTGGGCTGCTAGAGTAGCCGCGCGGTCGCCTTCGGCGGTGCGGAGGCCGCGACTCCGCTTGACCGCACCGACTCCTGGATGCTGTGTCGTCGATGCTCTTCGTCGAATTCCGCTTCTTGTTGTTCTTCGGCGTGCTTTGGACGATTCACTGGAGCTTGCGGACAAACGCGGCACGCAAGTGTCTCCTGCTGGCGGCCAGTTACGTCTTTATACGGCGCGTGGGACTATCGCTTCCTGACGCTGATATGGCTGTCCACGATAGTGGACTACTGGGTGGGCATACGGCTGGCCGACGAATTGAAGCCCCGCCGTCGCAAGACGCTGCTGCTGTGCAGCTTGACCGCAAACCTCGGCCTGCTCTTCTGCTTCAAATACTTCGACTTCTTCCGCCAGTCTCTTGTCGATCTGCTGGCGGTGTTTGGTGCGCAGGCGAACCTGGTTGCGCTGGATGTCGTGCTGCCGGTTGGCATCAGCTTTTATACCTTCCAGACCCTCAGCTATACGATCGACGTATACCGAGGCGAGCTCGAGCCTCGGTGCAACGTCGTGGACTTCGCGCTCTTCGTCGCCTTCTTCCCGCAGCTGGTGGCGGGGCCAATCGTGCGCGCGCGCGACTTTCTACCGCAGCTCGACGGCGCCCGTCGTTTGGCCGACATCGCCGCCAAGCCATTGCTGTTGTTGTTTCTCCTCGGGTTTATCAAGAAGGCCTGCATCTCCGACACCATCGCCCCCTTCGTCGACCAGGCGTTTGCCAATCCGTCCGACCACACCGCGCTCGGTATCTGGCTGGGAGTGATCCTGTACTCACTGCAGATCTATTGCGATTTCTCCGGCTACTCCGACATGGCGATCGCCATCGCTGGCTTGCTGGGCTACCAGCTGGCGATCAACTTCAACGCCCCCTACCTGGCGACCAGTCTTGTGGATTTCTGGCGACGCTGGCACATCAGCCTGTCGACATGGCTGCGCGACTATCTCTACATTCCGCTCGGCGGCAACAGACATGGACGTTCCACCCAGTACCGCAACGTGATCATCACGATGGCGCTAGGTGGACTCTGGCACGGTGCCTCATGGAACTTCGTGATCTGGGGCCTCCTCCACGGCGTGGCGTTGATCACGGTGCAGGAGGCGCGACGTCGATCACCGCGGGGGGCGCGGTTGCCTGTTTGGCTCGGCGCATCGCTTACGCTCTACTGGGTGGGTCTGACCTGGATCTTCTTCCGTGCCGCGACGTTGGCCCAGGCTGTCGAGATGACGAGGGCGTACGTGTTTTTCGACTCCCCCGGCACCCAAGGCCTTCCCGGGGGTTTGCTGCTCTTGGTTGGCGTCGCGGCGGCGGGGCACATCGCGCTTCGGCGCTGGCCGCATGACCGCATCGCGGAGGCTCTTCCTGGCCCCGTGTTTGCCGCCGTCCTGGGCGCGGTCTCCGCAATCGCGTTGGGACTCATGCAGGCCGACTACCGACCGTTCATCTACTTCCAGTTCTGAGCTCGCGCATGCAACCACGCCGGCTAGCGACGAATTGTTTCGTCTTCACGATCGCGTTCTTGGCGGTTGTGATACTCGAGGATGCGGTGGCGCCGCCGCCACCGAAGTTTGTTGACGACCCCGCAGTCGCTGGCAAGCTCGACTATCTGGAGCGCGCTCCCCATGGCTCGATCGACGTGCTGTTTATTGGGCAAAGCACCGTGGATCGTGGCATCGACGTTGTAGAAATCGATCGACACCTCGACTCGTGCGGCCGCAGGTTGACCTCGTTCAATCTGGGAGTCCACGGGCTAGCGCAGCCCGAGGCGCTGGCGATCGTGCGCCGCCTCTCCGACGACCGGCGACGATTTCAAGCGGTGATTATCGAGCCTGTGCCGCCGACGTTCGTTCGAGTCGTAACCTTCAGGTCGAGTCGTATCGCCGCCTATTCTCGACTCACGGGCCTCCCGACGATGCTCTACGAGATCTTGAGTTGGGGCAGCGACGACACTGAGCTGCGAACACTTCTCGCGACGGGCGCGGCCTTCTACCATTCGAGCGTCGGATCGCTGGGGCACCTGTTTCGCGCCGCGGGCGCGCCGGGCGCCGGCGCCGCCGCCCTCGACGCGGTGCCGGACGAAAGCATGCGAGCCGAGCACGGGTTCCACCCCTTCGACGCAGCCGATCTCGAACGTCGACGCTCGGGCTTTCTGCGTGATTCCGAGCGTTTCGAGCGCAGGCTCGAAGTCGCACGTGTCTGGCGCCCGAAGGTGTCTCTACCTGCCGCGGGTGTGCTGCCGGGTCGTGCCCGACAGACGATGGCGTTGCTCGAGGCGGCACGCGACGTGAGTGCGAACGTCGGAGTGCTGATGCTGCCGCAACCCCTTCTATCGCGCCTGGTATCCGACCATCAGGTCGAGGCTGCGATCGAAGCGGCCGGCGGCGCTTTCGTCATGAACCTCAACGATCCGCTGCTTGACAGGGGCATGTACCAGATCGACGCATGGCAGGACCCCTTTCATCTGACTCCAACCGGAGCACAACGGCTGGCGCCGCTCATCGCGCGACGTTTGTGCTCCGAGCTACCGGCACCGTAACGTGACCGCTCACCAGTTGGCGTACTCGAGATAAGCGCAGCCGGCAGGACGACCAGTCGGTTCCAGTCGCGGCGCTCGGTGGAAGCCGATCAGAACCTGGTCGCTTCCTCGATGTCGACGGCTACGCCAACCCGAGGAGGCTCGTGGCGTTGTTGCCCAGGACGGCCGCTTCGTCCTCGGCCGACAGCCCGAGCCCACGGATGCTCGAGAGCATCTTGTCGATGCTGCCGATCATGTGCGGGTAGTCGCTGCCCGCCACAACTTGGCCAGGCCCGGCGAAGTCGATCGCCATGTGTAGCGCCGCCGGGTCGAAGTTCACCGTGTCGTAGTAGAAGTCGCGCAGGTAGGTGCTGGGGAGCCGGTCGATCTGAGCTCTACAGACGTCGAAGGCTTCGTAGCCACGGTCGAGTCGCTCGGCCAAGTAGGGAATCGTGCCGCCGAGATGGCCGAGCACCCAGCGGATGTTCGGATGGCGCTCGGGGACACCCGCGAACACCAGATGTGCCGCGGCGAGCGTCGTGTCGATGGTGAAGCCAACGAGCGGCATCAACATGAAGTCCTTCATCGCCTCGACACCGAGTGGGTACGTCGGGTGGATGTAGAGCACGGCTGACAGCGCGTTGGCGCGCTCGTAGAGCGGCTCGAACCGCATGTCCGCAAGTGGAACGCCCGAAGCGTTCGAGAAGAGCATGGCACCGGGCAGCTGCAGCTCCTTCATGGCTCGCTCGAGCTCATCGGCAGCGGCCTCGGGTGTACTCATTGGCAGCGTCGCGAGTGCGGTGTACTGCTCGGGATTATCGCGGACGGCGGCGCCCAGGCTGCTGTTGACAAGCCCCGCCAGCTCGATGGCCCTTTGTGGTTCCTCGATGCTGGTACCCGGTGCCGTGAAGCTCAGCACCTGGCGATCGACTCCGGCCTCTCTGACGACGCCGGAGCGGTACTCGAGGTCGCGATGCCCGCGAACAGCGACGTTGTAGTCGCCCGGCGAATGCAGCACCGGGTTGCCGTCGTCGTCGTCGGTCACGCGAAACGCGCTCGGGCCGCGACGGATCTCCTCGATGAACTCAGGCGGAAAGTAGTGGTTATGGAAGTCGACGATTTTCATACGGTGTGATCTCGTAGGGTCGGTGGAGGGCGGGTTGGAGTCGACTCACTCTCTCGCGGCTTGTCGTCCCACGGTGAGAGTGTAGACGGGCAGCCCGAGCAGCACGAAGCCGAGCCCGATGGCGCTCTCGCGCGGACTGATGAGCAGTTGATTCAGGACGATCGCGAACGCCGAAAGCGCGAAGAGCAACGGGATCACGCTGCCGCCAGCGATGCGGAATGGCGCAGCCTCGCTCGAGCGCCGTCGAAGCACCAGCAAGCCAATCGCCATCAGTCCGAAGAAGATCCATTCCGTGTAGATGACGCGTGTAAAGAGCGCTCGATAGGACCCGGTTGCCGCCAGAGCCGAGGCCCAGATCGCCTGCGCCACGATGGCTCGATGCGGTGTTCGGAAGCGCGGATGCACGGCGGCGATCCATGCCGGCAACTGCCGATCGCGCGCCATGGCGAAGTACACGCGAGGCCCGGCGAGGATGATGCCGGCGAGCGCTCCGAAGGCCGAGAACATCACCAACGCCGACATGAACGCGCCGCCTCCGAAGCCCAAGACCGCATCCGCGGCGTCGGCCGCCACCCTGTTGGAAACAATGATCGTCTCCACGGGCAGCACCCGGAAATAGGCGGTGTTGAGCGCCAGATAACAGGCGGTCACGATCGCGACTCCGAGCACGAGTGCGCGCGGGATGGTGGTTCGAGGATCGGCCGTTTCCTCGGCGTTGTAGGTCACCATGTGCCAGCCGCCGAACGCGAACAGGCCGGCGACCAAGGCGCTGAGGAAATGAGCGAGAGATATCTGGGCGGTCGAGGGATCGTTGGCGACTGCAGATGATGTCTCTTGTCCGCCGCCGCCGGCTGGACCTGCTGGCGCTGAGGCGCCGGAGTTGGCCGCGGGCGATTCGGCGGCCGCGGTGCTCTCCGTCGTGCTTCCAAGGGCGAGCCCCACGATGACAATCACGACGATCGCCAGCACCTTGGCGGCCGTGAACCAAGTCTGCAGATTGCTACCTTGGCGGACGCCGACGTAGTTCACGCACGACAACGCCAGAACGGCACCGACGGCGACGATCCTCGAGTCGGTGTCGTCGAGAGCCACGAAGTACGCGGTGTAGCGCGCGAACACGGTCGCGATCGCGGCGATGATGCCCGAGTGCATCGTCCAGAACATCGCCCAGCCCCAAAGGAAACCCAGAGCGGGGTGGAACGCCTCGCGCAGGTAGACGTACACGCCCCCAGCCTCGGGGCGCATCGATGCCAGCTCGGCGCACACCAGCGCGCCGCAGGCGGTCAGAACGCCGGCCGCGATCCAAACAAGCAGGGTGCCGGCCAGTGACGGGACGTGTGAGGTGATCTCGGAAGGCTGCACAAAGATCGACGTTCCGATGATGGTGCCCACCACCATGGCGGTGGCGTGGGGCAGACGCAGCACCCGAGCGAGTGCCGGCGTTGTTCCGTCGCCTCCATCGCCTCCGCCAGCTTCGCCAGTCGTCACGTCACCTCGCCACGCCCATCATGGTCGGCTGGCCGGCCACGTCGCTACTCAGGATTCTTTGGACGGCGCTACTGCTCGGCGGCCTTCGCCTCGTCTTTGTCCTCGCCCATGTCCTCATCGGTTGGACGTTCCCAGGGCGTCCACTCCTCGCCGAGGACGTACTTCTGCATCCAGCGGATCTCTTCGATGTCGCGGGTGCGCTGGTGGCGTGGCTCGCGGAAGCCGTGCGGCTCGCGCGGAAACTTCATGTAACGCACCGGCACGGCACCGATGTCCTTGAGCGCCGTAAAGAACATCATGCTCTGCTGTTCGGTGTCGGTGCGGTCCTCGATGCCGTGAATCAGCAAAGTCGCCGAAGTGACGTTCTTCGCATGGGTGAGCGCCGATTGGTTGCGGTAGCCATCGGGGTTGTCCCACGGGGTGCCGCCGATGTGCCAAAGCCTCACGTCGTTGTTGAAGCCGGGGCCGTACTCGGATGTCCAGTCGTAGACGCCGGCACCGATCGAGGCTGCCTTGAAGCGATCGGTATGGGTAATCGTCCAGCCGCCCAGGATGCCGCCGTAGCTCCAGCCACGGACTCCCATACGCTCGGGATCGACGATGCCGCGCTCGATGAGCGAATCGACGCCGGTCATCAGGTCCTGGAAATCGCCGAAACCAATGCCGTCACCGCGCGCCACCGTGTTGCCCTCGCGCAGGTGGTCGGTGTAGCCGGAGCTGCCGCGCACGTTTGCCGACATCGCCACATAGCCGAGGCCGGCCCACCAGTGATAACTGGAGCGCCAGCCGTTGGGGAAGTTGCCGGCCGGGCCGCCATGGATGTTGAGCATCAGCGGATACGACTTGCCTTCTTCGTAGCCAACCGGAAGGTGCAGGAGTCCTTCGATCTCCATGCCATCGTGGCTCTTCCAGCGGAAGACCTGCATGCCGCCGAGCTGCAGCTCGGCAATCTGCGGATTCGTGTCGGTCAGCCGCACGGGCTCGAAGTTGTCGACCTCAGCCGTGTACAAATCGGGCGGCGTGTCGAAGTCCTGAAACGAGTAGACGAAGCGCGTGCGGTCGGCCGAGAACGACATCGCGCGCAGAATGCCCTCGAGGTCGGTGAGCTGCTCGAGGTCACCGTTGTCGACGTTCAACCGGAACAGGTTGCTGTTGGTGCCCTGCTGACCAGTGAACAGGATGCTCTGGCCGTCGGGTGTCCACACCGGGTTGCTGAGGTTGCCCTCGAACTTGCCCGACAGCATCCGGTGCTCGGCGAGGGCGGCGTCCATCAGCCAGAGCTTGGTGTTGCGGTTGAGCCACTCCTTGTCGTCGGCCGCGCTGTAGAGGAAGCCGCTGCTGTCCGGCGCCCACTGAACCCCATTCTCTGGAGCGTGATTGTCGCTGAGCCGCGTCTTCTCCTTCGACTCCAGGTTTAGCAGGAAGACCTCAGTTTTGTCAGCGTCATTGCGACGGTTGGAATAGCGCGCGGTCATGGCCATCCACTTGTCGTCGGGCGAGGGATCGAAGCTGGAGATCAGAAACTCCTCTTCGGTGAGCTGGGCTTCTTCCTTGGACCCGATGTCGAACGACCAGACGTTGCTCCAGTTGCTGGCGGTCTGGCCGTTTGGACCTTCGTCCACAAAGATCGCGTCGGAGCCCTTCTCGATCGCCTTCTGGTCGTCTTCGTCGCGCTCGTCAGCGGCCGCGAAGTAGATCGTGCTCGAGTCGTGCGACCACTTGTACTGCCCAACGCTCGTGGCGTGCTCGGTGAGCTGCACGGCCTCACCTCCCGCCGTGCGCATCCAGAAGATCTGCTGTTTCGAGCGCTCGCGCTCCGCGTCGCCGCCGCCACTCTCGCCTCCGACACTTCTCCGGAAAATCAGGTAGCGACCGTCCGGTGAGAACTGGAAGTTGCTGCCACCTTCCTCGCCGACGTACTGGAATGCCGCGTCGCCGGCGCTCGGGCTGGAGGATGTCATGTACACCTTGGTGTCGCGCTTGTTGTCGTCCCAGTTCAGCTCGCTCTGGGTGTAGAGCACCCAGTCGCCGCTCGGCGACATGGTCGCCCCGCCGACGTTGACCATGTCGAGCGCGTCGTCGACGGTCATCGGACGACGCCCTTCGGAACCGGGTTCCTGGGCGAATGAGGAGCCGGCAACAAGCAACACCACGGCAGCGAGAACGAGTCGACGCATGAAGATCCCCAGACAGTTGCTCTGTGGCAGAAAGAATAGCTGGCCGCAACGTTAGTCAAACGGGCGACTGCTGCCAACCACGCGGGCTGTCGAATCTGTGGCCGAGAGGCCTCGGATTCAACTCAGCTTGGGCGTGGCAGGCCGGGCAACGGGCTACCGGGGGGGTGTCAGGTCCAGCTCAGGGCGCAGCGTGTTGCGTGAAGGAGCGGCGATCGTCCATACTTCAGGTAACCTGAATATCAGGTAACCTGAATATAGGTCGGCCTGGTGATCGACAAGAGAGCGAATTCATGCACGATGCCAAGACCGTCGACGACGCGCTGCCACTGACGGCTCGCGTCTTCCTGATCCTGTGGGCGCTTGCCGACAAGCCGCAGCACGCCTACGGGCTGCTTGCAGAGGTCGAGCGCCGCGGCAGCGGACGGGTCACGATCAAGCCCGGATCGCTGTACGAAGCGATCTACACGCTCGAGGAACGGGGCCTCGTCGCGACCTCCGAAGAGCATGCACCGCCCACCGACCGCCGCCGCGGGCGTACGTTCGCTCTAACGGAGCTGGGTCGAGCGGTGCTCACAGCCGAGGCTGAACGCCTGGGTCAGCTCGTCGAGGAGCTCCGCACAACCGACCTGTTGAGCTCGCAGGAGCAAGGCTGATGGCGGACGAAGAGCACTTGCTTCCCGGCAGTGGGGCACGCGACTCGGCGCGGCCAAAGTTCTTGACGCTGCTCTTGCGCCTCGCGACGCTCAGCTATCCCCGAGAGTTCCGCAGCCGGCACGGCCGCGAGCTCGTCGAGCTGACTGGCCGGCGGTGCGCCGAGGAGCGCGGCCGTCGCGGGCCCGCTGGTCAACGTGCCTACGTTGGCGCCGCAGTGCTCGACCTGATCCTTGCGGGCTTCAGGACTCGTGCGGCGGGGCGGAACGCGCGCTGGTTCCGAGGACCCCGCTCGACCTCCCCACGATTGGCTGCCCACGCGCGCCAAGAATCGAGCCTGCCTTTGAGCAACGTTTGGAGAGACCTCAGATTCGCGTTCCGCCTGCTGGTGCGCAGCCCAGGCTTCAGCCTCGCCAGCGTCACCGTGCTGGCTATCGGTATCGGCGGCGTGACGTTGATGTTCAGCGCGCTCAACGCGGTGGTGCTGCAACCGCTGCCGTTCGAGGAGCCGGACCGGCTGGTCTGGGCCTGGGGCAGTGACGGCACGATCACCTCCAACTCGGTCTCGGCGATCAACTACTGGGACTACCGCGAGCAGGCCAGCACGTTCGAGTCGCTGGCCGCGGTACTGGTCTTCTCGCCGCGGGCGATCATCACCGGTGGCGATGAGCCGGAGCGGGTGCTCTCAACGCAGGTGTCCTACAACTTCTTCTCGGTGCTCGGAGTCGAGCCGCAGATCGGGCGCTCGTTCGTTCTGGAGGAAGAGGACAGCGGCTCCACCCAGGTCGTGATTCTCAGCGACGGTTTTTGGCAGCGTCGCTACGGCGGCGATCCCGATGTCGTGGGACGCGGCATCACGATCAGCGGCACCACATATCAGGTTGTCGGCGTGCTGTCGCCCGACTTCGACTACCGCTCCGGGATCGAGCTGTGGTTCCCCATGTTGCACGACGACGGCTACACGCAGGGCCGTGGCAACAACAACTTCAGTGTCTTTGGGCGCCTTGCCGACGGTGGCTCGATCGAGCAGGCACAAGACCAGGTCGACGCCATTGCCGCCAGCCTGGCGGCCGCGCACCCCGACACCAACGAGCGTTGGATTCTGCGCCTGGAATCGATGCACGGGGTGTTCGTCGGCGATTCGCGCGAGTCGCTCGTGATCATGCTGGGACTCGTTGGTGTGCTGCTGATTGCCTGCGCCAATGTCGCCTCGCTGGCGCTGGCGCGGGCCATCACTCGGCGTACCGAAGTCGCCGTGCGACTGTCGCTCGGCGCGGCGCGCGGGCAGGTGGTGCGTCAGCTTCTGACCGAGAGAGCGCTCGTGGCGCTGGCCGGCGGTGTTGTCGGTCTGATGCTGGCTCGCGTCGGGATCGGTGTCTTGAGATCGCTCGCCCCGGCCGACCTGCCGCGGATCGAGACGATGGGTATCGACGGCACGGTGCTGGCGTTCACCTTCGCCGTGTCGCTGCTGGCAAGCCTGGTGTTCGGCATCGTGCCGGCGCTGCGCGGCACCAGCGTCTCGCTGTCCGAGACCCTCAAGGTGGGCACTTCACGAGGCGCCACGGCAGGGCGCTCCGGCCTGCGCAATTGCCTTGTGGTGGCGCAGGTAGCGTTGTCGCTGATGCTCCTGGTTGCCTCGGGACTGCTGATCCAGAGTTACGTCCGCATGCAGGGCGTGGACCCCGGTTTCGATGTGGAGCATGTCCTGAAGGCCGAGATGCAGCTGCCGTCGTGGCGCTACGAGGAGCGGGCGCAGGTGGCGCAGGCGTGGTCCAGGCTGCACGAAAGGCTGCGTGCCGTTCCCGGCGTCGTTTCGGTGGGGGCGATCGATCAGCCACCGATCCGCATGGGCGGCACCTACAACACCATCTATCCGGTAGACGGGCCGCCGGCAACGCCTGCCGAGGAGGCCAGCTACGCCGGCCAACGGCGCTTCGCGTCGAACGACTACTTCGAGGGCCTCGGAATCCCGATTCTCACCGGTCGTGCCTTCCTGCCGACCGACACGCTCGAGAGCCAGGCGGTTGTCGTGATCAGCAAGCGCATGGCCGACGACTACTTCGTCGGCGAGAGCCCCTTGGGCGAGGAGCTCTTTGTATGGGGCCAGAACTTCGTCGTCGTGGGTGTGGCAAGCAAAGTCCGCGAGTACGGGCTGGGCGAGGAGTTCCCGCGGGTTTTCTACATGTCCGCGGGTCAGGTGGCTCCGGGTCGCATGCAGGTGCTCATTCGCACGGCCGGCGACCCGCTGGAAGTGGTGCCGTCGATTCGCCAGGCGGTGTGGGAGATCGACAAGGAGATCCCGATCTCGGGTGTGGAGACGATGGAGTCGCGGATCTCCGATTCGTTGTCGCAGCCGCGTTTCCGCATGTTCCTGGTGGGCCTGTTCGCCGCGATGGCCATGGTGCTCGCCGCGATCGGTCTGTATGGGCTGCTGGCCTTCTACGTTAGAGAGCGAACCCACGAGATGGGCATTCGCGTGGCCTTGGGCGCCGCCCCCGGCAACGTTGTCGGAACCGTGGTGCGTCGCGGCATGGCGATGGTGGCGGCGGGAATCGGCATCGGTCTGGTCGGAGGCGTGGCTGCCGGCCGGCTGATGCAGGGCCTGCTGTTCGATGTGGCGCCAACCGACGCGACGACTCTGGTTGTCGGCAGCTCTTGCCTGGCCGCCGTGGCAGTCGTGGCGTGCCTGATCCCGGCGCTGCGTGCGATGCGCGTCGACCCTCAGGAAGTCCTACGAGTCGAGTAGCAGGCCGCGGATCCGCGCAACCAGAGGCGGCGACGTGGTGGTTGGGCTGAGTGGGTTGGGAGGCGCCTCCGCATCGTCCGTCGAGTCGATGAGGCGGCCGCGCAGCAACGGGATGCGCAGTGCCTCGAAGTAGCCGGGTGTCACCAGCTGATAGCCAGCGGCCGGCTGCTCATTTTCCTTCTGCGACATTCCTTCCACTGAGATCCATAACGTGCCGCGCATGTTCCAGCGCATGGGCAAGGTGAGCACGCCGCCGGCTTTCTCGACCTCGGGGTAGGAGCGCAAGCGCTCCAGCAGCTCGTCGTAGAGGCCGCGAACGTCCTCATCCTCCGGATAGCTCTGATCCGGCAAGGCGAGGTTTGCGACCACTGTTCCGTTCGGGTCGAAGCCCGGGTCGACCGCCGTGAGGAGCACCTATCAGGTAACGTGGGCCGACTCGGGGTCAGGAGCGCTGAGGTCCGACAGCGCGAGCGGTTGGGGCCGAGGTCGGACTTGACGAAGACCGCATGGTTGCCTAGCCGAAAGGGCCGACATGGAGCAACTAGCTCAGCTGTACCAACAGCCGATGGTGGGTCGCGCGGTGAATGTCGCGTTGATCGTGGTGATCGGCGCGGTGGCGTGGGCGTTGATCGGCCGGTTTGCGAGTCGACTCGAGAGCGTTCTGCTGCGGCCGCACGAGGGTGCGCCCGGCGACGGGCTCAAGCGGCGGCAGGCGTTGGCCAACGTGGTGCGCTACGCGGCGAAGGCGCTTGTGGTCGTGGTCGTACTGTCGGCCGTGCTCAACCAGTTCGGGATCGACCTCGGTCCGCTCCTCGGCACGGCCGGCATCGCCGGCCTGGTGATCGGCTTCGGCGCCCAGAACCTGCTGCGCGATTTCTTCGCCGGGATCTTTGTTCTGCTCGAATCGCAATACGGCGTAGGCGACTTCGTGGCGATTGGCGGGGTTAGTGGCACCGTCGAGCGCATCACCCTGCGGATGACGCAGTTGCGCGACGGCCACGGTAACGTTCACATCGTGCCGAACGGCGAGATCAAGGTGGTGACGAACAAGACGCGCCTGTGGGGCAATGCGGTGCTCGATGTCGGCGTCGGGTATGGAGAGGACATCGATCGCGTGATGACCGTGATGGCCGAAGTCGGCGACGAGTTGACGCGCGACGAGGCCTGGACCGCGGCCCTCCTCGAGCCTCTCCGGGTCGCCGGAGTGCAGGATCTGGCCGATTCGGCTGTCGTGATACGCATGTCGGTCAAAACGACGCCTGAGGAGCGCTGGAGCGTGCTGCGCGAGTTGCGTCGGCGTGTGAAGAATCGGTTCGACGCCGAGGGGATCGAGATTCCCTTCCCACAGATTCAAGTCCACAACGCGGGCGATAACTCGCGCACAGCAGCGGTGGGAGAAAGCACGTGACGGGAATGAAGAGGGCCGTTATCTTGGCGGCGTTGTTGTGGGTTGCCGCGATCTCGTCCGGGCCCGCGGCGAGCGCACAACAGACTGCGGTCGCCGACCTGGTGATCCGCAACGGCAAGGTCGTCACGCTCTCTGGCGTCGGCGACGGTGCGCCCGAGGCGCAGGCTGTTGCGATCGATCGGATCCACGGCTCGTGGCGGAGAGGCAGATCGACGCATTCAGTCGTCACGATATCGACTCGATAGCGGGGACCTACCCGTCGGAGCGCTGATCGCGCAAGCGGCGCTCCTCGCGACACGATCAATCTGCTAGATTCTCGGGGCTTTCTGCGCACCCCCCTCGCCGAGCGGGAAAGAACAGAGAAGGAGCAACACGCCCGTGCTGAGCGTTGGTGTGCTGGGGTTTGGTTATTGGGGGCCGAATATCGCCCGCGCGATAGCCGCGAGCGATATGGCCTCGTTGACCGCTATATGCGACACCGACCGCCTGGCCCGAGCGGCCGCCTCGCGGGCCCATCCCCACGCCTCCGTGGTCGCCACGTACGAGGAGCTGCTGGCTCTGCCGGTAGATGTGGTGGCGATCGCCACCCCGGTCTTGTCGCATTTCGAGCTGGCGTCGGCCGCCCTTCGTGCTGGCAAGCACGTGTTCGTCGAGAAGCCCTTCACCTCTACGAGCGAGCAGGCCATGCGACTCGTGGACTTGGCCGCGCACACACGGTTGTCGGTGATGGTGGGCCACATCTTCTTGTTCACACCGCAGGTGCGGCGAGTCGCCGAGTCGGGGCTCGGGCGCCTGACAACGATTGAGTCGACGCGACTGAACGCAGGTCCGATTCGCGCCGACGTCAACGTGATTTGGGATCTCGCGGCACACGATTTCTCGATCGTCGACCATGTCGTCAGCGATCGGCCGACCGCGGTTTCGGCCACTGGACAGCGCGTGCTCGGCGGCGAGCAGGAGGACGTTGCGTCGATCAAGGTGTATTTCGCCAGCGGTGTCGTCGGCCGCTTCGACGTGAGTTGGATCGCTCCTCAGCGCACCCGCGAATTGGTCCTTGTCGGCAGCGAGCGGAAGCTCGTATGGGATGGCGGCGACACCGTGGGGAAGTCGCTCTACGTTGTCGAGCGCGATCGAGAGAAGGTCGAGCAGGTGTGCGAGGGTCAGGGCGAGGGCATGGACTCAGTCGGTGGCGACGGTGTGTCTCGAGAGCCACTGTGGGTGGAGCTCGACTATTTCTTCGACTGCGTGAATGCCGGCCGACAACCGCACAATGACGCGGAGGCCGGCCTGCGGAACGTGCAGTCACTCGAAGCCACAACTCGATCGTTGACGCTCGCGGGCGAACCGATCGAGCTCGGGGCGCTCGTGTGAGCGAGCGGACCGGATCGAGTCCGGGTATCGACGACGGCGCGATGGAGGAGTCGACGATCCCCGCGGTGTATGTGCATCCGTCTGCCATCGTCGAGACTTCCGAGATCGGTCCGGGTACTCAGGTGTGGGCGTTCGCCCACGTGCTCGCCGGGGCGCGGGTGGGCGGAGAGTGCAATCTGGGAGATCACTGCTACATCGAGGGCGGTGTGGTGATCGGCTATCTGCAGGCGTTCGTAGCGGCCGATCCCGCCACCCTTCCGCCACGCGCTGCCAGCGCTCCGCCCCCGTCGCCGGCCACTGACTGATCGCGGTGAAATTCCTACAGAGCACCCGTTCCCGAGATCACCGCGCGCGGCGTGCGCGCCAGGATCTTCAGGTCGAGCCACAGCGAGCGCCGGCGAGCGTAGTCAACGTCGAGCCGCACCATGTCGTCGAACGCCACGCGTGAGCGTCCTTCGATTTGCCATAGTCCGGTCATCCCAGGGCGCACCGACAAGCGTTCGCGATGCCACGGCTCGTACAGCTCGACCTCGTAGGGCAGCGACGGGCGGGGCCCGACGAGACTCATATCGCCACGCAGCACGTTGACCAGCTGTGGCAACTCGTCGAGGCTGGCGCGACGCAAGAAACCACCGAGTCGCGTAATGCGCGGATCGTCGGTGAGCTTGCGGACACGCGAGCCGGAGCGCGTGCCAGGGTTGTGATCGTCCACACCGCGCACCAAGTCGTGGACGTAGCTCTCGTGCGGCCCGGGATCCGCGTCGACGATCATCGTGCGCAACTTCCAGCACTCGAAAAGCTGGCCGTCGCGGCCCACTCGCGTTTGCCGAAAAATCGCCGCACCTGGAGACTCGAGGCGGATGGCGAGGCCAGCAACAAGCAGCAACGGCGTCGTCAGGATGAGCCCGATCGACGACACGGTGATGTCGAGCAAGCGCTTGATCAGGTTGCCGGCCGGCTCGCTAGCCGGCATCGAGGAAGCTCGGCAGTCTCGATGAGAGCGTCGCGGGAGCGGTCGAGGGCGCGACCTCGTCCGTGGTGTGGTCGACGAACAACGCCGAGGCCGAGGCGACCAGGAGGAGCGCCGCCAGAAGCCAGAGCGCGAACGCCAGGTCCGGGTCGGGTCTCGGTTGCGGAGGAGGCTGAAGGAGTCGTTGTGGCTCGTCCACTGACGTTTCGGGTTCGTTGCGAGCTTGGGCGGAGTTGACTCTTGGTTGTCAGTTACGACGAGTCTGCGGCCGAGAACAAGAGAGCGATGCGTTGCTGGATCGCTGCCGCGGCCGCCGCTGGGTCGGGCGCGGCCTTGATCGGTCGGCCGACAACAATGTAGTCGGCGCCAGCGTGGAACGCTTCTTCGATGTCGACGGTTCGCTTCTGGTCGTCGGCGGTCACGCGGTTGTCGCCGGGGCGGATGCCGGGCACCACGGCAATCAGGCCGTCTCCGGTTTCGCGTCGCAGGGCGGCGACTTCGAGTCCCGACGACACGATGCCGTCGCATCCGAGCGCCAGCGCGCGCCGCGCTCGGGAAAGTACGACGTCGCTGATCTCGACGCGAAAGCCCAGGTCGTCCATGTCGGCCTCGTCGAGGCTGGTGAGGACGGTGACGGCGAGCACGCCGACATCACCCTTGGCCTCGACGGCCGCTTCGAGAAGCGCATCGTTGCCATGCACCGTGCAGAAATCGACGCCGTGCTCCGACAGACGCCGTACGGCCCGTCCCACTGTTGCCGGTACATCGAACAGCTTGAGGTCGGTGAAGATCTTCTTGCCACGCTGCCGCAACCACGCCACGAGCTCGAAATAACCGTCACCCATGAAGAGCTCGAGCCCAAGCTTGTAGAACACTACGTTGTCGCCAAGCGTCCCGGCGAGTGCTTTGGCCTCGGCCGCGCTCGGCACGTCCATGGCGAACATGAGGCGCTCGTTTGCCGGAATCGGTTTGGTCGACAGGAACGACTTCATGGTGACAGTTACTCGCGAACGTCAGGCGGTGGCCGCCGTGGTCGAGGGGATCGAGGGTCGGCCTGGATCGTAGTGTGGCCCGGTGTCCTCCGAAAGTTCCTCCGGACGCGGCCAGAGCGCAGCAGTGACGAAGAAAATCCAGAAGATGCCGGGGTGGAACAGCAACGACTCCCCGAGGTTGGCCGCCGCGAGAAAAAGCAAGATGGTCAGCGGCCAGAGGTCGAGCCTGTCGCGTCGCCAGCGACAGATCGAGGCGGCGCGCCAGAACACGCCGATCGCCAGCGCGGCGAACAGCAGGCTGCCGACAAAGCCGAACTGGAGCCAGATATCGACATAGTTGTTGTGCGCGTGCTCCATGCGCCAGCCGAGCCTCCTCCACATCTGCGCCACGAGCCGACCGTGACCCTCCCAGAAGCCTCCGTAACCCCAGCCCAGCCACGGCCGCTGCCAGGCGGCGTCGATGACCATCCTCCAAAGGGGCACCCGCCCTGTGAAGGTCAACTCGCGGCCGATGAGACCTAGAGCGCGCTCGGCCGAACCTACTGCGATCGTCACGAGAAGTGCTCCCAGCACCAGCAGGCCGCCGCGCCAAGCCGAGGATCGGACTCGCTGCCAGGCAAGGACGCCCAGCAACGCGAGCGCCGTCACCCCCGCCGCCAGCTGCGAGACGCGCGAGTCCGACATCACCAGCAGCAGCGTCGCCCCCGAGAGCCCGGCCCAGCTCCAGACGTCGCGCGGGCGCGCTCCGAGACGCACCGCAAACACCAAGAGCGCCAGGGCCATCATCGATCCCAAGACATTCTTGTGGGTGAAGGCGCCACGCCAGACGACGACCGGATCCGTACCTTCGAGCATCAAGTCGTCGAGGCGTGAGACGCGGTCGGGGACGACGACGATCATGAGCAGGTTCACCAAGATCACGGCGGCGAGCGCCATCGACAGCAGCCGCAGCAGCTCATGGCGTGGGAAGCGGGCGACGACGTAGGCGCCGAACAGAGTCTTGCCGACGAGCCCCGCGCCGCGGCGCAATGTTGAGCTCGGCTCGGCCGACCAGAGCACGGAGGCCAGGACGAAGGCCACGAAGACCCACAAGAGCGGATTGCGCCGTGCAACCGCGATCACCGCACGACCGTGGATCAGGGCGATGGTAGCGGTTAGCAGGTAAATGACTGCCCAGTGGGCATAGTGCGGCAGGTCGTACTTGAAGATCATTGTCGAGAGCACCAGCACGACGACGACGAACGGCATTTCGACGAGCCGCAGGCGTTCGCTCAGCACGGGAGCCGGGCCCGCTGACACAGCAACGACGGCTCGATCGGCAGGGAGAAGAGGAGGCTCGCGCGGTGGTTCGGTCATCTGGCGCGCATCGTAGTGAGGTGACCTTCTCGCGACAAGCTCGCCGGCGCTAGCGATAGCCTGTGATGTACGTCTCGAGGTCGCGAATGGTCATCTCGCGCTCCGAGATGATCGACTTGACGACGTCTCCGATCGAGATCACGCCGACGAGCTCCGCCCCGTTCAGTACCGGGAGATGACGCACTCGCCGCGTGGTCATCAGCGCCATGCAGTTGTCGAGCGTGCTCGAAGGACCGACCTTGACGGTCACTTTCGTCATGATCTCTCGTACCGGCGTGTTACGAGAGCGCTTGCCCTCCAGCGCGAGCTTCCGGGCGTAGTCTCGCTCCGAGACGATTCCGGCCAGGGCGCCCTCTTCGAGCACAAGTAGGGCTCCACACCGATGCTCCGCCATGACCTCGAGCGCCTTGAAGACACTCTCGTCCGGCGTCACCGACCAAACGTCGGTGCCCTTCTCGAGTAGCAGTTGGCGTACGGTTGTCATCGCCTGCGACGGAAAGCCGTGCCGGTCCGGTTCGCTTGCATAGCGAACACGCCGACGGCGGCCAACTACCCACCCCGGCGGGGATCGTGCCCTACGCGTAGGCGTGCTTTCAAGGGGGTCAGAAGATTCCCCCTGCTTGTCGGGCTCGAGCGAACAGCATCAGCGAGCTGTTCGGCGTCAAACAGCGGATTCGGAACGCCAGCGTACGCCGCGCTCGGGCCTCGCGCCGCGTCAGACGATGACACCATGCTCGGTGGGCGTGTATCCGACTTCCGGGAAGATTGTTGAGAAGTCGGGGTTGCCGGCGCGCTTGGTGAGGATCTCGGTGAGGATGTCGCGGTAGTCGGTGGTGATCGCCAGATCCTGGTCTTCGAAGAGCTGCTCGGGCTCGAGCCCCGGCCAGTCGGTCATGACGCGGCCGCCGGCAACGTTCTTGCCCATCACGAACATCACCGAGGCGTGGCCGTGGTCGGTGCCCGCTGAGCCATTCTCGAATGCGTTGCGGCCGAACTCCGACATCGCCACCACGATGACGTTCTTGCGCTTGGAGAGATCTCTGTGGAGGGCGTTCATCCCCATGGCGAAGGTGCCCATGAGGCTCGACATCCAGCCGTCGACCGATCCCTGGTTGTCGTGTGTGTCCCAGCCGCCGAGATCGATCGACACGGCTTCGACGCCGATGTCGGCCTTGATCAGCGCTGCCGTCGACCGCATGGCGTAGCCGAACTCGTCCTCCGGATAGTTGGCGCCTCCAGTGGGCCTGTAACCGTCGAAGTCGATGCTGGCGAGCAGATCGATCGTCTGGGTCGTGTTCCGCGCCGCCGTGCTCAGAGGGTCGGGGAAGGCCGCGTACATGGCCTCGATAGCCTTCTGACGCCCGTTCACCGTATGGAAGTCACCGTCGAAGCCGAAGGTGGACAGATCCTGAATCGGCAGCGCCCGTGGTCCACCTACAAGGTGCCGTTGCAGCCCGTAGCCCATGCCGACCGCCCGCAGCACCGCGCTCGCCTTGCTGGGCGCAGTGGCCGCAAGGTGACGACCCAGCCAGCCGGTAAAGAGCGTGGCGGGGGCGTTGCCTTGGCCGACCTCCATGAAACGCATCGCCTCGAAGTGCGAGCGCGTGGGATTCTCCAGCCCCGTGGCGTGAACGACGAGGAGATCCTTGTCGTTGAACGGTGTCGTCAGCGGCGCCATCGATGGCGGCAAGCCAAAGTTGTCGTCGAGGGCGATGGCTCGATTCGGGTCGCCCGAGTCGGGCGGCGCAACCGCGATGTTGGGCCTCAGGTCGTAGTATGGCCGCTCGTTGAACGGCACGCACGCGGTCAATCCGTCGATGCCGCCGCGCAGAAAGATCGACACGATAACGTCGCGCGCGCTGTTGTCGGCGCTGGCCAGCACGACGCGGGGCAGCCAGCTCGGCGACAGCGCCGTGGCGAACGCGGCGCTGCCGAGGCCGACGAAATTGCGTCGCGAGATCGAGTTGTATTCGTTACATCCGCATTTCTCGTCTCGGCTCATTGCGATCTCCTAGCGACTCTCACCACGGCTTGCTAGTACTGCTGGAATTCTGGCGCGCTGATTGCGATGCCAATCGCTTCGCGCACCCGTTTCGGGTTCAGCCGTCCTTTGTTGAGGAACGCGCGGAGCTCCGTCTTCGAGCTGCTCGACATCTGACCGTCGAACAGGAACCGGTTGATGCGGTTGAGCACCGCGCTCTTGCCGCCCTTCGTGCTCGCCAGCGCCGGCGCCACCTCCACCGGTGAACGGCCCGGCTGCATCGCGTTGGCGGCGAAGTTCCAGCGCGGCAGGATGAAGCCCGACCAGTAGGCCTCGTCGTCGGGATAGCCGTCGGGGGGCTCCCAGTTGAATGGCAGCTGGCCGGCATTTCGCAGCGAGTCAATTAGAAAGGAGGGGTCACCGATGCTGGCGCCCGTGGCGCGCATTGCCGACGTTACGAGGTGGAAGGGTCGCTTTATCTTGGGCATTGCGCTCCTCAGGCTCTGTTTCTCGAGCGCCGTTCGCAGCATCGCTCGAACGCTGCCGCCGGCGCGCTTGTAGGTGTTCTTGACCCGATTGACGAGAGCCTGGTCGGGCTCGTAGCCCCAGAAACGGATCAGGATCTTACGGGCGATGAAGTCGGCGGTGTTGTCGTGATCGCCGAGAATCTTCAACACGCGCTCGCCCTCCGAGACCCCCTTCCCCGAGGGGAAGTCGCGATTCAGAAAGCGCTTCCTGGCGCGGTCGTGGCGCTCGCCGTAGAAGGCGAAGGTGCCCACCTCGCCCGCTTCGCGGTATGGGGTGACCCACGTCCAACCCGTGAAGATTCGCGCCAGCTCCTTGACGTCCTTCTCGGTGTAGCCGTTGTCGGCACCGAGCGTGTGCAGCTCCATGATCTCGCGTGCGTAGTTCTCGTTTGCGAAGCCGCGGACATTGCTGTCGTTGGTGAGGTACACGAGCATCGATGGGCTGTGCGCCGACGCGGTCAACAGGTCCGGGAAGCGGCGCATGGCATTGGCGCGGATGACGTCGCGATCGTCGACAGGCTTCAGGAGCGGCTGGAAGTCCGCGAAGATGTCGATGTTGAAATGGTCGCTCCACAACTCCACCACGCGCTCGAACAGCTGACGAGGCGAGTAGATCGCTCGGAATAACGTTGCGGCCCACAGCTCGAAGACCGGCACGAACGGATTGCTCTCGAAGTTCCGAAAGAGAGCGTCGGGCGACATCGTCAACGTCGGCAGCGCCTCGGCGAGCGAATCCTCGAGCTCGGAGTTGTCGAGCTTCTCGAAGTCGAGCTGTTCCTCGAGGTAGCGCGTATAGCCGATCTGCTCGATCCGCGCGTAGTTGGCCCGCGTCCCTCCCAGCGTGATGCGCTGTACGAGCGTCCGGTCGACATCCGCAAGCTTCGCGAAGTCCATGGCGCCGCGCTCCGGTGTCGCGGCACCGAGCGCCGAGAGCGTTTCCAGCTCACGTCGTACCGAGGCAGGTAGCCGTGGCACCGTTGGCCCGAGCGACAGCCGCGGGAACGATCGGCGCGGCCTTGGCAGCTCCTCCATCGAGGGGCCGCTGAAGCCGGGCGACGGGCTGGCCTGCATCTGACGCATGGGCGCTTCTCCTGCCTGTCGTACCTGCAACGAGCCCAGCTCCACCCATTCACGCGGTGGGGCAGGGCTTCTGCTGCGGCGACACTTGACGGAAGGCCAGGGGGTGCTTCGGAGCCTATCAAGGCGACGTCGATGACAACAAGGACGGTGGCGGCCTCGGCCGTCAGCGGCGGCCGCAACTCGACTTGGGCATGGAGCGGTGTCCGGCGGAGGCATCTGCATGGGCGAGCTTGGCGCCCCGTGCGGGTGTGGTGATCGCTGCCACCCGCAACCCGCTGGTCAACCGCGGCGACGCGATTGTCCACCTGGCCGACGCCGGCTGGCTCTTCGGAAAATGCAGAGTCTGAAGAAAATGGCGGAGGGGGTGGGATTCGAACCCACGTGCCAGGATTTGACCCCGACAACTCGATTTCGAGTCGAGCGCGTTACGGCCGGACTTCGCTACCCCTCCGCGCGGCTCGCGCTCGACGCGCTCGCCGCGGGGGCGAGGTCCGATCGCGAGAACGCAAAGAGTAGCACCGACGCATCGAGCCACGCGGCCGTGCGCTCGTTGCGCCAGATCAGCGCGATTCCGCAAGTCATCAGCGGTAGCACGAGGAGCCCAAGGATGCAGCCGATGGCCCCGTAGCCTCGCCCCCGCGAGCTCCGCTATTGGGCAGCGCCCTCTCGATCGCGCCACCAACTTCGCGCCCGCTCGCTGTCCCAGCGCGGTTCGGTATCGATCGCCGCCAGGCGCTGTGCCAGCACCTCGGCGGTCGCGGGGCGGTCGGCAGGCGCCTTCTGTAGGCAAGAGAGCAGCAAGGCGTCGAGCGACTGCGGCACTGCGATCTCGGTGCGCGAAGAAGCTGGCGATGGCTCGTCGCGCGCGTGGGCGACTGCCATCGACATAGCACTGTCGGCGTCGAACACAGGGTGGCCGGTGAGCAGCCAGTAGCCGACGCAGCCGAGGGCATAGAGGTCGGCTCGGCCGTCGAGATGATCGTCCGCATTACCGACGATCATCTCCGGCGCCATGAACGCCGGTGTTCCCGCCGCTGTGCCTTGCACGGTCACACGGGTTTCCTCCGGGTCGCGCACCGATTGTCTGACCAAGCCGAAGTCGAGCACCTTCACGAAGTCGCCGGTGCGACCCATTGGCGAGACGACGATGTTGGCCGGCTTGATGTCGCGGTGCACCAGTCCGAGCGCGTGCGCTTCGTGCAGCGAGTCGCAGGCCTGAATGAGCAACTCGATGCTGCGCTCCGCGGGCTGCGGACCGTGACGCTCGACCAGGGCTTCGAGGTCGAGGCCGTCGAGCAGCTCCATGACGTAGTAGAAGGCTCCGCTCTGGCTGCGCCCGAAGTCATACAGGTCCACCGTGTGCGGCGAGCGTAGGCTCGCCGTGACCTGCGCTTCGCGCTCGAAGCGACGCTCGATCGCGGAGAACATCGACGGGTTGCCGCCATCGACGAGCTCGCGTCGGATGAGCTTGATTGCCGCTGGCCGCGCCAGAAAGCGGTGCTCGGCTCGCCAAACCTCGCCCATGCCACCGCCGCCGATGCGCTCTCGCAACGTGTACTGGCCGAGCTGCCTGGCGTCGTGCGCTTCCTGTCGGAGTCCGTTGATCACTCGGGCCCCGGCGATGGCGACCGCCACACCCATCGTCGTTTGGATCAACAGCGACGTGGCCAACGTGCCCTGGACACTCGAGAGGAAAGCCTCGCTCTCACGGGGGGCCGCGGCAATGATCACCGCCAGCGCCGCGAACGGCACCGCGCCCAATAGCGCGATCGCAACCGTCGCGCGCGGCAACGCGTTGGGGACAAACACCCCGTAGCCGACCGTGAGGGCGAAGCTGAAGAACACGAGTGCGTCGGCGGTGGCGACAAACGCGATCTGATCGGCCTCTGCCGCCGCCTTCAGCATGTGAAAGGTGGAGTCGTAGCCGACCCACAAGGCTGTGGCACCGAACACAGCCGCCTCGATGAGGCGAAGCGGGTCGAGGCGAAGGGCTTGCTTACGCCACAGGGGCACGAGCATCGTGGCCAGGAACGCCAGGTATGCCACCCGTATGGGCACCGCGTGTGGCTTCTCCAACGACAGGTCGCGCGCCAGGAAGGCAGTCATGGCCACGAAGATCACGGTTGCCGCGACGCGCATGCGGACCTTGAGCAACGGCTCGAGCTCGATCGCGCCGTCCACGGTCGCGGTGCCGATGCGGGCGGTCCTGTTGACGTGCTCACGCTCGCTCGCAGAGCGACTACCGGACGTTGCTCCGGTCACGATTCGACTCTCCCGTTCTGGTCTCGGGGCACGAGGCTCGTTCACCTCAGGGGCCGGGCACGGGCCGGTTGTCGGCGCGACACGTAGCTGTCATCGTCTCAGGCGTGCGCTCGATCGCGCCGCGCATCTCATAGAGCCCACGGAGACCAGGAAGCATGCGGGTCACCATTCGATTCCGAGGTTTGCTCACCGCCCTCTGCTTGTTCGTCGCGTTCGGCACCGCGCCGGTTGCCGGTCAGCAGGCAGCCGAGGGACGCACGCCGAATACGGTGCAGGTGGAGCCCGCCGAGATCAACATGCGCGTCGGTGAGAGCGTACAGCTCCAAGTGACTGTGCTCGACGCCGATGATGCCACGATCGACAACGCGCCGGTGCTGTACCTGCCGCTGTGGGGGCAGTTCTGGAACATCGAATCGAGCACCTGGGGCTTCAACCTCTTCCGTGTTTCGAGCGATGGCTTGGTTACGGCATCGAAGCCGGGCGAGTACGCGGTGCGTGTGCGCATACCGAAGGGCGAGGGCACGTATCTCGATACGGAGGTTCCACTACGTATTCGCAAGCCGCCGGTCACCAGCATCGAGCTGGTCGATCCGCCAGCGCGCTTCTTGAGCGCTACGACCGTTCGTCTCGAGCGGCGCATGGTCGACAGCTCCGGGGCCGTGCGCCGCGATGTTGCCGGCGGCTTTCGCAGCAGTGACGGTGATGTTGCCATAGTCGACGAGCTCGGCCATCTGAAGCTCCTGAAGCCGGGGCGGACGACGATCACGGCGATGGCCGACGAGGCATCGACCACACTGGACGTGCGCGTCGAGCACAACCCTGCAGCCTCGATCAGTCTTACGGCCGATGCCAACCGAGTCCGTACAGGCGACGTGGTCCACCTCGATGCGGTTGTTCTCGACGGCCGCGGCAATCCCGTGAACGGCGCGCCGATCACCTTCAGCTTTCTGGCGCGTACCGACGAAATGCACGTCGGTGGCCCCACGACCGGGTTCATCGCCCAGGACGGCCGTTTCGTTGCCGACCTACCCGGCGAGTACTCGATCTTCGCTCACTCGGGTGCGCAGTCGGCGACCGCGGTGATCGTGGTCGAGCCGCGCGATGCGCAACGTCACATCGAGCTCGTGGGGCATGGTCGCGTCAAAGATCGCTCCACGTCCGACCTCTGGGTGTGGGAAGCGCCGAATGGGCGCGACTACGCCATCACCGGTACGCATAGCGCCGAGGGGCACGCCTACATCTGGGACGTCACCGACCCGGCCAATATGGTGATCGTCGACACCGTTCACGTCGACGCGCGAACGGTCAATGACGTCAAGGTGTCGGAAGACGGGCGCATTGCGGTGATCTCGCGCGAGGGTGCGAGCAATCGCCGCAACGGCATCGTGATCCTCGACGTTTCCGATCCGGCGGAAGGCGCGCGTGTGTTGTCGCGCTACGACGATGAGCTCACCGGTGGCGTCCACAACCTGTTCGTTTCGAACGACCACGTGTATGCGCTTTCGGCGGGCCAGCGCTACGACATCATCAGCATCGAGGATCCGAGCAACCCGCATCGCGTGGGTCGCTTCGAGCTCGACAGTCCCGCGCGCTCGATTCACGACGTTTGGGTGGCCGACGGCATCGCCTACTCGGCCAACTGGAACCAGGGGGTCGTGATGGTCGACGTCGGTGGCGGCAACATGGGCGGTTCGCCGCGCAATCCGGTGAAGATGGGGCAGTTCCCGTTCCCGTCTGGCTGGAACCATTCCGTACATCCGTACCGCAGCGCCTCGACGGGCAAGTTCTACATCCTCGCCGGCGACGAAGCGGCGCGCACCGGTCGCTTCTCACCGCGCCCGGAGCTTGGCTCCGGCACTCCGGGCTACGAAGGCGAGCCGTCGCGCTGGCGCGGCTGGATTCACGTTCTCGAGTGGGACCCGCTGAAGTCCGACGCCGACCCGCGTGTGGTGGCTCGTTACGAGGTCCCCGAGGCCGGCAGCCACAACATCTGGGTTGAGAACGACGTCATGTACGTCGCCTTCTACAACGGTGGGCTGCGGGTGGTCGATCTTTCTGGCGAGCTGATGGGCGACCCCTATCGCCAGGGCCGCGAGATCGCGTATTTTCTACACTTCGATCCGGACGGCTTCCGCGCCAACGCTCCTCAGGTTTGGGGCGCGCAACCGTTCAAAGGCAACATCTTCTTTTCGGACAACAGCTCGGGTCTCTGGTGCGTACGATTGGTCGACGACACCGATGCCCTTGCCGGTCCGAACGGCGAATAGCATGAGCTGGGTTCGCCGGCGTTTCCGGTAGCTCGAGGCGACAACCCCCAAATCAACACGAGAGGGTCCCATGGCGATCTTGATTGGCAACGAGGCACCGAACTTCCAAGCGGAGACCACCGAAGGCGCGGTCGATTTTCACGAGTGGATCGGCGACTCCTGGGCAGTCCTGTTCTCCCATCCGAAGGACTTCACCCCGGTTTGCACCACCGAGCTTGGCGCCGTTGCGAAGCTCAAGAGCGAGTTCGACGCCCGCAATACCAAGGTGATGGGCTTGAGCTGCAGCACCCTCGACGATCACCAAAAGTGGTCGGCCGACATCGAAGAGACGCAGGGCGCTGCGGTTAACTTCCCGCTCATCGGCGATCCCGAGGGCAAAGTGGCGCAGCTCTACGACATGCTCGATCCGTCTAAAGATGACCCGATGACCGTGCGCTCCGTCTTCATCGTCGGCCCCGACAAGAAGGTCAAGCTGATGATCACCTATCCGGCGAGCACCGGCCGCAACTTCAACGAGGTGTTGCGGGTGATCGACTCGCTGCAGCTCACCGCGAACCACAAGGTGGCCACGCCCGCCAACTGGAACGACGGCGACGACGTGATCATCGTGCCGGCCGTTTCCGACGAAGACGCGCGCGCGCGCTTCCCCGACGGCTGGGACGCGCAGAAGCCGTATCTCCGCGTGGTCGCGCAGCCGGGCCGCAACTAGTCGCTTTCGGCCGCAGGACGGGAATCATCTGAAGAACTGACGAGCGCCACTCCGCGGCTTTCGTTCGCGGAGTGGCGCCGTTCTGTGTCTGGCCCCGGCGACTTGGCGCCAACGGCAACAAATCCCGATACCTTGCCTTTCGATATCAAATACCTTACCTTTCGATACATCATGAGATGGTCGTACTCGGAGGTTCCATCGTGACTTCGTCAGGATCCAAACCCGTCACTAGCTCTGCTTTCTACGTGCTGCTGGCACTCAGCGATCGAGAGCGTCATGGTGTTGGCATTGGTGACGAGGTTCGTCGTCGCACCGATGGTCTCGTGAAGCTCGGCGCGGGAACGTTGTATGCGACGCTCGCGAAGATGCTCGATCGTCGCTTGATTCGGCAGCTGGACGGCGGCCCGAAGGGCGACGAGGATCCTCGTCGGCGGTACTACCAGATCACTCGAGATGGACGCGAAACGCTCGAGATCGAAGCGCGCCGGCTTTCCGTGGTGCTCGAAGCCGCCCGCCACAAGGGTGTGCTCGGGCGGGCGGGTGGCTCTTGAGCGAGATCCTCTTTCGCATCATCGTCCGCTTCTATCCGCGCCGGGTGCGATACTGCTTCGGCGGCGAGATGCTCGACTACATGCAGGCCGACCTGCAGCGGCGCCGTGATACCGGCGGCACACCGGGGTACTGGCGTTGGCTGCTCAGCGACGCGGCACGGGGCCTGTTCGCTACCTGGTCGAACCGGCCACCCTCGAGGTCACGTCGCCCGGAGCGAGGCCTGTTACGAGAGCTCGTGCAGATTCTGCGCGACCTGGTTCGGCGCCCGCTGTTTACGTCGACCGTTGTATTGACGCTGGCCATCGGCGTAGGTGCAAGCGCGTCCGTCTTCAGTCTGGTTCACGGAGTGGTGCTGTCGCCATTGCCGTATGCGGCGCCAGAACAGCTGGTTTGGATCCACCAGCAGAACTCGCCGACCAATCGATTCGTGATCTCTATGGCCGACCTGCTCGGTCTCGAGGAGTCCCAACGAGCCTTTGAGTCGATCACCGCGTACACATCGTCGGAGGCTGTGCTCTCCGGCGAAGATCGCCCGGTCAAGGTGCGGATCTCCGCGGTAACAGCCTCCTTCTTCGACACATTCGGTTTGCGCCCGGCGAGCGGGCGTGGCTTCGCTGCTGGCGAGGACCGCCCTGGCGCCGAGCCCGTGGTTGTTCTGAGCCACGACCTCGGAGAGCGCCACTTCGGAGCGGGCGTCGACGCGGTCGGCGAGGTGCTCGTGCTGGATGGACAGAGCCACACGGTGGTGGGGGTCATGGCACCCGGCGTCCAGGAGGTGGCCGGCCGGCGCGCCGACCTTTGGCGTGCCCTTCACGTCTCTGAGCCCGATCGTCGGGGCCCGTTCTTTCTGTTCGCCGTCGGCAGGCTTGCCGAGGGTCAGACGTTAGAAGGCGCCAATTCCGATCTTGCCGACGTCAGCACACGGATCTTCCCGCGCTGGGCCGACAGCTTTCGCGACGAGAACGCGCGCCTGACCGCGTTGCCTTTGGGTGACGTCCTCGTCGGTGACACCAGTGAGCGATTGATGCTTGTGTTTGGCGCAGTCCTCGTTCTGCTGCTCATCGCGATTTCCAACGTCGTGAACCTGACGTTGGCTCGAACGACCGAGCGTTCGGGTGATCTCGCCATCCGAACGGCTCTCGGCGCTTCCAGGCCGCGGATCGCGCAGTTGCTGTTCATCGAGAGCTTCGTCGTCGCTCTCATCGGCGGGGTTCTGGGAATCGCTCTCGCGATGCTCTCGGTTGCGGCATTCAAGGCGGCCGATCCCGGATTGCCGCGACTGGCCGACGTCTCCGTTGGCGCGCCGGTGGTTGGGTATGCTCTCGGCGTGGTTCTGGTCTCGAGCCTGGCGATGACAATGTCTTCCATGCTTATCATCCCGACGCAGGCCGTCGGCAGTACGCTGAAGGAGTCGTCGCGGGGCGCTGCCGGGAGCCGGCGAGCGAACGCCCTCCGCACGATGTTGGTCGCCTCCGAGTTCGCCCTGTCGCTGCCGCTCCTGGTGGCAGCCGGGCTGCTCGCGACCAGCCTACTGCGACCGCAGAATGTCGACCCCGGCTTCGATCCCGACGGGGTCATTGCCGTACCGGTCAGCTTGCCAGGCACCGACTATCCCGACACCAGCGCCAGGGCAGAGTTCTGGCAAGCGAGCCTCGCAGCGATTCGCTCCCTACCCGGTGTCGCCGCCGCCGGCGTGGCGGTGGGCCTGCCGCCCGACTCTCCGACCTTCAACAACAATTTCGATCTCGTCGACCGCCCGGTCGAGGCGGGTACGTCGGAACCAGTGACTCCCTGGGCGGCGGTCGACGAGGGCTTTCGGGATGCGCTCGGGATTCGACTCCTCGAAGGACGCTGGTTCGACGAGCTGCAGGACTCGACGGGCGCCCTGCCCTTGGTGGTCACCCGTAGCTGGGCCGATCGCTTCTACTCTGGCGAGGAGGTTCTGGGAAGGCAGGTGTACGAGGGCGGCAATCGCGAGCAAGCCGCCGAAGTTGTCGGAGTCGTAGCCGACGTGAAATACGACGGACTCGCGGGAAACGGCGAGACGGTGTACTTCCCGACCTACCAGTTCTGGCGGCAGTCGATGAATTTGGTCGTCAAGTCAGCGGCGTCGACCGAGAGCACCATCGCCGCGGTGCGCCAGGCAATCTAGTGCACTCGACCCCGGGTTGCCGCTCGACGACATCACGACCATGAACAAGCGGGTGCGCAGCTCGGTTGCCGGACCACGATTGTGGACCCGGATTCTGCGGGTCTTCGGCGGCGGCGCGCTTGTCCTGTCGGCCGTCGGCGTGTTCGGCAACTTGGCGTACTACGTACGCCGGCAGCGGCGTGAGATTGGCGTGCGCATGGCGCTTGGCGCCGACCGCGGGTCGATCGTCGGCCTCGTCGTACGGCGTGGCCTGGTTATCGCCGCGGCGGGGATCGTCGTCGGGCTCGGGTTGTCGCTCGTGGTCTCGCGGTCGCTCGACGCTTTGTTGTTCGAGGTGGGTCGTCACGACCCGCTGACATTCCTGCTGGCTTGCGGCACGCTCGCGGGCGTGGCGCTCATTGCTTGCTACATGCCGGCCCGCCGGGCTGCGAATATCGACCCGAAGGACGCGATGGCCTCACGCTGACAGATTCGAAGATCGACGGGGAATCCAGAATCGACGCGCCAGCGCGGGCCTCGGACACTGTCTGCTAGTCCTCTAGTCCTCTAGTCCTCTAGTCCTCGCGCTCCGAGGTCGGTCGTGTACGGCGCGGGGTCGTCGACTCCAGATGTTCGCGCCACCACTGGAGCTCCTGCCAGTATCGGTGCACCGTGTTCCATGGCGTCCAGCCGCCGTGCGACGTATCCGGGTAGCGCACGAAACGGGCCGCGACGATTTGTTTCCGCAGCGCGGTGTACATCTGCTCGCCCTGTTCGATGGGCACGCGGAAGTCCTCCTCACCGTGGATGAACAGAGTTGGTGTCGAAACCCCGTCGGCGTGCTTGATCGGCGACTGCTCCCACAGAAGTTCGGCGCTTGGCTCTTTCCAAGGAGCCCCGAAGAACTCGGTCTCCTTCGCCTGCGGGATGTCGGCCGTGCCGTAGTCGCTGAGCCAGTTCGAGATCCCGGCGCCCGAGATCGCGGCGGCGAAGCGATCGGTGTGGGTAATCGCCCAGTTGGTCAAGAAACCGCCGTACGAGTAGCCCGTAACGCCGATTCGCTGTGGGTCGACGTTGTAGTTGGCGACCACATGGTCGACGCCAGCCATGACGTCGTCGAAGTCGAGGTTGCCCCAGCCGCCCCAGGTGGCCCAAAGAAAGTCCTCGCCGTAACCGGTGGAGCCGCGCGGGTTGGTCGCGAGCACAAGGTAGCCTTGCGCTGCCCACAGTTGCTGCTGGAACGAGAAGCTCTCACCATAGGCCGAGTGAGGGCCACCATGGATCGCCACGACGAGCGGGTGTAGGCGCGGCGCCTCGCTGGTCGTCCGGCCTGCGGCGCCGGCTCCACTCCCGTAGTCGGGAGGCAGCAGCACCCAGCCTTCGATCATCGTGCCGTCGGCGCTCGCGAAATCAATGCGGTGCGTAGGTGCGACGCGAATATTGTCGATCGCGAAGCTGTTGATCGACGTCAGCGCGATCTCCGCGCTACCGTCGATGGCGGCGGCGTACAGCTCTCCGAGTTGTGCGGAGGTGCTGCCAACGAAGGAGAGACGGCCTCTCGCGCTGCTGTCGGTTGCAAGCGTGAAGTCGGTCAGCCGGCGAGCCCCGGAGGTAACGGCCTCGACCGCCGAGCCAGGCCGCGTGGCGAACAGGTGCTGTTCGCCACCGCTTCCGGCGGCGAAGTAAATACGTCCGTCGCCCATCCAGTGCGGCGCTCCGGGGCGTAGGTCCCAGTCGGGAGTCAGGTTGACGAGTCCGGGCGGGGCGTTTGTTGCGGTTGGGGCGGGGGCCGGTGGCGTGCCCGGGGCCAACATCGAGTAGACATCGACGGGAGAGCCGCGCCCACGCCGCGCCTCGAGCAGGATCCCGAGACCTTCAGTGCGACGGAAAGCGATGCGCTCACCGTCGGGTGACCAGTTTGGCGTGCTGTTTACATGAAGGTCGTCTGTAAGTCGCAACAGCTGACTCTCTAGATTCACCAGCCACAAGTCGGTTCTGGTATACGTGTGCTCGTCGCGCTGTTCGGCGTCGGCGGCGAACGCCATCGCGTTGCTGTCGGGTCGCCAGGCGACATCCGCGACGTCGAACCCGAGGCGTGTCAGGCGCCTCGCGGTGCCCCCAGCACGGGGTAGCACGTACAAATCCCGTGGTGGCGTGGCGGCCGGGTCGCGGCCGTCGGCGAGGTAGCCACGACGATCGAAGCGGTAGCGCATCCAATCGTAGATACGGCCGCGGAAACGCGACTCGAGCTCGCGCTCGAACTCGGCGGATCGTCCGAGGGCCCCTCCGCTGGACGCCGATCTCGCAGGCGTGCTCCGTACGAACGCGATCCAGCGCCCGTCCGGACTGAAGATCGGTGGGCCGTCAACACCGAGCACTTGGAACGCCTCGCCGGAGGCGCCCCCCATGTCGAGGAACCATATGTCGCTGCGGTTGCCCCGATCCGGCTCGCTAGCTTCGCCACCCGCAGTATTCCTGGGCGGGGTTCTCGCCGAGGAAAACGAGAGTAGCTTGCCGTCGGGGCTCCAACGCGGGTCGGCAGCGCTGAACGCCGGGCTGGTCAGTCGGCGCGGCTGTGCGGAGCCGTCGCTCGGCACGATCCAGATCTCGTCATGCCGACGATCCTCGTCGCGCAGAGTGCGCGTGCGAACGAAAGCCACCTGCGACCCGTCCGGCGATATCGCCGGACGACCTACGCTCTCGAGCCCGAAGTAGTCGTCGGGACGCAGTAACCGGCCGGGCGAGGCCTGTGAGTGGGCCCGTGACGGACCTGTCGCGGCCGCGGTCGAGACGGCAGCGAAGAGGGCGAGAGCTGGCAGGTGCTTCGCGGATCGGGTGAATTGGCGCATGCCCCGATTATAGAGATGCGCGCGCTCGCCAAGCGGTGCGGGATGACGATGATGGGCGGTTCCGCTAGTCGGGCGTAGCTACGGAGATCGATTCTGCCGGCGCGGACATCGCTGGCGGCTGCTGTGCGAGGACGTTCCGCAGCAGCGGGATGTAGAAGCCCCAGTAGAAAGACTCGTTTTCGCTGAGGGTCGTCGGCGACAAACGCGCGATGGTGCGGTTGAACCAGGGCAGCCCCTCCAGATAGTGCGGGCCCAGGTTGCGAGCGGCGTCGGAAAAGTCGCCAGCCATGTAGAGGCGTACCGGCGAGCCGTCCGCGCCGGCGCTTACAACCGCCGGAAAGCGGCTCGGTACGTGATGGCGCGATAGCAGCTCAATGCCGGCCTCGGTGAGGTCGAGATCGAAATTCGCCTGAACGACGGCGCCGGGTTGCGGGGCGACGATGTCGAACCAGTACTCGAAGGCGATGTCGCCGAGCACTCCGTCGGTGAGAGGTTGATTACCCGTCGGGCTGACGCGTAGACCCCGAGCCGTCACCTCTTCGTTGCGGCGCAGTACGAGCAAGGTCGCGTTTTCATGGACAACGATGTAACCGGGGCCTTCGAAGCTCCAGTCGGAGTCGTTCTGTGTCCTCCATTCACGGAAAGCCCACGCCGGCACCTCGCGCTCATCTGCCAGATCCGGGAAGAAGCGTCCGGTCCAGCCGCTCCATTTGACCCCGAGAAGGTTTTCCATTCTCGAACGCGCCACACCGGTCGTGGGGTGGGCGAAGGTATTGAATTCCGCGATCAGACCGCCGCCGCGGCCGACGAACTGTTCAATCAGCTCGACCTCACTGAGCTCGAGCCCACCAAAGATACGTGCCGAGTAGTCGAGGGCAGCTCGCTGGCCGCTGCGTTCGTAGTCACCGGTGTACACACCGTAGGTGTCGGCGACGAACAGAAGGTTGGCTCCCTGCAGATCGGCGGCAGTCACCGCGCGGCCTTCACCGCGGCTTTCGATCTCCGGTTGCGGCTTGAAACCGACGTAGTCGCTGGCCAGCGCCCAGCCTGTGCTGCCCTCCGGAGTGCGGGCCTTCTCGTGGCGTAGCACCCAGAACAACGCCCGATGCTCGCGATAGTCACGGTGTGGCACCGTCTTGTCGACGACACGCACGCTCCAATCGGAGGCGGGCTTGGCGAGCCACCTCAGCGGTGCCGCCAGACACGAGAATGTCGTCAGGCAGATGGAGGCGATGCCGAGCGCCAGAAAGACCCGGCCCCGTCGATTGCTACGCATAGCTCCCCATAGCTCGCGGTGGCGCCAACGGTCCCGCGGGCGCCGTTTGCGGCGTCGATTCGTCCGGGCACCACCCAAGCACCGCTCAATGCATCGTAGCGGCCGGGAGGATCAACTCGAACCCCTATCTCGTGCCTGGCCGAGTGCCGCGCCGGGGCGATCGTTGCCGGCAGCGATCATGCTCGGCGGCGAGTCGCGCGGTCAGTCCGCTCGGGAGTTACTCAACCAACGATTGGTAGCGCTGCATGAAGCGGCGGTCGATCCAGTCCTTGAGATGCCAAGCCCAGCGGCTATGCGAGACGAAAACGCCATAGCTGAGTAACGCTCGACCGTCGGCTGTGTTGAGGATCGACAGGAACCCCGACTGTGGCTCGTAGGCCGGTAGCACGGCCCGGTCGGTTCGCTCGCTGCCGAGCAACCTCCGCGCCCAGGCCGGTAGCGCGCCCGCTGCCGTGCCTTGCGGCTGGTGCAAACGTCGATGCTTGGAGGCGGCCAGCGCCTTCAGTGTCTCCCAAAGGACGGGGCCTTGGCGCACGGAATACACGCCGGCCTTGGGAGTGTCGCGGTGCGCGGCCAGCGTGGCGCAATCGCCTACCGCCATCACATCGGGGTGCGAGCACGAGCGCAGTGCGCTGTCAACGAGAACGAAGCCGCGATCGTCGACCGACAGGCCGCTGTCGGTGAGCCACGCTAGCGGCGCGGCGCCCGTCAACCAAATGATCAAGTCGCTCGGCAGGACCTCGGCACCGCCAATCTCGAGCGCCCCTTCGGTTAGCGAGGTGACCTCGGCGCCGATGCGGATGGCAATGCCTCTTCGGGCAGCGAGCTTCTCGGCCCGTGTGCGGAAACGGGTCGAGTACTTGTTCAAGATCTGCTCGCCGCTTTCGAGCAGTGTGATCTGGGGCTCGCACCCTGCTGTTTCGAGGGCGGTCGAAGCCGCGAAGGCGATCTCGTAGCCGGCCGCGCCAGCGCCCACAACTGCCACACGTACGCTGTGCCGGCCTTTGGCACTTCGCTGCCCGGCCAGCGCGCTCAACTCCGCGCGCAGGTCGACCGCTCGCGAAATCGGTTTTACGAGGGCAGCTCGTCGCGCAACATCTGGGTCTAGCTGCCCGATCGCCAGCGAGCCGACATTGAGTGATACCAGATCGTACCCGAGGCTTTGCCCATCCTCCAGGTGTACGCGTCGCGCGCTCGGATCGAGGCCGATCGCCCGTGAGTCGACGAAGTCGACTCCGGCGAGAGCGGCCAGCGGCGGGAGCTCGAAGGCGATCTGTTCTTCCGTGTACGCACCGTGCAGGTAGCCGGGTACCATCCCGGAATAGTGATGTTTTTCGCCGGCCGACACGAGTGTCGTCGACACGCCGTTGAGACCGTGGAGTGCCATGCGGCGCACGATCTCGAGGTGTGCGTGACCGGCGCCCACGAGCACCAGGTGCAGGTCGAGCGATCGCGTACGAGCTTGCAGATGAGCGAGCTGTTGTTCTCGCCAGGTCGCTGCCTCTGACCGACTCGTGCTCATGACTGGATCGTCACGTTGCGGGCTTCCGGGGTGGTCGCCGCAGAGATCTACCGAGAGGCCGACGTCGCCGAAGTCGACGACATCGCGGGAAGCCCCGACATCTCGGTGTTGTTCGCGATCACGCGAAAACGCACGGTCACTTCGGTTCCGTCGGGCGGTAGCACACCGGGCTTCGGCCGGAAATGCGTTGCGCCAGCGACGAAATCACGCACGGTGTAGCGCGCATTGCCAACCTTGCTGCCAGGGCAGGAGTACAAACACACCAAACAGCCAGAGTGCCAGTGTTCGATGTTGTCGCGATGACCGCCGAAACGCATTTCGAAACCGCGTTCGCCGCCGTCCTCGAGAAGCTCATGCAGCCCGAGCTCGCGGCCGTCGGGCAGCGCGACAGTAACGTCGATTGCCGACCCCTCGATGACACCATCTGGGGCGCTCGAGCTTTCCTCGTAGCGATCGTCCCAGGCGTCGATCCGGAGAGCGTTGCCCGGGTCGGCACCGACGGCGATGAGTGCTTCGAGCAGTTGCACGTCGGTTACGCTTGCTCGCAACAGCGCAGCGTCGATCGCACGACCGCCCTGCCACACAACCAGGTGATAACCAGCCATGTCGGAGCGTTCGAACTCTGCGGCAGAGACGATCGCCGGCACCTCCACGGTGCCGGCGTCGCGAACCGTCACCTCGCCCGGTGGAGGTGCTCCGCAACCCGATGACAGCACGACGAGGAGCGCGGACACCTGAGTGAGAGCGCTTCGCGCCAGACAGGATCCGTTCCCTCTCCAGGCGTTGTTCATGGAATCATTGTAGCCGTGCTTGTCGACGCCGCCTGGTCCGAACAGCTGATGGCCATGCTGGCCCTCGTGGGTCTGTTGATCTCGACCTACTTCACCGCCATCGCCTACCGCTGGGTGGAGCCGGGCCTCGAAAGGGCCTGGATCCCGAGCTTCTGCCGTATGGGCGAGGCGACGTGCGCGACGATCGTCTTCACCCCGCGGGCCCGCGTCTTCGGCCTGCCCAACTCGGTGCTCGGCCAGCTTTTCTATTCTGCCCTGCTCGCCGGCGTGGCGATGGATTGGCTGCACACGCCGCACCTACTCGTCTACTTGGCCGCGAGTGCGCTGACCGTGGTGCTGGCGATCTTCCTGTCGTACTCGCTGCTGTTCATTACCCGCGTCAAGTGCTCGCTCTGCTTCGCGAGTCACGCGATCAACGTGGCGATTTTTTTGCTCCTGCTCGGTCGGTTTTGACGTTGGGCGCGATGCCGACGGTGTTTTGAAGGCCGGACAGCTTGAGCTGCCGGATTCGTACCGCTACGGCGTGCTGTTGAGTGCGGATTTCTGGGAGTTCCTGCAGGAGACACGAAACCAGCTCGTGGTGCCACTGGAGCTCCTCAGGCTCTTCGTGGATCGTCCGACTGGCTGGGACTACCTGTGCTTCCTCGTGGCTCGCTGTGGGGCTGCCAGGCGGGCGTCGAAGGTGCCGCACGAGGCGTTGGTGTCACTCTTCAGGGACACAGAGAAGCAGAGCGATCGAAACATCATCCGACGACTCAAGCGCTACCACGCTGAGATCATGGTGGCCACGGGAGGAAGACTCCGCGCTGAGCTCGTCGAGGATGGCCACTTCCCTGCTGCGGGGCGCGGAAGGCCGCGCAAACGTTGGGCGCTTGTCGTGCGACCGAGCAAGTCGGTGATTGTTGCCGGTAAGGTGATCGATCTTGAGGTGCCGGCAGAGTAGGAAGGCCACACTTCCCTTACTACTAACGGCAACTTGCCGGATTTTCCGATAACTTGCTCGTCGTTCCGTCGAAAAAAGCCGAGTAGAGAACGTCCTATGGGTATAAGAGTCTACGGAAACTCTTAGACTCTTATACCAAAAGAGCTGTTGGGTTGAGCTCTTCGCCGGCAGCGGACCGCGTTTATGTGCCGCAAAAACGCGCCTAGAGGGCGCTCAGAGAACGCGACCCTGAAGGATGTGGTTTTCCTTGTTCTTAGGGCTACGGGCTCTTCTCGAGGCTCTTAGGAGCTCTGCGGGCATGCCTGGTTCGGAACACTCCCCTACCTCACGCTGCTTTGGCGAGCCTTTCGGTGGCGTACTGCTTCATCCGATACGTGAAGACTCGCGCGGGATGCTTTGCCCCATCGGCTTTGATCTCGGAGAGCGCCTGGAAGATGACGTTGTGCGGCACCTTCGACGCGACCAGATAATAGAACTTGTTTGACTTGTGATCGCCGAACTCAGCGAGGATGTCGTCGGTCATGAGTTTGGTGGCAGCTTCTTCTTCGTCGAGATCCGGGAGCGCCTTAAGGGGGTTTTTGCTTTTACCGTTGGGTTGGTAGCTAACGGTATTAGTTTCTCTATTCACTTCTCTATTACTACTACCCTTCTCAGGGGTGGTCTGATCACGGACGCCTTGTTGAGCGTCGGTTGCGGGAGCCGAGAAGCGACTCTCGAGGTAGAACCACTCCTTGCGGCGAGAGCCGTCCTGCTGCTCGCTGATGTCAACCCACTCGCCGAGCACGAAGATGGTCTCGCGGCCGGTTCGAAGGCGCTTGATCACCCGAAGCTCCTCAAGAGCTTTCAGGTAGTCGGTCACTCGATTGACCGTCTTGATGCCTAGAGTCGCGGCCAACCGTTGTCGGCCAACAGCTGCAACGAGTTTGCGTTCCTGGTGGTAGAAATCCTGCAGCTGGAGACGGTGGGGGCCACCACGCCAAACGAACCTTCGGAGTGCCAGATACACGGCAAACTCGGGACGACGGAGGAACTCCTGAAAATCAGGGTCGTCGAGGAGCGCGAAGTCGAGCATCAGGAATTGTCGATTGAAGTTCTCCGTCATAGGAACACCCGCAGTATGGGGCGTAATCGCAGGTTTGGCGAGGTTCGGGGTGTGGATAGCAACCGGCCTACAGGTATAAGAGTCTACGGAAACTCTCGGACTCTTATCCGAGCTTTCTGTTGGTATATTTGCTCAGGAGCTCAACGGCGACATCGCGCATTGAGCGGCCTTCTTGAGCCGCCATGACCTTGAGGGCGGCGTGCAAGTCAGCGGGCAAATCGAAGGTTGCTCGCACCCTACCCGGTGCGGGCTTTTTGCTGCGCGAGGAGGCCGGTGCCTTGTCTGGCGCCGTGGTAGCGGCCTTCCCTACAAAGGCTGCTTCGTCGAATCCCTTGCGGGCTTTCTTGGTCTTGCGTGGTGATTTCATGGTGTGATTCCGAGTGCGTTAACGAGACGGGCGAACTCAGCCGCGGCCTTGCCGCGGGGCTCGTGCTCGACGACGGCGAGGCCCTCCCCTATTGAGCGAGCCCATGCCGTGCGGTGATAGATGGGTGTGTCAAGCAGCTCGACCGGAGAATCTGCGAGTTGTTCCCGCAGATTCTCGAGGGCGTCGCGAGCAATCACGGTCTGATCGAGCTTGTTGACGACTCCGAGGATGCGGAGCTGCTCGAATTGTGGGGCGAGCTCTCGAAGTATGGAGAGCATGTCCTCTGCTGCCCAGGTGTCGAAGGCAGAGGGCGCGAAGGGCACCAGGATGGTGTCAGCCGCTAGGAGCGCTGTCCTAAGCGCTGGATTGTCGCGGCCGCCGGCGTCGACGACGACCAGGTCGTAGCCTTCGGCGAGCTCGGGCACCTGCGTGTGGATCACGGGCCTGGTGATCTGGACAGCTTGAAAAGCCGGAGCGTCACCGTCGCGAACCGTGATGAACTGCATGATGCTGCCCTGCGGGTCAGCGTCGATGACGAGCACACGCTGCCCCTGCCGGGCGGCGAAAACGGCCAGGTTGACGGCCAGGGTGGACTTCCCCACCCCACCCTTGGTATTTGCGACGGTGATGACGTGTGCGGCCATGATTCTAAGAGTATAAGAGACTATGAGTCTAAGAGAACTCTTAGACTCTTATACTAGCAGAGATGCAATCGAGAATGTAGCGGTCACACGCAGTGAGGGAAGAGGCCATCCGGTAGGAGCGAGCCTGCACAGCGCGGTCGGCTTCGACAAGACCGACGCTCGACAGAAGGGACAAGTGCTTGCGGATAACGCGGCCCGAGATGTTCAGGAGAGCAGAGAGCTCCGCAACCGTTGCTGGAGTCTTGAGACTGTGGAGGTGGCGGAGGATGCCGCGACGAGTGCGGTTTGAGAGAGCGAAGAAGAAACGTGCGAGGCGAGCATTGTCGCGTTTGCGGGTGGGGGCCATCCTTTCAATGTACGCGCATTTGGGAGGTTGGCAATGGGGATAAGAGTCTAAGAGAACTCTTAGACTCTTAGCTCAGTAAGGGCCATTCTCAGCGCACGCGCCCCTTGATGACTTCCGGATCTCGGGCGCCGTGGATAACGGCGAGGATCGTTACGTAGTCGTCGATGAGCTCATAAAGAACAAGGTAAGGAAAGCCTTCAACGAGAGATCGTCGAGCAGTATGGTGGACGACGGGGCCAGACTCCGGAAAGGTGAGGAGATCTGAGATCTTCGCCAGCAGGCTAGCGTAGAAGCGATCACCGAGGCCACGCTGGGCATCGTTGTAGAAGGAGACGATTTCAGCGATCTGTTGATCGACGCGTTCGGCGTAGCGGAGTTTCACGAGCGTCGGAGACGTTCAACACTCGCCGTAAACTCGTCGTGGGAAAGACAGTCCTCGGGGCGCTCACGTACCTGCTTCATACGCTCGTCAAGGAGCTGCTTCTGTGCATCGCTTAGCTCAAACGAGGGTGGGGGAGACGCACTCTCCCACAAGGCGTGTGCGAGCTCGAGGCGCTCGTCGACAGGCAGTTTGAGCACTGCTTCTTGTAGGTCTGCTTTTGTCATGTCTCTACAGTGTACGGGAAATCACGAGGTTGGCAATCGGATAAGAGTCTACGGAAACTCTTAGACTCTTATACCAAGTACAGACAGCCTACTGTGACGAAATCCATTTCGGCATGGTGATCATGATTGCCGAAATACGCAGATAAGAGGATAAGGAGACTCTTATATACTATAATACTCTTAGTACCAAAACGGGGATGTCACAGGCTCCGTTGAAAAAGGGTGACGGTGATCCGACCTCGATAGTGTGTCGGGGTCAATCCACTGGCATGGAGGATCACCGTCATGAGCAAGAGTCGCAGAACAGAGACAAGTAGGAAAGCGGAGCGCCAAGAGAACCCGCTCCTGGAGGCAGTGGTAGCGGCGCGATCGGATCTACGAGCGCTGGTCATGGACGCGGGCTTCGGGGTGTTGGGTTCGCTGCTGGAAGAAGACCGGGCGGAGCTCTGCGGAGAGCGCTACGCGCGGTCACAGCAGCGGCGGGCGTACCGACACGGCTACGACGAGGGCTCGCTGGTGATGGGCGGCCGGCGGGTCAAGGTACGCAAGCCGCGGGCTCGGAGCGTCGATGGCCAAGAGCTGCCGCTGCTGGTGATCGACGGCACGCACATGGGCAAGCACTTGTTGGTGATCGCCATGGGCATCGACGCGGACGGCGTCAAGCATGTGCTGGGTGTCGTAGAGGGCACCACGGAGAGCTCCCACGTGTGCCGGTCGCTGCTGCGGCAGTTGATCGAGCGCGGCATGCCCGTCGAACGGGCGCGGTTGGTGGTAATCGATGGCTCCAAGGGCCTCCGTAAAGCAGTGCGCGACACGTTCGGCGAGTGGGCCCTGATCCAGCGCTGCCGTGTCCACAAGATCAAGAATGTATTGGAGCATCTGCCAGGGCATATCCGGCCCTGGTTCGCAGCCAAGATCCGCAAGGCGTGGAAGGCGGAGACGGCCACGGCAGCGACCAAGCAGCTCGACGCCGTGGTCAAGGAGCTGGAGACCGATCACCCCGGTGCAGCGGCCTCGCTCAGAGAAGGAATGCAAGAGACGCTCACCGTCACTCGGCTCCGAGTTCAGGGGCCGCTGCTTCGGACGTTACGTTCAACGAATACGATCGAGAACCTGAACGGGACGATCAAACACGTCAGCCGCAACGTAAAGCGGTGGCGCTCCGGGAGCATGATCGTTCGATGGGCGGTTACTGCACTCATCGAGGCCGAGAGCAAGTTCCGGAGGGTTCGTGGCTACCGCGACATCGCCAAGCTCGATGCCGCACTCAACACCGCCGTCGACGTTCCCCTTGAGCAGGAGCGCCGTACTGCGTAACAATCCCCAACCACTTCACCGTCGCCTTAGTTCAACGGACGGTGGGACATCCCCGCGAAGCCTACTACTGCTAGATAACTACTGTTCTTTAGATACTGAAGATACTGTTCTCCGCTGGCGCCCTTTGAGCTCAACGGGTTGGCGGGAATTACGGGGCCTGATTCACGTACGCAGGGGTATTTTCGGGGCCTGATTCACGTGGAAAACGTGAGCGTCCACAAGGGCCTGTGGAAAGGTGCTAGCCTGCCGTGCGGGGGTGAGGCATGAGCGACTCGACGGATCGCATACTGCGGCGGATCTCGAAGCTCGCGGGCTTCGCGGAGCGGCTTGAGGAGGAGCGACGCATCGAGGTTATCCGCCTCGCGCGCGTGCTCGCGATCGCGGGGCTGCCGAAGCGGCAGGTGGACGCGAGCCATCTGAGCCGGACGCTGCGTGTCGGAGCAGCGACGTGGCTTCGGGTCACATACTCGGTCGACGAAGGAGCTCCCCTACCCTACGGCGCTGATCGCTTTGTGCTCGCCGGTATCCAACACCTGGCGCTCGAGCAAGATTCGCGGACGGTGCTGTTCAACCGGGTTGGCGAGCTGCTACACACGTTTGGCTTGAGCCAGGACGGACGCTCGGACTCCTGCGGCAGCGATTCAAGCGGATCGCGGGGCTGTCGATCAGGCTGCGGTTTGGTGGGTCGCTGGCTGAGCTCGATGATGCCGACGTCGGTGAGCAGCTCTTCATCATCCGGCGGTACTCCCTGCCGACAGGTCGAGAGCTTCGGCTCTTGAACACCGTCGGCCATGGCACTACCGCTCGCTACCCAGGCAGAGCCGCAAGCGTATCGGCGAGCCAGAGCGCGAAAAGACCGATCGTGGTGCCGACGATGAGGTCGATGACGTAGTGATAGCGGCCGTAGACGGTAGCGACGAACATCACGCCGGCCACGGAGCCGCCGATCAGACCACCGGTGAGGCCCCAGATACGGATGCACCAGATCACGAAGACGATCGCGGTGGAGCTGTGTGCGCTCGGCATGGCGCCGCCCTTGTGCGCCGTGGTGCCCCACATGATCTTGTTCATGAAGTTGGTGACGACGTAGCCCGACAGGATCTTCTCGTCGTCGGGCAGATGGCCCTGATCGACCAGTGCCCAGCGCGGTCCCCACAGCGGCGTCAACGGGTAGATTGAATAGCAGATCGCGTAGCCGAGGTTCACCGACAGCGCCATGGCTTCGAAGCGCTCGAAGTCGCCAGCGTAATGCAACGCTACGCCGAGCACCGGGGTGTAGAAGTAGTACGAGAAGTAGAAGAAGTTCATCGTCTCGTTCAACAGCCGCGATCGACCACGCGCCATCCACAAGCTCGGCTGGCCGAACATGCGACCATCCCAGTCGATGAGCTGGCGGTCGTAGCTGAACTCCGGCGGGTAGTAGAAGTGCAGCGTGCGGCCGGCCCAGGCGTAGCCCCACCAGAAGAAGACGATGGGCGCCCACAGCCGCAGGCCCAGAAGGAGAGGCCAGTCGTTCCAGCGTTCGCCGCCGCCCAGCTGGCTGAGCACGAAGAAGCCAACGCCTAGCAGCAGATTGGTGAGGTGCGCACGGCCGGCGTGCGGCGACGGACGGCGCGCGATCAGGTAGTGAAGCGAGTTCACCAGCAGGAGGGGCAAGGTGAACAGGCAGAGCACGCTTCCGTAGTAGTTCGACATTTCAGCGGGTCAGCGGGTCGACGGATCTAGCGGGCCAGCACGTCGCCGGCGCCGGGCATTACGAGCGCTGTCATCTGGCTTGCAGTCGGCGGCCAGTCGATTACCAGGCCGCGCCCAATGCCCTGTACCACCTTCTCACCGTACAGGTGATCGACCAGGTACATCGCCACGTCGTAGCTGCGTGCTCCGCCCTGCGATGTCATCGCCTTGCCGTCGTGAACGAAGCTGACGCCGCGGCGCTGGTCGAGCTGAGGAAAGTCCGCCGCGTAGCGGTCCTGATCGCCCGGAAAGGTGGTGCTGGCAACGTTGTCGAGGAGGCCAGCGGAGGCCAGGACAAAAGCGCCATCGCAGAGCGAGACGATGTAGCGAGCCTTCGATCCGACTTCCGCGACCCACCCCATCATCTCCTCGTCCTCGAGGTCGGTGGTCATGCTCCCCTCGGCGCTGGGAATCAACAGGATGTCGATCTCTGGGGCCGTTTCGAAGCTGTAGTGCGGCATCAGCCGCAGGCCTTCGAAGGTGGTGATCGGGCTGCCGTCAGACGAGACGGTGAAGACCTCGATGCCGGGCTGAGTGTGGAAGATCGTGTGCTGGAGGATGTCGTAGGGCGCGACCAGCTCGCTGTTGTACACGCCGTCCACAACCAAGAAGCCGGCGCGCAACGCACGATCGGCGGGCAACTGGGGCGCGGCGACACGTTCCCACGGTGCTTTCGCCGACAGCGTCGCTTCTGTCTCCCCGACCTCGCCAGGACGTTCGTCCGCTGTCGCGGCGCAACCGTTCGTCGCCAGCAGACCCAGCCCGGTCAGGACGACCAGCGCCAACACGCCAGGCGAGTAACGGGTTGCCCCGCGTAAGCCACGGCACGGTGTCAGGTCCGGCATCGGGGTCTCCTGATTCATTCGAGGGTCGTGAGCGGGTCTTTGAAGGAGGTCAGGTGGCCGATAACACGCGCCGCGTGGCAGGCCGCTACTGGATATAGCCAAGAGCGCGGAGCTGTTCGAGGGTCGCCTCGTCGAGCTCGATGCTCTCGGTGGCAAGCGGTGCGCGCGTGTCGAGTGCCGCCTGCAGGTTGCGCTCGAGCATCTGTCTGATGGCTGGCTGCTCGGCGCTGCGATCCACCAGCTCGAGTGGGTCGACGATGAGGTCGAACAACTTGTTGTCGTACAGCTTCCAGCGCAGCGTGCGAATAGCCAGCGGGTTCTTCTCCTGCCAGCGGTCGCGTTGAGCAATCGTGAAGAGGGTTTCCGGCCGTTCGTCGCCGGCCGATTCGAGCAGGCTCCGTCCCTCGAAGGTCCCCGGGTTGTCGATTCCCAGCACGTCGACAACCGTCGGCAGCAAATCGATGCCGCGTGCAAGATCTTGAACCCGTCGTCCGGCGCCAACCGAATCGGGAAACTTGATTGCCAGCGGCACGCGCAGAAGCTCATCGTACAGCGTGTACGAATGCCAGCCGATACGGTCGTGGTCGGCGAACTCTTCGCCATGATCGGCGGTGGCGATGATCAGGCTGCGCTCGTATCGGCCGCTCGACTTGAGGTAGTCGATGAGGACGCCGAACGAGTTGTCCATGCTGCGGATCTCGGCGTCGTATTGCAGCACGATCTCGTCGTAAAGCGGCTGCGTGAGCTCAATCTTGTCGTTGTTGATCTTGCGCAGTGTGGCGACCTCGATGCCATCCTTGGTGAGCTCCGCGACCTCCGCGTCGGGCTCCGGCACGTTCGCGTCGCGTCGCATGAGTCGCAGCGTGTTGGCCGTCGGCGTGTACGGGTGGTGGACCTCGTAGGTGTGTACGAACAGAAAGAAAGGCGCTCCATCCAGCGTACTCACCCAGTTGGTCGCGCGGCCCACACCATCGCTGAAACGGCGAGTCATGTAGTTGTTGGTCGTCAGTCCATCGTAGACGTCGAATCCCTGTGCGAAGCCCCAGCTTGGCGCCGTCTGGCCACCGTCGGTAACCGCTCCAGTGGCCATCCCGGAGAGACTGAGGATTTCCGCCATGGTCAGCAACTCGTCGGCCAAAGGCCTACGCCCCGAGGCGCTGGCGCCGTGGTGTGGCGGAATGAGCGATGTGAAGATCGAGGCGTGCGACGGCAGCGTAGAGGGCGCCTGCGCGATGGCATTGTCGAACACCACCGCCTCTTCGCAGAATGCGTCGATGTTCGGGGTGGTCGGCCGTTCGTAACCGAAGCATCCGACGTGGTCGCGACGCAGCGTGTCGAGTGAGATCAGGACCACATTGCAGTCGAAGCACCGCGCCTCGTCGCTGGTCGGTGGTCGGTCCGAGTACGGACTCGTGTCGGCGCCGGCCAGCAGAGCCGCCAGCACGGGGCCACCGTCTGCCATCTGACAGCAGAAAGCGACGACGAGTAGCACGAGCGGGAATGGTTTCACGACGTTGGTTGCCCTTCTTGTCGACAGCTGCACCGAAGGACGCCAAGTCTAGCCCGTCGGAGAAGTCTGCCCGAGCGGTCCTAGCAGGCTGCTGAAAAACGGCTCACGAGTGTCGATCCGGTCCCCGAGCGGCAGCGTGGAGTAGGCATGGCGCGCACCGTTGAAGGGGGGCGATCGCAAACGACCCTTCGCTCGTCACCTCGAGAGGCGGTTTGGCGCTCCCGGGTCCCACTACCTTCACGTCAGCGCCTCGAGATTGCGCATTCTCACCAAGGTGAACGCTGCCGCGGTGAAGACGAACATCCAGCCGACGCGGTCGACCCCTCGGTGCTTCGTCTTGCGGATCAGTCCTACTGTCTTGCCCCAGCCAAAGACCTGCTCGACGAGCTTGCGTTTGACCTGGCTTTGCTTGTACCCGGCGTGCCTCGTGGTGCGGCCATCGATCGCGCTGCGTCTGTTGGTGTCGTTCTGCGCCACATACGGCGTTACGTTCCGATCTCTCAGCTTGCCGACGCACTCCTTGGTGTCGTAGTTCTTGTCGCCACCCATAGTCACGCGATCTGTCCCGGGGATCTCGCCGGCCATCGCCACTGCCGCATCTCGTTCCGCTGTGCCTGAAGCCTTCGTTACCATCGCGTTGGTCGGCAGCCCGTGGCGGTTGTCGACTACCAGGTGGCCCATGTAGCAGAGCTTCGCCTCGGATCCCTTGCTCTTCCTATACAGGCGGGCGTCAGGATCGGTTCTCGAGGCGTGTGTATCGCTCTTGCGCCGCTGTTTGCGGAAATCGACGTCCGGGTTCCGGCCGCCACCACTGGGTGGATCCTGCCGCCCGCTCGGGTCTTTGGGCTGGTAGCTCTTGTGCGATGCCCACGCTTCGATCAGCGTTCCATCAACGGTGAAGTGCTCGTCCGATAGCAGTCCGCGCCTGCGCGCTTGCTCCACGACTTGCTCGAAGAACACTTCGGCGACCTCACCACCGAGCACCCGGTCTCGGTTCTTGGTGAACACCGTCGCATCCCACACCGCATCGTCCATGTTCAAGCCCACGAACCAGCGGAATAGCAGGTTGTAGTCGAGCTGCTCCATCAGCATGCGCTCGGAGCGGATCGTATACAGCACCTGCAGCAGCAATGCCCGCAACAGCTTCTCCGGCGGGATCGACGGCCGCCCCGTGTGCGAGTACATGCCGGCGAACAGTGGCGACATCTGTTCCAGCACGTTGTTGACGATCTTCAGCAGCCGCCGCAGCGGATGGTCCTTCGGTACCCTCTGCTCGGGCGAGATATAGCTGAACGCTGCCACTTGACCCGCGTCTTCACCACGCATCTGCTCACCTCGTCGATGCTTCCGGTTGGCACGGGGCTGCATGGGTCAAGCTACATGAACGCTAGGAGTTTTTCAGCAGCCTGCTAGACGGCGGTGGCGCGCGAGGCTAGATTGGAGGCATCGCTCGGGGGCGAGCTGGTCGGGGAAGGCGAGTGCGGCGTCGCCGCGGCCGCCTGTGAGGGGGCATCCAAGTTCAGGTGACCCATGGACGCTCGCTCCCGGCCTCTTTCTGCTGATCTCCGTCGCCCTTGCTCGTCTCGTCGCTGGTACTCCGGGCGCCGCGCTTTGCTGGTCGCTACTGGCGCCCGGGCTGTCGTTGTCGCCGTAGCTCTGACGCTCGTCCTGGCCGCCCCCACCCAGGCTCAGGAGGCCGCGTCCGACGAAGCAGCGGTCAAGCCGTGGACCAACGAGGCGGAGCTCTCGTTCGTCCGCACCAGCGGCAACACTACGACCACGAGCCTCTCGTTTGCTGATCGTTTCGCCTACAACTGGACCTACTCAGAGCTCGTTGTTCGAGCCTCGCTGCTCAAGGCCTCGCGGGATCTCCGCGTGCTCACCAGCGAGGACGGCGTCGTCACGGCGGACTTTCTGAGCGAAGACATCGCCGAGGCCTACGACTTCAACGGCCAGTACCGACGCAATGTTTTCGGCAACCTCTTCTGGTACATCGGGGCCGGCTGGTATCGCAACGAATTTGCCGGCCTGAGCAATCGCTATCACGCTGGCGCGGGATTCGGCTACCGCTTCGTCGAGAACGAGCGCTCAACGGCCATCGGCGAGATCGGCGTCAACCTGACTCGCGAGGAGCAAACCAATCTTTCAGAAGACACCTACGTCGAGGTTCGCGGCTTCCTCGGCGTGAAGCACAAGCTCAACGACAACACCGACTTCGCCACCGATCTCGAGATCCTTCCCAACGTCACCGATTTCGAGGACCTACGCCTGAACTCGGTGACCTCGCTGAGCGCGCGTCTTACGGACGTGCTGGCGCTGCGAATCGGCCTTACGATCCACTACGACCGATTGCCGGTCGTGTTCCGCCTCGACTCACCGACCGGCGTCCCAGCGTTCTTCACGCTGCAGACCACCGACACGTTGCTGTCGACCGCGTTGGTGTTGAAGTTCTAGCCTCCGAGTCGGGGTGGTTGGCGCTTCCTACGGCGTGCGCGCTCCTAGCCAGCGTTCGCTCGCCGTGTGCAGCGGCAGCGGTGCGCGTCGCAGTGCGTCCAGATCGATTTGCGACGCGATCGGGTTGACTCGAATCAGCTCGTCGCGGCGATCGAGCAGCGCGTTCAGGAGCGCCTCGACCGTGGCGTCGTCGAGGTCGCTGCGGCCCACCAGCCAGTTCATGACGGTGGCTGCGGCGAGGTCGTTCTCGACTCCGGGGTAGGCGCCCGCCGGCAGAGCGCCGTGGCCATAGTGCGGATGTCGATCGCTGAGCTCGAGCAGTCGTTCTGGCTCGAGGCCTAGCAGTTTGACGCCTGCCGCCGTCGTGGCTTCGAGTACCGCGGCCGCGGGGTAGCCGACCACGAAGATGGCGGCATCGATCGCACCGTCGCGCAGCGCGGACGCCGATTCGGAGAAGGACAGGAAGCGCTCGTCGATGTCGTCGTAGTCGAGCCCGTGTGCCTCGAGCAGGTCTCGCGCGGCCTGCTCGGTGCCACTTCCGGCGGCTCCGACAGAAACGCGGCGCCCGGCGAAATCGCTCACCGAGGTGGCCGCGAACGAGCGTCCGACGAGCACGTGGAGCACGCTCGGGTAGAGCGGCGCGAGCACGCGGACGTTGCCGTATCGGGCGGCGTCGCGGGTGGTTTGAAGCAGTGTCGTTCCGATCGTGAAGCCGATGTCAATCTCGCCAGCGGCGATGCGATTGAGGTTCTCCACGGCGCCACCGCTAACTTCTGCCGTAACCGTCAAGTGCGTGTCGGTGCTCGAGAGCATGCCGGCGATCGCCCCGCCCAGCGGGTAGTAGATGCCGCCGGTGCCGCCGGTGCCGATGCTCAGGAAACGGGTGGGTTGTCCCCCAGAGCCGGAGTTGCAACCGCTCAGCGCCGGCACCAGCGCAGCTAACGCGACGAGGGCACGCGTGCGACGGACGTTGGTGCTGGCGGGTCGGATGAGTCTCCTGGCTTCACCCGACAGCTCGGGCCGAGCCGACGACGAACACTTCGATTCGAAAGGGCGATTAGCCATCGGCGGCCTTCGTAAATGCAAGCCTGGTACGGGCGAGCATGGAAGCTCCCAGGACGACCGCTCCGGCAACATCGGTCGCCAGGTCGGGAAACAGTAGCGTCAGCGCGGCGGCAGCGAGCACGGCGCGCTCCCAGCCAGGAAGGCGGCGATTGTGGTACCCGGAGCCCGCGGCCGCAAGGGCGGTGACACCCGCCAAGCCGCTGATCACGGCGATGACGATGTCGAGCGGCGGGGCGTCGAGCAGCAGCGCCGGTCCGTACACAAACATGAACGGCACAACGAAGCCGGTGCTCGCCAACGCAACCGCCGCTGTGGCCGTCCGCAGCGGTGATGCCTCGGCGATCCCGGCGGCGGCGTAGGCCGCGAGCGCCACGGGTGGCGTGATATTGGAGATGCAGCCGAAGTAAAAGATGAACAGGTGCGCCGCGAGCATCGGCACTCCGAGCTCGACGAGCGCGGGTGCACCAAGGGCTGCCAGAACGACGTAGGCGGCGGTTGTCGGGAGACCCATTCCGAGGACCACCGAGCCGGCGGCGGTGAGCAGCAGCGCCACGGGCAAGTGTCCGTTGGACAGTGTGACGATGAGCTCCGACATACGCAGTCCGATTCCGGTCAGAGTTGCAATGCCGACGATGATGCCCGCGGTGGCGCATGCCGCCGCTACCTGCACGCTGCCTGCCGCGGCCGCGACCACGATCTGGCGCAGCTTGCCTACGCTCGGCCGCGTGGTGCGACTGGCGAACGAGAGCGCCAGCGCCGACGCCACTCCCCAGAAGGCCGCGCGCATGGGAGATCGGCCCAGGGCCAGCAGCGCGACGATGGCCACGAGCGGCAACAACAGGTGCAGGCGCGAACGTATGGAGGGTTGCGGTCCCTCCTCGATCTCGGCCAGCTGCGGCTCCGACGACGAGCTTGGTCGATTCAACTCGGCTTGATCGTGGCGCGCTGAGCTCGCGTTCGCCGCGCGCTGTTGCCGCCGGGCCGAGAAATGAATGCCGAGGAGCAACGCGGCGTAGTAGAGCAGCGCCGGTACCACCGCCGCGGTGGCGACACGGAGGTAGGGGATGTTCGTCCAGGTGGCGAGGATGAACGCGCCGGCGCCCATGATCGGTGGCATCAGCTGGCCGCCGGTGCTCGCCGCCGCCTCGATTGCCGCGGCCTGTCGCGGCTCAAAGCCGGCCCGCTTCATCAGGGGAATCGTCAGACTGCCGGTTGTCACGACGTTGGCGACGGCGCTTCCCGACAGCGAGCCCATCAGGGCGCTCGCCAGAGCGGCGGTCTTGGCTGGCCGATCGTCCGGCAAGAGCACGCCGACCGCGCCCTCTGGGCACTCCGTGCTTCTGGCCAGGCTCTTTGCCCGGTCGTGCCGGCCCCCGGCGACGCCAGCCGCGAGTGTGATGAGAAGTTGCCCGCCTCCGGCGCCATCGAGGAGCGCACCGAACAGCACGAAGAGGTAGACGAAGTTGGCCGAGACCGCCAGCGGGATCCCCCAGATTCCCTCTGTCGACAGGTAGAGCTGCTGAATGATGCGCGCCACACCGTAGCCCCGGTGGGCAAGGATTCCAGGCAGGTAGGGGCCCGCCAGCCCGTAGACCAGTGCCGCTACAGCGACGCTAACCAGACCCCAACCCGTTGTTCGCCGCGCCAGCTCGAGCACGGCGACGATTGTCAGCCCGCCAAGCACGAGGTCGAGCGTCGTCGCCGTGCCGATGCGGCGCACCAGTTCCTCGTTGGCCCACACCAGGTATGCACAAGCGGACGCGAGAACCACGATCAGCGTCGTATCAACGGTGCTCGCCAACCGCGACACGTGACGGCTCGTGCCTTCTTGGGTAGCGGCGCGAACGCCCACTCCGAGAAACCCGAGCGTGGCCATCAACGCCAGGTGAACAGGTCGCTGGACCAGGGCGGTGAACGGCGAGAAGCCGGCGGCGTACAAATGGAAGCTCGCTGCCCCGAGGGCAACGGCGGCGATGACGTGGCGGCGCATGGCCGGCATACAATACCGCCGCGTGGATCAATGCCCTTGGCCGTCATCGACTCGCCGGGTGCTCGCAGGTTGGCGAGCGCGTTCACGCGCCACGGGTTGGCCAAGCCGCACTCACACGGGAGCTCGCGCTTTTGTCCTTTCGGTTTCTTCGATTCGATTCTGTCTCTCGACTCTCGCGACTCGATTGTTTGTGCGCCGATCCACTGTTGAGCAGTGCCGATGGCGCTGTTTCGCGGCTCTGGTCGCCGCTACTCGTTCTGTTGTTGACCGTCGGTTGCGCGGGCGAAGTCTCTACGCCGACGCCCGACGAGACCGAAGCGCTCGCCCGCGCGGCGTTCCCGCAGTCGGAGGTCCGCGTTAATGAGGTAACAAGAACCACCGATCGTATGGTTGCCCCGGCGGAGTTCAACGGCGTCGAAGTGGAGCTGCGATTCAGGCTCGTCGGTCGCAGCTGGGAGCTCGAGAGCGTCGAACAGGGAGACGTGGAGCTCACCCCCGACGAGCTGCGCGCTGTTGGCGAAACGATGCAGGTGATGCAGGCGATCTCGGGAGCGCTGGCCAGCTACCGCGACGCAACCGGCGACTATCCGCTGCTCGACGACCAGGTAGGTCTCCGCGAGCTGGTCCCCGATCACTACGCAGCCGACGCCAGTCTCAACGATCGTTGGGACGTGCCGCTGCGATATAGGCGTCAAGGGTCCGACTACACGCTCACCTCAGCCGGGCCGGACGGCCTGCCGTCGACTCAGGACGACATCGTTCTGGTCAACTCGCGGTTCGAGAACGGCCAGTAGGACGGCAGCTGAAGCCGATTCGGTGACAATCGGACGCCCTACGAGCCTTGCGACGTGGCCCTCAGCGTTTGCGCAGGCGCCGGAAGAACGCCAGAAGCAGCTCGCTGCACTCCTCGCCACAGACCTCCCGGTCGATCCGCTGGACGTGCGGCGCGAGCTCAGGCGTAAGCAGGTCGATTGCCGAGCCGCAGGCGCCGTACCGCGGGTCGGGCGCACCGTAGACCACACGCTGCACTCGCGCCAAGATCGCTGCGCCGGCACACATCGGACAGGGCTCCAGGGTCGCGACGAGGGTGGTGCCGTCGAGCCGCCAGTCGCCGACGACCTTTGCCGCCTGTCGAAGCGCGACAATCTCGGCGTGGCCTGAAGGGTCGCCGTCGTTCTCGGTGCGATTATGAGCGCGCGCGATCACTTCGCCGTCGAGAATGACGATCGCCCCTACGGGGACTTCACCAGCTTGCTCGGAGCGCCGCGCCTCGTCGAGCGCGAGCTGCATCCAGGTGTCGAGCGGCTCCATCGGCGGATCTACCAGACGAGCAAGATGGCCCAGATATCGGGCGTATGACGATTGGTGACGAGAATGGTGCGCCCTGGAGGACTCGAACCTCCAACCTCCTGGTCCGTAGCCAGACGCTCTGTCCAATTGAGCTAAGGGCGCACTCGAATCCCAACGATCGGACGACTTGACGCTCTGGCGCTACGGCAGAGCACGGAGAATAGCACCCGCCGAAAGCGCCGGCAAAACACGTGCACCCCAGTCCACACGGCCTGGACGCGCCGCCGGAACAGGCGATAATGTGCCCGTGATTACCTCTTCCCTGAGCTCTCCCCTTCTCGAGCCCACCTTCTCTTCGCCAGGGTACCGTTAGCCATGAGATCTTTGCAGTGCAGTGCACGCCCTCGGGCCGGCCACGGGCTGGCCGTTTTCTTGCTCGCGACCGCCCTGGGGGTCGTGACCGCAGCAGCCGTTGCACCAGTCGCAGCCCAGCAGAGCGACGCGCAGCGGGACATGGCGAAGGGCGCCGAGTACCTGCAAAAGGGAGAGCCCGACAAGGCAATCAACGAGTTCGCGAAGGTCCTCAACAACCAGGAAACCTTTGCTCCGGCCCATTTCGTCACCGGGATGGCCTACGCCCAGATGCAGCAATATTCCGACGCGTACACCCATCTCAACCGTGCAACTGAGCTACAACCGGGCAACGGTGAGTGGCATGAACAGGCCTGTCGCACCGCCTGGTTCGGCGAGGACTTCGACAACGCTTGGCGACAGTGCATCCTCGCGGCCCAGGCGGGGCGCGACGTGGCGGCTGCTTTCCCCGAGCTGGCCAAGGCTTCGGCGGGACCGAGCGACTACCAGCAGCGAATCGCTGCGCCTCGGATATGGGTCGCTGCCCCAGACATCGAGGCGTTGCTGGGTCGTGACGATGGAGTCTTCGACCACGTAAGCCCAACGCAGCAGGCGGGCGCCGATCAGCGCGGGGCCGGGGCCGATTCTAGTCCCGCCGGCGCCGGTGCTGGTGGCGGCGGCCGCGGTTTCAGTGACCCGAGCTCGAGGTTCTCGGCCGAATCGGGCAACAGCGTCGCCGCACAAGTTCAGGCTGACCTCGCCGAGGTGCGGAGGCGCTTCAGCTCGGAGATCGCGATTTCCGATCTGTTCGGCCTCGTGGTCGACCAGGGCCTGGCCGACTACGTGATGGTTGTCGAGGTCGACGATGTGGGGACCGAGTCGCCGCGTGTGCTCACCGGCTACGTGAAGTTGATCGATGTGACCTCCGGTGAGGAGGCCTACTCGAGGCCGCTCCAGCTCGACAACATTTCCTCGATCAGCGACCTGCAGAACGACATCTCGCGATACGTTGGCTACTTGGAACAATGGCGCCGTGAGAATGCGACCTAGAGCTGAGCCTGGCCGCCCGTGCCGCAACCCTACAGGCCGCGTTCGTCCGAGGGGTCAATACCTGTCAACCCCTGAATCCTCGAGGAGAGTCTGATGAACCTGGCCAGAACCACCAGAGCAGCTGTTGCAGCCCTTTGCGTCTGGACGCTCGTGGTCGTCGCCCTTCCCGCTACAGCATTGCCGCAGGGCGATCTGCAGATGTCGCTGGAGATCGCGCTGGGGAAGATGCAGCAGGGCCAGAGCGAGGACGCACTCCGCGACCTCGAGAAGATCCTCACGCAGAACGACAGCTTCTGGCCGGCATACTTTCACCGTGGTCGGCTGCTCGGCAGCATGGGCGACGCGCAGGGGGCGCGCGACTCCTTCATCAAGGCAGTCGAGCTCAACCCGGGGGAGCCGAACGTCCATTTCATGGCCGCGGTCTCGTCTTTCCAGTTCGGCGACTTCGACACGGCCTGGGAGCAGATCATTCTGGCGAGCAACGCCGGCATGCCCGAGGAGCAGGTTCAGCAAGGGCTGGCCATGCTGAGGCAGGCGTCGGAAGGCCCTCCGGGCTTGGCCGAAAGACTCAGCGCGGCGCGCGTGTACGTCGACGCACCCGACGAGAGCAAGCTACGCGGCCGTTCCCAAAACCCTTTTGCTCAGGGAGTGGGTAGTAGAACCGACTCCGCCGATATCAGCCAGCAGCAGCAGAGCGGTGGCGGCGCCATCACGTCAACCACGAGCTCTTCACAAGCCACCGGCACAGGGACGCGGATCATGCAGCAGTCCGCAGGCGAGATCAACAACATGCTGGTGCTGACGCGGAAGGCGCTCGGAGAGTCGTCTGCTTTCGGCCTGGTGCAGAACCCGGAACTGGGACAGTACCGACTGGTCTACGAGATCGACGATATCGCCGACGTCAGCGACAGTCTCGGCGCCATGAAGATGAAGGGATACGTCAAGCTCTACAACGCCCAGTCGGGCGACGAGGCCTTCAGCCGGGTCATCGAGTTCAAGGACCTGGCGAACTCGGGCGATGTCTCGGCTGACCTCGGGCGCTTGATGGGCAACCTGGAGGAGTGGCTGGCGGAGGCACGCTAGTGCGGGCCATCCCAGGCGGCTAACGCTCTGAGCAGCCGAGTGACTCCCTACGCGACTCTCATTCGAGGTGGTCTACTCGTCCTCCCGGATGGAGCTGGCGGCGTCCGCGGCGAGCCCGGCGACATCCTTATCGAGGGCGAACGGATCGCCGACGTAGGCCGGATCTCGCGGCCGCCCGCCGCCGCTCGGGTGATCTACGCCGGCGGCTGTGCGGTGTTGCCAGGTTTCTTGCAAACGCACGTGCATCTGTGCCAAACGCTGTTCCGCGGCGCCGCCGACGAGCTATCGCTGCTCGACTGGCTGCGCAATCGCATATGGCCGCTGGAGGCCGCGCACACGCCGGACTCGATTCGTGCCAGCGCCCGCCTGGCGGTGGCGGAATTGTTGCTCAGCGGCACGACGGCCGTACAGACGATGGAGACCGTGCGCCACACCGAGTGCGTCTTCGAGGTGCTGGCGGAGTCGGGCATGTTCGCGGTCAGCGGCAAGGCGCTGATGGACGACCCGACCACCTGCCCCGAGTCTCTATGCCAGCCCACGGACGCGGCGCTGGCCGACGCGGTGGATCTGGCGGAAAAATGGGACGGCTCGGCAAACGGCCGACTGCGTGTTTGCTTGGCGCCGCGCTTCGCCGTTAGCTGCACCGACGAGTGCCTGAGCGAGGTCGCCAGCCTCGCCGAGGCCGGCAACTGGCGCGTTCACACACACGCCTCAGAGAGCCGTGACGAAGTCGACTTGGTGCAACGGCGATCCGGCAGACGGAATGTCGTCTACCTCGATCATCTGGGGCTTACGGGCGATCACGTCGGGCTCGCGCACTGCGTCTGGCTGGACAACGAAGAAGTGGATCTGCTGTCCGACAGTGGCACGCACGTGCTGCATTGCCCTGGCAGCAATTGCAAGCTCGGCTCCGGGATCGCGCCTGTCCCACGGCTCTTGTCGCGCGGCATCAACGTCAGCCTTGGCGCCGACGGCGCCGCCTGCAACAACACGCTCGATATGTTCCGCGAGATGCGTCTCGCGACGCAGCTGCAGAAAGCGCTCCACGGTCCGCAAACACTGCCGGCGAGCCGCGTGCTCGGGATGGCCACTCGCGCCGGGGCCGAAGCGCTTGGTTGGGGCGGCCAGATGGGCGAGCTGCGTCCCGGGCGCTGGGCCAACGTCGTCTTGGTGAGCCTTCAGGGTCTCCACACCACACCCAGCCCCGATCCGCTCTCCGCGTTGGTGTACGGTTGCAAAAGCTCCGACATCCGCTCCGTTTGGCTCGCCGGCAAGCAGGTTGTGGCGGAGGGCCAGCTGCTTCTGTGGGACGAAGAAGATGTGCGGCGCGATGCAAACCGCGAGGCGCACGATCTATTCGAGCGTGCTGGCGTCGCTTGATCTGGATTCCCACCCCCCATCAACGCAGGAGGAACTCTAGCAGGCTGCTGAAAAACGGCTCACGAGTGTCGATCCGGTCCCCGAGCGGCAGCGTGGAGTAGGCATGGCGCGCACCGTTGAAGGGGGGCGATCGCAAACGACCCTTCGCTCGTCACCTCGAGAGGCGGTTTGGCGCTCCCGGGTCCCACTACCTTCACGTCAGCGCCTCGAGATTGCGCATTCTCACCAAGGTGAACGCTGCCGCGGTGAAGACGAACATCCAGCCGACGCGGTCGACCCCTCGGTGCTTCGTCTTGCGGATCAGTCCTACTGTCTTGCCCCAGCCAAAGACCTGCTCGACGAGCTTGCGTTTGACCTGGCTTTGCTTGTACCCGGCGTGCCTCGTGGTGCGGCCATCGATCGCGCTGCGTCTGTTGGTGTCGTTCTGCGCCACATACGGCGTTACGTTCCGATCTCTCAGCTTGCCGACGCACTCCTTGGTGTCGTAGTTCTTGTCGCCACCCATAGTCACGCGATCTGTCCCGGGGATCTCGCCGGCCATCGCCACTGCCGCATCTCGTTCCGCTGTGCCTGAAGCCTTCGTTACCATCGCGTTGGTCGGCAGCCCGTGGCGGTTGTCGACTACCAGGTGGCCCATGTAGCAGAGCTTCGCCTCGGATCCCTTGCTCTTCCTATACAGGCGGGCGTCAGGATCGGTTCTCGAGGCGTGTGTATCGCTCTTGCGCCGCTGTTTGCGGAAATCGACGTCCGGGTTCCGGCCGCCACCACTGGGTGGATCCTGCCGCCCGCTCGGGTCTTTGGGCTGGTAGCTCTTGTGCGATGCCCACGCTTCGATCAGCGTTCCATCAACGGTGAAGTGCTCGTCCGATAGCAGTCCGCGCCTGCGCGCTTGCTCCACGACTTGCTCGAAGAACACTTCGGCGACCTCACCACCGAGCACCCGGTCTCGGTTCTTGGTGAACACCGTCGCATCCCACACCGCATCGTCCATGTTCAAGCCCACGAACCAGCGGAATAGCAGGTTGTAGTCGAGCTGCTCCATCAGCATGCGCTCGGAGCGGATCGTATACAGCACCTGCAGCAGCAATGCCCGCAACAGCTTCTCCGGCGGGATCGACGGCCGCCCCGTGTGCGAGTACATGCCGGCGAACAGTGGCGACATCTGTTCCAGCACGTTGTTGACGATCTTCAGCAGCCGCCGCAGCGGATGGTCCTTCGGTACCCTCTGCTCGGGCGAGATATAGCTGAACGCTGCCACTTGACCCGCGTCTTCACCACGCATCTGCTCACCTCGTCGATGCTTCCGGTTGGCACGGGGCTGCATGGGTCAAGCTACATGAACGCTAGGAGTTTTTCAGCAGCCTGCTAGTGATCGTCTCTGGAAACAGCCGCCGACTCGTCTTGTTGGCATCGATTGTGGTGATGGTGGCCTTCAGTTCCGGATGCTGGTTCAACAACGTGTTCTACGGCTTTCGCGTCCAGGGCGACTACGAGGTCGGAGTGTGGACGGAAACGTTGTGCTACACCTTCCCGAACAGCGACTTCGAGCTGCGCACCGGCAAGTACCAGCTCTCGGGCGGGCTCCAGAACGAGTCCGGCGGTGAACAGTATCCGTTCCCGGCCTCGCTGCGCGGACGACTCATTTTCCGTGATGCGGCGAACACGATTGTCGGCCGGGTCGCCAGGACAGCTTGGGTGAACAGCGCCACCGGCGGATTCGCCAAGAGGTTCAGGCTGCCGGCCAGGGCCACCGCTGGCGGCTCTGTTTGTTATTCCGTCATGCCGCGCGGCGAGCATACGCTCCACGAAGGTCAGGAAATCGGGGTCAATCTATACATCCGCGACTAATTCAAGGAGCCAGAGCGTCGACGTCTACCGGGTACTGCGAGGCGACAACCAGCCGGCCCGAGCTCGAGTCCGCGGAGAAACACACACCAAAAGAGGCTGTCTGGTGATCAACATGAGAAACAGTCGTCGCTGGGTCCTGATTACGGCGATCCTGATCGTCTCGCTGACGAGCTCGGCCTGCACGATCAACAACCTGTTCTTCTCTATGGTGGTCGAGGGAATCTACGGTGTTGGCGTCTGGACTCGGCTGGGGTGCACGTCGTTCGACAACAGCCCGTTCGAGCTCGAAGCGGGACGCTACCGCTGGCTCACCTGGTTCTCGAACGCCTCAGAGTCTACCGATCCGTTCGCCACGTTCTTGAGAGTCAGACTCCTCTTCTTCGCGGCAGCAACCGGAGCCCCGTTCGCCAGGTACATCCTGACGGGCGCTGTGAGAGACGGGCATATCGAAAAGACGGTAAAGGTCAAGGAAACGGTCACCGTGCCGCAGGGCGGTCGTGTTTGCTACGACGTGCTACCACGGGTCCACCCGCTGGTGGCAGGCTTGTTCATGGTCATCAACCTTTTCTACCTGGCATCGCTCGAAGCGACCCCCGCGGACGCGGGCGCCGACGCCACGTTCGAGCCGGGCCTACAGATCGAAGCGCCGCTCGGTGAGGCGATCAGCCACCCAGGTGGCGAATGATCTGACCTTCGACCATGTAGACCCGCCAGATCGCGTTCCTTACGGACCGCCTTCTGGCCCCAGCCCCCACCTGTTCTGAGCGTGCTCCGCGAAGCGGATCACGCTCAGAAGTCGATTTGGGTGCGCCACTGGAAGATCCCGGTGGAGAGTCCGTCTTCCACTTCGGCGTTGACGTAGTTGAACATCAGCCGGATGTGCGGGTTCCAGTACCAGTTGAGGGCAATCGTGAGGTCGTCGAGCTCGCCACCCTGGATGAGGCCGCTTTGGAGGTCCAGCGTGGAGTAGCGTGCTGCGATCTCCCAGGCGCCGGGGCCGCCCTGCAGGAAGTTGGCGGCCGGCTTGGTGCGATCGAAGTAGCCGCCGTGGTGCTCGGTGTCGCGGTTGCGGTAGGCGCGGCCGTCGCCACCTGTGAGGAAGAAGCCGGCGCTGGCGTAGAAGCCGCTGAAGCTCGGGTCGTCGGCCACGCGGGAGCTGACCGAAGCTTGGATGAACTCCGAGGACGCGTGGAATCGACCGATGACTACCGCGGCTTCGAGGCCGAGCACGTCAACGGAGTCGGCCTCGAACGTGCCTGTGTCTACCAGCGGTGGCGACAGGTGGGCTTCGGGACGTTGGCGGAAGCGCAACACACCGTCGACCTCGCGGTGTGAAAAAGAGACCCCCAGGTGGAACAGGTGCCCATCGCCGAACGGCTGCGCGCGCACCAAACGGGCGCTGTAGTTGTAGTTGTCGCCAACCCCGAAAGCGGAGCTGTCGACCTCTTGGAAGACGCCCGCCTCCCAGATCAGCTTGGCGCCATCGAGCTTGCCGCCAACCTTGACGCCGGTGTTACGGTCGCCGCTGGGGCCGAAGACGAGCGGCAGGCCGCGCTCCATGAAGGTGAGGTACTTGCTGCTGGTAATTCCCTCGAGGCTGAACGGTTCCTTCTGGTGACCAATCCGCAACCCTGTCGGGTTGCTACCGCCGAAGACGTTCTTGACGCCCACGAAGATGTCCTTCGCCGAGGCGTCACCGCCCGCGAAGTCGTACTGCAGTTTGTATTCGAATTGTCGATAAATCGTGCCGCTGACGAACAACCGGGCGCGGCGGAGCTCGCTGCCGTTCTGCGCTACGTTCGACTCGAAGAATGCGAAGTCGCTTTGCAGGCGGCCACCGATCTGGGCCTTGAAGCAGCCGTCGGCGGTCTCGAACTTGAGGCCGCCATCCCATTTGGCCTCGAGCTCGCCCTTGTCGCAGGCCGGAACAGCGTCGTCTTGGTCCGCTTGGCCCGCTTCCTGGGCATGCGCGAGGAAGGGGTTTGTCAGCACGATCAGCGCGATGAGCCCGTTTCTGAGGGTTCTGAGGGTGGCGACTTTGCGACGCAATGAAATGACTCCGGTGGACAGTCGAGCAGGTGGGATCCCTCGATTTCGAGGTTGTAACGCACCAGCTCGCGGATGCTGTCCTCGTCTTCGACAAAGGATCGTTTGCTCAGTCATGCCCGAGATTCTCGGCGGTCAGGGCTCGGCAGGCAAACAAGCGGGCCTCCGAGACCGTTGGCCAGGCGAAAGGGGTTGCCCGGAGTTGCTTAACTGTCCCAGAATAATAGGACAGACTGTCCTAGTATATTAGGACATGAAATCTAGCGATCCTCCAACGCTTCCATCGATGAATCTGCAGCTCGATCCGACCAGCGCCACACCGATCTACTCACAGGTGGTGGAGCGCGTGAAGGCGCTTGTCGCACATCGCGCGTTGCGGCCTGGCGATCGCATGCCGTCGGTCCGTGAGCTCGCGGCCTCGCTGAGGATCAACCGCAACACCGCGGCCAAGGCGTACTCGGTTCTCGAGGAGGAGCGGATCGTCGAGACGCGCACCCGCCAGGGGACCTTCGTATCCGAGCAAGCGCCCCGGCTGAGCTCGCGGGCCCGGCGGCGGCAGCTCACTCAGAGCATCGATCGACTGCTACTCGAGGCGTCGCAGCTGGGCTACGAGCCCGAGGGGCTGGCCGCCGAAGTATCGCGTCGGGTGCGCGAGGTCGACCCCCGGAAGTCTCGTCCGGATCGTCGCCGAGCGATCGCCGACGAACGCCATGGAGCTTGAATTTGTCCACTGCTGCGAGCTCATCGAACCGGCGCAGCCACTCTCCGAGCAGGCGGCCTAGGACGTTTCGATGACCGACTCCGTCGATTCGCGCGCCCTCATCACGGCTCGCTCGCGCCCCTTGCGGGGATCGCTGTGCAAGCACCTCGTGGCGCTCGCTTGGAAGGAATGGCGCGACCAGAGGCGGATGGTGATTGCCGGAGTTTCCACCGTCATCGTGGTGCCTGTGATGTTGATTGCGAGCGGCGCGGTCACCGGCTCTTCGAGCACGTCTGTCGACATTCTACGGATAACGCGCTTCACCCTCGTCGCTCTCGTCTCGCCGCTGCTCGCCGCGGCCCTCGGCACCGTCGCCGTAGCGTCGGAACGGCGTAACTCGGTGTTCGCCTTCGTGCTCTCGCCACCGCTGAGTCGCAGCCGAGTCTGGGGCGTCAAGCTCTGCGTGGCCTCCCTTTGCTACCTGGCCGTCATGCTGACGGCTTCCTTGGTGGTATCGACTTCCGACCTGCTCTCTGGAGCGACGCCGAGCTCGCTTGTGGCGGGCATTCTGTCTGGCGAGATGCCGACCGATCGTCTGTTGCCTGTGTACGCGGTTGGCGCGCCGATCCTGATGCTCGGCATGGCGATGATGTTCGCCACCTACCTGTCGAGCGTCGTCGCGGCGGCGGCGGCCACCGTCGCATCGGCAGGCGTTCTCCTGGTCTTGGTGTCGATCTACTGGACGCGTCTCGACTTCGTGACCGCGCTCGACGTGCCAACGCTTGCACTGGAGCTTGCTGCGGGATCAGCGGCGGCGCTCTTGATTTCCTGGCGGCGGTTCCGCCGCGGCGACCTGCCTCAGCTTTCCGCCCGCCGCGGCGCCGGCGCCGGCGTCGTTTGCTGCCTGGTGGTCGCGCTCGCCGTATGTCTGGTCGGCCTGCCGACGCTGTGGGCTCACACCCGCCTGCCACTGGAGCGTGCGGTGTTCTCGCAGTTCGAGATCGTCCGCTTTCCGGTGCGCCTGATTGCGTTTCTCTGGGTCGGGTTCGCGACGTTGGCGCTGGCATTGGCTTCGATTGGACTCTACGGACTGGTGAGCTATGCGCAGGCGCGGCGTACCCGCGAGGTGGGCATTCGCATGTCGCTCGGCGCCGACTCACGGTCAGTGGTAGCTCTGCTCGTACGATCGGGCATGAAGCTCGTGGCCATCGGGTCGGCGATCGGGCTGGTGCTGGCGCTCGTCATGGGTCGCGTTCTGAGCGGCCTCCTGTACGGTGTTGGATCCTCCGATCCTGTCGCTCTGACTGGGGTCGTGCTGCTGCTCCTGGCCGTGGCGTTTGTCGCAGCGTGGGTGCCGGCCCGGCGAGCTAGCCGAGTCGACCCGGTGCAGGCGCTGCGGTCCGAGTGAGCCGATCGCTTACATCTCCGGCGCTGGGGCCCGGGCTACGCTAGCGATTCTTCGCTTCGTGTCCGCTGGCCTAGGGGGCCGTGTCGGCTCTGTGTGTGGAGAGCTCCGACGAGGCCCACGGCCGATTGCGGCCGAGACGATCCTCCGCAGCTTGGATCAGTCTGCGCAATCCGTGGCGCTTTGTCGCACTGATCGCGATCCCGTCGTACCGACTCTCGAGCGCCTCGACGAGCTCGGGCGACACCCGGTCGGCCTTGTTGAGCACCCGCAAGGTCGGGATCTTCGTCAGCTCGAGCTTCTCGAGCAGCCGCTCCACCGACTCACTTTTCTCGTGGATGCGCGCGTCTGAGGCGTCGGCAACATGCAGCAGTAGATCGGCGTCGGCGAGCTCCTCCAGCGTCGCGCGGAATGCCTCCACCAGATCCTGCGGCAGGTCGGAGATGAACCCCACGGTGTCGGTGATGATCACCTCACCCTCTCGGGGGAAGCGGAGGCGTCGGCTGGTCGGGTCGAGCGTCATGAACAGCTTGTCCTCGGCCGCCACCTCGCTGGAAGTGAGAGCGTTGAGAAGCGTGCTCTTGCCGGCGTTGGTGTAGCCGATGATTGACAGCACAGGCAGGCCTTGCCGCCGTCGCTGTCGGCGGCGAACGTCGCGTTGGCGCGAGAGCCGCTCGACACTTTTCTCGAGCTTGCGGATGCGATCGCGAATACGTCGCCGGCCGATCTCCAAAACGGTTTCGCCCGGCCCGCGCCCGCCGATTCCGCCGGTAAGCCGAGAGAGCCCGGCATCCTTTTCGGTGAGGCGCGGCAACGAGTAGCGCAACTGCGCCAGCTCCACCTGCAGCTTGCCGTCGCCGCTGCGGGCGCGCTGGGCGAAGATGTCGAGGATCAGCTGCGTACGATCGATGGCTTTGAGGCCGGTGGCATCCTCAAAGGCGCGTGCCTGAGCCGGCTTCAGGTCGATGTCGAAAATCGCCACCGTGGCGCGCCGACGCATCGCGTCGAGCACGAGCTCTTGCAGCTTGCCGCTTCCCACTACGGTGCGCGGGTGAACGCGGCGTCGGCGTTGTCGCTTCACACCAGCAATCACGACGTCGGCCGAACGGACGAGATCGAGTGTTTCGTTGAAGTGATCGTCGTCGGAGCTCGTGCCGACGACCAGGGCGCGCTCAGCTTCGCCAGCGTGTGCAGCCCGGTCGACGATACGGGTGAACTCCTGCTCGAGCGCCTGAATCGTCGCCTGGAAGTCGAGATCGAGCTCGCCGACGCTGCGCGCTGTGATGCGCTCGAATGGGTCGCCGGTGAGCTCTGCCTCTAGATCGTCTCCGTCGACCGCCAGCGCCGCGGGATCGAGATACGCTACCTCCGCGCGGCCGGGCAGGCCGTCCTCCCGCGCCTCGACCATCGCCACCATGTCCAGGCGCAGCAGGGCCAGGTCGTTGAGGTCGTCGAGCGAGAGCGGCTCGCCACGCAGGTGTGTGTGTACGAGACGCAGCCCGCGAAAGCGGCCCTGACCACCGCGAAGCCGACCGATGTCAGGAAGCATCAGGCTGCTGGCATCACCAACGACGACGTCGCGGACCACGCCTTCGCGTGATAGCAGCACGCCTACCTGGCGCCCGAGCTCGCGGGCGAGCTCGCACAAGTGGCGCGCCAGTTCTCGAGTGACAACGCGGTCCGGATCTACCCGGCGGCGGTACGTCCGCTCGAGCGCGCGGCGCTGCGAGGCTTGCAGCCCCTGGACGTTGCCGTGAATCGGCTGGCGAGAGATGACGAACGCTCCGCATTGGGAATGATTCGGCTAGCGCTGACGGATCGAGAGACCCGCGCCACATGGGGCACCGAGCGTAGCCGAGCGTCGACCGCGCCGCTCCCGCCGCTCCCGCAGCGAGGTCCGACCCGTAGTGTACGGCTGGGGGAGGGGCAGCGTGATCGCGGCGTCTGCCAGGCGGCGTAGGGCGCGGGCTCGCAGCGCCGCGTAGGCGATCAAGAACAGCACGAGCCCGATGCGCTTGGGCGTTGGCGGCCCGACGATGTCGCGTCGGCGGTTCGCCACGCGGCCGGGGCCTACCACAGGTTGTGCGCGTGGACGGAGACGAACGGTCGACCTTCGCATTTGCAGAAGAAATATTGAACTATCGGGCTCGCGCTAGCGTCGCACGAAACAGAACAGGACGACCGAAGCAGGAAAGGCCGCAGGCGATGAAGGGTGACCATCTTGGAGAGCTCGAAGAGCTCGTGCTCCTGGCGGTCTACGGCATGGCCGACGACCCGAACAGCACCTACGGCGTCACCGTTCACCAGCACATCGAGACCCTGACCGGCCGCGATTGCACTCTTGGCGCGATCTATTCGGCGCTCGAGCGTCTCGAGCGCAAAGCGTGCCTCGAGTCGCTGATCGCTGCCGCCACCGGCGAGCGCGGCGGTCGTAGGCGACGAGTTTTTGCGCTTACCGCCCGTGGTAAGCAAACCTTGGACCGTGTTCGCGCCGGTCGTGACGCGATGTGGCAGGCAGCGGAGTTGGGCCGTGAGAGCTAGCGGCCTCGAGAACACAGACGCCGAGGGGCCGGTTCTATCAGATCGGTCGGCCGACGCCGACGCACGATCGCTGGCTCTTCCTCATGAATCGCGCTGGCTACTTCTCTGCCTCTGCGCGCCCCGTTATCGCGACATGGTTGGCGCCGAGATCGCACAGCTTTGTCGGTTGCGCGCGGTTCGCCACGGAGCCCGCCACGCTCGTTGGCGTTGTTTCCTCGACACCTTGAGCGTGGCGCGCACGGATGCGGCGCCGCATGCTCACGCGCATGAGCTCGCATTCAGATCGAACAACGGGCGGTGCCCGCTTTCCCGAAGAAGCAACGGAGATTCTCATGAACTGGCTGCAAGACTTTCGCCACGCCGGCCGCTCCTTGATCAAGGCCCCCGGCTTCGCCGCAGTCGTGGTCATCACGCTCGGCCTCGCAATAGGCGCCAACACGGCGATCCTCAGCGTCGTCGACGGCGTTCTTCTGCGACCCCTTCCGTACGACGATCCCGGAGCCATCGTGGTGATTCAGGAGAATGGTCCGGAAAGCGAGGAAGGCCTCGGCGGAGTCGCTTCGCAACAGCTGTTCCTGAACTGGCGACAGCGTGGTCGCTCGCTCGAGCAGATCGCCATGTACTCGAGCCAGCAGGCAACGATGACCGGTGGTGAGGAACCCGTGCGGCTCACGGGCGTGGCGACGTCGGCGACTCTGTTTCCGCTACTTCGTGTCGACGCCGAGCTCGGTCGAACGTTCGGCCTCGACGAGGAGGAGCCAGGCCAGGACGGGGTCATCCTGCTGAGTTATCGAACCTGGCAGCGCTATTTTGGAGGCGCCGGAACGGGCGGCGAGGGCGGCACCGAGGTGGTCGGCACCTCCGTCACGCTCGACGGTCAGCCACGAACCGTGGTGGGCGTCATGCCGGCCGGGTTCCGTTTTCCTGACGACGGCGTGGAGTATTGGGTGCCGCTGCTGAACCGTGTTCCGGAAAGCGACGATCCGTTCGAGCAGGTCGCCAGCCAGGGGACCTCGGTGCGGCGCGAGATACGCGAGGAAAGGCAGGCAGGGCCGGGTGCGGCGGATCCCGAGGGGCCCGGCGGCGGTGGCGGCGCCCGTGGCGTACCGGGTCCGGGTGGTCCCGAGGTGCACGAGATCGAGCTTTGGGGGTCGGTTGTTGGCCGGCTCGCGGCCGGCGTTAGCACGGCGCTGGCGGCGGAGGAAGGGACCGCGTTGGCGCGCGGACTGAACGAGGGCGAAGAGGACCTGCAGGCCCGAAGCGTTGACGTTGAATCGCTGCAAGACGAGCTTGTAGGCCCGGTACGGCGCTCGCTGTTGCTGCTCATGGGAGCCGTCGGCTTCGTGCTGCTGATCGCCTGCGCCAACGTCGCGAATCTCGTCATGGCGCGCGCCACCGAGCGTCGCAAGGAAATCGCGGTTCGGGCCGCCCTGGGCGCCGGTTCGTCACGACTGGCCCGACTGCTGTTCTCGGAGAGCCTGCTCACCGCCGGTCTCGGCGCCGTCGTCGGCTTGGGCCTGGCGTACGGTGGCCTGCGGATGCTCGGCGTATTGGCACCCGGATTCATCCCGAGAATCGAGGGCGTTGCGATTGACGCGCGTGTTCTTCAGTTCACCGTGTTGCTCACGGTCTCGACCGCGATCCTGTTCAGCGTGCTGCCGGCGCGGAGTGCACGTCGCCTCGACCTGAGCGGCGCCCTGAAGGACGACGGTGGTGGGCTGGGCGCCGGCGTGCATGCCGGCAGCGGTCTGTTCCGCCGCGTTCTCGTGGTCGCCGAGGTGGCGCTTTCCGTGGTCCTGTTGGTGGGTGCCGGACTTCTCGTGTCGAGCTTCGTCCACCTCACGCGAGTCGATCCGGGCTACGACACCGGCAACCTGCTGCATGTGCAGCTGCAGCTACCCGCCAGCGCCTATCCCGATGGCCCTGCGCACCTGGACTTCTACGATCGCCTGGTCGATCGTCTCGAAGCGATCCCTGGCGTCGAGTCGGCGGCGGTCACGAATCAGCCACCATCGATACCGGCCAACATCCGTGTCTCGATTCGGGAAAGCGACGGACCCGAGCCGCCGCCCGACGAGCAGCCCACGGCCGTTGGCGTGCGCATGGTGGAGAACGGCTACTTCGACACGCTCCGCGGACACGTTCTCGAGGGGCGTACGTTCACCCCAGACGACCGGCCGGAAACCAACACCGTGGCTGTGCTCAGCAGGTCGGGCGCGGAGTCGATCTACGGCGAGCGCAACCCGATTGGAGAGCGACTTGCCTTCATAGGCGGGCAGCAGCTCGAGATCATAGGCCTGGTCGACGATGTGCGTACCGCTGGGGTCGACCCGAGCCCGCAGCCCGACATCTTTATGCCCTATCGCCAGGCACCGGGCCCCATGGTGCCGATGCTGTTCAGAACTGCCCACGTTCTGGTTCGTACCGGCCCGGCGCCGCTCACCGTACTGCCGGCACTTCGCGCACAGCTCCGCCTGCTCGATTCCTCGATCCCGGTTCTGAGCGTAGCCACGATGCGCGATAGGCTCGCCGAATCGGTGGCCGAGCCGCGTTTCTACGCCGGACTGGTGGCTGCGTTTGCCGTATTAGCGCTGCTCCTGGCGGCGGTCGGGATTTACGGGCTTCTCTCCTACACCGTGCAGCAGGGCGTTCGAGACACCGCCATCCGCAGAGCGCTCGGCGCTCGTCCCGGCAAGATCCTCGGCGGCGTTGTGAGCCACGGTTTGACGCTTGCGGCTATCGGCTTGCTGCTCGGCATGGCACTGGCCATGGGTCTGACCCGGCTTCTCGAGTCGATGCTCTTCGAGATCGAGGCCACCGACCCGGCAACACTGGCGATCGTCGTTTGTCTGTTCGTCGCCACTGCCCTCGCCGCGGTGCTCATGCCAGCTCTTCGGGCGATGCGTATCGACCCGATGGACGTCTTGCGCGGGAGCTAGGACAGGAGGCGGTAGCGGAAGGGTCGGGCCGGCGATCGCTTGCAGCACGGGTCTCGGGCCGGGCGTGGCCCGCGCTCGAGCTAGGTGCCGACGATACGCAGCGCCTTGTCGAAACTGGTGAGGATCTCGGCGCCGTCCTCTTGGACCCAAAGGTCGTCTTCGATGCGCACTCCGCCCCAGCCCTCGAGGTACAGACCAGGCTCGACGGTGATGACGCTGCCGATGCCAAGAGGATCGTGGTTGCCTTCCATCACCGACGGCGGCTCGTGGATGTCGATACCGAGGCCGTGGCCGGTGCGGTGCTTGAAGTAACCGTCGAAGGCAGGATCCTGTAGCGGCGCTTGCGCCGCGGTGTGTACCTCGTGGGATGTGGCGGCGGCGTTGGTGGCGGCGCAGCCGGCGATGTTCCCCGCGAGCACGGCTTCGTACACCTGCCGCATCTGGTCGCTGGGCTCGCTGCCGACAACAAACGTCCGGGTGATATCGCAGTGGTAGCCGTTGTAGCTCGTTCCGTAATCGATCAACAGAAACTCGCCGTTGCCCAGGGGCCGGTTGTCCGGAACACCGTGCGGCAACGCGCTCTTCGGACCGCCGAGGATAATGGGCCCGAACGAGATACCCTCGCCGCCTTTGCCCAGCAGGCGGCTGCAGAGTTGCGCGGAGATCTCCCTCTCGGTCATACCGACGCGCACGAGGGCCAGCACCTCCTCCAGTGATTCTTCTGCGATGCGGGCCGCTCGACGGATAGACTCGGCTTCCTCGGCGTCCTTGTATTGCCGCAACGCGTTGACCGTGGCTTGCGCGTCGACGAACTCGGCGTCCGGCAGGTTGGCCGCGAGCACCGAGTACTCCATGTAACGAAGCCCCAGCGGTTCGATCCCCACCTTGGTTGCAGCGAACGACGCGCACGCCGCGGCCGCCGCGACGCCTGGTCCGTCCTTGTCGTCCCACAGGAACACAGTCTGGACCACCGGAACCGAGCTCTTCCAGTTGTGCTCCTCGAGCTCGGGGAGAATGGCCGCAGGCGCGCCGGTGGCAGGAATGAACAGCAGGAAGAGTCGCTCGTGGGCGTCGAACGCGTGGCCGGTGAGGTAGGTGAGACTGGGGCTCGGGGCCAGCACCAACAGATCGATACCTGCTTCTCGGACTTCCTCCTGCAGTCGCCCGATACGGTCGTTGTTCGAGTTGCTGTCGCTCATGGTTCGCGTGCCTCTCTCTTGCGTTGAAGTAGGTCGATCTCAGCTCGATTTCAGAACCTGTAACGGGTCGAGGCGCGCCGCGCGCCAGGCAGGAACGGCGCATGCCACCAGCGTCAGCATCAGCGTAGCGACTGCCACTTCCACGTACGTCAGGGGGTCGAGCGGCGTTACGCCGAACAACGAGCTACGAAGGCCGCTCGACAGCATCGCCGCGAGTCCGAGGCCCAGCACCGCGCCGATTCCCGCGAGACGGAGGCCATGGCCCAGGACATGCGTCGACAAGTTGCCGGCGGTGGCACCGAGGGCGGATCGGACGCCGAGCTCGCGTGTCGCCTGGCTGACGTAGGTCGAGACGGTGCCGTACAGACCGATCGCCGCCAGCACCACGGCGATGGCTGCGAAACACGCAATCAGTAGCAGCAGGCGCGTTGTCGGAGCCACGTTGTCGTCAACGTACGTCTGCAACGGCCGGATGCCGAACAGCGGCAACTCCGCGTCGAGCCCGGTGACCTCGGCACGAACCGCGTCGACTACAGCCGCTGTTCCGATTGCGCCCGCTCGGGTGGAGATTGCCAACGTCATGCTGCGCCGCGGCGACTGGCCATGCGGCAGGTAGACCTGCTCGGTGGCGAGGGTCCGCAGGCCGGTGTTGCGTACATGCTCGGTAACACCGACAACCTCGCACCACACGGCGGTGGTGATGCCCTCATAGAAAACCTCGACCTTGAGCTGCCGACCGATGGGATTCGTGCCGGGCCAGGCGCGCGCCGCGAGGCGTTCGTCGACGATAACGACGTTGGGGGCTGCCGACGTGTCGGCTGGGCCGAAGAATCGGCCGTGTACCAGGTCGGTGCCGAGAACCTCGAAGTAGCCCGGCGAGACCACACGGTAGTCGGCCACCGCTTGTCCCCAGGGCAGTTCGCCCTCGGCTGTTCTGTAGCTGTAGGGCGCGGTGACGCTGGCGCTGCTGCCGAGCGGCACCATTTCGGTGACCCCGGCCGCTTCTACGGCGGGAATCGCCGCGACGCGCTCGACTAGCCGCGAGTAGAAGTCGACGATGGGTTGCGGTTCTTCGTACAGGTAGCGGGTGAACGGTAGCGACATGCGAACCGTGAGCACATTGTCGGCGCGGAAGCCCGGGGACACTCGTAGCAGTTCGCCGTAGCTGCGCAGCAGAAGCCCGGCTCCCACCATGAGCGTCAGCGCGAGCGCCACCTCCGCGATCACCAGCGCGCCGCGCAGGCCTCGACCCTTGGCACCGGCCACGGCGCGCCCCCCGGGCCTTGATTGCCTCGGCAACATTCGTCGAGGCGGCGCGATAGGCGGGCAGGCAGCCGGCGGCGACGCCAACGAGACCGGCGACGCCGAGGGTGACGGCGAAGACGCCGATGTCTATGCCCAAGCCGAGCTTGCCGGCACCGCCGAGCTCGCCCACGCGGGGCAGGTCGGTTGGATCGAGTGCGATCAGAGCGCGCAGTCCGGCCCGCGCCACTATCAACGCACCCACGGCGCCGGCAGCGAAGAGCATTCCTGTTTCGAGTAGCGTCTGACGTGCCACGCCAGCGCGCGGCGCGCCCAGGGCGGCGCGCAGACTGGTTTCGTGGCGCCGGCCCGACTCGCGCAGCAGCAGCAGGCCCACCACATTGGCGCAAGCAACCAGAACCACGAGAGCCGCGGCGCCGAGCAGCGCGAGCAGGCCCGGTCGCAGTGGCGCGGTGAGATCTGCGTGCATCGGCACTGCGTCGAACGTAAGGCCGTTGTCTTCGTACACCGGGTGGAGCTGCCGCAACCTCGCGACCACCGCACCGAGCTCACCGCCGACAGCGTCGGTGCTCGCGGTGTCGTTGTTGGCATCGACGCGCAGTCGACCGACGGTCGCGAACAGGTGCCAGTCTGTTTGCATCGTCGCCAGATCGGTCTGCCAGGGCAGCCAGGCCCCGAAGCTGCGCGGTAGCGTCGCGCCGGCGGGCATCAACACCGAAAAATCTTCTGGCATGACGCCGACGACGGTGTAGGGACTACCGTTGAAACGCACAGCGCTGCCGACGATGCCAGGATCGCCGCTGTAGCGCCGCTGCCAAACGTCGTGAGCCAGCAGAATGACCGCCGGCCCGTCGGGGAGGTCTTCTTCGCTGCTGAAGGTGCGTCCCAGCAGTGGCGGGACGCCCAGCACGTCGAAGAATCGCGGTGACACCCAGCCAATGTCGATCTGTTCCGGGTCGCGGATGGCGCTTCTGCCGCTGTTGTCCCGGACATCGGTCAGGCTACCGAAACGACCCCAAATGCCGGCAAGATCATCGAAGCCCGAGGCCTGATCGCGGAGCGCCTGGAGCTCCGGGCCCGAGATGCGCCCAACCACGTTTTCGGCGCGCTCGAAGCGGCTCCAAACCATCATCAGCGAATCTGCCTCGGGATACGGCAGCGGCCGCAAGATGACGCCGTCGACCACGCCGTAAACTGCCGCGAGCACCCCGATGGCGAGGCTGAGAGTCAGCATCACGATAACGCTGAGGGCGGGCGCGGCGCGTAGCGCGCGGAAGGCGTAGCGCAGGTCTCTCGAGAGGATCGTCATGGGTCCTGCCGGTGTTGGCGAAGAGCTCCCTGAGTGGAATTCTTGCGCTGCGATCGTCGCCAGCCGATGCTACACTCATCGGCTCTGGCAAACTGGAGCCCGGTCTTGCCCTAACTCTTGATCTCGGACCAGCCCTGTCCGAGGGCATGACCTTTCGCTCCCCTGATCCTGGAGGGGGGGGGGGGGGGGGGAGTTGATCAGATGGCAAAAGCAGGAAACCGCGTGCACGTGAAGCTCCGCAGCACCGAGAGCCCGCACCGCTACTACACGCGCAAGAACAAGCGCAACACGACCAACCGGCTCGAGCTGCGCAAGTACGATCCGGTCGTACGTCGGCACGTTCTCTATAAAGAAGAGAAGTAGCGCCACCGGTTCGAGCAGCTTGCGCCGAACGAGCGCACAGCCGCGAGCTGGAGTAGAACGGTCCGGTCGCTCACCGTCGAGCCGCGCGCCAACGATCTGCAGACCAACGAAACGCCCCTCCGCCGGCATGGCGAAGGGGCGTCCAGGCGACTACGACGCTCGAGAATCGCACAGCGTTCTTCGGCAACTTCTATTTCTTGATGAACCTGGCAGCGTTCGTGGTGCAGCTGCTGATCACGTCGCAGGTGCATCGGTTCATGGGCATCGGCGTGGCGCTCGCGGTGCTGCCGGTCGCCATGGCAGGCGGCACCGCGGCGGTGCTGCTGGCGGGTGCCTTCGCCCCGGCGTTTCTGCTCTCTGCAGCGCTGTCGCTGAAGGTGGCCGAGAACGGCATTCGGTACTCGATCGACCAGTCGACCCGCGAGCTGCTGTTCTTGCCGGTTCCGTCGGCGACGCGTCGCCGCGCGAAGGCCACCATCGATGTCTTCATCCAGCGCTTCGGGAAGGGTGTGGCGGCGTTCCTGCTGCTGCCGGTGTTCCTGGGGTGGATGCCGGCGATCCAGGCGGGATGGCTGTCGTTCATCCTGATCGCTGTGTGGCTCGTGGTCACCGGCCGCATGCGCGACGAGTACGTCCGGTCGTTCCGCGACGGTCTGCGGGCGGTCACTGTCGATCCACGTGTGCCGGTCGATGTCTCCGACGCCACCAGCTTGCTGGTGCTGGTGCAGTCGCTCGACAGCGACGATGCCAACCAGGTGCTCCGCAGCCTGGACCTGATCGACCACCACGAAAAGGGCGAGCTCGTACCGCTGCTATTGCTCAGCCACCCCGACGCACGCGTGCGGAGACGCGCGCTGCAGGTTGCCGTCTGGGCCGGGCGTCCGGATGTGGTGGGGCGGATCGAGCCTTGCCTTGCCTCGCCGACGACGACATCGATGTGCGCGTGGAAGCGTTGCGGGCGCTCGCCGGGCTGCGCGGCCGTGACGCCGTTGCAATGATGACGCCGCGCCTGAGCGACCCGAACCCGAGGATACGGGCCGTGGCGATTGCTTCGATTGCCACCGACCGCGAGTCGGCGGAGAACGAGGACGTCGCCGCGGCGATCGACGGCATGATGCGCGATGACGACTGGGAAACGCGCGCCGAGATCGCTGCCTTGCTTGGTCAGATCCCCGAGCCGAGCTACCAGAACGAGCTGTTAGGTCTGCTCTACGATGGCGAGCCGCGCGTTGCTCTTGCGGCGCTCGCCTCGATCCGCGAGCGTATTGAGCGCGGCGGCTTCAACCCCGTCTACCTGCCGACCCTCATCTCGCTCCTGCGTGTGCGTCGCCTCAAGCACGAGGCGCGCGACGCGCTGGTGGAGATCGGCGAGCCCGCGGTGCGGGCGCTCGTTCATTTCATGAACGACACCGAGGAGGCGTTCTGGGTCCGTCGCGCGGTTCCCAAGACCCTCGCTCGCATCGGTACACGCGCCGCGGTACGCGCACTCGAGGCTCGGCTCGACGGCGACGACGCCTTCCAGCGCCGCAAGGTGATCGAGGCACTCGGAAGTGTGCACTCGGCCGCAGATGTCGACATCGACGGCGAGCTGGTCGAGCAGCGTGTGGTGGCCGAAACGCGCACCTACTTGCGGTACCTCGCCGACCTTCAGGTTCTCGGGCTGCACGCTAGCGACGGCGCAGTGTTCCGCGGTCCGCAGCTCACGTGGAGTGGGCGAGCGCCGACGTTGCTGCACAGTCTGCTGGCGAGCCGTCTCGCGGGCCAGGTGCGCCACGTATTCGGATTGCTCGCCTTGATCGAGTCGCGCCAAGACGTGTGGGCAGCGTACTACGGGCTCGTCGGCCCCAACCCGGCGCTGCGCACCCACGCGCTCGAGTACCTCGACAACGCGCTCTCGGGGGATGTGAGGCGTACCGTCTTTCTCGCCATTGATGACCTGACTCCCACCGAGCGCTTCGGGCGTGCTGAAGCGCAGCTTGGCATCACCTCCGACTCCCAGCCCGCGACGTTGCGCCGGATCTTCAGCGAGCGCGTGGAGGGAGACCCAGACTACCCTTGGCTGGCCGCGGCGGCCGTGCATGCCACGTACGCGTTGCAGGTGCAGTCGCTTCATGCCGAGGTGAAACGCATGGCCGACGCCGACCCCGACCCGCTGGTGTGCGAGACCGCCGCTTGGGTCGTCGATCGGCTATCCGAGGAAAGTGAATCCCGATGAGCGAGCTCGCCCAGATCGAGAAAGTCGTGTTCCTGCAGAGCGTTGATCTGTTCGCCTTCTGCTCCGCCGACGAGGTTCTGCGATTGGCGGCGTTGGCTCAGGAGCGCCGCTACGAAGAAGACGAAGTGATCTACCGCGAACACGAGGCGGCCGACGCGCTGTACTTTGTGTTCGACGGCGAAGTTGTGCTCAAGGATAGGGGCCGGGAGCTGCGGCGCGAGGCGCGTGGCGGATCCTTCGGCGCCCTCGAGATTCTCAGTGGCCAGCGGCGTGGTGCCGATGCGCAGGCTGTCAGTGCGTGTCTGTTGCTGGACATCGAGGCGGAGGAGTTCTTCGACCTGCTGTCGAACAACATCGAGATCGTCAAGGCGCTCTTCCGAACTCTTGCCGCCGGTGCAGGGCACGCCGACGGCGTAGGAGGGATTGGCGGGCTCGGCGAAACAAGTGAAGCCACTTCTCGAACAACCGGAGGCGCTCCGAGCACAGCGTGAACGTCCATCTCATCGACGGCACCTACGAGCTCTTCCGCCATCACTTCGCCGTGCGTCCATCGCAAGACCGCGATGGCAACGAGGTGGGCGCCGTGCTCGGAGTGGCTTCGTCGATGTTGGGGCTGCTGCGCGACGGAGCCACACACATCGGAGTGGCCACCGACCACGTGGTGGAGTCGTTCCGCAACCAGATGTGGGCCGATTACAAAACCAGCGCCGGCATGGAGCCGGAGCTCCTGGCGCAGTTCCCCGTGCTCGAGGAGTTCCTGGCGTCGATGGGTCTCGTGGTTTGGGCGATGGTCGACTACGAGGCCGACGACGCGTTGGCGTCGGCCGCGGCGCGCGCGGCGCGCGTTGCAGAATCCAGGGGAATCGACAAGATCATCATCTGCACGCCCGATAAGGATCTCAGCCAGTGTGTCGTCGGCGATCGAGTGGTTCAGCTCGATCGACGCGCCCGCGTGGAGCGCAACGAGGCCGGCGTGATCGAAAAGTTCGGCGTGCCCCCGACGTCGATTACCGACTACCTTGCGCTTGTTGGCGACGCCTCCGACGGCTTTCCCGGAGTCCCTGGCTGGGGCGCTAAATCGACGGCAATCGTGCTGGGTCGGTATCTGACCCTGGAGCAAATTCCTCGATCGGCGAACGACTGGGACGTCGCCGTGAGGGGGCGCGAGCGCCTCGCGGCCAACCTCGTGGAGCACTGGGAGAACGCGCTGCTGTTTCGTGACCTCGCCACACTGCGCACCGACGCGCCCGGCTTCGAGGACATCGAGGAGCTGCGCTGGCGTGGACCCGCTCGAGGGTTCGAGGTGCTGTGCGAGCGTCTGGCGGCGGGACGCGTGCTCGAAGAGGCGCGCTCGTTGGCCAGTGCCAGGGTTGCTGACTAGCTGTGTTCTCGGAGTAGGTTGTTCACTTCGGAGATCAACAGGCGGCCGGGATGCGGAGGATGTTCTTCGCAGCCCCTCGCTCCCCTCTGCCCTGCCGGCATTGGCATGCAACACCGATGGTTGGGGTCCCAGCGGCGAGTTCGTGAACAACCTCCCGAGAGCTCACAAGTAGCTGGCCTCGTTCGGGACTCGTTCCACCCCGTCTAACGACCCGACGTTTCGGCGATGCCGTAGACGTGGTTGATCGTTCGCAGAATCAACACGCCGTCGGAAATGGCAGGGGTGGCCCAAATCACCTCGCCGACCTCGTTGGAGCTCAGGGGTTGATAGGTCGACCCAGCAGTGGCCACGTGTACGGTGCCGTCTTCACTCGCGAAGTACAGCTTGCCGTCGGCTGCCACGGGCGAAGCGACGTAGGAACCACCGGTTCCCCCGATGCGCTGGCGGTAGATGATCTCTCCGGTAGGAGCGTCGTACGCGGTAAGGCGACCGTCGTTGTTGGCGGCGTAGTAGATGCCGCGGTACACCAGCGGCGAGGGAATGTAGATGCCACCGCGGCCCTTGCTCCAGACGACGTGCTCGTTGGATTCAACGCCCTTCGGTAGCGAGATGTCGCCGACGCCGCCAGGACGGATCACGTAGATGGGTCGAACCGGCGGATAGCCGGCAGTGACGTACACCAAGCCGTCGGCGATGATCGGCGACGCAACCACAAGCTCGGAGCTCGGCCCCAGCGACCACAGCTCTTCGCCGGTGGCCGGGTTGTAGCTGCGGATGGTGGTGCCGTTGGTGATGAGCTCGTCGCGAGATCGACCGCGGTAGACCACCGGTGTGGACCAGGTGGGAATCTCGTCGCGCGCCGTACGCCAGACCTCCGTGCCGGTTTCCAGATCGTAGGCAGCCAGGAAAGACGTTCCGTCGCCCTGCACGTCGGCCTGCACGATAACGGTGCCGTCGTAGATCACCGGCGAGCTCGCATGGCCCCACTGGTAGCCCGGATCGTAGAACCAGCCGGCGTCGAGCACGCCAGTGTCGCGTTCCCACAGAAGCTCGCCGTCGAAGTCGTAGCACAGCAGCTTGCCGATCGATCCGAAGACGGCAACCACATGTTCCCCGTCGGTAACCGGCGTGGAGTTTGCCTGGCTCGACTTGGGGTGCCGCTTCACCTGAGGCTGTCCGCGAAACGCCTCCTTCTCCCACAGGATCTCGCCGCTGCGCTTGTCGAGCGCGTAGACCTTCCAGCTGTGCTCCGAGACGTCGTCCACGGGAGCCACGTCGCCGTACAGGCCGATGCGCACGGTATCGTCGCCAGCACTACTGATTGCGGTGGTCAGGAATACGCGATCGCCCCAGACGATTGGACTCGAATTGGCGAGGCCGGGAAGGGGCGTTTTCCAGAGCACGTTCTGGCCGGTGGCGACGTCCCACTGAGTGGGCGCGCCCTGGCCGTCGCCTACGCCCGTACTTCCGTTGCCTCGGAAGCCGGGCCAGTTCGTTGCCTCGGTACGCGGCGCCGCGCGCATCAGGCTCGGGTCCGGGGCGTCGTCGGCACCGTCGTCGGCCTTCGCCGCGGCCGCGGCGTCGAACGGGACCATCACCAGTGTGCCTTGCGGCCCGCTCACCTCCACCCTTTCCACCAGGCCACCGCGGCCGCCGAACTCCAAGGTCAGGTCCTCCGACTCGGAACGGAACCGATTCTCGCCGGCGGCTTCGAGCCGCAAGGGAGCCTGTTCGACGAAAGCCACGGTCAACGCAGGCTCATTCTCGGCCACGGCCACGGCGATCGAGACTTCGGCCTCCTCGTTGCGGTAGCTCCCGACGTAGCCGAGCAGCGCCGAGGCATCGGCCTCATCTTCGGTTGCATCGGTTGTATCAGGGGCCGCGGCAACAACATCGCCGGCCTCGATCGCCGTCGTCAGCGCGTCGGTCAGCTCTCCGTGGCCGGCGGTTCGCGCCGCTTGCAGCGCGCCAGCGGCCGACTCGGCTGACACCAGCCTCGAGTCGAGAGCTGCACGCGCCAGCTGCAGGTTGCCTTGTCGGACGGCGTAGGCGAGCGCTTCATCGACACCAGTCGCTCCGGCCTCGATGAGCAACTGGGCGAGGCGCGCGTGGTCGTTCATCAACGTCCACGTGAGCGGCGAGGCGTTGTAGAAGGTGTCTTGTCGGTTAACGTCGGCGCCGCGCTCCAGCAACAGCCGCACGATATCGGCATGGCCACGATCAGCGGCGAAGAAAAGCGCCGTTGAGCCGTAGCGATTACCGCCGTTGGGATCGACACCGGCATCGAGCAGCTCGGTCACCCGCGCCAGGTCGCCGGCGCGCGCGGCCTCGCGAAGGGCCTCGCCGAGGTCCTCGGCTTCCTGAGCTCCCTGAGCTGACGCTCGGTCGAGGCCGACGGGTGCTACAAGTGCGATCAGCGCGATTGACGCGATTCGTACCATCAGCATCGCTGGCGCCGCGCTAGGGAAGCGCCCGCCGTCGGCATCGTTGTTGTTCGTCCATCTTCTAGTCACGGTAGTGGACTCCCGGAAGCACGCAGAGCATCTCGAACAGGAAGTTCGCCCCAATCAGCGCTGTGTTGCCAGTGGTGTCGTACGGCGGTGACACCTCCACGAGGTCTGCGCCGACGATATCGAGCCCGCGGCATCCGCGGATGATCTCGAGCCCTTGAGGGGTCGTCAGGCCACCAATCTCTGGCGTGCCGGTTCCGGGCGCCAGTCCTGGGTCGAGGCTGTCGATGTCGTAGGTCAGGTACACTGGCCCATCGCCAACCTGCTCGCGCACCTCTTCCATCAACGGCGTTAGCGACCGGTGCCAGCACTCCTGGGCCAGAACGACGCGAAAACCGCGCTCCCGGCCCCAGTCGAAGTCGTCGGCCCCATAGCCGCTGCCGCGAAGGCCAATTTGGACGACCCGCGAGGGTTCGATCAACTGCTCCTCGACCGCGCGGCGGAACGGCGAGCCGTGGTAGATCTTTTCGCCCAGCAAGCTGTCGGTAACATCGGCGTGAGCGTCGACGTGGATCAGGCCCACGGGGCCGTAGCGCTTCTTCATCGCTCGCAGAATCGGCAGCGCGATCGTGTGGTCGCCTCCAAGCGTCAGTGTACGGCAGCCATTGGCAATCAGATCGTCGTAGAAACCCTCGATGATCTCGACGCTGCGTCCGAGGTTGAACGGCACGATGGGTGCGTCGCCCACATCGGCAACCTGCAGGCTGTCGAACGGAGCCGCGTCGGTCGCCACGTTGAAGGGCCGCAGGAGCGACGATTCGGCACGAATCTGGCGCGGCCCGAAGCGTGTACCGGGGCGATTTGACGTTCCGGTGTCGATTGGGACCCCCACAAAACATGCATCGAGGCCGTCGGCGCCCACCTGCGTGGGCAATCGCAGCATGGTTGACGGTCCGCCGAAACGGACCAATTCGTTTCCACCAAGGGGTTGATTGAGCCGTCGGTCATCCATGCCCGCAGGGTCTCACGAGCAGCCCGGCCAGGCGATCCCGCGGCGCTTGGGAATCCCCGTTCGCATCAGAGTGCGACCAGGGCCTGGGCCGGACGCGATTAGCTACGTATGGGTTCTATATATACCGGTTTTATACTATATCCAACGATAAATGGCGACGGATTATCTGTGATCAAAGGCGCCGTAGAGGCTTGAACAGCCGACATCGGTTAAATAATATTTACTAGTATGTTTTAATATTTGGAACCAATTTTAGATGATCTATGGTGTCGTTTCCGAGCGGCCCGTCCGGTATGACCCGGTTGACGCTCACAATCGAAGACGCAACACTCAAAAAAGGCTGCTGCGACATCATCACGATGACGCAAGCGCAGGTGAGCGACGGCGTGAGCATGGGGACGTCGATCACGTTCCCAAGCCCGGGACTTGACATCGCCGACGCACAGTGGCGTCACTTTCTGTTCGATTTCGATATCACAGGAGCGACGATCTCCGGCAAATACCAGAAGGCCAAGGTGCGGCTGACGGCGGAGAATCTGTAGGGGCGGTCGCCCCTCTTGGCGCCGCGGGTGCCACCAGATGAACGATCGCGTTACGCTGGGTCGATGTCGTTCGATCCGTTTGATGATCCGCTCGCCGGCAAGCTCAGTCGTCGGTCGCTCTTTGCCGCCAGCATGCTCGTAGGCCCGCGCCGCCCGAGTCCGACGCCGGCGCGTCGAAAGCTGGAGCGTGTAGGGCTGCAGCTGTACACCGTCCGCGACCGCATGGTGGTTGACGTGGGCGCAACGCTCGCCCGCGTGGCCGAGATTGGCTATCGCGAAGTCGAGTTCGCGGGTTACTTCGATCGCTCAGCGGAAGAGCTCCGCGATCTTCTCGACGGCCTCGGGCTCACGGCCGTGGCCGCGCACGTGTCACTGGAAGAGATGCGCGACGACGCGGCGGGCCAAATTGCTGCGGCGCGCACCCTCGGCATGCGCTACGTGATTGTTTCGTGGATCGAAGAGGCCGATCAGCAGACGCTCGCCGACTACGAGGCGATTGCCGACGAGCTCAATCAATTGGGTGAGCGTTGTCGCGAGGCCAGCCTGCGGTTCGGGTACCACAACCACGCCTTCGAATTCGAGGTTCCGCCCGGGCAAGCGACGGAGCGTGTGCCGTACGAGGTGCTGCTCGAGCGTACGGATCCCGAGCTGGTGACGATGGAGCTCGATCTCTTCTGGGTTGTGAAGGGCGACCGCGAGCCGCTCGACCTGTTGGCGCGCCACCCCGGTCGGTTCTCGCTCTGCCACGTGAAAGACATGGACGCCGCGGGCGCGATGGTCGATGTCGGCGCTGGCCAGATCGACTTCGCCGAGATTTTCAGAGCAGCCGAGCAGGGCGGGCTCGAGCACTACTTCGTGGAGCACGACGAACCCGACGACTCGTTTGCCAGTGTTGCGGCGAGCTACGCCTATCTCGACGACCTGGAGATCTCGTAGTCGGCTCGCCGGTGACAGGCGTACTTCTTGACGGGTCTCTCAGCCGCGCACTAGGGTGCGTTTGCCCGACGTAGTCGAGCTCGTATCTTCCGCCGAGGATCGCATGGACGTCATTCGCCAACGCCAGCAGGTCGACGTTTGCATCGTCGGTTCCGGCGCCGGCGGTGGCATGGCCGCAAAGGTCCTGACCGAGGCCGGCGCCGACGTGGTGATGCTCGAGGCCGGGGTCATGTGGGACCCCGTGGAAGACAGCGCCATGCTTGCCTGGCCGTACGACTCGCCGCGACGCGGGTCGGCGACTCCGGAGCGTCAATTCGGCGAATTCGACGCCGGGCTCGGCGGTTGGACGCTCGAGGGTGAGCCCTACACAACCGCCGATGACGACGACTTCGACTGGTTCCGCGTGCGTATGCTCGGTGGTCGCACCAACCACTGGGGCCGCATCTCGCTGCGCTTCGGTCCCGACGATTTCAAGGCGCGCTCCAACGACGGGCTCGGCGACGATTGGCCGATATCCTACGACGACATCTCGCCGTACTACGACGCCGTCGATCAGCTGGTTGGCATCTTCGGCTCGCGCGAAGGGTTGCCGAACGACCCGGACGGCCACTTCATGCCGCCGCCTCAACCGCGCTGCTGGGAGCAGCTGATCAAGCGCTCGGCCGACGACCTGGGAATCACCTGCATTCCGTCGCGGCTTTCGATTCTTACTCAGCCGCTCGGCGATCGAGTTGCCTGCCATTATTGCGGCCAGTGCAACCGCGGCTGTGGAACGCATTCGAACTTCTCGACACCGTCCGTGCTGTTGCCGCCGGCGATGGCTACCGGGAAGCTGCGCATCATCGCCAACGCCATGGCCCGAGAGGTCACCGTGGACGATCGCGGGATGGCGACCGGCGTTGCCTACATCAACAAGAGCAGCGGGCGCGAGGAACACATCCGGGCCCGCGTCGTGGTTCTGGCGGCGTCTGCCTGTGAGTCGGCCCGCATGCTGCTCAACTCCAAGTCTGAGCACTTTCCCGACGGGTTGGCGAACGGCTCCGGCACCGTTGGCAAGTACCTGACGGATACGACGGGAACCGATGTTGCCGGCTTCATCCCGGGGCTGGTCGATGGTGTGCCGCACAACGAGGACGGCGTGGGCGGTGCGCATCTGTACATGCCGTGGTGGGTCGACAACCGCAAGCTCGACTTTCCGCGCGGCTACCACATCGAGATCTGGGGCGGCCGCGGCATGCCGGGCTACGGCTTCATGGGCGGCATTCATCGCTTCCCCGGCGGCGGCGGCGGCTACGACCGCGATCTCAAGCAGCTCTATCGCGCCTACTATGGTTCGGTGGTCGGCTTTTCCGGCCGCGGCGAGATGATTCCCAACGAGGACTCGTTCTGCGAGATCGATCCGAACGTTGTCGATAGGTGGGGCATCCCCGTGCTGCGGTTTCATTTCAAGTGGACCGACCACGAGACGTTGCAGGTGAAGCACATGCAGGAGACCTTCCGCGAGCTCATCGAGCACATGGGCGGCACTCCCTTCGGCTCGATGCCCGGTGCCGAGAACGGTTACGGGATTGCTCCGGGCGGCCGGATTATTCACGAGCTCGGCGTCACTCGCATGGGCGACAGCCCGCGCTCCTCGGTGCTGAACTCGAACTGCCAGGCGCACGAGGTGAAGAACCTGTTCGTTGCTGACGGCGGGCCGTTCGTTTCGCAGGCGAACAAGAACCCGACATGGACGATCCTGGCGCTGGCCATGCGCACGAGCGAATACATCGCCGAACAGAGCCGGCAAGGAGCTCTCGGGTGACGGATCTCGATCGGCGAAGGGTTCTCGGCCTGCTGGCGTCGGCGCCCGCGGCGCTCGCGTGGCGGCCCGCCGATGTGCTGCTGGCCGGCGATCGGTCGAGGGCCGCGAGGCAGGCAGCCGTTGCGGCGGGTGCGGTCTACGAGCCGCGCTTCTTCACCGCCCACGAGTACCGAACCGTGCGCGTTCTCGTGGACCTCATCCTTCCGGCCGACGAGCGCTCCGGGTCGGCAACCGATGCCGGCGTCCCGGAGTTCATGGACTTCATGATGACCGACCAGGAGCGGCAACAGGTGCCGATGCGCGGTGGTCTTGCGTGGGTCGACATCGAATGCCGTGAACGGTACGGCGCCGAGTTCGTGGATTGCGCTAGCGAACAACAACACGAGCTTCTCGGCTTGCTGGCGTGGGGCTACCCCGATGCATCGGATCAACCTGAAGAGCTGGATCTCGCGCAATCCGACGACTCAGATGACGATGACTCGTCGATTCGGCCGACTCCGCTGCCTCCGGTGAGCTCCCTCAGTCATGGAATCGCGTTCTTCAACCGCTTCCGCGACCTCACCGCCACCGGCTTCTGGACCACCGAGATGGGCATCACAGACCTGCAGTACGACGGCAACCGCTTCACCCGCTGGCGTGGCTGTCCCGACGAGCAGCTCCGGAAGCGGGGTCTCATCGAGGAGGCGTGAGCCAGGCAGCTCAGCGGCGAGCTCACCCTCGTACAGCGAGTCAGCCTGGACACCAATATGCGACCTCCGACCGTGGTAACGCTGACGATGAACCCCGCGGTCGACAAGTCCGTGCGCGTCGATCGTGTTCGTTCGGGCGACAGGCTGCGCTGCGACCGCCCGTCGTGGGACCCCGACGGCGGTGGCGTGAATGTGGCGCGTGTAATCCAGCGGCTCGGCGGCCAGGCCATGGCGCTGTACCCGGCCGGCGGCCCGTTGGGGGAAGTTCTGGGCCAGCTGCTCGACGACGAGGGTGTTGCCCACAGGCGCCTGCCCATCGACGGCTGGACTCGCGAGAGCTTCACGGTTACCGAGAGGAGCACCGGCCTCCAGTACCGTGTCTCCATGCCGGGGCCGCGGCTTGGAGATCGACGACGCGGTCCGCTACGGCATCGCTGCCGGTTCCGCCACCGTGATGTCGCCCGGCACGGAGCTCTGCCGCACCGCGGAGGTCGAATCGCTCCGTCGTCAGAAGAAGGCTACTTCGCTTGCCCCCGATCACGAATGACACATGACGCGACCGTGATCTCCTGATGATCAGGGTGCGCCTCGGCGTCCAGCGCCGCTGGCGCGCGCAGGTCAGGTCTCGGGGTAACCTGGCGTCGCCTGACGTCCGTTATTTTGGCGTGCCAGCTCCGGCGCGCGCGCCGAGTCCGCCCACCACCACTCCACCGCCATGACCTTCGAGATCGCGTTCGTCTTTCTGTTGCTGGTTGCCGTCAGCGTCGTCATGACGGCAGAGTGGTTGTCGGTCGACCTCGTGGCGCTGATGTTGATCTGCGCGCTGGTTCTGTCGGGGATCTTGACGCCCGAGGAGGCGGTCGCGGGATTCGCCAACGAGTTCATCCTGGTGTTGTGCGCCATATTCGTCCTCTCGGGCGCGCTCGTGAAGACCGGGATCATGGAGTGGCTCGGGGGGGCGCTGTATCGGATGGGGGCGCGCAGCGAGCCGGGCGCGATTGCCTCGATCATGGGGCTGTCGTCGGGGATGTCGGCGTTCCTGAGCAACACCAACTCCACGGCGATCCTGGTTCCGGCGGTGCTCGAGTTCGCCCGCCGCAGCAAGCTCAACCCGAGCCGCCTCCTCATGCCGCTGGCCTACGCTTCGATGCTCGGCGGGGCGTGCACGCTGATTGGCACGTCGACCAACCTGGCGGCCAACGGGTTGCTGACGCGCGTGGGGCTGCGTCCGTTCTCGATGTTCGAGTTCCTGCCAGTGGGCCTATCGATGATCGTCGCCGGCACGGCCTACATGACTTTCGCCGGCCGATTGCTGCTGCCGAAGCGGGCGTCCACCAATTTCGGAGAGGAGTACGAGATCGACAAGTATCTCTCCGAGATCGAGATAGGCGCCGAGTCGGAGCTCGTGGGACAGCGGATCGACGAATCGGAGCTCGCAAGGCTGGGCGTATCGGTGCGCGCGATCGTGCGCGCTCAAGCGGGAAAAAAGAAGGAGAAGGTCTTGAGCGTGCGCGGCCGCATTCGCATCCAGGCGGGAGACCTGCTGGTGGTGCAGTCATCACGCAGCGCCCTGCTGCGCGCTGAGGAGCTTCCCAGCGTCACGCTCACCAAAACACCTTCGTGGTCGGCCGACGATCTGGTGGGCGATGGCGTACAGCTTGCCGAAGCGGTGTTGATGCCTCACTCGACGCTCGCTGGCGTGACGCTCAAGAAAGCCCGTTTGCGCAGGAGGTACGACGTGTCGGTGCTCGCCGTGTATCGACGTGGTCATGCCCTTCCGGTGCGAATCGACGACATGGCCCTCGAGACCGGTGATGTGCTGCTGCTGCAGGGGACCGCCGAGCAGTTGCAGCTCTTCCAGTCGAGCGAGCAGGTCTGGGTGGTGGGCGAGGTGGCGCACCTTCCGTTTCGCAAGCGCAAGGGTTTCATTGCCCTGGGCGCTGTGGTGGGTGCGGTCGCTCTGAGCAGCCTCGGTCTCTTGCCATTGTCGATCGCGCTGCTGGTCGCCACGCTGGTCGTAGTGCTCGCCAAGGTGGTTGCTGTGGAGGAGATGTACGCGCTTGTGGAGTGGCCGCTGATCGTCCTCATCGGTGGCATGACGTCGGTTGGCGTCGCGCTCGAGAAAACGGGCGGCGCAGACCTCATGGCCAATTGGATTGCCAACGCGTTCGAGCCGATGGGAACCTACGCTCTGCTGGGCGCGTTCTCGGTAATCACGATGCTGCTCACCCAACCAATGTCGAACGCCGCGGCGGCTCTTGTGGTGCTGCCGGTAGCGCTATCGACGGCAACCGTCGTTGGCCTGGAACCGCGGTCGCTCGCGGTTCTCGTAACGCTGTCTGCGTCGCTGTCGTTCATCGCGCCACTCGAGCCCTCATGCTTGCTGGTTTTCGCGCCAGGCAAGTATCGCTTCCGTGATTTCATCGTCGCTGGTCTTCCGATGACGGTGATCGCTCTGGTCGTTCTGCTGGTGATTGTCCCTATCGTCTGGCCGTTGGGATAGGATCACCCGTCAACCTCGGCTCCCCCGCCACCCCGTCCGTCAGGTTCGGTCTCAAGGGGCGAACTGTGTGGAATGGACTTCGACGGCTGCTGGGCCTGGGGAGCGGCGGTGGCCCGGCGCTCGAAACCGTCCGCAGCATTCCCGACCGCGATTGGGATGGCCCACTCATCGAGCTCGACGGGCTCTCGAAGGTTTTCATCGTCGGTGACGTGCAAACGCACGCACTCCGCGACGTTCACCTGAAGATCCAGCGCGGCGAGTTCGTTGGAGTCGACGGCCCTTCCGGCTCGGGCAAGACCACACTGCTGTCCGTCGTCGGGCTGCTCGACTCGCCTTCGGCGGGCAGCTACACGCTGAACGGTGTTGATGTAACGAACGTCAACGCCGCGCACCGGGCTTGGCTGCGCAACCGCGAGATCGGCTTTATCTTTCAGAGCTTCAACTTGATTGGTGATCTCAGCGTGTTCGAAAACGTCGAGCTGCCGCTCACCTACCATGGTATGGCGGCCTCGGAACGTCGAGACCGTGTTGCGGCGGTGCTCGACAGCGTCGACATGACGGCGCGAACCAAGCAGATGCCCGGGCAGCTGTCCGGTGGTCAGCAGCAGCGCGTCGCCGTTGCGCGAGCGATTGTGGTGGAGAGCTCCTGCTGGCCGACGACCGCGGCTGATCCCGAGCTGGCGCCTCACACCTGGCCGCAATCGGATCGTCGGCCAGTTCAGCTGCGGGTGGAGGGCGCCTGCACGAACTGACCGCTGTCGAGCACGATGTCGGGAGCGTAGACGCCTTTGTCCCAGTGATCGGGCGGCTCCGGGCCGGCAGCCTGGTCGGAGCCCAGCGACGTGAGTCGATAGCTCTTGCTGGTGCCGGTGTAGATCCAGGGGTTTCCCCACGCATCCGACGTCGATAGCTTGTCGATGAGCCCGCTTTCGATGAGCTCGTCGACGCTCTTGGCGTAGCGACTCTTCTTGCCGCGGAACGTCTCGTTCGCGGTGGAGAACGCCCGCATGTCCGCCAGCGTCTTCTCTTGAAAGACGCGGTTCATGAGCGGGCTGCCGCCCTCCTCAACCGTGGCCGAGCTCATGCCCATGTACTTCGCCACCGAGGGCATCAGCGTGCCCATCAGAACAACAACCACAACGCCTCCAAGGAGGCTGGTCATCGCTGACCCACGCTCGTCGCTGAATCCAGTGTGCACGGATCACCTCTGAGGTTGGGACGCCGGACGCGTAACAAAGTAACAGCGTGATCGTGGACCGCCAAAGCCGAAAGTGGCGGCGGCGAAAAGTGCAAAATGCTGCAACGCTCCGCTGTCCTCGCGAAGAGTCGCTGCGCTGGTGGCGACAGCGCTAGCGATGCATCCGGACGCGGGGCGACTTTGGCCTGAGACGCCCCGTGCCCGGTGTTAACCGTGTCGCAGCGTGACGGGGGGGATGTCACAGGCTCCGTTGAAAAAGGGTGACGGTGATCCGACCTCGATAGTGTGTCGGGGTCAATCCACTGGCATGGAGGATCACCGTCATGAGCAAGAGTCGCAGAACAGAGACAAGTAGGAAAGCGGAGCGCCAAGAGAACCCGCTCCTGGAGGCAGTGGTAGCGGCGCGATCGGATCTACGAGCGCTGGTCATGGACGCGGGCTTCGGGGTGTTGGGTTCGCTGCTGGAAGAAGACCGGGCGGAGCTCTGCGGAGAGCGCTACGCGCGGTCACAGCAGCGGCGGGCGTACCGACACGGCTACGACGAGGGCTCGCTGGTGATGGGCGGCCGGCGGGTCAAGGTACGCAAGCCGCGGGCTCGGAGCGTCGATGGCCAAGAGCTGCCGCTGCCGCACTGGGAGAGGTTCAAGGCAACAGATCCGCTCGAAGAGCGCGCCGTAGAGCAGATCCTGTGCGGCGTCACGACGCGCAAGTACGAGCGCTCGTTAGAGCAGCTCGACGACGGGCGAGCTTCGTCGGGAACGAGTCGCTCGAGTGTGTCGCGGCGGTTCGTAGCGCGTACAGCCAAGCAGGTGCAGCAGTACCTGGCCCAACCGCTCAATGAAGTGGACCTGCCGGTGCTGGTGATCGACGGCACGCACATGGGCAAGCACTTGTTGGTGGATCGCCATGGGCATCGACGCGGACGGCGTCAAGCATGTGCTGGGTGTCGTAGAGGGCACCACGGAGAGCTCCCACGTGTGCCGGTCGCTGCTGCGGCAGTTGATCGAGCGCGGCATGCCCGTCGAACGGGCGCGGTTGGTGGTAATCGATGGCTCCAAGGGCCTCCGTAAAGCAGTGCGCGACACGTTCGGCGAGTGGGCCCTGATCCAGCGCTGCCGTGTCCACAAGATCAAGAATGTATTGGAGCATCTGCCAGGGCATATCCGGCCCTGGTTCGCAGCCAAGATCCGCAAGGCGTGGAAGGCGGAGACGGCCACGGCAGCGACCAAGCAGCTCGACGCCGTGGTCAAGGAGCTGGAGACCGATCACCCCGGTGCAGCGGCCTCGCTCAGAGAAGGAATGCAAGAGACGCTCACCGTCACTCGGCTCCGAGTTCAGGGGCCGCTGCTTCGGACGTTACGTTCAACGAATACGATCGAGAACCTGAACGGGACGATCAAACACGTCAGCCGCAACGTAAAGCGGTGGCGCTCCGGGAGCATGATCGTTCGATGGGCGGTTACTGCACTCATCGAGGCCGAGAGCAAGTTCCGGAGGGTTCGTGGCTACCGCGACATCGCCAAGCTCGATGCCGCACTCAACACCGCCGTCGACGTTCCCCTTGAGCAGGAGCGCCGTACTGCGTAACAATCCCCAACCACTTCACCGTCGCCTTAGTTCAACGGACGGTGGGACATCCCCGTTCTCGTCCATGTCGCGCCACGTAATCGTGCCGCCGTAGCTGCCGGCGTAAACAACTTCGTTGCTGCGCGGGTCAACGGCAATGTGGCCGCTCTCGCCGCCACCCACCGACTGGAACTCGGCGCCGAAGTCGCCACCGCCGCCGAAGCCGCCGGCGCGGCGGGAAGACAGACGCGCCGTAGAGTTGTCCTGCTGGGCGCCGTAGACGCGGTAGGGATGCTCCTGGTCGACGGTGATGCGATAGATCTCGGCGGTAGGCTGGTTGCGCTGGTGGCTCCAGCTGACGCCGGCGTTGAAGCTGACGTTGGCGCCGCCGTCATTGGAGTTGATCATGACCTTGGGATTGTTCGGGTTGATCCAAAGGTCGTGGTTGTCGCCGTGCGGCACGCGCAAGCGGGTGTCGAAGGTGCGGCCGCCGTCCGTCGACTTGAGCATGCCGGTGTTGAGCGCGTAGACCGTGTCTTCGTCCTGCGGGTCGGCGAAGATGTGGATGTAGTACCAGGCGCGTTGCTGCAGGCTGCGGTCGCTGTTGGTGCGCCGCCAGGAGTCGCCACCGTCGTCGGAGCGATAGACGCCGCCCTGGTCTTCAGTGGCCTCGATGAGCGCCCACATGCGATCGGAGTTGGCCGGCGAGATAGCGACGGAAGTCTTACCCATCATCGACGTCGGCAGGCCATTCTCGAGACGCTCCCAGGTGTCGCCGCCGTCCTTGGTGCGATAGATGCCGTCGTCCTCGCTTCCGGAGTCGATCGTCCAGGGCTTGCGCTCGGCAGTCCAGATGCTCGTCAGCAGAATGCGTGGGTTGTTGGGATCGATCTCGATGTCGACGGAGCCGGTGTTGTCGTCGATGTAGAGAACCTTGTCCCACGTGTCACCGCCGTCCATCGAGCGGTAAACGCCGCGCTCCTCGCCGGCCCCGAAGATGTTGCCGAGCACCGCCGCGTAAACCACGTTGTGGTTGCTCGGGTGGACCGCGATCTTGCCCACCTGGGCGCGCATAGGCAGCACCTTGCTCCAGTTCTTGCCAGCGTCGGTGGAACGATAGATGCCGTCGCCCGCCGAGACGTTGCCTCGCGGGCACGCCGAGCCGGTGCCCGCGTAGATGACGTTGGCGTCGGATGGCGCAACCGCGATGGCGCCGATCGTCCCGACACCGAAGAAACCATCGGAGACGTTGTTCCAGCTCGTCCCGGCATCGGCGGTTTTCCACAGGCCACCGCCGCTGGCGCCAAAGTAGTACGTCAGCGGATCATCGACGACGCCGGCGACAGCTGTGGAGCGGCCACCACGCGTGAAGTTGAGCGAGCGGAACTCGAGGCCATCGAGTACCTGCGGGTCGATGGTGGCATGGTCGTCGTTGTTGTCCTGCGCCACCGCCGGCATTGGATTGAGCGCCGCGGTGGCGACGAGCAAGGCCGTGAAGAAAGAAGCGAGAAGCAGGGACTTCTTCATGGGGAGCACTCTCGGTGACTGCGGGCGCAGGTTCGAGTTTCGGAGTGGGCCGTGGCGGACTTGGTTGCCGGCCGGCTATTCGAGCCCGCCGGGCTGTGTGCAGATGAGCGGATCAACCTCCACGATGGGGGCCGTCCAAGATTACTCTGGACTATTCAACATATCCGAGCGCGCGCAGACGCTGCAGCGTCTCTTCATCGATCGCGACGGTGCTCTGGTCGAGCTCGCCGAGCACGAGTCGCTTGGCCTGCTGTCGCTGCATCTCCTGCCAAAGACGGCGGCGCAGTTCCTCCGCCACCTCGGGTCGGGCTACTGCGAGATTGCGCTCCTCACCCGCGTCGGCGGCGAGATGGTACAACTCGGTCGAGTAGCTGCGAAAGAGGTGGGGCGGCAGCTGCCTCGCGTCGTCGGCTGGGAGACGTAGCTGCCGGGGAAACAGAGCATCAAGCGGCAGGGCAAGACGTGCCGGAGTGAGGATGAGCTTCCAGGCGCCGGCTCGCAGCCCCTGCACCGGATATGTGGCGGTGTTGCGTGCTCCCACCCGCACCGCGCGCACGTCAGCCGGCAGCGGTGCCGAGTGCTGAGCGAGGTAGCGAACGAGGCTCGTCCCTTCAAGAGCCACGGGTGCGCGCAGGCCGAGCAGCTCAGTCAGCGTCGGTAGCACGTCGACGCCGCTCACGGGGACGGCTATTCGCGCGGGTCCGAACGCCCGGTGAGCGATGACGAGCGGGATGTGAGCCGTTGGTTCGTAGGCGTACTTGCCATGCGAGAACAAGTATTCGTGCTCAGCCATGCTTTCGCCGTGGTCGGCTGTGAACAGCACGAGGGCGTCGGGGAGGTCACGCCCGAGCTGCTCGAGAAACGCCCCGACATGCTCGTCGAGGTAGGCGATCTCGCCGTCGTACTGCGAAACGAAATAGTCCGCGCTTCGTAGTTGTGCCTGGCTCAGGCCAAGCTGCCCCCATTCGGGGCCGAGGAGGTCACGCGTTGCGAGTCGGCTACTTGCGGCGCGGCCGCCCCAAAGGTCCCAAAGACGCGTACGGGTCGCAGACGCGGGCTCCAAGCGAAGGTCGGCAAGCTCGCCGTAGATCGCGTCGTGGGCGAACATCTGATCGTAGGGCCTGGGCGGCAGGTAGGGCGTGTGAGGATCCATCAGGTGCACCCAGAGAAAGAAAGCGTTCTTCGCGTCGCTCCGTTCCGTGACGTACCGTGCAGACTCGGCGATCACGTCCTCGGCCCTCGCCGTGTCGGGTTGTGGATGCCACTCGTCGAAGCCCTGGTGGTAGTTGAAGTCGCGATTGGTGATCGCCGGGTTGGTGACGAAGGCAGCCGTGTCGTAGTCGGCCTCGGAGAACAACTCGGCCATCGTTGACAGAGCCCCAGCGAGTCGGCTCGGATGTCGACCCACGCCGTGCAGTTCCGGGTAGAGCCCTGTCATGATCGAGGCCACTGCCGGTGCCGTGTAGGTGCGCGTCGCCACGGCGTTGTCGAACACGGCGTGGTTCGCCGCCCACGCGTCGAGATTCGGTGTCGTTGAGCGCCCATAGCCGTACAGCGACATATGCGTGGCGCGCAGCGTGTCGACCGTGATCAGCACCACCGAATTGCCGGCGAGCGGCTGCGACCCTACGCCCGTATCCGGAAACAACTCAGGTGGCGCCGGGACCTTCACACCCGCCGGCGCGATCCATCCGACGACTCCGCCGACGAACAGAACCCACGACGCGACGACCGCGAAGCGCAGGGGAGCCCCACGAGCTGGCGTTTTCACCAGCGCGTAGGCCAACAGGCCGCCTACACAGGCGGCCGCCAGCATCAGCGCCAAGGCTCCGGCGAGCGCCGCGAGTGCCGACGTATCTCGTGGGAGTCCGCGTGGAAAGGCTTCGCCGAGAAGAAAATAGACGAGTGTGCCCGCACCCACACTTGCCACCAGAACCCCAGCCGTGGCCGCTGCTCGCGCCGGCTGCCATCGGCGCGAGCACAACGTGGCAACCACCGCGGTCAGGGCCGCCGCAACCACCAAAATCGGCGACGAGGTCGTCCAGAGCCGCAGGGCGATAAGAATCGGGCGGGCGCCGAGGTGCTCTCGCAGCGCCGGGTAGATTGCCATCGCAACGACCGTCTCGACGACGATCGCGAGGGCGCCGAGCGGCAGCAATCCAGCCGCGATACGTCGGAAGAGATCGCGAACGGCCACCGGTCGATCGGGCAGTGTCGTCTGCAAGAGCGAGGTCAAGACGTTGGTGGCGAGGGCGGCCTCCCGGGTGCAACAGCCGCCGGCCGGTGGATGACGGTCGACCTAGGCGGTCTCGGCCGACTTGGCCGATTTGTCGGACTCGGCCGGCGCAGTCAGACAAGGGTCGCAAACGAACTTGGCTTCGATCTCGGCCAAGTTACCGTCTACGTGGAGGTGGGTAACGCGCTTGGGTTTCCCGCACTGGGTGCATTGGAGCTGGTAGACCTCCAGAATCGAAACCATGGGCTCCACCTCTGCGTAGAGTGTGTTCTGAACCGAACCGTGGGCAGCGAGATGCTACCGCCCGAATCGCGAGAGCGATAGGAGGCCGAACGGGCCTTGGCTTCCTCGGTCGAACCGGAAGGTCGCTAGGCGACGGCTTCCGCGACGGCGCCGAGCGCGCGCCGGAGGCGTGCGGCGAGCTCGGTGGGGTTGAACGGCTTGAAGACGTAGTCGTCGGCGCCGAGGGCGACGGCACGAGCCACGTGTTCCTCTTCCTGGCTCGAGCTCAGCAGAAGCACCGGGATGTCCCGTGTTTCCGGCGATCGCTTGAGCGTCTCGAGAACCTCCAAGCCACTGACCCCGTGCATCTCGATGTCGAGAACAATCGCGTCGGGCTCGGCTTCGGCCACGGCCTGCAGCGCCGTAGCTCCGCAAGTAGCCACGTGCACGCTCATGCCGTGGCAGGCCAGCATGGTCTCGAGGAGTGTCGTGATCATCACGTCATCCTCGACGACGACAATCCTTGGCTTGCCACCGGTCCGGCTTCGAGCTGCCGTGCCGCTGTCGACGACCACGGGCTTCGCCCGCACGAGTCGAGCGGCTCTCAGCGCGAGCTCTCTTGCGTCGAGCGGCGACGTGACGAAATCGAGCGACATTTGCGGTCGCGAGACCTGGGCGAGGTAGTCGGCGGAGTCCACCATCAGAAGAGCGCACTTCGCATCGGCGAAGCTTTCCAGTGCGATCCAGTGTTCGCGGCTCAGGCCAGCGCGATAGATCGCCAGGTCGAAGCTTTCGGGCCAAGCGGGCTGGTCCACGAGCAGGCGATCGTTCGCGCACTCGGCAACGTCCGCACCGTAGCTGGAGAGGCACTCGTTGGCCAAAACGAGCTGGAGAGGCACTCGTTGGCCAAAACGAGCTCTTCGTCTGAAAGGCCCACAACCGCGGTCCGCTTGTCGCGAAGGGCTTCGACCCATTGCTGGTTTTCTTCGATCATCTCAGTGGCTTTGTGCAGCGCTTCGTAGGCAGAAGCGCTCGAGGTTCTCGGCGGCATCGGCCAGATGCTCGCGCAGGTCGGGAAGCAGCAGATCCAACAGGTCAAGACGCGCCTCGCGGGCCAGCATCTCTACGCGCGCCGCTAGGCGCTGAAGCTGAATGGCGCCGACGGTACCAGCGCTGCCGCGGAGGGTATGGGCGGCTCGCTGAACCTCGTCGAAGTCGCGGGAAGAAACACCATGACCGATCTGCCCAACCAGCTCACTGCCGCAGATCCGCAGCGTCGTAACTAGCTGCTCGAGCAGTTCGAGGCCGCCGAAGTCGCGGATTCCCGCCGCCACCTGGGTGTCGATGGCCAGCTCGACCCGCGCGCTTTCCTCTCGCGTTTCGCCCACGGCTGCTCCTCTCGGCCTACTTGCAGGGTCTCCCTAAGTGTGTTTTCTAAGTAGGTTGTTCACATCGGGGCTCACTTCTGAGATCAATGGGGTTGTTCAAAAGACTCCACGACCTCAGAAGGAGCGCCCGATGCAGCTGCATGGTAACGCCCGCACGATGCCGTATATACGCCGAGAGATGGTCCGCCGAGTCCGGGAGCGGGCGGAGCCCGTGACGGAAACGGCGGCGGCGCTCGGCGTGTCGGCTCGAACGGTTTACAAGTGGCTGGATAGATACGAGCGAGAAGGTGAGGCCGGGCTGCTCGATCGATCAAGCCGGCCGACGTGCTGTCCGCACGCAACAAGCGCTGGAGTTGTGAGGCAGATCGACAAGCTACGTCGGCGGCGACTGACGGCCTGGCAGATCAGCCGAAGGTTGGCTGTGCCGCGCTCGACCGTCTCGGCGTGGCTGAAGCGGCTCGGACTCGCCAAGCTTGATGCGCTCGAGCCCAAGCCCGAGATCGTTCGCTACGAGTACGAGCACCCCGGTGACCTACTGCACCTGGATACGAAGAAACTGGCCCGTATCCGGCGACCTGGACACCGCATCCACGGCGACCGCTCCAAGCGGGCCTACGGCGTCGGCTGGGAGAACGCCCACGTCGCTATCGACGATCACTCTCGGGTGGCGTACGTCGAAGTGCTGCCCGCCGAAGACCAACACACCTGCACAGCGTTCCTGCAGCGAGCCGTCGAGCACTTCGCTTCGATGGGAGTAGCGGTGCGCCGAGTGATGACAGACAACGGGCCTGGCTACGTCTCGAAGCGCTTCAATCGCCTATGCCATCAACTCGAGATCCGGCACATTTACACCCGGCCCTACACCCCCAGAACCAACGGCAAAGCCGAACGCTTCATCCGCACACTCAAGGAGCAGTGGGCCTACGGCACCTGCTACCAGACCTCAGCTCGACGTACTCGAGCTCTACGGCCCTGGCTCAACCACTACAATCGTCACCGTCCCCACGCCGGCATCGGCATGACACCGCCGATCGCTCGGCTCTCAGGGGTGAGTTCGTGAACAACCTACCTAGAACTCACAACTAAGAGGGATTCGTCAACTACGGTAGTTGAAAGGCGCGCAAGGACACAATATTAATCTGATGTGATCTGTAAACTTATTCATACATTACTTAAGCATATTAATGATCACTCCAAGGATGCCGCTGGTGATGACGGTCTCGCGGCGGCCGACTCGCCTTGCGGAGCCTGCTGCGACACGACAAGCTGCCGGCCGGCAGCCAACCCGGAGAGCTGTGGTCGACGTCCGCCGCTGGCCGCCGACAACTCGGCAGCCGTCCTGCTCGCTTTTCTCGAGCTCTTGCCGAGGGCCGAGCGCTAGGTGTGAACGCTTCGGGAATCGCGCTCGCAACGTCTGGCGCTCGAGGTCAACAGTGCACATGTTCATGACGGCTCGCAGTCTGGCTTTCATCCCCGCCTTGGCGCTGCTCGCGGCGGGAGCTCGGGCGCCGCAACTCGCTGCCCAGGAAACGCTTCCAACGCCGCGTCTGAGGATGGTCGCTCAGGCTGCCAAGCACCGACGTGCGTTCAAGTACCGGCCATTTCCTCTAGCCGCCGGTGCGTCCTGCTAGGTTGCTGACAGCTAGCGGACGCCGATCACCACCGGTCCCAGTCCGCGCTCGCGTAGACGCGCGTTGAAAGCCTCGACGTCGGTGTTGATCACTCGCTCGAGCTCGGCGGCCAGATCGCGCAGCTCCTGCTCCAGCACCGCCTGAACCTCGAGGGCCTGGTCGGTGGGCGGGAAATCGGCCGTGGCGACGCCGCTGAACAGGTAGGTGAGCTTGCCGTGCAGGCGCACGGGCCAGCGCACACCGTCCTGGCCGGTGCCGGTGAGACGGAGCTGGCGCAGGCTGCCCTGAACCGACGTCAGCGTGCCGAGCAGCTCGTCTGTGGCGGTGGCGATCTCCTCGGAGTCTTCGCTATCGGCGAGCACCTGTTGCAGGTCGATGAGCTGGCGGCGCACCCACTCCACACGGTTGATCATCCCGGCGACGGTGTCGATGTCGCCGCGGATTTCCTCGAGGGTCGCGATTTGCGCCGCGATGTCGCCGGCCGCTCCCTCCGAGTAGGGGTCCTTGATCACCGTCAGCGGCTGCCGGTGCTCCGACTCGCCGGCCTCGAGCACGACGGTGTAACTGCCCGGAAGCTGCAGAATGGCCGCGCCGCCCTCGATCTCGCGTACGCGCTCGGGGCCGAGCGTCAACCAGTCGGCGAACTGTGGCTTGGTGCGCAAGCGCAACGGCGTCGCCGGCTCGCCTCGCAGGTTCCACCACATTCGATTGATGCCCGGGTTCGCGGTGCCACTCAGGGTGCGCACGGTCTCGCCGGCTTGGTTCTCGATCCGGATGCTGACCTCGGTGGCGCTATCGTCCTCGCCTTCTTCCGAGGGACCCTCGCCGATCCAGTAGCTGATCGCGGCGCCGTATTGCGGATTCTCGCCCGTCGTCGGATCGGCGGTCAGCGAGAACGACGAGGTGACCGAATGGAAGCGATAGGCGTCACGCGGTTCGAACAGAGCAATACCAGAACCGGCTGCGTCGCCGCCTGTCAGGGCAGCGACCATGTCCGCATCGAGCTGCTGGAGCGGACCGAGATCGTCGAGGATCCAGAAGCCGCGGCCGTAGGTGCCCACCACCAGATCGTTGAAGTGCTCCTGGACGACGATGCCGTAGACCGGAGCCGAGGGCAGGTCGGTCATCAGCGAGTGCCAGTTGCCGCCGTCGTCCCAGGAGGCGTAGAGCGCGTTTTCGGTGCCGAGGTAGAGGAGCCCTTCACGCACCGGGTCCTCTTCGATATGGCGGGTGTAGGAGAGTACCGAGTCAGCAATTCCGTTGGTGATCTTGGTCCAGGAAGCGCCGTAGTCCTCGGTCTTGTAGACGTAGGCCGCGAAGTCGCCCACCTGGTGCCGCTCGACGGTGAGGTAGGCTTTGGCGGCGGCTCGCTTCGACGCCTGAATCGCCCGCACCACGCCGTCGGGCGGCAGGTCGGGGATATTGCCGGTGACGTTGGTCCAGTTGGCGCCGTCGTCGCGACTCATGTGCACCAGACCGTCGTTGCTACCAGCCCAGAACACGCCCTGCTGAATAGGCGACTCGTCGAACGCGTAGATCACGCAGCAGTACTCGACGCCGATGTTGTCCGGAGTCAGGCCACCCGAGATTCCTTGCCGGGTCTTGTCGTTGGTGGTCAGATCGGGGCTGATGACATCCCAGCTCTGGCCTCGATTGCGGGTGCGGTGCACCACCTGGCTCGTGACGTAGACGGTCTCGTTGTCGTGTGGCGATATCAGCAGCGGGAAGGTCCACTGGAAGCGGTACTTGAGCTCTTCGGCCGCCCAGCCGATCGTGCTTTCCGGCCACACCTCTGTCTGGCGGAACTGGCCGATGCTCTCGCGGTAGCGGACCACGATGCCGCCCACGGCGCCGGAGCCCGAGGCGCTCGACCAGATGACGTCCGGATCGGTCGGATCGGGAGTCGCGAAGCCGCTCTCACCGCCGCCCACCGGTTTCCACAGGCCGCGCGTGATGCCGCCGCCGAAGAAGCCGCCGGTGCGCGAGTTGCTCGGGCCGCGGAACGAGGGCCCGTCCTGCCGGTTGCCGTAAACGAAGTAGGGCACCGCCGTGTCGGCGGTGACGTGGTACATCTGCGCAATCGGCAGCTGGATGCGGTTCCAGCCCTTGCCGCGGTTTTCCGAAATGGAGATGCCCTGGTCGTGGCCGACGATCATCCGATCGGCATTGGTCGGGTCGATCCACATGTCGTGGTGGTCGCCGCCGGGCGCCTGCATGTGCGTGGCGTCGCCGCCGCCGAAGAAACCGGAGCTCTCGGTGGTGGTGGCGCCGCCGTCGAGCGTGTAGGCGAACGAGGAGGTCAGGAAGTAGGCCTCGTTGGGGTCGTCGGGCGCCACGAAGCAGTTGTTGTAGTAGGCGCTGCGACCGGTGAGATTACGGTTGGAGTTCACCAGCCGCCAGGAACCCGCGCCGTCGTCCGAGCGCCACAGCTCTCCGGCCTCGGTGTCGGCCTCGTGCCAGGGTACGCCGTCCCCGGTTTCGATGAGTGCGTAGACGCGCTTCGAATCGGACGGCGTCATGCAGACATCGATCTTGCCGATCGGCAGGCCAGGCAAGCCGCGCCCCTGCAACCTCTCCCAGGTGTCACCGCCGTCGCGGCTCATGTGGATGGCGCTACTCGGCCCGCCGCTCTCGCGGTTCCAGGTGTTGACCGACACCTGCCACATGCCGGCGAACAGAATCCGCGGATTGTTCGGATCCATCTCGATGTCGGAGGCGCCGGTGTTCTCGTCGACGAACAGCACGTGCTCCCAGCTCGCGCCGCCGTCGGTGGTGCGGTAGATGCCGCGCTCCGGCTGCGGCGCGTGCGCGTGCCCGAGCGCCGCCACGTAGGCGGTATCGGGATCATCGGGATGGACAGCAATGTCGGAGATCCTTCCAGTTGCGTCGAGGCCGACATGGCTCCAGTTCTCACCTCCGTCGGTCGACCTGTACACACCGTTGCCAATCGAGACGTTCGAGCGGATATGCGGCTCGCCGGTTCCCGCCCAGATCACGTTCGGATCCGACGGTGCTACTTCCAGGGCGCCGATCGCGTTCACCGGCTGGTCGTCCATGAGCGCTCGCCAGGTCAGCCCGGCATCCTCGGTCTTCCACAGCCCACCCGAGGCGGCGCCCACGTAGTAGGTCTGATCGTCGTCGGCGACGCCGGCGACCGACGCAACCCTGTTGCCAACCGGGCCGATGTGGCGGAAGTGCAGCGGACCCAGAAGGCTGGAGGCATCCATCTGGGCTCTCACAGGGGCCGGCGTCCCGACGGCGAGCATGCCAGCCGCCAACAGCAGTGTGAGAGCGAATGGAACGGCGCGGCGGGGAGAGGCTGAGGGCATGGGGGCAACTCCTGATGATCACCGCCACCCGGGCGGGCGCGATGCAAAGCGAGAACGGCTATCGACGGCAGGGATGTACCGCTTGCGCGGCTCGATCACAAGGGCGGAGCCCGATTCAGCCTCCTTCCGAACGCGCGGCTCCGACGTCAGCTCGAACGTGTTTCGCCAGGGCGCTGCACCAAGACGTACAGGTAGAAGTAGGTCCACTTGGCAGGGCCTCGCAGTTTGGATATGTCCCACGACCACACCTGTCGGCGAGCAGCTCGGGCTTGTTGTAGGGCGGGTGCACGAGCTGGTTGCGCCGCTCGCCGCCCTCGCCCTGGGCGGCGAGGATCCGATCACGTGATCGCCGTCAGCTGATCGCAGGTTGGCAAGCTGCGCGTCTCGGGGATCGGGCGCCGGCCGGCCGCGTGGCTTAGCCAGCGCCACCAATGCCCCGGCGTCACGCTGCTTGCGCCACACCGACAGATGCGACCGCTCGCCCTCTTCCTCAGTAATTATCCAACCTCCATCGTCTCACCCCACGTTGGCAGAGAGGGGCGATGCAAAGCGAGAACGGCCACAGGTAGTGCCTCTGGCCCCGGATCGTGACGAAGACCTCGTCCAAGAACCAAGCGTCCCCGAGTCGGCCTTGCCGCTTCCGGAGCTCGGCCGCGTACTTGGGTCCGAACTTGGCGCACCAGTACCGGATTGCTTCGTAAGAAACGGTGACGCCGCGTTCCGCTAGGAGATCTTCGACATCACGAAGGCTGAGGCAGAAGCGGTGGTAGAGCCAAACGGCGTGGCTGATGATCTCAGGCGGAAAGCGATGCCGATGGTAGTTGTGCCCGTCGTTGCTCATCGGCGCACTCTGCCAGGCGACCGGTTAACTTGACAGTGCCTCTGCTCGGTCGGCAGACCGCTCTCTTCCTACGACCTGGCATGCGCTGCCTTCGCCTGGCTGAGAGCTTCGGTGATCGCCTCGAAAAATGCCGATCGATGGTGCGAGAACTCCCTGCCCGTGGCACGCGGCCATGCGCTTTGGGTCACGATGATCAAATCCTCCGCCGGATCGATATGGATCGCCTGGCCGTAGATACCGGTGGCGCTGTAGGCGCCGTTGTCGCGCAACCACCAGAGCTGACCGTAGCCATCGTTAGCCGGCGACGGTGCCGTCGACTCCGCCATCCAATCGTCGGGAAGAACTCGGCTGCCGTCGCGCAAGGCACCGCCGCCCATGGCGAAAACACCGATCCGCCCATAGTCCCGCAGCGTGGCGCTGAGGCAACAGCCACCGTGTTCACCGCCGCCCTCGGTCAGCAGCAACCAGTTGGCATCATGCTCCATACCGAAGGGGCGCCAGATCCTGTGTTCGAGGTAGGTCGACAGGTTGTTGCCGATGGCAGCCCGCAACACGGCGCCCAGCAAGTTTGTCTCGCCGGTGTTGTAGTTGAAGACCTCCCCCTGTGCCGCCACCCGCGGCTTGGCGCTCAGATAGCGGAGCCTGTTGAGGGCGCTGCCGCCGGTGCTGGCGACGTCGGAAGCGGGGTCGACATAGTCCTCGTTCCACTCGACGCCCGAGGCCATCTGCATGGCGTGGCGAATCGTCACGCCCTCATACGCAGAGGCCGCCAGGATCGGCAAGTAATCGGTGACCGGCGCATCAAGTGACGCAATGTAGCCGTCGCGCACAGCGGCTCCGATCAGGAGCGAGACGACCGACTTGGCGACCGAGAACGAATACCATCTGGTCTGCGGCGTATTGCCCGCGGTGTAACGCTCGAGAGCGATGTCCCCGTCCTCGATGATCAATAGGCCGACGACGTGGTTGTGCTCGAGGAATCCGTCCAGGTCGAAAGACGCACCCTCCACTTCGTAGCGCACGGCGGACAGATCGCGCTCGCGCTTCGGCAGCGGGAAAGGGTTCTCGCTCGCCGCCATCGCCCGCGTCGGATAGATCTTGTCGATGTTGCGATAGCCACGGAGCTGCTGTTCCGGGGTCCACCTCAGGATGTTTTCCAGGATGCCGAACCCGGACCAATCCTCACCGTCTGTCGGCGCTGCCACCCGCTCGCTGTCGGGCGCGCAGGCGGCGAGGGCGACCGACAAAACAGCGATGAAGACGCCTTTGCCTGCCGTTCCCATGGTTTCTCTCATCATTTACGATCGGCTGATGCGGACGCCGTAGCTTGGCGGCGTAGCGGGGGCACTGTCAACTTAACTTCCTGAGTCGGCCGCGCGGCGGTGCCCGCCTCCGAGAGACGGCTCCTCAGGAAGCGGTGGCCTCCTGCCAAACGGTCAGGGATCGGGTCCGCAGGAGTCGGTAGTTTGCTGCTCGCAAGCGGTGTCGCCCTAGCCGGAAGAGGTTGAGAATGACGCCGTGCACTGCCAAGAAACGCTGAGCCTGCGCCGCTGACTTGAACCGCCGCATCTGGCGTTCTCGTTGCCGAGTGGGCTGGTGCGACGCCTCGGCTCGGTTGTTCGCGTAGCACCCAGTGACGTGCTCCACCGACAGCATCACGGCACGATGCGCGGCGCCGTAACTTGCGAGCTTGTCTGTGATCAGCCACCGAGGTTCGCTCCCTCGGCTAGCAGATCTTCGACGGCTCGGAAGCTCAGGCAGAAACGATGATAGAGCCAGACCGCGTGGCTGATGATCTCGATTGGGAAACGATGTCTGCGATAACGGCCCAGGGCGTTGGTCATCGCCGCACTCTGCCAGCAGCGCCGTTGAGTTGACAGTGCCCCTTGCGCCGCTGAACGCTACGGCTCAGGCTCCAGCGGCACGAGATCGTAGCCGAGCTACACCGAGCCGTCGTCGAGCAGAAGGTGCTCGTGGACCACTCGCGGGTCGGTGGGTTCTCCGTCGAGCGTGTCGAGAATGTGCGGCAGCAGGCCGCCCTCGGGGTCGATATCGGCGTCGAGAATGTAGACAGGGGCACCGTCGATCTCGCCAGGAATCAAGGTCAGCTGCAGGTTGCCGTAATGCTCGTTGGTCTTGATCGAGCGGATTCTCCGCTTGGCGAATCGCGAGCGCAGAAGCGGCGGAAGGTTGTCGAAATGGGCGTCGGAGGCTTGGCGCCGCACGTCCAGGGTGTCGGCGTTGTCGTACAGCCGCTTCACCAGCCGCGCCCCCTGGTCCGAGATATAAGCCAAGATCCGCTCCTGGTCGACCAAGATGATCTGCTCGAGGAAATCGGACCAGGGTCGTCCGCGTCCGGGCGCCTTGGTCATGCGCAGCTTCGCGTAGACGTTCAACAGGCCAGCCTTGGTGGCCGCGGAGATCGAGCCGTTGTCGTACTGCTCCGCACCCAGTGCTCCCAATAGGCGAAACCCTTCGTCTTCCGCGTCGTCCTTGAGCCAAATCTCGCTCGAGGTCGCGAGCAGCGTTTTCAGGTGAGCCGCCGACGTGGGCAGCTCGTCCCAAGCAGCGAAGCGGTAGTCGAAGTGGTCGCGGTTGAGCAGCACCACGACGTCGATGTCGAGAGGGTCGGAAGCGTCGTTGGCGCGAAACGTCGTCTTGGTCGGGTAGTAGAGCGTGGGTTCAACGTACAGGGTGAACTGCTGCTCCAGACCCATGCTCGTCGGATGCTCGAAGGTCACACCTTCGGGGGTGACCTGGAGATCGCTCGCGGTCCATTCCTGGGGCCCCTTGAGGCGGAACGTCGTCGACGGGTCTCCAACCGGCACGCCGTTCGCGTCGATGAGCACGATCGTCAGCGGGACCGCAGCGGCGGCGCAGGCGAACTGGATGACCAGGGCACAAAGGACGGTCGTCCACCGGCCCCGGTTCGAGGCGCTACGCATGAATCGACTCCTTGCTTCCGTCGGCGGGGACGCCGCGAGCCTAGCGGCGCGTCGAGATCCTTGTCAATGGCGAAGCCGACGATGACACGGCAGCCGCAGTTTACGCAGTACGCAGTCGCAGCTGTTCTCGGCGCGGTTCTACGACGACCTGGTGACCTCGTAGTGCCGCTTGCGGCGACCACCCCGTTCCAGCGAAGAAGCCCATCGTCAAGCCTGATAGGCCGTCCGCGGGTCGTTGCGGCGTCCGGTCGCGGCGTGTCACTCTCGCAGGGGCCGCCGGCAAGCTCGCACCAGGCGGTTTTCTGCAGGTCGCGTTTGCGGTCTGATTTTTCCGGGAGTAAAATCCGGCGACGTTCTTGGCGTAGATAAGGAAGCGGAACCCCCTGCTGCCAATGGAGGCTCCCCGATGAGACTCATCGTCGCTATCTTCCTGCCGTTCCTGGCCTTTTTCACGATCGGCCGCCCGTTCTCTGGCATTTTCTGCCTGATCCTGCAGCTCACGATCATCGGCTGGATCCCCGCGGCCTTCTGGGCCGTGTACTCGCTCGGTCAGTACAAGACCGACAGAAAGATCGCCGCCGCCTTCGGGTCGCGCTAAGAGATTCGCTGGCCGCGGGATCGGCGCGTCGTGCCCCGTATGGCGCCACTCCGACCGGCGTGTCGTAGGGACGCAGCTCGGTTCTGCGACACGTCCTGAGCGCGCTGTAGCGGCTAGTTCCTGCTGCCGCCCGCGTCGTCGGCCTCGGTAACCGGAGGCTTCAGACGCACGGCCCAGAGGCCGGAGTTGTTGTCGGCAAAGAAGATATTGCCCTTGTGCGGCATGGTGCCCCAGGTGCGGCGGGCGTTGGCCTTGAAGCCGTCGGGGTCGTCGGCCAGGAAGTAGGCAATCTCGCGGCCTTGCCGGTAAAGGTCGCCGAGGAGCTCGCCCGAGACGTCGACGATTCGCAGGCCGGCGTTGTAGTAGGCGACGTAAAGGATGTCGTCCTCGATCCAGTAGTTGTGGGTGCCGCCGTAGGGGACCTCGTACCGCGCGATCTCACGCGGCGCTTCGAGGTCGTCGAACTCGATGACGTGGATCCAGCCGGCGGCTTGCACGGGGGGGCCGACAAAGCGATCGAAGCCGATGGGGTTGCGGTCGCGCGGGAAGGCCTCGTCGCCAGCGAAGACGTAGAACTTGCCGGCCGACTCGCTCCAGTAGGGGAATCCGGCGTGGTTCCGGCCGGACGGGTAGGCGTAGCTGCCCATGAGCACCGGGTTGTTGGGCGAGCCGCCCTTGCCGCCGCCGCCGACATCGACAAGAACGATGCCGTCGCTCCAGTTCGACGACACGGCGACGCCGTTGGTGACCCAAACGTCGTGAATCGAATGGCCGGGGGTGTCGAGCTCGAAGCGGCCGACGCGGTAGGGATTGCGCGGGTCTTCGATGTTGATGATGTCGTAGCGCTGGCCGCCAGAGAGGGCGTAGACGTGGTCTTCGTAAATGAAGACGTTGTGCACGCCGCCGGTCATCTGGTCGTCGTAGCGCGCGAGTACCTGCGCGCCTTTGTTCTGCATGTCGGACACGTCGTAGATCACCAGGCCGTTCTTGCGATCGCTGGCGCCCTCGCGGCTGATGATTGCGATGGTGCCGGCCTCGTTGACCTTCACGTCGTTGACCGTGCGTGCGTCGACCTTGACGGTGTCGATGATCTGCAAGTTGCGTGGGTCGGTGACGTCCCAGAAGTAGGCGTGACCGGCGGCACCCCAGGTGCCGGTGATGGCGTAGTCGCGGCCGTCCGGCCCTTCCCAAACCCACAGGTCCGAGGTCTTGCGATCGTTCACGCGACCCTGGCCGAGCAGCTCGATCTCGTGCTTGGCGTCGCGGGGCTCAACCTCGACCACATCGCTGGCGGAGGCGTTGCCGGCCACGGCGACGACGGTGTAATTGCCAGCTAGATCAGCAACGAAGCGGCCATCGTCTGTAATCAGGCCAGACGGTGGCTCACCGAGACCACGCGCCACCGTACGCGCCTGCATCGCGAAGCGCACCGGCATCTCGGCAACGACGTTCCCCGACGCGTCGCGGGGCGTGGCGCTGAAGTGCACAACGTCGCCAGTGCGCGCCATGTGCGCCGACGCCTCGAGATCGAGGCTCACGGTGGGGTTGTCGACAACGTGAATGGAGGCGCTATTGGTAGCCGCTTCGGCGTTGACCGTAATCTCCGCATTGCCGGCTCGCAGCAGCTCGAGATGCCCCAGTCGTGAGATCCGCACCACGGCGGGCGCACTGCTCGTCAGCTCAGGCTTGACGTCGGAACGCTCGGCGCCGGAGATATCGACAACCGACAGCTCTGGTCGCAGTGTCGTTCCCGTGTAGTACCGCGTTGGCAAACCGACGAAACCTACAGTTTCGACAGGCGGTGGTGGCACATGAACCGCGATCTCCACCGTGAGCGCGTCGGGATCGCGGCGCGCGTCGACATCGGGGCTGGAGGGCACACGCGCGATAAGCGCGAAGTCGCCGAACGTGTACGCCTCAACGGTCCCCTCCGGGGTAACCCCAACGCTGCGACGCGCCCGCGAGAAGAAAAGCACCGTCGCGTCTTCAATCACGTTACCGTCGGCGTCCTTGACGATCGCCGTGAGCTCCGCTTTCCCGCCAACCTCGATGTCGAGCTCGCTCGGCGTCACCTCAATCGAGGCGGCCTGCGGCGCCTCCGGCTGATCCTCCGCTTGGTTCGTGGTTGCCGCTTGGTTCGGGGCTGCCGCGATTGTTGGCGCTGCCACAACAAGGAGAACAAGCAGAAGGCAGGCGAGGCCTATCGGGATCGAGGAGGTGGGTCGATGCATGCTGCTTCTCCATGTGGAGGTGGTTTGGCCAAGAGCATCGGAAGGTCAACCTACTGTGCCACCGAGATAAGGGTGGCGAAAGGTGGCGTTCTGGGAGGTGGGCGCGGGATCCGAAGCCTGGCTTCCAGGTGCCGGACCCACTCGTAGGCCCGTGCTACCGTAGGCACTCTTCCAGTAACTTCTGGTGACTCTTGGAGCCGCGGCGGCCGAGGCTGTCGCTGCCGCCCCGCCACGCTCCACACCCACGCTAGGGATACGCGTATGTCTTTCGTGTGCAGGTACACGCGCCGAGCCGCTGCGGCTTTGACGCTGCTCATGATCATCGGTTGCAACGGCGCCGGCGCCGGCGACGCTGCCACTGGTTCGGCAGCGCTCGAAACCGTCGAAGAGCGCGGCAGCTACGCCATCGGTATGAACATGGCACGCGGGTTGCGTGAGCAGCAGGTAGCGATCGAAGCCGAGCAGTTGCTGCAGGGGATGCGGGATGCCCTCGCCGGCACACCCTCGATGAGCGACGAGGAGTACGAAGCGGCGCTGATGGCGTTCGAGGAGCGCATGAGTGCCGGGGACCCTGAGGTCACCGATCGGAACCTGCGCGACGGCGAGGCTTTTCTCGAGGAGAACCGTCAGCGACCAGGTGTCATGGTTACCGACAGCGGTATGCAGTACGAGATCGTTCGCGAAGGCGACGGCCCGAGCCCCGATCTTGGCGATCGCGTGCGCGTGCACTACCGCGGTCTGCAGATCGACGGCACCGTGTTCAACGACTCCTACCCGAGCGGCGAGCCTGTGGTCTTCGAGCTGGGGCCGGTCATCCCGGGCTGGAACGAGGGGCTGCCCATGATGAAGACCGGCGGTAAATGGAAGTTCTACTTGCCGCCGGATCTCGGCTACGGGACCAACGATCCGCCAGGCTCTACCTTCGGTCCCAACGCCACGCTGATTTTCGAGGTCGAACTGCTCGGCATCGTCGGTAAGGAATAAGGAATAAGGAATAAGGAACAGCGATAAGCGATACGGATTCCGCGGTCAGCGACCAGGAATAGCGCGCTGCGGCCCCTCGCGGGCGCCGTGACGGCTCGAATCCATCGAGTTTCTCGAGAATCCATGGCTTGAGGCAATCGCGCAGCTTGTGAGTTGTTGCTGTAAGAAAGTGTAAAGAGCGCGGGTTTGTATTTGTGGGCGGGCGGCTCGATCGCTACGCTTTGCGTAGGCATTTGGCCTTCTTCGCCCAGCCCCTTTTGCTTGAGTGCACCCTTTCGATGCGAACAGCCTTCGCGTCGCTCCCTCTGCGTCTCGCCCGCCCACTCTGCGTCTCGCCCGACCCTTGCTCCTGCTGTGCCTGGCGAGCTTGGTCGTGCTGGTCGGTTCGGCCGCTGCCGCAGAACAAGAGCAGACGCTCGCCGAGCAGGCCAAGCGGCAGCCCACGCAAGACCCCGGCAAGGCGGTCGTGCAACAGCAGCGTGAGCGCAGTGCTGGCGACCAGGAGGAGCTCGACCGAGATCAGGACTCGCTAGGTCCGATCGCCGCGCCGGCAGCCGGCGCCTTGACGCTGACGCCCGACGAGATCGCCGAGATCGCCGACGGCAAGAAGATGATCGCCACGCCGACCGGCCGCGCGCCCATCATCGACGGCATCATCGACGAAGACGTCTGGGCCCACAGCGACGTCGTCAGCGATCTGCTCCAGCGCGACCCCGACAACGGTCAGCCGAGCTCACAGCGCACCGAGATCCGCATCCTCTACGACGAGGAGTACATCTACGTCTCGTTCATCAACTTCGACACCGAGCCCGACAAGATTACCGCCACCGACTTGCGGCGCGACTCGCGCCTGCAGGCCGACGACACGATTGCGGTGTTTTTCGACACGTTCCACGACCATCGCAACGGCTACGTTTTTCGTGTCAACCCGCTCGGCACCAAGTACGACGCAACGGTCAAGGACGAGACCGAGCTCAACTCGCAATGGGACGAGAAGTGGGAGGCCGCGGCCCAGATCACCGAGCGTGGCTGGGAAGCGGAGATGGCGATTCCCTGGAAGGCCGTGCGTTTCCCTGCTGGCGACCACATCTGGGGGATGGGCTTCAAGCGCGAGATCCGCAGGCGTAACGAAGAGGTCAACTGGAGCAGCTGGCGTCGCGGCTACGACTTCCGTGCGGTGTCGCAGATGGGGCATCTCGTCGGCCTCAAGAACCTCAAGCTCAACGGACGCTATCGCCTCAAGCCCTACGTCTCGGGTGGCTACAACGACCTCAACGCCACCGAGGCTCCGATTTCGGAGGGCAATGGTGATATCGGCATCGAGGACTTCAAGGTCCAGATCACCCCGAACATCACCGCCGACTTCACGCTCAAGACCGACTTCGCGCAGGTCGAGGACGACGAGGAGCGGGTCAACCTGACCCGGTTCCCTCTGTTCTTCCCCGAGCGCCGCGAGTTCTTTCTCGAGTCCGCCAACGTGTTCCGTTTCGGATCGGCCAGCGAACACGGTGGGTTCGGATCACCCGACGCGCTGTTGTTCCACTCCCGCCGCATCGGTCTGGTCGACGGCGATCCGGTGCCGATGAATTACGGCATCAAGCTCACCGGCAAGATCGGTGGCTCGACGATCGGCGTCGTGAACGCCGGCACGGGCAATCTGATCAATGCTGGCAATGAGAGGGTCTCGGGCAGCAACTACTCGGCGGTACGCTGGCGCCAGGACATTCTCGGCCGCTCCTATGTGGGCGCGATGTTCACCAACGTCGAGGGCGAGGGCAGCAAGTACAACCGCGTTTTCGGGCTCGATGCCAGCTTCCGTTTCCTCGAGCACGCCAGCATCGGTGGATACGTGGCGCAGGCACGCGGCAACGACATCAACGGCGGCTCCTGGGTGGGTCAGTTCGGTGCTGGCTGGGATAGCGACCTGTGGAGCCTCAATGCCGGTTACTCTCGGGTCGACGAGGATTTCGAGACCGATCTCGGGTTCATTCGCAGGCGCGATGTGATCAAACAGAAGGTCTCGGGCAGCTGGACACCGCGCCCGCACTTCGACTGGATGCGGCAGATCAGTTTCTTCGGCTCGGTGGACTACATCACCGACATCGGCGGGAGCTTGCAGACCCGAGAGCAGTCGGTGAACGCGCGCTTCAGCCTCGAGTCGGGCGACAGCTTCAGCGTTCGCGTGGAGAGAAAGTTCGAGCGTCTCGAAGAGGAGTTCGACGTCGAGGACGAGGCGATCGTGCCGGCCGGCGACTACAACTTCAACGAATGGAGCCTGTCGTTCAACACCTTCCAGGGACGCCGTTTCTCGGCCCGGACTCGTGTCGGCGGCGGCGGCTGGTTCAGCGGCTCGCGTAAGGCCTACTCGCTCAGCGGCACGGGGCGCTTCACCGAGAAGTTCAACCTGTCGCCGAGCTGGAACATCAACATCATCACGCTTCCCGACGCCAGCTTCACCACCCATATCCTTCGGGTACGCGGCGGTTACAACTTTTCCGACCGCTGGCTGACGAGCGCGCTGGTTCAGTACAACAGCCTGGACGACTCCATGGCGGTCTTCGCGCGACTCAACTACATCTACCGCACCGGCGACGACTTCTTCCTGGTCCTCAAGCAAACGTCGTTGTTCGAGGGCGTCTACAGCGGTCAACAAAACCGCGCGATCATCGCCAAGATGACCCGCTCGTTCGACTTCTAGGCCACCGGCGAGCTCTGGCCAGCCGGGGAGAGCCAAGAATCGAGCACGGGGCGCGACCTGGCCGCACTAGGGCTTGGCCCGCCGGCGGTCGAGCTCCCGCAGGATGGCGGCGAGGCTGACGTCCGACGCCCGCGCGACGACAAGTAGGTGGTAGAGGAGGTCGGCGGCTTCCGAGGTCACCCGGGCAGGATCATCGTCGGCTCCGGCTACGGCGAGCTCCGCAGCTTCCTCACCCAGCTTCTTGAGTCGCAGATTGCGGTCGTGCAGCAGGCGCGCCGTGTAGCCGTCGGACGGCGTGTCGGTGCTGGCGTCAGCACGGGCGTCGATCGTGGCGGCGAGAGCGGCGAGGGTGGGGCGCGCACTGAAGCAGTTGCCCTCGTTCGTGTGGCAGGCCGGCCCGGCGGGATCGACACGCGCCAGAAGAGTGTCGCGGTCGCAGTCGGCCTCGAGCTCGATCAATCGCAGCACGTTGCCGCTGGTTGCCCCCTTGCGCCAGAGCTCGTCGCGAGATCGCGAGTGGAAGTGCATTTCGCCGGTTGTCAGGGTTTGCCGCACAGCCTCGGCGTCGGCCCAGGCGACCATCAGCACCTCGCCGGTGGCGTAGTGCTGCGCGATCACGGGCACCAAGCCACTGCCCTTGCGGAAGTCGACTTCATCGATGTCGCTCAACGCCGCGACCTTCATGACGCTCTCTCCTGGCGAGCCGGCACGCCGGCGGCTTGGAGCGCGGCTTTCACTTCGCCGACGCTCATGATGGCTTCGTGGAAGGTGCCGGCCGCGAGCGCCGCTTCCGCGCGCGTCTCCTGGAACACCTCCACGAAGTGGTCGGGTGTACCGGCGCCGCCGCTGGCAATCACGGGCACGTCAACCGCGTCGCACACGGCCGCGGTCAGTTCGATGTCATATCCGTTGCGGACGCCATCTTGATCGATCGCGGTCAGCAGGATCTCTCCCGCGCCGAGCGAAGCGCATTGCCGGGCCCACTCGATGGTGTCGAGGCCGGTTGCCTGCGAGCCGCCGTGGGTGAAGACTTCGGTGCCGGTCGAGGCACGGCGAGCATCGATACTGGCTACGACGCACTGTGCACCGAAGCGCTTGGCCGCTTCAGTGAGCAGCGACGGTTGCGTTACTGCGGCGGAGTTGATCGCCACCTTGTCGGCACCGGAGCGCAGCAGCCTGGCGATGTCTTCGACCGTGCGCACTCCTCCGCCCACGGTCAGGGGCACGAGCAGGCGTTCGGCCGCGCTCCGAACCACGTCGAGCACGGTGCCGCGCGCCTCGTTCGAGGCGGAGATGTCGAGGAAAGCGATTTCGTCGGCGCCCTGTTGCTGGTAGCGATCGGCGAGCTCCACGGGATCGCCCATGTCGCGCAAGTCGAGGAAGCGCGTCCCCTTGACCACCCGGCCGCCGTCGACGTCGAGGCAGACGATGATGCGTTTGCGCAGCATGGTCACTCGTCCGCGAGCGTTCGTCGCTCGATTGCCACGGCGCCCTTGGTGCTGAAGACAACATCACCTTCGGCCGCGGCACGGCGCAGCGCCAGGCCGATGGCCTTGATGGCCGCTTCCACAATGTGATGCCGGTCGATACCACGCAGAACGCACACGTGCAGCGTCCAGCGCGCATTCTCGGCCAGCGAGCGGGCGAAGTGATCCCAGCGCGGGTCGGGCAGCGGACCCTCGTAGTAGTGGCGGCCGCCAACGTCGAGCACCACCTGCACGAGGGCGTCGTCCATCGGCATCGTGGCCTCGGCGTACCGCACGCAAGTGCCGGGTATGGCTTCGAGACAGGCGAGACCGATGGTGATGGCGACGTCCTCGACGAGGTGGTGGTCGAGGTCGCCACTGGCGTCGATCTGCAGGTTGGCACCGGCGTAGCGCGCCAGGGTCTCGAGCATGTGTTTGAGGAACGGCTCCGTAGTGGTGATCTCCGCGCGGGGCTCGCGAGCGTTCAAACCGAGCCGTACCCTGACGTCGGTCTCGCTGGTACGACGGTGGATCTCGATCATTTCCAGTACTCCCGTTGCAACTCGGTTGTCGTGATGGCGCCGGTGTAGAGCGCGGTGCCGATGACCGCCTCGGCGACGCCCGCCTGTTCGAGTGCCTTCAAGTCCTCGAGCCGTCGAATGCCTCCCGCCGCGATCAGCGGATGCGCGGTCGAGGAGGCGAGTTGTCCGAACATGTCGGTGTCGGCGCCGCGCAGCAGCCCCTCGCGATTGACGTCGGTAACCAGAACCGCCGCCAGCGGCAGCTCGTCGACGATCTCGAGCAGCTCTTCGACGGTGAGCTCGGCGCTGCGACTCCAGCCCTCGGCGACAACCGTGCCGCCGCGAGTGTCGGCCGCCAGAACAACACGATCGGGGAAGCGGTGGGCCTGCTCAGCGAGCCACGCCGGGTCGCGTACCGCGCGCGTGCCAACGATCACGCGGGCGGCGCCGGCGGCGAGCCATTCGGCCACAGCGGCCCCGGCCCGGAACCCGCCGCCCACCTGTACCGGCACCCGTGCGGCGCCTAGCACGGCTCGAATCCCGTCGGTGTTGGAACCGCGATCGAGAGCCGCGTCGAGGTCGACGACATGCAGCCAGGGAGCACCAGCGGCTTGCCAGTCGTCGGCGACGCGCGCTGGATCAGGACGTCGAATGTGCTCGCGACTCGGATCGCCCTGCGCGAGCTGCACCACGTCGCCGCGCATCAGATCAATCGCCGCGTGCACGATCATCATCGCGCTCGCCGCGCGGCGCGCAGGAAGTTGTGGATGATCCGCAAGCCGGGCTCGCCGCTCTTCTCGGGGTGAAACTGCGTGCCCCAGGTGTTTGCGGCGCGGATGGCGGACGGAAAGCTGTCGGTTTCGTAGGTGGTGCGGCCAATGACTACCGCCGTTTGGGCCGCCTCGACGGGCTCGGGAGCAACGTAGCGGTGGGCGAAGTAGACAACAAGACCGCCACCACCGGGCACGTGCTCGTCGACGCCATCGGTCGAGCCATTCTCTGACGCGGTTTCAGACCGCCGCTCGAGGGGCTGTGAATCGAAGAGCGGATCGATCGCTGTCTCGACGTCGTTCCACCCCATCTGGGGCGTGCGCTGGGCTCGCAGTCGCCGAACTTTGCCACGCAACAGCCCGATGCCGTCGCCCTCCGATTCCTCGCTCGATTCGAACAGGAGCTGCATCCCCAGACAGATGCCCAGGCACGGGTGACCGGACGCCAGCGCTTGCCGCGCGATCGTGGCGTCTCCGCCGAAACGCGCCGACGCCGCCCCGAAGGCGCCGACCCCCGGGAGCACGAGGGCATCGAGCCGCAGTGCGTCGCCCAGCGACGTGGTCGTCTCGACCTCGGCGCCGCCGCGGACCAGAGCCCTGGCGAGCGAGTGCAGGTTGCCAACGCCGAAATCCATGAGCGCGACTCTCATGAGCTCGGCTCCACGGCCGCGGGGATCTCTGCCAGCACCGCGTCGAGCTCTTCCAGGAAACGAGCGATCTCGCTACGCCGGCCCACCGTGACGCGGACGCAATCGCCAACCTCCCCGAGCCCGGGGAAGGCGCGTACGCCCACGCCGCGATCGCGCAGTCCGGCCTCCAGATCGTCGGCACCAACCCCGTCCGGTGCCGCTATCAGCAGGAAGTTGGCGGCGGAAGGCCAGGCGCGTAGCCGGCGTTTGTCGAGCGCGGCCGCCAACAGCACGCGATTGCGCGTGGTGCGCGCCACCACGTCGTTGCGCCACTCGCGATTGCCGAGGGCGGCGACCGCCGCGGATTCAGCGACGGCGTTGAGCTTGTACGGACCACGGGCCTTCTCGATGGTCTCGATCAGACCCGTGGAGCCGACCGCGTAGCCGGCGCGAAGGCCCGCGAGCCCCGCCACTTTGGAGAACGTGCGCAGTACCACGACATTCGACGTGGTCGTTGCCCACGCTGCCAGCGACTCGTGCCCGCTGAACTCGATATAGGCCTCGTCGACAATCAGCAAGCCGGCGCAGCGACCCGCCAACGATCGTGCGTCGGCACCGGGAACCAGCACACCACTCGGATTCTCCGGGCGGCATAGATAGGTGACGGCAGCGCGCGCTGCGGCCAGTCCGTCGACGTCGGGAGTCAATGAGATGCCGCTCGACACCGCGCAGGTGCGCGCGCCGTTAACTATCGCGAAGTCGGGCACAACCGAGAAGGTCGGCCAGGCGTGCGCGACCACCGCGCCGGGTTCGGTAAAAGCGCGCAATGTGGTGTCGAGGAGGTCGTCGGATCCGCAGCCGGTGGCAATGTTCGCCGGTTCGACGCCAAGCTCTTCCGCCAGCGCGACCTTCAGCTGCCCCCCGTAGGTGCTCGGGTAGGAGCGCAGCGTCTCGCGCGGCGTATTCCTCACGGCCTCGAGGGCACCGGGCGCGACCCCGAAGCGGCTGGTGTTGTCGCTGAGCTCGATCTCGGCGTTGCGATCTCCGGGCGCGTAGCAGCGTATGCTTCGTAGAGCGTTTCGCTCCGACGGCGGGGTCGGCTGAGGCGGCGTCGGCGCGGCCGTTTCGTTTGCTGCCGCGGTCATCGGAGGCTGGTGGCGGCGGGCCGCCGCGGCGTGCGCAGGCAGGCCTTCCATCTCAGCCAGAGTCTCCGCCGTTGCGGCGAGTTGCGGAGCGGCGGAGGCGTCGATTGATTGCCAGCTCACCCAGCGTACGAAGTCGTCTGTCGACAGACCCGAGCGGACGCGGGCGTGGCCGTTCGTGGGCAGCACGTGGTTGGAGCCCGAGGCGTAGTCGCCGAAGGTTACGGAGGAATGCCCTCCAATGAACACCGCCCCCGCCCGGCACACCCGCGCCGCCAGAGCGCTTGCGTCCTCGGTTAGCAACAGCAGGTGCTCGGGCGCGTACTCCTCGGACAGTTGCAGCGCCTCTTCGAGGCTGGTGCAGACGATCGCGGCCCCGCGTGCCGCGAGGGCCGTTCGTACGGTCGACGCGGTCGCCAGCCCGGCGAGTTGGCGTTCGAGACGCGGTTCGAGCTCGGCGACCAGGTTGTCGTCGGTGGTCAGCAGACAGACCGCCGCCCGGCAATCGTGCTCGGCCTGTGCGATCAGCTCGGCGACGACGGCGTCGGGATCGGCTGAGCCATCGGCAATGACCAGGAGCTCGGAAGGGCCCGCCGGCGAGTCGATGGCCACGCGTTGTGCGAGCTGCGACTTGGCCTCCTCCACGTAGGCGTTTCCGGGGCCGACGATCTTGTCGACCCGAGGTACCGACTCGGTGCCGAACGCCATGGCGGCGATCGCGCCCGCGCCGCCGATGGCGAACAACCGGTCGACTCTGGCCAGGCTGCAGGCTGCCCGTACCGCCGTGGCCGGAAGACCGTCCGGTTGCGGGGGTGAGCAGACGATCACCTCGCTCACGCCGGCCACCCGTGCGGGGATGGCGCACATGAGCACGCTGCTCGGGTACACGGCGCGTCCGCCCGGCGCGTAGGCGCCGACGCGTTGGAGCGGCACAGGTCGACGGCCAACCACGACGCCGGGCGCTGGCCGCGACTCGCGGGCATCGGGACGAAGATCCTCATGCACCCGGCGAATCGCGTTGGCCGCCGCACGCAGAGCCTGGGCTTGCCCGGGGGCCATCGACTCGAGGGCCGCGTCACACTCGCGGAGTGGAACTTCGAGACTCTCCAGACTCTCCAGGACGTTCAGTGGCACTCTATCGAGATCATGGGCGAGCTCGCGCAGCGCTTGGTCGCCCGTGGCACGTACGCGCTCGACGATGCCTTCTACGCGTTGGGCAACGTCTGGCTGATCTTCTCGACCGCGCGCGATGATCCGCCGCAGCGCCGTGGAGCTCAGGTTCCCAAGCCGACCGGCAACCGAGAACACCCCGGCGGCAAGCGTCGGGCTCACGGGGACAGCCTCTCGATCTTGGTCACCAGGATGCCGGTGGCGCCGATGCGGCGCAGATCGTTGATCAAGCGGTAGGTCTCGGCCTGCTCGACTACGGCGTGCGCCGCCACCACTTCCCCTCCATCGAGCACGTCGATGATCGTGGGCCCCGAGATTCCGGGCAAGAGTTGCCTCACTTCTTCGAGCCGCTGTCGCGGCACGTTGGCCATGAGATAGCGCTTGTCGCGAGCTCGAATCACCGACTCGAGCGCATCGGAGAGCGCGGAGACCTCGGCGGCGGCCGCCGGATCGTCCCTCAGGCCCGGCCGGGCGATGAGCGACGCCTCCGATTCGAGTACGGTCTCGACCTCGCGTAGGCCGTTGATCTTGAGCGTCGACCCGGTCGCCACCAGATCGACAATGACGTCGGCGACGCCGATATGAGGAGCGATCTCGGCTGCGCCCGACACGGGAACGACGGTGATCCTCTTGTTCGCCGCCTCGAAGAACCGCCGCGCCAGCCCCGGAAATGAGGTGGCCACCGGGGCGCCGTCGGGAATGTCGGCGATCGTCCTGATGGTGTCCTCGTCGCGGGTCGCCACGACGAGACGGCAGCGGCCGAACCCGAGGTCGAGAACAGGATCGAGGTCGCGGTCCGACTCGGCGATGAGATCGCCTCCGGTGATGCCGAGGTCGGTGGCACCGTCGGCGACGAATTCGGGGATGTCGCTGGTGCTGACGAAGATTGCGAGGAGGTGTTCGCCAAGACGGGCCTGCAGCACGCGGCCGCTCAGACCGGAGAAACGCAGGCCGGTGCGTCGTAACAGATCTCGGGCGGGCTCAGCGAGCCGACCCTTGTTGGGTAGGGCGATGCGGATCATCACGAGCACCAAAGTGGTTGTCGGGCACAAAAAAAGCCGCGATCCGTTGGGTTCCACGGACCGCGGCGAGAGATTCCCTTTGGAGTGCTAGGTAGGCACACTCCATCGCCACGGCCCGTTGGGGCCGTGATGGCGATGGTGATGATGACGCTGTATGCGAACCCGAGTAGTCATGCAGCGATTCTAGGCGACGCCTGTCGGGATAGCAAGCGACCACCTGTCGCAGCACCCTCGAGAGCCGGTCACCATCGGGCGACTGCGGACAGGAGCCAGATGGAGAGAGACAAACCTGCTGCCGGCCAGACGCAGATCCCGGAAGCTTCGGGGCCGCGAGGAGATCCGTTGTGACTTCACCGTCACTGCCGGCTTGCCACGCTCCGGAATGGTAACGTCGCGCGACCGCTTTTTTTGACGCCCCCCCCCCCCCCGCAGCCATGGTCGATCACGCGACGCACAAGCAACTGCACCGCCAACGCAAGCGCGCAGCCGCGTCGATCTTCAGATCCGGCGATGGTTCGGCGCCCAAGTCGGCGCCGGCTCGCATCAAGTGGGTTGCTGTGGTCGGGTTGATGAGCCTCCTCGCAGGGGCTGGTTGCCAGACCTTCGAACGGGCGCCGCTGCCTCGCGGCGACGGGCCTTCGTTGGTTTTGCTCATCTCGATCGATCAGGCGCGTGCCGAGTACCTGACGCGGTTCCGTCCGGCATTCACCGGCGGACTCGCCTACCTGCTCGATAACGGCGCGGTGTTCACCGACGCGCATCAGAATCACTCGATGACGGCGACCGCGCCCGGTCACGCGACGCTCGCGACCGGCCTCAACCCGGGTCGCAGCGGCATCGTTGGCAACGGTTGGTATGACCGCGAGCGCGCCGAGCAGATCTACTCGGCGCGCCGCGATGATGTCACTGGACCCGGCTGGCTGATGGGCACGGCGCTCGGTGACTGGATGAAAGCGGCCGATAGCCGCTCCAAGGTGTTCTCGGCCAGCGCCAAAGACAGATCCGCCGTCATATTCGGCGGCCAGAACCCCAATGGCGCCTATTGGTACAACCAGGATACCGGTGCTTGGCGAACGAGCTCCTACTACGGACGGCGGCGGCGCGTCTGGGTCCAGGAGTACAATAGCGACTCGCTGCTGGACTCCTTTTTCGGCGTTGCTTGGGAGCCACTACCGCTGCCCGACACCGTCGATCTCGACGAGCTCGGAATGGCGGAACCCGACACCGGCGCCTGGGACTACACGTTTCCGCACGTCATCGGCAGAGGCTCTCTCGAGCCCGACATCGGCTTCTACAACGCCGTCTACGACTCACCACTGGCGGACTGGTATCTGGCACGGTTCGCGATGGCCATCCTCGACAACGAGGGGCTCGGCGACGACGGCAGCCCCGATCTTCTGGCGATTTCTTTCTCGGCAGCCGATACCGTCGGACACAGCTACGGTCCGAACAGCCGCGAGGTGCTCGACGTGTTCGTGCGGCTCGATCGCGCGCTCGGCGAGCTGTTCGATTTCATCGAGCGCGAAGTTGGCATGCAGCACGTCGTCATCGGCCTGTCGGCCGATCATGGGGTGGCACCCCTTCCGGAGGTTCGTGCTCTCCAAGGCGAGGCCGGCGAGCGCAGGGATCCGTCCGACGTGTTGTGCGTGCAGGGTGCCGGCACACGGCTCGAACAGGAGTTCGGATTGGCAAATGCCGACTGGGCATCACGCGACCTGTATCTGAACCCGCTCGTCGTCGAAGCGGCCGGTTACTCGGTGGCGGCTGTGGAGTCGAGACTTGCCGAGCTGGTGATGGCGTGCCCGTCGGTTCTCCACGTCCTCACGGCAACGCAGCTGGCGGCCGGCTCACAGCCAGCGGGAGTCGACCCCGAGATCTGGCAGCGCGCCCGTAACAACTTCCATCCGCTCCGCAGCCCCAATCTGCTCATCGTCTATGAGCCGTTCTTCTTGGAGCAGATGGGCATGGGCACCACCCACGGGAGTCCGCACCACTACGACTCCAACGTGCCGTTCGTTGTCGTCGCGCCCGGCGCTTCGCCGGCTGTTGTTGATACACGGGTCAACACAGTGGATATGGCACCGACGCTGGCGACGCTGCTGGGCATTCCAATGCCGGATGTCGACGGCGTCGAGCGCACAAGCCTCCTGCCCTGGCGGTAGGCGGAGGCCTGGAAGCCACGACCCCGGAGCCGGGTCAACGGCGCCTCGAGCCCACGTCGAGGGAAGTCCGAAGGCGGCTCCTTCGGCTCTTCGAAAGAAGCACTACGCCGCCCAGGCACCACGCCGCCCGACCGAGTCAACTGCTTCGACTCGACTAGCGCCAGCTAACGGTCGTGGGCTGCGAGGTGGTGCAGTCCACGCGATCGGCCATGTTGGCGGTTGGCAACATGGCGCAGGCCATGTCGAGGCCGGTCGCGATGACCTCCGCCTCGGTCGAGCCCGATGCCACTCGACACACCGTTTGCCCGTTGTGTGTCACGCACACCTCGCCGGTGAACTGGGCCAGTCCGAGGCTCGAGTAAACGATCAGGGCGGTTACAACCGCAACAAACAGCACCACGGCGATGACGATGCCTCTTCGACCATTCAATTCGTGCTGTCCTCCGGACCCGCGAAGATCGGTAACGACCGACCCTAGCGCACCGTGCTCGTTGTAGCGCACCTTCCGGCGCTGCTGCTTCTGATGCCCATTCGAGTCGCGGTGGGTAGTCAGGTCCACAATCGCGTTGTCGCGCAAGTGGCCGCTCTGGCCGCGAGTTTCCAGCGTTGGCATCGAGCGCAGATCACTCTATCTCAGCGGTGGGGCCATCGACGCAACAAGGAACAGCGAGAGTCAGGAAAGCACAGCGAGCTGGGCTTCTGTCGCCTAGAGTCGCGGCGACCGGGTGCCGGGGCGTTCGTTGGGCTCGTTGTTCCCGCCAGGCTCGGCGGATACAGTCGTGATGGCGTTTCTTTCCCCGTCCTCGTCGAAGGCGAACCTATTTATGCGATCCACCCGACAGCTCGTGTTCATTCGCTATCCGGCGATGCTGATCGTGCTTCTTGCGCTGCTCGTTGCGGTGCCCATCCTGTGGGCCGGTGCGGCATCGGCGAACGACGATGAGGAGTCCTGGAGGCGGTTTCGTGGGCCCAACGGATCGGGCATCGTCGAGACCAGCGGCTTGCCCACCGAGTTCGGGCACGACACCAACGTCGTGTGGAAAACCGAGCTGCCCCCCGGACACTCTTCGCCGGTGCTATCCACCGATCGGATCTTCGTGACGGCGGTCGAGGGTGACGAGCTCCTCACCATGGCTCTCGACCGCGCCAATGGCGAGGTGCTGTGGAGGGTCGCGGCACCGCGGACGCGTAACGATCCGCTCGACCCGCGCAACAACCCGGCCGCGGCCAGTCCGGTACTGGACGACGACAACAACATCTACGTTTTCTTCAACGACTTCGGGATTGTGGCCTACTCGTACGACGGTGACGAGTTGTGGAATATGCCGCTCGGGCCGTTCAACAACATCTATGGCATGGGGGCCTCGCCTGTCGTCGTCGACGACAAAGTCATCCTGGTGTGCGATCAGAACATCGGCTCGTTCATGATCGCGGTCAACAAGAACACTGGCGAGACCGTGTGGAGGGTCGATCGGCCCGAGGCCAAGAGCGGGCACTCGACGCCGATTACCTGGGAGTCGCCCGAGGGCGAGACGCAGCTGGCTGGTCCCGGGTTCGTTTCTGCTCGATGCCTACGACCCGGACACGGGCCAGAAGCTGTGGTGGACGCAGGGCCTGTCGTTCGAGATGAAGTCGACCGCCGTGATCCACAACGGCGTGGCCTACATCAACGGCTACGGCTCGCCGCTCAACCAACCCGGCAATATGGTCGAGGTGCCGGCGTTTGCCGACGTGTTGCGCGACAACGACGGTGACGGCGACGGCATGATGAGCCTCGACGAAATGCCGCCGTCGCGAGCCAACAACTGGTTTGGCTTCGTTGATCTCGACGTCGATAAGGAGCTCAACGAGGCGGAATGGGAGTACATGCGCGCCGCGCTGGCGAGTCGCAACGGGATGCTGGCGATCAAGCTCGGAGGCGAGGGCGACATGACCGCGCAGAACGTCGTGTGGGAGTACAACCGCGCCGTGCCGCAGCTGCCATCGCCGCTGGTCTACAACGACATCCTCTATATGGTGAACGACGGCGGCGTGGTGACCTCGTTCAATCCCGAGACCGGTGAGGTGATCTCACAGGGTCGGTTGAAGGGGGCGGTCGACCAGTACTACGCCTCGCCGGTGGCAGCGGACGGCAAGATCTTCATGCTCTCGGAGCTCGGCATGTTGTCGGTTCTGGAGTCGGACGGCGGGCTCGACCCGATCAGCGTCTCGGATCTCGACGACCTTTGCTACGCCACGCCGGCGATTGCCGACGGTCGACTCTACGTGCGCACCCGCGGCATGCTCTACGCCTTCGGGGCAGACTGATCGTCCGTAGGGTTCGTTCTTTGCTGCCGCTGCGCGCTGGCCAATCTCCAGGCCACAGGCTGCTTCATGGCCTGTCGGCGTGAGCGTTGCGTTCCTGTTCACCAACGTCGCGGTGGTGTTGGTTGCCTGTCGAGTGCGGTTCGCCGGCGAATCTCTGATTCATGCGGCGCCACTCGAGTTGCAGCCGGTCGTCTGGAACATCGCGATCGTGCTGGCCATTGGGCTAGCACTCGTCTCGGGCTGGCGCGATCGGGAACGTGTTCTCGGGAGAGTCAATTCGCCCGGACCGCCCGGACGGGGCGTGCCGGGCGGCCAGGCGGCCTCCGGGCGCGGGCTCGAGTCCACAGCCGGATCGTCGCGACGGGCGCTGTGCGAGCTCATGGTGATTTTCCCGGGGTTGTTCGCCTTTGAGTGGGCTGTTCTGCCGCCGTACCGCTGGCGTCCGCTCGACTGGGCGATCATGGGCGTGCTGCTGGCACTGGTGATGGGTTTCCTCTGGCGTGATCGACAACAAGCGCGCGGTTGGGGATTCGGTGGAGCCCACCTGTTAGAGGCTGCTCGGCGCCTGGCGCTGCCCACAGCGGCGATTGTTGCGGCACTTGCCGCGGTTGCTCTCATTGTCGTGGTGCCGATCGATGGCAACGAGATCGCCGAGTCGCTGGTTTGGTACGCGGTGTACGCAACAGGGCAGCTGCTGGTGTTCCAGGTTTTCCTGGTCACGCGGCTACGCGCGTTGAGCGAGTCGCGCCGCACCATCGTCCTCGTTGCGAGTTGCTTGTTCGCCCTCGTCCACTGGCCCAACGGCCTGTTGATGCTGGCCACTGGACTCGGCGCGGTGTTGTGGACAACGGTCTACCTGGCGGTACCGAGCTTGTACGCACTCGCGGGCTCGATGGCACTCTGCGCCGTCGCCTTCGCGCAGTTCGTGCCCGACCACCTGCACGACCACATGCGTACGGGGCCCATCTACGTTCAGCGGCGCGTCGAGAACGAAGCATCGCTCGATGGCCCGCCCGTGGCGCGCCTCCACTTCCCTCACGACTCGGAGCTGTTGTCGGCCTCCAGATCGCGATTCCGCCACAGGGTCGGGAAGGCGTAGCCCAGGCCCAGCAGGGCCACGCCGCAGGCAAGAAAGGTGACGACGCGCCAGCCCGGGTCGACCTCGGAGAGATCGAACAGGAACAGCTTGGCGATCGTCATCGCCATCACCACCGCGCCGCCACGCCGCAGGTCCCGAGAGTCGCCGCGCAGCCCGACAACGAGCAGAGCCACGGCGTTGACGAACCACGCCGCGGTGACCCAGGCGGCGCCGTTGGACAGCGCACCGAGCTCGCGACCGAGCCACAACAGCAGGCCGGCCTGAGCGGCGATGGCGTAGCCGAGTCGCGCGGTTCTCGACTGTATCCAAGCCGAAACCGCCGCCGCGGCGATGACGAAGAGATCGATAAACGCGTCGAGGTTGAGGATCGGCGTTGCATTGCCGACGCCGTCGTGCAGGCGCTCGAGGGTGACGATCCCGACCAGCACGAAGAGCACGTGCGCCAGGATTGCCGGTCGACGAACTCCGGATCGTCGTGCCAGGAGGTGCAGGGCCAGCGCCTCGGCGGCGATTGCCATGAGGCGTGTGTTCCCCAACAGGTCCGACACCGCGAAGGCCACCAATACCGCGGCGGCCATGGCGTGAGTCCAAGCGAGGTTGCGGGCTATTGAGCCCGTATCGCCGTCGGCGTCTTCAGCGTCGGTGGATTCGGATGTGCCGCGTAGCGCGAACGCGACCAGGCCCCATATCGCCGCCAGCCCGAGCGCCACCCACCCGGTTGCGCCGGTACGGAGGTGCCAGGCCGCGCCAATCGCGAGCACCAGGGCGATCGGGGTCGCCATCGTCAGCTGGTGGGCCTGGAACGTCCAAGCTCGGGCGACAACAGCTGTCGGGTTCGTCGCGCCTGTCTTCAGCGCGCCTCTGCTTGGCGTCGACGGCCACCTATCGGGGTGCGCTGCCGACAGCAGGTCGCGCCCGACCGCGAGGCCCCAGGTCGCCAGTGCCAGAAAGGCCAAGCCTGCTTGCACCGCGATGGTGTCGGCCGTCAGGGGTCTTCCCGACTGGATCGCCGCACCGGAAAAGATGAACCAGCCGCCCACGGTGGCGGTCCAGAGCAACAGCCGCCAGCCGGTTCGCATGAACACGGCGCCGGCGCCTGCCAGCACGAGGCACGTGTACACCGACATCCAAACCAGGCTGCCGGGGCCGGCGTACAGCAGGAACGGTGTTCCCAGTCCGCCGGCCGTCGCGAGTATGGCCATGACGGCCTCGTTGTCGCGCATGGCGAGCGCGAATCCGAGGACGGTAACGATGACCATGCCCGCGAAGGCGACGCCGTAGGGGATGAGCTCGTAGAGCTGGAACGCCGCGAAGATCGACAGGTAGGCGGCAACGACGCCCCCGCCCGCCAGCAATCGCGACAGTCCGCGGCGGTGCGTTCGGAGGCGCGTCGAGATCAGCAGCAAAGCCACCGATAGCGCCAGGCCGAGCCCGACGCGAACGGCAGGACCAATCCAGCCGCGATCGATCGAGTATCTGAAGCCGAGGACAATGCCGAAAAGCAGCAGCCCGATGCCGAGGCGATTGAGCCACTGGCCGGGGTCAGCTGATAACCGTTGTTGCAGTTGAGCGGCCGCGCCAACCGCGTCGGGTTTGGGAGCGCCCGAGGAGCGAGGTGTGGGCGTTGCTGTGCCCACGACCTGCCGGCTCGGTTCTGTTGGGCTTGTCGGACGGCCGCCCGGAACCTGCTGCGGCCTCGTGGTTTCCTTTGCTCGCGAATCATGCGCGGTGACGGATCGTTGGAGCTGAGCTCTCAGCGAAGCTACCGCTTGCTCCAGCGCCGCGACCCGCTCTTCGAGGCGCTGGCGATCGCCGTCATTCTCCGACATGGTGCGCATCTCCTCTCGGCGTCAGGAGCTCTCGGTCGCTCGTTCTGCTACAACGCGTTCGATGTGGCTGGCAAATTCTGGCGACGTCTCGAGCGCAGCTCGGAACGCAGCTCGATCGAGCTCGTAGAGGTCGCAGTACTCGGTAGCCCGCACGGTGGCGTTGCGCGGCTGCGACGCCAGTAGCGCTGTTTCCCCGAAGTAGGTGCCCTTGCCCAACGTGGCAATCACCGACTCGCCGTCGGCGCCAACCACGTCGCCGGGGCCGTACACGACCGAGCGCAACTTCGTGGTGACTCGGCGCAAGAAAGCTTCATCGGCCTTCTTGAAGATCTCTACAGACTGCAGCATGTCCGACATCAGATACATGGCCACGTCGGTGCGCAACGCCTCGGGCAGCTCCTCGTGGATACGCGCGTCGTCGAACCCACCTCGGCTTTCCCACAGGTACTGCAGATGGTCGCGGATGCGAAGCCGCATCGCCGCGGGCAGCCCGTGCGAGCGCATGAAGGCGTTCACTCGGTCGGTGCGCTCCTGGTGCTGCAAGCGCGCGTAGTCGGCTTCGGCGATAAGCCGGGCGATGGTGCCGATGATGTAGGCGTACATGCCCACGCCCAGAAACATGATCGCCATCGTGTAGATCTTGGCGGGCGAGGTATGTGGCGTGATGTCTCCGTAGCCTACGGTTGTCAGGGTCGTCACCGACCAGTACAGGACGTCGACGTAGTGATCGGTGTCCTTGGCCGCGCCGAGCTCGGCGACCAGCATCGACCAGCCGCAAGCGATCCAGTGCGACAACATCAGCACGCCGAAGCCGAACGCGGGTACACGTACCAGTCCGGGCTCGAGATCGGCGGCGGTCTGCAGGCGCGCCAACAGGCTGCGTACCTGGAGCAACTTCAAGGCCCGCAGCGACCACATCATTTTCCAGGGAGTGAATAGCAGTAAGTGTGCCGGTATTCCCACCAGCACATCCACCAACAGCCCGTGGCCCTTGTACGCACGGGCGACGACGCCGCGGTCGATCTCCAGACGACCGGCGCGGACGATGCCGGTGTTGAGCTTGACCGCGATATCGGCCAGATACAGCAACGTGATCGCGATGTCGACGACGTGGGTCCACGTACCCGCCGCCATGAAGCCGGCGATGCGCAGCGGAATCTCGACGCCCGCGAAGATGGCGGTCAACGCGATAACGACGTCCCAGCTCAGCCGCAGGCGGCCGTTCGGATGCAGCATCGATCTCGGTATCGGGTCGGAGGGACGGGCCAGGGAGTGGGCGGGCGGCGCCACTGCCAGCTGGTCGCACGGAGTACGGTCGCCACATCGTTCCATCAGCGTCGGCACATGATAGCCGTCCGCTCGCCCCTATTGCCGATTCACAGCAGATTGGCTGCTGCCCCGCCTACGTGATCTCCCAGGGCGCGATACGCCTCGAACTGAGCGTCGTCGAAGAACTGGTCGGTGGTTGTTTGATGCGGGAACTCCGCCTTCTGCTTGGCGTAGTTGTGGACGTGCGCCGGTATGCCAGCCTCGTCTGGGATCGACGCCTTGACGTAGATCAACTCGCCCGGCTTCGGTGCGACACTGTTGACCGCTGGGTAGTGGATGGCGCCTCTCACGACGCTCGCTTTGCTGGCCTTGTGTCCGTAGCGCGTGTCACGCACTTGCTGAGCGTCGGCCAGGTCGATCTCGATACGGATGTTGTGCTCGATGAACGCCATCCGGATCACGTTGTTGAACGACGGAAAGCTGAGGTCGCCATCGGCCTCGCCGTCACAAACGACGATGCGCCGGCAGCGCCTGCGCAACAGCGGCATCAGCCCGAGGTTGTCGCCGGTATGGCCGCCGTCCGACAGATTCACCATCCGGCGCCTTGCCGTCGTCAGTGCAAGAAGCTCAATGCCCAACCACCACGGCCAGCAACGGAACCGTCGCGAGCGCCTACCGGCGATGTAGTTCCACGGGTTCTCCATCCAGTGCCCTAGACGCACGTTGAAGAGCGTCGCGAGGAACGCCTGGGCCCAGAACGTGTGGTAGCCAATAGCCGAGCCGGCCGCGGCAGCCGAGATGGTCATGGCGCGGGCGAGCTTCACACCCAGCGCGCCGCGCTGACGGTAGGTCGAGGTCTGTACGTACCCCGTGACCTCGGAGCCGATGTAGTCGCGCGAAAACGTGAAATGGTCCGACAAAAAATCGCGCCGCATGAGCTCGCGCGAGCCACTCAAGTTCAGCGCTGTGACGATGAGGTGGTATGGGCCCTGCCAGTTGTCCTTGCCCAGATCCTCGAGCAGCAACTCGTCGTCGTCGCGGATCACGTCGAGCGGTTGCCCCTGGGCGGATCGCGGATCGCTGCGCTTTCGGCGCGCCGTCGTCGTCAGGTAGGCCTCCGAAAGGCGATCACGGTAAAACGTGTGCAACGACACCCGATTCGAGTCGATGACGGTTCCCAGAAGGAGTATTACCAAGATCGCTCCCGCGGCGACCAGCGCGTGGCCAACGCTGAAGCTGGCACTGGGAATTCTCACCATGAGCTGTCGCGATACCACCGCGAACGCCAGCACCAGCGCTACGACCAGCCCAATGTTGGTCAGCGGTTTCACCATGTTGCCGGCAATGCGGGCCACCCGTCCGCCGCCAGCTGCCGCGCTCGTTTTGCGGGCCGCAAAGCCGTACAGAACGGCAAGCACGATGAGCGAAGCGAAGAACTCGAACGTGAGGTCCTTGAGCGCCATCACCAAGATAATCAGAGCCGGCGTCGCGAAGGCGGTCACCAATCCGTACACCGACGCCCCCTGGATGGCGTTGACGATGGAACGGCGCGCCGCGCCCTGCAGCACCGAGTCGTGATCGCCGGTCGCGATATCGCGCTCGCGTTTCGACTCCCAGCCGTTGAGCGCGTATGCAACAGCACCGCCACCAACGGAGAAGGCCGCGGGTATCAACAGTGCGTAGAGCGAACCCTCGGCATGGGGCATTCGCCAGCATGCCCAAACGATGATCGCCAGCGGCGCGACGACCGACGAAACGTTGAACGACGTCAGAAATCGCGACGTTAGCTGCTCCTCGTAGGTCCAGCCCGATAACTGGTCGAACTTCGGAACGTCCTTTCTCTTGAGCTTGCGGAGAACCGCAGTCCCCCGAACCCTCCATATGAATACCCAGACCGCCCCGAGAAGGATGTAGCCCAACGTGTGCGTGTGCCCGAGGAAGTCGCCGTAGGTGTTTCGCAGCAGAGGCCGCAGTCGTTGAGCCCACCACGCCGTGGCGTGCTGTGTGAGCGCGGCCGCACGCCTTGTGAGCGCGGAGCTGCAGCAATCGTCGGCGAGCGGCGGCACCTTGATCGGGTCGAGCGATCCGAGAGAGCTCAAGCCTGGGTCGGCGATGCTGAGCACCAGGTGAGTCAGTGCCACAAGAGCTACGAACGCCGCGCCGATCAGAAGGAAGTTGTGAATGATGCCGAGAATGAACGCACCGATCGCGCGTTGAACATCGAAGCTCAGCAGCTTGTGACGCGGTGCCAGATACTCGCTGTGCGAGCGCAGATGATGAATCTGATGCCGCACGCCGAGCCTTGGCTCGAGCTCGTTTTCGTCGTCACCGTTGAGACCCACAAACGGAGAGTTATGCGGCTCGACTCCGGGCAGCGGGCCTTGTCGGCCGCCTCGACGGTCTCCTGTTAACAACGAGCTCAGGCACGAGCCAATGTAGCCACCGCCAGAAACGGTGCTCAGGTAGTCGATCTGCTTGAACTTGTTTTCTCTGATCAGGCGCTGCATCACCCCCAAACAGAAGGTGGCAGACCGGATGCCGCCACCCGACAGGCAGATTCCGTCGACATTGGAGTGATCGGGCTTAGGCCCGGCAACTCGTTCGCCGAGCGGCGCTTCTTCAGATACTCGAGCTCCGCTTCTTGGACCGTCTCGAAGCTCTGCGTATAACCAGGCTGTTCAGCGTCGGGGTGCTCCGCATTGCTACTCATGTCGTACTCCGAGACTGGAATGTGACTCCTCTATCAATAGGAGAAGGCCGCGGCGGCCGAGATCTTGTAACTGTTCAGTGTTCACCGCCGTCGCCCGGCGTGCCCGAACACGGACCGCTGGCCAGAAGATCTCGCCCGATCCACTCCGAAAAGTCCACCAGGTCGTGCTCGCCAACAACGATCTGGCCGCCATCGTCGCTTTCGGAAGTGTCCATAATCGACGCCGTCTCCCTCGCTTTTTCTGGCCACGCCGATTGAGTCCACCAGTCGCCCCAGCTGCCTTCTGAGAGGTACGCGCTCCAGCAGGAGCGCTGTTGTGGCGAGAGCTCGTTCCAGATTCTCGCGGGCTCGGCCAGCCATTCCTCAACAAGCTCACCAAGACGTTCGAGCGATGTTCCGCGCGGCGCGATCGTCAGTCCCTCAGCTCGCCAAAACGCAACGCGCGCCTCGCCCAGCGGGCCCGATTCCCACAGCACCGCGGCGAGCTCGAGAGTGAGCTTGCAGGCGTAGGCAAACTGCAGCACGCCGCCGCGGAAAGCTTCCTGCCGCATGTGGGCGCCGATGCAGGCCGGACGGATGCGAAGTTCCAGCTCAGTCTCGCCTTCGGTATCCAACTGAACGTCGGGAAGGGCGCGCACGACGGCGGTGCTGAGTCGTTCGTGAAGCTGTTCGTCGCTGAACTCGGTGTCGCCGGCGTCGCCAATCTGCAGGGCGAGACGGAGCGGTGTCTGCGGTGCGGGCCGCTGCGCGGCGGCGCTTCCGAGGGCTACCAGCGCGATCGCCGTCGCCGTCGATATGCCAACACTGCGAATCAGGAAGCTCACGTTGGCGAACGCTAGCAGCAGTCCGCGACGATATCCACAAACGGGGATGTCGCTGGGGCGCTCGTCGCCGGAGCTCTCTCCTGCGCCGTGGGCTTCGCCGTCGGGTGTTGTTTAATGGGCCGGCGTCCGTTTTTTCAGTTCTGGCCAGAAGAGGTTGTCCATGCGATTCCGTGCGTTCCGAGTCGTTCTTTCGATTCCTCTCGTTGTGCTCGTCGCGGCCTTTACGTTGGCCCCGGCCCCGGCGTTGTCACAACAGGGCAAGTCGCCGCTCACACACGACGCCTACGACAGCTGGCGCTCGATTGCCGGTGAAGCGCTTTCGAACGACGGTAACTGGCTGCTCTATGTGGACCTGCCACAAGACGGTGATGCCGAGCTCGTTGTCCAGCGGATTCCGGGCAGTGGTGGCTCGCAACCTGGAACCGCGGGTGAATACCGCCAGTCGATCGGTTGGCTGACACCGCCTGGGATGCCTCGCGCGCAGCCGCAGGCTGCCTTCACGCACGATTCGCGCTACGTGGCCTTCCTGGCGAGTCCAAGCAAAGAAGCCGTCCGAGCAGCGAAGAAGGACGAAGCCAAGCCGGACGAAATGCCCACGAAGTCGCTCGGCATTCTCGACTTGGCCGACGGGTCGTTGGTGCAGGTCGAGAGGGTGAAGAGCTTCTCCCTTCCCGAGGAAGCGGGCGGTTGGGCCGCCTATCTCATGGAGAAGCCGCTGTCGGAAAAAAAGGACGACGAGAGCGAGAAGTCAGGCGCGATGCCCGTCGCCGAGGGCGCCGAAAAGCAGTCTGGCGAGGACAAGGCTGACGACAAGAAAAAGAAGAAGGACTATGGTACCGAGCTGGTGATCCGCGACTTGACCGAAGGTCGCGAGACGCGCGTCGACTCGGTGCTGACGCACCAATTCACCGACGACGGGGCACGACTCGTGTACACCGTTTCGAGTGAAGAAGAGCCGGCGCTCGACGGCGTCTACGCGTTCGACACAGCTAACACCGGCGCGGTTCACGCGCTGGCGAACGGCGAGGGTAACTACAAGCGGCTCGCACTGAACCGCGACCAAACGCGCCTGGCGTTCGTGACCGATCGTGCGGACTACGAATCGGACGAGCCGGTGTTCGAGCTCTACGGCACGCCCATCGACGGTCGCGAGGCGCAACTTTGGGTGTCGCACGCCAGCACCGCCGGTTTTCCAGATGGTTACGCGGTGAGCGACAAGTCGGAGGTGTCGTTCTCGGACGAAGGGTCCGTCGTTCTCTTCGGCATCAAGCAGCGGCCGGTGCCCGATGCCGACTCCTCCGACGACAAGGATCCCCTCACAGAGGATGTCGAGATGGATCTGTGGCACTGGAACGATCCGTATCCACAACCCCGCCAGCTCAACATCGCGCAACAAATGCGCGACCAGACCTACGAGTCGGTGTTCCACATTGATGAGCGTCTCTTCGTGCAGCTCGCCGACGAGGACCTGCTCGATGTGAGCCTTTCGCACAACGGTGCAGTTGGGTTCGGGACCACCGACAAGGCTCATGCGAAGCGCGGCTCGTACGAGGGCACGTACGTAGACGCCTACGTTGTGGACGTGCGCACAGGCGACAGGACGCTGGTCGCCCAACAGTTGCCGTTCGGCGCCACCCTGTCTCCCGAAGGCAAGTACGTCGCGTGGTACGGCGGCGATGGCCACTGGGTGGGCTACGACCACGAGGGCGGCGGCGGCTTCGAGGGTGGCGAGGACTGGTTCGTTCATGACGTCCGGAGCGGCGAGACACGCAACATCACCGAGTCGCTCGACGCCTCGTTCGCACGGCACGACTGGGATACGCCGAACGTGGCGCGCTCCTACGGCAGCGCCGGCTTCACCACCGGTGATGAGGCGCTGCTGATCTACGACCGCTTCGACATCTGGGCCGTGCCGACCGATTCCTCGAGCTCGAGCGGCGGACCCTGGCGTATTACCGAGGGCGTCGCCCGCGAGGCCAATATGTCGCTGCGCTACGTGCCCACCGACCCGGACGCGCGCGCCATCGATTCGAGTCAGCCGATTCTGCTGATGGGCACCCACCAGGACACGATGGCGACGGCGTTCTATACGGACAATCTTGCCGGTAATGCGCCGCCAATTGAGCTGCTTGGCGTCGAAGCGCGGTTGACCTTCCGTGACGTGTCCGACAACTCCAACCGGGTGCTGTTCAGCCGACAGACGTTCTCCGAGTATCCCGATCTGTGGGTCGCCAGTTACCAGATGGGCGAGGACGGCAACGCCGGCACTGTTGGCGATCGCGATCAGGCGGGCGGGCCCAACGGGGTGAACGGCCACAGTGGCGGCGGAACGATGGCTCCCGACCCGGCCATCAGCCTGACGGACGTTCGCAAGTTGACGGACCTGGGCTCACAAACAACCCCGTACATCTGGGGCAACGCCGAGCTGCGTGAGTTCCGCAGCTCCGACGGCCTGCCGCTCAAGGGCATCCTCATCACACCCGAGGACTTCGACCCCGACAAGCAGTACCCGATGATGGTCTACATCTACGAGACCCTGCATCAGGGGCTGCACAACTTCCGCCATCCGTCGCCCGGGACGTCGGTGAATCTGTCGTACTACGTCAGCAACGGCTACGTGCTGTGGATGCCCGACATCGAGTACTCGACGGGTTACCCGGGCAAAGACGCCCTCAAGTGCGTGCTCCCCGGCATCAACATGCTCGTCGACGAGGGCTACATCGACGACGCCAACATCGGCATTCAGGGCCACAGCTGGGGCGGCTACCAGATCGCCTACATGGTCACGCAAACCAACATCTTCAAGGCTGCCGAGGCCGGAGCGCCGGTGTCGAACATGACCTCGGCCTACGGCGGCATTCGCTGGGCAAGCGGCCTCGTGCGTCAGTTCCAGTACGAGCGCACGCAAAGCCGTCTCGGGGGTTCTTTGTGGGAGACCCCGCTGCGCTACATCGAGAACTCGCCGCTCTTCTGGGCCGACAAGATCAACACGCCGCTGCTGATGATCCACAACGACGCCGACGGCGCCGTGCCGTGGTACCAGGGCATCGAGCTGATGATGGCGCTACGCAGGCTCGAGAAGGAGGCCTACATGCTCAACTACAACGGCGAAGCCCACGGCCTGCGCCAGCGTCACAACCAGATCGACTGGACCGTGCGCATGCAGCAGTTCTTCGACCACCACCTGCGCGATGCCCCGCCGCCAGGCTGGATGACCGACGGCATCAAAGGCTGGGAGAAGCCCGAGACGGAAGAGTAGCCTTCCGGCCCCAGCAGTAGCCGACTAGCGCACAGCGATGGCGCGATAGACGTTGCCGTTGCCCGAGAATCGCGCTCGAACGCCGGTGTGCCGGCACCTCTGGTTGTGGTTCTTTGCGCTCATCGTCTAGAGTTGGTCAACCTTGACCAAGTTGAAGCGATCGGGTAGCAAGACAGGAAACGCTATGGGACCGGTCCTTTGCAGCGCGGAAACTGAGAATTGAGCGTCGGTGACGGTTGACATCCGCTCGTCGTGGTCGACAAGAGCTCCGAGCGGGTGTTCGGCAGCGGCCGCATCTCGCGGCAGACGGCGAGCTCTTCCGCGCCCAGCAAGAACCGACTAGCAGTCCCAGGCCGGCGCTGCCTACCGAGCGCTGCTTTCGGAGATTCCGCGGTACACGGCGAGGGCTTCCTCGATAGCCAACTCGTACGCGGCTTTGGACGCAGGCTTCACGAAGTGATCGCGCTCCTGCACTCGTCGCCACAGCTCCCGCACGGTTTCCATCAGGAAGCGCGCGTCTTCGGCCGAGGTGGCGCGCCGACCCTCGCGGGTGACGTAGACGGGTGAAGTGTGGACGTACGGGTAGTGGTCGCCTACCCATCGATGTGGCGGGCCGACTGCTCGCGCGGCCACCCAGCCGCCGTCGGGAACGTCGACCGCGACGCTGGACACAAGCCGCGTTCCGTCGCCTTCGGATGTCAGGGTGTGGACGACTTCGCCGTTAACCACGATCTCGACGCGGTCGATCGGGACCATCGATACGAGCTCGATGCTCGCCTCGAGACTGCCGGTGTGGCTCGCGGCCAGATCGATCGTGGAACCGGGGTCCTGGCCGTCGAGCTGGAAGTAGAGCAGCGGGCCGCTGGTGGCGAAGGTGCGGCCGTTGCGGATTCCGTCGAGCCAGCGCGCATAGGTCAGCGGGCTGCTGCCGCCCTCGCCGTCATCCCGAGCCCGGTCCAGGATTTTTACATAGACCCGGGCGGTGCCCGGTGACGGGTCGAGCCAGACGTCCGAGAAGTTGTCGGTGCCGCCGGTGGCGGTCAGACGGAAGCCGCAGTTGAGGAAGCGGTAGTACATCTCGGTCGTGGCGTCCTCCCGCGAGGCGATGCTGACCACGTCGTAGAAGTCGGCGCGGCCGAGCGCCACGTGCACCGGGATGTCGGCGCCGGCGGCCTGCTCGACGGTGTCGACAGGGCCGTTGTAGGGGTGCACGAAGCCGCCGAGGCCGCCCTGAGCGCGCGCCTTGTCGACATAGTCGAGCTTGAGCACATCCTCGGCGTGGGGAGTGCCGGGAGCGCCGCCGATCAGCGGCGTGATGAAGCGCTGCAGCCCGAGCATGCCGACGTGGCTGAAAGAGCCGCGGAACTCCTGCGTGTAGAAGAGGATGTTCTCTGGGGTCGACAGAACGCTGGGCTCGCCGGTCAGGTCTTCCCAGCGGCCCATGAGCCGGGTTCCGTCCATGTGAATGAGGGCGTTGGTGACGTGCAGGTCGTCGGCCACGAGCTGGCCAAAGAACTCCTCGCGCGTCAGCCCTTGGCGGCCCTGGTGCAGGTCGTGGGAGTGGGTGTCGCCAGAGAACCAGCCGCGCGCGGGGGCGTCGTCGAGGCGCTCGAGCTGGGTGGTGATGATGGCCGTGCTGCTGGCAGCGATGTCGACGGTCCGCACCACCGGCTGGTATTCGAATCCGCGCGTGACTTCAATGCGCGCCTCTCCTTCGGGCAGCTCGAGCTCGAATCCGTCCTCGGCGTCGAGGCTGTGGAAGTAGTCGGCCCCCCGGCTCCAGGTGCGGCGGTAGAAGCCTCCCTGCGGGGCGTAGCCACGCCCATCGGCTCCGGTCACCCACACACGAGCCGGGGTTGGCACGCCGTTGGCGCCGAGCACGCGGCCCGACAGGCGGCCCATGGGCACGCGCCAGCGCCAATCGTCGATCGAGACGGCCTCCCAAAGGCCGCCCTTGCCACCGCCGCCGGCCGGCATGGTGAACAGACGCATCGCGCCGTTGCGGTTGGAGACGAAGGCAATGCGTTCGCCGTCGGGGCTCGGAGTCGGTGAAAGCTCGTGCCCGGGTGTCCAGGTCAGTCGGACCGGCGCCCCGCCCGAGGTGGCAGATGCGTCGACGCCGGAGCCGGCGCCGACGGGGAACAACATGATGTCGTTCGAGCCGGTGTTCTCCGTGACGTAGAGCAACGCTCGACCGTCGGGAGCCCACGTCGGGGCGGCGCGGTATTCGGTTTCCTCGTAGTGGACCAGCACGGGCTCAGCGGCAGCGTTGCCAGCGTTGTCGAGCCGCAATATCCACAGGCCGCCCGTTCCCGGCCGTCCCGCCACCGGCGAGACGTAAGCCAGCCACCGACCATCGGGCGAGACGGCCGGTTGGATTTGATTGCCTCGTCCGGCAGCGACGGGAGTGAGGGCTCGACTCGAGAGCTCGAGCCGGTAGATGTCGAGGCTGCCCTCGCGGCGGCTCGCGAAGTAGAGGCTGTCGCCGTTCGGGTGCCAGGCAGGTTGCAGGTCGTAGTCGGGATGATCGGTGAGCCGCTCGATGTGGCTGCCGGCGGCGTCGATCAGCCCGATCTCGTAGTCGCGTTCACCACTGTCGTAGGTCAGCGCGATGTGCTGCCCGTCGGGGCTCCAGGCGGGCTCGGCGTGGTAGCTCCGCCCGCGCGTTAGCGCCGTCGCGCGCCCGCCCTCTGGCGCGATGGTCCAGATCTCACCACGGGCCGCGAAGGCGATGGTGCTGCCGTCGGGACTCCAGTCGGGGTCCATCGGACCGGTCGAGACCGGCGGCAGACCATGAAACTCGAGCCGCCCCGGTGTGACGCCCGCCGGGAACTGCGCCCCGAGGCAGGCGAGCAGCAGCAGCGAGCTCAAACAGCGTGAACGGACGGACAGCATGATTCTCGCAGTGGACACGATTGTCGACGGCGTGGCAAGTGCTCAGTCACGAGCGTGGCTCTGCGGCACTACTGGGAAACGACCCGGGCGCGACTCGCGGCAAGCACCGGGCGTCCTGAGCAAGAAAAAAGGGCGACCCGCAGGCGGGCCGCCCTTCTCATTCCGTGTCGGTAGCGAACGCTACCGCATGAACGCGATGCCGTTGACGCCACCGGGCAGGTCGCCGTGCTTGGTCACCTGACACGTGTCGGGGTCGAGCGAGCCCAGGTAGTCCGACAGCTGGTCGTTGCCCCAGTTGTTCGAGACCTTCACGAACAGCGTGCCGTCGTCCGAGAAGGTCATGCCACCGATCCGCGAGTAGTCCGGATCGGCGGTCGGATAGCTGACCTCACAGCCGTGCTTCTTGATTTTGCCGCTGTGGAGCTTGAGCTGGCCGAACACGGTCTGATGCCCGTTACTGCTACTCGAGTCGCCCTGGCTAACGAAGATCTTTTTGCCGCGGGCCGCGATTGCCAGCGGATTGCCGTCGACGGGACTCTCGACGGCGATCGGGTTCCGATTGTTGCCCTTCTTGGTGACGCGACTGACGGCCGCGACGTCGCCGCAACAGTTTCCGGTGATCCCTGTGTTCGAGTCGGTCGCCCAGAGCTTCTTGCCGCGGAAATCCATGTCCTCGACGCCGTTCGGGCACTTGTCAATGTTCGTGTCGCCGGCGGCGTAAACGCCCGCGCATCTTGACCCGAGGTCTTCGACGTCACCCGTGGCGACATTGACCCGGAACAGGCGGAAGTCGTACGTGTCGCCGGGGTCGTCAACGTCTTGTTTGTTGGTGCCTTGCGTGAAGCAGTAGCCGTTGCGGCAGGCGAGGTTGCCGAAGCGACCCAGTGCGCTGTTGATCTGCGCCACCGTGCCCAGGATGGTGCCGTCCGCCGGGTCGATCTCGACAACGAGGCCACCGGTGTTGGTGACGGCTCCGAGGATGCCGTAGAGCTGTTGGGCGTGTGCGGGGGCCACCAGCATCAACGCCACCGCGCAAGTTAGCGAGAGAGCAAGTCGTTTGCGAAGCATGCAGAGATTCTCCTTGGATTCTGATGTGATCAAGCCGAGCGATGGCAAGCTCTACTGCATGAATGCGATGCTGTTGACGCCGCCGGGCAGGTCACCGATCTTGGTCACCTGACACGTGTCGCGATCGAGTGAGCCCAGGTAGTCTGCCAGCTCGTCGTTGCCCCAGTTGTTGGAGACCTTGACGAACAGCGTGTCGTCGTCCGAGAAGGTCATGCCACCGATCCGCGAGTAGTCCGGGTCGGCGGTCGGATAGCTGACCTCACAGCCGCCCTTCTTGATCTTGCCGCTGTGGAGCTTGAGCTGGCCGAACACGGTGTGATGCCCCCCGCAGCAGTCACTCGTGTCGCCCTGGCTGACGAAGATTTTCTTGCCGCGGGCCGCCATCGCCAGCGGACTGTTGTCGACGGAGTTTTCAACGGCGATCGGGTTCCGATTATTGCCCTTCTTGGTGACGCGACTGACGGCCCCCGCGTCGCTGCAACAGTTTCCGGTGATCCCTGAGTTCGAGTCGGCCGCCCAGAGCTTCTTGCCGCGGAAATCCATGTTCTCGACGCCGTTCGGGCACTTGTCAGTGTTTTTCTCGCTGCCGTCGAGGATGTCCGAGCATCTCGACCCGAGGTCTTCGACGTCACCCGTGGCGACGTTGACCCGGAAGAGGCGGAAGTCGTACGCGTCGCCGGGGACGTGGGCGTCTTGTTTGTCGGTGCCCTGCGTGTAGCAGTACCCGTTGCGACAGGCGAGGTTGCCGAAGCGGCCCAGGGCACTGTTGATCTGCGCCACGGGGCCCATGATCGTGCCGGTTGCAGGGTCGATCTCGACCACGATGCCGCCGGTGTTGGTGCCGGCTCCGATGATGCCGTACAGCTCCTGCGCGTGTGCCGCGCCCACCAGCAAGAAAGCCAGCGCGCTGACCGCGAACAGGGTGAGGATTCTCGAGCGTATGAACTGTGCTCCTTCTGATGTGGAACGATGTGGGCACGGGCGATTCTGTACCCGAGTGTTGACTCAGTACAGGTGGCCGAGCGACGACGCTTCCAGGCTCCCAGACCGCTGGCACCAGGCCGTATTTCTAGCATGACCGGTCGATATTAGCAATGCTGGCGTAGTCATTACGATCAAGACATAGCAGCACTTCGCATGGAATACCCATGGCCATCCAAGCACAGAAAAAGGAGGTGATCCGCAGACCGATCGCCCCTTCAATTCGTGCCGACAGCAAGCGCGCAGGCCATTACCAGACTGGGTAGTCTGAGGTGCAAGAGAAACTCCTCCAGTTTGGTTGCGGGTCATGCCAAGAGAACCCGGGCCACCGTCGAGGTCCGCTGGCCGGGCGGAGCCACCGAGACCTTCGAGGACGTCGTGGCCGGCTCCCAGGTTCTACTGGTAGAGGGTAGCGGCATCGTCGCCACAAGGCGCCTTGGCCAATGACCACTCGGTTCGTTCTCGAGCGACGAGTCGGTGGAGTCGACGCAGACGATGATGTGTCTCGGAGCCCTCGACCAACGGTCGGGCGTGGGCGTCACACACCTATCACAGCAAATGCGAAGAAATGAGCCAAGGCCCGTTCTTCTCTAACAACCGGAGGGTTGACCATGTCGTTCCGTCACCTAACGCTCACCGTAATCGCGGCTCTGATCGTCACCGCCGGTGCCATCAGCGGGTTCGCCACGGCGCAGGAAGGGCACGACGCCTTCCTCGGATCCTGGGAGATGACGACTGCCTTCCAGGGGCAGGAGATCCCGGCGACGATGACCCTCTCTATAGAAGAGGGCAAGCTCGTTGGCGTGTGGGCCAGCCAGGGGGGCGAAATGACGATGGCCGACCTGGTTGTCGAAGGCGCCAAGCTCACCTTCTCTCGCTCGATGGGTCGGGGCGGGCAGCAGCTGCAGTTCGAGGGCACGCTCGAGGGTGACGAGATCAACGGAAAGTACGTCACCGGGATGGGCGAGATGGTGTGCACCGGAAAGCGCAAGCAGGAGAGCTAGGTAGCCCGATGCCCTCGATCGCACGGCAGGGGAAATAGCTTCGTGGGTTCCAGCGCGTTGCCCTTGGGCCAACGCCTGGTCGCCGGGGCTCCGCTCCTCCTGGATGGCCCCATGGGCACCGAGCTGACGCGGCGTGGGGTCCAAACCACGTTGCCCCTGTGGTCGGCGCTGGCGCTGATCGAGTGCCCCGACGCCGTGCGCGACATTCACCTCGAGTACGTGAACGCCGGCACGGAGGTCATCACAACCAACACGTTCCGTACACACCGTCGCTCGCTCGACAAGGGCGGCGTGAGCGACCGCGCGGAGGAGCTCACCGCGATGGCCGTTCGGCTGGCGCGCGAGGCCATCGATGGAGCCCCCGGCAACGCAAGCTCAGCCTGGGTGGCCGGTTCGATTGCGTCACTCGAGGATTGTTATTCGCCCGACCTGACTCCCGACGACACGCGCCTGCAACGCGAGCACGAGGAGATTGCCTCGACGCTGGCTGCTTGCGGCGTCGACGTGCTGCTGGTCGAGACCATGCCGACTATTCGTGAGGCCGCCGCGGCCACCCGAGCGGCGGTCGCCACCGGCCTTCCGGTGTGGACCGGATTCGCCTGCGACACACGTGGACGTTTGATCTCGGGCGAGGCCGTCGCCGACGCCGCCACGGCGGTAGAAGCGCTCGGCGCCCAAGCCTTGCTGATCAACTGCACGCCGACGCATGGGTTGCACCGAGCTCTGAGCCAGCTGGCGGCCGCTTCGGAGCTGCCGATTGGCGCCTACGGCAACGTGGGTCACAGCGAGGACGATCAGGGCTGGACGCTCACCGATGCGATCGGGCCGCAGAAGTACGCCGAGTACGCGGCACGGTGGCTTGATTTGGGCTCGCGCATCGTCGGCGGCTGCTGCGGCACGACGCCGGCCCATACGGCGGCATTGAAGCGGTTGCTCAGCAGGGCCTGACGAACAGTCTCTCGCCAGTCATGGCGCTGCCCCCGGCTTTCACCACCGCGAGTTGCCGCCCTGTTTCTGACTGTTGGGCGCTCGCCTCCGCGTTTCTGAAACGCCCCCCACGCCTACTCGCCTGGCGCTGACTCGGCCGGCGTCGGCTAGTCGGTGCCGCTCTCGAAGCGAATCGCCAGCTCGACGTCTCGTTTCGAGCCCATGTACAACGGCACCCGCTGGTGCAGGTCGTTGGCTTCGATGTCGAGGATGCGGTGGGAGCCGGTGGATGCCATGCCGCCTGCCTGCTCGATGACAAGCGCCATCGGGTTGGCCTCGTAGAGCAACCGCAGCTTGCCGTTGGGCGTGGTCTCGGTGGCTGGATACATGAAGAGGCCGCCGTACAGAAGGGTTCGGTGAATGTCGGCCACCATCGAGCCAACGTAGCGCGACGAGTAGGTTTTGCCGTTCTCGTCGGGTGTTTGCATGTGGTCGATAAGGCGGCGCGTGCTCGGGAAGAGCAGCTGCCGATAGCCCTCGTTGCACGAGTAGATCTTCCTGCCGGGTAGCGGGATCTGCACCGCTGGCTCCGAGAGCAGGAACTCGCCAATGCCCGGGTCGAGCGTAAACGCGTGCACGCCCTTGCCGGTTGTGTAGACCAGCATCGTGCTCGAGCCGTAGGCCACGTAGCCGGCTGCCAGCTGCTCGCTGCCCTTGCGTAGCAGGTCTTCCATTGTTCCCGCACCGCCGAAGTCGTTCTTCCTCTTGTAGACCGAGAAAATCGACCCCACCGTGACGTTGACGTCGATGTTCGAAGAGCCGTCGAGCGGGTCGAACAGCAGCACGTAGTCGCCACACGTGAACTTCGGCGGAATCGGGATCGGCTCGTCATGCTCCTCCGACGCCATGATGCACAGCCTACCGCCGTGATCGAACGTCTTGATGAAGCAGTCGTCGGCGAACTCGTCGAGCTTCTGTACATATTCATCGTGGACATTCGTGTCGCCTGTTTCGCCCAGGATGTCGACCAGCCCGGCTTTGTTGACTTCCCGCGCAATCAGCTTCGCCGTCAGCGCGATGTCGTACAGCACTTCCGAGAGCGGCCCGGTGGCCTCAGGCTGCACACCCTGTTGGTCGAGGATGAACCGCTCAATTGTCACGACCCGATTCGGGCGCATCACGATTGGTGCTTTGAAGGCAGAAACCGGCGGACGGAGAGGGTCGGACATGAGCGGGCCTCGGAAGCGCGATGTTGAGTGTCTTGAAACGCGATGGCGGAGTCGCAGCTGCGATTCTACGCGAGATTCCCAGGTCTGCGGCGGCTCAACCCGCTGAATTCAAAGCCCAGGCCGAACAAATAGGATGGGCTGCACTCGCGTACTACCGACACCCGGAGAGGCCTGATGAATCGACCGAATCTGCACAAGTTCGCCGCGTTTGTCTCCGTTCCGATGCTGCTTGCCGCGCTCAGCGGTTGCGTCGGGCGCGCCATCAGCGAGACGGTGGGTGTTGTCCGCGGCGCCAGCGGTATCTACGTGCCAATTCAGCAGTTCAAGAAGTATCTCGACGACTACCCGCGCTTCATCATCGGCGAGATCACCGACGACTTTGCTGGCCAGGTGCCGCAGGAATTCTGGCTCGAGCTGCCGCACGCCTTCGATCGCGAGCTCCGTGAGCGCAACATCCCGAATGGCACCAGCGGCAATCGGGCCATCATCCGCGGCCGCGTGATCCACCTCGAGACCAACGCTCTTTCCGGTGTCATACTCGGTGACTTCGAGGAGGTCGTGGCCCGCGTCGAGCTGTACGACCCGCAGACTCAGGAGGTCATCGGCACCGCCAACGTCATCGGGCGTAGCGACGACTCGGTGAACCGCGGGCTGCGCAAGAAAGCCGAGGGCATGGCGAAAGGGCTGGCGGAGTGGATCGACTCCTACTACCCGAACGATCGCAAGCCGGCCAAGACCGAGAGCTAGGCTCGAGACGCGCCGCCGATGCCTATCCGGTAACGAGGCACCGCCGTCGCATGCTGTCGGCAGACTACTCCGAGCGCAGAGCCACCAGTGGATCGACTCTCGTGGCACGCCGGCCTGGAACGTAGCTGGCCATCGCCGTTACACCCAGCAACAGCACCGTCACGGCCACGTAGGCCAGCGGCTGGAACACATCGATGCCGCGTAACTGCGACGCGATGATGCGAGTTATTCCCGTGGCTGCCAGCAAGCCGAATGCCGCCCCGAGCACGCCGCGCGTCAGGCCGTAGCGCAGCACCAAGCCGTACACCTCGCGCCGGTGAGCCCCCAGGGCGACTCGGATGCCGATCTCGCGCGTACGTTGCGACACCGCGTAGGACACCACGCCGTAGAGCCCGAAAGCGGCCAATAACAGCGTCAAGCTGGCCAGACCACCCACAACGAGCACGACCAGGCGTATTCCACGCGTCGATTGTCCGAGGGCATCGGTCATCGTGCGGACGTTGTAGGCGGGTTGGTCGGGGTCGAGCCGCATGATCTCGCCGCGGATGGCGGGGGCCAGCTCGCCCGGATCGATGGCGCTGCGGACCACTACCGACACGCCGCTGAAGGGCGTGTCGCGGTACGGCACGTAGATGCGCGGTGGCGCGTCCGGATCGAGCGGGCTCACACCGAGGCTGGCGACGACTCCGATTACCCGGCGCGCGTTGTCCTCGTCGGACCAAACACGAACCAGCTCGTTGGTTGGCCGCGCGTCGCCGAAGAAGCTGCGCGCCAGAGCTTCGTCGACGATGGCCACGGGCTCGCCGTTGGCCGCGACAGGAAAGTCGCGGCCGCTGGAGATGGGTGTGCCAAGAGTCTCGAAGAAGCCCGTACTGACGCTGACGTACTCCACCCACCGTGCGTCTTCGATCGCAGGGTCGGGCTCGCCGTCGCGTACCAAACCGCGCTGCAGCCGTGCACCGGCTCCGGGCAACGTCGTTCCGATCGCCGCGCTCTCGACTCCAGGAAGCGCTCGTATGGTCGCCAGCAGCTCGTCGACGAATCGTACGCGCTGCTCGGCGGGGTAGCGCTCTCCAGCCAGGTCGATCTGCATGGCCAGCAGGTGGTCGGGGTTGAACCCCTGGTCGGTCGTGAATGCACGCAGCGCCAGGCTCAGCAGTACGCCTGCGACCACCAGTAGAACCGTTGCCGCGGCCATTTGAGCTACCACCAGTGCGCTTCGTAGTCGCTGCCGCCTACCCGCCCCGGTTGCGCCGCTGCCTCCATCCTTGAGAGCTTCGTGGGGCCGAGCGCGTGACGCCTGCAACGCCGGCGCCAAGCCGAACACCACTCCGGTGACCGCGGAAATGCCGATAGTGAACAGTAAGACGTCGGCGTTCAGGGCGATGTCGTCGACGTTGACCACCGCGGCGGGCACGATCGCGCGCAGGAGACCGATTCCCAGGTAGGCGACAACCAGGCTCACGGCTGCTCCCGCTCCGGCCAACAGGAAGCTCTCGGTGAGCAGCTGGCGGACGATGCGCCGGCTATCGGCTCCAAGAGCGAAGCGCAGCGCGATCTCGCGGGCGCGATACGCCGCGCGCGCCAGCAACAGGCTCATGACATTGGCGCAGGCAACCAGCAACACCAACCCGACGATCGACATCAGGATCATCAGCGGCACGCGTGCCTCGCCGATCAGCCAGGCGCGCAGCGGTTCGACGTGAAAGCCCCAACCGCGGTTGGTCTCGGGGTATTCGGCTTCGAGGCGCGCCGCTATGCCAGCGGCCTCGACGCGCGCCAGCTCGAGTGTGGCGCCCGCGCGCAGGCGCGCCACGCTGCCCAGAAACATGTTGCTGCGGACGATGTATTCGGCGTCGATGGGGAGCGGCAGCAGGATATCGGCCTCGAGCTCCGTTGGCAGCGAGTCGACCACACCGACAACCGTGTGCTCGCGGCCGTTGACGCGGATCTCACGCCCGACGATGTTGGCGTCGGCGGCGAAGCGTTGCCGCCAGAAGCCGGCCGTCAGCAGCATCTCCGGCGGCGCGTCCACCGACTCGGCGCTGGCGTCGAAAGCGCGGCCGAGGTGCACCTTGGTTCGCAGAGCCTCGAGCAAGCCCGCGGTTACCATCGCCGCCGGCACTCGCTCAGGGAGCTCACCCGCGACGATGTTGCGGTTGATCGGCGTCGACATCCCCCAGCTCTCGAACAGCCCCGACTGCTCGGCCAGGTCGAGCATGTTCGGGTACGACACGTTTGAAGAGTCGAAGCCACGAGCGGGGTTCATCTGCTGCACGTAGAGCACGCGTTCGGGCTCTTCGATCGGCACGGGTGTGAGCAGCATGGCGTTGATCACCGCAAACATGGCGCTGTTGGCGCCGATCCCCAGGCCGAGGATGATGGCGATCGTGGCGGTGAAGCTCGGCCTCTGAGTCAGCATGCGGAGGGCGTAGCGCACATCCTGTCCGAGGCGATCGATAAACGATCCGTGTTCCGTGGGCGGCCGTCCGGGCATGGGAGGCAGATGGCCCTCACCGCGCAATCGGGCCGCCAGGCCGTGCCGGACCGAGTCCTTGGCGAAAAAGGCAGTGCTGCGCAGGCTGCCGAACCCTCTGGCCGCTGCGACGTCCGATTGCGTTTCTATAAGGCTGCGCCCGTGACGCTCGCGGAGGTGATGGGGGAACGCCAGCAGAAGAGAGCGGCGAATTCGGCCTACATCGACAACATCGACAACATCGAGGACATCGCGACTCTCGGTACGCGAGCTCCCTCCTCCCGGGTACGGCCGCGGCGGCTCGCGATGTCTCACGCGCTGTCCTTGGCGGGCGGAGCCGCAGCGCTCGGTGCCTGCGCGGCAATGTCGCGCAGCAGCGAGGCCTCGGCCGCCAGCACGCGACGTCCCGCGTTGGTGATGCTGTAGTAGCGCCGCCGCTCGTCACTCGCAGTATCGGCGGCACGCCGCTCGGCCTCAACCAGAAGTCCGCGTTCGAGCATGCGATCGAGCACGCGGTACAGGTTCCCGGGCGCCACCTGCACGCGCCCATGCGTGCGTTCCTCGATCTGCTGGACGATGCCGTAGCCGTGCGACTCGTCGTTGTTCAGCACGACGAGGACGAGAAACTCGATGCGTCTCAAAGGACTCTCCCGTTGCGGAGCGGTTGGAGGTGCCAAGTGAACTCTGCTCCGAGCGAGCATACTCATAACGAGCACATTGCCGCAAGGACAACGAGTATTAGAGTGGCCCCACCATGTCGCGCATCCATGGAGTCATCGAAGGTGGGTCGCTGCTGGCACGGATCGCGTTTCGTGCCTGTCGCAAGAAGATCGGCCGCGTCGTACGACCCGTCCGCGTGCACGCCCTCTACAATCGGCTGTTGTTCGGCTACGGCCAGATGGAGATGGCGCAGGAAAAGGCGACCACGGTACCCGTTGCCCTCAAATCCCTGGCGCAACTGAGGGTTGCCACACGAATCGGGTGTCCGTTTTGAATCGACATCGGTTCTGCCGTGGGCAGACAACAAGGCCTGACGGACCAGCAGCTCCGGGATCTTCCCGACTATGAGAGCTCGTCCGCCTTCTCCGACGTCGAGCGCGCCGTGCTGCGTTATGCCGACGCCATGTCGGACACACCGGTGGATGTTGCCGACGAGGTGTTCGCCGGCGTCCGCCAGCACCTCGAGGAGGTGCAGATCGTCGAGCTGACGTCGGCGATTGCCTGGGAGCACTACCGAGCGCGCTTCGATCACGCGCTGGGTATCGAGTCGGAAGGCTTCTCGGAGGGCGCCTTCTGTGCCCTATCTGCCGCGGCCGCGGCCGCTGACGCAGACGGCTCGGGGGACGCTTCATGACGTCGGATTCTTCGGGCTCCAGGATCGAGCTCGACGGCGCAACGTATGCGCCGCGACGCATTTTTTGTATCGGCCGCAACTACGCCGACCACGCCGCCGAGCTTGGCAATCGAGTGCCCGAGTCGCCGGTGATCTTCATGAAACCGGTGAGTTGCCTGGTGCCGGCGGGCAGGACGATCCGCCGCCCGACCCATGGCTCCGACCTGCACTTCGAGGCCGAGCTCGTTCTCTTGATCGGCGGCGATCCAGGATCCGAACAGACGCCGGCGAGCGGAGCGGCCACGATTGTCGGCGTTGCTCTGGGTCTCGACCTGACGCTGCGCGACCTGCAGTCGAGCTTCAAGGACCGCGGGCTGCCTTGGGAGCTGGCGAAGGCGTTCGACGGCAGCGCACCGATTGGCGACTTCGTGGCGGCCTCGGCGGTGGACTTGGCCAGCCTCGAGTTCACCTGCAGCGTCAACGGCAGCGTCCGCCAGCGCGGCAACACGGCCGACATGATTTTCCCGCCGAGCGCGCTGATGGCCGCGATCTCTCGCGCCTGGACCCTACTTCCGGGCGATCTTATCTATACGGGGACTCCGGCCGGCGTGGGCGGTCTGGATGCCGGCGACCGTGTGGTCGTGGAGGCCGAAGAAATCGGGTCGTTTGCTTGGAATATTGGCTAGCGCTGAGGGTTCGCGCGGAAGGCAGGCCCACCCGGAACACCAGTTCGCGCAAAAGACAGGCTCACGCCGAACACCGGCTCGCGAATGCTCGGATCAGGCGCGCCGCCTAGACCGAACCTTCCGTGCGGGCGAACAGCGAGTCTTTCTCGCCGTTGAAGCGCCAGCCGCCTTTGAAGCCGATGGGCTTGCGGTAGATGATCCGCACCGCACTCGAGTTGATCACGCAAGTCTCGGGCTCGCCTTCGTACGTCTTGGCGCCGCGCGGGATGTACTCGATGAACTTGCCCTCGCACGCGTAGCGCGCGTCGTCCGCCTCGACCACGGTGTCGTCGGTGAGCTCAATCAAGTAGCGGGCCATTGTCGCCTTTCCTCGAACGCCGTCGACGTCTTGTTGCCGTGCTCACTCGTCTCGCAAGGCGTGCGCCGGATCCACGCGGGTGGCACGCAGCGTGGGTCCCGCCGCGGCGAGCAGTCCGATCAACATCAGCGACAGCGCGGTAGCGCCAAGAGTCAGCGGGTCGCGACCCGACACGTTGAGGAGCAGCGACCGCAGCAAGCCCTCGGTGGCGAGCATCAACAGCATACCCAGGCCGATGCCGATGAGCGCTAGCTTGGCGGCCTCGCCGCCAAAGAGCCCCACCACGCTGGAGCGCTGAGCCCCGAGCGCCATCCGTATTCCCACCTCGCGGGAACGGCTCGAGGCCACGAACGATACGGTGCCGTAGAGGCCGATCGCCGCGAGGGCGAGCGCCAGCGCACCGCTGATTCCCACCAGCCGGCCCATCAGCACCGTGTCGGCCAGCGACCGACCTATGCGCTCGCGCAGCGTGCCGGTGGAGAAAATGCCGAGCTCCGGGTCGAGGTCGGCAACCAGGTCGCGCAGCGGCGCGCTCAGGGTGTTGACGTCGCCTTGGGCGCGCACGAACAGGCTCGAGCCCCCCGCGTATGTTTGCGACCGCGGCACATACATCGAGGGCCGCGGACTCTCGCGCAGGGAGCGGTTCTGCACGTCGGCGACGATGCCGATGACTCGCAGCGATTCTGAGAGATCCGACTCTGGGTCGAGCGCCAGCAATCGGTCGATGGCGCGCTCACCAGGCCAGAGAAGCTCCGCGGCGGATCGTGAGAGGAGTACGACTGGCGCCATGTCCGCGCCACTATTGGCCGGAGCAAAGCCCTCACCCTCGAGAATCGACATCCCGAGCGCTTCGAAGTAGCCGGCATCCACTGTGGCCGTGTCGACTTGGGTGAACGGTTGGGACATTTGCGGGCGCGGCGTTGGCCACGGAACCGAGCGTCGCGACCAACCGGTGAAGGGGACGCCCGAGCCGATGCCGGCGGCGTCGACACCCGGGAGAGCGGCCGCGCGTTGCGCCAGCTCGTCCAGGAACAAGCCGCCGCGAACCGGGTCGTAACCAGCTCGATCGAGGTTCAGCGACACCGTCATGACGTTGGCCGTATTGAACCCTGGGTCTGCGTTCTGGGCCTGCATCGTGCTCCGCAGCAGCAAGCCGGTTGCGGCGAGAAGCGCGAACGACAGCGCGAGCTGACCCACTACCAGCCCGCTGCGCGTGAATCCAGCGCGACGTCCAGCGAGCGGCGAACCGTCTTTGAGCGTGTCGACGATGTCGTCGCGCGAGGCACGCAGCGCCGGCGCCAGGCCGAACACGACGCCCGCCACAACGCTCAATGCCATCGCGAAGGCGAAGACCCGCAGGTCGGGTCGGAAGTCGTAGCCTACGGCCATGGGCAGCAACGCCGGTATGGCTCCCGTGGTCCAGATGGTGAGCAGAGCCGCCACCACGCCTCCGGCGCAGGCAATCAAAACGCTCTCGGTCAGCACCTGGCGGACGATGCGAAGCTTGCCGGCGCCGAGCGCCGAGCGCACCGCAAGCTCCTGGGAGCGCGACATGCCGCGCGCCAACAGCATGCTCGCCAGGTTGGCGCATGCGACCACCAGAACCGCCACGACGACAAGCTGCAACAAGAACAAGATCTGCGCCACCGCGCTACGCTCAGCGGGCCGCATTCCAACCTTGAAGTCAACGCCCAGCGAGTGGTTGGCGCGCTCGCCCCAGGCATCGAAGTAGGCCGACTGGTAGATCGCGTCGAGCTCGGCGCGCAGCGCCTCCGGCGCTACATCGGGGAAACGTCGCGCCACCACCCACAGCCAGCTGAAGCCGGGCTCGTTGAACTCGGCATAGTCCGGACCGAGCACCAGGCCAGCCAGCCCTAGCGGTACAAAAACGTCGCTCGCGGCGTGCAGCACGTCGGTGCCGCGGAAGCCGGGCTCGGCGATGCCGACAATCTGGTAGTCGGAGCCGTTGATGCGCAGGTTGCTGCCGAGCGTGTCGGCCGACCGCCCGAAGCGCTGTGTCCATAGCTGATCGCTAATCACCACCACATGCTCCGGCGCGCGGGTGGCGTCGGTCCCGGCGAAGTCGCGGCCCTGCGCCATCTTCGTGCCGAGGACAGTGAAGAAGTCCTCGGTTACCAGTTGGCCATTGACCACCTCGACCGCGTCGCTCTTGCCGAGCACCATCGAACGGCCTGCAAAAGCGGCCACACTTTGCAGGCTCTGCGCGGACTCACGTAGGTCCCAGTAGTGGGGAAACGAGAGGTTGTCGAAGCCCTCTTCGTCGCGGTCGCGGCCGATTTGCACCACCAGGTCGGGTTCGCCGATGCCGTCCGGAGCGTGCCACAACGTCGCGTTGGCCATGCTGAAGATGGTCGTGTTGACGCCGATGCCGAGAGCCATCGTCAGCACGGCGAGCAGCGTGAAACCGGGAGTCCGGGCGAGCGCCCGGGCGGCAAAGCGAACGTCTTGTAGCAGAACACTCATGGTCCATTCCTTACGTTCCCAAAGCCCGTGCGACACGGCGCCGAAGCTGAGTGCGAGGGGAGAGGGGGCGTTGTGCGACGTGTGATCGTCGGAGTGGTGCTGCAGCTGCCACAGCTCCGCCTGCCAGCCTTCGAGCCAGCGCGAGCGTTCGCTTGCCGGCACCAGCAGGCTCGACACGCGGAGCAGCCCGACAGCCAGTGCCAAACGGAGAGAGGTCACCATCGCTAGCTCCGTGCAACCGGAGCAGATCGCGAGGCTTCCGAGATTGCCTCGCCACTGGCCAGCGCGCCGAACTCGTCGAGCGCCGCATGCAGCGCCTCGCGCCCGGCGCGCGTGAGGTCGTAGTAGCGCCGCCGCGGTCTTCCGTCGGCGTCGGCCACACGCTGCTTCTCCCATGCCGTCGTCACGAAGCCGCGCTTCTGCAGACGTCCGAGAGTTACGTACACCGTCCCCGTGGCCAGTCCAGTGTGCTCGATGATGTCGAGTCCGTAGCGGTGCTCGGCGTCGACCGCCTTGAGGATCGCTACCGTGGCAAAGCCCAGCCGTCGGTTTCGATGCATGCGGTGCTCCCTGACTCAGGTGGATACTCGGCTGGATACTCAGCCTGGTTAATTCTGGTTATTATTGATAGATACCTTACATTAATAACTAAGCCGACGGCAACTCGGAGTGAGCTCGGCACCGGGAGTTGCCAGGTCGGGACCGCGCTACGATCGCCACACTCGGCGCCCGGTGAACAGCTTCCGCGGAAGGCGCCATAGATTCTGAAATTTCTCGCGCAGCCCTACAGGTCGAAGGTAGCGCTGCGGAACGCGCGGCTTGGGAAGCCGCTTCGTCTGCGCCGCCCCCAAGAGCTGCGGACTCAAAGTCAACTTGGCGATACGCTCATCGATTGATTCTGATTCGGTGACCCACTCCTCGTTAAGCCCGTAGGCGGATTGAGAACGTCTGTCCACCTTTCCCCAGTCATAGTCGAGTCGTCGCCTTCGCTGGTTCTTTCGCGGATGCCGGAGGTGATAGACGTGGCCGATCTTGCGGGCTCGTCCCGTCATGTCGAGCGCCGCGTGGCAAAACACCGAGTCCTTGTGGGTGTTGGTGAACGCGAGATCTTCACGAAAGCCTCCTATCCGATCGAACAGGGACTTCGAGCAGAAGATGAAGTCGCCCGAGGCGGCGCAAAAGGGAGCTGGATCGTCGGCGTGGTGGTCGCTCAACCGCGGATCGTCGACGCCAGATTCATCGTCGACTTCGATCCGCCCGGCCCTGTAGAGCGCGTCCCGATCGAAGCCTCCACGTTCGAGAAAGTCGAGCGTATCCACGCCAAGAAAGTTGTCCGGATTGGTCAGCAACAGCCAATCGCCGCGGGCGCGCTGGGCGCCGACGTTCTTGGCGTGATACTCGAACACGGTGATATGTCGATTGCGACTGACGTGTTGATGCAACGCGCCGTCCACGACGACACAGCGGGCTCGGTCGAAGGTGGCCACTACCTCATGCGATAGAAGCGGTCGAGACGGCAATGGGTTCCACTCGACAAAGACGAGCTCGGTCTCGATGCCGCGCAGGGCAAGCGCGTCGAGGTTGTGGCGGGCGGTGGCGAACAGCCGGCCCTCAAAATCGCCGCCGTAGTTGTCGTTGCGGCCGACGATAACGATCGAAATCATGCGCCGACGCCGCTCGCATCAGAGTCGCAGGTGCTTTTCGCTCGTACGGTCGTGTGGATCATGTTCTGCGGCCCCCGCCTAACTTGACAGTACCCAGCGGCACCATCACATTGCGCTCCGGAGTGCGTTTTCACCGGGCGGCCTCCGTCAGGCGCCTGAATTAGGAGTACTACCGTGCGGAAGTCCTTGTTGATAGTCGCTCTGTCCGCGTTCATGGCCACCGCGTCGGCCGGATCTCCGGTCGTCGGCCAGGAGGCGGCGCACGGGATCAGCTCGGTGCGTGATGTCGAGGCGGTCTACGGGACGCGCGCGCAGGCGGAGATCATGGAGCGACTGTTGCGGTCGAAGGTCGCGACCGTGTTGCCGGAGGTCATGCGGCGAGCGGGCGCGGACGTGTGGATTGTGCGCAACACCGATGGACCGATCTACCTGTCGTTGTTGCCCGCCGACGTCGACGGTCACGTTGCCGAGTGGTGGCCGTTTATCGTCGTCCACGATCGCGGTGCGGAGGCTGGCGTTGAGCGCACGGGTGCCCGCTTCGACGACCTGGCCGGCATCGTCAGGGCGAGCGCCCCGGACAAGATCGTCATCAACAACGGTTTCAGCGACGAACATCGCGCCGAGCTGGCGCGGCGCATCGGCGCGACGTACGCCGAGCGCCTGACCTCCGATTCCGACCTCGCCATTTGGTAGCTGGAGACGCGAACGCCCGAGGAGATCAGCATCTTCCGACACGTTATCGGCGTGGCCCACGATGTGATTGGTGAGGGCTATTCGAACCGGGTCGTCGTGCCCGATGTCACCACCACCAACGATCTGAACTGGTGGATTCGGCAGCGCTACATCGACCTCGGGGTCGACACCGACGACCACCCGACGATCACCGTGCAGCGCAGCCAAGTCGAGCGCGCCAAGTACACCGATCCGGACGACTACTTCCGCATCGACACGAGCCCGCGCAACGGCATGGACAGCGTCATCCGGCGCGGCGATCTGCTGTTCGTCGATACCGGCATCCGCTACCTCGGTATCAACACCGACACGCAGCAGGCCGCCTACGTGCTCCTGCTGGGCGAGACCGACGCGCCCGAAGGCCTGAAGGAGGCGATGCGCCACCTCAACCGGCTGCAGACATCATCGGCGAGGAAATGCGGCACGGGCGCACGGGTCGCGATATCGGCATGGCCGCATCGGCTCGCGCCAGCCAGGAAGGCATCCGTCCACGGATCTACGCCCACCCGATCAGCTACTGGTTCATGCGCCACCAGCTCAACGGCGGGTTCTTCACCCGCGACCACTACTTCGCTGGCACCGCCATCACCGACCAGCCACCGGCCGATCGAGACGACGATCGTGATCGGGGCCCGCGCTACGACCTGCGCGGCCCGCCGTTCTACTTCCGTCTCAGCAGCGCCGATCACCCGCTGGTGTACAACACCGTCTACGCACTGGAGATCGACATCGAGTACTCCGTCCCCGAGTGGAACGGCCAGGACATCCGCCTGCACTCGGAAACGGTCACCGCATTCACGCGGGACGGCATGGCTTATCCCGCCGGCCGGCAGACGGAGTGGTATCTGATCCGCTAGGACTCTGACCGCGCCCCGGTGGCGCGCAGATCCACGAACAGGGCATCGGGGTCTTGCCCCTACCCGCTAGGGCTCGAGAATCGCCCGGGCGCGGGCAACGAGATCTTCGAGATGCGCCTGCGTGACGGCGTCTTGCGTCGCCGCCGCGGCGCTGCTGGCGTCGTCCATGATCTCGCGTAGCTGTGCACGGGCCAGAGGGCGGATGTCCGACTGGCTGACATCGACCGCCGTGACCCGGCCGGCGAGGAAAGCGGGCGGCGCCTCGGGCTCTTCGGTCAGCAGGTACTCGAGACGTTCGATGTACGCACGCTGGAGGTTGCGGCGGTAGGGGTCGATGGGAGTGCCGTCACCCAGCTCTGAGAACACCCCTGCCTCGAGGTCATCGAGATAGTCGGCCAGCGGGTAGGCGTCGGGATCGAACACCTCCGACTCGATCATGCGCTGCATTCGCCCCGGGTTGAGCATCTGGTTGAGGACCCTCACTTGACGGCCGCGCACGCGTTCGAGTGCTCCGGCGTGCTCGATGCGGCGCAGAAGCTCCCTGTCGGCGAGCCAGGTGGGCGACTCGAAGACCTCGTCGATGACGAAGCGAACCGCGGCCTCCTGATTGGCACGCGGCACGGGGGTGTAGATGGGCTCGCCCTGATCGGTGGTCTTGGCGTTCTGGTAGCGGCCGCCCACCAGTGTCACGACATGCCCGACGTAGCGACCCCACTGCCCGACGAGCTCGCCGTAGAGCTCCTGTAGATCGTCGAAATTCTCGCCGGGCGTCGAGGTCCAAGCGACCAGGTTGGGGAGCACGCGCTTGAGGTTGGCAACACCGTAGCCCGACGACAACACGGGGTCGTCGCCCATGTCTTCGGTTTGGGCGTCGGGGTTCCAGCCGGTGCTCGACCCGAAACGGTACATACGGTCGTCGGCGCGCTCCATGATCCACGAGTCGAGCGTGCTTTTCTCGTCGCCGGGCGACATCGCGCCAGGGATCGCTCGGTAGCCCCAGTTGATCGAGTGGTGGTCGTAGGGGCCGATCTTGCGGATGTAGTCGGTGGGTTGGAGTCCGTCGCCGGGTTGTGCGATGTAGTTCTGGCGCGCGTAGTCCATCACCGACGGCGACACGCCCATGCGTCGCGCGAAGTCAGGGTCGCGCAGCGACTCTGTGGGGTACGACGACGAGCCGATCATGTTGTGGGGCAAGCCCAGCGCGTGGCCGATCTCGTGCGCAATCACCTGGCGGACGGTCTCGCCCATGAGCTCGTCGGGGATGTCCAAGGATTGCGCCGCCGGGTTCGAGGCGCCGGTCTCGATCATGAGCCGGTTGCGGTACGAGCGCAGGTGGTTGTGGAACCAGACGATGTCGCTCTCGATGATCTCGCCTGTGCGCGGATCGGAGACCGACGGGCCCATTGCGTTGCGCACCATGCTGGCGGCCCAGCGCACCACCGAGTACCGCGCGTCTTCGGCCGCCCATTCGGGATCCTCTTCGGGTCTCGGTGGCTCACGCGCGACGATGGCGTTGCTGAATCCCGCAGTCTCGAACGCCGCTTGCCAGTCCTCCACGCCTTGCTTGACGTATGCGCGCCATCTATCGGGCGTGGCCTGGTCGATGTAGTAGACGATCGGGCTTACCGGGTCGACCAGGTCGCCGCGGGCGTACGCTTCGGGATCGCTCGGCTCCAGCCGCCAGCGCCGAATGAAGGTCTGCTCGGCGGCCTTGAGCTCGTCGAGCCCGAAGTTCACCTGCGTAACCGAGAAGTAGCCCACCCGGTCGTCGGCCGCGCGCGGCATCATCGGCTCTCGCGGCAGTAGCACCATCGACTGGTGCATCTCCATCGAGATCGTGCCGGCCCGCGCGTCGCCTGGAGCCGCGGCGGCCTCGAAGGTGAGCGTGTGCCGCACGTCGACGTTGATGGGATAGCTGTGCACGCTGTTGATGAAGCTTCGATCGGCGTCGAGCCGGCGCACCTCGTATGTTCTCCGTTGTGCGGCAGACAGGCCCGACAAAGCCGGGGTGTCGCCGGAGTAGAAATCCGTGACGTCGATGACCACCGTCTGGCTATCCGGCGAGCTTTCTCCGGCATCACTGCTTGCGCCCTCACTCTCGCCGGCTGGGATCTCTCCATAAGCCTCGATATCGAAAACCTCGAGAATCGGCGCAAAGTTATTCCGCACGACCGACTCGAAGATCGGCAGCGAGTCCTCGGCCACCTGGTTGTAGGAGATCTTGCGCAGCAGAATCTGTTCATCGCGACGTTCCCAGCGCAGCACCTGTTCGGCCACCTTCGTCCCGGCGACGATGAACCCACCGAAGCCCGCCGGTACCCGCGCGATACGGCTGATCAACAGCATGTCGGTGTCGAGCAGCGACTCCGGAATCTCGAAGAAGTAGCGATCATCGACCTTGTGCGTCGTGAAGAGACCTTCGTCCGACTCGGCGTCCTCCGTGATCACATCTTCGTAGGGCGTGGGCCCGTCTTCCTCGTCGGCGCTCTCTTGCTCCGCAGCCTCTTGGGCGGAGTCGGTTTCCTCCGTCGACTGATCCGCCGGCGGACTCGTCGTCAGAGCTACCGGCGCCGTGGAGGCACAGCCGATCATCACGAAGGCGAGTAGGAGTGCGAGACGTGAGCTGTACATGATTCAGTCCTTCGGTCTGAAAGGGGGTTTGTGGCGCGATGGAGTCGACCCAGTGTCGCTAGCGCCTTCGCCTGGAGCGATCCATGTTCGCGGTGGCGTGACCCGTAAGGAAGCGCCACTGACCGGCTTCCCGCACGACAGTTGTGCTGACCAAACCCACGAGGGTGAAGGCCCCGCTTCGATCTGATTGCAGATTCTGTGTGAAGTGGAACGACACGGTGGCGGCGTCGAGCGATATCGGCACGATGCGCACACCGGAAACATCAATCGACACGTCGAACTGATCTTCCAACGACGTGAGGCCGGCCATCACCTCGTCGCGAGACTCGTAGGTGAGGTTGCGGTTGGCTTCCATCCAGTAGAAGTCGGGAGACTCCGAGTACATCGCCGAGAGCGCCTCGGCATCGAAGTCGTTCGTGTGCGTGACGTAGCTCTGGACGAACTCCTCGAGCTCGGTTCGCACCCGTGCAGCGTCGTCATCGGTCAGAGCCGTTCCGCCACAGCTCAGTGACCCGATCGACGCCAGCACAACCAGCCACGCGCACCTAACCCGATGCTCTGGACTGCGGGATACTTCGAATCTCATAGGACTTTCCGGCACCGCCACTCGACCTACCATCTGGTCGAGACACCCTACCGCGATCTTCGCTTATCCCCGGCCCGAGAACGAAATCCATGAACAGATCCATGAACAGATCCATGACCAATCAACGCGCTTTGATCGCGGCCGCTGTGGTCGCCCTTGCTGCTGCAGCACCCGTTCATGCCCAGTCGCCCGTCGACGCGGGCGACGACAGTCGTGCCTTGGTGCAACTATGTTCAAACGAACTATACCGACCTCCTCGAGAACTTCCTTCAGGTGTTCGTTGGCGACATGAACTGCCAGTACGAGTTCGTCGATGACGACACGATGAACACCGTCGCCGCCGGCACGCTCGCTGCCCTCACCCGCCACGCGGCGTCGCTCATCCGAGCCAACCCGGCGGCCGCACTTGGCGAGCTCAGCGACGATCAGCTCATGTACGCGGCGTCGTTCGCCGTGCTCTCGATCTTCGAGCTCGACTCCAACAAACGCTCGGCGGTGATCCAGGCCGAATATGACGGCGACGCGGGCCTGTGTTCGAGCCGAGCGGGGGCGAACCGCGGTCTCTACCGGTGGCTACAGGCTTTCGAATTGCCTCCCGAATAGGTGAGAGCAGCAAGCCGACGGGAAGGTGTATTGCGGCCGGCCAAACCAAGAATGGAAGTATGGGTACGGGTTTCCGGCTACCAGAGTCGTTAAGCGGAGCCGTAGAACGGCGAGCTCTCGAGCCAGAATTGCCTGGCGGCACCTGGTTTACTATCGGCACACTCTCAAGCCTTGTGCTGCTTCCCGGACGGAGCTGAAGATGATCGAGACAAGACGGCGGCGGACCAACGCGCTGGCTCGCGCAACTGGGCGGATGATGCTCGCTGGGTTGGCGGTGGCACCGCTGGCTGCAATGGCGTCGTGTGCGGAGCCCGTGGGCGACGGGGCAGCAACGGCGCTGGTTTCGGCGGCGGAGAGTTCACCGACAACGGCTTCGCTGGCGGCCGTCGAATGGACGCAATGGCGCGGGCCAGGTCGCGACGGACGGGTGGGCACGCCGTTGCCGGGAACATTGCCCGACACCCTTACGCGCGGCTGGAGTGTGGAGGTGGGGCTGGGGCACTCGAGCCCGATCGTCGATGACGACCGGGTGTACGTTTTCACACGCAACGGCGACAACGAGGTCGTGCGCGCGCTCAGTCGCGCCGACGGACAAACACTGTGGCAGCAGTCGTACTTGGCGCCCTACAAGATGAATCCGTCGGCCGAGAGGGAGCATGGACCCGGGCCGAAGTCGACGCCGCTGCTGCACGGCGGCGCGATTTACACGGTCGGCATCGGTGGGTTCCTCTCGGCGACTGGTGTAAATGGTGAGTCTGTCTGGCGGCACGAGTTCGCCGGTCAATACTCGCCGCAGGAGCCGGTGTTTGGCGCCGCGATGTCGGCGATCGCGGTCGGCGACACGGTGGTCGCGCACGTTGGTGGTGATTACGACGGCACGCTTGCGGCGTTCGACGCGGTCTCGGGTGCGATCCGCTGGCGACTCGACGGCGACGGGCCGGGTTACGCCTCGCCCATCATGGTTGACCTGGCGGGCACGTCGCTGCTGGTCACGCAGACCGACTCGGCGATTGTCGGGGTGTCGCCGACGACGGGGGAACTGCTCTGGCGCATGCCGTTCAAGACGGAGTTCGACCAGAATGTCATCACGCCGCTGCTGGCCGGCGACCGGCTCATTCTCTCGGGGCTCGACCACGGCGTGTTCGCGGTGGAGCTGCGGCGCGAAGGCGACACCCAGGCGATGGTCTCCCACGAAGTGTGGCGCAACCAAGAGGTGTCGCTCTACATGAGCTCGCCGGTGCTGGTTGGCGATCGGCTGTTTGGCATGTCGCACCGTAGGTCGGGCCAGTTCTTCGCGCTCGACGTGGCAACGGGCGAGACGATCTGGACGAGCGTCGGCCGCGAGGGCGACAACGCCGCCATTCTCGCGAACGACGACCACGTGCTGTTCCTCACCGACGGCGCCGAGCTCATCGTGCAGCCGGTAGCCGGCGACGAGTTCGCTCCGGTAGCACGCTACGAGGTCGCGAACACCTCCACGTGGGCGCACCCGGTGCTGCTACCCGAGGGTGTACTGATCAAAGACCTCGAGCACCTGACGCTCTGGCGCTTCCGCCAGCCGCTGGCGTTCGACCGTTCTAGGAGCCAGGTCGACACGGCGGCAGCCGGTTCGTCTCCCGTCTGGCCGGTCCAGCCAGGTTCTGCCTATTGATCGCGCGCCAATGCGGCGAGCCCGCGCACGCAAGGCCGCGCCTCGGCGTCCAGCGCGACGCACTTCTCGAATGCCGCCTTGGCGAGGTCGGTGTGGCCCGCGTCCATATGCACCTGGCCGGCCATCGCGTGGTTGAAGACGTAGTCGGGGAACAGCTCGATGTTCTTGCCGAGGATGGCCATCGCGACGTTGTGTTCTCTGCCCTGGGCCAGCTCGGCCAGGCTGCCGGCGGTGAAGTCGTAGGTGGCGGCGCCGTAGTACTCGGCGCGCAACTCGTCGTAGCGTGCCATCGTGGCTTCAACGCCGTCGTGCTCGAGCACGACGGTGAGTGTCTGCACCAGCGTCGTCGGTGTTGAGGCGCCGTGGTGGCAGGTGTAGCAGCTCACCTGGACGGGGTCGCCGTGCACATGGGTGCCGCGTGCTTCCTGCGCCTCGTGAAGGTGCTCGCTATTGATGTTGTTCACCATCTTGAGCATCACGCGGGCGATCTTCTTGTGTTCCTTCTCATCGGAGGCGAAGTCGAAGGTCGACAGATCGGCTCCCGGCTCTCCGACGTGGCAGTACTCGCAGCGCACACCGAGCGCCGCCGCGAAGCCGCGCATGATGGGGAAGAGCTCGCGGCGCGTCAAATCGGATGAGAGCACCTGCAGGTTCGTCGGCCCCTCCTGCTGACCGCCGGCCTGTGCGGCTGGAGTTGCCGGAACCGGCGCCGGCGCGGTGGTCCCGGCGGCGTTGGCGGTGGGGTTCGAGAGCGCGAACGCGCCCACGATCAATGCCAGTCCAACGAGGAAGACGGTCGCGTTCCCGTGCCGCGAGGTGTGGGTCATGCTCGGTGCTCCTGAGAGGCGTTGACGTTCGGGCGCGCAGTGCTCGTATTCCGTGGTCGGGCTCGGCGATCTCAGCGCCGCGAGGCGCTCGCTCGGCAGAACCTTCGGGGATTGTACGCTGCCGCCGTTATTGAGGGCGGACGCGGCCCGCCCGGGCCGGTCGGGCCCGGGCCCAGGGTCATACACGACACCACCGACATCGAGTCCCGCGATCACTGCCGTCGCGATCACCTTGTCCGCCCCGCGAAATTCCGACCAGGTCGCGAGCCCGATACCATGTCGATGGAAGAAGCGTCGAACTGCCAGTGTCAGGCGGCGCCATCTGACAGCCACCGCGACGGGAGACCCATGGAAGCTGGCGCCAAACCCGGTCCCTACGAGATTCTCGAGCAGCTCGGGGCCGGAGGCATGGGCGAAGTGTGGTTGGCCCAGGACACTCGGCTCGGGCGCAAGGTGGCGATCAAGGTGCTGCCGGGCGAATTCGCCGGCGACCCGGAGCGGCTGGCGCGCTTCGAGCAGGAGGCGCGCGCGGCTGCGGCGCTCAACCACGCCAACATCGCCGCGGTGCACGATGTCGGGGTCGAGGACGGCACCCATTTCACGGTGCAGGAGTACCTGCAGGGGCGCTCACTGCGCGACACGCTCGAGGCCGGGCCGCGTCCGCTCAAGCGCACGCTCGTGCTGGCCACCGAGATTGCCGAGGCACTGCGCGCCGCGCGCCGGTCGGGGATCGTCCACCGCGATCTGAAGCCGGACAACGTCTTTGTCTCCGAGGACGGCCACGCCAAGGTGCTCGACTTCGGCCTGGCCAAGCTGACCGAGGCCGCGAACGCCCCCCTCGGCAGCCAGACGATGTCGCCGACGGTGATTGGCACGCAGGCCGGCGTGATCATGGGAACTGCCGGCTACATGTCGCCCGAACAGGTAGAGGGCCGCGAGGTCGACGCTCGTACCGATCTGTTCGCGTTCGGCTGTGTGCTTTACGAGATGGCCGCGGGCAGGCAGCCGTTCCGCGGCCAGAATATCTACGAGACGCTGGGACGGATCGTGTCGAACGAGCCCGAACCGCTCTCAGGCCGCGGCCAACCGCCACTCACTCCACAGGTTGGGCCGCACTGCGAAGCCGCTCGAGCAGCGGCTCCACCTCCAGCCGTCGTGCCCACTCTTCGAGATACGCCTGATCGAGCCGGGCAAACTGCAACTCATACACGGCGAGGGCGTCGCGTTCCTGACGCTTGCTTCCCCCGGAGAGCCGCGACCAACGCAGTTTCGCGAGAATCGTGTCTTCTGGGCTCGACACGAATACCTGCGAGCCGAACAGTTGGATCTCCAGACGACGAGCGAATCGCGAAACGTCAAAAGGCTCGTCGGTCAACAGCCAGAAATCGATCTTGTCGCCGGAGGTCAGATCGAGCACGTTGAACATCGAACGCGCCTCGATGGCATCGTGTATGCCGTCGACACTCAGGTAGAAATCAGGCTCTGGAAAACTCCCGACGAGAGCCTCGACGGAACGCTTCTCGAGCTCGACGACGAGGTCGATGTCATGGGTGGACCGCGGCTCACCCTGGATGCTGGAGACCGTCGAGCCGGTGACCATGTATGCGACGCCGGCCCGGTCGAGTGCCTCGAGAGCGTGAGTCAGCAGGCTCTGCTGTGACACTTCAGCAGCCGCTCCACATACAGATCTTGAAGTTCCTGACGTCCCAACTCCGGGAATCGTTCCCGCAGACCGGACAGAAATAACTCGCGGCTCCACGCCGACAGCTCGAAGGCTTTCAGCAGCCGTTCTTCTGGCGACATCGCGGCAAGCGTGCGCAAGTAGCGCGCGCGGTTCGGCTGCGCTTTGGCGGGCTGAATCATGGCCGGATTGTATCGCGGCGTTTCGCGAGTCCGACGCGCCGGCGTGTTGGCGTTGGGACGGCCGGTGCGTAGGATGCCCGCATGCCGTTCCTATCCGATGGGTTCGATCGAATCGACCCGGTTCTCTGGGTGCTCGGGTGCACCAGCCTCGCCGCGCTGTTCGCCGCGCTAGGGGTGCTGCCGCTGATTGGTCGCGAGAAGATTCCGCGTCGCTGGATGGGCTGGGCCAACGCCATGGCCGGCGGCATGATGCTCGGGTCCGCCTACGTGATTGCCCAGGCCGGCCTGAGCGGCGCCGGTCGCGAGGTGCTGCCGGGCACGCTGGGAGCTCTGGCCGGCATCGGCTTCATCTATTGGACCCATAGGGCCTCCGGCACCGACGAGATCGAGCTCAACCGACTCAACGAAGATCGTCCCGACTACGGCTACCAGGTGCTGCTGGTCAACACGCTGCACTCCGCCTCTGAAGGTGTGGCGATCGGCGTCGCCATGGTCATCGACCTCCGCTTCGGCGCCTTCATGGCGTTGGCCATGGCAATCCACAACGCGCCCGAAGTCACCGTCTTGGCAGCCGTTCTACGCTCGCGCGGGGCACAGCTGTCGTGGGCTGCCGCTCTCGGTGTGATGACCAACATCAGCCAGGTCCTGTTCGCCGTCGTCGTCTACGCCGTCGTCTCCGCGGCTCCCGCGATGCTGCCCCTGGTGATCGGCTTCGCCGTTGGCGCCCTCATGCACCTCGTGCTCGTCGAGCTGCTCCCCGAGAGCTACAAGGTGGCGGGGCACACGAGCATCGCATTGTCGGTGTCGGCCGCAATGGGGATTGTCGTGTTGCTCGAGGGGGTGGCGGCGTGAGCGAGCTTCATCCAGCGCTGCTCGTCTTCCTCTACGGCCTGGCCACCGCATTGGCAACCGGCCTCGGCGCGCTGCCCTTCGCCTTCGTCCAAAACATCTCGCCGCGGGTGGTCGCCTCGGCGAACGCCATCGCCTCAGGCCTCATGCTCGGCGCCTGCTTCGGCCTCGTCGCCGAAGGCACCAACCACGGCGCCTGGCAAACCATCGCCGGCGCCAACATCGGCGTCCTCTTCATCCTCGCCACCCAGCGCTTCCTGCACGGCCACGACGTCGAGTTCGGCGTAGCCCGCGGCGCCGGCGCCCGGCAAATGCTCCTGATGGTCGTCGTCATGACCGTGCACTCGTTCTCCGAAGGCGTAGCCGTAGGCGCCTCCTTCGGCGGCGGCATGAGCCTGGCGGCCATCATCACCATCGCCATCGCCGTCCACAACGTCCCCGAGGGCCTCGCCATCAGCGCCGTCCTCCGCCCCCGCGGCGTCAGCGTTGCCGGCTGCGCCGGCTGGTCGATCTTCTCGTCGCTGCCTCAGCCCATCATGGCGGTGCCGGCATTCTTATTCGTCGAGGCGTTCCGGCCGGCGCTTCCTTACGGCGTTGGGTTTGCCGCTGGGGCGATGGTTTTCCTTGTATTTGTTGAATTGCTCCCGGAAGCGTTCGAGCAAGGTCGCCGGCATACTGTCGCGTTGCTCGTCAGTCTGACGCTTGTCGGCATGGTGCTGTTCCAACAACTTCTCTAGTCGCGCGCCGATCATTCATCGAGGTCAAGCGCGCAAACGCTGCAAGGAACACCGTCTTTTGCTCGGCGCCTATCGAGCGGGCTCCGCAGCGTTTGCACGGGCGCGCGAGTCTCGGCGATCGCCGCGTTAGCCAGACATACATGGGCGTCCGCGGCACTCTGGAGTTTGAGTCCGGCTGCGGTGGTGTAAGTGTCACCTCATTGGGCAGAGCCGCCATTCAGGTCAACAAAAGCTTTGCGGACAAGGGTCGCCGACTCGAGCATCCAGATCGCAGCAAGGAGGGCACGTACACTGCCGAAGGCGTCGCGGCTGCTACTCCTCGATCACTGCGCGGAACCTCTCCTCGGCCCTGTCGATGAAGCTGAGGTAGCCTTCCGGGTCGACAAACGGCTCGACCGGGTCCTCTGCTGCTTCGAGGCTTTCCTGAAACTTGCGCCAGCGGCCGAAATCTCTCGCATGCGGCGTGAGGCCACAGATGTGGACGACGTGCAGCTCACGGTCGCCCTCGCGAAGGGGAATCGACCACGAGGTGCAGCCGGGCGTGTGGCCGGCCGTGACATGCGCCGTGAGCTCGGTCGGCCCGAGGCGGATCGTCGCGCCGTCCTCGAACCGGTGGTCGACGCGCGGGGCCGGGTACCTGACGATCGGCAGATACGAGATGAACCAGAAGGGCCCGAAGAAGGCACCGCCGGCGCCGCCGGCCGCGATGAAGTCGGCTGCCCGCCCGCTGACCCACAGCTCGGCGCCCGACGCCTCCTGCAGGGCCGCCAGTCCGCCCGCGTGATCGAAGTGCGAGTGCGAGTTGAGCAGCACCTTGACGTCGGCGATGTCGAAGCCGAGCTCGGCGATGCTCGCGATAATCATCGGGGCGGTTCCGGGATATCCGCCGTCGATCAAGACGTGGCCCTCGGGCCCGGTGAGCAGAAACGATGTGGCGTCGTTGGCGCCGACGTAGTACAGGTTGCCGGCGATGCGGAACGGTTCGGCGTACTGCTGCCCGCCACGGTTTGTGACGTCTCGCCACTTGCCGTAGAGCACCACGGCGAGGACGGCCGCCACTCCCAGCAGGACACGCAGCCAACGTCGTTCAGGGAGGAGTCGCATCTACTTGCCCTCAGCGCTCGAGCGTCACCTGTTCGACATTGTCATCCGTATCCAAGTCGACCAGCAGGTGGCGGGGATCGATGCCGGCCAGGGCGGGTCTGCTCGGCACGGTCACCGTGATCGTCTCCCGAGCGGAACGGATGTGGTGCCTCTGCAGGTAGAGCGGCTCGCCTGACTCCTCCCCCGGGTCTGCGGGGGCGAAGACCCCGATCTCCACCCAGTCGTCCATCGGCACGGGGGTCTCGACGCCCTCGGCGTCGACCACCAGCTTGCGCGCCCGCACGTCGAGCGTCACCTGCCAGGTACCTGCTTCGGTCTGCTCCGTCGTGGCCCGCTCAGTCTCGAGCTCCCAGAAGGTGTTGGCCTCGAAGAGGTCGTGCAGGAGGGTTTGGAGCGAGTCCGGCGTGACCGCCTGAAGCTCTCGATAGAGATCGAGCGAGGTCGCCCGGGGTGCCGCCGCGGAACTATGCTCTTCGCGCAGGCGACGAAACGCCGCGTTGACCCGTTCCTCGCCGACGTACTCGCTGAGCGCGTAGAGCGCCAAGGGTCCCTTACGGTAGCTCAGGTAGGCGTTGTTGGAGCGGAGCAGGGGGACCGTCGCGCGTACCGGTGGGAACGGCGCCGGCTCACGCATCCAGCCCAGGAGTCGACGCAGATGATCGCGTCCGTAGCCTTCGCGTAGTGTGCCCATCGCGGCGTACCACGCGAAGCTCTCGGAAAGCAGCCCGGCTCCCGCGACACGCGTGTATGGGATTCCCCACCCGTGCCCTACCTCGTGGGCCACCGTCGCGAACACCAGATCGAACCCCCGCGAATCTTCATCGGGATTCAGTAGAGAAAACGCCTCTCCGTAGAAGATTGTGTCATCTTCCGCGTGCAGACCGAATGCGTGACCGGGACGCTCGATCAGGCGGATGTAGCCGCGCGCGCTCGGACCGAAGTGCGTGGTGTTGTAGTCAAGCGACGCCTGCACACTTCGGACCATGCGATCCAGGTTCGCGGTGTGTCCCGGGTGGTGGAAGATCTGGATCGCGACATCGTTCCACTGTGCTTCGTGCACCGCGTAATTGGAGGAAGAGAACGCGTACTCGTTGCCGATGGGGGCATCCGTTGAATACTGGAAGTAGCGGCGCCCGCCTTCGGTCCAGGTCCGGCGCAGCGTCCCGGGCGCAACGGCAACCTGGTCCTCGTCCGTGCCGACGACCGCTTCGAAGGCGATCCGCTCGGGGCCGGTCGTCGGTTGCTGCGCTTCCACATCGTACGGAGAGAGCAGCTCGGGACGCGGCTCGAGCCCGTGAGCCCTGCGGACGTTGTTGTTGCTGATCTCGCGAGTTCGCTGATAGCCGATGGCGGGCAACCAAGCCTGATTCGTGAAGAACGTGCTGTTCGCTGTCACGGGAGTATCGACGGAGTGGTTGGAGAACTCCCGCAGGGCGACCTCCACAACGAAGCTGACCCGCAGGGAGTCGCCGGGCTCGAGCTGCTCCTCCAGGGCATAGATTCGGTGGCCCATCTGCTCGTCCGCGAACGCCAGCTCGGCCGGTCGATCGAACACTACCCCTGCGGTATCGACGTCCGGAACGGTGGCCAGGTGGACGGAGTCGATCGCCTCCATGCTGCTGTTCACCAGGCCGTAGGTGCCGCGGATCTGCACCTCCTGCCGCGCGGGATAGATCTCGACGCGCAGGTCGGTCTCCGTCAGTCGCGGCTGCGGGACACCCTGGTACTGGCCTAGGCGTCGCTCGTACTCGGCGCGATGCTCGGGTGTGTCGGATGCGGTGGAGGGCTCATTGAGCACATTCGTGTTGTAGAAGATGAAACCGCCCGACGTAAGAATGAGCACCACCACCACCGCGGCAGTCGCCGCCGTCGGACCCGTGAAGCGACGGCGCGCGATTCGAAGCCGCTCGCCGAGGCCCCCGTCCTGCCCCCGCACCCAGAGCAGCCTCGCCGCTATCGCGAGCAGCAGCACCCACGCGATCCAATAGAGCTTGAGCCACAGCCAAGGCCCGAGGGACGGGCCGAAGCCGAGCATGTCGGTGTAGGACCACCCCGGATCGAATATAGGAACGAGGAGGGCGTGCCCGAGCTCACTCGCGTAGGCGATCATCATGAAGAAGAGCGATAGGAGCGCGACCAATTGACCGACCGGCTTCTGATTCACCACTACCTGCATCGCGAGGGCGAACAAGGAAAGTTGGACGTAGTCGGCAAGCTGAAGCCCGAATAGCACCTGCAGGTACAACCCGATCTCGATATCGGGAGAGCCGTTCATCACCTGAACGAAGATCCCGATCGCCATGAAGAGCGCCATGAAGGCAACGGGCAGAAGACTCAGGCCCAGAAACTTGCCCAGGAAGACCACCCATTCGGGCACAGGCATCGCGTCGGCGATTTCGCTCAAACCCGCTTCCCGCTCCCGCCACAACAGCTCGCCGGCCCAGAAGACGATGAGCAACGGAATCAGAATCCAGGGGAACGGCCCGGCCTGTGGGGTGATCAGCGCGACCAGGACATGCTCGGATCTCAGGAGCAGCGGAACGCGCATGAACCCGTCGAGCACCATCACGAAGCCCAGCAGCGTGATGGCCGCGGCAAAAATGAGCCCGCTCCAACTCGTAGCGATCGTCCGGAACGCCGGCCACGCGATGGCGAGCGCCTGCCGCATCCGGGTCACCAAGCCGAACGTCGGTGGGACATGCGGGACCCCAGTGGCCCCCGTGGAAGAACTCGGGGTGCTGATCGCGATCCCCGTTCCCGCGGGCGCCGTTGCGTGGGCATCGCCGCGTCGCGCAATGCGACGCCACCAGGAGCTCGCCGTCGGGTGATGGAATCGAAACCGGTAGTGGGTGAAGGCGAGCAGCCCCACGGCGACGCCGACCCACAGGAGACGGTTCGCGAGAGGCCCGCTCTCCATCGCGATCAGGCGCGTATTCAACTCGATCTGGGTCCATCCCACCGTCAGGTCGTCGCGCGTGATGGCGATGACGCCGAGCGGATCCAGCAGCTGCCTGAGGTCCCGGCTCAGAGAACGCGCCATTCCCACCACCTGCATTCCGACGAGCAGGAGTATGCCGGCGAGGTAGCTCGTAATGGCGCGACGGCTGAGTGCCGAGAACGAGAACTGGACCGCCGTGACGACGAACGCGATCGGCACCGCGATGAAGCCGTACGCGGTGAGGTAGGCCATCGGCAGGAACGGACCGCGGATCTCGGCCTCCGCCTCAGGCCCGTACACGCCCAGCAAGGTGCCTAGCGGCACGGCGATCAGGATCAGAGCATTGAGGACAAAGGCAGCGAGGAACCGTCCGCCCAGATACTCGCCTTTGCTGACGGGAGCGGTGTAGGTGAGGGCATCCATCCTTGTCGCCACGTCACGCGCGGCCGCGTTGCCGGCGATGGCGGCCGCTACCACAAGCCAAGCCAGGCAGCCCATGATCGTGACGCTCGCGACGACGAACGGCGCTCCGACGAAGTACTCCCCGTTCCGCGCGGACGCGAGCTCGCCGGGTATCTGCACGAAAGCGAAGAAGACCAGCGCTGCGAAGTAGAGCCAGGTGGAGACACGGCGCAGTTGATAGCCGAGCTCGAAGCGAAAGACTCCGAGCAACTTCATGGCGCGGCGACCGGCTCCGGCCGATCTGTCTTCGTAGTTGCGCCGTTGGCGCGGCGCCGGTCGATCCGACCTGTCATCGCGCTGAAATAGACGTCCTTCAGGCCCGCCTCGACGGGATCGAAGCCGGGGCCGGGAGCCGCGTCGGCGTAGACGTGCACGACGGGGCGCCCAGCGAGGAGCCTTGTCGAGATCACCGCGTGCTCCCGCTCCAGCCTGGGCAGCTCTTCCTTGGCAACCACGCAGCGCCAGATCCGGCCCCGGAGATCGTCAACCGCGCGCAGCGGTTCGGCCTCGAGCAGGATCTCTCCCCGGTCGATGATCGCCATCCGGGTGCACAGCTCGCTGACATCCTCGACGATGTGCGTGGAAAGGAAGACGACGCTGTTCTCGCCGAGCTCGCTGAGCAGGTTCAGAAATCGCACGCGCTCGGCCGGGTCGAGGCCGGCCGTCGGCTCGTCCACGATCATCAGCTTCGGATTGCCCAGGAGCGCCACGGCGACGCCGAAGCGCTGCTTCATGCCGCCCGAGTAGCCACCCAGCTTCTGCTTGCGCACCTCCCACAGGTTCGTCTGCCGGAGGAGCGCCTCTACGACCTCCTTGCGCGCCCGACGCTCGGCAATGCCCTTGAGTATTGCGAAGTGATCGAGCAGGTGCTCCGCACTCACCTTCGGATAGACGCCGAACTCCTGCGGCAGGTAGCCGAGCATCTTGCGTACTTCATCCTTCTGGTTCAGCACGTCAACATCACCAAGGCGGACGCTGCCCTCATCCGGTTCTTGCAGCGTCGCCAGGATGCGCATCAGCGTAGACTTACCCGCACCGTTAGGGCCCAGCAGGCCGTACATTCCCACCGGAATCGTGAGCGTCACGTCCTTCAGCGCCTGCACCCCGTTCGAATAGATCTTGGATACGCCTCGGATGTCCAACTCCATAGCTGTCTCCCGTTAGGCGCACGATGCCCGGTCGCCCACGATCTTCCCGGCACGGCTACCTTCTGAAGTTTGCTATGACATGTACTTTACTCGACAAAGTACTGAGATACGTCATGGGCGTCAACCGACTCCCCGCCCCAGCATGACGGCTTACAGCGAAGGAGACCTGACGGCAGGGAGGGCGAAGGCCATCATCTCCGCTAGCTTCCCCCAGTTTCGAGGAATGCGCGTGGAACGGCTGGGTGAAGGCCGTGATTTTCGGGTCTTCGAGGTGGAAGAAGAATTGCTGTTCCGCTTTCCCAAACGCGAGAAGGGTGCGCTCAGGCTGAGCATGGAATGCAAGCTCCTCCGTGATCTATGGGAGCGCTTGTCGTTGCCTGTTCCCAGATATGAGTATTTCGGAGTGTCGCCGGAGCGATCGGGCTGGCCATTTGCCGGATATAAGAAGATCCCGGGTATCCCCGGTGATGTTGCCGAGGCAATCAATCGGCAATCGGCTGCGCGACAGCTAGGAACTTTCCTGGGCGAGCTCCACGCCTATCCGGTTGACAAAGCCAAGGAGGCAGGCGTACCGAAAGAGATTGACCTCGTGGCGCGGTGGCGCGATGAGTCGCTCAATGAGCTTGATAGGGTCGCCGACCTGGAAATCAACCTGCCCGACCTGCGCAACTATCTCGAGAACCACGTTCCGCCGCCATTTGACGGCGTCCCAAGGCTCCTTCACAGGGACTTCTTGGCGGAGCACGTTCTAATTGATCGTCGCACAGGTGATGTGAGCGGGATTATTGATTGGGCGGATGCCGTTATTGGTGATCCCGCTGTTGACTTCGCCGGTCTATATAGCTGGCACGGAGAGCGCTGGCTGAAGGATGTTCTGACCTGTTACCCTGAACCAGTCGACTCAGAGACCATTTCGAGGGCGCGCTATCTGGCGGCTTGCTTCGCAATCCACAACATCATCCTCGGTCGAGCTCTTGGTCACGCCCGATGGGTCAAGGCTGCGCATGCGGCTCTGGAGTGGGTCTTCGCGGCCAAATAACGGGGAAAGAGCCATTCCCTTTCGGACCAAGCACAAGCGCAAACGTGTATCTTCGCTCCCTTTGGCTCCGTCTACCGGTATTCTTCGCAGCTCCTTCATGAATCCCGTCTACGCTCCAAACATCGTGGCCGGGACGGCAGCGCTGGTTACGATGATTGTGCTCGTTACGTTTCGACTGCGTGCCGAGGAACGCATGATGGTTGAAGAGTTCGGTGATGAATACGAGGCATACCGCAAGCGAACCAACCGATTCATTCCCGGAACCAAACCAAAGCCCGAGTCGACCGAGCTAATCTCATGACTCTTCACCGTGTCCGCCTAGTCGCGTGTCTCGAGGATGTGATGTTTCGGACGCCCCCAGCTGCCCGAGGCGTAGTGCCTCTCTCGTTCGATGGAGTGCGCGGCCGTAGGACTCCGCTGCCCACGCCGTTCACGAACTTGGTCGGTGTCGCGGGCCCGAACGCGGAAGTGCCCGACGAATCGATTACGGCTGTATTCAACGAGTTCAGCGGTCGTGAGGTGCCGTTCGGTTGGCTTCTCGGGCCCAATTCGCCGAACGATCTGGCCGGGAGACTCGAGCAGCGAGGCATGGTGCAAGTCGAAGAGTTCGCCGGCCTGGCGCTCACTGATCTCGAGCGCGATATCCGGGCGTCAGAGCACGGCATGGCGAGGGTGCTCAGGAACCGGCCGTCGTCGCCAAAGACATCCACGAGGGTCAACTCATCCCAGCAGGGTCGACCGAAAAACTCGTCGGCGGTCTCGGCCTCGAGGTCGCAGTTTTGGAGTCGCCGTCCGGGACCGGGTCGCCTCACCCAAATCGCTCCCGACATGGCCGGCACGAAGGCGCTGAACGCTGGCTTGGTTGACGGGATATCGTCGCCGGTCCAGGTCCAGTCGGACACCATGTCGCGAAATTCCGCGGTTTGGGCGCGGCGCCACCAGTCGCTTTCGTCGGCCTCCACCGCCACCGGATCGACGCGCCGCTCTACCCGCACCGAGCTGCCGTCGGGGTTGTCGATCTGAAAACGGTAGGAGCTCGACAGGCCGGCGATCATCGCGCCGGAAGGCGACATCGCCCACACAACGCGGGGCGCGAACCTCACGTCGGCAGCCATCATCCCGGCCTCCGAGCGGGCTTCGAGGATCCGCGGCTCGAAGTCGAAATCGGACGGCATCATGAGGTCGTCATAGAAGCCGTCGTCGCTCACCGCCCGCATCCCCGAGAGAAAGTCGTCGGTACCCTCTTCAGGCTCCTGGAAATCGCGGGTGTAGAGAACACCGTCGCGCGTCAGCACCAGTGGGTCGCTGCTGAAAAAGCCCGATCGCGTCGGGTAGATGCCTAGCGGTTCGCCCGCCTCATCGAAGATCACGATCCGTCCGTTGCGCGGATCGCGTACGTGCACGCGGCCTTCCGGCGAGATCGCGATGGCGTTCGGACCTTCGAATTCGCCAGGTCCCTGGCCGGCACCGCCGATGTCGGCGACGTGCTCGCCCTGCCAGTCGTACACCCGCACCACCGGAACCTGCGAGTCCACGACGTAGATCCGCTCGTTATGCGCGGCAATGCCTCGAACGCCGCCGAGCATGTAGGGCTCGGCGCCCTCGGCGACACCGATCGATGCCCGTTCAACCAGTGCGGCTCCTTCACCCCAAACAGACGCAGAGAGGTTCGCAACGCGTGTCACGTTGCCTTCCGTGACCACGTCACCCACCCAGCGTTCGCTGTCAGGAGTGTCTTCGCTGCCGCCGCAACCAGCGAGCGCTAGGGCGCAGCCGAGCACCGTAGTAGTCGAGAAAGTAGTGGCGCGACGAGAGCTCCACTCTGATTCAAGGCGTGCCGGGTGTTGTCGGGGCATGGGCGTTCCTTGTCCGCAATGGGGAGCGGTCTCGGGCCACGGCCAACTAACACTCAGGGCGTGGCGATCGTCAAGCAACGGCGGTGAAAGTGACCGCAAAATAGGCGCAAGAATCGGGTCGTGGATTCTCCGGGTCGCCAATACGGTAGCCTCAACATCCTCGAAATAGACCCAGGAGAGAATCCGTGCAGGAACGTCCCGCCAGCAGCTACGATTACCGCCGTATCGAGTCGGCGATCCGTTACCTCGAAGATCACCACGACCAACAGCCGTCGCTCGACGAGGTGGCCGAGCATGTGGGTCTGAGCAAGTACCACTTCCAGCGCACCTTCAGGCGTTGGGCGGGCGTGTCGCCCAAGCGGTTCCTTCAGTATCTCACGGTCGAGCACGCCAAGGACCTGCTCGATGGCTCGGCGAGCGTGCTCGAAACAGCTTTCGAGACGGGGCTATCAGGGCCGGGTCGGCTGCACGATCTGTTCGTTAGCACCGAGGCGGTGACACCAGGTAACTACAAGCGTCGAGGCGAAGGTCTGACGGTGCGCTACGGGGTGCACGAGTCGCCGTTCGGCGACTGTGTGCTCGCCACCACTGAGCGCGGACTGTGCAACTTGCGGTTTGTCGACCAGCCGGAAGGGGACCTTGCGGCTGAGCTCGAGGCCAGCTGGCCGGCGGCGCGGATTGAGCACGACAGCGAGGGAACGGCCGAGCTCGTGGAACAGATCTTCGAGCGATCCGACGGTGCACCCGGGATGAGCTTGTTCCTGGCCGGAACGAACTTCCAGATCAAGGTCTGGAAGGCGCTCTTGCGGATTCCCGAGGACCGAGCCGTGAGCTACGGCGATGTGGCGCGGGCCATCGACAACCCCGGGGCGGTGCGAGCCGTGGGCGGCGCGGTTGGCGACAACCCGATTGCGTACTTGATTCCTTGCCATCGTGTTCTCCGTGCCAACGCTCGGCTCGGCGGCTACCGCTGGGGGACCACCCGCAAGCTGGCGATTCTCGGCTGGGAGGCAGGGATGCGTGAGCGTGCCGGGCAACCGACTGCGGCGGTGCGAGCTCAGCAGCTGAGCTTCGGGGTGGGCGTGGCCTGATGTCGGAGCTGCGGCGTGCGTTGGACGCACTGCTCGCGGTCGCAGCCGATCATTCCTCGCGCCTGCGGCATCGGCCCGTCGCACCGTCGGCCGACGTCGCCGCGATTCGTCGTCGTCTCGCCGCGACATTCGATCTCGGCTCGCCGACCAGCCCCGACGAGCTGGTCGGCGAGGTGGTGTCGCTACTGGAGGAGGAGAATCTCCACGTCACGCATCCACGCTACTTCGGCCTGTTCAATCCGAGCGTGCGCCCGATCTCGGTGGTGGCCGATGCGCTGGTGGCGCTCTACAACCCGCAGCTGGCGGCATGGAAGCACGCACCCGCTGCCAACGAGATGGAACGTCAGGTGCTGGCCGCGCTGACGCAGCGGATTGGCTTCGATCCGGCGAGCAGCGTTGCGCACTTCACGACGGGAGGCCAGGAAGCGAACAACAGCGGTCTGCTTGGAGCCTTGGGCTGGCGGTTCCCTGAGTGGGCAACTGCGGGTGCGCGGGCGCTCGATGGTCAACCGACGATCTATCTGTCTTCGGAGGGCCACCATTCATTCTTGAAGCTGGCACACGCCACTGGGATCGGGCGCGACGCTGTTCGCCTGGTGAACGTGCGCGATGACCTGCGCCTAGACACGGCGCACCTGGGCGAGCTGATCGAAGCCGACCGGAGTGCCGGGAAGATCCCCACGATGGTTGTGGCGACGGCGGGTACCACGGGCGCCGGGGCCATCGATGAGCTCGGGGCGATCGCCAATGTCGCGGTAGCCGAGCGCATGTGGTTGCACGTCGACGCCGCATGGGGCGGTAGCGCGCTGCTCTCCGACGAGCTGGCGCCGCATCTGGCCGGCATCGAGCGTGCGGACTCCGTGACCTGGGACGCGCACAAGTGGCTGTCGGTGCCGGTCGGCGCAGGCATGTTCTTCAGCCGTCATCCGCAGGTCATCGACGCGGCCTTCTCGGTGGACGCGCGCAGCTACGTTCCTGCTGGTGTCGCCGAAGCACGCGACCCGTACGTCACCAGCATGCAGTGGAGCCGGCGCTTCATCGGCCTCAAGCTGTTCATGGCGATTGCCGAGCTGGGAATGGGCGGCTACGGCGAGCAGGTCGCCGCGCAGGCGCGCATCGCCGATCAGCTGCGGCAACTGCTTCGCGATCGCGGCTGGCGCATCGTCAACAGCACACCGCTGCCGCTGGTGTGCTTCACGCATCCTGCGATCGGGGGAGCCGGCGCCGGCAAGATGACCGCCCTCGACGTTGTGGAGGCGGTCGAGCGCACCGGCACGGCTTGGTTCTCGACCGTGGCGATTCCGATGCTCTCGGATCGGCCTGACGGAGGCACGGCGATTCGCGCCTGCATCACCAGCTACCACACGACCCACGACGACCTGCGCGTATCGGTTGACGCGCTTGACGCTGCGGTCGACGCGCTCGGCGCAGCCTAGCCGGCTGGCAAGAACCGCAGTCGACGGATGGCGCTTGATGTGACCAACAATGTTGGTTGGCTGTTGCCGACATTGTTGATTGTACGATCTCACGCGGACGATGCTCGAAACTGCAACGCGGCGACGAACCCCCATGCTCTGGGCGATTACCAGCTACTTCAATCCGGCCAGCTACGAGAGCCGTAACCTCAACTACCGCATCTTTCGAGAACGTCTCAGCGTGCCTCTCATCGCCGTTGAGCTTGCCCGCGATCCGTCGAGGTTCGAGCTGCGCCCCGGCGACGCCGATGTGCTCGTACAGATTGTGGGCGAGGACCGGCTGTGGCAGAAGGAGCGCCTGCTGAACGTCGCGCTCGATTCTCTTCCACAGAGCTGTGAGTTCGTCGCGTGGATCGACTGCGACGTTATCTTCGAGGATGGAAGGTGGGCGGAGCGCGCCTGCGAATCTCTTCGGGCTCTCCCGCTCGTCCAGCTCTTCGAGCGCTTCCGCGAGCTGCGACCCTCTTCGAGTGATCCGAGTGATCCGCGTGAACCCGTTGGCGACGGGTTTTCGCTCGCAGCACGTCTGCAAGCAGTGCTCGGCGACGCCCGGTATCTCCTGAACCGCAGGGATGGCGATGAGCCTCGACGCGACGCCACGGTTGGCTTCGCGTGGGCCGCACCCCGCGAGATCCTCGATCGCCACGGCTTCTACGACGCGTGCATTCTCGGCGGAGGCGACAAGGCAATGGTCTCGGCCGCGTTCGGAGACTTCCAGAGCCCCCTTGCGATTCGCAGTAACGAGCTCGCCGGCGACCACTACCTGTCCTGGGCCCGCGGGCTTTTCGACGCCGTGCGCGGCAAGATCGGCTATGTGCCGGGCACGCTGCTCCACCTCTGGCACGGAAGATCGCTCGATCGCGGCTACTATCGGCGATACGCCGACTTTCAAAGGTTCGGCTTCGATCCCAACGTCCATATCGAGCTCGATCCGCGCGGGGGGTGGCGCTGGGCGTCGCCGCCGGCTGGCATGCGCGAGTACGTGCGCGACTACTTCGAGTCCCGACAAGAGGACCGACCCTAGCAAGCGAGGGGTTACCTGGGAACTGCTCTTGCGGTTTCAGTCATAAGTGTCTACATTCAATACTCTGTATTTATTCAATACGATAGATACGTCCAGGACCCCGCCGCAAGAGGTCGATTTCCAATGCCGCGACAAGAGAAGCGTTCGATCGGCGAGTTCGAGCAGGTTGTTCTGCTGGCGATCCTGCAGCGCCGCGCGAGCGCCTACGCACCCGATGTGGCCGCGATGCTCGAGGCGAGCACCGGCCGCACGATCTCGCGCGGCGCGCTCTACAGCGCCCTGGACCGCCTCGAGCGCAAGAAGATGGTGCGGTGGAGCACCGAGGCAGCCACCTCTGAGCGCGGTGGCCACCCGAAGCGACTCTTCGAGGTTACCGACGACGGGATCAAGGCGCTCAAGGCCTCACGCAACGCGCTGCTCACGCTCTGGAACGGTCTCGAAGAGCTGCTCACGGACGAGCCTCGATGAGCGCCGGGCTGCCATGGCGATCGTGAGCAGCACACGACGGTGGGTCCGCCGCGGACGAGGTTGGGGACTCGGTGGCTTGGACAGCGCGGGTCACCGTCTCATTCCACGGCGCCGGCCTTTTTTCCCCACCGTGCTGCGGCCGAGGTGTACGGCGCAGCCGCTGGCGGGACGACGGGAATGAGATCGGGTCGTCGCTTGTCCAAGCCTGCGAGTCGGTCGATTTCCGGCGGGCTGTCAAACCAGGGGGTCACGATGTCCCCCTCGCTCAACAGCGTTCTAGCTGCAGTGCTCACCGCCGCGGCCCTCGGCGTTGTCGGAACGGACGGCTTCGGCGCGGACGCACAGGAAACCGTGGTCGCAGACGCCGTGATTCCCTGTCCGACGACGTCGTTTGTTCAGATCGACCCCGATCCGACGAATGCGGCCTACGCCGACCCGTTCGTGCAAGCGTCGTGCACCACCGACGAGCTGGTGATCCGTAGCAATGGCATTCCCGGGTACGAGTTCCAGCAGATCACTCCCAACGACCTCGCTGCCCAGGATTGGGAGTGGCACCTGCCCCGCCATCCGGCTCTTGCGGAAGAGACCACCGAGATACCGCTGCTCGGAGAGGTTGCCGTGGCGGTCAACGGCATCCCGATCTACGGTCCGAACGAGGGCCCGTTCCCCGACCCCTTCGGCGATCCCGTCTACAACGCGATCGTCGACTGGTGCCTGGGCCATACCGCGCAGCGAGGCGACTACCACTACCACGCGCTGTTGGTGTCGTGTCTGAGTGCCGGCGCCGTCGAGGGCGAGCCCTCTCCCGTCATCGCGTACTCGCTGGACGGCTTCCCAATTTACGGACCCTACGGTTGCCTCGACGGGGACTGCAGCCAGGTTGCGAAGTACCGTAGCGGATGGCAGCAAATCGGCGATCCGACGACCTATGCCTGGGAGGCTCACAGTTACCAGGCCAGCAGCAACGTTCGAGTTCTCGATCGTTGCAACGGGCACGTCGGTCCCGAGGGCGATTACCACTATCACGCGACTGACAGCTTTCCCTACATTCTCGGCTGCTACCACGGCGCCGACGTCTCGGGCTCGGTGCCGCCCACGAGGCTGCGGGCGCAACGGCGCACCAACGGTCGTGTACGGCTACGGTGGCAGGACAACGCCGATGATGAAGATGGCTATCAGGTTGACGTGGCTCCCGAGGACGGCGCCTTCGGCCGTGTAGCGGAGACGCTGGCGAATCGCCTCTGGTTCACGGTGCGGGGCCTCGAGGCCGGCACACGTTACAGCTTTCGTGTTCGCGCGCGCTCGGCGGCGGGTGTGTCCAATCCCACCAAGATGGTCAGTCGGGTCGCGAAATGAGCTTTCCCAGGCGGTCCCCTGATGTCTCGGCCGCTGGCCTGGTCGCCACGACGGCCGGCCGGCCAGTGGCCCTGGCATTGATGACCGGCTTCCTTCTGGTCGGGATGAACTGTGGTACCGCTCCGGTCGGCACGATTCACTACCGATTGCTGTGGGACGAGTCTCGCATCATGGCCTCGCCGAACACTGGGACAAACACGACGACCAACGCCGGGCCGATCGCCGGGCCGAGCGTTGGCTGGTCGGTCATCACCGACCTCGGGTACGAGGTCCGCGTGGACCGAGGATGGCTGGTGAGCAGCGGCCTGACGTTGGTTCCCTGTGGCGACGACGTTGGCTGGGCAGGCGCCGGCAACTTCGGTGTTGGCACCGCCTACGCGGGTCACTCGGGGGAGGTCGATCTCTCGGGGATTACGTCGCCGATCGTCGAGTCCCTCACGGAGCCCGCTGTTGTCGAGTGGCGCTCGTCGAAGATCCCGTCAACCCGTTACTGCCAGCTTCACTACTTGCTGGCGCGCAGTGACGAGCGCGCCGTTGCCGATGCTGCCCAAGTGGACATGCGAGGTTTCACGCTCTGGATCGACGCCGCCTACAGAGCACCGGGATCGGCGCGAGAGCACCCGCTGAGCGTGCGCATAGCGTCGGCGCACGGCGGCTTGAGCGGCCTTGGCCAGGTCCGGCTCGCTAGCCGCGTAGCTGTAGGGATGCGCACCGAGACGTTGCCCGAGCGCCATCGCTGGTGGCGGATCGCGGCTCGTGCGTGGCAGGACCCGTTGGATCCGAGCTTCGCTTCGCGGCTCGGTGGTCGATGGAATCGGCCGAACAGCTTCCTGACGCTGTGCCTCAACGAGGACGCGTTGACGGCCTGCATCAACCTGCGATTGTTCATTGCCGACTGGCCCTACGAACCCGAGGATCTGCGCGACGGTCAGGGCCCGGTTCTGGTTGGTGCCACCTTGCCCCGGAGCCAAACGGTGGCAGACGTGCACACAGCGCGAGGAATTGCCGCTGTTGGCCTCCCGGCCTCCTATCCAGAAAACGATCGCGGCGAGCTGGTGCCGCAGCCCATCTGTCAGGCTATCGGCGAGCAAGCGAAGCAGCGAGATTTGCGCGGCGTGCGTTGCCGGTCGGCTCGCGCGCCGAATGGCGCTGGCCGCGAGCTGGCGTGGTTCCCGGCGACCGTCCGAAGTCGGGCCCGGCAGGTCGACACGCTTCTGTTCGAAAAGTGGTTCTGGGCCTGACCACGTCGGCGCCCACGCTCGCTCATCGAAAAGAGCCGCTGTGCGGCGCGGCTACGCCGGTGAAGCCGGTGGCGGCGACTCCCCGGAACCCTCAGCTTCGAGGTCGATCAGTCGTCAGTCGCCGAGGTCGTCGAGCGGGTCCCAGCGGTAGCGCGACATGCTCAGCCGCCGAGCCTCGCCGAACCGCACGCCCTCGGCCTCGAGTCGGGCCTGCTGGCGGCCGGGCTCGCTGCCGGCGGCGCTGTCGGTGGAGCAGCCGCCCTGAGCGTTGACAACGCGGTGCCAGGGAAGGTCTTCGGGGCAGTCACGCAGTGCCCAGCCGACCGTGCGCGGTGTGACGGGTCGGGAAAGCATCTCGGCGATCTGTCCGTAGTTCATGACCTTGCCGGGCGGGATCATGCGAACGATCTCGTGCACCTCGTCCCAGAGGTTCGGCTTGATCTTGTTCACTCGGCGAGCTACTTGTCGGCCTTGAGCGTGGACAGCAACGGCACGCGGGCCGCTGCTGCGACGGCCGCGACGCTGGCGAGCAGTCCCACCACGAGCACCGCGGCGAAAGTCACGGCCAGCGAACGCCAGGGCATGGGCAGCACGCCGGCCAGGTAGCGTGGCATTGTGGCCAGCAGCGCCGAAAGGCTGCCAACTGCGAGGCCGGCGAGGAGCAGGAAGGCGTTTTCGGTCAACACAACGCGGCTCAAGAACGCCCGCCTGAAGCCGAATGCGCGCAGCGTGGCAAGCTCGCCACGACGCTCGATGACGCTGCGAACCAGCACCACCGCCATGCCAACGGTGCCAAGCAGCAGCCCGAGGCCACCGAGAAGCTGGAACGTCGCCAGGTAGGTGTTCTGTACGGAGAGAAAGTCGGCGATGCGCTGAGAGCTCGATGTGGCATCGAAGCCGAAAGGCGACAAGGTGTCTTCGAGGAGCGTGGCGACCTCGGCGGCGCGTTCCTGGGGCGCGTCGATCAGAAAATAGGAGAAGCCCGCTTGGCTCGGAAAATGCGCCAGCAGGTTCGACTCCGATACCAACACCTCGCTGCGGAAGATGCTCTCGGCCAGCAGCGCCACGAGGCGCAGCCGCACGGTGCCACCCTTCTCGTCGTCGAGCTCGATCTCATCGCCCAGGCCCAGATGCAGAATCCATTGCGCCGAGTTGGCGTCGGCGATGGCGGGGATGACGTTGTCGCCGAGGTCGGCATGGAGCAGCAGCCAGGGGTTCTCGGCGGGGTCTACAACAGCAGCGCTCGCGCCCGCTCCGCCGGTCGCTGCCTCGCTTGCTCTTGTTGGCGGATCCGGCACCGCCGCCGCGAGCTCCTGTACGAGGCTCCCCGCGAAGCGGAATCCACCACGCTCGATCTGATGGTCGGGTATACCCACTACACGCGGTCGACGCGGCTGATAGAGGTTGAGGCAACTGGCGTCGTCACCCGGCAGTACGCGCAGCGACGTAATGGCCACGCCGTCGAGCGTCGCGGCGCTCGAGCTGGGGAAGCCGAGCTCGAAGCGCGACTCCTCGCGATTGAGGTCGTGGTGCACCGCAACGTCGGTCGTTGCCAGCAGCGAGTAGCCGCCGGCGCCCGAGTCGACGGTACCGGTTTCGGCGACCGGGTCGCGCACATTGCCGGCGACAGTGACGATTACGAAGGCAGCGCAGGCCACGAGCGCCACGCTGAGCGTGCTGCGGCCGGGGTTCCAGCCGGTGTTGCGCGCCGCCATCGCGGCAGCGGCGCTGGCAAGGCTCGTTGCCTTCGAGGCCGATCTGCTGGAACGTTCCAGATTGCCGCGTCCGCCACGGCACCAGTAAACGAAACTCGCCAGCCCCGAGATCAACAACGACGCGCCGATGCCGAATGCAAGCCCCGGCGAGCTGTTGTTGCCGGTCGCCAGGCTGAACGCCAACAGCCCGAGGCCGATTAACGCGCCGCCCACAGCGGCCGGCATGGTGAACCGCGAGCGCCCGCCTACCTGCCCTGACGCTTGGCCTGCAGCCACCTCGCGGACGGAGCCGGCCAGAAGCCGAGTGGGTGGCACGCGGCCGAGGCGCCGTACCGTCAGCCAGATGGAGATGAGGACCACGACCACCGAGATCATCCCGCCGCTCGCGAGACTCAGGGGTTCGACATGAAGGAACATCAGCGGCGTGCCGACCGCCGATTGCCAAACCGTCCGCAACCCGAAGAGCATCAGCCGCGCGTAGGCCACGCCCGCAGCGATACCCAGGAGAGCGCCGAGGCCGGCGAGCACTGCGCCCTCGGCCAGAAGCTGGCGGCGCACCTGCCGGAGCTGGTAGCCGACGGCTGTGAGCAGCCCGATCTCGCCCGCCCGTTGCTCCACGCCGAGGCCAAACAGGAGCGCGGCGATCATCGACGCCGAAGCGATGATGAAGAAGCTGAACGAGATGAACAGAACGCGAAAGTCAGTGGCGCCCGCGGCGGCGGCGAGGCCCTCGCCCTTGACATCGGTAAGCCGAAAGCCGAATCGCACCGGCTCGAGCGTCGAGGTGATGTCGGCCCGCAGCTTCTCTTCGAAGTCCCCGAAGGTGGCCCCGACCGGCGGCGCGATCCGCACCGCGGTCGTCGAGCCATAGCGCGTGCTCCAGAGTTGCCGCCCGGCTGCCTGCGAGATGAACGCCTTCGGCGTGCCGCGATGCTCGTCCCAGTAGTCCTCATCTTGTGGTCGGACCAGGCCGAGATCGACCGGGAACGGTGGATCCCAATCGGCGATGTTCTCCACGCCCTCGATGCCCGGGTATTCGGGTGTGAGCGAGGCGTCGGCGGCCAGCCCGGCCATCTCTACGATGCCGGCCAGCCGGAAAGACGCCGACTCCGTGCGCAGCTCTTCGTCGAGGCCTACGACGTAGTAGCTCAGGCCAATGCTGGGTCCGGCCACGTCGAGGCCGAGCTCCGCGGCGGCCCAGCGATTGAGCAGGATCTCGTCGTCGCCGATCGCCGCTACCGCCTCGCCGTCGTCTCGTCGTAGATCACCGTGAGCTCCCCCTGGCGACGGGTCGATGGCCGCGATCATCGAGTAGGGCACGACGTTGCGCTCGCCGTCTGCCGATTGCCAGGTGATCTGGTTGGCCAGATAGGCCTGCGTGCGCTGCACGGTGCCGCCGGCGGCGATGGCGGCCTGCTCGACCTGCTGGACGGTGGCGTCACGCAGCACGAACTGGGCGCTCTGGATCTCGAGTAGGCGGGCGTCGTCGACCGCTACCCGCCTCATCTGCAGCCCGAAGTCGTCGAGTGTCAGCGACCGCCGCAGAGCGGCCTCGGCGGCGGCCAGCATCTCGCTATCCGGCGGCTCGCCGGCGTCGGTCCTGGAGTCGCCCGAGTCGATCGAGCCAGGCCGCGAAATCAGCAGCGCGTTGACGTTGCCTGGCTGCTCGAGAGAGCGCTGCAACTGGCTCAGCGACAGGTAGGCGTTGAGAGGCAGGGCCTGGTGCGGGCTGAGGCCGAAGCGGCCGATGCCGCGATCGGCAACCACCGCCGTGACGACGGCGCGCACACTGCCAACCAGATCCTCGACCTCCCGGCTGCCAAGAAGAGTGTCGCGCGGCACTTCGCTGCCGAGCCGGAAACGCAACAGAAGCTGATCGCCGACGCCGGCCGCGAGCTCGGCGGCGAGCGTCTGGTTGACCACGACGGAGGGGAAAACCTGACCCTGCCGGCGCACGAAATCGAAGTCGTCGGCGCTCGGCGATTCGCCAGAGTCGAACGACGGCGATGCCGCCGACTCGGCCAACAGATCAACAAAGCGCTCGTCGATGCCGTGAACGTTGACGCTCGAGGCTCGGTTGCGCGATTCGGCGTTGGTCACGCTACCGCGCAGCAGGATCGCCGGTGTTACGTGGCCGACTGCCGCCAACGCCGAATCGCCCGACAGCTCTTCCCGAAAAAATCTCTCGGCAACCAGAGCCAGGTCGACGCTGCCCAGCCGATCGAGCGTGAGGTCGCGCAGGCTGCCGCGCACGGAGTCGCCCACCAGCAACGCCCCCACCAGAACCGCGGTGTTGACCGCCGCGGCCAGCACCACGGCAAGGTTCACCGGCCAGTAATGCTTCAGCGCTCGGAGCATGTTCCGTCTCGAAGCTCGAGCCGCCTCTCGAAGCGATCGGCCAGCGCCATGCTGTGGGTCACGACCATCAGCACGCTGTCGACCTCCGCGTGCAGTTTCACGATCAAGTTGGTGACCGCGTTGGCGGTGGCGGGATCGAGGTTGCCCGTCGGCTCATCGCACAGCACCACGCCAGGGGCGTTGATGAGGGCGCGGGCGATTGCGACTCGCTGTTTCTCGCCACCCGAAAGCTCGGCCGGTCGGTGATCGAGACGATGACCAAGGCCTACACGGTCGAGCAGCTCGCGGGCGCGTTCCGGCGCGGTCTGTCGATGCCGAGCGGAATCGGAGTCGACGCCCGCGCTGTCAGCGGATCTTTCTCGGACGCTTTCTGTTGCAGCGCGCGCCATTGTTGGAATTAGCACGTTCTCGAGCACGGTGTACTGCGGCAGCAGGTGATGGTCCTGAAAGACGAAGCCGATCGTGGCGTTGCGGAAAGCGGCGAGCGCAGGCTCGGGGAGAGCGAACGGGTCAACATCGCTGAAGCGCACGGTGCCGCGGCTGGGCGGCTCGAGCGTACCGATGATGTGCAGCAGCGTGCTCTTGCCCGAGCCCGACGGGCCGGTTACCGCCATCGCCTCGCCGCTGTCGATGCGCAAGCCGACGCCGGCGAGCACATCGACAGTGCGGTCGCCGCTGCCGAAGCTTTTCCAGAGGTTGTCGACTTCGAGGTGCATTCTTGATGTCCCGTGCTGATTGTCCGTTCGATCGCACTCCGGCGTGTCGGCTACGAGGCTGAATCGACTTCCATGACCTTCTCGGCTACGACATCGGGAATCTCGACAGACCTCAAGCCCTCGCTTCCCATTACACAGCACACCGACGTCATCTCGCCACGTGCCACAATGCGCTCGCCGATGCGAAACACGAAGCCATAGGTCATCGACGTCCGACCCTTGCGGCGCACGGTGACTTCGATTTCGAGCGTGTCGCCGAAGCGCGCCGGTGACTCGTAGCTCGCCGAAAGCGACACCCGCGGCCAGCCCACCGTGTGGCCGTCGCGCTCGGTGACCACGCTGGTGCCGAGCGCTTCGAGGAACTCGTGCTCGGCGGTTTCCATGAAGATGACGTAGCGCGAGAAGTGAACGATGCCGACCATGTCGGTGTCCGAGAACTCGATACGGCGCGTCGTTTGGAATCGATCGGTCGGCATGCGGGTTCTTGTCGCTTCTCTGTTGTTCGGGTGGTTCGTGATTCTTGGGCTAACGGCTCGACGACGACGCCACCGGGTGGCGCGCGACGTTGGTGTTGATGGTACTCGCCGTGCTCGATATGTCGTCCGTTTCTGCCGCCAGGCCCAGGATCTCGCGATAGAGACTCTCGGTGGCTGTCGTCATCACGTCCACGGAGTGGTGCTCGGCGACCCCGACGCGACCCGCCCGACCGAGCGCCCGGCAGCGGGCTCGATTGCTCCGCAGCTCCAGAAACGCCTCGGCGAGAGCCTCGGGCGAATCGGGCTCAACGAGCAATCCGCCGCCAGTCGCTTCGACGACCTCGGGGAAAACTCCGTGTCGGGGCTGCACCACGGGAACGCCACTGGCCATCGCCTCGAGAATCGAGAGTCCTTTCGACTCGTGGTAGACGGTCGGCACCGAGAACACATCAACGCTCTCGATCAGAGCGATCTTTCCCTCGCGATCGACCTCGCCTAGATGCTCGACGCGATCGGTCAGGCCCCACGAGGCAATGCGCGCCAGCTGCTCGCTCAGGTAGCTGGCATCGCGCTTACCCACGTAGCCGGCGAATCGCAGCGCGACGTGTTCGGGCCCCACGGCTTCGGCAAGCCGTCGAAACGCCTCGATCAGCAGGTGCAGGCCCTTTTCTGGACAGATGCGCGCAAGGTAGCCGATCACGAAGGGTCGGCCGTCGTCGTTCTCATCGTCGGCGCCGCGGTCGGCGCCCAACGGTCTCGCTCGCGGCTGCGCGATGCTCGGCGGCGCGCTATCCGACGGTTGGTCGGACGTTACTGCTTGGATATCGCCATGGCCGTCGAGGCGGATGCCCAGCTTCACGATGCGCATGCGCTCCGGCGCCACATCGAGATACTCGCCCATGTGGCGGGCGTAGTACTCGCTGGTTGCAACCAGCATGTCGACCTCACGTGCGTGTCCCCGCAGAACACGTTGCACGCGCTCGCGGTATGAGGGCGCGAGCGCATCGAGAAAGAGGTCTTCACCCTGCACGGAGCAGAGCACCGGTACGCCCAGCTCGCGTCGCAACACGGGCGCGAGGCCGAGAAACATCGAGTTGGTGATGTGAACGATCTCGGGTCTGAGATCGTCGCGCAGCCAGCCCACCAGGCGCTCGAGCTCGGCGCTCTGCTGTCCCTCTTCGCCCATCGCCACCGACAGCGTGAGATCCCCTAGGTCGCGTGCATCGGTGGAGGCGCCGAGCTTGGATACCCACTGCAGCAACGCCGGGCGGTCGAGCAGCCAGTGCAACGGCTCGGGCAGGCGCGCGAAGAGCTTCGACTGCTGCTGCAGGAATACGTTCAGCGCGCCGTAGAAGATGCGGTCGATACTGACATTCGTCTCGTCGGTGCGGACCGGCGTATAGGTGGGAATCAGCGCCACGTCGTGGCCGCGGCTCTGCAGCGCTGCCGCGAGGGTGTTGTCGTGCAGGCAGGAACCGCAGTACATGCCCGCTGCACCGGCGGTGATGTAGGCAATGCGCATCGCCTGGCCGCTCAGCTGATGAACCGGGCGATATCCTCGTCGCTCGGCGGCCTCGTGACCAGCGAAACCACGATCATGGCAGTCGACGAGGCCAGCAGGATGATCGCCACCGGCATGATGCCCGTGTCACCGACGGTGTACGCGCGGTTGCCCCAGCCCTGGTAGAAGAAGTACGACCACAGCACCATCACCGTGAGAACGCAAGCGATCGCTCCCTCCTTGGTGCTGCGGCGCCAGAAAATCGCGCCGACGGCGATCGGGAACAGCGAGGCGAAGCCGGTGAACGACCAGGTTGCCAGGTCGAAGATGCTGCGCTGAGAGACCAGCGAGATCCCATAGACCAGTGCCAGGATCGCCGCCACGAACAGGCGACCGCTGAGGATCACCTGCGCCTCGGTCATCGCTTTGCGTCGGTAGCGCCGCACGATGTCCTCGGTGAACATGGTCCCGAGCGACAGCACCTGAGAGTCGAGCGACGACATCACAGCCGCGAACACGCCGGCGCCCAGCAGCCCGGCCAGCACGCCCGGCGCGTACTGGCCGATGAGTTGCACCAGGATGCCGTTCGATTGCCCACCGATGAGCCCCGGGAAATCGAGATGGCCGGCCACGCCGAGTAGCACGGGGGGCAGCCAGACGGCCGCGATGCACAACGGATAGGCAACCAGGGTCAGGCGGAAGTTCTCGACCTTCTTGGCGCTCAGCCAGTGCATGAACATGTGCGGAAACATGCCGGCCGAAAGCGGAATGAACGAGTAGGTTATCCATCGGAGCTTGCTGTGGAGATCGCCGCGCACCAGCAGTTGCGGTTGTTCCTCGGCGGCTCGCGCAAGGAGCGCCTCTAAGCCGCCCATGCGGCCGATGATGACGATCACTGTGGCAGCGCCGAGCACCATGAACACCAGGGTCTGGAAGGTGTTGACCCAGGCGGTGCCGCGCAGGCCACCGAAGGTGACGTAGGTGAGGACCACCAGGCAAATCACAAGCCCGCCGACCCACTGCGGAACCAGGTTGTTGGTGACCTGGCTGAGCGTGATGCCACCGGCCATCACGCCGATGAGCAGGTAGGGAAGGACAAGCCCCACCAGCACCACGAACAGCAACAGGTTGAGTGGCTCCGAGCCCCAGCGATCGCGGAAGAACTGGATCTGCGTGCGGTAGGCGAAGCGCTTGCCGATGGCCCAGGCGCGTGTACCGACCACGAAGAACGTGGTGGGGATGACCAGTGCCGAGATCGCGGCCATGAGCCCGAACACGCCGATGCCCGCGTGGTACGCCTCGCCGGAGGATCCGAGCAGCGCGAAGGCGGTCATGTTGGTGCCGAATAAAGACATCAGCAGCACGAACGGCCCGATACTGCGTGTGGCCAGGAAGTAATCCTCGCCCGTCCTGGTGAACAAGCGGTTCGAGGAGGCTCCGATGGCGATAACCAACACCATGTACACGGCGATGATGGCCAGCGTCATGAGTCGGAGCTCTGCTGGCCGGAGTCGTCGTCAGGTTGGCTGGAGTCAGTCTCGAGGTGCGACGGCCAGGCCTTGGTAACGAGCAGGAACATCACCACCGACACCGCCACGACCCAAATCAAGTGGTAGGTGAGCCCGATCGGCAGGCCGAGAGCCAGGCGCGGGTCGTGCCATTGCCAGAAGTCGTTGTGGAGGACGAAGAGCAGCGCGAGGGCGCCGAATAGCCAGCGCTTCATAGGGTCCAGACCGTGGTCGAGAGGGGGGGTCTCTTGAAAGAGCTTGGGAAGAGACTCGATTAGAAGAGCCTACGAAGAGCTCGATCGCCTAGGCCTCAGCTAGTGGCATTGGGCGATACGTTGGCAGTTCCCGGTAGCGGTCCATAGACTCTAGCAGGCCGGTGACGTCTTTTCTGTAGACGTTGCCGATAAGCAGGTGAACGAGCTGATCGGTGCAGTCGGGATAGGCCTTCAGGAACTCCGCGAAGTTGAAGTCGGTGGAGTAGTAGGCATAGACCATCTTGCGCATCGCTTCCATGCCAGCCAGAAACTCGGGACCGTGACGGCCCAGTCGCGAACCCGAAAGATCGCCCACAGCAAACGCATCGATAATCGAGTCGGCTGCCATCTCGCCGCCCTTGAGCGCCAGAAAAACGCCCGTCGAGTAGATGGGGTCGAGAAAGCCGAAGGCATCGCCGGCGAGCACCCAGCCATCGCCCGCGATGCGCTTTGACGTATACGAGAAATCCTTCAGGACGCCGACCTTGTCGGTCTGTTCGGCGCCCTCGAGCTTTTCCTGCAGACGCACACAGCGAGCCAGCTCGGAATCGAACACGGCCTGTGGATTGCTGTCGCGACCTTGCTTGAGCTTGTGGATGGGCCCTACAACGCCAACGCTCACTTCGCCGCCCGGTAGAGGGATGTACCAGAACCAGGACTCGCCGGCCTCGGTATGCATGATGAGCGTGCCGCCCTCGTCGATTCCTTCGCCGCGCCATGCGCCGCTGAAGCGCGTGAAGAACGCGCAATGCAGCAGGTTCCGATCGAGCTGACGCAGCCGTAGCCGCTTGGCGATGAGCGCGCTCTGCCCTGTCGCGTCCACCGTGACGCCAGCCGTGATCCCGCGCCGAGCTCCGTCGGCAAGCTCGATCTCCACCCCCGAGACCGTCGCGTTGTACTCGTCGGGGTTCGGGTTGGCGAGCTTCAAGTCACGAACCGAGACACCCTCACAAATCTCCGCACCCTTCTCGCGGGCGTTGTCGAGCAGCATCTTGTCGAACTTGGCGCGGTCGACTTGCCAGCTCTGCGAGCTCTCGTGCGCGTCGGTTTCGGAGAAGTAGAAGGGCCGCGCCGCCCGTCCGGATGCCGTGAAGAACTGCACACTGTGTTTTTGCGGAAAGTCGCTGCATTTCATGTACTCGAGCACGCCCAGACGCTCGAGCGTCCAGTACGTCGCGGGCATCAGCGACTCACCAATGCGGAAGCGCGGGAATGTCTCGCGGTCGAGAAGGAGAACGCGCAGTCCCGACTCGGCGGTCAGCGCCGCCACGGTCGACCCGGCCGGGCCGCCGCCGATGACGACGACGTCGTACTCGCTGGCGGTCGGTCTCATCGCGTGCGGCTTGAGCCGCCCCAGGCCGGGAGCGCGAACAGCTTCATCGGAAGCGATAGTCGACGCGGACGAACACCGTCGCCGGATCCGCCGGCGTCACCGCTTGCGACCCGAAGGCGCGCCACAGTGTCTCTCGGTCGGTGAGGTTGGCGGCGTTCAAGCTCAATACGAAGTCGTCAATCTCATAACTCAGCGCGGCCGATACCGTCAGCACGTCGCCGATCTCGAAGCTGTTGTCCTCGGCGATGAACTGGCTGCTTAGGTAGCGCAGGCCGACTCCGGCGCCGATCCCGTTCAGGAAGCTCTTGCTCAGCCAGCTATTGAAGATGTGCTCCGGAGCGAAGGCGGGTCGGTTGCCCGAGCGGTCGAACGTGATCGGGATGATGCCGAACTCCGTGGGCACGAACAGTTGCTCGGCGAACTCGGTGAGCTCGGCGTCGGTGTAGGCGTACGACGCCACCCCGCGCAGGCCGTCGCCAAGCTCCGCCGCCATCTCGAGCTCCAATCCACGAGACCGCTGGTTGCCGAGCTGCTGTGTGAAGCCGTTGTCGTCGGGGATAGCGATGTTGTCGCGCTCGAGGTTGAAGACCGCGGCCGTGGCCCGCGCGCGCCCGTCGAGGAAACGGATCTTGACCCCGAGCTCGAACTGCTGGCTCTTCTCGGGCGCGCAGGCGCCGAAAGCCCGAGGTGATGGTGGCGCGAAGGAGCGCGAGAAGTTGCCGTACAGCGACAGGTCGCTGGTGGGCGCGTACACCGCTCCGAGCATCGGGCTGAGCTCGGTGTCGTCGCGTGATGCGCCCGAAAGATCCTCTTTGAAGTCGATGGCGTCGAGGCGCGCACCCGCCAGCAGTTGGAACGAGTCCGACACCGTGATCTGATCAATCGCGTAGGGGGCGAACACGATGCTGCGGGCATCCCCGGCGCTCGAAAACTGAGGAAGCACGAAGATCCCCTGGGTCCCGTCGACCGGCTGGAACAGATCGACGTCTTGCAGGAAGCCGATGTCGAGCGTGAACTGGTCGGCGAAGCGAGCCAGCTCTACGCCGGTGAGCAGATTGTGGCGCAAGCCTCCCGTCTCGAACGAGAACACGCCCTCGAGCTGGTTACCGAAGAAACGTTGGTCGTCGTTGAGCAGGATCAGGGAGCGACTGACGCTGAAGCCAGCGATGGGATTGCCTTCGATGTCGAAGCTCGGGAACGCTCCGTTGATCAACGTTCCGTCCGAGAGCCAATCGAGCCTCCGGTAGTAGAGCTTGTTACGCAGCGTGAACGAGTCGCTTACGCGTCGCTCATAGTCGGCTTGAAAGCGCAGAACGTCCTGCTCGGAGCGATCGAACCGGGAGTTGTAGTTCTGTTGCCGGTCGATGTCGGGCAGTGCGCCGAACAGTAGCGGCACGCCGGCCTCGGGACTGAAATCCGACTGCGCGAGCTCGAAGTTCAGATTCAGCGAGCTCGCCTCATCGATGTGCCAGGTGAGCGCCGGGTTGACGGCCACAGCCTCGTCTTGCTTCGCGTCGCGGTAGTGGTCGGACGAGCGCCACAACGAATTGAGTCGGAAGTCGACGGCACCCGTTGGTGAGCCGTAGTTGATGTCGAAATGGCCCTCGACGTGCGAGAAGCTGCCGAACGCCGCGCCCACATCGAATTGCCGCTGAGCCCGCATCGGCTGCTTGCGAACCAGGTTCACGGCGCCCGCCAACGGGTTGCTGCCATAAAGGAAGCCGCCGGGCCCCTTCAGAACCTCCACGGCCGCCACGTTGTAGAGCTGATAGAAGCTCGCCTCCGGTTCCGATGCGCCGTCGGTAAGCACGAGGCCGCCGTTCAGGGAATCGAAGCCACGCACGATGAAAAAATCGGTGACCCCGAATCCCGGCTGGACGTTGACACCGCTGACGTTGCGCAGAGCGTCGCCCACCACCTGACCGTACTGCTCCTTGAACAGCGCCGAGGTAACGACGCCCACGTTCGACGGTGTGAGTCGCAGCTCGAGCGGCAGCTTGGTGGCGATTGTGTTGGAGCTCGGTACGAACGGCAGGCTGCCCTCGACGAAGATGAAGGTCGTCGTCGCCGCCGGTTTCTCCTGCTGCGGCTCGGCCTGCGCCGTACCGTTCGCGCCAGCTTGCGCCTGCCCGAGTGCCACGTGAGGTGTGATGGACAACAGGCCGATGAGGACTAGGCGAGCGCTGGGCATGGTCGGGTTCTGTTCCATGAGATTGGCGAGTGTGGTGATGCTGCGGTCGGTTTAGGTATATCGAGAGTCTCGATGCGTCGCCGAGTAGAACTCGGGCAACAGGCTGTCGACGCGCAGCAATCCGGCGCGCGTCAACTCGATCGACGTGTCGGTGGTGGTCAGCATGTGCTCCGCGGCGAGCACGGCTAGCGGATCGGCGAAGTGGTGCAGAAGATTCACCCCGAACTTGTCGGCAAAGTAGCTGAGCTCGAGGTGCCCTCGCTTGAGCTGCAGGATAGTCTCGCGCACCAGCCGCTCTTCGGTATTCGTCGGGTAGGCGCGGCTAATCGGCAGGCCGCCCGCTTCAACAATCTCGTGGTAGCCGATCCAATCGGCTTTGTTCTGGACGTGGACGCCGCCCATGTGGCCGAACGACGAGACGCCAATCCCGAGCATGTCGGCGCCGCGCCAAAGTGAATCCCTATAGAGGAAGGGGGAGGTCTGGTCATCGGTCCTGCGGACCATGGTATAGGCGCTCGATATCTCGTACCCGGCCTCGGCAAATCGCTCGAACGCGAAATCTTGCCAGGCTCGCTTGAGCTCCCAGTCGGCCAGCGGAACGTCGAGATCGCCTCCCATGTATAGCTTCGAGATCTCGGTGTTGAAGGGCAGCTCCATCTGGTAAATCGTCACCGAGTCGGGGCCGTAGTCGATCGCCTGCTCGACCGCGTCACGCCACGTCTCCCAGGTTTCGCCGAGCATGCCGGCAATCAGGTCGATGTTGAGCTGGTCGAAATCGAGCGCCTCGATCCACGGCCTTACGCGATGGATCTCTTTACCCACGTGGGCGCGGCCGTTGAGCTCGAGGATGCCGTCGTTGAAGTGCTCCACGCCGAGGCTCAGGCGGGTTACCCCGACGTTGCGAATTGTCGCGAGCTTGGTTTGGCTCAAGGTGCCGGGTTCGCACTCGAAGGCGAACTCCTCGAGTTGGCTCCAGTCGAGCTCGCCGCGGAGCTGAGACACCAAGTCTTCCAGGTGCTTGCCCGCGATATACGACGGCGTGCCGCCGCCGAAGTACACGAACTTCAGCGGCCGCCCGTCGACCGCCGCCCTTGATCCATACAACTGTGTCTCGCGTACGACGGCGCTGCAGTAGCGCTCGACCTGCTCGGAGTTCTTGTCGGTGTAAACGCGGAAGTAGCAGAACTTGCAGCGCTTGCGGCAGAAGGGGATGTGAACGTAGAGGCCGAGCGGTGTGGTTTGTGCGTCGCCCCCCCCCTCTACTGGCCCACCTGTCGACAACCCTGCCGGAGTATCGAGGGCCGCGTGATAGGCGCCCAGGTGCTCCGCTTTCCATTGCGAGTACGGCGGGTAGTTCGAGACGAACACGCTGCCAACGTCGGTCTCGCGCAGCTCGAGCCGACTGGTGGCGGGCTCGGGGCGGCTCGCCGCCGCCGGGGTCTTCGCGTCGACTTCCTGAGGAGTGTTCAGATCCATCCTTATGGGGTCCGGTGCTCGGTCATGTTCGAGTGTGGCGTTCGGTGTCTGTCGGCTTCGAGCCCGGTTCGCGCCCGCGGCTTAGCCGAAGCAGTAGAGTTGCCCGTCTTCGGTACCAATCACCAGCTTGCCGGAGGCGATGCTCGGTGATGCTGCGATCGACGAGCCGGTTTCGAATGTCCACACAGTAGCGCCCGACTCGAGGTCAAGCTCGTACAAATCGCCCGAGCTCGAGCCAACGAACACACGCTCGCCCATGATCACCGGCGACGAGTCGACGCGTGCACCGCTCGTCACCGTCCATCGCGACTCGCCGGTGGTCCGGTCGATCGCATGCACCATCTTGTCACGTCCGCCGAGCACGATCACGTCGTCGGTGATCGCCGCCGAAGAGTAGAACGGGAACTTGCGCACCGGGTGCTCATAGATCCAGTCGGCCAGGCCTGTCTCGAGGTCGAGGCTCAGCACCTGGTTCTCGTAGGTTCCGAAGTAGGCGTGCCCGTTCGAGATGGCGGGGCTTGCCGCCACGTAGGCGCCGATCTCGATCTGCGAAAGCACCTCGCCGTCCGTGGCGCGGACAACTCGGAGGTATCCGTCGCAGCCCACCGAGATCACCCGGTCGTCGACGATCGCGGGAGTTCCGTTTACGTACCCGCCGGTCTCGATTTTCCAGTTCACCGAGCCGTCGGCCACCGAAACGCTGTAGAGATGGTTGTCGTAGGAGCCGAAGATCAACGCGGCGTCGTCGCCGTCCTCCGAGCGACCCGATCCCTCATAGAAATTCGCCGACGAAACCACGCCGCCACCTGTTTGGGCCTGCCAGACGAGCGCGCCACTCTCGGCATCGAGCGCCGTGAACGCGCCCGATTCATCGCCGAAGTAGACAACGTTGCCGACGATCGTTGGCGACGATTTGATCTCGGCGGCCGCTGCGTGGCGCCATTTCTCTGCGCCCGTTTCGAGGTCGAGGGCGTACAGGTGCGCATCCAGCGAGCCCACATAGACAACGCCGTTGGCGATCGCGGCGGTCGACTCGATGCTGTCGTCGGCTTCGAACACCCATTTCGGCTGTAACACCACGGGCAGCTCGCCCGAGGCGATCCCGGTCAGTTGCGCGTCGCCGCGGAAAAGGAGCCATGTGTCGGGTGTGTCGGCTCGAGCGCCGCTCATGAATCCGAGAAGGACCAGCGTCAGGGCGGTCAGCGTGCCGCCGCCCACACGTCGGCCGACGCCGACGTCGCTAGCCGAAGGGAGTTGACGTCGCGCGCGCTCTGGACGGCTGTCAGTAGGCATGTTGGTAGAGCTCCAGGAGGTCGTCTTCAGCGACCTCGCGTGGGTTGTGGCGTGCAGTCCATTGGGTAGCGGCTTCGGCGGCGAGCGCCGGCAGCGCCGCCGCTTCGACGCCGTGGTCTCGCAGGCGCAAATCGACGCCGGTGGAGCCCCAGAGGTTCTCCAGGGCGTCGGCGAGCGAAGTGGCGTTCTGTACCGGCGCTCTCTCCAGCAAATCGTCATAGCCGTCGGCCGCCACCGCTTCGTTGTAACGCACGACGTGCGGCAGCATCATCCCTACGGCCAAGCCGTGGGTGATGTTGTAGCGTGCGGTCAACGGATTGGCGCAGGCGTGCGCCGCCCCCAGCATCGAGCACTCGATGGCGGCGCCGGCGAGATGTGCCCCGAGCAACAGGCGGTTGCGAGCCTGCGGATCGCTGGCCACGCGCCCCTCGGCCACGACGCCGAAGCTGCGAGCGAGCAGCAACCACGCCTCGCGTGAGTACGTCTGTGAGATGGGGTTGCGAGCACTCGATACGTGGCTTTCGACGGCGTGCGAGAGGGCATCCATGGCGGTTGCCAGCGCCACCTGCCGGGGCACGGTGACGAGCAGCGCCGGGTCGAGAATCACTTCTGTGAATCGTGCTTTGGGATCGCCGCACGCCATCTTGTTGTGCGTATCGGCCTGCGCGATCAGCGCGAACGACTGCGCCTCGCTGCCGGTTCCAGCGGTTGTGGGGATTCCCACCGAGGGCAGCATAGGCAACTTCGCCTTGCCGTAGCCCCAGTAGTCGCCGATGCGGCCGCCGTTGGTGAGCACGAAGTTGACGCCCTTGGCGACGTCCATCGGACTGCCGCCGCCGAATCCGACGATGCCATCAACGTCGAGATCACGGGCGAACCGCGTGGCCGCATCGACGTGGGCAGTTGTTGGGTTCTCCTCGACTCCGTCGAAAACGAAGGCCTCGCTGCCCGTGTTCCGCAGCTCCTTGATTGAATGGTCAACGGCACCTGTGCCACGGACGCCGGCGTCGGTTACAACGAGAAGTCGTTGGCAGCCCAGCTGAGCGACGACCTGGCTCAGCTGTTGCGAAGCGCCGTCGCCAAATCGCACGGGTACGGACCCCACAACGGCACGCCAGGCCTCTCCTACCTCTCTGGCCGCCACGGCGGACGCGCCCGCACGAACCGCTTGCGAAGGATTGCTCAAGGGAGTTCGACCTGTGGGCGTGGTCGCGGCAGGGAGAGGAACGGCCGGGCAAAGCGGCCTGACTGCTTGGGCGGGGCGCCACTCAGAAAAGTACCACAGCTGGCATCCATGTCCGCGGTCGTCGGCGTGGGCTCGAGCACGGGCGGTCGCCGTCGGCCGTAGCGGACCTCTCCGGACCTTCGGGCCGGGTCGGATGAGGCGGATATGCTCCGAGTGACGGGTCGAACAGGGTCAGCTTCCGGCAAGAAGTAGCATGTGCGGGGTTCCCTACGAGGGGGATGTCCCACCGTCCGTTGAACTAAGGCGACGGTGAAGTGGTTGGGGATTGTTACGCAGTACGGCGCTCCTGCTCAAGGGGAACGTCGACGGCGGTGTTGAGTACGGCATCGAGCTTGGCGATGTCGCGGTAGCCACGAACCCTCCGGAACTTGCTCTCGGCCTCGATGAGTGCAGTAACCGCCCATCGAACGATCATGCTCCCGGAGCGCCACCGCTTTACGTTGCGGCTGACGTGTTTGATCGTCCCGTTCAGGTTCTCGATCGTATTCGTTGAACGTAACGTCCGAAGCAGCGGCCCCTGAACTCGGAGCCGAGTGACGGTGAGCGTCTCTTGCATTCCTTCTCTGAGCGAGGCCGCTGCACCGGGGTGATCGGTCTCCAGCTCCTTGACCACGGCGTCGAGCTGCTTGGTCGCTGCCGTGGCCGTCTCCGCCTTCCACGCCTTGCGGATCTTGGCTGCGAACCAGGGCCGGATATGCCCTGGCAGATGCTCCAATACATTCTTGATCTTGTGGACACGGCAGCGCTGGATCAGGGCCCACTCGCCGAACGTGTCGCGCACTGCTTTACGGAGGCCCTTGGAGCCATCGATTACCACCAACCGCGCCCGTTCGACGGGCATGCCGCGCTCGATCAACTGCCGCAGCAGCGACCGGCACACGTGGGAGCTCTCCGTGGTGCCCTCTACGACACCCAGCACATGCTTGACGCCGTCCGCGTCGATGCCCATGGCGATCACCAACAAGTGCTTGCCCATGTGCGTGCCGTCGATCACCAGCACCGGCAGGTCCACTTCATTGAGCGGTTGGGCCAGGTACTGCTGCACCTGCTTGGCTGTACGCGCTACGAACCGCCGCGACACACTCGAGCGACTCGTTCCCGACGAAGCTCGCCCGTCGTCGAGCCGCTCTAACGAGCGCTCGTACTTGCGCGTCGTGACGCCGCACAGGATCTGCTCCACGGCGCGCTCTTCGAGCGGATCTGTTGCCTTGAACCTCTCCCAGTGCGGCAGCGGCAGCTCTTGGCCATCGACGCTCCGAGCCCGCGGCTTGCGTACCTTGACCCGCCGGCCGCCCATCACCAGCGAGCCCTCGTCGTAGCCGTGTCGGTACGCCCGCCGCTGCTGTGACCGCGCGTAGCGCTCTCCGCAGAGCTCCGCCCGGTCTTCTTCCAGCAGCGAACCCAACACCCCGAAGCCCGCGTCCATGACCAGCGCTCGTAGATCCGATCGCGCCGCTACCACTGCCTCCAGGAGCGGGTTCTCTTGGCGCTCCGCTTTCCTACTTGTCTCTGTTCTGCGACTCTTGCTCATGACGGTGATCCTCCATGCCAGTGGATTGACCCCGACACACTATCGAGGTCGGATCACCGTCACCCTTTTTCAACGGAGCCTGTGACATCCTCGACAATGCCGGCCCGAACTGATTCTCCGGCACGACACCAACGGCCATCACAACCGTATCGAATCCGTTCAGGACGAGATGACCTGGGACTGAGTCTTCCCGCGGCGTCCAGCCGAGCCGGAGCTGGCTGTGCCCGTGGACCGCTCTTTTGGTCTCCAGTCCACCTTGCTCGCACCTCCGGGGCGCCCGCCGGCTCTGCCACCGTTCGTCCGCGTTGTGTTCAGCCCGCTCTGCTGCCAGACTGCGCCTGTTTCCGGTTCCGCCACGTGTCTCATGATGCGTCCGAGCCCCCTCGTCAGAATGCAATTTCCTAGCCCCTGACACGGCTCTCCCGCGTCCGTGTGAGGCGGGACGGAGTTCTCATGGAAACGCTCGCGTCTCCACTTGCGGGAGCACGACGGCCTCTTGGACACAACGACCAAGTCTGAGAGAGAACGGAGGATACGAGATGAAACCGGGGAAGAGAGCTCAACGGGGACTCAGTCGGAGGGATTTCGTCAAAGGAACCACGGTGGGCGGCGGTGCTGCGGCGCTCGTGGGACTCGGCACGAGGCAGGCAAGAGCCACGGAAAGGACCGGGCGAACCGGAGGGCCCATCATCGATTTTCGCGTTCAGCCACCATACAAGAGCTTTCTGGGAATTCACTTCTTCCGGCCGAGACCTTCGGAGGAAGATCCCATCGCCGGCAATGCCTTCAGGAAGGGCCACTGGCCGATACCCTCCTTTGAAGAGCAGTCCATCGAGCTTTTTGTCGGCGAGATGGACGAGGCAGGCATCGACGTGGCTGTAGCCATGGGACAGCAGACCGGCGAGCGAGGCGGGAGCGCCGACAACGACGACATTGCCAGCCTGATTGCGCAGTATCCCAGTCGATTCGTCGGATTCGGCGGAGTGGATCCGCTGGTCGAAGGAGCCGTGGACGAGTTGCACCGCTGTGTGGAGGATCTGGGGTGCCGTGGCATCTCTATCACGCCCGGTTGGAGCGACCCACCACTCTACGATGATGACGTCAAGGTCTACCCCATTTACCAAGCATGCTCTGCCCTCAAGGTTCCAGTAGTGCTCACCAGCAGCCACTACATTGGTGCTGACATGAGCTACTCGATGCCGACGCACATCCAAAACGTGGCGCTCGACTTCCCGGAACTGCCGATCATCGTGGGCCATGGTTGTTGGCCATGGACCATGCAGGCATGCGCCATGGCCATGCGCTGCCGCAATGTGTACCTCATGCCCGAAATCTACTTGCTCCCACCTGACATGCCAGGAGCTGACGACTATGTTCGGGCTGCGAACAGTTATCTTTCGCACCGCATGTTGTTTTCGTCCTGCTATCCGACGCTGACCCTTCAGCAGGCCGTTGAGGGATTGCGGGCACTACCGTTAAAACCCGGATCTCGAGAGAACATGCTGTGGCACAACGGTGCCAGGATCCTGGGCCTTGACTAGTTGTGAGTTCTAGCAGGCTGCTGAAAAACTCCTCACGGGGCCGTACTGACGAAGATTCGGGCGAGAGCGAAACACGCAACGCACGCGCGTCCGCGAGAAATGCCGACGCCGACGAAGGCGCCGCGTCTTCGGAACTCTTTGGTTCTACGGGAGTTGCTGGAACCTGTGGCTTTGGGCGTCGTCGACAAGCCGAACGCGGTGCCACCTCTGCTGTCTCCTTGCCAAGCGTCGGCAGGGGCCCACGAAGGGTCTCCGGAGAGTTTTTCAGCAGCCTGCTAGGTAGGTTGTTCATGAACTCACCCCTGGGAGCCGAGCCATCGGTACTGTCATGCCGATGCCGGCGTGGGGTCTGTGGCGATTGTAGTGGTTGACCCAAGGCTGCAGAGCTCGAGTGCGTCGTGCAGAGGTCTGGTAGCAAGTGCCGTAGGCCCACTGCTCCTTGAGCGTGCGGATGAAGCGTTCGGCTTTGCCGTTAGTTCTGGGCGTATACGGCCGCGTGTAGATGTGCCGGATCTGGAGTTGATGGCATAAGCGATTGAATCGCTTCGAGACGTAGCCGGGTCCGTTGTCTGTCATCACTCGGCGCACCGCTACTCCCATCGAAGCGAAGTGGGGGATGTCCCACCGTCCGTTGAACTAAGGCGACGGTGAAGTGGTTGGGATTGTTACGCAGTACGGCGCTCCTGCTCAAGGTGAGCGTCGACGGCGGCGTTCAGTGCGGCATCGAGCTTGGCGATGTCGCGGTAGCCACGGACCCTCCGGAAGTGGCTCTCGGCCTCGATGAGCGCGGTAACCGCCCATCGAACGATCATGCTCCCGGAGCGCCATCTCTTTACGTTGCGGCTGACGTGTTTGATCGTGCCGTTGAGATTCTCGATCGTGTTCGTTGAACGCAACGTTCGAAGCAGCGGCCCCTGCACTCCGAGCCGGGTGACGGTGAGCGTCTCTTGCATTCCTTCTCTGAGCGAGGCCGCGGCACCCGGGTGATCCGTCTCCAGCTCTTTGGCCACGGCGTCGAGCTGCTTGGTCGCTGCCGCTGCCGTCTCCGCCTTCCAGGCCTTGCGGATCTTCGCCGCGAACCAGGGCCGGATATGCCCTGGCAGATGTTCCAAGACGTTCTTGATCTTGTGGACACGGCAGCGCTGGATCAGGGTCCACTCGCCGAACGTGTCGCGCACTGCTTTACGGAGGCCCTTGGAGCCATCGATTACCACCAACCGCGCCCGTTCGACGGGCATGCCGCGTTCAATCAACTGCCGCAGCAGCGATCGGCACACACGTGAACTCTCGGTGGTGCCTTCTACGACGCCCAGAACATGCTTGACGCCGTCCGTATCGATGCCCATGGCGATCACCAACAGGTGCTTGCCCATGTGCGTACCGTCGATCACCAGCACCGGCAAGTCCACCTCGTTGAGTGGTTGGGCCAGATACTGCTGCACCTGCCGGGCGGTACGCGCTACGAACCGCCGCGACACACTCGAGCGACTCGTCCCGGATGAAGTTCGGCCTTCGGGCAGCTGCTCCAACGAGCGCTCATACTTGCGCGTCGTGACGCCGCACAGGATCTGCTCCACGGCGCGCTCTTCGAGCGGGTCGGTGGCCTTGAACCTCTCCCAGTGCGGCAGCGGCAGCTCTTGGCCATCGACGCTCCGAGCCCGCGGCTTGCGTACCTTGACCCGCCGGCCGCCCATCACCAGCGAGCCCTCGTCGTAGCCGTGTCGGTACGCCCGCCGCTGCTGTGACCGTGCGTGGCGTTCTCCGCATAGCTCAGCTCTGTCTTGCTCGAGCAGCGACCCCAACACCCCGAAGCCGGCGTCCATGACCAGAGCTCGTAGATCCGATCGCGCCGCTACCACGGCCTCCAGCAGCTTGCCCTCTCGGCGCTCCGCTTTCCTACTCGTCTCTGTTCTGCGACTCTTGCCCATGACGGTGATCCTCCATGCCTAGTGGATTGACCCCGACACACTATCGAGGTCGGATCACCGTCACCTTTTTCAACGGAAAGCGAGACATCACCGCGAAGTGCTCGACGGCTCGTTGCAGGAACGCCGTGCAGGTGTGTTGGTCCTCGGCAGGCAGCACCTCGACGTACGCCACCCGTGAGTGATCGTCGATAGCGACGTGTGCGTTCTCCCAACCGACGCCGTAGGCCTTCCGAGAGCGATCGCCATGGATGCGGTGCCCCGGTCGTCGGATGCGGGCCAGATTCTTGGTGTCCAGGTGCAGTAGGTCACCGGGGCTCTTGTACTCGTAGCGGACGATCTCGGGCTTGGGCTCGAGGGCATAGCCTGCCTAGACCCAGTCGGCTCAGCCACGCGGAGACGGTCGAGCGCAGCACAGCCAACCTCTCGCTGATCTGCCAGGCCGTCAGTCGCCGCCGCCGCAACTTGTCGATCTGCCGCACAACTCCAGTGGCGGTGTGGTGCGGACAGCCCTGCGGCCGGCTGGATCGATCCAAGAGCCCCGCTTCACCTTCTTGCTCGTATCTACCCAGCCACTTGTAGACCGTTCGAGTCGACACGCCCAGAGCCGCCGCCGTTTCCGTCACGGGCTCCGCCCGCTCCCGGACTCGGCGGACCATCTCTCGGCGTATATACGGCGTCGTGCGGGCGTTACCATGCAGCTGCATCGGGCGCTCCTTCTGAGGTCGTGGAGTCTTTTGAACAACCCCATTGATCTCAGAAGTGAGCCCCGATGTGAACAACCTACTTAGAAAACACAACTAGCGCGACGTGGATCTACCCTGCGCATGGATGCGGCTGTCGCGGCTCTTGGCCACGTATTCGTGACCGTTGTGCACTAGCTCGAGGACCGCTAGCCTAGGCGGCCATGCTAGGCAGGCGACTCGGACCCTACGAGATCATCGACCGCCTCGGTGCTGGCGGTATGGGCGAGGTGTATCGGGCGCACAGCTTGCGCTACTTCCGGTGTGCAGCATCGCTGCTCGCCATCCTGCTTGCCTCTGGCTGCTCGGGCCTTGACCCGGGCCAGCCGCCGATGACGGCCGAGGTTCCCCTGCACCTGGAAGACCATCTGGACGTAGCCATGATCCAGGGGTCGGAAGTGCCGGCAGACCTTCCTGAGGTGCTGGAGTGGCGCTTCGACGAACCCCAGCCGGACTGGAAACCGGTTGGGTTTGCGGAATCCCAGCCAGCACGGTTGACGCAGCTCGACGATGCAATGCGCGTCGACATAACCGAAGCGAACTACCGCACGGCCCAGAGCGGGCGCCGGTCACATGAGGGGTGGGTCTACATCGACCTGCCCGACTTGAGACCCGAGGATTGGGCCTACGTCTCGGTGCGTGCGCGAGCTACTCAGCCAGCAGTCTCTGATATAGGACTGTGGTTCAACCTGACTGATCAGTCTGACCCCTCCCAGACTCCTGACTCAGAATATGCACCGGCCGGCGGCTGGCGGTTGAGGTATTTCGGAGATGACGCACCTCTCATCACCGACGGCTTGGTACACACGTACCTCCTGCACGTCAGTCGGGAGGAGGACTGAGATGAACCGTGGACGCAGCTCGGCCTGCGGATCCGTGTGGGATCGCAACCTGGAGGCGTACCAACCAGCATTGACTTTCTTTCGGTCAGTCTCATCCCGAAGGAAGCTGCCTACGCTGACGCAGACGTCGGCGTCACCCCAACATTCAGCGGCAACCTCCAACGACGGGCGCTGTACACGCATGCGCCAGCGCGCTTGGAGTACTGCGTGCATGTACCCGACGGCGGACGTTTCGACGTTGGGCTGGGGGTTGTTCGCGACGACGTGCCAGTGGATTTCGCGATTACGGTGCGCCGGCTCGGTGGTGACGCCGTCACGCTCCTGGAGGAAACGTACTCCGGCAGCGTGACGCCGTCACGCTCCTGGAGGAAACGTACTCCGGCAGCGATTGGGCACAGCGTAGCGTGGATCTGATCCGCTTCGAGGGTGAAGCGGTGGACCTGGTGCTGACCGCGACGTCGGATCGGGTTGGGACCCCGGCGCTCTGGGTCGCCCCCACGCTCAGCGGTTCAAGAAACACCGGCAAGCCGAACATCATCTTGTACGTCATCGATAGTGCGGGCGCAGACTTTATGAGCGTCTACGGCTACAACCGTCGGACGACGCCGTACATCGCACAATTGGCGGCCGAGGGCGCGGTCTTCGAGCATGCCTACAGTAATTCGGAGGGAACGCCTTCTCCCACGCGTTCTTTCGTGACGTCGCTACACGACAGCGTTCTCGGCGGCACAGGTGGCAGAGGGCTCCCTGAACAGGCGATGACGATGGCCCAGCACATGAGGGCCGGCGGCTATCAAACGGCTATGTTGACCTCGAACCCCAACGCGGGCACCGCGACGGATCGAGGCGTGGATACGTATCGCGACGCCTATGCCGGGGGGGTGAACTCCGCCTCGTCGGTGGAACTCCACCGGGCTTACTGGAACTGGCGGAGTGCCTCCCCGGGCGAGCCGTATTGGGTGCATTTCCAGACCACCGACGTGCACGCGCCGTTTCACCCGGTGGCTCCGTTCGCGGGTCTGTTTATCAGCCCCAAACTGCGCGAGACGTACTACCGATGGGAGAGCCAGCTGCGGAGTGCGAGGAGTGCCGGCGGCTCCGGTCTGGGCAACTATGACGCCGCGGGGGTCAGCCGAGTCGCGCACGCCCATGCCGAGCAGGGACTCTACGACGAGACCATGGCCCACAACGACTACCAGATCGGCCGGTTGGTGGAGCGTCTCAAAGCGGCCGGTGAGTGGGAACACACGCTCTTGATCGTGGCCTCTGATCATGGCTATCCGGGTGCGAGTCGCCGACGCCTCGATCCGATGCCGCCTGCCGGGCAGTGGGCACTGCTCAGGCCTCACGTCACCCGCGTTCCACTGATCGTCGTCTGGCCGGAGCGCATTGCCTCAGGACAGCGTTTTTCTGATCCTGTCTCCATGATCGACGTTCTGCCGACGATTCTCGATCTTGCCGGTCTGCCGATGCCCGACATCATGCAAGGGCAGTCCCTCGCACCCTTACTGCTGGGGACGGACGGGTGGGAACCACGGCCCGTGATCTTGATGACTTCCGTGTTGATCGACAGACGGGGGAGCTCCGGGGCCTGATCGAGGTGATCGACGGACGCTGGGGTGCGTCGCTGGAGATCAACCCCGACCCGGACGAGGAAGAGGAACAGCGCCCGGCCTCCCTGTTGCTCTACGACCTGTGGAACGACCCGCACGCCTTGAGCAGCCTGCATGAGGAACGGCCTGACCTGGTGGAGAAATATACGAAGTTCCTCGAAGCGCAGTTCGAGGCGCACCAGTTGCTGGCGCAGCAGTTCACCCCCGGCGAGGAGTCGCCGTACACCCCCGAGCAGCTTCGGACGCTGCGGGCGCTTGGCTACATACGGTGACGCCGGCGACCGAGATCACGATCGTCCTCAACTGGTTCGAGGAGTTGAAGCGGCTGGTGCCGACGGGTCGGTAACTCACTCGCGCCGGCCGCGTCGCGAGCGTGTGGCACGACACCCGCTCCGCGTAGATCGAAACGACGTCTCACCGATCTCAAACCAGCTAGGCGATCGGATACGAGTGATGGTCGATCGACGAGCGCAGCTAGGCACTCGCTCATCACGCAGATCGACCGCCGAAGCCTCCACGACGGTCGGCTCGGCATCTCCTAGGCGACGAAGGGAACGTGAAGCAGCTCGGCGGCCTTCCGTTTCACAACTTCGCCACGCCTGTCGTACCTGGCAGTCGTTGTGACCTGGGCATGGCCCGCCAACGCCTGCACGGTCGCGATATCAGCCCCGGCATCGAGCAGGTCGGAGATGAACGTGCGGCGAAGATCATGCGGCGAGAAGGCGGCGACCCCGGCCTGTTTGGCTCGCCTCCGCAGGATATAGAGAACGGCCTGGTCGCTCATGCGACGGAGCTCCATACGGCCCCCCTTGTTGATCGGGACGAAGAGTGCCCCAGGCTCGCGCCCGCGCGCCTCTATCCACGCCTGTAGGGCATCGAGAGCGCCGTTCGTTGCGTATCCCACACGGTCCTTGCGCCCCTTGCCACCGCGCACGGTGAGCGCCCCTGTGGACTCGTCGTAGTGCTCGAGAGTCAGGGCTACCAGCTCCGACCGCCGGAGGCCCCCTCCGTAGAGCACCGCCAGGATCGCGGCGTCTCTTGAGCCCGAGGGAGAGTCGTCGGCAGCGCAGGTGGCAAAGAGCGCACGGAGCTCGCCGCCTGCAAGAGCACGACCGCGGGGGAGTCGCTCGGCGCGGATCTGGCTGGGCTGCGGGCCTAACCGTAGAAGGTCCTAACCACCCGAGACGCCCAGGCGGTTGCTGCCTCGCTCCAGGTCCCCAAAGCACGAGTTCGAAGCACCCGGTAGTTTGCGGAGCGTAGTCGGTGCCGGCTCAGGTCGACGAGATTCTGGACGGCGCCTTGCACGGACAGAAAAGCCGACGAGCGCCTCAAACCTACCAAGTATCTCTACTCTAGCGCGTGCCCCAGCCTCTTTTCCCGAGTGTGACCATAGCCCAAGGTAGCATGAGCAACGACGCCACGATCCACATGGGCAGCATCGGCATCAACGAAAGGAAACCCACCTTCTTGGCAGGTGGCAGCTGGAACGCCCAGTAGAAAGTCTGGTGTAGCATCACGATAAGGCACAGCCCGATCAAATAGCCGACCGGATTCACCTGCCCAATGACCGGTCCGAGCACGAGGAAGTACCCCACTATGACGGGAGCCATCAAGGTCACCAGAACAAGGCCATAGAACGCCATTGCGGCGCCCAGCGGTCTCCTCCACATGTGCCTGGCACCGATGATCGATTCGATGATGAAAGATCGACGCCATCGTATCTGTTGCTTCATGTACTTGGAGAGCGTCTCGGGCACGATCGTCCTCGCCCTGGCAACAGGTACATAAATCGTATCGAGGCTGTCTTGCAGGATCAGATTCGTCAAGCCTCGATCGTCTCCGAAGGTCCGCTTCACGCCCAAGAAGGTCTGGCCCAACCACCGCTTCATGACTCTCCTGAGAACACTC
>CAXWPL010000005.1:0-1610012 GCA_963666215.2 Acidobacteriota bacterium
GCAGCTCATCGACCAGGCGCTGCTCCAGCAACGCATCGGACCTGATCAGCTCACCATCCACGCCGACCGCGGCAGCTCGATGACCTCCAAGCCGGTCGCCTTCCTGCTCGCCGATCTCGGGGTCACCAAGACACACTCGCGGCCCTACACCTCGTCGGACAATCCCTACTCCGAGGCCCACTTCAGGACGCTCAAGTACCGACCCGAGTTCCCTGCTCGCTTCGAGTCGATCGAACACGCCCGTCTCTTCTGCCGGGCATTCTTCCACTGGTACAACTACCAGCATCGCCACTCGGGCATCGGCCTGATGACTCCGGCGACGGTGCAGGACGGGCTCGCCCAGCAGACCCGCGACCGGCGTGCCGAAGTCCTGCTGGCCGCCTACCGGGCCCGGCCTGAGCGCTTCGTCAACCACCCACCCAGCCCGCCGGCGATCCCCACCGCCGTCTGGATCAACAAGCCTGCCACCCTCGAGAATGCTCACTAATTACTCGTGACCACCGTCTCATCCGCGTTGACAGGCACCGCCCCGTGTGCGAGTACATGCCGGCGAACAGTGGCGACATCTGTTCCAGCACGTTGTTGACGATCTTCAGCAGCCGCCGCAGCGGATGGTCCTTCGGTACCCTCTGCTCGGGCGAGATATAGCTGAACGCTGCCACTTGACCCGCGTCTTCACCACGCATCTGCTCACCTCGTCGATGCTTCCGGTTGGCACGGGGCTGCATGGGTCAAGCTACATGAACGCTAGGAGTTTTTCAGCAGCCTGCTAGAGGCAGCGGCCGAGGTGACGCCGGTAGGGACAACGACGTTGGTCGCTACGGCGTCGGACCGATCTGTACCTAATCCGCTGAGGAGGGGAGCCCATGCGAGCGGTTTCAGGACTTCGTGAAAGCTTGATCGCCACCCTTGTGATGGCGGTCACCAGCACCGCGGCGGATGCCTTCTGGGCCGCAGCCATCTCCGAGCACCGCATGTTGTACGGGTTAACGCACGGAGCTCTGCTGCTCGCCGTAATGGGCGCCGTGACCGCGTGTGCAACCGGCTGTCGACGGACCGGTTTCGCTTCCCTCGCGGGCCTGTTGATCGGCGTGATCGCGGCGGCGGCATTTTATCTCCTGACCCCGCTTGTCGGTTTCGTCACCGCCATGGTGATCGCCTGGATGGGGCTGTGGATCGCCTTCGCGTTCGTGGGCAACGGCGTCGCGCGCGATAGCGAGACCGCATCACGCACGGTCACGCGCGGGGCCATCGCCGCGGTGGTCGCGGGTTTGGCATTCTGGATGATCTCTGACATCTGGTTGGGCGCCCACGACCCGGGGCCGTTGTACTGGCGTAACCTCGTGAGCTGGTGTGTGGCGTTCTTCCCGGGCTTCGCGGCCTTGCTGCTGCAGCGCACCGGCGATCGGTAGGGACCGTGATCCGGCGCCGGCGCGTCGCGCCGGTGTTGGGTAGAACCGAAAAGTCGGCCGCGAGCTCGGCGCGCGTCTGGAGCCAACCACGAGCCCACCGCCCCCCCCCCCCCCCCGCTAGCTGTGTTTTCTAAGTAGGTTGTTCACATCGGGGCTCACTTCTGAGATCAATGGGGTTGTTCAAAAGACTCCACGACCTCAGAAGGAGCGCCCGATGCAGCTGCATGGTAACGCCCGCACGACGCCGTATATACGCCGAGAGATGGTCCGCCGAGTCCGGGAGCGGGCGGAGCCCGTGACGGAAACGGCGGCGGCGCTCGGCGTGTCGGCTCGAACGGTTTACAAGTGGCTGGATAGATACGAGCGAGAAGGTGAGGCCGGGCTGCTCGATCGATCAAGCCGGCCGACGTGCTGTCCGCACGCAACAAGCGCTGGAGTTGTGAGGCAGATCGACAAGCTACGTCGGCGGCGACTGACGGCCTGGCAGATCAGCCGAAGGTTGGCTGTGCCGCGCTCGACCGTCTCGGCGTGGCTGAAGCGGCTCGGACTCGCCAAGCTTGATGCGCTCGAGCCCAAGCCCGAGATCGTTCGCTACGAGTACGAGCACCCCGGTGACCTACTGCACCTGGATACGAAGAAACTGGCCCGTATCCGGCGACCTGGACACCGCATCCACGGCGACCGCTCCAAGCGGGCCTACGGCGTCGGCTGGGAGAACGCCCACGTCGCTATCGACGATCACTCTCGGGTGGCGTACGTCGAAGTGCTGCCCGCCGAAGACCAACACACCTGCACAGCGTTCCTGCAGCGAGCCGTCGAGCACTTCGCTTCGATGGGAGTAGCGGTGCGCCGAGTGATGACAGACAACGGGCCTGGCTACGTCTCGAAGCGCTTCAATCGCCTATGCCATCAACTCGAGATCCGGCACATTTACACCCGGCCCTACACCCCCAGAACCAACGGCAAAGCCGAACGCTTCATCCGCACACTCAAGGAGCAGTGGGCCTACGGCACCTGCTACCAGACCTCAGCTCGACGTACTCGAGCTCTACGGCCCTGGCTCAACCACTACAATCGTCACCGCCCCCACGCCGGCATCGGCATGACACCGCCGATCGCTCGGCTCTCAGGGGTGAGTTCGTGAACAACCTACCTAGAACTCACACCTAGCGGGCCAACCGACCGTTCACCGTCGGAGCAGGGCCCAGAACGCGCCGAGGGCGGCTCCTATCGTGTTGTTCATCACATCGTTGGCGGAGCTGAAGCGGTTGTGACTGAACAGCTGCACCGTCTCGACGGAGAGCGACAGCAGCAGCGCCGAGCCGACCGCAACCAGCGCAAAGCGCCACCCTGGCCATGGCGTTCCACCGCGGCTCTGGGCACCGGCCGCGATCGCCGCCGCGAAGGCAGTTGCGCCGAAGCCGTACGGCACGAACAGCGCGAGGTTCGCCGCCACTTCGAGAGGTTTCGCGTGAGGATCGGCGAACGGAACCCAGGCAACCCGATCCCAGTGCGGATGCCCGCGCACATTGCTCAGCGGCAGCAACGTCACCGCCAGGATCACCAGCGTCGCCACAACCCAGATCAGCACGGCCAGGCGCGCATTCATCGCTCGACGCTACTCGTCACCAGAGTTCGACAGGAGAACCGGCGCGTCCGACTCTGCGGCCCGATCCGCGCGACGTTCCTAGAAGAGCGCGTAAATGAACGGGGCGACGGCTGAACCCTCTGACAGCACGATCAACAGGCTGAGCAGCGCGAGAAAGAGCACGATCGGCGTCAGCCACCACTTCTTGCGGACGCTGAGAAACTCCAAAATCAGTCCCAACTTCGACATCTGTGTCTCCTTGTCGCGCCCCGAATCCGTGACGTCATCCTTGTTCGACTGCGGCAAGCCTAGCAGCGCGAACGCAGTTTCTACAGTGCTAGAAAGGCTTGTTGGGCCGCGAGCCGGGGCCGCGCGGATCGACCACCACCCAATATGTCGTGGCCTCGGGATCGGGCGCTTTGTCCAGCGGGTCCTTGCCCAGCAGCCGCATCGTCAGCCCGATCGGAGTGATGGCCAAGAAGAAGGTCAGGGTCACCAAGATCCTCGTGACGATGGCCTGCAACACGTTCGCCAGAGCCATCCAGGCGCGCTCGACCGGTGCCAGCAGCTTGGGGGCTACGAGACCGAGCAGCAGGAACACGCCGCCGGCACCCGCCACATAGGGCCACGCCGGCCTGGCGCGCCACCACAGAAAGGCGCCCAGCAGACCCAGCGCGACGCTCATGACCAAGGCGAACTTGCGGAGCCGTGTCTGCTCGCTCTGCTTGTGTCTACTCATTCCTCATCCACTGTGGCCCTGTGCCATCGATCGCAGCCATCCCGACACGGGCGTTCGATCCATCAATCCAGCGCGTAGATATCGCGCCAGTTCACATCATCCTTCAACGCAGGCTGCTCCGCCTTCGTCAGCACCAGGTCTTCGAGTACCAGCACGTCCATCTCGGTGCGCATGAAGCACAGGTACGCGTCTTCCGGAGTACAGACGATGGGCTCGCCACGCACGTTGAACGACGTGTTGACAACGATCCCGTAGCCCGTGCGTTCTTTGAACGCGGCGATCATGGCGTGGTATCGCGGATTGTCCCGCTTGTCGACGGTCTGCACCCGAGCCGAGTAGTCGACATGGGTAATCGACGGAATGTCGGACCGCGGGACGTTGAGCTTGGCGATGCCGAACAGGCTCTTCTGCTCATCGGTCATCGGCTTGCGGCGCTCCTCTCGAACCGGTGCCACCAGCAGCATGTACGGCGACGGGCGATCGAGCTCGAAGAACTCCCCCACATCCTCGACCAAACAAGCCGGAGCAAACGGACGGAAAGACTCGCGGTACTTGATCTTGAGGTTCATCGTGCGTTGCATCTCGGTGCTGCGCGCATCGCCGATGATGCTGCGCGCTCCGAGGGCACGGGGGCCGAACTCCATGCGGCCGCCGAACCAGCCGAGAACGTTGCCAGCCTCGAGGTGTCCCGCCGCGACATCCGCAACCTCGTCGGGGTCGTATCGGACATACGGCAGCCCTGCCGACTTCAGCCAAGCCTCGATTTCGTCGGAGCTGAACTCCGGGCCGAGATAGGAGCCACTCTGGAGATCGCGGCTGCCATCGACCGGCTTGCGCGGGATGTCGTGCACCTGATGTGCTGCGTAGAGCGCCGCACCCAGCGCGCCGCCAGCGTCGCCGGCGGCCGGCTGGATCCAGATATCGTCAAAGATGCCGGCGCGCAGAATCTTGCCGTTGCCGACGCAATTGAGTGCCACGCCTCCGGCCATAACCAGATGCCGTTCGCCGGTCTCTTTGCGAACATGCCGCGCCATCCGCAACATGACCTCCTCGGCGACGTGCTGCACCGACCGCGCCAGATCCATCTCGCGTTGGGTGAGCTCACTCTCCGGCTGACGTGGCGGCGCGCCGAATAGTTGATGGAAGGCCTCCGATGTCATCGTCAGGCCCTGGCAGTAGTTGAAGTACTTCATGTTGAGCCGAAATGACCCGTCCTCCTTGAGGTCCATCAACTCGTCGAGGATCAGGTCGACGTACTTCGGCTCTCCGTACGAGGCCAGCCCCATCACCTTGTACTCGCCGGAGTTCACCCGGAAGCCGGTGTAGTACGTGAAGGCGGTGTAGAGCAGCCCGAGGCTGTGCGGAAAGCGCAGCTCGGCACGCAGCTCCATCTTGTTTCCGCTGCCCGTCCCCCACGAAGCGGTTGCCCACTCCCCGACCCCGTCCATCGTCAAGATCGCCGCGCTTTCGAAAGGCGACGGGAAGAAGGCGGAAGCAGCGTGCGACTGGTGATGCTCCGGGTAGAGGATCTCGCCTTCGTAGCCCGTCTCGCGCGAGATCAGCTCGCCCATCCACAGCTTCTGCCGGAGCCACAGCGGCATGGCCTTGAGGAACGACGGTAGGCCCGCAGGGGCGAACGACAAATATGTCTCGAGCAAGCGCTCGAACTTGAGCCACGGCTTGTCGTAGAAAACCACAGCGTCGAGTTGGTCGGGCTCGATGCGACCCTCCTTCAGGCAGTAGTTGACGGCATGCGAAGGGAAGTTGTGGTCGTGCTTCTTGCGCGTAAAGCGCTCCTCCTGCGCCGCAGCGACGATGTCACTATCGCGCAGCAGGCAGGCGGCCGAGTCGTGGTAAAAAGCGGAGAGTCCGAGAATGTACATGGGCGGCAATTCTAGCGCCGGGTGACCCGTTCCGTTGGCGCCGCGCCGCGCCAACGTAGTCGAGGTCCTGACAGCACGTTCCAAGGCGGGTCGGTCCACGCCCGCCCTTGCGCCCGACCCTTCTCCAAAACCTTTTCCCTGCCCTCAGGTGTGCCGATGCCGCGTCCCGCCAGTCTCCGCAATCGTTACAACGTTCTTCCCGTCGTGGCGCTCTCTTTGGCATTGCCGATTCTCGCGTCTTGCGCCCCCGCTACCACAGCCGTCGCGCAGCAAACCAGCGCCCCGGCCGCCGAAGACGCCGAACAGCAGCTCGCTGCCTCGCCGCGCCACGGTGAGTGGGCCGATGTCGACGCTGGCGACGCCGGCACGGTGGCCGCTTGGGTGTCGTACCCAGAGCGCTCCGACAACGCGCCGGTGGTTGTCGTGATTCATGAGATCTTCGGCATGAGCGACTGGGTACGAGCCGTGGCCGACGCCTTCGCCGCCGAGGGCTTCATCGCCATCGCGCCTGATCTTCTCAGCGGAAAAGGGCCCGATGGCGGCGGCAGCGAAACCATCGACGAGCCGCGTCGCGCGGTGTCGGCGCTCGACGGCGAGGAAGTCCGCCGCCGCGGCAGAGCGGGCCTGGACGCGCGCTGTGGCCTTTTCCCGCGACGCACTCGAGGGCTAGCGGAGCTGTTGCCTGGGGGCGGCTCGCTTACTCCGAGGTCACGCGCCGAGCGTTGAGGATGACGATATCCTCGGCCGGCGCAGCTTGGAACATGCCGGTCTCGGTTCCGATGGGAGCGCGCGCAATCCGGTCGACCACATCCATGCCCTCGACCACAACGCCGAACACCGCGTAGCCGTAGTCGCGAGGATTCTCACCGCGGTAATCGAGGTAGGTGTTGTCCTCGTGATTGATGAAGAACTGCGTTGTAGCGCTGTCGACCACGGCCGTACGCGCCAGCGCCACCGTGCCTCGAACGTTTGACAGCCCGTTGTTGGCCTCGTTCTTGACCGGCTCGCGTGTCGGCTTCTGATTGCGATCGATGCCGAATCCGCCGCCCTGAATCATCTTGGGCTGACTCGTCCAGATCACTCGATGGAACACGGTGCCGTCGTAGTGGTTGGTGTCGACGTACTGCAGGAAGTTCGCCACCGACAGCGGTGCGTGCCCGGGATAGAGGCCAACCACAATGGTTCCTAGAGAAGTTTCCAGAGCAACGCGCGGCGCTGCATCGTGGACGGGCGGGGCTGCTGGACTCACTGGACGCTCCTCGATGGGTTCGGTCTTCCAGGCCTCGGTGTCGACGCAGCCTGCGGCCGTCACGGCCGTTGTCGTCAAGAAAATTGCCATGCTCCACGCCAGGCGACGCCTGCTAATCCACATAGCTCCCCCACCCCCTCTTCAGTTTGCCGCGGCCGACGACGCGCGCCCGGCGGAGATCTGGAGATCCTCGTCTAGAGATCTTCGTCGACGATGTCGTAAAGCGGCGTGTGCCGCCGCACCGGTTGGAAGCCCGACTCGCGAATGAGCGCAATCGTCTCGTCGGTTGTCGTATTGACGTCGTGCGCAGCTTCGTGCAGCACGTTCTCTTCGATCAGGGTTCCACCGAAGTCGTCGGTGCCGAAGTGCAGCGCCACCTGGCCGGCCTTCTTGCCTTCAGAGAACCAGGACGCCTGTACATGGCGGATGTTGTCGAGATAGATGCGCGACAGCGCCAAGATGCGGAGGTAAACAGCCGGGCCAGGGCTGTCCGGGAACTGCCGCTCCATCGGTGTGTTGACGGCCTTGTACGACCAGGGGATGAAAGCGGTGAACCCGCGCTCTCCGAGCCTGTCTTCCCACTCGGTATCAGAAAGATCCCGAGAAACACCCAGTTCGCCGCTGGCCAGCGCTTCGTCCTGGATGCGACGCAGACACTCCAGATGCTCAATGATGTCGGCTGGCTGTTCAGCGTGGCCGTACATCATGGTCGCAGTGGTTCGTAACCCGACGCGATGCGCGGAACGGTGAATCTCGATCCACTCGCGGGCGCTCTGCTTCTTGGGCGAGATCCGAGCCCGCACACGATCCGAGAGGATCTCGGCCCCGCCTCCGGGCATCGTTCTCAGGCCGGCTTTTTTCAGCTCATCGAAGATCTCGTCGTAGCTCAACCCGGAGACCTCACGCATCTTGCCGATCTCCGGCGCCGAAAACAGATGCGGGTGCACCTCGGGGAAGCGCTCGATGAACGCGCGAACCACGGCCGGGTAGTAGTCGAACGGAATCTCGTCGCTCAGCCCGCCTTGGAGCAGCACCGTGGTCGCACCGCGATCGATCGAGCGCGCCAGCACGTCCATGAGCTCGTTTACCGAGTAGGAGTAGCCCTCTTCCTGGTCGCCCGGCTTGCGGTAGAAAGCACAAAAGAGGCAGTCGGCGTCGCAGTAGTTGGTGTAGTTCGGATTCGAATCGATCACGAAGGAGACACGCGGCTCGGGGTTGTAGCGATAGCGCCAGATCGACGCAAGATCGCCGAGCTGCAGCAACGGCGCCTCGTTGAGCAGCCAAAGCCCCTCCTCGGGAGTGATGCGCTCGGCCGCCTCGACCTTGTCGCGGATGCTCGCGATGGAGCTCGTGCGAGGCCCAACCGACGATTCAAGCGCGGGCCGGTCGCCCGTGGCCATGAACGCCTCTGCGCTCGACCCACTGGTGGGGTGTGGGTAGCCGAGCAGGCGAGGCAACACGATTCCCGGCGCCGGCTGCAGCCCGACCGGGGTCGAGCCACGCTCCGCGCGGATCACCTGACGGGCCTCGGTCACTGTTGCGTTTGCACTCATCGATCGCTCACCTCACCGGTGCCTCGGGAGACGCCCGCACGACTTCCGGGAGGGCCGAGTCCCACCAGGGCGCAGCCTCGAGAAGCTCGCGGAACCGAGTGATCCCCTGCTGCTCGCGCTCGCCGATCCGATAGGTGAACCCCATGAGGTAGTGATAGGCGCCGCGCGGCGTGAGCCCCGCCGGGGCAGCGTGAGCCGCCGCTAGCCCTTCGAGGTCGCGGAGACTGGTGTCGAGTGACGAGTCGAGCATCTTCAGTAGCCGACCACGGCTCTCCGAATCGAGCTCGCGACGCACCATCCACTGAGCGAACACAAACGGCAACTCTTGCCAGCGCCGCCAAACCGTGGCCAGGTCGACGACGAAGCGGAACGGCTGGGTGCTGCCGCTGCTGTTATCGGCGTCGAAGCTCGGCAGCTCCAGCAGCTCTTCGTTGTAATCGAGCGCGCCGGGTTCGATACCTCCCGCTGCGGCCATCCGCAGCGCGCGATCGCCGATAACGAGCGCCGCTGCGTGCGTGGTGCGGCGCATCTCGTTCTCTTCGTCTCCCGCGACGCGCTTGAAGGTTTGCGCGCGGACGCCGTAGCGACGCTCGAGCAGCAACCGCAGCAACGGATACGACGTACTGGTTTCGCCTGTAACGGCGATCGACGCGCCGTGCAACTCCTCGGGCCGAACTCGCGACAACAACAGCACCGAGTGGGAGGGTCCGTCAGAGGCAACGCCGAGACCGTGCACGCTCGCCATGCCACCGGCGATTCCCAGCAGAGGTTCGAACTCCGGGCTGCGGAAGCCGTCGCACATCGAGACGATGCCGGCGTCCACATAACCACTTCGGGCGGCGACGCCGAGCTGGCGCGGCGGTAAATCTATGAGCTCGATGCCAGCGCTGTCCGCCCCGGGTTCTTCGCCGGAGCCAGCGCCCGCTGCTGGAGCAGGCGACAACGAGCGGTAGAACGGAGCCGAGTTCAGGTAGGGAATGCGCGCCACGCGGAGCGGGCTCATGGGCCCGCCGCCATCGGAGACTTCTCGGCGCGCTCTCCATCACCCGACTGCGGGAGAGGGGGTGGCTCTGCCAAGCCGGGGGCGCCACCCGGCGCGCTCGACGCCAGCTCGCGGGCCGCGCGACCGGCATCGTCCATGAGGGACCAGGTGTGCAGACCGTGCTCGGTGACGTCGACCGCCGCTGGCTCGGCAATCTCTCCGCGCAGCGTGATTGGCTGCCGATCCTCGGTTGCTTGGCCGCCGCCGTTGGATCCACTGGCGATGCTGGCCGCGGATCCGTTGGTCAGGGCCGCCCGAATCGGGGCGGCCGTGCGCTGCGACCAGTGCGTTGCCGGCCCCGGCGGCGGGTACACGGCGATGACGCGATAGGTCGCGTCGCGCTGCACCGGCAAGCGTCCGGCTTCGCGGATCAGCTTCACGAGCTTCCGCGTGGTCATCCCCACAGGAGAGCTTGCAAGGGCGGCGTGCGCGATCTTCTCCTCGCCAATGGTGCCGTCGAGATCGTCGGCGCCCCACTGCAGTGCCATCGACGCCGACTCTTCGCCGAGCATGACCCAGTACGCCTTGATGTGTGGAAAGTTGTCGAGCATCAGTCGCGCGGCGGCGATCGTGCGCAGATCCTCGATGGCCGATGCTTGGCGATCGACAATATTGGTGTATCCGGGCTGGAAAGCCAGCGGGATGAACGAGAGGAACCCGCCCGTACGGTCCTGATGCTCACGCAACATGAGCATGTGGTTGACGCGCTCCTCGTAGGTCTCGATATGACCGTAGAGCAGCGTCGCGTTGGTACGAATGCCTCGCCGATGCGCCGCGTCGTGGACCTCCAGCCAACGCTCGTGGCCGATCTTTTCGCGATACATCTCCTCGCGCACACGCTCCGAAAAAACCTCGGCGCCACCGCCCGGCATGGTTTGCAATCCAGCTGCCTGCAGCCGCTCGAACACCTCGTCCAGAGAGATCTTCGCGATGTTGGCGAAGAAGTCCATCTCCACTGCGGTGAACGCCTTGATCTGCACCGTCGGGTTGACGCGGCGGATCTCCCGGAGCATTTCCTCGTAGTACTCGAACGGCCAACTGGGGTGCAGTCCGCCAACGATGTGCACCTCGCGGATCGGGTTCTTCTCCGGATCCACCTTCTCGAGGATCTGCGCCATCGACATCTCGTAAGCGTCGTCGTCCCCGATCTTGGTGGCGAAGTCGCAGAACTTGCACGGCAACACGCAGACGTTCGTCGGGTTGATCTGACGATTGAGCACAAAGGTCACGAACGGGCCCGTACGCGCTTCCTTGACGGCGTTGGCGAGACGCCCGAGGCCCATGACGTCGTGCGTCTTGAACAGCGTCAGGCCGTCATCGGCGTCGAGCCGCTCGCCGGCAGCGAGCTTGCTGGCGACGCTGCGCAGGCGTGGATCGCGCATCGGCGCGAGCTTGCTAATCACGCCTGCCAGCTGCGGAACAGCCGTCTCGCCAACCGCCCCGGGTGTTGTCGGAATGTCTTGATCGCGCTGCATGGTGGCTAGTCTATTCCGTATTCTGACCACCTGCGATTCACCCGATCGACGACCTCGGGATCCATCACGAGCGGCTCCGGATACCCCGGCTTGAAGGTAGCGTCGATGCCCATCGGACCCTGGCAGGTGGTCCATGGCCCGCGCCTGTCGATGTGCCGAAAAAGCACGTCGCGGGCGCAGTCGAAGCGCGTAAAGATACCCCACAGCAGCTCGTCTTGGCTGCCCAGATCGACGTCGTCGCTGACCGCGGCCACCAGTCGCACGGGACCCAGATCCCGGTCCAGCAGGCTGCCGACCACCTGCCTCGCGTCGCCGCGAATCTTGACCACGAGCAAACAGTCCTGCAGCGCGCGAAATTCGGTGACGCGATCGTCAAGTTGGCGCGCATCGGGTACCGCGGCCCGCGTAGAGCCTGCAGCCGGCCCGTCGGACGACGGCGATCGTCCGGCCTCCGAACCGGCAAGCTCGGCCATGATCTCGCGAGCCGCCGCCGGATCGCCGATCGCCGCACGCACCGCCTCGGCGTCGGCCCCAGGCGCAGCGTGCAGCGCGCCGGCTCCGCCCGCCGGCCCCGAGGTGGCGTCGATCACCATCTTGCTCCCCAGGTTCATCTGGAAGCTGGTGAAATCGAGCGTGTCGAGCGGCGTCCCCGGCAGGAGCATGAAGTCGCGGGCCGGCTCGAAGTTGTCGCGCACAGCAGCGAGGACCTCTCCGAAATCCCGCGCGTTGACCTCGGCGTCGACGAGCACCAGGCACTTGGTGAGTGCCAGTTGCCCGGTGCCGAGCAGCGCCAACGCCGTCTTGACCGCCTCTTTGTAGAAGCGTTGCCGAACCGAGACCACCAGCAGGTTGTGGAACCCGGCCTCGAAGTAGGCCCAGACGTCGTCGATCTCGTGGTAGATGACCTTGATCAACGGGCCAATGATGTCCTGCGTCGCGTTGCCGATGTACTTGTCTTCCTGCGGCGGTTTGCCGACCACGGCGCCGAGGTACATCGCGTCGCGTCGCTTCGTAACGCGGCTGATTTCGAACACCGGGAACGGAGCAGCGTGCGAGTAGTGGCCGAAGTGATCACCGAACGGCCCCTCCATGCGACGCTCGTGCGGCCGAACCACGCCCTCGAGAACGATCTCGGCGTTCGCCGGGACGTCGATCGCGACCGATTTGCAGCGCACCATCTTGCAGGGGGCCCGCCGCAGGATTCCGGAGAACCCGATCTCGTCCATCCCCTCGGGCAGAGCCATGACCGCGCTGATCAGCAATGCCGGGTCGACCCCGAGCGCTACGGCAACCTCCAAAGGACGACCCATCTCCTCGGCACGGGCGTAGTGGAAGCCGCCTCCCTTGAGAATCTGCCAGTGCATCCCGGTGCTGGTGGCGTCGTGCACGTGCATCCGGTACACACCGGTGTTGCGCTCGCCGGTGACCGGATCGCGGGTGATCACCAGCCCGAAGGTGATGAAACGGCCACCGTCCCCCGGCCAGCAGGTTTGCACCGGCAGAGCACCGAGGTCGACGGCGCGCCCGCCCTCGCCGTCGACGATTTCGTGGCAGGCGGCCTGGCGAACGCGCGTTGTGCGCATGGGAAGCAGCTGCATCAGGTTGCTGCGCAGGCCCCACAGCGCCCGGGGACTCGGTGGATTGGCTCGCTGCGCGGTCTCGAGCAGCATCGCGCCGATCGCCTCGGGCGGACGGCCCAGTGCGAGCTCCACTCGCCTGGCGGTGCCCAGCGGATTGATGAGCAGCGGCATGTCGCTGCCGACAGGGCTCTCGAACAGCAGCGCCGGGCCGCCGCTGCGGACCACGCGCGTGGCGATCTCGGTGATTTCCAGCCTTGGATCGACGGGCACACGAACACGCCGGAGCTCCCCAGCTGTTTCTAGCGCCTGAACGAATCCGCGCAGATCAGAGAACGGCATCTCAGTCGTCGGGCGCGCGATCGACGCCGGAGTCGGAATCGACCGCTGCGATCGGGCTCGCCGGGCTCGCTGTGGTGTCCGCCGACGAAGAGCTGTCGACGGCCTCCTCATTGGAGCCGAGCAGGGTCTCCGCGCGCCAGGCGAGCCTCGGCTCGCCCCCGATTGCCATCACGATCTTGTCGACGAAGTGCTCGACGAGCTCCTCGAGATCGGCTGGACGGTGGTAGAAGCCGGGCGATGCCGGCAAGATCACCACGCCGTCGCGCGACAGACGAGCCGCGTTCTCCAGAGCGTTCGTCGGCCACGGCGCTTCGCGCACCACCAACACCAGCCGGCGTCGCTCTTTGAGCGCCACCATCGCGGCTCGTGTGACCAGCGAGTCGGCCAGCCCGGTGGCCACCTTCGCCATCGTGCTCAGCGAGCATGGCGCGATAACCATCGCGTCGAAGGAATTCGAGCCCGAGGCAAAAGGGTTGGCCAGGTCCTTGTCCGAGAACACCCGCTCCACCAGCGGCTCGAGGTCGCGCTCGGTCAGGCCGGTCTCCTCGCGCAACACCATACGTCCCCAGCTCGAGAGAACGAGGTACACCTCGCCAAGCGAGCGACGAAGCAGCGCCACGGCGTAGGGGGCTCCGGATGCCCCCGTGACGGCAACCAGCACACGGGGCCGTCTGGTGCCTGGATCAGGCGACGGGCGGCTTGTCGACATCGAGCTGCAGTCGGAGAGGTTCGAACATTTGTAGTTTCAGCCGCTCAGCGTGCCCGCGACCACCACCGCGAAAACGAGGAAGCCGACAACCAGATTCAAGTGGAAGAAAGCCAGATTCACCCGGCTCGCGAGGCGCTGCTCGGCCAGCAGTACCAGGCCAACGACAACAATCCCGGCCAATGCGAGTCCACCGTCGAGATGGCGGCCGTACAGTACCACCAGCGATGCGACTCCCACGGCGTGGGTAGCCGCGGAGATCCACAGCGCGCGCTCGCGGCCGAATCGAGCCGGCAGGCTCTGAATCCCATGCTCGCGATCGTGGTCCTCGTCGAGTGTCGCGTAGATGATGTCGAAGCCAGCCACCCACATCCACGTGAACCCGGCGAGCCAAAGGGCGGCCTCTATGTCTTCGAGCGTCCCACGCACCGCCACGTAGGCGCCCAGAGGCGCCAGGGCCAGCGCCAAGCCGACACCGAAATGCGCCAGCGGAGTGACCCGCTTGAGGTACGGGTAGAAGACGAAGACGAAGACGGGCACCGGCGAGAGTAACCAGCAGATAGGCGGTAGCTGGCTGCACGCGACGCCATACGCCAACGCACCCGCAAGCGCGATTCCCCGTCCCTCGGCCACCGTCATGCGGCCGGCTGGAAGCTCGCGATCGCGCGTGCGGGGATTCAAGGCATCAATGCGGTGATCGATGAGCCGGTTGAGCGCCAGCGCCAGGGTCCGCGCGCCAGCGCCGGCGAGAGTGATCCAGCCGAGCACGCCCCAAGCCGGTCGCCCGCCCGCGGCGAGCACTGCGCCGCCGCAGAGCACCGGCAGCGAGAAGAGCGTGTGCTCGATTTTGACGAAGGCCGCCCAGATGGCGGCGCGGTCGAGCGCTGCGCGCATGTACGGAATCAGCCAGATGGAAGCGCGATCGTCAGAGGGCGCCTGTGGGCCAACCTGTGGGTCGAGAAAATCAGGCTGGGAGATCGATGTCGATGACGACCTTACCGAACTGGCTAGCGGAGCGTAGATAGCTCAGCGCCTTGGCCGTCTCGTCGAGCGGGAACACGCGATCGACTACCGGCCGCAATCCGCCGCTGGCGGCGGTAGCGACGACCGCTCGGAAGTCGGCCTCGTTCCCCATGGTCGAGCCCATGACCGTCAGATGGCCCCAGAACAGGCGGCGCACGTCAACCGGTAGGTCAGGCCCAGTCGTGCCGCCACACGTCACAATGACCCCTCCCTTGCGGCAGGCGCCAATGCTCGTGGCGAACGTCGCCGTCCCGACGTTGTCGACGACCACATCCACTCCCCGCCGTGCGGTGACAGCCCGCACCAAGGTACCGATCTTCTGCCGCTCGTAGTTCCAGGCCTCTACCGCGCCGAGCTCGACCGCGCGCTCGAGCTTGGCGTCGCTGTGGCTGCTGACGAATACCGTAGCCCCGGCGCGCACGGCGATCTGCAGGGCCGCCAGGCTCACGCCCCCGCCGATGCCGTGGATGAGCACGGTTTGGCCGGGCGCCAACCGCGCACGCGTAATCAGCATGCGCCAGGCGGTGAGCGTCGCCAGCGGCAACGCGGCGGACTCGCTCCAGCTCAGAGCCATCGGACGTGGATGACAGTTGATGGCGGGAACCACGACCGCCTCGGCGAACGTCCCATCGACGTGCTCGCCGAGCAGACGGTACGTCAAGCAGGTGCTCTGCTCCCCGGCCATGCAGAACTCGCAGCGGCCACACCAGAGCCCCGGATTGAGAATCACCTCGTCACCAACCTCGATGCCGCGTACGCCGCTGCCGAGAGCCTCGACAACGCCCGCTCCGTCGGCGCCCATGACATGCGGCATGGGCATTTCGATGCCCGGGATGCCCGAGACAACGAACAGGTCGAGATGATTGAGCGCCGCGGCGCGCAGCCGCAGACGCACGTCGCCTGGTCCGGGCGCTGCGACCTCGATCGAGTCGATCCTAATGCCGTCGCCGGCGGCGACCTCATCGAGGTCGCCGTGACGATGCAGCCGAGCGGCACGAGCCTGGAGCGGTTGAGGCTCGGAATCAGGCGTCCCGAGTCGACGGATCAACTCTGCCGAATCAGGCGTCGACGTAGCCCTCGCGCGCCCGAATGCTCAGCCCACCAATCTTGCCGCGGACCTCGATCTTGTAGAACTGGTCGGGGTCGCCTCCCTCGTGATACGGCGGTGAATCGCCAATCACGTAGCGCAGCGCGGTGTCGTTGTCGATGTGGGCGAACATGTCGGCGAAGTTGTAGCTGTTGACAAACGCCATGCCGCCGGTCCCCGCCGCCATCGCGTTGAGGCCTTCTTGCTGGTCGCGATGGATGATGCCCTGCAGGTTGACGCTCAGATTCGATGGACGCTGGCTCTCGATGCCCGTCTTGCCACCCGCCTCAGCGGGACCACGCGTGCTCACGGCGTACACCATGTAGTTCTGCCGATTGAGCTTGCCGATGGTCCGCCGGAGGTAGTTGGCGATGCTCGACGCGCTGCTCGAGCGGAACGAGATCGGATCGCTCGAGGTCACGCCCTGCGAGCTCGCCGATAGCATCACCTGCTCGAAGCGCTCGTTCACGATATGGAAGAAATTGCTGCCCGGGTTCAGCGGAATGCCCGAAGAGACGAGCACCATCACTTTCGGTCCGGGGACGGGGTAGGCCCTGTTGAGGTGCGTGGCGAGCGAGGTCAGCGAGTCGAGTGTGTACAGAACTTCCTGCTTGCGCTGTCCGGCAAACGCCCGCGCCAAGGTGGCACCGTGCCGCAACTGGTTCGCCTCGCTGGCGGCATCGCTCGAGGCCGGACCATCCACGGGTATCACGGCGCCGGTGGCAAGATCCTCGAACAGAACGGTTCGGATCTGCTCCTCGTAGGCAGCCTCGCGGGCGGTGATCATCGAGCCGCTCACCAGATTCTCGATCACCGGGAGCATCACGGCCGGATCGGAAGTGAACTCGGGAGCCACCATCAGGCGTCGCTCCGATGTGAGCACTGCCACCAGCACGCGATCGTTATCGGAGAGCCCGCGCACGTAGTCGATGAGCGCGGGCTTCATGCGAGCCCATTCGGAGGGCGCTGTGTTGTAGGCGTCGATGATCAGCACCAGGTGACGCGGCAGAATCAGCGAGCTCTCGACGTCGACCTCGGTGAAACCCTCGCGGACGAGCGGCGCGGTGGTGGGCGGCAGCTCCTTTCGGAAGCGTTCGAGCGCGAAGAAGGAAACGTTCACCGGCTGGCCGTCTTCGTAGACCTCGAAATCGTCCTGCGTCAGCCCTTGAACGAAACGGCCCTGGCGATCCTTGACAATCACGTCCACCAGCACCATCCCGGTCTCCGACCGGAACACAGGTGCCTGCTGCGATGGGCGGCTCTGCCCCTGAGCGCCGCTCGCCAGCCCACTGCTCAAGGCTGCCACCAACGCCACAAGGGGAACCACGTACCGAGTCGCTGTGCGGTGTCGCTTCATCGCGTGCATGCCTCTGGTCGTACCCGTGGCGACGATCGCACGAGGTCGATCGCGCACAAGCGTTTTCAGGTGTGCGGGAGGATGGCGGGGAGCGCAACCGTGATGGGCCCATTCTATGGACGCAGAGCCCGATTCGCCAAGCGGGGACGACGGCAACCCCATCGACCCGCGCCGCTCGCGGCTTCACTTGTCGATGCCGCGGGTCGTGTCGCGAAATCGAACGCTATCGCACCTCGATTCCATGGCTGTCGGTCAACGAACCGGTAGAGCGTCGCAGCTCGGCTTCGGCAAGGCGGTAGTCAATCAAGCTGCGCAGCTCGTTGGTGCGGGCCTGTGCCAACTGCTCCTGGAAGTCGAGAACCTCAAAATTCGTCGTCATTCCGACTTCGAAGCGCGCCTGCTCGATCTCGAGCTGCCGTTCGGCGAGCTCGCGCGCTTTGCCGCCTGCGTGCCAGCGCTGCGACGCCGTGTCGAGAGCGCGAAGGGCCTGACGCACCTGCAGCACAACCTGCTGCTCGCGACGGACGAGCTCTGCCCGAGCTTTGTCCTGGTTGAGCGTCGCTCGAGCGTAGGCGCCACGCGCCTCCCGGTTTCCCACGGGAACGCTGACATTGACTCCAACGCGCCAGGTCAGGAAGTCGAGCTGAAAAAGCTGCCGCGCGGCGTCGCCGTAGCCGCCAGCGACGACGTCGATAATGGGCCCACCGAAGCCCTCCCTGGTGACCTTGTCGCCACCAATGCCGTTCCAGCTCACGGCGCCCACCAGATCGAACTTCGGCATCAACGCGTTGCTGGCGGCTTCACTCTCCACGCCGCGCGTGGCGATGGACGCTCTGGCCTCCGCGATCTCCGGCCGCGAGCGTAGCGCCGCAGTGACCGCCTCGGCCTCGTCCATTTCTCTCTGCGTCACGCTGGGCTCTTCCGTGAGCGACAAGTCGGTTTGCCAACCAGCGGGCAACTGATCGGCGCGCAACACGGCGCGCAACGCATCGTGCGCATCGCCCAAAGCACCGCGCGCCACGATGAGGTCACTTTCACGGTTGGCGACGGCAACCTCGGCTTGCGTCTGCTCGACCGGCGGAATGAAACCGACCTCGACCTGAGCCCGCGTGCGCTCGAGCTGCTCGAAAGCCAGGGCCAGCGTCTGCTCTTTGACCTCCAGATTGCGCGCCGCAAACACGGCCTCCCAGTAGGCGCGCTCGACCTGCATGAGCACTTCAAGCACCCGCGCCTGGAGCGTGGCGCGACTCACATCCACGTTGGCGCGCGCCACCAACAGCGTGGAGGCGGCGCCGTTCTTGCCACGACCGCGCAACAGCGGCTGGACAACAGACAGCGTGAGCGTGTTGTTCCAGCTTGGGTTGAAACTCTGGAAGATGCTGTTGGAGTCGGTGCGCGACAGGCTGTATCCGAGGTCGTAGCGCAATCCCTTAGCCGTCTGCTGGCCGAACGACAACAGCGTCGCCCAGCCCGAGGTGGTCGAAACCGAGGCACCGGTCAACGTGCTGCTGGCCGGCAACTCGCTGCTCGAGAACCCGAACCCGCCGGCGCCGGTCGCGCCGCCGAAGCCGCCGCCGCCAGGGAGCGGCAACAGATTGGGCGCGTCGGGCGTGCCGAACGTGAACTTGGGCTCGAAGCGGCCGCGCGCCTCGGTCACCCTCTCCTCGGAAATCGAGCGGTCGTAGCGTACGACTCTCAGGTCCAGGTTGTTCTGAAACGCCAGCCGCACCGCGTCGATCAAGCTCAGTGCGACCGTGTCATCCACACCGGCCGCGGCGGCGGGCCCGGGATCAGGATCGACCTGTGCGGCCACCACGGATGGCCCCGCCACGGTCGACGCCACAGCGGCCAGCAGAATGACGCCAGGTCGAAGGCGCCATTGGCTGCGAGGCGAGCGCCGTGAACGGGAACTCCGGGAGGGAGAAAAGAGGGCATCCAGGCTCATCGAAACTGCTCCACGCGAGGCGCGCGCTTCGGTATCGGGTATGGAAATGCGAATCCTACCGCGTGTCGCCTTGGCCGCGCCCCTGTCCGCCGTCGGCCTCCACTGTCCGTCATCGACGACTGCTGTCCGAGCCCGAACACTTTGAGGCCGGCGAGGCCGGCGAAACGACGCCGACGAAGGCCGTGCCTGTGTACAATACCCACGGGCTGTGAGGGCCGCGCTTGCCCTCGTTTGAACGGATAGATCGTGAGCCACTCCGGACGACGCCGGGCGGTCCGACATTGGACCCTAAGGAGATTGAGTCGATGCGCCGAGCAGGTATCTTGGTTCTAGCTGTCGCCCTTTTCGCCGGGACTGCAGCAACCGCTGCCGCGCAGGGGAACGCGGATCCCTCGTTCGCTGGCACCACCGGACTTTTCTACGTCCCACGAGCGAGCACCCTCCCCAAGGGCGGCTTCTCGCTTGGCGCCTACTACGACCAGGTGGCGCGCGAAGAGGGCGACTCACGCATCAAGACATTTGGGGTGATGGGCGCGTTCGGGCTCGCCGACCGGCTCGAGGCTTTCTTCTCGTTCGCCCCCAACATCAGCATCGAGCGGCGCTTCACGACTGAACAGGCGCTGTTCGGGATGCACCCGAGTCTCACCGGTACCGGGCTCAACGAACACCCGTTCGCCGACCTCCGAGACCAGGACGGTGTGGGCGATCTGACTGTTGGCTTCAAGTACAAGATCGCCGGCTTGAGCGACGAGTACGGCGGAATGGCGCTGGCGGCGTTCGTCAAGCTGCCCACTGCCGACGACACCGGAGGTGTCGGCACAGGCAAGTTCGACGTCGGGGGACGTCTCATCGGTAGCCTGTTGGCCGGTGACACTGTCGGCCTCAACGCCTTCGTGGGCTACCTCTGGAAAGGTGACCCGGACCCGGCCAGCCGCATCGTTACCCTCAACGGGTCCCTGGCGGGGCCGTTGCCGTTCTACGTCAGCAACGAGTTTCACTATGGCCTCGGCGCGCACTTCCCTGTGAGCTCGCCGATACAGGTCGTGCTCGAGGCCAACGGCATCGCTACGAGCGAAGACCTCGAGGGGTCGCACGTTGGTGGCGATGACCGGTTCACCGTCTCGGGCGGGCTGCGCATGTCGCTGGCAAGCGGGCTCTCTTTGGGCGCCGCCGTCAACTACAACACCAGCATCGATGTCCGCGACCCGGACTGGCAGGAAGACGCCGGCATCGACGGCCTGCTGCGGCGCGCCGGTTTCGCGGTGCTGGGCGCCTACACGAGCGGCCTCGGCGGCTCGCCTGCACCAACCGCGGGAACTTCTCCGATGGCGGTGCCGCCGGTCAACGGCGGCCCAACGCTAACCTGCCGCGCCGAGCGCACAACGGTTCGCCAGGGCGAGAGCGTCCGTCTGTTTGCCACCACCACCGATCCTGATGGCGATCCGGTTACTGTTGCCTGGGCCACTTCGGCCGGCAGCATCACGCCTACGACTGGCAACGAGGTGACCTGGAGCAGCGCCGGCGTCGACCCGGGTAGCGGTCCGATCACGGCCCGCGCCTCCGACGGCTACGGCGGCACTGCCGACTGCGAGCTCCTAGTCACGGTCGCGGAACCGCCGGCTCCGGCTATGCCGACCGTGCTCACCTTCGCCTGCAGCGAGTTCAACACCGGTAGCGCCCGAATCGACAACCGTTGCAAGGCGGTTCTCGACGACGTGGCGCTGCAGCTGCGACAGAACTCGGGAGCCACCGCGGCGATCACCGGGCACAGCGATGCAGCGGGCTCCGCGGTACGCAACCAGGAGATGTCGGAGCAGCGCGCGGAGAACGCGCGGATGTACCTGGTGCAGACGCATGGTATCGACGGCTCGCGGATCACCACCAACGGCGCCGGCGGCACGCAACCGGCTTCCAGCAACGACACCTCGGCCGGCCGGTCCGCCAACCGGCGAATCGAAGTCGTCGTCACGATTCCGGCTCGCTAGTTTTCGTAGGTTGTTCACATCGGGGCTCACTTCTGAGATCAATGGGGTTGTTCAAAAGACTCCACGACCTCAGAAGGAGCGCCCGATGCAGCTGCATGGTAACGCCCGCACGATGCCGTATATACGCCGAGAGATGGTCCGCCGAGTCCGGGAGCGGGCGGAGCCCGTGACGGAAACGGCGGCGGCGCTCGGCGTGTCGGCTCGAACGGTTTACAAGTGGCTGGATAGATACGAGCGAGAAGGTGAGGCCGGGCTGCTCGATCGATCAAGCCGGCCGACGTGCTGTCCGCACGCAACAAGCGCTGGAGTTGTGAGGCAGATCGACAAGCTACGTCGGCGGCGACTGACGGCCTGGCAGATCAGCCGAAGGTTGGCTGTGCCGCGCTCGACCGTCTCGGCGTGGCTGAAGCGGCTCGGACTCGCCAAGCTTGATGCGCTCGAGCCCAAGCCCGAGATCGTTCGCTACGAGTACGAGCACCCCGGTGACCTACTGCACCTGGATACGAAGAAACTGGCCCGTATCCGGCGACCTGGACACCGCATCCACGGCGACCGCTCCAAGCGGGCCTACGGCGTCGGCTGGGAGAACGCCCACGTCGCTATCGACGATCACTCTCGGGTGGCGTACGTCGAAGTGCTGCCCGCCGAAGACCAACACACCTGCACAGCGTTCCTGCAGCGAGCCGTCGAGCACTTCGCTTCGATGGGAGTAGCGGTGCGCCGAGTGATGACAGACAACGGGCCTGGCTACGTCTCGAAGCGCTTCAATCGCCTATGCCATCAACTCGAGATCCGGCACATTTACACCCGGCCCTACACCCCCAGAACCAACGGCAAAGCCGAACGCTTCATCCGCACACTCAAGGAGCAGTGGGCCTACGGCACCTGCTACCAGACCTCAGCTCGACGTACTCGAGCTCTACGGCCCTGGCTCAACCACTACAATCGTCACCGTCCCCACGCCGGCATCGGCATGACACCGCCGATCGCTCGGCTCTCAGGGGTGAGTTCGTGAACAACCTACCTAGAACTCACAGCTAGTCGGCCCGATTCGCACGGAACTGGAAAGATGAGCTCGCCAGCGCGGGCGGCGCTCCTTGCGAGCGCCGCCCTGCTTGCGACCAGCGCTAGCGTTGGAGCGAGCTCCATCGGCGCCCATCTCGCGGCCGGCGCATCGGCTTCTGTCGGCCGGAACGAGCCAACGAGATCGGCATCGGCCCTTCCGGCAGCTGTCACCCAGTCCAGTCCCAGCGCGGTACTGGCGCGCCTGGCGACGCTAGCAGGCGGTGGTATTGGCCCACCCGGGGGCGAGGTTCGCTCGTTGGTGGTGGCGCCGACGCGCCCAGAGCGAATCTACCTGGGCACCGCCACGGGCCACCTCTACGTGTCGAACGACGGCGCCGGCAGCTGGAGCTTGCTGCCCATCGAGCTCGGGCACGACGCCGTGGTCGACAACCTCCTCGTGCATCCGGGCAACGAACAGATCGTCTTCGCCGCCTACTGGCTGTCGACGGGTAGCGGCGGCCTGGTGCGCACCCGCGATGGCGGCGCCACATGGGAGCGCCTTCCAGTGGCCGGCCAGCCTTCGCTACGCGCCATCGCAATGGCACCCACGGCCCCCGACACGCTTTACATCGGCGGTGTCAACGGGGTGTGGCGTAGCAACGACGGCGGCAACAGCTGGACGCCGGTCGCCGGTCACGGCCTCGCCGCCGACTTCGTGGAATCCCTCGCAATCGATCCGCGCGACGCGGAGCACGTATACGCCGGCACCTGGCGTCAGGTCTACCGCAGCCGCGATGGCGGGGCCAACTGGAACCGTGTGTACGCCGGCATGGCGATCGACCGCGACGTGTTTTCGCTGGCCATCAGTCCACACGATCCCGAGACCGTGTTCGCCGGCACCTGCAACTTCCTCTACTGCTCAACCGACGCGGGCGGCAAGTGGGGAGAACGACGTGAGGGGCTGATTGCCGACCACAACCGCGTGCACGCTATCGTTCACCATCCCATCGACCCACAGACCTTGTACGCCGGCACCCGTGGTGCCCTCTATCGATCAGACGACGGCGGCAATTCGTGGTCGCTCGTGGTCGGCGGTGTAGCCGTAACAGCCCTGAGCCTGACACCCACCGGTGACCGAATCTACATCGGCACCGAAGAGCGCGGCGTGCTCGTGGGTGGGCCCGACGGCGATTTCGAGGAGCGCAACCAAGGCATCGGCAGTTCGAGAGTCATTGCTTTCGACGCCCTGCCTGGCGCCCCGCGTGTGCTCTTCGCCGTGCGCGAGGACGGTCCGGTGGTGCGTTCGCTGCACCTGTCGACAGACGTGGGACAAACCTGGCGCCGACTCGGGGTTGCACCCGGCACGGGCGCACAGCTCACCGTTCGAGCGCAGGCACGACCCGTGAACCACGTGATGGTTGCTGGCGCAGATGGATGGTGGAGCGTCGATCCGGGCGGCAGCTGGTCGGCAGTGGCACCGCCGCCGGGCGCACTCGCCGCCCTCGAGATTGCCCACGAGGCCGACGGAGCGGTGGTTGCCGTTGGCACCTCCGGACTCCATGTGGCGGATCCTCGCGCGCTAACGGGCGGCGCCACCGACTCGCTTCCATTTAACGCCGCCGCGGCTCCGATATGGAAGCAAGCATGGAGCTCGCCGCTGACCGCGCTTGCGATCGCCGGCGACAACATGCTGGCCGTGGGGTCGGGCCGCGCGGTGCGCGCCTCGATCGCCAACCTCGTGGCCGGCGAGGATCCCATGGTGGCGGCTACAAAGGGGCTGCCCGACGATATTCGTGACCTTGCGCTGCACCCCACCGACGCCTCCATCGTCTACGCGATCGGTCCTCACGAAGTCTTCCGAAGCAGCGATTTCGGCGCCAGCTGGGAACAGCTTCCGCTTCCGTGGCCGGGCGCCGACCTGCGCGACATTGTGGTCGATCCTGCGAGACCCGACCAAGTGCTCGCTCTTGATCACCGCGGCTCGCTTTACCGCGGCCACGGAGAAGGGCAGTACTGGCTCGTCCTCGACGACGACGAGGGACTGCACCGCGCCTGGTCGCTGCTGGCGTCGCCACAAGCTCCCGGCTATGCGATCGTGGCGACGCAGGGCCATGGGCTTCGTGTGGTCGCGCTCGACCCCAGTTCCGCCGCACCGCGCTAGATTCCACCGAGACGCCGTCCACCTCAATGCCCACACAGCGCAGCCTCAGCCCAGCCTGCCCCGATCCCGCCCGATTTGAGGGACGACGCCGGGGCAACCACCCCGGGGCGAACCGAGGCAGTACAATGGCTAAGCTTGTGCTTTCATGCCTACGCTGAACCTATTGGAGACTCGAGTATGCGCCGTCGAACGTCCGTCACAGTTGCCGTGGCCATCCTGGCCATTCTCGTCCTCGCCAGCACCGCGATCGCGCAGGAGGTGGTCAGAGTGACGAACCCGAACTTCGCGTGGGCCGGCAAGCAGGATCAGACCGCCAACTACACCTGGTCGAGCACCGTCAACAACCCGAGCAGCCACGAGGTGCGCGCCGAAGTTACAGTGCAACTGCTCGATAGCTCGGGCGGTGTTCTCGCCAGCGACTCGCAAATGGTCAGTGTGATGAGCGGCGGTACCGCACCCGTGAACGGGCGTAGCTCGCTCGCCTATGACGCCGCGAGCCGAGCCACGCAATACCGCGTGGTGATCGCCGCAGCCGAATAGCGCGGAGCGGTGGCCAGCCGCACGAGCATCCTGTGGGTCGCAGGCCTCGTCCTAGCAGCCGACCAGGCGACCAAGGCCCTCTGTCAAGCGTACCTGCAGCTGTACACGCGGGTCACGATCATCGACGGATTTCTCGATCTGACCCACGTCCACAACCGCGGCATGGCCTTCGGGATCTTCGGTGACGTGCAGGGCTCCTGGCTGCGCTGGGCGCTGGCAGCGGTAGCCGTGCTGGCGGTAACGGTCATCTGGTCGTACGCCCGCCAGGCAGCGCGACCGGGCGTGCTGCTGGCGTTTGGAGCGATTCTCGGCGGCGCTTTGGGCAATCTGGTCGACCGACTGCAGCAGGGCTACGTCACCGACTTCATCTTGGCGCATTGGGGCGCTTACCAATGGCCGGCTTTTAATGTGGCCGACTCGGCGATCACACTCGGTGGTCTCTCCCTGTTCGTGGCGCTGTCGCGTGACCAGCGCCACGAACAGGGGGAGACGCAAGTTACGAACGTCGGCGCTTCCGGCTCCGACCTCGAGCCTGGTAGGGCAATCGAGGCGCGATCGCCGGTTCCTCCAGTAGCGAATCGCGAGTAACCACGCCAATCACCTGACGACTGCAATCTGCAACGAGCCCCGGCGAGTTGCTCCGCTCATGTCGATGGTCCAACCTCTGTAGCCATGTTTCCGATTCTGTTTCGCTTACCCTTGCCGGGCATCGGGCCGGTCACCATCCACACCTACGGCGTTCTGCTCGTTGTCGCCTTCCTGCTGGCGATCGCGGTAGCGCGGCGACTGGCACGGCGCGAGGGCATCTCGCCCGACCATGTGGTGGATCTCGGTGTCTACGTCATTCTCGGCGGCCTGGTTGGCGCCAAGCTCCTGCTGTTGATGGTCGACTGGAGCTTCTATACGCGGCAATACACCAACCTCGCCGACCAGGGCGGTGGCACGGTTGGCGCGGCGCTTTCGCCGTATCTCGGCGGGCTCGGCGTCGGCATCGGTACGTTGGCGCGCATGGGTCTGAGCCTCCTACAAGCCGGCGGCGTTTTCTACGGCGGCATGATCGCCGGCACGATGGTCGGGATCTGGTATCTGAGGCGCTACGGCCTTCCCATCTGGAAAATTGCCGACATCGCCGCCCCCGCTGCCGCCCTCGCTCACGCCGTGGGTCGTCTCGGGTGCGTGGCCGCCGGCTGCTGCTACGGCATCCCCACCGATCTTCCGTGGGGGATCACCTTCACCAACAGCTATTCCGGAACACTGGTCGGCGTGCCGCTGAATATTCCGCTCCACCCCACGCAGCTGTATTCAACGCTCGGCAACCTGCTGCTGTTCGCCGGCCTCTACTGGTTCCATCGTCGCCGCAAGTTCGACGGGCAGGTTTTCTGGCTCTACGCTCTGAGCTATGGCGCCTTCCGCTTCGTTCTGGAATTCTGGCGAGGCGACCCGCGCGGCAGCATCTTTGGCGACATGCTCTCCACATCGCAATTCGTGGCTTTGATCATGATCACGGTCGCGTTGGGGATGTTGGCGCGCCTGAGGGTGGCGACGCCGCCAGCCGAGCCCGTCGCTTCGGGCGCCTAGGGGCCAACCACTGCCGCCCGACACGCTCGGCGACGACCGCGAGTGAGTGATGAAGCTCGAGCCGAGGGTGATACCAACTGGCGCGAGCACCGCGTGCCCGCGGGCAGCGACAATGCTCGTCTCGATATTGCCCTTGCGCCGCTGCTGCCAGGGCACTCGCGGGCCTCGATTCAACGGCTGATTCGGCAGGGCTCCGTTGAAGTGGACGGCGAGCCAGCGTCGCGGCCGAGCACTCGAGTCGCCGTCGACCAACACCTGCGCGTCGAGCTCAAGACTCGTTCGCCCGACGCCGGACTGACCGGCGAGCCGATCCCGCTCCAGGTGCTCTACGAGGACAACGCGATCGCCGTTATCGACAAGCCGGCGGGCATGGTCGTGCACCCGGGCGCTGGGCACGCCACCGGCACCCTGGTACACGCCATTCTGCACCGCTTCGCCGGCCAGCTGTCGGCCGTTACCGAGCCCGCCCGCCCCGGAATCGTGCACCGTCTCGACAAGGGCACTTCCGGTGTGATCGTGGTTGCCCTGACCGACGAAGCTCACCACAAGCTCGCCGGCCAGTTCGCTGCGCGCACGGTCGAAAAAACCTACCTCGCGATCGTACACGGGCATCCAGGTGGCGCGCGCGCCAGCAGTGGCACGATCGACGTTGCGCTCGGCCGCGACCGCAACGACAGGACCAAGATCTCGTCGCGTGCCAATCGTCTCCGCGAGGCCGTCACCCGCTGGCGCCGTGTCGAGGACTTTCGCTCGATGTCGCTGCTCGAGCTGTCGCCAAAGACCGGCCGTACGCACCAGATTCGCGCGCACTTGGCACACATCCAGCACGCCTGCGTCTGCGACCCGTTGTACGCCGGCAAGCAGTGGAAGGGAATCGAAGACACTCGCGTGCGCCAGGCCGTAGCCACGCTCGGGCGTCCGGCATTGCACGCGCTGCGTCTGCGCATAGCGCACCCGACCACCGGTGAGCCGCTGGAGTTCGAGGCCGAGTTGGCAGCCGACCTCAGATCGCTGCTGGACCTGCTGCGAGGCGCGTCCGACGTCACTTGATGGCGTGGCGCCGCCTACGGTGCGGTACTCCGAACGGCAACTTGGCCCGTGGTAGTATCCGGCGCACCCACGGCGCTGACGGCGCCGTAGCAGCCCCAATCCCGCCGCCCGTACCTCTCGAAATGCCGCTTCGGCATGGAGACAGGCTCGCGGCGAGAGCCCACCCCCCTTTACGGTCGCGACGCTGTTTTGTCGCCGCGCCGTAGCTGTAGCCGAGGAGGCCATGGCCAAGTTCTCCACTGAGGATCTGCGCAACGTAGGTGTAGTCGGGCACGGCGACACGGGGAAGACAACCCTTGTATCGGCGTGCCTTTTTACGTGCGGCGCAATGAACCGCATGGGGCGGGTGGAACAGGGCACGGCGCTCACCGACTTCGACGCCGAGGAGATCTCGCGGCAGATCTCTATTCAGTCGGCTGTGGCGCGTGCGACTTGGAAGAAGCACCAGATCACCTTCATCGACACGCCCGGGTACAGCGTTTTCCGATCGGACACCAAAGCCTCGATGCGAGTCGTCGACAACGGGTTACTGCTGGTCGATGCCGTTTCGGGCGCCGGGGTCATGACCGAGAAGGTCTGGGAGTACGCGGAGGGGTTCGAGACTCCCTTGATCTTCGTGATCAACCGGCTCGACCGCGACAACAGCTCTTTCGAGCGCGCCCTCGAGTCGTGCACTGAAATCTTCGGCCGCGAAGTCGTACCGGTTCAGCTACCGATCGGAGAAGGCGAGGACTTCAAGGGTATCGTCGACCTCCTGGAAATGAAGGCCTACACGTACGAGCAGGACGGCAACGGCAAGGGCACTGCATCTGAGATCCCGGCGGAGCTGCAGGCCGCGGCAAGCAGCGCTCGAGAGGCTCTCGTGGAGATGGTTGCCGAGAGCAACGAAGATCTCATGGAGATCTACTTCGAGGAGGGCGACCTGCCGCAGGACCAGCTCATCAAGGGCGTCGCGGCCGCCGTGAGCAAGCGGCGCCTGTTCCCCGTGCTGTGCGCCGCGGGAGGCCGCAACGTCGGCACCGATCGTCTGATGAGCGCTTGTCTCAATCTGTTCGGCTCGCCCGCCGCAAGGCCGCAGCTGGTCGGCAAGACCGATGGCGTGCCGGACTGGGTCGAAGCCGACTCGAGCGCTCCCTTCAGCGCGCTCGTCTTCAAGACAATGGCCGACCCCTTCGCCGGACGCATCTCGCTGATGCGAGTTTATGCCGGCGCCGCGAGCGCCGACGATACCGTCGTCAATTCACGCAGCGATGTGAGCGAGCGGTTGACGAACCTGTCGCTGCCGCAGGGCAAGGATCTCGAACACATCGACGGCGTTGTTGCAGGCCAGATCTGCGCCCTGACCAAGCTCAAGAACACGACCACCGGCGATACCTTGAAGGCCAAGAGCTCCGAGCTCGTCATCGAGCACGTCGTCTACCCGAAGGCGGCGATCTCGTTCTCGATTCAGCCCGAGGCAAAAGGCGATGAGGAAAAGATCGGCACGGCGCTGGCGCGTCTACTCGAAGAAGACCCGACACTGTCGATCGACCGAGACGCACAAACTGGCGAGACGCTGTTGTCCGGGCTCGGGCAGCTCCACGTCGAGGTCACCCTGTCGAAGATGAAGCACCGCTTCGGCGTCAGCGCCTTGCTCAAGCCCCCAACCGTCCCCTATCGCGAGACCTTCCGCAGAACGGCCGAGGCCGAAGGCCGCCACAAGAAGCAGTCGGGCGGGCGCGGCCAGTTCGGCGTGGCCAAGATCGCGATATCGCCGCAGCCCAGCGGCGCCGGGTTCGAGTTCGAGGACAAGATCTTCGGCGGGTCGATCTCACAACAGTTCCGTCCGGCGGTGCAGAAGGGCGTCGCCGAGGCCGCCGAGCGGGGCATCCTGGCCGGCTATCCGGTGGTCGACTTCAAGGTAACGCTGCTCGACGGCAAGGAACACTCGGTCGACTCCTCGGAGATCGCCTTCAAGATCGCCGGCTCCATGGCGTTCAAAGAGGCCGCACAGCACGCCCACCCGGTGCTGCTCGAGCCGATCATGGTGATCGAAGTGACGATCCCGGACGAGGCGGTGGGCGACGTGATTGGCGACCTCAACAGCCGGCGAGGTCGAGTGCAGGGCGTGGAACCGCGCAAGGGACGGCAAATCATCAAGGCCGAGGCGCCGCTTGCCGAGATCCTGACCTATGCGATCGACCTCAACTCCCTCACCGGCGGCCGCGGCTCCTACACGATGGAGTTCGCGCGCTACGACGACGTACCTCCGCAGGTGGCGCAGAAGGTGGTCGAGAAATCGAAGCGAGCCAAGGAGGAGGCAGCCGGCTGAGTAGCCAGGCCGCATTCAAAGCGGTGGAGGCCACGACGGACAAGAAGAGTCGCCTCGGCGCGGCGCTGTCGCTGCTTGTGTGGGGTCTACCGATTGGCCATGTGGTCGTACTCGCCACCCTTGCTGTGCTCGCGGCCTGCCAGAGCCCCGCTGAGCCCGGCAGCAACCCGGAGGAGGCGGCCGCTTCGGCTGACTCGGAAGGGCCCGGCGACGCCGATCCTCTGATGACGCTCACGCTGGAGGCCGGTGGCCTGCCTGCCTTTGGGCTCGCCGCCCAGGTCGTGACGCTCGATGCCGACCTCGAGATGGCGGCGATCGTGCGCGGGGCCACGGCACGGCTGGCGGTCGAGATGGCGATTGCCAACGGCTTCCACATCAACGCCAACCCGCCCTCCGAGGAGTGGCTGATTGCCACCGCAGTCACGGTCGGGGGCGTTGCGGGAGTAGCCGCTGAGCAAACGTTCTACCCGAAAGCCGAGAAAGTCCTCTTCGGCTTCTGGCCACAGCCGCTCGCCGTCTACGAGAGGTCGGCGGTAGCGGGAGTGCGCCTTAGCGTGGAGCCTGACGCGCCACTCGGGGAGCACACGCTCGACATCTCGGTGGACTACCAAGCCTGCAACGACCAGGCGTGTCTGGCGCCAACGCGCGTCAGTATGGTGCTGCCCATGCTGATCGCGCCGACGGGCAGCTCGCCGGCCCGGGTGGGCTCGCCGTTGCTGGCCCGGGCTCCTTTCGGCGACAGTCGCTGAAGCGATTCACTAGAAAGAGCCCCTTTGGGCTTCGCGATCGGGCGCCCGAGCTGCGTCGAGGCACCCGGCAGGTGCCAGAGGCTCTGCGAAGGGCGCCAGGCTGCTCACCCTGCGCCGCCCGGCCTTTTCACTCGATCAGGGCCCGGCTCCCTACTTGACCCCCCAGTGGAGGGCTACGGTCCCCAACGACAAGCGGCGATAGCCCACGTCGTGGAACCCGGCGGCACGAATCGTGGCGGCGAATTCCTCGGGCGATTGCCACTCTCCGATGCTGCGATTGAGGTACTCGAACGGCTCCGCTGTGCCGGTGAGGGCGCGGCCGATGCGTGGAACCACAGTGCCGGTGTAGAGCCCATGGCCCCAACGAACGAGCTTCGAACGCGGCGAAGAGAACTCGAGAACGACGAGGCGCGCCTGCGGTCGGAGCACGCGATGGGCCTCGGCCAGAACCTCAGACAGAACGGGGCGCACGTTGCGCATCGCGAAGGCAGAGATCGCCCCATCGAAGACGTTCGCCCGGTAGGGCAGCTGCTCGGCACGCGCCACCTGGAAGACGGGCGATGTACCCACCACCGCTGCGCTCTTGATGCGCGCCGCGGCAATCATCTCGGCGGCAAAGTCGCAGCCCACGACCCGTCGAGACTGCCGCGCCGCGGCGAACGCAACGTCGCCGGTGCCGCTTGCGATATCGAGCACGTTGCTGCTCGGTTCGAGGCACAGCGCGCCGATCGCGGCTCGTCGCCAGCCGACGTCGAGGCCGAGGCTCGCCCAGCGGTTGAACGCGTCGTAGCGCGGCGCGATGGTGTCGAACATGCGGCGGACGGTCGACGAGAACGACCCTCCGTCAGCCGCCGCGTGATCGGGTGAAAGGTCAGTCATCCTCGAGGCCTGGGTGTAAGTTTGGCGTGCCCGAAAACGTCCCGTAATTCGCCGCCGCGACGCTACGGCAACTCTCGACGGCGTACCTCAGGCTACAGGCAACCATGTCAGCAACCCGATCCAGGCCGATCAAAGTGGCAACCACCAACGATATCGAACCCGGCCGCGGGCGCGCCTTCGAAGTCGGTCGCCGATCGATCGCGATCTTCAACGTCGACGGGCATTTCCACGCCATCGACAACACCTGCTGCCACCGTGCGGGACCGCTGGCGGATGGCTGGCTGGAGGGTACGGTCGTCGCCTGCCCGTTGCATCTGTGGCGCTACGACATCACCACCGGCGCGTGCTTGAGCGTAGAAGGAGAGCGGGTCGACCGCTTCGATCTCGAGATCGTCGGCGACGAGATTCACGTGCGCCTGTAGCCGTTTCGGGTCCGGCGCAGCGTGCTACGGACGTTCAGCGGCGGCGGCGACTACGCGCTGAAGGAGTGGCCGCAGCCGCAGGTGCCCGTGGCGTTCGGATTGCGCACCGAGAAACCGCTTCCCATCAGGCTCTCGGTGTAGTCGACGACGCTGCCCTCGAGGTAGGGCAACGAGAAGGTGTCCACGAGGATGGCGATGTCCTCCTGGGCGATCTTCATGTCGCCGTCGTTGGCGTGGTCGAACGTGAATCCGTACTCGAAGCCCGAGCAGCCGCCGCCCTGCACGAAGATGCGCAGATGCTTGCCCCGCGCTTCCTCCTTGGTGGTCACGAACTCACGGATCTTGCCGATGGCCGCGGTCGTGAACACCAGCAGGCCCGGATCGACCGCGCCCGCGACTTTCGGCGGTGCGGCCGCCGTTGGCGTGCTGATATCTGCTGTATCGCTCATCTTGTTGTTGGCTCCATCGTGGGCAGTTGCTCGTTGATCTGAGCTCAGGATAGCGGCCGGTGCAGGAACCGACAAGACCGATGTCACAACAGCACAACGCCGAGATCCATCTGCTCCGCGATGTTGGCGGCCACAAGCAGCGCCCCCAGATCCGCGAGCGCCGTACCGACACTCTTGAACAGAGTGATCTCGTTGCCGGCACAGCGGCGTGGCCTCGAGCCCGTGCCACCACCCACCATCGTCTGCAGGTCCGCCTCGATTCCCTCCCGGCCTGGCTCGATCAGGCCCTCCTCGGCCGTCAGCAAGAGCTCGCCCGCCTCATGCAAAGCACCCTCGTAGGTATCGACGAAACGGCGCGCTCGGGCCACCGTCTCGCTGGCGAGCTCGCGACCGGTCACGGAAAAATTACCCACGGCGTTGATGTGCGCGCCGTCGGCAATCGCCGCGTCGGCGACAACCGGCAGCAGCGATGTTGTGGCGCAAGTCAGCACGTCGGCCGCGGCGGCAACGTCGGCGGCGTTGTCGAAGACCTCGACGGCGAGATCCGGCAGATCGCGTTCCAGTTGCACCGCAAGGGCACGCGCTTTGTGCAGACTCCGACTGTTCAACAAGACCCGCTCGATCGGTCGCACGGCCAGCACCGCTGCAACAAGGTCGTCGGCCAGCGCGCCGGTACCAATCAGTCCGAACGTCGAAGACTCCGGTCGCGCGAGAATGTCGGTGGCGAGACCGGTGAGTGCTCCCGTACGCCGTGTCGTCAGCAGCCCGCCGTCCACCATCAAGCGCGGAGCCCCGGTGGCCGCATCGATCAGCATCGCCGTACCCTGGATGGCGGGCAGATCTCGGCTCGGGTTGCCCGGCAAAAAGCTCGCCGACTTCACGGCGAAGCCGTGGCCAACCCACGAAGCGGCCATCGACACGAACACGGCCCTGAGCTCGGCGGGGATCTCGGCCGGGACCTCAGCGTCGCCCATCACCGACGCGGGGAGTTCCGCACGCGGTGGCTTCACCGTCTCCACCAGGTGGGTGCGCGGAGGCGACGCGGTCTCGCCTGCAGCCGCGGCCTCGGAAACGGTCTTCAGCGCGCCGATAGCCGTCGCCATCGGAAGAGCTCGATCCAGCTGCGCGGGGGTGAGATACCGCATAACCGATAACCTCTCACCGGTGCTTGGCGAGCAGAGAAGAGTGAACCTGTCGGCGAACCTGACTATGGATCCTGCTGCTCGCGCTGCAGTTGCACACGGTCTACTTGCGCCAAGCGGGCTCGCGCGCGCGGAGCCACCAGCGGACCGTCGTTGTGGAACAGAGTGGCGTGTGGGTTGGCCGCGGCACGCTGGAACGCGGACCGCGCCGCGTCCAGGTCGCCTCCCTCGGCGGCCAAGAGGGCCAACCCCAGCCAGTAATCAACCGCGGCATTCCCGAAGGGAGCATCCTGCGGCGCGTCGATGCTCTGCAAGACGCTCGCGGCCTCGCCCCACGACCCGGCGCGCATCAATACACCTGCCATCGTCATGCGCAGAATCCAGCGTGGAACGATACCGGCGTCGCGTTCGTCGGCCGTGCGCGCCGCCGCCCAGACCACCGCTTCTGCGCGGCTGCGATCGGTCAAGGGCGCAACCTGCGGGCCGCTACGCAGCGAAACGGTGAGGCTGCCGCGATCTTCGCCGCGGCGATACTCGAAGCGCAGCGCTGAAAACGCGTCGTGACCGTCGAGCGCGTCGAGCACGGCGGCGACGGTAGCTGTCCGAGCGCTGTCGACTGTCAGAATCTCGTCGCCCACCTCGAGGCCCGCTCTCTCTGCCGGCCCGTTGGGTGCAACGTCGACGACGATCGGACCAGCGCCCAACTCGCTATCGATCATTCGCGCTCCGAGCCAGATCAACGGGCCCGGCAGCGCTCGATCCAGATCGGCGACGAATGAGCGCAGCGCGTCGCGATCGTCGAACGGCAACACCTTTGCGCTCGGCGAGCCTACCGCGCCGCCGGCTGCCCATGTCCAGAGCGTGTAGCTCGAGCTGGACCGCTCGTCCGAAAGCTCGGCGAACACCAGCAGGGCCGCTGAAACCTGCGCTTCGATGCGCTCTCGTGCCCCGCGCCACTGTCGCGTGTTGCCGCGTCGCACGCTGCCGAGCATATCGGCGTCGACTCCCACCTGCCGCAGCGCCCGGCCAGCGCTTCGATCGAGGAGGAACCACTCCTCGCTGGCCGAAAGCCCTCGGGCAATCTCGCCGCGCACCGAGTCGCGGCCGATCTCGTCGCCGCCGACGACACCGATGAAGGCCAGTCCGGCGCGCAGATCGATATCGATCGTCAGCGTGTCGCCCTCGCCAATCGATACGTCGCGCTCGAACACATCGCTGTTGTGCGACACGACGATCTGATGATCACCAACCGAAAGGGTCACGCGCGGCGGTGTGCCGGCCGCTCCCTGCGGCTGCACCTGCTCGCCGTCGATCACCAGGCGTGCGCCCTCGGGTAGACCACGAAGCACCACAAGCCCTTCCGACCGGGCCAGCGACACGACCCCCAAGCTGTAATCGGCCAGGTCGGGAAAATCGGCGCGCGAGCGGTATGTTCGATAGCCGTCGCGACGCAGCTCCACCTCGTGTGACCCGGGCAAAAGACCGTCGATGCGCAACGGCGCCGACGCCGCTCCCGCCGCGCTGTCGGCCGTGTCGACCAGCCGCCAATCGGGCGTCGCCGGTCGAGTCTCGCCGACCGGCTGGCCATCGATCAGCACCGTCACGCCGGCAGGAATGGTGGCAATCTGCACCGCCGTGCTGGAGCGCTCCAGAACAAGGCCGACTGCTTCCACGCGATTGGCCGTCACCTCGGCCTCGACGCGCAGGGAGGCATGGCCGGATCTTTCGGCGACAATCACGTGGTCGCCGGCGAGCACCGACAGAAGGTCGGGGATCGGCTCGAGCACGCGTCCGTCGATCTCGACCTCCGCGTCGGCCGGGAGAACCGAGATCCGCAGGAAGCCCACCTTGCGCTCGCGGCGCACCTCCATGCGGTCGGCGAGACGCGCCGGCGTGGTGTCGTTGTTGAACTCGAACGTCGGATCGAGATCGATGATGCGGTCGAGCTGCGCGTCGGTCTCACGGCTATCGCGCTCGCCGCTTTCCCAGCGCGCCACTGTTCGATAAACCAGGCTACGCCGTAGCAAGAGCTGCCCTTCGTCGTCGAGCGAAGACTCGCGCTCCAACGTTTCGACGATGCGATCGAAGAACTCGATCGAATCCTCCCGGCTCGACCGATACACCGTCTCGGCCCGCGCGAACAAAACCCGCAGGCTCTCCGAAACGAAGCGCTGGCCCGGCTCGGACGTCACCGCGGAGACTGTGGGCGCAAGAACCGGCGGCAGCGCGGCGATGCTAGCCAGCAGGGCCACCATCGACCACCGCAAGACTGTCGATCGCCGGCCGCGGCTCGGGTTGGTTCCTGTCGGAATCATCGGGCTCATTCGATCACCACCACAGACGACGAAGAGCGGTCGACCACATACACCCGCCCACGCCCGTCAACGGCGACGTCACGCGGGCCACGGAGCTCGAGACCGCCCGGCAAGAACGGACCCAAGCGCGCCAGCGTCTGCCCGTCTGGACCCATCACTTCAATCGATCGGGTATCGCGGTCGAGCACGTACATATTGCCCAGACCATCAACATCGAGCGCCTCGGCGCGCCGCCAGGGACGCGTGGTCACGACAGCACGATCGCCGCCGCCCACTCCGAACCGGAGCACGGCATTGGCGCGGCGATCGAGCACGTAGAGTCGACTGGTGGCGTCGACGGCGAGGTCGACGGGCTGACGGTCTCTGCCGCCGACGACAACGCCTTGGAAGCTGCCATCGGGGCCGAACCGCAAGACCCGCTCCGGATCGTTATCGAGCAGGTACCACAGGCCGCTGGCCTCGCGCGCGCCAGCCAGCAGAGCCTTCAAAGGCACTGCGCGGCCATTTTGGATTTGCAGGAAACCGACGCGCGGCCCCCCGAGGGCGATGACGCCAGCCTTCTGGGTCGGCAGGTAGGGCAGTCCATCGATACCCCACCAAGGTCGCCCGTGGTCGTCGTAGCGTAGCCGGCTCACCGCGTTCCGTTCGACATCGACCAAGGCGACGAACGGCACGCCCTCGTCGATAACCAACAGCTGGCCGTCGCCGCTGGCGGCAATATGCACCGGCTCCTCGAGATCGAGGCCCGATACCGCTAGCCGGCGCGACGAAGTCCACGGCGCCTCTGCGAGTCGCGGCCGCAGGCGAAAGCGGTGCAGCAGCGTGAGCAAACGCAGGGCGTCGGCGGCGATGTTGGGGTCCGACTCGGCCGTGTGCCGCGCCGCTGCTGTCACCACGCGCTGCAAGCTGTCGGCCGCGGCCTGCCAGTGCTCGTCGGCCAACAGCGCGCGCGCCAGCCCGAAGCGCGCGCGACTCGTCCAGGCCGACGGGGGCTCCTCCTCGATGACGACGACGTAGGCCACCACGGCAAGGCTGTGCTCAGCACTCCTCCAGTGCAGATCTCCGCGCCGCAGGCGCGCCGCCGCGCGCCACTCCAGATCGGGATAGGCGGTGGCCGGAAAGTCCGCGAGAATGCGATCGAGGCGTTCCAGCGCCGCCGCCGCGTCGCCGGCGCGTAGCAGGTCCTCGGCTTCCACGAACAGAGCCTCGGCCTCGGCGCCATCGCGTTGACCCGACTGGGGAGCCGGCGCCGGCCCGCGCAGAGCAAGGGGGCCCGGCGGCACCGGCTTCATGGCGGCAATCGACACCAGCGCCGCGCACAGGATCGCGCGGCGCCGCAGCCCTACTCTCAAACGTCCTCGCACATTACAACCACTACGGTGATGTTGTCGTGACCGTCGCGGTCGCAGGCGCGGTCGACGAGCGTCCGGCACGCCGCCGCCGCGTCGGACGCTTCACCCACCACCTCGGCGATCTCGTCGGCGTCGACCGACGGTGACATGCCGTCTGAAGCCATCACGTACACATCACCGGCCGCCACGTCGCCGGTAAGCATATCGACCTCGAGCTCGTCGCTGACGCCCAAACAGCGACTCAGCAGGTTGCGCATGGGGTGTATCGCCGCGTCCTCCAAGGACAGCACTCCGTCGCGAACCTGCGGGGCTACGACGGTGTGATCTTGGGTGAGCTGGTGAATCTCGCCGTCGCGAACCCGCCAGGCCCGGGTGTCGCCCACATGTCCGATCAACAGGGCATGGGGTTCCAGAACGATCGCGGTGAGCGTGGTCCCCATCCCTTCCCGGTCAGGGTCTTCGGCCTCCTCGAGAATCTGCCGGTTCGCCTCGCCAAATGCGTCGAGCAGGACCTCGGAGTCGACCGCGCGGCCGCTGTTGAATGCATTACGTAGAGTCTCGTTGACAATGTCGATCGCCAACCCACTCGCGACCTCCCCGGCGTTGTGTCCGCCTAGGCCATCAGCCACTGCGAACAGGCCCACGCGCAGGTCGATACGCGAATAGTCCTCGTTGTGCTCGCGAACCTTGCCGACTGTGGAGTACGAGCCGGCATTGATTCGCCAAGGTAACGCCCAACCGTTTTCACGCATACTCGAGGTTTCGTGACACTTTCGGGCAAACTGGTTTGCGTACAGGAGGGCGATTCAAACGATCTTCTTGCGGCCTGCACCACCTGTCAATCACACACGATGGAAGCGACGGGCTGATATTCTGGCGCCTGCCAGATGCGAAGCTGACGACAGCGTGCAGGGTAGGATCCTAGCCTGCGCGGTAGGAGAGCACTCATGCCCAGCGACGAAGCGCCTGTCGGCGCCGCCGCGGATGCCGCGGCAAGCACCGGACCGCCCCCCGCCGATCCGGCGACGTGTAGGGCGATCGCCATCTCCCAGGAGGCGCTCGAGACGTCGGTTCTCGACGGCGAGTGGAAAGACACCGACTTCCTCTTCTACCTGGAGCCTGCCGGCGTTTTGAACGTGCGGCTCGTTTGCTCGCGCACGCCACGCGACGAAAAGCTCCCGGCCGGCATTCTCATGACCCGAGCTGGCCGTGAGGCAAGAACCGTCTTCTTCGATGACGGCGTCAACCCCGAGTCCTACGAGCTGAGCTTTCCCAAGGAATTCGGGTATGTGAAGTCGATTCAGCACTACGAGCCTGAGTCGCGCGAACACGCGAAATACCCCTGGGCCAAGAAGTACTGATCGCTCGACGCCTCCGACCCGCGCCGCCTGGCTAGCAGCGGAGGAAGCGCGGAGCTCGGAAAAGTTGAGAAAAGTGTCAGGATTTCGTATCCTGATAGCTACTGACGAGTCCGAGCACTCCCTTTCGACTTCTAGTGGCCTGCCGGGCTCTTGTTCTTCGGCCGCCGTCCGGGCGCGCTTCTCGCCCCTGGCCGCGCTCGCAACCACATCGGGAACGATCGAAGTGAAAATCACCGCACTGGAGAAGTACGGTCTCCGCTGCATGATTCAGCTCGCGACCGCCGAACCGGGCCAACCGATCACGGTGGCCTATGTGGCCGAGCGCGAAGGCCTTTCGCCCGAGTACGCTGGCAAGCTCCTGAATCTCTTGGGCCAGGCACAGCTGGTGAGCAGCGTCCGAGGTCGCAACGGCGGCTTTGTGCTCACCAAGACCGCCGACGAGATCAGTCTCGCCGAGATCGTCGGCGCGCTGTCGGACGGCCTGTTCGACGCCCAGTACTGTCAGCGCTACAGCGGCATCGAGGACAACTGCGTGCACCTGTCCTCGTGCTCTCTCCGTCCCGTGTGGTGGACGCTCTCGCAGATGATCCAGCGGACACTAGAACGCGTCAGCTTGATAGATCTCATGCAAACGGAGCGTCAAGTCCGGCGCGGACTTCGCACACACCTCGAGACCACCGAGGCCACGATCGACATCGCTCGCCCCAGGTCCCTTTCGGATGGGGCACCGAGATTGCACGAGTTGCAGATCAGCGACGAACGCTGAGGCGATTCGGAGCGCTACGGCGCGAAGTTGCGCCGATTCCGCCCGAGCTCACCTCAACACAACGCCGCAGCGTTCGAACCACGACCCAACCCCCCAGAAAACAAATCCACGAAGTTCTAGGAGCAGTTCATGAGTGACGAGGGGCCACTGTTCGAAGCGCGCGGCCTGCGTGTGGCGATCGAGGGCAAAGAGATCCTGCGCGGCGTCGATCTGACGATCAACCGCGGCGAGGTGCACGCGCTGATGGGCCGCAACGGCTCGGGCAAGAGCACCCTCGCCTACGTCGCGTTGGGTCACCCCCACTACGAAGTACTCGGCGGTCAGATTCTCTACAAGGGCGTCGACGTGACCGAGCTCGACACCGACGTGCGCGCCCGCATGGGGATGTTCCTGGCCTTCCAGTACCCCATGGCGATTCCCGGCGTGACCGTCTCCAAGTTCATGCACTCGGCCCTGAAGGCGCGTGCCACAGACAACGGCGACGACTCCAACAGCTCCAATGGTCAGGGCTCTTTCAAGACCGCCGGAACCATACCGATCCGCGAATTCCGCCAGAACCTCACCAAGGCAATGGACCTGCTTGGCGTCGACAAATCGTTCACCGGACGCTACGTCAACGACGGCTTCTCGGGCGGCGAGAAGAAGCGTCTCGAGATCCTGCAGATGTTCATGCTGCAGCCCGAGTTCTCGATTCTCGACGAAACCGACTCCGGCCTCGACATCGACGCCCTCAAGACGGTCGCCGAGGGCGTCAACGCGACGCGCTCGCCCGAACGCTCGCATCTGGTCATCACGCACTACCAACGCGTTCTCAACTACATCGAGCCCGACGTCGTGCACGTGATGATGGACGGCAAGATTGTGCGCACCGGCGGTCCCGAGCTGTCGCAAGCGCTCGAAGAGCAAGGCTACGAGTGGCTCGAGGATGAGCTGCTCCAACCCGCGGGGAAATAAACATGGCCCAATCTCAAGAGACCCAAGAAGTGGTCGACAAGACCGACGTCAGCGGCATCAACGACGACTACAAATACGGCTTTCACGATCCCGAGGTCTCGGTCTTCAAGGTCGACAAGGGCCTTACCGCCGACACCGTGCGTGCGATATCCGCCAAGAAGGAAGAGCCCGCCTGGATGACCGAATTCCGTCTCGAGGCGTTCAAGACCTTCCAGGAAAAACCGATGCCGAAGTGGGGCAACACCAGCCTCCTCAACAGCATCGACTTCGACGAGATCTACTACTACCTCAAGCCCGCCGAGCAGATGGAAAACTCGTGGGACGACGTCCCGGAGTACATCAAGAACACCTTCGAGAAGCTCGGGATTCCCGAGGCCGAGCGCAAGTTCCTCGCCGGGGTGTCGGCGCAGTACGAGTCGGAGGTCGTCTACCACTCGCTGCAGGAAGAGATCGAGAAGCAGGGTGTCATCTTCACCGACATGGACACCGGGCTACGCGAGTACGAGGACCTCGTCAAGAAGTACTGGGCGACGGTCATTCCGCCGGCCGACAACAAGTTCGCGGCGCTGAACTCGTCGGTGTGGTCGGGCGGCTCGTTCGTCTACATCCCACCCGGCGTCGAGGTAACGATGCCTCTGCAGGCCTACTTCCGCATCAACTCCGAGAACATGGGCCAGTTCGAGCGCACGATGATCATCGCCGACGAAGGCTCGCGGGTTCACTACATCGAGGGCTGCACGGCGCCGACCTACGTCGCCGACTCACTCCACTCTGCCGTGGTTGAGTTGATAGCCCTGCCCGGCTCGCACCTGCGCTACACCACCATTCAGAACTGGTCGAAGAACGTCTACAACCTGGTCACCAAGCGCGCGATCGCATACGAGAATGCCACGGTCGAGTGGGTTGACGGCAATCTCGGATCGAAGCTGACGATGAAGTTCCCCTGCGTCTACCTCGTTGGCGAGGGCGCCCACGGAGAGATTCTTTCGGTGGCGTTCTCCAACGCCGGGCAGCACCAGGACGCCGGCGCCAAGATCTACCACGTCGCCCCCAACACCACGTCGAGAATCACGTCGAAGTCGATCTCCAAGGGCGGCGGGCGCTCGTCGTACCGCGGCATGGTGAAGGTTTACCCGGGTGCGGTCGGCTCGAAGGTGCACGTCGAATGCGACGCCCTGCTGATGGACAAGGACTCGCGCTCCGACACCTACCCGACGATGGAAATCGCCGAGGAGCAGGTGCAGGTCGAGCACGAGGCCAGGGTCTCGAAGGTCGGCGACGAGCAGCTGTTTTATCTGATGAGCAGGGGCCTAACTGAAGAAGAAGCCTTGGTCATGGTGGTGAACGGCTTCATCGAGCCCTTCGTCAAGGAGCTCCCGATGGAGTACGCCGTGGAGCTCAACCGTTTGATCCAGCTCGAGATGGAAGGATCCGTCGGATGACTGTGGCGTTGGAGGAAACCGAGCCGGCCCGCTCGCAGAATTCGACGGGGTCGCCCGATCCGGCGGCCTCGACGAAGACCGGGCCCGACGCCGTTCGGGCGCTCGCCCAATCGGGTGGAGAGCCCGTGTGGCTGGCCGAGCGCCGTTTGGCGGCGTGGGACAGCTACGAGGCGGCCCCCCTACCCGACCGCGTGACCCATCTGTGGCGATACAGCGAGCCCGAGCGATTTCTGCTCGACAGGGCCAAGTCGCTGGAGCTGCTGGGCTCGTCGGGGGAATCGGGCACCGACGACGGTCTGGGCGATAACGGCCAGCCTGTGGCCGATGAAGCCTCCGGCAACGGACTGGCGGGCGAGATTACCGTCGACAACGGCAACGTCACACGCCTGGCGCTGGCCAGCGAGCACTGGGACGCCGGCGTCGTGCTCAGCGACCTGCGAACCGCGGCCACGACCCACGAAGAGCTCGTGCAGCGGCATCTCGGGTCGATCATCGACGGCGACGCTGACGGAGCCGGAAAGTTCGAGGCCCTCAACGCCGCCCTGTTCGAGCGTGGAGTTTTTCTGTACATCCCGCGCAACGTAACGGTTGAAGCACCGATCCGGCTGCGCTGGAGTGTCGATCGCGACCTTTCGGCCGCCTTCCCGCGACTGCTGATCGTCCTCGAAGAGGGCGCCCAGGCCACACTGATCGACGAGTACGGCAACAGCGGCGCCGGCTCAGCGGCGAGCACGGCCCCTCGCTGCCTGGCGAACTGCGTTGTAGAGGGCTCGCTCGGTGCCAACTCGCGATTGACCTACGTGAACATCCAGCGCTGGGGAAACCGGACACGGAGTCATGCGCGACAGCGATTCGAGGTCGGGCGCGACGCGGCCGTCGCCACGATCAATCTCGGCCTCGGCGGGCGCTACAACAAGTCCGACATCAGCAACGTGCAGGCCGGCCCGAACGCACAGGCCGAGATGATTGGCGTGGTTTACGGTAGCGGCGGTCAGCATTTCGACTACCGCACCGAGCACATCCACCGCGCCAGCCACAGCCGCTCCGACATGGACTTCAAGGTGGTGCTCGAAAACGAGGCGCACTCGGTCTACACCGGCCTGATCCGCATCGACCTCGAAGCCGCCCATTGCGAGGCCTATCAGGAAAACCGCAATCTGATGCTCGACCCGACCTGCCGAGCCGAGTCGATCCCCGAGCTCGAGATCCTCAACGAGGAGGTGCGCTGCACGCACGGCGCCACGGTGGGGCCGATCGACGAGGACCAGGTCTACTACCTGCGCACCAGAGGCCTGTCGCTCCGTGAAGCCGAGCGCTTGATCGTCGAGGGCTTCTTCGGCCCGGCGCTCGACCGCATCGACGACGAGAGCCTGCGCACGGAGCTCTGGGACATGATCGATGCCAAGATCGAGGGGCGGCTGTGATGGCGACTGCGAGCGCAGAGTTGGCCACATGGGTGGATGTTGCGGCGTCCGAAGATATTCCGGAAGGCGAAGCACGGCCGTTCACCGCGGGCGACGAGCGCGTTGCCATCTGTCGCGCTGAGGGCAACCTGTACGCTGTGCAAGACCTTTGCAGTCACGACGACGGCCCGCTCGGCGAAGGCCAGCTCGAAGACTTCTGGATCGAGTGCCCGCGCCACGGGGCACGCTTCGATGTCCGAGACGGATCGGTGGCCTCGATGCCGGCGATCGTCCCGATAGGGACGTTCGAGGTCCGCGAACAGGGCGGGCGCGTGCAGGTGGAGGTGGCGGTAGCAACCGCAGCTGCGGCTCGAACCGACGACGACTGGTAAGGTCGAGTCCCCGAGGCCATGAGCATCGTCGACGCTAAAGCTCAGAAAGATATCGAGACAGATATCGAGGCGAGCATCGAGCTCTCTCCGCCCCCCGCAGGCGACGGCCACGCGGCCCGGCTCGGACTCGATGTGGCGGCCATCCGTGCCGATTTTCCGATCCTGCAGAGGAAGGTGCACGGCGAGCCCCTCGTTTATCTCGACAACTCCGCCACGACGCAACGGCCCGAGGTGGTGATCAGCGCGATTGCCGACTTCTATCGAACCTCGAACGCCAACGTCCACCGCGGCGTGCATGCGCTTTCAGAGGAGGCCACCGCCGCCTACGAGGGCGCCCGCGAAAAGGTGGCGGCGTTCATCAACGCCGACCAGACCCAAAGTGTGGTCTTCACCCGTAATACGACAGAGTCGATCAACCTCGTAGCCCACGCCTGGGGCCGCAAGCACCTCGGCGAGGGCGATGAGGTGCTGCTGAGCGTGTTGGAGCATCACTCCAACCTGGTGCCCTGGCAGATGCTCGCGCAGGCCACGGGTTGCACGCTGCGTTTTCTGGACATCGACGACGAGGGTCGGCTGCGACTCGATCAACTCCACGAGCAGGATCTGGATCTGCTCAACGACCGCACCCGCCTGGTGGCCATCACCCATGTCTCGAACGCTCTGGGGGCGATCAACCCGGTGCGCGAGATCGCCGATGCGGCCCACGCCAAGGGGGCTCTGCTGCTGGTTGACGGCGCCCAGGGAGTGCCGCATGCGCCGGTTGACGTGCAGGCGCTCGGAGCCGACTTCTACGCGTTCTCGCCGCACAAGGCGTGCGGCCCGATGGGCATCGGCGTGCTGTGGGCCAAGCGCGACCTACTGGAACAGATGGACCCGTTCCTCGGCGGCGGCGAGATGATCCGCGACGTCACGCTCGAGCGCAGCACCTGGGCCCAGGTTCCCTCCAAGTTCGAGGCCGGCACGCCGAGCGTCGCCGACGCGGTCGGACTGGGCGCCGCCATCGACTACCTGAGCGCGCTCGGCATGAACAACGTCCGCGCCCACGAGCAGCGTGTGGTGACATATCTGCTCGAGCGGCTCCAGGAGCTCCCGTTCCTGACACTGTACGGCCCGCGCGACCCGCAGGATGTGACGACCCGCTGCAGCGTGGCGTCGTTCAACGACAACGACATCCACCCGCATGACCTCGGCACCATCCTCGATCGCTCGGGCATTGCGATTCGTGCCGGACACCACTGCGCCAAGCCACTCATGCGCCGACTCGGCGTGATGGCCACGGCGCGTGCTTCGTTCTACATCTACAACGACATCGATGAAGTCGATCTCTTGATCGACGCTTTGCGCGGGGCACGCAAGGTCTTCGGACTGCCTGCGTAGCGAACGCAGGAAAACGTTCCGCCAACCCGCGCTCCCGCGGAGCGGAAAGCAAGAAACTCATGCAAGGACTCGACGAGCTCTATCGCGAGGTCATCCTCGACCACTACCGGACTCCGCACGGATCACAGGACGTTAGCGACCCCGACGTGGAAGTCGAAGGCTTCAATCCGCTGTGTGGCGACGAGCTCAAGATGCGTCTGCGTCTCGAGGCGCCGGCGGGGGCGGCAGACGGTGGAAACGGCCGCGTAGCGCGTGCGGTTGGTGCCGATCATCGGATCGCCGAGGTGCAGATCGAGCCCAACGGATGCTCGATCTCCGTCGCCTCGGCCTCGATGCTGGCTCAGCAGCTCACCGGGCGCACCATCGCCGAGGTCGTGACTCTCAAGGAGACCTTCAAGGAGGTCATGCGCGGGGGCGATTGGCCCGAAGGAACCGACTTCGGCGATCTGGAAGCCCTCGAGGGCGTAAAGAACTTCCCCGTGCGCATCAAGTGCGCGCTGCTCGCCTGGATGACGCTCGAGCAGGCGCTCGCTCAGCTTGCCCCCGACGCTGTGGGGGAAATCGAAATCGACGCCGATATCGAGGTCCGAACGGCGGGCTGATCCGCCGCTGCCGATTGTCCCAATTCTCCCGCTTGTGAAGAGACCGAAAACGCGGCCGACAGGAGGCTGATATGCCGATTCCATCCAAAGAAGACATCATCGAGTCGCTCAAGCCGATCATCGACCCCGAGCTTGGCATCTCCATCGTCGACCTTGGGCTGATCTACGACGTCGAGCCGGATGACGAGAAGAAGGCGGTGCGCGTGAAGATGACACTCACCTCACCCGCCTGCCCCGTGGGCCCGCAGATCATGGGCGCGATCCACTCGCAGTGCTTGCAGCTCGAGGACGTCGACGACGTCGACCTGCAGCTCGTCTGGACACCACCATGGGATCCGCGGACCATGGCCACCGAGGATGTCCGCATGATGCTGGGGATCTGGGAGTAGCCGACCCGGGGCAGTGCCCGCAGCGCGGCCGTGTCAATATTCGACCGGCTCGGCGCGACACGCGTCGCGTCTCGAGAACCTTGCCGCGTACGAGCAAGGCCAACCACGGAGCTGCGGAATGATCGGCAAGACTTCCGCGCACTACAAGATCCTCGAGAAGATCGGCGCCGGCGGGATGGGCGCGGTTTATCTCGCCGAGGACACCAACCTCGGACGCCGCGTGGCGGTCAAGTTCCTCTCTGAGGACCTCGAGCTCGACCCCGAGATGCTCGAGCGCTTCAAGCGCGAGGCACGCGCCGCCTCGGTACTCAACCACCCGGGGATCTGCACGGTCCATGTCGCCGGAGCAAGCGCGCGGCAAGCTCACCGATTCGCGTACCGACATCTTCTCGTTCGGCACCGTGCTCTATCAGATGGCGACAGGCTCGGTGCCGTTTCAGGGCGACACGCAGGCGGTCGTCTTCGAAGCCATCCTCAATCGGGATCCGCGCCCGCTCGCCGAGCTCAGCTCCTCGGCGCCTCCCGCGCTCGGTCGCATCCTCGACAAGGCGCTCGAGAAAGACCGCAACCTGCGCTACCAGACCGCGACCGAGCTGAAGACCGATCTGCTGCGCCTCAAGCGTGATCTCGACTCCGACCGTCGGCGAGCAACCGAGCTATCCGACTCCAAAGGCAGCGTCGCGAGGCAGGCGGAGAGATCGATCGCCGTTCTCTACTTCGAGAATCTGAGCGGCGCGAAGGACGACGAGTACTTCCACGACGGCATCACCGAGGACATCATCACCGAGCTGTCGAAGATCAGAGGCCTGAACATCTTCTCGCGGCCCACGGTGCTCGCCTACCGCGACAAGCCGGTGACCCCCGCCCAGATCGGCCAGCAGCTGCAGGCGAGTCACGTACTGGCCGGAAGCCTGCGCCGCGCCGGCAACCGTCTCCGTATCACGACCCAACTCGTCGACACCCAGACGGATTTCCCACTCTGGTCGGAGCGCTACGACCGCGAGATGGAGGACGTCTTCGAGCTGCAGGACGAGATCGCCCGCAAGATCGCCGAGGCGCTGCGCATTACGCTCTCGCCACAGGAGGAACAGGAGCTCGCGGCCAAGCCCACCGACAACCTGCAGGCGTACGACCTCTACCTTCGCGGCCGCAGCTACGCCCGCCGGCTGACCCGCCAGGACATGGAGTTCGCGCTCCAGATGTTCGAGAACGCGGCCACTCAGGACGCGAATTTCGCCTTGGCCTATGCCGCGATCGCTCAAGCCTCCGCCTACTACCACTGCCACTATTCTCGCGAAGAGGTCTGGATCGATCGCGCCCGGGTTGCTTCGCAGCGCGCGGTCGCATTGCAGCCCGAAGTACCGGAGGGCATGGTCGCCCAGGCCTGGATCCTCTACGCCAAGGGGGAGTACGCCGAGGCGATCCAGATCGTGCGAGCCGTCATCGAGCGCAAGCGCGACTGCGAGGGCGCCTACTACCTGCTGCTGCGCGCGCTCTTTGCCTCGGGCAACTACCAGGAGGTCGCGAACCTGGCCGACACGGCGCTCGAGGCCGCCGGCGACGACTACAACGTTTACGTTCCGATCAAGAACTCGCTGCACGCCCTGGGCAAGGAGGAAGCGTTGAAGAACCTCCGCCAGCGGACCATACAGGTATACGAGACTCACCTTCGCCAGGTACCCGAAGACGCCCGAGCGCGGATCCTCCTGTCGAGCGACTATGCCGAGGAGGGCAGATCCGACGACGCCATGCGGGAGGCGAATCTGGCCATGCTGCTGCGCCCCAACGAGGCCTCGGTTCACTACAACGCCGCTTGCACCTTCTGCGCTCTCAACAAGAGAGACGAGGGCATGGACGCCATTCGTAAGGCGTGGCGCGCCGGCTTCAAGGACGCCGATTGGGCGCGGAACGATCAGGATCTACAGCTGCTGCACAGCCTGCCGGAGTTCGACGAGCTCTATCCCGAGAAGAGCGCCGACGGCTGAGGCGCTCCGCCACGGCGGGCTAGCGCCGTCCGTCCTCGCCGGCGACTCCCGGCAATCCCACCGGCTCGTCGTCCCACCACCACAGCGCCGGCAACGGCCGCTGCCGCGGGTAGGTTTCGTCGAGGGTGTCGCCCTCGTGGAGACGTCCGTTGATCATCACATGCTCGATGGTGTTGGTGTTGCGGATGTCGTCGAGCGGGTTTTCTTGAAGAATCACGAGATCGGCGAGCTTGCCCGGCTCGATGGAGCCTAGGTCGTTGTCGAGCCCGATGGCCTCGGCGCCGAAGATCGTGGCAATTCGCAGGGCGTCGTGCTCGCTGAGGCCGCCCGACTGCAGCGCCCACAGCTCCCAGTGGTAGCCGAGGCCCTGGAGCTGGCCGTGGCTGCCGACGCCCGCCCTACCACCCGCCTCGACGAGGTCGCGCACGAACTGTGCGTGACGGCTGAAGACGTGCTGATCGGTACGGAACCACTGACCACGCCGCATCGTGCGGACGTCGACCTCGTCGTGCGGCGTGAAGCGGCGCAGCTTGGCGCTGTCGTGCGGGTTCTCGCGGCTGTAGAAGTAGTTCTCGGCCCAGGGGCCGCCGTACGACACCAGTAGCGTGGGCGTGTACACCCGCCCGCTCTCGACGAAGAGCTTCACCACGTCGTCGTAGAGCGGGAAGATCGGCAACGAGTGCTCGAGCCCCGGGTAGCCGTCGATGGTCTCGGTGAGGTTCTGCTTGATGTTGAGCGAGCCCTCCGTGGTGGGCATGAGCTTCAGCTCGCGGGCCGCCATGATGATCCACTGGCGCACCTTGCGAGTGCCGGCGACGTACATCTTGATGGTGTTGGTGTCGAAGTAGTCGGAGTACCGCGACAGCAGCTTCTTGGCCTCCTCTTCGCTGCTGATCGCGTCTTGCCAGAAAACTCCGGGGCCTGTGGAGTAGATCCGCGGCCCCAGAACGCTCCCGGCGCGCACCATGTCGGAGTACGACAGCACCTCGGTGTTGCCGGTCTGCGGGTCGCGTGTGGTGGTGACACCGTACGCGAGGTTGGCGAGAAACGGCCAAACGTCGGTGCGATGCAGGCCATCGCGCGCCCGCAAATGGGCGTGCGCATCGACGAAGCCGGGCACGATGGTCCGGCCCGAGACGTCGATGACCTCGGCGTCGGACGGCACGTCCACGCTGCCGCGCGCGCCAACCGCCGCAATGCGGTTGTTACGCACAACGATGTCGGCGTTCTCGATGACCTCTCGATCTTTCGACGGATCCATCGTGATGACTCGCGCACCGCGCAACACGGCGACCGACGAAGGCATGTCGCGCTCGGCCTCGATGGCGACACGCACCTCGATCGGCTCGTAGCGCGGCTCTTCGTCCTCATCCTCGTCCTCGCCCTCGTCGGAGTCGTCGGCGGTGGCCGGCTCATCCGCGTCGTCGGCGTCGGCGTCGGCGCCGCTTTCCTCCTCAGCCTCCTTTGCCTCCTCCGCGGCCTTCTTCTCGGCTTCGACTCGCTCCTCGAACGCCCTGGCCGCGTCCACGTCGTAGGTGAAGAAGGCGTTGCCGAGCGACCAGTGGACCTTACGGCCGTCGGCGCCCCAGGCCGGAAACTCGCCACCAATCTCGGTGAGCTGGCGAGCCGGCAGCGCCGCGCTGTCGGGGTCGCCAACGTTGATCGTTGGAGTGGAGCCGATCTGCGTCACCGTCAGCGTGTACAGCTGGTTCTGAATCAGCGCCATCGCCTGGTCGCCGCGTGGTGCCATACGAATGGTGTCGGGCGACAGCGCCTGCGGGGAAGCCGGCGGCGTAGGGCCACGAACCTTGACGTGCTCCCGCTCATCGGTGCCGTCCCAGCGGATTGAGACGAGCGTGTCGGGAGACTTGAAGAGGTAGATGCGGTCGTCGGACGCTTGCCCGGCCTGCGCGGCTTGGACGAAGTGGGGGTCGCCACGGTCATCGCTCGGGGCGATCAGGGTCGCCGGCCCGCCGCTATCGGCGTCGGGCGGGTTGGAGTCGACCCAAACGATCTCGTTGACCGGCGCGCCCGCCGCACCAATCGTCTTGAACGCCTGGGCGAAGCCACGCAACGCCACAACGCGCCCGTTCGGCGCCCAGGCGGGCGAGAAATAGGTGCCCGGATCACGCGTTAGTCGTGTACTCGTTCCACCGCTTGCCGCGACCTTGTAGAGGTGACCCGCCTCGCCGTCCCAGGTGGCATAAGCAATCGACGTTCCGTCGGGCGACCAGGCCGGAAAGTGCTCCGACATGTCCGCCGACGTCAGCCGCCGAGGGCCCGTGCCGTCGGCGTTCGCCACCCAGAGGCGATCGAGCGCCGTGAAGGCAATCGAGCCTCCATCGGGCGAAGGCACGGCGTCGCGGATCTGACGCACGGTGAAGGTCGGGCTGTCGTCGATCGGGTAGTCGAAGTCGAGCCGCGCGCCGAGCTCCAGGTCGAAACGCACGCGGAACGGGATTTCCACGGAAGAGCCGGCGGTGCTGGCATCTGCATTCACCGCGAGCCTCCAGATCTTGCCGCCGTACGAGGCAACGAGATGCCGTGAGTCGGGCGTGAACGACATCCCCGGCAGCACGTCGAGAGCGGCACGCGACTCCTGGTCGTCGTGCTGAACGGGGTACGCGAGCCAGCGCTCGACGCCGCTCTCGAGATTCCGCAGCACGAGACCCGTCTGGTCCTCGTGGCGGGTGCCGTACACCAGCCAGCGGCCGTCGTCTGAGAGCGTTGGCCGAAAGCCCGAACCGTAGCGCAGAGATCGCGGGTAGCGGTTGCCTGTCTCGCGATCGTAGACCTCCAGCTGGTACTGCGGCATCGGGGCGTTATAGGTCCAGTCGCCCGTGCGGCGGGCATACCAAATGTGACGACCGTCCGGCGCGGCGGCGAGGCCGGTGACCTTCAGGTTCTCGGGTTCGCTGAACAGCTGTACGCCGCTGCCGCCGTCGACGTGGTACAGCCACGGCTTTGGAAGCGCTCCGCCTCGAAAAGACCCCTTTGCCACAACGATGTACTTGCCGTCGGGGGTCCAGTCCGGAGACTCGACGCGGTTCGTCTCTCCCTTCGAGACCTGCTTCGGATCCGAACCGTCTGCGTTGATCAGCCAGATGTTCTGACCACCGTCGCGATCCGACGTGAACACGATGCGCTCGCCGTCGGGCGAGTAGCGCGGCTGGGCATCGAACGCCATGCCCGAGGTCAAGCGCGTGGCGTCGCCTCCGCCGATCGGAATCGAGAACAAATCGCCGAGGTAGTCGAAGACCATCGTTTGCCCGTCGGGGCTGACGTCGATCGACAGCCAGCTTCCTTCGGTCAGGTCGATGGCGACCGTGCGATCGACCGGCAGTGGCAGATCGCCGTTCTTGTCTTCCTCGCCCTCTTGATCGTCGTGGTTGTTCCGATGAGCCTCGTCGGCGTCAACGCGACCGCGAGTAGGCGAGCCGTGCAGTCGCTGCCCGACGGCCGGCGTTGCCAAGGCCTGCAGCACCATGGCGACGAACAAGAGAAGAGACGTTGGCTGTCGGAAGCGAAGCGAATGCATGGAACTTCTCCAGGGAGATCTGCAACGAAGCCTTCGAGGTCGGCCCGTCCGTCGGAGCTCGACACTCGTCACCGGCAGGCGAAAAGCGCGACACGAGGGCGCGCACGCAGCGCCCGTGAGGGCATGAAATCGATCGGCGTCGCGTGTGTCAATTCGGCGTCGGCGGTCGCCCACGACGAATGCCAGTCAATCTGTCCGCCGGGAGATCGCCAACGACCCCTGCGGTCCACAGGCCACTTTCCGGAGGCTCCTCAGGGTCTACGGATGCCGTATAGTTTGCGAGCTTGGGACAGTGGTGCGCGACTCAGCGCCAGTTCCGTCGAATCGACTCGGGAGGCCGCGGGTAAGATGGGGCGCAAGAAGTACGGCCGCTATGAGGTGCTCGAGACGCTCGGGCGCGGTGCCATGGGGGTGGTGTACCTGGCGAAAGACCCGGTCATCGGCCGCCGTGTCGCCCTCAAGATCATCCGCGAAGACATCGACCTCGAGGAAGCCGATCTCGAACAGCTGGAGGCTCGCTTCCGACGCGAGTTCCACTCCGCCGGGATCTTGTCGCACCCCAACATCGTCACCGTTTTCGATGTCGGCGTCGAAGACAGCGCCTCGTACATCGCCATGGAGTACATCGACGGCGACAGTCTCGAAAAGATCTTGAAGTCCAGCAGAAAGCTCACGGCGGCCGAGATTGGCGACCTCGCCAAACAGATCGGTAGCGGACTCGACTACGCCCACAAGAATGGCGTGATCCACCGCGACATCAAGCCCGCCAACATCATGATCGACGACCACTTCCGACCGAAGATCAGCGACTTCGGCGTGGCCAAGCTCGACTCCACCGGCATGACACAAACCGGCACCTTGCTCGGCACGCCGGCCTACATGTCACCCGAGCAGGTCACTGGCAGGAAGGTCGCGGCGGCGTCGGATCAGTTTTCAATGGCCGTGATTCTGTTCGAGTTGCTCACCGGCGACCGCCCCTTCGAGGGCACGACTCCGACAACTCTCATGTAGTCAGATCGTCCACGAGCAGCCGCGATCGGCGCGCTCGGTGAACGCCCAGCTGTCGCAGCAGGCCGATGAGGTGTTGGCGCGTGGGCTCGCCAAAGACGCGTCGCATCGCTTCCCCGGTTGCGAAGCGCTCGGCGAGGCCATCGACGCCGCGCTGCGCGGCACCTACGTTGAAGCTCCGGCGACGAGCGCGTCATCCGTGGGCGTCGACACCCGCCCCGATGACGCCACGCAGGTGCTGTCGGGCGTGACGATGCCCGCAGCGCCGGCCGCAATGGCGCCACCATCAGGCACGCCGGCCGCCGGCCCGATGACCGCCCCCGGCGTGGGCCAAACCGCATCAAGGCGGACGCCACGCCCCATCGATAGCACCAGCCCCGTGCAGAAGGCGCGTCGCGGTAAAAAGCCCGTGCGCTACTACCTGGGTGACGTCGTTAGCAGACGGCGCAAGCAGCGCCGGCGCATCGTGTGGGTGCTGCTGGCGGTGGTGCTGACGGGTGGCTACTTCATGTGGCGGCAGGGCATGCTGCCCATGGAGCGGCTGCAGCCGTACCTCGACGCGGCAATCACGCGCACAGAGTCGCTGCTCGGAGTGGAGATCCCTCGTGGAGAGGCCGAAAGCGAGTCGACCAGCGAGTCGGTCAGCGAAGATGCCGCGATCGACTCAGATCCGGCCGAAGGCGACGGCGCCGCGCCGCAATAAGCGCGCGGCGGGTCGCGGGTGTGGACGGCACCGCACAGCGTCAGCTCGCCGGATTGACAGCTCGCCAACTCGTCGCCGCACAGCGCGGCTCCGAAGCATCGTTGAGCCCACGCGCGTGGGCCAAATGCCCGCCAACGGCGCGAGGCGTTGTGGTAATCTCAATCGAACTCGCGGCACACGTAACAGCCCTGCCAACTGTCGCCCGTTTTCGAGCCTCAATGATGTCCGGAATTAGCCTCCGTCCACGTTTCCACGCCCCAGGTGCAGCTCGAGTGGCGGGCGCGTGGCTCCTCGCTGTCATCGTCGGCCTCGTGGCTGGCGCCCTCCTGCCCGGCGCCCTAGCTCAATCGGCTGTGGCACCGAGCGGCGACGAGGTGCTGTTCGCACTTCGGGACGTCAGCCTCGGGCTGGATGCCTTGCGGGTGCGCAGCGCACTGGCAACCGAGGCCGGCGGTAGCGCACTCCTGCAGCTCGACGACGGCACTCTGGTTGGCGTGCAACTCGTATCGGTCGCCGACGGCTGGTCGGTACGCGATATCTCGCTGGTGGCTGGCAACCCCGACTCGTTCCACTCATGGCGCGAACCATGGGAGCAACGCGTGGCGGCGGCCGAGACGCTGCTGTCGGTGCTCGACTCCGGAGGCGGGCCGGCGAGCACTCGAGAGGCGCGCGAGCTCGCCCCGCTGGCTTGGTTCGAGGATCCGAACGAGAGCCAACGACTGTGGGGCATGAACCCGGTCACGTTCCGCATGATGCAGGCACTGCGCATGATGCCGGCAACGCCGATGAGCGGCGGCAGCGCAACGAACCCGGTTCCGCGCAATCAATAGACTCCGTCGGCGGCAGTCTCCGCGACCTGTGAGCTCCGAAGGCCAGCGCCGGGCGAACGGGAATCGGGTCATCATGCTCACCGCGTCGGTTCTGATCCCGCTCTTTTTCGGCGCTTCTCTAGCGCCGCCGCCGGACCCCTTCGAGCGTGCGCGGTAGATTCGGGCTGAGCTCGATGTGGGTGCGGTAGACCGATCGACCGGTCCACGTCGAGAGCCGGTGTGCCAGCGGCAGACGCGGGTCGTTTTCAGAGCCTGCCTGAGGTTGCGGCGTTCCCCCGAAGCCGAATCCACCCAACGCGCTTTCCTCGCCGTTGGCGATCAGAGTCGCCACTTCGCCAGGACGCACCTCGAGCTCATCGGGCGCGCGCACGACGCAGTGGTTGCTCGTCACCGGCCCCACGAGCGGACACGGTGTGCCCCGAATCCAGGCGTAGGCGCCGGCGTCGCCCGCCTCAACGGGGTAGCCATCCGAGTGTCCGACCGGCAGTGTCGCTACGGTTTGTTCAGAGCTCGCGACATAGCCGCGGTGATAGCCGACGCTGTCGCCCTGGCGCAGCCGCTTGACCTGCACCACGCGACAGCGCAGCGCGGCAACCGGCATCAGGCCAACTTCGGAGTCGACAGCCCGCGAGCGATCCGACGGGTAGTGGCCGTACAACGCGATTCCCACGCGAACCATATCCAGGTGCGCGTCGGGGAAATCCATCAACGCCGCGCTGCTGGCCGCGTGCCGCCGCCCGATCTCGATCCCCGCGGCGCGCGCGCTATCGCAGATCTCCAAAAACCGCCGCAGCTGCACGCGATCGAATTCCGGATCTTCTGTGAAGGTCGTGCTGACGCCGGCAATCTGCACCCGAGCGCGCCCACCGACGTACTCGATAACCTCGAGCGCCTCGCCATGCGGGACGCCAATGCGCCCAAGACCGGTGTCGATGTGAACGTGGAGTCGCAGCGTGCGTTGCTGCATCGCCGCCGAGGCAACGAGGCCCGACACCGATTCGCGTCCGAAGATCACCTGCTCGATGTCGTTCTCAACCACGAGGTCCGCGTCGCTGGCGGTCACCACCCCGAAATTCATGATCGGCAACTCGATGCCCGCCTCACGCAGCTGCATCACCTCCTGCGTGTTGGCCACCATGAGCGCATCAACTCCAGCTTCGCCCAGAACCCGCGCCATCTGCACGAGCCCATGTCCGTAGGCGTTGGCCTTGACCACCCCCATCACCGGCCGACCACCCGCCTTCACGCGCACGGCCTCGAGATTGGTCCGCGCGTTGGGCACGTGGAGGCCAACCCAAGCATCGGATCGCCGCCCCGACGGACCGCCCTGGAAACCGAACTGTGATGCCGAGGAGGAGGCCGGCCCCGCCGAAGTGACGTTGGAGCCCGACTCGTTGCCGGCGCCGCGGGTCGTGGCGTCGGCGCTGCCAGGCAGCACCGCGCCGCTGCCCGCCGCGCCCGCGATCAGCGCGCCACTACCGGCGGAGCGCAGCAGGTCGCGTCGGTTGAGCTTGTTGAGTCGATCGAGCCGGCTCTTTGCAGCTTCATCGTCGCTTCGCCGCTTCATTCGTCGCTCCTCGTCAGCCGTGCGCTGTCGGCCAGTCCGCTAGTGGACGAAGCCGATATCTTCGGAGTTCGGCGCGCCACCCTGCGGGTCGTGAATCTCGCCGAACTGCTCCTGGTACTTCACCAGGTTGTCCTGCAGCGCCGCCACGATCCTCTTGTAGTGCGACGGCGACACGATCACACGCGACACCAGAGTCCCGCGCGGCCCCTCCCCCGCCGGCGTGACGGCTAAATAGTCGAGCACGAACTCCTCCGCCGTATGGCTGACCGACATCAGGTTGGCGTAGCGCCCCTTCAGGTCCTCGTCGCTGGCAGAGATCTGTATCTGGCCAGGGCCGCGGCCCCGCCCCCCGGCGTCGGTGGGCGCGCTCGGGTTCGTCGGGTCAGCGGGTTCGTCGTCTTGATCCATCGGCTGCTCGCTTGTCTGGAAACGCGTGTCGAGATGTAGGGATGAGGAACCACCATGGTGAACCAGCGCACCCACGCGGTCTACCCGGCGCCGCGACGGCCGCCGCGCGCCCCGGATTGTCGGACCACGAACCGTCCCGAGCCGTCACTCGAGTTCGCAACCCCACCCACCGACCACGCGCGCAATTGGCGATCGGCACCCCAGCCGCTATGATCAAGTGCTGGCTGAGCACCGTGCCAGGCACTCGACAATCAAACGGACCCTCAAGGTCCGGACCCCGCCCCAGAGGCTCTGGTGGGCGCATAACTCAGCGGTAGAGTGCCATCTTCACACGGTGGAAGTCGCAGGTTCGAACCCTGCTGCGCCCACTCTTGTAAGTCTTGTTAAGTTATGGACTTACAGATACGGAGCCCTTGAGACAGGCGGCTCGACTAACGTCATTGGCGTAATCACGGCGTAACTTCGGCCGGCAGATCCGTGGCCTAGCGAGTATCGGTGGCGCCCCCTTCGGGGGTCAGCGACCTCAGCGGGACCGACCATTCCGGAGCGGGCGTCGCGCCAGCCCCGCACGCCGCACAATCAGCGGTAGGGCTACCGAGAGCCGCGGTGGAGCTTCGCTGCCGCCTTACGCAAACGGTCGACGACATCGTCGATTTCGACACCGAGCTGCTCGGCTTCCTGCGCCAGCCGATCGACAGACTCTCGGATACGCGCTCGCTTCTCCCTCGCTGTTAGCCTTCGAGGCCCCTCAGCGACGGAGCTGCCGCCTCCGCTGCGCGTGACAATCAGACCTTCCTCTCGCAGCAGGCCATAGGCTCTCGCCACAGTGTTGCGATTGATTCCGAGGTTAGCCGCAAGCTTGCGCACGGTCGGCAGACGGTCACCGGGCTTGACCACGCCGCTGGCCGCCATCACGCGAATCTGGGCGACGAGCTAATCGGATATCGGAGTCCCGTCGTGTCGACACTCGTCGATCGGAGACGTGTCGCCGGCTCAGTACGAGAGGAGGTTCCTGGTCGACCCGGACATCGAGGTGGAGACTGACGCGTCCACCTCTCTACTGCTACGACCACCCAAACTCCAAGCGCTCAGGTGTCCACCGAAGTGAGGTAACTCCAATCTAATGAGTTACCAAGTGGCCCAAACACATGGGGCAGGTCAAGCGCTCGCGTAACTACTTCTCGCCCAACCGGGGGGCGGGCCGATCGACTGACCGGCTCGGCCTCGGCCAACCGCGCGAGCGGGATGGATTCGCGCCCGGGCACCGACGAGGTGCCGAGCCCGACTACTCCTCACCCAATACTGGGGGGCCGGGGGCTCGGCCTGGGCTGGGAGGCCAGCTCCGGTGCTGAGGGTGAGGCCGGTGGAGGGCGGGACCAGCTGCGCGGCCAGGATAGATGAGCGCCCGAACCTAGAGCGCTGCCGCGTCAACGGACGGCTTCGAGACGAATGCCTCAACGCCGTGCTTCCACGCGCCCCCAGAACTCCCGCCGCCGATTTCGGCCTCCTTCGTGAACACCTCGGCGCCGGCGAAGGGCAAGGTCCGATCCGCAGCTCGTTTCAGATCATCGGCGAGCGACGCGTTTTCATCGGGAGACGCAGTCCTCGACTTGGCGTGGACATGCTCTTGCAAAGGGGGATGTCACAGGCTCCGTTGAAAAAGGGTGACGGTGATCCGACCTCGATAGTGTGTCGGGGTCAATCCACTGGCATGGAGGATCACCGTCATGAGCAAGAGTCGCAGAACAGAGACAAGTAGGAAAGCGGAGCGCCAAGAGAACCCGCTCCTGGAGGCAGTGGTAGCGGCGCGATCGGATCTACGAGCGCTGGTCATGGACGCGGGCTTCGGGGTGTTGGGTTCGCTGCTGGAAGAAGACCGGGCGGAGCTCTGCGGAGAGCGCTACGCGCGGTCACAGCAGCGGCGGGCGTACCGACACGGCTACGACGAGGGCTCGCTGGTGATGGGCGGCCGGCGGGTCAAGGTACGCAAGCCGCGGGCTCGACACGGCTACGAGAGGGCTCGCGTCAAGGTCAAGCCGCGGGCTCGGATGGCCAAGAGCTGCCGCTGCCGCACTGGGAGAGGTTCAAGGCAACAGATCCGCTCGAAGAGCGCGCCGTAGAGCAGATCCTGTGCGGCGTCACGACGCGCAAGTACGAGCGCTCGTTAGAGCGGCTCGACGACGGGCGAGCTTCGTCGGGAACGAGTCGCTCGAGTGTGTCGCGGCGGTTCGTAGCGCGTACAGCCAAGCAGGTGCAGCAGTACCTGGCCCAACCGCTCAATGAAGTGGACCTGCCGGTGCTGGTGATCGACGGCACGCACATGGGCAAGCACTTGTTGGTGATCGCCATGGGCATCGACGCGGACGGCGTCAAGCATGTGCTGGGTGTCGTAGAGGGCACCACGGAGAGCTCCCACGTGTGCCGGTCGCTGCTGCGGCAGTTGATCGAGCGCGGCATGCCCGTCGAACGGGCGCGGTTGGTGGTAATCGATGGCTCCAAGGGCCTCCGTAAAGCAGTGCGCGACACGTTCGGCGAGTGGGCCCTGATCCAGCGCTGCCGTGTCCACAAGATCAAGAATGTATTGGAGCATCTGCCAGGGCATATCCGGCCCTGGTTCGCAGCCAAGATCCGCAAGGCGTGGAAGGCGGAGACGGCCACGGCAGCGACCAAGCAGCTCGACGCCGTGGTCAAGGAGCTGGAGACCGATCACCCCGGTGCAGCGGCCTCGCTCAGAGAAGGAATGCAAGAGACGCTCACCGTCACTCGGCTCCGAGTTCAGGGGCCGCTGCTTCGGACGTTACGTTCAACGAATACGATCGAGAACCTGAACGGGACGATCAAACACGTCAGCCGCAACGTAAAGCGGTGGCGCTCCGGGAGCATGATCGTTCGATGGGCGGTTACTGCACTCATCGAGGCCGAGAGCAAGTTCCGGAGGGTTCGTGGCTACCGCGACATCGCCAAGCTCGATGCCGTACTCAACACCGCCGTCGACGTTCCCCTTGAGCAGGAGCGCCGTACTGCGTAACAATCCCCAACCACTTCACCGTCGCCTTAGTTCAACGGACGGTGGGACATCCCCTTGCAAAGCGTCGAATAATCTTTAAACATATCAAAAATCAGCATAGACTAGGAACCGATATCAAGACTCATAGTATTGACCGGTTCTTGGAAACCGTGACGAGAGGCTTCGAGCCCGGGGTCGTGCTCTCCCGCTACCGCGATAACGCGAGCAGCCGCACGCCCGACGAGCAGAGACGCCGGCCGAACCATGATCTCGACACCGAATCGTGTACTCAGGTCTTCTCGAATCGAGGTTTCCACGCACACTGCGACACTCCCGGTCCTGCGGCCGGTGCTGCCGCTCGCGCCTCTCAGCCGACCTGCCCGCTCCAGTGTGAAGCGCGCGATCGACATCGTGGGTGCCTCCTCGCTGCTGTTGCTGACGCTCCCCATGCTCGTTATTGCCTTCGTGCTCGTGAAGCTGAGCAAGCCCGACGCTTCTGGGTTCTACCTTCAGAAACGCATCGGCGGTGGCGCGAGGCCGTTCATGATGTGGAAGCTGCGGACGATGGTCGCGGATGCTGAACACTCCGCGGTCGAGCTGCACCGCGTTTCCGGACGTGTCTTCCTGAACCCTCTCTGCCAACGTGGGGTGAGACGATGGAGGTTGGATAATTACTGAGGAAGAGGGCGAGGTCGGAGACACAAGAATGTCGGAGTTGAGCAACAACGGTGCAGGAGACCACGAGGCCACCGGACGTCCGGTGCAGGGAGCCGGAGGCGACCGAAAGCGGACGTCGCGCGAGCCCGCGGTCCCGGCCCCCGACCCCCAGTTGGTCGAGCGATCACGGCGCCGCAAGTTCACCGCCGAGTACAAGGTCCGGGTGGTGCGCGAGGCGGACGGGTGCTCGAAGCCCGGCGAGGTCGGCGCGCTGCTGCGGCGCGAGGGGCTGTACTCGTCGCATCTGTCGGTGTGGCGCAAGCAGCGTGACGCCGGGGCATTGGTGGCGCTGGCTAAGCTACGCGGCCGGCCGGCGCCCGATCCCCGAGACGCGCAGCTTGCCAACCTGCGTCGCCGAGCCGAGCGGGCCGAGGCGGAGCTCGAGAAGGCACGGCGAGTAATCGAGGTGCAGGGAAACGTCTCCGCGCTTCTGGGAGAGCTGCTCGAGCCCAGGGGCGCCAACGCGACTACCAAGCGATGATCGAGCAGACCGTCGAACAACTCACTCCCATCATCGGGACTCGCCCGGCGTGCCGGACGCTGGGCGCCTCGCACGCGACGATCTACCGCCGCCGTCGGCCGCCTGCGCGCCGACCGAGCCGTCCGCGGCCCAAGCCGGCGAGGGCGCTGTCGGAGCCTGAACGTCACGAGGTGCTCGCCGAGTTGCATAGTGAGCGCTTCGTCGACTGCGCTCCTGCCCAGGTATGGGCGACGCTGCTGGACGAAGGCCGCTACCTGGCATCGGAGCGCACGATGTACCGGATCCTCGCCGCCCAGGGCGAGGGCGGCGAGCGGCGCAACCAGCTCGTGCACCCGCCCTACAACAAGCCCGAGCTGCTCGCCGAGCGAGTCAATGAGGTGTGGTCGTGGGACATATCCAAACTGCGAGGCCCTGCCAAGTGGACCTACTTCTACCTGTACGTCATCCTCGACGTGTTCAGCCGCTACGTGGTGGGCTGGACTCTCCAGCACCGCGAGAGCGGTCCCTTGGCCGAGCAGCTCATCGACCAGGCGCTGCTCCAGCAACGCATCGGACCTGATCAGCTCACCATCCACGCCGACCGCGGCAGCTCGATGACCTCCAAGCCGGTCGCCTTCCTGCTCGCCGATCTCGGGGTCACCAAGACACACTCGCGGCCCTACACCTCGTCGGACAATCCCTACTCGGAGGCCCACTTCAGGACGCTCAAGTACCGACCCGAGTTCCCTGCTCGCTTCGAGTCGATCGAACACGCCCGTCTCTTTTGCCGCATGTTCTTCCACTGGTACAACCACCAGCATCGCCACTCGGGCATCGGCCTGATGACTCCGGCGACGGTGCAGTATGGGCTCGCCCAGCAGACCCGCGACCGGCGTGCCGAAGTCCTGCTGGCCGCCTACCGGGCGCGACCTGAGCGCTTCGTCAACCACCCGCCCCGACCGCCGGCGATCCCCACCGCCGTCTGGATCAACAAGCCTGCCACCCTCGAGAATGCTCACTAATTACTCGTGACCACCGTCTCATCCGCGTTGACAGGCACCGGAAGATCGAGAACGATCCGCGCGTCACACCGATCGGCAAGCTTCTTCGCCGTTACAGCGTGGACGAGCTTCCCCAGCTTTGGAATGTGCTCTGTGGCGAGATGAGCCTGGTCGGACCGCGACCGCTCTTACCAACGGATCTCAACGGATTGCCACCGGATGTCGCGCGGGTGCGCTTCGCCGCGCCTCCAGGTCTAACTGGCCTTTGGCAGGTCAGCGGACGAAGCGCGACGACGGACGTGCGCCGGATGCAGCTGGACGTTGCTTATGTCCGTCATTGGAGCCTTTGGCTCGACCTTCGGATTCTCGCTCGGACCGGCCGAGCAGTTCTGCGCGGAGACGGCGCAAGCTAGGGATCGACGCATGACTACCGCAATCCCCTCGACATCCGAGCAACTGCACGGGCGCTGGTGGCTCGTCGTCGTTGTCGTACTCGTATCGATTGGAATCGCCGCTCTTCTCACCACCCAACAGGTTCCCGTTTACGGCGCTCAAGCAACCTGGGCCGTGGTGCCGAACTCCGAAGTCCAGGATACAGGAGACATTCTCCGGAGCATCGAGACACTGGAGCGCCGAACACTTCTGGCAACGTTCGCTCGACTGCCCGGAACTCGAACGGCACGCGCCGAGCTTGAGGAACGATTGGGGCTGGATCCTGGGGGCCTCACCGGCTATCAGCTCAGAGGGACGGTCGTCCCGTATACGAACTTGATCCGGTTCGAGGTCGAGGGCCCAGACCACCAGATGGTGGCGGAAGCCGCCAACGAACTCGCCCGAAGGATCCGTACATCCGCACGGCCCCTCTATCGTCTCTACTCGCTGCGCGAGGTCGAACAGGCGCGGGCCTCGCGGCGACCGCTTAGCCCGGATTGGCGGCGCAATCTCGTGGTCGGTGCGTTGATCGGCATGTTCCTCGGTACGGGCCTGCTGGTCGGCTCATCGTTCGCCGCGAGCAAGTCAGGTGGCGCAAACGACGGGCCGCGGCTATCCGATCACGAAGCCTGAGGCCACGGACGTGCTCCCTAGTGGCTCCTCGATGGCCTCGGCGGACAGTCAGCGCTGGGTGCTCACGTCCGCTTCGGTGGCCATCGCACTGGTGGTCGCGAACGCGATCCAGGTAACACGACCGGAGCTCGTCGAGCTCACCATCTCCGGGTGGGGCAGCGCGGTCGTGGTCTTCACGGCTGGGGCGGCGATTGTTTTGGTTGCGTTGCGGCTACCCTCCGCAGCGCTCATTGCCCTGTCGCTGGTTGTAACGACCGGCTTCTCACAGGTGCTGGTGCGCCGTTACGGTTTTCCTTCCTTCTTCCAGCTCCTCGCACCGCCGCTCGCCCTGGTCGCCCTAGCAGAGCTGCCGCGAGGCGGGAGTCGGGCAGTGACGCGGCCCGCGTCACTGTTCGGACTGGGTTTCCTGACTTGGCAGCTGCTCTCGAGCACGTGGGCCGCCTCCGCAGCCTACGCTGACAGCGTGGTCGCCGAGACGGGCCGCGGGTTCCTGATCTTCGTGTTCGTCGTGCTCATCGTACGAAGTGAAGCGCGCTTCCAACTAGTTGCAGGAGCCACCGTAGCAGCGTCTGCTGCGCTTGCCCTCGTGGGCGTCCTGCAGGCGACGACAGGCGCCGATTTTGGCGAGTTCTTCGGTTTCGGCCGAATCAAGCTGGCGCAAATCTACGGCGATGTCTTCGAGGCTCGCATCGCCGGACCCTATGGGGATCCGAACTTCTTCGCGCAGAGCCTACTGCTTGTGCTACCGCTGGCTATCGGCTTGCTGTGGTCGGCTCGAAGTCGCCGAGCGCGGATCGCCGCGGGCGCGGCGGCAGCAGTGATCCTGGCCGCGATCATCCTGACCTACTCCCGCGGCGCCGCACTCGCGCTCGGAGTGCTTTCGTTCGTTGTCGTCGCCGCGTTCGGGGTGCGCAATCGAAGGCGTGCTCTCGCCATCCTCGTGCTTGCGTCCTTACTCTTCGCCGTCTTGCCGAGCGGGTTCGTCACTCGTCTCGCCACGGTGACCGAGTTCCTGCCCGGTGTGGTCGTCGAGGATCCTGACAGCTCGTTCGAAAAGCGCCGAGTGGTCACCACGGTCGCGTGGCTCATCTTCCTCGACCATCCATTCCTCGGCGTGGGAGTTGGGAACTACGCGCATCACTTCCAGGACTACGCGCTCCGCATTGGCTCAGACGCGCGCGACTACCTCGCGGCGACCGAGGGGGAGCGGCAGTACCCGCACAACTTGTACCTGGAGCTTCTTGCGGAGGGCGGACTGGTCGGCCTGTCACTGTTCCTGGGTCTAGTCGGGACGATACTGGGCAGACTGGCGAGCACCGCAAGCTCCGCAGGAACCTCGAGTCGACAAGTGCTCGTCCGGGCGGTCGGGCTGGGGCTTGTCGGCTACCTGATCTCCGCGCTTTTCCTGCACGGGGCCTTCCAGAGACTCCTTTGGATGTTTCTAGCGCTCGCCGTGGCTACGGATCGTCTTGAGGGGCCGGAAGCGGAAGCGTGATGATCGAGTTGGCTCAACCTTCCGAGCTCGAAGCTCGGCATTCGTCCGCATCTAACCGGCCGACGCTCATGCCCATCGCGGTGATCGTCTCCCGATTCCCGAAGTTGACGGAGACCTTCATCGTCCGCGAGCTCGATGAGCTCGACAGAGCGGGAATTCCCGTACTTCTCGTGCCCCTGATTCGACATGCGGAGCAACGGCTGCATCCTCGATCCAGCGCGTGGATGAGACGTGCGTTGTGGACGCCGTGGCTGGATGCGGCGACGTTGCGGTCGTGTGCCTACTGGTTGCGCTCTGAGCCGGGTCGGGTGGTGCGAATCCTTGCCCGAGTTCTGGCTGCCGAAGCGAGCTCGCCCGTGCGTCTCGTCAAGACGCTAGGACTGGTTCCGAAGGGCTTGCACCTTGCTCGCCTTCTCGAGGGCAAGGGCGTTATCCACGTTCACGCTCACTTTGCCACCTATCCAACGGCGATGGCTCGGTTGGTCGCAGCGCTCAGCGGAGCTACGTACAGCGTCACCGCCCACGCACACGACATCTTCGTGGACGCTCGAGGACTTCGCGCGAGGCTCCGGGACGCCTCCTTCGTTCGCTGCATCTCGCGCTACAACGCCGACTACGTCGCGCGGATCTTCGAGTCAGGGGACGGTCCCGAGCTGCGAGTCGGGTACCTGGGCGTCGACACGCGTCAATTCGTCGCCCGAGACGGCAGGCGAGCCGGCGACACGCCCTGCCTCGTATGCGTTGCGGGTCTCCGCCCCTACAAGGGAGTGGACGTCTTGCTGAAGGCGTGCGCGCTGCTGCGCGAGCGCGGCGTCGACTTCAAGGTGAGAATCGTGGGCGACGGTCCAATGCGAGCGCGGCTAGAGAGAGAGGCCGAGCGTAAGGGCCTGACGCCGAGGCTCCAGTGGGAGGGCGATCGCACCGAGGGGGAAGTCGCCGCGATCCTCCGCGACGCGGACATCTTCGCGCACCCGAGTGTGGTCGCGCCCGACGGGCAGATGGACGGCGTGCCGGTCGCTATCATGGAAGCGATGTCAGCTGGAATACCGGTCGTCAGTTCGCGCCTTTCGGGGATCCCCGAGCTCGTGGTGCACGAAGAAACGGGACTCCTGGTGGACGCGGATAACCCTCCGGCGCTGGCCGATGCAATCGAGCGTCTGCTCGCAGACCCGGCAGCCCGAGCGAGCATGGGGCGCCGCGGCCGGGCTCGGATCGAGACCAGATTCGATCTGAGAGCCAACTCGCTCGTCTTGGGCTCGTGGTTGGCAGAGGAGTCGGCGGCACCCGAAAGGGCGCTTGCTCGAAGGATCCCCGCTTTTGTGGACGCCAGGTCAGTAGCCGTCGTCGAGGTGCGCTCAGGGCCCGATTCTCACGTCGAAGTGGTCAGCTGCCAGACGAACGAAGGCAAGCAGGATCTCGTCCTCAAGGAGCATCTGCCGCGAGAAGGAGAGTCGGCCGCACCGGCAGCACGAGCCGCCCAAGAAGCCGCCGAGCTTCGAAGAGCAGCTGACCACCTCAGGGCGTACTCGGGGCTCGGGGTCCCGACAGTCTTGGCTCGCGACGGCGGCCTGCTGGTCCTCACTCGTAGCACCGGCCGTCGGCTCGACGAGCTCTCGCTGGACAGTCACTGTTCGCCCAACGTGCTTGCGTCCGGCGCGCGGACGGCCGGTCGCTGGCTCAGGGCATACCACCGCCCAGAATCGGAGAGGCCAGCAGCAGGCCGGTCAACGACGGAGCTTCTCGAGGTGCCTACCGCCGACTTGGCCGCCGCGACCGGCCTACTCGGCCGATCACTGACTCGCGCGGCTACTACGGCGGTCAAACAGCTCGCGGAGCGGCTCATGGCGCGCGACGGCGATCCCCTCGCTCGACCGACCACGGTTCACGGCGACTACTGGCCAGGAAACATCCTACTCGACAGGGATCGTGTCGAGGTGATCGATTTCGAGGGCTCGCAGACGGGCCTCGCGGCCTACGACATCGAGTATTTCCTCGTCCATCTCGAGCGTGTCGGGCGGCGCCGCGGACGGGCTGAGCTGGAGCTTGTGAGTCAGAGCTTGCGATCCGGATATGGCTCCTGGTCGACCGGCGGTTGGCGAAGCTGGGGGCGCTTTGCAGTCGCGGCGCGGCTCGCCGCCGTGGCTGCCGGACGTCACCACTCCTTCCGGCAGGCCCGCTGGATCCGACGGATCGTGCGCAACACTCTTCGTGGAGAGATCCCATGAGCGGCGCGCCTGCGGATCTGAGCGCTCGTGTGACAGCCGATGCTGCTCGCGGCGTCGGTTGGGTGGCGACGACGGCGCTGGTGACTCGGGTATTGGGGTTCGTGGCCCTCGCTATCTTGGCACGGATCATCGCGCCCGAGTACTTCGGTCTGGTCGCGATCGCGACGGCTGTCCTTATCTTTGTCGATGCTCTCGGGGACGTAGGCGTCAGCGCGGCGCTGGTCTATCTGCCATCTCGCGTAGCTGCAGCCGTCCGCGTCAGTCTCGTCGTGAATTGCGCGTTGTCGGCGGCGTGGTTGCTCGCCGGCTGGCTGTCTGCCCCGTGGCTTGCCCGGTTCTTTGACGAGCCGGATGCAACGATGGTCCTCCGCGCGATGCTCTGGATCGTCCCGCTTCGATTCCTCGGCAACACGCCAGATGCGTTGCTCCGGCGAGATCTGCGATTTCGCGCGAGGGTGCGGCCGGAGCTCGCCGGCGCCCTCCTCAGGGCGGTGGTCTCGGTCGGTGCTGCGGTCGGCGGCGCGGGTGTTTGGAGCCTGGTGGTGGGTCATCTCGTTGGCCAGGCGGTCACCACGGCTCTTCTGTGGCGCGCTGTGACGTGGCCGCCGCGGGCTCGCCTCGAGGCAGGCGTCGCGCAGACGATGCTGACCTATGGCGTCGGCATCACCGCGGTCGACGTCCTGGCGGCGTTGACCCACCATTTCGACCTTCTCGTCGTCGGCCGCACGCTCGGTGCCACGGCCCTCGGCTACTACCAGATCGGGGCCCGCGTGCCGGAAGTGAGCCTCGGGCTGCTCGCCTGGGTCACGGCCAAGGTCCTTTTCCCAGCGTTCTCTCGACTGCACGCCGGAGGAGTTGACACCGGTCCATTGTGGCTGGGCGCGCTTCGGGCGATGGCGTCGATCGCCCTCCCGGTAGGGATCACGCTGGCGATTCTGGCCGAGCCAATCGTTATGCTCCTTTTCGGCGAAGCCTGGCGGCCTTCGGTCCCCGTGGTGCGCGCTCTGGCGCTTTACTTAACGGTCCGTGCGCTCGGCACGCATGCCGGCGATGTCCTGAAGGGTACGGGCCGAACGGGTCTTCTAGCGATGCTCGGAGTGATCAAGGCGGCAATGCTGATGCCACTGCTGATAGCGCTGGCGCCGCACGGCATCGCAGCCGTAGCGACCGGTCTGGCGGCCATAGGCGCGGTAGGGTCGCTTCTTACCGTGGCGGTCGTCGCCCGGCTCTCGAACGTGCGGGCGGCTCAGATCGTCCGAGCGCTGGCGCCTTCCTCTGTCGCGACGGCGGGGCTTGCGGTCTGGCTTGGCGGAGCCGTGTTTCTCCGATGGTCGTCAGGCGCGTACCTGATCCCGACCGTGATCGCCGGGATGCTGCTGTACGCACTAGTCCTTCGGATCTCCGACCCCCGACTGTATGAACGGATCGTCGACGGGATTGTCAGTGTCACCGCGCCAGCCTTCGCGATCGTGCCTGCCGGTTCGGGTGGTGGCAAGTCATGAGCGGGTACGCAGCGAACTCGTGCGCCCCGCGCCTCTCGGTCTGGCCGCCCAGGCCGCCGTTGGATCCGAGCTTCGTGAGCGATCTGCAACCTGCGCACGGCGTGCGCGCCCGGGTTGGCCGGGTCTTCCGGCAGCAGCTCTCGGCGAGTCTGGCCCGGCGGCTCGCACAACCTCTGCCGAGCGCAGTGCCCTCCGACCGCGAGCTGCTAGGCGCGGCGCTCGAGTTGCTGCCGGAAGATCGTGCGACGCGGGGCCACGTCATTGTCGCGGACGTGCACGATCCCGAACGCCAGCGACTGCTCGCGTTTGCGCTCGACGACGATGGCAGGCCGCAAACGGTTCTGAAAGCGGCCGCCAGCGCGGCCGGTCGCGCCACGATTCGGGCTGAAGCCGAGGCTCTCCTACGGCTCGGCAGGAGTAGGCGTCTCCAGCGCAGCGCGCGCGCTCCGCGAGTCTTGGGGTTCACCGAAGGGGCCGACATGACAGCGCTCAGACTTTCGGGCCTGAACGGACCTTCCCAATACGCGCAACTGCATTCCGGGCTGTTCCCGGCAGGCAATATCGAGTCTCACTTACTGCAGGCCTGCCGCTGGTTGATCACGTTTCAGGACGCGACGATCTGTGATTCCCAGGACGGCGAACTGCCCGCCGCCGCGGCACACGGCGACTTCTGGCCAGGGAACGTCCTGGCGCTCCGCGATGGCGTGGGTGTGGTCGATTGGGAGAGATTCTGGCCCGCCGCGCCCGTGACGCAGGATCTCTTCCACTATCTGATCTCGTACGCCTTCGTCCTTCCAAGCCTCGCGTGTCGGCGTAGAGAGCCGGCCGCAGCTCTGCACGCCGCCTTTGTCGCAAACGGCCCGCTCGGGCGCGCCACGAGGCTGGCGGTCGACATGTTCGGCAGCGCGAGGGGAATCCCGAGGCGCCGAATTTGGCGAGCGCTCGCCGCTCAGCTCAGGTGCCCGTCCGCCGTCCCCGAGCTCCGACTGCGGGACGCCGAGCTGCTCGCAAACGCGATCGTAGGAGGGCGAGCATGAAGGTAGCTTGGGTGATTGACGCCCTCGGCAGGGGAGGTGCTGAGGCTCTCGTGGCCCAGTACGCCGAGGCCGCGCGCTTCACGGGTATCGAGCTGCACGTGTTTGCCCTTCGGGCGTCGGGTGGCTCGGCCAACGCCACGCTGCTGCGCGACAACGGGATCCCCTTGACCTGGATCAACTCTCGCAACCTGCGAGATCTCCGCGCCTGGCGCCTGCTGGTCGCCGCGCTCGAGGCGGCTGAGGTCGAGTTCATCCACGCGCACCTGACCTACGCCACGATTTGGTCGGCCCTGGCATCCTGGAAACTGCGCGTGCCGATGACGGCTTCGCTTCACGTCATGCCTGGTGGAAAGGACTCGACATGGGCGGATCGCGCGAGAGAACGCCTGATGTGTGCTCTGCTGCGTGCACGGGCACAGAAGACGGTCGCCGTCTCAGAGGCGACCGCGCGGGCATATGTCGAGCGCGGACTTCTTCGCCGCGAGGGGCTCGAGGTGGTTCGGAACGGCGTGCAATTGCGCGCTCCGGCGACCGCCGCGCAGCGCGCCGAAGCTCGCGCACAGTTCGGGATTCCGGAAGGCGCCCGGGTTCTTGTGAGCGTCGCGCTACTTCGGGAGGCAAAGGGCATCGGCGATCTGCTCCAGGCGATGCCACGCGTGCTCCGTACCCATCCCCGGACCATCGCCCTCATCGCCGGCGACGGACCCGATCGGCAGCGCCTTGAGGCGATAGCAAACCAGTTGGGGCTGCGCGACTGCTGCCGGTTCGTCGGTTTTCTCGAAGACGTCAGCCCGGTCCTGAGGGCAGCGGATGCGTTCGTTCACCCGTCGCGCGAAGAGGCCATGCCGGGCGCTGTCCTGGAGGCGCTGGCGGCGGCCGTCCCCGTCGTTGCAACCGCGGTCGGTGGCACGCAAGAGATCCTGACAGATGGTTCCGGAACGCTCGTGCCGCCCCGCTCGCCAGCCGCACTGGGAGAGGCCATCGTCGCGGCGTTCGACGATCCGCAGGGCACGGCGACGACGGCTCAAGAGGGGAGAGCGCGTGTGGCTGCCCGCTTCTCCGTCGGCCAGTGGGCGAAAGACCTCGCGGATCTCTACGGCCGGCTGGCGTCGGGCTGCCGACCGGCACCCGAGCAAGCCGATCGAGGCATCGCGGCGGGATTAAGGGTGGCGGTGGTCGAGCCGGTCGGTCGCGGAGGCCTGATTCAGTACGCGTTCCAGCTTTGTCGCGCGCTCGCCGAGCAGCGCCTACAGGTGGAGCTCATTACGTGCCGCGACTGGGAGCTTGCCAATGTCCCCAGGACCTTCGAGGCCACGACCCTGTTCGGCGAATCCGACGTGAAGCGGCGCCCTGGGCAGACCGGTGTGCGGGTGCGGCCATTCCTCCGCCTGCGCAGAGCGTTCTCGCACTACGGAAGATGGCTGCGGCTGTTGGGCTACGTCGGTTTGCGCCGGCGATACGACGTCGTCCAGCTCGGCGACATCCGCTTTCCCTTCGATGTCGTCCCGATCGTCTGCCTTCGGCTGCTGGGAGTGCGGCTGACCGATATCTGTCACAACGTCGAGCCCTTCGCCGTTGGCGGCCCGCGAGGGGGATCCTTCGGATTTGGAAGCTGGAGCCAACCGCTGTTGCGCTTGGCGTACCGGCAGTTTTCAACCGTCTTCGTCCACTATGCGGTCAATCGAGATCGCTTCCTCGCCCGGTACGAGGTCGACCGGGATCGAGTCGTCGAGATACCGCACGGCAACGAAGCGATCCTTGAGGAGGTCGCCAGCGGAGAGGGTGCCGGCGCCCTGCGGGCGGATCTCGGGATTGGCGTCGGTGATCCGGTCGTGCTGCTTCCGGGGACGCTCTCGCGCTACAAGGGCGTCGATACGTTGATCGAAGCCCTGCCGTCCCTTCTGGACCGCTTTCCCGACGCCCGAGTCGTGATTGCCGGCCATCCGTTGCCCGACTTCGATTTGGCCCGTCATAAGAGCCTGGCAGCAGCTCTCGGCGTGCATGACAGCGTCTCCTGGAACACCCGCTACCTGGAGGCCCAGGAGATCGCCTCCTGGTTGCAGATGGCGCAGTTGGTCGCGCTGCCCTACAGGCAGGCCTACCAATCCGGTGTCGCTCACCTGGCGCAAACGTTCGGCGTTCCCGTCGTCGCCACGCGAACGGGCGCGTTCGCCCAGATCCTCGAGGACACCGGATCAGGCCTCTTGGTTCCGCCCGACGATCCGCCAGCGCTGGCCAAGGCTCTGAGCGGGCTGCTCGCGGACGACCAGCTGCGGCGCGAAAAGGCACGGAACGCGACGCGCGCGGCGCACGGCCCCTTCGCGTGGTCAGAGGTCGCCGGCATCGTTCGCCGCCGCTACGAGGAGCTGCTCGCGGACGCCATCCCCCCACTCACGCGGGAGGGTTCGTCGTGACGAGCTCGCAAGCGCTTATGTGGGCCGGCCTGATCCTGACGGCTTACCTGTACGTCGGGTATCCATTGATACTTGCGCTCCTCGCGTGGCTTCGTCCTCGACCCGTGCGACGGGCTGACGCCCGCCCACGGATGACGGTGATCATCGCCGCCCATAACGAGGAGCGGTGGATCGGTCAAAAGGTCACCAACACGCTTTCGCTCGATTACCCTCCTGAGCGCCTCGAGGTCGTGGTCGCGTCGGATGGCTCGACCGATCGCACGGAGTCGATCGTCGCCTCCTGCCGTTCTCCACGTGTACGGCTTCTTCGTCTCGCCCGGCTTGGCAAGGCGAACGCGCTCAACGAGGCCGTCGCAGCGGCCGAAGGCGACGTCGTGGTGTTCACCGATGCCAACTCCAGAGTGCGCCCGGACGCCCTGCGCAACATCGCCAGGAACTTCGCCGACCCGGATGTGGGCGGAGTGTGCGGGGCGAAAGTGACCTTGGCCACCGACGGTGATAGCACGCAGGTCGGGGAAGGTCTGTACTGGAGATACGACCAGTGGCAGAAATCTCTCGAGACCCGCGTCGGCAGTGTCTTCGCTGCAGACGGGACTCTCTACGCTGTCCGTCGGTCACTCTACGTGCCGCTCGTGGAGCTGGCGCAGGCAGACGACATCGCTATCTCCGCTCGGGTTGTTTTACAAGGCCGACGACTGGTCTTCGAGCCTGAAGCGATTGCCGAGGAACCGGCCCCCGGGCATGGCGTCTCGGAGCTCAGGCGCAAGATCCGCGTAACCAATCACAGTCTCCGAGCGCTGCTCGGCCTCGGAGCTCCGCTTTGGACTCGAGGCCTCTATTCGTTCGAGGTCATCTCGCACAAGCTGCTGCGCCATCTGTCGCCGTTCTTTCTTCTGGCCGTTCTGCTCGGTGCCGGCGGCGCGGCCATAAGCGACGGCTTCGCGCGGCTCGTGCTCGTCGCTGCCGCGGGCTTCGCGGCGCTGGCTCTCTTCGGTGCGGCAGTCAGGGAGCGGAGCTGGGGGAGCGCGCAGCTCCTGTCGTTTCCGTACTACTTCGCGCTGGTGAATCTGGCCGCCTTTCTGGGAACGATCAGTGTTGCTCGAGGGGTTCGAGTGGCGAGCTGGTCGCCCCGCGGTGGTCTCGAAAGGGGAGGATGCACATGATGGCAAGAAGCCTGGCTCGCTGGACCGTGTGGGCGACCGCAGTCACCATGGTCGGGGCGCTCTGCAGCCCCGAGACAGCAATGGCGCAGCAACAGTCCGTCGGGGTCGAAGTGAAGGTCCAAGGCAGCATCAACGACAACTTCTTCCAATCGCCCGACGACGACGCGCCGACCGAGGTACGCGCTCTCCGTGTCGAAGCGCGTGCCTTGTTCAAGCCCGTCGCCAGGGGAGCGGTGACCTTCGTGCTCGGCGGTGGTGGTACGGGATACGAGGGAGATACTCTCACTGCGACTTCGATCTTCGGCAGTTTCGTAGTCAATAGTCGCGCGCATGATCTCACGGCGACGGTAGGGCGCGAACAAGATCGGTTGATCTTCGATGTCGGCGATGGCGTCGGCACTGCCGACATCTTGTTCGTGGTTGCAGACTACGGCGTACGTGTTCCGGGTGGCTTCGAGCTCAAGGCCCGGCTCACGCTGCAGTCTCAAAGCTTCGAAACACCCGAGCACGACAACACGCTGATCGGCGTCGGGTCCGCGCTTCGCTTTCATGGGTTCGGCAGATCCTTTTCGCCTGAAATCGGCGTGTTGTTCGGAGGACGCTCGGCCACCGATCGCGGGGACGATCACGATCAGACCGATTACTACGTCAAGGTGCGTTCGGCTCCGACCGCCGGCATCTACATGAGCTTCCGCTACCGACACCGTTTGAGGGAGTACTCGATCACGGACTCGCTGGATCGGAACTTCGGCCGCGAGGACTCGCGCGATCAGTTCACCGCTCTCGCGGTGTTCCCGGCCAACAAACCACTCGCTGCGACGGCCTACTTCGCGCGACAGGACGCGACGTCCACTCTCCCGACTCGGACGTTCGAGACCACCGTGCTCACCCTGGGGCTCCGCGTGCGGTTCTGAAGGAAACCGTAGAACGGGCACTGAAGCTCCTATAGATCGCAAGCGGGGGAGAGAGATTCTTCCGTGTCGCGTGGTGGTGGGAGGAGGTTGTAGACCTCGCGGGCAACGTAGCGCTTGAGGCAGCGGATGATTTCCTTCTTGGAGAGGCCTTCGGTGGTGCGGCGCTCCACGTAAGCGATGGTTGGCACGTGCCATCGCATCCGGACGATCACAGCGCGGTAGAGGGCGGTATTGGCCTGCCGGTTTCCCCCTCGGTTGAGCCGATGGCGGCCGCCGGTCTTGCCGGATCCGGCCGGTATTGGGCAGACGCCACAGAGCTTGGCGAAGGCCGCTTCGGAGCGGATCCGGTCGGTGTTGTCGCCGGCAGTCACGAGGAGCTCGCCGGCGATATCGGGCCCGATCCCGAACGCGTCGAGCAGGCGGGGTGCAGTCGCGGTAGTGAGTTTCTCCAGGCGTTTGGTGTGGGTCTTGATCTCCTCGTGCAGATCAAGCCACCGTCGGGCGAGCGAGCAGAGCACGTGACGCATCGTCACGTTGGGATCAGCCGGGTCCCCGTCGCCGTCGAGCCCGACACAGGTCGTCATCAGCTTATGGTCGCTGAGCGGTTCCAGCTTCGCTCGCAACTCATCGGAGGCCGTCACCAACGTCGCCTTGAGCGTCACGATCGCCTGGGTATGGGCTTTCACGGCAGTGTTGCGGGCGATCCGGGTGAGGCGGATCGCCTCAACGGCACCGTCGGAGACCTTGGGAGTTGCCGTGGCCTGCCCGGCCAGGACCTGACGGGCTGCATGTTCGGCGTCGATCGGATCGCTCTTACCGGCGAGGCGGCGTTGCCCTGCTCGAGGTGGCCGACTGACCTCGATCACTGTCTGTGCGTGGCGCCGCAAGAACCTGGCAAGGCCCATTCCGTAGCTGCCGGTCCCCTCCACCCCGAAGACGTGGACACGACCCAAGGTCTTGGCCCACGCCAACAGCCCCGCGTAGCCGCTGTTTGTGACCGAGAGGTAGTACTCGCCGAGACGGCCACCAAGGCCGTCAATCACGACGGCGACGTGTTCGTCCTTGTGAGTGTCGACACCGACGATGACATCGGTGCGCTCGAGTGCGATGCTGGACATGGCTGTTGGCCTCCTTCACGGGTCAATGGTCCAGCTCGTCGGTCGGGCGGCCAGGACAAGACTGTGATGGGACCTGTTCAGATCAGGCTCCTATGAGGTCACTGCCCGTCCGGCTGGCGAGCAGCCTGATCGGTGCGCCACCCCAGCCGACCGACAGGTCAGTGCAAGGACACCACGGGGATGTCCCACCGTCCGTTGAACTAAGGCGACGGTGAAGTGGTTGGGGATTGTTACGCAGTACGGCGCTCCTGCTCAAGGTGAGCGTCGACGGCGGCGTTCAGTGCGGCATCGAGCTTGGCGATGTCGCGGTAGCCACGGACCCTCCGGAAGTGGCTCTCGGCCTCGATGAGCGCGGTAACCGCCCATCGAACGATCATGCTCCCGGAGCGCCATCTCTTTACGTTGCGGCTGACGTGTTTGATCGTGCCGTTGAGATTCTCGATCGTGTTCGTTGAACGCAACGTTCGAAGCAGCGGCCCCTGCACTCCGAGCCGGGTGACGGTGAGCGTCTCTTGCATTCCTTCTCTGAGCGAGGCCGCGGCACCCGGGTGATCCGTCTCCAGCTCTTTGGCCACGGCGTCGAGCTGCTTGGTCGCTGCCGCTGCCGTCTCCGCCTTCCAGGCCTTGCGGATCTTCGCCGCGAACCAGGGCCGGATATGCCCTGGCAGATGTTCCAAGACGTTCTTGATCTTGTGGACACGGCAGCGCTGGATCAGGGCCCACTCGCCGAACGTGTCGCGCACTGCTTTACGGAGGCCCTTGGAGCCATCGATTACCACCAACCGCGCCCGTTCGACGGGCATGCCGCGTTCAATCAACTGCCGCAGCAGCGATCGGCACACACGTGAACTCTCGGTGGTGCCTTCTACGACGCCCAGAACATGCTTGACGCCGTCCGTATCGATGCCCATGGCGATCACCAACAGGTGCTTGCCCATGTGCGTACCGTCGATCACCAGCACCGGCAAGTCCACCTCGTTGAGTGGTTGGGCCAGGTACTGCTGCACCTGCCGGGCGGTACGCGCTACGAACCGCCGCGACACACTCGAGCGACTCGTCCCGGATGAAGTTCGGCCTTCGGGCAGCTGCTCCAACGAGCGCTCATACTTGCGCGTCGTGACGCCGCACAGGATCTGCTCCACGGCGCGCTCTTCGAGCGGGTCGGTGGCCTTGAACCTCTCCCAGTGCGGCAGCGGCAGCTCTTGGCCATCGACGCTCCGAGCCCGCGGCTTGCGTACCTTGACCCGCCGGCCGCCCATCACCAGCGAGCCCTCGTCGTAGCCGTGTCGGTACGCCCGCCGCTGCTGTGACCGTGCGTGGCGTTCTCCGCATAGCTCAGCTCTGTCTTCTTCCAGCAGCGAACCCAACACCCCGAAGCCCGCGTCCATGACCAGCGCTCGTAGATCCGATCGCGCCGCTACCACTGCCTCCAGGAGCGGGTTCTCTTGGCGCTCCGCTTTCCTACTTGTCTCTGTTCTGCGACTCTTGCTCATGACGGTGATCCTCCATGCCAGTGGATTGACCCCGACACACTATCGAGGTCGGATCACCGTCACCCTTTTTCAACGGAGCCTGTGACATCCCCGACACCACGGTCGGTCAACTTATCGGTCAGGCCGACCGGAGCAGCGCCCCAGCATCATCACAGTCAACTTAACTTTCCGAACCTTGTCCCCGGGCAATCTTGCTTCGAGGCAGACCGCTCTTCAAGGGGTGGTGGCCACCTGCCAATCCATCAACGATCGGGTACGCAGCAGTCGGTAGTGTGCTGCTCGCAAGCGGTGTCGTCCGAGTCGGAAGAGGTTGAGGATGACACCTTGCACAGCCAAAAACTGTTGAGCTTGCGACGCTGACTTGAATCTCCGCATCTGGCGTTCTCGTTGTCGAGTGGGCTGGTGCGAGGCCTCGCATCGGTTGTTCGCGTAGCGCGCAGTGACATGCTCGACCGAAGGCATCACGACATGGTGCGCGGCCCCATAACTTCTGAGCTTGTCGGTAATCAACCATCGGGGTGCACTCCCCTGCCCTTTCAGCAACTTGCGGAAGAAGCGCTTGGCCGCGCGAGCGCTACGTCGCCGCTGGACCAAGATATCGATCACATCTCCGTCCTGGTCGACCGCTCGCCACAGGTAGTGGCGCCGGCCGCGGATCCTCACGAAGACCTCGTCCAGGAACCAAGTGTCACCCAGACGACCTTGCCGCCGCCGTAGCTTGCGAGCGTAGTCAGGGCCGAACTTCGCACACCACCGTCGAATCGTCTCGTAGGTGACCTCGACTCCGCGCTCGGCTAGGAGATCTTCCACGTCTCGGAAGCTCAGGCAGAACCGGTGGTAGAGCCAGACGGAGTGGCTGATGATCTCGATCGGGAAACGGTGTCTGCGATATCGGCTGACGGCGTTGCTCATGGCCGTACTCTGTCAGCAGCGCCTTTAAGTTGACAGTGCCCCTCGAACGGCCCCCGTCGGCAGCTTCCCATCCCCGCTCGATGTCGGCGACGATCGCTCCAGGGCAGCGGGATCCATGGGCGCCGCGGACGACGCTTCCTCGTCAGGGATAGGTACCGCCTGACACGCCGCCGCTGCGATCATCGCCAACCCGAGCAACGATCCAGCGAGGTCTCTTGGCTTCACGCTCATTCCCACCATCTCCTTCATGGTCCCCGGGTTGTCCAGAGCAGGCGGCCCATTCGACGGGCAAGTTCGCGCCTCACCCAAGCTATCAGAGCCGTGCGACGTCGCCCACGGAGCGGCACACGGCGTGCGTACCTTGAAAGAGGACGTCGCCGGAGCTGGTGCTTTCGAGACAAACGCATCGACGATCGCACACCCGGTCGGTGACCCACGGCTACCCGAAATGGCCCACGAGACGAGGACCCCGTGCCGTGGCCACCCGCAGGGGCAGCTTGCGCCACAGTCCGATCGCAAGCCGGTAGCGCGAATTGTCTGGAGAGATTCGAGGCAGCTCGGATCCCTTGGCCACGCGGTAGCGGTAGCGTGCCGGTTCGGGGTCGAAGCCGAAGCGACGTTTGAAGTGGTAGGCGGGGATGTCACACCGTCCGTTCTTGGCCTCGGAAGTCTTGGCGGGGTCGTCGCCGAGCGGCTCAGCGCCCTCGGCGTGAACGTGCTCGGCCTGTGCCGCAGCGGTAAGCCGCGCCCGCACGTTTCGCGCGTTTTTTCGCCGGACAACTGGCGCAGCATGCTTCCCTTGTGCGACGCACTGGTGCTCACCACGCCGCTGACACCCCAGACCCACGGCATGCTCGACGCCGCGGCGCTCGCCGCACTCCCAGCGGGAGCGGTGTTGGTGAACGTCGCTCGCGGCGAGTTGGTTGACGAGCGTGCTCTGCTCGAGAGTGTTCGCCAGGGGCGCCTGCGCGCCGCCGTACTCGACGTCTTCGACCGCGAGCCCCTACCAGCAGACAGCCCGCTTTGGACCGAACCGCGGATCTGGGTGACGCCTCACGTGGCCGCCCCGAGCGAGGTCGATCTAGTGGCCGACGAGTTCGCCATCAACTACAGCCGGTTCATCGATGGCGCGCCGCTCGTAAATCTCGTCGACAGAGAGCGCGGCTACTAGCCCGGTAGGCGCTGCGGAGACTAACCCCGCGCCTGGACCTGTTCGGCGATGGTCTCGATCGCACGGTCGATCTCGTCATCGGTGCTGTAGAAGTGGGGCGACAGACGGATGCCGGCACCCGGACGATGATCGACCATCACGCGTCGCTCGAGCAAGGCGGCCGCGACTTCCTCCGAATGCGGCACGAGCAGCGAGACGGCCCCACCGCGGACCGCCGGGTCGAGCGGCGTGTTCACTTTCCATCCATGCCCGAGCGCGGCCTCGACGAGTCGTTGCGTCTGACGCTGCGACTTGCGCCGAACGGCTCTCAGGTCGAGCTCGCCGATAATCTCCAACCCGGGCTCCGCTGCCGCCAGAGCGGGTACAACCGTCGTTCCATTCAGGAAGCGCCAGCTCGCGTCGTCGCGATAGCGCTGCGACGCCGCCTTGAAGGCGAACGGATCTTGATTGGCGAACCAGCCGGTAAGCGACGGCTCCAGGGACGGCGCGAGATCGGGGCGCACGTAGAGGTAGGCGACACCCGGTCCGCCGCACAGCCACTTGAGCGTCCCTCCTACGGCCAGATCGACACCGGTGGCGGTGACGTCGATCGGCATGATGCCTGCCGACTGGTACGTGTCCAGAAGGACGTGGGCGCCCACAGAATGCGCGCGCTCGACGATGGCGGCGACGTCTTGGCAGTAACTGCTCCTGAAGATCACGTGTGAGATCGGAACGAGCTGGGTTTGCTCGTCGATTGCCGCCAGCATGGCTTCAAGCGGCACCGTCAATCCGTCCTGCGACGGCACCAACTCGAGCTTCGCGCCTAGGCGCTCCTGCTGACCGTAGAGGTACAGCATCGACGGGAAGTTGAGCTCGGAGCAGACGATCTTATTCCGCGGCCCGGTGAAGTCGAAACACGAGGTGACGACGGCGGACGCCGTTGTCACGTTGGGGTGGGTCGAAACACTGCCGGCCGGCGCGCCGATCAGCGGCGCCACCTTGTTGCCGACACGCTCGGCCGCCATGAACCAGCTCTCCTCCCAGGCACAAACACCGAGCTCCTCCCATTGCTGGACGTAGCTCGCCAGCGCCGGACGAACGCCCCGCGGCATGGCACCCAGGGAGTTGGAGATCAGATACGTCGACGTCTCCAGGATCGGAAATTCGTTACGCCGGGCGAGCAGCGCCGCTTCGGCCGCAGCGTCGTCCTGGGCGATCGGCTGCCGGCCCGGGCTCGACATCACCGGCTCGACGATGACTTGTGATCGAACACCGGCAAGCGCTTGCGGCGCTGCCGACGCATCGTCACGGTCCAAGCTCATGGCGATGTCTCCGAAAGGGTGCGGGTGGGGTTTCGACAGGGCTGTGAGGCAATCGGCCGACGCCTGCCGAGCCGGTAAACTACTGTGCGAGTGGCGACAAGCCAACCGCCAATCCGCGCGGGACATGCCGAATCTAACGGCCGCGGGGGCTCACCCACCGGCGAGCTTCATCTGCTCGCGCGGAGTTGTCGATGGACTCAGCGAACGAGATGGGCGCCAAGAGCGGGCAAAGCGCACAGCGCGCCCCGGCGGAGCACCCGGCACTGCGCATTGGTCAGAGCGCCGATCCCGACGACGCCTTCATGGCCTGGGGTCTCGAGCGCTGCCTTGCGGAGCGCGGACTGCGGGTCGACCTGACCTTCGGCGACATCGAGCAGCTCAACCGCTCGGCACTCTCCGGTGATAGCGACCTCACGGCAATCTCTTTCGCCGCGTACGCCGAGCTCGCACCGCGATATCGACTGCTGCGATGTGGCTCGAGCTTCGGCGACGGCTACGGACCGATCGTCGTCGGGCGCTGTCCAGCGAAGGCTGAAGGCATCGAATCGCTCGCCGGCCTGCGCGTGGCGATTCCGGGGCAGCACACCACCGCCTACTTGCTGCTGCGCATCTACGCCAGCCGTGCCGAACAGACCTTCGAAGCGATCGAGATGCCGTTCGATCGGATCCTCGATGCAGTAGCGGAGGGAACGGTCGATGCCGGCCTGATTATCCATGAGGGGCAACTGACCTACCGCGAGCTAGGGTTCGAGCTTCTGTTCGATCCACCAGCCCGCTGGGCGAAAGAGGAAGAGTTACCTCTGCCGCTGGGAGGCGTTGTGGTCCGCCGTGGTCTCGACCCACAGATCCAGCTGGCACTCAGCGCGGCGTTCCGCGAGAGCATCGACGCTGCTTTCGATAACCGGGACGAGGCGCTGCGCTTCGCGGCCGGCTACGCCCGTGACCTGCCGTGGAGCACGCTGAAGGAGTACGTGGAGCGTTACGTCAATCGGGCAACAGCCGACATGGGCGCTGACGGCGAAGCCGCCCTTCAGCGGCTATACGAACGGGCCACGGCAGCCGGGATCATCCAACGTTCTCCGCCGCTCGATCTTCTCTGAGCGCTGCCCGTGACTCTGCCGCCAAAGCTCGTTCTGTTCGACCTCGATGGCACCCTTGTCGATTCGCAGCGCGACCTTGCCGCCGCGGCCAACGCGCTGATCGCACGCTACGACGGCACGCAGCTCGACGAGGCGACGATCGGCGCAATGATCGGCGAGGGCGCAGCGGTGCTGGTTCGACGAGCGCTGACGGCGGCCCTTCAAGAGGTCGATGGAAGCGCGATGACCGAAGTCGGCGAGCAGCAGTTCCACGAGTTCGATCGCCTGTACGCCGACCGAATCCTCGACACTACTTGCCCCTACGCCGGCATCCGCGAGCTTCTCGAGCGCCTGTATCCGATACTCCCGCTCGCCGTGCTGACCAACAAGCCGGCGCGGCCCGCCCGTCAGATCCTCGACGGACTCGACCTCAGTCGTTACTTCCAGGCGGTCGTTACGGGGGACGACGGCGCTCGCAAGCCGGACCCTGCGAACCTGCTGCGGCTCGCCAACACCGCAGGCTACGAGGCAGCGCAAACGTTGCTGGTCGGTGACTCGTTCATCGACTTCAACACGGCTCGCCGCGCCGGTGCCGGAATCGCGATGGCGCGTTACGGCTTCGGCTACGAGAATTTCCCGGCCGAACACCTGCAAGGCGACGAGCTCCTACTCGACGCGCCGCTCGAGTTGGCAAGCGCGCTCGACGTCTAGCGGCCTGCGCCACACTTCCGGCGCCGCCTTCCATTGCTTCCCAGGCGTCGAGCGCGTCCTGCGACGCCGGCCTGATGAGTCTTCGGAAGCACCCCTGCCATTGCTAGACTTTCCTGGTCGTCATGACCCGCTGAAACTCTGCTAACCATTTCTGAAGTCAACTGGAGACAACGTGAGACTCCTGACTGCCGCGCGACGTTTCCGGCCGGGCCGGTGCCTGTTGGTGTTCGTCGCGGTCGCACTGGCTGGCAATACCGGGGCACTTCCGGCGAGCGCGGCGGCACAAGAGCGGCTGTCGATACCTCTGCGTCTCCAAGAGCCCGCCGGTATTGCGCGGAACTCCGAACCTGTGACCGCTGGGGTGCCGCTGCCACGCAGCGCCGCCCTGCGCGACGTGGGGACGCTCGGTCTGCTCGACGAGCGCGGGCGCGACGTCGCAGTGCAAGCCCGCGTCCTGTCGCGCTGGGACGCGCCTGTGGGCGACGAGCGGGCTCCGATTCGCTGGTTGCAACTGCATTTTCAGGCCGACGTTCCCGCACATGGCGTGCGCGCATTCCAGGTCGTTCGCCTGGACGCTGACGGCGCCTATCGCCCGCGCGCGCAGGTCGGCATTGCGAGCGCCGAGCGTGGCGGCGTTGTTGTGAGAACCGGCCCTCTGTCTTTTTACGTCGACGACGGGCCGTTCCGGCTGCTCGATGCCGTCCAGCTCGACCTCGATGGAGACGGCCGCCCCGACGTCGAACCGCTGCAACGCGGACACACCGGCGGCGTTCAGATCGGCCGGGTTGACGGCACCATCTACGAGTCGCGGCTCGACACTGCGTCGCGCACGCAGGTGCGCGTCGAGGAGAACGGCCCCCTGCACTCCGTGGTTCGCGTTGACGGAATCTTTCACTCTGCTACCAACGCTCGGGCCCGGCGAGACGACGGTTCGGCGGCTCTCGAGCATCTCGAGTACACCGCTCGCATCCACGCCTATGCCGGCAAGTCGTGGGTGCGCGTTTTCCTTGCCGTGCGCAACCCCGACCGTTTTCTCACCACCCGGCACAACAACGGCGGCGAGCCGCTCGAACATCAATTCGAGAGCTTCGAGCTACGGCTGCCGCTATCGAGCGGAGATTCTCGAGGCACGGCGCTCGCAAGCATCGGCGGCGAGGCTGTAACCGAGCGGGAGTTCCCCGCCAAGCAACGCGTTCAGCCACTCATCTCCGAGGCGTCGCTCGAGCACGGCGAGGAGCTGAGCGTCTACCAGGATTCGAGCGGCGGGCCGAATTGGCAGGATAGCGACGACGGCTCGTGGGGCACTCGATTCGCGGGCTACCGAATTCGGCACACCACCGACGCGGCAAACCAGGGCAGCCGCGGCGTTGCCGGCGCCGCACGGGAAGTCAGCACTGGTGCCCAGGCAAGCGGCTGGGCCAACCTCGAATTCGGCAGTTGGGGCGCCGCTATCGCCATGCGCCACTTCTGGCAGAACTTTCCCAAGGGACTGCGGGTCGGCGGCGATGGGACCCTGATCCTCGAACTGTGGCCGGCCGCCTGGAGCGACACACATCGACTCGCCGGTGGCCGCCAGAAAACGCACGAGATCCTGCTCGACTTTCACGGCGACGTACCCCCCGGCCCCGGCAATCCGGATCGCAGCGCTGTAGCCGTGGCGAGACGCGGTCCGGCCGACCTCTCCGCGAGCTTCGCGGAGCCTCTCTACGCCACCGTACCGCCCACCTGGACGCGCGAGTCTTTGGCTCTGGGACCGATTTCGGTGCGCTCGAGCCCGCACGGATCTCTGGGCAACGATCCACTGCTGACTCGACTCGAGGCCACTGCCGACGCCGCCGCCGGGTTAGCCAGCGGTGCCGACGGGGTTTATTCCGAGCGCAGCAAAACCGACGCCTACGGCTGGCGCAACTGGGGCGACAGCTACCGCGACGGCAGCAAGAGCCGGCGGTCGTTCGGCAACAACGAGTTCGACTTCGCCTACGGCCTGCTGCTCGAGTACGTCCGCAGTGAACGGCCGGAGAGACGTTTCTTCGACCTCGCCGAGTCGATGGTGCGCCATCTATCGGATATCGACATCTACCACACCGACGAGGACAGCTCGGCGTACTCCCGAGGCATCAGGCAGCACGACTACAGCGGCGCCAGGAACCACAGCGCCGCCCCACTACTGAGCCATGCGTGGATCCGCGGACTGCTGACCTACTACCTGCTAACCGGCGACCGTCAGGCGCTCGAAGCCGCCCAGGAGGTCGGGGGCTGGATCGAGGGGATGATCGACGACAGCGGCGAGCTCGACTTCAACAAACAAAGCCGCTCACAGGCCTGGGCGGCGCTAGCACTGACCGAGCTCTGGGAGGTCACCGGAATCGAGCGCTATCGCGAGCGCGCACGTAGCCTGCTGCGGGCCGAAATTGTCGACGAGCAGAGCCTGAGGGGCGCGCTCTACCCGTGCGCGGCGCTCGACTGGGAGGGCGAGCCTGGCGACGTTGCCAAGCACGAGGTAGCCATCTGGCACAACGGCTACGTTGCTGAAGCGCTCGGGCGCTATGCCTTCGATGTGCGTATGGCGGGCCGTCCAGACGGGGAAATCGAGCACGCCCTGTCCCGCTTGCTCGACGCAATTAGCCGCTGCGGCTTCGCCACCGACGCCAATGGGCTCTTTGTCGACGGCGACTCCAAGCGCGACAACTCCATCGGAAGCCGGCGCTACGCCGCCCTCGTCATCGACCGTCTGTACGACGACGGCACCTATCGCATGGAGCTGCCCAACAACCATCTGCTAACCAACGGCTACGCCTACGGTGCTCTGCTGAGCGAGAGCCGCGAGCGCCAAGGCGAGTACTTGCGGATGGCATACGAGACCTGGCGCTGGACGATGGGGCCCACCAGCGCTCCGGGCGTACCACGTGATCCGCCGCGCTACTGCTGCCCCGCCACACCAGCCAAGAACGCCGCTATGCGCATGCGCTTCGGTCAGGTCTTCCTGTGGCTGGCGCAGAGGCTCGGTCCGAACGGTCTACCAACCAAGCCCAACACACCTGCACAGCGTTCCTGCAGCGAGCCGTCGAGCACTTCGCTTCGATGGGAGTAGCGGTGCGCCGAGTGATGACAGACAACGGGCCTGGCTACGTCTCGAAGCGCTTCAATCGCCTATGCCATCAACTCGAGATCCGGCACATTTACACCCGGCCCTACACCCCCAGAACCAACGGCAAAGCCGAACGCTTCATCCGCACACTCAAGGAGCAGTGGGCCTACGGCACCTGCTACCAGACCTCAGCTCGACGTACTCGAGCTCTACGGCCCTGGCTCAACCACTACAATCGTCACCGTCCCCACGCCGGCATCGGCATGACACCGCCGATCGCTCGGCTCTCAGGGGTGAGTTCGTGAACAACCTACCTAGAACTCACATCTAGTGCGGATCGGCCGACCCGTCAACCGCCTTAACCACCAAAGTTCTCTACATCATGCGGGCGAGGATTCTTTGCGACTGCTCGGAAGTCAGCGCTGGGTCGCGGAAGCAGAGAGGACCGCCGTCCTCGAGCACCGGTTCGCGGTCTTCAAGCGCTGGCTTTTGGTGCTCGAAGAACTGGCCGATGTAGATATCGTCGCCCCAGATCAGCGCCTTCTCGCAGGCGGCCTTCCAATCGCTCACGTCGTGGCCCTCGTCCTCGAGCTTGCGCACGCGAGGGCGGAAGAAGGCGTAGTCGTTGTCGTGGTTGAAGGTCACACAAGGACTGAAGATGTCGATGAGCGAGAAGCCTCGATGCTCGATGGCCTTGCGCATGAGCATGGCGAGGTGCTTCGGATCACCCGAGTAGCCACGGGCCACGAATGTTGCTCCGGCCATGATCGCCGACGTGATGGGATTGATCGGAGCCTCGACGTTGCCGAACGGGGTCGACTTGGTCTTCATCCCCTCGCGGCTCGTGGGTGAGACCTGGCCGGTGGTCAGGCCGTAGATCTGGTTGTTCATCACGAAGTAGTTGATGTCGATGTTGCGCCGCGCGATGTGGGTGAGGTGGTTGCCGCCAATCCCGTAGCCGTCGCCGTCACCGCCGGTGGCGATGACCGTGAGCTCATGGTTGGCGAGCTTGGCTCCCGTAGCGTGCGGTAGCGAGCGTCCGTGCAGCGTGTGCATGCCGTACGCGTTGAAGAAGCCCGGGAAGTTCGACGAGCAACCGATTCCACTCACAACCAGCATGCGGTGGGGTTCGAGCCCCATTTCAGCGGCCACGCCGGCGAGCGTTTTCAGCACGCCAAAATCGCCACAACCGGGGCACCAGTCGGGCTCGACCTTGCCCTTGAAGTCCTTCGCGGTCAGCTGAACCATCGTCGAATCAGGCACGTCGGCCTCCTCGGGCATCGCATTCGTTAGTCATCATATCTTGATCACTCGAGCTCACCGTTGACGCTTCCGGGTGTGACCGAGCGTCGTGGGTTTTCTGAGGCGCGACGTCGAACCGGCTCATACGACGATCTCCTGCTCTGGCACGAACACGCCGTCCGCGCCTACGTCGCCGGCCAGGTGCTCGAGCACGCCGGCCACGATGTGATGCGGCTGGAAGGGCTCACCGTCGTACTTGCGGATGTGGCCATCGGCGGAAAATCCGGTCTCGCTGCGCAGGTAGCGGGCGAACTGGCCGGAGAAGTTGTTCTCGACGATGAGCGTCTTGGCTGCTCCGCCTAACGCCGCCATCACGGCCTTGCCGTCGAACGGCACGATCCACTTGATCGACAGATGATTGGCGCTTGTGCCCATCACGGCGAGTTGGCCGATCGCCTCCTGGATCACGCCGTGGGTCGAGCCGAAGCCAATCAGAGTTACGCTGGCGTCCGACTCCCCCTCGAGCGCTGGCGTCTCTAGCATCTTCAGAACATCGTCCATCTTGCGGGCGCGTTTCTCGACCATCGCGCGCCGCTTGTGAGGGTTGGTGTACTCGTCGGAGATCAGCACGCTGTCCTCGTCGTGCTCGTCGGTGGCGACAACATGCACGTAGCCCGGCACGCCCGGGATGGCCCGTGGCGAGATTCCCGATTCGGTCATCTCGTAGCGCTTGTAGCCCGCGCCCTCGCGAGTGGCCGGGTCTGCGGGACCGTCACCGTCGTTGGCTCGGCCTTCGGTGATCAGCAAACCGCGATTGATCTCCGGCTGCATGTTGATGTCGGCGGGATCAACGCTGAACGTGCCCTCGGAAATCAGCAAGTCCGAGAGCAACATGCCCGGGCACTGGCAGTGATCAACGAGATCGAACAGCTCGGGAACCGTGTTGTAGGCATCGAGCGCGTCGCGCGGCGCAACGATGAACTTCTCGAAATCCCCCTGGCTCGCACCCAGCATCTGCCAAAGGTCGGCCTGCTCTGTCTTCGTGGGAACTCCTGTCGAGGGACCGGCCCGCATCACGTTGATGAAGACCACCGGAATCTCCATCATCGCCGCGGCGCCCACCGCCTCGGTCATCAGAGCGAAGCCGCCGCCGGCAGTGGCGCACATCGAGCGTACGCCCGCATGGGCAGCACCAATCGCCATGTTGGCGACGCTGATCTCGTCCTCCACCTGGCGCACCATGATGCCGCACTCGTGGGCGTTCTTGGCCATCCAGTGCAGCACCCCCGTCGCCGGGCTCATTGGGTAGGCACAGTAGAACTTCACGCCCGCCGCGGCGCCGCCCATGGCAAGCGCTTCGTTGCCTGTCCACACGGCCTGGGGCGTGCCGAGCTGCGGAATCGGCGTCGGGAACGACTCGAAGTTCGCCTTGGCGTAGTCGTAGCCAGCGCGGGCGACGTCGACGTTCTGCTTGACCACCTCGTCCCCCTTCCGTCCGAACAGCAGCCTCAGACCGTCCTCGAGCACATTGAAGTCGATTCCCAGCAGCGCGTTGATCACACCCACCGCGATCGTGTTCTGGATGAGCTTGTTGGTGCTGCCGTCGGCCAGCTCCTTGACCGGGACACCGCACATCCCGACCCCATCGTGAGCCGGGGTGCCGGGCGCGATGGCGTCGCTGTTGAACACGACGCGTGTGCCGTCACCCATGTGGCGCAGATGGCGATCCATCGTGTCTTGGTTGAGGCACACGAGTAGATCCATCTTGTCGCCATGCGTGGCCACCGGCTTGTCGCTCACGCGCAGCGTCAGGAAGATGTGTCCGCCGCGAATAATCGACTGGTAGGCGTTGTAGGCGTACAGGTGAAGGCCGCGCCTGACGATCGTCCGAGCGATCAAGTTTCCGGGCGTCGCGATGCCCTGCCCGGCGGCACCGCCGATCGCGATCGCCAGGTCGTAGGTGTTCGACATCAAGGTCTCCGATCTTGCTTCGTGAAGTTCGATCTTCGCGTACGTCGCGCTTCGTCTGGTTTGGTTACTTGGTCATTTCTTCTGAGGGCCGACAGGCCACCGATTCGCCTCGGCGCAGTTGTCCGCGCAGCTGTCCGCGACGCAATTGTCTCTCGGCCTCACCCGGATGGCAACGTGGGTTCGGCTGATCGCGACTCGGCTCGAACGTCGCGGCACGTTCTCGACACCCAACGGAGCGCGGCCAGGATGGCGCATGCATACGTCAAAGCCGCCAGAGTGGCTACCGCTGGCGGCAGCCGCGACACCCTCCAGCCGAGCACAGCCGCCGCGATGGCCACGATCCAGAGCAAACGCGCCGTCGCCGCCATTCCGAAGCGTCGGGCCAGCTTGTGGGCAACGTGGTCTGACCCGCCGCCGACGAACGGACTGAAGCCACGGCGAAGCCGACCGACGACAACGAATCCCGTGTCGGCGAGTGGCACCGACAGGATGAGAAGCGGCGCGATCCAGCTGCTTGCCGGATGATCGCCAGGCTGCCGAGCTGCGATCCCCAGGACCGCCAGGCACATACCGATGGGCAAACTGCCCGCGTCGCCGAGAAAAACGCGTGCTGGGGCGACGTTGTAAAGAAGAAAGCCGATGCAGGCGCCCGCGAGAACCGCACCCAGCCGTTGCGCCAGCTCACCCCCCGGCGCCGACGACAGGGCAACGAAACCGAGCCCGGCGATCGCCGCCACCCCAGGGGCAACGCCATCGCTGTTGTCGAGCAGGTTGAGCGCGTGAGTGATCGTCAGAATCCAGAGTAACGACAGCACCCAGGCCAGCCAGGCGGGCAGCGGCAAGCTCACGCGGACGCCCATCCCGACCAGCGCCCCGGCGGCGACGAACGTGGCGCCGAGCTTGGCCCACGCTCGCAGACGCGCGTGGTCGTCCCACACTCCGATCGCGCACATTGCTGCCCCGAGGCCCACGATTACCCCTACAACCCCGCGTTCGCGCGCCGGTGTGATGGCGGCCATCGCCACGGCCACGGCCGTCCAAACCGCGACCCCTCCCAGTAGCGGGATTCCCGCTGACTCCTCAACTGCCGTTGCCGCGACCGGTCGCTGGGTGCCGCCAATCACGACGGGCCTGTCGCATGCACCCGACCGGTCCACCACGCCGAGTCGTCGTGCCAGGGCGGCGAACAGTGGCGTGAGCAGCAGCGAGAGCCCGCACGCCGCCAGCAACCCGGTAACCTGGTCGCTCATCGCGGCTCGGGCTCGGGCGCCGGTTCTTGCGAGCCAGGCACATCGTCCAGTGCCTGGCTCTGTGAGCTGATCTCGATCTCGAGCTGTTGCACACGGCGTTCGAGAACCCGGCGCTCTGGCACCGTCACCGACCTGGCCAGCGCGGCCTGGAGCTGCTGCAGCGCGCGCGCGGACTGGCCCAGGCGATAGAACAGCTCACCACGCGCTCGGAATCCGACCGACGACTGGGGCCGCAGCAGGCTCAGCGCCTCGGCGGCCCGCAACGCGCGCCGCAGCTGTCCAGCTCGGGTGAAATGGCCGACCAGTGCGCTGTAGGCACTCGCCGAATCGATCCAGGCCGGCAACCGACCTCCCAGCTTCGACAGCCCGTCGACGCTCACGACTCCGGTTCCGAGCCACTCGATGTCGAGCAGCTGTTCAGTCTCGAGGTACGTGCGCCCATCGTTAGGGTTCAGCCGCAGGGCGGTCTGGAGATGCGCACTGGCCAAAAGTCGATCGTCGCGTGCGAGCGCCAGGCGACCGAGCTCTCTGGCCACCGAAGCCGAGCTCGGCTGCAGGGTACGCGCGATCTCCAGATTGCGGGCTGCCTCGCCGAGCCCTTCCGACCCTGCATCCACGCCGGCAGCGATCTGCAGGCGGGCAAGCTCGAGATAGGTACTTGGATCCAACGGCTGCAGGTCAACGGCGTGGGCAAGCGCCGCCATTGCCCGATCGCGATTCGCGCGACGCTCACGCCCAGTGGGCAGCCAACGCGTCCTGCGGTCGAGCAGGTTGGCCATCGACGCCCAGTACACCGCCTCCCTGGGCTGAAGATCGAGCGCCAGCTGCTCGAGAGTGACGGCGTGCGCCACGACCGGCGGATCGCCGCTATCGGAGAGGGACATCGCCTGCGCGTGCAACACGTCGGCGCGAACTGACCTGAGCGGCCCCCAGCGTGGCAGTAGCCAGCCAACAAACAAAATCAGAGCCGTCATCGCGACCGAAGCGACGACACGGCTCAGCGACGCCCTCAACCGCTGGCGGGCCTGGCGAACCTGCATGCTACTCAACACCAGACCGAGACCGAGTGTGAACAGCAGAAGTAGAGCCTGGTGGCGGTCGAACACTCGTGAGGCACCGACTGCCGCTCGTACGATGTCAGCCTCGGCGCCGGCCCCATCGATCGCGCGGAGCTGCATCGCGTGCCAGGCAGTGTAGCCGCCTAACGCGATCGCCGCCGAAGTCGCCGCTGTCGATGAACGGATCGATCTGCTCCATTGTGTCGGACGCGGCGCCCGAGCCGACACAGCGGCGCCACGCCACCACGCGATCCAGCCCCACGCCACGAACAGTGACGCCAAAGGCACAGCGACAACCGCCAGGGAAACGCCAAACACCGAAGGGAGCCGCAGAGCGAACACGAGATTGGCCGCGATCATCGCAACAACCAGTCCTTCGGCCACGGCGCTCGGCCGTCCGCGGTCGACCGCGCGTTGACGGTCAAGGGCGAAAAGAACCCGCCGGCCATGACGGCAGCCCGCCGAAGAGCTCGCCACAGCAACCACGACGCCGAGCAAGACCCACCGATAGAGTCGGTCTGTTGTCACCGTCACACCCAGCTGAGCGGCGATCAGGTGTCCGAGCAACGCTCCGCCGACGAGGCACACCAGTCTGCGCTCGTAGCTCAGAGCGCCCAAATCGCTCAGACAGGCGAGACCGGGGATGCGGCGCTGCCGAACGTCGGAGACTTCGGGAGGCGCTTCCGACATACCCGTGAGGATCATGCAAATTGAAAGCACAAAGAACGCGGCGATAACACCGGCCACCGCACCGATAGGGACGAACGACGCTCCAACCCCTGCATACAACGCGGTGCCGCCTTGCGCATGTTGCTTCGCGGCGCCGCGCTCGCCATCGCATCCGACCTGACGCACGAGATGCTGCTCGAAGCCGGCTCGGCTGACCCGCCGCCTGCGCGCCGGCCAGAAGGCGTACGTGGTGCTCGATCCCGCCGAACACCGGTGGGTAGTCCTTGAAGACGTGGAGGATCCGCACGATCAGGATTCCGAGCCTGCGGGTCGCGAACGGAGGGCGTCCTCGTAGGCTTCGAGCGAGCGGCGAGCCACTTCCGCCCAGCTCCCCTTCGCTGCGCGCTCCCTTCCCCGCCGAGCGAGCGCCGCGCGACGCCCATCGGCAGCCAGAAGGCTGGCCAGAGCGCTGGCGAGAGCGTCGCTCGAACGTGGGTCGAAGACCTCCGAGACCTCGCCCAGGACTTCGTCGAAGACGGCGATCGATGAGCGCAACACGGCCGTGCCACTCGCCATCGCCTCGAGCGCGGGGAATCCGAAGCCCTCCTGAAGCGAGGGCATGATGAACAGAGCGGCTCCGGAATAAGCAGCCCGCAGCTCAGCCTCGCTCAGCACTCCGAGCAGCACGACGCCTGCGCGCTCCGCTATCGCCTGCTCTTCACGCCGAATGGCGCCAACGATCACCAGGGAATGACCGCGGCGCGTCCTGGTATCCAACGTCGCCCAGGCCCCCAACACGCTGCCGATGTTCTTGTGCCGGCGCACGTTTCCGAGAGTCAGCACATACCGCTCTGGCAAGTCGAGCCCTCGATTGCCCTCGACACCGTGCTCCGCCAGGAAGCGCGGATCAACTGCGGCAGATGTGACGCGCAGACGATCGCGCACGCCCGGACGGTAGCGGAGCAACTCGCGTGCGGTCGAGGCTGACAACGTCAGCAACGAGTCCGCGCGTCGCAGCACGGCGTTCAGCAAGAGCCGATACGCCTGCCTCCGCAGGCCGCCCAGTCCGAACGCGCGGTCGAGCGCGACAAGGTCATACACGGTAACTGCCAGCGCACACTTGAGCCTCAGCGGCGCCATCAGGAAGGGAACGTGCAGGAGATTCCAGCCGTGCCGGCGCGCCAAGTGCGGCATCTCGCGCTGCTCGAGAACGGTGCGCGTAGGGCAGTTGGTGGGAAGCGTTCGGACCCCGGCGTCAGCGAGCTCCTCGAGGTCGTAGCGCGCGCTCCAACGGCTGGGGTCGTAGAGAAACTGCAGCTGCAAGCTCTGGGGAAGCTCGGCGAGAGCGAGCGCGAGGTTGAACGTATAGCGCGCAATACCCGGGTATCCATCGGCAACGTATCGCCCATCGAGGCAGACGCGAGCGGAGACGGCCGGATGTTTCCTCCGAGGTTGCCGATTACCGCCCAAATCTCAGAGTGCTCCCCGGTGAACAAGCTGGCCACGGCCAGGCAACTGGCCCTGGGCCGGCATGATCACCTGCGGTTTCCTTACGATTCTTTACCTTCGGACCTCGCTGCCAACGTCCGCGGCTCTGCTAGGCTCAATTGAGCACAACTACGGTCGGGCGAGCACACTACGACATGGCCGAACAGACCATCCTGATCATCGACGATGATACCGAGCTCTGCGAGCTGGTTGGCGAGTACGTCGGCGCCGAAGGCTTCGAGACTCTCGCCGAGCATGACGGCGAGCGCGGGATGCAGATGGCAGTTGCCGGCGCCGCGTCGCTGGTGTTGCTCGACGTCATGCTGCCCGGCTCGAACGGCTTCGAGCTGCTGCGCCGGCTACGCGCAGAGTCTGACATTCCGGTGATCATGCTGACGGCGCGTGGCAACGACATCGACCGCATCGTCGGTCTCGAGATCGGCGCCGACGACTACCTGCCCAAGCCGTTCAACCCCCGCGAGCTCGTCGCCCGGATCCGAGCCGTCTATCGACGCTCCGAAGCGGGTCTCGGCCGGCCGCCAAACCGCCTGCTGACCGTCGGCGATCTTACCCTCGACGTAGGAGCCCGAACCGTACGGCTCGAGGGAGAGCAGGTCACCGTCACGGCAGTGGAATTCGATCTGCTCGAGCGCCTCTTGCGGGTCGCCGGGACGGTTGTGTCGCGCGACCGCCTTGCCCGTGACGTGCTCGACCGTGAGTACTCCGTGATCGACCGGAGCATCGACATGCACGTCAGCAACCTGCGCAAGAAGCTCGGCCCGGTGCTAGGAGAAACAGAGCGAATCAAAACCGTGCGCGGAGTCGGCTACCTGTACACGAACCCCTCCGTGCCAACGACCGAGCGGCCCGCGCCGCTCCTGGCCAGCGGCTGACCACCATGAACAAGCTGTTTGTGAAGATTTTCCTCTGGTTCTGGCTGGCGATGGCGTTGGTGGCGGCGGCCCTCTTCCTGCCCACCGAGCTCGTCCAGGCGCAACGAGTGTCGAGCGAGTGGCGGGCGTTCAGTCGTCAGCGCATGGTCGTGTTCGGCCGTACCGCCGTCCATGCTCTGCACGTTGGAGGTCAACAGGGACTCCGCGACTACATCCAAGATGCAGAGGAGGAGACGTCGGGTATCTTCCCCTACGTCTTCGACGCGGAGCTCAACGAGCTCGCGGGCCGCAGGGTGCCGCCCGAGGCGCAAGAGGTGGCCTCCCTGTCTCTCGAGGGTGGCGAGGAACGCCCCACGGCCCGAGCCGCGGGAGAGCTCGGAGGGGTCTTTGCCGGAGGCACGTTCCTCGACCGTCGCGGACACCGCCACGTAATCGTCCAGTGGTTCCCGCCGCGTCTCAACCCGCCGGGGGCTCTGTCGCTGGCCGGCAGCTGGGCGGCCGTCGTGCTGATATCAGGATTGGTCTGCTACGGGCTGGCCAGCTACCTGGCTGCACCCGTCTCCAAGCTCGGAGAAGCCACCCGTCGCTTCGCGGAGGGCGACTTGCAAACTCGAGTCGGACCGGAGCTCGGCACGCGCACCGATGAGATCGCCGACCTGGGCCGCGACTTCGACGACATGGCCGGACGTATCGAGTCGCTGTTGAACAAGCAGCAGCAGCTGTTGAGCGACATCTCGCACGAGCTACGCTCGCCCCTCGCACGTCTCTACGTCGCACTTGGCCTGGCGAGGCGGCGGTCTGGGCCGGAGGCGCGAGAGGCCCTCGACCGGATCGAGCGCGAGACCGAGCGACTCAACGAGTTGATCGGCCAGTTGCTGACGTTGACACGCCTCGAATCGGGCGATCCCGCAGCCAGGCTCGCTCCTGTCGAGCTTTCGGCCCTCGTCGGACAGATCGCCTCCGACGCCAACTACGAGGCTAGCGGTCGTGACCGCGGCGTACGTGTGATCGAGAGCGAGCGTTGCGAGTCGATGGCGATCGTCGAGTTGCTCGAGCGGGCGGTGGAGAACGTCGTCCGCAACGCCGTGCGCTACACCCCGGCGGGGACGTCCGCCGAGATCTCACTGCGCAAGCAAAACAACGGCGGCGGCGCGGCAGGCGAAGCGATCATCTCGGTACGCGACCACGGCCCGGGCGTGCCCGACGAGGCGTTGAGCGAGCTATTCCGTCCCTTCTACCGGACCGGTGACGCACGCGACCGCGGCAGCGGCGGAACCGGGCTCGGGCTCTCCATCTCGGAGCGCTCGATTCGTCTCCATGGCGGCACCATCGCCGCCGAGAATGCCAGCGGCGGCGGCCTACGCGTAGAAATGCGCCTGCCGCTAACTCTTCCGACCGCTGGTGGCGAGCGCCGCAACGGCGCGGCGAGCGCCGCATCGGCGCCCCACACGTCGTCAATCGCCGAGCCGGTCGACTAGCTACGCTCCAAGTCCGACAGCCACGCCTCAACGAGTCCCAGCTCACGCTGGGGAAAGAAATCGCCGGCGATCAGCGCCGCGTAGCACCTGCTCAGATTGACTCCGACCGCATCCACGCCAGCATCGAGGTCGAGGTCTCCGAGAGTTTCTACGAGCTCCTGGTTGCGCGTGTATCCAGGAATTTCGTCACGAAAATCACGCATCAGATCGTGCTCGTTGCGTTCCTGCACCATCTCAGCGGCGTGAAAAACGACGCCGACTCCGAGCTCCCAGACGCATCTCTGCGCGATGAGTCCACGCCAGATGTCGGTCATCCGGAACGAGCAGTAGCTGGGCAGGTAGAGCAGCGGATAGGCGTCTGGCCACCACCACGTGCACTGGCTGTTGAACGGGCACCAACTGCCTGGCGCCAAGGTCACGCTGGGGCCGCGCTCGAACTCGAACGGGCGATCCAGAACAAGGCGCCAAACCGCGTCGACGTCGGGCGACCCGTCCGCAAGCCCCTGCTGAATCGGCGCACGCACGACCGAAGGCTGCTCCAGATTCGCGCGGTCGGGCTGGCCGCGAACCTCTTACAGAGGCAGTCCCCGGGGCCAGATCAGCGCGTCGCTGAACAAGCCGTAGACGTTGACCCAGCCCTCTCGAGCGAACGTCCGCGCTTCGGTCTTCTGTGACCTCGGCGCCCAGTGCGACAGCGGAGCGTTGTCGTCGTCGGTCTCGAAAATGCAGCCGGCGTTGTCGTGGATTGCGCGCAGGTAGCCGAGGTTCTTACGGGCGTAGTGCCCGGTTGGCAGATCGCTCACCAGCTCGTAGGGCAGCCGCTGCTGTGCGGCGAGCGTCAGAAGGCGAGCGCTCGGCAGATCATAGCTGTCGGGCCCCTTCTGGTCGCCAATGATGTGCAGCGGCCGACCAGACCCGCGTAGCCGCGCCTCGAGCGCGACGACACTCGGCGTCGGAGGGTGAATCGTCGTGATGACGACGTGGAGACCGCTATCGGCCCCGACGGGCGCTGGGGTTGGGCCCGCGCCGCTGTCGAATCGCGCCACCATCAGGCCCGCCTCGCCTCGCGACGCAGTATCAGGAGATTGCGCAGAGCCTCGCCGAGGTTCGCACTACCGATGCTGCTGCTCGGATTGCGATAGCTGATCGGTACTTCCACCCAATTGAGCTCGTGCATGAGGTAGCGAATCTCGGTCTGGAAAAAATGCGCTCGGCTGCGGACCCCCCGATCGAGCACGCGTTGCAGCGCCGCCCGAGTGAAGCACTCGAAGCCGCTGGTCATATCGCGCATCCGCGTGCCGAGCATCAGGTTGGCGAGAATCGTACCTCCACGGCTCACGACGAACCTCCAGGGAGTCGTCTGCATGTCGGAGCCTGACATGAAGCGGCTGCCGGCTACGAAGCTCGCTCCTCTGGCCATGGCGTCCAGAAAGCGCGGTATCTCTGCAGGCGCGTGGCTCAGGCCGCCGTCCATCTCGAGAATCCATTCGCATTCATCGTCCATCGCCTCGCGATACCCGCGGAAGTAGGCGTCGACGACGCAGCGATTCTCGGGAGCCCACACCAGCCGCACGCGCTCGTCGCGTTGCCCATGCTCCTCCACCAGGCCACGCGTGCCATCACGACTGACGTTGTCGAGAACGCAGTAAATCCGGTCGCCGCTGTCGAGGTGCTCGAGAACACCTGCGAGCAACGTCTCGATGGTGTTCTGCTCGTTGGCCAGCGGTACGACCACACCAAGCTTGGGTCGTTGCAACGGTGCGTTCTCCGGAGACAGAGGCGTCGGCCAAGCGGCGTCGTCCCGCGAGGATTCCACAAGGTGACGAAGAGTCGGTCCGCCTGGGTTCTTCTCTCGCTCGCGGCTCTTTCTCGGAGCAACAACCAGCTCAAAGGCCCCACGGTAAGCGCCGCTACCGCTAGACGTTCAGAGCTGCCTCGGAGTCGACCGTCTGGAAACTGGCTTCAGGCGTTGCTTCGGCTTTGCCGGCCCCATCGGCGCCATTCGCGAGAAACCACTCGTAGGTCCTTTGGAGTCCTTGTGGCAGCTCGACGCGATGGTTCCACCCGAGATCATGCAGCCGTGTGACGTCGAGCAGCTTGCGCGGCGCCCCATCCGGCTTGCCGGTGTCGAAGCGCAGGCTCGCCTCCGGGTAAACAACCGCGGCTACCCGTAGCGCGAGGTCGGCAATGGTCAGGTCTTCGCCGGTACCCACGTTGAGATGGGGCTCGCCGTCGTAGGCATCCATCAAGAACAGGCAAGCATCGGCGAGGTCGTCAACGTAAAGAAACTCGCGCCGCGGACTCCCCGTGCCCCAAATCGTGACCTCTGGCTCCCGCGCCAGCTTGGCATCGTGGAACTTTCGGATCAGCGCCGGGATGACGTGTGAGCTCTGCAGATCAAAGTTGTCGTGCGGCCCATACAGGTTCGTCGGCATCGCCGAGATGAAGTTACAGCCGTACTGGCGACGATACGACTGGCACAACTTGATGCCAGCGATCTTGGCGATGGCATACGCCTCGTTCGTTGGCTCGAGAGGACTCTCGAGCAGCGCCTCCTCGCGCATGGGCTGGGCGCACTCGCGCGGATAGATGCACGAGCTGCCCAGGTACAGCAACTTGCGAGCCCCATACTCGTAGGCGGCGTGAACGACCGTCGCGTGGATCATCATGTTGTCGTAGATGAACTCGGCCGGCCGCGTGGAGTTGGCCAGGATACCGCCCACCGTCCCCGCCACCAGGTAGACGTATTCGGGTCGATTGGCGCGGAACCAGTAGTTGACCGCGGCCTGGTCGCGGAGATCGAGCTGCGCGCGCGTCGCCGTGATCACGTCGGCAAAGCCCTCGCGCTCGAGCTGGCGCACGATCGCCGAGCCCACCAAACCCGTGTGGCCGGCCACGTAGATTCGCGCCGCACTCGGGACGCGGTCAGACTCGTTGGGTCTCACGCTTGATCCACGGCTGAGGGTCGGGTGACCCCGTGATGCGGGCACCAGTCGGGCTCAGGAGCCACGGGGCGCTTCAGGTGCCTTCGACGCGCGCCAGCCCGCGCCGCCAGATGGTAACAAACAGCTCCGAGGCCAGATAGCGGGCCGCCGGTTGCCCGGCCATGCGAACAGGCTCCGCTACTTGCTTCGCCTGCTCGTGCGTCGCTGTTGGCGCTCCCTGTCTTTGGCGGCGCGGCGGGCCTCCTTGTCTTGATCTGTCATGCGAATCTCCTCACGTTGGTGTCGGTTGGTGTCGATCGAACGGGCGCTACTCGATGACGACCCCCGCCGCATCAGGATCGAGGCCCGGATACTTCATCCCGAGCCGTTCCAGGGTGTCGACAAGGACCTTGGCGACCACCAGATTTCTGTACCACTTGCGATCCGCCGGAACCACGTACCAGGGGGCCTCTTCGGTGCTCGTTCGAGACAGGGCCGCATCGTACGCCGCAACATAGTCGTCCCAGAGTGCGCGCTCGGCAAGGTCGGCCGACGAGAACTTCCAGTGCTTCGTGGGTGTGTCGAGTCGCGCCTGCAGCCGCCGCCGCTGCTCATCCTTCGAGATATGCAGGAAGAACTTGACGATTGTCGTGCCCTCTTCGACGAGTCTCTTCTCGAACTCGGCAATCTGCGCGTAGCGTTGCTCCCACACCGAGCGCGGCACAAGCTCGCGAACCCGGACGATGAGAACATCCTCGTAGTGACTGCGATTGAAAATCACCAGCTCGGCGGTTCCCGGGGTCTGCTGATGAACGCGCCAGAGATAGTCGTGCGCCAGCTCTACGGTCGACGGTTTCTTGAACGCCGCCACCCGCACACCTACCGGGTTCACGTGACGAAAGACGCTACGAACCGTGCCGTCTTTGCCTCCGGTATCCGTCGCCTGGAGAACCACCAGGAGCTTGTGCCGACCGTCCGCGTAGAGCAGCTCTTGGAGACCACCCAGGCGTTTTGTGAGCCGCATCAGCGAGCGCTGGCTAGCCGACTTGTCGCCGCCAAACCAACTGCCATCGCGAGGATCGCGGGCCGCCAGGTCGACCTCAGTTCCCTGCTCAACCCGATAGGGCGGATGCTCGAGCTCTTGCATTGCGCGCCTGTCCCTCAATCAACGGCTTGCCATAACCCATCGCGCCGCCAACTCCGGACTCGGAGTTTGCCGTTTTCCGCCGTCTGCTCCCTATTGAAAAGCCCCACGACCCGGTTGTGTGATCTCGAACCCTTCGGCATCCTTCGCAGCCCGCACGAGGGCGCGCACGTCGGCGAGAAGCTGCCGTGCGTCATAGACGACGCCGTCCTTGATCGTATATTTGACGCGACCGACGCGCCCGACGGTGTTGTCGTCCATCAGCTTCACCGCTCCGATGCCGTACAGCACCTTGAGGTTGGCGACGGGATTCTGGTCGACAACCACGAAATCGGCAAGCTTCCCGACCTCGACTGAGCCCACCTCGTCGGCAACTCCCAGGGCTTCGGCACCCATCAAAGTAGCCGACCGGATGACTTCCAGGGGATGGAAGCCGGCCTCTCGCAGCAACTCCATCTCGCGCACGAACGAGAACCCGTAGAGGTTGTACGAGTAGCCCGAGTCGGTGCCGACGGCGACGCGACCACCGCGGTTCTTGTATTCGTTGACGAACGTCATCCAAAGGCGGTAGTTGTCTCTCCACGCGATCTCCTGCTCGGTGCCCCAGTCGAACCAGTACGACGCGTGCGCCGCGCGGTTCGGCGTGTAGAAGCGCCACAGCGCCGGCGTGGTGTACTCCTCGTGCCACTCGGCGCGCGCACCGCGCATGAAGTCGCGCGTGGTCTCGTAGGCGTGGAACGTGGGCGCAAGGGTGAAATCGAGCTCGAGCAGCTCGTTCATCACGGCGTTCCAGTGATCCGAGAACGGCGGTGCCGCCTGCTTCCACAGACGTCCGGCCTCGCCGAAGCGGTGCTGTTCGTCGTTGTAGTTGTAGTCGAGCGGATAGTTCTGGATCGCGCGGTCGGTGAACAGAGCCTCGGGCAGGCCGTACCAGTGCTGCATGGATGTCAGCCCCAGCCTTGCCGAGTCGATCACGTTCATCCAGGTCACGTTGAGCTGGGCGTGGTGCATGGTGGTGTAGAGATCATGTTCCGCGGCCGCTTCGAGCGCCGCCTTCATCAGGTCGGGCCGCAGGCCGAAGAACTTCACCCCGTGCGCTCCCACCGCGGCGATCTCGGCAACCCAAGCGCGAGCCTGCTCGGGAGTCGAGATCGGCCCATCGTGGCCCTGTCCGAACGACGCCGACGGCAGCAGCCGCGGAGCGGTGATCTCGTTGCGCTCGCTGCGCTCGGCGTGCTCGAGCATCCAGTCGATACCGTTGCCGCTGCCCGGATCGGCGCTGGTGGTGATCCCGTGCCCCATCCAGAGCTTGAGGATGTATTCGGCTGGCGTCTCGGGCCCGCTGAGATGCCCGTGCAGATCAACGAAGCCGGGAAGTACGTAGTGGCCCGCCAGATCGATGACCTCGTCGCCGGCCCGCGCCTGTGGTCTTCGATCTGGATCGATGGCTACACCAGGAAAACCAACGTTCACGATGTCGGCGATGCGGTTGCCTTCCACGACGATGTCCACCGGTCCGAACGGCGGCGCGCCCGTGCCGTCGACCAACGTCGCACCGCGCAGGATGAGGCGCTGGAACGGTCCACTACCCCGCGCCCGATCGGGTGCCGGCGGGTTCTGGGCAAGGCCGCCCGCAGCCGCCGTAGACACCGTGGCGATGGCTACGCTCACGAACAACAGCACCGCAAGCCGCAGGATGCGTGTGCGAGGTGCAAGCGACCTCGAGCAGCTGTGGATCTGTTTCATCGATGTCTCCTTCGGCATGACTCAGGACCGCCCGCAGCGGAGCTGCCCAGAATCGCCCGTACCGGGGCGCACCGGATTGCCTTCGGCGGATCGGAATGGGAGCCCGATGATACGCGAGCCGCCTGCGACGATCGCCGCGCGACTCGCCCGCGGCTGCTCGTGCGGATCCGAGACCCGCCCATTTGCCGCACAAGAGTCATCACAGTTGCTCCGATCGGCGGCTGGCAACCAGCGCCTGGTACGCGAGGCGCGCCTTCTCGGCCGCATCGGCCCGCCCCACTACGGCGTAGAGCTCAGCCAGAAGCCGCTGAGCTTCAGCCAGCGAGGGGTCGATCTCTACAGCCCTCTCGAGAGCCGTGATCGCCGCACTCTCCTCGCCCTCGAGCCTCAACGCCGCCGCGAGCCCGAGGTGCCCGGCAGCGTTGTCCAGCCGCGTTTGCGCCTCGATCGCCGCGCGAAAACGAGCTGCCGCCTCGCCCGCATCACCCGCCCGCAGCGCCTCAAGTCCTTGCCGATAGCGCAGTTCAGCGCGCGTCTCGGCCATCGCCTCCAGGCCAACCCGTCGCTGCTGGCGCCGCGCCGTGCTCAGGGCCGCGAAGGTCTCGAGCGACGCCCGCGCTTCGGCGTGGCCGCCCGCCGCGGCGTAGGCTCGACCCAGGTTGTAGAGCGCACCCGCGTGCTCCGGGTCGAGATACAGGGCTTCTTCGAAGGCCACGGCAGCCTCTTCCGCGGCGCCGCGTCGAAGCGCTACCCGGCCGTGAAGAAAATGGGCTTCGGCAAGCGTGGGGCGTTGCCGCAGCACGAGCTCGATATGGCGTTCAGCGTTGTCGGGCGCAGCCGCGTCGAGATCGAGTCGAGCCAGGTCGAGCCGCGCCTCGACCAGCTCTTCGTTGGCGGCCAGCGCTGCCTCGTACGAGCCGCGCGCGGCGTCGAAGCGTCCGTTCGATCGATGCACGAGGCCGGTGTAGTAGTGCGCGATCGCGTTCTCGGGCTGCGCCTCGAGCACGCGCTCGAACTCCATGAGCGCCGCCTCACCTTGGTCTTCCTGCAGGAGGATCCAGCCCGCGTTGAGTCGCGGCTCGACCGCCTCGGGATCGACTTCCAGCAAGCGCGTGAATCGCTCGCTGGCTTCGTCGTAGCGGCCTAGTCGCATCGCCGCGACCCCGATTTGGAACGCGAGCCCGCGATTGAGCACTGCTGTCGATCGGATGAACGGCAAGTGGTCGGCGCGAGTCAACGTCGTGTGCGCCGAGGCCGCATCACCAATTTGCAGCTGCGCGACGCCGAGGTAGAACAGCGTGCGCTGCGACGCGTCGGCGCTCGCCGCAAGAGGCGTCAGCAGTCGGATGGCCTGCTCGGCGTCGCCCGCCGTCAGCGCGCGAATCGCGTCGGCGGTCGGATCCTGGAGCGACGGAAACACCAGCATGGCCAGCAGCAAGCCGAGCTCGGCGAAAGACAATGCGGACATGGCGGACGAAGGCTGGTTGGAGGGCGGCACGATCGCAACTCTTGCGTCGTGCGGATTCTGACCTGCGCTCACGCTACAACAGACGCAGCGGCAGATCCCGACCTCTCGTCGCTAGCTTCTTTCGTTCGACGTACAGAGGTACGTGAACCAAGTCATCAGGCCGATGAATACCGCGAGGCCAGCGAGCGGCGCCAGTGCGCCGGCCCAACCTGTGCCAAGTCCGGTGGGACGACCCCACTGAAAAGCGATGGCGGCCAGCAGAATGCCGAAGAGCCCGGTACCACCCACCAGGCCGGAGCCGAAGAGCACACCCCGCTCGCGGCGCTCGGCTGCCTGCGTGTCGGTGCTGGCGGTCTTCTCCAGTCGCCAGCGCAGCAGGCCGCCGAAGAAGATCGGCACGAGTGTTCCCACCGGCAGGTAGATGCCCACCGCGAAAGGCAGGCTCGGCACTCCAGCCCCCTCGGCCACCAGCGCCAGCACTACGCCGATGCCAACAAAGGCCCACGGAAGAGTCGCGTCGAGCACCCCCTCGATGACGAGCTTCATGAGTGTCGCCTGCGGCGCCGGGAGCTCGGTGGTGCCAAAGCCGTAGCTGCCGTCGAGAACGATGAGCGTCAGGCAAACGAACATCGCCGACGTCAACACCCCGACGATCTCACCGATCTGCTGGCGTTTCGGTGTTGCTCCGAGCAGGAATCCCGTCTTGAGATCCTGCGATGTATCCCCCACAGAGGTCCATCAACCGCGCGAGAGCTTTGACTGGGACCTGTGGCTAGGACCGGCAGAGGAACGTCCCTACAACCCCGCCTATGCCCCCTTCCGGTGGCGTGGCTGGTGGGATTTCGGCACCGACGGCCTCTCGGGTGGTCTACGACTTCGCTGCGGATCGTTCTGATCCTTCACGCAACGGCGCCGCGGTGAAGCTCTTCTGGCGCGACGGAGACCTGCGTCTGCCGCTGCCGCCCGAGCTCGTCGGACGCCAGCCGTGGCCCTTCCCTCCGATTGGCGGGCAGCTGTGGATCGGCGACGACGGCAAGCTCGTGGCAGGTATCTACGGAGAAAATCCCACCGTTCTCGACGCCGAGCGTCAGCGTGAGCTGACCGAGAGCCCGCCGCCCGAACGCTATCCCCGCAGCGAAGGCGTGTACGCCGAGTGGCTTGCGGCCTGCCGCGGCGGCGACCCGGCAGGCTCGAGCTTCGCCGGGCATGCGGGCCCGCTCACCGAGATGGTCTTGCTCGGAAATCTGGCCGTGCGGCTGGCACAGCCCATCGAGATCGATCCCGCGACCGGCGCAATTCGATCGCCATCGGTTCCGGCCGAGCTACTGCGACCGACGTTGCGCAGCGGCTGGTCGATGTAGCACCGCAGCTTCGCCAAACACAGCGCCGGTCAAAGCTGTGCCCTTCGGGAGGCGAGGCGCCCGACGCGGCTCGCGGCCAAGACGTCGGGCCTGAAATGGCGGGAGCGATGTCGACGTTGACGCCACACGACGGTTGACGTCGGGCGCCGTCGCCGACACATCCGCGCTTGACCCTCGATCCGGGTGCCCGCACCGCTCCCGAAACTCACCGATTGCCGGAAGCAAGAGCCCCCGATGAGCACGCAATCGGAACCGCTACGATCTCGCCGCTCGGAGGTGTGGGGCGACTTCAAGGCAGCCTTCCGCGGCACCCACGAGGAGGACTACACCGAAGGGCCCGTGGGAAGGGCGATTCTGCTTCTCGCGGTGCCGATGGTCCTCGAGACGGTCATGGAGTCGGTGTTCGCCGTCGTCGACATCTTTTTCGTGTCGCGCATCGGGCCCTCGGCGGTTGCCACCGTGGCGCTCACCGAGTCGATGCTGACGCTGATCTACACGGTAGCCCTCGGGCTGTCGATTGGCGTCGCGGCCACGGTGTCTCGCCGCATCGGCGAGAAAAACACCGATGGCGCCGCGCGAGCGGCGGTGCAGTCGATCGTGCTCGGCATCGCGATCGCCGCCGTCCTGGCGGTGCTGGGCGTCGTCTTCGCCGAGCAGCTACTCGGATTGATGGGCGGTTCGGAGGCGACCGTCAAGGAGTACTCGGGATACACCCGCATCATGCTCGGCGGCAACGTCACCGTGCTGCTGCTATTCCTCATCAACGCCGCCTTCCGCGGTGCCGGCGACGCTGCGATCGCGATGCGTGTGCTTTGGGCTTCGAACGCCATCAACATCGTTCTGGACCCGACGCTGATCTTCGGACTCGGCCCCTTCCCGGCACTGGGCATCGAGGGTGCCGCGATCGCCACCAACATCGGACGCGGCACCGCGGTGCTCATGCAGTTCTACTTGCTGACTCGCGGCGACGGCCGGTTGGCCATCGCTGCCCGCCACGTGAAGATCTTGCCCTCACTGATGTGGCGCCTTGTGCGGCTGTCGGGTACCGGGATGTTTCAGATCTTCATCAGCATGGCCAGCTGGATCGGACTCATCCGGATCCTGGCCGGCTTCGGTGATGAGGTGCTCGCTGGTTACGCCGTGGCTATCCGCGTGATCATCTTCGCCCTCTTCCCGAGCTGGGGCATGAGCAACGCGGCGGCGACAATGGTCGGTCAGGCGCTGGGGGCCGGCAAGCCGGAGCGCGCCGAAAGTGCCGTCTGGATAGCCGGCTTCTACAATATGATCTTCCTCGGCGTGACCGGTGCGATTTACGTGGTGTTCGCGCCAACGATCATCGGTTGGTTCACCACCGACGCCATCCCGCTGCAGACGGGAGTGATGGGGCTCCGTATCGTCAGCGCCGGCTTCCCTTTTTTCGCCTATGGGATGGTGCTCACGCAGTCCTTCAACGGTGCGGGAGACACGTGGACGCCGACGGTCATCAACCTCTTCTGCTTCTGGCTGTTCGAGCTGCCTTTCGCGTACGCCCTGGCTCACTTCCTGCGGTTCGGTCCTAACGGCGTCTTCATCGCCATGGCACTCTCGTTCTCGATGCTCGCAGTGGTGAGCGGCGTCGTCTTCAAGCGCGGGCACTGGAAAACCAAGGTCGTGTAGTCAGGCGGTGCAACGCCAGCGGGCATCGCCGAGTCCTGCAGCAGATCGTTGTCGGCGTTGACCTTGCGTGGGATTGCGCTGCAACTCGCGGACATAGAACATGGCCAAGCTTCCGAGAGGCAGCCTAGAATTGACCCCGAATCAACGAACGCAGGTGGCCGGTCGCGCGTCTTCCGGCCCTCGATCGGAAGCCTCAGCCAGGAACCCTATGCACGCGATACCCAAGCTCGTCGGGCCCCTCGGCGGCGTGTTGTCTGCGCTCGCAGCAGCGTTCTTGTCTCTGATCTTGGCAGCTGATGTCGTTGGCCTGGCCAGCGCCAGCCAGCTGGTGCTGGCCCCGGCGCTGACGCGCCTGCTGCCAGCGAGCTTGGAACTGTCTACGCGCGACGTCGTGGACGTGCGGAGCGCACGGGTGTTGTCCAAGACGCTCGATTCCCGGATCGATCAGGAAACCAGTGTCGTCGCCATCGTCAGCGTCGCAGCGCCCTTCGAGCTCGTCGCCGAGCTCTACCCCACTCCCGAGTTTTCCGTGGAGGCGGCCGACGCCGTTGAGTTCGGTTGGTTCAGCGATCCGCCGACGCCCGACGATATCGCCACCATGACGCTCGACGACCGCGACTTCGCCGGGCTCAGCACCTGCCGAGTAGGCAGCTGCAAGCTCAAGATGCCGAGCGATTGGATGCTGCGATTCGCGCCTGCGCCCGCGACCGCCGGAGGCGTCGGCGCTTTGCCGGGCGGAGCGGCACGCGCGGGCGCCGCGCCCGGAAAGATCGAAGCCGCCAGCATCTATCGCGAGCTTCTCGGAACCTACGCCGCCAGATACGCCGGCAGCGGCTTCGACCCCTCCTCGCTCACGCTCTACCACGACAAGTCCAACGAGCTCCGAGTTGCCGACGAGCTCGCCGGCATTCTGGAGGAGTCTCCCTACCTACGCCTGCAAGCGCCCGAGCTGTACGACTTTGTGGCCGGGCTCGCCGCCGCGCCCGAGGGAGCTCGGGCGCGACTTCTGTGGATGAAGGAAGACATCGGCACGAGCAAACGCGTCACGACGCTGGTGCACCAGATCGTCTACCGACCGCCAGGCCGCGAACGAGTAACGATCCTCAACAAGCAGCTCTACGGCAACCACTACTTCGAGGCCGCGCTGAGCATCACGCACGTGATTCCGCATTCGCTGGGCAGGGGCGCATATCTGCTACACATCTACCGCGCCCGCATCGATAGACTGCGAGGTTGGGGCCTGTTTCACGGTCGCATCCGCAGCGGCATTCGCAACCGGATCGGCGAGCGCATGGACCAGGCGCGCCAGCGCTTCGAGGCGGCCGCGAAGCAAGCGCAGTCACCGCGTCACCGTCGATAACCAGTGTAGCGCGCTAGGACCCCGCTTCGCTCTCGAGCTCGGGAGCGTAGACCTCGCGTAGGCGCTCGTGATAGTTCCCGAGCAGACCGCCCAATACCGCGTGCTCCTCGGTGACGGCGGCACGCAGATCCTCGGATGTCAGGTAGTCGTGCAGAACCGACGCCATGATCTTGGCGTCCATCAGGAACGCGGTGTGACCAACCTCGCCTAGCGCATCGGTCTCCATCTGTTTCGTGTGGTAGGTCCCCGTGGAGCTGTACACGCTCACACCAACGCCCGGGATGTCACGCGTCACCCAGCCGGTTTCTTCGTATCCAGCCGGGCGCTGCGGCTCAGGATTCAGGCGAGGGGCGCCGATCTCGCTGGCGAACCGACCACGGGCATCGATTCCGACGGTGAGGCCAGCGACCCCACAAGCAGCACTGCGGAGGCAAGAGTCAGCTGACGGAGAGGGAAACCGCGACGTCGTGGTAGATCGCAAGGGCAGTCCCCTAGCGCCTGCCACCCGGAGCATCTGGGCTGTTCAAGGCTGCAATGAGGTCGTCGAGCTCGGCCGCCAGCTCCGCGTGCCGGGCGCGCGCGTCGTGTCCAGGCGCTTGATCTGCCTGGTTGAGGTTTTGATACAGGTAGGAGAGCTGGTCTACGAGCATCGGCGGCGAGTACCGAATGGACGCCGTAATCAGCGCGTCGTGAATCCGCTGCAGGCGTGGGGACGGCGACACGCCGCCCGCGTCGGCAACCCGCTGTTTCACTTCCTCGGCCGCATGACGGGCGCGAGAGAGTGCGTCGCGGACCTGTAGCGAGAACTCCGTCTGCTCGGCCACCGCCGCCACCGAGACGCCACTGGCCGTCACTCGAGGATCCATCATCACCTCCACCGATCGCTCGAGCTGGCTGCCGGCGACGGTAAGCCGCACGCTGTAGGTGCCCGGCGGAACCAAGGGGCCACCGCGTCCAGCTCGCCGTTCGTCGGCGTCCCAGGCGCCCGCATAGCGCAGATCCCAGACGAAGCGATTCATTCCGGCAGCGCTGGGAAGTCGCGGCGTTCCGAGACTCTCGAGACGTGGCCCACGCATTCCTGGCTCGGCTGGCTCAACAACGCTCTCCGCGTCCGAGTCGGCGACGTCACTCGAGAAGGCACGCACAAGGCGTCCTCGAGGATCGAAGATCTCGAGCTCGATGCGACCCTCCGCCTCGGCTGCGAGGTAGTAGTCAACCGTCGCCCCGAGGGGCGCATATTCGGGCTCGTGTGGCGCAGGCTCACGAGAACCACCGAAACCGCCGCCTCGTATCCGCAGCGCCGGTCGCGCCTCGAATAGATGCACCGCGCGGGTGGCGAGGTCAGCGGTGGCCTCATGCAGCGGAGTCAGATTGTCGAGAATCCAGAATCCGCGGCCCATCGTCGAGAGCACGAGGTCGCGGTGCACAACCTTCATGTCGGTAATCGGTGTCACCGGCAGGTTCAGCTGTAGCGACTGCCAGTTGCTACCGTTGTCGAACGACAGGAAGACGCCGAATTCGGTACCCGCATAGAGCAGGCCGGCACGATCGGGATCCTCGCGCACCACGTGTACCGGGTGATCGTCGGGGATCCCGTTGGTCCCCGGAGTCAGCAACGTCCAGCTCGCCCCGTAGTCGTCGGTTCGAAAGGCGTACGGTCGGAAATCGCCGAGCTGGTAGCGCAGAATCGAGACGAAGGCAGTGGCTGCGTTGTGCGGCGAGACCTCGATCGTTTGCACCCGCCCGAAGCGCTCGATATCGGGAGGCGTTACGTTCGTCCAGTCGACCCCACCGTTGCGGGTGACGTGCACCGGGCCATCGTTGGCACCGGCCCAGATGACGCCAGGCTCGTGTGGCGACTCCTGGATGTCGTAGAGCACGCTGAAGTGCTCCTCGCCCGTTACATCTCGCGTGATGGGCTCGCCGGACGCCACCTGGGTCTCGGGTGCGAACTCGGTGAGGTCGGGTGAGATCTGGCGCCAGGTCTTGCCGCCGTCGTCGGTCACGTGGACATACTGCGAGCCGTGGTAAACGCGCGTCGAGCTGTGCGGCGACACGTGCACCGGCGCGACCCGTTGGAAGCGATACGGCAGATCCTTCGGGTTGCGACCGTAGAGATTCCAGAAGCCCACGTAGTACTGCTGCTCCTGTCCGGTGCGGCGGTCGTATACCCCGAAGCGGCCCTTGCAGTTGGCGTAGACGATGTCGGGGTCGCCCGGCTTCGGAACCGCCGGGCCGGTCTCGCAGCCGCCGTGCTCCTCCCAATAGGCGCTGTGACCACCGGGGCGACCACTCAGCGCCATGCTCGGCACCGAGATCGTCGTGTTGTCCTGCTGGCCGGCATAGAGGCGGTAGGGGAACTCGTCGCTGACGTCGACCTGGTACAGCTCCGCCGTAGGTTGATTGTGCTGTGTGGACCAAGTGCTACCGCCGTCCCGGGTGACATTGGCGCCGCCGTCGTTGGACTGCACGAACAGGTCCGGGTCGTCAGGGTTGATCCACATGTCGTGGTTGTCGCCGTGCGGCACACGGCTGCTGTTCCACGTCTCGCCACCGTCCTCCGACTTCCAGAACCCCTCTGCCATGCCCCAAAGAATGTCAGGATCGCCCGGATGCGCCTCGAGGTTGGTGTAGTAGAAGGCGCGGTTGCGAATCGGCTGAAAGTCGGTGACCTGCCTCCAGCTGGCGCCGCGGTCGTCCGAGCGGTAGACGCCACCCTCGCTGCCCGGAGCCTCCATCAGCACGTACACCCGGTCGGGATCCGCCGCGGACACCGCCAGATCGGCCTTGCCGCGCAGCCCACCTGGCAGCCCGTTCGTGAGCTGGGCCCAGGTCGCGCCACCATCCGCCGACTTGTAGACGCCGCCCTCCGTGCCGCCGCTGATGATCGTCCAGGGCTTACGCTCGGCGCGCCACATCGTGGCGTAGATCTCGTCGGGGTTGTCGGGGGCGAACTCGAGGTCAACGGCGCCGGTTTGCGCCGACACGAACAGAACCTTGGCCCAGCTGGCTCCGCCGTCCGTGCTGCGGTAAACGCCGCGCTCCGGGTTCGGCGCAAACGGGTTGCCAATTGCCGCTACCCACAACCGATCGGGGTCGGTCGGGTGAATGAGCACCGCGCCGATGTTGCCCACGGCCTCGAGACCGACGTGGCGCCAGCTCTTGCCAGCATCGATCGACTTGTATACGCCCTTGCCGATGATGACGTTGGAGCGCAGCCCATCCGACCCCGTCCCGACAACGACGATCTGCGAGTCGGAATCGGCAACGCGGATCGCGCCAATCGAGCCGGTGGCGAAGAAACCGTCGGAAATCGGCAACCAGCTGCTGCCGTAGTCGCTCGTCTTCCAAACACCACCGCCCGTGGACCCGGCATAGAACACCCCGGGGGTGGCGCGGTGACCGGCAACAGCGGTTACACGCCCACCACGAGACGGACCGACCATGCGATAGCGAAGGCTCGACCAAAGGCCCGGGTCGGGAGCAAACACCCCGGGGGTGGCGCGGTGACCGGCAACAGCGGTTACACGCCCACCACGAGACGGACCGACCATGCGATAGCGAAGGCTCGACCAAAGGCCCGGGTCGGGAGCGGCGCCGAGCTCAGCAGCGCCGTATCGGCGCGAAGCGCTCTCCACCTCCCCTTCGGCGCGCTGCGCACCCTGTACCGGGACTCCGCCAGCTCCGACAATGATTGCGACGGCAACGGCTACTCCAGGCAGTCTGGAAGCCGGAGCCGGGGGAACAACATGACCGATCGATTTGCGCCGCATGCAACAACCTCCTAGGCGGAAAGGAACGGCGTCAATCTACAGACGTAGCCGAAGCTGGGCAACGCGCCGGCGACGCCGAAAGAGTGGTGGTCGTAACGGCTGACGATCCATGCCGGGTGGCCGAGATCCCACGGCGACGGATTCAACGGAATCGCGCTTAGCTGTCTTATAGGGATTAAATCTATGATTTCAGGCTGTTTTACATGATCTGAGATCTCGTGCGATTTGTCTTTTTGTTCAAGCAAGTATTGCTATGCTTGAATAGTCAAAAAGACGCGATTCGGGACCGGGAAGACAGACCTGCGAGCGGGTGGGTGAGCTCGCGCATTCACTGAAGTCGAGCAGCGCCAACCTGAGGGCCGCGCGGCTAGCCGAGCTCTGCGGCAACCTCGCGTACTCCGCGCAGCACCGGCGAAGGGAGCCGGTCTCGATGACCCTTGACTCACTCGTCGACAAGTGCGGTTCCGCTCGACCCGCCCAACGACCTTCGAAGACGCGCCGCGTAGCCCTGACATGCGCTCACAGAACAAAGATCAGCCGCTGGTGCTGATCGCCGACCGCGATCCATCCGTCCGACGACTGGGACGCGAGGCGCTGGCCAGCGTCGGGCTGCGCACGGTCGTCGCCGCCGACGGACCAGAAGTGCTGGCCCGGCTTGACGACGAACAGCCCGAGATCGTCCTCCTCGACGCTGACATGCCAGGTGCCGACGGCTTCGAGCTGTGCCGTCGGCTGCGTGGCGATCCCCGCCATTCGGAAACACCGATTCTCATGCTTACCGGTCTGTCGGACGCTGCCTCGATCGACCACGCCTATGACCTCGGAGCCACCGACCTCATTACGAAGCCGGTCAACTGGGTCGTTCTGGCGCGACGCGTCCGTTGTGTACTACGTGCGCAACGCGCACGTGTCGATCTTGCCCGCAAGGGGGCGCACCTGCAGCACGCCCAGCGAATCGCGCGCGTGGGGTACTGGGAAAGCGAGCGTATGGCCGAGATGACCTTCTCGGACGAGTTCCTCGAGCTCGTGCCGCTGCCGTAGGAGGCCGGAGTACGCGGCTTTGCCGAGTACCTCGAGCGTGTTTCCCCGGACGATCGCAAGAAGGTCGAAGGCAGACGGCGTAGAGCATTCGGCTCCGGCGCGGCGTACACGATCCACTACCAGATCACCGACGCGGACGGCCAGGAGCGCTTCGTCGTCGAGCAGGCCGAGGTCGAACGCGGCGCCCGCAAGTCCGACGCCAAGATCGTGGGTACGATCCAGGATGTCACCGAGCGCCGACAGATCGACGCTGCGCTGCATCCAACCCCGCTGCCCAGGGCGGCGAGTAAAATCGAGCACAACACTGCCGTACTCGTCAGCGGCTCGTGGGTCGACCGGCGAGACCAGAACGTTGAATTGAACCGGCACCTGAGCTCCGTCGCCGATTCCCATCGCCAGGTCGAGACGGCCGTCAACTGGAATTGCGAGCTCGAAGATCAGACGCGCGGGAGTGACGACTTGGATCGCTCGCCGATGGACGCGTCCGCGCACTTCGCTGACCACGAACGGCGCGGAGTCGGGCAGCTCCGGGTTGTGGTATTCGACCTCGTCCAATAGCTCGTCGAGATGGGTAGGAGCGTGCTCCTCGAGCGTCGACCGACTCGGCACCGTGGGCGCTGAGCAACCGATGGCCAGGCCAGCCAGGCCAGCCAGAACGGCGGCGAATCGTCGGCAAACGAGCGAGATCAAAGGACGAGGAATCATGCTGCTGCGGATGATAGCAGCCGGCCCTGTGGCCGTTCGGCGGCCGGCCGAGCTGGATCGGGCGACTTGCAAGTTGGCCTGGCGACCGATTAGTTGTCTGGTCGATGAGGCTAGCAACGTGGAACATCAACGGCCTGCGGGCGCGGCTCGATTTCGTCCTTCACTGGCTGGCGGCACGCGAACCGGACGTGGTCGGGCTGCAAGAGCTCAAGCTGCCCAACGATCAGTTCCCGCATATGGCGTTCGAAGCGCTCGGGTATCAGGCGATCGTTCACGGCCAGAAGGCGTGGAACGGAGTGGCAGTGCTCAGCCGTCAACCAGCCGAGCAGCTGCAGGCGGGGCTTCCGGGCCAAGCCGAGGCCGGCGCTCGCCTGCTGACTGTACGCGTGGGCGGGATCGACTTCACGACCGTCTACTGCCCCAACGGCAAGAACATCGATCACCCTGACTTCCCTCGGAAATTGGCGTGGTTCGACGCGCTCGACGCCCATTTCGAAGCTCGGCTAGCCTCCGCAGACAGCACGGCAGCCTCGGTGTTGTGCGGCGACTTCAATATCTGCCCGGCCGCGATCGACTCCTGGAATCCAGAGCGGATGCAGGGACACATCTTCCACACCGAGGCCGAGCGCGAACGCTTCGACCGGCTCGTGAGCCGCGGCCTCGCCGACATCTTCAGAACGCGTCACCCACAGGAACGGTTGTTCTCCTGGTGGGATTACCGAGGCGGAGCGTTCCACCGCAAGATGGGACTGCGAATCGACCTGATTCTCGGCACCTCGAATGTCGCCGAGCGTACGCGCGAGATCTGGATCGACCGCGAGTACCGCAAAAAACAAGATGGCATGACCGCCTCCGATCACGCGCCGGTGATTCTCGATCTCGACGACGCGTAGCCGCTCCCCCGGAGCGGGCGGCGCGCAGAAAGTGCCCTCGCCAGGACTCGAACCTGGGCACCCGGCTTAGGAGGCCAGTGCTCTATCCACCTGAGCTACGAGGGCAACGGCACCGGTCGAGCAGCGCCGGGGCCAAGTCTATCTGGGTCGGCGCGAGCCGGCGGGTCGATCGCAAAGGGTGGGACGCTGGAGAGGTGACCTTCCGGATTCACCGCAGTGCCCCGGCGCGGTGCACCAGCCGGTGGCGGTGCCGCGAGTCCGCCAGACCCACTCCGATCTCACGCCAGCGCCGCTCGGCAACGGCGGCGGTCGGCGCCGGGGGTGGCCTGTAGCCCAGGAGGTACGAGGCGCGGATTGTTGCGAGTGCGCTGCGGTAAGGCGTCACGAATGTCCTCGGCGTCGGTCTCTCTTGCGGCGGCGGCCCCCCAGCCGCCCGCGCCAGCGGCAGCCATACCAAGCCGATCGAGAGGGCGGTCAGGAGGAGGGCCGGCAACAGCACCGCCTCGGGTCGCGTAACGCGCCTCACTGGCTTCGCCAAAGCCCTAGACTCCGAGTACCGAGGGCGCGTGCTACGCGCGAATCGAACGGCCGCGAGCTCGACCGTTAGTTTTCGAGCATATCGGCTGCCAACGGTGGCCACGAACACGTGACAACTGCGATCGACGGAGCGGGCATGGACACGATCAGCGAGAACGACTCGACGATCCTCATCCTGTTGCCCACGAATACCTACCGCGCCACCGACCTCCTGAACGCTGCGGCGGCAGTGGCGGCCAAGCAGGCGCTGCGGGTCCTCGTGGGCTGCGATCGCCGGCAGGCGCTCGAGGGGGAGACCCCCGAATCGACCGTGACGCTCGCTTTCGACGAGCCGGAGATCGCCGCGCGACAGGTCGAGGCCATCCATCGGCGCCGCACAATCGCCGCGATTGTCGGTCTCGATGATGAGACCACGGAGCTGGCCGCACTGGCTTCGGGGATGATTGGCCTACGGCACAACTCGGTGGAAGCCGTGCGCATCGCCAACAACAAGCTCGCCTTCCGTCACGCGATGCAGATCGCCGGGCTGCCCGCACCGCGATTCTGGCCTGTCGACATGGAACGTCTGGAGCCGCTCGATGAATTCGCCCGTCTCCGGATTCCCCACTCTATCGAGGACAATCCCGATGTCTTCGACGTGCTCGCGCGCGAGGTCTCTTTCCCGTGCATCGTCAAGCCAACATTCCTCTCGGCGTCACGCGGCGTTATCCGCGCCGACGACACAGCTTCACTCCGCGCCGCCCTCGCGCGTGTCGGTCGACTTCTCTCAGAAGACTCCGTGGCTAGCGCTTGGCGCCGGCAACACGTGGCGACGGAGGAGTGGAACCCGAACCTGCCAGCGGCGCCCGTCATGCTGGAGGAGTACATCGATGGCGAGGAACTGGCGCTCGACGGCCTGCTGAACGGAGGCGACCTCCGTGTTCTCGCGATTTTCGACAAGCCGGACCCTCTGGAGGGGCCCTTCTTCGAGGAGACGATCTACGTCACGCCCTCGCGTCGCTCCACGGCCGACCAGGAACGGATCGTTGAAGCGGTCTCCGGCGCTGCCGCCGCGATTGGCCTACGTGAGGGGCCGATTCACGCCGAAGTGAGGGTGGCGCGCAAGGCACCGCACAAGACCGCTCAGATCACCGTTCTGGAAGTGGCACCAAGATCGATTGGTGGGCTCTGCTCCCGGATGCTGCGCTTCGCTTCGGGCATGTCACAGGAGGAGTTGATCGTGTCGTGTGCGCTCGACAACCCGGTCGGCGCACACACGGCAGCGCGCGCCGCGAGCCCGGGGGCAGCGTCGGGCGTCATGATGATTCCGATACCCAACGCGGGGCACCTACGCGGTGTGACGGGTCTCGAATCGGCACGCCAATTTCCCGGCGTGGAGGAGATCACCATCTCGATCCGAACGGGTCAACGCGTTCGACCGCTCCCCGAAGGCAACCGGTACCTCGGCTTCATCTTCGTGCGCGCGAACACTCCAGAGGCTGCGGAGGCGTCACTGCGCCGGGCGCATCGTGCCCTCAGGTTCGACATCGAGCCGGATACGGCGACGTCGACGAGCTCAGAGGGGCCGGCGGTTCCTTCACCCGACCGCCGCTGAAGAACGGACCGTTTGGCAAGCCCTGGTAACGCGACAACGCGCGGCTCGAGCTTACTTGGCAGAGCTGTAGTAGGGATTGCTGCCGGCGGCGTGGTCGGTGGTGTCGAGCACCTCGACGATTTCGGGGATCTCCTGCTTGAGAAGCACTTCGATACCCTGGCGCAGTGTCACGTCGACCATGCCGCACCCCTGACAACCGCCCCCGAGCTTGAGGTAGACGCGCCCGTTGTCGTAGTCGATCAAAGAGACGTTGCCGCCGTGTGAGGCAACGCCGGGGTTGATGCGCTGGTCGAGCAATTCCTGAATCTGCGCCGCAACCGGGTCGTGCATGAGCGGCGGCCGGTTCGGATTGTCGACGACGAAACCGGCGCCGCGCACATCTTCGACAAAGTCGACCCTGCTGCCCTCCATGTACGCGAGGCTGAAGCGATCAACGAGGACCTCCAGCTTCTCCTGAGGGATCAGCGCATCGCCGCTATGCGCGTCGTCGAAGGTGAAGCCGTAATCGAACGAGGCCTTGCCCCCCCCCTGGATGTAGATTCGCAGGCGCTTGCCGCTGGCCTCTTCGTGCTGCCCAGCAAACTCGCGGACCTTCGCCATCGCCGCCTGCGTCAGCACCACTGGACGATCGTCGCGGACTTCGGCCTTCACGCCCGCGCTCGCCGGAGCCGAAGACGCCACCGTCCCGGCTCTGTCTCCATGCCCGTTGCTAGCTGCCTGCTGATGGCCTTCTACCTTCATTGTCTACTCCGTCGCATCATGTCGGTTGGCCGACCGCTGGCCTGAGCCTTGGCTCGTTGGAGTGAATCGTACCAGGCTCCAGTCCCCTCCTTGGGTCGCGCGAGCGAATGCTGCGATGGCCCTCGATCGGCCGCGCTATTCTTGCCTCGGCCGCCCGACTGGCAATCAGGATTCAATGAGCCCACCTACCCTACTCGTGAAGCTAGCCGATCGGCTGCACATCCGCCGATCTGAATACCGCGCGTTCACGCTCGCCTGTGTTGGCGCGTTTCTCGTGCTGTCGTACCTGGTTGCGGCGCGCGCGCTGCGCGAGGCGCTCTACCTCTCGCGCTTCGCGATCGAAACACTGCCCTACATCGTGGTCGCCACCACGGTGATCGGCCTGCCCGCCGTCGGTCTGTTCACTCGTCTCCTGGCACGGCAAGCCCCAGGCCGGGTTTATCGCAACCTGGCGCTTCTGGTAGCGCTTGGCGTCGCGGTCCTCGGCGGGCTCGCCGTTGCCGCTGCGCCCGGCACCCCGCGCTCCATCGCGATCGTGCTCTTCTACCCGTGGGCCGCGATCGGAGCGATGCTCCTGTCGTCAGGCTTCTGGGTGCTCACGGCCGACGCCTTCGCTCTACGGGATGCCAAGCGCCTGTTTGGCTTGATCGGAGCCGGCGGAACCGTTGGCGCGATGGTCACGGGCGCGTCGATCAGCTGGATCACCGCCTGGGTTGGACTGCCGGGGCTGGTGAGACTGCTCTTGGCTCTACTCGCCGCCTCGTACGTACTGCAAACCGCGGCCCGCGACATCACCGAGTCCGACCCGGCTGTGCCAGGCGCCGAGGCGCCGCGCGCAAGCCTGTCGGACGGCCTCGCAGCGGTTCTGGGTGACCGGCATCTGCGCACCATCGCGGCCATCGTGGGCACCGCCACCGTCGCTTCGACACTGCGACTTCCAGTTCAAGGAGATTGCCCGCGCCACCTTTACGTCGGGCGAGTCTCTGGCGGCGTTCCTGGGCAATTTCTACGGCGTCACGGGGGTGATCGCGCTGCTGCTGCAGATGTTCGTGGCCGGGCGTCTGCTCCGTAGAGGTGGCGTCGCCGGCTCTCTAGCCGTCTTGCCGCTCGTTCTGATTCTGGGGTCAGCGGCGGTTGTCGCGTTCCCAGGGCTCGCGGTGGCCACCCTGATTCGAGGCGCCGACAACTCGCTGCGACGCTCGCTACATCGCTCGGTCATCGAGTACCTGTACGTACCCGTGCCGTCGGTTCTACGACGCAAGACGAAGGCGTTCGTCGACTCCGCGGTCGACTCCGCCGCCGAGGGCACGGGGGCCGCGATCATCTACGTGCTCGTGACGCTCGCGGGCCTACCGTCGTCGACGCTTTCGATCGGCGTGGCCATCTCGGCGTTGGCTTTCATGTGCTTCGCACGCGTGATGGGGAGCCAGTATGTGGCCACGCTGTCGAATCGCCTGCAGGAACACGATGCGGACCCAACAGATACTGCGAGCCGCGACCCGGTCCTCGACACTGCTTTCGGGCACACCGAGCTATTGACATTTACACAGCTCGACCTGTCGCACCTGCTACCAGCGGCGGCGACACCAGTCGCTGACGAGGATCAGATGTCCGTTCCAAGCGCCGCGGCCAGGCGTGTGGGATTGTCGTCGCCCACGAGAGCCTCGGGAGCCTCGGATTCAGGGCGATCTGTGACATCTTCCAGCGTGGCCGACATTCGCACGACCCGCGTTCGGCTCGGCCCCAACGCGCCGACCACGGTAAGTGAAGCCGCCTCCACCGACCTCAGTGCTCTGCTGCGCTCGGCCGATCCTCAAACGCTCCGATACGCTCTGCAACTTCCGCAGGGCTGGCACGAATCGCATGTCCCGCTGCTGTTGCCGATGCTGGCTCGCGATGAGCTCTACGGCGCCGCCGGCCGCCGACTTGCCGCGCTGGGCGCTGCTGCCCTGCCGACGCTGCGTGACGCGCTCGCGTCCACGACAACCGATTTTGTCATCCGCCGACGGCTGCCCGCGATCGTCGCGCACATCCGCACGCCGGATGCATTGGAGGTGCTCATCGATGCGCTGTCGGCCGATCGCTTCGAGGTGCGTTATCGCGCTGGCCTCGGCCTTGCTCGTGAGCGACGGAATGACCTCGCCGGACTCCACAGCTCCGAAGCGGGCGAGCACATCTGGGAAGCGGTCCGCCGCGAGCTCGGCCGTGAGCGTCCGGTATGGGAGCTGCAGCGCCTGCTCGATGAGGTCGACGACGCCGACGAGTTCGTTGCCGAGCGCTTGGGTCGACGCGGCGAGCTCAGCCTGCAGCACACCTTCCGCTTGCTGTCGCTGATGCTCGACACCGAGCCGGTTCTCACTGCCTACCGCAGCATCCTGTCGGGCAACGACGAAATCGGCAGCATCGCCCTCGAGTATCTCGAACAGGTACTGCCGAAGGACATCGGCACGTTGATCTGGCCCCACATTGATGCCGCACCAGAGGTTCACAAGACACCGCGCCCCATCGACGACGTAGTCGAGGATCTGCTGCAGACCGGAGCCACGCTTTTTGTCGACATCGCCGAGCACGAGCGCCTGCGCGCCGCGATCCGGGCAACCTTGCCAAGTCGTGAAGCGCCAGAGACTTCGCGAAAAAAAGACCCCAAGCCCTAGCCCCACGATCACGAGAGCTCGAGACGAGCGGAAGAGCGCCAGCCGCGTGAGCCCGACCCGACAAAGCCCTTCCGAACTGGCCGCGAATCGCCGACCTCCCGTTCGGCGCGTCAAGCTGTGGTTCGATTTCGTCTCCCCTTACAGCTACCTGGCGCTCGCCCAGGCCGAGAAGTTCGCCACCCGGCATCATGTCTGCTGGCAGCTGCGTCCGGTTGTGTACGGCGCACTGCTCGACGCTACCGGACTCGTCGGTCCGGTGGAAAGCGAGGCCAAGCGGCGGTACACCTACGGCGACGTACACCGGTGCGCCGAGCTCCTCACGGTTCCATTGGTGGGACCGGCGCAACATCCGTTCCGCTCGCTCGAAGCGCTGCGCACGGTCTGTGTGTTTCTGGATGCCCCTGAGAGCCTGACCCTGGCGCGCCGGCTCGCCGCCGCCTGCTGGGCGGAAGGCAAGATGCTGACCGACACTGACGTTCTGCGGCGCGCGGTCCAGAGTGTGGGTCTCGACAACTCCGAGCTCGAGACGCGCATCGCCGAGCCAACAGTAAAAGCGCGCCTGCGTGCCTTCACCGAAGACGCACTTCAGCGCGGGGTGTTCGGTGTACCCACATTCGAATGGTCGGGCGAGCTGTTTTGGGGCCACGACCGCCTGCCACACCTGGCAGCGCGTCTCGACGGCCGCATCGGATCCGCCGTCGAGGCGGCAGCAGAGATGGCAAGACGTCCGAGCGGCGTTGATCGCAAGCTCGCGCGCTCGCGGCCGGTGGACCCGACGGCGAGCGCCGACGTCTAGCTAGAGTCGAGGGGACAGAGAAAATTCCATCCGCTCAGCCGTCGCCGCCATCCGAGGCCGCCGATAGCGCCGCACGCTCGACCTTCTCGAGTAGTGCATCGAGCTCCCGGCGACGACCCACCAGCCCAGCCAGTAGCGCCTCCTGCTGGCGCGCGAACTCGTCGAACATCAGCTCCATCTTGCGTAGAGGCCCGTGTGCCGCGCGCTGCAGGCCCTCAGCATCTTTGGCGTCAACCAACAGCGTGACTGCCTCGACGACGCCAACGAGCCCCCCTAGCGCCTCTACGGCGTAGTTGAGAGCGCCACGGACCGCTTCGCTTGCATCGCGCTGTCGAGCAGCCTGGCCCCTCAGGTGGGCCACCACTTCCTCGTCTCTGGCGGCCAGAGCCGTCATCCGCTCCTCGACAGCCTGTGCCCGCGAAGCGTCGTCGGCACGCGCGGCAACCAGCTCGGCGGCGAGGATCTCGTAGCGCCGATCGAGAACCTCCAAATGGTCGCGCAGAATCCAGCGCGCCAACCGTGCCAGCCCGAGGCGACCGCCTGCTGGAGGCCAGTTCACCGACGCCACCCCAGCAACAGGCTGGCGCGCCGTCGCCGCCACCCAGTCGCTTTCGATAAGGGGTTCGGACGCCTGTTGATGCGACTCGGCCTGGGTAGCAGCGGCCTCCGCCTGATCGGCCAACCGCCGGACTCGCGCGTCGAGCTCGCTGAGGCGCTCGCGAAACTCGGCCTCGGTTGCCTCGCGCTGCTGACGGAGTCGCGCCGCCGTCTCTTCGAAGCTGGCGGTCGATTCCGGGCCGCTCATCAGAGCGCCGACGATGTCGACCGGCGCGAGCCCCGGGCGACCGGTCGCGACCCGGCGGGATCGATCAAGAAGAGGACTACATCCATGACGTTCGTGCGTGTCGGTCCGGTGATGAACAGGTCGTCAATCGATGCGAAGAAGGTATAGGAGTCGTTGTTGGCGAGAAACCGTTCGGCCACCAATCCCATGGCCGCAGCTCGGGCCACGCTCGCTCCGTCGGCGATCGCACCCGCAGCGTCGGTTGGGCCATCGGTGCCATCGGTGCCGAACGCGCAGCAGACGATGCCCGCGCTGCCCTGCAACTCGATGGCGGCCGCCAATGCGAGCTCCTGAGCCCGCCCTCCCTTGCCGGAGCCCGTGCACGTCACTGTGGGCTCACCACCCGCAATCAAACACACCCTCCCCCCCGCGCTGCCGTGTTGGCGTTGCACCTCGAGAGCCTGTCGCGCGAGCTCGCCCCCTGCCTCTCTGGCCTCCGCGGCGAGCGACATCGTCAGCACGGTGGCCGAATATCCGAGCCGGTTGGCCGCGGCAGCGGCGGCATCCACGGCCGCCTTGTTGTTTCCCACGATGACGTTGTGAACCCGGGCGAACAGCCCGTCGGTGGACTTCGGCGTCTCGGCAATTTCGCCGGCAACACCACGGTCGAGTCGCTCTTTCACCGCAGGCGGAAGCCGTCCGGCCAGGTGGTAACGCCGAACGATGCTGGCGCAATCGGCGTACGTTGTGTCGTCGGCGGCTACCCGGCGCAGCAGGGCGAGCACGGCCTCGGCACCGGTCACACCGGCAGCGTCGGGTACAGGGTGGCCGGCCTCGTGCAACCGCACCTTGCGAGTGGGGGCGAGATACCCTCGTTTTACGATGACCTCGCCCGCCGTAATGCGACGATCGATCGCGTCGATTGACTCGACCGCGGCCGACATCGGCGCCCCCGCCTTTCCCGCACCAACCACCCAAATGCGACCCTGCGGACTCAGATCGACAAGCCTGTCGCCAATCATCAGCGTCAGCGTCGGCTGGCCGTCGCTTGGCGCGCCATCGGTGCCGACCTCCGGACTCGGCGGCGAATCCCCTGACACGACACGGAGATGTCGACGCACGGCGGCGGCGGGCTCGGCCGCGGCGATGGCCGCGGCCGCGATCTCGCGCAAGTTGGCGCGACGCCCCAGCAGACCGCACCCGGCAGACTCGCGCGCTTGCCTCACGCTGGCGCCGGTTGAGTACCGCCGCGCACAATCCCCGAGCCGCAGCTCACGAGTAGGTCAGGACCGCGCGGCTGGTGTAGGAGCCAAGCTTGGCGCGCCCGTGGAGGAACCCGAGCTCAATCAGGAACTGCAGTCCCACCACAACTCCGCCGAGTTGCTCCACCAGCTCAATCGCTGCGGCCGCGGTGCCTCCAGTGGCCAGCAGGTCGTCGACAATCAACACCCGTTCCCCCGCCCCGATTGCGTCGACATGCAACTCGAGCGCGTCCTCGCCATACTCCAGGGCGTAGGCCGCACGAACGGTCTCGGAGGGGAGCTTTCCGGGCTTACGGGCAACCAGCAGGCCGGCGCCAATCTGGTAAGCCATTGGCGCCCCGAAGATGAAACCTCGAGACTCGATCCCGAGGATCTTGTCGGGTGGCTGGCCGAGCTGAGGCGCGTTCCACGAGCGACTCATCTCGTCGACTGCCAGGCGGAAGGATTTGACATCCTTGAGCAGTGTAGTGATGTCCTTGAACAGGACACCCTCGCGCGGAAAGTCAGGCACGTCGCGAATCGAGGCGCGCAGACGGTCCTCGATGGAATCACTCATCGTATCGGCTCTTCTTCGTCGCTCTCGGGAGACCAGGTCGACCGGCGACACACCGGCCGCCGTTCAAAATCTGGCCCCGAACAGCTTGTTGGCTGCCCGGGGCCGATGTGGCCGTTCGCCCGTCGCCCAGCACCGCATGCAAGCTGGACCGACTCGAAAAAAGGCGCACGTAGGTCGGGACGACTGGATTTGAACCAGCGACCCCGCGCTCCCGAAGCGCGTGCGCTACCAAGCTGCGCTACGTCCCGAGACCGCCCGACAGTCACCCGCCGAGCGGGCGAAATGTTAGCACGCTGCCTATCGGCACAAATGCGCATACGGAGCGCTGCGCCTCTCGTCGGCGCGGCCTCTCCGCGTGCTTGCAACCCCCGCCGCGGGACGCGAGAGTAGGCGATCGCCTGCCCTTGACTTCGCTTCCGCTGGAGGATCTCTTGGTGCCGCACTCGCACCGTCCATCCGCATCACGCCGCGCTATCATGCCGATCTCCGCCAGCCAACCGCGACGGGCGCGGTGAGCATGCACCCCGACTCAGAAACCGCCAACAACGAATCCGCGAGCCTTCACCTCGCGGTACCGCAAACCCTGATGGGCGGAGTCCTCATGGGCATCGCCAACCTGGTGCCTGGCATCAGCGGCGGCACCATGTTGCTGGCGGTGGGTGTTTACTCCGACTTCATCGAAGCCGTCGCCGCGCTCACCTCGTTGAGGCCACGCCCGCGACACATCCTGTTCCTCGGGCTCGTAGGCGCGTCAGCCGGCGGTGGCATTCTGCTGCTGGCTGGTCCGGTCCGAGATCTGGTTGTCGAGCATCGCTGGGCGATGTACAGCGTTTTTGTCGGGCTGACCCTGGGCGGCGTGCCTCTGTTGTGGCGTCAGGCGCAGCCAGCCGATCGTGCCACCTGGAGCGGCGCGGCGGCCGGCTTGCTCACCATGGTCCTGCTGGCGTGGCTACAAACATCCGGCGGCCCCGGATCGAGCTCAGGCAGCGGCCCGCTGATGCTGGCATTGGCCGGCGCGGGCGGTGCGGCGTCGATGGTGCTCCCGGGAATCAGCGGCGGATACGTCCTGCTCGTGTTGGGCCAGTATGTGCCCATTCTCGGAGCGGTGGAACGCTTTCGAGTCGCCGTGGCCGCACGCGACCTGGCAGCTGCCGCGATTCCTACAACAACCGTCTTGCTGCCGGTCGCCGTTGGGCTCGTTGTCGGCATCGCGGTCGTATCGAACCTGCTGAGGTATCTGCTTCGCGCCCGTCGAAACGCCACTTTGGGCTTCCTCCTCGGCCTTCTGGTGGGTGCCGTGGTCGGTCTGTGGCCCTTCCAACAAGGCGTAGCCCCCGCGCCCGGCGACACGATCCGCGGCAGGTTGGTGACTCCTGCCAACGCCAACAGCATCGATCCTGAAGATTGGCGGGTGGTCACCTTCCGGCCAAGCACCGCACAGCTCGGCGGATCTCTCGCCCTCCTTGCGCTGGGCGCGACCACGACGCTGGCGATCGCGCGATTCGGGGAACGCTCAGCGAAGACGTAGGGCCGGGCGCAAACGCTGACGTAGAGCTCGCCGGTCGTCGAGCCGCGGCCGAAGGGGCGAGTCGGAGACCCGCGCAGAAGAGCCAGGCCAGTGTGGCGACAAGGACGACGGGTCGGACCGAATGGACAGGTCAGACGGGGCGGATGCCGAACGAGGCGTCGGGCCGGCGGGGGTTGAAATGCGATCCGGCAAGTAAATCAAGGTCGGGACGACTGGATTTGAACCAGCGACTCCTGGTCCCCCAGACCAGTGCGCTACCAGGCTGCGCCACGTCCCGACCCAATGGTGTTTGCTACGTGCCACTGTCGCCGACGAGCGCGACTAGCGCAATCACCTTCACGCTCGCCGCGAGTGAAGAGGGCTAGTCAGTATCGTCATTCGCCCGCATGAGGGTCAAGATCGAGCCGATCTCCTGACGCACGCGGCCTAGCATCTCGGTGGTCTGCTGGTGGTCGTGACTGACTCCAGCGAGGGACTCCGGAGGGCCAGGCAGCGGAACCCGGGTGTCCATCGGGTCTGTCGGAGATTGCCCACCCGCCTCCAGGCGCCGACGCGCACCGACGATGGTGTAGCCCTGTTCATGCAGCAGCTCTTTGATGGTCCGGATCAACTCGATGTCGGCGGGCCGGTAGCGCCGCTGACCACCCTGAGTCTTTTGTGGGGCGAGCACCGAGAATTCCGTCTCCCAGTAGCGCACGACGTGAGACTCGAGCCCTGTCAGGGCGGCAACCTCGCCGACCTTGTAGAAGCCCTTGGCGTAGGCGAGCTGCGGACGAACGGGGTCGCTCATCTCGACGCTCCGCCACGGCTGGGGCCGCTCGGGGCTTCCGCGCGATGCCCTCTGCGAATCTTCACGATCACCGGAGTGCCGCTGAAATCGAATCGCTCTCGCAGTCGGTTCTCCAGAAAGCGCCGGTACTCCGGCGCCAGGCTGTTCTTGCCGCCGCCGGTGAAGACAACAAAAACCGGCGGCGAGGCAGCGACCTGCGTCAGGTACTTCGGGCGCGGGATCCCGGGGCCGGTGTAGGGATCCAGGCGACGCGAGATCGATTCGAACATCGCGTTGAGCGGCCCGGTGGGCACGCGCTGTCGACGGTTGGCGCAAACCCTGTCCACCAGTGGCAGCAAGCTTGCCACGCCATCGGTCGTCTTCGCCGAGACGAACGCGAACAGCCCCCAGTTGATTCGCCCCATGCGGTGCCGGAGCTCGTCGATCCAGTCGGACGCCGGAGAACCCTCGATCGCAATCAGATCCCACTTGTTGACGATGACAATCAACCCACACCCGGACGTCTCTGCCTCGGCAGCAATCGCGACGTCTTGGCGCGATAGGCCGATGGCAGCGTCGATGACCAGCAAGGCCACGTCAGCACCCCTCATCCGCTGTCTGGCAATCGCCACGCTCACGGTTTCGGCGAAGCTGTCGCGTTTTGCGGCACGTCGAATCCCCGCGGTGTCCACAATGACGTAACGCTTTCCGCCGCGCTCGATCGTGCTGTCGATAGCATCTCGTGTGGTGCCCGACACCGGGCTGACAATCACGCGATCGTCGTCAAGGAGAGCGTTCACCAGCGACGACTTGCCAACGTTCGGCCTGCCCACCACCGCAACGCGCGGCGTTTCGGCAATGTCGACCTGATCTGCCATCGGTGGCTGTTCGGTTTCGGTGTCTCCATCGGTGGGCACCTCCACCGGCGGACCATCATCGACCGGAACCTCGCGAATGCTGTCGATGACCACGTCGAGAAGATCGGCCACGCCGAGTCCGTGCTCGGCAGAGATCCTGAACAGAGGATCGATCCCCAGCGAGTGAAACTCGGTGGCGTCGAGTCCTATCGACTTGGAGTCGCACTTGTTGACGACCAGAAACGTCGGTACGCCACGCTTGCGCAGCTCGAGGGCAACCTCCGATTCGATCGACGCCGGGCCAGCACGTCCGTCGACGATAAAAAGCACGAGGTTGGCCGTATCAACCGCGACCAGCGCGTGATCCTGGATCAGCCGAACCAGCTCGTCGGACGACTTCCACTCGACGCCGCCGGTGTCGGTGAGCACGAACCGCCTGCCACCCCATTCAGCCTCGGCGCGATGTCGGTCGCGGGTCAACCCCGATTGCTCGCCAACGATGGCGCGACGCGAGCCCAGGACACGGTTGAATAGCGTCGACTTGCCGACGTTCGGTCGGCCGATGATTGCGATCTCAGGTAACGAATGGGTGTTCACGAAACTCGACCTTCGGGCGATCAAAATGAATGGAAGCTGCGTCAGCGTCGCCCGTGAAACAGGCGTGGCCGGAGCGACCGGCCCCGCTGTAACGCTATGATATGCTGAGGTTTAGTCAGCGTGTGGACATCGGGTCGGGGCTATCGTGGCCTCACCGAATCCAAGCCTCGGCGCCGCCGAGCCGGTTCCGCGAGATGGTCAAGGCAGACATCGTCGATCGCATCGCTCGGCAGGCTGCTATCCCCAAGATCAAAGCCGAACAGGCAGCCGAGCGTATTCTCGCCGCTCTCAAAGCCTCGCTGGCCCGTGGAGAGCGTATCGAATTGCGCGGCTTCGGTGTTTTCGAGGTGCGACCGCGAAAACGCGGTGTAGGTCGCAACCCTCGCACGGGTGAGGAAGTCGTGATTCCCCCTGGTAACACGACCCGTTTCAAGCCCGGCAAGGATCTCAGTCGCTTGAACGCCGAGACCGACCCACCGCAGTGAGCACGGCCGATACCGACGACTCCGCGCCGTCCACGGGCGCCGCGCCGAGGCGCGACGACGAGTTGTCGTGGACGCCCGTCTCTTCGCCAACCGCGCCGGTGGCAAGCTCGCCCGCCGCCGAACAAGCGGCACCCGCGGATTGGGCTCCCGACAGCTCACCAACACCCACGGTGCCCGTGCGCACAGAGCCGCCGGCGAGCCCCGTCGACTGGATCGACACCGGCCACGTGGCCGAGCCACGCGTTGTGCCTCGCCGTCGACCGGTGATGAACGTGCTGCTGTTCCTTGCCACGCTCGTCACAACGACCTACTGGGGTTTTGTCAGCTACCAAGGCTTCTACGCCGTCGACGGCGGCGACATCGTGTTCAACCCGTTTGCCGCCCCCGGTCTGCTGCTCGCCGCAATTCCTCTCGGCCTTTCCGTGATCGCATTCTTGCTGGCGCACGAGATGGGGCACTACGTCGCCTGCCGCTACTACGACATCCCTGCGAGTCTGCCCTACTTTCTGCCCTTCCCGTCGCCACCCTTCCTGTTGCCCGGAACCATGGGCGCGGTCATCCGCATCAAGGGCCCGATCTCCAGCCGTCGCGCGCTATTCGATATCGCCGTCGCCGGGCCATTGGCGGGTTTCGTGGTGGCGTTGCCCATCCTCGCTGTGGGGCTCACCCAGTCGCGCGTAATCGACCCGCAGAGCTTCACCGACGGTCGTATGCTGACGATGGGCGAGCCGTTGATCTGGGCTCCGCTTGCGGCGCTTTTTGCGCCCACGATGTTCGACGGCCAAGACCTGCATGTGCACCCCCTCGCGTTCGTCGGCTGGTTCGCCCTTCTGGTGACCTCGATGAACCTGCTCCCCGTGGGCCAGCTCGACGGCGGGCACCTGCTGTACGCCTTCAGCCGCCGTTGGCACCGTCCAATCTCACTGGCCGTTGTCGGGCTCATGACGCTGGCCGGGTTCTACCTCTTCCCGGGCTGGATCTTCTTCGCGCTGATGGTGTTCTTCGTGCTCGGCACCAAGCATCCACCGGTGCCACGCTACGACCAGTCCCTCGGCCCGATGCGAGTCGCGCTCGCGTTGCTGGCGGTGGTGATCTTCGTGGTTTCGTTCATGCTGGTGCCGATCCACGGGCTCGGCCTGTAGCCTGACTGCCCAAAGGCGGCACGAGGGGCGCCGGCGAGTAACTACGGGCGGACGGCCGCGCACGGCCTCGATCGACGCGAACCCGGGACGTAGAGACGCTAGCTCTTCGTCTCCGCTACCACACGTCTGATCTCGGCCTCATCCAGCACGCGATCAGAGCTCTTCGCGGCACGCAGAACGGCGCTGACGCGCTCTTCCGTGGGCTCGATGTGGTGTCTGGTCAGGCTGTGGATGACGTTCGAGGCGCCACTCATCGGGCCGACCTCGATCTTCTGACGCCTTCCGACGAGCCCGGCGGGAACCCCGGAGTAAATCCGATCGGCGAGCCAAGTGTCTCCTTTGGCCTGCGCCTTGATCACGGCCGCCGCATGGACACCTGTCGCAGTGCGGAATGCGTCGCGGCCAACCACCGGGTAGTTGACCGGTAGCGGCATCCCCGTGGCTTCGGCGACGACGCGGCAATACTCGCCGAGTCGGCTCAGATCATGGTCGATGAGGCCGGCGAGATGGCAATTGACCAAGATCTGATCCAGCGGCGTGTTGCCGCTTCGCTCGCCGATTCCCAGCGCCGTCCCGTGCACGCGATCGACGCCAGCATCGATGGCGGCCAGTGTGTTGGCGACGTCCAGCCCGCGGTCGCGATGCCCATGCCAATCGATCTTGACGGCCTCGCCCGTCCGTTCAACCACGCCGTGAACAAACCCGAGGAGCGCGCGCACCCCCTCCGGCGTGCTGTGACCAGCGGTGTCGCAGACGCAGATCCGCCTCGCTCCGTTCTCGATTGCCGCGGTATAGAGGGCCCGAATTGTGTCAGGGTGAGCCCGCGTCGTGTCTTCCGTTACGTACATCACCGGCAGGCCGCGACCGACCGCATAGCGCACCGCGCTCTCGGTGTGCCTGAGTATCCGATCGAGACCCCATCCCTCGGCGTACTGGCGGATCGGACTCGAGCCGATGAAGCACGCAGCCTCGATCGGCAGGCCGACGGCCTGAGCGATGTCGCAAATCGGTTCGATGTCGGCGACCAGCGTCCGCGCGGCGCAGTTCGGCACGATGGCCAGATCCTCGTCGAGGATCTCGCGCGCCAGCCGAGTAACGTCTTGACGCTGCCGGGCCGAAGCACCGGGAAGCCCGAGATTCGCCGCATGGATGCCGAGATCGGCCATCAGATGCAGAATCCGGAGCTTCGTATCGATATCGGGGTCGCGCACCGAGGGCGACTGCAGCCCGTCGCGCAGGGTCTCATCGTTGAACTCGACGTGACGCTTCGGAGCGCCGCCGATGGTGTTCCAGTCGTAGATCAGCTCTTGAATCGAGTTGCCGCGGTCGCCCCCGTCGGTCGACGCCATCAGCGGCCTCTCCACGCCGGCTTGCGCTTCTCCAAGAACGCGTGCATCCCCTCACCCTTGTCTTCGGTGGCACAACAGAGCCCGAAATAGGTCGCCTCGATCGCCTGCCCTTCGTTGATCGCGGCCTCCAGCCCCTCATTCACCGCCGCCAAGGCGTAGCGCATGGCCTGCGGCGGCTTCGTCGCAAGCAGGGCGCCAAGCTCGCGAGCCCGCGTCATGAGCGCGTCGGCCGGAACCACCTCGGTCACCAGTCCGAGACGCTCCGCCTCCGCCGCGTCAAATTGACGCCCGGTGCAGATCAGCTCGAGCGCGCGCCCCTTGCCAACGAGGCGCGGGAGCCTTTGAGTGCCGCCGTGGCCGGGAATGATCGAGAGGTTGATCTCAGGCAATCCAAAGCGTGCCGACTCGGAGGCGATACGCCAATGACAGGCCAGAGCCAGCTCGCAGCCGCCCCCTAGCGCGTAGCCGTTGACCGCCGCCACCACCGGCTTGCTGCAGCGCTCGATACGGTCGAACGCGCGCTGACCAGCGAGCGCTGCGTTGCGCCCGTGGTAGGCATCGAGCGTGGCCAAGACGTTGATGTCGGCGCCGGCGACAAAAGCCTTCTCGCCCGCCCCCGTGATCACGATCGCTCGCACCTCCGAGTGGTTGTCGAGCCAATCGATCGCCGCGGCGATCTCGCTGATGGTCAACTCGTCGAGCGCGTTGAGCACCGCGGGACGATCGACCGTGAGTACGGCGCAGCCGTCCTCGATGTCGACGCGGATATTCTCGTACTCAGGTGACATGCTCGCCTCCTCTTGCCAACCGCCGCCTCAACTCAACCGTACTCGTAGAAACCACGGCCGCTCTTGCGGCCCAAGTGCCCCGCCATGACCATCCGCTTGAGCAGCGGCGGCGCGGCAAACTGCGGCTGCTTGAACTCGTCGTGCATGATGTTGGCGATGTAGTAGGTGGTATCCAGACCCACGAAGTCCAGCAGCGCCAGCGGCCCCATCGGGTATCCACAGCCCAGTTGCATCGCACGATCGATGTCTTCGGCCGCGGCGAGGCCCTGGTCGTAGACGCGGATGGCCTCCAGCAGATAAGGCACCAGCAGTCGGTTGACGATGAAACCGGTGCGGTCGTCCGCGACCACCGACGTCTTCCCCAGGCTGGCGACAAATGCCTGGCCGAGCTCGATGGCTGTCGCGTCACTCAGCAAGGTCCGGATGATCTCGACCAGCTTCATCGCCGGCACCGGGCTGAAGAAATGCAGTCCGATGAACCGGTCCGGGCGGCGGGTCAAAACCGCCATCTGCGTGATGCTCAGCGACGAGGTATTGCTGGCAAAGATCGTCTGGTCACCGCACGCCTGGTCGAGCGCAACGAACACCTCGCGCTTGGCATCGATGTCCTCGGTCACCGCCTCGATCACCAGCTGGCAAGGGGACAGCGCCGCGAGGTCGGTGGTCCCCTCCAGGTGCCCGGCGGTAGCGTGCATCGACGCCTCGTCGAGCTTGCCACGCTCAACCGCCTTGGCGACCGATGCTCGGATACGCCCCAGGCCGGCGGACAGGAGTTCGTCGTTGACCTCACGGACGATCGTGCGGTAGCCCGCTTGGGCGACGACCTGAGCGATGCCGCTGCCCATGAGCCCGCAGCCGACGACGCCAACACAATCGACGCCGGACACTCGCTGGTCGGTCACGTGGCTAGTCGACCTGCAGGCAAATCGCGATACCCTGCCCGCCGCCAATGCATGCGGTGGCGAGCCCGCGCCCACCACCGCGGCGACGCAGCTCGCGGGCCACCGTGTAAACGATGCGCGTGCCGGTCATGCCCAGTGGATGCCCCAGAGCGATGGCACCGCCATTGACGTTGACCCGCTCGCGATCGAGCCTGAGCTCTCTTTCGACCGCGAGGTACTGCCCAGCAAAGGCTTCGTTGACCTCGATGACGTCGACGTCCTCGAGCGACCACTCGGCGCGCGCCAGAGCCGCGCGAGAGGCAGGAACCGGACCGATGCCCATCTCGCTCGGGGTCACTCCGACATAAGCCCAAGACACCACTTCCGCCAGAGGCTCGAGCCCGGCAACCCGCCCCCATTCGCCCCGGCAAACCACCAGAGCGGCGCCTCCGTCAACGATTCCGGAGGCGTTCCCAGCGGTCACGAACGTGCCCTCTCCGAATGTCGGTCGCAGACCAGCGAGGCTCTCCAGCGTGGTCTCCGGTCGCAGATGGTCGTCTTCATCGATTTGTGTGGTCTTACCTCGGTGTGCCACTTCAACCGTGACGATCTCCTCGGCGTGCACTCCCGCTTCTCGAGCGGCGGCAGCACGTTGTTGGCTACCGAGAGCGCAAGCATCTTGTTCTTCGCGGCTGATGTCGTACTTGCGCGCCAGATTGTCGGAAGTAGCTGACATGGTGCAGCCACAATAGGGGTCCATCAACGCCGCTGTCAGCGAGTCCTCGAGCGACGCAGCACCCATGCGGAAGCCCTTCCGCCCGCCATACAGCACGTGCGGAGCCATCGACATGTTCTCCATGCCGCCCGCAACGCCGACGTCGATGCCATCCGACGCGATCGCGTGTGCCACGCTGATGATCGACTGAATGCCCGATCCACACAGCCGATTAACGGTGAGCGCCGGAACGCTCTCCGGAATGCCCGCCTTGAGCGCCACGTGCCGCGCGCCGTAAATCGCGTCGAGAGAAGTCTGCTGGGCGTTGCCGACCACCACATGCTCAATCACTTCCGGCGAGACCGCGGCGCGCTCGATGGCGGCCCGCGTTGCGGCAGCGCAGAGATCGATCGCCGACGTCGCCGCGAAGTCGCCCAGGAAGCGGCGCATGGCGGTCCGGGCACCTTCCAGGATCCAGATCGCGCTCGCCATGTTCCTAGCTCCGGATAGTCGCAGTGAGAGGCTAGCAGCCGACCGGGGCCAACAGCCTGCCCGCGACATACTCCCCGACTTGCTCGGTTGTGCAACGACCGCCCAGGTCGCGAGTCACCTGATCGGCCCCAATCGCGTCGACGACCGCGGCCTCGATTGACGCAGCGATCTCCGGGTGGCCGACGTGCTCGAACATCAGCTGCGCCGACAGAATCGCCGCGATCGGATTCGCAACACCCTTGCCCGCGTACTTCGGGGCCGAGCCGTGCACGGGCTCGAACAGACCCGCGCCGGTCTCCGGGTTGACGTTGGCCGAAGCGGCCAATCCGAGTCCTCCCTGCAGCTGAGCACCCAGGTCGGTGATGATGTCACCGAACATGTTGCAGGTCACGATGACATCGAACTGCGTGGGATCTTTGATCAACTGCATGGTCAATGCGTCGACGAACAGGTGCCACGTTTCGATTTCCGGGTACTCGGCGCTCACCTCGTCGAAGACGCGCACCCAAAGGTCGTGGCCGAACGTGAGGACGTTGCTCTTGTCGCTCATGCAGACGCGGCGGAGCTGGTGGGCGCGGGCGTGCTCGAATGCGTGCCGGACGATCCGTTCGACGCCCTTGCGGGTGTTGATGTCCTCCTGAATCGCGACTTCATCGGCGGTGCCGCGCTTGAACTGCCCGCCCATACCAACGTAGAGACCCTCCGTGTTCTCGCGAAACACGGTGAAACATACGTCTTCCACCGACCGATCCTTCAGCGGACAGAGCTTCTCGTGTAGGAGCTTGATCGGGCGGAGGTTGACGTAAAGATCGAGCCGAAATCGTAGGCCGAGGAGGATCTCCTTGCCGTGCGCCATGTCTGGAATCCGCGGGTCTCCGAGCGCCCCGAGATAGATCGCGTCGAACTCGTCGCGCAGCTGTCGGAAGCCCTCGTCGGGCAACCCCTCACCCGTCGCCAGGTAGCGCTCGGCGCCATAGTCGAACTCTTGCGTGATCAGCTCCACGCCATGCGCCTGGGCAGCGGCCTCGGAAACCTGAATCGCCGCCCGTGTGACCTCAATGCCGATGCCATCGCCTGGAATGACCGCTACGCGTACCAATGCCGCCTCCGTACACAGCGCTGCGGGACTCGAAGGCCCAGATAGGGCGGTACGAGAACAATCGGGAGCCCGCTTGCGGCGATTGTCCCATGCCGCTCCGAGGCCGGCAAATCAGCCCCGATCCGGGCCCGGGGGCGCCCCGCGCCCCGACAAGTACAGAGCTGTCAGCACGACCGCCAGTGCCACTCCAACAAGGTCGACGGCGACATCACGCGGGTCGGCAACCCGGCCGGGTACGAGGCTCTGATGCCACTCGTCGAAGCCGGCGTGCAGTGCACCAACTGCCACCGCGGCGACTCTTTCAAGGCTGCTCAGGCGCCGGATCAGGCCATCGCTGAAGCCGAACGCCAGCGCCCCCCCGAGGACTCCGTATGCGGCCAGGTGCAACACCCAGTCGGGGCTCCCCTGCACCACATCGGGCCACTTGGGCTGGCCGGAAAAAAAGTAGATGATCCGCATCACCAGCAAGGCGGGAAGCCAAACCAGAAGGCGGCGCATCGACTCAGGCTACCTCTGACGGCGCGGGAATGCCCGTGCAGGAACGGGACTCGATGGCGCTCACCGAAAGGCTTGAACTCCGCGTACGGCGCCGATTCAAGGGCTTCAAATCGGCAGCAGCAGCATCGCCCAGGAAATCATCAGAGCGCCGCCGATCAAGCCGAGTGCGATCCAGGTCGCTAGCACCACGGCGTCGCGCGGCCGACGCCGCAGCATCGCACCGAGGACGATCCCGACCGCGATGGAGAACAAGCAGAGGAAGCCGAAGTGCGCTGTCATCACCGTCTTCCGGTGGCGACGTCGTAGGCGTCGAGCAGGATCAGCAGGTTGAGCAGTCCGGCCAGGAGCGTGAACGTGTTGCCATAGTCGAACGTGGCGCTCATGAGGTCGCCCTCGGCATAGCCTCCAAGGTGCGCCAGCACATACGGAACGCCGACCCCGGCCGCGCCGAGTGCTGCAAGGTAAGTCAGCGGCTCGCCCTCGATCGGCCGGTACACCTTGCCCTGGAGTGCCACGCCGCCTGCGAACAGCGATAACACCAGTGCACCGAGCAGCACGCCGCGACCGATTCGTCGGGAGACGATGTGGCCAAGGCCGGGCACCGCCCAGCCCAGCAGGCAGATTGGCACGACGCGCCACATCAAGACCGTGGAGTCCATCGGCGCAGCGACATCCATCGGCCCTGGAGCAGCGCCTGGAAAGCCGTCCTCAGCAGTCCCCTCGACAATCCCCGCGGACGACGCAGCGGCGGCGATGGCGGCCGATTCCGCCAGCGTCGCGGTGTCCGCCGTGGTCGTTGGGTCCACGACGTTGAGGGCCTCGGCAGCTTCAGCGGTCTCGATCACCGGGGGAACCGCGCCCCAGAACGCCTCTGCATCTGTGCCGGGACCCACCGATTCCGCGACCTCCTGTTCAGCGAGCAGCTCGGCCTCGGCCTGGGCCTGGGCCTGCTGCACGGGCTCGGGCAGGTCCACCGATTCGATCGGGTTCGCTGATTCGATCGGTGCCGCCTGTTCGATCAGCTCCATCTCGGAAGAAGAATCCGCTGCGTCGGGCTCGGTTGGTTGCGATACGGCGGTCTCTTCCGGCGCCGCGCCTTCACTCTTCGCTGCGGGGCCAGAAGGCCCTGGGGCGTCGGGTGGTGCGGACTTGTCGCGACCCTCCACGTTAGCCGCGCGCTCGCAGCAAGGCCGCGAGCCGACGCACAGTCGCGATCGCCTCGCCGCCAGAGATGGGCTCGAGTAGATCGAGCGAGCTTTCGCGGTTGAGCTCCATCAGACCGTGGCCGACCACTGCCTGTGCCGGCCGGAAAAGCAGGTGGCCTGGAGGCGGATCCTGGATCGACGGCCGCGGAGCGCCGTCCGCGAGACCGAGCAGATCGAGCACGCGGTAGCACGCCTCGACGAGCATGCTGCGTCTCACCTCCATGTCGGGATAGAACTCGTTGTTTTGATAGACATCAAGCACACCCCATTCAACTGTTCGTCGGATGAAGGGTGTCGACCAGCGGTTGCCACCGTCGGCGACAATCACTCCCCGACGCATCTCCACATGAGACTCCAGGTCGGCAAGATTGATCGCCAGTACGGCGGCGAGCTCCTGGCGGTTGATCACACCCTTGGCGGCGAGTCGTCGGTACTCGGGCGGCAAGGAGGCGGTCTCGAACGAGTCGCGAGCCGCTCGCGCGAGCCCCGCTACACGCGCGTCGCCAGGCAGAAGCTCCGCCAGGCGCTGGTAGGTATCGAGCGTTCTTCGTGAGTCTCCAACGAGCTCGTACAGCCCGCCCAGACGCTCGAGCAAGAGCGGCTGATCGCCGACCCACCGCGCGCCTCGCGTTAGCACCTCGATGCTCCGCTGCGGGTCATCCGCCGCAGCGTGCAGGTCGGCGAGCTTCAGGTAGGGGCCAATGACGTCGGGCGCCAATCGACTCGCTGCCTCGTACGACTCGATCGCCTCGGCAACTCGCCCGCCTGCGGCAGCCGATTCGGCGCGCGAGAGCATCGCGGCCATATCTCCGATCTCGAGTCGACGGAACGCCGCCCCGGCACGAGCCAGGGACGGATCGAGATCCAAAGCACGTTGGTACCAAGCGCGCGCCGCCGATGAGTCGCGGCCACGCTCCGCGACAAGGCCGAGGCCATACGCAGCCGCCGCCTCGCCCTGATCGGCACCCGGCTGCAGGTTGACCGCTGCTTGCAGATCGCGCGTCGCGCTGACGTCGTCACCGCGCGTGATTGCCAGAAATCCAGTCAGCACCTGCGTTGCCGGGGCGCCCGATCCCCCTAACGTCACCGCGCGGGTCTCGGCTTCGTCGTAGGCACCTGATCGCAGAGCGTTCCAGGCCGCGAGAAGCTCACCCGAGTAGCCGCTCGGCGCCTCCGGAATCCGTGACGGATCGAGCGCAGGAGCACCAGCCGCGCGGGCCGAAGGAGCGGCTTCTCCTGAAGTCGCGCAGCCAACGGCGAGCAGCAGACCCCCGACGATCACCGCCCGACTGGCGCCGGAACGGACCCGTGATTGGCATCGATCGATTGTCCCGGGCAAGAGCGCGGCAGCCACCCGCGATCGAAGGACAGTCGCTGTGGATGCTGTATGACGGATCTGCTGGTGGCTCAATGCGGTGACCTCGCGCCGGGACGAAGCGCCAACCGCTGCTCCCTGGTGGCAACGGTGCGCTGAGGGCGGCCGGCAACTCCTAGTCTAACGGAGCTAGCGGTGTAGCAACGGCGGGTGCCAGGCACTCAGCAACGTAGTCGACCAATCGACTCCAGCGGTGAGACGGATCGGCCGCAGCGCTTTCTGCCGACCGCAGCCGAGACGGCGTGCTGTCGGTCTCGGGATCGAACCAGACGGTGGGCGTTTTGTTACGAAACCACGTCATCTGGCGCTTGGCGTAGCGCCTGGTAGCGATCACGATCGCCTCCCGCGCCTGACTCAGCGTAGTTGCGCCGCGCTCCTGCTCCACGAGCTCGCGATACCCGATCGCCTGCAGTGCATGCGCCTCGGGAGCCACGCCGCGCCGCAGGAGCGCCGCCACTTCTGCCTGCCAACCAGCGGCCAGCATCTGATCCACGCGCTCCTCGATTCGCCGATAGAGCTCTGGACGAGGCCAATCGAGGCCGACCCAGACTGTGCGGCCCGGAAGGGGCTGGGCGCGATCACGCAGCAGGCGGCTGAACGGCACCCCCTCCCGCAAGGTGACCTCGAGAGCGCGCAACCGCCTTTGCCGATCGGCGGCGTCGATGCTCGCTGCCCACACCGGGTCGAGCCGCTGCAGCAGATCGCGAAGGCGCTGGGGACCGCAACGGCTCTCGATCGCGGTTAGCGCCTGTCGCCATCGTGGCTCGGACGGGGGCAGAACATCCAGACCCTCGATCAGCGCGCGTAGATACAGTCCACTGCCACCCACAATGATCGCCAAGCGGCCACGGCTGCGAATGCCGTCGACCGCCGTACGCGCCATGCGAGCGTATTCTCCCGCCGAGCAGGCTGCGTGCGGCTCCAGAACGTCGACGCAATGATGCGGGACACGCTCGAGAAGCTCGGTCCTCGGTTTCGCGGTGCCGATCTCGAGATGGCGATACAGCTGCAAGGAGTCGGCGGAGACCACTTCGCCTGCAAATCTCTCTGCTAGAGCCACGCCAAGCTCGGACTTGCCGCTGGCGGTGGGGCCCACAACAACAACCGCAGCCACGCGGCCGTCGTCCACGGCTTGTATCAAGAGAGCCGGCGGCGCTCGCGCCCGCTCAACGTTCCGCGTTGCCGCGCTCCACCGGAATCATCGGCAGAGCGATGCCCGCGGCACCGCCGCGCCGTAGGGCGTCGATGACGGCGACCCAGGTGTTGAGATCCACGGAGCCGTCGGCGCGCACGGTGATGCGCTCGCGCTCGGCCTCGCTGAGCGCAGCTATGCGGCTCTCGAGGTCTTCGACGGTTACCTGCTCGCCTTGCAGTCGCATCGCCCCCTCGGAGGACAACTCGACAACAATCGGCGCCGTGTCGGTTGCGGCGGCTGTCCCCGACTCGGGGAGCTCCAGATCCATGCCGGCCTGCTCGAGAAAGGTCGTTGTGACCGCGAAAAAGATCAGCAGCAGGAAGACGATGTCGATGAGCGGAGAGATATCCAGGCGCGCACGCCGTCGCGCGCGCCCCTCACCGGCAAACAGCGAGCTCACACGCCCTCCCCGGCCGACGACGACGATCCGCCGCGCCTGGCCAGCAGCAGCTTGACCATCTCGAGGGTCAGGCGTTCCATCTCGAGCACCATCCCCTCGGCGCGGCCAATCAGGAAGTTATACGCGGCCAGCGCCGGAATCGCGATCGCCAGCCCGGTGGCGGTGGTGATCATCGCCTCTGAGATACCGCCGGCAAGTGCATCGGCCTGCCCCACGCCCTCGCTCGAGATCACTGCGAACACGCGGATCATCCCGAGCACCGTGCCCAGAAGGCCGAGCAGTGGCGAGATGCTCACGACCGTCTCGAGAATGCCGAGGTAGCGCTCGAGGCGCGGGATCTCCTGCCGACCGGCATCGCGAACCGCATCGCGGAGCGAATCGCGCGACTCGAATCGGCTCCGCAACGCGGCCAGAACAATGTTATTGAACGGACTCGGGCGACTGAGAGCATACTCCTCGGCGCGTTCGAATTCGGAGTCGGAGATCAGCTCGCGCAAACGCTCCACGCCAGACTGCGGCAGGACTTTGATCTCGCGCAGGTTGAACAAGCGCTCGACAACGATGGCCAGGGCGACCACGGAACACAGGGCCAGCGGCACCATCACTGGGCCGCCGCTACGTAGGATCTCGATCATGGTGTTCGTCGGGGTTCCGTTGTCCGGAGATCGCTTCTTGTGCGAGCGTTCGCCGCGTAGCCCGCTCGGCTACTGCTCCGGCGGGAAGGTTATGGTGTCGGGGTCGAGGTTATAGACGAAACCGATCCGGCCGTCGATGGTCTCGTAAGGATAGAACGACGGAATGGGCGGCAGCGGGCTCGACAGCTCGAGAGCAAAGGTGGCGGCGCTGTCGTATGCCCCCTGCCCCGAGCCCCAAACCTGGTCGATCTCGATAATCGCCACCTCGCCGCCGCTCCGGTGCTCGCGACGAATCGACAGTCTCACGAAGGTAGCGCCTCCGATACGAGTGCGGATCAGCGGCGGGATGTTCCGGCGCCAGTTGAGCTCGATCGTCACGAGCACACGACGGAGATAGTCCCCCAGGTCGTATCCTCGGGTGTCGAAATCGGCCAGGCCCTGCGGCGCGTCTACGCCGCCGTTCGGATTCGAGAACATCTGCGGATCGACGAACGACTCGAGCCTGGCCAATGAGTTGCTCAGACTCTTGGGCCGCGGCGGCAGCGGTCGCCTGGGCGGGGTCTCGCTGGGCGACTCTGCGCTCGGTTGAGCGACCGCGTCCGGCGGCTGCCGATCGGCAGGCGCCGGCTCAGGCCGCTCCGTGGGCTCCGTGTCGCGCGGCTGGGGCGTCGTCACACGCGGTTGGGGCGGCGACCGTTCTGGCGTCGGAGCGGGCGTGGGTTGAGGCGTCGGTGGTGGCGTCGACGCCGCCGGCGGCGGGCGCAGCACCGCCTGCCGAGTGTTGCCCTCGGCGAACGGGTCCTCGGCATCGTCGCGAGGCGACCTGTCACGCGCCTCACGATCGCGATCGGAAAGCACTTCAGTGTCTGGGGGCTCGGGTGGCTCCTCGCGATCCGGCGTATCGACGAAACGGAACTGCAGCGGCTCGCGCTCGGGCGCCGGTGCAAGCTCCGCGGAATAGAGCATGCCGGGCCACCAGTTGACGACCAATCCGCCTAGCAGGTGGAGTGCCAGCGCAATCACCAGAGCACGCTCGAGCGTCATCTGACGCCGGTTCTCGCCCGACTTCCGGCGGAAGCGCTGCCAGACTCGATTGCGTGTCATCAAAGGGGCTCGCGAGGGCACGTTCGGAGCGCAGCAGGTGGCGCGCTCGTAGTCGTGTGCCCTAATGCACCGGCGTGGGAGCCGCCGCCGTCTCTCTTCGGGTTCGCGGCCACGTTTGCTAGGACTCCGCGAAGGCCGCCCCGGACGAAGACTCCCTCGAACAAGCAGCGATCGATCCACCACCCGGCGGCATCGACGTATTGGCGAGGATAGCATGGGGCCACGCCACCCAGCACGGCCGTTAGGCGGCCCACAGACCCTATCGGCGGAAGGTGAAGTCGGGGTCAGCGAAGAGCCTTTCGTAGTGCCGGACTCGCCGCATCTCGAGCTCCGAAAGCGCCCCCACACGCGCCTCCAGCCGCAAAGCGCTGCTGATCCCACGAACGATCGCCGCCGTCGCTTGGCGACGTGATACGCCGCGTCCAAGGACTTGGGCGAGTCCGATCGAAGCGCCCACCGCCGCCTCTCCCGACGGGCCCAGCGCGCCCCAAAGACGGCCGTCGGGCTGGCCCAGCGGCAACGACCCGTGCTGCATCAGTCGCCGACGACGGCGACGTTGAGCGCTGCCCAGCAGCTTGGAGGGCTCGAGTCCGTCCCCGGCCACGAGCTCGAAGCGCGCACGCACCGCGAAACATGCACCTGGGCGATCACGAAAACCGTCGCCGACACGGTCATCGTCATCCCCTCGCTCGGTGCCTGGCGACCCCGGCGAGCCGGTTGTTTGCCCGGAACGTTGCACCGCGACGTCTGCGCCGAGCTCGCGTAGGCCGCCCGCGAGACCCTCGGCCAACAGCCGATAGGTGGCGTGAATCCCGCCCGCCAAACGACCATCGTCGGAGGGCGCCGACATCGAGTACGTCAGCTCGTCAACGCTGTGCAAGACGGCTCGCCCACCGGTGGTGCGGCGCACGAGGTCGATCCCGAGTCGGCGTGCCACGCGCGGGTCATAACCTTCGGCCCAAGGCTGGGCGTACCCGAGCGAGACCGTCGGCCGTCTCCACCCGTAAAGCCGCAACGTATACGCGTATCCCGGGGCCAGCCCATCAAGGAGGGCATCGTCCACCGCCATATTGACTCTGGCCGGCAGTGCTCTCCGCCCGTCGAGGAGAACGCGGAGCCGGAGCGGGGTCACAGGAGGTCGGTGAGCGCCGTGTGCCCCCGACCCTGCGAGGACGCGACCGGCTCGCAAGTCACATGTCTTCGATAAGTGTTCACGCCCGCGGCCAGCGCCGGATCTTCGCGACAAGCCCGCTCGAGGCCGAGATCGGCGAGCTTGCTCAGATAGCGCGTCGTAACGTTGGTTAATGCGAACGTCGAGGTCCTCGGAACCGCTCCGGGCATGTTCGTGACGCCGTAGTGCACCACGCCATCTACCAGGTAGGTCGGCTCGCGGTGGGTTGTGCCGCGCATCGTCTCGATGCATCCACCTTGGTCAATCGCCACGTCGACAACAACGCTGCCTTCCTTCATCGCGCTGATCGCCTTGCGAGAGACAACCCTCGGTGCCGACGCACCCGGAATCAGCACCGCTCCCACGAGCAGGTCGGCGCGGGTCGCCCAAATCTCCGCTGTCTTCGCCTGCGACATGATCGTGGTCACGCGACCGCCGAACAGGTCGTCGAGGAACTGCAGCTGGCGTGGGCTGTTGTCGAGAATCGTGACGTGCGCCCCCATCCCGAGCGCAATGCGTGCTGCGTTGCGTCCCACGATGCCGCCGCCGATGATCACCACATCGCCCGGGTTGACGCCAGGCACGCCGCCCAGAAGCACGCCGCGACCGCCTTGAGCTTTCTCGAGAAAGTGTGCGCCCACCTGCACCGCCATCCGGCCAGCGATCTCACTCATCGGCACGAGCAGCGGCAGCGTCCCGTCCTGCAGCTCGATCGTCTCGTAGGCGATTCCGGTGACCTCGCGTTCGACAAGAGCATCTGTCAGCTCGGGCAACGGTGCCAGGTGCAGGTAGGTGTAGAGAATCAGGCCGGGCCGCATCAGTTCGCATTCCGAAGCGAGAGGCTCCTTGACCTTGACGATCAGGTCGGCGGTCTTCCACACCGCCTCAGCTTCCGCCAGGATCTCGGCACCAGCTGCGACGTATTCTTCGTCGGGCAGTCCGCTGCCGATGCCAGCGCCAGCCTCCACCAGCACGCGATGGCCGCCGGCGGCGAGCGTCAGCGCACCACCCGGCACGAGCCCCACTCGGTTCTCTTGCGGTTTGATCTCCTTGACGACGCCGACGATCATGCGCGGACTCTCCCTGTGCGACCCGGCAAGCCGGTCGTGCGGATAGCAGAACCGGCTCAGTCGGCTTCGGACTCCGAGCGGTTGGCAGCGCGCATCTCGACGTTTCCTTCGAAGAATGCACCGTCGCCGAAAGCTACCGAGGGGGCACGGATATCGCCCGTGACCTGACCGCTCGTCCCTACCTCGACCTTCGCAGTGCCAACGGCGTTACCCGTCAAGCGCCCGTTGATCACCACGTGATTGCCGGAAAGGTTGGCTTTGGCGCTGCCTTTTTCGCCGATCGTGATGTCCCCGTCCACCGAGATCGTGCCATCTACCGAGCCATTGCACTCGAGCGAGCCGGAACCGCGAATCTCACCCACGAGCTTGCAGCTGGGCCCCAGAACCGAGGCGCTCATCGCTGGGCGCGCCCAGCGCGCGCGTTGACAAATGAAAACGGAGACCGGTTCGCCATCTGGCTACCTCGATTGATTTTCGGTTTGGAGTGAGAACTCGCTTCACGGAATCGGCACGCGGCAAGGGCACGCGCCACAACAGTTCCACCACCACAAACAGATCGGGGCGGCGTTCAAGGAAGAGCGGGTAACGGGATTCGAACCCGTGGCCTCAAGCTTGGGAAGCTTGCGCTCTACCAACTGAGCTATACCCGCGGCCGGCGGACGACACCAGTCGCCGCACGCAGTCAGCATGCTAGCAACGCGTGCTCTGGACGGTCAACGCGCCGTCGGACCGCCGCGCAGGAAGAAGAATCGACGGTTCGGCTCGCTAGAAAGCCGCCTCCCCCGTCAGCTCCTGGCCGACGATCAGCGTATGAATCTGATGTGTCCCTTCGTAGGTGTAAACCGATTCGAGATTCACCATGTGCCGGAAGGCCTGATACTCATCGAGAATCCCGTTGCCGCCCAGAATCTCTCGGCAACGCCGGGCTGTACGCAGAGCCATGGCGACGTTGTTGCGCTTTGCCATCGACACTTGCGACGACGTCACCGTGCCGGCGTCCTTGAGCATGCCCAGGCGCCAGCAGAGAACTTGTGCTTGGGTGATCTCGGTCGCCATGTTCGTGAGCAGCCGCTGCACCAGCTGCTTGCTGGCAATCGGCTTGCCGAAAGCAATGCGATTGACCGCATACCTGCGCGCCTCATCAAAGCAGGCTTGAGCCGCGCCGATGACTCCCCAGGCGATGCCGGCGCGAGCCTGATTCAGGCACATGAGCGGCGACCTGAGGCCATCGCTTCCCGGCAGCAGGTTGGCCTTGGGAATGCGGCAATCCTCCATGACCAGCTCGGCCGTGTCGGAGGCCCGCAGCGAATACTTCCCCTTTACATGCAGGGCCGTGAAGCCCGGAGAGTCTGCCGGCACGATGAAGCCTCGGACGCGATCGTCGACCTTCGCCCAAACGATTGCCAGATGCGCCATGGTGCCGTTGGTGATCCACATCTTCACGCCATTGAGCACCCACTCGTCGCCATCGTCGACGGCGCGAGTGCGCATCGACCCAGGATCGGAGCCCGCGTCGGGCTCCGTGAGACCGAAGCAGCCAATCGCCGTCCCGGCAGCCATCTGTGGCAACCACTCGCGACGCTGCTCCTCCGACCCGAACGCGAAGATCGGGTACATACAGAGCGCACCCTGCACCGAGACGAAGGAGCGCACTCCTGAATCGCCGCGCTCGAGCTCCTGCATGATCAACCCGTAGGCGGTGTTATCGAGCCCGGCGCAGCCGTACTCCTCCGGTAGATTCGCCCCCAGAACGCCCAGTTCGGCCAGGGGCGCAATGAGCTGTCGTGGGAACTCGCCCTTGGCCTGATACTCCTCGATGATCGGTAGGCACTTGTCGCTGACAAAACGACGGACGGTGTCACGAATGAGCCGCTGCTCGTCGCTGAGCAGCTCGTCCATGGCGTAAAAGTCGAGGGCTTCGAACTCCGACATTGCGAGACTTTCTCCGGCGGCTTGGCGCGATCGACGAGAGAATCTGAGGATGCCGTGGCCGCGATGCGTGCGGCGGCAACGGCGTGCAGACAAGCACGGCCGAGGAGCTCCCAGAGTTCCTCGCCGGGGCAGTTTTGCACACGTCAAGCTACCACGTGGCATGCTCCTGCAATGAGCAATTCGAGCGCTTCGACGGGCACGGCCAGCGAGCTGCGCGACGATTATGCGGCACCGGCCCGGCCCCCGAGAACGCGGCCGATGACCGGCAACGACTCCGTGGACCGCGCCGTCTATCTCGACTACAACGCCACCGCTCCGCTTGCGCCTTCTGTGGCGGCAGCAATGCAGCCGTGGATGCTGCCCAACGCCGCCAACCCTGGCGCGGTCCACCAGTATGGTCGCGCGGCTCGCGCGGCAACCGAGCACGCGCGCGCTCAGGTGGCCGAATTCTGTGGACTCGACCGAAGTCGACTCACCTCGGGCGCCGATCAGGTGGTGTTCACCAGCGGCGGCACCGAGGCCGACAACATGGCGCTCTGGGGCTGCCTCGGATGGCCGCCCCGCGGCCACCTGGTGATCTCGGCGGTCGAGCATCCTGCCATCGCCGAGCCCTGCGAGGCACTCACCGCACTTGGCGTGGAGGTGAGCGTAGTTGGCGTCGATCACTCCGGGCGCGTGCGCCTCGACGAGCTCGCCGACGCCCTGCGGGCCGACACACGGCTGGTGTCGGTGATGGCCGCCAACAACGAGGTCGGCACGCTGCAGCCAATCCGAGAGGTCTGCCGCATCGCCCACGACGCCGGAGCGCGGGTCCATTGTGATGCGGTCCAGGCAGGCTCCTGGATCGACCTCGGCACCGACCTCGACGAGGTTGATCTGCTGAGCGTGACGGCACACAAGATGGGCGGGCCACCGGGGATCGGCGCGCTTGTGCTGCGTGACTCTGCCGCCATTTCACTGCAGCCCATTCTGCGCGGGGGCGGGCAGCAGGGCGGACACCGCGGTGGCACCGAGCCCACGGCTCTCATCGTCGGCATGGGCGCCACGTGCGAGCGGGCGGTGCGGAGACACGGCGAGGAATCGGCGCGCGTCGGTGCGCTGAGTCGGCGCCTCTGCGCCGAGCTGACAGCGCGAGTCCCCGACTGCTACCCGACGTGCCCGGATCCCGAGCTCCGGCTGCCCAACACGGTCCACCTGTGTTTCGACGACTGCAACGGCGCGGTTCTCGTGGCGAGGCTCGATCTCGACGGCATCTCTGCGTCGGCAGGATCGGCCTGTGCCAGCGGGCTTGCACACGCTTCGCCGGTACTCTCGGCCATGGGAATCTCGCCCTCCCGGGCCGCGGGCTCGCTGCGCCTGTCGCTCGGCTACGGCAACACCGAGGCCGATATCGATCGGGCCATCGACATCATTCCTGACGCCGTCAAGGAGATCCGCTCAGCCCTGCGAGCCAACGGCGCCTCGAACCGACCCACCGTCGACACCTCGTCGCCTGCGGCGCCGGCCGCCGAGAGAGATGCGGAGCCGGGTCACGAGGAGGCGGCACGATGAGTCGCGTTGCGGTCGCCATGAGCGGTGGGGTGGACTCGTCGGTGGCGGCGGCGATGTTGCGAGCCGCTGGCGAAGACGTCGTCGGGATCACTCTGCAGCTGTGGGATTACAGCGGCGTCAACCTCGCCTCGGGCCGCGGGCGGTGCTGTTCGCCCTCCGATGTCGCCGATGCCCGTGCCGTAGCCGCGGCACTGGAAATACCTCACTTCGTCTTCGACCATTCCAGCGAATTTCGCCAGCAGGTGGTGGAGCCCTTCCTGCAGGTCTACGCCGGGGGCCGCACACCGAGCCCGTGCATCACCTGCAACCGGCGGGTGAAGTTCGATCTGCTGTGGAAGCTGGCGCGCTCGCTCGGTTGCGAGACGTTGGCCACTGGACACTACGCGCGTCTCGACGTCGATGAATCCAGCGGGCGGCCGCTGCTGCGCAGAGCCGTCGACGTCAGCAAGGACCAGTCTTATTTCCTCTACGACGTTGCGGCCGAAGCTCTCGCCGGAGTGCGCTTTCCGCTTGGCGCCCTTTCCAAGCAAGAGGTGCGCGAGGTCGCGGCTGCCCACGGCCTCGCCGTTGCCGACAAGCCTGAGAGCTACGATTTGTGCTTCATCCCGGACGGCGACAAGAACGCGTTCGTAGAGCGCCAAGGCTCGGGCCCGGCCTCGGCGCCCGGAGCGATCGTCCATCTCGACGGAGAAGTGCTCGGGGCTCATAGCGGCACACACCGATTCACGATCGGGCAACGTCGAGGCCTCGGGCTTCAGGCCACAACCGACAACAGCCGTTCGCTGTACGTCGTGGAGATCGCCGCCGACACCACCGACGGAACACGGACCGTGACCGTAGGCCCCGAGTCCGCCCTGATGTCAGACGGCTTGATTGCCGCCCGCTGCAACTGGCTGGCAATTGCGCCCCCGACGGGCGAGTTGCTTGCCGCGGCGCGGATCCGGCACCGACACAGCGAGGTGATGAGCCGCATCAGCCCCGTCACGACCGCCGCGCCCGTTGCGGCGAGCTCCGCGCGGTCCACACGCTTTCGCGTCGACTTCGACAGACCGCAACGCGCCATCGCGCCCGGGCAGGGTATTGCTTTCTACTACGACGACCTGCTGCTCGGCGGCGGCTGGATCGAGAGCGCCGCGCCCACCCCCACAGCGGTCAAAGCTGAAAAAACCGAATATGGACCATCCGCCACCGGCGCAGGCTCCCGTTCCGCACCCGACGTCACTGGCGCTTAGCCCCGGGTCAGTCGGAGTCGCTGCCGATCCGGTCGAGCATGACCCGCGCGGCGATCTGCTCGGCGCTCTTCTTGGTCCGCCCCCTGCCCGAGGCGTTCCACGTGCCTGCGTCGACACGAACGTGGAACATCTTGTCGTGATCCGGGCCTTCTTCGTCGACAACACCGTAGAGCGGCAGTCGTAGTCCGAGCGCCTGTACCGCCTCCTGCAACGCCGACTTGTAGTCGTGCACGGGCGCCGTTTCATCGGCCGCGTCGACGAGGAGCCCGTTCATTCTCGGAACCAGGAAGGCTCGCGCCGCGTCCAACCCGCCGTCGAGATAAAGCGCCGCGATCAGAGCCTCGAACGAATTGGCGAGAATCGACTGTTTCTCGCGGCCGAGGGTCTTTTCCTCGCCACGCCCGAGCAGAACGAAGCTGCCGAGCCCGAGCTCGTTGGCCAGCCGACCGAGCGTTTCTGCAGAAACCAGGTACGACTTGAGCTTCGACATCTCGCCTTCGTTCAGATGCGCGTGCTCCGTGCAAAGGATGTCGCTCACGACCAGCCCCAAGGCAGCGTCGCCGAGAAACTCGAGTACTTCGTTGTCGGCAGGGCGGTCGCCATGCTCGTTGGCGTAGGAGCGGTGGGTAAGCGCCCGCTGCAGCAGCTCCGGGTTTTGAAACGTGTGGGCGAGGCGCGACTCGAGCGCCGCCAGGTCGCCGCCGGAGGGTGTTTCGACGTCGGCAACATGCGATGGATCGGCGCTACGCACACTGCTCAAGGTGCGCTCTCCTCTCCTCTGCTCTGCCTGACGACCAGCGATCGCCCCGGTAACTTGTCGTCCACAGGAGCTGCAAGAACCGACCTCCGGAAGCGAGAAAAGGGTCGATCGTTACGGCATGCGGCGCTGAGAAACCTACTGCCGGCGAACGTACCACAAGGCCCGTGGCTGTCGTCGCCGACGAGCACGCGCGCTGCGGCGCGTCGCGTTTTCGAGCCCGGTCGTAGAGTTCGAGTACCGGCGAGCGAGCGCGAGGCTAGTCGAGCTTCGACAAGCGCACCTTGGCCACGCCCTCTGCCACCATCGCGAGCTGTCTGGCTGCCTCGTACGACAGATCGATCTCACGACCACCGATGAATGGGCCGCGATCGGTGATCTCCACAACGACCCGGCGCCCGTTGCTCTGGTGGGTCACCTCGAGGCGCGTGCCGAAAGGCAGCGTTTTGTGCGCCGCCGTGAGCTCGTTCATGTTGTAAACGCGACCGCTGGCAGTGGTGCGTCCGTGGTACTTGGCGCCATACCAGGAGGCGACGCCTGTCCAGCTCAATGGATGCACACGGCCGGGTCGAACAGCCGGATTCGCGTTCAGCGAGCAACCACCCAGCGGTAGGCCGATCAGAAGGGCCAGAAAGACCAGGAGGATCGTCGGGCGCGCGACCGAATACGACGAGAACGACCCTCGCGCGCTACTCCGGAACTTGGAGCGTGCCAACCAGCTCGCGAACCGCGTCGAGTCCCTCATCTCTGCACCAGCTCTCTAGCTCGTCGACCAGCCGCTGCGAGATCCCCGGGTCGTAGAAGTTGGCCGTTCCAATCTGCACGGCGCCCGCTCCCACGATCAAAAACTGCAACACCTGGTCGAGCTCGTCGATGCCGCCAATACCGATCAGCGGCAAGCTCGTAGCTACGTTTACCTCATAGAGCAGGTACAGAGCAAGCGGAAAGATGACAGGACCGGAAAAACCGCCATACACAGTGGTTAATAGTGGTTTTCTCTGTTCAACACTGACTGTCATACCTCGTATGGTGTTCATCACCGAAAGCGCATCCGCGCCTCCGTCTTCCGCCGCTCGAGCACACAAACCGATGTCGGTAACACCCGGGGCCAGCTTCACCCAGAGCGGCATTCCGGTGACTTTGCGCACCGCCTCGGTGACTGCGCGCAGCTGTCGCGGGTCGTTGCCGAACGAAACTCCGCCCTCCTTGATGTTCGGGCACGAGACATTGAGCTCGAGTGCCGCCAGCCCTTCGGTGCCATCGAGCCGCTGGGCCACGCCGACATACTCATTGACGGTCGTACCCCAGATATTGGCCACCACGACGGTGTCATGCTGCCGCAGGTGCGGCATCTTGTCGCGCACGAAAGCCTCGACCCCGATGTTCTGCAATCCGATCGAGTTGAGCATCCCGCCACGCGTCTCGACGATGCGCGGCGGCGCGTTCCCGGGGACCGGCTGAAGGGACAATCCCTTGACCACAATTCCGCCGATGGCCGACAGGTCGATCAATTCCGAGAACTCGTCGCCATACCCGACGGTGCCGGAAGCCAACATGATCGGGTTCTCGAGGTGCACAGCACCGATGTCAACACCGAGATCGACTCGTGAATCCGGCGGAGTTGACTCATCGCGTCCGGCCGCCGCTCCAACGGCGCCAGCGTCCCTCATCGACGACCCTCCCACAGCAGATATCGTGTATCGAAGACCGGCCCCTCGCGGCAGATCCGGCGGTAGCTCCAACTGCGTCCATAGCCGTCGGCCGCATCGACATGCGGTCGACCGGCCGTAGCACTGGCGGTGCCAGCGAGCCTGGTGTGCGCCGGCACGACACACGACAAACAAACGCCGATGCCGCAGGCCATCGGCGCTTCCAGGCTCACCTGGTGCGGCAAGCCATACTCCAGTGCCAGGCGGTCGACGGCATGCATCATGGGCGTGGGCCCACAGGAGTAGAGCCGCGCCCGTCCGCCGCGGGCTCGCAGGTTCTCCAGATGTGTCGCCAGCGGAGCGGTAACCAGGCCGTGATGGCCCACGGACCCGTCGTCGGTTGATCGCGTGACTGGAACCTCGAGGCTTTCGAAGTCCTCGGCGCAGAGCAGATGCTCGGCGGTGCGACCGCCGATGAAGGCGCTCATCGTGCACCCGGCAAGCTGCATGCGCTCTGCAAGAAAGGGAAAGGGGGCCGAGCCGACGCCACCCATGACGAAGATGTGCTCGGTCGGGCTCTCGTCCGGATCGTCGCCCGCAACCAGGCTCTTTTTCGGGAAAACGAACGGCTGGCCAATCGGCCCGAGCACATCAACCGCGTCGCCGGCGCTCAACTGCGAAAGCAGCCTCGTGCCGCGCCCCATCACCTCCACGAGCAGCGAGAAACGCGTCGGCGCCCCGTCTTCCTCCCCGACCGCGTAGAACGCCATGGGTCGGCGCAATAACGGATCGATGGTGTCGCTCACCGAGATCATCACGAACTGCCCGGGTAGTGCGGCGGCAGCGATCTCCGGACAGCGAAAACTCAGGACGAAAGCGTACTGGGCCACCCAGCGGGTCGATTGAACCTGCAGCCTCCGATCCAACATCCGCGCGACACTAGCATGGAACCATGGCGCCTCGATGCCGCTGTCCGAGCATCTGTGGCGCGCCCCACCGAGGCCGAGCCGATACCCAACCGGGTCTCAGTTGACGGCGCCGTGTGGCGTGCTAGGCTGGCCCCGCTCGAAGCCTTTTAAGCTCCGGTCCGGTGAGACCAACAAGGGTTATCGATATGAAATACGAACGCCTTTCGCCCCGCCCGACCGGTCGCCGATCGTGCGGGCTTTTTGTTGCCTGCAACCCCAGCGGGCCGCGCGCCGTCAGGAGCTCCCGATGCGCCTGAAGGCCGTCATCATGGACGCGCGGCAGATCGATCGCGCGATCTCGCGCATTGCGCACGAAATCGTCGAACACAACGGCACCCCCGATCTCTCGAAGCTCGCGATCGTCGGGATCCGCACGCGCGGCGTGCCGCTGGCCACCCGGTTGATCACGAAGATTACGGAGTTCGAGGGAGTCACCGTGCCGAATGGCTCGGTGGACGTAACGCTGTACCGTGACGACCTTTCGCAGATCGCGCCCAACCCGGTCGTGCAAGAGACACAGTTGCCCTTCGATCTCGACGGCTTCGACGTTGTTCTCGTTGACGACGTCCTGTTCACCGGTCGCACGGTCCGCGCAGCGATGGACGCGCTGATGGACTTCGGGCGACCTCGTACAATCCAGCTCGCCGTCCTCGTCGATCGCGGGCATCGCGAGCTCCCGCTGCGTGCCGACTATGTGGGCAAGAACGTGCCGACATCTCTGCGCGAAGTCATCAAGGTGAGCTGCGAGCCGGTCGACGAGCGCGACGAGGTGGCGATCTACGAGGCCGACGATGCCGTCCGCTGAGCTCGCCGGACAGCAAACGCCATCAGTGACGCATGCCTTCGCTTGCAAGGACCTCATTGGTATCGAGCCGCTCAGCGTCGCGGACATCACCGCAATTCTCGACACGGCCGTGAGCTTCAGGCGTGTTTCTGAGCGTCCCATCAAGAAGGTGCCGGCACTGCGTGGCAAGACGGTTGTTTGCCTGTTCTTCGAACCGTCGACGCGCACCCGCACCAGCTTCGAGATCGCCGGCAAGCGCTTGTCGGCCGACGTTCAGAGCATCAGCGCCGCGACAAGCAGCGTTGTCAAGGGCGAGACGTTGTTCGATACAGCGCGCAACATCGAAGCCATGCATCCCGACCTGCTGGTTCTGCGGCACTCATCCGCGGGAGCGGCCAAGTTGCTGGCGAAGCACTGCTCGGCCGCGGTGATCAACGCCGGGGACGGTGCCCACGAGCATCCGACGCAGGCGTTGCTCGACGCGCTGACGATCCGCGATCACAAGCAAACGTTCGAGGGCCTGCGCGTGGCGATCGTCGGCGACATCGCGCACAGCCGCGTGGCGCGGTCCAACATCCTCTGCCTGAGCAAGCTGGGCGTCCAGGTGGTGCTCGGCGCGCCGCCCACGTTGCTACCGGCCGGGATCGAAGATCTCCAGGACGGCCTCGAGGTTCACCACCGCCTCGAGCCCGCGATCGAAGGCGCCGACGTGGTGATGATGCTGCGCATTCAGGTGGAGCGCGGCGGCAGCATGAACATCCCGAGTCGTGCCGAGTACGCACGCCTGTACGGGCTCAACGCAACTCGGCTGGCCCTCGCAAAGCCCGACGCCATTGTCATGCACCCAGGCCCGATGAACCGCGGCGTCGAGATCACCTCGGAGATCGCTGACGGGCCCCGTTCTGTGATCCTCGAGCAGGTCGCCAACGGACTGGCGGTGCGTATGGCCGCCCTGTATCTCCTTTGTGGAGGGAATCCAGCGCATGTCGACACTGCTGCTTGAGGGCGGCCGTCTGGTCGACCCGGTTAACGATCGGGATGAGGTCGTCGACCTGCTGATTGTCGATGGTCGGGTTGCCGAGATCGGCGGCGCATTGACCGCCCCCGAGGGCACCGAATCTGTGGACGTCTCGGGCAAGCTGGTGACGCCGGGCTTCATCGACATGCATGTGCACCTGCGGGAACCGGGTCGCGAGGACAAGGAAACCGTGGCCACCGGGACTCGTGCCGCGGCAGCCGGCGGCTTCACCGGAATCGCTTGCATGCCCAACACCAACCCCGTCAACGACCACCGCGCCGTAACGCAGTTGGTGATCGAGCGCGCACGGCAAGAAGGCGTTGTACCCGTGTACCCCATCGGCGCCGTCAGCGCCGGGCAGAAAGGTGAGGCGCTGGCCGAGATCGGCGATCTGGTCGACGCCGGCTGCGTGGCGGTTTCCGACGACGGCTACCCGGTGGCCACCAGTCAGCTCATGCGCAAGGCATTGGAGTACACCGGCATCTTCGGAATCCCGGTGATCGACCACTGCGAGGACTGCTCGATGACGGTCGGCGCGTCGATGCACGAGGGGTCGGTGGCGACCGCGCTCGGCGTGCGCGGCTGGCCGTCGGCCTCCGAAGAGATCGTCGTCGCTCGCGACCTGATGCTCGCCGAGCTCACGGCCGGAAAGCTGCACTTGGCGCATATGTCAACTGCGGGGTCGATGCGCCTCATCCGCGACGCCAAGGCACGCGGCCTGCGGGTGACCTGCGAGGTGATGCCGCACCATTTCGCACTCACCCACGAGGCCTGCCGCGAGTACGACACGAACACGAAGATGAATCCGCCGCTGCGCTCCGAAGACGACCGACAGGCGCTTCTCGAGGCAATCGCAGACGGCACCGTGGACGTCATCGCTACCGACCATGCGCCGCACCACGCCGACGAGAAAGCGCTGGAGTTCGACCGCGCGCCGTTCGGTATCGTCGGGCTCGAGACTGCCGTGCCGCTCGTCTGCACTCACCTGCTGTCGGAGCACATCGGCGTGCGCCGCATGGTCGAGTTGCTGGCGGTCAACCCCGCCCGTGTGCTCGGCTTGGACCGGAGCGACAATGGCGCAGGGGGTTTTCCGCGAGGCCTTGGCGATTTGGCGGTCGGCCGACGAGCCAACGTGACCGTGATCGACCTCGAGGCGCACCGCACGGTCGACGCCTCAAAATTCGAGAGCCTGTCGCGCAATACTCCGTTCGACGGCGTCGAGCTGACCGGTTGGCCGACGCTCACGGTTGTTGATGGCGAGATCGTCTGGCGCCATTCGCCCGAGCCCACGAGCCGATGAACCAACAAGCCGACTGCCGCGGAGAGCGGAAACCGACACGATGAACCCGCGCGACGTCAAAGCCCGGCTACTCGAGCATCAAGCGCTGTTGAGTGGTCATTTCCAGCTTTCTTCCGGCAAGCATTCCAACCGCTACCTGCAGTGTGCCGTCGCGCTGCAGCACCCCGACACCGCCGCCGAGCTCGGCGGCGCGCTGGCGCGGCGGGTGCGCGGACGGCTCGGGTCGTCGCCCCACGTCGTCGTCTCGCCGGCGATGGGCGGGCTCATTATTGGACACGAGACAGGCCGCGCGCTGGGTACTCGCGCCTGCTTCACCGAGCGTATCGATGGAAAGATGGTGCTTCGTCGCGGCTTTCATTTGCAGCCTGGCGAGCGCGTGCTTCTGGTGGAGGACGTGGTTACCACCGGACTGAGCAGCCGCGAAACGCTCGAGGTAATCCGCGCCGGCGGCGGAAAACCGGTGGCCGTGGGCTGCATAGCGAACCGGTCGCAAGGCTCGGAGGTCGACGGCTTGCCGCTGCTGTCGCTGCTCGACCTCGATGTTGAGGCCTGGAAGCCTGAACGCTGTCCACTGTGCGCCGACTCCGGCGGCGCTGGGCCCGCGATCAAGCCGGGCAGCCGGATCGTCTGACACAGCATCAGCCAGACTCGCGAAAGCGTCCGGCTGGCGAAACCACCGCGCGGCGGTACTCGGGCGGAGAGCGGCTCAGTGGCGCTTCAGACGCCGCGCGATCTCTTTCGCTTCCAGGCGGAGAAGCACCGGGCGGCCGTGCGGGCAACGCGTTGGCTCTTCACATTCGGCGAGCTTTTCGATCAGGTAGTCGATGGCGTCGCGTCCCAGCGGCTGGTTCGCCCGAACCGCGGAGTGGCAGGCAACGGTTGCGGCGATGTTGTGCCGGTACTCGGCCAGGGCGTCGCCGGCACCCGAGTCGCCCGACGTGCCCGTCGTCCCCGTCTCCAGGCTTCCGAGCAACGCCCGCACTAGCGGCGCGGCGGGAGCACTACCCAGCACCTCTGGAACACCTCTGATCTTCCATGTGGCACCGCCGAAGGGCTCGATCTCGATGCCTGAACGGTGCAGTACCTCGAGATGCTCGGCCGCGGTCTCGGCCTCGGAGATCGAAAGCTCGACAGTCTCCGATACCAGCAAGCGCTGAACCAGAACAGCGGCCTCCTCCATCTGTCGCCGGACGCGCTCGAACAGGATGCGCTCGTGCGCCACATGCTGGTCGATGACGAGAAGCCCTATCTCGTCGGCAGCGAGGATATAGGTGTTGCGGTACTGGGCGATCGCGCGAATGGGTCCACGCGTGCCGCTGATGGCGCCACGAGTGTCCGCCGGCGCGGCGCCGGTTCCGGAGGTGGCCACGGTGTCCCACCGAGCACCCCTCTCAGACCCTGCGTCGTCGGCCGGCGGTGGCTCCATGGTTTCGGGAAGGCTCTTGAGCGCAGCGAGGTCCTCCGCGAACATCCCGCCGCCGGCGAAATCGCCACCAAGGCGATGCAGATCCACTGGGCGCTCGCGGAGCGTCGACGTCAGCGGCAGTCGACCATCGATCTCCGTCCGCTGACTCGCGGGCGATGCCGACCCGTCGCGCTCTTGCTCTTGGTCTCCCCAATGACCCCGAAGACGGGGGGGCGGCAGCTGGTCGACAAGCGCGCCAGCGACTGCATTGTGCACCGCGCTGTAGGCACGCCGCGGGTCGACGAACCGCACCTCGGCCTTGCGGGGATGAACGTTGACGTCGAGGTCCGTGGGCGGCAAATCGATGTGCAGCACGGCTACCGGAAAGCGGCCTCGATCCAGCGTGTGCCCATAGGCGGCAACCACGGCGTGCGCTAGGCGAGCGTCCTTCACCACGCGACCGTTGACGAACAGCCGCAGCCATAGGCGATTGGGGCGGGTGCACTCCGGGTCCGCCACGCCGCCTGTCACGCGCAGCGCCTCCCCACGGTTTGCCGGCGACGGATGCTTCCCCAGATCCAACGCCAGCCAGTGATCCGCGGCCTCGGGCCCCATGATCTGGTGAACGCGCTCGCGCAGATCCGACACCGGCGGTGCCTGCAGCCGCGTCCGACCGTCCTGCTCGAGACTAAAGTGCACGTCGGTGCGCAAGAGGGCGAACTCCTCGACCACCCGCGCGATCTGGGTCAGCTCGGCGCTGGCGCTCTTGAGGTGCTTGGCACGCGCCGGCGTGTTGAAGAAGAGATCGCGTACCAACAAACGCGTGCCACGTGGGCTCGCGGCTACAGTCACGTGCGGCTGTCCACCGCCGTCGACCACCACTCGCGTGCCGGACCCGACGCCCGTGCTTGTAAGCAACTCGACGCGCGACACCGCCGCGACGCTCGCCAGAGCCTCGCCGCGAAAGCCCAGCGAGGCGATGCGGTCGAGATCATCGACCTCCGAGATCTTGCTCGTGGCATGCTGCACGAAGGCCATCGCGGCGTCGCTCGCCGGCATCCCGTCGCCGTCGTCAACCACTTCGATCAGACGGCGCCCGCCATCCTCCAGACGTACGGCGATCCTGAGCGCGCCCGCATCGAGCGAGTTCTCCATCAGCTCCTTGACGACGGACGCCGGCCGTTCGACCACCTCGCCGGCGGCGATGCGATCGATAACGCGACGATCCAACAGGCGTATCGGGCGGCTCACACAGCCGATCCTATCTGGCGTCGCGGTTTCGCTTTTTCGACGCCTGCGGGTCTGCGGATCTTGCCCAGCTTGCGCAGCTGATCAATATAGCTGAGCGACCGAGGGATGCGGTCCAAGTGCCCGGCGATGAGGACGCGGTTGAGCTCGCCGAGTCCCTCGACGGCGCCACTGCTGACCCCGGCAGCGGCGACCTCGGTCGGACGCGCACGCGTCACTCGGCCCACGAGCTCGAGCGTCTGTGGCCGCACCAGCCGCGCCCCGGCGCCGTTCCCCCGCCCCCTCCTCTGTTGCGCCCCCGCCCGAGATGCTGCGTGCTCTCTTTCGATAGACCCCGCCCGACAGGAGCTTCCGATGAGCTCCAGGGTGGTCATCGAGATCCACGCCCTCGACCCCAGGGCTCGCCCGCACTCGCCGCAGGTGGCGAGATCGGGGTACAGCCCTGAAAGTCGCAGTAACCAGGTCTCGAAGTATCGCGCCGAGAGGCTGAGATCGACACCTTCTTCTACGGCATCGAGCACCACCCCCACGAGCCGGTAGATCGCGGGTGTCGGATCGACCTCCACCGTGAAGCCCATCAGCAGCTCAGACACGTAGGCCGCGAACGCACCCGGCTCGAGGTCGGCCAGAACCTCGAAGTAGGACTTCTCGATGTCACACGTCGAGACTCGCCCCAGATCGTCCTTGTCTCGACGGAAGAAAACCAAGTGCGACCGCGTCATCGGCTCGAAAGCGCTGCCGAAGCGACTCCTGATGCGTCTCGCCGCCTTGGCGACGGCACGCACGCGGCCGAGCTCGAGCGTATAGAACTCGACAATCAGATCGGCTTCGCCGAGCGGACGCGTCCGCAGCGCGTATGCCGAAGCGTTTCTGAGCGCCATCGCAGATCAGAGCGTCAGAACAGCAGCGCCCTGGCGATGCTGAAGTAGACCATGATGCCCAGCACGTCCACCGATGTCGTAACGAACGGGCCTGTAGCGATTGCGGGGTCAACACCGAAGCGGCGCAACGCGATGGGTGTGGAAGCTCCCACGGTCGCCGCCAACGCCATCGAAGCGATCAGCGACAACGATCCCACGATGCCGATGCGCGGCTGGTCGGGATTCTGCAACGCCGCCACGGCTCCGAGCAGGACGCCGAAGATGACGCCAAGCGTCAACGAGACGCGGAGCTCACGGAGCACCGTCAGCCCCGCTTGGCCGGCGGCAAGTCGACCGGTAGCCAGCCCACGCACGACGATCGTCGCCGCTTGAGTGCCAACGTTGCCTCCCATCCCGAGAATGATCGGAATATAGAGAGCGAGGATGAGGCTCTGCTGCAGCGTGGTCTGAAAGCTGTCGATCACCTGGCTCGCCAGAATTCCCCCGATCCAGGCCGCAAACAACCACGGCAGCCGCAGCATGACGTTGCGTCGCAAGGGAGCGCTGAGTACCTCCTCCTCGTCCTCGCCGACGCCGGCCATGAGGAGGATGTCCTCGGTCTCCTCGTCGCGGATGATGTCGATGATGTCGTCGACCGTAATGATGCCGACGAGCTTGTTCTCGTCGTCGACAACCGGGACCGCCAGATAGTTGTAGCGCGCCACCAGCCGCGCGACTTCTTCCTGGTCGGTATGAACGTTGACCGACACCATTCGGGTGGCCATGAAGTCTTTGAGAAGCGTGGTGGGACTGCGAAGAAGCAGGTCGCGCAAGGAGCAAACGCCCACGAGATGACCGCGGTCATCGACCACGTACAGGTAGAACGCCATCTCGAGGTCTTCGGCGTTGGAACTGCGCAGGGCGTTGATCGCCTCTCCCACCGTCACGCCTTCCGCCAACGCGAAGACGTCGGTGCTCATTACGCGGCCAGCGGTCTCTTCCTCGTAGGCGAGGAGATCTTCTACCTGCTCGTTGCCGGCCGCCTCGAGTTGCCTGAGCACCTGCTCGGCGACCTCGGCCGGTAGAGCCGAAACCAGGCCAGCGGCGTCGTCCGAAGCGAGCCCCGAGAGGATTCGCGCCATCTCGGCCGGAGATCGATCCTCCAGATACCCGAGTGCCTGCGCCGTTTCCATCTCGGCAAGGACCTCGCCAGCCCGCTTGGGCTCGCGCTCCAGAAGCAGCGAAAAAACGGAGTCCGACTCGCGATCGCTGAGCAGCTCGAGCAGCCGCACGATGTCGGCCGCGTGCAGCTTGGAGAGCAGGTTGGCGGCACGTGCGAACGCACCACGACGCAGAAGCCGCCGCAGCGGGTCGGTCATTACCCCAATACGTTGACGGTGCACGAGGAGGCACCTCCTCCGGTCCGGAACTCGCCCGAAAACCGCGCTAACGCTATCTAGTCTCGCGACCGAATCTCGAGCTCGTCGAGTAGCCGGGGCTGCTCACGCCAGCCGCTGTGCACCTTGACCCATAGATCCAGGTGCACGGGACTGCCAACGAGCTCGCTGATAGCCCTGCGGGCGGCGCTGCCGACGTTGCGCAGCATGCTGCCGCCCTTCCCAATGACGATGCCCTTCTGCGAGTTCTTGTCGACATAGATCGTAGCGCCGATCACGATCGCAGATGACCCCCGTGCCGTTTCCTGCTCCTGCCAACGATCGACGATAACGGCGGTCGTGTAGGGAAGCTCGTCCCGCGTGCGGTGCAACAGCTGCTCGCGGATCAGCTCGGCTGCCATAAAGCGCAGCGAGCGGTCGGTGAGCGCGTCCTCCGGGAAGAGCGACTCCCCCGGCTCCAGGAGGCCGAACAATGAGGTCAGGAGGGCGTCGCAGTTGTCTCCATCGAGAGCCGAAAGAGGAAAGATCTCCGCGAACTCATGTGCCCGCTGGTAGCGGTCGATAAGCGGCAGGAGCTGTTCCTTGGCAACTCGATCCACCTTGTTGAGCACAAGCACCACGGGGCACTCGACCGATGCGCAGAGCCCGAGGACGTACTCGACGCCGCGACCAGGCGGCTCGCTGATGTCGATCATCAACACCACCACGTCAACGTCTTCGAGGGCGTGCCGCGTCATCTCCATCATGCGGCGGTTCATTCGAAAATGAGGCCGGTGCACGCCGGGCGTGTCGACGAAGACGATCTGCCCCCGCGCTTCGGTGAGCACGCCTCGGATACGGTGGCGAGTCGTCTGTGGCTTGTCGGAAACGATCGACACCTTGTCGCCGACCAGACGATTGAGCAACGTCGACTTGCCGGCGTTGGGTCGACCAACGAACGCCACCATGCCGCTCTTTCCCTTCGCCGCTCCAGGGACACCCCGTGACGGTGCGGCAGCTTCGAGCGACGCAGGTTGGTCAGTGGTCGGTCTCAAACCAGAGGTGGCAGCGCCGGCAACGGCTGGCCGGAGCCTGCGTCCCAGCAACCGAGCGCTCAACCGTCGCTCGAGGCGACGCATCTCTCCGTCGTCGGTCTCGTGATCGAGCCCGAGAAGATGCAGCGTGCCGTGCATGGCGAGCACCAGTAGCTCGAAGTCGTACGGGTGGCCGAGGTGACGTGCCTGTCGCGCCGCCTGATCGGTACAGATGATGATGTCGCCCCAGTAGCCGTCGGCCTCCGAGATCACATCGGGCGGGACAACTTCGTCGGCCTCGGCACTTCCCGAGGACGCGGGGAACGACAACACGTCCGTTGTCGCCGGATCGTCCATGAAGCGCTGGTGGTAGCCGCTCATCGCACGGTCGTCGACGAAAGCGAACCCCACTCCGCCGCGCTCGACGCCGAGCGCGGTGGCGGCGACGCTACGCACCTGGGCCAGTGCCGCAGAAGTCGGAATCGGACGCGACTGCAGGTTGCGCAGCGAGATGGTCAAATAGCCGCACCTTCTGGCTGCGGCTCGGCAGGCACGATCTTGGCGTCTTCTGGGTACTCGATGCGGTGGTGGTGCATCGCGCTCAGCACCTGCTGGAAGGCCTCGCGGATCTGCGCCAGGTCGCCGAGAGTGATGTCGCACTCATCCAGCTGTCCGTCGTCTAGCACGTCGCGGATGTTCTTCATGATCATGTTGCGGAGTCGGCGCGGGGTTGGGTCGTCGATCAAGCGCGACATCGCCTCAACACCGTCGGCCAGCATGACCAGCGCCGTCTCTTTGGTCTGCGGTTTCGGGCCAGGGTAGCGGAACTCGTCCTCTTTGACCTCGCCGGTCTCCGGATCGGCCTGCGTCTTGGCGCGCTCGTAGAAGTACTTCATCAGCCGCGTGCCGTGATGCTGCGGAATCGCATCGATGAGCGGCTGCGGCAGGCGCTCCTCTTCGGCGTAGTCGATGCCGTCTTTGACGTGGCGGACGAGGATCAGGGCGCTCATGTGGGGCGAAAGCTTGTCGTGCAGGTTGCGCCCTGCCTTCTGGTTCTCCACGAAGTACTGAGGCTGCCGCATCTTGCCGATGTCGTGGTAGTAAGCCGCAACGCGGGCAAATAACGGATTGGCACCGATCGCCTCGGCGGCCTTTTCGACCAGGTTGCCGATTACGATGCTGTGCTGGTAGGTACCCGGCGCGGTCATGGACAGCTGTTTGAGTAGCGGCAGATTCATGTTCGACAACTCGAGCAGCTTGACGTCCGTCAAGGTGTTGAAGAGTTGCTCGAGGGCCGGCAACAGCGCCGAGGCCAGCAGCGCCACTTGGATGCCGCCGAACATGGCCAGGCTCATTTGGAACAGCAACTCGGTCCAGGGCGGCACCGGATCGGCATACAACCCCAGCGCCAGCACCGCGACGACATTGACCGCGCCAATCGTGACGCCGGTGCGCAACATCTCGGTGCGCTGCGCAAAACGGCTCATCGCGTACACGGCGGCGAAGCTGCTCAGCATCGAAAAAGCCGCAACGCCGACGTCACCTGTCATCACACCCACAAGCACCGTCTGCAGCGCTGCGTACACCCAGGCGACGTAGCTGTCGGAAAGCAACATGACGAGCAGCGCACCCATCGCGAAGGGGATGGCGAACGGGTACACCTCGGCAACGCTGAGCGGCGGCGCGGCAAATGCATTCGATACCGCGGTGCCAACGAAGAGCATCAGTCTGAAGAGCAGCACCGAGCCCACAAGAACCAGCAGAATGAGTTGGTAGAGTCGACGGACCTTGTGGAATCGCCAACGGCGGCGATGATGTTGCACGAAGCGCCACAGCGACATGACCACCAGCGCGACCAGCAGCGCTACGCCTGCGACCCGTGTCTGAGTGCCACCGTCGGACCACTGTTCCTCGATCGCCCGCAGCTCGGGCAAGGAGCGCTCGGTGACCGGATCCCCGGCTCGAAGGATTGTTCGGCCACGCTTGAGCAGATAGAAAACCTGATCGACGCCGGCGATGGCGTCGAAGCGCCGCTCCTGCGTCTCGTTGCTGTTGTACGTAACGTTGGGCCTCAACAACGCGGCCAGATGATCGACCACTGAGTCGCGGGCAGGCTGCGGGATCTTCGTGGTCTCGATCACGGCTCGGCGAATGCGTGCGCGCGCCGATTCCAGATCCAGAAACGCCGACAGATCGTCGACGCGAGTTTCCTCCTGTGTGTCGATGTCGCGCAGCGTCATCGTTCTGGAGCCGCCGAGACTCAGCACCTCCGTGGTGCCAATCAGCGTTCTCCGAAACAGACTGCGCAGCACGGCCTCGGCGGCGAGCTCGGTTTCGGCCGTGAACCCCTCGTCCCAAAGACGAGGCAGAAATTCCTCAGGGAGCATCAGACCCGCGACGCTGGTACCGGTCTCACCAAGCTCGCCGCGGGTCTCTTCATCGAGCTCGCTCCATGGAACCGCAGCGTTCCCCTGCGCGACCGTTGCCAGACGCTCGCGTCCCCAGGCAAAGAGCGTGTTGAGCGAACCGAGCGACGCCCGCCAGGCAAAGGGGTCGAAGTCGTAGATGTTGTCGACGTTAGCGACGGCCTCGTCGCGCCGACGTTGTGTGGCCTCGGGATCCTCAACGCGCAGCTCGGCCGGCGCGACAATATCGTCGGTCACGATGTCGCCGACGGCGTAGTTGAAGCCGCGTGATCCCAGGTGCGTCGTCAGCAAGGCGATCAGGCAGAGCCCGGCCAGAACGGACCACAGGTGATCGATTCCCAGGTAGCGTTCGAAGCGCGCACGGCGACGGCGGCGGCTCGAGGCCTTGGAGCTCTTGGGGGCGATCGTCGAACCGGCCTGGGTCTTCTGGTTCCTCTCGCTCTTGGAGCTCTTCGGACTCCTCGGCTCCTTCGGGCTGCTCGCGCCCTTTGTGTCAGTCGAACCGTTGTTGCCGCTAGCCATCGCCAGCACGCCCGCGGCTGCCGGCCTCAGAAGCTTGCTGGCGCTCCGCGCGGTCATAAGCGGCGACGATCTTACGCACCAAAGGATGTCGAACCACGTCGCGTCGATCGAACTCGACGTGCTCGATGCCCTCCACGCCCTCGAGAACCCGCGTGGCGTCGACAAGGCCCGACGGGTGTCCGCTGGGCAGATCAACCTGAGTGATGTCGCCGTTGATCACGGCACGCGACCCGGTACCGATGCGGGTCAAGAACATCTTCATCTGCTCGGGCGTCGTGTTCTGCGCCTCATCGAGGATGACGAAGGAGTCGGACAGCGTGCGGCCCCGCATGAAAGCCAACGGGGCGATCTCGATCTGGCTGCGGTCAATCAGCCGGCCGACCCGATCGAAGTCCATCAGCGCGTACAGCGCGTCGTACAGCGGCCGCAAGTAGGGATTGACTTTCTCGTACATGTCGCCCGGAAGAAACCCCAGCTTCTCCCCAGCCTCGATCGCAGGACGCGCCAGGACAATCCGCCGCGCCGCGCCGGCGTTGAACGCCTCGAGCGCCAGCGCCATCGCCAGAAAGGTCTTGCCGGTTCCTGCCGGACCAATGGCAAAGACGATGTCCTGGGCGCGAATCGCCTCGATGTAGAGCCTCTGATTCGGCCCCTTCGGGCGCACGAATCGACCCTTCGCGGTTTGAACCTCGACATCGGCAAAGCCTTGCAGCGAGGTCGCCGGGGTCTCGGCAGCCACACGTGCGGCGGAACGCACCCGGTCGGCGCCGATCGTTTCCCCCCGTGATGCCAAAACACCCAGCTCGGCGATCACACGCGCCGCGACCTCGACACGATGCTCCTCGCCTTCGAGGAACACCTCGTCGTCACGGGCCGAAATCCGCACCTCGAGATCCCTTTCGAGAACACGCAGATTGTCGTCGTGGGCACCGAACAGGCTCTGCGAGACGCCAGCGCCCAGTCGCAAGCTACGAGTCGGAGCCGCGCGCACCTTGGTGCTGCTCATCGAGACCCTCCGCCTTGATCCTGATCCTGATCAGCGCGACCGCTCGCGGTCGGCACCTCAGCCGCGGCCTCGGGCCCATCGAGACGCAGCCCCAGCTCCTCCAGCTGCTCCGAATCGGCTGGTCCGGGCGCCGCGGTCATCAAGTCGGAAGCACTGGCCGTTTTCGGGAAGGCGATCGTGTCGCGCAAGCTGCGCGCACCCGAAAGCAGCATCACGATACGGTCGAAGCCGAACGCGATGCCGCCGTGAGGCGGCGCGCCGTGCTGCAGCGCCCGCAGCAGGAACCCGAACTTTGCGCTTGCCTCCTCGCGCTCCACGCCCAGGGCGTCGAACACGCGTTGCTGCACGTCCGATCGATGGATGCGGATACTCCCGCCGCCGAGCTCGACGCCGTTGAGAACCAGATCGTAGGCCTGTGCGCGAACCGCCAGCGGATTGTTTTCGAGCAGCTCGAGGTCCTCCTCCAACGGGCACGTGAACGGGTGGTGACGCGCAGTCAGCCGACCCTCGGCGTTACGTTCTAGCAGAGGGAACTCCGTAACCCAGGCAAAACGCAACCCATCCGTGGTCCGATCCTCTGCGGCTGGCTCCAGCCAACCCTCCGACTCGGCGAGCGCGCAGCGAATCGTACCGAGCGTTGTCGCGGCCCGTTCCCACTCGTCGCCGACAAGAAGCAAGGCCTCGCCCTCGCCCACGTCCGCCGCCTCGACGATCTGTGCCAGCAGCTCCTCGCCAAGGAACTTGGCCACCGGAGACAGCAGCTCGCCGCCGTCTCTCTTGATCCATACAAGGCCCTTGGCGCCCTGCTGCTTGGCAGCCTCGGCGAGCCTGTCGAATCGCGAGCGGCCCCAGGAACCGGCCCCTGGCACGCGCAGCCCCTTCACAACTCCACCGTCGGCGACCACCTGCGCGAACGCCCTGAAGTCGGCTCCAGCGAACAACTCGCTCACATCTACGAGTTCATTGCCATAGCGCATGTCGGGTCGGTCGGAGCCGAATCGATCGAGCGCCTCTCGGAAGGTCAGCTGAGCGAACTCGACCTCGCCCTCGTACGCGGCCACGGAGAGCAATCGTCGCATGAGAGCCTCCGCGATCTCTCTCACGTCGGAGGCCTCGACGAAGCTCATTTCCATGTCGATCTGCGTGAACTCTGGCTGCCGGTCGGCGCGCAGATCCTCGTCGCGGAAGCAGCGCACGATCTGAAAATAGCGGTCATAGCCCGAGATCATCAACAGTTGCTTGAACAGCTGGGGGCTCTGAGGCAGCGCGTAGAACGAGCCTGGATGCACCCGGCTCGGCACCAGATAGTCGCGAGCTCCCTCGGGCGTGGAACGGGTCAGCATAGGCGTTTCGATTTCCATGAAGCCCTGCTGGTCGAGCAGATTGCGGGTCGCTAGCGCCAGGTCGTGACGCAGCCGTAGGCTGCGCTGCAGAGGCGGGCGCCGCAGATCGAGAAAGCGGTAGCGCAGCCGTATCTCCTCGGATGCTCTGGCGTCCTCTTCGATCAGGAAAGCCGGCGTCTCGGCCTCCGCCAGCGTTCGGATTTCTTCGACACTGACCTCGACAGCTCCGGTGGGATGGTTGGGGTTGACGTTTTCGGGCGCGCGAGGACGCACGGTGCCGACAACCTCGACGACGTACTCCGGCCGCACCCGCTCGGCCTCCGCGTGCGCCTCGGGAGCCGCCTGTGGATTCACCACGCACTGAATCGAGCCATACCGATCGCGCAGATCCACGAAAATCAACCCACCGAGATCGCGACGGTGCCATACCCATCCCTGCAGGACGACGGCGGCACCTCGCGTCGCCTCGTCGAGACCGATCTCGCCGCAACGATGTGTTCTGCGCATGAGTCAGCGTTCCTCTTGCCGTTTCCTGGTGTGAGTCCGAGTGAAGCGAATCAAACCGAGCCCGTCACAGCGTCTGCCGTACACGGAGCACTTCCCCGCTGATGAGCACGCGCGTCTCACCCTCACAACGCACGCGCAGACCGCCGCGCTCATCGAGACCCTCGGTCACCCCCTCGATTGTCTCGGAGCCGGTCTGTACGACAACTCGGCAACCGCGGGCGCCCGGAGAAAGTTCGAGCCAGCGGCGGCGCACTGGCGCCATCCCCTGGCAACGGCAGATATCGTCCCATGTTGCGAGCCGCAACGCTAAGCACAAAGCGAGCTCGGCGAGATCGATCGCATCTCCTGATGCCGCCCGCAGGCTGGTGGCGCGATCGATCAGATCCGGCGGAAAGTCGCGCTCGTGGTGGTTGGCGTTGATGCCAATGCCACAAATCAGAACGTCGAGGGTGCCGCCAGTCCCCTCCCCCTCCACCAGCGTCCCCGCCAACTTACGGTCGCGCCAGTCACAATCGTTCGGCCACCGCAGCTCGACTCCTTCCGGCAGCCACGCGGCGACGGTCTCGGCGACGGCGATGCCCGCGGCGAGCGGCAACGCAGCGGCGTACTGAGTCGCGCCTGCGCCGCGTGGAGGCCGGAGTACGAAGGCCGCGTACAAGCCGAGTCCGGGTGGCGAATGCCAGCGACGCCCCCGACGTCCCCGGCCCGCGGTCTGCTCGCCGGCGATCACGATCAGCCCGTGGTCGGCCCCCGCGGCCGCGGCGGCGCGAGCAACCTCGTTGGTGGAGGCAACGCTGGCATAGGAGCGGACTTCGCCCCCGAGTGAGCATCCTCGGAGTCGTTGCTGCAGCCGCAGCGAGTCGACTGCATCGATCGAAATTCCTGAGTCGATCGACTCCGCCGGCGTGCCAGCTTCCGTCGACGAGCTTGGCTGACTCAGCGTTCGAGGCTCCGAAGCCGCTCGTGCAGCTGCTCGTGTTCCGAGAAAAGCTCTACGAGCCGCGCCCGCGCCTTTTCGACCACAGCCTCGGGGGCGTTCGACACGAACCCCGGGTTGGCCAGACGAGCCTCGAGCTCGGCTCGCTCGGACCCCACGCGAGCGAGTGCGCGCTCTGCTCGAGCGCGCTCCTGGTCGAGATCGATCGCTCCGGCAAGTGACAGGTATACCTGCGTGTCGCCACTGACGCCGCTCGCCATCCCGCTGGTGTCGTCGAGCACGGCCAGCACCTCCAGAGGCTCGGCGCGCACGAGGCTTGCGAGTAGCGGCGCCACACTCTCCACCTGCAACCGCCGCGCTTCTTCTTCGACGACCAGCTTGACTGGCGTCTTGGTGCGCGGATCAACCCCCAGGTCGGCGCGCAAACGGCGGATCTCTGTCGCCAGGTCCTGCAGCAGCGCCACCGCCTCCTCGGCCTCCGGATCGGGCCAGCCATCGTCGGCAGCGGCCCACGGGGCAAGCGCAAGCAGCCCGCGATCTCCAGGAAGCCGGCTCCATAGCTCCTCGGTCAGAAACGGCATGATGGGGTGCAGCGCGCGCAACAACACTTCGAGCGAGGCGAGTAGGCAGCCACGGGTGGCACGCTGTGCCTCGGCGTCGTCGCCTACTAGAACGACCTTCGACATCTCGAGATACCAGTCGCAGAACTCGTGCCAGGCAAAGCTGTAGAGGGCGGCGCAGGCTTCGTCGAAACGAAATCTCTCGAGGTGACGCTCCACCTCGCCGACCATCGCCGCGGTGCGCGACAACACCCAGCGATCGGGCAGCAACAACGGCCGCGGATCGGCCGCGTCGGCCGACGCTTGCAGACCCTCCTGCCCGTCGCCGCCGGTGAGATTCATGAGGGCGAAGCGCGTAGCGTTCCACAGCTTGTTCGCAAAGGCGCGATAACCCGTCATGCGCTCGGACGACAGGACCATGTCGCTGCCCGGCGTGCACATCGACGCCAGCGTGAAACGCGTCGCATCGGTTCCGTAGCGATCGACGAGCTCGAGCGGATTGACTCCGTTTCCGAGCGATTTGCTCATCTTCCTGCCCTGCTCATCACGCACCAGGCCGTGCAGGAAGACGTCGGTAAAAGGCACCTCGTCGCGGAAGCGCAGGCCCAACATGATCATGCGAGCCACCCAGAAGAACAGAATGTCGTAGCCCGTAACCAGCAGCTGGCCGGGGTAGTAGCGCTTCAAGTCATCGGTCTCGTCCGGCCAGCCCAGCGTCGAGAACGGGAACAGGCCCGACGAGAACCAGGTGTCGAGCACGTCGGGGTCCTGGCGGAGCTCGGCTGATCCGCAGCCACAGGACTGCGGGGCCTCCTCGGCGACCGTGAGCTCACCGCAAGCATCGCAGTACCACGCGGGAATCTGATGCCCCCACCACAGCTGTCGTGAGATGCACCAATCGCGGATATTGGTCATCCACTCGCGATAGACCTTGACCTGACTTTCGGGATGGAACCGGATGCGGCCCTCGTCCACGGCGGCCAGAGCGCGATCGGCTAGCGGCTTGATACGCACGAACCATTGTGTTGACACCTGCGGCTCGACGACGGCGTCACAACGGTCGCAGTGGCCGACCGCATGTATGTGCTCGCGCTCGCCCAAGAGAACCCCGTCGGCGGCCAAGCGCTCCAGCAGGCGAGCGCGCGCCTCGTCCCGATCCATGCCCGCGTACGGCCCGGCCGCTTCGGTCATGCGGCCGTCGCGACCAATTACCCGTACCGACGGCAGCTCGTTGCGCCGACCAGCTTCGTAGTCATTCGGATCATGCGCCGGGGTCACTTTCACCACTCCGGTGCCAAACTTCGGGTCGACAAACGAGTCGGCGATCACCGGCAGCTCGCGTCCGATCACCGGCAACACGGCAGTCGTCCCGACAATGTCGCGATAACGCTCGTCGTCGGGGTGCACGGCGAGAGCGGTGTCACCGAGCATCGTCTCAGGCCGTGTGGTGTCGACCTCGAGCCAACGGACCGGGCCAGCGGCGTCGATGGGCCTCCCATCGGCCGGATTCTGCGCGGCGATTGGATAGCGCAAACGCCAGAGTTTGCCGTTGACCTCGCGATGCTTCACCTCGAGGTCGGAGATCGCGGTCCCGCAACGCGGGCACCAGTTGACGATGTACTCGCCGCGGTAGATCGCCCCCTCGTTGAACAGCTCCACGAACGCGCGGCGCACGGCACACGACATACCCTCGTCGAGGGTGAACCGGAAGCGCGACCAATCGCACGACAAGCCGAGCCGGCGCATCTGTTCGAGGATGCGATCGCCGTACTCCGCCTTCCACTTCCAGACACGCGCCTCGAACGCCTCGCGGCCGGTCGTCTCGCGATCGGTCCCCTCTTTGGCCAGCGCTTTCTCCACCACGTTCTGCGTGGCGATACCAGCGTGATCGGTGCCAGGGAGCCACAGAACGTCGTACCCAGCCATGCGCTTCCAGCGCGCCACGATGTCCTGCAGCGTTTGGTCAAGCGCGTGTCCCATGTGCAGCTCACCGGTCACGTTCGGCGGCGGGATCACCATCGAGTACGGCGTGGCCGACGACGAGGCATCGGCCACGTGCACCTCCTGCTCGAGCCAAGCATCACGCCAGCGCTTTTCAACGCGTTCTGGCTCAAACGACTTGGGCATGTCGAACCCGGCGTCGGAACTGGCTCGTCGCTCGTTCATCGTCTCGTCTCCGCTCACGCCATTCACGACCACCCATACTGGCATCTGCAACGGTTGCTGCCGACGCGGCGACCACGCTCCTGGCCAAATCGCGCGCTGAGGACCGCCCTTCTGGCGGCCAGCGCCGCAAAAGACTACAACGGTATGCTCACCGCTCGGGTGCGCTTTGTATCGGCTACGCTGCCGGCGGAGCCACCTATAATTGCCAGGATCTCTTCACCGCTCCACTCCGTTCGCCAACGAGCATCGTTACCCCATGCCTTCTCCGACGCGCCGCTGGGGGCAACACTGGCTGGCGAGCGCGTCGATCGCCGAGCGCCTGGTCGAACAGATCGGTCCGCGGCCCGGCGATCGCTTCGTCGAAATCGGCCCCGGCCGCGGGGCGCTGACGCTAGCGCTGCTGGCCCGCGACGCGACCGTGGCGGCCGTTGAGATCGATCCAGAATGTTGCGTGCGGCTGGCGCATCTCAACCAGCCGCGCCTGACCGTGACTCAGGCTGACGTGCTGACTGTCGATCCGGCCGCTCTGGGGCTCCAACCGCCGCTGCGGATCGCCGGCAACCTGCCCTACTACATAGGCAGCCCGATTCTGCGTTGGACGGCCAAATACCGCGACCTCGTGGCCGACGGCCACTACCTGCTTCCCGCCGACGTCGTCCGTCGTATCACGGCGCCGCCCGGTGGACGCGACTACGGTTTCTTGTCGGTGCTGGTGCGCTGGAGCTTTGAGCCCAGCGTGTTGATGACCCTGCCACCCTCGGCGTTCAGGCCTCGGCCCAAGATCGACTCCGCGCTGATGCGCCTGATGCCCGTGGCCCCGTCCGTCGAGATCCTCAATACGGCCGAAACAGCCGAGGAACGCGAGAACGCTCTTCAAGTCGTCGCCGCGGCTTTCTCGCAGCGTCGCAAGAAGGTGGCCAACGCGCTCGGGCGCGCTGGCTGGAGCCGCGATGCCGTGGAAGAGGCCTGTGAACAGGCGGGCATCGATCCGAACGACCGCGCCGAGCGCATTTCGCCCGAGACCTTCAAACGCCTGGCGCAGGGGCTGGCTCGAAAATCGAAGTCCGGTGCGGCCGACCCAGCGACTGAGCAGCCCGAGATCATGGCAACCGAGCCCCAGTCTGCTCACGAAAAATCTGCGCACGTGGATGTCTCCCGCGCTACGACCTTGGGTCGATCTTGAGCGGCGGGCCGGCGGTTGCGGCGCTCTTGGGCGCTCTTCAGGGGGCCACCGAGTTTCTCCCGGTCTCGAGTAGCGGTCACCTGGCGGCGGCCCAGCTGCTGGCCCCGGGTCTGTCGTATCCGGGATTGACAATGGAGCTCGGGCTGCACGTCGGCACCACGGCGGCGGTGCTGATCTACTATCGCCGCCTCGTTACGCATCTGCTCCTCGGTACCGCATACCGGCCGGTACGAGCCGAAGACGACACTGAAACCGGTCCTCTCTTCGATCTCGACCGCGGCCGCTGGCTCATGATTCTGCTCTACGGGACGATGGCCACCGCCGCCGTTGGACTGCTGGCGCAGAGCGCCATCCGGCAGGCCTTCGACAGTCCGCGCTGGATCGCCGCGGGATGGGTGATGACCGGAGTGGTTCTTTTTGCGTCACGTTGGCGTTCGCTGCGTGGCGCGCCCCTGAGCACGCCGGTAGCGATCGCCATCGGAGCCGCACAGGGTCTCGCTGCGTTCCCCGGCCTGTCGCGGTCGGGGGTCACGATCACGCTCGCGTTGCTGCTCGGCATACGCCGCGAGCAGGCGGTCGCGTTCTCTCTTCTGCTGTCAATTCCCACGGTGGCCGGTGCCGTGATTCTGGATGCCGTGCAGACCCTCGCCGAGTCAGCGACGCCGCCGCTCTTGTTCATCGACCTTTCGGTGGCTACAATCACTGCCGGACTGGTGGGCTATTTCTGCATCGGCTGGGTGCGACGCGCCACCCACGCGAATCGTTGGCATGCGTTCGCGTGGTACTGCTGGCTTGCAGCAATCGCCTTCCTGATGGCCGTGCGCTAGGGGCGAAGGCCGGCCGTCTGCCAACGAAGACGTCTCGTACTCCGGTAGAGGGTGCGATCCGCGAACGTATGGCTTGGACGGCTCTTATGGCTCTTGCTCGCACTCCACGCACCTCTCGCCTCAAGAAAAAGACCCCGCGGACGCGCGCGACGAAGCCGAAGCGCACGCCGCGATTGGCTGCCGGCGCCCGCAGCCGTCATCACGGCGAGCTGCTCGGCATCGTTCTGCTGATGACGGCGATCTATCTGGCGGTGTCGCTCTACTCGTACAACGCCAACGACGGCGACCTCTTCATTCACGTTGCGGGTGACACGCCCTCCAACCTCAGCGGCCCGATTGGCGCCACGCTCGCCGCCCTCTCGTACCAGCTCGTGGGGCTGAGTGCCTGGATCGGAGTCCTGCTGATCGGCACCCTTGGATACGTTCGCCTTCGGAATCTGGAGATCGCTGCACCGGCCAGCAAATTGTTGGGTGTTGTTGCCGTCATCGGGTTCGGGTGCGTGGCGACGGAGTACGCCATCGGCACGGTGTCGCTCGGCCAAACCGATCTGGCGGCAGGTGGCCTCCTGGGTCTCTGGGGCGCGGGCGTCCTCAGTCGTACGCTGGGCCCGGTGGGCGGCCCGCTCGCCGCGGCTACTGCCACTCTGCTCGCCTTCGCGATTCTCACGAAACTGTCGGTGGCCTGGTTGGTCGACCGGACCTGGGAGCTTGTCTGCAATCTTTACCAGCGCGTTTTGACCACGATGGCCCGTTGGAGCGAGCAGAGTCGCAAGCAGCGTCAGCGTCGTAACGTCATGGCGAAATACTCCGAGCGACGCCTCGGTGCCAAGCTCGGCGACAGTGCGAACGCGGCCGTGGCGGCGCTCACGGACTCGGCCGAGGCGGGCGAGACAGGTCCGTCCGCTGAGGCACGGCCGACCCGGCGCCCTCGGCGTGGCTCAGCCACGGGCGTGACTTTGCGCGTGCCAGTGCGCACGAAGCGCCTCGGAGCGCCCATCCCGGAGCCACCCCGCCCGATCGCCGAGCTAGCTGAGAACCACGAACCCGTAGCGTGGCAGCGTCCGAACCTGCCGCCGCCTCCCGGGGATGAGATTTTCGACATCCCGATCGAGATGCCCGCTGGGCCTTCGCCTATCGCTAGCGTCGTGCCGGAGCCCCTGCCCTTCGAGCAACCGGCCGGCCCCGACGGCAACTACGCGCTCCCCGGTGTCGATCTGCTCTCCGACATGAAGGACGCGCAGGCGATCGACCAGAAGGAGCTGATGGAGCGCGCCAAGGCCATCACCTCCAAAGCGGCGGAATTCAAGGTAACTGGCGAGGTCGTAGCGATTCACCCCGGCCCAATCGTCACGACGTTCGAGTTCCGCCCCGGCACCGGCATCAAGTACAGCCGTATCACCAATCTCCAGGACGACCTGAGCCTGGCATTGCGCGCCGAGACCATCCGCATCGCCCGCCTGGCCGGGAAAGCCACGGTCGGTATCGAGGTCCCCAACACCACACGGGCAACGATCCATCTGCGTGAGGTCTTCGAGTCGCCGGAGTTCACCAACTCGAAGTCCAAGCTGACGCTGGCGCTCGGCAAGCAGATCCATGGGGAGAACATTGTTGCAGATCTAGCACGCATGCCGCACCTGCTCATCGCCGGCACTACCGGCTCGGGAAAGAGTGTGGCGCTCAACTGCATGCTCCTGAGTCTGCTCTACCGGGCGACCCCTGAAGAGGTCAAGGTCGTCCTCATCGACCCGAAGCGGCTCGAATTCGGGCTCTATTCGGAAATACCCCATCTGCTGACTTCGGTGGTTGTCGAACCCAAGCTCGCTGCCAATGCGCTAAGTTGGGGGGTTCGCGAAATGGAGCGGCGCTACAAGCTCCTCGCCGAATACGGCGTCCGCAGCATCGATCAGTTCAATCTGATCCTGAAGCGCTGCGGCGACGAGATCGCCGCGACGGAAGGCAAGCACCCCGACGAGATCAAGCCTCTCCCCTACATTGTTGTCATCATCGACGAGCTCGCCGACCTGATGATGACGTCCTCGAACGTGGTGGAGGAAGCGATCATTCGCCTGTCGCAGATGGCGAGAGCCGTCGGTATCCACCTGATCCTCGCCACGCAGCGCCCGTCGGTGGACGTCCTGACCGGCGTCATCAAGAACAACCTGCCAGCGCGCCTGAGCTTCCGAGTGGCGTCGAAGATCGACTCGCGAGTCATCCTCGACACCCAGGGCGCCGAGTGTCTCCTGGGTCGCGGCGACTCTCTTTTTCTCGCTCCAGGAACATCGCGCTTGTGCCGCATCCACGGCGCTTTTGTGGACGAAAAAGAGGTCAAGAGAATCGTCAACTTCTGGCGCCGCCAGGCCCGTCCCGCCTACGAGGAGGCCGTCACCAAGCCTCCCCCGGAAGCCACGAGCACAAAGGGCAACAAGCAAGGCAAGGGACGCGACGAGTACTACGATGATGCCGTGGCTGTGGTGGTCGCGGCCGGTGAGGCCTCGGTCTCCAACATCCAGCGCAAGCTCAGCCTGGGATACGCGCGGGCCGGACGCATCATGGATATGTTGGAGAACGACGGCGTGGTCGGCCCGCCACGTGGCTCAAAGCCTCGCAAGGTGCTGGTCGACACGGCGCACATGTCGATGTAGGCCGTGCGCCATGACCACCGATCTTCGACATCCCGCCAACTCCGAGCCGCGCCACCCGATCCGCGATTCAATGAGCTTCGGACCACCCGGGCGCGCGCTCCATCGGGTCTGTATAGTCGCTCGATGCCGTTGACGTGCCAACGCGGTAACTGCCCGCAAGCCACTCGAGACCGCACCTGCCCCGGCCCGCAAAGGACCGGTCTTCTTGCCAGTCTCGGCCTGCTCGCCCTCGCTGTGGGCGTCGTGGCGATGCACCCGCCCGCGCCGGCTCGAGCACAACTACCGACAACTGCGTGGATCGCGCCCGACGGCGAGCCTTTGCCGTTCGCCAGCGACGACGAGAGCACGGGCTTCTTGCGCCTCGCGGAGGTGATCGACGCCGAGACGGTCGCGCCCCAGCGAGCTGAGCTGGCCCCGCAACGGGGTCCGCTAGACAACAGCGTTGCTTTCGAGCCGGCCGCCTGCCGCTATGACGCCGCGCGCTAGCCGCGACCGGCCGCGGCGCGGGTAGAGTCGCCGTCGGCAACCCGGTCCGGACGGTGCTTCACCAGGCGGATACACGTGCCTCCACCCGAGGGCTGCGAGAAGCTCACCTCGTCCATGCGCTTGTTGATCAGAAAAACGCCGCGGCCCGAGTCGGTCAGCCGGTTGTCCGCAGCCAGCGGGTCGGCAACTTCGGCGGGAATGAAGCCCTTGCCTTGATCACATACCGAGATCTCGACACGGTCGTCGGTAACGCGATAGTCCACGGTGAACTGCGCCTCGGGACGCCCCTCGTTACCGTGAAGCACGGCGTTCATCACCGCTTCGCGCACCGCAAGGACTGGCCAGTAACTGGCCTCGTCGTCGAAGCCGGCGATCTCGAAGATGCGCGCGCAGAGTCCCTGCATGGGGTCGATGAACTCGACACGGCTTCCGCAGACCACGGCAACCTCGAACCTCCGGGGCGAGAAATCCGCAGCCGTCGACTCGCCTATCTGCTGCACCCGAAACCCTCCGAACTCGCCCGATACCGCGCCGCCGATTATTCGACGGCGAAAACGACTTTCCCGGCGCCATGATTGAGCGCCGTATCAACGGCGCGGACCACGATCACATGTTCTCCAGCCGAGACAGCCGCTACATCGAACCGGATTTCTTCACGCCCAGCGTCGGCGACGCCGTCAGCGGGTACTACTGTACGCCACGGCGCGCCGTCGACCGAATATTCCAGTTTGCGAATCAGCGACGTCCCGTCGCTCGCGACGCCGCGAATCTCGTAGTGGATCGCAGTCGTAAGAACCGCCGTCGCCGTCAGTTCCGTAACTGTCGGCGGAGTGTTGTCGATCATGAACGCCGCGCTCGACACATTGGCGTGCCGCGCCTCGTCTTCCGGGTTCGACGCCTGGTCGGTCACCGTCAGCCGAACCACATACATGCCGTCAGGGAGTCGGTTGGTCTCGAGGGTGTAGAGAGTCTCAGAGAGCTTCTCCTCCAGCGGCTTCCACGTAGCCTCGCCTTCGCCGCGGAAGGCGAGCGAGTACGACAGGTCGTCACCGTCGGCGTCGGAGGCCTTCCAGCTGAAGCTCCGTCGGCCAGAAACGTAGAGCGGACGCCCCAGAAAGGTGTTAGCCCCGTTGCCACCGCCGGCGCCGCCCGACTCGCGTAGCTCGCGCTCGACGACGGCCGGTACCTGGGCGAAGGGCAGGCCGTCGTCGACATTCGTGACGCGATAGACGACGCCAGCAGGGTGCACTCGTAGTTCGTCAATCTGCGGCCCGCGGTTGCGTGGCACGTAGACCAGATCGACTCGATGTAACGTCGGCGTGAGCCGCGGATCGTCCGTCGTCAACCGGGCGCGCCACTGCACGTAACGCGCGGGCGGCGAAGTGATCACCGAGCCCGTCGCCGTTTCATAGGCAGCGCTCCAGTCGCTCCAGGTATCGTTCGGCGTATCCGTGTTGCCGCTTCGTGTCGAGATGTTCAGTGCCGTCCCCGGTGGCTCGGTAGCTCGCCAACGCAGCGTGCCCCAGCGCGACGTCGCACCCGTGTCCTTAACCTGCGAGAGATACTCTCCGTTGGCGCGAAACTGCGGCGTCATCCGGTACAGCCGTCCAAGGTTGCTGGTGGCCACATAGGTGGTGTCAACTCCCGAGGCGGCGAAAGCCACGATCTGCTCGGCGTCGATCTTGCCCAGCAGCGACATCTCACCGCCAGCGGTCACTCGTAGGATTCGGCCGTCGGGGCCGGTTCCGGCCACAACGCTGTCAACTCCCGCGAACAGCGCGTAGATGCCGTCGCTGTCGCTCGACAGCAACTCCTCCACGTAGCCGTCGCGATGCACGAGGAACACCGCGCCGGCAGCACCGCTCGCGTCGCCCGAAGTCGAAGCGGACGCTCTCGCGGCAATCGAGACGCGTGTGGACGAAGTGACGCCCGCGGGTGGCGCTCCAGATGCCGCCGGAACGGACGCCGCTTGGCTCCCGCCACCCGCCGCCGCAGCCGAGCCGCCGAAAGCGCCAACGTAGACGCCAACGTCGGCTACCGCCAGCGAGGTGATCTCGGCGAAGGGCGAATCGAAGAGCACGAACACATCGCCGCTTTCGTCGAGCCGGTAGACCTGTCCACCGTCCTCGGTGCCCACGATCAAGCTGCCGTCGAGGTCTATGGCGAGCGCCGTCGTGTGACGCTCGGTGGAGTCGTAGAAGAGCTCGCCCGCGCCACCCGAGGTGTTGCTTTCAACACGGAAAATCTTGCCTTCGGTTCCCGTAGCGACGAAAAGACGTCCCGCGCGATCAAATGCCAGATCCCAAATGTACTCGGCCCCGGGATCGAACCAAGGACTGGTACCGGTGCCAGCGTTGGAGTCGTGCTGATAGCTGGGCGCCAGTCGGTAGACCGCGCCGCGCGGCCCGGTGGCGACGTACAGGTGATCGTCGGGGCCCCAAGCCAGCGCCTGTGCGCTCACCTCACCGCTGTCGAAGAACAGGTCTGACTCACCGGTCGCCGACACGCGAAAGACCTGCCCCTCGTCGCCGGCACCAACGTACACCGTGCCGTCGGAAGCGGCCACAACGGACCAAATGCTCGGTTCATCACTGTCGAACACCGCGTCCAACTCCGGCGGCAGACGCAGCTCGCCCGCGTCGGTGATCGCAGTCGAAATCGGCTCGCCTTGAAGGAAGTCAGCGCGTCCAGCCTGCATCCAGATCACCGGACCACTTGCGAAGGCCAACGTGGTTTCCGCCGCGACCACCGCCGTAGCCAAGACGACGAGCATGACAGTGATTGACGATCTCGAACGATGTGGGGCTTGACTACTCATCTTCTCCCAGGGTTTCACGTGTTCTGCAAAGGCTGAGGCGAGCGCTGAACGGCTCGTTGGCGATCCCCAAGATCGCGTTTTTTCCGAGGGCGAGGCGGCTACGATCCCGGAGGCCGTACGACGTCGACGCGGAAGCGGTGCAAGCCGGTAACGACGTAGGGCACCACGAGGTGCTCCTCAACCAGCACCGAACGTGTCACGAGCAAGGCGCGCCCAGCTGTGCGTCGCGACGCTAGCAATCGCCGCATCGACGGCGGCAACGACGGCATCAATTCGCCGTTGAGCACCGCGCCGGCGTCGGGTCGCGAGAGCTGGACGTACACGCGATCGTTGCGCCGAACGCCGTTGAGCAACCGCACGAGTTGATCAACGTTGCGCAAGTCGCCGATGCGCTGGCGCCCCTGCAGGAAGCTGTCTTCGTCGCGCGCGACCGCCGCCCCGTCACCAACCAGAACGTCAACTGGGCCCGGCTGCGCTTCTGCCGGGATGCGAACGGTGAGCCGCTCAACGACCTCGGGGCTGCGGTACGGCTGCAAAGCAACGGCGATCTCGAAGGTGTCGCCCGGGGCGACCTCGGTCGTGTCGTGCCAAACGCGTGCGAGGGTGGCCGTGCGCCGGTCGTCACGCAGCGACAGGTCGGCGTCGATGCCGCGCACGCGTACGTCGGCGAGCTCGTTGTCATAGAGAAACCCAAAGAGCGTCGCCAGGCTTGAAGAAAGACCGATCACGGCCAGGTTGGGCGACGAGAACAGGTTGCCGAACGACAACGTCGGCAAACCATCGCCCAGATCGATTCTGACCTCGAGGTCGACCGTCGTGTCGCCGTAGGACTGGCCGACTCCTTGCACCCCGTTGACCAAGCCAAGAAACAAATAGAGCGGCGTCAACATCTTGTCGGCGACAATTTCGAAGTCGACCCCTTCGGCGGCCTCTCCCGCAACCGTCAAGTCGAGGCTCACCGGGATCATCGGCGGGCGCGTCCCCAGCACCCCCATCACGGCGGCCAACCGATCCTGCCGGATAGAGCCGAGCACGCGATCGCCCGCCGCGGCGAGCTTGCTCGACGACGCCATGCTGCTCAACACCGTGATCACCTCGGCCCGCACGATCGGAAAATCAACCGAGCCGCCCTGCAGGAAGGGATGGCCGAACGCCAGAATACGATCGCCATCGCGGTAGGTCACCGTGCCGGTGGCGGCAACGTTGATGTCACCGCGCACGAGCTGCACCGCCACCGATCCACCCGGTTCCACCGCCCAGTCCCCTTCCGCACCGGGCGAACCGATCTGGCCACCGGTGTCGCTCTCCGCCGAATTCCCCGCAACGCCGCCAAGAGAGGGCATCCAGCCGAGCTGGGCGAACAACGGCGCGATGCGCTCGACAAGCGCTGGGTGAAACCCGCTGACGGTCACGGGCGTGGCGATCGGTTCGATACCCGTGCCGGCACCTGCGATCGCGCTGGAGGCGAACGGAAGCCGCAGAGACCCGAGGTTGGCGGTCTCCACGCCATCGCCCGTAACGTACGCGGCCGCGGCTGTCAGCAGCGCGCTCACGTCCACCGACCGGGCACCGACAGCGCTGCCTGGCTCGTGGTCTCGCGTTCGTTCACGGTCGGCGACTGCCAACATGTTCTCGATAGGCACGATCCCCGCGATCGCTTCGTGGCCGAAGTTGGTGAGCCGATAGGCCACCGCGCCAACGAGTCGCCCGTCGACGGTGACGGGCGAGCCGCTCATGCCGGCGATGACGCCGCTGCGCTCGAGCCCGAGCCCGGTGAGGCGCGCGATAATCAGGTGCTGGTGCGGGTAGACGTCGCGCAGCACTCCAAGAATCTCGACGCCAAAGCTCGACAATTCGCTGCCCTGCATAACCGTCTGGCCGACGCCGATCATCCCGGCCCGGATCTCGTCGACCGGCATCAGGGGAGTGCCTCCCGTCGTGGCCGCTGCGATGGCTGTTGCCTGAAGCGCCGTGATCGAGGCCCGCGAGAAACCGTCCGCTGCGCCCGGGGCGGACGGCGCGCCGCTGGTGGCCACAGGGCTGAGCGCCAGCCCGGCGGCAGTAGCCGGTGCGGTGGTCGCCGACGCGATCGCCAGAGTGAGAAGCGGCATCAGCCGCCTGGCTCTGGGCATGGTGGACGGCACGGCGATGGGTCCCACCTCGTTCATACGAAAAAGGCCCGCGGCGCGTCTGCCGGCAGCAGACTGAGGACACGCGGACCGTGAATATCGTTGATGGTAGCACGGCCATACTGCCGGCAGGCCGTCTTGCGACAGCGCCCACAGGCCGAATCACATGCGCGCGGGCACTTCGATTCCGAGCACTTCCAGTACAACGCCCAACTGCACACGGGCGGCCGCCGTAATTGCGGCGCGCAGCCGGCGCAGATCCGGGTCCTCCTCTTGCAACACCGACTGGCCGTGATAGAAGCGGCTGAACTGCTGTGCCAGCGAAAACCCGTACTTCGCGAGCGACGAGATCTCGAGGGTACGTCGCGTCTGCTCGAGAATCTCATCGAGGCGGCCCAGGGCGAGCACGAGCTGCCACACGTCGCTCGACTCCTCGTCGAGGCGACGACAGAAACCCGAGTTGATCGAGGTCGCTGGCGCGCGTTCTATCTCGTCGGTCTCACCGATCTCGTCGCCACCGCGCAGTGCGTCCGACACGCTCCAGCGAGCGCCAAAGCGCGCCCGAAGACGGTCGAAGATGCGATCCGCCCGCACGGTGGCGTACTGAATATACGGGCCGCTCTCGCCTTCGAAGCTCAGAGCCTCGTCGAGGTCGAACACGATCAAGGCGTTGCGGGTGTACTTGAGCAGGAAGTAGCGAGCCGCTGCCACCGCCACCTGCTGCCCGATCGCTTGGTGCTCGCCCTCCGTCAGCTCCGGATTGCGGGCTGCCACCTCGTGGGTGGCGCGGTGCTCGAGCTCGTCGAGTAGATCGTCGGCCTTCACTCCATGACCGCGGCGACCGGACATCTCGACGAACCGCGGCTTGCCGGACTCAGAGTCCTCGCCTGTGTCGCTGGTGTCGGCCTCGGGGACTTGTGAATTGACCTCGATCCCGAGCGCGGTAGCCGTATTCGGCGACAGCGCAACCATCTCGTAGTCCAGGTGGGTGAAGGCGCCGCCGTCTCCGAACAGCTTCAGCGACTGGGCAACGATCGCCTGCAGATAGGACTGCCGCACGTCAATGACGGTGATCGCCCGATCGGCACGACCATAGTCGCGAGACTCGCCCTCGGCGGCCGTGGTCTTCCAGACGCCAGGGTACCCGGAGACCTCACGGTACTTGAAGTCGCGGTCGAGTAGTCCGTATTTCCACATGTGGTAGGCGATGTCTTTCGCCACGTACGTAGCAACGCCGTTGGAGCGTACGAGTACCTTGTCGGCCTCCTCGAGATCCTCGAAGCCGTCGGTGCCGGACAGGCGCATCATCCAGCAGCCTTCGTGCTTGCCCGACTCGGCGTAGTAGAGGGCGCCACTGGCCTGGAGCTTGTCGAACGCCTCCTCCCAGAGGTTGAGCGTGAGGATGTCCCCTTCGCCCACAAGAAGGTCGTACTCGATGCCCAGGCGGCCCATCGTTCTCAAGTGGCAGCTGACGATGCGTTCAACCACGACGGCCGCCACGGCGGCTTCGATGCCGGTCCGATTCTCGAGCGCGTGGAGCACGTGCCGCCGGCGCTCGGCAAAATCCGGCGCGTCGGCGAGCTTCTGGCCTACCTCGGTATAGACGTCCCAGCAGTAGTAATCGAAGGGCTCGGGAATGGCGGCGGTTGACGCCGCGTCGAGGCCACGCTCGTCGATCAAGCCGATCACGACATCCGCCACCTGAACGCCGGTATCGTCGATGTAGTTGTGAACCTCGACCTGGCCGATCGGCTCAGCAAGATGTCCCGGGTGGCGCAGCAGGCGCGCTACCGAGTCGCCAAGGCACGCATTGCGCAGGTGGCCGATGTGAGCCGCCTTGTTCGGGTTGATGCTGGTGTGCTCGATCAACACCTTCCCCGGAACCCCCGATCTCTCCTTGCCGGCGGCCAGATCTCCCGACGAGCTCGCTTCCGGCGCGGCCGGCGCAGTGTCCTTCTTGGGCACCACGAGCGAGGTCAGCAGCTCGCGAAGCGCCGCACCGCGATCGAGCTGGATATTGAGGAACCCCGGGCCCGCTACTTCCCAGCCGCGAACACCCTCCACGGGATGATCTGCGAGCCAGCCCACGAGCTCGTCGGCCAACTGGCGCGGATTGCGGCCGAGGCCGCGGGCCAACTGCAGCGCCACCGGTGCGGCAAGGTCGCCCATCTCCGGGCGCGGCGCGTCGTTGATCTCCGGCACCTCGATCACCACACCGGTTATCTCGAGGACCGCGCGCTGAACGGCCGTCCCGATTCGTCGCCGCAGGTGGCCGATCAAGTGCTCACCGCCGCGCCGCCGCGCCTGTCTGCCGACGCTCGTGCCGTTGCTCCTGTTGCGCTCTCGAAAGGCAGCTCGCCCTGCATGCGGAACGTACGCCGGTGGAACTCCGAGAAGCCCAGACTCATGATCGCCTCACGGTGCCGCCGGGTTCCGTAGCCCATGTTCTGACCCAGCCCGTAGCCCCGCACGCCGCGCGCATACTCACCCATCAAATGGTCGCGCACGCACTTGGCCAAGACCGAGGCGGCGGCAATGGAGCGACAGCGAGAGTCCCCCTTGACGATTGACGTTTGCGGAATGTCGATATCGAGCTCGAGCGCGTCCACCAGCAGGTGGTCGGGCCGACGACGCAAACCCCCGATCGCGCGCCGCATCGCCAGGCGGGTAGCCCTGAGAATGTTGATGCGATCGATTTCTGCCGCCGACACGATGCCGACGGCCCAATCGAGCGTGGCACGCTGCAGCACCTCGAATACCTCGGCACGCTGGACAGCGCTGAGACGCTTCGAGTCGTCCAGACCGGGCACACGGGCTTTGGGCCGCAGGACGGCGGCTGCCGCGAGAACCGGCCCGAACAGCGCGCCGCGTCCCACCTCGTCGAGCCCGGCGATATGCACCACGCCACTGCGCCGTAGCCTCGACTCGTAGGGTTGCGAACGCATCGGCTTAGTGCCGGGACCGCGGCCAGCGGTTGGCCGGAGCTGGCACTCTAGTAGTTGCGGCGTTCCTTGATGCGGGCGGCCTTACCGCGCAGGTCGCGCAGGTAAAAGAGCTTCGCGCGGCGCACTTTGCCGCGCCGCACCAGCTCGATCTTTGCGATGTTGGGCGAGTGCAGCGGGAAGATGCGCTCCACGCCCATCCCTGACGAGATCTTGCGGACCGTGAACGTGGCCGTAGCGCCGCTCCCCCGCCTGCCAATCGTGACGCCCTCGAAGAGCTGGATACGCTCCTTGTTGCCCTCTACGACCCGCTGGTGGACCTTCACCGTGTCACCCGCCACGAACTCCGGGCAATCGTCGCGAATCCCGTCAGCCTCGACCAACCTCATTACGTCCATATCTGCCTACTCCCAGCGCCAGCGGGCACAACAGCCCCGGCGGATCGAAGAATCAACGGCGGATTGTACCGCAGAGACTCGGCGCCTGACGTCATTTTTTGTCGCCCGAATCCGCAGCCTCACCTCGGAGCCGGCGCAGCTCCTCGAGATCGAGCGGCGCCTCGGCCAGAAGATCGGGCCTCCGCGCGGCTGTCGCCTCGAGAGCCGCGCGACGCCTCCAGCGCGCCACGGCGGCGTGGTCACCCGATCGAAGGACCTCCGGCACCGTCCAGCCACGATACTCCGCGGGCCGTGTGTAGTGCGGATGGTCGAGTAGCCCGTCGACAAATGAATCGAATCGTGCCGAGTCGGCGTCGCCGAGCGCGTCCGGCAACAGGCGGCACACCGCCTCGATGAGGACCATGGCGGGCAACTCTCCGCCTGTGAGCACATAGTCGCCAATCGACACCTCGAGGTCGACAACGTGCTCTCGAACGCGCTGGTCGACCCCTTCGTAACGGCCGCAAATCAGCGTCAACTGTGGGTGCGCCGCAAGCTCGACCACCCCTTCGTGCCGCAGCCGGCGGCCGCTGGGCGACAGCAACACCACCGGCCCCGGCTCGCCGCCGCTTGCTGCGATCTCGGATCGAATGGCGTCAACCGATCGGCACAGTGGCTCGGGTTTCAGCACCATGCCGGCGCCGCCGCCGTAGGGCGCGTCGTCGACCTGACGATGCGGCGGCGGTGCCTGCTGACGCAGGTCGTAGGCACGGATTTCGAGGAGCCCGCGCTCGAGCGCGCGACCCACGATGCCCTCGCCGAGCGGACCGGGGAACATCTCGGGAAAAATGGTAACGACGTCGACCCGCACTCAGCCCGCCGACAGCGTGACTTCGAGAAGACCAGGAGGCAGATCGAGTGCCAGTTGGCGGTCCTCGGAGTCGGCCTCGATGAGCCAATCGAGAATCATCGGCACGAGCACCCGACCGGCCGCCGTCTCCACCTCCAGGACATCCTGAGCACGGCCTTCGAGCACATCGACGATGCGGCCGAGCTCGACGCCGGCGGCGTTCACCAGCGTCCAACCAACAAGATCGTCGACGTAGAACTCGTCGTCGCCGAGCGCCGGCAGCTGGTCCTCTGGCACCGCAAGCTCCGCATCGCGCAAGAGCTCGGCGTCGTTACGGTTGTCGGTCGACTTCAGGTACAGGATCCAGCGTCCGCGGTGCCGTCGCGATCGGATGACCTCGACGATCTTTCGCGACGGCACGACTCCCTCATGCAGGCGCCGCGACCGCGTGCCGCGTAGAACCAGCTCGCATCCAGCGTCGAAGAGCCCGGCGGTATCGCCGATGGGGCCGACGACGACCTCGCCGCGAATACCGTGCGGGCGAACGATGCGACCAATCGTCACCAGCGCCGGGGCAGCATCCTGCCCCGGCCCGCGCTCGCCGCCGTCTTGTTCGGTGGAGTTGGGATCTCGACTCATCGACGTCGGCCCGGCGGTCGGCACCTCGAGAGCACTTGGCTCCAGAATCTCGACCGTCTACTCGTAGATCCGTGTCGAGGATCTATTCGAGAATCTCGAGAACAGTGCGCTTCTGGTGCTTCATCCCGGCGGCCGACAGTAGGGTGCGCATGGCCCGCGCCGTACGCCCCTGCTTGCCAATCACCTTGCCGAGATCGTCCGAAGCTACGCGCAGCTCGAGCACGGTTGTTTGCTCGCCCTGCACCTCGCTCACCTGAACATCGCTCGGATGGTCCACGAGCGACCGCGCAACCTCTTCAATCATGATCTTCAGCGACATGACTCGCCTCGTAGTTGACAGGTGAACGACCTAGTTGTCGGCATTCTCTTCGCCATCGTCGCCAGCCTGCTCCGACTCCGCGGAGTCCGCGGATTCAACAGCTTCAGCGCCGGCCTCGCTCGACTCGGCATCAGCGCTCGCTTCGGCCGCGTTGTCTTCTGCTGCCATTTCAACCTCGGCGACGGGCTCCGCAGGAGCGACCTTCGGGCTCGCCTTCACCGCGGCTACCCCGGATCGGCCACCCTCAACACGTCGCATCAGGCTGCCGACCGTATCGCTGAGCTGCGCACCCTGCGCCACCCAGCTCTTCACCCGATCGATGTCCAGAACAATCTCCTCCGGCTGCCGCCGGGGATGGTAGTGCCCCAGAATCTCGATGAACGGGCCGTCGCGTCCTGCGGCGCGGTCCGCAACCACGACGCGAAAATGCGGGTCTTTCCTGGCGCCTGTGCGGCGCAGCCGAATGCTCAGCATCTGTTTGTGTTTCCTCCGTTGTGTGGGCTATCTCGGCACTTCGACTAGCGCATGCCGGGAAGATTCGCCCAGGACATGCCGCGGCCGCCCTTCTTGCCGATCTTCTTGATCAGCTTGTGGGCTCGGGTGTACTGCTTGAGTAAACGATTGACATCCTGCACTTCGGTGCCGCTGCCAGCGGCGATCCGCCGGCGACGCGCTCCGTTGACGAGCTTGGGACGACGCCGCTCCGCCGGTGTCATCGAGTCGATGATCGCTTGCACACGCGTGATCTCGCGGTCATCCACAGCCGGAGCGTCGCCCATCCCCTGCATTCCCGCTCCCGCCATGCCCGGAACCAGGTCCATGAGTTGCGACAGCGGGCCCATCTTCTGCATCTGTTTGAGCTGCTTACCGAAGTCCTCGAGCGTGAACTCACCGCGGCGCAGTCGTTTCTCGAGCCCGGCGGCCTCATCAACATCGACCTGTTCCTGGACGCGCTCGATCAGCGTCAGCACGTCGCCCATACCGAGAATGCGCGAAGCGAGTCGGTCGGGATGAAAAACCTCGAACTCCTCGAGCTTCTCGCCTACGCCAGCGAAATAGATCGGCGCTCCGGTGACACTCACGATCGACAGCGCCGCGCCGCCGCGACCATCGCCGTCGAGCTTGGTGAGGATGTGGCCCGAAAGCTCCAGCTCGGCTCCAAAGGCAGTCGCGGCTTCCACGGCGTCCTGCCCCGCCAGCGAGTCGCCAACGTAGAGGATGTGTTCCGGCTGCACCGCCGCGGCGATGGCTTTTGCCTCGCCCATCATCTCGGCGTCGATGTGCAGCCGTCCGGCGGTGTCGACCAAGAGCACGTCGTCGCCACGACGGCGAGCTTCTGCGTACGCCGCTTTGGCCAGGCCAACGGCATCGGCGGCGAGTCCGGCGGCCAAACCGGCCGCCGTCGGATCGAAAGCTGTAAGACCGGCCTGCTGCGCGACGATCGCGAGCTGTTCACGCGCCGCGGGGCGTTGCACATCAACGGACACCAGCAGCGGCGAGCGCCCTCGCGAACGCAGCCAACGTCCGAGCTTGCCGGTACTCGTGGTCTTGCCGGCTCCCTGCAAGCCAACCATCATGACCACGTGCGGCGAACGACCGCTGAAACGCAGCTCGCTGCTCTCTCCGCCGAGCAGTTCGACCAGCTCATCGTTGACAATCTTGATGACCTGCTGCCCGGGAGTCAAAGAGCCCTGTACGTCCTGGCCGAGAGCCCTCTCCTTGACCGCGGCGAGAAATCGCTTGACCACCTGGAAGTGAACATCGGCCTCGAGAAGCGCCAGACGCAACTCGCGCGCCATGGTGTCGAAGGAGCGCTCATCGACTTTTGCTGCACCACGCAGGCCGCGCAGAGCGCCCTGTAGTCGCTGTGTGAGTTGTCCGAACATCGCCATGGCTGATCTTCTTCGAGTTCAGGCCTGTCTCGCGTCTAGAGCGCCGCTCGCGCTCGACGCGAGCGTTGATTCCCGCAAGCCCTCAGACCGACTTGAGCGTGTGCCCCAGCTTTTCCTTCTTCGTTTTCAGGTAGGCTCGTGTCATCTCGGTGGGCTCGATTTCCACCGGCAGCCGCTCCACGATCTCGAGTCCGTAGCCGGCAAGCCCGACGAACTTGCGCGGGTTGTTGGTCATCAATCGCAGCTGCTTGACGCCCAGATCGGTGAGCATCTGCGCGCCAATGCCGTACTCGCGCTGATCGGGCTTGAAGCCCAGCGCGACATTCGCCTCCACGGTGTCGGCGCCCTCGTCCTGCAGCTCGTAGGCGCGCAACTTGTTGTGCAGGCCGATGCCGCGCCCCTCCTGGCGCAGATACACCAGCACACCGCGGCTCTCCTCGGCAATTCTCGTCAGTGCGGCGTCCAGCTGATCGCCGCAGTCGCAGCGCGACGAACCGAACACGTCGCCGGTCAAGCACTCCGAATGGACGCGGGCCAGAACCGGCTCCGGTGTGGAGACGTCGCCCAGGACGAGCGCCACGTGTTCCTTGCCGTCGAGCTCGTTCTCGTAGGCGTAGATGCGGAAGTCTCCGTGCCGCGTCGGCAGCTCCGGTGACGCGACGCGTCTTACGAAGCGCTCGGTGCGCAGCCGATAGGTGATCAGATCGGCAATCGCGATGATCTTGATGTCGTGCTCGGCGGCGAACTTCTCGAGGTCCGGAACGCGAGCCATGGTGCCGTCTTCGTTCATCACCTCGCAGATCACCCCCGAAGGGTGGAGGCCCGCGATGCGCGACAAGTCGACCGCGGCCTCGGTTTGACCGGCGCGTTGCAGAACGCCACCCTCCGCGGCGCGCAAGGGGAACATGTGCCCCGGGCGCGCCAGGTCGCTGGGAACGGTCGTGGGATCGATGGCCGTCTGCACAGTGGCGCAGCGGTCGGCGGCCGAGATACCGGTGGAAACGCGGCGCCTGGCTTCGATCGATACGCAGAAGGCCGTGTTGTACTTCGACGAGTTCTCCGAAACCATCAGCGGTACTTCGAGCTCATCGAGCCGTTCGCGGGTCATCGACAGACAGATCAGCCCGCGACCGTGCGTGGCCATGAAGTTGATCGATTCGGGGGTGATCTTCTCGGCCGCGATCGTCAGGTCGCCTTCGTTTTCGCGATCCTCGTCGTCGACGACGATCACGAAGCGACCGGCGCGAATATCTGCGACAGCATCCTCGATCTTGGCAAAGCTCATCGGTTCTTACCCACTATGCCCGCCCGTGTCGACCTGGCCGGCATGTCCGCTGAGGAGTTGCGACACGTACTTGCCGAGGATGTCGACCTCGACGTTCAGGGCCTCGGCACGTTCGTCGTTGACCAGGTTGGTCCGCTCCAGTGTGTGGGGAACGAGCTGGACGTCGAACACATCCTTCCGAATCGAGGCGACGGTCAGTGATACCCCGCTGAGCGCCACCGAGCCCTTCTCGACCAAGAAAGGGCGCAGCCCGTCGGGAATCGTGAAGGTCATGCGTACGAACTCGCCCTCGCGCGCGACGGCCACGACGCGCGACACGCCATCGACGTGGCCCTGGACGAAGTGTCCACCTAGCCGTTGTCCCACGGCCAGCGGGCGCTCGAGATTGACGGCGGTGCCGACTCTCATCTGCCCGAGGTTGGTGCGCGCGATGGTCTCCGGCGACACATCTGCCGACAATCCCTCAGGCGTCACGTGCAGCGCGGTCAGGCAAACGCCGTCGAGCGCCAAGCTGTCGCCCTCGCCGAGGTCGCCGAGCACGCGCTGTGCTTCGATGGATAGACGGAAACCACTCTCGAGGGGCTCGATGCGGGAGACGCGTCCAACTTCTTCGATCAGGCCGGTGAACATCGACGTGCATAACCTGCGGGCTACGGACCGAGCGCCGCTAGATCTGCCGATCCAGCGGGGACCTGATCTGGCCAGTTAACGAGCGTGTGGGCCGCGCCGTGAACCCTCTCCAGCGAACGACTTAGCCAGTCGCTCGATCGCTCGGTGCCGAAGTTGGAGGCGTTGGCGGCCGTATGTACCCTTCGATGATCCAGTCCTCGCCCACTCGGTGATGACGGACCCGCTGCAGCCGCGGAGCATCTGCGAGATCGGCAACGCCGTCTCCACCCCAAAGCGGAAGTGCATCCGCGCCACCCATGAGCATGGGCGCATAGAAGAGAAATAGCTTGTCGATTATATCAACCTCGAAGGCGCTGGTGAGCAGCGCGCTGCCGCCCTCGATCAACACCGTCGCGATTCCGAGATCGGCCATCTGCACGAGGGCGGCGGGTAAGTCGACGCGGCCAGCCGCGTCGGGCTCCGTCACGAAGATCTCGGCGCCGGCCGCGAGCAAGGCGGCGTGCTGATCGGTTGCTCGGGCCGTGGCCGTACGCGCGGCGCTGGCAACCGTGAAGATCAGCACTCGGCCGACCTGCTCGTGCAGAATACGAGCACCGGGCGGCGTCCGCAGCTGCGAGTCGAAGATAACTCGGCAAGCCGGTCCCTGCCCTGCCGCCTTGTCGGCGACGCGCGCGGTCAGTCGTGGGTCGTCGGCTAGCAGCGTGCCGCTCCCTACTACAACCGCGTCGCAGCCGGCGCGCAGCCGATGTCCGAATTGCCGCGCCTCGGCCCCGGTGATCCACTGCGACTGCCGCGTACGCGTCGCCATGCGCCCGTCGAGCGACAAGGCCGCCTTGGCAACCACGAAGGGCCGGCCGGACGCTTTGAGCATGAAGTAGCCCTCATTGAGCTCGGCCGCTTCGCGCGCTCGCAGCCCGCTGCTCACCTCGATTCCGGCATCGCGCAAGAATCCGAAGCCGCGCCCGTTCACCCGCGGGTCGGGATCAATCGTGCAGGACACAACTCGCGTGATCCCGGCCTCGACAATCGCTTCGACGCAGGGAGGCGTGCGGCCGTAGTGACAGCAAGGCTCGATATTCGTATAGAGCGTCGCTCCACGAGCCAGCTCGCCGGCCTCGGCAAGGGCGAGACGCTCGGCGTGCGCCTGCCCGGCACAGCGGTGATACGCGCGCGCAACCACCTCGCCACGCCCCACCACCACGGCCCCAACAAGCGGATTGGGACTGGTGCCGCCGCGCGCCAGGCCAGCCTGGCGCAAACACTCATCGAGGTGCTCGCGATCGGCGGCGACGGCGCGATTCTCGTCGTCGCGCGAGCCGCCACCTGGTTCGTGGGTCACGCCCCGTTGCTCCCCAGCAAGCCGTCGACATAGGCGGCGGCGTCGAAGCGCTGCATATCGGTGGCACTCTCGCCAACGCCTACATATCGCACGGGCAGTCCCATCGAACGGGCGATCGCCAGCGCAACGCCACCGCGCGCGGTCCCGTCGAGCTTGGCCAGCACCAATCCTGTAACGCCGGCATGCGTGACGAACTGCTCGGCTTGCCGGAGTCCGTTCTGGCCGGTCGTGGCGTCGAGCACGAGGAGAACCTCGTGCGGAGCCCCCTGGATCACCTTCCCGGCCACACGGCGAATCTTGTCGAGCTCGGCCATGAGGTTGTCGTGTGTGTGCAAACGTCCGGCGGTATCGATCAATGCCAGGTCGTGTTGGCGCGCCAGCGCAGCCTCGCAAGTGTCATACACCACGGCCGCCGGATCGCCTCCAGCGCGATGCGCCACAACGGGAACTTCGAGCCTCCCTCCCCAAACTCGCAACTGCTCCGCAGCTGCCGCCCGGAACGTGTCGGCGGCGCCCAGGATGACGCTATGGCCCGCCACTGTAAAGCGCGAGGCCAACTTGGCGGCCGTCGTCGTCTTTCCTGTGCCGTTGACGCCGACGAGCAGCCAAACGCGCGTGCCCTGCCCGAGCATCGCCTCCGGATCAGCACCCTCGACGCCATCGAGGATCTCGGTCATTGCCGCGGCAAGAACGGTCGCAGCGCCGCCGTTCGCCTTCAGCGTGCTTTCCTTACGCAGTTGATCGATGAGCTCGGCGACCGTGGTTGGGCCTACATCGGCGGCAATCAGAGCTTCTTCGAGCGACTCGAGCGCCGCGGCATCGAACGCCGACCCTGACGTCAACCTTGCCAAGGCGCCCGACAAGCGCTCGCGGCTGCGCGCCAGAGCGCGTGTCAGCAACCCTGCCATCGCTCCGCACGCCTCCCCAGGTGCACGCTCATTCGTTCGCGTGGAAAGTTATCGTCGGCGCTGACCCGAACGACGCGCGGGCGCCAGGCGTGGAAGGCGCCGGTATGGGCGTCCGACGAACCCGACGATCCCTGGCCGTGCCAGATTATCTCTTGTTTATCGCTGCCCAATGACGCTCGGCAACGCGGCCAGAGCGTCCAGGGCCCGCTGCGCATGCGCCGTTCCCGGCGCGGCGCGCAACACCTCCTGCAGGTGCTCGCGCGCCCGTCTGTCCTCGCCCAGATCACGATAGGCCAGACCGGTCAGAAGCTCGGCCTCGGCGTGCTTGCGTTGTCCGCCCACCAGATCGCGCAACGTAGCGAGCGTTTCTTCGCCTCGCCCGCTCTTGAGCAGCGACTCGGCGAGATTCACACGAATCAGCGAGTACAGCGGATCGCTGGTCGCCATGCCGGTCTGATTGGCCTCACTCAACACCGCGATCGCAGCGCCCAGATCGCCGCGCTCGATATGGACCACACCGAGGTTGGCGAGCACTCGTGCGCGCGAGATGGGTGGAAAGGCCGGATCGCGCAGGGCGAGCATGTACTCGGCCACCGCGCGATCGAGGTCCCCGCGGCGGGCCCAGTAAACGCCGAACCAATTGTGCGCCTCGGTGAGCCGCGGGTTCGTCGCGAGGGCGCGCCCGAAGGAGGCCTCTGCACCGTCGAGATCATTGAGCTGGGTGAGCGCCACACCGACCCACATGTGGGTCTCGGCGTTGTCCGGGACCGTCTGCAGCGCTTTGTTGAGCGCCGCGAGCGCATCCTGAGGCTGGTTCACCCGGATGAACTGAATCGCCAGATGCTGCAACTCGAGCGGATCCTCGGCGACGGCAATCAGCGGATCAACCCGCTGGGCCCACGCGAGGCCGGGCAGCGCCAGCCACAGCGCGGCGAGCGATAACAGCAGAAAAGCCGCAGACGACCGCGGCGCACGACCGATGGTGCTTGTGCACATAGACCCACCCCTGTCGACGATCCGGATGTACCGATCTCGCCCCCGTCGCAGATGGTAACCCAAGGGGCCGCCCGCGCGCACTCACGGCGTCGAATGACGCGAATGCGGGCGGCGCCTGATCAGCGCCAGATCAGCGCGGATCGGCCGGTCGGCGCGCTTCCTCGCCGCCGCAGCGGACCAGCCCTCGGTGCTCGTGGCTACTCTTCGACCAGGGCGCGGGCCAGCAGCTCATCGATAGCGGTTCGGGGATCTTTGCCGCCATGCAAGATATCGTAAACTTGATTGGTGATCGGCAGCTCAACGCCGTGCCGATCTGCAACCTGGCGTGCTGAGGTCACCGTGACAACGCCCTCGGCGACCATGCTCATGCCCGCCGTGACCTCCGCCAAGCTCCTGCCTCCCCCAACCTCCAGGCCCACCTGACGGTTGCGGCTCAGCGGCCCGGTGCAGGTCAAGACGAGGTCGCCGAGCCCAGCCAGGCCGGCGAGCGTTTGCGGTTGCCCGCCGAGTGCTGCCGCCAGCACCGACATCTCCTTGAGACCGCGACAGATGAGACCGGCACGGGTGTTCGTGCCGAGACCCAGCCCGTCGGAAATACCCGCGGCCAGCGCGATCACGTTCTTCAGTGCGCCGCCGAGCTCAACACCCACCAGGTCGGAGTTCCGATAAACCCGCAGAGGCCCGTGACTGAGAGCCCGCTGTACACGCTCGGCCGACGATGCATCCAGGCAGCCTAGCGTCACGGCCGTCGGTTGTCCCTGAGCCAGCTCTAGCGCGAACGACGGCCCCGAGAGAGCCGACAGTCGTGCTCGGTCACCGATACATGTGGCAAGCACCTCCGTCATCCGCAGTCCGCTGTCGGGCTCGATTCCCTTGGTCGCCGACACGACGTCGATCGCGTCGGGCAGGAGCTGGGCCAACTGCTGCCAGGTTCCGCGAAGAAACTTTGAGGGCACGACGCTGAGCACCAGCTCGGCGCTCTGCAGCGCGACGGCCGCATCGGACGTTGGAGTGACGAGCTCGTGGAGCTTGATCTGCGGCAGGTAGCGGTTGTTCCGCCGGTCGGCCGCCATCCTGGCCACACGCTCTGGGTGGCGCCCCCAAAGGCGCACCGTATGACCGCTGCGCGCGGCGTGGTGAGCGAGCGCGGTCCCCCACGAGCCAGCGCCGACAACTGCGACTCGTAACGAACGTGGTGAGCGCTCGGCTTCGTGGGTTGGGCTGTCACAACCGGTCACTGAGATCCTCGCTCTAGGTGTGTTTTCTAAGTAGGTTGTTCACATCGGGGCTCACTTCTGAGATCAATGGGGTTGTTCAAAAGACTCCACGACCTCAGAAGGAGCGCCCGATGCAGCTGCATGGTAACGCCCGCACGACGCCGTATATACGCCGAGAGATGGTCCGCCGAGTCCGGGAGCGGGCGGAGCCCGTGACGGAAACGGCGGCGGCGCTCGGCGTGTCGGCTCGAACGGTTTACAAGTGGCTGGATAGATACGAGCGAGAAGGTGAGGCCGGGCTGCTCGATCGATCAAGCCGGCCGACGTGCTGTCCGCACGCAACAAGCGCTGGAGTTGTGAGGCAGATCGACAAGCTACGTCGGCGGCGACTGACGGCCTGGCAGATCAGCCGAAGGTTGGCTGTGCCGCGCTCGACCGTCTCGGCGTGGCTGAAGCGGCTCGGACTCGCCAAGCTTGATGCGCTCGAGCCCAAGCCCGAGATCGTTCGCTACGAGTACGAGCACCCCGGTGACCTACTGCACCTGGATACGAAGAAACTGGCCCGTATCCGGCGACCTGGACACCGCATCCACGGCGACCGCTCCAAGCGGGCCTACGGCGTCGGCTGGGAGAACGCCCACGTCGCTATCGACGATCACTCTCGGGTGGCGTACGTCGAAGTGCTGCCCGCCGAAGACCAACACACCTGCACAGCGTTCCTGCAGCGAGCCGTCGAGCACTTCGCTTCGATGGGAGTAGCGGTGCGCCGAGTGATGACAGACAACGGGCCTGGCTACGTCTCGAAGCGCTTCAATCGCCTATGCCATCAACTCGAGATCCGGCACATTTACACCCGGCCCTACACCCCCAGAACCAACGGCAAAGCCGAACGCTTCATCCGCACACTCAAGGAGCAGTGGGCCTACGGCACCTGCTACCAGACCTCAGCTCGACGTACTCGAGCTCTACGGCCCTGGCTCAACCACTACAATCGTCACCGTCCCCACGCCGGCATCGGCATGACACCGCCGATCGCTCGGCTCTCAGGGGTGAGTTCGTGAACAACCTACCTAGAACTCACATCTAGGTGCGTGTCTTGGCTCCGACCCACAGTCTCCTGGGGCTCGCCAGGCTCGGCAACTCCGCCCGTCAACGAATCCGGATGCGGACCCCGATCGCGATCCGGCTCGCCCTCGGTACCGGCGCGAAGTCGATCGATGTTCGTCCGATGACGCCAGACCACCAGTATGAGCGTTGCCGTCGCCGCCAACTGTGTGGCAAGCGGCTGAGACAACGCCCAGCTGCCCACCACGAGCATCATGGCGGCGGCGAGCGAGCCCACCGACGCGAACCGCCAGACCCCCGCCGCGGCAATGAACGCCACAACTGCAGCCAGCGCCACGGCGGGCGCCAGCACCGCGAAGGAACCCAGCATCGTCGCCACGCCCTTGCCGCCTCGCCAACCCAGCCACGGCGTGTAGCAGTGTCCCAAGATGGCCCCGAACGCGACGGCGGCCGGCAGCCAACCGGCGTCCACGCTCGATCCGAATCCACCGAGCGCAGTCGCGTTGGCGGTTGCCTCGAGCCGGCTCGCCGCCGTGCTCGACTCCCAACCCTGGGCCATCGCGACCGCCACAGCTCCCTTGCCCGCGTCGGCGAGCAGAGTCGCCAACCACCCGACGCGCCCGAGCTCCCTGGAAACGTTGGTCGCGCCAATGTTGCCGGTCCCGACGTCGCGGATGTCGGTGCCACGCAAGCCGCGCACGAACAGATATCCAAACGGGATGCTCCCGAGAAGAAACGCCGCGATCACGAGCCCAACCACCGCGATGAAGCTCATCTCGACCTCACGCCCCGCGCTCGGAGCGGACTTCGTGCCGGCTCATGCCTGGTCCTGCCGCTGTGGGCTGCCGCGCAGCGCCTGCTCGGTGATCAGCTCCATGAGCTCGAGCACCGCCGAGCGCCGCACCTCTTCTCGTGAACCACCGAAAGAACGCCGAACGCAGATCGTCTCGCTGTTGCGATCAAGATTCCCGGCATCAACGGCCAAGTACACCGTCCCGACCGGATCCCGTGCTCGCTCGGGTTCGAGATCAAGCGGCGGCACCGAAGCACGCGGCGCCAGATCGCCGATGGGTCCCGCCCAGCCGGTAACCGATGCGCCGATGTCGGCACCGCTTTTTCGGCGCACCGAGGCGGCGAGGGCCAGCGTTGTGGCGCGGGACACAGGTCCGTGACGCGCCACGCTGCCGCTGTCGAGATCGGCAAGCGCGACCTTCGCGTCATCGCTATAGACAACCAGCCCGCCCCACAACACGAGCGAAGCGCCAGGAACGGCACTGATCGCCGCCGCAACCGCGCCTCCGGTGCAGGACTCTGCTAGCGCAACCCGCAACCCGCGCTCGCCGAGAGTCACAACCAACTTCGCCGCTAGCGTGGCCTCGTAGCTCCGCGTTTCAGGTGACAAGTCGTCGGTCGAGCTCGCTCCAACGTCGGCCAAACCATCCGCCCGCTCGGAGCTCGACGCGCAGCCTTGGGTCGTGATCACGGGCCGGCCGCTCCTTGTTCCGACCTCACAGCAGCGCCCAGAGATGCACCAGAAGAAGGCGCGCCCCCACAGCGTACAACCCGGCGGCGAGATCGTCGGCCATGATCCCCAGTCCGCCAGGCAGGCCTTCGAGCCGGTTCACGGGATAGGGCTTGGCGATGTCGAAAACACGAAAGAGCACGAATGCCAGGAACCACTCCGCTCCGGTCGCCGCACCCATCAGAGCGATCCAGACCCCGGCGAACTCGTCTACGACGACTTCGCTCGGATCATCGTCGGTGTGCCCCCCTCCTACACCGCCGCTTCTTTCGCCGGCGCTGTCATCGGATTGGAGACCTTTGGAGCGAAGATGCGGCAACGCCGCCGACGACGCCCAGACTCCCACCAGCGACAACGCGACCGCAATTCCGAGCTCTGCCGCCCACAGGATCCCCGGGTCGAGCCCGAGCCCGCTCATTACGCGCGCAAAGCCAATGAACACGGCCAGGCCGGCAGCCGCCCCCACCGTGCCGGGGCCAAGCGGCGCGTAGCCGAGACCGAAACAGGTAGCGACAAGCCGCGCCGGGAGCGCACCTCGACCGCCGGGGCGCCCCTCCGCTCGACCCGGATCGGGGCCCGTCAGGGCTCCAACCGTCCGATGGTTCGCGGAAACGGAATCGTCTCGCGCAGATGGGGCCGCCCGGTAACCCAACCGACGAGTCGCTCGAGTCCGATTCCGAAGCCGCTGTGCGGCACGCTGCCGAAGCGACGCAAATCGGTGTACCAGGCGTATGGATCCTCGGGCAGGCCGTGCTTGAGAAGCCGCCGATCGAGAAGCTGCGGATCGTGAATTCGTTGCCCGCCGCCGATCAACTCGCCGCAACCCTCGGGCGCGATCAGATCGCAGCCCAGCACCACCTCGCCGCGTGTTGGGTCGGGCTCCATGTAGAACGACTTGATCGAGGTCGGGAAGCGATGGACAAAAACAGGCTTGCCGAAGTGCTCGGAAATCATCGTTTCGTGCCCGCCACCGAAGTCCTCTCCCCAGACGAACTCCTCGTCGCGGTTCTGGAGGATCTCGACCGCGTCGTCGTAGGAGATTCTCGGGAAAGGCTTGACGATCCCCTCGAGGAGCTTGACGTCGCGCTCGAGGACCTCGAGCTCAGCCGCGCACTCGCGCACCACCGAGCCGATAATGCTCACAACGAAATCTTCGGCGAGGTCCATGATGTCGTCCATCGTCGCGTACGCGACCTCGGGCTCGAGCATCCAAAACTCGGTGAGGTGCCGCCGCGTCTTCGACTTCTCGGCACGGAACGTCGGCCCGAAGCAGAACACCTTGCCGAAGGCCATTGCGCCGGCCTCCTGGTACAGCTGGCCGCTTTGCGTGAGGTACGCGGGACGCCCGAAGTAGTCGGTCTCGAACAGCGTCGTGGTGCCCTCGACCGACAGTGGCGTCAGCACCGGGCTGTCGAGCAACGTGAAGCCGCGATCGTAGAAGTAATCCCGGCAGATCTTCTCGAGCCGACTGCGAACCCGCAGTATCGCGTGCTGCTGCATCGAGCGCAGCCACAGATGTCGATGGTCCATCAAGAACTCGACACCGTGCTCTTTGGGGCTGATCGGATACGCCTCGGCGAGCTGAACCACTCGCAACCCTTGTAGCGACAGCTCCACGCCGCTCGGCGCACGCGAGTCTTCGCGCACCGTCCCGGTCACCATCACCGACGACTCTTGTGTCAGCGACTCGATCTCCGCCCACGCGTCGTCATCGACATCCTGGCGGGAAACGACCGCCTGAACGTGACCTGTTCCGTCGCGCACCTGCAGAAACGCAATCTTGCCGCTCGAGCGTTTCCTGTAGAGCCAGCCGCGAAGCATCACCTCGCTGCCGACGTGGTCGTTGAGGTTCTCGATGTAGACAGTCTCGGGCACGTTCCCCTCCGTTCGAGTCGGGGGATCGTACGCGCGGCGCCGCCGTGCCGACAAGTCACTTTCGACAGACAGTGCCTCTGGGCGCAGGCGACAGAACCTCCTCGGCGACTCGGAAGAACCCTCCTGAGGTTCGCACCAGGCTCTTGGCGCCGGCTAGGGCACGTCTCTCACCCAGGAGCCCAGGAAGACCTCAGCCGCGCTTCCAACGCCGCCCCGACGGGCTCCAGCGCGCTCAACAGCGACTCCCATTGCAAGCCACGGGCAGCGGCCACCACGTGCGACCACGTTCGCGGCACGTACAGTTCGTAGGCAGGATTACCGGCCTCGGCAATCTGATTGCCGAAAGTCCCCAGAGCCTTGAGGCCGCGCTGCAGCTCGACCAGGGCGAACGCCTGTCGGGCTGCGGCAGGCATGCCACGCGGCCGGTCCGGGATCGAGAAATCGTCCGTGTGGGTGATCGCGGCCGCCGATCGGCCTCCGCGCGCGGCCGCCCAGAAGCGCGCCGCCAGCTCCGCTTCGAGGCTCGACGACACGTCGCAATAATTGTCCCGCAGCAGCGAAGCCAGGTCGTAGAAGAGCGGCCCGGCCATCACGTCCTGAAAATCGATGACGATCACGCGGTCCCGGCGAATTAACAGATTGCGCGCGTGATAGTCACGGTGGCACGGCACCATGCTCATCCTGCCAACCATCGCGGCGAGAACATCGAAATGTTCGCGGCGCCGCGCCGCCCCGTCGGCGACACCCAGCCAGTTGGCGAACGCATGCGTTTCGGTGAGCTCCAGCTCGGCGCGAAGCCGCGCCGCATCGAGCGCCCATTCGGGGTTGGGTAGCGTCCGGGTTTCTCCATGCTGCAGGCGCACGATGGCGTCGACCGCTTGGCGATAGAGGCGTCCGAGCTCGGTTGCAGTGGGGTCGCTGCCTGCGGCGGACGCAACCGAATCGAGCAGCACGTCGCCGCAGTCTTCCACCAGTAGCGCACGCCGGCCGTTCGCCAGGAGCTTCGGCACCGACACGCCGGCGCTGGCGAACCAAGAACGTGTGCGGGCGTAGCGCGCGACCTCGACGTCGACCTCCTGATGGGCGCGGGACGCCGCGGCTCTGGCTCCAGGTACCCGGGAGGCGTCGTCGGGATACACGACCAAAACGGCACTTCCGGCGCCGCCGGCCGCCTGCCGCAGGCCTGCGGCAGGTGGGCCTGCGGCAGGTGGGCCTGCGGCGGATGGGCCTGCGGTAGGTGGGCCTGCGAAGCCGCGACTCCAACGCGATAGAAACGCCGCCGAGATGCGTGCATGCCGATGCGGGAGCAGCCAGAAAAAGCGGCGCGCCAGCGGCAATCGAAACCGTCGAGCGCGCCTTCCTGCGCAAGCTGATCGAGAATCGCTCCCTCTTCTGCCGGCAGCTCGTCGAGACTCGCCTCATGGGCCACCGGCGAGTCGACCTCTTCGTTGCCGCGCGTGAGCTCCTCCAGCACCGCGCCGGCCTCCCTAGCCCACGCTAGGGGCCGCGAAGCTCAGCCGCCGTCCGTCCGGCGCGAAGATCGTCTCCACGGCCTCGGTTTCGGGCGGCACCTCCACCCTCTCCATGACGATGCAACGCTCGAGGCGGCTCCCGGCACCCACCCAGCCGTGGTTCCAAATAATCGATTGCTCGACGTGGCAACCGTTCTCGAAGCGGACCTGAGTCCCCGCAACCACACCCGACAGCTGAGCGCCGTGCTTGACGCGGACGCCCGGCCCGAGGAGGAAAGGCGGTACCACGCGAGAGTTCTCGATATGGGTATGGCCGGTGGCGTAACCGCCCTCGAATCGGCGGTGGTAGCCAACGAACGCCAACGGCAAGTCCTCGCGCCGCAGGCTCGTCAGCTGGGCGTCGAGATAGCGGGAGGGCTCACCAATCTCATACCAGTGACCGCTGGGATAGACGCCCTGAATAGGCAGCCCGTCGGCGAGTATGTCGCGATACAGCGGATCCACGATCCCACACGGAACGTTGTCGGGCAGAGCCGCAAGCGCTTCGTTCTCCAGAACGTGCACACCGGTGAACACGCCCGCCGAGGAGCCCTGCGGCAGTGCGCCTTGCGACTCTCCACCGGGAAATCCGAGCACGGCGCCGTTCTCACCCGTGGGTACGTGCGGGTAGCCGCGGCTGGCTTCGCCACGGTGCAACGCGAGCGTGGCCAGCGCCCCCGAGTCGCGGTGAGTCGACAGAATCTGGCCCAGATTCAGCCGTGCCGCCACGTCGCCATTGATCAGCAGCGTCCGCTCGCCGAGAAGCTCGAGGGCGCGCCTCGGCCCTCCACCTGTGCCCAGAAGCCGCGTCTCGCAGCTGTACAGAACTCGCATGTTGAAGGCGCGGAATCGATACTCGCGAAAAACAGAGGCGCCGGCGTGATGCAGGTTGATCACCACATCGCGAAAACCCGCGCGACTCAACCAGTCGAGTGTGAAGTCGAGCAGCGGCCGATTCAGAAAGGGCAACACGGCCTTGGCACGATCGTCGGTCAACGGACGCAGGCGGGTGGCTTGACCGGCCGCGAGAATCATGGCGCGCGGCGCTCCGGGAAGGTCGGCAGCTGGCTCCGTACGCTGCCGATTGCCGAGTGCAGACACGTCCGCGGAGGCCCCTGCGTGCACGCGGGCGACGGTCATGGAGCGTCTCCGCCGCAATCCGGAACCTGGTCGAACAGCATGTCGCCGCTGCCTCCGCCGTCGATGAACAGCGTCCGGTAGCTGCGACTCTCGAAGGCAGCATCTGCTACCCTGAGGTGCTCCGCGGCGACCAGGATTTGCTCCGGGAGGCCCTCGAGCTCGAGAAACCAACCGATCGGCGTCTCATCGAGAACCACCGTCGCTCCGGCGATCTCAAAGCGCTCACGCACCTTCTGATAACGCATCGCGATGCCGTAGCCGAGCGCGGCGAGAATCGACGCCATCGCGTCGGCGTCGTCGAGCTCGGTTTCGTGTTCTTGGCGCGACTTGAACCGCTCGTCCGGCTCGATGGGCCCCTTGAACGTCAGCTTCGACCTCGGGCCGGCACGTCGTAGTCGCAGCATGCAGCCGGCGCTGTGGAGTCGGCCCTCGGGCGTATCGTAGATGGCATCGTCCTGCAGAACGCGCGGCGCCACATGTCGTGCCTGTGCGTCGCGCAACCTCCGACGCAGCTCGTCGGGCTGCCCCGCGACCTTGACCTCGGTCTCGAGCGGCATCCGCCTACCTTACAACCGCGGAGGTGGCGCCGTTCGAGCGCCGTTCGGTCGGCACGAAGCGCACGAACGCCCCCAGCTGGCGCCAATCAGCGCCGCCCTGCAACGCCGGCGCGGCGCCGGCGGAGGCGGTAAGCCGCAGCCGGTAGACCCGCTGGCCGCGCCATTCGCGCCCCTCTCCGAGTGCTAGCGAGAACCTTGCCGGAGACTCGGGTAGCAGCTGCTGGACAAACACCTGCCCTTCGGCCTCGAGCCGCACTCGAGAAGGCACGAGAGTACGTACGACCGCCGTCACGTCGTCGAGGCTGGCGTCGGAAGTCAGCACAATCTCCCGCGAATCCCCCGGACTGACCCAAACTCCGCCGGGTTCCGCCCACGCGAGCTCGGGGATCGCGCCGAGCACCCAGGCGGTGGTCCGAGGTGCGTCCTCGATGATCGCGGCGCCGACGTGGCGGTCGCTGACAACAACGGTTGCGCGCAGCGTCAGGCCGAGCGCGACGAGCAGCAGCCATGTCACCAGCGCCGCGCGGGCGCCGATGCGCGGTACTTCGGCAGGCTCGCCGGCGAAGCGCAGCGCGGCGACAAGACCCATGACGCCGACCAGCCAGAGGCCCGCAACCCACCAGTGAGGCTCCTTGACCGCGAGCCAAAGCGGGAACAATCGCCAGAGCTCGGAGCCGAGTGGTGAGAGCTCGCGCAGGCTCCAAGATGCCTGCACGGCGTAGTCGTGCGGCAATCGGGTGGGATCGAGCGCAAGGAAGAACGTCGTTGCCAGGCCCAGTGCGAGCAGACCGCCCCGTGTGGCGCGAGCCCATGGTCGCAACGACGAACACAGCCCCACCGCCAGGGCCGGCGCCAGCACCCAGAGCACGGCGAGCAGCGGTCGCACGGGTGGACTCTGCCCTCCGAGCTGTTGCGAGAGTGCGTAGGGACCCACATAGGCCGCGAAGATCAAGGCGAGCTCGGCAAGCTCGCGACGCCGATGCCACCAGAGCCACGGCAGGCCGATCGCTGCCAGCAAGAAGTGCGGCGCTACGCCCAGCAGCCCTTCCTTTTGGTCGATGAAGTAGCCCACGAAAGTGCGTAGCGCGCCGCGCCAATCCGCGAAGTACGCACTCCAATCTCCCCCGAAGGCAGCCGGTCGCCCGAAACTCGGATCGCTGCCCAGGTAGATGGCGGCCGGCCAAGGCGAGCCGTAGAGCGTCAGGGTGAACCAGACGTGCAGGAGTCCGCTCAACAGCAAGGGGACGGTCAGGCCGGCTGCTGCCAGCGGCGACAGCGCGCCGCCGGAGCGCCAGCGCCGACCCACACCGAACAACCCGACGAGCGCAATGCACCCGGCCACGGGAATCAATTTCACCCCCAACCACGGCAGGATTGCTAGCAACACACCCGCCAACCACAGTCGCTGCGGGCGTGGAGATCGAGCCAGCATGTAGGCGGCGAGTGAAACCGTCATCGCCGTGGCCTCGGGGAACAGCGACAGTGGCGCGAATATCAGCGGCGCCGAGGCGACCATCGCGGCGCTGCCGACAAGCGCTGCCCGGGGCGTCTGCTTCCCCGCGACGTCCTGAATGAGGCCGTACAGCAGAAAGCCGAACAGGCCGAACAGAGCGATCTGCAGGAGCCGAAGGAGCGCTACTGTCAGCAGGGGCGATTGCGGCGCGATCAGCAAGCCGGCAGCGTAGCCCGGCAACAGAAACAACGGGAAACCCACGCCGTGCATCGAATAGCGCGAACCCGGCGGCGTGCCGAGCTTGTAGTGAGGTGATAGGTGGCCCGGATGGAAGCCGGCATAGGCACGCTCGAGATAGTCGTCACCGAGATCGAGGTCTTGGTCCTCGACGAGTGAGTGTGCGACCAGCAGGTAGTGAGGCTCGTCGCCGCTGGGCGGCGGCCACCCGATGGCCAGCAAGCAGGTGGGCACGAGCACGGCCAGCACCGCGATCGCCAGTCCCTCCCGTCGCCGAGCGCGCGCTTCCCTGGCAGTGCCCGAGCTCCTCCGATCTGGGGTGCCTCGATCGTTGCCGGCTTCCGGATCGCTCGAGGAGTCGGCAGCCCCATCCCGACGGCGATCCATGAACCCGACGAGTTCCGTTCGGGCCACGAGATGCCCTGCGATGATCACGCCACCTCCGATCGACAGGAGAACGACCGGGCACCGGAAGAAGAAATCTTCGAGCGGCGTAGCCAGCACAGCCGGAGCCACCACCCACCCAAGCCACTGTACGCGGCGGCCCAGGCCCATGAAGTGGGCGAGCAGTGTTACCGCGAGAATCGAGAGAGCCGCCGCCTGCGCTCCCGGGTCGACGAGCGTCGAAGTCGCCAACTGCCACGTCGACGATCCGATTGGCGCGCGCAGGTGAGCGGCGAGGGAGGCCGCGCCGAGCATGCCGGCGACAAGCGGTAGCGGTACGCGCAGTCGCATGTTGTTCAGGGGGACGCGGGCGACGAGGCTCAGATCTCCAGGAGCTCGCTCTGTTTAGCCGCCGCGGCCTGGTCGATGCGCTCACAGTAGACCTTGGTGAGGTCCTGCACCTTGTCGTAGCCGCGGTGCTCGTCGTCTTGCGAGATCGCCTTGTCGTGCTCGAGCTTCTTGATGCTCTCGTTGGCATCCCGGCGCGCTTGTCTCACTTCCGTCTTGCCTTCCTCGGCCAAGGCGCCGGCATGCTTGGCCATCTCCTTGCGACGCTCCTCCGTGAGCTCGGGAATCGGGACGCGTACCACAGCGCCGTCGTTGCTCGGATTGAGCCCCAGATCGGCCTGCAGGATCGCGCGCTCGATGTCCCCGATGGCCGTCTTGTCGTACGGCTGCACAACGATCAGTTGTGGATCGGGAACCGACAGGCTGGCCAGCTGATTGATAGGAGTCGACGTTCCGTAGTACTCAACCAGCAGGTCGTCGAGAATCGAGATGTTGGCACGCCCGGTTCGCACGCTACGGAGCTCACGACCCAAGGCCTCCAGACTCGCCTGCATCCGCGCGTTGGCGTCGCGAATCACCTCGTCCATCACCGGCGTCCTCCTCGTCTGCGCCTATTCCGTTATCAACGACCCCAGGTGTTCCCCGCGGACGGCGCGCACGATATTACCCGATTCGCGCATGTTGAAGATAAGAATCGGCATCCCGTTCTCGCGGCACTGCGCTACCGCAGAAGTGTCCATGACCTTCAGCTCCCGGCGCAAAACGTCGCGATAGGTCGTCTGCGCGATGAGCTCGGCGCTCGGGTCGTTCTCAGGATCGGCGGTGTAGAGGCCACCCACCTTCGTACCCTTCATCAAGATATCGGCCCGCATCTCCACTGCGCGCAGGGCCGCCGCAGTGTCGGTGGAAAAGTAGGGACTGCCGGTGCCGGCGGCAAAGATCACCACTCTCCCCTTCTCCAGATGCCGCAGCGCGCGCCGCCGGATGAACGGCTCAGCGATTGCCTTCATTTCAATCGCCGACATCACCCGCGTCTCCAAGCCACGCTTCTCCAGAGCGTCCTGCAGCGCCAGGCTGTTCATCACCGTGGCCAGCATGCCGATGTGGTCGGCGCTAACGCGATCGATGCCCAAGTCGTCGGCGCGGATACCGCGAAAGATGTTGCCGCCGCCAATCACCACACCAATTTGGGTGCCGAGACCCTGCGCCTCGGTGATCTCGTCGGCCACTGAGCGAGCCACGATATGGTCGATGCCATAGCCCTGGGCACCCATCAATGCCTCACCCGAGAGCTTCAACAGGACCCGACGATACCCGTTTTCGGCACTGTCGCGAGGATCGGCTGGGCCCGTCGTCGCTGCCTCGCTCTTGGGGTCGATCATCTGGTGGCGTTCGCTGCCTTGTGCAATTTGTGGCGCCGCATCGCGAGCTGGCGGCTAGCTATTCGGCTGCGTCCGGCTTGTCGCTATCCGGCTCTTTGCTGACGCCTGGGCTCGTCTGCGCCAGAGTCGTATCGGGGTCACCCAACGCGAAGCGCGCGAAGCGTCCGACCATGATGTTCTCGCCAATCTTGGCCACTGCATCGGAAATCAGATCGGAGATATTCCGGTCGGTATCCTTCACGAACGCCTGCTCGTAGAGACAGGTCTCGGAGTAGAAACGCTTGAGCTTGCCCTCGACGATCTTGTCGAGAATCTTCTCCGGCTTGCCCTCGGTGACCGCCTGCTGGCGGAATAAGTCGGCTTCCGCCTCCGCTACCGACGCGTCGACATCCTCACGGCGAACGTAGCGCGGGTTCGCAGCGGCCACGTGCATGGCGAGATCTCGCGCTAGCGCCACGAACTCATCGGAGCGGGCCACGAAGTCGGTCTCGCAGTTGAGCTGCAGCAATACCGCGATTCTGCCCCCCATGTGAACGTACGACTCGATGCGGCCCTCGCTGGCCTCGCGCCCGGCGCGCGCCGCAGCTTTCGCCTTGCCGACCGTGCGCAGAATCTTGATCGCCTCATCCATGTCGCCATCGGCTTCGCGAAGGGCTGACTTGCAGTCCATGATGCCGACACCGGTCCGCTCGCGAAGCTCTTTCACCGCGCTCGCACTGATTTCCATCGGTTTCACTCGTTCGGTTGGAATGATTTCAAGTGAGGGAACTGACCACACCCTTCAACGGGCTCGGCTTTGCACCCGGCCAGCTCCGAGGTTTTCCGGACTGGGTAACACCAAAACGATCGATCAGCGGAACGGCTCACGATCGCTCGCCCAGATGCACAGTCGTCACCGGCCGCCGCCTTACCTGCGTGCTGCGGGCGAGGCGTTGGACGCTGTCGGCGTCGGCTCTAGACCTTAGTCAGCGGCCGATTCGTCCTTCGAACTCGTGGTCGCGTCGGCCTTGGCCGCCGGCTTCTTGGCCGACTTGGCCGACTTGGCCGCGGGCTTCTTCTTCGCAGCCTTGGCCGCCGGCTTCTGCGCAGCTTTGACGTTGGGTTTTTCGAGAGGCTTTGCCTTCTCCTCGGCCTTGGCTTTGGCGGCCGCCGCGGCCTGAGCGGCGATTGCATCCTTCTTCGCCGCTGCCGCGCGCACCGCTTCTTCCTCGGCCCGTCGAGCCTCTCGCTCGAGAAGCTTGGCTGCCTCCGCCGCGTCAACGTTCTCTTGGTAGGTGGCTCCGCCAGACAACGCCGCGTCGGCTGCCAGGCTGCAAAACAGCCGAATCGAGCGGATCGCGTCGTCGTTTCCGGGAACGACGTAGTCGATGCGGTCCGGATCGCAGTTCGTGTCGACCACTGCGACTACCGGAATGCGAAGGCGCAGAGCCTCGTCGACTGCGATGCGCTCGCGCCGGATGTCGATCACGAAGACGACGTCGGGCAGGCCGTTCATATCTACAATGCCGATCAGGTTGCGCTTGAGCTTGAAGAGCTCGCGGTTGAGCTTCAGCACTTCCTTCTTCGGCAGCAGCTCGAAGCGGCCGTCTTCGGCCATCGCCTCCAGGTCGCGATAGCGCTGGATGCTACGACTGATCGTGGCGTAGTTCGTCAACAATCCACCGAGCCATCGATGGTTGACGTAGTACTGACCGGCGCGCTGAGCCTCCTCGGCAACGATGTCGCGCGCCTGGCGTTTGGTACCGACAAACAGAATCTTGCCGCCCTGCGCCGCTTGCTCCTCGACATACTGCAGAGCCTCGGACCAAGCGTGCCGAGTTTTCTGCAGGTCGATGATGTAGATGCCGTTCTTCTTGGCAACGATGTACGGCTTCATCTTCGGGTTCCAACGGCCCGTCTGATGGCCGAAATGGACCCCTGCTTCGAGCAGCTCCCTGAGGCTAACGCTGACCACCCAGTCGACTCCTACCGCTTGCTGAACTGGAAGCGGGCGCGGGCGCCACGCTGACCGTACTTCTTACGTTCTTTCTTACGCGCGTCGCGACGCAACAGACCACGCTCCTTGAGCGCGGCCCGCAGCTCGCCGTCGGAGTTTTCCAACGCACGCGCAATGCCGTGACGCACCGCGGCTGCCTGCCCGGTGAGTCCGCCACCCTTGACGGTAATCATCAGATCGTACTTGTCGACGCCGTCAACCGTCTCCAAAGGCTCGCGCACGAGCGCCTGGCGCGCTGGAGTCGGAAAATACTCCTCGGGGCTGCGGCGATTGATCGTCACCTTGCCGCTTCCGGGCTTCAAGAACACGCGAGCAATCGCGGTCTTGCGCTTACCCGTGCCGTAGAAATGCGAGTCTGCCATTGACGCTCTTCTCTCTCGAGATCCTACAGTGCGAACAGTTCGGGTTGCTGAGCGGCGTGGGGATGCTCGCCACCGGCGTACACGCGCAGCTTGTTGCGCATCTGCCGCCCGAGACGTGTGTGGGGAAGCATCCCTCGTACCGCGAACTCAACCAGCCGCTTGGGATACTTGGCAAGAAGCTCCTCGGCGCTCGTCTCGCGAATGCCGCCGGGGTAGCCGGTGTGACGGTAGTACTTCTTGTCGGCGAGCTTGTTGCCGGTGAGCACGATCTTCTCGGCGTTGATCACCACGACGTGATCACCACAGTCGAGAAACGGCGTGAAGATCGGCTTGTGCTTGCCCATCAGCAGCGTCGCGATCCTGGTCGCGAGGCGGCCGAGAACCTGGCCTTCCGCGTCGATCACGTACCAGTGATGCTCAATCTTCGAGGCCGAAGGAAATGGCGTACTCATCGTCAACTAGTTCCTTTTCGACAGGCCCGGACGGCGAACGGCGAATCGCCCAACGTACGCAGCCATTCGTTCGTCTGTCAACGACCTCTTACCCACCATGTTCGGCGCGCTCCTCGTCGGTGATCGCCTTCAGCGACAGCCGGATGCGGTTCGGCGCCTCGATCTTGACCACCTTGACGACCAGTGCCTGGCCCTCGGTGACATATTCCCGCATGTCCTCCACGCGATGATTGGCGACCTCCGAGATATGCAGGAGGCCGTCAGTACCCGGAAGGATCTCGACGAACGCGCCGAAGTCCTTGATCGAGCGCACCTTGCCCTTGTAGATCTTGCCGACCTCGGCTTCCTGCGTGAGGTCGTTGATCATCTTCCTGGCCGCGTCGCACGCTTCAACGTCAGGCGATGCGATCATCACGGTGCCGTCATCCTCGACATTGATGCGGCAGCCCGTGTCTTCCTGCATCTGCCGAATGATCCGTCCGCCAGGCCCGATGATGTCGCGGATGCGATCCACCGGAATCTTGACCGAGATAATGCGCGGCGCCCAGCGGCTGGTTTCGGAGCGCGGCGCGGGCAGCGCGTCACGCATCTTGCCGAGAATGTGCATGCGATTCGCACGCGCCTGCTCGAGGGCTGCCGTGAAGATCTCGCGAGATAACCCCGTGACCTTGATGTCCATCTGCAGCGCCGTGATGCCCTTCGGCGTGCCGGCAACCTTGAAATCCATGTCACCGTAATGGTCTTCCTCGCCGGCGATGTCCGAGAGGATCGCCACCGAGTCGCCCTCTTTCATCAGGCCCATCGCGATTCCCGCCACGGGGGCTCGAATCGGCACTCCGGCGTCCATCATCGAAAGAGTGGCGCCACAGATCGACGCCATCGATGAGGAGCCGTTCGACTCGAAGATATCGGAAACGACCCGGATCACGTAGGGCCAATCATCCTCGTCCGGCAGAACCGGTTCCACGGCGCGTTCGGCCAGGTTCCCGTGGCCAATCTCGCGACGGCCGGGGCCACGCAGAAAGCGCGCCTCGCCCACAGAGAAGGGCGGGAAGTTGTAATGCAGCATGAACTTCTTCCAGTACTCGCCCTCGTACTGCTCGATCTTTCTGGCGTCGTCACTGGTGCCAAGCGTGCAGGTCACGAAAGCCTGCGTTTCGCCGCGGGTGAACAGCGCCGAACCATGGGTGCGGGCGGCGTAGCCGACCTCGCAATCGATATTGCGCACCTCGTCGAACGCTCGGCCATCGGCGCGAACGCCCTTCTCGAGCGCCGAGGTTCGCGTGTGGCGCTTGATCAGCTCGCCTACCGCCGCCTTGGCGTCGTCGGCAATCACCTCGTCCTCCGCAGCGAACTGGTCGCGGATTTCTTGCTTGAGGGCCGACATACGATCGCGACGTTCGATCTTGTCGCTGATTCCCAGAGCCTCGAGGATTGCCGGGCCGGCTTCCGCATCGACCCTCTCGACCAGTCCGCTGTCGAGCTCGTCGACCTCGAACGTGGCCTTCTCGATGCCGAGCTGCCCTTGCACCCTGTCTTGCAGATCGATGTAGCTGTTGATGCGGGACTGTGCGAACTCGAGGGCGTCGACGATCTGCTCCTCGCTAACCTCGCGCGCTCCCGCCTCGATCATCATCACGGCATCGCGTCGAGCAGCAACGATCAGGTCGAGAATGCTGCTCTCCATCTGTTCGGTGGTCGGGTTGAGAACCATCTCGCCGTCGACGATCCCGACCCGAGCTGCGCCAAAGGGCGTCGTGAACGGGATCCTCGAACAGAACAGCGCCATCGAGGCACCCATCTTGGCAAGGATCGCAGGGTCGTTCTCGCCGTCGGCCGACAGCACCATCGCGATGACCTGCGTCTCGTAGCGGTACCCCTTGGGGAACAGCGGTCGGATGGTGCGATCGATCATCCGAGAGGTGAGGATCTCCTTCTCGGTAGGACGCCCCTCGCGCTTGAAGAAGCCGCCGGGAATCTTGCCGCCCGCATAGGCGTTCTCTCGGTAGTCGACGGTCAACGGCAAGAAGGAGGCAGCCTTCGGTTTGCGATCCATGACTGCCGTTACCAGAACCTTCGTGTCGCCGCTCGAAACGACGACAGCGCCATCGGCCTGGCGCGCGATCTTGCCAATCTCGAATTCGATCGTTTGACCGTCGAGCTCAATCTGTTCCCGCGTGATCATTCTGTAGGTTTCTCCTGCTAGAACCGCAGGGGGATCCGCGGATCTCGCACTTCGAGTACCAGGCTCTGGGCTGGGCCGGCGCGTTTCAGAAGGGAACGATGAATGCGTTCGCTGCGAGCCGCGTCAAGCTAAACCGCTGAGAGATCCCCTTCGCCGCTTCCGCTTATCTCCGTAGCCCGAGCTGCTGAAGCAAGCCCTGGTAACGTTGAACATCTTGGCGCCGGATGTAATCCAAGAGCCGGCGACGCCTGCCAACGAGCATCAGCAGACCACGCTCCGTGGCGTGGTCCTTCTTGTTGGCTTGCATATGGGTGGTGAGGTGCTTGATGCGAGCTGTAAGGCGCGCGATCTGCACCTCGGGCGACCCGGTATCGGTCTCGTGTCGCCGGTAATCAACGAGCGCGTCCTGTGCCTGCGTCGCTTCCACGTGCGTTGCTTCTACTTTCCGCGAGAACTATTAGGAGTCGACGAAACTCGACCGCGATCGCTCTGCTTTGAAACGTACCGCCGGGCACACTTTGCCCAGGGAGTGAGCGGGAAAGGTAGCACAGGCACTGAATGCTGTAAAATCGACCTCAGTGCCAGATTTCGCCCTGAGAAACGCTCAAATCAGGACCACCCTCGGCTGCAGGAGACCACCCGGGAGGAACTGGGCCGTGGCAACCATCTCGCCGCTCGGGTTGACCACCGCGAACCAGTTGCCATCCGCGGCGGTTCCACCGGCACCCTTCCTCATCTGGGCGCGCTGCACGAGATGTCGCGGCTCGAGCACGCCACCGTTGCGCAACAGCTTGAGCCCCTCCGGACGGACCACGGCCCGTGGCCACGCCGGCAGCATCTCCGCCGGCCGGACGAGCCGCTCGCGCAGAAGCTCAGGCTCGGTTTCCAGCAAGTCTTTCCACGCAATCGCGTGATCGAGCCCGAAACCCCCGGCACGCTCGCGCCTCAACGACTCCAGGTGCGACGGACAGCCGAGCGCCAACCCGATCTCGTGCGCCAGAGTGCGCACGTAGGTTCCTGCCCCGCAGCGCACTCGCAACTGCAGCCGTTCGGAGTCCAGATTCAGCAGATCGATTGCATGGACGACAACCCTCACAGGGTCGTGAACCACGGTCTCGCCGCGGCGCGCGCGCCGGTAGGCCGGTTGGCCGCGGATCTTCTTGGCCGAGTACACCGGCGGCACCTGGTCAAGCTCGCCAACGAACTGGGACAGTACGCGTGCAACCTCGCCACGATCGAAGGGCGGCACAGGCACGCGATCGCCTACGGGCTCTCCATCTCCATCGTAGGTATCGGTGGCCCATCCGAAGCGCACGCTGCAGAGGTACTGCTTGTCTTCCTCTTGGAGAAATCGCGCCAGACGCGTTGACCTCCCCAAGCAAATCAGCAACACGCCCGTCGCCTGTGGGTCGAGCGTCCCGGTGTGTCCGGTCCGCACCTTCAAGCGCCGGCGCACGGCAACCACGACGTCGTGGGAGGTACACCCAGCGGGCTTGTCAACGACGAGCATTCCGCTCCATGCGAGCCCCGGTGGCAACACCACCGCGGCCGGCGGAAGGGCCGCGGAGGCGCCGGAAGCGGCCGCCTCGGAAACTGCCGTGGACATGTCGCGGGAGCTCATTCGGTTGGTCCGATGGCGCCGAGGCGCAACAGGACCGCGTTCACCACTGCTGCGTGAACGTCGGCAAACGCTCCCTGCATCGAACAACCGGCAGCGCGCCGATGTCCGCCCCCGCCAAATTCGGCCGCCAGGTCAGCGACGTCAACCTGGCCGTCGGAGCGCATGCTGACGCGATGCTCCCCTTCCTCCACTTCCTTGAAGAGAAATGACACCACGACACCCTCGACAGTCTGAGCGTGATTGATGAACCCCTCCGTGTCCGCTGTGTCACCGTGCTTGGCGAACGTCGCCCGGCCGATCGACATCCAGGCTACGCGACCGTCGTCGCTGAACTCGAGACTGGCGAGAGCGTCGGCGAGCAATGCCACCTTCTCGCGTTGTGTGCGCCCGTAGAGCTCGGCCACAACGGTCTCGGAGTTGGCACCCGCCTCGACCATGTCGGCGCCGAAACGCAAAGCCGTGGCGTCGGAGTTGGCATGGCGGAAAGAGCCCGTGTCGGTGAAGACCGCGATGAACAGCAGCTGCGCGATGTCGGGCGTCACCTCGCACCCCAGCTCGCGCAGCAAGCGACCGATCATGATTCCGTTTGCCGCGAGGCTAGCGTCGATCCAGTTGAGATCGGCATACACCGCGTTCTTCGCGTGGTGGTCGACGTTCAACGTCGGCAACCCCTCGTAGCCTCCGAGGCCGCTACGCGCAAAGTCGCTGCACTCGATCAAGATGGCCGCCTTGGACTCACCGGGCACTTCTTCCGCCGACTCCACCTGGTCGACACATGGCAGCCACTGGTAAGTTGGCGGCAGAGGCTGTGAGATCACGACGCGGGCCGACTTGCCAAGCTGCCGCAGCCCGAGGGCCAGCCCGAGCGATGAGCCGAGCGAGTCGCCGTCGGGGTCGATGTGCGATGCAATCGCGAAGTCATCGTGGTCGCGAAGCCAGTCGGCCACCGCCTCGACGCCGCCGTGAAGTCCGTCTGCCATCGTTGTTTCCTCGTTTTCGGGATCAACCTCGAGTGCCGCCGGCGGATCAAGACGTAGGAGCTCATCGAGACGCTCCGTACGGTCGAGTGTGTCATCGACCAAAAATCGCAGCTCCGGAACGAGGCGCAGCCGCATGCGGCGGCCTACTTGGCGCCGCAGATAGCCGCTGGCACGCTCCAGGCCTGCCATCGTTGCCGCGCGGCTCTCGGCGTCGCCCATAACGCTCACGTACACCTTTGCGACTCGCAGATCGCGGCTCATCTGGACCTCGGTCACGGTCACGAACCCGATGCTCGGTTCTTTGATCTCGTGCATCAAGAGCTCGGCGATCTCGCTTCGCAACTGGTCGCCAACACGTTCGCTGCGGTACATCAGAGATGCTCGGTCTCAGCGCGTACCAGCACACCACCCCATTCCCTTTCCGCAACCTGCAACACACCTTGCAGCTGACGGTCGAGCTGGGCGGCGCTGCCCGACACTGAAACTACGGCGAACACGGAACGCTGCCAGAGATCGTGATACTCCACCTCCGCAACCCCGACGTTCAACTTCCTCAGGCGATCCCGAAGTCGATTGAGCAACATGCGCTTCTCTTTGAGGCTACGGCAACCGGGGAGGTGCAGCTCGAGTGTACAGAGGCCGATCGTCATGTCGGTACGTCGTTGGGGCGAGCGTGCCGGGCGGCTGGCGGCACCCGCACCGCAGAGTCAAGCGCCACCGCACAGAGCACGGAGGGGCAGGACGACCTACAGCGTCGGGGCGATCTCTTTCACCGAGAACGCCTCGATCACGTCGCCGATCTTGACGTCGTTGAAGTTGGCGAGCCCGATGCCGCACTCATAGCCCTGCTGAACCTCGGCGACGTCGTCCTTGAAGCGCCGCAGGGAACCCACCCTACCCTCGTAGATGATTCGCGAGTCGCGCAGCAGACGCGCCTTGGCATCACGGGTGATCTTGCCCTCGGTGATGTAGCAGCCGGCAATGCTTCCGGAACGCGGTACGCGAAAGGTGTCACGCACCTCGGCCGAGCCCAGAGAGCTCTCTTCGTAGGTCGGCTCGAGCTTGCCGACCATCGCCAACTTCACCTCATCGATGAGTTGGTAGATGATCGTGTACAGCCGCAGGTCGACCTTCTCACCGCTGGCGATATCGGCCACGCCGCGCTCCGGGCGGACGTTGAATCCGACGATAATGGCGTCGGAAGCCGTTGCCAGCAGCACATCGGTCTCGCTGACTCCGCCCACCGAAGCGTGCAAGATCTCGACCTTCACCGCGGCGGTCGAGACCTTGGTGAGGGCGTCGCGCAAGACTTCCACGGAACCTTGGGCGTCGGCCTTGAGGATGACCGGAAGGGTGACGGGCTGGCCCTCGCTGAGCCTCATGTGCAGATCCTCGAGCGTGAGTCGCGTGCCGCCACTGCGCGCATCGCGGCGCAACTTGCCCCGGCGGATATCGGCGACGCGACGGGCGAGGCTCGCCTCTTCGACCACCTGGAAGGAGTCACCAGCCTTGGGGACGCCGGAAAAACCCAGCACCTCCACCGCCGTCGCCGGAGGGGCCGTCTTGACGGGGCTGCCCATTGCCGTGGTGATGGCCCGCACCCGGCAGCTCTCGGCACCAGCGATCAAGTTCGTACCGATCTGCAGCGTTCCCTCTTGCACGAGAAGCGTTGCAAGGGGTCCGCGTTGCCGATCGAGTTGGGCCTCGAGAACGATGCCCCGAGCCGGGACCTTCGGGTTGGCCTTGAGCTCGAGCAGCTCCGAGGTCAACACGATGTACTCCAGGAGTCCGTCGAGGTTCGACTTCATCTTTGCAGACACCGGCACACAGACCGTCTCGCCGCCCCATTCCTCTGGCTGCAGGCCGCGCTCGGTGAGCTGCTGCATGACCCGCTCGATGTTCGCCTCCGGTCGGTCGATCTTGTTGATCGCCACGATGATCGGGACGCCGGCAGCGCGGGCATGGTCGATCGCCTCGACCGTCTGCGGCATCACGCCATCATCGGCGGCTACGACAAGCACGACAATGTCGGTAACCTGCGCGCCACGTGCGCGCATCCGCGTGAAGGCCTGGTGACCAGGCGTATCGATGAACACGATGCGGTTGCCACGCCACTCGACCTCGGAGGCACCGATGTGCTGAGTGATCCCGCCCGCTTCACGGGCGATGACGTTGGTTTCCCGAATCGAGTCGAGCAGGTGGGTCTTGCCGTGGTCAACGTGCCCCATGATCGTGACGACGGGGGCGCGCGGCTCGATGTCCTCCGCATCGCCCTCCTCGCGCTCGCCGAGTAGCGCGTCATCCTCGGTAAGGATCGTCGCTGCGAAGCCATGGGCGTCGGCGATCTTGGCGGCAAGCTCGAGATCGAGAGCCTGGTTCATGTTGGCCATAATCCCCTGGCTCATCAGCTCACGAATAATCACCACAGGAGAAACCTTGAGGTCGCCAGCCAACTTGCCGACGCTCAGGCCTTCCTCGATGACGATCGTCGGCCGATTGTCCTCAACCTCGAGCTCGGAATCAGGCTCTGGCTCGCCGGCCGATTCGGCCGCTGCCACCGCGGGCTCGCCATCGGGCTCGACGGCCACCTCCGCAGCTGTTTCCTCGGCGACCGTAACAACGCCGTCGTCCGTCGCCGCGCTCGTCGGCTGCGAAGGAGCCTCGTCCGCTGCCTCGGGCTCGGCTGAGCCTGGCTGAGAGCCATCGCCACCCATGCTCTCCTTCAGACGTTCGACGTCGACGTCGCTCACCGCGTTCGCGTGGCTCTTGACCTCGACGTCAAGAGCGTTCAAGGCCGCGATGGCCTCCTTGCTGGTCAGCCCCAGCTCCTTGGCTACTTCGTGGACCCGCATCGTTATTGCGCTCCAGAGTCGGTGTCCGCGGCGTCGGTGGCGGTCGCAGTCTCGAGGGGTGTGATGGCGGTCTCCGGCGCCGGCGTCTCCGACGCGTCGTCCGCATCGTCATCGGAATCTTCGGTGTCGGGTGCCGCTTCGTCGGTGACCTCAGCGGCAACCTCAGCCGCGACCTCGCTGGAGCTCGACGCGGAGCGCGCTGGCGCAACGGGCACGCTGGCTTGCGCGGCATCGAGGATGCGCTGGGCAGACTTGGGGCCGATCCCGGGCACTTCGAGAATGGTGGCCAATTCGGCAGCGGCGAGCGCCGCGACGCTGTCGAGGCCGGCGGCATGGAGCGCGGCTGCTGCCTTGGGACCTACGCCGGGCAGATCCTCGAGTCCAATCTCCTGGTCGGGAGACGCCGTCAGCGCCGCCGTCGCGTCGACCACGGCCGCCTCAGCGAGCTCATCGCGCTTCTGTTCTTCGCTCTTGACGTCGATCTTGCGCCCAATCAGCTTCCCGGCAAGGCGAACGTTCTGACCCTTCTTGCCGATCGCCAACGACAGCTGGTCCTCGTTGACGATGACTTCGAGATGGGTCTCGGTTCCGCCGAGCTCGGTTGTCTTCGTGGTCTGGGAGACGCGATTGACTCGCGCCGGCTTGAGAGCGTTGATGGCGAACTGGTGTTCCTCGTCGGCCCACTCCACGATATCGATCTTCTCGCCTCGTAGCTCGCGGATGATCGACTGCACGCGTGAGCCGCGCATGCCCACGCAGGCGCCTACAGCGTCGACATCAGGCTCGACCGAGAGCACCGCTACCTTGGCTCGATCGCCTCCCTCGCGAACGGCGGCCTTGATGAGAACGGTCTCGTCGTAGATTTCCGGGACCTCCATCTCGAAGAGCCGCTTGAGCAGATCGGGGCTCGACCGCGACACGATGATCTGCGGGCCGCGCGTCTCGCGCAGCACGTCGACGATGACCACGCGCACGCGATCGCCGATGTTGTAGTGCTCGGCGCGCGACTGCTCGCGGCGCGGCAAGAGAGCCTCGGCTCGACCCAGATCCACCACCATCTCGCCACGTTCGAAGCGTTTGACGATGCCCGTGACGAGCTCTCCGACACGCTCGATGTACTCGTTGTAAACGTTGTCGCGCTCGGCGTCCCGGACCTTCTGGAAAATCACCTGCTTGGCGGCCTGTGCCGCAATGCGACCGAGCTGATCGGTCTGCATCTGCTTGCGCAGCTCGTCTCCGACCTCGGCGTCGGGCGCGTCCCCGGCGCGCGCGTCCTCGAGAGAGATCTCCGACAGAGGGTCCTCGACTTCCTCGACAACGCGCTTGACGGCGTGCAGCAGAACCTCGCCGGTGGCCGGGTCGAGCTTCGCCTCGAGATAATCCTCGGTGCGGTAGAACTTCTGCGCCGCAACCGCCATCGCCTCTTCAATGGCCTCGACAATGATCGCCGGCTCGATGTTCTTCTCGCGACCGATCTGCTCGATCGTCTGGAGTAGCAGCTGAGCCATGGGTTACTCCGATCCCGATGCCGATGCCGCGTCGAGACGCGCCAGGGCAACACGACGGAGAGGAATCAACACGCGCTCGCCAGAGGGCTCTTCCACCACGACCTGGTCGCGCCGGAGGCCGCGCAGAACGCCTCGGAAGCGCTCGCGGCCGCTAACCGGCCCGTCGGTATCGATGCTGACCGTGGCCCCGGCGTATCGGCGATAGTCGGCAGCCAACAGCAAAGTCCGCTCCACACCCGGTGACGAAACCTCCAGGGTGTAGCGGGCGGCAATGACGTCTTCGACGTCGAGCAGAGTCGAGAGCTGACGGCTTACAACGGCACAGTCCTCTACATCCACGCCGTCTGCGTCGCGTGCGACACCCTCGTTCTCGGGTCGATCGATGACGATTCGCAGCCGTCCCGGCGAGTAGACCACATCGACGAGCTCGCAGCCGCGACGCTCGGCCACACGCGTGGCGAGCGGTGCAATCTGCTCGGCGATCGTCTCGTTCACGTGTCTCTCCTGACGCCCGTTGTTGCCGAACCTCATGCGGCCCGCGAGAGCGCTGTTGCTGGCGTCGACTGACCGCTAGACCGCCCATACGGGGCGATCCGCAGCCAGATCGGCGAGTGCTAGAGACAAAAAAAGCGGGCTCAGGGCCCGCTTCTCTCACTGAGGCACCCAATAATCCGAATGGGAGACTAACAAATCTCCCCCTGCTGTTCAACGAGCCCTGATCCCGCGGTGGTTTGCGCGCTCGGGTGGCTGCGGCTAGTGTCGCGCCGATCCGGAAACGGCAGGAAAGTTCCTCCAAAACAACTCGAAGCGCGCCCGCGCGGCCGCGCTCGGAGAAGGCCATGGCGTTGCACTCGGCTCTCAGCCACCTGGAATGTCCGCGATGTAGCCAGCAGCATGACGCCGACCGGCTGCAGCGCTTCTGCGCCTGTGGTGGACCGCTCTATCCACGCTACGAGCTCGAAAGCGCCCGCGGCGCCTGGGAAAGCCAGGAATTCTTGCGGCGGCCGTTCGACATGTGGCGCTACGCGGAGCTTCTACCTGTGCGCCAGCCGCAGCACCGCGCCGGCCTCGGCGAGGGCGGCACGCCGCTGTTGCGGCCGGAGCGCCTCGGCCAGCAGCTCGGTCTACCGAGATTGCTGCTCAAGGATGAAGGGCTCAATCCCACTGGCTCGTTCAAGGCTCGCGGCCTGTCAATGGCGGTCTCGAAGGCTCGAGAGCTTGGTGCCTCAACGCTCTGCATCCCGACCGCGGGCAACGCCGGTAGCGCGCTCGCGGCCTACTGCGCTCGTGCCGGCCTCGAGGCCGTCGTGTACATGCCGGTCGAAACGCCCGACGCGTTCCGCCTGGAGTGCGAACACTTCGGAGCCAAGGTCGTGCAGGTTGACGGGACGATTGCCGACGCCGGGGCTCGCATGTCGGCCGATGCCGAACCCGACTGGTTCCCCGTGAGCACACTACAGGAGCCCTATCGCCTCGAGGGCAAGAAGACGATGGGCTTCGAGCTCGCCGAGCAGCTCGGCTGGAGCACCCCCGACGTCATCGTCTACCCCACCGGAGGCGGTACCGGCCTGCTGGGGATGTGGAAGGCGTTCGAGGAGCTCGAGGCGATCGGGCTGCTCGACCCCGCAGCTTCGCGGCCGCGTATGATCTCTGTGCAGGCGGCCGGATGCGCGCCTATCGTCGCCGCCTTCGCGGCCGGCGAAGAGTCGGCCTCGCCCTGGCCCGACGCCCACACCGTGGCCAACGGCTTGCGGGTGCCGCGCGCCTTCGCGGATCGAGAGATTCTCGCCGTGCTGCGCGAATCGAAAGGCGACGCAATCACCGTGAGCGACGCCGGCCTTCTCGCCATGGTGCGCCGCCTCGCCGCGGCCGAGGGCATTTACGCCGCCCCCGAGGCCGCCGCGACCCTGGTGGCGGCGGCTCGACTACGCGACAATGGTGAGATCTCGGCCGACGACAGTGTGGCCTGCTTTCTCACCGGCAACGCCTACAAGTATCAATCGTCTCTGGCATGACTCCAGCCATGCCGCGCTCGCCATCATGGCGGCGGTGGGCATTGAGGCATCCAGAGACATACCATTGAGCTTCCCAGATCCCTCACGGAGTAGCGATAATGCTCGGCTCGATCGGCGGCACAGAGCTCCTGATGATCCTGTTGGTCGTCCTTGTGGTCTTCGGACCCAAGCGTCTGCCCGAGTTCGGACGCACAATCGGCAAGGGATTGGCGGAGTTCCGACGCGCATCCAACGATCTGAAGCGCTCGCTCGAGCAAGATTTGACGATCGATGAGCATGCCGAGCGACGACCCGACCGAGACGTCAGCGACAGCTAGCGGGGAGCCCTCCACGCCGGCCGCGGACCAACGCGAGCCCGCGGCGGGCAGAGTGGAAACGCTCCCCGAGATGTCGCTCATGGAGCACCTCACCGAGCTCCGGCGCCGCATCGTCATCAGCTCGCTAGCGATCGTTGCCGGCGCCATCGTCAGCTGGGCCTTCTCCGATACGATCTATCAGCTGCTCACGCGCCCGGTCGTCAAGCTCCTTCCCGAGGGCAACGACAAGCTCGTCTTCCTGTCGCTGACCGCTCCTTTCGTGCTCTACCTCAAGGTCGCGCTGGTGTCGGGGCTGTTCATCGCCTCGCCCGTGGTTCTGCACCAGGGCTGGATGTTCGTCGCTCCGGGTCTCTACTCCCGTGAGCGCAACCACGCGATGCCGGTGGTGTTCGCCTCCGTGCTTTGTTTCCTTGGCGGTGGCGCCTTCGGCTATCTCGTGCTGTTCCCCATCATGGCTAACTTCTTTCTGACACTCGGCGCCGACTTCCGGCAGATGCTCACCGTTGACGCGCTGTTCGGCTTCCTGCTGCGCACGCTTCTGGGGTGCGCGCTGATCTTCGAATGGCCGATCGTCGTTTTCTTCCTCGCCCGTTTGGGGATTCTCGGTTGGCGAGGCATGTGGTCGAACATGCGCTACGCGATCATCGGCATCTTCGTGATCGCCGCCGTCGTGACGCCGACACCGGACATGGCGACGCAAACGATTCTCGCGCTGCCGATGCTCGGGCTCTATCTGCTCGGCATCGGTATCGCGTGGCTCGTCGAGCGGCGGTAGGCCGGCCCTAGAGAGCCGACTCGAGAATGCGGGCGTGGCCGCGCCGGGCTGGTTAGTGCGCCGCGGACGGGTCCGACCGGCTCCAGGCGGCGAGGTCGTCGATTTCGAGCTGCGCGATCAGACGCCCGCCCCAGCGGCGAGGCTTGAGCTTGGCCACCAGGTCGAGGCGCTTCATGCCTACCAGCTCCTCGACCAGCGCCCCCCTTCGCCAAGCCAGCGCCTCGACCTCGCCGTCACCGCCGCGCAGACGCAGCTTCATGTGCGCCTCCTTCAGCAGTTGAGGCTCGCCGAGCGGATGCAGGTCGCGACAGAGGAGCCGGGGGCGTGGGTTGCCAACTCCGAACGGGGCCAGACGTTCGAGCTCGAGGGCCAGAGCCGGAGTGATCTGCTCTGGGTCCACATCGATGTCGCAAAGCAGTGCCGGCCGCAATGCCGCTATATCGACGTGACTGTTGGTTGCCAAGAGAGCTTCGCGTAGCTCGCCAATGCGACTGGCTTCGAGCTCGAAACCCGCCGCCTGAGGGTGTCCACCATGGCGATCGAGCAGTTCGGCTACTCCGTCGAGCGCGCCGACAATACTGAAGCCGGTCACCGAGCGCGCCGAGCCGTACGCCCGGCCGCCTTCAATCGAAATCGCCAGCGCCGGACGCCCCCACTGCTCCACCAGTCGCGCGGCGACAATACCGACCACGCCGCGATGCCAACCCTCTCCCGCGGCAACAACAATGGGATCGTTCTCACCCACCGGCATCTCGAGCGCCTCCCGAGTGACGTGCTTCTCAACTTGCTGGCGCTCGCTGTTGAGGCGCTGCAACCGATTGGCCAACTTCGTGGCACGAGCCGGATCGCGCGTAAGAAACAACTCGGCGGCATCATTCGGATGCCCGAGTCGGCCCGCAGCGTTGATTCGCGGCCCGATACGGAACGCGACATCGCCCGCATCAACCCGGCAACCCTCGAGCCCGGCGACCTTGAGCAACGCTCGCAGGCCGGGATTGGTTGCCTGGGAGAGTCCTCGCAGGCCGTGCCACGTCATGGCTCGATTCTCTCCGGTAAGAGGAACCAGATCGGCAACCGTCCCGAGCGCCACGAGCTTGAGCATCGAGATCCCGCTCGCGTGTCCCGAATGGCGCTGCAGCACCCCGCGCGCCAGCTTGAAGGCCAGGCCGACGGCAGCCAAATCGCCTTCCGGATAGCCGCAGCCTGTGATCCGCGGATTGATGATCGCCACGGCCTCGGGGAGCTCGGTGAGCGGCACGTGATGATCGGCAATGATCAGGTCGATGCCGAGCTCGGTAGCTCGCTCGGCGGCAGCCAGTGCCGTAACGCCGCAATCGACCGCGATCAGTAGCCGCGCACCGGCGGCATGGGCCTTGTCGATGCCCGACGGATTGAGGCCGTAGCCGTCGTCAATGCGGTGCGGCAAGATGAACTCGACGTCGGCGCCTAGGTGCCCGAGCACGGTGACGAGGAGCACCGTGCCAGTGATGCCGTCGACGTCGTAGTCACCATGCACGGCGATGCGCTCGCCGCGTTGCAGAGCGCTCAGGATGCGTTCAACGGCCGCCTCCATCGCCTCGAACAGAAACGGCGAGTGCAGTTGCTCGAGACCAGGCTGTAGGAACTCCTCGGCCGTGACGGCGTCGGAAAACCCGCGGCCGGCGAGGATGGTCGCCATGGTTGGCGACAGACCGAGCTCGGAGGCCAGGCGCGCCGCCGTCTGAGGATCTGTGGGCGGCTGGCGCAATTGCCACGACTGGCGCGCAGGACAAATGAGAAAGGGGTCGACCGAGCCTGAGGCCATTTCGCCAGCTTCGCCGGCTTCTCCAGACAAGTGCCGACTAGATGTGAGTTCTAGGTAGGTTGTTCACGAACTCACCCCTGAGAGCCGAGCGATCGGCGGTGTCATGCCGATGCCGGCGTGGGGACGGTGACGATTGTAGTGGTTGAGCCAGGGCCGTAGAGCTCGAGTACGTCGAGCTGAGGTCTGGTAGCAGGTGCCGTAGGCCCACTGCTCCTTGAGTGTGCGGATGAAGCGTTCGGCTTTGCCGTTGGTTCTGGGGGTGTAGGGCCGGGTGTAAATGTGCCGGATCTCGAGTTGATGGCATAGGCGATTGAAGCGCTTCGAGACGTAGCCAGGCCCGTTGTCTGTCATCACTCGGCGCACCGCTACTCCCATCGAAGCGAAGTGCTCGACGGCTCGCTGCAGGAACGCTGTGCAGGTGTGTTGGTCTTCGGCGGGCAGCACTTCGACGTACGCCACCCGAGAGTGATCGTCGATAGCGACGTGGGCGTTCTCCCAGCCGACGCCGTAGGCCCGCTTGGAGCGGTCGCCGTGGATGCGGTGTCCAGGTCGCCGGATACGGGCCAGTTTCTTCGTATCCAGGTGCAGTAGGTCACCGGGGTGCTCGTACTCGTAGCGAACGATCTCGGGCTTGGGCTCGAGCGCATCAAGCTTGGCGAGTCCGAGCCGCTTCAGCCACGCCGAGACGGTCGAGCGCGGCACAGCCAACCTTCGGCTGATCTGCCAGGCCGTCAGTCGCCGCCGACGTAGCTTGTCGATCTGCCTCACAACTCCAGCACTTGTTGCGTGCGGACAGCACGTCGGCCGGCTTGATCGATCGAGCAGCCCGGCCTCACCTTCTCGCTCGTATCTATCCAGCCACTTGTAAACCGTTCGAGCCGACACGCCGAGCGCCGCCGCCGTTTCCGTCACGGGCTCCGCCCGCTCCCGGACTCGGCGGACCATCTCTCGGCGTATATACGGCGTCGTGCGGGCGTTACCATGCAGCTGCATCGGGCGCTCCTTCTGAGGTCGTGGAGTCTTTTGAACAACCCCATTGATCTCAGAAGTGAGCCCCGATGTGAACAACCTACTTAGAAAACACAACTAGCCGGCCACGAACGCGCCCATGGCGCGGAACTTGCGATAGCGGGCGTCGAGGAGTGCGCCCACCTCAATGCCGCGGAGCTCGACCAGCTGTCGCTGCAGGACGTCGCCGAGGCGGCGCATCATCAACGCCGAATCGTCGTGCGCGCCACCGGGCGGCTCCTCGACGATCTCGTCAATCAGGCCGAGCTCGAGTAGATCGGGTGCACACAAACGGAGCGCGTCGGCCGCCTGCTCGGTGTGATCCTGATCTCGCCACAGGATCGACGAGCAGGACTCGGGCGAGATCACGGAGTAGGTCGCGTGGCGCAGCATATTGATGCGATCGCCGATCCCGATCCCCAGCGCGCCACCACTGCCTCCCTCACCGATCACCGTAACCACGATCGGCACCCGCAGCCGTATCATCTCGCGCAGATTGACCGCGATGGCCTCGGCAACGCCGCGCTGCTCGGCGCCCGACCCGGGATAAGCGCCGGGCGTGTCGACGAGGGTCAGTACCGGGTGTCCGAATTTCTCGGCGGCTCGCATGACCCGCAACGCCTTTCGATAGCCCTCAGGGTGCGGCATTCCGAAGTTGCGCTTGAGCTTGCCCTTCGTATCGCGTCCCTTCTGATGGCCCACAACACAAACCGTGCGGCCACCGAAGTCGGCGAACCCGGCGACGATCGCCGCGTCGTCGCCGTAGGCGCGATCGCCCTGCATCTCGACGAAGTCCTTGAAGAAGTATTCGATGTAGTCGAGGGTGTAGGGACGCTTCGGATGTCGCGCCACGAGTATCGTTTGCCAACGCGAGAGATCGCCGTAGATGTCCTCGCGTGTCGTCACCAGCTTGGCCTGGAGGCGCTCCAACCGTGCGTCGCGCTGGAGGGACTGCGGATAACGAGCAAGCTCGGCCATCTGTTCCTCTATCGCGCGGATCGGCTTCTCGAACTCTTCGGCCTTGCGGAACATGTCGGGCAGATTAGCACGGGCTCAGTGGCGATCGTGATCGACCGCTGGGACCGATTCGAAGAGTCCCGCAGCGCCAAATTCCCGGCAGCCACGGCTGCCGGATGGCACTGCCGCGCCTGCCGCGGCGGTGCCAGCTTCAGTTCGCGGAGTAGGGCTCGAACACCCGCTGCCAGGCGCGGCCGATAAGCAGGGCCAACCGGCGGAGCGGCTCCAGCGCCGCGGCCCCGGTGCCGCTGGCTGCCCCATGCGCGCCACGAACCTGCTCGAGCCGGGTAGCGGCCTCTCTCTCGGCGCGATCGAGCAGGTCGTCCAGCACCTCGTCGAAGAGCTCGGGACGACTCTCGTGTGTGCGGCCGGATGTTGCCGGCTCGATCACTTCCGGTGATTCCCACGCTTCCGCGTCGGCCAGGGCCCGGGCGGCCTCACGCCAGTCACCAACGAAGGCCTGCATTGCGGCTCGGATCTCGGGCAGCGTGGCGCTGCTGGATCCGCCGGCCTCACGACCTCCACTGGCGGAGTCGGATGCACTCAAGACGGCGCACCAGGCCATCAGCACGCCCCTCGCTTCCGTTGCCAGGTTGCCGGCAAGGGCCTTGGCGCGATGCGCGTCGCCGTCGTAGAGCACATCCATCAGGCCGACGGTGGCACGCCACTGTCGGTGGCGAGCACCAACCTCATCGCGCCGCCGTTCAAAGTCGCCGGCGGCGGTGGCCGACAGCAACGTGCCCCGCGGCAGGCTCCGCAGCGCCGCCTCGGGTTCACTCACGTCAGAAGCCGCACTGTTCCTTCACCCAACAGGGCTTCCAGATCTCGAACCAGAGCCCGTGTCGGTGCGACGAAGAGATAGCGGTTCGTCTGCACATGGGCCACAAAACCCTCGGGCTGTGGACACGCCACCTCGAACGTCACCGGGATCGAGCCCCGACTCCGTTCGAGCACCTCCACCAATGCGGTAGCAATAAACGGCGCCACCTTGCCGAGGTCCACGTCAACTCGCACCTGGCGCGCCGAGTCTTGCGTGCGACGGTGCTCGGCGCGGCTCAGCGAGGTGATCTCCGAGGCGATCATGCGCGGCGTTTCCTCGTTCGATTCCGGCCTGCCGCGTGCCAGCAGAACCGCGTCGAGCTCGAGATCGCGGTAGCAGCGAGCGTAGGCCCTGGGGAAAATCACCACCTCGGCGCGTCCCTCGGTGTCTTCGAGCTCGATCACGGCCATCGCATCGCCTTTGCGAGTGCGGAGCTGGCGGACCGCCGTCACCATGCCTCCGAGCGTCACATCGGCGCGAGTGTTCGCCGCCAGCAGCTCCTTCGTCGTGGTGTCAACCAGGCCCTGCATGCGCTCCGCATACTGCTCGAGCGGATGACCGGTGACATAGAAGCCGAGTGCTTCTTTCTCGGCGTTGAGGACCTCGCGCTCGCTCCAGGCTTCGCATTGCGGCAACGGCGGCATGGGCGCGTGGCCACCACCACTATTGGATGACGCTACCAGATCTGCAAATAGACTCGTCTGCCCCGAATCGCGATCGCGCTGAGCTCGCTGGCCACTCTCCATCGCGCCCTCGAGCTGCGCGTGCAGGATGGCGCGACGCACACCAACCGTCAGCTCACCGTGGTCGCCAAGCAGGTCGTCGATCGCACCAGCCTTGATCAGGCTCTCAACCGTCCGCCTGTTGATACCGCGACTCAGATCCACCTCCTCGCAGAACTCGGCCAGATTGGCGAATCTGCCAACTCGATCGCGTGCCTCCAAGATCGCCAGCACGGCACCCTCGCCAACTCCCTTGATGGCCGCCAGCCCGAAGCGAATCGCTTCGCCGACAGGCGTGAAGTTGACGTGACTCTCGTTGATCGCCGGCGGCCGTATCGCGATCTCCATGCTGCGGCACTCGTTCGTGTAGGCAACCACCTTGTCGGTGTTGTCGCGCTCGGTTGTCAGTAGAGCGGCCATGAAGTGAACCGGATAGTTCGTCTTCAGGTACCCGGTTTGGTACGCCAGTAGCGCGTAGGCGGCCGAGTGCGACTTATTGAAGCCGTAGCCGGCGAACTCGACGATCATGTCCCAGATCTTCCTGGCGCGACCGGCCGGCAAGCCCTTCTCGAAACAGCCACCGAGAAACTGCTCCTCCATCGAGGCCATGATTTCGGGCTTCTTCTTGCCCATCGCGCTGCGCAGTACGTCGGCTTGGCCCAGCGAGAATCCCGCCAGCGTCGCCGCGAGTCGCATGACTTGTTCTTGATAAACGATCACGCCGTGGGTCTCGCGCAACGCCTCCTCGAGCTCCGGCAGCTCGTACTTGACCTTCGATGGATCGTGCTTGCGACGGATGTACTCGTCGATCATCCCGGAGCGGATCGGCCCGGGGCGGTAGAGCGCGTTCATCGCAATAAGGTCGTCGAGGCGCGTCGGCTTGAGCTTTCGCAGCGCGTCGCGCATGCCCGTCGACTCGAACTGAAAAACGCCGGAAGTCGCGGCCTGTGCGAAGAGCTTGTAGGTCGCGACGTCGTCGAGCGGGATATCGGCTGCGGTGACCTCGCGACCGAGTTGTCGCGAGATCGAGGCCAGGCAGTCGTGCACCAGCGTCAGTGTCCGCAACCCGAGGAAGTCCATCTTCAGCAGGCCGATCGCCTCGACGTCTTTCATCGGGTACTGCGTGACAACGAAGTGAGAGGCGGAAGAGTCTTCGCCGGCCTTGGTGGCCTGAGCGCTCTGCGAGCCCGGCGGCTGGTACAGAGGCACGTAGTTGGTCAACGGCTCGTCCGAAATCACCACGCCCGCGGCATGCGTTGAGGCGTGGCGTACCTGGCCTTCGAGTGCCTCCGCCAGGTCCACCAGCCTCTCGACCTCAGGCTCCTCGAGCGCCTCGCGCAGTGACGCTACTCCCTTGCGCGCATCAGCGATCGTGGCATCGATCTCGTTGGGAATCAGCCGCGCGATCCTGTCCACATCGCCGTACGGCATCTCGAGCGCTCGTCCAACGTCGCGAATCGCCGCCTTCGCGGCCATCGTCCCGAAGGTGATGATGTGTGCCACCTTGTCGCGGCCGTACTTGCGCGCCACGTACTCGATCACCTCTCCCCGGCGGCGCATGCAAAAGTCGATGTCGATATCCGGCATGCTGATGCGCTCGGGATTCAAGAAGCGCTCGAACACCAGCCCGTAGGTCAACGGGTCGATGTCCGTGATTCGCAGCGCGTAAGCCACCAAGCTGCCGGCGGCGCTGCCTCGCCCCGGCCCTACCGGTATCCCCCGCTCGCGAGCGAAGCGGATGAAGTCCCAAACGATGAGGAAGTATCCAGGGAACCCCATCTTGCGGATGACGCCGATCTCGTACGCCAGGCGCTCGCGATAGACCTCTTCGGGATGCACCAGGCCCCTACGACCGAGCTCGCTGAGACGTTCTTCGAAGCCGTCCTGAACGACCGACGCGAAATACCCCTCGAGGTCGTGGCCGTCCGGCACCGGAAACCGCGGTAGGTGCATCGAGCTCAAGTCGATCTCGACGTTGCAGCGCTCAGCGATCTCCGCAGTACTCGCCAGCGCCTCGGGAACGTCGGCGAAGACCTTAGCCATCTCCTCTTGGGTCTTGAGGTAGAACTCGTTGTTGGGGAACTTCATCCGGTTTTCGTCGTTGATCCCCTTGCCGGTCTGGATGCACAGCAGCACGTCGTGGGGCTCGGCATCGGTGCGCCGGAGGTAGTGGCAATCGTTGGTGCCCACAAGAGGCAACGAGAATTCCGACGCTAGGCGCACCAGGTCTGGATTGATCCGGCGTTGCTCCTCGAGCCCCTGGTCCTGGAGCTCGATGTAGAAGTTGTCGCGCCCGAAGATGTCGACCATCTCGCCGGTAACCGTTCGCGCCGCCGCGATGTCGCCGCCAACAAGGTGGGCGCAGATCTCGCTCGACAGGCAGCCGCTGGTTGCGATCAGGCCGTCGGAATACGCCGCCAGCACCTCGCGATCGATCCGCGGGCGGTAGTAGAAGCCCTCGAGGTAGCCAATGCTCGAGAGTTTCATGAGGTTCCGATAACCGGCGTTGTTTCGCGCCAAGAGCAACAGATGGCGCGAATGCTGGCCTTGCCGACCACGGTCGCGGGCGCTCCGCGAACCGGGGGCAATGTAGGCCTCCATGCCGATGATGGGCTTGACGTTCCGCTTACGGGCTCGGCGATAGAACTGCACGGCGCCGAACATGTTCCCGTGGTCGGTCAACGCCACGGCGCCCATACCAAGATCCTCGCAGCGATCAATCAGCCCGTCGATGCGCGTGGCGCCGTCGAGCAGCGAGAAACTGCTGTGGTTGTGGAGGTGGACGAAGCCGTTCGACGGCTTTGTGCCCCCCGATCGCCGTGCTCCTGCCTTCACCCCCGTCATGATCGCTGCACTATAGCGGCTACCTGCCGAGCCGTCAGGCGACGTCTGCGTGTGTCCGCCGAGCAGGTGCGACAGCGTCACCTAACGGACGCTTACAATCGGCTCCATGGAAGCGGCCGCAACAACCCGACCGAGTCGACCAGAGGCCCTCGTACTCGCCCTGTGGGCGCTGGCGGCCGTCGTGTCGGCGGCGTGTGTTTCCGCCCCTCGACCGGCCGGCCCGACCACACTCGGCGGCCGAGCACCAGCGGCGCGCGTCGGCGAGACGGCGCCCGCGCTGGAGCGTATCGGGCACAGCGACGGTCCGCTCTTGCTGGAGAACGCGCAGCTGACATGGCTGCACGTCAGCGCCACCGGCGGCGCGTTCCGTTGGAAGTCGCGCCTCGTCAATCCGACTTCCACCCTCTTCGACGTGACGGTGGTCGTCGAGCTCCGCGATCGCGACGGCCGCATGCTCACGTCGACGAGCGCGGCGTATGTCCTCGGTGGCGGCGACCAGCGCTCGATCTTCGGAGAGGGAATGCTCGACCCCGAGGCTCTGGAGCGCGTAGCGACGTGGCGGATTGAGTACTGGATCGAGATGCCGCGCCAAGCGTCGGACCCTGGCGGCCAGATGGCGCCGCTCGCGGGGCGAGGAATCGCACCCAGCGGAGCTGGCGCGACCACACGATGGCTGGCGATGGCTACATCAGGCTCATCGGATCGACGTCGATAACCAGTTCTCGAGGCACCTGCTTGCGGGTCGCCAGGAGCGCTCGAGCCTCTGCCAGCACGCTCAGCAGCAGGCCTCGATCGCCTGCCTTGAGCAGCACCTGCATACGGTAGCGGCCACGCAATCGCGACAAGAGCGGGGCGGCCGGCCCCAGCACATCAACCGAAGAGGCTGCGTCGGACTTCGAGCTCACCTCGCGCAACGCCGCCGCCAAGCTCGCCGCTTCTTCGCGGACGCTCTCGAGAAGCGCGCCGCGACACACACACACCGCGATGCGACAGAAAGGTGGGTAGCGCAGGCTACGCCGGTACTCGATCTCGCGCGCGTAGAAGGCATGGTAGTCGTGCTCCAGCGCCGCCTCGATGGCGTAGTGGTCTGGCTGTAGGGCCTGCATCACCACCTGGCCACCGAGGTCGCTGCGACCGGTTCGACCGGCCATTTGTGTGAGCAGCTGGAACGTGCGCTCCGAGGAACGGAAGTCGGGAACCGATAGCGAGGCATCGGCGCCAACCACGCCCACCAGCGTCACTGCCGGAAAGTCATGCCCCTTGGCAAGCATCTGCGTTCCAACCAGGACGTCGATCTTGTGTGCGGCGAAATCGGCCAGAATCCGCGCGTGAGCACCGCGACCACGCGTCTCGTCGGCGTCGAAGCGACCAACCCTCGCCGAGGGGAACGCCTTCTCGATGGCGCCCTGCAGCCGTTCGGTGCCAATCCCGAGATCGTGCATGTGCCGCGAGCCACAGGTCGGGCAGCTCCGCGGCAACCCTCGAGAATGGTCGCAGTAGTGGCAACGCAGCCGGCCCTCGCCACGGTGCAGCGTCAGCGTGACGGCACAGTCGGGACACTCGAGTCGCTCACCGCAGGCTCGACACATGATCGAGCTGGCGAAACCGCGACGGTTGAGCAGCACCAGTACCTGCTCGCGGCGAGGTAGTCGCTCGCCGATCGCCTCCTCGAGTGTTTCCGACACCAGGGTGCGACCGTTGGCCAACCATTCGCTTCGCATGTCGACGAGCTCGACGCTGGGTAGTGGCCGTGCGCCGACACGTGCCGGCATCTCCGCCAGGCGCTTGGCGCCGTGAGTGGCCCGGTAGTAGCTCTCGATCGCCGGGGTCGCAGAACCGAGCACGACGGCGGCACCTTCGAGTCGGGCGCGCCAAATCGCCACATCGCGCCCTTGATAGCGTGGCCGCTCTTCCTGCTTGTAGGCGCTGTCCTGCTCCTCGTCCACGACGATCAGGCCGACGTCGTCGAGCGGAGCAAACAGCGCCGAGCGCGGCCCGATGACAACGGCGGCCTCGCCTCGACGCGCCCGCCAGAACGCCTCGAGACGCTCACCGCCGGAAAGCCCGGAGTGCCAAACCGCTACGCGGTCGCCCAGAACCGCTCGAGCACGCCGCTCGAGCTGTGGCGTCAGCCCGATCTCGGGCACCAAGAGCAGTGCGGTACGTCCACGCGTAACGGCACCAGCCGCGGCGCGGAGATAGACCTCGGTCTTGCCGCTGCCTGTCACGCCATGCAGGAGGATCGGACGCGAGTCTCGGCACGTGATGGCTTCGCGAACCGTAACCAGGGCCGCGGCCTGGTCCGCGGTGAGCCGGAAGGTCCCGGCGCCGTCGCCGCTGCCCTCGTGCTGCGCGGTGCGCGGCCGCGGCCTCCGAAGACGCTCGACGAGCCCCTTGTCGACCAGGGCTCGCACGGTGGCGGGCGTCGTGCCGGCTCGCTCCACCGCTTCGGCCTCGTAAAGACCAGGCTGCAGTGCGCGGGGCCCGAGCCCAGGCTCGGCCAGAAGCTCGATCAGGCGACGCTGCGCGGGAGCGCGCTGCAGCGACTCAGCGACCGTCCTCGAATCCACGTGCGCAGCGAGTCGAATCGCTGCCACGAGGCGACCCGGCGGTGGGCCCGACCACTCGTCCTCGACGTCGACCCAGCCCCGCCGAGCCAGTTCGTACAGCTGTGCGACGCCGCCCGGCCGGCGCTTCGACAAGCGCGACGCCGATAGCCAGCGACCACGCTTGGCGCTGTCGCGACCCGCTTCAACCATGCTGCCGAGCTGCACGAGAAGTTCGACTGCCCCCTCGCCGAGCGGTCTGTGCCTCGCGACTCTGGCATCCGGCCACGCACCGCCGGACACCGCCCCGTCGGTCAATCGGGCGCTGTCGGTGAGACTGGGCTGGGCGAGCTCCTGCAAGCCGGCCTCGGTGAGCCGCAGGCGCCGGCCCACCTGTGCATCGATCCGACCGGGAACCGCCAGCGGCAAGACCTCCCCCCATCCGGCCAGATAAACCTGTGCAACCTGTCGAGTCAGCGCCAGCACGGCGGGCGGCAGCAGTGCCTCTCTGTCGAGGCAATCGTGAATGGCTCTGATGCGCGCGAAATCGAGGCCGTCGGCTGGCTCGTCGGCGATTTCGACGACGATACCGACCAGCTGTCTCCCGGAGAACGGCACCGAGACACGCATTCCTGGCAGCAGCGGCCAATCGGCGGGAACGAGATAGTCGAACGTGCGCTCGATGGGCGCTGGCACGGCGACCCTGACGACACGGTCGGTGTTATCAGAAAGACCGGCAAGATCTGAAGAGTCCGGAGCATCGCCGCGATCGCGATCGTTCCGACCCGCCGAACCCGGAACCGTGTCGCCGAGGCGCAGCTGCCGCGGCACGCTCAGAGCGACTCGCGAGCATCGCTCGACTGGTCATCCCACGGATCGGCGCTCTCGTCCGCCCACAAAGCCTCGAAGCTGGCGCGCGGGCGAACCACGGCGAATCGATCGCCCGAAACCCACACCTGCGCAGGTCGCGGTGTGGCGTTGTATTCGGAGGCCATCACGAAGCCGTAGGCCCCGGTATGGCAAACAGAAACCAGATCGCCCGCGGCGAGCTCCGGAAGCAGCTCACACTCGGCGAGCAGATCGCCCGCTTCGCAGAGCGGCCCGGCCAGCTGTGTTTCGATCTCGCCGCGGTGGGCCGCGCGATCGTCCGCCGAGCCCGCGCACCGAGTTGACAGCACACGGTGATGCGCACCGTAGAGCGCTGGACGCAGCAACGCGCTCATGCCGGCATCGCAGATTGCCAGTCGCCGGCCTTGCCGGTTGCGAACCCGCACGACACGCGTGGTGAGCAAGCCGCAGCGGGCCGCCACAGCGCGTCCGGGCTCGGTGATCAGGTCGCCGTCCCACTTCCGCAGAACCGGCTCGAGCGCACGTGCCAAATCGAGAGGCCGTGGTGCCTGTCCGGCGCCGCTCTCATCGACCGCAAGTCCGCCACCAAGATCGAGCGTGGTGACCGGTTGGCCGCGCTCGCGCAGCCGCAACGCGGCCGCCAGCGCGTACTGGGCCGCGGCCACAACCGGGCCGAGGTCGTGGAGCTGCGAGCCAATGTGCACGGCAACGCACGAAACGCGGAGGCCGTGCAGGCGCGCGGCGTCGCCCACAAGAGTCTCGACCTCGGCCGAGTCGAGGCCGAACTTGGTGTGGCGCGGGCCCGTCGCGATCGCCGGATGAGTGCGCGGGTCAAGGTCCGGATTGAGACGCAAGCCTACGGAGATCTCACGACGATGCTTCACCTGGGCCGCCGCGATCGCAACCGCCTCGTCAACAGCCTCGATGTTGATCTGCGCAACGCCCAGTTCGATTGCCGCGTCGATATCGTCGTCCGATTTGCCGGGCCCCGAATACACGACACGCCGAGGATCGCCGCCGGCCGCCAGGAGCCGCCGCAGCTCACCCACCGAGACGATGTCGAAACCGGCACCGAGTGTCGCCAGCTTGTGGAGAACGACGAGCGCATCATTGGCCTTGACGGCGAAGCAGGCGCGATGGCACGACTCGCCGAAGCCGATCGTTGCGAAGGCATCTCGCCAGGTGTCGAAGTCGCGCTCGAGGACGCGTTCGCTGTAGCTGTAGAATGGCGTGCCCACGCGCTCGGCAACCGCTGTGAGGTCGACGTCGTCCTGATACAACTGAATCAGCGACGCCGAATCGGCTGCCCAAGTGCCGCGCGGCGGCCGGTACTTCAGTCCGAGCTCATCGAGCAGATTCAGACTCGCGTCGACCGCAGGGCCGCCCTCGGCGGAAGCAGGCGCCACGGCTGGCGCCGGCGACAAGGCCGCGGCCGTATCAGGCTTGACGGCTGTTGGCGGCGACAAGGCCCCCATGGAAGCCCGTCGCAAGTTGCTCGACCTACATCGCATGGGGCGCTCTCGAGCGGTATGGCGTCCGCTGGCCGCTAGCCGTCGACCTCGAGCCGACGCATCACCTGTTGCATATCGTCCCACACCATACGCTTCGCTGACGGCGTCCGCAGCAAGTAGGCGGGGTGATACGTGCAGTACGTGGCGATCCCCTGCCAGTTGTGGAAACGTCCGCGCATGCGTGCAAGAGACTCTTCACGATCCATCACCGATCGCACGGCCACTCGGCCCAGCAGAACGATGACCCGCGGGCGAATCAGCGCCACCTGGCGCAGCAGGAAGTGGCGACAAGAGGCGATTTCCTCGGCGCTCGGGTTGCGATTGTTCGGCGGTCGACATTTGGCGGCGTTGGCGATGTACACGTCCTCGCGACGAAGCCCCATCGCTTCGATGATGCGATTGAGCAGCTGGCCGGCTCGCCCAACGAACGGCTCCCCTTGCAGATCCTCGTCATGCCCGGGGGCCTCACCAATGAACATCAGGTCCGCGTTCGGGCTGCCGACACCAAACACAACCTTCGTGCGCTTCTCGCACAGCCGGCAGGAAGTGCAGCCGAGAGCCTCACGCTCGACCTGTCCGAGGTCGAGATCGTGACTGGCGGACCCACTGAGGTCGTGGTCGCTAGCGCCCATGTCGGGCGCGGCGACCGACTCGAACACATGTGGAACTGGCGTGCTGACCGGCCCCGGCGAAACACCGGGATTCATCGATCGCGAGTCCGCGGAGTGCGGAGCCAGCGGAGGGGATGACACCGACGGCTGGGACCCAGTCTCAGTCGACACCCCAGGCGGCGATTCGAGGCCCCACACGCCATCTTCGGCGAGCTCCTCCAGATGCAGGGCGACCTGTCGTCGGAGTCGGTCGCTCGGGCTCATCCGTTATCGCTCAAGAGCTGCCGCCGGATGGCGTCCCAGATCGCCACCGCCACCTCGCCCTTTGGCCGTTGCGAGACGCTTTCCCGGCTGCCATCGCGGCCCAAGATCACCACTTCGTTGTCGTCGGCTGCGATGCCCGAGCGGGCCAACGCGTCGCCCACTACCTGGTTGGCGACGATGAGATCGCACCCTTTGAGCCGCAGCTTGTCGAGGGCGCGCTTCTCCAGCGCTTCGCTCTCGGCTGCGAAGCCCACCAACAGCGGGCTTGCCGCGCCCGACTCGCGGCCACTCGCTTCCTCGGTGCCAGCGGCGCGGGCACCGCCCAGCTCGGCCAGGATGTCGACTGTCCGCTGCAACCGCAGCTGCAACGAGTCGGCACCGTTCTTCTTGATCTTCTGCTCGCTGATCTCCGCCGGTGTGAAGTCGGCCACCGCGGCCGCCATCACGACAACAGCCGCGTCGGCCGCTTCGCGTAGAGTGGCGGTGCGCATCTCGGCCGCAGACTCCACGGCGATCGCACGGACGCCACTCGGCGCCGCAAGGGTCCCGTGCGACCCTTGACCGAGCGACCCTGGCCCCGGTCCATGAACCAGAGTGACCGCGCCGCCGACCAGCCTCGCCTCGCGCGCCAGCGCGAACCCCATCTTGCCGCTCGACCGGTTGCTGAGAAACCGAATCGGATCAATCCGCTCGCGGGTCGGGCCCGCCGTAATCACCACCTTACGGCCGTCGAGCCAGCGCTGCGGCGAGCCACCCGCAAGCAGACGCCGCGCCGTCGCGACAATCTCGCCGGGCTCCGCCATCCTCCCCGGCCCCACACGCCCCGACGCCAGCGGGCCAGAGTTCGGCCCGACCGTGGTCACTCCTCGTTCCACGAGCCGGCGGAGATTCCGCTGCACCGCCGGGTGGCGGTACATGTCGTCCTCCATCGCCGGCGCGACCAGGGTCGGACCCCTGAACGCCAGGTGAAGAGTCGACGGAAAATCGTCGGCGATGCCGTGCGCCATGCGAGCCAGAAAATCGGCCGTGCAGGGCGCCACACACAGCAGATCACCCCACTCTGCCCAGCGAACGTGCGGCACCTCGTGTGGCGCCGGATGGTCGAACAGGTCGCTGACCACCGGCTCGCCGCTGAGAGCGGCGAAGGTGGTCGGGCCGACGAATTGGGTGGCTGCTCGGCTCATCGCCACCCGCACCACAGCGCCGTGGTCACGCAAGCGTCGCACCACTTCGCAGGCCTTGTAGCAGGCGATGCCACCGCTCACCGCCAACACAACGCGGGGCGAGCGGCTCACGAGGGGTTCTCCCGGTCTCTTGCTCGTCGACGGCGCGGGACGGTCGTCTACCCTAGTCGGAATCGGAAGCGGCGCTGACGCCCGGTTCCGCCGGCGTCGCCCCCTTGGCGGCGTCCGGTTCGGCGACACCGACAGGTGCGGCGTCGGCTGCGGCCGCCGCCGCGATCAGCGGCGCTACCCCGAATGCCGCGGCGGAGAGTAGATCCTCCCTTTCGATGGCCTCGAACGTCTCGAGCTCCGGCGAGCCCACCTCGAGCACCTTCCAGGGCACCAGGCCGTCCGACACCTCTTGAACGGCCAGGATGGTGTACTTCCGCGCGCCGGTGTTGAGCTTGGGCGCGGCGCCGCGCATCAGCTGCAAGCAGCGTTGCGCGGCAACCTCCACAAACAGGTACTCGCTGGCCGGCTTCGTGCCGTCCGGTGCATCACTCATATTGAACCTCTTCACTCTGGGCCGGCGCAGCTCGTCCGGCCAGTTCGAACCATTTCCTTGGTGGTTGTCGGGACTAACCCGACTCGCGAGTGCCCATGCCCTTGGCATGTTCGGCGACACCAGCGTCGTACAGGCGATCTCCGGAGCCCGGAGCCGCCTCGAACGAGCGTAAGATCGATTGTGCCAGCCCGACGCGACGAGCACGTCGGCTACGCTCCGCCCTAACGATACTCGCGAGCTCCTCCGTCGCCAATTCAATATCTTCGTTGACGACGATGTAGTCGTAGTGGACAAACTGTGAGATCTCGTCAACGGCGACGCGCAATCGCCGGCCGATTGTGACGCTGGTCGCCTTGTCGCTGGCATCGCGTCCAACCAACCAATCGCGTAGAGCACCGCTCGAGGGCGGCAGCACGAACACCGTCACCGCCTCCGACATCTCGCGGCGTAAGTTCGCGGCCCCCTGGACGTCGATCACGAGCAGCGCGTCGTGACCATTCGCCGCTCCTCCAAGCGTGTGAATGCGATCGAGCTCACTGCGTGGGGTGGCGTACAGATTGCCGTGCACTTCGGCCCACTCCAGGAAAGCACCGTCATCACGCCGACGCTCGAACTCGGCGCGATCGATAAAGAAATAGTCGATCGCGTCGCGCTCGTCATGACGCGGCGCACGGGTGGTGCAGGAAATCGTACGCGTGAGCCGATCGACACGCTCGAGCAGACGCAGAGCCAAGGTGGTCTTACCGGCCCCGGAAGGCGCCGACAGAACGAATGGGATTCGCGCGCTCGTCACGTCCTCGATCCGGTCGGACAGGCGTGGCGACTGTTGGCAGTGCGCTTCCCCGGTGGCGGTCTTGCTGGTCCCGCTCACTCGAGATTCTGCACCTGCTCACGAACCCGTTCGAGCTCCGACTTGAGCTCGACAACAGTGTCGGCGATGACGGCGTCGCGCGCCTTCGAGCCAATCGTATTGAGCTCGCGATGGACCTCCTGGATGACGAATTCGAGCGTGCGACCGACGGATTCGTCGGAGCTCAACAGGCCGTCGAGCTTGGCGAGGTGCGACTGCAGTCGAACGATCTCCTCCGTGATGTCGGCCCGATCGGCGTAGAAAACAACTTCCTGTTGAAGCCGATCGGAATCGACCTCGCCGCCGCCGTCACCCAACAGCTCGGCGATGCGCTCGGTCAGCTGGTCGCGCACACGCGGCACCATACCCGCAGCCGCCTGCTCGATGACACTCACGGCATCCGCCATCGTGGCGAGCCTCGTCCTCAGGTCGCCGGCCAGATGGACTCCTTCTGCCGCGCGGATCGCCTCGAGCCCATCGAGGGCCCGGGTCAGCGCCTCGTCGAGCAGCACGCCGACCGCCGCGCTTGCTTCATCGTCGCCGCTGGTAATCGCCGGCCGCACTCGACCCGACCCATCGGTAACAACACCGGGCAAAGTAACCAGCGTCGCGGCGTCGACTTCCTCCGGGATGTCGAGCGCGGCGGCCAGACGACGGATCTCGTCGAGATACTGCGAGGCGACGCTCGTGTCGATGCGTGCACCGTCATTGCTGGCCCCGTAGATGCTGACGGTGAGATCAACCTTCCCGCGGCGCACACGCTCCTGAATCGCGCGCTTGGAGCGGTCTTCGAAAGCCTGAAGATCGCTGGGGAAGCGCAGCGAGATATGGCAGAACCGGTGGTTGACCGTCCGCACCTCGACGGTGACCTGCGCCGTCCCGGAGGACGCCTCGCCTCGCCCGTGTCCACTCATGCTCCTAACCATCGTGCCTCATCGTAGCAGCATTCTCTCGGCTCTCTCGGTCAGCTCAACGAGGCGTCGCGTGAGCTCGCGACTGGCCTCCTGCAGGTCCTCCGGGGACGCGTGGCGCGCCACGCCGAGATGAGATCCATATACGAACAGGCCGCGCGACAGCGGCAGCGGAAAGCGCATGCGATCCCAGGTGCGCAGCCGCAGGCTCGGTCGCGACGCGTAAGCCACCGGCAACAGGGGCCGCCCGCTGGCACGTCCCAGCCACACCGCGCCGGCCTGAGCGACCTCGGCCGGCCCGCGTGGCCCGTCTGGCGTGATGGCCAGGTCCCTACCCTCACGAATCGCGCGGAGCAATACGCGTGCGGCAATCGCGCCGCCGCGCGAGGAGGACCCGCGCACCACCTCGCAACGCAGTCGCGAGAACAAACGCGCGGTGATCTCGCCGTCGTCGGAGCGCGAGATCGGAACAACTGTCGGGGGCCGTAGCTGCATCCACGGCATCATCGCCAGCTGCGAGTGCCAAAAGCAGTAGATCACAGGGCCGCCGTCAGTCGGCAGCGCGGCCTCATCGCCGCAACGACGCAATCGTGACGTCGCGCGAACGATACGTAGCCAGCCTCCTCCCGCTCGTGGGGCCAGAGCCAGCAGCGCTCGGCGTCGCAAGCCGGGGCGTTCCGCCGTCAAGGCTAGCTCAGCACACCGGAAGGCTGTGAAGAGTAGAGCTCTTGATAGGTGCCGGTACCGCGCAGCAACTCTTCGTGCGTGCCCTGCTCGTGCACTCGGCCCTTGTCGATCACCACGATCTTGTCGGCGTGGCGAATCGTCGACAGCCGATGCGCGATGATGACCGTTGTACGCCCTTCCATCAGGTTGACGAGCGCTTCCTGCACCAAGCGATCGGACCGTTCGTCGAGGCTGCTTGTTGCTTCGTCGAGGATCAGGATCGGAGCGTTCTTGAGCAGGGCCCGAGCAATCGCGATGCGCTGACGCTGTCCTCCAGAAAGGCGCAGCCCACGCTCACCGAGAACGGTGTCGTAGCCGTCCGGAAGGCGCTCGATGAACTCGTCGGCAAAGGCCGCCGCCGCCGCCTTTTCGAGCCGTTCGCGCGGCACATCGGGGCGCCCATAGGCGATGTTGCGCTCCAGCGTGTCGTTGAAAAGAATCGTGTCCTGAGTGACCACGGCGACGCGGGCACGCAGGTCCTCGAGCCGCAGCTCGCGAACGTCGACTCCATCGATCGTTACCCGCCCGGTCGTAGGCTCATAGAAGCGTGGGATCAGGTTCGCCAATGAGCTCTTGCCGGCTCCCGACGGACCAACGAGCGCCACCGCGGTCCCGGCCGCGATCGTCAGATCGACGTCGTGCAGCACCGGATCGCAGCGCTCGGAGTCGGTGTAGGCGAACGAAACCGATTCGAAGCGGATGGCGTCGACGACGGGGGACGGCGACGACTCGGCCACTTGATCGCCACCGACTCCGCTGCTCGAGCGGGCCTCGATCATACGACCGCGCGCGAGTGTCGCCGGATCGTAGGCCTCAGTCGGCTCATCGAGAATCTCGTAGAGTCGATCGGCGGCAGCAGCCGCGGCCTGAATCCGCACGTTGGCCGCGCTCAGGCGGCGCAGCGGCGAGTAGGTCACCAACGCGGCGGCCACGAAGCTGAAGAGCTCGCCCGTGGTAAGCCGACCACTCGAGATCTGGAAATAGCCGTAAACGAAGACACCCGCCACAGCCAGCGCCGCCACGAACTCCATCAGCGGTGAGCTGATGCTCGCGAGGCGCTGTGCCTGGAGTGAATGCCGAAAAAGGTGCTGCGCGGCGTCGCGGAACTTCGCGATCTCCGCCTCCTCCATGCAGAAGGCCTTGACCACGCGGATGCCGGTGAGGGTTTCGTGCAGCAGCGCCGAAATTTCGCCCAGCCCCTGCTGTGCGCGGCGGCTGAGAATCCGCAGCCTGCCGCTCATCCAGCCGACCAACCCGATGATCAGCGGCGCGGCGACGAGCGTGATCAACGACAGCACCCAGTCGCGGTAGAACATCACGCCCACGAGAAAGACGAGCGTCAGGCTCTCGCGCATGAGGTCCACGAGAACCCGCGTGATCGCCTCCTGCACCGCGAGCACGTCACTCGTGACGCGCGACATCAGGCCGCCGGTCGTCCGGCGAGCGTGGAAGCCCAGAGGCACAAACTGCAGGTGTGTGTAGAGAGCCAGGCGTAGGTCGCGAACCACCGAAAACCCGACGCTACCCATCAGGTACGTCGAAACGTAGCGCGCGATGCCGAGAACGAAGTAGAGCATCACAATCACGGCCGCCAGCCGCAGAACGAACTCCAACTCGGCATCGTCACGCAGGCCATCGTCGACGACGGTGCCCAGCAAAAGGATGACGCCGGCGTTGGAGGCGGCCACGGCCACCATCGCCGCCACGGCACCCGCCATGCGTTGATGGTAGCGGCGTGTAAAGGTGATCAGGCGCTTGAGATTGGTCATCGCGACGCCAGCAGCCGCAATATCCCAGCGGCGGCGCGTCCCGAAGCGCCGGGCTCGCCGAGCTTCTCGCGCACCTCGAGGAGAAATCGATGCGTTTGCTGTCGGGCGGTCTCGTCTTCGAGCAAAGGGGCCAAACCTCGGGCAATTGCCGAGCCGGTTACGTCGTTCTGCAGCAACTCGGGGACACCCTGTCGTCCCGCCACGACGTTCACCAGGGCGATGTTGCTGACCCGCACCAGCAGCCTCGCGAGATTATAGGTAAGCCACGAAGTCCTGTAAACGACGAGCTCCGGTGTGCCCAGCAGCCCGGTCTCGAGCGTTGCCGTGCCCGAGCACACACAGGCCGCGCGGCTGTGACGCAAAACGCCGTAGCTATCGTCTTTAATCAAGTGTACGGAGGCGGCAATCTCCGCCGGAGCGCCGGCAACAATTGCGTCGTAGATCTCGATATCGACGCCTGCGGCCACCGGGACCAGGTACTGACGCGGCTTTGAACGCTGCAGAATAGCCGCGGCTTCGAGCATCGCTGGCAGCAGCCGTTCGACCTCGGCCGGCCGGCTACCCGGCGCCAGCGCAACCCAATCACGATCGACATCGAGATCGTGACGCTCGACAAAAGCGTCGAGATCCCATTCGCCGGGCATCACGTCGAGCAACGGATGGCCAACGAACTCCACCGGAACTCCGGCATCGGCGTAGAGCTCTGCCTCAAATGGCAGGATCACGAGCATCAGGTTGACCAGCCGACTCAGGGTGCGAACGCGACCCGGCCGCCAGGCCCAGACCTGAGGGCCAATGTAGTAGATGATCGGAATCGACGGATGGGCCCGTCGCAGCCGCTTGGCGAGCGCGATATTGAAGTCGGGATAATCGACCAGGATGATGGCGTCGATCTGACGCTCGCGCACCGCACGCTGAGCCTCGTTCATCGCGCGGCGGATGTGGTGCAGATGCGCGATCACCTCGGTGATACCAACAACTGCCAGATGGCGAATGTCGTAAAGAAGCTCGACGCCAGCGCCGCGCATGCGACTGCCACCGATGCCAATCGCCGTCAACTGCGGATCGAGGGCTCGCAGCGCCTCGACGAGACTCGCCGCGTGCAGGTCACCGGAGGCCTCCCCGGCGACCAGAAGCAAACGATGTCCCCCGGCGTCCGCACTGCTCGTGTCGGCGTCGCTCATCAGCCTGAGCCCTCGGTCGGCGTGGTAACATCCGGCTCCCGCGAGCCACGCGCGGTAGGCCGATCGTAGCAGGATCCCCGCACGCCGGAAGGGCAAACCGCCTTCTCCACCTGCCGCGCTTCGCAATCACGCATCCTCCCGCCGACTGCAGCCGCTTGCCCCCAATGCGTATTTGCCTCGACTACCGGCCCGCCCTACACGAGGGCACGGGGGTCGGGACCTACGTGCGCGGACTCGCACGAGCGCTCGCGGATCCCGCGACCGGGCTCGAACCCCCTGCTCCACAGGTGTGCTTGTTCTCGGCGTCTTGGCGGCACCGAGTCGACACCTCGCCGGTGCCTGGGGCACAGTGGACCGACGCCCGAATACCCGTACGGGCCCTCGACTGGCTGTGGCATCGGCGCGGCTGGCCACCCATCGAACGATGGGTCGGCGACATCGATATCGCGCACTCTCCTTCGCCGATGTTGCTCCCCACACGTCGTGCTCGCCGCGTGGTCACCGTGCACGACTGCTACTTCATTCGCCATCCTGAGGATGTCGCCGGCCCCGTGCGCCGAGACTACGTGCCACTGCTGCGTGCGGCTCTCGCCAAGGCCGACGCGGTAGCAACGGTGTCGGAATGTACGAAGCAGGAGCTTGCCGACCTGTTGCCGGTAGCACCTGAGCGCATTCACGTCACCCCTTTGGGTGTCGACTCGGCCTACGCGGAGTCCAACCAGCGGGAAGATTGCGACGCCATTCTCGACGAGATCGGTGTCGACCCAGGCTACTTTCTCTTCGTGGGACGTCGCGAGCCTCGAAAAAACCTCGATCTTCTGATGCGCGGCTTCGCTGCCCTCGCACAGCACCAGCCGCACGCGCGCCTCCTGCTCGTGGGTCCGGAGGGCTATCGCTGGCCGGCGACGTGGGCGTCGGCACCGCAGGCTGCTCGAGACCGGACGCGGTTGCTGCCGCATCAACCCGCGCGCCGCCTTGCGGCGCTCTACCAAGGTGCAGCGGCGTTACTGCTCACCTCCCGCTGGGAAGGCTTCGGGCTGACGGCGATCGAAGCACTTGCGTGTGGCACGCCCGTGATTGCGACGCCTGTCGGCGCGCTGCCCGAAGTGCTGGGTGAGCACGCGATTTGGATCGACAACAGCTCGCCCGACGAACTTGCTCACGCCTGTGAGCAGCTGCTGCTGCACCCCGAGCGCCAGGGCCAGCTGGCGGAGGCGAGAATCGCCCACGCTGGCACGTACACCTGGGAGCGAACGGCACGCCGTACCCAGTCACTCTACGCTGGCCTGGCGTAGCACGGATCGGGATCGAACGATGGGTCGACGGCTCGGATCGGTCGAAAGAGCACGGCGGACGGAATGAAACGAACGCGCACTACGCCCGCTACGGGCCGATGGGTCCCGCGGCGTCGGAGGCGGTCTTGAATCCCTTGCATATCGCTGTCGACGCGCGCGAGATCGAGGGGCGCCCAACGGGTGTCGGCCGTGTGCTCGACGGCCTGCTCGGTGCCTGGCCGGAGATCGATCGACTCACGCTGATTGCCCGTTCGCAGCCGCGTGGCGGCTCGTGGGAAGCGTCAGCGGCGAGGGTCCAGGTCGAGCTTTCCCCGGGCCCGAGGCGCTTGCCCGGAAGCGCCTGGGAACAGATACAGCTGCCTGCCGCTGTACGTCGCTTGGGAGCCGACGCGCTTCTGTCACCTGCGTACGGGATGCCGGCTCTGTCGCCCTGCCCGACCGCCGTCGGCATGCACGACTGCGCCAGCGAAGCTCGCCCACAGGATTTCCGCGCCCGCGAGCGCTGGCGTCGTCGATTGTTCGCCCGTATCGCGGCACGACGCGCGGCGTTCCTGTTCATGGGCTCGGAATTTGCGGCGCGCGAGGCCGAGCACCGTCTTGGCGTGCCGCGCTCACGCTCGCTGGTACTGCCGTACGGGGTCGAGGCCCGCTTCACGCCGGCCAGCGCCGACACCGTGGCTGCCGTGCGGCGCCGCTACGGACTCTCGGGTCGAACGGTGCTGTTTGTCGGCGCACATCTTCGGCGCCGCAACCTCGGCAACCTGATCGAGATCGTCGCCGATCTCGCCGAACAGAGGGACGACCTGCACCTCTGCCTCGTGGGTGAGGCGCCCGCAACATTGGCCGCCGCCCGAACGGATGCCGAGCTACCGCGTTGGGAAGGGATTGCCGGTCGCCTCGGCGACCGCGTGCGCTGGCTTGGATACGTTGAGGAGACGGATCTCCCGGCGCTCTACTCCGCAGCCACCCTCGTCGCCTACCCGTCGCGCTACGAGGGGTTCGGGCTACCAGTACTCGAGGCGCTGGCAAGCGGCACCGCGGTCGTCGCGGCGGCGGTCGGATCGCTTCCGGAAGTCTTCGAAGACCGCGTGTGGCTGATCGACCCGACGCACACAGAGCAGTGGCGGTACGCCATGCGTACACTGCTCGATGACGAGGCAGAGCGTGGACGATGGGTGGCGCGGGCGAGTGAGTGGGCCCGCGGCCGGACCTGGGGGCTCGCCGCCAACAGGCTGCGGAAACGGCTAGAGACATCGGTTGTGCAGCACAAGGGCCGTTACGTGCGTGCAGCGCCGAGAGAGTCGGGTGACTGAGGTGGGCGGTCCTGACAGCGCTCCTGCTCGCGGATGCGAGGCGTCGGTGGACGTCGTGATCGTCAGCTACGAGCGATCCGATCTGCTCCTTCGATGCTGCGCGTCAGTGCGCCACCATGCCCCCGCGGCCCGCATGATCGTGGTCGACAACGCCTCCACCGACGGCAGCGCCAGCACCGCGCGGCGCGACTTTCCCGAGGCTCTGGTACTCGAGAACGAGCGCAATCTCGGTTTCGGGACCGCGGTTAATCGCGGTGTGGCTGCCGGCGATGGCCAGCTCATCCTGCTGCTCAACAGCGATGCCGAGCTCGCCCCTGGCTCCCTCGAAACGCTGGTCGCAACGCTCGATCGCGAACCACGCGCCGCAGGCTGTGGACCACGGTTGTCCGGCCCCTCGGGTGATATCGAGCTGTCGATCGGCCGCACAATGAGCCCGGCCAGCGAGTTGTTCTTCAAGATCCTCGAGCCACTCTATGGCGGCGGGGCGGGACCGCTTACCGGAGTAGTCGAACAGTTTTACGCACAGAGCAGGCGTACCCGGTTCCTCACGGCGGCTTGTCTGCTGCTGCGGCGTGAAGCGTTCGAAGAAGTCGGAGGTATGGACGAGCGGTTCTTCCTCTACGCCGAGGATGTCGACCTGTGCATGCGGCTGAGTCGCGCCGGTTGGCACTTTCGATATACCCCGGATGCAGAAATTGAACACCAGCGCGGCGCCAGTGCCGGCGTCCGGCCGCTGCAAACCGAGCTTGCCTACCGGGCGAGCCAGCTCGAGCTGTACCGCAAACACCGTTCTTCCTGGGTCGCGGGCGCGCTGCGGATCTACTTGTGCGCTCGCTACGCGCTGGCCTCGCTGCTCGCGCGCGGTAAGCGACGCGAGCACGCCCGTGCCATGCTCGCCTGGTTCCTCGAAGGAGGGGCTGCGACCAGCCACGACTGAGGCGCGTCCGAACACACCGGTGCTCGTCGCTGGCCGCCAGCCGTAAAGCAGTCATGCGAATACTGATCGACGCCCGCAAGCTCGACGACTTCGGCATCGGCCGAACGATCCGCAACCTCGTGGGCGCGATCGCCAGACTGCGACCGGAATGGCGGCTCATGCTCCTCGGCTCGCCGTCGCTGGTGGCCGCCGACCGTGCCTCTGCCGACGGTCTCACCGGTAGCGGCGGCGGCCGGATCGAATGGATCGAGACCGGGGCGCGCAGGTATGGGGTCGGCGAGCTGCTTACACTCGGCCGCCACGCCCGCCGACTAGGTGTTCAGCTCTATCACGCCCCGCACTACACGCTGCCGTGGAACCTTCCCTGCCCGGCGGTGGTGACCGTTCACGACTGCATCCACCTGCGCTTCCCGCAGTACCTTCCACGTCCGTTCGGACTTCTGCCGCGAGCCCTGAGTCGCGCCTATGCCGCCTGCATGATTCGTGACGCCGTCGCCCGTGCCGCCCGCGTCATCGCCGTTTCCGAATCAACCCGACGAGATCTGTTGGGCCCCCTCGTCGGAGGGCGCACCGAGGAGCGCTCGGCGAGCGAGCGCGTGGTTGCGATTCACAACGGCTGCGACGCTTTTTTTCTCGAACGGCCGAGCGCCGACGAAGTCGACGACGCCCTGAACGCGCTGGCTCCGGGATTGCCGGAGCGCTTCTTGCTCTACGTTGGCAACGTCAAGCCGCACAAGAACGTGACCGCGTTGCTGACGGCGTTCGGCCACCTGCTCGATAGCGACCGCTACGGTTCTCGCCATCGCGGACTCGGCCTCGTGGTCGCCGGCGAGCATGCGTGCGAACGACTGCGGGGACCTCTGAGCCAGCTGCCTGCCGCTGCCCAGGAGGGTGCAGGTCTCCGGTTCGTCGACCGCGCTTCCGACCGACTGCTCCGGGCCCTCTACCACCGGGCAACTCTGTTGGTGTTGCCGTCGCTCTACGAGGGCTTCGGACTGCCGGCACTCGAGGCAATGGCGTGCGGCACGGCGGTCGTTGTCAGCGATGCCGGCGGATTGCCCGAGGTCGTTGGCGGCGGCGGCCTGCTCGTGACTCCGGGCGACGCTGAGGAGCTCGAGGCCGCGATCGACCGACTGCTCGCCAGCGACGATGAGCGACAACAGCTGGCGTCGGTGGGCCGAGCACGAGCGCAGGAGTTCACCTGGGAGCGCGCCGCGGCGCGGACGATCGAGCAGTACGAAGCGGCGGTTGCGCAGTGAGTTCAATGCATTCGGTGGAGCGAAGGCGTCTGCGAACCGCTCTCGTGCACGACTGGCTAACCGGGATGCGAGGCGGTGAAAAGGTTCTCGAAGAGCTTGTGCGGCTCTTTCCGGAGGCTCCCATCTACACGCTGCTGCACCAGGCCGGCAGCACGAGCGAGCTGATCGAGTCGCGCTCCATACGAACATCGTTCATCCAGCGACTCCCGCATGGGCACTACCGCTGGTATCTACCGCTCTTCCCTCGTGCGGTGGAGTCGTTGCCGCTGGCCGACTACGAGCTCGTGATCTCGAGCAGCCATTGCGTCGCCAAGGGCGCCCAGCGCGGCGATTCAGCACTGCACGTTTGTTACTGCCACACGCCAATGCGCTACGCCTGGGACCAGTTCGACGCCTACTTTTCTCGCGAAAGGCTCGGACCGCTGCGCTACGCGCTCATCCGCTCGATTGCGCGCCGGCTGCGGCATTGGGACCGTGCGACGGCCTCGCGGGTGGACGCCTTCGCGGCCAACTCTCGCTACGTTGCCGGGCGGATTCGTCGCTACTACGGGCGCGAAGCGGAAGTGATTCCGCCGCCAGTCGACGTGGATCGCTTCACGCCCAGATTTGGGCCCGCTGATTCGCGTGACAGCAACCATTCGGGCGAATCCGACCGGCAGGAGCATGAGTCCGGGTACTACCTCGTGGTCAGCGCGCTCAGCCCCTACAAGCGAGTGGATGTGGCGATCGATGCTTTCAACCGTTCCGCTCGCCGACTCGTCGTTGTCGGTTGGGGACCCGAGCGAGACCGCTTGGCTGCTCTGGCCGGGCCGACGGTGCGCCTCGCCGGCCGCGTCGACGACGCCGAGCTGCTCGAGCTGTACCGCGGCTGCCGCGGCCTCATTCTTCCGGGAATCGAAGATGCGGGCATCGCACCACTCGAGGCCATGGCCTGCGGCCGCCCGGCGATCGTGCTGCAGGATGGAGGCGCGGCCGAGGCCATCGAGGACGGCCGCACCGGTGTGCTGATCCGCGACTGCACGCCGGCGGCGATCAACCAAGCTGTTGACACAGCGGAGAAGCTCTCCTTCAATACCCGTGAGATTCGCCAACACGCTGAGGGTTACTCTACGAGTGTGTTCGCGAGCCGATTCCAGGCTTTCGTCGAGCGCGCGCTCGAGGAGCGTGCGTCCCGCCAGCAGAAGGAAGCGTAGCAACACTCACCACCCCGTTACCGAATCCGACGATCCAGCAGCGCCGGCCGAGCCCCCGCCGGCCAGCCCCTAGCCGCGAGCGACAGCTTGATCCGTCGACAGCGCACCATCCAGGGCATCACCCTCCTCGCGCTCGACGCGCTGGCGATCGTCGCGGCGTTTCTGCTGGCGTATTGGCTGCGCTTTGGGCTGCAGATCGTGGCCGTCAAGGACCTTCCGGGAATGGTCCCCGGCATCGAGCTCTACCGGCCTGTTCTCTGGTGCGCCCTGGTGATCGTGCCGTTGGTGCTGGCCTCGATGGGCCTGTATCGCGTGCGCCGCACGAACGCGCGCGGCGAGGCTTACATCGCCGTCGCTGGAGGCATCAGCCTCGGAATTATCGCGGTGGCCGGGCTGGTTTCGCTGCTGTATCGGCCGGAGACGCTGCGGGCGCTGGTGAGTGGCGAGAACGTCGTCACGATCGCGGTGCCTCCCTTCTCGGTATCGCGCTACTTCCTGCTGTTCTTCTACGTCAATACTCTCTTGGCCGTGGTCGGCGCCCGGGTAGCGTTACAGGCGTTCTACGACCATCTCAGGCACACCGGGCGCAACCTCAAGCGCGTGCTCATTGCAGGCACCGGACCGCTGGCGCGTGTAGTTATCGACAAGATGAGGTTGCATGAAGAGTTCGGGTTCCGTATCGCCGGGATGCTGGCCCGCCCCGCCGACGGCGATGAGGCAGAACCGTACCGCGGGGTGCCGATCGTTGGCCAGCTCGCCGACGCTCTCGACGTTGTGCGCGGCCAGCAAATCGACCAGCTCTACCTGGCACTGCCGTTGTCAGCACACGAGGAGATCCTCGACCTGCTGCGCGCCGTGAGCCACGAGATCGTCGACGTCAAGGTCGTGCCAGACCTGCTGCAGTACATAGCGCTGCGCGCCGGCGTCGAAGACCTCGACGGCGTCCCGATTGTGAACCTTTCGCGCGTGCCGCTCGATGGCTTCTCCGCTGTGCTCAAGCGCGGTTTCGACCTTATCGTGGCCGCCGCCTGCTTGGTTCTGTTCGCACCGCTGTTTCCGATTGTGGCGTTGGCGGTAAAGCTCACGTCGGAGGGGCCGATTTTCTATCGCCAGCTACGCATGGGCCTCGACGGCCGGCCCTTCGAGCTCATGAAATTCCGTTCAATGGTTGTCGACGCCGAGTCGACAACCGGTCCGGTGTGGGCCGATGAGGAAGACAGCCGCTGCACGCCGGTGGGAGCGCTGCTACGCAAGCTCAGCCTCGACGAGCTCCCGCAGTTCTGGAATATCCTGCGCGGCGACATGAGCCTCGTGGGTCCGCGCCCCGAGCGCCCATACTTTGTCGACGAGTTCCGCCACCGGATTCCGCACTACATGCTCCGGCACAGGGTGCGCGCCGGCCTGACCGGGTGGGCCCAGGTGCACGGCTGGCGAGGTAACACCTCGCTCGAGAAGCGCATAGAATACGACCTCTATTACATCGAGAATTGGTCGCTGGCGCTCGATTTCAAGATCCTGTGGATGACCGTCTCGAACGGAATGGTGCACGAGCACGCCTACTAGCAGCCCTTCGCACCCTGATGGGAGCGGCTTGAGCGAACCCACCGAGGTCCCCGGAGCGGCCAACACGAGCGACGCTCCCGGCACCGTGCTCATCACCGGCGGCGCTGGCTTCCTGGGCTCGCACCTGGCCGGCTCGCTGCTCGACCAGGGCCATCGCGTCGTGGTCATGGACAACCTGCTCACTGGCGCACCGAGCAACCTGGCGCTGTTCGCCAACCGCGACCTGCTGTTCATTGAGCACGACGTCATCAACTACATGGTGGTCGACGAACCGCTCGACTACGTGCTGCACTTCGCCTCACCCGCCTCGCCGACCGACTACCTGCGGCATCCCATCGAGACGCTCAAGGTCGGCGCCATGGGCACCCACAAGGCGCTCGGCGTTGCGCGAGCCAACGACGCCGTTTTCATGCTCGCTTCCACGTCGGAGGTGTACGGCGACCCGCAGGTCAACCCGCAGCCAGAAAGCTACTGGGGGCATGTCAACCCGATCGGCCCACGCGGCGTGTACGACGAGGCCAAGCGTTTCGCCGAGGCCATGACCATGGCCTACCACCGCACGCACGGGCTGCAGACGCGCATCGCTCGCATCTTCAACACCTATGGACCCCGCATGCGACTCGATGACGGCCGCGCGGTGCCCAACTTCGCACTACAGGCTCTCACCGGGGCGCCGATTACGGTCTATGGCGACGGCTCACAAACTCGCTCGTTCTGCTTCATCGAGGACACCGTGCGGGGCCTGCTCGCACTCATGCGCTCGAGTGAAGTCGAGCCGGTAAATATCGGAAACGCCAACGAGATCACGATCCTGGAGGCGGCGGAGCTGGTCGTCGAGGTTGCCGAAAGCCAGAGCGAGATCATCTTCGAGGGGCTGCCCGTCGATGACCCCAAGGTCCGACGGCCCGACAGCAGCCGCGCCCGCGAAATCCTGGACTGGGAGCCTGAGATCGACTTCCGGACTGGCCTCGAACGCACGATCCCTTGGTTCCGCGAAGAGCTCGATAGCCGCAACGCCGGCTAGCGTACGAACCCCGGGCTACCGGCGCCTCGCGCCAGCCGGCGCTGTGATCGGCGCTACCGGCGGCTCGCGCCAGGCGGCGCTGTGATCGGCTAGCTCGGCGACAGCGAACGGCGCAGCGTCGGCTCGTCAACCTCGACCGCGTAGGCGCCGTCGGCCGCATACATGACGCCGATCTCGGCCGGCAGCGCACAGCGCACGGCGGTCGCGAGATTCTTCTTGTCGTGGGCACAAGCGGCCACCACGGCTTCAGCATCGATGCTGTCAGGCAGCTGCACAGGAAGTCCCGCCCGCTCGCAGAGATCGGCGATCCGGCCTGAGAGTGCCGCCGGCGAGCCCGCGCAGGCCTCCGCGATCCGCGCCTCCGCCACCATACCCACGGCGATCGCCTCGCCATGACGTAACGAGTAGTGGCTAGCGACCTCGATGGCGTGGCCGACCGTGTGCCCGAAGTTGAGAATGCGCCGACGCCCGACCTCACGCTCGTCGTCGGCAACGACGTCAGCCTTGAGCTCGACGCAGCGGCCGACGATGCGTGCCAGGGCCTGCGGCACCAGGGCCATACACGACTCCAGAAGGCCGTCCTCGAGCTCGATGAAAAGGTCGGCGTCGAGAATCACGCCATACTTGATCACTTCCGCGAGTCCGCTACTGAGCTCCGCCTGCGGCAACGTGGTCAACGTGGCGACGTCTGCGTAGACTGCCCTCGGGTGATGGAACGCGCCAATCAAGTTCTTGCCGGCGACGGTATCGACGCCGGTCTTGCCGCCGACGCTGCTGTCGACCATTGCCAGGAGCGTGGTCGGCAGCTGAACGTAGGGAAGGCCGCGAAAAAGCGTCGCGGCAACGAAGCCGGCAATGTCTCCTGTTACGCCACCACCGAGGGCTGCAATCCATCCATCGCGGCGCAGACCGGCGTTGATGAGTTGATCCTGCGCCGCCGCGACGGCCGCGCGTCGCTTGGTGGCCTCTCCCGCGGGGATGTGCACTGTTGCCGCGAGGCAGTCGGAGCGTTGCAGAGCGCCAGCCAGAGGTTCGCCGTAGTGCGCGCCCACGTTCGCATCGACAAGCACACCCCACGGAGCGCCGCCCGAGAGCGTCACCAACTCCTCCCCCACGCTCTGCAGCAGGCCCTCGCCTATGTTCACGTCGTATCCGACGCCACTCGAGGCCGGTAGGTCAACCCTCAGCGTGCGCATCATGCCTGCCCCTCGGGTCCGCCATCCGTTGCGCCAAAACCGTCGCGTTGTGCGGGTGCCGACGGAGTCACCGTAGGAACGCCGGCCTCGCGCAATGTCGCCAGCGCAAGCACCTCGGTGGCATCGACAGTCGAAACGCTAGCGCGCGCCTGGTCGAACGCCAGTGGCAACTCGGTGCAGCCTAGAAGCAACGCCTGCGCGCCCCTGCCGACGAGGTTCTCGCCCACACGATGCAACAATTCACTGGTGCGCCGATCACCTCCCTTGACGGCCTCGACCACCGCGCTCAACACCGTTACTTCGCTGGCGTTGGGTGTGACCGCCTTCAAGCCCACCGCCAGGAGCTGCTCGCTGTAGAGGCCGAGCTGCAGGGTTCCATGAGCGGCGAGAACACCCACCGTGCCAGCCCCGGCGAGTAGTCCACGGGCCTTCTCCGCGGCAAGCTCGATCATGTGCATCACGGGTATTCCAACCGCGCGCTGGATGTGACTGTGGTAGGCGTGGGCCGTATTGCACGGAATGGCCAGGACGCCGGCGCCAAACGACTCGAGCCTCTGTGCCGCCGTCACCAGCGCCGAGGTCGGATCCTCGCCGGCCTCGAGGAGGTGGCTCGTCCGATCGGGCACATGGCAGGCGTTGTAGACGACGCAATCGGGGTGATCTTGATCGCAACGAGCGTCGGTGCGATGCACGAGCCGCGCAAAAAAGTCGGTCGTGGCAGCCGGCCCCATGCCGCCGAGGACGCCGATCGTCTTGTGATGCATATCGGCCGCTAGCTGTTGTCGCTGTTGTTTGACGAGGCGGAAGAGGCCCCCAGATCGGGCACCCAACGCAGCACCGGATAGCGCGCGGCCGCCACCTCGTCCAAGCGCCGATGAAAGGTGGAATGCGGCGCCTGGCGAACCAGCTCCGGGTCTTCCCGCGACTCAACTGCGATCGCCACCATCGCGTCGGCGAACTCGTCGAGCTCTTGTAGGCTGACGGTCTCGGTAGGCTCGATCATCAGGGCACCAGGAACAACCAGCGGGAAGTACACCGTCGGCGGATGGAAGCCGTAGTCCATCAAACGCTTGCAGATATCGAGCGCCGTCACGCCGTGCTGTTTTTGTCGCCGATCGGAAAAGACAACCTCGTGCATGCAGGGACGATCGTAGGCGAGCTCGTAGTGGTCGGCGAGCCGCGCCTTGAGGTAGTTGGCCGCCAGCACCGCGTCCTCCGAAACCTGCCGGAGACCGTGCGGGCCGTGGGCGCGGATGTAGGTGTAGGCACGCACCATCATCGCGAAGTTGCCGTAGAAAGTATGCACCTGGCCGATGCTCAGGGGTCGATCGCTCTGCAGATCGAGTCGTCCATCATCGCGCTCAACAACCACGGGACGAGGCCGAAAGGCTTCCAGATGCTCGGCAACCGCAACCGGTCCACAGCCCGGGCCACCGCCGCCATGCGGGGTGGTGAAGGTTTTGTGCAGATTGATATGAAAAACGTCCACGCCGAAGTCACCCGGTCGAGCCTTACCCAGGATAGCGTTCAGGTTGGCGCCGTCACAATAAATCTGCCCGCCGCTGCGATGGACGATCTCGGCAATCCGATCGATCTGTTCCTCGAAGAGACCCAACGTGTTCGGGTTCGTCAGCATCAGAGCCGCTACGTTGTCGTCCATCGCCGCCTCGAGCGAGTCGAGGTCAACGGTGCCGCGCTCGTTGCTGGCGATTTCGACCGGCTCGAGACCACAGGCGGCGGCTGTAGCCGGGTTCGTCCCATGCGCCGAATCGGGAATCAACACCTTCCGACGAGCCTCGCCGCGTGACGCGTGATAAGCCGCGATCATCATCACGCCCGTGAGCTCTCCCTGAGCGCCAGCCGCGGGCTGCAGCGAGATGAAGGGCAGTCCGGTGATCGCCGAAAGCGCTCTCTCCAAGCGTTGCATGACCCACAGCACACCCTGCATCGTCTCGAGCGGCGCGTACGGATGCGCGCTGGCAAAACCGCGTAACCGCGCCACGCGCTCGTGCACCTTGGGGTTGTACTTCATCGTGCAGGAGCCCAGCGGGTGGACCCCGGTCTCGATGCCGAAGTTGTGCTGAGAGATCCGCGTAAAGTGGCGCACGACGTCGACCTCCGACACCTCGGGGAACCCGTCGAGGGTGTCGCGCACCTGTTCCGCCCCCCACACGTCGGCCGCATCGACCGCTGGCACGTCGAGCGCCGGTAGCGAGAAGCCCACACGGCCAGCGCCGCCACGCTCGAAGATCAGCGGCTCCTGCTTGAGCTGGCCCTGCTGCGATCGATTGGAGAGTGCCCCGGAATGCCCGGTGCCCTCGGGTCCACCCACACTCATCGTGTTGCCTCGGTTAGAGCCTCTGCTAGCCGCAGGATGTCGCTGCTCCGATGGAGTTCCGTGACGCATACCAGGAGCTGCCGATCGCGATTCGCCCGCCCAGCCCAAACCCCTCCGCCACTCTCTGAGCCGTTGCTTCGGAATCGACCGAGCGGCACGCCGGGGATCACACCCTCGGCCGCGCATCGGCGAATCACCTCCGCCATACCGGCTGGCACGGAGTCTGTCGAAAGGCCCTCGTCCGCTGCGGCGGCGCCGGCCTGCTGTGCCGGAACATCGAGCTCGATGACGAACTCATTGAAGTGCCCGGCGCCGTACACACTGCGGAAGCCGCTCTCCTCGAGCTTGCCGCGGGCGAAAGTAGCCTTGGCCAGATTGATGGACGCGAGCTCGCGAAGCCCCTCGCGACCGAAGCTGCACATCGCGATGCAGCTGGCGAGGGCGCAAAGGGCCTCGTTGGTGCAGATGTTCGACGTGGCGCGGGCGCGACGGATGTGCTGCTCGCGAGTGGCGAGCGTGAGAACGAAGCCCGGCTTGCCGTCCGCGTCGACCGTGCGGCCTACGAGCCGGCCCGGCAGGTTGCGCTTATCGCGATCGCGGCATGCCATGAAGCCGACCAGCGGGCCCCCGAAATTGGTCGAGTTGCCGAAGCTCTGCAGCTCGCCGACCACGATGTCGGCGCCAGATCTTCCTGGAGGTCGTGCGAGCGCAAACGCTAGCGGCTCTGCGCTGGCGACCACGAACTTGGCCTTCGATTCGGCAACCCGAGATCCCAAGCCGGTCAGATCTTCCATCACCCCGAAGAAATTGGGCTGCTGGACGATCACCGCGAGGACGTCGTCGTCGATCTCCGCGGTTTGCGTGCGCCCGTCCTCGCCCACCGGTACGAGCTCGAAGTCGACGTCGAGATGGGTGGCGTAGGTCTCGGCAACGGCGCGGTACCCCGGGTGTAGCCCCTCCGACCACAGCACCCTGCCGCCGCGACGCTGCAACCGGCGAGCCATGAGGACGGCTTCCGCCACCGAGCTGCCACCGTCGTACATCGAGGCGTTGCAGACCTCCATCTCGGTGAGGGCGCACACCAGGCTCTGAAACTCGAAGATCGACTGCAGGGTCCCCTGACCCACCTCCGCCTGATAGGGCGTGTAGGCGGTCATGAATTCCTGGCGCTGGATCAAGGCATCAACATGCGTCGGCACGTAGTGCGGATAGCAGCCCGCGCCCTGGAAGCTGAGCAACCCCCGATGACCGGCGGTCGCCACGGACATCGCTTCGAGGTCTCGCAGCAGGTCGACCTCGGCGAGCGCGTCCTCGAGCGGCAGTTCGTCGGCAAACCGAACCGAAGCCGGTATCGACGCGAACAGCTCGTCGATCGTGCTCGCTCCCACCACCTCGAGCATGGCCTGGCGATCAGCCGGCCCCAGTGAGAGGTAGCGCCCGCCACCGTGAATGTCGTTGCCGCCCGAGCCCGTTCCAGTGCCCGGCATCGTTCCCGCTTTCGCCACCGTGGCCTACTCCTTGACGAACTCGAGGTAGCTTTCGGCGCTCATCAGATCTTCGAGCTCGGCCGCGTCGCGCATTCGAATACGAATCATCCAGCCGGCGCCGTGCGGATCGGTGTTGGCGACCTCCGGCTCTTCAATCAGCTGATCGTGCACTTCTGTGACCTCGCCCGACAGCGGCGCATAAAGGTCCGACACAGCCTTCACCGACTCGATGGTGCCGAATGGCGCGCCCTTTTCGACGGTTGTGCCCGGCTCGGGCAGCTCGACGAAAACCACATCGCCCAGCTCTTGCTGTGCGTGATCCGTAACACCCACGGTCGCGATGTCGCCCTCAACAGCAACCCACTCGTGCTCGCGCGTGTAAGCGTAGTTGTCGGGGTAGTCCGCCATCGATCACCTCGTTTCCTCTGATGCGCCGACCATGAGATCGGCGGAGATCTGTGTGCTGCGATCGTGATGCCGTTGCGGCGTTCCCGCGAGCGCGGATCGGTTCGGCAACAGGCTCGGAGCCGCGGCAGCGTAGTCGCGAATAGTTAGCGTTGTCGCTTGTAGAAGGGCGGTTTGACGAAACGAATCGGAACCTGACGTCCGCGTACCTCGACGCTGGCGCAGGCACCGACCTCGGCTGCCGAGCTGGCGACATATGCGAGCCCGATTCCTTGCTTGAGAGTAGGACTGAATGTGCCGCCGGTCACCTCGCCGATCGGCTTCCGTACGTCGTCGCCGGTGTCAGGGACCGCTGCGCCGGCCGCGTGGATAGGGTAGCCATGCCGCGGCACGCCGCGGCCCTCCACCACGAGCCCGATGAGGCGCTCTGCGGTTCCTCCTTCGGCCTGGCGACGCAACGCCTCTCGGCCGATGAACTCTCCCTTGTCGAGCTTGACCACCCAGCTGAGGCCGGCCTCGAGCGGTGTGCGTTCCTCGTTCATGTCGGTGCCGTACAGCAGCATGCCGGCTTCGAGCCGCAGCGTGTCGCGTGCTCCGAGTCCGATGGGTTGCACACCGTGCGGCTGCCCAGACTCGAGCAGCGCGTCGGCGAAACCCGAGGCTTGCTCGGGCGCTAGGTAAATTTCGAAACCATCCTCGCCGGTGTATCCGGTACGCGACACGATTGCCTGGCGACCACCGATCTCGGTAACCCCGAACCGGTAGTAGGCGATGCCGTCGAGGTCGACATCAACCAGGGGAGCCAGCGACGCCTGTGCCTTCGGGCCTTGAATCGCCAGCTGCGCCCAGCGCGTACTCTCGTCTTCAATCTGGACGTCGCCTTCGGAGTGCTCGCGAATCCAGGCGACGTCCTTTGCCGTGGTGCCGGCGTTGACCACGAGCAGATACTCCTCGGGACCGAGGCAGTACACCAGCAGGTCGTCGATCATGCCGCCCTCGGGGGTCGTCATCGCGGTGTACTGGGCGCGACCCGGACCGATGAGGCTGGCGTCGTTGACGGTCAATCGCTGAAGTGTGGGCAACGCGTCGACACCGCGCAGGCGGACCTCGCCCATGTGGCTCACGTCGAACAGCCCCGCCCGCTCACGTACAGCGGCGTGCTCCTCGAGAATGCCGGCAAACTGGATCGGCATCTCCCAGCCGGCAAAGTCGACCATACGGGCGCCGTGGCGCACGTGCCAATCATGAAGTGGCGTGCGCGACGGCTCGGACACGGAGTCGCTCCAGATCCGCAGATCGAGGGCCACAGCGTACGCCGAAGCCCGGCCAGACAAACAAGCTAGAGCCGCCCGGGAGGCGGACGCGTCACGCTACCATAGGCCTCGGCACCTGGCGAGCAGCGTCGGCAGCCCCATCGCGGCCGGCGCCACGGCTTGGGCGCCGGCGCCGATCAGGCTCGAGGCGCCTACTCATCGTCCCTGCGGCCGGCACGCAGCGGCCGCGCCCGTGTCGTGGCAAGGCGCACGCCGACCCCCGTCTCGCCCTCGAGCCGGTAGAGGTCGTAGTCGGCGTCGTCGATAAAGCGAACGGAGGCCATCAGGAAGCCGAACCCCATCCGCGATACCAGGTCGAGCCATTCGCCTTGCGCCGTCTCATCCATGGCCTCCGTGCCCGCCGAGAAGATCGTCGGGTTGACGAGATCTTGAGCGCCGGCCAGCGTTACGTTTCCATTCCGCCGCTCGTTGTAGATCGCCGTGTCGTTGACGACATCGAGCCTGTAGATGTGGGGCTGCCAGCGGATCGTCCAGCGCTGGTAGCGATCGTAGATCCGCAGGTTGGCCTCGCGTGATTCGTCGTCACGCGACACCTCCTCGGCGATGTAGTCGATCATGGCGTGTGCCGCATCGGTGTAGTCGCTCAGACGCGGGTCCTCGGGAACCCGCACACTCGTGTACCAGCCACGCGGGATCCAATACGAACGGAACGACTTGGGGTTGTAGTTGGCGAACTGGTGCACCCATTCGTGTGACGGGTAGCCGTGCGGGTTCAACCGAATGTCGGCAAGCCAGCGAGCGTTGACGTCGCGCATCACGTGGGCCTCGGTGACCAGCGTGTCGGGATTGTTGGCCTGGCCCGGGACATCAGGTCCGAGCGCGCTGTAGCGGCCCGCGTGCAAGCAGTGCGTCGGCGTGAGCTTCTGCAATTCGTAAGCGAGCGCCGCACCGTCGGGGTTGACGACCGGTTGGATCACGACGTTCATGCCGTTCAGGTAGCGCCGGTAATCGGGGTCGGTTGCCAGTAGCTCCGCCAGGCGGAGAATGTGCGGGGTCGACGAGACCTCGTTGGCGTGCTGCCGGCCCACGATCGACAACACCGGCTTCCAGGCGTTTAGCTTGGCCTGGGAGAGGAGATCGGCTTCCATCGGCAGCCGGATCTCCATCACAGAAACCGGGCGGCCCTGGTACGAGCGCCCGCCGACGTACGTGGTCACCGCGTCGAGGGTGCCCAGCGTGTGGGCGATGCGCTCGCTCTCGTCGGGGCTGATCACGTGGTCCCAGGCCACGAGTGGCGCGCCAGCCGGTGAGTACGGCTCAACAGCTACGGCCGCCTCGGTCGAGCTCGGCGAGGCGAAGGTGCGCTCGCTCAGCGCCCCGTCGACTTCGATGCGCACCGAGACCTGTTCGACGCCGTCGAACGCCAACGCGTTGGCGAACAGGCCGTCGGCGCGCAGGCGCTCCAGGTTTTCCAGCAGCGCGGCAAGGCGTGGCAGCTCGCTGTCGTTCTCCAGCTGCACAAGGACGCCAATGCGCGCGAGCGCCTCGGCCCCAGCCTCCACGTCGACGACGTGGAGGTACGGCTCCGGGATCTTCACGGGGTCAAGCGTGCGGGTCTCCGTCTCGCCTTCGGACTCCTCGTCCTCGCCCTCGCCGTCGGCAGCTTCGGCGTCATCGGTGCTTTCGTCACCAGCACCCTCGTCCGCATCACCTTCGTCCGCGTCGCCTTCGTCGGCATCAGCCGCCGCCACCTCCTCGGTCCGCTCCACGTAGTGCACAACGAGCTTCGGTTCCTTGGAGGCAAAGCCCGAGTAGGAGATCTTCAGCGACGGAGCCTGGCCACGACGCTCGGGGTGGATCCAGGGCAACACGTTGCCCGCCGCCAGCGAGCGCGGGATGGAGTCCTCGTCCGAGGCTTGCAGCGCCACCTCGTAGAAAAAATCGAGCGAGTCGAAGTAGAACTCGTCGTGCAGCGACTCGAGCACCGACACGTGCTCCTCATCGATCCCAAGGCGGTAGTCGGGCTCGGACGCCTGCAGTTCGATCCGCAAAGTGTGGAAGAAGGGCGCCTTGTCAGCCGTCGGCCGGTTGTCGGTGCTTTTCTTGATGTGCTTGTACACACGGTCGAGCGTGTCGCTCTGGAAGTAATCCCAAATACGGTCCGAGTCGGTGGGAATGCGCTCGTCGACGACGACGCGGTCGCCGATCCGCGCCGTCACCCAGCCGGTGGCTACCGTGACCGTCGCGTATTCGGGGAAGGCATCAAAGTACGGCCGTTCATAGATGTGCGGCGAGAACGACTCCTGCAGCAGGATGTCGCCGGCGGCATCGCGTGCGGTCGCGGTGTAGATGTCGTTCCCGGCGTCATCGACGCGAAAAGAAAAGGCGTCGAGCGGCAATGCCAGTGCGCCGGCCAGCACGTCATCGGCGGGATAGAGCTCGTTGAGCCAGCGCGCCGGCTCGTTCTGGAAGCGTTCCGTCGTGTTCGGATCGATGGGGAACGTCCTCCAGGAAACGTCCAGCGAAGCGACGTTCTGCCCGGCCAGGGCCGGAGCAAAATGGTCCAACAGCCACGACAATCCTTGCTTGTAGGCCGACAGCATGCGGATGTCGCCAGGCTCGCCGCCCGCGGCACGGATCTCTCCGCGCAACCGCTCGGCCAGCTCGGCCCGCAGCTCGGGCGCCTCGCTTACCCGCGCCTCGAGCGACACGACCTCGCCGGGCTCGATCGCGGGCACGACCTGCTCGCGGAAGACGCGCAGGAGGTGGCCGACCTCCCATTCGATCTCCGGCTCGTCAACGAAGACCTCCTCGGGGTCCATGCGCGCGCGACTGCTGACCTCGACGGTCTCGACATCGAGGCGCGCATCGACCTGGGCGGCTACCCAATTCTCGAATTCCGGCGACGCCTCCTCGAAGAAGGCCTCGACAGAAACCGACTCGAGGTCCTTGCCCTCGAGGTCGGCGAGAATGTCGCCGAGCTCCTCCGCGGCCAGGGCCGCCTGCGAGGCGGTCGTTCGCCCCGACACGAGCTTGCGCACGGTGTCTTTCACGCCCGTGAGGCTCGGGTCCCCGAGCTCCGTGCCCCACACATGTGGCGCTCGCCGAGCGAGGTAGGCGGCCGCAGCTTCTTCGCCGGCTCGGTCTCCTCCGTGGACGACGACGGCCGAGTTTGAGTGGAAGGCGTCGGGCACCATTGAAACCCTACCGACCCCCGCTTTGGGCGGCGCGCCGCGCAGCTTGCCCTCGCGAGCCAGATCGCGGACGTAGCTGTTGCTACGCCCCATGAGCACGAGGGGCCTGTCCTCCTCGTCGGGCTTGGTCAGCTCGCGATCGAATCCGACGAGTGGGAAGCTGAGTCCGGTCGACTCCAGCCCGATGCGAGCGGTGAGCTCGGCAACTCCTGCCGCCGCGTATCCGGCTTCGGCAGCTGTCGCGTCAGGGATGACGATCATGGTGTCGGAATCGTCGGGAATCCGGTCGCCGTCGTCGTCGGCAAGCAATCCGTCACGGGCGGAGAAAAGCTGCGTCAGGTCGAAGGTCCGTGCCCGCGCGGGCCCTCGCGGCGTCGCGCCAAACCGGCCACGCCCGGCTCCCGCCGCCCGGGACGTCTGGAAGCGCTGTGGAGCGACGCGCGGCGGATTGAGCATGCGGGCAGGGACGCCGCGACGCGGCAACTCGACGTCGGCGCCACCGTCGCTCAGTTGCACCACCAGGGTACGAACGCTGGCGTAGTTGAGTCGATCGGGTCGCGTCCCTGCACGTGCCGGGCCTGCAGCAGCTCGAACCCCTGGCGTGCCTGCGCGGCATTTTCCTGCACGTCGACGCTCATCACCAGCTGGACCGCCTCGGCGGCTCCCGTGGCGTACGTCACCTCGTCGAACGACACGGCTCCGGGCTCGATTGCCACTCCCTGATCGGCGAGCCACGCGGCCGCCTCCTCGGCAATGCGCCCGTAGGTGTCGCCGTTCTGCCGTCCGATCACGCTCCACAAGTACGGGCTGCGCGACGCAAAGGCTTCACCGTCAGCCTGCGTGCCCGCGGGATCCGCGCCGGCGATGAACACCGTGTTGCCGCGCCGCGTGGCGAGTCCCTCGCCCTCTGCGAGTTGAGCGATCCGATTCGTGACACCGGCCGGTGAGCCGGCGTGAGACCCGATCATGAAGACCAGCGCTGCCGTGCCGGAGTCGGGGGCGTCGCCCTGAAAGACCAGCGGGAAGCTGAGGCCGGCGGTTTCGAGCCCGAGGCGCGCGGCCACGGCGGCGGCGGCGGCGACTTCGCCAGCGGCCGCGTCCTCGGGAAGGACGATGCGAGCCGAGACGAAGTCGATCTGGTCGTCACCGTTGCGGTCCTGCAGTGCCAGGCCCGGCTCGAACACCGCGGCGAGGCCGCCGGCGACCATCGCTCCCTCCTGGACTCGAATCATCGCGCCCTCGAGAAGACTCGGACCTGAGGGAATTCCGGCAACCACCGGCGGAACCGCCACAAGCAGCAGACACACGAAGACAAAGGGTCGGATCCGCAAGCGATCACGTCCACCGATTACCGCGGGCCGGCCGTTCACACGATCACGATCGTTACCTGGCCTACCCACTCGACGTGTCGCCCTCGAACCCATGGTTTTCAGCCTCTGTGTAGTGGTCCTCCTGGCGGAGGAGACCCCGATCCTGGCAGGAGTGTCTGCCGGCTCGCCGCCCACAGGCGCCGACCCGCGCGTTTCATGCGGGTGTAGGTGTACTCGAAATCGGCGTCTCGATAAAGCGAGAGGGCCTTTCTGGCCCGGCCGTGGCCCGATGTGTTGCCCTCCTCACCGAGCACAACCGGACTCGATCGACTCCGAAGACTCCGACCGGAGCTATCGCCAGAGGGTCCAGCGCGCTTCCTCCGGAGCCCACCACCACAACGTCAGCCGTCCGGTGGGTCCGTATACGCGGAGCGCCACCGACTCACCGTTGCGGTTACGCAGGTAGAGGCTCCCGGGGGAAGCGCTCCCCGCCGGTGACGCGGCGAGAATCCGGCTCCTCCCGAAAGCCACGCCGCCGCGCCCCGCAGAGGCGCCGCCAGGTGGCCCCACCGTGGGCGGAAGCCCGGCGAGAACGCCCGGAAAGGCCACATCCAATCGGACCGCGCCCGACAGATAGCGATCAACACCGCTCGCCAGATCACCTCGCCGCAGGCCGTCGCCATCACCGTCTTCGGCCAGACGCCACTCGAGATCGCCGTCTTGCGGCGCATCGTTGAACACCATGCCGTGGGTACGCCTGGCGGCCGCGGCTGCCACCCGCAACCCGGTAACCCTCAAGGCAAGGTGGCGCGCCGCACCCCGCAGGCGCAGACGCTCGGTCCAGCGGGCGTAGATGGGTGCCGCCGCCTGCAGCAACACCAGCAGCAGCGCCAGCGATACCAGCGCCTCGAGCAAGCCGTAGCCGGGAGGCCCAGGTGGGGACCCGGACCCGGGCCTCCGGCTCGGCTGGCCGCCCCCTACCCCCCCACAGCTCCTCCTGGAATCCGGCGTCCGGTGGGCGGGTGCGACACGCAACGACGGTCTACTTGTCGTCCGTAAGCTTGATGTACGGACGCATCTTCTCGAGCGTCGACTCGCCGATCCCGCGGATGTTGAGAAGATCCTCGACGCGCTCGAACGTCCCGTTGCCCTGCCGGAACTGAATGATGCGCTCCGCGGTCGCGGGCCCCACGCCTGGAATCGCCTGCAGCTGTTCCGTCGAGGCCGTGTTGATGTTGACTCGCACCGCCGGTTGCGGTGCCGCAGCCTGCTGGGTTGCCAGGAAAATCTCCGGCCCGGGAGTCGGCACGGCCACGGTCCCCGGCACGACCGGCGCCAGCGGCGCGCTCGTGGCGACCAGTGCGATGAGTACGGTTGTTGCGATCGTCAGCATGCTGCACCTCCTTGTGAGGAGTCGAGCGGCGGCGAAGCGGCGCCTGGCGCGGCGATCCTGCCACCGTCATCAATAGAACGGGCGGAACGCCCTACGTTGGCCCTACATAGGGATCAGACGGGCACCGCCAGGTGCTTTTCCGCCGCGTCGCGAGCAATCGCGCGCCGGTCGCCGCCGTCCGCCGCGATACGCACCGCTGTGCTCGATTGCGCGCCTATGAGGCCCATGCTAGCGTCCGCACACGGGGCGGCATCGATCTCTCTCCGCTTTGGCTCCGCGCTCCCGACTCCGCGAGCGCCGCCGCCCGACTCTTCCCGACTCTCGAGAAATCCGATGGGCAAGGCCACGCACGACGAGTTCGTCACCGAGATCGCCTCGAAGTCCGAGGACTTCCCGCGCTGGTACACCGACGTCGTGCGTCGCGCCGAGCTCGCCGACTACTCGCCGGTGAAGGGCTGCATGGTGATCCGACCTTACGGATACGGCCTCTGGGAGAACACCCGCGACCACCTCGACGCGCGCATCAAGGCAACCGGACATCAAAACGCCTACTTTCCGCTCTTCATCCCCGAGAGCCTCCTGCAGAAAGAAGCCGACCACGTCAAAGGCTTTGCTCCCGAAGTCGCATGGGTGACTCACGGCGGCAAGAACAAGCTCGAGGAACGTCTTGCCGTGCGACCGACCTCCGAGGCCATCATCTGCAGCATGTACGCCAAGTGGATCCGCTCATGGCGCGACCTGCCGGTGCTGATCAACCAGTGGGCGAACGTGGTTCGATGGGAAAAGGTCACGCGCTTCTTCCTACGCACCACCGAGTTTCTATGGCAAGAGGGCCACACGGCTCATGCCACGGCGGACGAGTGCGAGGAAGAGGCGCGCAAGATGCTCGGCGTGTACACCGACTTCCTGCACGAAGACCTCGCGATCCCGGTTGTCCCAGGAATCAAGACCGACAAGGAGAAGTTCGCCGGCGCCGACCACACCTACACGGTCGAGGCCCTGATGAGCGATGGCCGGGCACTTCAGGCGGGCACGTCCCACAACCTCGGGCAGAACTTCGCCAAGGCCTTCGACATCCGTTTCGAAGATCAGAACCAGCAGCTGCAATCGGTTTGGCAGACCTCGTGGGGCATGACCACGCGCGTGATCGGGGCGCTCATCATGACCCACGGCGACGACAACGGACTCATCTTGCCGCCGCGGGTGGCCCCCTACCAGGTTGTCATCGTGCCGATTGCCGGACGCAAGGGAAACGACTACGAAGAATCGGTGCTGCCAGCCGCGATTGCGCTACGAGAGCGACTGCAGGAGGCCGGCGTCCGTGTGTTCCTCGACGATCGAGCCGAGCACACACCGGGGTGGAAGTACAACGAATGGGAGCTCCGCGGAGTGCCGCTCCGCGCCGAGATCGGTCCACGTGACGTGCAGAACGAGCAGACGGTTTTTGTGCGACGCGACAACCGCGCCAAGGAGTTCGCGCCGCTGGCTGACGTCGGTGCAACCGCCACGCGGCTGCTAGAGGAGCTGCAACACGACATGCTGGAACGCGCCCGCGCCTTTGTCGAAGAGAACACGCACGCTATCTCGAGCTACGACGAGTTTCGCGAGCAGATGGCCGGCGGACGCGGCTTTCTGAGGGTCAACTGGAGCGGCGATCGAGAGCTCGAGGAACGCATCCAGCAGGAGACTTCGGCAACAATCCGCTGCCTCCTGCTCGACACCGAGCCCGACGGGCCCTGTTTCATGACGGGCAAGCCGGCCGAGCACGTGGCGTTGTTCGCCAAGGCGTACTAACCGCTTCCCGGGCATACCGATCCCCTTCGCGCCTTCGATCGGATCGCGAGCTCGGGTTCGCCAGCTTCGACAGTGGCGGTCGCGAGAAGTGAAGGGTCGCCGCCCGCGTTCGCCTGGTCGGGCGGATGTGCTACTGGGAGCTCACATCGAGCTTCGCGAGCAACTCCAGCGCCGCACGCACGTCAGGCTGCTCGGGGTCCAGTTGCAGCGAGGCGCGATAAGCCGCCGCCGCGTTGGCCGGCTCACCCAACGCCTCGAGGATCGCGGCGAGCTCCTTCCAAGCAACGGCCGTCGGCCGCGCGGCCACGAGCTGCCGCACCAGCGGACTCGCCTCCTCGGCGCGGCCAACGCCGCGCAGCGCGCGACTGAGGTTCAGGATGTCCGCGGGCCCGGCGCCGCCCGAGCCACGTAGGCGCGTAAGCGCATCGATGCTGGCGTCGAAGTCCTCCTCGTCGAGAGCCAGCTGAGCCAACGATCGCAACAAGTCGGGCGACCCCGGCGTGCGCTGCAGCCCGGCCACCAGATAGTCCCTCGCCAGTTCACCCTGGCCGACGCGGGCGTGCTGCAGGGCGCGGGCGCGGTACTCGGATACATCGCCCGGAGCGGCGTCGCCGCCCAGCAGAATCTCTGGTGTTCGCGGCTCGCGTCCGCTTTCTACAACCGTGATCGGGGCCTCGACGCTGAGCTCCTGTCCGTTCCCTACTCGAGCGCTCAACCGAACCTTGTAAGCCCCCGGCTCAACCCCGTTCAAGGGCAGCTCCACCCGCAGGTCGGTTGGTGACGGGGCCGGCTGCGTAGGCAGATCCGCCGTGTACACCGTCGACCTGCCGACGCCCGACTCGTCAACGAGCGTAACGGTCGCCACAATCGTCGGTGCAACCGCGGCCGCAAGATCAGGCACAACCTGCGCCAGCACCAACAGCTGTCCGCGGTTGCCAACAATCCCATCGACGCTCGGCACGAGTTGCGAGTCGCCAAACCGGAACGCCCGCGGCCCGGTCTCGGTTGGCGGCGTTCGTGCCGGCACGGCGGCACGCGCAAGCAGCAGCTCGCTCATCGCCCAGCCACCCTCGGGTACCGTGGGCACCCTCACTCGCACCGACTCAACCGCCCGCTCGTCGGCGACCTTGTTGACGAAGGTCAGCGACACGTCATACACGCCAGGAATCATGTCGACGCGATCGAACCAGGCCAGAGGCGCTCGGATCACCTCGTCCTTCTTGGCCTCATCGAAGTGTTGCTCGACATTCTGGCTAACGGTCTCGACCTCGGTCTTCCGAAGGTCAGTGATCGTCAGGTCAACCCCGAGGCTGACGTAGTAGTCGTCTTCGTACTGGCCGAGCAGAACTCGCTGCGTAGGGATTTGCACGGCGTAGTGGATGAACGGAATGCCACGACTGTCCCAAAAGCCGTACGCCGCGAAATCCACCGGTACACGATCGAACGCGACAACCGACTCCGCACTGCCGCGGTTTGCGAAGAAGCGCGTGGCATAGGCCGCATCCACGCGCCGGTACGGTGCCTCTGCAATCCCGCGCTGCACGAAAGCGTTGCCGGCGGACGGTCGCGGGTCACGAAAGTCGGTCGGCTCCGACAGGTTCATGTTGACGGCCGCGTGGGCGAGCTCCGCACTGAGTGATACGCGCAGGTGCTCGATGATCTGGACGGGCTCGCGCAGCTGCAGCGTGATTTGTTTTGCGAGTTGCTCTGGCCCATCGGCAAACGGGTCATACAGGCGGAACTCCTGCGACTGCTGCGGCCTGAAGAACAGCGTGTAGAAGAACGCGGGCAGGGCCGTGCCAATCGGATCGACGGCGTAGGTCCAGAGCTCCATCGGCCAGAACGCCCGGGGGGCGACGAAGCGCTGGACTTCCTGGGGCTCGCCGAGCTGGATGTACGTCCTGCCGCGATCGGTCATCCAGCCGGCGCGCGGCGTCTCCTGGCCAAGCTGGCGGTTGGCAAAGGCCACCCGACGGTAGTGTTCCTCGAGCGCCTCGTTCTTGACGGTCCCGGGACTCGGATCGCGGGTGCGCCAGAATGCCTTGATGAACCCCTCGCGCTCTTCGTCGCTGCCCAGCTTTTCGAAAACCTCGCGCTCGAACGGGCTGATGATGTAGATGACGTCGTGGGTTAGCCAGGCTTCGTGCTTTTCCGCCAGCGGCGCCGGAGGGGGGGCCCCCTCTTCGAGTAGCTGCGCCGACGCCTCCGGAATGGCCATCGTAGGCGTCCCGGCATCCGGCGGACGCCCCGCGGATGTGGCGATCAACGCCACCGTCAGAGCAACCAGCGTGCGCCAGCGGTACCGACTTCGGCCAGGGTGCATCGGAAGACTCCTGAGCGTCGCTGCCTCGGATCGGCTCAACGAGACGCCGTGACGGCCGTGGGAAGCCTGAACAATCGAAGAGCGGTCAGGACTCGGTCCCGACCGCTCTCGATTGTATCTTGCGGCCAACCCCGATCTCACGCTCTCAGCTCAACCGCCGTTGCGGGCAAGCCGGTGCTTCAGGGCCGGTCTCTCAAACTCTTCGTGTCTGCGCCGCTCTACCAGTCGTCTCCGCGGAGCCCGCCTCGGAGAACAATCACGCCGAGGAAAGCGCTGATCGCGCCGACGCCGTACGACACATACGAGTCGTCGTTCTTTTTGCGACCGAAGATGTCACCTTCGGAGTCCCAAAGGTCTGCGCCATTCACGATCACCGCGGCCCCTCCGAGAATCAAGAGAACACCCACCAAAACCTTGCCGCCGTTCTTGCCACTTTGGAGAACGACAGGGGTCGCCGCACCACTGGCCACGTCCTCGCCGATGATCGCTCTGGCAGCGTCATCGAGGGCGAGGCGGAAACCCGGCGTCGTGGTGGCGGCCACCGGCTTTTCGGGGCCCTCCGACGGAGCCGGAACTACGGCAAGCGCCGGCGCCGCAATCAGGCTGGTCGCGAGAACCATCGTGATAATTCGTTTCATCGAGCTCTCCTCGTTCGTCTCGTCGTCCTGAGAACAAAGCCGCCGAGCGCCGCGGCCCGTTTATTCCGCGGGCCGCGGCGATCGGGTCAGGCTCGAGTCAGGCTAGAACAACCAGCGCAACGCAATGCGGAAGATCCGCGGGTTCGGGATCGACCTGGGATCGCCGAAGAACGGCTCACGCAGTTGGATGTTGGTCACCGTGTCTTCGTTCGTGACGTTGAACACATCCATCAACAGACCGAGGTCCCCGAGAGCATTCGGCAGCTGGAACTTCTTCTCCGCCCGCACATTGAGGTTCTTCAAGCTGTCGAGCGACGTAGAACCCATCTGCTCGATCGGGACCGTGACACGGCCCTGGTTGAAGCCACTGAACCGCTGCGTGTGTGTGAACGCTCCACTGCTCATGGCATCGAACTGGAAGCCGATGAGCGTACGGATCGGATCCGGCAGCAGGTACGAGCCCTGCAGCTTGAACACGTAGCGACGCGAGTTCGGTAGCTCACCCGGGGCACCCACGAACACGTTCGGCGTGTCGAACGCGGAGACGGAGCCCCCGTTGCCGCTCTGGCTGCTGGAGGTGAAGAAGTTGGCTTCCGACTTCTGCACCATCAACGACGCGATCAGCGCCCAGTTGTCGGCAAGCCGTTTGTTGACCAGGAACTGCACACCATTGTAGGTGCGCTCCAGATTGCCATTCGGGTTGTTGACCATCAGGCGGAACCGGTCGAATATGTCGGCGTTGAAGAGCGTCAACGAATTGCCGTTGAGGTCCGTCACCGACACCGGCACGAACGTCGAGCCGACGTCCTTGCCGCCGTAGAGGTCCTTATCGTCCTTGTGGACCCACTTCACGCCAACGGCCACATCTTCGAACAGCTGGTGGTCGATGCCGACCGTGATCTGGTCGCTGTAAGTGTTCTGCAGGTCCGGATCGATCCCCAGCCCGGTGAGAGCGTTGGTCCTGAAGAACTCGGTGAACTGCGCACCGTCCCAGAACAGGCCCACGAAGTCCGACCGCTGCGGGTCGAAGTTATCGAAGGAGCTGCCGTGAGCCTCCTCGTAGAACCGACCCCAGAAACCGTGTAGAGCCGTACGACCGTCTCCGAAGACGTCGAAGTTGATGCCGGCGCGCGGCGCGAAGTCGTTGAAGGTGGGCTCGTCGGGCCGCGTGACGTCGACGAAACCGATCTTCCACGAGTCGAAGCGGGCACCGAGATTCAGAGTGACACGATCGGCGATCGTCCAGTCGTCCTGAACAAACGCGGTGAGCACGTTGATGTTCGACGTGTTGCGCGTGAAGTCCGGATCGTTCTGGTAGGCCAGGTACGGGTCGCCGAAGTACGGGTAGTAGATGATGCCTTCACCCGCCCCGTTCAGGCCATAGCGCGCCTGGTCGTCGGTCTTCAGGTTCTCGTACTCGAGACCGAACTTGAACGAATGGCTACCCGCGAAGTCCTCGGCAAAGTATGAGACGTTGCCCTGGAAATTCGTGCGCGCCCGGTCGAACGTGTAGTGCGCCCAGTAGGCATCCGTGAACCGGCCGGTGCCGAGATCGAAGCTCGCCGGTCCCTCGCTGATCGGAATCAGGTCGAAGAAGCCGTAGAAGCCCGAGTACTTCAGCTCCAGGAAGGCGTCCGGCGAAAGGACACTGTTCCACGTGATATTCGGGGTGATGTTCATCGACGGCTCGTGCGCGGTGGCCGAGATGTCGGTGTTCGGCCGCGCCGGGCGACCGTCGAGGGTATAGGTGTCGGCCATCACCGAGCCGATGAGCCGGGTGTTCTGGTTGGCCTGCCAGGTGAACTTGCCGAGGAAGCGGTCGGAGTTCTGCGGCGATACGTACTCCGCTCCGGCGCGCTGAAACGAGTCGTAGAACGCCTGGTAGCCGGCGAAGAACCAAATCTCGTCCTTCTTCAGCGGCCCGCCGAGATTCGCGGTGGCGTCGTAGCGGTAGTCGAGGACCGGAGGTGAAAAGCTACTCAGGACCGACGGACCGCCCGTGAGCGGGTTGGTGACGTTCTGCGTGTTGTCGCCGATGAAGAAGCAACCTTCACCCGGTGAACTTCGGGAACACCCGCCCTGGTAGAAGAAGTTGCCCTCGCCGTGGAAGTTGTTGCCTCCCGACTTGGTGACGACGTTGAAGACGCCGCCCTGGGCCTTGCCGTACTCGGCGCCGGCGCCGCTCGTGACCATCTCGACGACCTCGAACCAATCCGGGCTGTAGAACGGGAACTGGCCGCCTCCACCAGGATCGGTAACGGACACGCCGTCGACCTGGAAAGCGTTCGAGCCCGTTGGCGAGCCGAAGAAGCTCGGCGTCGAGCCCGTGTCGCCGGTACCGCCAGGGCTGGCGTCCGGCGACAGGTTCATCAGGTCGCGACCAACACCGCGAATCTCGGGCAGTGTGTTGCGCAGCGCGTCGCTGTACTCGCTGCCGCCCTTCGTGCTCTTGATGTCGACGATCGGCGACCTCGCGGTGACCGTGATCGTCTCTTCGACCGAGGCCAGACGCATGCTGACGCCGATGGTGCTGGTGCGACGAACGCCGACGTTGACGTTCTCGTAAACGACGGTGCTGAAGCCCTGCAGCTCGAAGACCAGGCGGTAGTTGCCCGGCGGAAGCAGCGTTGCACGATAAGTCCCGTCGGTACCGGTGAACACCACCTGCTGGCCGATCAGCGACGCCGAGGTGATGGTTGCCGTCACACCCGGAAGCGGTGCGCCATCGGCGTCGAGGACCGTGCCACCGACCGAGCCGGTGCTCGTTACCTGCGCGTGCGCCAGCCCGGCGGCCCCCACCAGCAGCAATGCCGCGAGGATCGTGAAGGCGCTCTTCATGGAGATAACCCTCCTGTTGGGTTAACTGTGGCCACCCGGACGGCGTCCGGGATTTGCGGCCGTGATCGTAACTCGTACCCGAACGCCAGTAAATCCAACGCTCGGCAAGGGAATCCAACATGATGTAAGGCAAAATCCGTGCCGCCCGAATGACTTCTGGCCGGTCCCCACAAGCACTTGAAAACAAAGTGTTTAACGGCATCACGGCGGCCTTCGTACGCGGCCGCTGATTCAAGCGTACGTAGCGACAATCCAACCAATTGGATCGCGTACCAAAATCGTGATCAGCGGAACGGCCGATCGCTCGATCGATAGCGGTGCCAGACGACGATTCCGAGCTCCCCCCTAACTCTCCCCGAGCTGCCTCAGCAGCGCCGTTGCCTGGTCGAAATCGGGGTCGGCCTGCAGGGCGCGGCGCAGAGCGGCCACCGCCGAATCCCGACGCTGCAGCCGCAAGAGCACCAGTGCGTGGTTGAAATGGACGCGGGCGTCGGTGGGCTCGAGTTGCCCGGCGCGCTCCAGGGCGTCGCCCGCCGCCGACATCTCGCCCACCGCCGCGAGCGCCGTTCCGAGTTCGGCCCAGGCCGTGCCGTCGCCGGGCTCGAGCTCGGTCAGTCGACGCAGCTTGACGATGGCCGGCTGTGGTTGCCGGCGCAGCAGGTAGAGGTTGGCCATGTTGCGCATGAGCTGGGCATGGTCGGGGGCCATCGCTTCGCCGCGCAGGTAGGCGTCGAGGGCGGCGTCGAGATCGCCCTGGGCGTGGAGCAGGTAGCCGAGCTCCATCGGGAAGGTGCTGACGTCCGGTAGGAGATTGATGGCCTCTCGCAGCAACTCGACCGCTCGCGCCGGCTCGTCGACCTTGCGATACGCGGTGGCCAGCTGCAGGTAGGTGAAGCTGTACGACGGATTGAGTTGCAGCGAGGCCTCGAGCTCCTCGATCGCTTCTTCGACCCGGTCCTGCGCGAGGAATGCCCTCCCCAGGTAGTAACGAACGATGAAGTGATTGGGGGCCAGCTCGTCGAGCTCCAGGAGCGCTTCCTCGGCTTCCGACCAGCGTTCGTTGGCAACGAGCTCCACGGCATCATCGATGCCATCGTTGAAGCCCTCGAAGACGGCGATGCGGTCCTTCGGATTTATCTTGCGAAGCTCCGGATCGAGCGCCGCACCAGCTCCGCCGCCGGTACCGCCGAGGTAGCCGAGTGCGCGCAGGCGCTCGAGCGTCTCGGCGTCGAGCGGCCGCTGGCCCGCGGCGTAGTCGGAAGGATCGTCGTCGCCAATCAGCTGCGCCAACTCGGCCGCCATTGCGGCGGCACGCTCGTGGGCGACGCCGTTATCCGGAAAAAGGTCCGCGACCTCACCGGCGTCGCGCCGTATTTCGTAGAGCTCCGGCCGGGGCGCTTCGATGTACTTGAAGCGGCCCTCGCTGTCGCGCAACGATCGGAGCTCGCTCCAGCCGAAGTGCAGCAGTGGCACCAAGCTCTCGGAGTACGCCGGGTGACCGGGCCGGTCGGGGCTGGCGATCAGCGGCCGCAGGTCGTGCCCGTCGAGCGGGCCCATCGAGCGGGCCCATCGAGCTGGTCAGGTCCGCGACGGGCTCAGGGAGTGCCAGCAATCCGAGCGCGGTCGGAAGAACGTCAACAAGACTCGCTTGACCGCTGACCTCGACTGCCGCCGGTATCGCGCCAGGCTGCCAGAGAATCAGCGGCACGCGCGTGGTGCTGTCGTAAATCAGGAAGGTGTGCCACTCCTCGTCGTGATCACCCAATCCCTCGCCGTGATCGGAGGTGACGATCACCAGAGTGTCGTCGCGGTGACCGGAGGCCCGCAGGCGCGCGAGGAGATCGCCGACGAGCGCGTCGGTGTAGGCCACCTCGCCGTCGTAGGGTCGGCCCAAGTAGCGCGACGCATACGGCTCGGGCGGCTCGTAGGGTGTGTGGGGCTCGTACAAATGAACCCAGGCGAAGAATGGCTCTGTCGCTGACGGTCCGCTGGCGCCAATCCACTCCATCGCTTCGTCGATGACGGCCGTTCCCGGGCGGTGGATGTCGGAAAGAAGATTCGAGTCAGCACCGCGCTCCAGGGAATCGAAGCTGGTGTAGGTATCGAATCCCTGCCCGATGCCGAAACGTGCATCGAGAACGAACGACGAAACAAAGCCGCCGGTGCGGTAGCCGCTCGCGCTCAGTATCTCGGCGAGGGTCACCGCGCCCGACCCCAGCGTGAACGTGCCGTTGTCGCGCACGCCGTTGTGGAAGGGGTACAGCCCTGTGAGCAAGGCGCTGTGCGACGGCAACGTGATCGGCACCGCGCTCGCGACCTGTTCGAAGCGCACGCCCTCGGCGGCGAGCTGATCGAGGACGGGCGTTTCCACGTTGGTCGCGCCGTAGGACCCCAGACGATCGGCGCGCAGAGTATCGAGCGTCACCAACAACAGGTTGGGACCGGCCCGCAGGTTGGCTCCCTCCTGCAATGGCCCCGCCGTGGCCGTGTTGAGACCGATCGTCAGCAGGACAACTCCGAGCACCCACAGCGGCGGCACTCGGCGACCCACGGGCTCACGCTCTCGCGGCCGCGGCCATGCCGGCTCGGCGAAGCGATGCAGGCCGGCACGCGGTTTCACGAACAAACCTCGGCGGGTGCCTTGAGCGCGGACCAAACGAGCGGACCGAGTGTGTGCCCGGCGGCCCGGGCCCTTCCGAGCGCCGCACGCGCCTGCTCCTCGCGGCCGGCTTGCAACGACGCCAGCACCCATTCGCGGTGCAACTCGGCATCGTCGCGGCCGGCGGCGGCCGCCGCCTCCAGAGTCTCGATCGCCGCCTCGAAATCGCCCGCACGGCGGAGCAACGCGCCAAGCCCGAGCAGCGATCCGGGGTCGGTGGGGTCATGTCCCAGCGCCTGCAGATAGGCGGCGCGGGCGCGTTCAGGGTCGTCCACCTGCTTGCGGTTGTAGTCGCCGAGCTCGCGCTGCTCGGCTGCGTCGGTAAGGCGCTTGAACATCCGCAGGTGATCCTGGCCCAGCGCGTCGCCACCACGGATCAGGATCGTGCCGAGCACGAAGTACGCTTTCACACTCCTGGGATCGGCACCCAGAATGGCCCGCGCAGCGGCGCTCGCCTCGTCTCCACGTCCCAACTGCATCAGCAATACGGCCCGCAGCTCCGCCGCGCTCTGGCGCGACGGCGCCCGATCGTCGCCGTCCGTCGCACTCGCAACGGCGAACTCCCGGAGGTCGTTGGCCGCCTGCTCGACCTCGGCGAGCGCCACTTCGCGCTCGCCGCGCCCCGCGAGGATCTCGGCCACCTGCAAGCGGGCGACGCCGTGGTTCGGGGAGCGCCGCAAGATCTCTCGGTACTCGACCAGCGCCTCATCCTCTTGCCGCTGAATCCGCAGCTCGCTGGCCAGCGCCACGCGCGCTGGAACGAAGGCTGGCGACAGCTCCAGTGCCGCTCTGTACGCCACGATCGCGGCCTCCGCGTCGCCCAAGGCAGCATGCGCGCCGCCGAGACGTAACCACAGCGCGGGCTGATCGGGGCTCCGCTGTATCGCCACCTCAACCTGTTCGGCGGCAAGCGCTGGGTCGGAAAGCTGCATCGCGATGACCCCGAGACGGACCACTGGCGCTCCCCAGCCGGGCGAGGCCTCGGCAAGTTCGGCGAACCATTCGCGGGCGCGGTCGATGTAGCCGCCGCGGTAACAGACCTCGGCGCGGTAGTAGTCGATCGGTGGATCGTCCGAACGGCTCGCTCCAGCAGCCTCCAGCGCTGCGGCCGCCTCGGTCAGCCTCCCGACCTCGAGGTAGGCCTGGCCCAAGAGGAACTCCACGGGCCCAGGCTCGCTGGTGGCGTCGCGGGCGAACTCAAGGTGGATCAACGCCTCGTCGAGCTCGCGGGCGGCGAAGAGCGCACGCCCGAAGTGGTACCGACCCACGGGATCCGCGGGGCTCAGGCGCACCGCGACTCGCAGTTCCTCAACCGCCTCGTCGACCCGATTCGCCTCGAGCAACTCGATACCGCGCTGCACCAGCGCGGAAGTTGATGTTTGAGCCGCCGACGACAGCGGCAGGGACACCACGAGCGTGAGCCCGGAGACGACGATCACCAGCACCAGCACCCGCGACCAGCTCCAGCGCACCGATCCGAAGGCGCGCGCACCCTCCCACCAACAAGACCGGCGGCTCACGGCGCCCTCCTGGCGACAACGCCGTACAGCTCGTCCACGATCAGGCTGCCGGGCTCGACGTCGACGAGCTCGGTCACCGCGCCACCGGGCCAGACAATCTGCAAGGCATCGGCCCGACCCGAGGGCAGAAACACCAGCAACCGCCGGTCGCTGGCGCCCAGGTAGCCGTCGGAGGTGTGCAGCTCGACATGCTGCGTTGTCGACCCCGAGCGAACCGTGACGCGCGCGCCGTAAGCGGAGCGATTGCCGCTGCGACCTACCAGCGTCAACCGCAGGGGCGCCGCCGCCATGTCGCCGTCGTTACGCAGCAGAACGGGCGGCTCGTTGAGATTGGTGACCAACAGGTCGATGTCCGCATCGTTGTCGTAGTCGCCGGCGAACGCCGAGCGCGATGGCGCACGAGCCTGCATCCCGGTCGCCTGAGAGAGCTCTTCAGGCGCACCCTCGCCAATCTCTTCGAACGTGGCGACTCCGGTTTCGCGCAGCCGATTGAAAAATAAGTGGTTGCGCTGTGCATACGACTCGACGGGGTCGAGTTGCGGGTAGATATGTCCGTTGGCCACGAAGAGGTCCTGGTCGGCGTCGCCGTCGATGTCGATGAACAGAGCCGCCCAGCCCATGTAGGGGTGACTGACACGAGCCAAGCCGGAGGCCTCGCTGCTTTCGTCGAACACGCAGCCACCCAGATTGCGGTAGAGCGAGTTGTTGTCGTTCTGGAAGTTGCTGACGAACAGGTCGAAGCGACCGTCGCCGTCGTAGTCGGCCGATGCCGCGCTCATGCCCGCCTGCTCGCGCCCATCGCCGCTGTAACCGGCGCCTGAGAACAGGGCCTCATCAACCGGCTGGCCACCCTCATCGCGGCGATACAACTGGTTGATCATCGAGTCGTTGGCGACGTAAATCTCGGCGTCACCGTCGGCGTCGCAGTCGCTCGCCACCAGCGCGAAGCTGTAGGTCGCCTCGGGATCGATCAGAGCGACGTCGGCCCTCACGAAGCCTTTCTCGGTGCCCGCGTGCTCGAGACGGTTGAGGTACAGCAGATCAACCTGCCCGGCCAGCCCTTCGGGCCCGCAGAAGACCTCCTCGCCGCGGTAGGTACAAAGGCGGTCCCCCAAGGTCGGGGTATTGAGAGGATCGAAATCGATGTACCGAGTGACGTAGAGGTCGAGCGCACCATCGCCGTCCCAATCGGTGAAAGCGGCACTCGCCCCCCAGCCTTCGTCTTCAACGCCGAGCCGCCAGGGGTCGAAGCTGCCGTCGCCGTTGTTGCGATAAAGGCGGTCAGTGCCGATCGCCGTGACGAACAGCTCGGGATAACCATCGCTGTCGACATCGGCCGTTGCCGCGCCGTTGCCCCAAGCCTGATCGCCCGCGCCGCCGCCCTCGGGTACGGGCACAAAGCTTCCACGGTGGCTGCGGAACAGCCTGTGACCGACGTCGCCGGGAGGTTGGCGCAGCGCCGCGATCGTAGCCGCAACGGGATTGTCGACCGGCCCGTCGAGACCGTTGACGAGAAACAGGTCGAGCCAACCGTCCATGTCGTAGTCGATCCAGGCCCCGCCGGATCCGCCGAATTCGGTGATGTAGCCCTTCTGCGGACTCCCGTAGCGGTGCTGGAGCGAGATGCCGGAGTCGTCGGAGCCGACGGCGACCAGTTGCGCCGTGTCCTCGGCGTGTGAGCGGCCCACGGCCAAGGTCGCGGCAATGGCGACGAGCAGCGGAGCGCAGAGGGCTCGCGCGACAAGATCGCGCAGATCGCGAACATACGGCGGCGCTGGCGCCGCCTCGGAAAGCCGCGTCATCCAGCGCGCTCCGACGCCAGCGGCGCCGACGAGCTCGTCAGTCGCAGACGAGCTTCGAACTGGCTTCCCTTGCTGACGGCGGCGACCGACGAATCGCTGCCGCTCAGCGCCTGTTCAACGATCTCGCGCAGCGCTGCGGCGCGTTGATCGACCGGACGCAACCGCAGGATCTTCTGCAGCACCTCCTGCGCAGCGACCCAGCGCTCACCTTCCACGTAGAGCTCCGCCAGCGCCAGGTGTGCGTCGGCGTCGCCCGGCCGGCCTCGGACGACTGCGCGGCGCTCAGAAACGCGCTCGTCGAACTCGCTCAGCTTCTCGAAGCGGGCCATCTCGGCCTGGGCTTCATCATCGCGGCCAAGGCCGCGCAGTGACCGCCCCAGATTGAAGTGTGCGTTGGAGCGATACGGTTGCATCTCGATGATCCTCGTGAGTCTCGCGGCAGCATCACCATAGAGCTCCTCGCGCAAATCGAGTAGCGCGAGCTCGTAGCTGGCGCCCACATGATCTGGAGACTGGGCCATCAGCGCGTCGAGCGCCTGACGGGCCTCCACGGGCCGCGCCAACTGGCTGCGCAATCGACCGGCCTCGAGCAGGAGGTCCGGGTCGGCGGGACTCATCGTCAAGAGACGCTCGATTTGTTGCGAAGCTTGCTCGAGCCTGGCCGAGTTGATGTAGACCTCAGCAAGCGCGCGGCGCGCTCCGGCGTCGTCCGTCTGCTCGGCAACCAGCTGCTCATAGATCGCCATTGCCTCGTCCGACTGAGGACTGTAGGCCGCCAGCAACGCCGCGCGAGCCATTCGGAGTGTGCGATCGCCCGGCGACAATTCGACCCCCCGCTCCAGAACGTCATGGGCCTCCTCGACACGCCCTTCCCCTTCGAGAACACGCGCCAGCAACAGCCGCGACGCAAGATCGTCGGGAGTGGCCTGGAGAGTCTCGTCGAGCAGAGCCTCTGCGGCAGGCCAGTCTTGTAGGCCGACGGCGACGAGTGCCAGGTTGTAGCGCGCCACACCGTTGGAAGGATCGAGCGTCAGCACACGTCGGAGGGTATCGCCAGCCTCGTTGAACTGACTCGAGCGGCCCTGCGCTACGCCGAGCGCAAGTAGAACCTGGGGATCATCGGGCCAGTCTCTCTGGAGCTGGCGCAACAGGTCTACCGCCACGCTTTCGCCGCCGGTCCCGAGGGCGAGGTTGGCCAGCGCGAGCGGCGCCAGGCGAACCGTCGGATTGATCGCGATCGCGCGCTGGTAGGTCGCCGCGGCGCCGGTCACATCGCCCGCCGCCTGCAGCGCGCGGGCGAAGTAGAAGTTGGCGCCGTAGTGGTCGGGGTCGAGCTGCAGCGCCTCCTGCAGAGCGAGCTGCGCGGCCTCCGGATTGTTGCGTGCCATCTCCACCTGGCCGAGCCCGAACGGGCCGGCGGGCAAGTCCGGGAAGCCCACCTTGAGCGTGGCATACGTCTGGCTCGCACCCTGGAGGTCGTTGCCTCCAAGCTGCGCGCGGCCGAGCTGCACGAGGGCTCGGAAATCGTTCGGCCGGGCGTCGAGCGCGCCGCGAAACTCGCGCATCGCGGCCACGAAGTCGCCCGTGCGCATGCCTTCGACGCCGGCCATCATGTGGCCTGCATACACCGGATCGCGTATCTGGCCCGCGGCCTGCTGGCCGTGGGCGACGTTGACAGATGCCGCCACCCAGCTCAACAGGCACACCAGAATCGCGATTCTCCCAGGCGCGCCCAGAACCGCCAGGCACTCCAGGCGTTGCAAAAAACGGGCGCAGCTGGCGTTGCACCGCGGGCGTGAGATTCGGTGGTAACTGGGTAACAAGACGATACTCGCCCGGATCGGAGACAATGGGGACGGGCGAGCATGCGCGATTGACCGCGGCGGAACGCCGTCACTACCATGGCCGATCGCTCCCGCAGCGCTTACCCGACAAGACTGAAGTGTAACCCGTGCTGGTGGCCGATTTCGCGGCGGTGCATTCGTCGTCACGGTCTCCGGAGCCCGAGGCCCAGCGTTTCAAGTTGAACGATCCGGTAACGATTCGTCAACGCGTCCGCGCCGATCCCCGTAGAGGAGAACGCGTCATCGGAAACGTGCGTCGTGGGGTCGTGGCGACCATCTTCGTGGCCACCGCTGCGGTTACGGCCTGCGGCGCGCCCGCCCGCTATCCACGCGCCAACGTGCTGTTGATCACCCTCGACACTCTCCGTGCCGACCGGCTCGGTGCCTACGGGTACAAGGCAGCCGCCACCCCGGCGCTCGACAGCCTCGCCGCCGACGGCGTGCTGTTCGAGCGCGCCATCGCTCCGGTACCGCTGACTCTCCCTTCGCACACGTCGATCATGACGTCTCGCTTCCCGCCCCAGCACGGCGTGCGAGACAACGGAGCCTTCGACATCGCCCAAGACGCCGCCTTCGTGGCCGAGGTCTTCCGCAACGCCGGCTACGACACGGGAGCTTTCGTCGGCGCCTACGTGTTGCACTCGCGCTGGGGACTGGAGCCCGGCTTCGATACCTACAGCGACAATTTCGAATACGGCGACGCCAGCCAGGTTGCCGGACAGGTCGAGCGCCGCGGCGACCGTGTGCTGGAAGCCGCTATCCCATGGCTTTCGCGACGACGCGATGTGGACCAGCCGTTCTTCGCCTGGGTGCACCTGTACGACCCGCACACCCCCTACAGCGCCCCTGAGCCCTTCGCCAGTCGCCACACCGACCCCTACGACGCGGAGGTGGCGTTCACCGATTCGCTCGTAGGCCAGCTTCTCGAGACTCTCGAGCGGACACGAAACGCAACCAACACCATCGTTCTCGTGACCGCAGACCACGGGGAAGGGCTCGGCGATCACGACGAGCCCGGACACGGCCTCTTTGTGTACGACACGACGCAGCGTGTACCCATGTTGCTGCGGCTCCCCGACCAGCGTGAGGCTGGGCGACGTGTGCAGGTTCAGGTGCCGAATCGCGACGTCGCACCCACGCTCCTGGAAGCGGCCGAAATCGCGATACCGGCAGCGTTCCATGGAACGAGCATGATGTCGCTCGTCGACGGAAGTAGCAGCAGCGGAGGTGACGGCAACGACGGGCCGCGGGTGGCCTACTCCGAAACCTATTTTCCACGCTTCCATTTCGGCTGGCAGGAGCTGTTCGCGCTCCACGCCGATGGCATGAAGCTGATTCTCGCGCCGCGCGTCGAGCTCTACGATCTCGAGAGTGATCCTGGCGAGCGGCGCAACTTGGCGCTGCAACAACCGGCCGTGGTTGCGCGAATGACGGAGGAGCTCGAGGCGATCATTGGCGACGCCGAAGCTGCTAGGCCGGGCCAGCTGGACGGCGACGCCGCACAGCGCTTGCGGGCCCTTGGGTACATTGGAGGCGGAGTCGGAGGCAGCGAAGCCAATCCCGATGCCGGCCCCCTCCCCGATCCCAAAGACAAGCTGCCGCTGTTCCGCGACCTGACGCAGGCGCAGGGGTTTCTTCAGAGGGGCGAAGCCGAACGGGCGGTGGAGCAACTCAGGCGCGTCATCGCCGAGGACGACGGCGTCGTCGACGCGCACTTCACGCTCGGCAACGCGCTGTTCAAGCTGCGCCGCTACGACGAGGCGGAGGTGGCGTTCCGAGCGACCATGGCGTTGAGTCCAGAGTACGACTTGGCGCTCTCCAACCTCGGGCTCACGCACCTGCAGCAGGGCCGCCGGGAGCAGGCCCGGCAAGACTTCGAGGCCCTCCTGGCTCTGAATCCGGACAGCAGCTCGGCGAACTATCAGCTCGGCGATCTGGCGCTGCAGGACGGGCGTGCGGATGACGCGCTGCGCTACTTCGAGGCCGGGCTGCGAGGCAACAGTGCACTTCCGGCACTGCATTTCGGCGTCGGAGTGGCGCGACTGCAAACCGGCAACACGACCGGAGCGAGGGAGGCGCTGGAACGAGCCGCGGAGTTGGCTCCCACGCACCCGGAGGTGCACTACTACCGGGCGCAGTTGGCGGAGGCCCGCGGCGACCTGGCGGCTGCCAGAGCGCTCTATCGCCGCCAGGTCGAGGTCAATCCGGCGCACCACCGCTCGCTGTTCAACCTGTCGCAGTCGGTCGCTCGCGACGGCAACCACGCCGAGGCCGCTGACCTGCTACGCGCGGCAGTGCGGGCGAATGGCGATTTCGCGGCTGGGTATCTGTATCTTGGACGTTCGCTGCTGGCGCTCGACGATGTGGCGCTGCTGGGTGAGGCCGAGGAAGCGGCGCGCCGCGGGCTGGCGCTCAACCCGCCCGCCGAGCTCCGCCCTCTTGGACACTACCTTCTCGCAGATATCTACACTCGTCGCGGCGATGGGCAGGCGGCGCAACGCGAGCTCGGCCGCGCTCGCGCGGCGGAAGCGGCGAGCGAACAAAGATGACGATGAGCTCCACGCCATCGGGTGGACCAGGTCGCTAGCGCACTAGGTGTGAGTTCCAAGGAGGTTGTTCACGAGCTCATTCCTGGTGCCCCCGGCTCGCCTCCGCGCGTCTGAAACGCCCCCGAGTACCCACTTGGAGAACACAACTAGGCGGATCGCGGCCTAATCGTCCAAGACCGCTCGGCAAACCCGTTCCGCAACCTCGTCGGGCGAGTTGTTCGCGTCGACAACAGCGTCGGCCAGCCCGTACACCGACTGGCGTTGCTCGTAGAGCTCTCGCGCCTTGACGTCGCTCGACCACAGCGGCCTCACGGCCTGTACAACGAGGCCTCCACGGCCCTGCCGAGCCGTCTCGCGGTCAGTCACGCGCGTCCGCAGCGTCTCGAAGCTACAGCGCAGCCACACAGTGACCGCCGCGCGGCCGCTGATCTCTCGATTGTCGGGATCGATGGGCGTGCCGCCGCCCAGCGCCAGGACAGTACGTGGCTTCTGCACCGCTTGCCGCAGGGCGTGTTGCTCCCAACGTCGAAACTCAGCCTCGCGGAATAGTTTCTCTTCCTCGGCGTCACTGCCGCTTGAATCGGCACGTCCGCCCTCGTTCGCGGCTGCCGCGAAGATCTCGGCCACCGATCGACCCGCCGCGCGCTCGACGAGCGTGTCGAGATCGAGGAAATTCCAGAGCAACCGGCGCGCCACGAGCTTGCCTACCGTGCTCTTGCCGCTACCCATGAAGCCCAGCAAATGAAGCTGCAGCTTGCCGTCGCGAAGCCGATCGACTGGCGTCAGCAAATCTGGCGGCGATAGCGAATCTGCGATCGGCTCAGAGTCCTCAGTCACGCCGCGAAGCCCTCCCAGTCGGGGCGGAATTCCGGATAGGAAACAGCGATGGCCTCTGCGCCTCGAATCAAGACGGCGCCCTGAGCGACCACCGACACCGCCGCCGATGCAAGGGCGATACGGTGATCCCCCGCCGCATCAACCACGCCGCCGGCGAGACCCTGCCCGCCAGCAACCGACAGCCCGTCCGGATACTCGTCGACCGAGGCCCCCAGGGCGCGGAGCGCGGCGGCCGTGGAAGCGATGCGGTCGGACTCCTTGTGCCGTAACTCGGCGGCCCCGCGGATCTCGACTCCCAGTTCGGTGCTTGGCCCCAGCATCGCCAACAGTGGCAGCTCGTCGATCAAGCCCGGAACCGCGTCGGCTTCAATGCGACCGCCGCGCAGACGTCCGCTGGACCGCACTCGAAGATCACCGACCGGCTCACCGTGCCAATCATCGACGGGATCGATCCGAATGTCGGCGCCCCATGAAATCAACAACTCGAGGAACGCGATGCGACGCGGGTTCAACCCGACGCCCGCCATCGTCAGTACAGACGGCCCTCCCGCGCCGCGAGCAACCGCTTCGGATTGCCCGCTCAGCGTCGCGGCCGCCAGCCAATAGGCGGCAGACGAAGCGTCACCGGGGACCCGACGCTCGCTCACGAGCGGGCTCAGCAAGCGGCTGGCGTCTGGATGCACCGACACCGTGAATTCGTCATGGCACTCCACTTTGGCCCCCATGGCCGCGAGCATTCTCTCGGTGTGATCACGCGTCGCCAGAGATTCGACAACCTGTGTGCGACCGTCGGCGTACAGCCCTGCAAGTAGAACGCACGATTTGATCTGCGCCGACGCCACCGGTGGCCGGTACACCACGCCACGCAACGGCGCGTCAGCCAACCGCCCTGGCTCTTTGCAAAGAATACGCAGCGGCGGGCGGCCGTCCGGGGATGTTTCCACCCGAGCGCCCATGGCGCGCAACGGCTCGGCGACCCGGCTCATCGGTCGCCGGCTGAGCGACCGGTCTCCGACCAGCTCGCTCGCGAAGGTCTGACCGGCCAGCACGCCCGCGAGCAGACGCATGGTCGTCCCACTGTTGCCGCAATCGAGGCGCTGCCGGGGCGCGGCCAGGCCGCGCAAGCCGCTCCCGATCACCGTGGTCACGCTATCGCGATGGCGGCCGTTGTCGACGGAGGGGCCGGACGGGAGCGCCTCATCGACCTCGACCCCTAGCGCCTGTACGACGCGCACCGTCGAAGCAACATCCTCACCCCGTGGCAGACCCACCAACCGGCTCGTGCCGTCTGCCAGTGCAGCCAACAAAACAGCACGATGGCCGATCGACTTGTCGCCAGGAACGTCGACCCGGCCTCCAAACGCGGCGAGCCGCGGGACCTCCCAGTCCATACGCCGCCTGCTAAGCAGGCTCCCCCTGCGGCCGCCAAACGGCCAGCGCCACCGCCGCCAATGCGGCGACCGCCGCACTCACAGCGAGCCACGGCTCAACGGCCGCCACGAAGCTGGCGACGCCGGGGAAGTGCTCGGCCGGAAACTCGGCCAGGATACCGAGCGCCAGGACCTGTGCGATGACCAGGGGCGCGAGGTAGCGCAGCATGTTGAGCCACACGCCGCACCAGGCGAATCCCGGGCACCCATCGGTGACCTCCGCGCGCGCCAGTCGCTGCTCCCAAACCCATCCCACGAACAACGCCACGAACAGCCCGCCGATCGGCAGCATGTAGTCGGAAACGACATGGCTGATGAGATCGAACCAGTTCAGATTGAGGATGCCGATGTTGCCGAGCGCCCCTTGTCCCGCCGCGCCGCCAAGGAGGCCAGCGATCGACATCCCCGCCATCGGACCGGTAGCCAACGCCGAGGGCAACCCGAGCACGAAGATCATCCCGCCCAGCACCCACGCCGCCTTGGGCCGACTCCAATCACGCTCGTCAATGAAGTAGGCCGCAACAACCTCGAGCATCGAGATGCTCGAGGTGATAGCCGCCATGAAGACGAGCAGAAAAAACAAGGTGGCGAACACGGTACCGCCGGCCAACTGGCTGAACACCACGGGTAGTGTGACGAAGATCAGCCCAGGCCCTTGGCCCGGCTCCATACCCAGGGCAAACAACGCCGGAAAAATTGCGAAACCCGCGGCAATCGCGATCCCCGTGTCGATTGCTGCCACGTCGAGGCTCGAACGCGGCAGATTGGCATCGCGCCCCAGATAGGACCCGTAGGTGATCATCGCGCCCATACCGAGGCTGAGCGTGAAGAAAGCGTGCCCCATGGCGGTCAGCAGAACCGACGGTGACAGCTTCGTCAGATCCGGCCACAGCAGAAAGCGGACGCCTTCACCCGCGCCAGGTAGCAGCAAGCCGCGTACGATCAAGATCACCAGAATCGCCAGCAAGAGCGGCATGAGCACCTTGCTGACCTTCTCGATGCCGCCGCGAATCCCACGAGCGACGATGGCGATCGTCACCAGCATGAACAGCGCGTGCAGCATGGTGCCCGCGCCACCACTGGTGGTCAGCCCATTGAAGTAAACGCCCGCGGCTTCGGGGCTCGAGAGCGCGCTCACATTCCCCAGAACGCTCTGCGCCAGATAGTAGATCACCCAGCCGCCAACCACGCTGTAGAACGACAGGATCATGAATCCGGCCACCACGCCCAGCGCTCCCACGTGCTTCCAGAAGGTCCCGGGGCGCAACGCCTCGAAGGCACCCACAGGGTTACGCTTCGTGTGGCGGCCTATGGCGAGCTCCGCCAGGAAGACGGGCACACCAATAGCGGCAATGCACAGCAGGTAGACGGCGATGAAGGCACCACCACCGTTCTCTCCCATGATGTAGGTGAAGCGCCAGATGTTGCCCAGCCCCACCGCCGAGCCCGCCGCCGCCAGCAGGAACCCCGCCTTCGAGCCCCAGCTCTCGCGCACTGTGTCGGACATCGTCTACTCCAGGGTCATGCGTCTAGCGGGTCTGATAGCGGCTCCGACGGCCAGTTGCCGCCCGGGCCGGATGACTCGACGGAGGTCGTCACTCCTGGTCGCGATCGGCCGATCTCCGATGAGCGTCCGCTCTCATCGAGAGCCACAACAGCCAGGCGAAACCGCCCCAAACGGAGCCGAGAATCAGCACCATCATCACGATCGTTCCGGTTTGCATGCTACTCGCTCCGCTGCGGCTCTACTGGGGACCCAGGGTGGCGTCGGCGATACGGCCGTTCAGCAGCTTGAACAGACCGATTGCCAGACCCCACTGGAAGAGGCAGGTGCCCAGCGTGAACACCGCGATCGGATTCCACCAGTCCTCGCCGCCCTGGGTCGCTTGGGACATCCACCAAACGATCATCACGGCGAACTCGATTGGAATCAACCAGTTGACAGCGAAGTCGAACCAGCGCCCCACGGGCAGATCGTTGTCGGCCGTCTCGATGAGCTCCCGCCGGAAGCGCGCGGTACCGAACTTACGCACCGCCACGGCGAAGAAGAAGCCCGACACCATGAGGCCAACACCCCACACCGAATCCTGATTGTTGAAGAAGTCGAGGCTCAAGGCCGACGGGATCCCGAGAAGGAACCCGCCGCCACACACAAAAAACAGCGCCTTGCTCCGTGGTAGCCCGGCATCGATGAAGATGCGTGTCGACATTTCGATCATGGCAATCAGCGACGAGATCGCCGCCGCCACGAGCGCAACGAAGAACAGCACCAGGAAGACCGGCCCCCCCGGCATCTGGCGGAAGAGCTCGGGTACCCAGTAGAAGCTCAGTGCGGTGTTACCCGGGCCGGCGGTGGTCAGAATTTCCTCGATCTGCCCCGCCTGCTCGGGCGGAACCAATGCAAAGACCGCGGCAATAACCATGATCCCGGCGAGGAGCGACGCCGAGTTGTTACCGAAGCCGATCGTCATCGAGTTCATGACGATGTCGTCGCGCTTGCGGGTGTAGATCGAGTAGGTGAGCAGAAGGCCATAGCCGGCGCCGGTCGACCAGGCCGACTGTGTCAGGCCTTCGAGCCAGATCCGGTAGTCGAGCAGCTGTGAGAGATCCGGGTTGAACAGAAAATCGAGCCCGGCGGCGGCGCCCGGCAGTGTTACGGCGCGCACGGTGCCGAGCATCAGGATCGCGAAAAGCAGGGGAATGAGCAGCTTGTTGGCGCGCTCGATGCCACCAACGACACCTCTGTAGACGATCGCTCCGGCCCCCGCAATCGCCACGAGATGGAAGAAAACCGGCTCCCAACCGCTCGCCTGGAACGACTCCCAGTAGTCGCGCCCTCCGGTCGTCGCGAGATTGCCGTTCATGGCACCCAGCAGATACTTGACGCACCAGCCCGCGACGACGGAATAGTAGAACATGATCGCCATGCTGCAGAAGCCGACGAAACACCCCATCCAGGCGTAGTTACGGCCCATGATGTGGCCGAAAGCGCCCACCGTTCCCTTACGGGCGTGGCGCCCCATCGCCGATTCGATCATCAGCAGCGGAATCGACCACAGCAGCAGAAAGACGAACCAGGGAATCAGGAAGGCGCCGCCGCCGTTCTGAGCCGCGATGCGCGGGAAGCGCCAGATGTTGCCGGTGCCCACGGCCATGCCGATGGCGGCCAGCAGGAGGCCCCAGCGCGAGCTGAAGAGCTCGGCGGCCTTCGGAATCTTGGTGATCTGGGCTGAAGCGCTCGACGTCATCGGGCGCGAAGGTTACGCAGACATGCCAGCAGCGTCAATCTGCGGACCTCGCTCCACACCGCCCACGCGAGGATGACGGACTGTCGGTTGCCATCGGCCTAGCTGACGGCCGGGCCAACCGCTTGGCGTTCGGGGTGGGCCTGCGGCAACAGCTCGTCGATGAGATGGGTGTCGTAGTCTCCGGCGACGAACCCCGGATGATCGAGCACCCGCCGCAGCAGGGGTACGTTGGTCTTGATGCCCTCGATCACTATCAGCTCGAGCGCGCGCCGCATGCGGGCCAGCGCCTCTTCACGATCGCGGCCATGGACGATGATCTTGGCCAGCAACGAGTCGTAGTACGGCGACACGTAGTAGGCCTCGTGGGCGTGTGTGTCGACCCGTACACCGGGTCCCTTGGGGATGTTGAACGCGGTGATCTGCCCGGGGCTGGGAACCAACGTCACCGGATCTTCGGCGTTGACGCGACATTCGATGCTGTGACCACGCGCCGAAACGTCCTGCTGGCTGAGCGACAGCGGCAGGCCCGCCGCCACTCGAATTTGCTCTTTGACCAGGTCGACGAGGTGCACCTCTTCTGTGATCGGGTGCTCGACCTGGATGCGGGTGTTCATCTCCATGAAGTAGTGATTGCCATCGCCGTCGAGCAGAAACTCCATGGTGCCAGCGCTGCTGTAGCCCAAGACCTCGGCACCGCGCAGGGCGTCAGCAGCAATGCGCTGGCGCTGCTCGTCGGAGAGGGCTGGCGACGGCGTCTCCTCGACGATCTTCTGGTACTTGCGCTGCACCGAGCATTCCCGTTCGCCCAGATGGATCAGGTTGCCGTGCTTGTCGCCCATCAACTGGATCTCGATATGGCGCGGTCGAGCCAGGTACTTCTCGATGTACATCTCTCCCGAACCGAACGCTGCCGTCGCCTCGCGGCTCGCCGTTTGAAAGGCGGAGGAGAGCTCCTTGTGCTGCAGCACGATCCGCATGCCGCGTCCCCCGCCGCCTGCCGACGCCTTCAGTAAAACCGGGAACCCGATTCCCTCGGCCACCGGCAATGCCTCCTCAACGGAGGCAACAGGCCCGTCGCTGCCTGGCAACATCGGCAGCCCCGCCTGGCGCATCAGCTCGCGTGCCGAGGCCTTGTCGCCCATCTTCCTGATCACGTCCGCCGAGGGGCCGATGAAGATGATCCCGCACGACTCGCAGATCTCGGCGAAGTGGGCGTTTTCCGAGAGCAGGCCGTAGCCGGGATGAATCGCGTCGACCTTGAGCACCTCGGCGGCCGCAATAACCGAAGCGATATTGAGATACGACTCGGCCACCGGGCCCGGGCCTATACAGATGTCCTCCGACGCGAACTTGACGTGCAGCGAGTCACGATCGGCCTCGGAGTAGACGGCGACGGGCTTGATGCCGAGCTCTCGACAGGCCCAGATCACCCGTAGCGCTATCTCGCCGCGGTTGGCGATGAGCACCGACTCGATCATCGTGGGTTCCTACTGTGCGGTTCGAGGGATTCCTGCGCTTCGAATCTCGCGACCCACCGCAGCGACGCGGTCGAGACGCGCGGGCAGCGTCAGGTGGATAGGCGAATCGCCATGAGCTCCTGGCCGTACTCGACTGGCTCGGAATTCTCCTGATAGATCGCAACGACCTCACCCGCCACGTCGGCGGTGATCTCATTCATCAACTTCATGGCCTCGACGATGCACAACGTCTGACCTTCCACGACGGTGTCGCCCACCTGAACGAAGTTGTCGGCCTTCGGCTCAGGCGCCGCGAAGAACGTTCCCACCATCGGCGAGCGCACCACATGCTCGTTGTCGGAGCTCGATACTCCCTCTGCGCCGGCGGCGCCGCCGCCGGCAGCAAGGGCGCCAGCTGCGGGGGCTGCTACCCGCGGCATCGTCACCGTCGCGGCGGGCTGTGCCCACGCGCCCGGCCGCCGGATGCGCACCTGCACGCCGTGTTGCTCGAGCTCCAGCTCGGCAACATCCTTCTCGATCATCAGATCGATGAGCTCTCTCAGCCGCTCAAGTTCCATCGCAACGATCCCCGGTCAGTTCGGCCAGCCGATCCAGCTCTGCGGCTCGACCATCGAGCCCGACGGGCTCCAGTGGCCAAGATCCGGTGGTCCGGACGCCAGAGAATACCATCGGCGTGTTGGGCTGGCGCCGCCGAACCGCTACGGCGCAAACGGCCCCACCGGCAGACGATTGAGCGAGCGTGCTCCAGCTTCCTCGACGACGACCGTGTTCTCGATGCGGATACCCCAGCGGCCGGGATGGTAAACGCCCGGTTCCACAGTAAACACCATTCCTTCCCGCAATCGATCGTCGCTGCGTGCCGTCAACCTCGGCGGCTCGTGGATCTCGAGCCCAACGCCATGGCCCAACCCGTGGACGAACGCCTCGGCCAGCCCTTCCTCTCGAAGCCGCGCGCGCGCCACCTCGTCGACATCGGCGGCAAGAACGTCGTCGGCGATCGCACCCATCGCGGCTTCCTGAGCGGCCGCCACCGCACTGTGCGCGGCAAGCCAGTCCGCCTCCGGCTCCGATCCGACCCAGCCGACGCGCGTCATGTCGGAGCAGTAGCCATTGAGCACGCAGCCGAAATCGATCAGTACCGACTCCGCAGCGGCGCCACCGATTAGGCGTGACGTCGGTCGGGCGTGCGGCAGCGCCGTGCGCTCGCCGCAGGCAACGATCGTCTCGAACGCCATGCGTTCCGCGCCCCGCCGGCGGCAGGCCAGATCCAGCAGGCCCGCCGCTTCGAGCTCGGTCCGGCCCACCAGGCCGCCGTCCACAACCTCCTGGAAGGCCTCTTCGGTAAGCGCCACCGCCGCCGCGAGGTACTCGTGCTCGACGGCACTCTTCGTCGAACGCGCCGCTGCTACCGGCGCCTCCAGCGGAACCCACTGCACGGCCGATATGTCGCGTCGCAACGCGCGGAAAGTCGACACGCTGAGGTCGGACGCGTCGAAACCCACCACCACCTCACGCCGTTCGAGAAGTCGTCGCAACGAGGCCGAGAGACCGCCCTCGCCGACGACGATCTCGCAGTCGCCCGTCTCACGCGCTGCCTGCTCTCGATAGCGCGCGTCGGTCAGTAGCCGCGGCGGGCCCATCTCGCGGTCGAGCAATAGCCAGGCTGAGCTGCCCGTGAAGCCCGATAGGTAGCGTACGTCCGCGCCTCGGCTAATGAGGACCGCCGATAGACAGTCGCCGGTCGATGACGAACAGGCGGCCGCCGCGGCGTCTGCCACGGCGGCCCACCGTTGCGCGCGCTTGGAGGAGCGCTCACCGGTTGTGGAATTGCTCACGCTGGCCGCGCTACCGAGCGGCGATCATGTCTTCTCTATTCGCCATTGATGATGATTTCGTTCGACCGAGCGGTAACGTCGCCGCTGACGAAGTCGAGCAGTTCCGCGATGACGATCACCGTGCCCGGGAGCACCATCGTCACCTGATTCACGGACACTCCTCCGGTGTCAGTGAATGCCGCGCTCTCGTTGGCAAGGTATGCACTCGCCGAGGTGTCGCTGACGATGGTGAAGCGCACCGGCACCCCGGTGATCACGCTGCCCGAACGTCGGTCGCTGACAGAAGCGTGAATCGAAGTCTGAACAGGGAGCGTGCCCGTAAGTGTCGTGTCCTCGGTAGACGCCCCACCGATCCGCAGAGTGATGACCGTGGCCGACGAGACCTCAGTCGTTGTCGCGATCACCTGGTTGGACGTTGCCTGGTAGCGCCAGCCGCCGCCGATGAGCAAGATCACCCCCACAAACGCGGCGGCAATCCACAGCTGGTTGCCGACGAGTTGCATCGACGGCATCCCGAAACCGGAGCCACTCTGCTCCTTTTCACCTTCATAGCCCAGCAGGTTGATGCGAATCATCGGATCGTCACTCGATGACTCCGCGGAGAGCCAGGCCAAGGGCCACGGTGGCCTGTGGTCCGTTCTCCCAGACGTACTCTGGGTCGAACCCACTCTCCGGGATGCTGACGCGCCGCAGCGGATCGAATCGCTCCACCGGCCAGCCGAGCTGTTCCTCCAGGCGACTGCTCAAGTCGGCCACATGCGCTCCCCCACCCGCCAAGAACACGGCGTCGAAGTGCTCCTTGGCGGACTGAGCCTGGTAGAAGTCGAAGGTCTTGCGGATCTCGTTGATGATTCGGTCCGAGACCTCGGCGATGCAGTTGCGGACGCGGGGATCGTCGGCAGCGTCACCCAAGCTCGCGCCTTCCTCCCCCTCCTCACTCCAATCCGCCAACGTCGAGCTGTCGAGCGGAGCTGCCGGGCTTGATCCACTGTCACCGATTCGTCGCAAGACCTCTTCAGCGTCCGTCTCATCGAGCATGAACTGCCCGCCCAGCTCGCTCACGTACTGCCGCACGCCCACCGCGATATCGCGCCAGAACACCGGGCGACCACCCTCGAGCACCGCCATGTTGATGATGGAGGCTCCCAGGTTGAGCAGCACAACATCCTCGAACTGCCGCTCTGGGTAGTTGAACTCGAACGCGTTCTGCATTGCGAAGGCGTCGATATCCATCACCTTCGCTTCGCGCTTGGCGTGTTCGATAACACCGACGTGCTCATCGATTCGGTCGCGCTTCGCAGCAACCAGGACAACGTCCATGGTCTCGTTGTCCTCGTCGTCATCGAGAATCGCGAAGTCGAGGTCGACCTCGTCGATGGCAAACGGGATATGGGAGTCGGCCTCGTACGGGAGCGTGTCGCGCAGCTCCTGAGACGACATCCGAGGCACGTCGACGCGGCGGACGATGACCGCGTTGCCGGAAATCGAGGCCGCGACCTGCTTGCTCTTGACCTTGTGCTGGTCGAGCAGCTCGGCGACGACCTGAGACACAGCGTCGGGCTGGACGATGGCGCCGTCGACGATAGCTTCGTCGGGCAGCTCCGCGAGCCCGAAATTCGTCAGCTCGAACGGAAGGTCACCCTTGCAGGCTCGCAGGGAGACCAGCTTGACTGAATGAGACCCGATATCGAGTCCCACTTGTGATCGGGTCCGTGACAGGAACATAAGGGCCACCACCAAGCGGCGGACCCGGCTTGCTTTTCGCCCGTTCCTATTATTGAGGGCAAGGGGCGGCGGCTGTCAAGCTCCGGTGGTGCGTTTCGCTGACTTTTTCTGCGAGTTGACGCGCGCCCATGTCACTCCGCAGGCGTCGTCGACCTGGTCGTAGGTGTTCACAAGGCCGTGTGCGCCCTGCTAGAATGGCTCTCTCTCGCGGCCGCGCGCTCTGCGCGGCACCATCAGGCGCTCGCGGGCGCTGATCGATCTTCGCGCTCGAACGGGGTTTCGAATGGCCAATCGTTGTGATTTCTGCGGCAAGGGGCCTCGCGCCGGCAACAACGTCTCGCACGCCAACAACCGCACGAAGCGCCGCTTCGAACCGAACATCCAGAAGGTTCGCGCGATCGTGAACGGGGCTCGGAAGCGCGTCCGGGTCTGCACCTCCTGCCTCAAGACGGGTCGCGTGCAGAAAGCGGTCTCCTAGCCGCCCGATCTTGGCTGCCTGGTGGGACCGCCCGCTGGCGCCCAGGACGTCGCCGACGGACTCACTGCTGCCGCTTGGGGCGTAGCGTAGGTTGTTGATCGGGCCATCTATGACCTAGGCGTAGGCGACCATCTCGATCTCAACGCGTCCGTCCTTTGGCAGCGCCGCCACCTGCACGGTCGAGCGCGCCGGCGGGTCCGATGTGAAGTACTCGGCGTAAATCGCGTTGCAGGCCGCGAAGTCGCCCATATCGGCGAGAAATATCGTGGTCTTGAGCACGCGGTCGAAGCCGCTGCCAGCGGCTTCGAGCACCGCGGCCAGGTTCTCCATGGCGCGCCTGACCTGCGCCTCTACGCCACCCTCGACCATTTCGCCGGTGCTTGGGTCCAATCCGACTTGGCCCGCCGTGAACACCAACGTGTGAGGCCCTTGGTGCAGGGTCAGGGCTTGTGAGTAGGGGCCGAGAGCTGCCGGGGCCTGAGCGGTATGAACGCGATCGTGGGACATGGGTAAGACCTCCGAATCTGCGTGATCAGCAGGTGACACGCCAAAGGAAATCAGGGGCGATCAATAGACTCCGATCGCCAAGTCGCATCGCCGCTCGGCGCCGGCCGAGGGTGCTTCAGGGTACCCGGCCGCGGCGCACAGCGCGTACCCCGTCGAGCTCACGAAGGCCCTTCAGCACGCGCTTCAGATGGCGGCTGTCGGTCACGTCAACGACGAGCTCGATCGTGCCGCGGGAGGTGTCCATCTTGCTCTCGATGTGGCGGATGTTGGTCTTGTCGTCGGCGATCTTGGCGGTGAGCCTGGCCAGAAGACCTTGACGGTCGTCTACGGCGACGGCGAGCTTGACAGGCTGCACCACCCCCTTGCTGCTGCGCCACACGACGTCGATCCGGCGCTCCTTGTCGAGCAGAAGTCGATCGATGTTGCCGCACGTCCGGGCGTGAACCGAAACTCCTTTGCCGCGCGTGACGTAGCCGACGATGGCCTCACCTGGCACCGGCCCGCAGCAGCGCGCGCGGTAGACCATGATGTTGTCGATTCCTTTGACCTCGATCGCCGCATCGGCGGCCCAGCCGACCGCGCGCTCGAAGACGCGGCGCAGGCGACCAGGCGGCGCCTTGGGCTGTCGCCTGTCAATGTCCTCTTCCGGCAGCAAGCGGGTGACCAGCGCCCGAACCGATACCTTGCCAAATGCCACCGCAACCAGAAGATCGTCAGCTTTGCCGAGGCCGAACTGGCTCGCGACGCTGTCCATCGAGCCGTCCTTCGACAGCCTGCTGAGGCGCGCGCCGTACTTGCGTAGCTCTTTCTCGCACATCCGCCGGCCCATCTCGACGCTGCGGTCCCTCTCCTGCTTGTTGAGGTGCGCGCGGATCTTGCTGCGCGCCCGCGTCGTCTGCACCAGCTGCAGCCAGTCGCGGCTGGGCGAAGCGTCCGAGCTCGTGACGATCTCGACGATGTCACCGTTCTTGAGGTGCTGACGTAGCGGCGCGAGCTTGCCGTTGACCTTGGCCCCGGAGCAGTGGTGCCCAACCTCGGTGTGCACCATGTAGGCAAAATCGAGTGCCACCGCCCCGCGCGGCAACGCCTTGATATCGCCCTTTGGCGTGAACACGTAGACCTCGTTGGGGTAGAGGTTGAGCTTGAGCTCCGAGAGGAACTCGCGGGGATCGGAGACATCTCGCTGCGACTCGACCAGTTGCCGGAGCCAGGCAAGCGCACGCTCGTTCTCGCCCGGCGTTGCCCCCTCCTTGTACATCCAGTGCACCGCGATCCCCTCCTCCGCGATGCCGTGCATCTGCTCGGTGCGGATCTGAACTTCAAACGGCCGGCCGGCCTCCATCAGGGTCGTGTGCAGCGATTGGTACATATTGGGCTTGGGCATCGCCACGAAGTCCTTGAAGCGCCCTGGCACCGGGCTCCATTGGTTGTGGATGATGCCGAGCACCGCATAGCAGCTGCGGATGCTGTCGGTGATGATGCGGAAAGCAACGAGATCGTACACCTGCTCCAGGTCGAGCTCGCGCCCCGACATCTTGCGGTGCAGGCTGTACAAGCCCTTGACGCGGTGTTCCACCGTGCAGGGGATGGAATGTTCCGCCACGCCGGCGCGGATTCGTCGCTCGATGTTGTGCGTCAACCGTCGCGCGGCGCGCAGCCGGCCCTTGACGCTGGCCTCGAGCGCTGCGAATTCCTCTGGCTCGAGGGTCTTGAACGATAGATCTTCGAGCTCCCCGTGAATCCGAGCCATGCCCAGGCGATGCGCCAGCGGCGCGTAAATCTCCAGTGTTTCGCGCGCAATTCGCTGCCGCTTGCCCTGCGGCAGCACCGCCAGCGTTCGCATGTTGTGCAGACGGTCGGCCAGCTTGACGAGCAGTACACGCACGTCATCGACCATCGCGACCAGGAGCTTGCGGAAATTCACCGCCTGCTGCTCGAGGTCGCTCGTAAAGCGGACACGGCCGATCTTGGTCACGCCCCCGACAAGCTTGGCAACCTCGTCGCCGAAGGCTTCGCTCAGCCGTTCGGTGTCGACCTCCGTGTCCTCGAGGACGTCGTGGAGGATCGCAACGGCGACGCTGACGCCATCAAGACCGAGCTCGGCGAGGATCATGGCCACGGCCAGCGGATGGCTGACGTAGGGCTCCCCCGACTTGCGGTTTTGACCCTCGTGCGCGTGCTCGGCGAACACGTGGGCGCGCCGTATCAGGTCAACATCACCGTCGGGCCGCTTGCGCTCGAAGATCTCGAGCACGTCCTCGAGCCGAACCACTCCGGAGCCGCCTATGGCGGCAGTTCGGGCACGAGAAAGGGTCCGGACGGCCACGCGATCGCCTGCGGCTGACGGGGCGCAAGAAGCGCCGGTAACGAGCGACCCGGCAGTCGGCCGCTAGGCGCGGCTACGAGTGCGACCGCGACGACGATCCGCTACCGGGAGTTCCCCCGAGGATACCACCGGCGACGCCGAATTCGCTGGGGTCACAGCCAACTCGCCACCGGCGATCACGCGCGTAGCTTGCGCCTCGCGGTCTCGCGCTCCTCCCACAGATACACGATGGGCGCGGCGACGAAGAGCGACGAGTAGGTGCCGATGACCACGCCGATGAGCAGTGCAAACGAGAAATCGTTGATCACCGGGCCGCCGAGCACGAACAGCGACACCACCACGATCAACGTCGTCATCGAGGTGAGCAACGTGCGCGACAGGGTTTGGTTGAGACTGAGGTTGAAACGATCGAACACGGGCATCCGCCTCTGGGTCGTGTTGTTCTCGCGGATGCGGTCGAACACGACCACGGTATCGTTCAGCGAATAGCCGACGATCGTCAACAACGCCGCCACGACCGGCAGATTGAACTCACGGCCGCTGAGCGAGAAAGCGCCGACGGCCACGAGGACGTCGTGCACGAGCGCGACCACGGCCGCGACACCGAAACGGAACTGGAAGCGGTACGTGATGTACGCGAGCAGTCCCACCAGCGCCCAGATGATCGCCTGCACCGTCTGACGGCGCAACTCCTGCCCGACCTGCGGCCCCACCGACTGGCTGTCGACAACGGCGTAAGACCCCAGCCTCGTACCGTCGCGAACGGCGCTCAGGACGCGCTCGTCGGCGGTGTCAGCGCGGAAGCCGTCCCATGTGGTGAGCAGCCCCTGCTGCGCCTTCGCCGCGTAAATCGCGTCGACCCCCTCTCGGTACGCGGCCTGCGCAGCCTCGAGGTCGAGGTCGAGGTCGAACTCCAAGGGATTGGCTCGCAACAGGAGCGCCAGAACCTGATCTTGGCCGGCCATGTTGATGTCGAGCGCGTCGTCCTCCGAGCCATAAATGTCGGCAAGTGCCGCGGTTACAGCGGCGACGGCCGCGTCGATCTCGCTTCCTTCGGTGACCGCGCCGGGAGCCCTGATCAGCACCTCGTTCGAGCCCGCTTCGAATTCCTGCAGCGTCACTTCCGGCAGGCCCGCTGTGGTCAACGCGTCGCGCAGCGCGCCAAGGTCTGGCGCCTGCGCGAAGCGGACGACAATCTGGCTGCCACCGGCGAAGTCGATGCCGAGACGCGGCCCGCCGGCGAGGATGAGGGATCCGACGCTGACCGCGAGGAGCGCAGCCGACACGGCAAAGCCCAGGCTGCGCTTGCCGAGGAAATCGATGTGGGTCTCGCCAAAGAATCTCATTGCGGATCGGCCTCGGGATTCGAACTCGGTCGCTTGCTAGATGCTGAGGCTGCGCGGTCGAAGCAGCGTCCAAAGATCGAAGAGCACGCGCGACACGAAAACCGCGGTGAACATCGAGGCGAGGATGCCGATCACCAGCGTGACGGCGAAGCCTTTCACCGGACCGGTGCCGAACTGAAACAGGAACACCGCGGCCACCAGGGTCGTGATGTTGGCGTCGACAATCGCCGAGAATGCCTTGGCGAAACCCGTGTTGATAGCTGAGCGCACGGTCTTGCCGAGATTGATCTCCTCACGAATTCTTTCGAAGATCAGCACGTTGGCGTCGACCGCCATGCCGATCAGCAGGATCATGCCGGCAATACCCGGAAGGGTCAGCGTCGCCTCCAGCATGGCCATGACGCCCATGACGATGACGAGGTTGAGCGCCAGCGCGACAATCGCGTTGATGCCGGCGCCCTTGTAGTAGACGAGCATGAACGCCACGACGATCGCCAAGCCCACGCTCGCGGCAGCCACTCCCCGATCGATCGACTCGCGGCCGAGCGACGGCCCCACAGAGCGTTCCTCTAGGTAGCGGATCGACGCTGGCAACGCACCCGCACGGAGCACCAGGGCCAGATCCTCGGCCTCCTCGAGCGAGTAGCCGCCACGGATTTGCCCGTTGTTGATGATGCGCTCCTCGATAATCGGTGCCGTCTGGACCCGATTGTCGAGGATGACGGCCAGGTAGCTGCCCACGTTGGCGCCCGTGGCTTCGCCGAATTTCCGTGAGCCCTCGGCATTGAGTGTGAAGTTGACGGAGGGCAAGCCGAACTCGTCCTGGCCCATCCGCGCCGTCCTCAGGTCGCGGCCAGTAATGACCGGATCGCGGTCCACCAGGTAAAAGTGCGTGTGAGCCGCAACACCCTCGTTCCCCGTGCCGGTCACCACTTCCGAGGCCGCGGGTACCAAGCCGTCGGGCAGCAGCAGCTCGCGACTGTCGGCCGGGCCACGCTGCACCAACTTGAGCTCGAGCAGGGCTGTGTTGCGCAGCAGCTCCTTCACCCTCTCGGGGTTCTCCACGCCGGGAAGCTGAACGAGAATGCGATCGCCGGTGATGCCTTGCCGCTGAATGATCGGCTCGCTGACGCCAAACTCGTCGATTCGGTTGCGGATGGTCTGCAGCGCCTGCTCGATCGCGGTGTCGCGGTAGCGAGTGGCCGTGGTCGCAGACAGAACGAAGCGGACTCCCGGGGCGCCGTCGTCGCCGCTGACGCGGGACGTGCTGTACACCGAGTAGTTGTCGGTTGCCACCTGAAGAGCGCGGTCTCGATCGGCATCCGACGCCAACAGCACGGTGCCGCCGCGAGTACCGTCAGGCGTCACGCTGGCCGCCTCAATGCCTTCGTCGGCGAGAAAGCGGCGGAACGAATCGAGGTCGTCACGGACCTCCGCCTCTACCGCCTCGTCGGCGTCCACGCTGAGCACCAGATGGATGCCGCCGCGCAGATCGAGGCCGAGCTTGATCTTCTCGCCGGGCGGATAGGACAGGAAGGCGAAGAGCGCGGCGACACCGGCGATCAGGATTAGCTTCCAGCGCAGCTCTTGCATCGCGAGTCTCGGGGGGGGGGGGGGGGGTGCGGATGGCCCTAGAGGGCTCGTTCCAGAAATCCGTCAGTCTTGATTGGGCGGCTTGGCCAAGCTCGACACGCTCGGTTTGGTGACCTCGATCTTGACCTGCTCGGCGATCTTCAGGCGAATCCTGTCTTCCTGGATCCCGACTACGGTGCCGTAGATGCCGCCGCTCGTGACCACCTTGTCGCCGTGCTTGAGCGCCGCGATCATCGCGTCGTGCTCGCGTTGGCGACGACGCACGGGAGCGATCAGCAGAAAGTAGAAGATCGGCAGGAGCAGCAGGATCGGGACGAGCCCCGCCCACGGACTCTGGCCCTGCGTCGGGGCGATCAGCCAGATGTTCAGCAATGGTGCGGACAAGCGCGAGATCTCCATGTCCCAAGTGCCAGGCAACGTACGTACGCTTCCCGCGCTCGGCAATGCGAATTGCACCGGGCCACCGCGCGCTCGACCGCGCTCATTCGCTGCCTATTCGCTCTCGACACCTTGGTCGATTCGGCCCAAGCGGGCACGCAGCTCGGCGAACTCACCGGCCGCGATAGCCTGACGGATGCCCCTCATGGTGTCAAGATAGAAGGTCAGGTTATGGAGCGTGAGAAGCACGCTGGCGAGCATCTCACGGCGTTGATTCAGATGACGCAGATAGGCGCGCGAATAGCGCTCGCATGCCGGACAACCACAGGCCTCGTCGAGAGGCCTTTCGTCGTCGGCGTACGCCGCATGCCGTAGCGTAATGCGACCGCGGCTGGTAATCGCCACGCCGTTGCGGGCGTGGCGCGTGGGGATGACGCAGTCGAAGAGATCAACGCCTCGGGCCACCCCCTCGATGAGATCGTGCGGCGTACCCATGCCCATCAGGTAGCGGGGCTTGTCGCCAGGCAGTTCCTCGATCGCTGCGCCGAGCGCCGACCAGGTCCGTGCCTTGTCCTCGCCAACCGAAAGACCACCCACCGCGTACCCGTCGAACGGCAACGCGGCAAGAGCAGCCGCGTGGGCCGCGCGAAGCTCCTCGTGCTCGCCCCCCTGGGCGATGGCGAAGAGTCCGCCAGGCAGCAGATCGCGACGTGCCAGGCTGCGCTCGGCCCATCGCTGACTGCGCTGCATGGCGGCCGCCGCGCGACCCCGGTCGGCAGGATTGGCGATGCACTCGTCGAGCACCATCGCCACGTCAACGCCCAGGTCCGCCTGGATCTCAACGACCCGTTCGGGGGTCAGTCGCGCGCGCGACCCGTCGATCGGAGATTGAAACGTGACACCGTCGTCGTCGATGATGCGCCGGCCCGCAAGCGACATCACCTGATAGCCACCACTGTCAGTCAGGATTGGCCGCCGCCATCCCATGAACCGATGCAAGCCACCGAGCCTCTTGACACGGTCTGCCCCGGGCCGGTCCGAAAGGTGGTAAGCGTTGGAGAGTACGATCTGGGCTCCGACCGCTTCGAGGTCCTGGGCTCGAACACCCTTGACCGCGCCGTAGGTGCCCACGGGCATGAACTCCGGCGTCTCGACGTCGCCGTGCGGTGTCCGCAGTCGCCCACAGCGAGCGCAGTCGGCGCCCATGGCTTCAGCGACGCCGGCCTCCGCCACCGGCTGGTCGCCGGGCGCACGGCCTGGGGCGGGCACAGTGATATCGAACTCGATCATCTGCCCGGCGAGGCCTTCGGGTTCGCCAACTCGTCAGGCGGCGCGCTCCCGGTCCCGCAAGCACCAGAGCCCGCGCTATCGGCGAAGTGATCGAAGCCGCGCGGCGCCAGCTCGCGTCGTTTGCCCTCGGCCACGATCGTGATCGCTGTCGCCTCGTCTTCGCCGACCGGTTGCGACTTTGGGGCACAGATTGACCCTATCCGTCGAGCGGCAACGCCGTGCCGCGCCGCCAGACCGGCGAAGGCTTCAGAACGGCCCGCATGGACGGCACAGAGCAACTCGTAGTCGTCGCCCCCGTGCAACACCCATTGGAGCACCAAGTCGGCCACCGCCGCCGGCTGAGAGGGCGCGTCGCCCCAGTCGACGGGATCAGCGGTATCGGCCGTATCGGCGCGGTCGGCGCGGTCGACGGCGCCGATCAGATGAGCAGCCGCGAGCAGTACGGGATCCGCGAGCGCCTCCCTCTGCAGCACGGCTGCGACTCCCGAAGCACGGCACATCCGCTCGAGGTCAGTCGCAAGGCCATCGCTGACGTCCAGCATGGCAGCAACGAGGCCGGCGGCTCCGGCTTCGGCCCCGAGCTGTATCGGCGGGCAAGGTCGCACGAAAGCGGCGACGCACACCGATGCGGCCGACTCATCATCGGGCGTTGTTTCCATGGCCAGCAGCTCTCGCCCGGCGGCTGCGCGGCCGGGATACCCGGTGACCCAGAGCTCCATTCCTTCAACGGCGCCGTCGCGACGAACCGGCTCACCCGGCCGGGCCGCAGCGGCGTCGACCGCGCGACTGTCGTCCGTGTGCTGAATCACACCGATCGCGGTTACGGTCAGGCCGCGCTCAGCGCCGCGACCGAGGTCGCCGCCGATCACTGCCACTCCGAGCTCGACCTGCGCATCGGCCATGCCATCGGCGACGCCGTCGAACCATTCGTTCGGAGTGTCTCTGGGCGCCTGCACCGTGCACAGGGCCCAGCGCGGTACGGCTCCCATCGCCCCGAGATCGCTGCAAGCGACCGCGAGGGCGCGCCGGCCGAGCTGTTGGGGTGTCAGCCACGAACGCTCGAAGTGCACCCCTTCCCGCTGCGCATCGACGGAGAGAACCAACCTTCCTGCGGGCGACCGGACCACGGCAGCGTCGTCCCCCGGCCCGAGCTCGAGGCGAGCCATCGCGTCGGCGAGGGCGGCTTGCGGAGAGGCGGCCGCGCCGAGCGATGCGGTCGACGCGGCGGTGTGACTCTCGGGGATCGCGGCGGCCAATCGGCGGCGGATACGCTCGATACGCCCGGTCTCCAACCCGCCATCAGCCCGGCACGCGGCGGATCCAGAAGCCCGTCGCAGCTCGCGGCGCGAAGTCTGGCTCATGGGTTCGTACCCCCTGGCTCGCCAACGTCGGCGCCGACCGACGCTGAGCACGCCTCCTGCAGCCGAACAACTTCGGCCGCGGCCCACGCGATCGCCTCTTCGGCGTCGCCAAAACGGCCCTGAACCTGCCGCCGCGCGGCACGACGCAGCAACTGGCCCAGCTTCGGTCCGGGCGTCAATCCGGCGTGCTCGAGCATGCGTCCGTCCACCCAGCGGGGCAGCCGCGCGGCAGCAGCGAGCTCGGCGAGCCGCGTCGCGGCGCGATTTTCGGAGAACGGCACTGCGAGCTCGGCGAGAACGGCGGCGTCGAGCGCCGCCGCAGGATCGTCGAGCGCCTTCTCGGTAAGCTGTCGATCGAGGTCGTCGTTTTTCTCCACCGGCTCGCCAAGATCGCCGCCAGCGCACCGCGGGTCGTCGTCTTCGTTCTCGCTCCCGGCTTGATCCACCTGGTTGATCGCCAACGTCCACCGTGCGCGCCGGCTCGATTGGCGCAACCAGCGGCGAGACCAGCGGCGCCGTGCCATCTGATCGCAAAGAGCCTCGATAGCGACCACCGCGTTGGCCCGCGTCGACTCCTGTGGCTGGCTCGCGGCCAACACTCCCAGGTCGTGAAGCAACGCCGCCAGCCGCATACACGCCGCTCGATCGCTCCACACCGGTGGGCGCCCTTGCCGTCGCCCAACATGTCTGGGTGGATCGGGAGAATCCGGGGAATCGGCAGCATCGAGACCAGCGCGATCGGGATCTCCCTCGCGGGCCTCCAAGGCCTCAATGAGGCCATCGGTGGCACCTGAGACGGAACCACCGAGCGTCAGCTCGGCCAGACCGAACTCTGAGGCTAGCGCGACGCCGTCCGCCCAGCGCGGCCCTGAAAGTAGCAGCTCCCATTCGCTAGCCACGCGCTCGTCCGCCACGCTCGCGATTCGCGCCACGTTGCCGGCGATGGCAGCACGTGTTGCCGGATCGAGATCGAACCCGGGCAGCGCGCTGGCGTAGCGAACTCCACGCAGCAAGCGCAACGGATCGTCGCGAAATGCGCCCTGGGTAACACAAACCAGCCGCCGAGCGGCGAGATGGTCGCGGCCGTGGAACGGGTCCATGAGGCGGGTCGCGAGGAGCTCTGGGTCGACGTCGACCGCGGGCCCCGGCGCAGACGCCTGGCCGCCCGGCTCCGTCTTGTCCCAGGGCGGGGAGACGCTCGCACGCGGCGCAAGTCCGCCGAGCCGCAATGCCATGGCGTTCACGGTGAAGTCACGACGCGTCAGATCGTCACGCAGCGTGCCCAACGCGCGCCCGATGTCTACTTGTTGGCCGTGCCAGCGGAAACGTCGAGTGTCCTGGAAACGATCGCCGATTTGCGCCGGCTCCCGACCCAGAGCGAGGCGCACGGCGTCCAGGAACACCTCGAATTCGGATTCGACGACGATGTCCAGATCGTGCGGCGGACGCCCGAGCCAGGCGTCGCGGAGGGCGCCGCCCACGAGCGCCACAGGCGCCGGATGAGCGCCAGCCAATCGATCGAGGCTGGCGAGCGGCTCGCGACTGAGGAGTCGAGCAAGTGCGCCAAGGCCGTTGACGGTGTTCATCGATTTCTTCGATTCATCCAAGCAAGCGCCGGACGACTGTCGGGCTTGTCCGATCACGCGCTCTACGCTCCCTCGAGAGAAGTACGGAGCCCACTCACGACCGCCTACGGCTGCTGTAGCAGTCCCTTGAGCTCCGCCATGAACGCGTTCAGGTCCTTGAACTCACGATAAACAGACGCGAATCGCACGTAGGCCACTTCGTCGAGCCCGCGCAGCCGCTCGACCACCAGCTCGCCGATCTGCGCGCTGTCGATCTCGCGATTCGGACCGTCGTGAGCAAGTGTCTCGACCGCGTCGCAGATCTCTTCGAGCTGCTGCATCGAGATCGGTCGACGATGCGAGGCGCGCATCAGGCCGGCGAGGAGCTTGTTCCGGTCGTAGCCCTCGCGGCGGTCGTCTTTCTTGACCACCATGATCGGTACGGCCTCGAACTGCTCGTAGGTCGTCGTGCGCCGACCACATTCGACGCATTCACGACGCCGTCGGATTACGCGCCCTTCGCGACTCTCACGAGAATCGACCACCTTGTCGTTGTTGTGGCCGCAATAGGGACACTTCATGACATCACGCTACATTCTTTCGGGCGCCAGCGCCCCCACCGAGCCCAACGTCATGCCCTCGCGGAATAGAAGCAGTAGCCCGATCGCGGCACCTGGCAAGAACACCAGTGCGTGGCTGATCAATGCGTAGGCGATCGCGCTGTCGTTGGGCACTCCCCACAGCGTCACGAGACCGATCTGGGCCGCCTTGTGGAAACCGCCGATGCCCGCCGGTGTGGGGACGAGAACCCCGACCACCATGAGCGCCACCAGTGGGATGGTGGCGTACCAGGGCAGATCAATACCGAGCGCCCGGAACAGCAAGAAGTACGTCAGGCAGGTGACGCTCCAGATTCCGACCGAGTGAAGTGCGATCGCGGCTACCAACCGCCCGTCTCGCAGCCCTGCGAGCCCGTCGACAAACGACCTCCCGAGATCTTGCAGCTTGCCGGGCAGCAGCGCGAACAGCCGCCCTACGAGCCCCGATTCCAGATCGGGATCGTCTCCCTGCCGTCGCACCCAGCGGAGCAGAATCGCGCCGCCGAGCAGCGAAACGAGCAGCGCCGCACTCCCGGTGACGCGCAATCCCGACATCACGCCCTGGGAATCGTCCCCGAGCATCGCGGGGGCCGGCAAGATGGCCAGATACGTCGCCAACAGCACGAGAACAGCGATCCCATCGAACGCCCGCTCGAGCACCACCGTGGCGATTGCCGCGCTCGCCGTCACGTCGTCTCGACGCGCTAGCAAGATCGGCTTGGCGACCTCGCCGATCCGCCCAGGCAGGACCACGGTGATCGCCCAGCCCATCAGCACGCACGCCACGAGCCGGCCGAAAAGGGCGCGAAACCCGGGTAGCATGGGCGACAGGAGCAACCCCCACCGCCAGGCCCGATACACCTGAACGGAGACCGCCAACACCACGGCAAGCAGCAGCAGCGACACGTCGGCGCTGCGAGCTTCGGCGAGTACCTGCTGCGGATCTGCGCTACGCAAGAACAGATAGAGCAGAACACATGCGAGCAAGACTCCGACAACAGCCTGCGGTCGACGCATGACCGGACACCCTTTGTTGACCCTGACCTATAAACCAACCCGAGCCCGCCGAATTCAAGCCTGACGAGCGCCGCACCCGCTAGGAAGCTAACTCATGCGAGAATCGGCGGCGCTCACACCCGTCGGCGGGAAACGCGCGGACGGGCTCCCGAATCGCAGATCAGCTTGTATCCAACCGAACACGCCATGTCGCGCGAAGCGGAAACCGACATCTCGCAAGCGGTGGCGCTGATCGCCGCTGGGCGACGCCTCTATGAGCGCCGCATTCTGGCATCGTACGAGGGGAATCTGAGCGTGCGACTCGGCCACGGCGCGGGAAGTCCCGCGACTCCCGGAACGGGCGATGGCGAGCGTATCCTCACCACGCCCAGCGGGGTGCACAAAGGGAGGCTCGAACCCGACGACCTCGTGCTCACCGACCTGTCTGGAACGCCGCTCAACGGCCGCGTCCCATCGTCGGAGCTGCCCATGCACCTGGCGGTGTACCAGGAGCGGCCCGACCTGCGAGCGATCGTCCACGCTCATCCTCCAACCGCCACGGGCTATGCGGTTGCCGGGCGTCGGCTGCCCACCGCGGCTCTGGCCGAGGTGGTAACGATGCTCGGCTGCGTGCCTGTCGCCCCGTACGGCACGCCATCCACGGATGAGCTCGCCGACGCGGTGCGCGAGCCGGTGCGCTCGTTCGACGTGCTGTTGCTGGCCAATCATGGCGCCCTCACCGCGGGCATCGACCTCGAGCAGGCCGAGGAGCGAATGCACCAACTCGAGCACTTCGCCGAGATTGCCCTCGTCAGCCACCTTCTGGGAGGACCACAAAGCCTGTCAACGGAGCAGGTTGCACGGCTCTCCGAGCTGCGCGAGCGCGGTGGAGGACGCCCGGTGCCGCCGGCTTGCTACCCCTCGGACGACAAATCGGGCACCATTACCCTCACTCGCGCGCAGCTCGTCGAGCTCATTGCCGACGCTGTGCGTACGATCCGCTGAATTCCTCGGCAACTGACAGACCAAGATCGCACCGCTGAGCGAAGCCGCCCGGCGGCGAGCCCGAGCTGGGCAGCAACAACAAAGCACCCACCAAGCGCGCCTCGCGCCCGCAAGGAGAACGATCGATGGCAGAGTACGGTGACGCCCTTGGCATGATCGAGACGCGGGGCTTCGTGGGTATGGTCGAAGCCAGCGACGCGATGGTAAAGTCCGCCAAGGTCACGCTCGTGGGCTATGAAAAGGTTGGCGGTGGTCTGGTCACCGCCATCGTGCGCGGCGACGTCGCCGCGGTGAAATCGGCGACCGACGCTGGTGCCGCCGCCGCGCGCAGAGTCGGCGAGTTGGTCTCGGTGCACGTGATCCCGCGGCCGCACGGCAGCCTCGAGGACAACCTACCGATCGGTAAGAGCGACTAGATCGAGCTTCCGACAACCGTCGGCAAGTTCGGGTGTACCGAAGAACACCCCGTCTCACCCATCTCACCACGGCCTGCTAGGAGAGCGGCGTGTTTCTCGCCCGCGTTGTCGGCACAGTGGTCGCCACCCGCAAGGACCCCAAGCTCGTCGGCAGCAAGTTGCTGCTCGTCGTCCCGATCGACGCCGAGGGTAACGACGAGCCCGGGTACCACATCGCGATCGACACAGTCGACGCCGGGTATCGCGAGCGCGTGATCGTGGTTCGAGGATCGTCGGCTCGCATGGCCGAAGGGCTGAACGATCGTCCGGTCGACGCGGCCATCGTCGGCATCGTCGACCACACGAACATCGAGTGAGCGACCGATTGGCAACCTCCCACGCGCAGCCGACCACGAGGCGCGTCCTCGCCGTCATACTCCCGCTCGCATCTCCCGGCGGCTGAGCGGTTGGACCTGGCGAGAGTCGTCGGAAGCGTCGTCTGCACGATCAAGGACGATGGCCTCCACGGCGTCAAGCTGCTGCTCGTCCAGCCGCTCGACGAAGCCCTGCAACCCCGAGGCCGAGCGCTCGTGACTCTCGACGCTATCGGCGCGGGCACAGGCGAGACGGTGTTCTTCGTCACCGGCCGCGAGGCTTCGTTCGCTTTCCTGCCGCGCATCGTCCCGGCCGACGCATCGATCGTCGCGATCGTAGACTCGGTCTACGTCGAGGCCGGCGCAAATGACCAGCCCGTGCGGACGAATCGATGATCTTGGCTCGCGTGATCGGCAACGTCGTGGCAACACAAAAACACGACAAGTTCACCGGCTCCAAGCTTCTTTGCGTGCAGCCGATCGACCTGCAGGGCGGTGATATCGACGACGCGATCGTCGCCGTCGACAGCGTCGGCGCCGGCCCCGGCGAGATCGTGGTCGTGGTCATCGAGGGACGTTCCGCTAGCCACGCGATGCAAATCGAGCTGGCGCCGGCGAACGCGGCCATCATCGGTATCGTCGATCAAATCGACCTCGACGAACGCGCCGAGGCCAAGATGGCAAGCAGCCCTCCCGCAGACAAGAATTCCCGGGACGCGGGGACCCTCAAGAAATCTGAACGCGGAGCCAGCCGTTGAGCGCCACGGTACTTGCAGGCAAGCCGATCCAGGAAGCCATCCTCGCCGAAGTCGCCGAGGGGGTCCGCGCATTCACCGCGACTTCGGCACCATCGAGCCCGCCGCATCTCACTGCGGTTCTCGTCGGCGACGACCCGGCCTCGACGATCTACGTGCGCAGCAAGACGCGCACCTGCCGCGAGCTCGGCATCAGCTCCGCCACCCTTCGCCTCGCCGCGACAACGACGACCGAGCAGCTCCTCGACGAGATCGCGCAGCTCAACGCCGACCCCTCCGTCGACGGCATCTTGGTGCAACTCCCATTGCCGCCGCAGATCGACGAGAAGGTCGTGCTCGATGCGATCGACCCACGTAAGGACGTCGATGGCCTGCACCCTGAGAACGCCGGGCTGCTGGCCCAAGGACGGCCGCGCTTCGTTCCCGCGACGCCGGCTGGAATCATCGACATGCTGGAGCGACTCGAGATCGAGATCTCGGGCAAGCACGCCGTGGTGGTCGGTCGCAGCGAGATCGTCGGCAAGCCGATGGCGGCCTTGTTGCTGCAGCGGCACGCCACAACCACCATCTGTCACTCGCGGACCGCCGACTTGGGCGCCATTACGCGACAGGCCGATATTCTGGTCGCCGCGGTTGGTGTTGCCGGCTTGGTGGGCCCCGAGCACGTCAAGGGCGGCGCCACGGTCATCGACGTCGGCATCAACCGCGTGGACGATCGCGCGCGTCTAGAGACGCTCCTGGGGACGCGTGCCGCGGGCGCGGATTGGGCCCGATTCGAAGAGCGTGGCTACCTCGTTGTGGGCGACGTCCGTCCCGACGTCGCCGACGTCGCCGGCGCCATGACGCCGGTGCCAGGTGGCGTCGGGCTGCTGACGATAGGCCTTGTTCTGGTCAACACACTCGAGGCCGCCAGACGACGCCAGGCGGCGGGCGAGCGCGATCTCGTTTGAACGAGATCGAGAGCGATTGAAAGAACGCCGGTGAGCCAACTGAATGGCGAACCCGACCCGCGCCCGCGAGCGACGGGTCGATGCACCAACGACGACCCCGCAGCCATCCTGTTGGTGGGTCTCACCGGCAACATCGCGGCGGGCAAAAGCACCGTCGGACAGCTCCTCGCTGCGCACGGTTTTCTGGTGATCGACGCCGATCGGCTCGGGCACGCCGTGCTCGAGCAGCCCGAGATCCAGCAAGCGCTGGTCGAGCGCTTCGGCGACCAGGTTCTCGGCGACGATCGTCGGATCGACCGCACGCGGCTCGGCGCCGTGGTCTTCGGCGACGCCCAAGCACGCGAGTTCCTCAATCACATCACCCACCCGCGCATCCGTGCCCGCGAACAGGAAAGCGTGGCGGCGTGGTCCGCCGATCACAATCCTGGAATCGCGGTGACCGAGGCCGCGCTGCTCGTGGAGACCGGAGGCGCATCGCGCTACCACCGGCTCGTCGTGGTGACGGCGGATGACGAGCTGCGACTCGAGCGACTGGCTCAACGCGGGCTCGACGCAGAACACGCGCGGCGGCGAATGGACAGCCAGATGGCGCAGCACGAGAAGGTCAAGGTGGCCGACTACCTCATCGACAACTCCCGAACCCTGCAGGCGCTCGCGACGCGCGTCGACGACGTGGTCGAGAGTCTGCGACGCGATCTCGAAGCGCTGGTCGCCGGGACCGACGCCGACGCCGGCTAGCTGGCCGGCTCGCCCCTCGGCAGTGCCTCGTAGCTGATCCCGGGATCGCAGGTCACGGCAACGCCGAGCACCCGCACGCCGGCGCCCAGGTCGGCTGTCGAGAGGCGCCCCAGAAGCCAGTCCGCGACGTCCGAAGCATGCGCCCGCCCGTCGCCGAGCTCGGGATGACGCTCCAGCGTCGTGCCTTCGAGCTCGGCGATCTGCTCCTCGATCAGACGGCGCAGCCGTCTGAAATCGACCACGATGGCGATGCCGTCGAGCTGCTCCGATCCTGCTCGCACAGCCGTGCGCCATCGATGCTCGTGCAGAGTGGCGGCACCGCCGGCGGCATCCACCGCGTGCGACGCACGGAACTCGCACTCCACACGCACCTCGTAGGTCGGCGGCGATCGTCGGGGCAACGAAACGCTCACGCGCGCTCCTCACCCAGCGTGTTCCAGCCGTGGCAATGCGGGCAGCGGGTGAACGGCTCGAGGCCGCGGAAGCGACACTCCAAGCAGACGTAGGGCTCGTCGACAAGTCCGTTCACACTGGCGTCGAGCAACTCAGTCAGACGTGCGGCAGCGGGGTCGTTGCTCTGCGGTGGTCGTCCATTGCTGCCACCGGCCACCCGCCCCTCGGGAGCCGAAGCCAGCGCCCGCCACAGCGCGCGCTGCACACCGAAGGCGTGGGGGCGCTCGCGCAGCGCCGCCGCCAGAACGTCGCTCGCTCCCTCGGCGTCGCCCCCATGAAGCCGCGAACGGCCGAGGGCCAACGCCGCCCACCAGGCGCGTGGATCACGCTCCAGGAGCTCGCCACATACACGTTCGAGGGTGGCGAGGGCGCCGCACTCGAGCGCGATATCGCTCAGAGCTTCGACCGCGGCGCGAGGCCAGGGCGCCGCAGAAGAGGTGGCCGCCGCCAAATGCTTCACGGCTTCGTCTTGCTTCCCTTCGGCGCGCTCCAGAGCGGCAATGCCGACCAGTGCCGGCGCATATCCAGCGTCGAGGTCCAGTGCCTTTCGGTAGTGATCCGCGGCCCGTCGCGAATCGGACGCTACGAACTGCTTGGCCCACTCGGTGTGCATCGCGGGCAACAGGTCGATGTCACCGCCCTCGCCCACGGCTCGTAGTCGCCGGTAGAGCTCGATCGCCTCACCCCAGCGTCCGAACTCCTCGTGGATCCCCTGCAAACGCCTGAGGCCCGACACGTTGTCGAGGTCGAGCTCCAGAACCTCCCGAAACGTACGCTCGGCACGATCACTGAGCCCGGCGCGGCGGAAGTCCTCGCCCAACGACAGCAGGATGTGCAGGCGCTCCCCCTCGCTCAGGTCGGGGCGGTGCAGCAAGCTCTTGTGGACCTCGATGGCGCGATCGGCCTGCCCGGTTTCACGGAAGAGATTTCCCAGTGCGACGTGTGGCTCAAGCGCGTGCGTCTCGTCGTGTACGGCGCGTGCCAGCTCGCGAACGGCCCTGGTGGGCTCCTGTGAAGCGAGATAGCCGAGCGCCCGCAGGTAGTGCGGGCGCTCGGGCTGCTCCGGCCGACGCGGACGTCGGCGGCGCGACCACAGCTCTCCGATCAGCGCACCCACCGCGAGCAGCGCCAACCCCACCCCGATGCTCAGTGGCCAGCTCGAAGTCATTCGCGAGCCCGCATTTTTTCGAGCAAATCGCCCCAAGCGCCGTGGGCTTCCACCATGTCGTCAACCAACTCGCGCAAGGCGCCCCGACCACCCGCCGTCTCGGTAACCCAGTGAGCAGCGTCAAGGGCCACCGGATGTGCATCGGCGACGGCCACCGCCAGTCCGACGCGTTCGAGCAGCGGCACGTCAATCAGATCGTCGCCGATAAAAGCCACCTCCTTCAATTCCAGGCCGCGCTCGGCGCAAATCCACTCGCCGGCGGCCAGCTTGTTGGTGCAGCCTTGCACGAGTGCGGCGGTGGGCAGCTCGGCGAACCGCCGCGCAACGGCAGCCGAGGTACGCCCCGTGATGACGGCGATCGGAAGGCCGATGTCGCAGGCGATGTGGACGGCACTGCCGTCGCGCACATGGAAGACCTTGGCCTCCCAGTCGTCGCTACCGTAGACAATTGAGCCGTCGGTGAGGACGCCATCAACATCCACCGCCACCAGGCGAATGGATCGCAGGCGCTCCATGTATTCCTCGCGCGTCAGTCGCATCGGTCCTGGCCCGCGACGGGTCGACCCACAACTTGCCGGACCACCGCCTGCCCCGCTCAAACCATCTGCGTACGCCACAAATCGTGCAGATGCACGACTCCGGCGAACGCTTCTGACGAATCGGTGACAATCAGAACCGTGATTCGACGCTCCTCGAGAAGCTTCAACGCTTCGGTGGCAAGCGCGTCGGCCTCGATGCTGACTGGCGAGCGTGTCATGCAAGCGTCCACCGAAAGTTCGTGCGGTGCGTCGGCGGAGCCTAGCCATCGGCGCAGGTCGCCGTCGGTGACGATACCGGCAACCTCGCCCGCTTCATCGACCACCACGGTCATCCCCAGACGCTTGGCGGAAATCTCGCGCACAGCGTCGCGCACACTCGATCCCGAGCGCACGAGGGGCACCTGCTCCCCCGAGTGCATGACGCTGTTCACTCGCAGCAGCCGGCGGCCCAGCGAGCCGCGAGGGTGAAACGACGCAAAGTCCTCGGGACCGAATCCACGCTCGTTGAGCAGCGCCATCGCCAGGGCATCACCGAGGGCGAGCGCCGCGGTCGTGCTGGCGGTGGGAGCGAGGCCCATGGGGCAGGCCTCGTTGTCGATAGCGACGTGCAACACCACGTCAGCCTCGCGAGCCAGGGTCGACATCGCCTCCCCGACCAGTGCAATCAAACCTACCTCGAGCCGGCGCATCGCCGGCAGGAGGGCAACGAGCTCCTCGGTTTCGCCGCTGTGACTCAGAGCCACCACCACGTCGCCATCGACGATCATGCCGAGGTCGCCGTGGCCCGCCTCGGCTGGGTGCAGGAAAAAGGCCGGAGTCCCCGTCGAGGCCAGCGTCCCAGCGAGCTTCTTGCCGATAATTCCCGACTTGCCCATGCCGGTGCAGACGATGCGACCCGGGCACTTGAGCAACATCGTCAGCGCTGCGGACAGTGCCTCCTCGTCGAACTCGGCGGCGAGCTTCGTCAACGCCGCCGCCTCGGTGACAAGCACCTGCCTGGCGATCGCAAGGCTTTCCGCGCGACGGCCCACAAGTGGTGCCGCGTCAACTCCACTCGCCGGCTTCATGAGCTCCTCCGAGCGCCATCGGCCTGTACGGCATCGTGCACCCGCCGCAGCGACGCCAGAAGAAAATCGAGCTCTGCCAGCGGCAGCTGCGTTGTTGCGTCGCTGACCGCGCGCTCCGGCTCGTCATGGACTTCGATAAAAAGCACGTCCACGCCCGCCGCCACACCGGCGCGCGCCAGCAGAGCGGCAAACCGGCGCTCTCCTCCCGTTTCTCGTCCCAGGCTCGGCAGCTGCAGGCTGTGGGTCACATCAAGGACGACGGGGTAACCAAAGTCCTGCATGAACCCGAGCCCTTTGAAGTCGACGACCAGGTTGTTGTAGCCGAAGCTGGCTCCGCGCTCGGTAATCAGCAACCTCTCGTTGCCCGTCGAAGCGGCCTTCTCGACGACATTCCGCATATCCCAGGGGGCCAGGAACTGCCCCTTCTTGAGATTCACCACACGGCCGCTCGCCGCTGCGGCGAGCACGAGATCGGTCTGCCTGCAAAGGAACGCCGGGATCTGAAGCACGTCGCACACCTCAGCCGCGGCTCCAACCTGTTCGACCGTGTGGACATCGGTGAGCACAGGCACGCCCACTTCAGAGCGAACCTCCGCGAGAATCTTCAGGCCAGCCTCGATGCCAGGGCCACGCGCCGAATCGACCGCCGTGCGGTTAGCCTTGTCGAACGACGCCTTGAAGACGTATGCCAGGCCGCACGTCTCCGCTGCCGCCGACACGGCCTCGGCCATCCTCAAGCAATGGTCGCGCGACTCGATCGCGCACGGCCCCGCAATGAGCCCGAGCCCACCGTTGCCGAAAACAACGCTTTCGGAGACCTGCACACCCATCGATCGTGCTCCGTGCCGCCGGTCGCGAGACATCACGCGGCCGCAGCGGCTAGGCGAGCGTCCGAGGTATCGGACCGCGCCGAGGAAGTTGGGATCTGGGACCCATTGGCGAACCGGAGGGCGTGGAGTCGGCGGCCCTAGCCGCTCGTTTTGTTGGCCAAGGCCGCGGCGGGAGACGACTCGACCGATGGATCGGCCGAAGCAATCCACCCATCGCGATCGCGGCGACCGCGGTGCTCATGCGCCGCCTGTATGAACGCCGCGAACAGCGGATGCGGAACCTCGGGACGCGACTTGAACTCGGGATGGAACTGCACAGCCAGGAACCAAGGGTGGTCCGGCAGCTCGACGATTTCGACGAACTTGCCGTCTTTCGACTCGCCGGTGATCTGCAAACCGGCCGCCAGCAAAGGCTCCTGGAAGGCGCGGTTGAACTCGTAGCGATGGCGATGACGCTCGTCAATCGTCTCGGCTGCGTATGCCTGATGCGCGCGACTCCCGGGGCTCAGCACGCAGCGATAGGAGCCGAGCCGCATGGTTCCGCCCATCTCCTCCACTCCGAGCAGGTCCCGGAGCTTGTAGATCACCTTCCCTGGAGCCTGCCCATCGTGGAAGTCGAACTCGCTACTGTCGGCCGCGGCGCCGAGGCCGGCAACGTTTTCGGCGAACTCGATTACTGCCGACTGGAAGCCCAGGCAAATGCCGAAATAGGGCACCTTCTGCCGCCGCGCGTGGCCGATGGCGTCGAGCATGCCGCGTACACCGCGCACGCCAAAGCCGCCGGGCACGAGCACACCGTCGGCGTTAGCCAACACCTCGACCGGATCCTCGCCGTGCTCGAAACGCTCAGCCTCGACCCAGTCGATATCAACCGCCAGCCCGTGCGCCAATCCGCCGTGCACGAGCGCCTCAGCCAGACTCTTGTACGAGTCTTCGTACTCGACGTACTTGCCCACGAAGGCAATCCGCACTCGGTCGCGCGGATTGTTGTGCGTCGCGACCAGGTTTCGCCAGCGCTGCAGGTCGGGCCCGCTGCGCTCCAAGCCAAGGCTCTCGCAGACGATCCGATCAAGCCCCTCCTCGTGGAACACGAGCGGCACCTCGTAAATCGAATCAACGTCGACGGCGGCAATCACCGCTTCTTCGGGGACGTTGGTGAACAACGCGATCTTGCGCTTGATCTCGTCGGGCAGGAACCGATCGGTGCGGCAGAGCAGCACATCGGGCTGGATACCGATCGAACGCAGATCCTTCACGCTGTGCTGCGTTGGCTTGGTCTTGAGCTCCTTGGCGGCGGCGATGTAGGGCACCAGCGTCAAGTGGATGAACATGCCGTTGCGCCGCCCGACCTCCTGGCGCAACTGCCGGATTGCCTCCAGGAACGGCAGGCTTTCGATATCGCCGGCGGTGCCGCCGATCTCCGCGATCACGATGTCGGCGGTACCCGACAACGCGGTAACGCGAGCCTTGATCTCATCGGTGATGTGCGGGATGACCTGTACGGTGTTGCCAAGGTAATCGCCGCGCCGCTCTCTCTGGATGACGCTCTCGTATACCTGACCCGTGGTGAAGTTGTTGGCCTTGCTCATACGAGCACTGGTGAAGCGCTCGTAGTGGCCGAGGTCGAGATCGGTCTCGGCCCCGTCGTCGGTAACAAAAACCTCGCCATGCTGGAACGGGCTCATCGTCCCGGGGTCGACGTTGATGTACGGGTCGAGCTTGATCGGGTTGACGCTGTAACCGTGCGCCTCCATGAGCCGTCCCAGCGCCGCCGACGCCAGACCCTTGCCGAGCGACGACACCACGCCGCCTGTCACGAAGATGTACTTGGTCGCCCTGCTCATGCTCCACCCACCCGTTGTCGCATTGAACTCGATAGCCTCCCCAGCCGCCGCTAGCTGCAGCCGTCCAGCGCTCGCCCATCCTCGCGGCCAGGCAGCCGAGGCAACCTACACAGCGTCATCGTCTTCGATCAGCTTCCGCACCCGCTCCAGATCGGCGGGAGTGTCCACCCCCGGCGCCACCTCCGGAACTTCGTATGTCTGGATTTCTTCTCCCGCTTCGAGAACGCGCAGTTGCTCGAGACGTTCGCTACGCTCGAGCGAGGACGGCGGAATTGTAGCCCACCGCAACAGGGCATTCCGTCGATACATGTAGATGCCGACGTGCAGCCAGTACGGCCCCGGGAGCGCCGGAGCTCCGTCGAACTCGACCACCGCCCCACCGCCGCCCTCTTCGCCCTGGTCACAGGCCAGCGGACGGCTGGCTCGCCAGACGTTTCGCGGGAAAGGCAGCGCCGCGCGGCTGAAGTAGAGCGCCCGACCGTTGTGGTCGACGACAACCTTGACGACGTTGGGGTCCCAAAGATCCGCTGCCGCCACGAGCGGCGCGCGCAGGGTGCCGTAGTCGTGCTCCGAAGCGGCAAAGCTACCCAGCGCGCGGCCCACCGCTTGAGCGTCGAACAGCGGCTCATCTCCTTGAATGTTCAACACCAGATCGGCATCGAGCGTCGCGGCAACGTGTGCCACCCGATCGGTCCCCGAAGCGAGGTCGCCGGGCGTTTCGACAGCTCGGGCACCCGCGGTCTGAGCCGCGTCGGCGATACGCTGATCGTCGGTCGCCACCACGATCTCCTCGGGACCTTCGATGCCACGACAGCGCTCGATAACGTGGGCGATCATCGGGCGACCGGCGAGCAAGGCCAACGGCTTGCCGGGAAATCGTGTTGAGCCGTAGCGCGCAGGGATCACGGCGACGCAACTCAGGGCACCGACTTCCCCGGACGGCTGCGCGGCCGTGGGCATCGATCTAGCCGCGATCGCCGGCCGGCTCGGCGGCGCTGCCTACCGGCCCCGGGGGCAACATCTCTGCCAGCTCCGCCAGAGTGGCATCGAGTAGGGCCTCGGTTTGATCGTCCGGAATCACGACGTCGAAAACCTCCTCTGCCGCTACCAGCAGATCGATAATCTCCACCGAGGCAAGGCCCAGATCACTCTGCAGGCGAGACTCCGGGCCAATGTAGAGGGAGCGCTCTCGCAGCATCGGCTTGACCTCGTAGACGAGCTCACCCAGCCGCTGGATGACACCAGGATCGGCGGCGCTCATGGCAGCTCGCGGGCCATGTACATCGTGCGGCACTTCGCGCGGCACCGCTTACCGCTGGTGGTGCGCGGAATCCGACCGCGCTCCACCAGCACAACGTCGAGCAACGGGAGGCCCATACCGTCGGCGACCGCCTCACGGATCGCCGCAGCGACGCCACTTCGGCGACCGTTGTCGGAGCCGGCGGGGGCGGCGGCACGCCCGTTACCGTTCGCCGGTGAAGCGACGACAACGATCCCCTCTCGGTCCCCGTCGTCGACGCCGAAAGCCACAGCGCTGCCGTCGCGAACCTCTGCAAGGCCCTCGACCACCCACTCGATATCTTGCGGGTAGATGTTGCGGCCGTCGACGATGATCAGCTCCTTGGCCCGCCCGGTCACGAACAACTCGCCGTTGCGAAAAAAGCCCAGGTCGCCGCTATGCAGCCAGCCGTCGCGAAGCACCTCCGCGGTGGCGCGCTCGTTGTCGAAGTACCCCGACATCACCGAGTCGCCCGCGATGACGATCTCGCCAATCGTGCCGTCGGGAACCGGGAGTCCGTAGCAATCGAGAATTCGAACCTGCATGGCGCCGATCGGCTCGCCAACCCCGACCAGCACCAGGTCGCCGCTAGCGTGACGCGTGGCTTCGCTTACAAGGCCCGCGTTCTCGAACGAATCGCGCTCGCAACGCAGCAACGTATGGCGGCGATCAACCTCTGATCCGGTGACCATGAGTCCGACTTCAGCGAGCCCGTACGCCGGCGTGAAAGCCGTGGGCGACATGCCGAGGGGCTCGAACGCGGCCGAGAACGACTCGAGCAGATAGGGGTCGATCGGCTCGGCACCAACAATCGCGATGCGCCAGGCGTCGAGTCGCTGGCCGCCTGGGCGGCCGCGACGCAGCAGGTGTCGGTAGCTGGCGTTGGGTCCGGCGGTAGCCGATACACGATGGCGCTCCATGATCTCGAGCCAGCGGCGAGGACGACGCAGAAAGCCGAAGGGAGTCGTCATCACCAGGCTCATACACGCGGCGGTGGCCGACAGGAGGTTACCGATCAGCCCCATATCGTGGAACAACGGCAGCCATCCACCGCCAATATCTTCAGGCGTGACGCCCAGATGGTCGACGATGGCTCGGACGTTGGCCATCACCTGGCGGTTCTCCAGCACAACACCGCGCGGCGCCGACGTGCTGCCGGAGGTGAACTGAATCAGGCAGACGCGGTTGGAAGCGTCGTCACCGGCCGGGGAGCCCTCGGACCACGGCGTCGACAATGCCGCGCCGCAGGCCGGCTGTAGCTCGTCAGCGCGCAGCAAGGCACCGCCCTCCAGGTCGGCTGCGGCCACCAGTTCGTCGTCAACTCGAGCGAGCGCCTCGTCCACCAGAACACGCCGCGGCCGAGCCACTCGCAAGACGCCGCTCGCGTGCCGAACGTAGCTCGCCAGTCGCCGACGGCCGACCGGGGTCGGCAGAATGCTCGGCTGCAGGCCTCCCATCTGCGCCGCGAAAAACGCGGTCACGAGGCCGCGTAGATCGCCCAGTAGCAGGGCGATCCGATCGCCCGACTGCAGGCCGGTCCCGCGCAGGCGCCCCGCCATCTCGCCAGCCTCGTCGAGTAGTTGCGGCCAGTTCTGCCGCCGTTCCTCGCCGCCATCGACGTAAATCAGCCCGCGCTCTGGCTCCAGGCGCGCGGCGCGCTCGAGCAGGTCCGAAATCGTGCGAGGCTGGTCGCTCGGCAAGGCCGACTCATCCGAGAGGTGTCGGCCGGGCGTTGCAAGGCTTGTGAGTCGGCTCGGGGTCACGCGCTGGCTCCGACGATTTCGCGTCAGTCTGACTCGGGGAACCCGGAACGACGTCGGTCCAAGGCGGGGTCGAGAAACTCAGGCCACGCCGGCAGGGGCGATCGCGGCATGCCGAGCATAAACCAACGACCAGGCGTCTTCCGTATCGGCGCCGGTGATCAGCAACCCGTGGTTGGTGAGCCCGAGGATCGTTCGGTCCGGATCCTCGGTCCGGCTCAGACCGTCGACGATCGAATCGCACAGCTCCACGGTGCCGCACGGGTAGTGGTTGTCGGTGTACACAATGTCGTCGAGCTCGGCGTGAATGTGGATCATCGAGCCAATCTTCGGGTAGGCGTCGTAGATCACGGCGTGAATCGACGTATCGATTGAGGAGCGCGCCTCGTCGTACCCGGAAGGAACACGCAAATAGACCGCGCGCTCATCCCTATCGAACCGATCGATGTAGACCAGGTCGCGGCCAATGACATCGAGGGCGGCCTTGTCGACACCTCGGCCGGTCATCCAGAAGCCCGTCCTACCGGGCTCGCGAGCGCTCATGTTGCCGTAGCTGATCTGCCGCAGCCCGAGCACCTTGAAGTAACGCCGCCGGGCGCGCCCCGACAGCCCGTCCAGCGGAACCGCCGGCGGCACCAGATCGAGACCGTCAAGGCGCCGCGCGACGTCCTGTATCGACGCCGTCACGGCTGTTCCGGCACAAAGATCGGCTGCCAGATCGGTGCTGACGACGTTGTCGTCGATGTAGGTAACGTCGGAGCGCCGCACGAGAGTGAGAAACAGCTCGTCGAACAGCTCTGCCGTTGGGCCGCACGATGAATCGGAATCAGGCTCGCCTTCAGCGGCGACGCGCTTGGTGCCAACGACCGTCTCGATACCACGCTCCGGGGTCACCAGCGTTAGCAGCAGCTCGTTGGAGTCATCGCCGGTGCCCTCGACATCGATGGCCAGATTCGCCATCACCGTCAGACCGGCCTCGTAGGCGCGCACAACTTTCGCGCCTTCACCGGAGCCCGGCTCTCCGATATAGATCAGCCCGATGAAATCCTGGTAGCTGCGGCGCACGATTGGCAGCCGCGACGCCACCATCGGATCGTCCATCACAGCCAGCGTGACATCGGCCTGCTCCAGCGAATCGGCTGGAAGGTCGAGCAGCTCGTAGCGGTCGGACTCCGCGAAGCGCCAGCGCAACTCGGACGCGAAACCCTGCAACATCGGTGAGCTGCTGGGTGCGAACAGGCGGACCGTCTTCATGTCGTCAAACCTAGGGAACTCGCTGCGAATCACCCGGTGCTGCCGGATGACCGCGGCCTCGTTTCGTTCGCGGAAGCGGGCCAACACCGACCGTACAATCAACAGGCATCGCGGTCGGCCCGGGGATGTGAAGCGGCAACAGTATCTATTTCGGCATTCTCAGGCGCAATCCGCCTGGCAGCACTCGGAGCCTTCCGGGCAAGCGGCCCGGGATCTCCCCGTCGAGCTCCACGGCTACCGCCTCACCCTCGAGACTGAGCTCGGCGCACTCCAAATAGGTGACAGCCGGGTGATCGGTGCCCGTCCCTTTCATCAGGCGCGGCAGTTGCCGCAGCGCTTCAAAGGTCGGCATCGAGCCAATACAGGCGATCGCCAACAGCCCACTTCGCAGGTCGGCGTCCGGGCAGGGGCGCATGCCACCGCCGAAGAACGGACCGTTGCAGACCGAAAGGTTGAGCACGGCCGCGGAGTGGGCGTCACCCTCGTCGGCCGCCAAGCTCAGCTCGACGAGTTGTGGGCGCAGCAACTCCAATGCCGACGCGATGACGTAGGCCGGCGCGCCCATCGCGCCGAGCAGCCGCGAACTCGCCACACGTTCGGCAACCGTCGGGCCGAGTCCGATGTTGGCGGCGTTGAGGAAGTACTTGGTAATTCGACCATGATCCGTACTGAGGTCAGCTACCCCCACATCGACGAGCATCTCGTAGCCCTGCGGCAGGCGGCGCAGGTTGTCCAGCGGGTCGGGCGACAGCCCGAGTCCACGAGCGAAGTCGCAGCCGGTCCCCATTGGCACGTGGGCCAACGTCGGCGCGTCCTGCGACTCGGCCCCCAACAGCCCGTTGACGACCTCGTGCGCCGTGCCATCGCCGCCAATTGCGACAACCAGGTCCACGCTGCTGGCCGCTGCCGTTCGCGCCAGGTCGGTGGCATGGCCGGGCCCGTTGGTCAATTCAACCCGAACGTCATCGCGTGATTGGCGATCGGAGCCGGAATCGCCGGCGGCGGGCCAGCCGTTGAGAATCTCTCTCACCGACGCGACGCGCTTGCCCGCACGCCCGCTGGCAGCGACGGGGTTCAGGATGACAACCGTGCTCATGATCTCCTCGCGACCACGCAACATCCGAGCGCTCGTGGCTGCTCTCGCCCGCTCTTGACGACACGACAGGCGGAAACCTATCGTAGCTCCGACCGCGGTCGTGTGAACGACGGCGTGGCGAGCGCGTTGCGTGGGAAGAACGCGTGTGCGTGGTCAATACATTCGGGAAGCCATCATTCATACCTATCGATCATCCTCCTGCTGATGGTTCCTCTTGGGCTTCGGCCCTCGTAGGCCAATCAACCAAGAACAGCCCGCGCGCTCGCCACAGCAAGCCGTCGGATTTTTCCCTCTGGGCAAGGGTTCCCGTGCGCCTGGCGCCGGGGCCAGCGCTGTCGCGGCCCGTCGATTGCCTGGAAAGAGCCCTCCGTGCGAACGGAGAAGATCCTCTTGGGCTGCGCACGGGCCGAGGCCGCGCGTAGGGGGAACTATGCGTCCGATCCGGATCGCAATCGTCGGCGTGGGCAACTGCGCCAGCTCGTTGCTGCAGGGAATCGAGTGGTACCGCCGCCGGTCCACCGACTTCGCTACGCGCGACGCGGTGCGCGAAGAGCACCTCGGCCTGATGAACTACGAGATCGGCGGCTATCGGCCGTTCGATATCGAGGTGGTCGCCGCATTCGACGTCGACGGCCGCAAGGTCGGCCTGCCCGTCGAAGAGACGATTTTTTCGCCGCCCAACAACACGATGGTGCTGCAGCGTGATCTGCCCGCCACCGAGGTGTTCGTGCAGATGTCGCCCGTTCTCGATGGGGTGGCCGAGCACATGGCTGATTATCCGGACCGGCAGACATTCGTTGTTGCCGACGAGCCGGCCGTCGATGTGGAGCGAGTGCTGCGCGCCAGCGGCGCCGAGATCCTGCTCAACTACCTGCCCGTCGGCTCCGAGGCGGCGACTCGATTCTATGCCGAGTGCGCGCTCAACACCGGAACGTCGTTCATCAACTGCATTCCGGTATTCATCGTGTCCGACGAGGGCTGGGGCCGGCGCTTCGCCGAGTCCGGAATCCCCTGCGTCGGAGACGAGATCAAGGCACAGGTGGGCGCCACGATCACGCACCGCGCGCTAGCTCGACTCATGGTCGAGCGCGGCGCCCGGCTTGACCGCACCTATCAGCTCAACACCGGTGGCAACACCGACTTCCTCAACATGCTCAACCGCGACCGACTGGCGTCGAAGAAGATCAGCAAGACGGCGGCGGTGGCCTCACAGCTGCCGTATGAGATGTCGCCCGACGACATCCACATCGGCCCCTCCGATTTCGTGCCGTGGCAGAAGGACAACAAGCTCTGCTTTCTGCGACTCGAGGGGCGCGGCTTTGCCGGCTTCCCGGTGGAGATGGAGCTGCGACTGTCGGTGGAGGACTCGCCCAACAGCGCCGGCTGCTGCGTCGATGCCATCCGCGCCTGCAAGCTGGCGCGCGATAGAGGCATCGGAGGACCTCTCGAGGACATCTCGGCGTACCTCATGAAGCACCCGCCACGACAGATGACCGACGACCATGCCCGACGACGAGTCGAGGCCTTCGTTAGCCACTCTCCACCGACTGACCTACCTTCGCCCGACAGCGATCGCGTGGACCTGGCGCACGCGACGGCGTAGTCTCCCGGGGGCCGTCAAAGGGGCGCTGGCCGCCCCTTCGGCGGTCAGCCGAGAACCGCCGACGTCTACCAGTTATCCGATGCCTCTCGAGATCCATTAGGGGCTCAGCATCGAGCCTCTCGCGAGGCCTCCGACACAGCATGATCAGTCACTCCATCGCACGCTTCTTCCAGGCGCTGAAGGCCGCTATCGCCAAGGCGGTCAGTTCCATTGGAATCCATCCGAACTTCATCACCGTCTCATCGCTGTTCCCGATGGTGATCGCCGCCTGGGCTCTTTCCGAAGGACGTCTGGTGACCGCCGGGCTCTGGATCATCGCCGGCGGCGCGCTCGACCTGATCGACGGCGCGGTGGCGCGGCTCTCGGGCAAGGCGACGCCATTCGGTGGCGTGCTCGATTCAGTTGTCGACCGAGCCTCCGACACGCTTCTGTACGTGGGCGCGGTCCTCTACTTCGACCGCATCGGCGAGCCGCTCTACGTCGGTCTCAGCGCCATCGCCCTGGGCGGAGCGCTGGCCGTCTCGTACACCCGGGCGCGCGCCGAGAACGTCATTCCCGAATGCGAGGTCGGCTTCTTCGAGCGCGGCGAGCGCATCGTGCTGCTGTTGCTCGGATTACTGGTCAACCGCCTGCCCCAAGCCATCCTGTTGCTGGCGGTGCTATCGTGGCTCACGACCGTGCAGCGATTGATCCATGCTCACCGCCACATCAGCGCGACAACAGCTCAGGATCGATGACCGCAACTTCAACGCCGGGAGGGCGGCCGCCAAGAACGGCCAACCAGAGGCATTACCAAGGATCCTCCTGATGACTCAGATGCGCCTATTCGGGGCCCTCGTGGTGACGCTGTTCGCATCGGCCATCTTCACGTCGGCCAGCCCTCGCGGGTCGACGCCACGGTCGGCGGTTGCGGCTGCACAGAAGTTCTACGTCGCCGACGGCACGGGTTCTGGCAGCAAGGTCGCAGGTGATTGCGACTCCAATCCGAGCGAATTGTCGGTGCTCAGCTCAGGCTCGGGCAAGCTGAAGAAGATCGGCGACATCGACTTTAACCGGGTTTCCGCGATCGATGTTGGACTCAACGGCAAGCTCTACGGCGTGGGCGAGAAGAGCAACTGCGACATCGCCTTCATCGAGATCAACACGGACAACGGTCAGGGCACCGAGATCAGGACAATCGGGAACGCGCAGGACGACGACAACATCGAAGCGGTCACCGACATGACAGTGCGGAACGCCAAGGAGTTCCTGCTGCACACGTTCGCGTTCAGCCCCCCGGTTGAGGACCTTCGCCGGATCAAGATCAAGAAAGGCAAGCTCAAGAAGGGGCTGGGTGTAGCCAGTGCCGATTGCTGTGGCGAGGGCCTCGCGCACGTATCCAAGAAAGCTGCCGGCCGGTTGGGTTTCGAACAGCCGGCCGCAGTGACACACAACCCAACGCCAACGCCGAAAGAGCCGAAGGGCCTGTGGATTGTCAACGGCACGGCTGCGGAGCGCTACAAGAAAAAGGGCGCACCGGTGTCGTCGGCACCGATGGACTATGGACCCTTCGGCAAGGGTGCGCGGGTGAACGCCATGGACCGGTGCCGGGACCAAAAAGTCTACGGGCTGGTCAACGTCGGCGACGGCGGCCCCGAGCGTGAGCCCGGCCTGGTACTTCTCGACCTGGCAACTGCCACGTTGCAGCTCGTGGTGCCCGAAGTCGTCGGCGGTGACGCGCTGGCCTGCATCGACTAGCTTGATCCAACGGCGCCAGATCGCCTCGACACGCTGGGGGCGAAGCTAGGCGGGTAGCGGGGCCGCCATGTAATGCTGGGGCTTGCGCTGATCGATCGCCGACGCGCGCCGCACACACCCGACGGTGCACGACGGCGCGCAGCCCTTGGGCGTGTGGTACTCGCGCTCGAGGTCGGCGCGGGTGTACTCGAGTAAGGCGGTACCCGGCTCGCCCCGACGCTGGCTGCAGTACGAGACGTCGCCGAACTCATCGATGTACAGGTAGCGAGCGCCAGCGCGGCACTTCCAGTTGGAGATGCCGTCGCTCAGCATGTCGCGCTCCCAGCCCTCGCCGAAGCCATGAAAAAAGCTCTTCTTCGAATTGCCATGGATCTCGTGGTACAGCTCCGGCAGATCGGCACCGAGAAGCCCCGCGTCGAGCTGGCCCTCGTCGTCGTGCATCAACCCGACGGTCATGTAGAAGCCGAGCTCGCGAACTCCCGCAACGACCTCACGAGTTTCTTCCGGCGAGCAAGAGCCGAGCACCGCGTTGACGTTGACCGCGAACCTGGCGTGCTCGACCAAGAGCTTCAAGCGCCCCTTGAGACGCGACCAGGACTTCTGCGAGATCTCGTTGGGTTCGACATTGTCGATGGAGATCTGCAGCAGCGTCAGCCGGGCCTTGTTGAGGCGCTCGATCCAGGTCTTGGTGAGCGGGTAGCCGTTGGTGATCGAGGTGCACACCATGCCGAGCTTCACCGAATGCGCAATCACCTCATCGACCTGCGGATGAATCATCGGCTCACCACCCGTGAGCGTCACCGACACGGTGCCGAGCTCACGCAGCTTGTCGAGCCTCTGTTTCAGAACGTCGATCGGGATCGGCGCCGAGACCTGGTCGTACTCGTTGCAGTAACCGCACGAGAGATTGCAGCGACGCGTGACGACGATCTGCGTCTGCAGCGGGACGTACGGATCTCTGAGGGCGCGCAGAACACCGCGCGTCGCACCGAGAAACGGCTGGGGTATGAGTCGCGCCATGGTGTTGCGCCCTTGCCGCCGCAGCTGCGGCATGCGGTACCGGCCAATCGAGTCGGCCGGTCAGGCTCCGGGGAGCAGAAAGAGTAGCAGGATGATCAGAGCGCAGATGACGTCGTATTGCCACGAACCACGGGGCCAGTTGAGGAACAGCCAACGTCCGGTCGAACCCCACATCGCCAACCCTCGGCGGGTGTCGGTTTGCGCGCGCTCTGTCATCGGATCGAATGCTTTCTCGGCGGCTTCTCGTACAGGTGCGGGTACGCGAGTCTATACGTTGGTCGCCAGATGCAGACTACATGCTGCGCGCGACAATGAAGTCGGGCAGCTCGGCCAGCGCGTCGCGGACCTCATTATGCGGCAGCACGGCGAGCGCAGTGCGCCCCTGGTCGGCATAGCGGCGAGCCTCCTCGCGTGTCGCTTCGAGGCTGCCAGTTTCACGCATGGCAGCCAATACGCGCGGCAGCCCATCGGCAGTTTGAGCCGGGCTACCCAAACAGGCAAGCGCCAGCTCGCAGTGCTTGCGGGAGCCGTGCTCGAGCAGATGGATGAGCGGGAAGGTCACCTTACCCTCGCGCAGGTCGGCCCCGGGCTCCTTTCCGAACTTGGCCACATCGGCATCGTAGTCGAGCAGGTCGTCGATCAGTTGGAATGCGATCCCGACGTCGTGGCCGTAGCCGGCAAGCGCCGCCTCCTGCTCGGGTTCGACGCCGGCGAGCACTGCTGCCGCCTGTGCGCAGCCGGCGAACAGCGAGGCCGTTTTCCGATCGATGATGTCCATGTATGTGGCTAAATCGAGCTCCAAGTTGCCGTTGTGCATGACATCCAGCATCTCACCCTCGACCAACCGGCTGGTCGCCTTTGTGAGCACCTCGACGAGCCGTAGCTTGCCTATCGACACGCTCATCGAAAGCGACTTGGCATAGAGAAAATCGCCAAAGAGCACCGCGAGTTGATTGCCCCAGACGCCGTTCGCCGGTGGCTTCCCACGTCGAACCATGGAGCCGTCGACGATGTCGTCGTGAACCAGAGATGCCGTGTGGATGAGCTCCACGATGACGCCGAGGTCGACATCCGCATCGCCGCGGTAACCGCAGGTACGGGCGCACAGCAGCACCAACGCCGGTCGTAGCCGCTTGCCACCGTTCTGATGCAGATAAGTGGCGATCTCACGCACCAGCGCGATATCGGAGGCAATGAGGCCGTGGATTTGTCTCTCCACCAGCACCAAGCGATCCTTGGCGAGGTGGTAGGCGGCAGTGTGCGTATGCGCCGGTTGGCTGGAGGAGAACTGCATCGCCAGAGGGGCCGTTGGGTCAGCTACCGCGATACTCGACATCGACCCCGGGCGGGATCTCGAACCGGAAAAGCTCATCCGACACGCCGACATCGGTTTCTATCGTGAGGAATCGATATTCCGTCGACTCCCCGAGACGGCCGAAAGATACCAGGCGCGCGATCAGAGCGGTATCCGGGTCGATCTCCACAACCAGACGCTGGAAGTCGGTACCGTCGGCGCGGGGATCGAGTTGCAGCTGTACGTTGCCAGGTTGCAGGCGCTCCTCCCACTCCGTTCCCGAAACATGGAAGTCGCCCACCAGGTCGCCCTGACCCGCGAGATAGGCGATGGGGAGCTGTCCGGCCCCGGCTTTCTCCGCAGGATAGATATGCACCTGATTGTCCTCCGGAACGTACCAGTACACGGCTTCGCCGTCGGCCACGAAGGTGCGCCCGCTGCCGTCGTACTCCACACGAACCAGGTTCGGCGTGCGGATAACCCACACTCCCGTGCTTTCGACCACAACGCTGCCCCGTCGCCTCTGCTGACGCTGGAGGAAGCGCATCCGCAGATCGTCGAAGCCACGATAGCGTTCCTGTACGGCGCGCAGCAGGGCCTCGAGCGGTAGCTCGTGGTGCGTCTCCGTTGCCTGGGCGCGTGCCGGCGACACGCCGACGCTGAACCCGCCGCCGAGACTCAATACGCCGACAAGCACCAGGAACGGCAGCCGGCCACTAGCGCTGTTTTGAAGGCTCATATCGGGCTGCCGCGAGCAGGCGCTCGGCTGAGGGTCGGGTTTTGGGCTGCGGAAGAGAACTGAAACGCCGAGGCGCCGAGACGTCGCACGCTCGTAAAGGCTAACCGGACCGCCAAACGGCTCGACCCCTGGTATCATACCGCGATCTCGCGGCACGCCCCCGACCCTTCAGGGGCGCTCTCCCGCTTCAGCTTTCCTCACGGGCGACTCCACCGGCTCCGGTCGAATCGTCCTGCCGCTGCTTTCCGGACCCTCCTCATGTCGGTACGTGTGCTCGTCGTTTCGCCCCTGGACACCACCGGCAGACACGGCCTCGCCGCTGATGTACGCGCCGTGGAAACAACCGGCGCCACAGCGGTCGCGATACCTTCGGGGATCTTGCTGGGCGCCGCTCCCGACAGCAAGGGAGGCCTGCATTTGGCGCCTCAGACACCGTGGGTTCTCGAGCGTGCCATCGACGAGGCGATGCAGGAGCCGGTGGACGCTCTATTCCTGGGCGCTCTGCCACGCTACCGCCAGGTCAAGGCGCTGGGGCGTATTCTCGACCGTGCGCTGCCCGAGGTGCTCGTGTGGGCACCCCTCGCGTGTCACCCTCGGGTCGACACGCTCAACGGAGCCTGGAGCCGACGCGAGCTCCGCCGCCGCCTGCCGGCCGATAGCACCGTAATCGTGCTGCCGAGCAATCGCGCCAACTGGCCCGCCGACGCCCCTGCGAGAGCGGCGGCCACCGACGAGGAAACCGACCCGTCCGCGGAATCGCTGGGTGCCGGTGCCACGCCGTTGCTGGACGAGGGTGCCTACGCCGTGTGGCTGCGCGGCGAGCCTGCGTCGGGCCGCTGCATCGATCGCGTAGTCACTGGGCGCGGCACGAGCGTGATCGACTACCCGGCGCTCGCAGTCTCGGGTGGCGACGTCGCGCCCGCGGCACTCGCCGGCTTGCTCGCCTTGGGTATCGAGCTGAGCGAAGCCATCGAACGGGCGCGTGCGGTAACCGCCGCAGAGAGTCAGCCCGAGCCCATCCTGGCGCTCGCGTAGTCGAGCAGACCCCTCAGCTCTCGAGGCGCGGAAACAGCGCGTCTCCTGGCTGCAGGCGCCACGGTGACTCGGCGGGCTCCGCCAGCGCCGCCAGCGGGATCGGACTCCCGGAGCCGGATTGAGGCTCGGAGTCCAGCGAGGCAGCGATCCCGAGCCGAGCGAACATCTGTTTGGCCCGCCCGGGCACGACCGGCTGCAGCAGAACCGCCAGCGTGCGCAGCGCATCCACAAGCTCCCAGAGAACACGATCCAGTTTCTCCGCGGCCGCAGTGTCGTCCTTACGTCCGGCCAGCTCCCACGGTTTGGCCTCGTCGATTGCCAGATTCGCTGCCGAGACCAGCCGCCATGCCGCGGCCACGCCACCCTGAAGGTCGTAGGCATCCATACGCTCGCGGTAGTCGTGGATCGCCGCCACGCCAGCGGCTGGCAGCTTGGTGGCCGGCTCGCCGGGCAGTGGTTTCGTGAGCTCGGCGCCGCGATACTTGCCGGCCATCGCCAGCGTGCGCTGGAACAAATTGCCCAGATCGTTGGCCAGATCGGCGTTGTAGCGCTCTTCGAGGCGATCGAGATCGAAGTCGAGATCGCGGCCGAACGGCACCTCCCGAATGAGGAAGTAGCGCAACGCATCAACACCCACAACCGCCGCCGCCGCTAGCGGGTCGATGACGTTTCCGATCGTCTTGCTCATGCGCCCACCCCCCTGCTGCACGAATCCGTGCCCAAAGATCGTGCGCGGTAACGGCAACCCGGCGGCGAGCAGCATCGCGGGCCAAATCACCGCGTGGAAGCGAGTGATGTCCTTACCAACGAGGTGAACGTCGGCCGGCCAAAAGTCGGCATACTCCGAGCCCTCGTCCTCGTCGGGGTAGCCCAGACCTGTGAGGTAATTCGTCAGGGCGTCGAACCACACGTAGACCGCCTGTCCTTCGTACCCGGGCATCGGAATCCCCCACCCCGCAGCGCGACGGGAGATGCTGATGTCATCGAGTCCCTGATCCAGCAGAGCCAGGATCTCGTTGCGACGAACATCCGTGAGAACGAACTCGGGGTGCGCTGCGATGCGTGCCTTGAGCGGCTCCGTGTAGCGCGACATCCGGAAGAAAGCGTTCTCCTCCTCGCGCCAGTCGGGCTCGGTCAGATGCTGCGGGCATTTCCCGTCGACCAGATCGCGCTCTGAGTAGAACGCCTCGCAGCCGACGCAGTACCACCCGTTGTACGTATCGGTGTAGATATCCCCGTTAGCCTCGACGCGCTCGAGAATCGCCAGAACGGCCCGCCGATGCCGCTCCTCGGTGGTGCGCACAAAGATGTCGTTCGACACCCCTAGCTTGGCCCAGGTGTCCTGGAAGATCGTCGCCATCCGATCGGTATATTCAGAAGGTTCCAGCCCCTGATCGATCGCCTTCTGCTCCACATTCTGCGAGTGCTCATCGAGCCCCAACAGAAACCGCACGTCGCGCCCCAACAGCCGCTGGTAGCGCGCTATGACGTCGGCGGCAATCTTCTCGTAGGCCGTCCCCAGATGAGGCGGACTGTTGGGATAGTCGATGGCGCAGGTGATGTAGAAACGGTCGTTTGGCATGGTTTGGGGAGTCTACCGTGATGGCTGTGGCGCCGAGTGCGGGTACGGCGGCGGGTCGTGAGCGCTGGGCTTAGGAGGAGAGCTCGGACGGATACACCCTCTCCTAGGCGATGCCCTGCGCAACGAAAAATCGCCGCGGGCAAAGATCGTCACTTGACCCGAGCCACTCCGCACGGCCCGCGGCTACTGCTCGCAGCCAATCGTCTAGGAGGGGGTGTGTCCGTCCGTGCGGCCCACGCCCAGAAAGTGTCGGATCCGACCGTGCACACCACGCCGGAGGGGCCGCCGAGCGCAGGACGTTGACGATCAGTTATTCGACCGTCTTCTGATCGAACCCACACAAATCCGTCACACAACAACGCCAGCACTTCGGCGACCTCGCCGTGCACACCTCGCGGCCGTGGCGAATCACGTTCATGTGGAATGGGTAGGAAATCTCGTCGGGTACGGCTTCCTGAAGCTCGTTGTTGGCGCGCGTCAGGTCCTTCGTGGCGTGGATGCCGATGCGCTGCAGCATTCTGAAGACGTGGGTGTCGACGGGGAACGCGGGCTTCTTCAGCGAAAACAGCAGGATGCAATTGATGCTCTTGGCGCCGAGACCCTTGTAGCCAGAGAGAGCCTCTCGGGCGGCGGTGAGGTCGAGGTTGCGAAGGTGCTCGAGGTCGTAGGCACCGTGCTCGCGCTTGATCTGGAGTAGGAGATCCTTGATACGACGCGCTTTCACGCGCTGCAGACCACCGGGCTGGAGGGCCTCCTCGAGCGACCGAAGGCTGGCTTGGGCGACGCTCTCCCAGTCGGGATAGCTCTGCTTGAGCGCGGTCCAGGCGCGATCTCGGTTGGTGTCGGTGGTGTTCTGCGAAAGGATCGTCAGGACCAGCTCGTCGAGCGCGGGAAGCGCCCGCTGTGGGATCGGGACGCCGTACTCTCCGACCAGCCGCTCGTGCAAGATCTCGATAGCGGCGGCTTGCTCCTTCAAGGGAACCGAGCGTGTGGCTCGTCTAGCTGTCACATCAGCAACCACGGTGGAGTGCGTTGCGCTCTGATGGCCGCGCTCGGCGGAGCGGCGAGGCGCTGAGGGTCACGCCGGGGAGCCGCCGATACGTTCCTTCAAGTAGTCAACCAGGCCGTCGAGTGGCACGCGCTCTTGGTTCATCGTGTCGCGGTCGCGGACCGTCGCCTTACCGTCCTCGAGGCTATCGAAATCGAAAGTCACACAGAAGGGCGTTCCGACCTCGTCTTCGCGACGGTAGCGCTTGCCAATGCTGCCGGCGGCGTCGAAGAGGGTATGGAAGTGAGCGCGCAAGTCGCTGGTGAGCTTCTGCGCCGGCTCCGAGAGCTTCTTGGCGAGCGGGAAGACGGCGACTTGGCGCGGCGCGATATGAGGCGCGAAACGGAGCACGGTGCGCTCCTCACCCTCTGTTTCCTCGATTGCGAACGCGTCGGCGAGCAAAGTGAGAACGGTGCGATCGAGCCCGGCCGATGTCTCGATGACGTTGGGAACGAACTTCTGCTGCAGCTGAGGGTCGAAGTAGAACTGGTCCTTGCCTGAAGCCTCGGCGTGTTGTGTGAGGTCGTAGTTACCACGGTTGGCGATGCCTTCGAGCTCCTGCCATCCGAAGGGAAACTCGTACTCGACGTCGGTGCAGGCGCTCGCGTAGTGGGCCAGCTCATCGCTGTCGTGAGGCCGTAGTCGCAACTTGGAAGGCGTGACCCCCATGCGCTCGTACCACGCGAACCGCTCGGCGATCCAATACTCGAACCAACGGTTCTGCTCCTCGGCATGGATGAAGAACTCCATCTCCATCTGCTCGAACTCACGCGAGCGGAAGGTGAAGTTGCGCGGCGTCACCTCGTTGCGGAACGCCTTGCCCACCTGGGCGATCCCGAAGGGCACCTTTTGACGCGACGAGGTCTGCACGTTCTTGTAGTTGACGAAGATCGCCTGCGCGGTCTCCGGCCGCAGGTAGGCAACCGACTTCGAGTCGGCGACGGCGCCGACGTGGGTCTCGAACATCAGCCCGAACTGCCGCGGCTCGGTGAGCTCGCCCTCACAAACCAGGCAGCGGCTCGGAATCTCACCCTCGGGAACTGTCTCGCCGTCGCCGTCGTAGCCGGGAAAAATCTTGCCGAGGTCGCCGGCTTCCGCGGCATCGCGAATGAGGTGATCGAGCCGGAAACGATGGTTGCATTCCTTGCAGTCGACCATCAAGTCGTAGAACGACGACACGTGACCCGAGGCCTCCCAAACGCGCGGGTGCATGATGATCGCGGCGTCGAAACCGACCACGTTGTCGCGCTCGCGCACCATCGAGCTCCACCACGAGTCCAGCACCCGACGTCGTAGCTCAACGCCGAGCGGCCCATAGTCCCAGAAGCCGTTGAGGCCGCCGTAGATCTCGCTGCTTTGGAAGATGAAGCCTCGCCGTTTGCACAACGAAACGAGGGCATCGAGGCTGGTCAGGTGTTCGCTCGAGCTCATCGGCTGATCTGATCCTAGGCGCGCGTCTTGGCGCTGTGATTGCTGGGAACTGTGGAGATGCTTGCGGGCGGCTCAAATCGAATCGTGTAAGACACAAGGCCGTAGAGAACGACAAGCGGACGGCCACAGGCCGCCCGCGGACCTCTATCCTACCCGACCTTGCTCAAACTGAACCGTTGCAGCTTGTCGAGCGCGCGAGCAACATCGAGGGCGTCCTCACGACCGCCGAGCAGCGCGTTTTGACGAATCCAAACAGCTTCGCTGGCACAGGCGCGCTCGGCAACCGGGCACTCACCGCGCCGATGCGCCGGTGCGCAGTCAGAATCTGCGAAGACGGCCTGATCACACGCCGGGACGTCGTAGCCGGCGGTTGCCGGTACTCCTTCCGCCACCAACGCCCGTACCAGATCGAACTTGGTCCAAGCGCCAAAAGCCCGCGGGGCGATTCGCAAGACGAACAGATGCCAGGCCGACTGATCGACGGCGCCTGGCAGCGCCTGCGCCTCCACACCATCGATCTCGCCGAGCGCCGCGCGCAACGCGGCCGCGTTGCGGCTGCGCCGCTTCAACTCCTCGGGATAACCATCGAGGCCGCAGCACAGCAGCGCACCCTGGAAGTCGGTCAGTCGCGAGTTCGTTCCGAGTCGTACGTGGCTGTAGCGATCGGCTGACGCTCCGCGACCGTTGTCGGCAATCGAGCGGCAGGCGGAAGCGAGCTCGGCGTCGTTGGTGAGAATGATGCCCCCCTCGCCACAGGCGAGGTTCTTGCTGGCCTGGAAGGAGAACATGCCGACGTCCCCCTGTGCCCCGACGGCGCGCCCGTCGCAGCGTGCGCCCCAGCCCTGCGCGGCATCTTCGATCACTTTGAGGCCGTGACGTTTCGCCAGAGCGCTCAGTCGCGACATGTCGGATGGCAGGCCGGCAATGTGAACCGGCATGAGCGCCACCGTGCGCTCTGAGATCAGCTCCTCGGCAGCGGTCGCGCTGAGGCAATAGGTGTCGGGATCAACGTCGGCGAAAACCGGTACGCCTCCGGCGTACACAACCGCCGTAGCGCTGGCGACGAAAGTGTACGCCGGCACAATGACCTCGTCGCCGGCACCGATCTCCAACGCCTCGAGCGCCACGCGCAGCCCGGCCTCGCCGTTTGCGACACAGATCCCGTGCTCGGCCTCCTGATAGGCGGCGAAGCGCTCCTCGAAGCTGCGCACGAAGCGTCCGTGCCGGCTGTCCCAGTTGCCCGATTCCAGCACCTCGAGCAGCGCCTCGGCCGCACCTGCGGGGGGCTGTGGCCAGCGCGGATAGTCGGCCGCCCGCAGCGGGGTGCCGCCCGCGATGGCCGGCAGGCTCAGCTCGCCCGGTTCGTGAGGACTCACCAGCAACGGTCGTGCACGTCCGGCGCTAGCCCTCGCCGACCGCCACCGCTAGCCGAGAGCAGCAATGATCCGCGGGTCGAGCCCGGGCCACGACTCCAGGTACTCCACCCGGTCGCGACGAATACGCTCGACGATCTGTGCGTACTCCTCCTGGCGGCCCTGCGCCTCGTACAACCGCCGCGGCTGCAGCAGGTGGGCGTCTTCGTCGCCAATCCCGGGCACCGAAATAGCAATCTCGTAGCCGAAGTCGGGATCGCGCTCCCACGTGACCGTCCCCTCGGCGATGGCCTTCACGACGGCGCTCGAGTGACGGATCTTGACCTTGCTCGAACGCTCGTCTTCGTCTCCACCGCCAACGCGGCCGGTGTTCATCACGTAGACCTCGAAATCGGCGGCGTCCTGAAGCTCGCCGAATCGGTTCCCCTGCTGCGCGTGCAACAACGGGAAGAACGGGTTCGTGCCAGGGATGCGCAGGAACTTGCCAGCCTCGGCGGCGCCGCCGGCTGACGTGCCTTTGGTCTCGCCCAGCATGAAGTAGGCCGCAGCCTGGGCCCCCGAGAGGCGGCAAACGGCCGGAATGATGTTGTCGTTGCGGTTCAGGATGAGGATGAAGTCAACGCGGCCGACCTCGGTTGTGGGATGGCTCGGCACCGCCGACATCGGGAAGACCGCGCGACCATTTTGTGTGTAGCCGTCGTCGAAGAAGTCGACCTTGCCTTCGGGCGTCTGAGCGACGTTCTCGAGGTACGACTCGGGTTGCGTCACGGCGCGGTAAATCACCGGCTCGTTGTCGACGTCGAGGCCGTAGGTCTTGGCAAAGCAGCCGTTCTCGGTGCCGTAGACGCGTCCATCGGGCATGACCGCCACAAAGTCGTCCTGCACCGGGAGAGAGTTGTTCTGCTGGGTGAAGGTAGTCGTGGTCTTGCCGGTGCCCGACAGACCAATGATGAGGCCGACGCGCTGCCGAACCTCCCCTCCGTCTCCGGCCACTGGAATCACTTTGCAGCCGGCGTGCAGCGCCAACCCGCCGCGGTCGTAGACCAGCTTGTTCCACATCCTCAATCCGGCCTTCTTGCTTTCGCCGAAGTAGTCGGAGTTGAAGATGCGCGTTGTGTAGTTGTCCAGATCCACGACAATCAGCCGCTCGTCGGGGTAGCCGTCAACCGCCAGGTTGGGCGTGTAGATGATCGACAGCTCGGGCTCACCGGAGTGAGGTCCGGCATCGAAGTACAGCAGCTGCTGCATCGCGGCGACGTTGGCGTTGCTGGCCTCGATCAGCAGGCGTGCCGACGTGCGAAATTCCGGGTCGGCACCGATGTAGCCATCGATCACAACCATGTCGCGCCCGGCGATGTACTCGTTCTGGAGCGCCGTCACGCGCTCGTACTCGGCGCGGGAGATGCACTGCGTGGAGTGCTGGCCGCAATCGTCGGCAACGATGAACGTCGACTTGCTCGAGCGCGCCACCGCCACGGTCTGCACGTTGAGGTTGTTGTACTCGGTTTCCCGAGCGATCGACATGGCGGCCGCCAAATCGCGTAGTCGCGCCGCAGTCGGGTTGTCGAGAATGTTCTTCACGTCGAGCTCTGTTTCTGCGATAACCATCGGGAATCCCTCGAAGCCGCTGTCGATCGCACCATCTGGCGGAGCGGCTGTTTGAGTTCAGCTTGTTCGTAGATGTGCGGCCTGTGAGCGTTCACAGCCACGGCAAATCGTCCTGCCGAAAGAAGCCCCGTCGCCGAGACCTCCGGCCGAATCGAGCAGTCGATGAGTTTGCTTTGGGCACAGGGCCCCGGAAGAAAAGAGAACGCCGAAGACATCAGCCGCCACCCCTTTTGCGGTCCCGGCTGCACCCAGGCTCAGCGTCTTCGCTGTTGATTCCACCCGCGCCGGAGTCTAGCAGAACAACCCTCGTTAGCCGAGCGCTAGAGAATGATCTGGAGGCCAGATTCGGCCAGGTACTGACGGAGCGTTTTGATGTCCTGTGAACGGCTCAGATCGGCTACCAACAGGACGTCGCCGGCGCGCACTATGGCGAGTCGCTCGACCCCGAGCAGCGCTACGGTTTCGCCCGGCGCGTGCACCATGTTGTCGCGCGCATCGAGAACCACGACGACGCCAGCGCTCGGAGCTCCATTCTCGGCCTCTGCGAGCCCTGATTCGGAGGACGACGCCGTTCCCATCAGCGCCGATCGGGTAGCAACGTTGCCATGCTCATCGCCGTCGAGAAGCTCGTGCAGCGCCTCCCACGAGCCGACGTCCGACCAGTCGAAGATCGCACGCACGCAGGCCACGTTGGCCGCCGCGGCGGCAGGCTCCATGACGCCATAATCGATCGACGTCGCGGGCATCCTCGAATAGGCCTCGGACATGGCGGAAGCTGCGGCCTCGGAGCCCGTCTCTGGCGTGGCCGCGGCGGCAAGCATGCTGGCCGCCGCCACGCGCGCCTCTGGTAGGTGCTCGTCGAGTGCCTCCAACAGCGTGTTCGCACGCCACACGAACATGCCGCTGTTCCACATGAAGTTGCCGGCCTCGACATAGGTCTTCGCGGTTTCCGTATTCGGTTTTTCGCGGAAGGCGCTCACCTGGTTGGCCGGCACCTCGACGCCGTCCTCGGGCAGCGGCATCGCGGCGCCCAGTTCCACGTAGCCGTAGCCGGTCTCGGCATAACGCGGCGGCACGCCGAAGGTCACCAAGTAGCCCCGTCGCGCCGCCGCCGTGGCGGCGATCACCGACTGGGTCAGACCGTCGACGTCACGAATCACGTGATCGGCGGGGAAAACCGCCATCACCGCTTCGGGGTCGCGCTCGGCGAGCACCGCAGCGGTCCACGCCAGGCAAGGAGCTGTGTTGCGCGCCTCGGGCTCCGCCAGCAAATTGTCGGGTGCAAGCTCCGGCAGCTGCTCACGCGTCAGCTTGGCGAGCGCCGCCGACGTCACCACCAGAACCCGGTCAGCGCTGCCGACCACGCGCACCGAGCGATCCCATGTCTGCTGCAGCAGCGACCGATCGCCGACGATCGACAGGAACTGCTTGGGACACTTGTCGCGCGACAGTGGCCAAAATCGGGTCCCGCTGCCGCCGGCCATGATCACGGCCCAGACGTGCTCATCCAGCATGGTCGCGTTCGAGTTGCTCACATTCATCAGTCGCTAGCCCGCAGCTTCAAGCGTTTCCGCGGCAAGGCGCTCTTCGATCCGCCGCAAGCGTCCCTCCACCAGATCGCGAATCTCCTGCATGCGCTCGGGTGTCTGCGCCTCGAAGCGCATCACGATCTTCGGCCCCGTGTTGCTGGCCCGCGCCAACCCCCAACCGTCGTCAAACTCCACCCTGACGCCGTCGATGTTGGAAACCGTGAACTCGGATGCGAGCTCCTGTTCGAGCCTGCGGCAGATTTCGAACTTCGTCGCTTCGGTCGAATCGTGGTGCAGCTCGGGGGTTGAATAGACCTCGGGAAGGTCGGCGAGCAGCGATGAAAATGGGCCTTCCTGCTTCGACAAGATCTCGAGCAGCTTGGCGCCTGCGTACACCGCGTCGTCGTGGCCGAAGAAGCGCTCGCCAAAGAACAGATGACCGCTCATCTCACCGGCGAGTAGCGCCTTCTCCTCGCGCATCTTCTGCTTGATGAACGAGTGGCCCGTCTTCCACATCAGCGGCGTGCCGCCGTGCTTGGCGATGTCGTCGCCGAGGAGCTTCGAGCACTTCACGTCGAAGATCACCGTCGCGCCCGGCTGTCTTTCGAGCAGGTCGCGGGCCAGCAGAATCGTCAACCGATCGCCCCAGACGATGTCGCCTCGCTCGTCGATGATGCCCACCCGATCGCCGTCTCCGTCGAAGCCCAGGCCCAGGTCGAGGCTCAGTTCGACGACCTTGGCACGCAGGTCGATGACGGCGTCTTCACGAGTTGGATCCGGATGGTGATTCGGGAACGTGCCGTCGACGTCGCAGTACATCTTCTCCACCTCGCAGCCGAGCTCGCGGTACAGACGCGGCGCAATCATGCCGGCCACCCCGTTGCCGGCGTCGACGGCGATACGCAGAGGTCGCTTGATCTCGATGCGCTCCTTGAGCATCGCCGAGTACGGCGTCACCAGATCCACCGACTCCACCGTGCCCGATCCCGACTCGAAGTCGTCGGCCTGGATGATCTGCAGCAGCTCTTGGATACCGTCGCCGAAGATCGTCTTCGTCCCGAGGCACAACTTGACCCCGTTGTACTCCGGCGGATTGTGGCTCGCGGTGATCTCGCCGCCGCCATGTACGTCGAGGTGGTGGAGCCCGAAGTACAGCAACGGCGTCGGTATCAGCCCAGCGTCGAGAACGTCGCAGCCGGCGTCGCAAGCGCCCTGGGCAAACGCCGCGGCGAACTCGGGGCTCGACAATCGCCCGTCGCGGCCGATCGCAATCCGGCTGCCGCCCTCGCGGCGCACACGCGTGGCGAACGCGCGGCCGATCTGGACGAAGACGTCCTCGGTTAGCTCATCGTCAACGAGGCCGCGAATGTCGTAGGCGCGGAAGACCCCGGTCGGAACGCGCGGCATCGTGCTCTCCTGGGATTTGCCCGCCTAGATCGGGTGCGCCGTAGGCACCGAATCGAGTGCGGCTTGCAGCAAAGATCGCCCACACGGGCAAAAGGGGTGTCGGCGCAGCCGTTAGCGCTTCAGTCTGCAGGTTGTGCGGCGACCGCCGGTCACGTAGCCCGGCAGGTCGGGTGTAATCATCGCTGCCATTTTCACACGGCCGCGGTCGCAGCGAAGTCACCTGGCCCAGGCTGGCACGCCGCCCGAGAGATCGATGTTGAAGAGTGCCGGCGCCAGGAAGTAGCACAGCAGCGTCAGCACGACGATACCGCAGAGATTGAGCACCAGCCCGTACCGCATCATGTCGCGCATGCGGACAACCCGCGAGCCGAAGATGACGGCGTTGGGCGGCGTTGCTACCGGCAGCATGAACGCGAACGACGAAGCGATCGTCACCGGCAGCATGAGCACCAACGGGTTGAGGTTGGCGGCGCGTGTCGAGATCCCGGCGACGATCGGCAGCATCACTTCGGCGGTCGCTGTGTTCGATGTCACCTCGGTGAGGAATGTGAGAATTGTCGCGGCGCCACCGATCAACCAGAGGGGGTGTGCTCCGGCCAGGAACCCGAAGCTCGAGCCGACCCAGCTCGACAAGCCGGACCTCGAAATAGCGTCGGCCAACGCGAACCCACCACCGAAAAGCAGCAGGATCCCCCACGGCATTTTTTCCTGGACCAGCTCCCAGTCGAGCAGCCGAGGGCTCTGCCGGGGAGACCCGCGGCCCGCGGCTCGCGGCTGCGAGGGTGTTCTCGATCCTGAGGATTCAGACCTCGAACCGTCGGGCGGCTCGGCCTTGCCGGCCGGCAGCACGAACAGGAGCAGACCCATGGCCATCGCCACCACGCCGTCGTTGATGCCACGAGCGGCAGCCTCGGGCAGCATCTCGCTCCAGCCAGGAATCACGAACAGCTGCAAATCGATTGGCCGGCGGAAGATCCATAACATCGCCGTCGAAACGAACATGACGAGTACGCGGCGCTCTGCACCCGACATGTCGCCGAGCTTCGCCAATTCTGCGGCCAGCACCTCTTCGGCGTCGCCGTCTGTGGGTTTCATGGTGAAGGTCAGTACAAGCCACGCGACGGGCAGCATCAGCAACACAAGCGGCAAACCGAACGCCAGCCAGGTCGCGAACGCTATCGGCGGAGCGCTCGGGAACAGACTGCCGTAGATGCCCTGCATCGAGATATTCGGCGGCGTGCCGATAGGCGTGGCAACGCCTCCGATACTGGCCGAGTAGGCGATCCCGAGCATCAACGCCGTCGCGAATCGCAGTCGCGAGCCGAAGTGGTGCACCACGGCCATTCCGATCGGCAACATCATCAGCGCCGTAGCCGTGTTCGAGATCCACATCGAAAGGAACGCAGTCGACACCATGAAACCGAAGATCAAACGCTTCGGCTTGGCACCAATCAGGGCGATCGTTCGAAGCGCCAAGCGGCGGTGAAGGTTGCAGCTCTCCATCGCGATCGCCATCAGGAAACCACCAAGGAAGAGGTAGATCCGCCAGTTCCCATAGTTGGCGGTGACCTGCGCCATCGAGAACCGGTCGCCGGCCAGCAGCGGCAACAGCACCATCGGCGCCAGCGACGTGACGGGTATGGGAAGCGCCTCGGTCATCCACCAGATCGCCATCAGAACCGTCAGCGCGGCGACGACGGCGAGCGTCCCCGCCTCTAACCCGGCCCCGACCTCACCCGGTTCCGGAAGGACGCCAGACAGAACGTCGCTCGGCATCACCTGCGGCCGCCACAACAACAGGACGAGCAGACTGACCGTGAGCCCGGCGACGAGCCCGCGCAGATTGAAGTGATTGTGGCCTGGCTCGCTCATCCACCCTCAGTCAAAGGTCACCTGACGTGGTGCTCTTTCGAGCTAGGGAGCTGTCAACGTGGTCCGCTTGACCAGATGGCGCTCGACCCTCTCCTCGATCACCTCGTAACCGATACCCGGAGCGCTCGGCACCGCCACCTTGCCGTCATGACCAAGCTCGACCGCCGGCTCGATGATGTCCTCTTTCCAGTATCGATTCGATGCCGACAGGTCGTTGGCCATCGAGAAACCGGGCAACGTGGCGATGGCGATGTTGTGCAGTCGACCCACGCCCGATTCGAGCATGCCACCGCACCACACCGGGATGTCGTGGCGGCCACACAGGTCGTGCACGGCGATGCCATTGCTGCGCCCGCCGAGACGCGAACACTTGATGTTGATGATGCGCCCCGCTTCTTTGTGCAGAGCCTCGGCCGTGCGCTCGACGGTGGACGCAGCTTCGTCGAGGCAAATCGGGGTCTTCATACGGGTCTGCAGCTCTGCATGCCCGTCGAGGTCGTCGTGACCCAGAGGCTGCTCGATCATCAGGAGCCCCATATCGTCGAGCTCGAGCAGCGGCGCCACGTCGCGACCCTCGTAGCCGCAGTTGGCGTCGGCCATCAGCGGGATATCGCCAAAACGGTCACGCACTCTCCGAATCAAGTCGACATCGTGCCCGTCCTCGATCTTGAGCTTGATGCGTCGGTAGCCGCTCGCGAGCGCGTCGTCGATTTGTTTTTCGAGGACGGCGAACTCGGGCTGGATCCCCAGGGAAATGCCCACCTCCACGCGATCGCGCGGTGCCGCGCCATCAGCGCCGCGGGTTTCGGATGCCTCTGAGTAGAGGCGGTGCAGTGGCATGCCACGGCGCCGGGCTTCGAGATCCCACACCGCCTCTTCGATCGCCGCCCGCGCCATCGGATGCCAGTGCCAATCCGCGAGCACACGCCCGAGCGCGGCCGCTGCGCCCTCCTCCGGCAGCTCCGCCGCAAACGTGTCGGCAGCGAGAAAGTCCTCGATGATGTGCCAGCACGTGCCGACCGTTTCGTACGAGTAACGGGGTGGCCAGTCGGCGCCAGCTTCGCCCCACCCTGTCACGCCCTCGGCGTGCGCTCGCACCAGCAGGATGTTGCGTTCGTGTATGCCGCCGCGCGAGGTGGCGAACCACCCGACCAGCGGCATCTTGATCCATATCAGATCGAGCGCTTCGATTCGCATTGATTGCCTCTTGTTGTGCACGTCTCGGTGGGAGCGGGTTGGCGGCCAGGCCAGGAGGCCCGTTCAGCTCAACCAGGAATCCGCCCCTGGCTCTACCTCAGGGTCGCTCAGCTCGAGCAGGTAGTACGTCCGTCGCTGTCCGTTGGCGTCGGGTGGGGTCGGAAAGCACTCTCGCGCGTGATAGCCGCGATCGAAGTAACCCACCAGTACCGCACGAGTCGCCGCACGCCAGGCCAGTGCAGCCTCTCGATCGGTCGCTTTGATTGCCTGGATCGATCGCGGGATCTCACACAGTAAGCGCGCCTCGTCCAGAGCGAGTCGAGGCTCTCCCGGCCACTCCACTCCGTCGCGCTCCACCGCATCCAGAGCGCTTGGAAGTGTGGCGCGCTCCGCCGACAGGCGCTCGACGAGCGCCTTCGTGTTGCCGGAGCGCCGCTGCGCCACGCGGCTGGCGCTCAGATACCAGTCGGCTCGAAAGCGGTCGGTGGGCGTCCCCTGATGCAACGGGCTGGTGGTATCGCCATACATATTGGGCCAATACGTCTGTGCCACGACTCCGAGCTTGCCGAAGTTGAAATACCCGTTGAGCGACTCCAACGGGTCGTACGTCCAGCACATCAACTCAAGTCCCTGCTCGAGAGCCACATCGCGCTGCGCCCATTTGAGAGCCGTTCCCAGCCCGGAGTCGCGCAAATCCGAGCGCACCGCGGTCATCTGCGAGTAGTGCATCAACCGACCGTCGTCGAGGCGCCCGAGAAAGCCGTAGCAAAAGGCGAGCATCGCCGCCTCGGTGTCGAAGGCACCGAGCAGAATGCCCCCCGCCTTGCGCGCGGCGATGAGCTGCGTCAGAGGAATGACGTCACGGTCGCAGGAAAACCCCCAAGCGTGCTTCTGGAGCTCTTCGCACGCGTGCAGCTCGTCGAACTCGACGATGTCGCGTATCTCGATCTCGCTCGGTTGCATATGACCGCTCTCAGCCTCAAGACCGCCCCACGATCGCCACGCGGGCGTCCGACGACGCGATGATACGTCAGCGACGAGGGCGGCGGCAGACGGAGTGGATTCTCAGTTCGGCACGCGGTGGGGGAAGGGCCGCTCGGGCGGACGCACCCCTCTGCGTAGCGATGCCCTGTGCAGTAGAAAATCGACGCCGGCCAAGGCCGGTCATTGAATCGAGGCGCTCGTCCCGGCCGGCGTCCACTGATCGCAGCCAATCGCCTAGCAGAGGGGTGCGTCCGCCCGAGCCCCGCTCCCCTCGCCTCAAACCCCCGTCGGATGATCGATCCAAACGATCTCCACCCCGAGCTCCGCCGCTAACCGCTCGCCGACCGCACGCACACCAAGAGTTTCGGTGGCGTAGTGGCCGCCGAAGAGGCAGTTGATGCCGAGCTCGCGAGCGTCGTGGTAGGCGGACTGGCGCGGTTCGCCGGTCACCAGACAGTCGGCGCCGCTGGCCGCCGCCTCGGCGAGCGTGCTGGCGCCGGCACCGGTGACCACCGCGAGGGTTTCCACCGGATCGGGCCCGGTGGCCCAAAGGAGCTGTTCGTCGCAACCAATGGCGGCGAAGCGGCCGGCGAGCTCGGCGAGGGCGATCGGTTGGGGCAAACGACCCAACGTGCCGATATCGACGCCGGCGTAACTCCCGAAACGACCCGTGGGCTCGGCGCCAAGGGCTCGTGCCAGCAGGACATTGTTGCCGACCTCGGGGTGCAAATCGAGCGGCAGGTGGGCCGCGTAGACGTTGAGATCGGCTGTGAAGCAGCGGCGAACGCGGGCGCCGAGGATGCCGCGGAGGGGTTGTTGCGGGCCCCAGAAAAGGCCGTGGTGGGTGAACAGGAGCTGACAGTCGGCGTCGATCGCGCGCTCGATCGTCGCCGCGGCCGCATCGACCGCAACCGCGACACGCTCTATTGCCGCGGCACCCTCCACCTGTAGTCCATTGAGCGACGGCTCGTCGATGCCGCCAATTTCGAGGAGTCCGTCGAGATAGGCCACGACGCGGTCGCGTGGAGTACCTGATTCGGTGCTCATCACTTGCCCACTAGCCACTGCGTCAGCGACCGATCGCCAGGCTCCTCGTAGGGCCCCGCCACGGCGACGGCGTAGCCGTTGGGGCGCAGCACTCGCCGCGCGGCGCGTGTCACGTCGTCGACGGTAACGGCCTGCATGAGCGCCGGAAAGCGATCGAGGTAATCGAGGCCGAGGTCGTGGACCTCGATCTGCCGCATGAGGCCGGCGATCCCCGCGTTGCTCTCGAGGCTGCGCGGCAGCGAACGCACGATCGCTGAACAAGCGTCGTCGAGCTCTTGCGGTTCGACGGGCTGTGTGGCCATACGGTGGATCTCGGCGACGATCGCCTCGAGCGCCGGTTCAACGTGGTGCGGCTGCACGCCGGCCCGCACAACGAACGCACCCGCGCCGAGTCCGGCGCGAAGCGCGCTGTAGGTCGTGTAGGCCATGCCCTTCTCCTCGCGCACAATGCGGCCCAACCGACCGCCCATGGCGAAACGGCCGAGGATCATGTTCATCAGCGCGGCGCCGTAGTACTCGGGATCGTTGCGGCGAATGCCGGGATGTCCGAGCGCAAGCTCCGCTTGCGTCTTGTTCATCATCGGACGCACCACAGCGCGGATCGCCCCGAGCTCGGGAGCATCTGGAATTTCAGGCTGCAGCGTCCTATAGCTTGTTTGCGTCGCGGCACCGGCCTCAGCGGGTGCCTGCACTGAGTTGGCAGCCACAGAGCTCCAGCTGCCGAACCCGCGCTCGGCCGCCTCGAGTGCGCTGTGCTCGTCTACGTTGCCGACGATGACGAGCAGGCTCGCTTCGGGACGGTAGTGCGCGGCATGAAACGCAACAAAGTCGTCGCGGCCGAGAGCGTCGACGCTTTCTACGGTGCCGCGCGCCGGCGTGGCATACGGATGCTCGGCCGGATAGATCAGCTCCCGGAACGCCGTGTCCATCACGTGCGCCGGGTCGTCAGCGGCCTCGCGCAGCGAAGTGACGCGATCACCCTTGATCTGGCTGATCTCGCGCTGCGGGAACTCCGGTTCGCGCGCCACCTCGGCGAGCAACTCGAGCAAGGGCTCGAAATCTGCCGGACGGCCACGTACGCCGATGCCGGCGGCATGACGACCGGCGTCGCCGGCCAGATCGGCGCCGACGAAGTCGAGCAACTCGCCAATCTCCTGCTTGCTGCGACGCATGGTGCCACGTGTCGTGCCGCGGGCGACCAAGGATGCCAGGCCGAGCGGGGACCCGGTCGATAGACCGTCGGTCGAGTCCGCCAGACCGCCCGTGGCCGACGCGCTCACCTCGAGCGTAGCGCCGGCAACAACGTTGAGCGTCGCGCTCACCGCGGCTGACGCGGGGTTGCGCTGGCAAAGAACGGTCAGACCGTTGTCGAGTCGGCTGCGCAAGGGCGAGAACGCCTTGCCAACGCTCCAGGCGGGCGATTCGCTCACCGGGCCCTCCGCGACGCGCCGGGGCGAGCGTCGGCCGCGGGCCCGATCGTCGAACTGCGTGCGGCGCTATCGGAGCTCCTCATCACGACTCCAAAGGCTGCGGCTCGAAGCGACCCACCGTTCGCCTCTCCGGCACCCAGTAGCGCTGTGCAGCGGCTTGCACGTCGTCGGATTTCAGCGACTCGACGCGCTCGACAAGCTCTCCGAGCATGCGCCAGTCGGCAATGGTGGCGAAGTAGCCGAGCTGATGCGCAATCTGGGTCGCGCCCTCGACTTCGAACGCGAGCGACGCCAGCACCTGGTTCTTGGCCTTACGCAGGGCGTGATCGCTGAGATCTCCCGCAGCGACGTCGTCCATGGCTCGGTACACCGCGGCCTCGGCGGCATCCGGATCGGCACCGTCGCGCAGCGTCGCTCCGACGCCGTACAGGTAGGGCTGTTCTGTGGGCAGGAGTGCGCTGCTCGCGACAACGGCGAGCTCGGTCTCGACGAGCTCGCGGTACAGCGGCGAAGTCGTCCGCGCGTTGCGCCCAAAGCCGCCGCTCCACAAGCTCACCCCTTTGCCGCCCGCTAGAACGGCGTCGGCAACCAGCAACGGCAGGAAGGCGGGATCGGCGAACGCCGGTGCATGGTGGACAATTTGCAGATACGCCGCCGTTCCCGGCCGCCGCAGCACCACTCGGCGCTCGCCGCCCTGCTCAGGCTCCGCCACTGGCGGCGTCTGCGAATGCGCGCCGGCCGGAATGTCGCCAAAATGCGCCACCACCGCGTCGAGCACGGTGCCAGGGTCAACGTCGCCCACAACTACGAGCGTCGCATTCGACGGCACGTAGTGGCGACGGTAGTAACCCAGCAGGTCGGCGTGCTCGACGCGCTCGAGATCGGTCTTCCAGCCGATCGTCGGCCAGCGGTACGGGTGAGCGCGAAAAGCGGCAGCCGTGACGTCGACGTCGAGCTCGTAGGCCGAGTCGTTCATGTTGCCCTGCAGCTCGGAGAGCACGACCGTGCGCTCGCTCTCGAATTCGTCGACCTGGTAGAGGCACTCGTGCATGCGTTCGGCCTCGATCTGCAGCGCCAGATCGAGGGCATCGGAGGCCAGTGTCTCGAGGTAGGTCGTCTGATCGAGCCAGGTGTAGCCGTTCCAGGTGCCGCCAGCCCGCTCGATCCAAACCTTCAGATTCTCGCGGGAGATGTTGCGCGTGCCCTTGAAGTTCATGTGTTCGACGAAATGTGCCAAGCCCGTTGTGCCAACACCATCGTCTTTCGAGCCGACGTGATACCAGCACCAAACCGACACCAAAGGCACGTTATGCAGCGGCAGCACGAGAACCCGTAGCCCGTTGTCGAGGCGATGCTCGACGACGTCGTCGAGCGGCAACAGCGCGCCGGCCGAGGCAAGGGCATCAGACATCAAGAACCCCCTCCATCGGCGGTGTCGTTGCCCTGTGGCCCGAAGATCTCTGGCGCGAACTCGGCCATGAGCGAACGCGTGGTCTCGTCGGCGGGAGCGAACGCCCGCTGCCCAACATGCACTCGCCAGCTGTAGCGCTGCTGCTTGCACGTTGGGCAACTGGCCGGCGCGCAGGTCACGTCAAGCGTGCCGTAGAAGCGCGAAACGAGCGCAGCGGAGCAGTCGATCGCGGATTGTTGCCGAGACTCGATGTACTCGCCGAGGGTCGGTGTCGGTTCCGTATCCACGCCAGCTCTGAAGTCGGTCACGACCTCGATCGAGCGTCGAATGTCGCCCGCCTGGTACATCCGGTCGATGGTGTACAGCGCGACGAGCCCGAGAATCGCCGCCGGAATCACCAGGAACCAGTTGTCGCGCCGAATACGGGGCTTCCGCGGCCCGACTCCGATCATCTTCTCGAGGCTCATGCGGGAAACAGGCCGGCGACGAAGAAGAGCACCAGCGACGCGGCACCCGGAATCAGCGCATAGGGGATTTGCGTCGTCACGTGCTCGATGTGATCGCAGCCAGCCGACATCGATGCCACAACCGTGGTGTCGGAGATCGGCGAGCAGTGATCGCCGAAGATGCCGCCGGCCATCACCGCAGCCACCGCCAGTGGCAGCGGCGAGCCGAGCTGCTGCGCAAGGGGCACCGCGATCGGCATGAGAATCGCGAAGGTGCCCCACGAGCTTCCGGTCGAGAAGGCGATCAAGCCACCCGTAAGGAAGACGAGAGGTGCGACGGTCGAAGGGCCAATCCAGGGTGCCACGGTGTTGGCCACCCACGGGCCGGTACCCAGAGCCCGGCAGACCGATCCCATCGCCAGCGCGAGCGCCAGGATGGTGGCTACCGGCAGCAGCTCCTGAAAGCCCTGGATCGCCTTCTCGGACATCTCGGTCACGGTGAACAGGCCTTGGCTGCGGTAGAGCAGCATAGCCGAGAGCACGCCCGACGATACCGCCCACAGCACGGAGGTCGATCCGGAGCCCGCCGTCCAGTCGCCGTTGCCGGTGATGTACAGCACGACCATCACCATGACCACGGTTACGACGACGGGCAGCACCAGGTTGATCGGCCGCTTTCCGGCTTCCGGGGCGGCCGCGAACGACGGATCGTCGACGGCGTCGGCAGCGGTGGCATCGTGGCCGTCGCGCGCTTCGCGCTCGGCACGGCGCATGGGACCGACCTCCCAGCCGGTGGTGGCCACCCAAAACACCATGGCCAGTGCCAGCAGGGCGTAGAAGTTGAGGGGTATCGCTCGCAAGAGCACCCCCAGCGGGTCGCTCAGTCCCTCCGCCGCCAGCAGGCTGAGGATGAGCGCGCCCCACGCGTTGATCGGAATGAGCATGCAGATCGGTGCCGACGTGGAGTCGCAGATGTAGGCCAACTTGGCCCGCGACACCCCCACGCGGTCGTATAGCGGCCGGCAGACGGTACCGGTGATCAAGCACGTGATGTTCGACTCGATAAAGATGCTGATCCCGATACAGGCCGAGATCAACTGCGCCGAGCGTGGTCCGCGCACCCAGCCGCGCTCGATGGTCCACTCGGCAAAGCCGGCCACGCCGCCCGACTCACGTAGCAACACGATGAGCGAGCCGACCACCAGGGTAAACAGAAGCGTCTCGGCGTTCCCCGAATCCGTGACCACGCCGACGATCTGGTTCATCGCCCCCGCGGCGCCAGCCAGCGGGTTCCAGCCGCCAAGAATCACCGCGCCCACCCAGATCCCGACGAACAGCGAGAGGTACACCTGGCGCGTCCACAAGGCGAGGCCGATCGCCATCAGTGGCGGTACGAGCGAAAGCCAGCCGTAGTCAACCTGCATTCGTTCCAGGTCCGGATCCGGATCCGGATCAGCCGAGGGGGCCGGCTAGAAGTCCGGCCAAGGATCACACAAGAGCTTGCAACCGCCGGCCATGTTACGCGATGTCACCGAATCACCTTGGTAGACTGCCGCTATGCCCCTGGCAGAGTCTCGAGCACCGTTGTACCGCGTCGGAGTCGGCCGTGTTCGCTACGTCACCAACTGGATCGTGACTGGCGCCGCGACCGTGCTCTTCGGCAGCCTTGGCGCGCTCGCCGCGATCGTCGACAGCAGTGGTCGCGGCGCGTATGCCTGTGGGCGCTACTGGGGGCGCCTCGTGCTGAGCGGCAGCGGCATCCGCGTCAGCGTCTCGGGAGTCGAGCGACTCGATCCAGCCGCCACCTACATCCTGGTTTCGAACCACCACTCGTTGCTCGACATCCCGGCGGTGCTCGGCTATTTGCCGGTACGTACACGCATGCTGGCGAAGGCGTCGTTGTTTCGGATTCCGTTCATGGGCTGGTACCTGAGCCGTGCCGGCTACGTTCCGGTGCACCGTGAGGATCGGCGCCGCGCGCGCGCGAGTGTCGGCGTTGCCGCCGGGCGCACGGGCAAGGGGTCGTCGATGTTCCTGTTCGCCGAGGGCACGCGCTTCCCCGAGGGCCAGCCTGGTCCTTTCAAGAGGGGCGCCGCCCATCTGGCGCTGACAACAGGGTTGTCAGTTGTCCCGATTGGGCTCATCAACAGCGGTCGCTTGCTGCCGAGAGGCGGCTGGCGCGCCGACCCGGGGGTGATCGAGATCCGCGTGGGTGAGCCCATCTCGGTCGAGTCGGCGGAACAGGCCAGCATCGACGCCGCCGGGCTCACGCGTCGCATCCGACGCGAGGTGCTCACTCTCGCCGGCATCGCCAACGACTAGCCGGACACCGAGATCGATCCGCTGCCCACAGACCGCCAGCCGCACAGGCAACTCCACTCGAGTCCGACGTGATCCCGCTCAAAGATCTCAACCCGAGCCGCTCGACGCCGGTCGTCACCTACACCGTGCTGGCCGTGAACATCGCCGTCTTCCTGTACCAGGTGCAGCTGCAGTTCGCCGGCGGCGCCGAGGCCTACACCAACTTCGTCACCCAGATGGGCCTCGTGCCGCAGGCGCTGCTGTCGCCATCGGTGTGGGGAGCGATGCCGATACCCGCGCCGCTAACGCTGCTGACGTCGATGTTCGTGCATGGCGACCTGTTCCATCTGGCCGGCAACATGCTCTACCTGTGGGTCTTCGCCGATAATGTCGAAGATGCCATGGGCTCGGCGCGCTTTGTCGCCTTTTACGCCGCCTGCGGGCTCGGTGCCGCGGGCGCCCAGCTGCTGGTCATGCCAGAGAGCCAGGTGCCGATGGTGGGCGCCAGTGGCGCCATCGCCGGCGTGCTCGGCGCGTACATGATCCTGTACCCGTCGGCGCGCGTGTTGACGCTGGTTTTTCTGTTCTTCTTCGCGCGGATGATGTATCTCCCGGCTGTTCTACTGCTCGGGGTGTGGTTCGTGATTCAGCTCTTGTCGGCCGTGGGAAGCTCCGGCGCGGGCGTCGCCTGGTTCGCGCATATCGGCGGCTTCGTCGTAGGGGTCGTGCTCATCAAGGCCTTCGCCGCACCCGCCCAGCGGCCCCGTCCCCCACAGGCGCCCACCGTTCACCGCGTCTAGCAGGCTGCACGAATCGACGAGCGGACGACCGGGTTGCTAGCCGAGCACTTCGACGATCTTGGCGCCAATTTCCGACGGGCTCCCGACCACGTGGACACCGGCTTCGCGCAGCGCCGCCATCTTCTCGGCTGCCGTGCCCTTGCCGCCAGCGATGATCGCGCCGGCGTGGCCCATGCGCTTACCGGGAGGTGCCGTCTGACCGGCGATGAACGACACGACCGGGAGTGGATAGTCGTCGGCGATCAAGGCGGCGGCCTCTTCTTCGGCGCTGCCGCCGATCTCGCCGATCATCACCACCGCTCGCGTCTGCTCGTCTTCGGTAAACATCCCGAGGCAATCGCTGAATGTCGTGCCGATGACAGGGTCGCCGCCGATGCCGATGCAGGTCGATTGCCCGAGCCCGGCGCGAGTGATCTGATCGACCGCCTCGTAGGTCAGCGTACCGGAGCGCGAGATCACGCCGACGTTCCCTTCGCGATGCACGAAGCCGGGCATGATCCCGACCTTGCACGAACCCGGAGAGATCACCCCCGGACAATTCGGACCAACCAGCCGCGTGCCGCGAGCATTGCAGTAGCCGACCACGTCGACCATATCGAGCGCCGGTATGCCTTCCGTGATGCAGATCGCGAGCCGCATGCCGGCCTCCGCGGCCTCCATAACGGCGTCCGCGGCAAACGGCGGGGGCACGAAGATCAGCGAGACGTCGGCACCCGTGGCCTCCACCGCTTCGCCCACCGTGTTGAAAACCGGCACCTCGTCGTCGAACTGCTGGCCGCCCTTGCCGGGGGTGACGCCAGCAACAACGTTGGTGCCGTACTCACGGCATTGACGGGTGTGGAAGGTCCCCTCTGTGCCGGTAATTCCCTGCACCAGAAGCCGCGTGTCGGCATCTACGAGGATGCTCATGAGCCGGCTCCAGAGCCTGCCTCAGCGGCGATCGCGCGAGTTTTCGAAGCGGCCGCGACGGCCTTGCTCGCCGCCTCGTCCAGCGTTTCGGCGACGATGAACTCGATCTCCGACGCCTCGAGGATCGCTCTGCCTTCCACGGCGTTGGTTCCCTGCAGCCGCACGATGATCGGAACGTCCACTCGAACCGTCTCGAGCGCCTCGATCACACCTTTGGCCACCCGATCGCAGCGCACGATGCCACCGAAGATATTGATCAGCACCGCCTCTACCGACGGGGCCTTCATCAGAATGCGGAACGCCGCCGCAACGCGCTCGACAGATGCGCCGCCGCCGACGTCCAGAAAGTTCGCCGGAAAGCCACCGGCGTTGCTGATCTGGTCCATGGTGCCCATAGCCAGACCTGCGCCGTTGACCATGCAGCCAATCGTGCCGTCGAGTGCGACGTAGCTGAGCGAGTGCTCGGCCGCCTCGACCTCGAGGGGCTGCTCCTCTGAAGGATCTCGTAGCGCCTCGAGATCCGGATGCCGGTACAGGGCGTTATCGTCGAGGACGATCTTGGCGTCGAGCACGATCACTTCGTCGTCATCGGTGATCACCAGCGGGTTGATCTCGGCCATCGAACCGTCCAGCGCACCGAAGATCTCGGCGAGTTGACCCATGACATGGGCCACTCGGCGACTCGCCTTGCCCTCTAGGCCGAGGGCAAACGCCAGCCGCTGGGCTTGAAAAGGCCGTAATCCCCACCCTGGTGCGCACGGTTCGCTGTGGATGGCCTCGGGCCGCTCAGCCGCGACCTCCTCGATCTCAACACCACCCTCGGCCGAAGCGATGACCACCGGCTGCCGCGACGCACGATCGAGCGTGAGCCCAACGTAGAGCTCGCGGGCGATCGCGACACCGGCCTCGACCAGGACCTTCCTGACGATCACACCTTCAGGTCCGGTCTGAGGCGTAACGAGAGGTTGGCCGAGCATGGCGTCGGCCAGTCGGCCCGCCTCGTCGGGGCTGTCGGCGAGCTTGATGCCTCCCCCCTTGCCGCGGCCACCGGCGTGCACCTGTGCTTTGACGGCGAACTTGGTGGAGCCGGCAGCGGCCAAGCGTTCGGCAACGGCGCGCGCTTCGTCACCGGTGGCGGCCACACCGCCCTCTGGCACCGTAAGGCCCCGCGCGCGCAGCAATGCCTTCGACTGGAACTCGTGAAGCTTCATACGACGCGTCCGGTCAGGAGCGGGGCCGAGCTATCGGACCGATCCTGGTCAAGTGGGGGCTGGGGCCGAATGGCGAGCCGGAGGATAACAATTTGGCGCCGCTAGCGACTCGACGCCGAAGGCCAGCGGCGAACGAGCGTCGACGCTGCCACAATCTTGAGCACGTCGCCGGGAATAAAGGGCGCCGCACCCATCAAGAACGCCTGTGCCGGAGACAAGCCCAGCAGTAGCCCGAGATGTAGCGTGCCGCAGAAGAGAATGATGACCGTACCCAGCGTCATCGTTGCCGCAGTGCGAGCCCAGCTCAGCTGCCGATCGAGGAGCCGCGAGAGCACCAAGACGGCGACGAACCAACCGAGCACGTAGCCACCTGTCGCGCCGCCGAAGGCAGCGAGTCCGCCGCGTAGGCCCGACAGCACCGGCAGGCCGATCAGTGCCAGCCCCACGTATAGACCCACACCGGCCAGCGCGGTCCGCGTAGCAAGCACCGCCGCCCCGGAATAGAGAACGAATGTTTGCAGCGTGATTGGCACCGGGTTGTTCGGCAGAAGAATCCTCACCTGCGCGGCAGCGGCGAGTGCCAGGGCGAAACCTCCGGCCATCAGGAGAGCATCGCGCAGCGTCGTTTCTTTCGCGGCGGTACGAACCTCAGTAGCGTGCATCGCGACTCCGTTTGGCGGGCTGTTCTGCTGCGGTTTTCGAGAGGCTCGGCAACTCGATCGCGAGGCTAACTGCGGGGTGAGGGTCGGTCAAGCGAGGCGAGGCCTCGGAACGACGCCGGAGTCGCCCCAGAGCAACTCCTCAGACTTGCAGGCGCGGAATTCCGACACCACGCGCTCGCCCCAGCTTCCGTCAGCCGATGGACCGCCCGATCACCGGCGCGATCTGCCTGACCTGCCCGAACAGCTTCGAGAATTGGTCGGGGTAGAGCGCCTGCGGACCATCCGAAAGCGCCTCCTCCGGGTTGGTGTGCACCTCGATAATCAAACCGTCGGCACCGGCCGCGATCGCCGCGAGCGCCAGCGGCGCGACCTTGTCGCGGATGCCGATGGCATGACTCGGATCGCCAATCACCGGCAGGTGCGACAGCTTCTTGACGATCGGGAACGCCGAGATGTCGAAGGTGTTGCGGCTGTGGTGCTCGAACGTGCGGATGCCGCGCTCGCACAGCATGACGTTGCGATTGCCGCCCGCCATCAAGTACTCGGCCGACATCAACCATTCCTCGATCGTCGACGACAAGCCGCGCTTGAGCATCACCGGCGTCCCAGAGCGCCCGAGCGCCTTGAGCAGCGCGAAGTTCTGCATGTTGCGCGCGCCCACCTGAAAGATATCGACGTACTCCGACATCAATTCGATCTGCGACGACTCCATGACCTCAGAGATCGTCAACATACCGTTGGCGTCGGCCGCAGAGCGCAGGAAGCGCAGCCCGGGCCCGCCAAGGCCTTGAAACGAATAGGGCGAGGAGCGTGGCTTGTACGCCCCGCCTCGAAGCACGGTGGCTCCCGCCTTGGCGACGACCGCGGCGACGTTATGGATCTGCTCCTCGCTCTCGACACTGCATGGTCCCGCCATCATGACAACGTCGTCGCCGCCGATGACGACGTCGCCGATGCGAATAACCGTCCCCTCAGGACAGAACGAGCGCGACACCAACTTGTAGGGCTTGGAGACCTTGACCACTTCCTTCACACCGGGCAGGAGCTCGAATACACGCTTGTCGATGCTGGCTCCATCGCCACCCACCGCCCCGATAACTGTCCGCTCGACCCCCGAGGAACGATGCGCGTCGTAGCCCAGGAAGGTGAGACGCTCGATCACCTGCTGGATCTCTTGCTCCTCGGCGCCCACCTGCATGACGACTACCATGGTCAACCTCTACTCAAGAGCCTGTTGAAGGTGAAAATTCTTCCGCACGCTTCGATCGTTCGAGCCGGCGGGCCTCGTCAAGAACACGCTCGAGCAACCGCTGCACCGCGGCGTCTTCGAGGGGGCCGTGGTTCGCTTCCAGGGCCCGCTTGATCACCCGAGCCTCACGATCGGGCTGATAGATCTGGTCACCGGTGACGTTCTTCGCCTCTCCGATGGCCAGCACGTGTCCTGCACGCTCGCTCAGAAGACCAACGAGCTCGACGTCGATGCGATCGATTTCCACGCGAGCCGCCTCGATCTGTTCCCGAGCTCGTTCCAAGTCGCTCATGTGTCTAGGACGTCCGCGCCGGCGGCGCCGGTTGGCCTTGGTCTGATGACGCCGTGTTCACGTCGCCACTGAGCTCGGCGGCGGCATCCCTCAAGGCGGCAATCATCTCACCCGCCGCGGCCGCGCAGGCACCGAAATCGTTGGCCTCCTCACGACCTGCGTCAGGGCGCCGGTCCCAGGCCCCGTCAATGACCTCGAGCAGGGCGCTGCCAACAACCACCCCGTCGGCGTGGGGCCCGAGCGCCCGCACGTGCGCCGGTGCCTTGATCCCAAAGCCGACCACGAAGGGTTTTTGAGCCAAACGCCTGACACGTCGGAGAAAATCGACCGTACGCTCATGCACGTCGCCTCGAGCGCCGGTGACTCCGGTGACGGATACGCAGTATGAGAAATGTGTCGAGAGCTCGTCGACGAGGCGAATGCGATCGTCCGGCGCGTTGGGTGCCACAAGGAACACCGCGGCGAGACCACGCTGCAGGCAACCCTCGCGATACTCGCTAGCCTCTTCGGGCGGCAAATCGGGAACGATAAGCCCGTCCACGCCGGCTGCGATGGCGTCGTCGAGAAACGACGACAAGCCGTAACGCAGGATCGGGTTGCAGTAGCCCATCAGGACCAGCGGTAGCTCCCGAGTCGACGGCTGGGCGCGCAGCGCCCGCACAGCGTCGAGCGTCCGCGCCAGGCTAGCGCCGTTGGCGAGGGCACGCTCGCTGGCACGCTGGATGGTTGGGCCGTCGGCGAGCGGATCGGAGAACGGCACGCCGATCTCGATGATATCGGCGCCGGCGGCGGCAATCGCCGTCACCAATGGCACGGTAGCGTTGAGCGCCGGATAACCGAACGTCACGAACGGAATCAGCAGCGGACGACCGTCGCGACGCCCCGATGCCAGGGCGCGCGCCAGCCGCCCCGACTTGTCCTCAGGAACCACCGATGCAGCGCTCATGCGTCGTCCAGTGCCGCGAGCGTGGCGACGTCCTTGTCACCGCGTCCGGAAAGGCAAACAACCACTCTGTCGTCTGGATCCAAACGTCCGGTGTCGCCCATCTGCAGCAGGTGGGCGACGGCGTGGGCGGACTCGAGGGCGGGGATGATTCCCTCGATGAGTGACAGCTGACGCAGCGCGGCGAGCGCCATGTCGTCGGTCACGGCCACGTATTCCGCCCGTCCGGTGGACTTGAGCCAGGCGTGCTCGGGGCCGACGCCCGGATAGTCGAGGCCGGCCGATATCGAGTGCGCCAGCTGGATTTGGCCGTCGTCGTTCTGCAGCAAGAAAGAACGCGCCCCGTGCAGCACGCCCGGAGTGCCCACCGAAAGCGTGGCCGAATGCCGTCCGCTGTCGAGCCCTTCGCCCGCCGCCTCAACGCCGATGAGTCTCGGCCCGTCGTCGATCCAGTCGTGAAACAGGCCGATCGCGTTGCTGCCACCACCAACGCAGGCGAGCAGGATGTCGGGACTCCCCTCCTTCAGCTCGGCGAGCTGCGCCCGCACCTCGCGCCCGATCACCGACTGAAAGTCGCGCACCATGGCTGGGTACGGATGCGGGCCGACCACCGAGCCGATGATGTAGAAAGTCCCCTCGACATTCGTGACCCAATCGCGGATGGCTTCGTTGGTGGCATCTTTGAGCGTTCGACTGCCGGACGACACCGGAACCACGCGAGCTCCGAGCAGATCCATCCGATACACGTTCAGCCGCTGACGTCGAATGTCTTCCTCGCCCATGTAGACAACACACTCGAGGCCGAACATTGCGGCCGCGGTGGCGGTTGCAACGCCGTGCTGACCCGCTCCCGTCTCGGCGATCACCCGGCGCTTGCCCATGCGGCGCGCCAACAATGCCTGACCGAGCGTGTTGTTGATCTTGTGCGCACCCGTATGCAGTAGGTCCTCGCGCTTGAGCCAAACCCGCGCTCCCACCTCCTCCGACAGCCTCGGCGCGGCGTACAAAGGCGTGGGTCGGCCGGCGTAGGTGGCCAGCAGGTGCTGCAGCTCGGCCACGAAGTCGGGGGCGGCGAGGGCTTCGCGGTAGGCGGTTTCGAGCTCGAACAGCGCGGGCATGAGCGTTTCGGGAACGTAGCGTCCGCCGAACTCGCCGAATCGCCCCGAATTGTCGGGAAGAACAGGCCGATCGGAAGTGTCCGACGGATCGGACGGCCCGGGTTGCTCTGGCAGAAACGCGGAGAAGCGCTTCATCGATTCGACTCCAGCGCCGCGGCAAAAGCCCGCAGCTTGGCCCAATCCTTGCGTCCGGGACTCGACTCCACTCCCGACGAAACATCCACCGCCCAAGGTTGTACCTGGCTCACGGCCGCCGCCACGTTGGACGGGTTGAGTCCGCCGGCCAAAAAAAGCCGATAGCGGCCGGCCAAATGAGCGGCGACGCTCCAGTTGCCCGTGCAACCCGTGCCGCCGTACAACCGCTTCGAGGCAGTATCAACCAGAAGCGTGCACTCCGGATACCGGGCAGCGAGCGCGTCGGCTTCATCGATCGTGGTTGCGTCGCTCACTCGCAAGGCCTTGATAGCGTGCCGCGTCAGTGGCGCGACATCTCCATTTGCCCGACTTGGTCGATCACAGTGCAGCTGCAGAAAATCGAGCCCCACAGCAGCCACGGCTCGATCCATCTCGCCGACCGTGGCGTCGACAAAAACGCCGATCCGCCAGGTCTCCTCCGGCAATCGCGCCGAAATCGCCGCCGCTCGCTCCAGCGTGACGGCGCGCAGGCTCGGCTCGTAGAAGACGAGACCAATCGCGTCGGCACCCGCCTCGACCGCGGCCATGCCGTCGTCGGCGGTCGTGATGCCGCACACCTTCCACCGTGGTCTCACGATGTCTCGCCGTCCGCTTCCGCTTCTGCGGCCAAGTCGGCAAGCCACTCGGCGAGCACCGCGCCCGGATCGTCGGCGCGCATGAAGGCGCTGCCGATGAGCGCTCCCTGGTAGCCCACCTGATGGAGTCGAATCAACGTGCTCGGACCCGCGATGCCGCTCTCAGCAACACGCAGGATGTCCGCGGGAAGATCGGGGGCGATCGCGATCGAGTGCTCCACATCGACGCGCATGGTGCGCAGGTCCCGATTGTTGATGCCAATCAGACCGCTGCCGCACTCCACGGCAGCCGTCAGCGAACGATACCCATGGACCTCGACCAGGGCGTCGAGGCCGAGGTCGTGCGCTGTGCCCACAAGATCGGCGAGCTGGCCAGCGGAAAGCACGTTGGCAATCAGCAGCAAGGCGCCCGCGCCAGCGAGCGCGGCCTCGTGCACCTGGTAGGTATCGACGATGAAGTCCTTGCGTAAGGTGGGCACCTCCACCGCTGCGGAGACTGCCCGCAGGTCGTCGAGTGAGCCATCGAAGTAGTGCTCTTCGGTGAGCACCGACACCGCCACCGCGCCGGCAGACTGATAGCCCGTGGCGATAAACACCGAATCGAAGTCCTCCGAATCGTCGGTGGGACGTAGCGGGCCCGACAGCGGGCTCGCCGCCTTGACCTCGGCGATGATGGCGATGGACGGTCCCCTCAGAGCGTCCCGCAAACGACCGCCTTCGGGAAGCACCCGATCGGCCAGCCGGGCCCGTAGATCGGCCTCCGGACGGGCCCGCCGGCGCACCTCGGTTGTGGCGCCGGCGGCCGCGACGAGCTCGTCGAGCGTGATCGTGCTCGTGTTCTTCAACGCAACCTCGGCGTATTGTGCGCGCCACCGGTCGCGGCGACGAGAGCCTCGAGCGTGGCTGCCGCGTCGCCCTCGTCGACGGAAGCACGCGACGCCTCGAGTCCGTCGGCCAGCGAGCCCACGACACCGGCAACACACAAGGCCGCCGCAGCGTTCAGCACCACGATGTCGCGAGGCGCCCCGGGTTCGCCATCCAACAATCGCCGGATGATGTCGGCGTTCTGTGCAGCGTCTCCACCGGCAAGCGCGTCGGGCGCGGCGATCTCGAGGCCGAGCTCCCGCGGCTCGATGCGCCAGGAGCGCACGCGCTCGCCGTCCCACTCGGCCACCTCGGTCGGCCCGAGGGTGGAAATCTCGTCCAGGTCGCCGGCTCCATGCACAACCATCGCGCGCTCCGACCCGAGCTGGCCGAGGACGCTGGCAACGGGCTCGATCCAGCTACCGTCGTACACCCCGAGCAGCTGCCGGGGGGCGAGCGCCGGATTGGTCAGCGGGCCGAGCAGATTAAATACGGTCCGCACACCAAGCTCTCGACGTGGGCCCACAGCGTGCTTCATCGCCGGGTGCTGGAGCGGCGCGAACATGAAGGCGAAGCCGGCGCTCTGTAAGCAGCGCTGCAGCACCGTCGGGTCGTCGGTGAGTACCACACCGAGCTCCTCGAGAACATCGGCGCTGCCGCACCTGCTCGATACCGAGCGGTTGCCATGCTTGGCGATCTTGGCACCGGCGCCGGCTGCCACCAGCGCGGCTGTTGTCGAAATGTTGAACGTCTCGGCGCCGTCACCGCCCGTGCCACAGGTGTCGACGAGGTTGTCGGCGGGCAGGTTCACGTGCGTGGCCGCGGCGCGCATCGCCTCGGCGAAACCGGTGATCTCGTCGACCGTCTCCCCCCGCATACGCAGCGCCACCAGAAATCCGGCGATCTGCGTTGCCGACGCTTGGCCGTCCATGATCAACCGCATCGCGGCGCGAGCATCGGCGCGATCGAGCCGCTCGCCGATGAGCAGACGCCCGAGCACCGCCTTCAGCGCGCTCGATTCGCTTGATTCGCTCACGATCGAGGTATGCGCGCTGTGTCGCCGTCGACGTCGGCTTGTGTCAATCGGAGAAAATTCTGCAGCAGCAGCGGACCGTCGGGACAGGCGATTGATTCGGGATGAAACTGCACCCCGTGTATCGGATACGTGGCGTGGCGCATGCCCATCACGAGGCCGTCGCTTGTTGTGGCGTTGACGAGCAGGGGCGCGGGACTCGAGTCGGGGATCGAGCTCGGGACGGAGATCGGGATCGAATCAGGGCGCACAACTAGCGAGTGGTAGCGCGTCGCCACGAACGGATTGGGCAGCTCCGTGAACACACCCGTTGCGTCGTGACTAACGCTGGCCGTCTTGCCATGAACAATCTCCGGAGCTCGATCAACGCACGCGCCAAAGGCAATGCCGATGGCCTGGTGGCCCAGACACACGCCGAGCATCGGTGTGGTCGGGCCGATCTCACTCACCAGCGCCACACAAATGCCAGCGTCCTCGGGCCGTCCCGGGCCGGGCGAGAGCACGATGCCGCTGGGCGCCAGCTCGCGGACACCGTCGATGTCGATGGCATCGTTCCGCCTCACCTCCACGTGGGCGCCGAGCGAGCCGATCGCCTGCACGAGATTGAAGGTGAACGAATCGTAGTTGTCGACCACGAGAATCACTCTTCTTCTTCCTTGTCGCTTGCTGCACGAACCGCCGCGGCCGCCTCGGCCCATTCGAGAGCCTGCAACGATGCCGCGGCCTTCTCGGACGTCTCGGCGAGCTCCCGGCGCGGGCTGGAGTCGGCCACGATTCCCGCCCCCACCTGCACGTAGGCCGTGGTGCCCTTCATGACAATCGTGCGAATGGCAATGCACGAGTCGAGATTGCCGGAGAAGTCGGCATACAGAATTGCACCGGCGTACACGCCGCGCGCCGTCGGCTCGAGCTCGTCGATGATCTCCATGGCGCGGATCTTCGGAGCACCCGAAACGGTGCCGGCGGGAAAGCTGGCAAACAACGCCTCCGCCGGACTCACCCCCTCGCGAAGCTTACCGCGCACCGACGAAACCAGATGCATCACGTGAGAGTAACGCTCGACCGTCATGAACTGCGGCACGGTAACCGTGCCGTACTCGGCCACGCGCCCGATGTCGTTGCGGCCGAGATCGACGAGCATGAGGTGCTCGGCGCGCTCCTTCTCGTCGGCCAGCAACTGCGCCGCCAGCGCCGCGTCGACCTCCGGGTTGACGTCGCGCCGACGTGTGCCAGCGATCGGCCTGTTCTCGATCCAGCCCTCCTCGAGGCGCACGAGCATCTCCGGCGACGACCCCACGATGTGGGCCGTCCCGGTGTCGAGACAGAACATGTATGGTGACGGATTCACGGCTCGAAGCGCGCGGTAGACGGTGAGAGGATCGGCCTGCGTCTGGCAGGCCAAACGCCGCGACAGCACGATCTGGAACGCGTCGCCGGCGGCGATGTAGTCGCGCGCGCTTTCGACCGCGGCACAGAAATCGGCGTCGGCGATGTTGCACTGCGTCTCGAGCGTTGTGTGCTCGGGCAAATCGACCGCGTCGAGCGGCGCGGCGTCGAGCGGCTCGCCGTCGAGGACCGCGGCGAGCTCGTCGATTTGTTCATGCGCGCGTGAGTACGCGGCACGTAGGCCGCCGCGGTCGTGCGGGTCGTCGATGCGTGCGTTGGCCACCAAGAGGATCCGGTGACGCAGGTGATCGAACGCGATCAGTCGATCGTAGTAGGCGAGGTACAACCACGGCAGCTGTGGATCCGCAGGGTTGCGATTGGGTACACGCTCGATCCAGCGAATCGCGTCGTAGCCCAGATAGCCCACGCCGCCGCCACTGAACGGCGGCCCACCTGGAGCCACCGGCGCGGCGCGAAAGCTCGCCTGGATGGCCGCGAGCTGGCCCACGGGGTTACCGTCGAGTCGGCGCGGCTCGCGGCCGGGCCGGCGTACTTCTAGGCCGTCCGCGTCGCCGACCAGCTCGAGAAACGGGTCGCCACCCAGGAAGGAATAGCGGCCGACGTGCTCACCTCCCTCGGCACTCTCGAGCAGGAAGGGCCGCCGCATCCGGCCGACGACCTTGAGCATCTCCCCCACCGGGGTCGACAGGTCGCCCAGACGCTCGCTGTAGACCGGCACGATGTTGCCAAGCGCAGCGGCACGCTCGAAGTCGGCGAAGTTGGGGGCGAGCTTGGGCATGAGTTGACCGATGGCTGATTAGCTCTGCCCCATCCAGGCCACGAAGGCCGAAAAGAGGGCGGCGAGCGCCCAGATCACGATGCCAATGATCGTCCCCTGGCCGCGCCGAAGCGCCATCAAACGTTCGCACCCCAGCGCCACCAAGACGATCCACCAAATATTGAACATATCGACGCGCTGCAGCAGGGTGCGAACAGCGGCAGAGACGTCCAGACCACCCAGGAACGTGTCCAGGCCCAGGGTTGGCACGGCTTCCGCGACATCCGACATGCGACGAATCTCGGGCGGCTTCATATCCCAGACGAGGACCGTGAAGCAGGTGGACACCAGCGGATGCGCAACGGACGCCACGCTGGCCACCCCGAAGGCGCCGCCGAACTTGCTGCTGCCGCCGAACAAGGTGGATCCGATCCAGATCAGAAGTGAGATCAGCGCCACCATGATCGCGAAGAAGACATTGCCAAGCAGCGCGAGGTAGGGCGCCATCCGATCGATGCGCTCGACGACCCGCGTCATCTGCTCGGCGTCCATCGTCCCCTGCGCCGCTTGTTCGATAAAACCGACGCGCCCGATCTGACGCGTGATGTCGACGGTTTGTGTGCTCAGCAACAAGATGCTGACCATCGTCCAGAGAAGAATCCACAGGGCAAGCATTGGGCGTTGCTGCAGTGCGTCGAAGGCCCGACCAGGGGCGAAAAGAGCGTTCACGAACGGCCCGAATATCGCAGCAACGCCGCGTAGTTCTTCGGGCTCGTCGACCGTCTCAACGCGATCGGGCTGGTCGTTCGCTTCCATCGCGGACTCCTTTTCGAGAGCGGGCCAGTGGCGCTCAGGCTCCTCGATCTATGGGCTCAGGATCCTTGGACACCGCAAACACCTACAGCCAGCGCCGCCAGCGCCGCGCTGCGCATGGGCTCCATCGGAGGCTCTCGATCGAACCACAGGCGGTACTGCTCGGCCGCCTGCAACAAGAACATCTCGAGCCCCGGAACGGTGACGCAGCCGCGCTCCGCCGCGCCACGCAGCAGTGCGGTTTCAAGCGGACGATAGACCATGTCGAGCACGACCTCATCTCCGTTCAACCAAGCGGTCGGAATCGCCGTGTCAGCGGCGTCCTTCATGCCGACCGACGTTGCGTCTACGAGCACGTCGCAGCCCTCATTCGGAAAATCGTCGAGCGCGCCGAAGCTCGCCCGCCCTCTCTGGCCGGCAATCTTCGAGTCAACGTCGGCGGACCCCGGCGTCACGGGGGCGACCGCGATCACCGCACTGGCGACCTCTGCCGCCAGATCCGCCAACTCCCTGGCGCGCTCGAGGGTGCGATTGAGCACACGCACCCGTGCGCCCGCCTCGGCAAGGGCGACGACGGCACCGCGAGCGGCGCCTCCCGCTCCGAGCACCGTCGCCCGCGCGTCGCGCAGTTGCAGGTGCGGCATCAGCGCGCCCACAACGCCGGTGCCGTCGGTGTTGTGCCCACGCCAACCGCTCTCACCCGCGACCAGCGTGTTGACCGCGCCAATGCGTCGAGCCGTTTCGGAAACCTCCGCGCAACTGCGCAACACCGCCTGCTTGTGGGGCATGGTCACGCTGAGGCCACGGATACCGACGTGCTCGGCCAAACGCAGCACCGCCGGCAAGTCCGCGCCGCCCATTGGTAGGTAAGCCGCGGCGAGCTCTTGATCTGCGAAGGCGGCGTTGAAGATCAACGGCGACAGCGAGTGCTCAACTGGATCACCGAGCACGCCGTAGAGCGCGCTGGCTGAGCTCCAGCGGTGCGTTCGGAGAGCGGCGAGATCGTCGAGGCTCCACTGGCCCGTTGCCGTCGGGGCGGAGGAAGCGGCGGGGGCGAGGGCGTCCGACTCGCGGGCGTAGATCCAGCAGCCGCCTTGGGCGAGCGCCAGCAAGCGGCTGGCTCGACCCTCCTCGTCCATGCAGAACGCCGTGGCGTGTTGGCCAGCGGCGACGAGCTCGCGCAGAGCATCCAGCAGCGGAATCGCGTCCGCTGGCGATCGGGCCGGAGCCACGAGCTTGACGACGGCAGGTCGTAGCTCCAGACAGGCTTTGATCCTCGATTCGAGCTCGGCGCGACCCGCGACATCGGCGAGATTGATGGGCGCGGCAGCATGCCACGACAATACGACTCGGTCGCCGACCTCCCCCACGAGCTCGGCCGCTGATGCCGCCTCGAGCTCCACATCGATGTACGCCGCACCGGCGTCGAGCGCCCGTCGCAGCAGCTGGATACGCTCGACCTCAGAACTGCTCGCGCCAACGTCAGCGTTGGATTCAGCGCCGTAGCCGCCCCCCTCCCAGCGCGGGCGACAGGTCACAATGAGCGGCACCGCGGCACGGGCGCACAGATCCGCGAGCTCGGCCGTCGAAAGGCTCTCAGCGGGCCGATCGCGCAATGCGTCCAGACGGATCTCGATCAGGTCCACCCGAGTCGCACGGCCACGAGCGGCAGATCCGGGCGACGTCGACGGCAATCCCGACTGCCGGCCAGCCGCTCGCGCTTCTGGCGTTCTGTTGGCCCGCGCTGCGTTCACCGCGGCGAGGCGCTGCTGCAACTCGGTCAGGCTCCCAGCAGCCAAGCTCAGGCAAACACCGCCTGCCGGGACGGCGCTCATCGCGATCGGCCTGCGCCGCCGCTGGCTACCGACGTCGCTGGCGGCGCGCCGTCGGACGGCAGAGCGGCCGATGGTTCCATCGGCGAGCTCTGCCGTCGAAATTGTGGTTCGGCGGCGGCGTCGCAGATGGGCACCGGTTGCGCAACCCCACCCGCGATCCGCCAGCAGCACACGTCGGTGCCACCATCGGCGTCGCAGCTCACGATCACGTGGAGCCACTCTCCCCAGGCGTCGTCAATATCGACTTGCGACGGCCGTGCTCGGGCGTCCGGATGCGAGTGGTAGGCACCAACCAGGACGAGATCGTCAGCACGGCTGGCGCGCATCGTCTCCCAGACCTGGCGCGCATCAATCAAGAAGCGGTCCCCACGCGCTGCAGCGTTGGCGGCTGGCGTGGCTCGCACCACGCGCGAAACACGGGAGCCGCGCGCGTCGGCCTCGTGCGTCCCGGCAAGGAGTCCGCAGGCTTCGCGCGGGTAGGCTTCCATTGCTTCACCACGGAGCTGTTGGGCGACCGCCTCCGGAAGCACGAGGCGATCGATCGTGGTCGACGCGGGCCGATTCTCCCCTTCTCGCGGCCGGGCGTCTCCGCCGCCGCGACCGTCTGCCGCCGTCACGAGTCCGCGGCCGACGCTGACCCGACCGACGGCACCGATTCGTGGGCTCTGGCGCTGCCGCGACACTCCGTGGTCGTGGCCGGCGCCGCGGGCCTGGCAGGCGCGGCAACCGCAGTCGGGCTTCGAATCGTCGGTGAGTCACCGCACAGCTGGCAGCTCGCGTCGCGACGCAGCTCGATTGCCCGAAACACCATGTCGCGGGCATCAACCAATAGCAGACGTGACATCAACGCGGTCTCCCCCTGCGCCACGAGCTTGAGCGCCTCGGCCGCCATCACCGTACCGACGATGCCCGCAAGCGGTCCGAGTACTCCAGCCTCTTGGCAGGCCGCCTGTTCTCGCGGCGGCGCCGCGAACAGGCAGCGATAACACGGTGTGCGCGGCGGTGCGATGACCGTTACTTGTCCTTCGAACTGATGCAGGCTGCCGGTCACCAGCGGCACACCCGCGAGCACGCAGGCGTCGTTAACCACGTAGCGCGTCGCGAAGTTGTCGCTACCATCGAGTACGACGTCATAGCCTGCGACGAGCCCCGCGACATTGGCCGCATTGACACGCACCCGATGCATCGTCACCTGCTGCTCGTTATCTCGACCCGGCGATCCGGTGTATCCGGCCACTCGGGCTGCGTCCGTATTCCCCGCATACGCCGCCAGTCGCTCGGCGGCCGCTTCGACCTTCGACCGTCCTATGTCGGCGGCAGAGTACAGAATCTGGCGCTGCAGGTTGGTGGCGTCGACGACATCGTCGTCAACCAGGCCGACGACACTCAGCCCCGCGGCCACGAGATACCGCGCCGCCGGGCAGCCGAGCCCGCCAACGCCAATCACCAAGGCGCGCGCTCTCAACAGTCGGGACTGGCCGGTAGTGCCGAAACCAGGTAGTGCCAGATGCGCCTGGTAGCGCTCCATCTGCGCCGCGGTGAGCGCCCCCGGCGTCCGGCTCTCAGCCGACATTCGGCTCACCGAGCTGCCAGTGCACCATGCCGCGGGCCTTGTAGTCCTCGGGCTCGATCTGAATCGTCGTGTGGGCGATGGCGAACCCTTCGCGTAACGTGTGGCGTAGCACGTCGAGCAGATTCTCCGACTCGGTCAGGATCTCGCGCTTGACCTCCACGTGGCAGGAAAGCGCGTACACCCCTGACGTCAAGCTCCACACATGTAGATCGTGCACCCCTTCGACGCCGGTGGTCCCGCAGATCTTCCTCGAGACCTCACGGACGTCGATACCGGCGGGCGTGGCCTCGAGCAGCACGTCGACCGACTCACGAACCAGGCGATAGGCGCCCAGCACGATGACGACACCGATACAGATCGACACCAGCGGGTCGATGAGTCGGTTGCCCGTCGCCCACATCAGGGCACCGCCAATCAGCACCCCCACCGACGAAAGCAGGTCACCGAGCACATGCAAATACGCCCCGCGCATGTTGAGGCTGTGGTCGTGGCCGTGCAGAAAACGCAGGCCGATGGCGTTGGCCGCCAACCCGATTGCCGCGACCACCATCATCAACCCGGTGCGAACCTCGGGCGGCGCGAGGAGGCGTTGGTACGCCTCCCAGAAAATGAAGAGTGACAGCACAACCAGGGTCACGCCGTTGGTGAGCGCCGCGAGGATCTCGAGTCGGTACCAGCCGTAGGTCTTCTCGGGAGTGGCCGGACGGGTGGCGAACGACAGCGCCGCCAGCGCCAGCAGTAGCGCCAGCGCGTCGGAAAACATGTGCCCGGCGTCCGCCAGCAGCGACAGGCTGTTAGACAACCACCCACCTGCCAGCTCGGCCACGAAGATGATCGCCGTGGTGCCAAGAGCCAGCATGAGGCCGCGGCGCTCGGCGAAGCGGCGGCGTTGGCCGGAGACGCCGATCGGCCCGTCGGATCGCGAAGCCAGCCCTCGGTGAGAGCCATGAGGATGCGTATGTCTGGCCCGAGGGGCGTGGGGGTCCCCTTGTCCCTGTCCGTTGGCAGCCAAGGATGTCCCGTCTTCGTCGTCAGCGGGCGACCGGCTCATGGCGAAATTGTAGTGCTTGGCTCAGCCGCCACATGACCGAAAACTTGTAGAAGCACCTGCGCCGCCGTCGCAGCCGTGATGGCGCTCGGATCGAGCGCCGGCGCCACTTCGACCAGGTCCATGCCGAAGATGTCGAGCCGCGGCCACAACGCAGCAAGCAGCTCCAAGACATCCCGGCTGCTCGGTCCTGCCGCCACTGGGTAGCCCGTACCGGGTGCTGCCGATGGGTCGAGCACGTCGATGTCGAACGACAAGTAGACGGGACCACCACCAAGCACGTCGACAATCGCGTCGGCTGTCGTTCCGACTCCTTGGCGGGACCACTCGGCGGCGGAAACGACCCGTCCCGCCTGCCTCAGGGACGCGAGCTCGATCTGGGCGTAGGAGCGCAGCCCGACGAGCGCCGTGTTGCGCGGCACAATGCCAGCGTGATCCCAGGCGCGACTGACGGCGCAGGCGTGCGAGGCGCGATCACCCTCGTAGTCGGGGAAACAATCGGCGTGCGCGTCCAATAGAAGGAGCCCTAGCCCAGGGTGATGGCGGGCTGAGGAAGCAAGCAGCGGCGGGGTAACACCGTGGTCACCGCCCAGGCCAAGGAAAAAAGCCTGCGGATGAGCGCGCAGTGCGGCATCGGCGGCGGCTTCGATCGCTTGCCAGCGTGAGGCGGACTGCCCGGACTCGATCGAAGCCCCCGGATCGCTCGAGCGACTCGACTGAGCCTGATCGGTTGGCGTGCCCGACACTCGAGGCGTCTCCGACGCAGCCGGCGTGTCGGGTAGGACCACGTCGCCAACGTCGATGACACGCAGGCCGGAGATCATGGAACCGTCTTCGGTGATCGCCTCGGCCGATGCCGCCCAGCCGCGGATCGCCGCGGGCCCATCGGCGGCGCCGGCGCGGCCGCTAACTGCGCCGTCGAACGGGCAGCCGAGCACGACGATTTCGCGGTTTTCTTGGCGGATCGGGGCGGGGACAGCAGACCGTGCAGCCGACGGCGGGGCAGCATCCACTGCGTCGGCTTGGACCGATACGGATGGTTCTGGATCGGGACGCGCCGGAGCAAGATCATCGGCCACGGCAAGGCCAAACCAGGGAGGAATCGTGCGCATGGCCCCGAGACTCGCCGCGCGGGCAGCGCGCGTCAAGCGATCTCGCTGCCGCTGTAGAACGCGAGCGAGGCGATCTCGTCGCCGGGACCCCGGTTTTGACGCTTTCGTGGCGTGCCCTTACTCTGCCCGCCATGCATGATGAGGCCATGACACACGACGACACGCCGCCGGCCTGCGCGCAGCCGGGAACGCCGACTGAGACGGACGGCCGGATAGCAAATCCGGGGGGCGCTTGGTTACATCGCTCGAGGAACTGATCGGCAACACGCCGATGGTTCGGCTACGGCGAATCGTCGCGCCAGGCGCCGGCGAAGTGTTCGCCAAGTGCGAGTGGCACAACCCGGGTTTCAGCGTCAAGGACCGCACGGCGCTCGGCATGATCGAAGCAGCCGAAGCCAGCGGGCTGCTCGCGCCCGGTGGCACGATCGTCGAGCCCACCGCCGGCAACACCGGCATCGGCCTGGCTCTCGTGGGTGTGGGACGCGGCTATCGGGTGATCCTCGTCGTCCCCGACAAGTACAGCCGCGAAAAAATGGTCCTCATGCGAGCGCTGGGCGGCGAGGTGGTGCTGACGGCGGCGGCCGACGGCATGGAGCACGCGATCGATCGGGCCTATCAGATCGCGGAATCGATACCGAACGCCCACGTGCCGCAACAGTTCAACAACCCCTCAAACCCTCAGGCTCACTACGACACGACCGGCCCGGAGATTTGGCAGCAGATGGAGGGACGCATCGACGCGCTGGTGATCGGCTGCGGGACCGGCGGCACATTCAGCGGCTGCGCTCGCTACCTCAAGGAGCAGCAATCAAGCTGCCTGATGGTCGCTGTCGAGCCGCAGGGCTCTGTCATCGGTGGCGGCGAGCCAGGCGACCACCGCGTCGAAGGCATTGGATCGTCGGTGATCCACGCGACGCTCGACATGTCGCTGGTCGACGAGGTCTTCATGGTGCACGATCCGGAGGCCTTCGAGACCACGACACGTTTGGGTGCCGAAGAAGGAATTCTGGCGGGCTCGTCGGGCGGTGCTGCCGCTTACGCCGCGGTCCGCATCGCCGACCGTCTGGGGCCGGGCTCGCGGGTGGCGACGCTCATTCCAGACAGCGGCGAGCGTTACCTGAGCCAGGGACTTTACGAGGACCCGATGGCCTCGCAGGAGGGAGCATGAGCGTTTTGAAAACCACCGAGGAGGAGCCCGCGGAGTCGGCAGTGGAGCCGTCGCCAAACGCCGAGCACAACGAGAGAGAGAGCTCGCACGTCTACCGTGGCTTCGCCAGCCGCGCCATTCACGTCGGCCAGGATCCGGACCCTCAAACCGGCGCCGTGATCCCGCCGATTCACGCGACGTCGACCTTTGTTCAGTTCGAGTTCGGCGAGCCGGGCGAGTACATCTACTCGCGCTCGGCCAATCCAACGCGTACCGCGCTCGAGCGCAATCTCGCCGCGCTCGAGGGCAGCAAGCACGCCATCGCCTTCGGCAGCGGCATGGCGGCAACCGACGCCGTGCTCCGCTTCGTGTTGCCGGGACAGCGCGTACTCGCATCATTCGACATGTACGGCGGCACCTACCGGCTCTTCGAGCAAGTCCTGCGTGATTTCGGGATCGGCTTCGACTACGTCGACACCTCCGATGTGACAACTGTCAAGGCGGCGATGACCAGCGAGACGCGCATGATCTTCGTCGAAACGCCCACCAATCCACTCATGACCATTGCCGATCTCGAGGCGATCGCCGGCGTCAGCAAGGCGCGCGGGGCGCGTCTGGTGGTCGACAACACCTTCATGAGCCCTTATCTGCAGAACCCGCTGGAGTTCGGCGTGGACATCGTCGTTCACTCCACCACCAAGTACATCAACGGGCACTCCGACAGCATCGGCGGCGTGGCGATGACCAACTCCGACGCCGACGCCGAGAGACTGCTGTTCATTGCCAAGAGCGTCGGCGCAGCGCTGTCGCCCTTCGAGGCGTGGCTCATCCAGCGCGGCGTCAAGACGCTCGCGGTGCGCATGGATCGTGCCGAGTCGACCGCCGGGCTCGTCGCCGCCATGCTCGATGGACACGACAAAGTCGAACGCGTTTACTACCCCGGCCTGCCCGACCATCCGCAGCACGACCTCGCTCGGCGCCAGATGCGCGGCTTCGGCAGCATGGTCAGCTTCGACCTGCCCGATCGCGCCGCGGTAAAAAGCATGCTCGACGCGGTGCAGCTGTGCACTCTGGCCGAGAGCCTTGGCGGCGTCGAGACGCTGATCAGCCACCCGCCCTCGATGACCCACGCATCGATTCCGTTGGAAGAGCGGCTGGCGCGGGGTGTCAACGACGGGCTGGTGCGCATCTCCGTGGGCATCGAAGAGGCCGAGGACATCCTCGACGATCTGGGGCAAGCGCTCGACCAGGTCTAGAGGCCCGGCAGACCTTGGTTGAGATGTGCAGCGCTGCCTGATGCGAACGAATCGTCCCCAACGTTGTCCATTCTTGTGCTTGTTCGCGCTTCCCCGGCCGCTTGTCGCCCCTCGGCAGCCTTGTTACCATTCGTGATCGCTCGGTAGATCGCGCACAGTGGACGTGCTGCCGGGCTGCCGATGGGCCAGGAGCTCACGCCGCCGATGCCGAACATTATCCACGTCGCCGCCCGCGAAATCCTCGACTCGCGCGGCAATCCGACCGTGGAGGTGGACATCCTGGCCGAGGACGGCAGCCTGGGGCGTGCAGCGGTGCCGTCGGGCGCCTCGACCGGCCACGCCGAGGCGGTCGAATTGCGCGACGGCGGCGATCGTTATCGCGGCAAGGGAGTTGGCCAAGCGGTCGACAACGTCGGCACTGCCGTCGCCGATCTGCTGATCGGTGTGGAGGTCACCGAACAGGTCTGGATCGATCGCGCGCTGATCGAGGCCGATGGCACCGACAACAAATCAGCGTTCGGTGCCAACGCCATGCTCGGCGCTTCGTTGGCCGCCGCCAAATGCGCCGCCGACTCCGTGGGTCTGCCGCTGTATCGCTACGTTGGAGGCATCGACTCCAACGTTCTGCCCGTGCCGCTGCTCAATGTAATCAACGGCGGCGCGCACGCCGACAACGTGCTCGATATCCAGGAGTTCATGCTCGTCCCCGCCGGGCTACCCAGCTTCAGCGAGGCGCTGCGGGCCGGCGCGGAGTGCTTCCACGCCCTGCGCGATCTGCTGCGAGACCGGGGCCTGGCTACGGGTGTCGGCGACGAGGGCGGTTTCGCGCCGCAAGTGTCGACCGCCGCAGAGACGCTCGACCTGCTGATGGCGGCCATCGAGGCCGCAGGCTACCGACCCGCGGAGGACATCTACGTGGCTCTCGACGTGGCGATGACCGAGCTCAGCACCGACGGTGCGGCACCCTACGCGCTGGCTGCCGAGGGTCTCGACAGCTGCAACGCCGACGAGCTCATCGAGCTCTACGGAACGCTGTGCGAGCGCTACCCACTCGTCTCGATCGAGGACGGGTTGGGCGACGAGGACTGGGACGGCTGGACGCGCCTTACCTCCGCTCTCGGGAACCGAACACAGCTAGTCGGTGACGACCTTTTCGTCACCAACGTCACCCGGCTACAGCGCGGCCTCGACGCCGGCGCCGGCAACGCCCTGCTCGTCAAGCCAAACCAAATCGGCACGCTCACCGAAACCCTCGCTGCCGTGAGGTTGGCCAGCAACCATGGCTACGCGACCATGATGTCGCACCGCTCCGGCGAGACTAGCGACAGCACCATCGCCGACCTGGCGGTTGCCGCCGGCTGCGGGCAGATCAAGGCGGGGTCCGCGTCGCGCGGCGAGCGTGTCGCCAAGTACAATCAGTTGTTGCGTATCGAGGAATCGCTCGACGACGCGGCGATGTTCGCCGGTCGCTCCGCCTTCGCGTCGCTGCGCGGCGGGCGCGACTCTGTGTAAGGGCATGAGGACGGCATCAGCATGAGCATCCGGATACTCATCCCGCGGTTGCGGCTGCCCACATCCATCGCGCGCCCGCGCCGCTTCGTGTGGGCGAGCCTGTGCATCGCGCTGTGGGGCACGGCATACACGTTCTTCGGTGCCGGCGGCTATGTGGGCGTGGCCCGAGCACGGATCGAGATCGAACAGCTCGAGACGCGTGTGGCGCAGGCAGAGACGGCCAACAGCGCGCTGACTCGAGAGATCCACGACCTACGCCACAATCCCCAGGTGATCGAGCGCCTGGCGCGTGAAGACCTCTACCTCGTTCGGCCCAACGAACGAGTGTTCCTCTTGCCTCCTATCGAGGACGGCACGCCGAGCTCCCTGATCGATCGTTCGGCGACGCCTGAATCGGATGCCTCGTCAGATAGTCGTGGCGGCCAACCCGAGCCGGAACGCCGCTAGCGCTGGTGCGGCCGCTTGCGGTGGTCGAGCCGCTGGCGGTGCCCGCTCTGGCAACTCCGTGACCCTGCCAACTCCCCTTCCTGCGCTAACTCCAGTGGTCCGCTCCATCCCCTCCGCCACTTCCGCGACCTGGTCAACATCATGGCTCGAATAGGTATTTACGGCTGGGGCGTCGTCGCTCCGCGGTCCCGCAACGTCGAGGCCTTCGAGGCCAACCTGCAGCGCGCCGACTCGTGGCTCGAACCGTTCAACGGCTTCGGACCCTCCACCTTTCTCGTGGGGCAGCCCGACTTCGACTTCGGTGACTATCGCGATTGGATCAACGAGCGCTTCCTGCCGACCAAGTACCCGCAGCTGCAGCAGAAGATGGGGATGCCCACCCAGCACGCTATTGGTGCGTTCATCCAGGCGCTAGGCCAGAACGAGGGCATCGAGGCCACCTTGCAGGAGCTCGGCAGCCAGACCCAAGTGCTTGTGGGCACCGGACTCGGCGATTTCCCCACGCAGTACGACTGCAGCGTGGTTCTGTACCGCGCCCAGCGCCGCTGGGACCGCTTTTGGGCCGACCCCGAGCGCAACACCGATCGGCGCCGTTACGAAGAAGCAGGCGCCTCCGAACGAGAGACCATGCGCACCGACTGGGAGATCCCGCCCGAACCCTCCAGCGGCGCGCCTGAGGATGTGGAAGTTGCTCATCAGCAGTGGAACGCGTTCTGGATGGCGCGTAGCGCCGATCTGCTCGACTTTCTCGCTGCGTTCGACAGCATCGAGAACGAGGGCCTGAAAGGCGAGATCGCTGCCGGCAAGCTCGGGCTGCTGCGACGCAAGCGGACCTCGTTCGATAATCTGGTACGCCAATGGGGCTGCCCCACCCCGCCCTGGGCGGCGGTGCCGGCCCGCTTGCTGTGGAACATCCACAACACGCCCGCCGCACAGATATCGATGCTCGGGAAGATCACCGGACCGGCCTACGCCCCGGTCGCAGCCTGTTCGACGTTCGGTGTCAGCCTCTACCTCGCCATGCAGGCGATCAACACGGGCCAGGCCAAGGCCGTCGTGGTGGGCGCTGCCGCCCCGCGGCCGCACGCGACTTCGGTGGGGTGTTTCTATGGCGCTCGCGTTCTGGCTTCCGCCAGCCGACCCTCGATGCCCTTCACCGACCTCCGCGGCACACACGTCGCCGGCGGATCCTGCATCTGGATAGTCGGCGACCACGACTTCATGAGTGCGCGCGGCTACAAACCACTCGGCCTGGAGATCCTCGGCGTTGGCGTGACGTCGGACGCCGACCACATCATCACGCCGTCGCAGACGGGCCCGCGCCAGGCAATTCACGACGCGTTCACGGCGGCCGGCGTTGGCGCCGAGAGCGTCGGCACCTGGGACCTGCATGCCACCGCGACCCCTGGCGACTACCAGGAGGTGTCCAATCTGAACGGCGTACTTCCCGAGGGTGTGCTCCTGACGGCACGCAAGGGAACGTTCGGGCACGGTATGTCGGTGGGCGGCGGCTGGGAGCTGATGGCGCAACATATGGGCATCACGAGTGGTCATATCTATCCATCGCCGATCACCGACGACGAACTGCATCCAGATGTACGTCGTTTCGCATTCGACTACGTTGGGAACATAAAACGCTGTGCTCCGGCGGGCGTCGCTGGTAAACTTTCCATGGGGGTCGGCGGGATTAATGCTTGCGTGATCTCCAGACGCTGGGAGGATGGTCTGCTGGGCAACTCAGCTGGAGAATGAGTCGGCTCGGCCACGGTGGAGCGCGACACACATGGGCAACTCGCGGGGACGAAAGTCTCAAGAAGGCTTTTCGATCATCGACCTGCTGGTCACGATGTCCATCATGGGCATCCTCGCGAGTGCGGCCGTGCCGCAGCTGCTCATGGCGTTCGACCGCGGCCGCCAGCGGCGCACCATGGGCGAGATGCGGAATGTTGCTTCCGCGGTCGAGACCTACCACCTCGACCAGCACACCTATCCGCTCGGTCTCGGCGGACTCACCGCGCTGTTGCCTGATTACTATCAGGAAGTGCCCATTTCGGGTTGGGGAACGCCGTTCTTCTACATCGAGGGCGGCGGTTGTGTGTACTTACTGATTGATCTCGGCAGCGACGGAGCGTTCGGACCCAACCCGAGCCAGGATCCGTGGGGTGAGAACGACTACGAGCCCGACATGTGGCACGTGAACGGCGTCTTCCTGCGGGCTCCGGGCGAGCCCGACAACATCGAGGAGATCGGGTCGATCGCCGGCAACGCCTGTTCCTGAGTCGTCCGCGGACGGCAACCCGTGAACGACGGATGTCGTGGTAGCCTGGCCAACGCTTCGAAGGTATCCCCCGGTGGGCGAGACTCGATACGACACGGTCGCATTACGATGACTTCTTGGCCCGTGATCTTCAGCTCCAACTCGCTTCCGCCACGCCTGCGCACGATGGTGGTCGCGGTAGTCTTCCTGCTGGGGCTAGCCACCGCCTGCACGCAGGACGGTGCCACCCACACCATCCGCATCAGCGGTACAGAAGGCACGGCGGTCAGCGGCCATTACATCGTGTCCACCGACGAGGTCCGCATCACCGAGCGCCTCGAGGCCAAGGTGCCGCAGACGATCGCCGTTCCCACTCCGGGCGCGACCGTCTCGTGCTTCCTGCAGAAGCAGAGCGCCTCGGGTGTTGTGCGGGTAGAGATCCTCCGCGACGACGTCATCGTGGCGTTCGGTGAAACCCGCGACCCGCACGGCATCATTACCGTGGTTACACCCTAGCCGCTCCGCCCGATCGCCAGCCGACGCGCCCTAGATGATCGTCTCAGCGCTCGAGCGTCGCGAAACCGCAACCGAATGGGTGCTCTCGGCCCGAGTAGACTTCGAAGCCGCGCCGCAACAACGGGAGGAAGTGTGGTTTCGCTGGCCGCGCGAGATCGGCAGCCCGGCCACCGGCGGCGATCCGCTTCTGCCAGCCTTCTTCGCACCCGCGATGGCCCTGCACGAGGACCTCCACATCGACGACGTCGTCTCGCCCGAGCTTGTCGAGGCGGCCACACAGCGGATTGAGTCCCTGCAGCTGCACGACTTCGAGCGCATGCGAGCTGCTAAGTTGCACTGCCAGCCGCCGCCAACGGCCGCTGCCGTCTCCGCAACCGACAGGCCGTCGCGTACTGCGTGTTTCTTCTCGGGTGGACTGGACTCCTGGCACTCCGCGGTGCGACGTCGGACCGAACTGGAGACGCTGCTGTTCATCCAGGGCTTCGAATACCGCCCCGACAACGCCATCCGTTCCCGCGTCGGTCGCGAGCATGTTCGGCGTCGCGCCGAATTCCTCGACGTGGAGCTTCTCACCGTCACGACCAATCTGCGGCCGCTGGCGATTCGTGTCACCAAAGACAGGCTCCACGCCGCCGGGCGCCCCTTCGTCGGCTTCGGTACTCACGTCTACCTTGGCGCCTATCTGGTGGCCATCGCGCTGACCGCGCGGCACCTCTTCAGCAACGTGATCGTGCCGTGCGGAATGAGCGGCTCCTCTACGGCGCGGGAAGGGTCCAGCCCGGTGATGGAGCCCAACTGGTCGACGAGCGCGATGGCCTTCGAGAGTGACGGATCGTTCACGAACCGTGTTGAGAAAACGCGTTACCTGGCGGGGGAATGCCCCGAGGCCCTCGATCTCCTGCGCGTCTGTGTAGCGCAGAGAGGCGCCGACCTCAACTGTGGCCGCTGCGGCAAGTCCGTGCGGATGCTCGCCGAGCTACGCGTGGCCGGCGTTAGCCACCTGAGCTCGGTCTGCGCGCAGCCTCTCGATCTCGCCGACATACGACCGGGAATCTGCATCCGCAACGAGCACTGGGCCGTCGTCGGTCGCGCGGCCGCGCAAGAGGGCGATCGCAAGCTGGCCTCGACGATCCGTCGCTTTCTGCGCGGCAGCCCCGCCTGGCGGCGCCCGCTCGGGCGCCTCAAACGACGTCTCCTGTCCCGCGGGGCGTGAGGCGGCCAACCTCTTTATCCGGACCAACACCTAGGGCGCCTCGAGAAGCTGGGCATGGCCAACATCCTGAGAGGCGCGCGCGCCGTTTGGCGGAAGCTGCTGTGCGGGGATGACCTCCCTTCGCCAGACTCGCTGTTCGTGCCACAAGCCGAGACCTACCACCGTGCGGAAGAGAACCGGTATCGGGTTCTGCGCGCGACCACGCAACCGCCTGACAAGCCGTTCGACGATCTGCGCTCGGCGCCGCTTCATCTGTACCGGCTGGGGCTGGTGCTCGATGCGTTGGACCTCGGCGTACGGGATGAGGTCCTCGATTTCGGCGCTGGGACGTGCTGGGTATCGAGGCTGCTGAATCGAATGGGCCTGAAGACCGTCTCGCTCGATATCTCGCAGTCAGCCGTTGACCTGGGGGCCGACGGATTCCGCGCAGATCCGCGGGTGAACTGGGACCTGGACCCCGAGTTTCTGACCTACCGCGGCAAGGAGCTCCCCTTCGAGGATGGGCGATTCGAGACTGTCGTTTCGTATGACGCCTTTCATCATGTGCCGAACCAGATCGAAATCCTCGAGGAGTTGGGTCGAGTCACCAAGGCCGGTGGGCGCGTGGTGTTTTGCGAGCCCTTGCTGGGGCATTCGAGTACGACCCACGCCCAGCTGGAAACAGCAACACATGGGGTTCTCGAGCGAGATATCAGTCTCGCGGAGCTCCGAAAGGCTTCTCGTGACGCCGGGTTCACTCGCCTCGTCGTGAAGCCCTACAGCCAGGATGCTTCCGACGAGCTCGACACCCCATCGGTTTTCCGCAATGCGGCCTTCGGCGCCGAACAGGTCGCCAAGCGCTACCTCGACAGATACTCGGTGTTCTACCTGGAGCAACGTGGAACGCGCCCATTCGACTCGACCCGACCGAGAGGACTGGCTGCCGAGATCGACGTCCGGGTAACCGGCTCAACGACGAATGCGCGAACTTTCGAGGGCGCCCCCGGCGAGCCGATCCCACTCCAGATCACCGTCTCGAACATCGGCCAAGCCGTATGGCTTACCGACCCCGACCGCCGCGGCGGCTTTGTCAGGATCGGTGTGCAACAACTCGATAGCGCCGGGCACCTGATCAACCGCGAGTACGAACGAGTGGATCTCGGACTGCCCGTCGAACCTCTCGGCAGCCGCACGATCAGATGCGACATACCGGCACCATCGGCGCCTGGCGAGTACGTGCTGCGCTTCGACATGGTCGCTGAAAACGTAGCTTGGATGGCAGAGCTGGGATCTCGAACCGCTGAGCTCGCATGTACGGTACGTGCCTGCGAGGAAAAAACCTTCAACAAGTAGCCGCAGGAGGCACTCAATGCAGGACCTTGGCGAGCTCGTAGAGCGGGTCGAGCGGCTGGAACTGGAGAACAAGCGGCTCAGGATGGTGGGTGGCGCAACTGTGGCCGTGCTCATGGCTGCCGCCCTGGTGGGTGCGGTGTCGCCGCAGGCGATCCCCGACGTCATGGCGGCGCGAGCGTTTCGAGTGATCGGCAACAACGGTACCGACCGCGCCGTGATCGACGCCGACGGCATCAGTTATCACGACGAGAATGGCATCCTGCGCGGCGCGATAAACGCCGACGGCAGCGGCTACTTCGACGAGCTTGGACGTCCGCGCGCCGGGATGACAGCCACCGGCATCGGCTACACCGACGAGAACGGCGACACTCGCGCCGCGATGATGGACCTGGGCATCCTCTACTTCGGCGAGAACGGCGTCCTGCGCGCCTGGATGAACGGCCTCGGTGTCGCCTACTACGACGAAAACGTCAACCTCCGAGCCCGGCTCGGCGCCGCCGATCTGGCGACAGCCTCGACGGGTGTCGAGGCTCGCGTCCCTGCCGTAGTCGCGCTGTACGACGAGCAGGGCAACGTGATCTGGCGAGCACCACGCTAGGAGACGAGCAGAATGTTCCGTTGCGAGCTGCCAACACGAAGTTCGAACGAGACCACCGGCGGTTGTCCGGCGCGCCGCACGCGCGGGAACCGCGCCCGACCGGAGCTGATTCCGATGACCTCAGTACGCCTACTGCTCGTGTTGACGTTTCTCACCGCTGCTTGTGTACCGGAGCCGCCGGTCGAATCGACAGCGGCGACAACCGCAGACTCGGCGCAGGCGATGGAGGCCGACCCGGTCGAGAACCCGCCGGCCGACCGCTACTTCGACCCGCAAGGCCGCGTGCGCGTGTCGCTGCTGAAAATGCCCTACTCCGACGCCCGCAATGTGCCCGAGCTCTCCGGCGGCCCCGACTACATCGAGCAGGGCGGCCTCCTCGATGTACTCGAGAACATGGACGTCACGCTACGCGAGACCCAAACTGTGGCGCTTACGCCCGACCAAGCCGGCGACTACGGCGAGTGGCACCGCATGGCAATGGCGTCGGGAAACTACGGCGAGCTCGTCGCCGACAATGAGCGCGGCGGATTTCTGACTGTTGGCCTGCTGTCCAACTGCACGTCGCTTCTTGGCACGCTGTCGGGTCTGCAGCACTCGGGATCGGGCGATCAGCCGCGCAAGATCGCGATGGTCTTCATCGATGCACACGGCGATTTCAACACCCCCGAGTCGACGCTGTCTGGAATGCTCGGCGGCATGCCTGTGGCGATCTCGGCCGGCATGTGCCTGCACAACCTGCGGCTGGAATCGGGGCTCGACCCGGCGCTGCCGAGCGAACGCATCGTTCTTGGCGCCGCTCGCGACCTCGACCCCCTCGAGCGCGAACTCGTCGAAGACTCCGACATCGTCCAGGTCAGCACCGATGACTTCCGCCAGATCTCCCCTCACCTGCTCGCTCAGATGGACCGTCTCTCGGAGATCTCCGACCTGATCTACGTCCACATCGACATGGACGTGCTCGATCCGGCGGAGGTCCCCGGCCACCCGCTGACCGTCCCGGATGGCCCCACCAGCCTGGAGCTCGGCGCCGCGCTCACCGAGATGTTCAAGTACCCCAAGGTGGCGGCACTGGGCATCGCCTCAACGCCCTGGGGTCGGCGCGATCCCGATGGTGTGTCACTGCTGGCGGCCCACAACCTGATCGAGGCCGCGGTGCAGGGCGTGCGGCTGCGACAGGAGTAACCCATAAAGACGTTCGTTGCCGGCATGCTCTTTCACCCAGTAGCCATCGTTCGAACCCGGGCGGCCCACCGGGGCTCGAGGAGCTCAGCGAATTCCGTGACGCGCACACCGACGCCATCGTCTCGTCCGAGCACCTGAGACCCGAGGCCCACAGATGCTGCCTTTGCCGCGCAAGACTGGCCTCCCCGTCGCCTTCGGATTGCTGGCGCTCTATACGCTCGCACTCCTGTCGCTGGACCTGACGAGCGACTGGCGGCGCCTGCACGAGGACAACGGCGCGATGCACACCACCTTCGCGCTTGCCCATCTGCACCTGGGACTCGGTGAAACCCGCGGCCACGACGTCTACTACAGCCCCGACACCGAAACGGCCGCACCCTACGGTCACCATCCGCCGGCCACAGCACTGTTGCTTGCCGCCGTCTTTTCGATCACAGGTTCAGCGGCGCCCGCCGTCACCCGCCTGACGATCATCACCTTTCATCTGGCCACGCTGGCGATGTTGATCCGGCTTCTCTGTCTGGTGTCGACGCGAGCTGCCCTGTACGGCGGTTTCGTGCTCGCCACCCTGCCGATGAGCTGGTACTTCGGCCGCATGGTGAATTACGAGCCTCTTGCGCTTTGCGCCATCACGCTGCAGCTCAGCGGCTGGGTCGAGACTCGACGGACGGGATCACGCTGGGGGCTGATTCTACTCGCAGGCGGGATCGTACTGGGCGGGCTGGTGGATTGGCCGGCCTTTTTCTTCGCGGCGGTGATCGCCGGCTCGAGCTGTTAGATGTGTTCCGGGGCCGGCAACGCAGCCGGCCCGTGGCAATCACGGCGATCGCAGCCGCGTCGCTGATCTTCGCGGTGGACATGCTGCATCTGCGCTGGGCGACCGGATCTCTGGGCCCATTGCAGAGCGTCGTACTCGACCAGGCGCTCGACGCTCCGTCGGTTTCGGTCGTGAAGTTCATCACCAGCCAGATCGAGGCCTGCCGCCACTACTTAACGAACACCGGACTGATCTCGGCGGTGCTCGTAGCGGCCGCGCTCGCCGCACCACGCTCGCGACTGGCCGGCGCGCTGTTCTCCATCCGCCACGCGGCCATAGCCCGCCGGCTACTGGCGATAGCCGGTCTCGGCGGCGGGCTCTACATCCTGGCTGCCCCGAGCTGGGCGGCGGCACACGCCTACTGGCAGATACATTCGCTCCCCTACGTCGCGCTATCGATGGTTCTGCTACTGGCCTACGTCTGCCGGCGCGCCGTCACAGATCGGCGCTGGCGCGTCGCCCTGATCCTGCTGGCCATCGAGATCGTCGCGATGTCGACCTACACCTTCACCCTCCGTTATCTGGACACCGAGCCCTATGCCATCCGTATGACGGAGCACTACCGCTCGACCTACCTGACTCGGGAGGATGTCGAGCTCCGTTAGCTGTCTTTTTCCAGGAAGGGGCTCACTTCGGAGATCCATAGGCGATCGTGATGCGGAGAAGGTTCTTCGCGACGTGGTCGTTGGGTTGAGTGGGGGGGGGGCAGACACGCGGAGGCGAGCCGGATCCCCGACACCCACGAGCACTGCGTCCAGGTGCTCGTGCCGCGACGGACGTCTCCGGAGATTCCTATGAAGCGCTCCAGCGGCCGGCGCCGCTGGCTCGCCTCAGCTCTCCTCCTTCACCGGCACGGTGTAGTTGAGCGGCAGGCGACCGCCGTCGGGATACACCGTTTGCCCGGTGACGTAGGAGGCGTAGTCGCTGGCCAGAAACACCGCAACCTTGGCAACCTCGTCCGCCTCGCCGAAGCGACCCAGTGGCGTGCGCGACAGGATCGTGCGCCGCGACTCCTCGCTCTTCATCACTTCGGTCAGCATGTCGGTAGCGATCGAGCCCGGACCGATGGCGTTGACGCGAATCCCATGCGGCGCGAGCCCCAGCGCCATGGCGCGCGTGAGCTGGGTGATCCCGCCTTTTGACACCGCGTAGGGAAGCTGATCGGGGATCGCTACCACCGCGTTGGTCGACGACATGTTGATGATCGCGCCTTCGATGCCTTTATCGACCATGTGCCGCGCCACCAACCTGCTGAGCAGGAACGTGCCACGCAGGTTGACGGCTAGAACTCGGTCGAAGTCTTCAATAGAGGCGTCGAGAATCGAACCGGCGACGATGATGCCGGCGTTGTTGAGCAGGATGTCGCATTGGCCAAAGCGATCGATGCCAGCGGCGAGCAGGCGCTCGCAATCTTCCGGCTCGCTGATGTCAGCCTTGACCGCCAGAGCTTGGGCGCCGGTCGTTGAGGCGATCTCCTCGGCGGCGGCACGGCAGGCGTCTTCGGCAACGTCGGCGAGCACGACGGCCGCGCCATGCTCCGCGAAGGCCCTCGCGCAGGCCGCACCAATGCCACGAGCGGCGCCTGTAACGATGGCCGTCCTGCGGTTGAGGTTCATTGTTTTCTTTCTTGTCGAGCTCGATGGGTGTCGGCCTGGCGCACGAGCATATCTGACGATCGCGCTACAGCGGATGCAGTCGACGCAAGGGCGGCCGTGGGCTCTCCAGCCGGTCGCTCGACCCATCACCATGCCCAACCACGCTCAGGGTGGTTCCGCCGTATGCTCAACCTGCAACCGATGCGCGGCGTGCCTGGTGCAGTAAGGGAATATGCGCGTGGATGGAATGACGACACGATGCAGCTGAGGCGGCATCGGCAGAAGCCGAGTCTCGAAAGTCTCCGAACAACCTGGCGCGATCTGCCGCCCGCCGACAGCCCCATGCCCAAGCTCTGGTCGCTGATCGTCTTTGGCCACGACCGGCGCCAAAGTAAGCTGCTGCGCCAGTACACGCCGCTGCTCCGAACCGTGCGTGTACAAGTGACGCCCTCGTACTGGAACCGAAACTTGGCGAACGAGCCACGCTACGAGGGCTGGGAATGGATGGAGTGGGCGCTCTGGTGCGTCGAGAGCTGGCTGCGCGATGGATTCAACGTGGCCTTCCAGCTCCACGACGACGCTATCGACATCGCACGCCCCGACTATGCGGCGGAGTGCGTCGAGTTCGTCGAGCAGCTCGAGTCGCGCATCGCGGCGATAGGCCGGCCGCTTCGCGGACGCGTGATTGGGCAACTGTTCGATGCGGAGTGGGAAGACAAACACTACGTGGCCGATGGCTGGCGCGGCTACGTCGAGCGCATCGCGCCCTGTGTACGCGCCATGCGCGGTAGCCGTCACCCGATCCCACTGTTCGGCCCTGGCGGCACGCACCCTGAGGACGACACGCTCGACGATGTGCTCGCCGCAATGACAGCTCGTGAGGCGCGCTTCGACCAGTGCACCGCACACATGTACAGCGACTGGGGCTCGGGCGGCTGGGGCCGGGGCTGGGAAAAGCGCTTCCTCCAGCTGCTCGAGACAGCGCGACAGCACGGCTATCCCGACCTCGCGATCACCGAATGTGGCGTCTCCGGCCGCCGAGGCTGGGGCGACGATCTCAATTCGGGAACCGCTATGCAGCGCCACGACACTCGCCTGGGTTCGCTCAAACGCCGTCTCGACCGCGATCCGCGCGTCCGTGCGTGTTGCTATTATCAATTCACTGAGGGGCCCAGCGAGCGCGACGAGGAGCACGGCGGTGGCTTCGGCCTGTTCGTGCCCAACGAGAACGCGCTGACGGGCTGGGATCCGAAGACGGCTGTGCGCTACTTCGCGGCTGTCGTGTAGGCCACAGCCCGCCACCGGGCCCGGCGTGGCCTATCTGTTCATGGCGAAAGAATTGACGAACGAAGCGAAAGCCGGGGCCCGCGACATCGTGACGGCCGACGATTCTGCGAATGGGGTCGGCGAAGCGCCCGGCATGTCCTTCGGTCAGGCCGTTCTGGTTGTGTTGGGCCTCTACGTATGGGTGGTGGCGTCGCGGTTCTACACGGTGCTTGGCACGGCACCCGACTTCTGGGTAGCCCGGGGGACCACCGGGGTCGAGCTTGTCTGGACAATCCTTCTGCTGACGGTGGCTATTCCCGTTGTGCTTGCCGTTGTCGCAGGCGCTCTGATTGGGCTGCCGTGGAGGGTGGCTCGGATCCCGGGCTTCGGAATCGTGGCCGCTCTGTGCGCGCTTGGCGCGGCCGGGGTGTTCCGAACGCTGGGCTGGGACGTGGCGCTCACGTGGTCGGTTGCGCTTGGCGTAGCCGTCACAATCCTGATCGTGCGCTACCCAGGTCCTCGATTCCTGGTTAGCGCGGTGGCCCCTGGGCTAGTCGTCGTCGCGGCGCTCCTGCTGCTCCAACCTGGCGCCCGGCTCGTTCTACGGAGCGGCGAAGAACCGGTGAGCTTCGCGAGTGAGGTCGGCAGGCCCGTGCCCATTGTGGTCCTCGTGTTCGATGGGCTACCGCTCTACTTCCTGATGGATCGCGATGGATCGATTGATGAGCGCCTTTTCCCCAACTTCCAGAGACTCGCAGATACCTCGACTTGGTTCCGAGATGCCACCACGGTAGCCGACTCCACCGTTCAGGCAATGACGGCGATCCTCACCGGTCGGTACCCCGATGTGACGTACCAGCGCGCGGCCGTGTTTCACGATTATCCGGTGAATCTCCTGACTGTGCTACCCGACGAGTATCAGAAGAACGTCTTCGAACGGCACCCCCTGTTCTCGCCTCGATCATCGGCCGATCGCGGCAGCTTGCCGCCACTCATCCAGGAGAATCTTCTGGATCTGGCCTTGATCTACCTGCATGGCGCCATGCCTGCGTCGATTACGGGGCGCCTTCCGGCCGTGGACCAGACATGGCGGGGGTTCTGGCTCGGTGCGGAGTCCACAGAGGAGACTCGCGAGTCCGACAACCCCGATGAGTCTTTTCGACGCTGGGTGAGAGAAGAGACAGCTTCGTACACACACGATCGATCGGACCAATATTTCGAATTCCTCGACGCCCTATCGCCCCAGCAGGGTCTCTACTTTCACTACTACAAGAGCAAGCTGCCGCATCGCCCGTGGGAGTACCTTCCCAGCGGTCGGTCCTACAAGGGTTATCGAGACGCCCCGGTGGACAACGAAGCCTCCCAGGGGTTCCAGCGCCATCTCCTCCAGTCGATGTATGTCGACGTACAGCTGGGCCAGCTACTCGATCGACTCGACGCTTCCGAGTGGGGTGACCAGGCGTTGGTGCTGGTCACCGCTGACCATGGCGTGAGCTTCAAGAAGGGGCGACAAAGCCGGCGGCCGACGGGCAAGAGTGTTGGCGAGGTCCTCCCGATTCCCCATGTTCCTCAAGCTACCCGGTCAGGCTGAAGGGACCATTGTCGAGGGTTTGACAGAAACCGTCGACATTCTGCCGACGATCCTCTCGGTGCTGGAGATCACGGTGCCAACCGAGTTCGACGGAGTCGATGCGCTCGCAAACCGCAGCCGGCAATCAGCGTATCACTTCATTGACAACGAACAACCGATTCGCAACGTGCAAGAGTTCACCTACTCACGGCTCCTGGAGACGCGTCGTCGAGCCATCAAGCGCAAGTTGGACCTCGTCGGGAACCGCCGGGACCCGTGGGGCCTCTACCGCATCGGTCCGAATCCAGCTGTGGTGGGCAGGCAACTGTCCGAGCTTCGAACGGACGGCAGCTGCGAATCGAGAGCCGTTCTCGACGACATGGCGGGGCTCGAGGACGTGGATCTCGATGGGAGAGTCGTGCCCACGCTCCTCGTCGGGAAAATCGCCCCTGGCAACACGGCGGCAGATCTCGCCGTCGCCGTCAACGGAACGATCGCAGCCACGGCGTCGACTTTCGCGGATCCCGCAGGAAACCCCGTCTTCAGCATGATGATTCCGGAGCTTCTTCTGCAATCAGGCCGTAATGCCGTGCTTCTCCTGGAGTTCGATGCCGGGGATGCCGAGCGTCTGGGACGCTGCGCGGCGCCCGGCGCCTAGCGACTCCGAAGAAACCGCAACGTCCCGCGGCACGCCGGCGCCGGTCCGCGCGACACGAACGGACCCAGGCCTGCGGTTGTGGAGCGCGCGCGAGGTGCAATCCTCCGCCGGGACGGTCCTGCCTCATGCTCCCTCTACGACGCTCCCGGATCGAGCCCCACGACGACAGTCGGGCAGCGAGCCCTCTTTCGACGCGGCTTGCACGATCCTTCGCGGAAGCTTCGAGAATGGTTAGAGACTTCTATGTCGCTGTCCAACGAGGGTGGGACGCACAACATGTCTCGAACCCTAGCTACCAACCTACCCACTCCGAATCGTTCGCCGCTGCGCGCCACGCGGTGTGCGATGGGGCTGGCGTCGTTCGCCGCCGCTACGCTATCCGCTTGTCCTGCGATTGACGCCGCCGCACAGACCCCGGCGCCCGACCGCGTCGCACCCACGGCGATCCTTGCGGGCACGATTCTGACCGTCGATGCCGGGACGATCTCGCCCGGGGTCGTGCTCATCAGGGATGGCAAGATCGAGGCGGTGCTCGGCGACAGCACGGTCCCGGCCGGCTACAGGCTGATCGACGCATCGAGCCGAGTGCTGATTCCCGGGCTGGTCGACGCGCACACGCATCTCGGGCTGAGGGAAGTACCGATCACCTCGGAGACCTTCGAAACCACCGAGAACACCCGTCCGTTTACTGCCGACGTCAGGGTCGAGGACTCCATCGATCTGCGGAGCATGGATTTCCGGACCGCCCTTTCGCACGGCACAACGACTGCCGTCGTACTGCCGGGCAGCAGCAACCTGGTCAGCGGCCTCGGCCTGGTGGTGAAGACACGCGGCGAACGCGGTGAAGTCGCGGACAAGGAGCCGCTTCAGGCCACCATTCTGGCTTCGCCGCGCATCTTGAAGATGGCGCTGGGAATGAACCCGAAATCGGCGTACGGCAGGAAGGGCCTGTCCCCGAAGACCCGGATGGGCGCGGCTGCCATGCTGCGCGAAAGACTCGAGGAGGCCCGCCAGTACCGTGCAGGCCAGTCGTCGTCGGTCGAGCTCGATCCCCAGCTGGAGCCCCTCCGCCGCGCCCTCGACGGCGACATCCGCGTGCACATCCATGCCGCGCGCGCCGACGACATCCTGACGGCCCACGCCGTCATCAACGACTTCGGCCTGCGCGCTTCGATCGGTCACGCGTACGAGGCGTATTTGGTGGCGGCGGAGCTGGCACGCACTGGAGTCCCGGTGGTGATCGGCCCGAAGCTCGAGGGTTGGTACCGCGGAACAACGCCCGAAACGCCGATCAACCTCGGCGGACAGCTGGCGGACGCCGGCGTCGAGGTCTCCATCATGACCGACGGCTACGTCGACGATCTGCTCCTGCAAGCGGCGTATGCGGTACGGCTGGGAATGGGCGAAGAAGCCGCGCTGCGCGCCATTACGCTCCACCCCGCCAATAGCCTCGGGCTCGGCGATCGCATCGGTAGCCTGGCCGCGGGCAAGGACGCCGACATCGTTCTTCTCGACGGAGCACCGTTCGAACCGGGCACCACCGTAGTCAAGGTCCTCGTGGAGGGAGAGGTCGTCTTTGATCGAACCGAATCGCCATAACCGTAGCCGTCGCGCGTCGACGAAAGCCATCGCGTTGCTCTTGGGTCTAGCCCCTGCGCTTCTGGCCGCGGCAAGCGTCACGTCAATGGCCGCGTCCTCCGAACCGGCCGCTGCCGTCCAGCATGAAGACGGCCCGACCGCGACCTGGGCCGTGCGCGGCACCAACCTCTGGAGCGACGGGACGGGAAACATTGCCGGCGGAACGGTTGTCTTCGCCGACGGCCGCATCGAGGCGGTAGGAGCGGACATATCAATCCCGAAGGACGCCCGCATTCTCGAGGTTGCCGGAGGCTACGTTCTGCCGGGCTTCCTCGAGGCGCACTCGCAATCGGGCTTGCACGGCGATGGCGTCGGCTGGGACACCGACGAGGACACCACGCCGATCACCGCCAACCTGCACGCGATCGACGCCTACTACCCGTTCGCCGCCGACGTGGCGACGGCGCGCCGCGCTGGCATCACCACGATGCTGGTGAGCCCCGGCGGCAAGAACCTGGTCGGCGGCACGGCGGCGCTGGTGAAGACCAGCGGGGTGACCCGGCGAGAGATTGTCGTCCGCCAGCCCGCCGCCATGAAGTTCAGCCTCGGCGAAGAGCCCAAGCGCGACTCGAGCGAGCCGCGGACCCGCATGGGCGAGATGGCGATGCTGCGGCGACACTTCGCCGACGCCGCAGCCTACGATCGCGCGCAGCGGGCGGCGGCGGAGAGCGGCGAGGACTTCGTCCTCGACCCCGACCTGCACGCCACTGCCGCCGTGCTGCGGGGCGAGATCCCGGCCCTTTTCCAGGCCTACCGCGCCCAGGACATCAGCAACGCGCTGCGATTGAGCGAAGAGTTCGGCTTCGACCTCCTGCTCGCGTACGCGGCAGAGGGCCACCTGGTGGCCGACGAGCTCGCCGAGCGCGGCGTCCCGGTGATCCTGACTTCGATGAAGGGTCTCTGGTATCGGCTCGAGAAGGAGTCGTTCAGTGAGCAGAACGCCGCCCTGCTGCTCGCCGCGGGAGTGCCGATCGCCCTACAGCAGGGAGAGGGCAATCCCTATGGCTCTGGCGAGCTGCTGTTCAACGCCGGACGGCTGCTACAGGCTGGCTTCGACGACGAGGATGCCCTGCGTGCCATCACGTCGTGGCCCGCCGAGATCCTCGGAATCGCGCACCGAGTCGGAAGGCTGGCACCAGGGATGGATGCCGATGTCGTCGTCCTCTCGGGCCCGCCGTTCGACCTCCGCAGCAAGGTTCTGCACGTCTTCATCAACGGCGAGCCGGTCTGTGAGCACGAATAGGAAGCGACGGGCTCGCTCGGCGGTGATCGGTACGCTGGCCCTGGTTCTGGCCGCAGGCTCTGCGGGAGCCGGACATGCCGCGTCGCCGGGAGTGTTCGTCGACGGCACCGTTGAGGAGGCGGCGCCGCAGGTAGCGCCGCCGTCCGATCTGCTACTCGATGGAAACGCAGCCGCCGCCATCCTCAACGAGATCTCGGGTGTGCGCGCCAAACGCTACGTCACCCGGTTGACCGCCTACAACCGCATCTCGGCCTCGCCCGGCTATCACGAGGCGGCCGAGTGGCTGCTCGCCGAGCTTGACGGTGCCGAGATCCTGCAGACACGACTCGAGCGCTACGCACCCGAAGATCCGCAGCCGCTGCGCAAGCGTCCGTCGCTCATCCTGCCGAACTGGACCGTCCGTGGCGCCGAGCTGCGGACGATCGAACCCGTCGACAGCCTCATTGTCAACTATGCCGAGACACCCATCAGCCTGGCACGCTACTCGCGCCCGGCGCGGGTGACCGCCGAGCTCGTGGATGTGGGGATCGGGACCCGGGCGACCGACTACGAGGGCGTCGACGTCGCCGGCAAGGTCGTGCTCGCGAGCGGCTTCTCCAGCACTGTCGAGCGCATCGCTGTTGGCGAGCACGGCGCAGCCGGCGTCGTGGTCGCAGGGGGTTCGTCCTACGACGAGTGGAAGGGATGGGGCTACCCGGGGATGCAAACCTGGCAGGTCCTGTCTCCCGGCCCGATCGACAACCGCGAGCCGTCTTTTGCGTTCTCGATCACCGAGGAACAAGGCGAAGCCCTGCGCCGACAGCTGCGCGCGGGCGAGCACGTGGTGGTCACGGCAATCGTCGATGCCGTGTTGTCGCCCGGTACCCAGGAGATCGTCACCAGCGTGCTCCCGGGGTCGTCCAGCCCCGACCAGGAGGTGCTGTTGCTCGGCCACCTCGACCACGTCCGGCCGAGTGCCAACGACAACGCCAGTGGCAGCGGAACGCTGCTCGAGGTCGCCCTGGCTCTTGACCGCCTGGTCGCGTCCGGACGCGTCGCCGCACCGCGGCGCTCGATCCGCTTCCTGTGGATGACCGAAGGCGCCGGCACCTACGGGTTCCTCAACGCTCACCCGAGCATCGGCGACCGCATCCTCGCCGCAATCAACCTCGACATGGTCGGAGAGGGTCGGCTGCCCGGTACTGGCCCGATGAACGTGCACCGCCCGCCCGACTCATTACCGTCGTATTTCTTCGACGTGGTGATGAACGTCATCGACCACCTGGACACGCTGCGGCTGCGCGCCCCGACCGGTAGCGAAAGCCTGATGAACGTGCGAGCCAAGCCGTTCAGCGCCAACAGCGGCCACTACATCACCAGCGACGGCGCGGTGGGAATCCCGACGCTGCTGCTCAACCACGGGCCGGATCCGTTCCACCACACGAACCTCGACGCCCCCGATGCTGTCGATCCGACGACGCTGCAACGCGTCGGGTTCATCGCCGCCGCGTCTGCCTACCTGGTGGCCTCGAGCGACGACCGCACCGCGGCGAGGATCGCCACGCATGTTCTCGCGGCCGCTTCGCGGCGTCTGGCCGACGCCGCCGCTGAAGGGTTCGGGCTGATCGCCAAGGTCTCCGACGCCGACGAAGCCTACTGGCTGGCCGAGCGCAAGCTGCATCACGTCGGGGCCCGGGAGGAGGGTGCCCTGGGCTCGGTCGCCGAGCTGACTTCCGCTGCCTGGCCGGCCGGCCAGGCAGCGCTAAACTCTGCAACCCACCCGCCTGCCGATCTTGCGGGCGTGCTTCGCACCCAGCAGGCGGCGCTCGGCGAGGCGCTTCGACTCGCCTTCGAGCAGCGTACCGGCCGACCACCCCGCGCCCGCGACCTCAGCACCTCCGAGCAGCTCGCGGCGACGCTCGTGCCGCGCCGTACAGCACCGTACCTCAACGAGCGCTGGGTCGATGAGATCGACGACGAGCTCATCGGCGACGACGACCGAGAATGGCTCGCCGGCTTTAAGGCCCAGCTAATCCAGTCCTACATCCGCATCCCGGAGATGCTCAATCTGCTGGACGGCCACCGCTCGCTTCTCGACGTGCGCGACGCGCTGAGCGCCGAGGACTTCGATTTCATGCGCCCGACCTTCGGCGTCGGCAGCCCGCGCGACCTGTCGCTCGAGTACCGCCGCACCGACATGGACGACATCCTGCACCTGGCGCGGATCATGGAACGCTGCGGCATGCTGGCCCTGGAGAAGCCTCGATGAGGCTTCGCCGGGCGTCGCATTGGGAGTCGACCCGGACGCCGGCGTTACCACGTCGGGTGGTGGGGCTCGCTCGTGCGCTTCGCTGGCCGCAGGGCCTCATCACGATCGTTGTCGTTGTGGGTCTTGTTACCGTCAACGGGGCCGCGGCGCGGCCCATGATCGGCGTGTCACGCTCTGGCAGCGCGCAGATCGATGCGGAGTTGCGACGGGTGGTGCGCGACGAGTTGCGCGGACAGGTTGCCCTCGACCACGTGCGCCAGCTCTCCACCTTCGACCGCACCGCGACCACCGAGGGCTACCACCAGGCCATCGAGTACGTCCGCGACGCGGCACAACGGGCGGGGCTGCAGCAGCTAGAAGTGATCCGCTTCCCGGCCGACGGAGTGGCACCGATCCTCGACACCTACCGCTCAGGCTGGGCCTGGAGGTTGGGTGGCGGCGAGCTGGCCTACGAGCACCCGGACGAGCGTATCTGCCGGTACGAAGACATCCCGACCTGCATCGTCAAGTACTCGCCAGCCGCGAACGGTGTCTTCGAGGTCGTCGACGTCGGACCAGGCACGAGCGCCGCCGGTTACGCGGGTAAGGACGTCGACGGCAAGCTGGTGTTCGCATCGGCCCAGGCGTCTGCAGTGCTCGCCTACGCGGCGGGACGCCACCACATCGCCGGCGTTATCTCGTACTGGGACAACTACCTGCCCGACCGTTCGCCGTTTCCCGACCAGGTGGCGTGGCAGGCCGTCGCCCAGGACCCCGGCTCCGACGTCTTCGCGTTCTCGATTTCCAAGAGGATGGCCGGCCAGCTGCAGCGGCGGCTGGCCGCGGGTGCGGTGCGGCTGCGGGCACACATCGATGCCGAGCTGTTCGCTGGCGAGTACGAGCTTCTGACCGGAGTGCTGCCGGGCGGCGACCTCCGCAACGAGGAGGTTCTCGTCATCGCTCACCTCAACCACCATCGCCCCGGCGCCAACGACAACGCCAGGGGGTCGGCCCTCGGCCTGGAGATGATCGGCGTGCTGGCGCGGCTGCTGGAACGGGGCACGCTGCCACCGCTGCGGCGTTCGATCCGCTTTCTGTGGGTCCCCGAACACCGCGGAACGCAGATCTTCGTGCACCAGAACCGAGACTACGGCGAGCGTGGCGTTGCGGTTATCGACAACGACATGGTTGGCGCAGATCAGGCGGAGTCGGGATCGATCTTTCTGCTCACACGTCCCCCCGACTCGATGCCGAGCTACCTCAACGATCTCATGGAGAGCCTGCTCGAGGAGGTCATCCGCGAGCAGTTCCGCTCGCCGTACGGCTCGCGTAACCCGTTCCACTATCGGGTGGTTCCCTACAGCGGCGCGATCAGCGATCACGCCTACTTCGTGGACCGCTCCGTCGGCGTACCGGCGATCATGCTGTCGACCGATCCAGACAACTTCTACCATTCCAATGAGGATACGGCGGACCACATCGACGCCACGACGTTAATGCGCGCCGGATACGTTGCCGCCAGCGCCGCGGCCTGGCTCGCAACGGCCGGCGCCGCGGAGACCGTGCCCCTGGCGCAGCTCGTAGGCGGCGGGGCGCTGTCGCGGTTGGGCTCGACTCTCGCCGATTCCATGATGCGGCTGCAGCAGGCCACCGAGCTCGCTCCGACCCATGCGGAGCAATCCAACCTGTTGCGGCATGTCGCCGCCTGCGAGATCGCCGCTGTGATTTCGGTGAAGCGACTCGGTACCAGCCCGACGACCGCGCGGCAGATCCGCATCGTCGAGGAGACCGTTAGCGCCCAGGCGACGGCGGCGCTTCTGGCCCTCGAGCACCAGTACCAACAACTGATCAACAGCCGCGGCAAAGCAGAGGGTGTCGTGCGGACACCGATCGCCGAGATCCCCGGCGCAGGGCCGGCGGAGCGTGCCGCTTGCGGCGCCGACCTGCTGCAGGCCGTACCCGAACGTGGACTCTTCGGACCACTGCGCCCGTCCTGGTTTCTCGACAACGTCGAGGCAGAGCGCAGGACCTGGTACGAGGCTGGACACGCCGGCGGCAGCTTCCGCGAGGCCATCGTCAACTTCGCTGACGGTGACCGGACCGTGACACAGATCCACGCAGCGGTTGTAGCCGAGCTGGGCGAGCTGCCGGTGTCCGACGTATGTCGATTCCTCGTTGACCTGGTGTCGTTGGATCTCTTTTCCTGGAGGTAGGCCCTTGCTGGTACTGGCGACATATCTCGGAACCGGTGCGATGAGGTTGCACACGCTCGTCGTGCTCGCCGCGCTCGTTGCCCTTCTGCCGCCGGCCCCGGCGCTGGCCGGGCAGCGCATCGACGAGGACCTCCTCGAGACACTTGACGAGCACACGGGGCCGATCCCTGTCTTCGCTCTCTTGAGCCAGCAGTCGGAGCTCGACGAAACCAGCCATCGCACCCGGCCCGATCTGAGCAAGGAGGAATGGCGCCAGCACGCGGTGGCAGAGCTCCAGGCGCTGAGCAGCTCGACCCAGTCTGAGCTGCTGGCGGCGCTCGAGGCCGCAGGCCACGCGGCCGAGGTCGAGCGCGCATTCTGGATCGTCAACGGCCTGAGCCTCAGCGTCGACGCAGCAGCGATCCGCTGGCTGGCCGCCTCGGAGCACGTCGCGCGCGTCTACCGACGCTGCGAGAAGCCCGCCGATCTCATCGCCACCGAGGGCAGATTCACCCAGGCCTTCGAGCAACCGGTCGACGTCGTCACGCTCGACGAGGTGCTCGCCCACCGAGATCTGTCGTGGAACCTGACACGCATCCAGGCCGACCTGGTGTGGTCGCGCCTCGGCCTCATCGGCCGTGGGGTGGTGATCGCGATCCTCGACAGCGGCGTCAACTACCGCCACAGCGACTTCCGCTATCACTTGTGGCGCAACGAGGGCGAAGTCGAGCGTAATAACCTCGACGACGACGGTAACGGGTATGTCGACGACATCTACGGCTTCAACTTCGCCAACGGCAACTCCAACGTAGCCGACGACTTTTTCCACGGCACTTCGTCGGCCAGCATCATGGTGGGCGACGGGCGTGGCGGCATGCTGACCGGGGTGGCGCCGGGCGCCGAGCTGATGGTTCTGCGGATGTACGACCAGATGACGAGGCATAACAACTCGTCGCTCTGGCGCGCCTACCAGTACGACGCCTGGGAGGCACTGCAGTATGCGGTGGCCGAGGGAGCTCACGTCGTCAACATGAGCTTTGCCTGGGAGCCGGCCGAGAATCCGCTGCACGCCGTATGGCGCTACGCCAGCACCAACGTCGTCGCCGCGGGCGTCGTGATGGTCGCCGGCGCCGGCAACTTCCGCGGCAGCTACCCGATCCCCGGCCAGATCCGACCGCCAGCCAGCGTGCCGGCGGTGATTGCCACCGGCGGCACATTCGAGGACGACAGCGTTGCCGACCTCACCAGTCGCGGGCCGGTGACATGGAGCATGTACCCGCCGTTCGACGACTACCCGTTGCCCGAAGGTCTGCCGCAGGTCGCCTTCAGCGCCCCTTGGGGCTACTTCCCGGTGATTGTTTTCAGCGGCCGCGGCTACCAGGTGCTGGCCGAACAGCGTGGCAGCTCGCTCACCTCGCCGCACGTCGCCGGCGTCGTGGCGCTGATGCTCGAGGACAACCCCGAGTTGATGCCCGAGGAGGTTCGCGAGCGCCTGGCACGCAGCAGCCTCGACGTCGGAGCGATGGGCACCGATCCCTACACCGGCAGCGGCATCGTGCAAGCCTACGACGCCATCATGCTCGGCTCGGTGGCGCTGCCGAGAGTGGTCGCAGTGCGCTATCGGCCAACGTCTGGCAGCGACGACGCGAGCACGGCGACCCCGTTGGCGAACGGCGGCGCCCCGCCGGCCAGCTCGCTGCGAGCGGGCGACGCGGTCTGGATCGAGATCGACATCGAGAACCCGGGAGCCACCGACGACGGCGCGACCTTCACACTCGAGTCACCTTCAGGAGACGTACGGGTGACTGAGCCAACGCTCGTCGTATCGCACCTCGCGCGGCGCCACACGCTGCGTTTCCGGGCCAAGCTTTCTTCCAGTGCTCGACCGGGCTCGGTCGCAGGGCTGCGGCTGTCCACGAGATTGGACCATGGCGGCCTGCGCGCCACCGAGCTGGAGCTGCCGGTCTGGGGCAGCGACACCCTGCTGGTGGACGACGACGGCGGCGGGCCGTACGAGGCCGAGTGGCGTCGCAGCCTGGAGCGCCAGGGAAAGCCGTACGACTTGCTGTCGGCGTGGCCGACCCTACAGACCCCGTTGCCCGAGCTCGGCAGTTATTCCGTCGTCGTCTGGATCAAGGGCGAGGAAGCCTACGGCACGCTGTCGCCTTCACAGAAGAATGCTCTAGACGGATATCTCGCTGGCGGCGGCCGCCTGGTTCTCGTTGGCCAGAACGCCGCGCGCGATCTTCAGGACGACGGTATCCTCAGCCGCCTCGGGAGCCGCTTCGTGTCGGACATCGCCCGGCCCCGGTCGCTGCGCGGCGCCGCGGGCTCGTTTCTCGATGGCTTCGAGGCGCCATTCTTGCCTGGTGGCACCCTACCCGATCTCGTCGCCGCAACCGCAACGGGCCGGCTCCTGCTACCGGTCGAGGCTACCGCTGACAGCGCTGAGTCCGACCCTGCCGGGGTAGCGGTAGGCGCCGACGGCTCGGTGATCCTGACCATCGAGATCGCCGGCATCGCCGACGTCACTCTTCGCGACGAGCTCGTCCGAAGGCTCATCGAAGGGTCCGCGCCGACGACCGACGCAGAGGCGGTCAGCCGGCCCATTGGCGACCACCGAAAGCCCGTCAACGTCGTTCACCACCGATGAGCAGGCGCCACCATCGTCATCCTGGTTGCCGGGTCGCTGCCGCTGCTGGCAGTGCGTTCCTACTGATCCTCGTCCCGAGCCACGCGGCCGGCACGGCGACGGCACACCAGGACCGCCAGACGGCCGGCGAACCGCGGTTCGTTGTCGGGCCCAACCTGCGCGCCTCGGCCAACGCCGCCGGTGGTAACCGGAACGAGGCATGGATCGCGACCAGCCCGCGCAACCCGGACTTCGTCATCGGCGTCTCGCAAATCGGTCCGACCGGGGCTCCGCTGGAGTGCGCCACCATGCTGTCGCGCAACGGCGGACGGACGTGGCGCGAGACGCGGCTCCCGGGACAAGAGACCGGGTGCTTCGACCCCATGGTTCTGGCGACGCGCGACGGACGTGTCTATGTTCTGCACGCGCTCATGCTGCAGCGTGGGCCCAGCGAAGGCCGGCCCGCGGCACCACCGCGGCGGCTGCCTGACCGCACCATTCGAGTCTGGTCCAGCGACGACGAAGGGGTCACCTGGTCGGAACCGACCGACCTCGCCTGCCCGCTGGCGCCCGACCACCCGAGGATGGCGGTGGACGAGAGCGGCGGGCCGCATCACGGCAGGCTCTACGTCGCCTGGAACGAAGGTCGCGACACGCTGCTGCGTGGCCGCTTTCACGTGTTTCTGCACTACTCGGATGACGGCGGCAGGACCTTCAGCGACCCGGTGCTGGTGACCCGTGGGACGGGCGGCAAGCTGGTGACCACGGAGCCGGTGGTGCTGTCGGACGGCACCTTGCTGGTGACCTACTACCAATTCTTCGGACCGATGGCCAGCGAACGCAACGATCGCAAGCCGTTCTTCGTCATCCGCTCGACCGACGGCGGTACCACCTTCGGGCCGCCGGAAGAGGTCATCGACATCGGCACCTCGGCATGGCGCCATCTGCTACGGGACTTCATCTTCGCCTTCGCGCTGCCTGTGGTCGCCGTTGACAGCTCACCGTCGAGCCCGTTTCACGATCGAATCTACGTCGTCTGGGATGACGTCCGCACCGGTCGATCGAGCATCTGGCTACGCTGGTCCGCCGACGGCGGCCGCACCTGGGCCGAGCCGGTGAGGGTCAACGACAACGGGCTCGAAGACGGCCCGCCCGACTTGCGGATGACGCCGGTGGTCGCGGTGAACCCCGACGGACTGGTGGGTATCGCCTGGTACGACCGTCGCGACGATCCGAGTCGGCGCTGCTGGCACCAGTACTTCACCGCCTCCGACGACGGCGGCCGCAGCTTCCTTCCCAACGTTGCGCTGTCGACTGCTCCGTCCTGCCCTGAGCCCAATCTGGCACCGACCGTGCACGTGTCGAACGTTGCCGAGCACATCGACGAGAGCCGCCCCGACGAGGCCCACATCGCGGCCCTACCGCAAGGTCCCGAGCGATCGGCGCTGCAGCGCGAGGCCGCGATCGACGCGGCGCTGGAGCAGGCGTATGGATCGCTGGCGCCACGCATCCGCATTGGCTTCGACACCGCCCGCAACGCCTGGCCCGGCCACTACAGCGGCCTCGCGGCCGGGGCCGACGGCGCGTTCCACGCCCTTTGGGCCGACCGGCGAGGCCGGGGACAGCAGCTATTCACGACGCGGGTGGAGGTCGTCTCGGGGGACCCGGAAGCAGCACCGTCGAAGACCGCTGCGACCGACCTGACCGGGATGGTGGCGCTGATCGCCTCTCCCGCCTCGTTCAACGAGGGCGCCGGTACGGCGACCTTCGGCCTGCAGCTGCGCAACGTCTCCGACCAGGTGATTCATGCGCCACTCTCCGTCCTCGTGTCCACCATTGGGGAGTCTCCAGCCGGACCGACCGTCGAGCTCATCGACGTCGATGCCGGTGGCAGCGGTGTCGGCGCCACCTGGGATTTCTCCGATCTGATGGGAAGCACACGGCGGCTCCTTCCCGGCGACATCACGGGAGCCAGAACCGTGGTCGTTCGTGTGGATCGTGAAACGGGACTGGACGGGATCTTCGGGTTCGAGGTCCGCGGCCACGTGCGCACCGGCGGCGCTCCCTCGGCCGCTCACCACTAGCAGGCCGTGGTGGAAGTGTGGCGGGCTGGCTATTTGAGGTACCCGTCGAACCAGGCAAGCATCCGCTGCCAGATGTCGATCAGCACCCAGGGCTCGGAGTCGCCGCCGAGGTGCGTCTCGCCCGGGTAGACGATCAGGCTCGCCGGCTTCTCGAGATCGCGCAGGGCGTAGTACATCTGCTCCGCCTGCGAGAGGTGCACATTCCGGTCATCGGTACCCTGCATGATCATGATCGGCGTCTCCACCTTGTCGAGATGGAAGATCGGCGAGTTCTTGATGAACGCCTCCGGAACGTCCCACAGCTGGCCGCCCAGCCTTCCCTGCCCGATGCGGTCACCGCGCCGCCAAAAGACCCCCTGCATGCGGTATTTGCTGACCCAGTTCGTGATCCCGGCCAGGGAGATGGCGGCGCGGAAGCGGCTCGTCCGGGTGACGATGATATTGGTGGCAAAACCACCGAAGCTGCGGCCGGTGACGCCAAAGTTGCCGTTGGCAACGCCCAGCTCCAAGAGCCGGTCCATCGCCGGCACCACCGATTCCTCGAAGGAACGCGCCGTTTCGCCCATGGTAAACGCGACGTCGGGAAGGAACACGGCGTAGCCGTGGTTGGCATACACCTGCCGGTTGTAGATGTGGTACTGGAACTGATGCAGGTTGTGGCTGAAGCTCTCGTAGACCCAGAAGATCACCGGATAGGAGCGCCCGGGCTGGTAACCGGCCGGGTACAGCAGCACTCCTTTTAGCGGAACACCCGCCCGGCTCGTCCAGTGAATCAACTCGGTCACTCCCATCGACCGGTCGGCGAATCGCTCGTTGAAACGGGTGAGCTGGCGCCGCTCACCAGCAGAGTCGTCAGCCACCCAGATGTTCTCCGGCGTTGCCGCGCCCTGCAGAGTGAAGAAGAGCCGCTGCCCGATCAGGCGAATCTGCTGGATCATCCGGTCTCCGAGGAACAGCTGCCCGGTCGCGCCGGTATCTGGCTCGATGCGGTAAATCCCCTGCTGTCCGGAGCGGTCGTCCACGACCTTGACCAGAAGGACACGCCCTTCATCGCCCCAAATGACCTGGGCCGGCCGCTGGGGCAGATCCAAGACGAGCGGTTTCGAATCGCCGGTGGCGGCGTCGAGCAGGACGTACCCCTCCTCCACAGGGCAGAGGATCGTGTTGCTGTTTGGGCGCCACAACGGGCTGCCGCTGACGTGCAGGGATTCCGGGCCGAGCGGCGTTGAGCGGTCGGTCACCGGGTCGTAGAGCCACAGCCGTTCCTCCTCGACATAGGCCAGCGATGCGCCGTCGGGGGACCACGAATACGGCGTGGTCATGATCACGTCCGCAAGCACCCTTCGGACATCACCACCGTCTACGGAATGGATCTCGAGCGTCACGTAGCTCGGTACCAAATGGGTCAGCACCGGCCAGCGGGTAAGCTTCGATGCCGCCACCCAACGACCGTCCGGTGACACCGAGTAACTGTAGAAGTTGGTGTCCTCGCCGATGATCGGTACGGTCTGTCCGCTGGCGATGTCGAGGCCCCAGAGCTGGCTTCTGCTGTACTCGATGAAGCGCTCCTCGTAGGAGTCCGGCTCCCAGGTGGTCCGCACGATCACCCGCTCGTCGTCCTCGTAGGGCCAGATCGGCCCCACGCCCTCGAAAGAGGTCGGGAAGTAGAGGACGCGTCGGCCGTCGGGGGTCCAGTCGAGCGCCCGGCGCCCGCTGATGTCCGCGAGGCGGAAGAAGTCGGTCCTGCCGCTGGCGCGATACCAGACCCCTAGACAGATGGCACCGTCATGCCAGGCGTAGAAAGCCAGCTTGCTACCATCGGGCGCCCAGGTGGGCGTCCACGAGAACTCGTCGCCCTGGGTGATCGGCAGGGCCTCGTCGCTGTCGATCGGTCGGACGAAGACGTACTCACCGCGCGGCACGTAGTAGTAGAGCGTCGGCGTCTTGGCTCGTGGCTGGTAGCCGTCTCTGAGCGTGTAGGCCAGCATCTCCCCGTCGGCCGAGACGCCGCGGGCGGCGGCAAACCTCGGTACCTCGAGCGCAAGCGAATCCTCGATCGTCAAGCGCCTGCTGCCGACCGCCTCCAGCGCCGGTCCTGCGTCCTGCGGCGCGGCGTGCAAAACCTGGCCGACCGACTCCTCTGGCGGCGCGGCCATCGCGGTGCACAGCAACGCGGCCACCGCGATCAGCCGCGCAAGTGCCGCATACGGAATCGACGTTGACAGGCTGAGCAAGACCCCATCGCTTCGCATGAACGACCTCCGCTGCTTGTCGTTGTCCGCGCGCGTGCCACGGCACTTCATTCGGGGATCACTTCGACGCGGCGCGTCGTCGTGGCGGGCACCTCGACGCTGACGGTTAGCAACACCTGGCTGCCGTCGTCCGACGACAGGGTGGCCCGCACTTCGCCACCTTCGACCCGGTAGCCACGCTCGCGCCAGCGCAACCGGAACCGCAACAGCACCGACTCGGAGCCGATCTCGCGGGAGTTGACGACTATGGCGGTCATGCCTTGCGCGGATCCATCGTTGGCGCCGTCGTAGGTCACCTCGAGTTGCCCGGCCTCCATCCGCCGGCTGGCTACCTCCCCATCGGCATTCACCTCCACCAACCGGTACTCGCCGTTGATCGTCGAGCCGGTCGCGAGCACGCGTGTCGTCCCGCCAGCCAGCGTGCCTTCCGCGGAGCTGTGCCGGTGACCATGCAGGTAGAGGTCGACACCGGACGCCGTCAACAGGTCCTCGAGCTGATGCGCTACCGCGAATCGCCGGGGAAGCACACTCGTGTAGTCGTAGTGTGAGAGGACCGCGAGCAAACCGCCCGGCGGGCGCTTCGTATGCTGCAACTGATCGACGAGCCCGGGCCACTGCGCGGCGCGGAAGCCCGGGACCTCTCGCTCGTACACCTTCTCGTAGTCGGCCGGGTCGACCATCACGTAGGTGTCGTCGGCATAGTTGAAGTCGTAGAAGCGCGGGCCGATGTAACGGTCGTACTCGTCACCTCCCTGATAGAGGTAGCGCGTCCACCACGAGTAGTGATCGTGGTTACCGGGGATCAGATAGGTCGGCACCTCGAAATCTCCCAGGGCGCGCAACAGCCGAAGGTACTCTGGCCGTGAGCCGCTGTCGGTGAGGTCTCCTGTGATCACCGCGAACGCCGGCTGCAGGGCGTTGATCTCCGACGCAATCTGGCGCAAACGCTCCGCATGCTCGCTGTTGCCGCGTGGGCTGCGGATGTGAGTGTCGCTGAGGTGAGCGAAGCGGTAGGGTCGGCCGATTTCCCGCACCACCTTCACCGCCCGTGGCGCCTCATCACGGCGTCCGTCGAGCCGGATTGCCAGATCGTACAGCCCCTCGGGTGTTGTCTCGGGGACGCGCGCGAGCACACGGAGACCGGATTGCCTCTGGCCGTTGCCCGCCACCATAACGACGGCTTCGACGCTTTCGACGACGAGATCGCGCTCATGCAAGGAGTTGCCGAGCGAGGCCTCGATCGTTGCAGGAGGGCCATCGATCAAGCACTGGATGTCGAACGTCAGACCGGCGCGGACGATCACCGGGACGGTTCCCAGAGGTCGCCGGAGCATTCCGAGGCTACGGTCGTCCGGGTGGGCATAGCGCAGCACCGGCCGCAGGTGGGTCTCGCCGGGGCCGATCACCAGCCCCTCGACGCGCTCCGGGAGCAGGTTCTCCTCGGGGTCCGGCGGCCGGTAATAGCCGGGGTTGGAGTCGGCCGCAACGGCCAGGTCGTAGGTACCGGGCTGCAGAGCGTACGTCCGCGGAACACTGCCGTGTCGGTTGGTGCGCAGCAGGATGTCCGGACGACGCGGGCGCGAGAAGGTCAGCGTCACGTCGGCGAGCGGCGTCCCGTACTCGTCGGTAACCGAGGCAGTCAGCGGCAGCAGTGGGGAATCGCTGACTCGGATCCGGTCGACGCTGACGTAGCCGCTCTCGACGATCAGCTCCAGCGAGTGTCGGGTCGGCTCCAGTCCCTCGACGACCAAGCGCTCCGTCCAGCCGGGCGACTCCTCGGCAGCAAGGTCGACCGTGAGGCGCTCGCTCCCGTCGATACGAACACTCACCGCTCCCTGCCGGTAGGTCTTCCAGTCGGCCAGGAAACCGTAGCGGTCGTTGTCGTAGTTGCCCTCGTAGTAGCGCTGCATGGCCACCAAGTCGCCGTGCCAAAGGCTCACCGCCACCGCCGAGCCCTCGAACTCGACACTCAGCGAATCACCGGGTCGATCGGAGTACAGGTAGTCCTGACCCTCGTGGTAGAGCTGGACCCAGGCGCCGCGGCGGTCCACGAGGCCATCGTCCTCTGCCTCGATCAAGTTTCCAGCCTGGCTCGAGATCACGGTAACGGTCAGCGTCGCGTAGCTCACGGAGACGCCGTCGTTGGCCTCCACGACGACCCTCTCGCGGCCCGTCCAGTTCTCGGTTGGGGAGACGTCGACGTAGCGGTTATCCGAGAGGGTCACGCCAGCGTGGCCCTGATCACGCAGACGCGGCGGGGTGTTGAGGCTGAGGAGGATCTGCTCTGCCGGAGTGTCGGCATCCTCGAGGAACCGCCAGAGGTCGAGAATCCGCCGCGCCGAGCTGTTTTGCGGCACGCTCAGCGGCGGCAGCTCACGCAGCCGAGGCGGCTCCCGCGCCGAGCTGCCAGAGACTGGCCCCGCCGTGGTCTGCAACGCCGACAGGAGCCCGAGAGCGCACAGCAATTTCTGTTTCCACACGGGCAGCCTCCAGCCGGCTTGCCGCGTCCGGAGCCGAAAAAAAGCAGGTCCGCACGCGGGCGCGCCGACGCCGACAACGTATCGCCTCGCACTGGCGAACGGCAGTGGCCGCGGCATCCTTCGAGAGTTCTTCGACCAATCTTTGAGATTCTTTCGAAGATGGTTAGGGACTCTCTCGGCCGGGTGAAAGACGCTAGAGACGTGGAAATTCGAATCGAGGGGAAAGGCACGATGAGGTTCCTGACCGCCGTCGTGGCCGCGCTCGTTACCCTGTCGCCCGTGGTGGCTCTGGAACCAGGAGAGGATTTCGATGCGCAGCGCGCACTCTCGTGGGTGCAGAGGCTAGCCGACGACGAGTTGCAGGGTCGCCGCACCGGAACCGCCGCCGGAGACCGGGCAGCCGATCTGATGGCCGCGACTTTTCGCGAAGCCGGGCTGGAGCCGGCCGGGGACAACGGCGACTTCTTGCAGAGCTTCACCTTCCCCTTCTACCAGCTCGTCCACCCGAATCGGATGAGCATCACCACGCAGGGCTCGGCGAGAGAGCTGACGTACTCCGACGACTTCTACTTCCTCACCGGCTCGGGGCAGTCGTCCGGGACGGCCGACATTCTCTACGTAGGGTACGGGCTGTCAGCGGCCGGCTACGACGACCTGCGGGACGTCGATCCCCGCGGCAAGGTCCTGCTGGCGATGGAGGGCATGCCGACGGAGTGGAGTCTCGACCGGGGGCTCGCCAGCTCCATCTCCAAGGCCCGGCAAGCGCACGCCTCCGGAGCCGCGGGCATCCTGTTCTTTCCCGACCCAGAACGCGCGTCCGCCTTTCCCCGAACCCGGATCTGGTCGTTTCGTCCCGAGAACCACCGCGACGGCTTCTTCGTGGGTAGGCTCAACCCGGCAGTAGCCGACGAACTGCTCGACGGCCAGGCGGCTGCCTTGAAAAATCGAATCCTGCGGGAGCGCCGACCAGCCTCACGACCGACGGGCGAAGCGCTGCAGTGGGAATGCCACGTCGAGCTCGACCTGCAACGGCGAGGCGCCACCGTCCTCGGGCTGCTGCGTGGATCGTCGGTCGAGAGATCGTCCGAGGTCGTCATCGTTGGGGCGCACTACGACGGCGGCGGCCAGGATCCGGACGGGACCATCTACAACGGCGCCGAGGACAACGCCTCGGGTGCCTCCGTCGTGCTCGAGCTAGCCCGGGCCATGGCGTCCGGCAAGCGTCCGGCGCGCTCCGTTCTCTTTGCCGGTTGGGGCGCCGAGGAGCAGGGCGCACACGGCTCGCAGCACTTCCTCGCCACGGAACATTGGCCGCTGGAGGAAATCGTCGCCGTCTTCACGCTCGACAACGTCGGCGCCGGCAGCGGCAGGTTCCGCTTGTTCGGTGCCCGCAACTTCCCTGAAGAGTTCGACTTCCTGGCGGCAGCCGTCGACCGAAGCGTCATGGAGCGCTTCACGCCGCGCGGGCTCGGTGGCAGTGATGGCTGGTACTTCCAGATTCGCGGGATACCCTCGCTGTTCGCGCACGCCGACGCGCCCCAACCTTACGTTCACAGCCCCCAGGACGACGCGGAGACCATCTCGCTAGAGATGCTCGACGTCGTTGGCCGTTTTGTTCAGCAGGCTGCGTTTGCCGCGGCCGACGCGCCGGAGGGTACCTTCGTGCGGCCGGGGCGCCTCCCCCGCTACCTGTCACGCCACGCCTTTGTCGCCGGTTGGGCCAGGGCGGCGGACGATCCGGACTGGCAGCAGCTGTCGGAGCGGGACTTCGACCTGCTGATCGTCGAGGTCGGTTCGCTGGAGGAGGCGGGGCTGGTGCGAAATTCGCTGCCGTCGTCGGCGACCGTCGTTACCGGCCGCAACGCATTGTCAGACACGGAGGCTGGCGCGCCGTTGCGCGTCGTCCTGGCCCTGCGTGGCGTGCCGCCTCGGGGAACCAGCGGCGCCGATCTGGCAGCCGCCGGCGTCGCGATGCTGATCGACGCGGCAGGGCCCACGAGCTTTCCTGGCGTGGCTCGATTCGAATCGACTCGCAGCGGCCTGCTAGCCGAGGGCATCGAGATCGTGACGGTGAACGACCACTCCGAGAGCGAGCTGGCGGAGACGCTCGGGGCGATCGATGAGGGGACCACGGCGCTGCTGGTCGACATTTCGTTCGACCGGCCACTCTCGGCTCTGACCGCCAGACTGCTCGACCTCGGCCTCAACCCCGACCGGATCGAATCGCTGCTCGGCGGCAACTTGCGCGCTCACCTGATGCGCTCGTTGCTGCCACAGTAGCCCAGCGCCAGCGAACCGCACCGGAACGGTTGTGGGGTGACACGTTGGAGGGCTCGGAGTACGCTTCGATATACTCTCGCTGTGGGCTGACCAGCCGCGCTTCGATGGCGGCCGTCACCACGATCAGATGGCCCTCCGGGCCAGGGGCGAGGAAAGCATTGCCACTTTGTCGGCAGGTCTGGAGTGATCCCTGCAGCACCGCCGAGCAGTCGGTGGCGGCCTCGTCCCGGCCCGAGAGAGCGACTCTCAGCCGCAGCCGTGCGACCGCCGTCCGTTTGCCGCCCGCAGGCCGGTTCCCGCTTCTCGTGGCCAGCCTGCTCTGCGCCCCGACAATTGCTCTCGGCGCCGAGGTGAGTTGCGAGGAGCACTATCCGGGCCCGGCCGCCGACGTGATCAGCCGTGAGTGCCGCGCTCGTCCTGCTGGCAACGGCAGTGCCGCTGGGGCAATCATCGGCCTGCAGGACGACGATGCGTTCCTGGCGGCCAGAGAAGCCATCACCGAGGGCCGCATCGGGGAGGCGATCGCGCGGCTCGACCTGTTGGCTCGGGAGCGCCCGGAGTCGGCAGCCGTAGCGCTGCTACTCGGCCACGCCTATCGCGCTGCCGACGATCTGGTCGGAGCGGTCCGCAGCTACACACAAAGTGGGAATCTCGACCCGAGCGATCCGGAGCCCCTGATGGCGCTCGCCAGGGTGCAGGAGGAGGTCGGTGACCTGGCGACCGCCGCCAGTCTCTACGAACGAGCGATCGCTCTGGACCCAGAGCTACCTGCCGCCTATCGCCAGGCCGCAGGCGTTGAGGTGAAGTTGCAGCGCCATGCCCGGGTCATCGGGCATCTATCGCGGTATCTGCAGCTGCGACCCGACGACCTCGAGAGCCTCAACGTTCTGGGCATCGCCCACTATCTGAATCAGGACCACACGGCAGCCATCGAGAGCTTCGAGCGGGCGCTGCGCCTCAATCCGGACTTCGCCGCCGCGCACTTCGGCCTCGGAGTGGTCCTGGCAAAAAGGCCGGCCGATCACGAGCGCGCCCTCGAGCACCTCAGACGTGCGCTCATTGCCTTTCCCGATAACGCCGACGCCCATTACTACGTCGGCCGCATCCTGGCCGACCGGGGCGAGCTACAGGAGGCTGTCGATGAGCTCGAGCGCAGCATCGATCTCAACCCAGACCGTCTCGACGCCCACTATCGGCTAGGACAAGCCTATGTCCGGGCGGGCAACCGGGAGGCCGGTAACGCTTCTCTGGCCCGCTTCACGCAGATGCAGCAGCGCTCCAACGAGGCGGCCGGCGCTGAGAAGCGCCTGACGACGGAAAAGGACGCGGTGACTGCGGCGCTCGAAAGCGGTGATCTCGGGCGGGCCGCTCTGCGACTCGAGGAGCTCATTGCGACGTATCCGGACGACCCCGATCTGCTTACCGTGGCCGCAAAGTTCCGCTCCGCCAGCGGTGACCGGACGGGGGCCTTGGGAGCCCTCGGGCGGGCGCTTGAGGTGGACCCCAGGCACTGGGAAGGCACTGCAGCTCCTCGGACTCCTGTTGCACCAGGCCGGGCGACAGCAGGAGGCACGAGAGGCGCTGGAGCGCTGCCTGTTGTTGAAGCCACTGTCGATCAACAACTATGCCGTGCTCGGCAACGTGCTGACGGCGTTGAACGAGCCCGCCGCGGCGGCCGACGCCTACCGCACGGCCGCCACGCTCGACCCGGACAACCTGGCCCACCACCTCAACCTTGCCACCGCCTACAGCCGCCTGGGCCTGACCCAACTGGAGGAACAGGCGATGGCCGACTACCACCGGTTGCTAGAGCGCTTGCCTCAGAACTGAACCCTCGCACCCAGCTGGAGCGTCCGTGGCAACAGAAAGGAGGTCGGGTCGCCGAAGCCGCCCGACGTGATGATGTTCTGGACGCTGCGGACGTTCTCGTAGTTGGTGAGGTTGAAGACGTCGAGGTAGACCTCGACCATCGTGTTGCCGCTGCTGAAGCTCTTCGCTCCCCGCAGGTCCCACTGGAACTCGCGCGGAAGGCGCCGCGCGTTGATCCCTTCGGGAGCGATGAAGTGTGCCCTCGGTAAAGCGATCCTCGTTTCCGGAGTCCAGGGTCGCCCGGTGCGAGCCTTCAGGATCGAGCCGAACTGGATCCCGTAGGGCAGGGTCACCGCGCCCGAGACTTTGAAGGCGTGGTGCACCTCGTAGTCGGCCGAGTGGCGGCGAGTCGTGATGTCGCCAGCCTCTGCGAAGCTGTCGATCACCGACTCGGCGCGACCAGCCAGCTCTCGCGACGAGTTCCCCTCGGTGTCCTCGTAGGTGTAGTTGACGTTGAAGAAACCACCGTTGAACCGCTTCCGGAAGGTCAGCTCCATAATGAGGTCGCGCATGACCCCGAAGTTGCCGATCAACTTTGAGTTCGCGGGGATTGTCGGGTCGGGCGCGGGTCCCGTCAGAGGGGCGCGATTGATGATGGTTGTCCAGATCAGGTCCTTGAAGTCCTTGTAGATGATGTTGGCGCCGGCCACGTAGCCGCGGTCGATCTCGTACTCGAGGCCAATGTTCCCCTGGTAGGTGATCGGAGAGCTGAGGCCATCCTGGAGGAATACATTCTGTGAGGGCACCGTGTTGGAGCCGGAAACGACCTCGCCCGTCTCGCGGTCGAAGTTCAGGCCCCTGGAGCGAACAAGCGACGCTTCCTCGGTGGCGAGAAGCGACGAGCGGTCGCGGAAGACACCGGCGCCGGCCCGCAGGACGAAGCGCCCATCCTCAGTCAGCGCGTAGATCGAATGGATGCGTGGCGAGATCTGGTGGTTCTCCAGAAAGTCGTCGTAGTCGTAGCGCAGCCCCAGGTTGACCGTCCACCGCGGGTTGACATTCCAGTCGTCCTGGACGAAGCCCGAATAGGTATTCAGCGTGGCGTCGAGCTGCTGGTCCACTGGGAATCCAGTGGCGAAGAAGGCCGTCAGCACCTCCGGCGGCGCCGGCAGCGTTTCGACGGGAATCACGGTGCCGTCGGGCGTCCGGTTGTCGGAGACGAAGAGATCGCGCGCCGGAACTAACAGGTTCTCGTTGAAGCGCTCCCAGTCGAAACCGAATTTCATCGAGTGGTCGCCGAAGAAACCACTGTAGGACTCCTTCCACTCGAAGGCCTTGAGCTGCGCGTCGATGACCTCACCGATCTGGCCGATGACGTAGTAGTCGGTGAAGATGAGCGACCCATCCGGGCCGGCCGACCAGATAATCGGCTGCTCGCCGTTTGGCCCCAGGTTGGAGCTCGACTGGCGGTCGACGCTGCTGAATTTCACCAGGCTGTACAGGTAGTTGTTGTTGTCGAAGGTGTGGAAGTCGTTGACCTGCACACTGAAGGTCGTGTTGTCGCCGGCGCGCTTCTCGATCTGGTCCGCCGACACACGGTTGATGGCCTGGTTGTAGACGGAGGTGTCGCTGCTGTAGTTGAAGGTGAGATTGAGCCGGTTTCTGTTCGCGGGCTGCACGGTCAACTTGCCGGTGAAACGGTTATTCGACGTGTCGCTCTGCGGCAACCCGGTGTCGAGCGCGAACGAGCGGATCTTGCCACCGGTCGGCTCACCGGGATAAGAGATGCGCCGCAGGTCGAAGCTGGTGCGATTGTCGTCGCGCTCGTAGCTGGTGAAGAACCAAGCCTTGCCCGGGGACACCGGCCCTCCCAGATAGACCGACTCCTGGGTGCGTCTGACGTCGTCGAAGGAGTCGTCGCTGTTCAACGACTCGTCCTGGAAGTTGAAGCCGAAACCGCCAGTCCAGCGATCGGTACCCGATCGCGTGATGAGGTTGATCACGCCGCCAGACCCCTGCCCGAACTCCGCCGAGTAGGCAGCGCTGACGACCTGAATCTCCTGGATGGCGTCCTGATTGAGCGGTTGCAGGTGGAAACCGGTGTCGAGGCCGATGCTCGGGTCGTCCGGGTTCTGTTGGTTGACGATGAAGTAGACGCTCGTACGGAAACGGCCAGAGGTGTCGCCCAGGTCGTTGTTGCGAGCACCATCGATGAGAAAGATGTTCTGGTTGTCTCGGGAGCCGTTGATGTTGAAGTTGGACCCGGTCTTGGTGACGCCGGGCAGCGTGTCGACAACGCTCTGGAAGTCGCGGCCCCGGATCGGCAGGCTGGCCAACTCCTCGTGCGTGATGGTCTTCTTGATGGCCGGCTCGCTACGCTCGATAGCTGGCGCCTCTGCGATCACGGTAATGGTCTCCGCGACTGCGGCCGACGCTGGCATCACGACGTCGAAGCGCGACTTGGCGTTCGGGCCCGCGTTGATCGTCTCGAAGACGAGCTCCTGGAAGCCCTGCAAGGTCAGCCGCATGTTGTACGTGCCTGGCGGGAGCGTCGGGAAGATGAAGTAGCCTCTGGTGTCACTAACGCGGACCGACGTGACGCCGCGACCGACGTCCGTGACGACCACGGTGACCCCCGGCAGAGCCGCCGCGTCCTCATCGGTGACATACCCGGAAATACTGGCGGTGATCACTGTCTGGGCCGCCGCCTCCGATGTCCAGGCGAACGCGGCCAACAGGGCGAGCAGCAGTACGATTCCGGTCCGGAGGAAGCCGTCGAACGACTGGTGCAGCGAGGAAGGCTTGCCGATCTTCATTTCCCGAGTCTCCTTTATCACACACGGTAAAGGACCAGGGGGCCACCTGTCGAGTCCACGATGGAAACTCCAGCTTCCATCGTGGACTCGACAGGTGAGACATCTCTAACAATCTTCGAAGGAACGTGGAACCTTGTTCTAAGAAGTTTCGAACAGGCACGCAGCCTTTTGGGCGCGGCTCAACAGCGACCAGAGCTTCTGCCGTCGAGGCCGCCCGGGTTCAGCGAATCGCCGGGAGCAGGCTCCGAGCATCGACGATCAGGCGGAGCCGGTCGGGGTGCTGCGATTGCTGGGTGCGCCCCAGGAGAAACGTCTCGGCGTTGGGCGAGATGTCGTAGAAGCCGTTGTGGTTGTGAATCTCGAACAAGAGTTCGGCAGTCCCGGCGGCAAACTCCGAGGCCGTGTGCACCGGGACCGAGTAGATTCGGTAGCCCGTGTTGAAGAAGAGCTCGTCGCCGGAAGCGGACCACTCCGGAAACCGGCCTCCCTCCGTCGAGATCCGAAACTTCCCGCCGGGTCCAGGGAAGGGGCGCACGTAGATCTCGAATCGACCCGACTCGTCGGTGTTGTAGGCGAGCCAACGCCCGTCGGGCGAAAAGGCCGCCTGGGTCTCGTGGAAGCGCGTGCGAAGGAACGGGCGCGGCTCACCCTCGCCGTCGGCTGGAAGGATCCAGAGGTCCTGACCGGTCTCGGGGTGAAGCTCGGTGTAGACGAGCCATCTACCGTCGGGGCTCCAGGAATCCGCAAACTTCGGGTGGTCGGACGTGTACACGAGCTCGCCAGGGGCGCTACCGTCGGCCGGCACCGAATAGAGATCCATGGGTCCACTGCGGTTGGAGCTGAAGACAACCGCATTGCCATCTGGGCTCCACAGCGGACTCATATCGGGGCTGAGCGCCGACGTCAGGCGCCCGAGCGCGCCACGCGCCAGATCGTAGCGCCAGATGTCTCCATCCGAGGCCATGATGACCGACTGACCGTTGGGCGAAAGCCTGTGGTGCCCGTAGTCGCTCGGAGGCAATGTCAACGGCCACGACTTCCCCTGCCGGTCGGACCAGACCAGCGTGCCGAGGGCGAGCTCCCCGGGCACGTAGATCAGGGATCCGCTCGCCGAAACATCGAACTGCGCCGCACCTGTCTGAAAGGTCATCAGCTTCTCGACGATCGGCACCGCCGGCCCCGTGATTTCCAAGGTTTTTTGGTTGTAGGGCAACGAGAACAATGAGCCCGCGCGCGCGAAGACCAAGTGACCCTCGATCAGATGACGAGGTTGCCACCCCCCCGACTCGAGCAGGACGCGCCGCTCCAACCCCCGAAGTGCCAGCACGACGATCGCCGGAGGCTCAACCGCGGACATGCCGACCCGCACGACGTTGAAGGCCAGCAGATCACCCCCGGGCAGGAAGACCGGCCACTCATGGTTGTATTCTCCCGCCGCTTCGTCCGGGGTGGTCAACGCCTCGGGGACACCACCACCAGAGGAAACGCGCCACAGCCCTGACTCGACTCCCTTGGAAAAGACGATCGTGCCATCCGGCCCCCAGGCAGCGCCGTAAACAGGGCCCTCCTCGGTCTCGGCCACCACCGCGGTGGGTCCGCCGCGCAGGTCCACCCTCTTCAGCTGATGCTCGGTGAAGAAACCCACCGACTCCCCGTTCGGAGAGAAAAAGGGCCCGTATCCGCCCGCGGTCCCGGGAATCGGCCCGCCCTCGAAGCCCTCGAGGCCGAGCTGGTAAAGCTCGTTTTCGCCTCCGGGAGAGCCGCGATAGACGATGCGAGCACCATCTGGCGATATCGCCAGGCTTGGCGGAGTGCCCGGAGTAATGGGCACACTCAGCGCGATCGGTATGTTCAAGGGCGAAGGCGGATCGGATGCGGGCCGCGGCCAGGCGAAATACGCCGCGCTGGCGACCAGGATACCGGCGATCAAGCCAATCGATCCCCAGCGTAAGTGCGCCGTCGGTGATGCCTCGAGAGTGCCAACCGGAGAAAGCAGGACGTCCGGCAGCCATCGCGGGCCAGGGTTTGCTTCGGCGTCGGTTTGCACGCGGTTCACCGTCGCGATGAACCGGTAGCCGCGCCGGTAAACGGTCTGGATGTAGGTCGGCGTGTGGCAGTCGTCCGCCAGCACCTCCCGAATGACGCCTACAGCCTCGCTCGGCGACTGATCGGTGACGTAGCTATCGTGCCAGACCGAGGACACCAGCTCGTCCTTGGAAACAATCTGGCCGGCACGGTCGAGGAAAAGCTCCAGCACGGCTAGCGCCCGCGGCGGAAGATAGAGTTCATCACCGTCTCGGGTCAGGATGCCCGACGGCCGGTCGAACCGGTACGGGCCGAACGTCAGGACTTCGGCGATCGGCGGAGGGGATGGCTGCGCTGGCACGTACGATCGGGCCGCAACCGGATCCCTCATCTCGTTTGTCTGACTCCCCATCGCCGAGTGGCTCGAACCCGAGGTGCCGTGACGGGGCTGCTGACGAGACTACCGGGGCGCGCTGTGCGCTCGGCAATTTAAACCCGGCTTGGTTGTCACACTAGACCGGTCGCCAAGCAGCTTCAAGGGGTAGCGCAGGCGCCGCGAATGTTCAGAGCGTTGGCAGTCTGCTCTGACGCCGACGTGGGCAACGGCAACGTCGGCTATCTGCGCAGAAGCGAGCCCGGGCCTTCAGCGATGGCCAAGGGCGTACAGATGCCCATCGGCGCTGCCGATATAAAGCGCTCCCTCTTGCACCACCGGCGACGAGAGGAACGCGCCGAGGTCGAGGAACTAGCAAGGCCCGCTAGCGCACCACCTGGCCGACGCGCACATCGGCCCAGATACCGGGTCCCACAGTGGCGGCAGTGAACGGAATGAGCTTGAGACGCGTGGCGCCCACCGTGCGTGTGCGCACGAAGATCGCCGTGCCATCGGCGCGCCGGATAATCACCCGGATGCGCATCTGCTTGCTGCCGGTGTTGTAGGCGGCGAAGGTCCACTGCGAGGTCTCCGACGGACGGGCACCGAGCACGATGGCACGCTTCGCCGCACCGTCGCCGGCCACGAACGGGGGTAAAGGAGCGTGGAACGGATCGCGGCTGACGTTCGCAGAGCCCCTGGGGGGCGGGCGGTCAGCGAAGGCGGCGTGCAGGTTGATGCCGAGAACGATGTGCCGGGGTGACAAGAACGAGGCCGACCCGCGAAATACGGTCTCGTTGTCCACGGGCCAGAATTCGTTGACCTCGCCCGACCGTACTTCGAAGGGCTCGAGACCGAAGGACGCGTTGATCGGGGCGCCTGCGACTGGCCTGAGCCGCGCTTTCACCTGCGTGGCCGTCGGGCCGTCGTTGCGCAGGGTGAAGGTGGTTTCCGCGTTCTTACCTTGAAGGACCATGGGGACGTGGATTCGCGTGTTGAGCTCGACCTTCGGGACGAAGATGCGGTATGCGACGTCGTTTGAGCCTGCGTAGATGGTCTGGACGAACGCCGAGAGCCCACCGCCGTCCGGCACAACCAGTTGCAGGCGGTTGTTGTCGATGGACGGCTCCCCCCACGGATCGATGTCAGCTATCGAGCGACCGAGCACACGCTCGGGTGCGACCGTTCCCTCCACGAAGCCCGCGAACCTTCCGAGCCCGTCCTCGAGGAACAGTTTGTAGTCCAGGTGAGTCTCGCCGCCGTTGTAGATGAAGAGCGTCGAGTCGGCACCATCACCCTGTAGAACCCCATCGACATCCCAGGTGGAGAAGCCCACCCGATCGCGCAGCAGCCCGCCACCGAGCAACGGACCTTGCGAGGTCGCTACGGGAAGAATTCGCGTCACAGCCTGCTTGGATGGGGGCGCAGTAGGTCGCGCTCGCGCCGATCTTGGTGTTCGAGCGGAAGAACAAGGTGCCGGGCGCGCCACGTCCCGGGAGTACGCTCGAGTCCAACGTAAACAATTCCCGGGGTCCGATTTGCTGCCAGCTGGTTACGACTTCGGGTGCGCGGTTGCCGCGCTGGGTGGTCAAATCGACGTTCGCCGTCACCCGTGGAGCGAGATTGACAGGGTCCAGAAATGACATCCGCGAGTGCGTGGGAAGGGCAGCGATTGCTTCCTCCGAAATCGTCTCGGGAATGCTCCGCCCGCCAGCGTTGGAGAAGCCCGGTTCGCCGACCTTAGCGGCCGATTTCGCGGCGGATGTCTGGGCGAACGGATGGGTAACCAGCGCCAGGGCCACGATACCCGTCATGGCGGTGGGTCTGCTCATGCTCTCTGCCTCCGTGGGTACGCGTGAAGTCCGCCGCCTACTCGCTCCGTTTGTTGAACGTTGTGCTGGAGCAACCGCACGACTTGTCGCATGCCCGCCACTATTCGGGAAATCGACCGCGCGTTCAACCGGAGCGGCCCTGAGGTCGTCGAGGCGCGGCCGCTATTCAACGACAACGCGCTGCCGGCGAGAGCGCATCCCGTCCAGCAACGTACGCGTGGTCATTCCGATCAGCCCATCAATCTCGTCGGTCGCCTGGATCTGTCCCTCGATCAGCAAGGACGCCAACCCGTGCACGGCGCTCCAGGCCACGTAGGCCTGCAGTGAGGGATCCTGCCTCTTGATCCCGCCGCTGCGCTGGTGGGCCCGGATCACCTCGACCAGGTGTTCGTACAGGGCGTTCGCGGCCTCGCGCAGCTCGGGTAGATCTTCGCGGGTGAGCGCCTCCCTGCCGTACATCAGGCGGTAGTGCGCCGGATTCTCGAGCGCGAAGCGCACGTACTCCTCGCCGAGACGCCGGAACCGATCGACGCTCGATCGCGGGGCGCCCGCGTCGATGGCTTGCACGCGGTCGTTGAGACGCTTGAACCCTGCCGCGGCAACCGCAACGAGGAGCGCTGTCTTGTCGGCGAAGTGACGATAGAGCGCCGCCCGCGATACGCCGAGGCGTCCGGCGATTGCCCGCATCGTCACGCTGGCCACCCCGTGCTCAGAAATCATCGCGGCGGCTTCCGTAAGAAGCGCTGCCCGAAGATCCCCGTGGTGATACGCGCCGGCCCGGTCATTCATCCGTCAAAGATGACCGACGGTGTTGACGGTGTCAACATCTCGAATGTATGTTGACGTCGTCAACACCAAGTGCCTATCGTACCAGCGTCGTGCTGGGTTGGGCACGACGGCGTGTCGGAGGCCGGGCCCGGTAGCCCGTAACGGTCGCTGTCGCTATCCCCTAACCCAGATCAACGCGGGCGCCGGCCTGGCCCGCGTAGAGCTCGGCGTGGCGAAAGTCGTGCAGCCGCAGATCCAAGACAAACGAAGCCACCGTTGATCGGCGCTCGCCTGCACCAGTCCACGATCGACGACGAGTTGCAGAACCTCCTCGCTCCATCGCAGAAACCCTCTCAGCCGGCTGTAACACCGAGCTGCCGATCGCATAGAACTGGGTGACGGCGAGATTCTGAGATCGAGAGTAGCGGACTGAGGAGGATCGAAGCGTGCAGAACGCGATCGAATGTCGGGGCGTCAGCAAACGCTACCTGCGCTTCACCCTGAGCGACATCGACCTCCAAGTGCCGGAGGGCTCGGTCATGGGCTTCGTGGGGCCGATGGCGCGGGCAAGTCGACCAACCGCATCATGAAACCCAAGGGCGGTAACGGGAGCATGAGTGAGTCGGCGGCGGCAGCCACCCCCGTCGCCCGCGGTGAGCGCATCGTCGCTATCGACGTGCTGCGGGGCTTCGCGATCCTGGGCATCCTGATCATCAACATTCAGAGCTTCGCGATGGTCGAGGCGTCGTACCTGAACCCGGCGGCCACCTGGCCGGCCGGCGAGCTGACGGGCGCCAACCTGTGGGTGTGGGCCGTCAGCTACCTGTTCGGCGACCAGAAGTTCATGACGATCTTCTCGATGCTCTTCGGCGCGGGCATCGTGCTCATGAGCGGGCGCGCCGAGGCCAAGGGCATCCGCACCGTCGGCCTGCACTACCGGCGGCAGCTCTGGCTGCTGCTCATCGGGATGGGGCACGCCTACCTGCTCTGGTCGGGCGACATCCTGGTGACCTACGCGCTGTGCGCGCTTCTTCTCTATTGGTTCCGCAACCTCTCGCCGCGGACGCTGATCGTGCTCGGCGTCGTCGTCGTTGGCGTCTCATCGATGCTCTCGTTCGGCGGCCAGTTCTCGATGCCGTATTGGGACGAGGAGCAGATCGAGGATGGCCGGCTCGAGTGGGCGCCGCCGCCCGAGCAGCTCCAGGCCGGCGTCGACGCCTATCGCGGCGGCTGGTGGGAGCAGATGCCGCAGCGCGCCGCCACCGCGCTGGCGCTCCAGACGTTCATCTTCTTGGTCTGGTTCGGCTGGCGTGCCGGCGGGCTGATGCTCATCGGCATGGGGCTGTTCAAGCTCGGCGTGCTGACGGCGGCCCGTGAGGACGCCTTCTATAAGAGGATGCTGCTGTGCCTGCCGGTGGGCCTGGGGATCGTCGCCTACGGGATCTCGCGCAACCTCCAGGAAGGGTTCGCATTCGAGTACTCGATGTTTCTCGGCGCCCAGTTCAACTACTGGGGGAGCATGCTGGTTAGCCTCGGCTACGTGGCGATCGTGATGCTGGTCTGCCGGCGCGGCCTGATGACGGGGCTGACCGATCGCCTGGCGGCGTACGGCCGCATGGCCCTGACCAACTACCTCACCCAGACGATCATCTGCACGCTCATCTTCTACGGCCATGGACTGGGCCTCTACGAGCACGTCCAGCGCCCGGGGCAGGTGCTGATCGTCCTCGGCGTCTGGGCAGCGCAGCTCCTGTGGTCGCCCTGGTGGCTGGCCCGCTACAGCTTCGGCCCGTTCGAATGGGCCTGGCGCTCGCTGACCTACGTACGGCTGCAACCGCTCCGGCGCGTTGCCGAGGTGGGCGGCTAGCTGCTGTCCTGTTCGCCGTACCGCTCCGACACGGGGACCAACCAGAATCAACGGAAACCAACTCAGACCAACTCCCGCCAACTCCCTTGCATCGGACTCAAAATCCGGTGGGCTTACGCTCGTGAGGGTTCGAGTCCCTCCCTCGGTACTTTTGTTTTCGTCCCACCGTATCCGCCCGAGTTTCGCCGGCAGATCGACGAGCTAGCGCGGGCAGGCCGCAGCGTGCAGGAGCTGGCCGAGGAGTTTGAGGCGTCGTCGCGAACCCGGCCCTCGATCAGAACGCCGGAGGCGGTAGAAACGGTGACGGAGCGATCGATCACGTTGGCCTGAACGGGAAATCCGAGGACCGCGGTGTCGCGAAAATCCGCGTGGCCAGACCAGCCGCCGGCGGCGTCCGGTCTCAGCTCGATCTCTGCCCGGACCTCCATACCCTCGATGTCCGCGACGCCCTGCCAGCGTCCCATCAGTGAAACCGACTGTCCGGCGGCAGCGAGAACCGCAAACACGACTCCCGACACGATGCCGGTCGAGCTTCGTCGTCCCGCGGGTCATGCGGGGAAACAACGCAACATCAGGCTTGACGGGCACGCCGCGTCGCCAGGGGCGGCCGGTGATCACTTGCCGCGGATCAAGCCATCCTGGTTGTAGTGGTGGACACAAAATAGCGCCCACGAATCTTCGAACGCCATCTCCAGGTCACCGGTCACCTCGGTCGTGCCTCGTCCGATCTCTCCGTAGGTGAACTCGAAGCTGCCGGTCGGGCGTGCGATTGCGATGTGGAACGGTTCACCATCGAACGTGTTGATGATCGGTCTGCCGGCACTCTTCACGACACCCGGAATGACGACCTTCGCGGTTCTGAGCTCGAGGTTCACCTCGAGATCGATCGGCAGGAACAGCGTCTCGAAAAACTCCGAGCACAAGGAACCGAAAACGGAAAAATGATTGCTGAAGGGCGCGCATGCCTCGCCCGAGATGATCGTTTCAAGAGCAAGCCGTTGAGCCTCGTCCGCGCTCTCGTCGATCACGATCTGGCGCTCGCCGTTTCCTTCCGCAATCTCACCCGGGTACTTGCATATCAGCGCCCAATTCAGGCCCGCGAGCGGCGTGTCGTTGAAATGACCGTCGACGATCGTGCCGACGTAGGCGAAGTGACAATTGCCATGTGTCGTGGGCTCGTTGAACTGACAACCGCAGCTCACGGAACAATTGCAGTTGTCGTAGGTATGGCTCTTGAATTCCCACCGGTCAGACATGTTGGCAATCCTCCCAGGGCCGGCGCTGCGAGTCAGCGCCGAAACCGCACGCGCGTCGTGATCCATCTCTGCAAGACCGCGGTCCCCGACGGGAATCTAACCGTTGCTCGGAGAGGGAACAACGGGAGCATAGATCGACGAGCCACCCGACCCGGAGGCAGATCGTCCCGCGCCTGCCCGCCGGCCGGCTACGGAGCTCAGAGCAGCACGGTCGCCACGCCGGTGACGATGAGCGCCACGGCCCAGATCAGATCGAGGTTGATCCACGCGCGCCGTAGGAACCGCACGCCGAACCGCTCGTAGACCACAACCGCGACCAATCCCGTCACGAGCAGATAGCCCGCGGTATGGACGACCGTGGCAGTGAGCCCCGCCAGCGGACCGCCGGCCGCAGGCAGCATCGAGCCCGACGTGGGGTCAGCCCCCAAGGTCACGGGCAGCACCATCAGCCCCGCGCCGTGCGCCGACGCCATCAGGAACGACCAGATCGTCAGCTGGCCCAGGCTCATCTGCATGCCACCGTAGCGCGGGTGCCGGGCGCGTACCAGCTTGATGCCGCCGAAGACAACCAGCAGTGCCGCGACGAGCAGCTTCAACGCGCCGAGGGGCAACAGCACGCCGAGCGCCGCCGCGACGAGCAGCGCCACCACGATCGCCAAGGCATGGCCGGCCGCAAGGGGCAGAAGCGTTCGCCAAACCACCGCTCGGCGGCGCTCCTGCATGCCCAGAGCGACCGCAAAGAGCCACCCCATGCCCGGGTTGATGCCGTGGTACGCGCCGAGCGTGAAGAGCGTCGCCCAGGTCAAGCCGGTGTTGGGCTACGAGAAGCAGTAGGAGTCGGACGAGGCGTCGCCGCCCTCGAGCCGCACCTGGTGCGAGCGCATGCCGCCGGTCTCGAGCAGGAACTTCGGATCGAGCTCCAGGCCTCCGTCGGGGCCGGCATCCGCCTTCACCATCCAGCCCTCGATCCCGTCCGGATAGAACTGCGCATCCCACGGAGAATAGAGCGAGTTGGTGAAGTAAACGCGGCGGCCGTCGCGGCTCACTTCGACCATTTGAGGCCCGCCGTTGAGCGGCTGGTCCGGCTTCGCGGGGTGTGCGGCCCGGCTTACGATGCCGCCGAGCTCGAGGCAGGCCGTGCGCTTGGGGTTGCGGCGATCGCTGACGTCGTACTGGTGGAACTCACCGGTGCCCCAGCAGGAGACGTACAGAAAGCGATCGTCGACCGACAGGTCGATGTCCGTAACCAAGGGCGGCACCGCGCCGAAGCCTTTGAGCAACTCCGGCAGATCGTCGGCGTCGGCCGGCTGCGCCGGGATCGTCACTACCTTGTGGATCGACCAGCCGGCGTCGCCGTTACCCTCGCCCTTCTCCCACAGCCAGATCGACGCCGACAGATCCTCTAACGACACCACAACGCCGACGAACCCGTAGGCGTGCCTCGGATCGTGCGCCGGTCGGACCTCGAGCACCATCTGCTGCTTGTCGCCGAGATCCAGCGCCTGCAGGTGCGAGCGCTTCTTCAGGTCCCAGACGTGGAGACGATGCCCGTACCTCCCTGCTAGCAAGAGCTCGGGATTGAGGCCGCCGGTCACCATGTTCGGCGTACCCCATTCGCTGGTGATCACCGCGTCATGGCCGAGATGCCAGCCAAAGTCGTATGCGAGCTCTTGTGGGCCGTGGTCGACCTCCCAAGCCCCGCGAAGCTCGAAGGTCTCGTGGTCCATCGAGAAGATGCCACCCGGCCCGTCGCCGTCGACGTTGCCAAGGGCACTGATGTAGATGCCGTCCGGGCCACAGTGAACGGTGTGCGGGGCGCTGTACCCGGTCTTCTCAGCCAGCTCGTCCGCCTCGATGACCTTGACGATCTGCGGGTTGCGAGGATCGGGCTTGGTGTCGAGGACGTGGATGCGCGACGAGTGGATGCCAGGAACGATCAGGTAGCGGCGCTCCATGTGGGCGTGGGGTGCGTACGGGCACAAGCAAGAGCTGCACGCGTTCCAGCCGAAATGGTGTAGCTCGTCGCCTGGCGCCGACATGTCGCATTGCCCGACCAACTGACCGTACTCGGGAGAGGCCGGGTCGACATCAACGACGCCGATCGCGTCCGGGCGGCCATCGTCGGTGCTGTTCAGCAGTGAGAGATAAGCAATCCCCTCTGCAGGTGCCTCAATGGCGTTCTTCGGCGAGGGGTAGAAGCTCGGGTCCGGGGTAAGTGTTGCCATCGGTCTAGCCTCCTGTCCACGCGACTATCTCAACCTGGCGAAGATCTCAGCTCATAGCAGAACGACAGTACCAGAACATCGTCGCGGCTTCGCGGGCCAATGAAGGGACGACGGAGCTCCGCTAGCTAGCCGTCACCGCCCGTTGCCGCACTCGCAGCGCGACTCAGCCTTTCCCTAGCAGGCTGCTGAAAAACTCCTAGCGTTCATGTAGCTTGACCCATGCAGCCCCGTGCCAACCGGAAGCATCGACGAGGTGAGCAGATGCGTGGTGAAGACGCGGGTCAAGTGGCAGCGTTCAGCTATATCTCGCCCGAGCAGAGGGTACCGAAGGACCATCCGCTGCGGCGGCTGCTGAAGATCGTCAACAACGTGCTGGAACAGATGTCGCCACTGTTCGCCGGCATGTACTCGCACACGGGGCGGCCGTCGATCCCGCCGGAGAAGCTGTTGCGGGCATTGCTGCTGCAGGTGCTGTATACGATCCGCTCCGAGCGCATGCTGATGGAGCAGCTCGACTACAACCTGCTATTCCGCTGGTTCGTGGGCTTGAACATGGACGATGCGGTGTGGGATGCGACGGTGTTCACCAAGAACCGAGACCGGGTGCTCGGTGGTGAGGTCGCCGAAGTGTTCTTCGAGCAAGTCGTGGAGCAAGCGCGCAGGCGCGGACTGCTATCGGACGAGCACTTCACCGTTGATGGAACGCTGATCGAAGCGTGGGCATCGCACAAGAGCTACCAGCCCAAAGACCCGAGCGGGCGGCAGGATCCACCCAGTGGTGGCGGCCGGAACCCGGACGTCGATTTCCGCAAACAGCGGCGCAAGAGCGATACACACGCCTCGAGAACCGATCCTGACGCCCGCCTGTATAGGCCCGATGGGGACATCCGTCGAGGCGTTCTCCACCTTCAACCAGATCATGGCCGCGCAGGGATGGTTGGTGTTCAGCCCCAACTACCGTGGCAGCAGCACCCAAGGGAAGGCCTTTCAGAGCGCCGTGATCAACGATGCCGGCGACGGGCCGGGGCGCGACGTCATGTCGGGCGTCGATGCGGTGAAAGCGCTCGGGATTGTCGACGACAGCCGCATCGCCGTGTCGGGATGGTCGTACGGCGGCTACATGACCGCCTGGCTCACGGCCCATTACGACGGCTGGGCCGTTGCCATGGCGGGAGCCGCGGTGACCGACTGGTTCGACTGGTACAGCATGGCCGACATGAACACCTGGGCCGGATTCGGGCTCGGTGGATCGCCGTGGCTCAACGACAACGCGATGAACTACTGGCGCCAGTCACCCATGGCCTACGCGCACCAGATCCGTACGCCCACCCTCATCATCTCGAACACCGGCGACGAGCGTGTCACGGTGAGCCAGTCCTACAAGCTCTACCACGCGCTCAAAGACAACGGCGTGGAGGTCAAGTTCGTGGTGTATCCGGTGGGTGGGCACTTCCCGTCGGATCCTGTGCATCGGCGAGACCTGCGGCGACGCTGGGTGGAATGGATCGCCGAGCACTTCGACCGCGTCGACACCGCCGCCCGCTGATGGTCGGGGCTTTCCGAGGAGGAAGAGATGACGAACTTCAACCGCCGAAGCTTCGGTAGGACGCTGGGCATGCTCGGACTGGCCGAAGCGCTCTCGGGTAGGTCCTCCGCCGCCGTCAGCGCCCCCTCTTCGTCGGAGGGCGCACGCGGCGAGGTGCTCCCGGTGGGACGGCGCCCGGCCGTTCAGCCAGAGATCGACGTGATTCGGGCTCGCCGTGAGACGCCCGGCGCCGAGCGCGTGCTGCACTTCAACAACGCCGGCGCCTCGCTTACCCCGACGCCGGTGCTCGACGCTCTCTACGGCCACCTGCGCGCCGAGGCGGAAATGGGCGGGTACGAGGCGGCGGACGCGGCTGCGAAGCTACGAGGCCATCGCCGAGCTGTTGGGTTGTGAGACCGACGAGATCGCCCTCGTCGAGAACGCCACGCGCGCCTGGGACATGGCCTTCTACGCGGTGTCCTTCAAGGCCGGGGATCGCATCCTCACCTGCGAAGCGGTGTACGCCAGCAACTACCTCGCCTACATGCACGTCGCCCGAAGGACCGGGGCGGTGGTCGAGGTCGTGCCCAGCGATGCCGACGGTCAGATCTCGCTGGATGCGCTGCACACCGAGCTCCGACGCGGGGGGGTCGCACTGGTGGGGCTCACCCACGTACCCACGAATGGCGGTTTGGTGAATCCGGCCGAAGAGGTCGGCAAGCTGACGCGCGAGGCCGGTGTCCCCTTCCTGCTCGACGCCTGTCAGTCGGCGGGACAGTGGCCTCTTGACGTCGATGCGCTCGGCTGCGACATGCTCTCGGTCACGGGACGAAAGTACCTGCGAGGACCGCGCGGCACCGGCTTCCTTTACGTGCGAAAACAGATGACCGACGAGTTGGACCCGCCCTTCCTCGACCTGCGCGCCGCCACCTGGACCGCGCGCAACGAGTACGAGATCCAGCCCACCGCCAGGCGCTTCGAAAACTGGGAGTCGTACGTGGCCGGCCACATCGCGCTCGGTGCTGCGGTCGACTACGCGCTGGACTGGGGCATCAGGCCCATCCAGCAGCGCGTGGTCCTTCTCGCCGAGACGCTGCGAGGCGCTCTGGCCGAGACCCCTGGCGTCGACGTCCGGGACATCGGTCGCCACAAGTGCGGCATCGTCACGTTCACGGTCGCCGGCCGAGAGCCGTCGGACCTCGAGAGCGAGTTGAGGGCGCGAGGCGTGAACGTCAGCGTTACCGGGCGCTCGTCGAGCCGGATCGACATGGAGGCCCGCAACCTGCAGTCGATGGTGCGCGCCTCGGTGCACTACTACAACACCGAGGACGAGGTGGAGCGCTTCGTGTCAGAGGTGGCCGAGCTCTCTCGCTGAACAGCGTTTCCGATGGGGAAGTTGCCGGACACGACCGCGGAGTCGCCCTCCGAGAGCCTGACTCGCACCGGATACCAGCTGGCCGTTGCAGTCGGATCATGGTTGCTCGGCGCTGATCGGCAGCAGCGGTTCGAGCTCCGGAGCCGGCAGCGCGCTCGCCGACAGCACCCGGTACAGCTCCGGCAGCGCCTCGGCGATCAGCCGGTTCACCTCTTGCACGACCGCTTCCAGATCGGTGCGCGCCTGGGCGAGCGAGCGCTGCTGAATCTCCGTGGGGAACGTCGTCGAGCCCATGATGTCGCCCTTCACGGACGCCAGGTCGCGGACGACGTTCTCCCGGCGCCGTGGACCACCGGCGGCGAGCCGAGTCTCCACCTCGGCCAGCGCGGTCTCCAGCGATTCCACGGCCTCCGTCAGGGCGGCCGGCACCTCACGTGCGGTGGCCACCGCGGTGCGGATGGCCTCGAGGTTGCGCCGTAGCGACTCGGCCGTCGTCGTCGCCCGCCGCGCCAGATCCTGGAGCGTGTGGGCCTCCAACGCGGCGTCGTGCCAGGCGCGCCGATCCGCCGGCGAGATCTCCACCCAGGGGTCGGGCAGCACCTCGAAGTCCCGTATCCCGACATCGCGCCCGTCCACCTCCAGGCGAAGGGTGTAGCGGCCGGGAAGGACGAACGGCCCCGTTGCGATGTCCAGAAGCTCCCTTCCGATGCTCCGGAACGAGTGTGACCGGGTCTGCGGCCTGCCGAAGTACGGCTGCGTCACCTCGACCCCGGTGTCGACCTCGCCGTTCACGGCAAGTGGGGCGAGTGGGGCAAGCGGCTCGTGGCGCAAGTCCCACTGCATCCGGTGCACGCCCGGCCCATGCATGGCGGAGGCACTCGGTCGTAGACGACGGACGATCTCGCCGCCGGCGTCCCGGACAGCGATCTCGATGGCCTCGGCGGGCTGGCCGAGTTGGTAGCTGACGATGGCCCCGAACGGCGAGTTCTCGCCCAGAAACTCACGATCCCCCACCATCCACCAGCGGTCGTGAGCGCGGTTGAACTGGACCGCATCGCGCACCGCGAACAGATAATGGCCGTCGTTCGAGGGATCCACCGAGTTCGACGGATCCGACGGATCCGACAGATCCAACGGGTTCAACGCCGCCGCCTCCTGCATCGGTCCGAGATCGTCCAGGATCCAGATGCTGCGGCCGTGGGTGGCGAGGATCATGTCGTTCTCGCGCGGGTGCAGCGCGATCTCGTAGATCGGCACCGTCGGCAGGTTGGCACGCCAGCGCCGCCACGCGCCGCCGCCATCCCGGGAGAAGAACAGGCCGAGCTCGGTGCCCGCGTACAGCACGTCGGGGTTGACCAGATCCTCGGCAAGGCAGCGCACCGCGTGGCCCTCCGGGATCCCGTCGGTAATGCGTCGCCATGTTTCGCCGGAGTCCGTGGTGACGTAGACGTGCGGCGTCATGTCCTCGCCACGATGGCCGTCGAAGGTAGCGTAGGCGGTGCCGGGGGCGTGTGCCGACGCCACCAGATCGGACACCCAGGTGCGCGGCGGCAGCCCCGGAAACCGGTCGCCGATCGCCTGCCAGGTGTTGCCGCCATCGCGGCTGACCTGGACGCTGCCGTCGTCGGCGCCGGTGTAGTAGAGGCCCGGCATCAGAGGCGACTCCGTGATCGCCGTCAGCGTCCCGTAGGCCGACACGCCGTCGTGCTTGGCGATGGTGATCTCGCTGCCGAGCACCCCCATGATCGACAGCTCCTCGCGATCGATCGCGGCGGTGAGGTCGGGGCTGACCGCCGTCCAGGAGTGGCCGCGGTCGGTGGACCGGAACAACCTGTTGGCGCCCATCAGCAGGGTGTCGGAGTCGTGCGGCGAGAGCATCATCGGCGTGTCCCAGTTCCACCGCAGCTCCGGCTCTCCCTCAGCCAGGCGCGGACGGATCGGCTTGCGCTCGTTGGTGAGCCGGTCGACGCGAGCGACGTTGCCGTGCTGCGACTCGGCATAGATCGTGCGCGAGTCGTTCGGATCGGCGAAGGACGCGAAGCCGTCGCCTCCCGCCACCAGAAACCAGTCGCCATTGCGGATCCCGAGGTAGCTGCGCACCTCGTTCGGTCCGCCCCAGCCGATGTTGTCCTGCAATCCGAGATAGACGCGGTACGGCCAGTCCATGTCGAAGCCGACGCGATACAGCTGGCCGAGGTCCATGTTGTCGATGAAGTCCCACGTCCTCGCCCCGTCCCGGGAGATGTAGACGCCGCCGTCGTTGCCGACGATCAGGTGGTCCGAGTCGGCGGGATCGATCCACATCGCATGCTGGTCGGTGTGCAGCGACGAGTTGTAGGTGGCCGTCGGCCCCATGAGTCCCTGCTGAACGGCGTTGCGGTAGGTGACGAAGGTTCGGCCGCCGTCGTCGGAGACGTGCAGGCTCACCCCGAGCACGTAGACGCGATGTTGATCGCGTGGATCGACCCGCACCTGACTGAAAAACATGGGACGCGGGTTGAGCTCGGATATCCGCCTCCAGCTCGCACCACCGTCGTCCGTCCGATACAGGCCGCCCTCGTCGGCGTGCTCCACCGTGGCGTACACGACGCGCGGGTCGGCCCGGTACACGTCGAGGGCGATGCGCCCCATGGGTCCCTCGGGCAGCCCAACTGTCAGGCGCGTCCAGGTTCTGCCGCCGTCGGTGGTCTTGAAGATGCCGCTGCCGGGCCCGCCGCCGTTGAACCCCCAGGCGGTGCGTCGCCGCTGGTAGGTGGCCGCGTACACCACGTCGGGGTTGGCCGGATCCATCGCCAGGTCGGTAGCGCCGGTGTCCTCGTCGATGAATAACACCTTGTCCCACGACTGGCCGCCGTCGCGGGTGCGATAGACGCCGCGTTCAGAGCTCGGCCCCCAGAGGCGTCCGGTGGCGGCAACCCAGACGACGTCCGTGTCGTCCGGGTCGATCAGCACTCGGCCGATGTGATGGCTGTCCGCGAGCCCCATGTGCTCCCACGTGTGACCGCCATCGGTCGACTTGTAGACGCCGTTGCCCCACGAGGAGCTGTTGCGATTGTTGTTCTCCCCCGAGCCCAGCCAGACCAGCTGCGGGTCATCAGCGGGAATGGCGATGTCGCCGATGGAAACGACGTCCGGCTGGTCGTCGAACAGCACCTCCCAGGTGGTGCCGCCGTTGGTGGTTTTCCAGAGGCCGCCCGTCGCGGCGGCAACATAGAAGGTGGACGGATCGGTCTCCAGGACCGCGACATCGTCGATCCGCCCCGACATCGCCGCCGGGCCGATGGCCCGGAACGACAGGCCGTTGAAACGATGATCGAGAGAAGCAGCGGTGGTCGCGGCGCCACCGTCCGGTTGCTCCGCCTGCACGCCTCGCGCGAGCTCCGGGCCACCGGAAACACCGGAAAGAACGGCGGCACTCAAGACCAGGAGGACAACTCGGGTGCGAAATCGCATCATCGACTCTTTTTTGGACATCGGCGCTCGGTGACCATCTACTGACTCCGGGAGGCTCTCCCGGGAGTCACCTGCCGACCGGAAGCGTATCGCCGAAAAAATAGGGTTGATCAGGACTTCGCCGTGTCTGGGAGACCGGCGCGTCAGCGTCCATTCGGGGCATCCCGTCGCCGTTCGCCAGGTCCCAGGCGAGCCTAACCGAAAGGGCGGCCATGTTCGCCGGCGATTCCAGGCTCCAGGCAGGGTCGGAGTTGTCCCGCTGACGATGGTTGACATTGTCCAGGTAACGGACCCACATGTCTCGCCCGCGCTCCGGATCTCCTGCAATCGTGAAACCCGGCATGAGGTACAAGCCCGGAACGCCCGCGAGGATGAATGAGTATTGATCCGATCGGAACAGCAGCATCTGCGCGGGCCCGAAGGGAGCTCGGTGCTCGCGTTCCAGGAACATGCCGGCGGCCTCCGCGGCGCGGTCGAGCCGCTCCTCGAGTGCCGTGGACAGCTCGGCGCCGAACGCTTGAACATCGCCGGTGGCCGCGCCGCTGAGGCCGCCGTCGTGGTTGATCACCGCCACCGTGTTCTCGATGGCAAACACCGGGTGGCGGACGTAGTACCAGGACCCCAGCAGCCCGCCCTCTTCGGCGCCGACAGCGATGAACCCCACGGAGCGCCGCGGCGACAGCATCGCCATCGCCTCGGCGGCGGCCAGCATCTTCGCCGTCCCGAGGGCATTGTCGTGGGTGCCGTTGTAGATTCGGTCCCCGCTCTCGTCCGGCTCGCCGATGCCTACATGGTCGAGATGCGAGGTGATCATGACGATCTCCCCGGAAACCTCGGGGTCGCTGCCACCGACGACGCCCATGACGTTCCAGCTGCGGCCGCGATTGACCACGCGCTCACGGGTGATGGTCACCGCGCCGAGGGCCCGGGCCGCGACACCGATCTCGGCTTGCTGCAACAGCTCCTCACGGGAGAGGCCCCACTCCCCCCACACACGCTCCGTCGCGGCGGGGCCTACGACCACGTCCGCGCGCAGCGACGCGGCGGTCCCGTCCGCCAGAACACGCAGCGGCCGGCGGCGGTTCCGGGTCGCCTCCCAGGCAGCAAGTGATTCGGGAGTAGCAGCCCGGCGCTGCAACTCGACGACCGCGACGGCTCCGAGCCGATGGGCGATCTCGGTCTTCAGGCGGGTCAGATGGGCACGATCCGGATCTGCCTCCCAGCCCTCCGGCCACCCGGCCACGAGGAAGACGATCTTGCCCTCGACATCGAGGCCGCCGTAGTCCTGGCGACCGTCGACGGGTAGCCCGTAACCGGCAAAGATGCCCTCGCCGGCGATCTCGGGCCGCTCGTCCAGCCAGTCCGGTGTGAAGATCGCGTCGCTGCCCTTAAGGAGCAGGCCACCCACTTCAAGGGAGCTGCCGTGATCTTCGCCCGCCTCGAGAATGTCGAAGGGCTGGAGGTAGGAGGCGCCATCGATGGGCTGCAGCCCCATGCGGTCGAACTGGCCGGCGACGTACTCGCGGGCGATCTCGTAGCCGACGTCGCCGGTGTCGCGCCCGCGCAGCAGATCGTGCGACAGGAACATCATGTGGCCGCGAACAATGCGCGGATCGATCCTCGCCAACGCGGTCTCCAGCCCCGCGTCCCCGCCCGGACCGAGCTCCGAGACCGATCCCGCGCAGCCGGTCGCGGCGGCGACGATACTCCACGCCAGCGCCGTCTGCGCTCTCAGGCTGAAGGTCGCCGGGCGCCTATTCGACAAGGTAGAAGGACTCCTGTCGGGGCCGGAAGAAGACATAGCCGTTGTCGGTCAGGTAGGCCGGATCCTCCATCATGATGTAGACCTCTTGACCATCCCACTCCGCCACCGGCGTGAGCGTGTTGAGCTCGATCGACATGTAGGAGCTCGGCCGCAACAACTTCGCCAGGCGGCCCTCATCGCCGCGGCTGGCGGACCGGAAGTCGATGCTCGCGCCAACGCCGTGGCCGTGGTTGCCGAGCGGATGGGAGTAGATCTGGGCCTTGATGCCCCTCTCCTCCATCTTCGCCATCGCCGCCTCGTAGACCTCGCCGGCGGCAAGACCCGGCCGCGCCACGCCGGTCAGCGCGTCCTGCAGCGCGTTGGTGTTGGCCATGGCCGCCCGCAAGCCGGCCGGCGCCCCGCTCTCCCCCTCACGCAGCACGTAGGCCTTCTTTTGCCAGTCGGTATCGAAACCCATGCCGGAAACGCCGAAGTCCAGGTGCAATACATCACCGCGCTCGATCACCCATGCCTCCGGGGCAACGGCGAGGAAGCCCCGGGAAGTGTCGTTCTCCATCCTGCGCCGCTGCAACCGCAGGTCGGGCTGGAACCAGGTGCCCACCCGCCGCTCCCAGAGCGCGTCGTACAGCCACTCGCGCACTTCGCCGATCGTCGTGACCCCGGGCGTGATCACCTCGTTGGATAGTGCGCGACGGGCAATCTCCTCGGTGACATGAACGAGGGTGCGGTAGTAGGGAAGCTCCTCGGGGATGCGGGTGTCCAGGTACTCCTCGATCAGGTCGTCGGCGCCGACGAACCGCTCTGTTGCCTCCGGCCCCATCGTCTCGCTCAGGAACGCGTAGCTGAAATGGGTCAACGAGTGCATCACGCCCCTGCGGCCGCCGATACCGAGCCCGATGCGCCGCGGCCGATAGGTCTCGTACAGCTCCGGAAGCACCTGGGTCGCCGGTCGGGGCTCGTCCGGCGACTCGAAGAAGCCCTTCAGGTTGTCCTCCGAGAAGCCGGTGATCGCGACCTTGCGCAGGCCCGCGTCGCCCGCTCCGGTGTCCACGAAGACGAAAATGTCACGACCGCCGGTATAGGGACGCGGCGGCGCCACGTACTCGGTGAGCGGATCGTCGTGAAACTCCTCGTTGACGACGATCCACATCTGCAGGTCGTGCTTGCGCATGAGCGGCAGAATCATGTCGTGGCGCTGCCGCAGCCAGCCCTCGCGGATCTCGATCTGCTCGGACCACGCTGGCAGCTCGGGAGCCTCGTCGGCGATCGCCGCGGTCACACCGGTCGCCACCTCGTCCGCCGGCGCACAGGCGCCCGAGAACACGAGAGCGATCGTGCTCAGGACGACGACACGGGATGGAGCAGAATCACGTTCGGTCGGGTGCATCTCGATCCTCGTCAACTCGATCCTCGCTGTTGTGACCCGTCTGTCGCGCTCGAGCAGGGGATCCCCGCTCGATGCAGAGCCGGACCTGGTCCCACGGTCAGCGCCTCGTCTTATCTGAGTGAACCGGTGCTGACAAGGGGCGGTGGAAGCTGTCGTGTCCATTCAGATTGCTGCCGCGATCCGCAAAGCCACTTGGGAAGCCGCTGTGCGGCCCCCACGAGTTCCCACCGCACTCCTGCTACGACCTCAAATCCAGGCGTTCAACTGTTCACGGAACCGGGGCGACTCCACCCGGAGACTGCATGCTCCCGCGGATAGCTTCCCTGCCCCCGACGAGGCGGCCGTTCAGGCCAGTCCGGAAGACTCGCTACCGATGCCGAGAATGCGAAGCGTCTACTGCCTGGGCAGGGTGATCCGGCGGATGAAGACCGGGTTGAGCGTGTTCAAGTTGCTGGTGCTGCTCACCTGGCTGCTGACGTACAGCACGTCACCGGCGGGGCTGGCGCCGAGGGCGAACGGCAGCGAGAACATCGCCGCCCCGCCGGCACCGTCGGCGCTGCCGCGTTGGCCTGTTCCGGCAACCAGGTTCACCTCGCCATCGAGCGATACTCGGTACACTGCGTGGCCTGCGCGCGACACCGCGTAGATCTCGCCGGCGACATACTTGCAGGCGCCGCTGCCGTCGCCCGGCACGTTGGCGAGGTGCGAGATGGCGCCATTGGGAGCAATCCGGAAGATGGGGTTCCGGGAGTTCTCCATGCGGGGGACCGGGAAGGCTCAGGGCGAGTGGAAGCTCGTGTGTACGGCCCACAATCTGCTGAAGTTGTTCCGCAACGGAGTGAGCATGGCGCCGCGGCCCTCCGGGGAACTACTCCACAGCGCCGCAGCCGCTTGAAAGTGCCGTCGCGCCAGCTCGGCTATGCCGTCGTAGGGCGCCAATCTCTACGACATCTCCGTCTTCGCCAACTCGCCGCTTCGACCCACCTTGCGTCTATCCGATACCCGGACGGACTCCTAGGTAGACCTCGCCCATACCGCCAGCGCCGAGCTGCTCCCTGATCTCGTCGCATCGGACTCGAAATCCGGTGAGCTTACGCTCTTGAGGGTTCAAGTCGGGAAGCAGCCGGCTCACATAGCGCTAGGCGCGAACCGCGCCACCGATCTTCTTGAGATAGGCGTTGGGATCGTGATGCAGCGCCCCGGCGGGCAGGAACTCCCAGAGCGGCCCGAGATCGCGCTGCACGCGATCGACGTAGAACGGCGGGATCTGTTCGGTGTCACCTTCGAAGAAGTCCCGCACCTGCTTGTCTGAGTCGAGCAAGCGTCGCACGGTCGAGTAGTACTTGATGCGCCCGTAGCCTTCCGAGGAGACGGCGCGAATGACATTCATCCAGGCGGCGAAGCAGGATTTGCTCGCCAGCGCGCGCCGCCTGATGCTGCGTCGCGAGAACGAGTACTTCGTCAGGTCGATGAGGTTGTCGTAGAAATCCGCCCAGCCGTAGTTCTTCGGCGTGACGTTCATCGCCTGGTTGTTGTTGAGGAAGTGAAACGGAAACGGTAAGACGCGACCGTCGCGCTGCATGTCCAAGTTGAGCGGCGCCGCCTGGCCGAACGCCGACAGCAGCGAGTAGGCCGGGAACGTCGCCGGTGTCTTGTCGATGAACCGCTTCGTCAACTCGAACGGCTCGCGGCCGGCGTCGTCGTCGAGGCCGACCACGAAGTTCGTTTGCACGTACGGGATGTACCGACCGATCAGGTTCACGTGCTCCGAGACATGATTGACCTTCGCCATACCGAACGTATTGCCGGTCTTGGACTTGTCGCCGAGGCTGTACCACGACTCGATGCCGGGAAGCATCGCCTTGAACCCGGCCTTGCGTAGCCGTCGCAGGTTCGGCTCCGACAGCAACGACAAGCTGCTCTCGGCGCCGAACTTGAGCGTGCCCGGCTCAACGGCATCCTCGATCGCCGTCATGATCTCGTCGAAGCGAACGCCGAAGTTGGGATCGTGCCAAGCCACCCACGCGCTGGGCATCGTCTTTGCCAGGAAACGTAGGTCCTCGGTGATCTGTCGACGGTCGAGCGGCTGATAGTCGACTACCGAGTCAATGCAAAAGGCGCAGGTGTACGGGCAGCCCAGACTCGCGAGCATGGGCACGACCTTGACGTTGGTCGGAGCCTTGTTCAAGATCGGCTCGATGAACTTCCAGCGTTCCCTGACACCGGGAAGAAAGCGGGGCTGCAGCTTCGCGCTCAGCGCCACGCCGACCGGCCGGTGGGGGCTGCAGTCGGCCAGGATCTCGCCGACAAGTGCCTCGTCGGTGAACCCCACGACATAGTCGAAGTATTTGCACGCGTCCTCCGGATAGCAGCGCGCATGCGGCCCACCGAGCACCGTGACGACGCCGTGCTGGCGAAACAGGTTGCTCACGGCGTAGGCCAGCTGCGCTGCTTGAGTGAACGCGCCGACGAACAGCAAGTCGATGTCCGTGGACAGCTCCTCGATCAGGTCCTCGGCCCCGGTGAAACACACCAGCCTCACGTCGTGACCGGCGCGCTCGCACCAAACGGCTACGGCCTGCGGCATGATGCTGGCGAGGTTCGGGTGCATGACCCGTGCGTACAGCGCCTTGGTCGGCGCCCTGGCCACTAGATCGAGAATTCCGATTCGGAGTTTTCGCAAGATCGTCGTTTGGGTGCGAGGGTCTCGGACGCTGGCCCCGGGGTCCCGAGTCGAGGCGCAGCAGCGGGCGGTTCACTTGCCATTGACTCGCTCTTGGACAAGGAGCGCCCGAACCTTACCCCGCCGAGCCCCTGCGATCCACCTGGGCGACCGGTCGGCGCGCGACAGCGTGCGCGAGATCGGGGTCCCTCGGCTTGCGGAGGGCGATATACAGCTCTGCGTCGCGAGCAAAGAGCAGATGGCCCGAGGGCAGCAGCCGTGCTGCGTAACCGTTCTCGAGCACCGTCTGCAGGTCGTTGGACCCGGGTCGGTACAGGGTCCGTAAGACGCCCCGCCCCCACCTCGCCCATCCCGCCAACGCCCTGCGGTTCGAGGATCTCCGGCGGATTACTGTCGCTCACTGTCTGAGCTCGAGATAGCCTCGACGGCGCGCATCACGCGCAGAATGTTGCCGCCCGCGATGGCGCGCAGCTGGTCGTCGCTGTAGCCGCGGCGCGCCAGCTCAACGAACAGGTCGGGGAACTTCGAGACGTCCTCGAGGCCCTCGGGGACTTCCCCGATGCCATCGAAGTCCGAGCCGATGCCGACGTGCTCGGCGCCCATCACAGAGCACAAGTAGTCGATGTGATCGGCTACGTCGCCGAGCGTGGCGCGCGGTGCCGGATGGTCGGCGTCCCAGGCGGCAAGCTCGCTCTCACGCCGCTCGGCATCGTCGGGTCGCAATTCCATGAGGCGGGCCTGCCAGCCGGCGCGGCTGGCATGGTGCTCCATCACGCGGGCCGACACGAAGGTGGGAACAAACGTTGCCATCACGATGCCGCCGGTGTCGCGGATCATCTTCAGCACGTCGTCGGGCACGTTGCGCGGGTAGTCGTTGAGCGCGGCGGCGCCTGAATGCGTGCAGGCGACGGGTGCCCTCGACGCCTCGATTGTCTGCCGCATGGTGTCGGCGGAAGAGTGCGACAGATCGATCATCATGCCGAGGTCGTTCATGCAGGCAACGACCTCGCGTCCGAAGTCGGTGAGGCCGCCGTGCACCGGATCGTGGTGGCAGCAGTCGGCCCAGTCGGTATGGACGGCGTGAAGCAGCGTCATGTACCGGGCGCCGGCCTGGTAGGCCAGTCGCAGAGCACCGAGCGAGTTCTCGATGCCGTGGCCGCCTTCGACGGCAAACAACGACGCGATCTTGCCGTCGGCATTGGAGTGGATGCGTTCGATGTCATCGGCGCTGAATGCGGGCTGCAGCGTATCCGGATAGGCTGCCACGAGCCGTCGAGCCACTTCGAGCTGCTCGAACATCACCCGCGACGCGCCCGGCCCCGCCAGCTCGAACGGCACGTACGCAACCCAGAACTGCGCCCCCACGCCGCCGGCGCGCAGGCGCTCGAGGTCGGTGTGCATTGGCGGCTCGAGAGCGCTGGTGTCCTCGAAGTCGAAGCGACTCAGGTCGAAGCGGTTCAAGTCGTTGCCCGACCGTTCTCGCAGCTGGATCGGGGCGTCGTTGTGCCCCTCGATGAACGGAGACTCGGCCAGCAGTCGAAGAACACGTTGTCGAACGTCGTCACTCATAGTTGTTAGCCTCCAGACCCTTCCAAACGTCGCCGCCGCATCTTGCCGCTGGCGTACAAGCCCACGCCGACGACCGTCAGCGCCGCCACTATCCCGAAGACGGTGATGTAGAAGAACGTCGGGTCGGCGACGCTCTCACTCGGGGTGAGGGCGAACACCAGCGACGCCGCGGTTACTACGAAGCCCGTACCGCCGGCGAAGTAAGCGCCATAGGGCGCGAACGGAGCGCGCTGTACACCTTCCACTGCGAGGTGTCGTTGCATCGCGAGCAGCGCGGCGAACATGTACAGGTACGGGATGAAATAGACGACGATCTCGAGGCTGATGAAAATACGATAGATCTGCTGCGCGGTGCCTCCCATGCTACCGAGGATGATCAATCCCGCCGTCGTGATACCGAGCGTGATCACCGATACGTGCGGGGTAGCGTATTTCGGGTGCAGGGTTCCGAAGGCGGCCGGAAGGTAGCGATCGAGCCCGGCGACGAACGGCACCCGCGCGCCGGTCGCCATCCAGGCGCTCACCGTTCCGAACGACGCAACACAGAGGCAAAGCGCAACCAGTGAGCCCAGCACGCCGCCCATCGTGGCGCCAACCAGCCTCGTTCCGGCAACCCGAGCCGTGTCGGGCAACCCGGTCAGGCCTGTAACCTGATCTGCCGGGAGCACCGTCAGAATCGTCCAGGAAATCAGGATGTACATGCAGAGCACCATCACACCGGCGATGGCGAGTGCGCGGGGGACGTTGCGCTTGGGGTCCTGCACCTCTTCGCTCATCACCGATGCCGCCTCGAGTCCGGCGAACGCGTAAGCGATGGCGGCGAGCAGGATGACGTCGGGGAGGCCGCCGAAAGTCGGCGTGACGCTGCGCAGCGAGAATTCGGTCGCCGAGCCGTAGTTGACCCACGTGAGGAGGCCCAGCCCCACAACCATCAACCCGGGCACCCCCATGTTCAGATAACCGCTGGCGTTGTGGAGACGCTTGGCGACGTCGAGACCGAGGACGTTGACCACGACGACAATGGTGAGTCCCGCCAGCGACGCCGCCATCAGGTACCCGGGACTCTCGGCGAGATACGACCAGCGCGGGATAACGTACGCCGCGTTGCTGGCCGAGAAGATCAGCGCAGCCGGAAAGTAAACGACGAGGGTGGCCCAGTAGAACCACGCCGTGATGAAGCCATGGAAGTCGCCGAAGGCGCGCTGCACCCATATATAGATACCGCCCTCGTCTGGGTGCCGGGAGGTGAGCTCGACCGTCGTGAACGCCAGCGGAACGTAGAAGAGGAAGAAGCCGAGCACCCAGAGCACCAGCACGCTCGGACCGTTTTCGGTCGACAGCGCCACGATGCGCATCGAAGCAGCGCAGGCGATATAGAAGAGCAGCAGATCGCGGGGCCCCATGACCTTCTTGAGCTTGCTCTTCTCCGCGCGTGCCTGTGCAGCGATCGAGTGCTCGGTCACCCCGCCCCCTCTTGTCCGCCTGTCCCGCCCGAGTCCCTGAACGGGCTACCCTCGACGTCAGCGTGTGCATCGTAGTGCACGCCGCCCATGCTTTCTGAAAGCCCCACCCTCGCAGCCTCGCCAATTCGAGGACACTTGCGATCGCCTGAGGAGCGCGTCGAAATCGTGAATCACGCCCTCATGCACCACTCAACCATTCCAGTCCCCACGTGCTCGATGGCTAGGTGTGTTTTCTAAGTAGGTTGTTCACATCGGGGCTCACTTCTGAGATCAATGGGGTTGTTCAAAAGACTCCACGACCTCAGAAGGAGCGCCCGAACGACTTCGTGGTTCGCTCGAACGATCTTCACGAGATCCGCGCCTACGACCGCGCTATTCACCTGGCCAGGGGTGATGTCGTGTGCATTCTTCAAGACGACGACATCCCGCCGCCCGATGGCCGTTGGGTCGACGAGGCGCTGGCGTTGTTCGACGCTCATCCGGGGCTGGCGATCTTGGGAGGGTTTCAAGGACGGTTTTTCGGCGAAGGGAAGGTGCGATTCGGCAGCGACTACGCCTACTCGGACGCCGCCGATCGCATCCCTCATGTCGACCCGAAAACGGGCATCCCGTTCAGCTTCGTCCACGGCGTGAACATCGGCCCAATCTTCATGAAACGCAACCTGTACTTCGAGCTCGGCGGGTTCGACTACGGTCTATCGGCCCCTGGAGAACCCGGCATCCACTCTGATTACGAGATTTGCCTCAGGGCATGGCTGCGCGGTTATCACGTCGGCCTGTATTCAGCGCCCTTCGAACGCCGAGCAGGTGTGCCCGGAACCCTTGTGTATGGGCTCGACGCCCGCGAGCGGAGGGCCGCCCGCAACGAGCAGCGCCTCGAGCAAATCTACTGGCACCACCTCCCTGACTATTCCGCGGAGATCGAGAAGCTCAACACGTTGCTCACCACCCTGCCGCACCCTTCGTCCGTGCCTGGCGACTTGGTGCTGGAGATCGAGCGACGAAGATCGAACAGTCGGCCCCGCCCATCGGTGCCATAGCCGCTCGGCGCGGAAGGCGTACCCTCCCTGTCGCCCGGATCGCCGGTCGCAGGCGAAGCGCCAACTCGAGAACATCTGGGATCGCCCGAGGAGAGCGCCCATATCGTGAGCCATTCGCACCCGGCAAGCGCGCGGCACGAGGGGCTGGTGCGCGTGATCGGGCCCGGCGCGCTTGGCCTGAGCGTTGTGAACATGGTGGTCGGCGCGGGCATCTTCGTCCTGCCTGGCCGCATCGCCGCAGAGCTCGGGCCCGCCGCGATTGTCGCCTACGTCATCTGTTCGGTTGCCGTGGCGCTGGTTTTCCTGTGCTTTGCGGAGGTCGGCAGCCGCATCACCCGCAGCGGCGGTGCCTACGCTTACATCGAAGAGGCGTTCGGACCGTTTGCCGGATTCATCGCGTCGGTGTTGTTTTGGTTCGGCTATTCGGCGCTGTCGGATGCCGCCATCACCGTCGCCATGGTCGAAGTCATGGCTATCGCGTTCCCCGTGCTCGGCGCGAGCATTCCCCGTGGCGTGTTCATCATCGCCCTCTTCACGTTCATGACGGTCGTGAACATCCGCGGGGTCACGTCAGGAGTACGGCTGTACGTCTTCAACACGCTCGCCAAGCTGATTCCTCTGCTGCTGTTGTTGATCGCCGGACTGTTCGTCATCAACCTGGAGAATCTCGCGATTCCGGAATGGCCTTCCGCACGCGACATTGGGGCAGGCGCCATCATGCTGTTCTTTGCCTTCAGCGGGGCGGAATGTGCGCTGAACGCCAGTGGAGAGATCAGAAAGCCATCGCGAACCGTGCCGCTGGGGCTAGCGATGGGAATTGGCGGTCTTCTGATCCTCTACATCGGGCTGCAAACGGTGGCGCAGGGCGTGCTCGGGCCCGAGCTCGCGAACCAGACCGAGGCGCCGCTGGCGGCTGCTGCGGTCGAAGTGTTCGGCGGCTGGGGAGGCAGGATGCTGCTCGCCGGCGTTGTGATCTCGATTTATGGCGCGGTCAGCGGAGACATGCTGGGCGCCCCGAGGGTGATCTTCGCATCGGCGCTCGACGACAACCTGCCGAGGTTCCTGTCGAAGGTGCACCCGAAGTACAAGACGCCGCATGTGGCGGTGATCTTCTTCGCGGCCGTGGTATGCGCCTTCGCGCTGAGCGGCACGTTCCGCTACCTGGCCGTGTTCGCAACCGGGTCGCTGCTGCTCATCGACCTCGGCGTCGTGCTCGCCGTGTTGCGCCTGCGCCGCCGTGACGGCCCGCCCGGAGCCGGAGAGTTCCGACTGCCATTCGGGCCCCTCATTCCGTTGCTGAGCTGCCTGATCGTCGGCTGGCTGCTCCTGCAAGTGCCCGCCAACGAGGCCATGAGCATCGCCGGGCTTGTCGGCGCCTCCGCGGTTGTTTACGCCATCCGATCTGGGGTTCGTGCGTCACGGAGCGGCAGCAAGCCGGCTGCCTAGCTGTGTTTTCTAAGTAGGTTGTTCACATCGGGGCTCACTTCTGAGATCAATGGGGTTGTTCAAAAGACTCCACGACCTCAGAAGGAGCGCCCGATGCAGCTGCATGGTAACGCCCGCACGACGCCGTATATACGCCGAGAGATGGTCCGCCGAGTCCGGGAGCGGGCGGAGCCCGTGACGGAAACGGCGGCGGCGCTCGGCGTGTCGGCTCGAACGGTTTACAAGTGGCTGGATAGATACGAGCGAGAAGGTGAGGCCGGGCTGCTCGATCGATCAAGCCGGCCGACGTGCTGTCCGCACGCAACAAGCGCTGGAGTTGTGAGGCAGATCGACAAGCTACGTCGGCGGCGACTGACGGCCTGGCAGATCAGCCGAAGGTTGGCTGTGCCGCGCTCGACCGTCTCGGCGTGGCTGAAGCGGCTCGGACTCGCCAAGCTTGATGCGCTCGAGCCCAAGCCCGAGATCGTTCGCTACGAGTACGAGCACCCCGGTGACCTACTGCACCTGGATACGAAGAAACTGGCCCGTATCCGGCGACCTGGACACCGCATCCACGGCGACCGCTCCAAGCGGGCCTACGGCGTCGGCTGGGAGAACGCCCACGTCGCTATCGACGATCACTCTCGGGTGGCGTACGTCGAAGTGCTGCCCGCCGAAGACCAACACACCTGCACAGCGTTCCTGCAGCGAGCCGTCGAGCACTTCGCTTCGATGGGAGTAGCGGTGCGCCGAGTGATGACAGACAACGGGCCTGGCTACGTCTCGAAGCGCTTCAATCGCCTATGCCATCAACTCGAGATCCGGCACATTTACACCCGGCCCTACACCCCCAGAACCAACGGCAAAGCCGAACGCTTCATCCGCACACTCAAGGAGCAGTGGGCCTACGGCACCTGCTACCAGACCTCAGCTCGACGTACTCGAGCTCTACGGCCCTGGCTCAACCACTACAATCGTCACCGTCCCCACGCCGGCATCGGCATGACACCGCCGATCGCTCGGCTCTCAGGGGTGAGTTCGTGAACAACCTACCTAGAACTCACACCTAGCCGCCGAGACTGTCTGCGAGCGCGATGAGCCGGTCGCTCGCGGTCAGGAGTCGATAGCCCTCCCGAAGCCTTTCCCCTTGGCGGCGGCCAGTGTGGCGCTCGCGATGGCGGCGTCTTGGGCCCCCACGCCGGTCAGATCGGCGATCGTGATCTGCTCGTCGGTCTCGCGGCCAGGCGCCTCGCCCGCCACGATAGATCCGAGCTCAACGCACGCATCGGCGCGAAGCCGGCCAGCGTCGACGGCGTGGTGAATCTCGCCGAGCTCGACGCACTGGGCCAAGCGATCCGCCACCACGAGATCGGCGCGATGCAACAGCTCGACGTCAAGCTCCTGCTTGTCCGGCCCATCGGACCCGACTGCGGTGATGTGCGTACCGGGCTCGATCCACTCGGCGCGTACCAAGGGCTCGCGGGCGACGGTTACCGTGAGCACCACATTTGCTCCCTGAAGCGCGTCCTCGATCCGCTCCACCGCTTCCACGGGGACGCCGAGCTCGGCGGTCATCTCGGCGGCGCACTGCCGGGCTCGTTCCGGGTGCCTGTTCCAGATGGACACGCCAGGGATGGTGCGTACCTGGGCCAGCCCGCGGAGCTGCATTCGCGCCTGCATGCCGGCGCCGATCACGGCAACTCGGCGAACCTCTTTCGGTGCCAGATACCGCGCCACGACGCCCCCCGCGCCTCCGGTTCGCAGGTCGCTGAGGTAGCCATTGTCCAGCAGCAAGCCGGCAACCTGGCCGTTGTTCGCATCGAAGACGAGCACCACACCGTTGGCCATGGGCAACCCGATTTGCGGATTGCGGTAGAACCCGCTCACGAGCTTGAACGCGAAGTGCTCGGCGCCGTGAATATGCGCTCCCTTCACATGGATCTCGGCGTCGACAGCAGGGATCTCGAGGCCGATCGGCGGCGGCTGTGTGACCGCACCGCGCCCCAGCGCCTCGAACGCACTCTCAACAGCATCAACGGTGACCGCCATGTCGACGCTGTCGCGAATCTCCTGTTCCGTTAGCAGAAACATGGTCACGGAATATGGCTCCTTGGGTACCACCGCGTTCTCAGTTTGGGTGAGGGCTCCCATCCTAGCGGGAAACAACGGCGAAAGTTGAAGCGCCTCCGTACCAGGCCAGCACCGTCATGAAATGCCCTGCCGCGCGAGCTCAGCGGCGCGAATACGGCAGCTCGTAGCGCAGCACCGGCAGGTCGACGCTTTCCATCAAACGGTTCAATGGTACGAGCTGATCTTCCAAGATGATGTCGAGGCGCGTCTGCAGATCGTCGAGCTCGGCCGCCAGCTCATCGAAAACCCGCTGGTAGGCCTCGGTCGGCCGCGCGTCTCCCCGCTGGAGCGCGTTCAACAGGCCGCTGAGCCGGTTGTTGAGGCGAATCGGAAAGGCCAGGCGGTCGCGGGATACGACCATCAGGGGTTGATAGATGGTGTCCTTGATCGCGACGAGATCGGGAGTCAATTGGCCCGCGGCCGCGGCAATTTGGCCGGCAACGTCGGGCCCGACATCGGCCTCTGCGAGCTGCTGCTCGGTGCCCGCCATCTGCGCCTCGAGGTCGCGGATCATCAGAACCATCTCGTTGGCGATTGTCGTTTCGTCGCGGATTCGAAGCGCGAGCTCGAACCGGGCCCGCAGGTCGGCAGCCGTGACCTCGTGGTGACGCGGGTCGATGAGTATCTCGAAACGCCGCGTGAACGTCCGGCCGTCGATGTTCACCCAAGCCTCGTACTCGCCGGGCGGCGCCAGCGGCCCACGCGGCCGACCGCCTTCCAGGACGATCCCATTCCAAACCGTCGGCGGCTCGTAGCGCCCGCCCCAGGTGACCCGGTTCATCCCTGACTCGGAGGGGCCTTCGACGAACGCCCGGGCGCGGCGCCCGTTGGTGTCGAAGATCTCGACCGTCACCTCGCGGGCCGGGCGCCCCAGGTAGTAGTCGATGCGCACCGGCGTTACGGACGTGACCTCGTCGGCGGGGTCGAACACGTGCGCATCCGAGCTCTCGACTTCGGGTGTTAGCTGGCGCAGCACCGAGATGTTGTCGAGCACCCAGAAGGAACGGCCGTGGGTGGCCGCTACCAGGTCGTTGCCGTTGATCTCCAGGTCGGAAACCTGGACGTCCGGCAGGTTGAGCCCCAGCGGTTGCCACGCCGCGCCGTCGTCGAACGAAACATGGACGCCGTGCTCGGTGCCACAGAACAGCAGGCCGCGGCGGGAGGGATCTGCGCGGATGACGTGGGTGAAATCGTCAGCGGCGATGCCGTCGTCGATGCGTACCCAGGTGGCGCCGTAGTCGTTGCTCTTCCACAGATAGGGCCGTCGGTCGGCCATTTCATACCGCTTACCTGCCACATATGCCGTGGCGGGATCATGTGGAGAAGCATCGATCGCGCTGACGCGCGTGTCCTTGGGCATGTCGGGCGGCGTGACGTTGCTCCACGAATCGCCGCCATTGCGGGTGACGTGCACCAACCCGTCGTCCGATCCCACCCAAACGGTGTCGGCGTCGAGGCGCGACGGCGCGATTGCGAACACCGTGCCGTAGACCTCCGGGCCGTCCTGGTCGGTGCGAATCGGCCCACCGGTTTCCTGCAGTGTCTGGGGATCGGCGTAGGTGAGATCGGGGCTGATCTTCGCCCAGCTCTCGCCGAAGTCTTCGCTGCGCCAGAGGTGCTGCGAGCCAACGTAGAGCGCGTGTGGCGGTACGGGAGAAAACGTCAGCGGGACCAGCCAGTTCCAGCGCTCGCGATGCTCCGCGGCCGGGGATCCCATCTCCATCCGTGGATATGGACCGAACAGAACGGTCTGACCGGTGCGGCGGTCGAACTTGGTGACCACGTACTGCATGCTGGAGAAGAAGATGTCCGGATCGGTGGGATGGGGCGCAATGTCGCTGTTTTCGCCGCCGCCGACGGCATACATGGCGGGCACCGGGCCCAGCGAAAACCCCGTACGCGGCGCCGAGCCCCGCGACGGAACGGCGATGGTGGAATTGTCCTGCTGAGCGCCCGTCACGTGGTAGGGAAAGTCGGTGGTGGTCGCGACCCGGTAGATCTGCGCCGTCGGCACATTCTGGCTCGACCAGCTTTGCCCACCGTTCGTCGTGATCGTCGGGCCGCCGTCGTTGCCGATGATCATGCGGTCGGGATCACCAGGGTCGATCCAGATGTCGTGTTGATCCGAGTGTGCCGTGCGGATTCCCTGATAGGTGGCACCGCTGTCGGTCGAGCTCCACAGGCCCGCCGACAGAACGAACAGCGCGTCGCGCTCGCGAGGATGGGCACCGAGCCGCATGAAATAGAAGGGCCGCTGCCAGATCTCCCGATTCCCTGCGGCGTGGGTCCACGTGGAGCCGCCGTCGTTCGATCGATACAGCCCGCCGTGCTCGTGCTCGATCAGCAGGTAGAGGCGACCGGAATCGGCGGGCGACACGGTAACGCCCATCTTGCCGAGCGGACCCAAGGCCGGAAGCCCCGGATTGCGCGTCAGCTCCGACCAGGTGGCGCCGCCGTCGGTCGTTTTGTACAGCGCCGAGTCGGGGCCGCCGCTCCATAGCCGATAGGGACGCCGATAGACCTGCCACATCGTCGCGTACAGCGTTTCTGGATCGTTCGGATCCATCGCCAGGTCAATCGCGCCCGCCTTTTCGCTCTTGAAAAGGACGCGGATCCAGGTGCGCCCCCCGTCCGACGTCTTGTAGACGCCGCGTTCGGGCGTGTCTCTGTAGGGATCGCCCAGAACGGCAGCGAAGACGGTGTCGGGGTCGTCAGGATGGATCCGAATACGCGGGATGACCCGGCTGTGGCGAAGCCCGGCGTGCGACCAGGTAATTCCGCCGTCGGTCGATTTGTAGATGCCATCGCCCTGCATCACGTTGCCTCGTAGCTGGCCCTCTCCCGTCCCCATCCAAACGACGTCGGGGTCGGATTCGGCGACGGCGACAGAGCCCACCGAGGAGCTACCGATCTGGCCATCGGTCACCGGCGCCCAGGTGATGCCGCCGTCGGTGGTCTTCCAAAGTCCGCCCCCGGTGGCGCCGAAGTAATACTCGAGAGGACGCCCTGGATGGCCGGCGACCGCGATCGAGCGGCCGCCGCGATCGGGGCCGATGTTGCGCCAGCGGAGCCCGGAGAAGAGCTCCGCGCCAGGAGAGAACGTGGACTCCTGAACGACGTTCAAAGCCTCCGGCAGCGGCGCCATCGTGACGAGTGCCCCTGCCGCTGGCATCAGCACGAGGACCGCCAATGCACTCCAACTCGGCACGAGATCTAGGTTGGTCAAACCTGCACCCATTCACCCCGCAACACGCCGACCGGACGTTCGGCGCTGGTTACGAATCTGCGTTTCGTCTGGCCGCCCATTCAAGCACAGGCGGCGAGCGCATCGTCCAACCTTCGTTATGCGGGGGATGTCACAGGCTCCGTTGAAAAAGGGTGACGGTGATCCGACCTCGATAGTGTGTCGGGGTCAATCCACTGGCATGGAGGATCACCGTCATGAGCAAGAGTCGCAGAACAGAGACAAGTAGGAAAGCGGAGCGCCAAGAGAACCCGCTCCTGGAGGCAGTGGTAGCGGCGCGATCGGATCTACGAGCGCTGGTCATGGACGCGGGCTTCGGGGTGTTGGGTTCGCTGCTGGAAGAAGACCGGGCGGAGCTCTGCGGAGAGCGCTACGCGCGGTCACAGCAGCGGCGGGCGTACCGACACGGCTACGACGAGGGCTCGCTGGTGATGGGCGGCCGGCGGGTCAAGGTACGCAAGCCGCGGGCTCGGAGCGTCGATGGCCAAGAGCTGCCGCTGCCGCACTGGGAGAGGTTCAAGGCAACAGATCCGCTCGAAGAGCGCGCCGTAGAGCAGATCCTGTGCGGCGTCACGACGCGCAAGTACGAGCGCTCGTTAGAGCGGCTCGACGACGGGCGAGCTTCGTCGGGAACGAGTCGCTCGAGTGTGTCGCGGCGGTTCGTAGCGCGTACAGCCAAGCAGGTGCAGCAGTACCTGGCCCAACCGCTCAATGAAGTGGACCTGCCGGTGCTGGTGATCGACGGCACGCACATGGGCAAGCACTTGTTGGTGATCGCCATGGGCATCGACGCGGACGGCGTCAAGCATGTGCTGGGTGTCGTAGAGGGCACCACGGAGAGCTCCCACGTGTGCCGGTCGCTGCTGCGGCAGTTGATCGAGCGCGGCATGCCCGTCGAACGGGCGCGGTTGGTGGTAATCGATGGCTCCAAGGGCCTCCGTAAAGCAGTGCGCGACACGTTCGGCGAGTGGGCCCTGATCCAGCGCTGCCGTGTCCACAAGATCAAGAATGTATTGGAGCATCTGCCAGGGCATATCCGGCCCTGGTTCGCAGCCAAGATCCGCAAGGCGTGGAAGGCGGAGACGGCCACGGCAGCGACCAAGCAGCTCGACGCCGTGGTCAAGGAGCTGGAGACCGATCACCCCGGTGCAGCGGCCTCGCTCAGAGAAGGAATGCAAGAGACGCTCACCGTCACTCGGCTCCGAGTTCAGGGGCCGCTGCTTCGGACGTTACGTTCAACGAATACGATCGAGAACCTGAACGGGACGATCAAACACGTCAGCCGCAACGTAAAGCGGTGGCGCTCCGGGAGCATGATCGTTCGATGGGCGGTTACTGCACTCATCGAGGCCGAGAGCAAGTTCCGGAGGGTTCGTGGCTACCGCGACATCGCCAAGCTCGATGCCGCACTCAACACCGCCGTCGACGTTCCCCTTGAGCAGGAGCGCCGTACTGCGTAACAATCCCCAACCACTTCACCGTCGCCTTAGTTCAACGGACGGTGGGACATCCCCGGGTTATGAGCCCGTGGGAGAGTGCCTGTAACCCACTAAAACAGCAGCAGTTACCCATTTACCCCTAGATCCCGCTGCCGGCGTTAGGGGTGTAACGCGAGCCATACGCGAGCGGATGCTCATTTCTTGGGCTGCTTGATGTGGTGCCGAGCGCTGCCAACCTGGAACCGGGCGCGGCGCTTCTTGCCCGTGTCGTTGGCAAAGACCCGGTACATCACCTCGCTGTCGCCGCTGCCCTTCTTGGGCGCAGCAACTTCACCCATGAGGTGTCGCCGGGTCCAGGTACCCTGGCCTTCCAGGCGCAGCCGTCCGGAGCCATCACCATCGCCTCGAACTTGCCTCCGGCCTTGTCGGTCTTCTGGGCCCCAGGCGCCAGCGCAAACGTGCAGGGGCTAAACACGTACGCCGAGCCGGAGTTGGAACCACCGTCATCGTTGCCAAGGGCCCCCACCGCAGCCATGTCGCCAGAAATCGACACCGAGGAGCCGAGGGCGTCGCCGCCCGCCGCGTCCGAGGCCGTGAGCTTTTCCACCTCACCCCAGTTGTCCGCTCCACCCTCATTGCGGTCGAACACAAACCGGCAGCATCGGCTTGCGTGAAGATCTCGCTTGCTAGCGAAGACGGCTCACGGAGCGACCCCATCTGGTATTTCTCCTACGGATGGGACAAGAACCCCCGGCAGCGCGGTGTCCGTTGCACGATTACACTGAAATGCCCGGATGGCGGGCTCGACGCTGAGGTTTACGTCGTCCGGAAGCCGCGAAGGTCTAAGGTCTATAGAGCACCGTCCTAGAGATATCTCCGCCATGTCATCGAGGGCTTGCGTTCGCCCGGTTATTCCGAGTCGGTGATCGACGAGGTGCGAGCGGTTGAGGCAAGCGAGCCCGTTGGCTAGCTTCGCGCGCCATCCAGAGGATCATCGCAGTGGATGTACGAGACGGCTTCGCCGCTACGGTGGGAAACACGCCACTCATCAAGCTCCGCATGGCGTCGGAGTTGACGGGCTGCGAGATCTACGGCAAGGCCGAGTTCCTGAATCCGGGAGGCTCGGTGAAGGACCGTGCGGCCCTCTACATGGTGCTGGACGCCGAGGAGGAAGGAAGGCTCGAGCCTGGCGGCGTCATCGTCGAGGGCACGGCGGGCAACACCGGGATCGGCCTGGCGCTGGTCGGAAACGCGCGCGGCTACCGGACCGTGATCACGATGCCCGAGACCCAGAGCCAGGAAAAGAAGGACATGCTGCTGCTGTGCGGCGTCGAGCTGCGCTGCGTGCCCGCGGTCCCGTTCAAGAATCCCGATCACTACGTCCACCAAGCGGAGCGACTCGCCAAGAACCTCGCCGGCGCCGAGCCGCACGGCGTCCTGTATGCCAACCAGTGGGACAACCTGTCGAACCGCAACGGGCACGCCCGCACCACGGGCCCCGAGATCTGGAGGCAGACCGACGGCAAGGTCGACGGCTTCACCTGCGCGATCGGCACCGGCGGGACTCTCGCAGGTGTCGGGATCTTCCTCAAGGAGCAGAATCCCGACATCAAGATCGTCGCCGCCGACCCGATGGGTGCGAGCATGTACCACTGGATCAAGCACGGAGAGCTCAAGAGCGAGGGATCCTCGATCACGGAGGGAATCGGGCAGGGGCGCGTCACCGGCAACATCGAAGGCGCTCCCATCGACGACGCCGTCCAGATCCCGGACGAGGAGATGCTGCCGATCGTCTTCGACCTGCTGAAGCACGAGGGCCTCTGCCTGGGTGGCTCGAGCGGCATCAACGTGGCCGGCGCCATCCGGCTCGCGAAGCAGCTGGGCCCCGGCCACACGATCGTGACCGTGCTGTGCGACTACGGGACCCGCTACCAGTCGAAGCTCTTCAACCCCACGTTCCTGAAGGAAAAGGGCCTGCCGGTTCCGAGCTGGCTCGATTGACGCATTGGAACGTCGGCTGACCTTTGGTCACACAGCAGCCGCCGAGCATCGCAAGCATGCCGCCCGCAGGAGTCCATGTAATGAGTGGCGAAAGAAACTCGTTGGCTCGCGCACAAGTGCACAGACGGCCAACATGTACAGCCCCGTGCTCGGCGAGGACTAGCGTCGCATCACCAACGAAGGCGACAGCGAGAGGGCCGCTGACGCCGATGGCAGCGCAAGCGACGCAAGCAGACGAATAACCAGCAAAACGAAAGCTGCCGACCTCGTAGGCGTAAAGCCTTCAAGATCAGCGGCTTACGGAGTGGCGGGGGCCAGATTCGAACTGGCGACCTTCGGGTTATGAGCCCGTGATCGAGAGATCCCGTCCATACCCATTGCCCGCACCAGCTTATCGACCTTTCGGGTCGACACACCCAGTACGTACGCCTCAGCTACGGCTGAGACCACCGCGTGCTCGGCACGGCGTCGCGGCTCGATCAGGAAGTCCGGGAAGTACGCCCCTTCCCCGCACCTTCGGGATCGCCAGTTGGATGGTCCCGGCCCGCGTGTCCCAGGGCCGCGTGCGGTAACCGTTGCGGCTGTTGGTGCGCTCGGTCGTCCGGGTCCCGTACGCGGCACCGCAGTGAGCATCGACGTCCTCGCTCATCAGCACCTGGGCGAACGCCTCCACCATTTCACGTAGTTGATCGCCGTCATGTTCGGCGAGTCCCTTGCCAACCCACTGTGCGGCGGGCATCTTGGTATCGGTCACTGGTTGTTCTCCTTGGTAGGAAGTTCTTCTGTGCAAACCAAGGATCGATCAGTGACCACCTTTTCTTCAAGGGTGCCGCTCGCCGTGGAAACTGTGCAAAACGCTCCGCGTTTCACACAAGTTCCCACCGCCCTGCTGCTACTGCTTCATACACCACGTCCCGGGACTCTACTGCGCTCCTCCTATCAAGTTCCGCAGAAGGTCCGATAACGTCCGAAGCTGGCTGGCGCCGGCGCTGCGTAGGCTTCCAGCCCCTCCTTCTCGTCGAAGGGATTCTCGAGAACCTCGAGTAGATTCTCGAAGGGCAAGAGGTCCTGAGATTCGGCTGCGGCGGTCAAGGCCTCCTCGACCTTGTGGTTGCGCGGGATGTAGATCGGGTTCACCCGGTCCATTTCGGCATGGGTTTCCGCACGAGCTTGGGCACGAGCTTCGCCGCTCACGCTCTCACTGCACATCCTCGTCCGCCAACGAGCCGCCCAAAGATCGTAGGCGGAAGCATCGTCTAGAAGTGCCCGTAGCGGGGCATCGTTGCCTCGGACCGCGTCTGACAGACGCCGGAAGGCAAGCGTGTAGTCGGCGTTTTGGCCTTCCAGCGCGGCAAGGAAACCGTTCGCCAGCTCGAGATCGTCATCCTCCGAACCCGAGAGTCCCAGCTTGGTCCGCATTCCGTCGAGCCAGTACGCGGCATATTGATCGAGGAAGCCGTTGACGGCCTCGCTGGCGAGCTCGAGTGCCCGATCGGTGTCGGCATCGATCAGTGGGAGGAGCGTCTCGGCGAGCCTGGCGAGGTTCCAGCCCGCGATCAATGGCTGCTGGCTGTAGGCATAGCGGCCTTGCGCGTCGATCGAACTGAAGACCGCGTTCGGATCGTACGTATCGACGAACGCGCACGGCCCGTAGTCGATCGTCTCTCCCGAGATCGTCATGTTGTCGGTGTTCATGACGCCGTGGACGAAGCCAACGTGCATCCAGCGCGCGATCAGTTGAGCCTGGGCGTCGCACACTGCCACCAGGAATCCGAGGTACAGGCTATCGGATCCATCGGGTCTATCGGATCCGCGAAGCTCTGGATAGTGGCGCGCGATGCTGTAGTCGGCGAGCTGCCGTACCTTTCCGACCTCGCCGCGCGCGGCGAAGAACTGGAAGGTACCGATTCGGATGTGGCTGGCCGCGACGCGCGTCAGCACAGCTCCCGGGAGCTCCTTTTCTCGAGCGATCCGCTCCCCGGTCGTCACGGCGGCGAGCGCTCGGGTGGTAGGGATCCGTAGGGCGTGCATCGCTTCACTGACCAGGTACTCTCGCAACACCGGACCGATTGTGGCCTTGCCATCTCCTCCACGCGAGAATGCGGTGCGACCTGAGCCCTTGAGCTGGATATCGCGACGCCTGCCGCTACGGTCAACCACTTCGCCCAGAAGCAGCGCGCGACCATCGCCGAGCCGCGGCACAAAACCGCCAAATTGGTGCCCGGCATATGCCTGGGCCAACGGGCTGGCGCTTTCGGGCGTTTCGTTGCCCGCGAAGACCGCGGCACCATGGTCGGAAGTGAGCACGTCCGGATCGAGGCCGAGCTCTAGAGCAAGAGGGCGGTTCAGCTTCATGAGGCGCGGATGCGGCACCTCGGCCGCCTCCGAAGGCACATAGAAACCGGGAAGCTCACGCGCGTACGTGTTGTCGAAGTCGAACCCGGCGGTCGGCATCTGACGCTCCTCGATTTCGGCACTGCGAACGGCATGGTGAAGTCGGCCACGAGCGGGCGTATCTCGAATCTCGAGATCCGGGTAGATCGCCCTGAGTTGTTCGGCGGTCAGCGGTCCCTAGCTGTCCACCGCGGCTCGCTTGAGGACTGCATTGCGGGGAGGGCGACGACAATACCGCCGATGTAGCTCGGGCGGACGCACCCTCTCCGTAGCGATGCCCTGCGCAACAAAGAACCGCCGTGGGCGAAGGTCGGTTGTTGACCTGATCAGCTCGGCTCCGCCCACGGCCAGCCAATCGCCTAGGAGAGGGTGGCGTCCGCCCGAGCGGCCCCACTCAGAGAATTCGAGTACCGAGGAGACCAGAGACGGCAACCAGACGGCAACGGGTGAATAGCGAGCAAAACGAAAGCCGCCGACCTCGTAGGCATAAACCCTTCAAGATCAGCGGCTTACGGAGTAGCGGGGGCCAGATTCGAACTGGCGACCTTCGGGTTATGAGTTCAACGAGGGGCACCCGTAACCCGTTGAGCCCGCGTTCCTTATACGAAGCGCGGTGCTTTGCAGAGCTAAACGACCGCAGAATGGTACCCATGTGGTACCCGATTCTCCGCATCCTTGGCATTGTTTATGCTGCTTGTCTGAACGGCGTCGCATCGCCGGACGGGTGCTTGTGGAACATTTTGTCACCCGCCGTGAGAACCCCTGTTAGCACAAGTACTTGCACCGCGTGGTGACAGGAGTTGCACCCTATGCGCACCCGCTTGTAACCATCCCGGGTGCGGATCCTACGCAGCGCGGGCGACCGCCCACACCAACACGTATCGAGTCGCGCGCAGATCCTTCCGGTGCCCCATCGATGTCGCCCGCGGCGTCTGGATGGCTTCGAACTATTCGTCCGGCTTGAGCATGAAGACTGGATGTAGTGGCAACTCGGCCTTATCTTCGTCCTCAAGCCGTTCGTAGAATTCCTGCCACAGGGTCAGAAGACGAGATAGGTCGATCAGCTCGACGTGCACCTGCGACTCTCGCGCGCTGACCTTGGCGTCCGGGGTGAAGCCCCCAGTCGAGACGAAGATCCCAACGTCTCCGCCCTTTTGCAGAATCCCATTAGCTCCCGGAGGTCCTTCACGGGCGCCTTGGTGTCGGGCCGATGTTTGACCTGTACCTTGATGCGCGGCGTCTCCGTGCCAAGGGGATCGCGATAGGCGACGATATCGATTCCGCCGTCCTTGCCTCGCGGCGCGACGAAGAGCCTGAAGTACCCCATCCCACGAAGCAACGCGGCCACTAGATCCTGGAACTCGTATGGGTTCTTCCGGAGAACGTGGCGCGTCAGGCTCGCGAGTGCCATCTCTTCGACTCGTTCCAAGGTGATCAGCTCATCGCGATCGGGATCTCTTTCCGCGTCGAGGTCGTCCGCATCGACTTCTGGCTTCGGAATAGATGTGCTTTCGGCCTGCCAAGGTACAGGAATCAATGTGCGACAGACTGATTGGCTCGCACGGCCTCGCATGCGAGGGCGAGCTCGACGCGATCCTCGGCTGGCAAGCAGGGTTACGGACTGTCACCAGTGGTGGCGCGGGCACCCTCCGCCCATACAGCGAGAACCTGACGGCCGCCGGGGGTGCGGACGATCCGTTTTCACCCCCGCTCCTCGGCGGGCTCTTCGGCGCCCGTGTCGGGCATGACCTTCACTCGCAAGATCTGAATGCGTATGTTGTCGACCTCGACGACCTTCAGGTCGAGGGAACCAACACGAGCGCAATCGCCGACGCGCGGTTGGCGCCCAATCTCAGAGAGCGCGATGCCGGCGATGGTGTCCTCGTCACGGTTGTCGATCTCGATGCCCAGCTCATCCTCGAGGTCGGCGAGCAGCATCGATCCTCGAACGTGATAGACGTTGTCACCCTGCTCGATCAAGTTGGGCGCCTCGGCGTCGAACTCGTCCTGGATCTGGCCGACGATCTCCTCAATCACGTTCTCGAGTGTTACCAGCCCGCTGACACTGCCATACTCGTCGATCACTGCCGCCATGTGCACCTTGTTGTTGAGCATGCGCCACAGCAGATGCTCGAGCGACAGCGTTTCGGGCACGAACTCCAGTTTGCGCGCGACCTGGCGCAGATCCTCCGGCGTCTCATTCGCCCGGAAGACGTCCTTGATGTGAATGAGGCCGAGGACATGATCCAGATCGTGGTCACAGAGCGGAAAGCGGGTGTGGCCGCTCTGCCGGGCAATCTCGAGGTTGTCTTCGACCGCTTGTGTGACGTCCAGATGGACGACCTCGGCGCGCGGCACCATCACCTGGCGCGCGACTCGAGCTGAAAGCTCGAAGATGTTGTCGAGCAGCTTGCGCTTGCTTTCCGGGAGATCGCTGTCGGTGCTCGAGGCAACCAGACGCCGGATCTCGTCCGCATCGTGCGCCAGGTCTCCCTCTTCCAGCGGCTCGACGCCGACCGCCCGCAGGATGGCATTGGCCATGTGGTTGAGGAGCCAGATCGCGGGATAGCTGATCGTGTAGAAGGCGTATAGCGGCAGCGCCACCCACAGGGTGGTGACCACCGGCCGCCGGATGGCGAGCGACTTCGGCGCCAGCTCGCCCAGAACGATGTGGAGTGTGGTGATGGTCAGGAAAGCAACCGCCAGGCTCACCGTGTGTCGCATGGTTTCGGTGATTCCTGGTAACAGCCGGAAGATCGGCTCGAGCAGGTGAGCGAACGCCGGTTCTCCGATCCAGCCGAGGCCCAGGCTGGCTACCGTGATGCCCAGTTGGGTGGCCGAGAGATAGGCGTCGAGGTGGCTGATCATGTGCCGAGCCACCTTGCCCGTCCTCTTGGAGACGTGCGGATCGATCTGCGTCGGCCGCACCTTGACCAGGGCGAACTCGGCGGCGACGAAGAAGCCGTTGATGATGACCAGCACGACGGCGATCAGGATCCCCGTGAGAGGCGGCAGATCGAGAGTCCCGTTGGGCGGGGCCCCCTGAGCGAGCAACACGAGTGGGCTCACTGCCACCGAGGGGCCTGGGCGGCGCGGTGCTGCCGCGAGCCGGCGCTGGAGAAGGAGTTTCGAGATCGAGGCGGCGGGCGCCGAAATGCGCAAGGAGCCCGCTGCGCGTCTCCGGTCTCTGGTTGGCCCGCCGATTGAGGCGAATCGTCGTCGTTCACCACAAGCAGACTGTAGCACTCCCGCGCCAATGAACGGCTAGCACGATCCTTCGCGAAACCTTCGAGGTTGATCTAGCAGGCTGCTGAAAAACTCCAGGTGTTCATGTAGCTTAACCTATGCAGCCCCGTGCCAACCGGAAGCATCGACGAGGTGAGCAGATGCGTGGTGAAGACGCGGGTCAAGTGGCAGCGTTCAGCTATATCTCGCCCGAGCAGAGGGTACCGAAGGACCATCCGCTGTAAACGTAGAGTTCTCGTCGAGAGAGACTAGACGACCCGACCCCATAGAAGAGCGGACCCCTTGGTAGCGATCTCCCAGCAGTGCAGCGCCACTTCAAAGCGCTCCGGTAACCAGTGCCGTCGACGCGCCATCATCGGTGGCAGGGTCTGCCATATGCACGGAGGCGCCGCTCCCCAGGTCAAAGCGGCTGCCCGCGCACGACTCGCCGAACTCGTGCCGCCAGCGCTCGGAGTCATCGAGCAGATTCTCACCCGTCCCGACGAGGATTCACGTCTCCAGCTCGCCGCAGCCAAAGACGTCCTGAAACTACCCACGAGCACATCGCCCTCTCCCGCGAGGAACCCAAAGGAACCGCGGCGCCGCGCCAATGCTCGAAGGGGGGGGTGGGGGTCGAAGGAGTCCCAAGCGCTATCCCTATTGGAGTACCAACCAGCACCGTGGCCCCCGTCAGCACTTTTCGCCGGGCAGCGGGGAGCCCCCTCGCGGGGGTCAACGCTCGACAGGTCCACGAGCCTCTCCTTCCTGCCCGTCTTCAAGGTGTTGGCCATCTCCCGCCGCAGCGGCCCGGAATCGCTCGGCTAGAGCCTTCTCGGCCTCTTCCGCGCGTTTGATTCGCTTCTCTTGCTTGAGCACCGCCCGGTACGACCGCTCCAAGAGCATCTGGATGCCGCCTGCCTTCCCGGCTACGAGCAAGGTGTCTACGTACCAATCGAGACCTACGAGCGAGTCGGGGTGCGGATCCAAGTAGAAGCCGCTATCAACTAGCTTCTCAACGATCCGCCAGCGCAGCGAGGAGCTGAGCTGCTCCAGCCCTGATCGCCAGAAATCGGGGTCATTGATGTCGCCACTGTTCATCTGAACAAACTTCGAAGCTAGCGTCGCTGCGCCGGTCTCCGCCGTTTGTGGGGCCTTGTCCCGGCCAAGACATTCCTCTAGGTAGGCGCGCTCAAGAACAGAGACTGGAACCGATCGCTCCTCAATCACGGCGACTAGAGCGTCCGGCCAAGCGCCGATCTCCCGACGCTCAAGGGCACGCGGCTCTCCGAGGAGATCGGCCAGCGGTACCTCCAGGGCTTCTGCGATCGCCTCGAGTGTGTCGACGCTCGGCGACGACGGATTCTCGGTGTCCGGGTTCTCGATGCGGGCAAGTGTCGAGGCCGAGATGCGCGCCTTCTTGCTGAGAACACGCGTTGTGTCCCCCCTCTCGTTGCGCTGGCTCCGAACTGCGGAGGCGATGGCGAGCGCTCGGGCTCTCTGCCGGGCTCTCTGCCGGGCTTTCTGTCGGTCGGTTGCTGTCATCTCTGATGTCATGAATAGGTTCAACCTTGCGCTATCGTTTGAGGAAACAAAGAGCTATGATCGTCTCTGCGGGGCCGGAGTTCCGATCTCGCGGACGATATCACCTCCCGCACCAGATTAGGAAGGTAGGTAGGCAGCATGCGCGTCGGGAATCGGATTCACGAGCTCCGAGGAACCACTCCGTTGCGGCTCATCGCGGCACGCGCTGATCTTCCCGAGACCAGCGTTTCCAGGGTCGCGGCAGGCGACGGCCCCGGACCGCTCGTCGCGACAGCACTCAAGATCGCTCGCGCCCTGCGGCGCCCAATTGGCGAGCTCTTTTACGCCGTCGAAGACGAATCACCGGCGGCGCTGGCCCCCTCCGATGATGGCGTCGCGGAGACGGCTAGCGAGCCGAGGCAGAGTCGCTAGACGATGGGGCGGTTGTTCGAGTGCACGGACCTCGATTTGCAGGATCTCGTCCTGAACGGGGAGCTCTCGCCACGGGCCTTCGACCTCCACCACTGGATGCGGTGCCGTGCTCGACGCTCCGCACCGCTCGGCGTGGTGAGGACATGCGCCCCCGATCTTGCTCGGGAGCGTGATCATTCTGTGGCGCAAGTTCACCACGACCTTCGGGAACTCGAGGGCGCCGCCCTATTGAAGCGATTTCGCACCGGAGGACAGCGCGGGCCGTACCCCATCGTTCTTGACCGGTTCTTCATCGAGCGGGACGGCGAGAGGTTCCGAATCGACGCTTCGAAGACGCACGACTGGCGCAAACCGCACCTTGAGGCACTGCCAGCGCCGGGAAGGCGAACGAGCAGTCGACCCGTGGTCGAGGCAGAAGTCGAAGCGGCTGCAAGCGACCTCGCGCAAAGCTTTGACAACACGAGCCTTACAGGCGTTGCAACCAGCGGCGCGAACGTCGACGTGTCACTCGAGCCAAAGTCGGGCCGAGAGTCGAACCGGCAGGCCTATAAGGAAAACAAAGCTTCAAAGCTTCAAAGCTTCAAAGAAGCCGACGTCGCGCGCGCGCGTGAGGACCCGACGAGAAGACCATGACGTCGTCGACGGCGAACTCGAAGTCCTCGATCGACTCAACGAACTCGCTAGAACGACCTGGGGATCCGGTCCTGCCACGAGGTACTTGCGCGAGCGCCTCAGTGGGATCGGCGGACGAAAGTACACGCCTGGAGAGTGCATCCAGGCTGTCAGGGAGGCCCATCTCCGCGATCTGGACTCACATCCGAAGCTCATATTCTCGGCATCCGTGCTTCCCGGCCTGCTCACGCCGAAGCCGAAGCGCAAGTCAGTCGACGGCCTTGATCTGCGGACGGGGTCGGATTGGGTCGGATGATGCTGCCGATACCCGAGTGTCCGAAGTGCAGCGACACACTCTGGGTAGAGTGTCGAGACACGCGATTCGCGGACCGCTGCGAGTGCTTCGCTGGGCACAAGCTGCGGGTACTGCTACAGCGCGCTCAGATCCCCGAGCGCTACTCGAGCGTCTCGTTCGCCAGCTTCGACGTGACCCGTAGCCCGGACTCGGCGGCTGCGGTGGCCGCTTGCCGCGACTACGGGGCCGGACTCGGCGTCGGTGAGGTCGGTGGCCTGCTGCTCACGGGACCGCCCGGCAGCGGCAAGACTCACCTAGCTGTCGCCATCCTGCGGGCTGCGATCGAGCGTGGCGTGCTTGCGTCGTTCTGGGACACGCAGCACCTGCTCGATTCGGTGCGGGCTACGTTCGGGCATGACGCAGAGCAGTCCGAAACGGCGCTGCTGAGACCGGCCGTGGAGGCCGAGTTGCTCGTGCTTGACGATCTGGGCAAGGAGCGCCGCACCGACTGGAACCGGTCGACGATCAGTGCCCTGATCAACGAGCGCTACAACCGCCGCCGGGCGACGGTGATCACGAGCAACTATGCGGCCGGCCTTGCTGACCACGTCGGCGACCGGATCGACAGCCGAATCGCCGAGATGTGTCGGGTGGTGCGATTGACCGCTGATGACTACCGAAAGCGCGAGCTCTGATGCACTCCCCCGCCCCGCAGCCCAGCGAGCTCGCGGAGGTGGCGCGCCTCTACCCCGACACTGACCAACCAATACCTGCGCTCTGGACAGTCACAGAGGTCGCCGAGTTTCTCGGCGTCCACCAAAAGACCGTAGAAAAGATGGCCTCGCGAGGCGAGTTCCCCGGCCACATGGTCCGCAGCCGCCGAAGGTTCTATCCTCCCGAGATTCTGGCGTGGCTTCTGGAGCAACCTGGGGGGTGACGGTGACGAGGAGCAAGCGACTCAAGGGCGTTCACTACCGCAGCGAGCGCGAACGGTGGTTCGCCGAGCGCTACTACCGTGGCCACACCGAGCGCGGCCCGCTGCGCGAGACGCAATGGGAGGCAGTCGAGGATCGCGCCGCCATGGATCGGGCCGTCAGGGAAGGCACGTTCTTTGAGCTGTACGGGCCATCGGCAGCGACCACGCTCTGCGAGAGCATCGATCCGTACCTTGAGTACTGCGCTACCGAGGGGAACGTCGCGAACACCCTACGCGACAAGCGCCGCCACTTGGTCGTCATCGCCGAGTTCCTCGACAACAAGCGCTCGGACCACGTCACCAAGTTCGACGTCGAGCGACTCCGGTCAGCATTGCGCAAGCGCGTCGTGCCAGGCGGCGGTCTCATGACCGGCCCCACCGCCAACCGCTACATGTCGACGTTCTCGGACCTGATGTCCTACCTGAAAGACACGGGCGCCACTAGCACCAACCCGGTAAAGGGCTTCAAGCGGTACAAGGAACAACGACGCACCGCCGTAGCCCCTGACGAAGCTGTGGTGGCCTCCCTGCTCGAGGCGGCTCACGTTGCTCCGCTACCCTGGATGGACGTGCTCATCGTGTCGCTGTTCGACGTCGGCTGCCGTATCCGCGAGCTCTTGAGTACGCCTCAGAGCGCGGTCGACCTCGACTGGTGTGACCCAAGAACCGGCGAGAGAGCAGGGATGATCCACCCACCGCCCTCGAAGCGAGGCATGGAGATCGGCCTTGCCCTCACGAGCCAAGCTCGACAAACCCTGCGCCGTCACCTCGACGTTACGCCCGGCCCCTGGCTGTTCCCCCACCCCAAAGACCCGCAGAGGCGATGCGACTACGGCCGTGTCCGCAGCTCGTTTCAGAAAATCGCCGCAGCAGCCAGACTCCCCGCGCTCACGATGCACGAACTACGGGCTGGCTGCGCCACCGAGCTCGCCAAGCTCGGGGCCGGCGAGAAGGAAGTGCAGCTAATGCTGCGAGACAAGACCGCCTACATGGCCGATATCTACGTGCGCATCGACGAGAGCCATACTGCGTCGCTGGCTTCCCGCAGGGACCGCTCTCGCAACGTTCACGAGTTCAGGAAGAGCGCCGAAAAATGAACGTTTCCTACCCAAATCCCTTCCCGGACCTTTCGGCACTCGACCGGCAACGAGGCGGAACACCCTGCTCTACAATGACTTACACCTTTTGCCGGGGTGGCGGAATTGGCAGACGCGCCGGATTCAAAATCCGGTGACCGCAAGGTCGTGAGGGTTCAAGTCCCTCCCTCGGTACTTGAAAGCACCGGTTCGGCATCAGGCCAGGAACATCGCGTACGCCGGATTGTCGCTCTCCTCCCAGTGCGGATAGCCGAGCTCGGTAAGGTGTGCCTCGAGTTCGTCCGAGTCCTCGTCGGGCACCTGGATGCCGACGAGGACTCGGCCATGGTCGGAGCCGTGATTCCTGTAGTGGAATAGGCTGACGTTCCAGTTTGCGCCGATCGCCGTCAGGAAATCGAGTAGCGCACCGGGACGTTCCGGAAACTCGAAGCGGAACAGTCGTTCGTTCTCGAGGTTGGCCGCCCTGCCGCCGACCATGTGCCGGATGTGAACCTTCGCCATCTCGTCATCGCTCAGGTCGACGAGCGGATAGCCGCGCCCCCGCAGCTTCTCGATCAGTTCCGCTCGTTCCTGCGCACCACGACGGAGTTCGATGCCGACGAAGATGTGCGCGTTCTTCGGGTCGCTGTAGCGGTAATTGAATTCGGTGACGCCGCGCCGGCCGACGGCTTCCGAGAACGCCTTGAAACTGCCGCGTCTCTCCGGGATCTCGACCGCCAGCAACATCTCCTGTTGTTCACCAACGGCGGCGCGCTCGGCGATATGACGCAGCCGGTCGAAGTTGATGTTGGCGCCGCCGTTGATCACCACGACCGTCTCGTCTCGCGCTGCGTGTTCGGCGAGATACTGCTTCGCGCCGGCGACCGCCAGCGCTCCGGCAGGCTCGACGATCGAGCGCGTGTCCTCGAATATGTCGCGAATGGCGGCGCAGATCTGATCCGTGTCGACGGTGACGAAATCGTCGACCAGCTCTCGGCAGAGGCGAAAGGTCTCCTCGCCCACCTGCTTAACGGCGACGCCGTCGGCAAAGATGCCGACGTGCTCCAGGATGATGCGCTCGCCGGCAGCGACAGAGTCCCGCATCACCGCCGAATCCCCCGGCTCGACGCCGATCACGCGGATCTCCGGCCGTTTAGCCTTGATATACGCCGCGATTCCCGAGATGAGTCCGCCACCGCCGATGGGAACGAAGACGGCGCTCACGGCTTCGTCTGCCTGCTCGAGGATCTCCTTGCCAATCGTGCCCTGGCCGGCGATGACTGCGGGATCGTCGAAGGGGTGGATGAACGTCAGGCCGTCGGTCTTCTCGAGCTCCCGAGCCCTGAAATAAGCATCGTCGTAGGTGTCGCCATGCAATACCACCTCGCCCCCCAGCGCCCTGACAGCATCCACCTTGATGCTCGGTGTCGTAACCGGCATGACGATTACCGCCCGCGCGCCCTTCCGTCGTGCGGCGAGTGCCACGCCCTGCGCGTGGTTTCCGGCCGAGCTGCATATGATCCCAGCGCCCAGCCTCTGCTGCGAGAGCGATGCGATCTTGTTGTAAGCGCCGCGGAGCTTGAACGAGAAGACCGGCTGCAGGTCCTCGCGCTTCAGCAGGATACGGTTGCCGAGTCGCGCAGACAGGTTGCCGGCGAGTTCGAGCGGGGTCCTCGTCGCCACTTCATAGACGACCGCCACATCGATGAGATCGACGTAGTCCTCCGCTCGCCTTCGTGAATACGCCATGCTGTTACGCGGCCGTCGGCTATTTGGGATCGTCGTCGCGGTCCGGGAGGTTGATCTCGGTGAGTTCGAGCTCACCAACCCTCCACTGGGTCTCGTCACGATCCGCCAATGACAACCCGGACCCGTTTGTCCAGCGTGATGATAGTGCGCGCTGCCCGCATGACGCGATCGATCGGTGCGGAGCGCAGCCGGCGTCTAGGAGTGGAGTTGCCCCGATTACGTGGACGGTCTAGAGAACCTCGTAGTGCCCCAGTGTCTTGCCGACCATGACGCCCATCCTCCCACCGCTCGAAGGGCGTCTCAACGCAGGGGGGGCGGCCGGCCCAGGAACGACGAGGCTTCTTGACAAATCTTTGCCCGACTTTACGGTTTCTTGACAGCGATTAGGCGGCCAACCGGGTCATAAGTACCGTACGACCGACCGGTACGCGACGGGTCCCCTCCGGAGAAGGACGTCAAGATGACCGTGCGCATGGTTTTGGCCTCCGTGTTGGTGCTCTCGCTCGGATCTAGCGTTTCGGGCCTGGCCGAGACGGGCCCGGCGGCCGCTGGCCGGGCGCCAACGAAACTCACGTTCATGGGATGGAACATTCGGGGGCAGGGGCAGAACCAGACCTGGAATGTAGCCAGGGCGAGCATAATCGCGTACCTGCTGGAATCCGGCGCCGAGATCATCGCTCTCCAGGAGGCTCGCAGCGCGGTAGCCGACATGATGGCGGATCCCGACCTGGCCGCCCGGTATGCCTTCTACCAGACAGCGAGCGACAACCCGATTCTGATCGATAGGTCGCTTCCCCTCACGGTGGTCGACGACGGACCCAGCGGGGTCGGACTCTGCAGCGAAGGGACCGTCGCCACGATTCAGATGCCGTCGCTAGAGAGCTCCTTTCGCCTCCACAACGACCACTTCTGCTTCGATGGCACGCGGAATGCCACGGACGGCAGCGATTTGGTGAGCGCTGCGGACCCGGCCAACGGGTCTCAGATGGTCGTGGCGATTGGCGATTTGAACACGAGCCGCGGATTCAACCCCGACACGATCTCCAACCTGTTGAGCTCCGGGTTCATCGATACCTGGGAGCACACCAACAACCCCCTGAGAAAACCCGACGTCGAGTGGATCTTGGTCAATGCTGCGCTGCTGGGCGATGCGTTGGTTTCGAACACCAGCGCCGATGCCAGCTGTAGCGCCGAGACGGCGGACGGGAACTGTTCGGATCATCGAGCTTTCTTTGTCGACATCGAGTTTGGAGCGGAGTTCGGCCTGGCTGCCAAGCCGCCCAAGCGCACCTTCGGAGAGGTCGAAGTCGGCAAGGCAGTGCTGCGGAAGGTCACCGTAATGAACCACGCACGACAGGACATCGACATCTCTGCGATCAACATCACCGGCCGCCATCGCGCGCGGTTCACGCTGCCGGCCGGCAGGGACGCCTGCTCGAGCACCGTGTTGACCCCTCAGCAGTCCTGCCGACTCCAGGTCCGTTTCGAGCCCACTGCGAAGGGGCAGAAGCGGGCCAATGCCGTCATCAACTCCAACGACCCCAACGGCGGCAAGATTCGAGTGAAGTTGCGCGGCACGGCGGTGGCCGATCGCCTCGCAACAGGCGGCGTCGAAAGCTCTTCGCGGGCCGACGGACAGAACCGGAACCCGGATGAGCTCGTGTTGATCAACGGCAACATCCTGACGATGGACAGGTTCGACCGCGTCGTCTCGGGGGTCAGGATCCGCGACGGACGGTTCGTGGAGGTCGGTGACGACGTCTCGGTCGAGGGCTCTGAAGACCAGGTGATCGACCTCGGCGGCAGGACGGTGACCCCGGGGCTGATCGACACCCACATCCACTATTTCCGCGATGCCCATATACCCGGACACCTCCTCTCGGCCATCGAGCGGGTCTTCACGATCCCGGACCTGCTCAGAGCGGTGACCGAGCGCGCCGCCACCGTCCGGGCCGGCGAGTTCATCACCGTTGTGGGCAGATTCAACCCGAGCCAGTTTGCTGAGAACCGGCTACCGACGCTCGCCGAGCTCGACGGCGCCGCGCCGAATCACGCTGTGTACCTGCAAACGGGCTTCGACGGTCCCGCCACCACCAACACTCTGGGGAAGGAGTACTTCGAGGCCCACGGGGTCGTCGTCAACCCCAGCGGCGCATTCAACAGAGGGCAGACTCCTGCGCCTGTGCAGGCTCTGTTCGATGAGTTCACCAACGCCGAGGCCCTGCGGACGGTGAGCGAGTACATGCGGTTCTCGGCCTCTCTGGGGCTGACGATGGTGCAGAACTACTCGGGGTGCGGCGGCCTCGGGCCCCTGCCGGCCGGCACCCTGTGCGAAGACAACTTCCTCGACCTGTGGCGGAGAGCGGGATTGCTTCTACGGATTCGTTCCTCCGTGGGAGGCACGGGCACCCAAACCGATGCGAGTGGCATCTATCAGGTTGTTCTGGATGCGGAAGCTGCCTTGCAGGAGCTGGAAGATCTGGGAGGAGGCGACGACATGTTCGATTTCTCCGCGACCGGAGAATTCGTGGTCGGCAACTTCGGCTCCACGAGTGCCCCCTTCGAGGACGCCTACCGGCAGATCGCGGAACGCGGCTGGTCGCTGCGCCAGCACTCGATCAGCACGATGGAAAACGAAGCCCACATCGCCGCTTTCGAGGCGGTCGACTCCGCTGTCCCCATCGCCGAGATGCGCTGGGCGATCGAGCACGTGTTCTCGATAGGCCTCGACCACATCCGCCGGCTCGGACAGATAGGCGCCGGCGCGACGGTTCAGAATCAGCAGTACCTGCTGGGAGGCAGCGGGCCCCCGTATCGAGACCTCCTCGACAGCGGCATCTCCTTGTCGGCCGGGACCGACGCCTCGGCCATCAGCCCCATGAGTCCCTGGATCTCGCTCTACCACATGGTCACCGGGAGGGATGCATCCGGAAGGCTGGTGAACTCTGGTCAACAGATCACCAGGATGGAGGCGCTTCGGATCTACACGATGGGCGGGGCTTGGCATACGTTCGACGACGAGGAGACGGGCTCGATCGAAGTCGGCAAACTGGCCGATCTGGCGGTCTTGAGCGACGAGTACCTGACGGTCCCGGACGAAGAAATCCGCACTTTGACGTCCGTGCTGACACTGGTCGGTGGGGCAACTGTCCACTCGGCGGCCGAGTTCGTTTCCTCGAAGCCCGCCAAGGCCAAGAACCTCCGCGCCGTAGACGTGGCACCCACCGAGCTCACCTTGCGCTGGAACGACCGATCGGACAACGAGGATTCGTTCGAGATCCAGATGCAGCCGCCGGGAGGGAGCTTCGGGATCGCCGCGATCGTCGGCGCTGACGTCGACGAGGTGACGATCACCGACCTGACGCCGGTCACGACCTACAGGTTCCGAGTCCGCGCCCTAGCTGTGTTTTCTAAGTAGGTTGTTCACATCGGGGCTCACTTCTGAGATCAATGGGGTTGTTCAAAAGACTCCACGACCTCAGAAGGAGCGCCCGATGCAGCTGCATGGTAACGCCCGCACGACGCCGTATATACGCCGAGAGATGGTCCGCCGAGTCCGGGAGCGGGCGGAGCCCGTGACGGAAACGGCGGCGGCGCTCGGCGTGTCGGCTCGAACGGTTTACAAGTGGCTGGATAGATACGAGCGAGAAGGTGAGGCCGGGCTGCTCGATCGATCAAGCCGGCCGACGTGCTGTCCGCACGCAACAAGCGCTGGAGTTGTGAGGCAGATCGACAAGCTACGTCGGCGGCGACTGACGGCCTGGCAGATCAGCCGAAGGTTGGCTGTGCCGCGCTCGACCGTCTCGGCGTGGCTGAAGCGGCTCGGACTCGCCAAGCTTGATGCGCTCGAGCCCAAGCCCGAGATCGTTCGCTACGAGTACGAGCACCCCGGTGACCTACTGCACCTGGATACGAAGAAACTGGCCCGTATCCGGCGACCTGGACACCGCATCCACGGCGACCGCTCCAAGCGGGCCTACGGCGTCGGCTGGGAGAACGCCCACGTCGCTATCGACGATCACTCTCGGGTGGCGTACGTCGAAGTGCTGCCCGCCGAAGACCAACACACCTGCACAGCGTTCCTGCAGCGAGCCGTCGAGCACTTCGCTTCGATGGGAGTAGCGGTGCGCCGAGTGATGACAGACAACGGGCCTGGCTACGTCTCGAAGCGCTTCAATCGCCTATGCCATCAACTCGAGATCCGGCACATTTACACCCGGCCCTACACCCCCAGAACCAACGGCAAAGCCGAACGCTTCATCCGCACACTCAAGGAGCAGTGGGCCTACGGCACCTGCTACCAGACCTCAGCTCGACGTACTCGAGCTCTACGGCCCTGGCTCAACCACTACAATCGTCACCGTCCCCACGCCGGCATCGGCATGACACCGCCGATCGCTCGGCTCTCAGGGGTGAGTTCGTGAACAACCTACCTAGAACTCACACCTAGCCGGCTCGAAGAAGTCCGGGTTCTCCAACAAGCGCAGCGTGTCCACGGCTGCCAGCGGATGAGACTGGCTGACCGGCCCACGGCAGATCCACCACGGCCTGCCAAGGATCATTGAATGTAGCCGAGCGCCCGGAGCTTGCTCAACGGTCGGCGCCCAATTCGATGTCCCGCTTCCGGAATCGTACGTGGCGTAACCGAACGCGCCTGCTGTGGCGCGCCGTGTCCAATCGGCAATGGCAACGTGTTTCCGGCCTCCGGACGTTCCGGCACGGATGCTGCAATCCCTGCACGCAACCGCGCACGCCGGGATGTTGTAACGAGCATTCCGGCAAACAAGGAGGAACGGCCATGAATAGATCTGGCTCTGGATCACACCATTCCGTCGTCCGCACCTTGGCAGTCGGCATCGCCCTGCTGCTGGCCGCACCGGCGCTGGCGCAGCGGGAAGTTGCCGAGGTCGAGGCAAGCGCCATCTGGATCGGGACCGTTGAGCGCGGTGAGCTCGTGCGGCAGGTGCGCGGTCCAGGGGTGATGGAGCGGTTCGGGCGAGGTTTCCACACACACGTCCGAATCGCGGCGAGCCAAGCATCCGAGGTTGAGCTCGATCAACGCGTGGTGATCGACACGCACGCCACCACGCTCCGCCGGACGCGTCGTTCATATTGACGACCACGTTGAGGAGGGCACGCTCCGCCTGGTGGTCGAAGTCACGGACGACATTCCCGAGAATGTGCGTCCGGGGCTCTCGGTGGACGTGACCGTGCAGGTCGAACCGCTCGCCGACGTCACCTTCGTGAGCCGGCCCGCCTACGCTCGAGCCGCGTCGGCACGCCCGCCGAAGCCGATCTCCGGAATGACGTTGTCGGTGCTGGGCGCGACGAGGACGATCGTGATGCCCGAAAGCGGAATCAGTTGGCGCGCCGCCGCCAGCGCAGTACCCAGCCGACTCACCGAACCCAAGAAGACCACGGCGGATCGCCGGCAGACGCGTCCGTAGCCGACGTAGCTCGGGTGGACACGCCCTCTCCGTAGCGATGCCCTGCGCAACGAAAAATCGCCGCGGGCAATGACAGGTTGTTCACCCGAGCAGCATCATCCGGCCCGCGGCCACTGCTCGCAGCCAATCGCCTAGGAGAGGGCGGTCCACCCGAGCGGCCCCTACTCGAGCACACAGGAGCGCCAATCTTTATGGACGCACTCGGTCGCGAGTCCTTCGCAGTCATCTGTTCAATTCCGAGAACGGACCCATTGCGATCCAAGATCGATAGAATGCGACCCTTGAGAGTTCCCCCGAGCGCTCCCACCGATACGAGGTCAGACATGCCCACCTTCGGCGACTGGATTCCAGCGAGTCTTTACCGCGTAGCTCCCGCTCTCGCCCTGCTGACGATCGTGGCGTTGCTGGGCGCCCCGACCCCGGCGCACGCGCAGTTCGCCTTTGGACTCTCGGTTGCGGTGAGCGACAACGAGGTTCTCATCGGCGAGCCCGGCAACCGGGTCACGCCCGGGTATGTCTACGTGTACCGGCAAGCCGACGACGGATGGACCGAAGTCCAGCGCCTGAGTCGCTCGGGTGCGAGTAACAGCGACGGCTTTGGCCAGGCGATCGTCGTCGATGGGAACAGGCTGCTGATTGGTGCCACCTCGGAGGCGGGCGGCGCGGTTCATGTGTTCGAGCGCGGCGACGACGGCTGGATGGAGACCGGACGATTCGGTCCCGACGAAGTGGCAGCCGATGGCTCCTTCGGAGGCGCGCTGGCGGTGAGCGGCGACTTGGCGATCGTTGGCGCACAGGACCGCGAGGGCAAGGCTGGCGCCGCCTTCGTGTTCGCGCTCCGGGAGGGTGCGTGGACCCAGGTCGCCGAGCTGGCGCCCGACGGAGGGGCCACCGAGATGGCGGCCGACGACGAGGAGGCGGAAACGGAGACCGAGACCGAGGAAGCGCCGAAACCCGCCTTCGGCTCGGCCGTCGCGATCGACGGCGACTGGGCAATGGTCGGTGCGCCGACCGAGGCTGGTATGGGCAGCGTCTACGTCTTCCGTCGCGAGGACGACAGCTGGCACCAGGTTGCCAAGCTGCCCACAGGCAGCGGTGGACCTCCGGGCGCGCAGAATCGGCGAGCCGGGGCGGCCTTCGGCTCGACGATCCTGATGCGCGACGGGCAGGCGCTGGTGGGCGCGATCGGCGCCAACGGCATCGGTGCGGTACGCAGCTACGAGCTCGATGACGAAGGCGAAAGCTGGGTGGCCCGCGGCTCGCTGTTGCCCTTCGACGGTACGCCCGGCTACGGCTTCGGTAGCTCGATCGTGCTCACCGAGAACGAGGTTCTGGTCGGTGCCCCGGGAGCGGGCCGTGGTCTCGGCCGCGTCTATCGGTTCGTCATGGACGCCGACGGCAACGTCACAGAGGCCACCAAGCTGGGGACGGCGGCGCTCGGGTTCGGCGCCGGCTTCGCCGCTTCTCTGGCGGGCGACGGGAGCCTGCTGGTGGCCGGCAGCCCCGGCGACGATCTCGGGGCCGGAACGGCGACCATCATGGATCGCTCGTTGGGCGGCTTCGACCGAACCAAGGTGTTCAGCGAGGCGAGCGGCCTCGATCCCGTGGTAGGTGGGGCGATCGAGTGCTCCGACGGAATGGCAGGCATGTTCCCCTGCGACAAGTTCGACTTGATCTCGTTCCTGCCGAATCACCTCATGGACGGGGGCCGTGGCGCCTGGGCCAACGATGTGTGGGGCTGGACCGACCCCGAGACCGGGCATGACTACGCCCTGGTCGGCCTGTCGGCGCGCACGTCGTTCGTCGACGTGACCGACCCCTACAACCCGATCTACGTCGGCAACCTGCCGAAGACGCCGGGCACGCCCGACAGCCTGTGGCGCGACATGAAGGTGTACGCCGATCATGTGTTCGTCGTGGCCGACGCGGCGGCGGAGCACGGCGTGCAGATCTTCGATCTGACGCGGCTGCGTGAATTCGCGGGTGAGCCGATCGAGTTCGAAGTCGATGTGCAGTACGAACAGGTCAACAGCGCTCACAACATCGTCATCAACGAACAGACGGCGTTCGCCTACGTCGTGGGTGCAAGCGGCGGCGGCGAGACCTGTGGCGGCGGCCTGCACATGATCAACATCGAGGATCCCCAGCAGCCGATCTTTGCCGGCTGCTTTGCCGATGTGCGCAGCGGACGCCGTGGAACCGGCTACTCACACGATGCGCAGTGCGTCGTCTACCACGGTCCCGACGAGCGCTACAGCGGCAAGGAGCTGTGCTTCGGATCCAACGAGACCGCGCTCAGCATCGCCGACGTGAGCGACAAGCGGAACCCGGTGGCGGTGTCGATGGCGACCTACCCGAACGTTGCCTACTCGCACCAGGGCTGGCTCACCGACGACCAGCGCTACTTCTATATGAACGACGAGGGCGACGAAGCGTCGGGCACGGTGGAGGGCACGCGCACGCTGATCTTCGACGTGCAGGAGCTCGACGACCCGATTCTGCTCGGCGAGTACATCCACGACGTCCAGGCAATCGATCACAACCTCTACGTCGTCGGCAACCGGATGTACCAGTCGAACTACAACGCCGGGCTGCGGGTCCTCGACATCACCGATCCCGAGAACCTCGAGATGGCGGGCTATTTCGACACCGTCCCGTGGGACGACAACGGGGTGGAGTACGACAGCTTTTCGTGGAGCAACTACCCGTTCTTCGACAACGGCTTCATCCTCGTCACCAGCATCCGCGAGGGCCTCTTCATCGTCCGCGAGCAGGGCAACGAGGCCACCGCAAACAGCCGAGGATCGGGGTCGCGGCGGTAGCGGCTGCGCCGCACGGCTGGCGCATTCCGCCGGGGCGCGACAAGATAGGGTGCGGTGCCTATCTACGAGTATGTCTGCAGCAAGTGTGTTCGCGAGTTCGAGGCCCTGGTGCGTACGCCGGACGAAGCCAGGTGTCCGGAATGCGGCGGCGCCAAGCTCGAGCGACTGCTGTCGGTGCCCGCGGTAAAAAGCGAGGGCACCAGGTCGCTCGCCATGCGGGCCGCAAAAAAGCGCGACGCTGGGCAGGCGAAGAGGCGCAACCGGGAACAGCTGCGGTACGAACAGAGCCACGACCGGCACGGCTGAGGCGCCGCCGGCGAGCTCCTCGAACGAAGGGCTCGAAAAGCGCTACGAGCACTCAGATCGAAGCACTACTGGCGCTCAGGCATCGCGCCAGGCCGCGCCTGCCAGCGCATCAGCTCAGAAGTCGAGCGTGAAGCCAATCCCGGTGCCACCGCCGCGGGCCGCCACCATGTGCACACGCAGGCGTTCGTTTGAGAATCGGTCGTTAACGACGTTGGCCGCCACAATGCCGATCGCAGCGCCGGCAATAACGTCGGAAAGGAAATGGCGGCGCTGGTCGATGCGGGAAATGCCCATCAGAGTGGCGAACGCATAGGCCGGAATCGCTGCCTTCTTGCCGTAGTTGTGGCTCAAGACGGTGGCCATCGCGAAGGCGCCGGCCGTATGTCCCGACGGAAATGACAGCTCGTCGTAGGCGTCGGGACGCATCCGGCGGATGCCGAGCTTGATCGGCGTGACAACCAGATCGGTCAGCACCAGCGCTTGAGTGAGCTGCGCCGCGGTGCGCGCCAGGCCTGGCTTGTCGAGGGCGTGGCCGCCGAAGAACGCCGCAGCGAGCGCCGGATACAGCACCACGCGCTGACCGATGGACGACATCCCGTCGCTGAAATCGTCGAGCCCCTCGGGCCTCAGCGCCGAGAAGGCGAGCTCGTCGCCTTCGTAGACGGTCGCCACCGTAGCGCCGAGACCGATGCTGAGAATCATCCGATTGCGAGAGTCATCCAAGGTGAGCAGCTTGAGCAGGTCCTTGGCGAGCGCGCCCGGCTGCAGTAGCTGGTTCAGGGCGCTGGCGAGGTCATCTGGCTTCTCGAACTCCACGCTTGACTCGTCAGCTGCCTCGGCCTTGGCCGCGGCAATCGCAGCTGCGAGGCTCGCGGCCGCCTGCGCGGCCTCGGCATCCGGCTGGGCCGCGGAGCTCGACTCCTGTGCCCCTGCCACATCGACGACGACGAGCAGAGAGAGCGCAACCATGGCGCTCAATGCGCGGCGCGGCGCTCGAAATCGGGAGACCGTGCTCAGCGAACACTTCGACAGCATCTGCACCTCATGGGCCAGGCTCATCGGACGCCGAGCCTTGGAGGAAAGCTTGGGGAAGAGTATAGAAGCTGCAGACTGCGGCCCGCATGGGTCATTCGACCGACGCCGGAAAATAGTGTGCTCCGCTCCCAGCCGCCCGACGAAGTGCGCGGCTCCAATCGCCGGCCAGACGCCCTCGCTAGCGCTGGTTCGCGGGCAGAAGGAGATCCTCGAGGAAGAACGCCGACAGCGCGGCGCGGCCGGCGAGATCGGACTTGCGGTATACCGACTGCGCCTGCTGGCGAACGGTCCGTTCGCTGGTGGAGCGTGCAGCTGCGACTTCCTTGTGGCTTAGCCCCTTGAGCATCAGCAGGGCCACCTCACGCTCGGCTTGCGTGAGCTGCCAGCGGTGGAATTGAGCGTCGATTGCCGCACTGAGACCTCTCAAAAGCTCGCGCATGTCGGCGCGCCATTGCGCTCCTTCGGCGCGCGCCACGTCGAGATCGCCCATGAGCAAGGCATGCTCTCGCTGCTGGCGGGTGAAGCGTCCGTACAGAAACGCCACCGCGCCCGCGACGCCCACGAGCAAGGCGGGCTCGATGGCCTCCATCATGATCTGGCCAAACGTCAGATGCGGCTCCTCTATCCAGTCGATCGCAACCAGAACAACGACGGCCGCGACCATCGTCACGCCGATAGCGAGGCCCGACCAGCGTGGCAGCCTCAGGTGTGCGCGCTCAGTTCCGCCAATCGCCGCTGGAGTCATCGGTCGCCCTCTGGCCCGCTGGCCTTCTAGTCAATCCGGTCGACGTCGCGCCGACTACGAGCCCGGCGCCTCGTATTCGATGACCTGCCAGCCTGACACTTTGGAAGCGCGGCTTCAATGACCGGGGCGAACGATGCTGGTCGTGCGGCCAGGCGCTTGGCTAGTCACCGCGAGGCCCGCGCGCAGTCAGGGCTCTCGGTTAGGGATTCGTCGCGGGCACCGCGTCCATCAAGAGCTCGAGGGCTCGGCCGAGCGCCTCGGATCCGGGCCGGGCTCCCCTGGAGTGACCCAGCCGCACCACCACCATGTCGCGATCGGGAATGATGATCGTGAACTGGCCGCCGGCCCCCGCCATGTAGAACGCCTCGTGCGGAATCGGAAACGACCCGTCGCGGTTGAGCCAGAAGAAGGAGCCGCCGTAGATCATGCGGCCGTCGGCCTCCCAGGCGGGCGCCACGGTGCTGGCGTAGTCCACCCAGCCCTCGGGGAGGATGCGCTCACCGTTGGCCATGCCGTCGGCGAGGTAGAGCATCCCCAGCCGCGCCCAGTTGCGGCCGGTGCCGAATTCGTAGCCTTGCAAGAGAAAATTGCCGTACGGATCGGTTTCGAGAACCATGCGACGGATGCCGATCTTGTCGAACAGCGCGCGCTGTGGGTACGTGAGGTACTCCTCGCCCCGCGCCTCGACCGCCTGGCGAATCAGGTAGTTGATCGTCAGCGGGTCGGAGTTGCGGTAGCGACCGATCGTGTTGGGCGGCCACTGGGCGGGGCGGGTGATCGCCCACTGATGCGAGTCTGCCGATCCGGTGTAAACGTAGAGATGGTCGGGGTAACCGTTCGGGTAGCCAAAGCCGTATTCGTAGTCGGGATCCTGCGGGGCTATGAAACGCAGCCCGGAAGACATCCGCATGACGTCGCCGATGCGAATCGTGCCACGCGGGTCGTCAGGATCGGCGTGCCAGGCGTCGATCGGGGCTTCCTGCCAGAGCTCGTAGTCGCCCGCGTGAATCAACGTTGCCATGAGCGTGGCCGTGAGCGACTTGCCCATCGACCAGCTCTCGAGCTGGGTGTCCTTGTCGATCCCGTCCATGTAGCGCTCGCCGATGATGCGTCCCTTGTGGGTCACAACGAAGGCGGCGGTAAGGCCATCGGCCGGCTCGAAGGCCGCGTCAACAGCCGCGCCGAGCTTGTCGGCATCGACCTCCACCGGTAACGGATCGTCGGTCAGCACATCGCCCATGGGCCAGGGCATCGACGTCGCATCGGGCAGGCTCGACACCACGTCGACCGGTGTGTAGTAGGGCTCGTCTACGCCCTTCGGAAGCGTCAAGCAGCCCTGGTCTCCCAAGAACCTCGCCGTTCGGGTGACGCCGCCGTCGAGCGTCACGTGCACCGCGCGCTCGCCGCGATCGATCACCAGGTTGGTGAAACGTTCACGCTCCTCCGAGTTCGACACGAAGTGACCGACGTCCTCGGCCGCCGCGCGCTCGTCGAGGCCGGTTACAAAGATCGCTGAGCAGACGGTCTTGGCGAATCCGGACATCGAGTGCTCGAGCGCGTCGCCGGGCGGGACCTCCCATGGTGTGCCGCGTGAGGTGTCGAGCTCGTGCTCCGCGGCACGGACAACGAGTGGGTTCGTGGCCGGTGCATCGGATTCAACCCCACCAGCTGACTCGGCGGGGTCAGCCTCCGGACTGCAAGCTGTGCACAGCAGCACCATGGCGAATAGCAGGACGGACGAAGAACGAGACAGCAGCGCGGGGAAACGCATGATCGGGGACCTCCGGGAGCAACGGTGAGCTCGCGCGAGCGGGCTGGAGTCTACTGCACGCTCACAGCACCGAGCCAACGACGCTCAGCGCTCAAGATCCCGTCGACGGAGAGGTCGCCGGCGACAACGGAGGTCGTAACTTAGGGAATGGCAAGGCCGAGCTGGCGCCGTTCTCGGCTACCTGGGCGAGGACCTGTCTCGCGGCGGCGATCAGTTCGTCGGTGTCGAGTCCGAAATCGCTCGACGGATGAAGCGTCAGGTTGTCCATGGCACGCCGTAAGAGCGCCGTAACGCCGCGCGTATTCGCACGCTGCGCGTGGCAGCAACCCACCGCGACCTGGGTGACGCCGCGCAAGAAGCGTCGATCTTCAGGGGCGATCTCGTCGCTTTTCCAGGCGTACTCGAAGAACTCGTGCGCCTCGAAAAAGCGCTCTGCGTTGAACAGCTCCACCCCGTGCGCCAGCGCCTCGGCGGCGGAGGAAACCACCTCCTCGGGGTCGCGCGCGTGCGGCATCTCGTCGCGGCTACCGCGTGGCAGCGCCCGGCCGTATCGATCACGCGCCGTGCGAGCTCTCGGGCTGGCCATCAAACCCGCTAGTAACCGAAGCCGAACACCACGTAGACGTGGAAGCCGTCGTCGCTGTTGGCGGCGTGGACGCGGACGGCCGTGCTGTAGTCCCAGGGAGTCCACCAAACGCCGCCACCGTAGCCGTAGTTCCAGGTGTCGGACTGCTCGCCGTCGGCCCACACGCGCCCGGTGTCACCGCCGGCGAACAGGCCCCAGTGCCCGGGAACCACGAGGTTGAGCCGCCCCACAGGAATCGCGAATCGCGCATTGACGAACAACGAGGAGTCGCCGGCAAAGCGTCCTCTCGCGAGGCCGCGCACCTGCTGGGCGCCAAGATAGGCGAGGTCGTAGTACGGAACGTCGCCTTCGGTCACCTGCCCACCCACTCCGACACCAAAGCCGGGCCCCGAACCGCCGGCCCAGTGAGAGCTACTCACCTCGCCGCGAACAACGGCGTAGTCACCCTCGAGGTCCCAGACGTCCGGGTAGTACCGGGCGTCGATATCGGCTGTCTGGCCGCGGCCCACCAACGCCTCGCGCACACGCATGATGTCGTCGGAATCCTTGGGCTCGAACAGCGAGGCTGGGCGACGGTTGTTGAAATGCAGTCCGACCCCCCACCCCACCTGGCCCATGTCGTCGACCCCGTAGGGCCGCAGCAAGTTGATCAGGCGCGGATCGTCGTCGGCGTCTTCGGTACTGGAGTAGCGCACCACCGGACCGGTGTAGACCACGGCGTTGCTGCCGATCGACCACACCGAGCGCACCTCGACCTCTGCGGCAACACGCTTGGAGCGACGGAAAGTCTCGTTGGACTGGCTGGGCGTTTCATTGCCAACACCGAAGAAGTTGAGGGTCTCGATGCCCGAAGCGAGCGCGTGCACCTCGATGTGCGACTCGCGGTTCTCGCGCCGGAAGATGCCGCTGTAATCGAAGCGCGGGCGCAGGGCTCCGGTGGCGAAGCCGGCACGAACGCGCTGCTGCTTCCCGTAGGGTCGCTTGCGGAAGTCGAAGGTCTCCCAGGTGAGCCCGAAGCCGCCGAACAACCCGATGCCGGGACCAACCGCGAACCACGGCTGGCCGTACCGCGTTGAGCCCCAGTCGCGACGCGACTTCAACGGCAGTCCCTGCGAGCGGAACGGCGTGCCGATTTCTTCGATGGGCTCGCCGGGCGACAACCAGATGCGATCTGCGACCTCTCTGCCGGGGCCACTGCTGCCAACAGGAGCGAGGCCACAGCGCAACGTGCTGGCACCTGCGTTCAGCTCAACGATGTTCTCGCCGGCACCGCAGACCAAGCGCACGGCAATCGACGTGCCTCCCGCGGTGTCCACGGTCACACGATCGTCTCCGGCGCCTGTGTAAATGCGTACTTCCTCGGTATCGTCCGGGTGGTACACGCGTTCGAAGTACGCCGGGCCGGCCGACGGGTCGGACGCGCGGAGGAACACGGCGAGAGTGTCGTCGGCTCGACGGTCGATGTGGACCCAATCGGCGGCGTTCGTGGCGCGCACATCCGCCTCTTCCCCGAGGTATCGGTAGAAGCGCCGCGCCTGGCCGACGAGGCCGTCGCGACGACCCCGCAGTCCGGCACGCAGCTGAGCGCCGCGCAGCCGCTGAAACTCGTCCGGCAGCCGAGCCAGCGCGTCGTCGAAGATCGAATCGGTCAGAACCGATTGCAGCTCGCGAGCAACCTCGACCCACGCCTCCTCGTCGAGCCCCGCCAGCAGCCGGCGATCGACGGTGCGGCCGTTCCAGGTGAGCCCCTCGAGCGGCGGGTAGCTTGGCCCGAAGCGGTCGAACTTCGGGTCCTTGTCCTTCTGCATGGTCACCGCCAGACCGTCGTAGCGCGAGAAAGCCTGGTCGCGGTCCTCGACGATCGGCTGCCATAGCGGGTTCCCCGGGATTCGAGCCCAGCGCCACTGCTCGATGTGACGATCCCAGTCACCCAACAGCTGATCGACGAGCCGGGCGAGCGCGAATGCTCGGGCGTCGATGCGATCGGCGGGACTCGCGGTGATGCGCTCGATCATCTCGGGGCCGCCGATGATCTCTTCCGAGCCGAACGCGCCCCCCTCCACGGTCGGGAACTCCGACAGCGTCCCCACCAGCCCGCCGAAAGTCTCCCGAAAAGCGCCGAGCTCGGGCACGTCGGGCATGACCACGATACGGGTCTGCACCACATTGAGAGGTGATGTCTCGCTTTCCGTTGAAAAAGGTGACGGTGATCCGACCTCGATAGTGTGTCGGGGTCAATCCACTAGGCATGGAGGATCACCGTCATGGGCAAGAGTCGCAGAACAGAGACGAGTAGGAAAGCGGAGCGCCGAGAGGGCAAGCTGCTGGAGGCCGTGGTAGCGGCGCGATCGGATCTACGAGCTCTGGTCATGGACGCCGGCTTCGGGGTGTTGGGGTCGCTGCTCGAGCAAGACAGAGCTGAGCTATGCGGAGAACGCCACGCACGGTCACAGCAGCGGCGGGCGTACCGACACGGCTACGACGAGGGCTCGCTGGTGATGGGCGGCCGGCGGGTCAAGGTACGCAAGCCGCGGGCTCGGAGCGTCGATGGCCAAGAGCTGCCGCTGCCGCACTGGGAGAGGTTCAAGGCCACCGACCCGCTCGAAGAGCGCGCCGTGGAGCAGATCCTGTGCGGCGTCACGACGCGCAAGTATGAGCGCTCGTTGGAGCAGCTGCCCGAAGGCCGAACTTCATCCGGGACGAGTCGCTCGAGTGTGTCGCGGCGGTTCGTAGCGCGTACCGCCCGGCAGGTGCAGCAGTATCTGGCCCAACCACTCAACGAGGTGGACTTGCCGGTGCTGGTGATCGACGGTACGCACATGGGCAAGCACCTGTTGGTGATCGCCATGGGCATCGATACGGACGGCGTCAAGCATGTTCTGGGCGTCGTAGAAGGCACCACCGAGAGTTCACGTGTGTGCCGATCGCTGCTGCGGCAGTTGATTGAACGCGGCATGCCCGTCGAACGGGCGCGGTTGGTGGTAATCGATGGCTCCAAGGGCCTCCGTAAAGCAGTGCGCGACACGTTCGGCGAGTGGACCCTGATCCAGCGCTGCCGTGTCCACAAGATCAAGAACGTCTTGGAACATCTGCCAGGGCATATCCGGCCCTGGTTCGCGGCGAAGATCCGCAAGGCCTGGAAGGCGGAGACGGCAGCGGCAGCGACCAAGCAGCTCGACGCCGTGGCCAAAGAGCTGGAGACGGATCACCCGGGTGCCGCGGCCTCGCTCAGAGAAGGAATGCAAGAGACGCTCACCGTCACCCGGCTCGGAGTGCAGGGGCCGCTGCTTCGAACGTTGCGTTCAACGAACACGATCGAGAATCTCAACGGCACGATCAAACACGTCAGCCGCAACGTAAAGAGATGGCGCTCCGGGAGCATGATCGTTCGATGGGCGGTTACCGCGCTCATCGAGGCCGAGAGCCACTTCCGGAGGGTCCGTGGCTACCGCGACATCGCCAAGCTCGATGCCGCACTGAACGCCGCCGTCGACGCTCACCTTGAGCAGGAGCGCCGTACTGCGTAACAATCCCAACCACTTCACCGTCGCCTTAGTTCAACGGACGGTGGGACATCCCCCATTGAGACCCGCCGCGCGGCCAATCGGTCCGGCAGCCACGTCGGCTGCCGGGAAGTTCGACGAGATCTGATCCTGCGCCAGGTCTGCGATGGGGGTTCCGAGCAGCTCGTCGGGCAGCACCGCTGTCGGATCCTTGTCGATGCCACGAAACGTGTAGCTCTTTCCATCACCTCCGCTGAGAGCAAGACCAGCGGTTTGGTTGCGCCCCACCTGTCGCACCGGCGTCAACCCGCCGGCTTCGGTCTTCAGGTCGAGCACTTCAACCTCGATCGGTGTTGTCCACAGGTCGCGGTAGTCGGAGCCGAAAATCCGCCGCTTGAGACCGGAGGCCCGGTAGCGCGCACCAAGAACAACAATTTGTCTGGCGCCCGCGGACGTCGTCGTCGACCGGACCTGCGGACGCGCTCCGGCGGGGCTCTGGGAAACAGCAAGAGCCTGCGCTGGTCGCAGCGGCTGAGCCGACGCCGCGAGACTCGCGAGCACGACAGCCGAAACCGGGAAGCGCCTTCTACGCATGGTCACAGTGTAACGACAGAGCTGCGCCGATGGGGACGGCTGTCCCATCAGCCAAGTTGACGAGTCACCTGGGCCTTACGCCGTCGCACGGCTCTGCAGGGTGTCGCCTTGCTGAGCACAGGTATCGCGGCGAGCGGCCGGAAATTTACCTGCGCCGACCTCGGTTCCGGTTGCGTGGTCGCTTGGGCCGCACGGGAAGGTCGTCGGCTCCCGGGTCGTGTTCAACCGGAGCCCGGCCTCGAGGTGCGGTCAAGCTCTCCTGGTAGGCGTCTTCGAGCAGCATGGCCATCACGGCCACCTCGTCGTCGTTGTCGCCCAAGCTTCGCGCCAACGGCACGAAGCGCTGCATGCGCTCGGTTTGCAGGCTGCCACGATCGCGTAGACGGGCCTCGAGCAACGACGTCAAGCGTCGCGCAACAGCCTCGTCCGCTTCTTCCGGCTCTTCCTTGCCGGGTGCCGGCTGCTGGGAGCGCGCTGCGGAACCGGCTGGCCTTGGCCGCGTGTGCAAGCTCTCCTGGTAGGTGTCGTCGAGCAGCATCGCCATGACGGCTACCTCGTCGTCGTCCTCGGCCAGGCTGCGCGCCAGCGGCACGAAGCGCTGCATGCGCTCGACTTGTGCGGCGCTGCGGTCGCGCAGGCACGCTTCGAGCAGCGTTGTGGCGCGCTGAGCGACGATGGCCTCTACGTCTTCCTCGGTGGGCGCCGGTCGCTCCTGAAGATCAATCCCGAACGTCCTGGCGATGCTCTGCAGCTGGATCTTCTCGAGTCCGGAAACCAGCGTCAGAGCTTCGCCGATGGCGCCGGCGCGCGACGTCCGACCAACCCGGTGAATGTAGTCCTCGGAGTCCTTGGGTGGCTCGTACTGGATGACGTGCGACAGCTCCAGAATATCGATGCCTCGAGCCGCCACGTCGGTGGCCACGAGGAAGCGTAGTTTCCGGCTACGAACACGATCGAGAACCTTCTCGCGGGCGTTCTGATTGAGCGCCGAGCTCAGCTCGCCAGCGTCGTAGCCGAACCGCTTGAGCACAACCGATACGTAGCGAACGTTCACTTTGGTGTTGCAGAAGATGATGGCCGACGACGGGTTTTCCATCTCGATGATGCGCATCAGGATGCGATCTTTTTCCATCGCCGGCACGTCGTAGAAGCCGTGCACGGTACCGGCAACGTGGACCCGGTCGCGACTGAGGCTCAAGAAGTCGGGCTGAGTGAGAAACTCCATCGCCAGGCTCTTGACCGTTGCCGGGAACGTCGCCGAGAACATATAGCCGCTCACGGCGCGCTTCGGCATGTACTCCTTGAGCCGCTGCATGTCCGGATAGAAACCCATCGACAGCATGCGATCGGCCTCGTCGAGCACGAGAATGCGTAGCCCCTCGAGCGTCAGCGTGCGCTTGAGCAGGTGGTCGAGCACGCGGCCCGGCGTGCCCACCACGAGCGGAGCCCCGCGCTCGAAGGCCTCGATCTGTGGGCCGTACGCCACGCCGCCATACACGGCCACCGGCCGCATGCCACCCGGTCCGGCCAGCCTCTCGGCCTCCTTGAGCACTTGCCGAGCAAGCTCGCGAGTGGGCACCAGGATCAGCGCCTGGCAAGCTTTGTGCTCGGGGTCGAAGCGATCGAGAATCGGTAGCAGGAACGCTCCGGTCTTGCCGCTGCCGGTGCGCGACTGAACCATCAGATCGCGCTTGGCCAGCATGTAGGGCAAGGCCCGCGACTGCACCGGCATCAAACTGCTCCAGCCGGCGCGACCGGCGGCTTGCTGCAGCGACTCCGGTAATTGTTCGAAGGAGATCTCTGGAAGAGAGTCTTCCGGCTCAACAACATCCGAGGCCGCGTCGGCGGCCTTGTCGCTGGTTGCCAGGCCCAAATCGCGGGCTTTCTCGGCTTCGCGTGCTGGCAACTTCGACATCCACTTGCGGCTCGGGCGCCTTCGTCCTGCCAAGCTATGCTCCTATCGCTCTCGAAGATTGCAGCGCGCGCGTACGTGCTCTCTGGCCCGTGCGGCGCAGTCGAAGTTGCAAGTCGATCGCGGCGTCTGGGCCTATGCCGCTCGCGTTCGCTTGTAGACGCTCAAGTAGCCGAACCCCACCATCTTGCGCCGCTCCTCGTCCCAAAGACGATAGCCCAGTGCGCGAAGGCTCCTGAACAGAGTGACGGGCGGGATCGCGGCGAGCGTTGGGTTCTCGTCGTGGCACTTTTGCAGATAGTAGTTTGGGATCCGCGGGTTCAGATGGTGGATGTGGTGGTAGCCAATGTTGCCGCTGAACCACTGCAACACGCGGGGCAATTTGTAGAAAGAGCTGCCGTACAGCGCCGCCGGATAGTAGTCCCAGTCCGGGTGGCGCTCCCAGTACGTGGTCTCGAACTGGTGCTGCACGTAGAACAACCACACCCCGAACATCCCCGCGAAGAAGGTGATGGACAGTTGAATCGCCAGATACTGGCGCCAGCCGATGATCAAGCTCAGGAGAACAATCGCCGCAGCCATCGCGATGTTCGTCCACAGCACGCTGGAGCGCGCAACACGCGGCTCTTTGCTCCAGCTGATGCGCTGCATCACGACGAACAGGTAGAACGGCCCAACAACGAACATCACGAACGGGTGGCGGTAGAAGCGATAGGCCAGCCGAGTGCGCAGCGGCGCAGCCAAGTACTCCTCGATCGTCAGAGTCCAGATCTCGCCACCGATATCGCGTCGATCGAGGTCTCCTGACGTGGCGTGGTGCATGGCGTGATCGCGACGCCAGCGGTAGTAGGGCGTGAACGTGAGCACACCGGTAATCATCCCGACGATGTCGTTGGCTCGCTTCGACTTGAAGAAGGCACCGTGGCCACAGTCGTGGAAGATGATAAAGATGCGCGTCAGAAAGCCGGCCGCCAACGGGGCCAGCGCCAGGGTGAGCCAGTACGAGACCTCGAGGCTGCGGAACATCGCGTACCACAGGGCAACGAACGGCACCACCGAGTTCAGTAGCTGCCACGAGCTGCGCAGCGTGTGCGGGTGCCGATAAGGAGCGGTGAGCTCCTGCCACTGGGGTTCCGATTGAGATTCGGTTTTCGATTCAGTAGACGAAGCCAAACGATTCTCCTACGATCCCGCTGTTAACCGTGCGCCCTCGACGAAGAAGCACGCTCCCACCCATGTCGGTGTTGTAGCACCACCATCGAACCGGCGTGAGCCTGTCGCGCAAGTTTACGCCCTCACGAGTCTGCGAGCACGAAGGCGCCGCGTCCGTGGGTATAGGCCACCACACCATTATCGCTCGCCTGCAGATCGAACACGGCCACGTTGGGCAGCCCTTCGGGCGGTCCGTGGTGCGCCCAACGACTGCTGCCGACGGCGCCCAGCTGTTCCCATACGCCGATATCCGAGCCGACCCAAAGCCGGCCGGTTCCCGGGTGCACGACGAGCGAGTTGAAGGGCAGATTCGCGCGCGGACCGATGTCGGTCCATATCGCCCCGGGCCGCGCCCCGTCCGTTGTCATGAAGACATGTCCCGGCTGCCCAGGCGTGCCGCGATTGAAACCTGAAAGCGACACGTACAGTCGGCTTTTGTCGGACGGATCGAAAGCCACGTCCGTGACGGTACGACCCGGCACGGTGTTGACACGATCGGCGTCGCGGAAGCGGCGGCCGCCGTTCGTCGTGATCAGGATGCGGCCTCGTTGCGTACCGTAGGCGTAAGTGCTGCAGTCCGATCCCGACGTAGAAAACGCCACCGCGGTAACCGTATCGCCGCTCGCAAGGAGCGGCCCTTGGGGTCGCCACAGCGGACTACGGCCACGGAAGAACGTGTTGGTGCGGTAGAGCTGCCCGGTGCCGGTGATGAAAACATCTTCGTCTTGAGGACACTTGGCGAAAACGCCGATGAACGGCGCCGTCGACCGATCGATCCCCCGGGTGGCAAGGATGAAGCTCGAGCCACCGTTGAGCGTGCGCACAATGCCAAGCCGCTGGAAAGACAGCGCCCAGGCGGTTTCCGGGCTATCGGACGAAAACTCCATGTCGGCTCCGTCGCCACCGAAGACCTCCGTCCACTTGTCGTTGCGATTGACGATCGCGTCGCCCTTGCCGTCTCGCAGTTGAGTGCCGTTGTCCTGGCTGCCGGCGAGCATCGTGCTGAGCCGTTTCGGGTGCATGGCGCCGTGATAGAACTGCGTCAGCACCAGGTTGCGGTTGTGGTTGGTCCAATGCTCGCCGCGGCTGAGGGTGCTGAATACGCCGCCGTCGTTGCCGACGATGAGCCGGCCGTCGGCCCACGCCATCGAATGCTGGTCGACGTGATCGGGCGTCACCGACGCCCAGCCTGACGGGCCCATTCGCCACAGGCTCAGGCCGCCAGCGAACAGCCGGTCAGAGCTCGCCGGGTCGACGATGATCTCGTGGTCATACCAGCATTGCGGCGAGCAATAAGAACCGCGTCCGAACACAGAGGGAACACGAATTGTCTCCCACGTCGGGCTCGTCGCGAAGGCGTCGCGTGTTTTCCAGAGGCCAAGCAGCTCACTGTCGCTCGAATCCTCCACGCTCACGTAGAGCACTTCCGAATCCGAGGGCGCCAACGCCAGCTCGACGCGACCGATGTTGCCCCCATCCCAGGGGCCCGCGACCCGCGTCCAGCTCACGCCGGCGTCGACCGAGCGATACAGCCCGTTGGCCTCGTCACCGAAGATCTCGCCGATTCCGGCGACCTGGCGATTGAAGTCGGACGGGTCGACCTCGAGATCGGTCGCCTGGCCCGCCAGCATGCGCGTCCAACGGGCGCCGCCGTCGGTGCTGCGATAGATGCCCGTCGGCTTCTGGTAGGAGTTCAGCACGTGGGTGCCGCGCGCCGTCGCACCGACGATGGTCAAGCTCGTCGCGGGATCCACGGCGAGGTCACTGAAGGCAAAGCCGTCGAGGTCTCGATCGCCGACCAGTTCCCAGGTTGCCCCGCCGTCGGTCGACTTGAGCACACCGGCGCCACCGTAGGAGACGCCCGAGAAGGTCGCCTCGCCGGTACCCGCGTAGATCGTTGTCGGCTCGGAGGGCGAAAAAGCGATCGCGCCCATCGACATCGAAGCCTGATCGTCAGTCAACGGCTTCCACGTGCTTCCGTCGTCGAGGGTCTCCCAAATTCCTCCCTGTGCGGCGCCGATGAGCCAGCGCCGTGAATTCGTGGGGTCGACCGCGATGTCAGCCACGCGTCCGCTGAAGCGCGTGCCAGACGACACGATCGGCGCCGGCCCGAGGTTGCGCCACTTGGCCAACGCAGAGTTGCCGCGGCCCGCGGCAGTCGCCGCCTCCACCGACGTCGTGTTCGACGCTCCGGGCCGGCCGAGCAAGCGCGACTCGGCAATCTCTCTGAGCGCCGCCGCTCGAGCTCCTTGGGGGATGTAGCCGAGCGGAAAGGCGCGCTGTGTGTAGCCCCATTCGGCGCGCTGCCAAGCGTTGCTCGCCGTCACCGCGACCGACGGCGAACGCTGGCCCGGGCCTTGGGTGGCGGCAGCTGTGGACGTCGAGGCGTGTGCGCTGGCGCTGGTGATCAGACTCGAGATCGCGACGACAACACAACCGGCAACAACGACAAGTGCCGGCGGCGTTGAGTCCACCCGTCTGTCGTGAGCTCGCTCAGAGGACGCGCCGTGGGCGGGGCCTTCGATCGCCTTCTCGGCCGTCCGGCAGCGGTTCTCCGAAGCTTCCAATCGCCCTCCCCGTGACGTCTCGACGCGGGCTCAACGCACGCTGACGGTCGATGCGTACTTTAGGGGGCGACCGTTGGCGTTGGCAACCGAATGGCTGGCCTCCATGCGCATGCTGGTGTGGACTCGGCACGGACTCGCGGCGGACGCAGCTCGTCTATGTTACGTTTTAGAATAGTCAGTCACGGCAGTTCACAACCTCCGAGAGCAGAATGCCTCATCGAGCTCCACGCTCTGGTCACCCGCCGCTCGCACCGCACGTTTTCGAAATCCTGCTGTCGCTGATCAACGGGCCGCGGCACGGCTACGGCATCATCTCCGACGTGCGCGATCGCACCGAGGGCGATGTGTTGATCGGCACCTCCAGCCTCTACGCCGCAATCCGCCGACTCCTGCAGCAGAAGATGGTCGAGGATGTTTGCGAGGAGCCGGCGAACGCTTCGAGCGGGCCTCCGCGCCGTTACTACCAGATTACCGAGAGGGGATCTGAAGCTGTCCGCGCCGAGGCCGACCGCGTGCGACGTGCCGCCACGGCCGCCGAACGCATGCTTGCCAACGCCGCCACGCACGGCCGCAAGTAGTCGATGAGCGCACATTCGATTCGCGATCCCGGCCGGGCGGCACGGCTGCTCGACGCCCTGCGACGCGCCCTGCTGCCAGCCGACCTCATGGCTGCGCACGGGCGAGACATGCACGAGGCTTTTTGCGATCTGCACGCAGAGGCAGTCGCTTCGGCCCGGCCACTGGCTCGCTGGAACCTTTTCGAACGAGAGCTGCGCTCGCTGCTGGCAACGGCCGTACGCACGCGCCACACCACTCGCACTCTCAGCCGATCACCAAACTTCCCCCAGAAGCAGGCTCCCGACATGTTCGACAATCTTCTGCAAGACCTCCGCTACGCACTCCGCAGCCTGCGCAAGAACCCCGTCTTCACGGTTGTCGCCGTGCTGACCTTGGGCGTCGGCATCGGCGCCAACACCGCGGTCTTTTCCGTGGTCAACGGCGTGCTGCTGCGTCCGCTTCCCTACGAGGAGCCCGACCAACTGGCCGTTCTGTGGACCAATTTCGGTGAGGATCTGCCGCAGAACTGGGTCTCGGGACCCGAGTACCTCGACCTCCGCGAGCACAACACGGCGTTTGAGGAAATAGCCGTTCTGAGCACCGATTCCGGCGCCTTGACCGGTGACGGTGATCCGGAGCAGGTATCGGTCGCTACCGTATCGGGCGGTTTCTTCGAGATGCTGCGCGTCCGCCCTCAGATGGGACGCTTGCTCGCTCCAACCGACGACATCGACGGCGGCGCGGCGGTCGTCGTTGTCGCCGACGGGTTCTGGCGACGCCGCTTGGGCAGCGATCCGGACGCCGTTGGTTCGAAGCTGGTGCTCGATGGCGAGCCCTTCACGGTGATCGGTGTGCTCGAGCCTGACTTCGCTATCCACCACCCGAACATCTCCAATCCCGCCGGTCTCGATATCTGGGCGCCGCTGCAACCCACCTACCACACCAGCTACGCGAGCCTCGGGCGTGGCAGCCACTTCCTTCTCGGCTTCGGTCGGATGCGCGCGGGTGTGGATGTTGCGCAGGCACAAGCCGATCTCGACGCCGTCGCCACGAAGATGGCCGACCTTTACCCCAACTCGTACGTCTTCGACGGCTGGGGCCTCACGGCGTATTCTCTTCACGATGATCTCGTCGAGGGCAGCCGTGGCGGCCTCGCCATGCTGCTCGGCGCGGTTGGCTTCGTTCTGCTGATTGCCTGCGTCAACGTGGCCAACCTGCAACTCACGCGCGCCGTCATACGCGGTCGTGAGATGGCCTTGCGCACCGCCCTCGGCGCCGGCCGCCGACGGCTCTTGCAGCAGCTGCTCACCGAAAGCCTCGTTCTCGCAGGGCTTGGTGCCGTCGTTGGTATTTGCCTCGCCTTCTGGATGGTGCGCGCGTTGCTGTTGGTGGCCCCGGCGGGACTGCCACGCGTCGACGCTGCCGGCCTCGACGCCAGTGTTCTTCTCTTCGCCGCCGCGCTCACCTTGGTGACCGCCATCCTGTTCGGAGCGGCGCCCGGGCTGTTCGCCAGCCGCGCGCGTCTGGCCGACTCGCTGAAAGACGGCAATCGCACGAGCGCAGCCGCCGCCGGAGGGCGCGCCCGCGGCGCGCTTGTAGTGGCCGAGGTAGCGCTGGCACTCGTGCTGCTTGTAGGAGCTGGACTGATGTTGCGCAGCTTCAGCGAGCTGTTGCGAACCGACCCCGACTACGACACCGAGTCTCTCTTGACGATGCGAGTGGCCCTGCCTCAGTCGCAGTACGAGGAAGAGTCGGCTGCAGTGTTGTGGGACCAGCTCCTCGAGCGCATCCGTGCGTTCCCCGAGGTCGTCGAGGCAGGTGCCACCTCTGCGCTACCGCTGTCCGGCTACGGCGGCTCCGGCACCACATTCGCCGAGGAAAGCAGTGGCGTTGAGCTCAGTCCGAACGCGCCATTCCCGTTCATCGAAGCCGATCGGCGGTGGGTAACCCCTACCTTCTTCGCCGCGAGCGGCATGCGGCTACTCCGCGGCCGCCTGTTCAGCCAAGCCGACAGCAGCGATGCCGCGCCCGTGGCCGTAGTCGACAACGAGTTCGCGAGGCGATTTTGGGGCGAACAGGACCCCCTCGGCCAACGAGTCACCATCAAGTTCTCCGCCGACGAGGAGACCGGCAGCATGATCCCGGTCTGGAGTGAGGTCGTCGGGGTCGTTCAACACGCTCGTCAGCGCGGTATCGATCGCGTGGGACGCGAGCAGCTCTACTTGCCGGCGCTTCAAACACCGCGCTTCGCAATGCACTTGGTGGTGCGTACGAGCGGCGATCCCGCGGCGGTCACCGCCGCGGTTCGTCGAGAGCTCTCGGCCCTCGACGTGAGCCTGCCGATCTCCGACCTGCAGACGATGCAGGAGCGCGTCGCCCGTTCTGTGGCCGGACCGCGCTTCCAGTCGATACTGCTCGGAGCGTTCGGGGCCGCCGCACTCCTGCTGGCGGCGATCGGTTTTTACGGCGTCATCGCGTTTTCGGTTGGCCAGCGAACCAACGAGATCGGTGTTCGCATGGCGCTTGGCGCCGACAGCGGCAGCGTACCCTCGCTCGTGCTGCGCCAGGCGATGTTGCTTGTGGCGATCGGACTCGGTCTAGGCCTGCTGGCGGCGTTCGGGCTGACGCGACTGCTGACCGACCTGCTGTACTCAGTGAGCCCGAGCGATCCGCTGACCTACGCGGTTGTCGCAGCACTGCTGAGCGCGGTGGCGTTGTTCGCCTCGTGGGTGCCGGCCGCACGGGCCACCAGAGTCCAGCCCGTAGCCGCGCTGCGCGACGAGTAAGCCGGCACAGCAATCCCAGCGCGCGCCTGCAGACCCCGGTCGAGCCCGGGCGAGAGGAACTGAGCCCCTACGACCCGGCGGGCGTGAGCCGATCGCCTTCGGCGGCCTCCCCGCCAATGAGCTTGCAGATCGCCGACTGCGAGAGCACCCGGGTCACCTCGAGCGTGCCGACCGTGTCCATGATGCGGTCGAGCACCGTGCCGTCAGCCGCTTTGATCTCCTCGACGACGCGCTCGATCACGAAGCGCTGGCCCACGGCCACGCCGTAGTTCTCGCCGCGATCGATGTAGATGTTGCTGTCGTCGCGGTAACCAACGATGGACGCTGGCGGCACCACCGGCTTGAGCGAAGAAAGGTCACCGGCGCCGCTGATGATCTCCTCAACGGCCTCCTCGACTGCAGGCCTCAGCGCCTCTTGCGCGATGCCGGCGTCGTAGCTCTGCTTGAAGTTGACGTTCTTGTAGCCGGCGCCACCGAACCGCTTCTTGCCCACGCCCTCCGCGACAACCATGATCTCGCCGGTGACGGTGTTCACCAACCGCACGTCGACCACGCTCTCGGCCTCGGAGTAGGAGGCGCTGAAACGCCCGATGCCGCCCGACTTGGTGTCGATCGAGAACTTCGTGATCGAGCCGGTGAGAACGAGCTGTGCTCCGAGAAGTTGCCCAACCTGAGCCGCCGTCGACGTGGTCACCCGGCCGCTGGCTCCCAGATCCTGCTCGAGCAGAATCGCCTCGAGCTCGCGCCGCTCGATGACGGTGAACCGCTGCGAGCGAACGAGCTGAGTGGCGAACTCGTCGGCAGCCGCCGCACCCAAGTTGTCGCCCCAATATCTCCAGGTGCTGTTGTTCTCGAAGTTGATGACCGCGATGCGAACGCGCTCCTGCGCCGGCGAGCCCCGCGTTTCGGCCGGCGGCGCGACGGTCAACACCGCAACCAACAGCGTCAATGCGAAAGGAGCGAGATAGCGGATCGACAGCTTCGAGACAGCGTTGCGAATCATGACCCCTCCTGGACCTGGTCCAAAGTACGATGCAGCACTGATCCTACCTGACTCTGAGCGCGTTCTACAGCCTCGCTGTGAGTCATTCGGAAACAGTGGCGCCCGCCTGGTCGCCGCTGTTGTGGATCGGCGGCGACATCGAGCCGCCCTGCGCAACGAGGTTCTCGCCATGTCCGAGACAGACGAGCTCGTCCGCGGGATCGATACGGGCAGGCGCCGGTGTACGAAGTGGGTTCACGGAGCGGCGGGTTGCGGGGTCCGGGGGACGCTCGAGACGAGCTCGAGCCGGAGACTATCACCGACCCCGCGGACCAGCTCGGTCGCCGTCGGCGGGAACCGGAACTGCAACCGAGAAATCTGCGAAGCGCTCGGCCGTAGGCCCGCACACAACTCGAGAAACGCTGCGTGGGCGGCGTTCGTTCCGTCATGGCGCTCATGCTCGCATCGTTGCGGCGAGCCGATAGCCCGGCTACGCTTCCGCTCCACCCACTCGAAACCCGAGGCAGCCACATGAAGTGGAGGCAGGCGCGCCGCAGCTCCAATGTCCAGGACCGACGCGGCCAGTCACCGCGCATGAACCGGGCCGTTCCAATAGGCGGCGGCGCCATTCTGCTGCTCGCTCTCGTAAGCCTGCTGCTGGGCGGCGATCCCGCCCAGGTGATCGAAATGGTGGGTGGCGCCGGTGGTCTGTCGGCTCCCGCGCCGCAGCCAAGCACAGGCGACGGCACCGCCTCCGACGAAGCCGGGGCGTTCGTCGGAGTCGTGCTCGCCGACACCGAGGACACCTGGGGCGCCATTTTCCAGGCCGCGGGACAGCGCTACCCGCAGCCCAAGCTCGTGCTGTTCACGGATGCCGTTCAGTCGGCCTGCGGCATGAACTCGACTGCAACCGGGCCTTTCTATTGTCCCGGTGACCAGCAGGTCTACATGGACCTGGCTTTCTTCCGCGAGCTGCATCAGATGGGTGCCCCTGGCGACTCCGGAAGCGCCAGGGCAACAATCTCCGCGGGGTGATCGCCGCCACCCACCGACATGACGACGAACTGACGGCCGTCGAGCCTGTAGGTCATCGGCAGCCCCGTCTGGCTGGCGGGCAAGTTGATCTCGGCGAGCACCTCACCCGTCTGCTTGTCGTGAGCCCGAAAGATCGGCGCGCCACCCCACCCCTCGCCGGCGAAAAGCAACGTCTTGGTCGCCAGAACACCGGCGCGTGTGGGCTTGCCGGTGCGCCCGAGCTCGAAGCCGGCCTGCGCCGCGCGTGCCTCCAGCGCCGCCGGTGCCCACCCGTTGGGCTGCTGCCACATGAGGTCGCCAGTCTTCAGATCGATCGCGGTAATCCGACCCCAGGGAGGCCTCACGAGAGGCCAGCCCAACACTCGCGGTGCGCCGCCGCCGCCCTCGGCGACGTAGCGGTGCTCCGAGTTCTCGGGATCGGTGGTCAAAGACAGCACACTCGGGCTCGTGGAAGATCCAACGTAGAGGTAGCCCGTGTCGGGATCCACCGCGCCGGCCTCCCAGTTGGCGCCGCCGAGCGCGCCGGGCAACGACAGCGTGCCGCGTGTCCCGTCGGCGGCATCGGCCAGCGACGGCGGGGTGAACAGCGGGCCCAAGCGGTATCGAGCGGCGACCTCCAGAGCGGCCGCACGCAGCTCCGGGGTGAAGTCGATGAGATCACTCTCCGCGAATCCCTGGCGCTCGAACGGTGGAGGCCGCGACACGAACGGCTGCATGGGGGCGGTGTGCTCGCCCGGAACGTCTGAAGTCGGCACCGGGCGCTGCTCGATCGGCCAAACAGGCTCGCCGGTCAAACGGTCGAACACGTACGCCCATCCCTGTTTCGTCAACTGAGCCACGAGCTGGCGTTGACGGGTTCCTCTGCGCCCATCTGCCGGCAGGTCGACCAGAATCGGCGCCGTCGGCGGGTCGTAGTCCCAGATGTCGTGGTGGATCAGCTGGTAGTGCCACACGCGCTTGCCGGTGGCGACGTCGAGACACACGAGGCTGCTCGAGAACAGATTGTCTCCGGGGCGATGGCCGCCGTAGTAGTCGTTGGTCGCCGCCTCGACAGGCAGATACAGCAACCCGTTCTCGACGTCTGCCGACATCGGCGCCCACACCGCCACGTTGCCGGCGGTTTCGATCGAATCATCGAGCCAGGTCTCGTAGCCGTATTCCCCTGCTTCCGGGATCGTGTGGAACACCCACCGCAGCTCCCCGGTGCGGGCGTCGAACGCACGCACGTCGCCCTTGGTGTTGCTCAGTGCCGGTGGCCTCATACCGAGCCGCATGGCGGGGCCGACAATCACCAGGTCGCCCACCACGAGCGGCGGCGATGAAGAGCCGATGGTACCGATGGGCGGAACACCACCTCGGGTGCCGATCATCAGGTCGACGACGCCCTCCTCGCCGAACTCGTCCACTGGCACGCCGCTGGCGGCGGCAATCGCAACGAGATGGAAGCCCGGGGTAACCAAGAAAATACGCTCGTCGTCATTGCCGTCGCTCCAGTAGCTGACGCCGCGGCCCGAGTTCGGGCGCGGCGCCTGGCTCCCGCGCTCACCCTCGTAGAGCCGGTACATCCACAGCGTCTCGCCTGTGGCCGCGTCGATGGCAACGACGCTCCGTGTGGCGCCGGCGGTGGTGTAGAGCACCCCACCCACCATCAACGGTGTGGTGGAGCTCCTGATCTCCGGCCACGGCCCGAAGTTGTTGGCCCTCCACCGCCAGGCGATCTCGAGCCGGCCAACGTTGGACCGATCGATCTGATCGAGTGGCGAGTAGCGGCGTGCCCGAAGGTCACCGCCATAGGTGGGCCACTCGGTGTCCCGCACTTCTTCGTTGCCGCTTGGAGCTCCGGTCGCCGTCGTGCCGCCGTCCGCCTGCGGCCAAACGGGCGACACCAGCATCAGAACCGCTGCGACGAGTAGCGGCGAGAGCCACAATCGCACCGGGCGTAGGCGCACGAGCTTCGTCAACGAAGGATCCCTGGCTTGGCGCCGGCGCGAGCGTCCGTCAGTGCGATTCCGATTTCGCCGGGTCCTCGATGCGGATCATCTCGAGGCCGTTATCGGGCGTGATCTCACCCTCGCCGGCGGGAAACCCGCTGAGCGTGAGCAGATAGGCGACGAGGTCGGCATACAACGGCGGGCTGAGCTTCCCGGGGCTGTTCTCCGGCATCGCGGTGCGAATCTGGTCGAAGAGAGCGTCGAGCGTATCACCGCTCCAGGAACGGATGAAGAAAGGATCGGTGAATTGATCCAGCTGATGGCACTCCTCGCATTCCTTCACGAAGGTGCGCCGCCCGCGCTCGGCCTGCTCCTCGCTGAAAACGCCATCTCGCACCGACCTCAGCTCGTCGAGCTCCTGAGGGGCGGCGCGCACTTCGAGGCCCGGGAGCGCCACCAGGGCGATCGCCGCGGCGAGCACGACCACCGCCCCCACGATACCCCCGGGCGAGGGCGCCGGGTCAGGCAACGGCACTCACACCGAGCACCTCACCGAACGCCGCGGTGGCGCGCCGCATCTGGTCGATTGTGCCAATGGAGATGCGCGCGTAGCTGTTCTCGTACGGTGGAAAGTTACGTCCCACGAGAATGCCATGCTCGCCACAGCCGGCTCGAAATGCAGCCGCGGTCATGCCGGTGTTCACGAAGATGAAGTTGGTCTGCGAGTCCGTGGCTTCGTGGCCGTGCGAAGCGAACCAGTCGAGCGTGTAGCGCTTCGCCTCGGTGTTGCGGTCGCGCTCCTCGGCAAGGCGCTCCTCGTCGCGCAGCGAAGCCGCGGCCGCCGCGAGCGCCAGAACGTTGACGCTCATGCCGTAGTGCCAGTTGCGCATGCGTCGCAACGTATCCGGCACGCCGATGGCGTAGCCGATACGCATGCCAGCCATGCCATGCGCTTTGGAGAACGTGCGCGAAACCACCACTCGGGGATTGTTGACCGCCAGCGGGATCTGGCTGGCGTACGACGAATCGGTCACGTAGTCGTGATAGGCCTCGTCGAGGAAGATCATCACGTCCGGATCGTTGCCGAGCACCGTTTCAACGAAACCGACAACGGCGTCGGCCGAGAGCAGCGCGGCGGTGGGGTTGTTGGGATTGCACAGAAACACCATGCCGGCACCCTTGGCCGCCTCGGCCATGCCGTCGAGATCGAACTGCATGTTGTCGGTCAAGGGCACACTGACGATCGGGTGTCCAACCAGGTCGGCGTATCCCGGGCACTCCTCATAGGACGGCGCCCCCATCACCAGGTGCTTGTCGGGCGCTGTGAAGACGTGGGTCGCCGTGCGCAGGAGCTGCGTCGAGCCGTTGCCGATCATCACGTGATCGGTGGCCACGCCGTTGACCTCCGCCGCGGCCTCGATCAGATCGCGGGCGCCCGCTGCGAACGGGTAGCGGCCTGCCGGCGCGCCCTCTCCGAGGGCCGCCCGCATGACATCGAGAGTCCGGCTTCCCGGGCCTAACGGGTTCTCGTTGTTGTGCAGCAGCAGCGGCGGCAGGGCCTCCTCCGACAGAGCAACGTTCTCGGAGCCGGCGCCACAGCCGTGCAGTCCGAGGGTGGCCGCCGCCGCTCCGCCGGCACCCAGGCCACGGAGTACCGCCCGGCGATTGAGTCCGGTTGTCAGGATCGAGGTCTCCATCTCAGTCTCCCTCGCCGCGGGCCGCGGGCGCTTTGTGGTGTCCACCTTGGCTCCGCTCATCCCGCCGCCACCCGAGCATGCTCGACTCCGAGAACGCTCGCAAAAACGTCGGTAGCGCGATTCATCTCCTCGAGAGTGCCAATGGAGATGCGGGCGTGACTGGCCTCGAAGGGCGGGAAGTCGCGCCCTACCAGGACGTTGTGCTCCGCACAACCGTCACGGAACTCGGCCGCCGAACGTCCAATGTCGACGAAGATGAAGTTCGTCTGCGAATCGGACACCTGCATACCAGCGCGCTCGAAGAACTCGACGGTGTGTCGTTTTGCCTCGGTGTTGCGCTGGCGCTCGCGCTCCATGCGCACCTCGTCGCCCACAACCGCCATCGCCGCTGCCACGCCCATACCGTTGGTGTTGAACAGCAGGCTGTAGCGCCGCAGCTCTCTGATCGTGTCGACGTGCCCGAACGCGTATCCCACACGCAGCCCGGCCATTCCGAATGCCTTCGAGAAGGTTCGCGAAACCACGACGTTGGGTGTCTCGATGGCGAGCCCGATGGCACTTGTATGGTCGGGGTCTGTGACGTACTCGTGATAGGCCTCGTCGATGAGGATCACCGCCTCCGGCGATGCCTCATGCACGCGAGCGACGAAGGCGCTGATCGCCTCGGCGTTGTGGATCGTGCTCGTCGGATTGTTGGGATTGCAGACGAAGACCAGCCCGGAGCTCGGCGCGGCCGCCGCCATCGCTTCCAAATCGAGCCGACCGTCGCTCGATACTCGAGGCGCCTCGACCCGCGCGCCGAGGTAGGCCGCGAAGCGCCGGGGGCTCTCGTAGGTCGGAGTTGCCGACACGAGATGGCGGGACTCCGACGTGAACGCCTGCACGCAGTTCTTGAGGATCTCGCCGGAGCCGGCGCCCAGCACGACGTTGCCCGGATCGACGTCATTGAGCTCGGCAATTCGGTCCCGCAGATCACCCATGCTCGGCTCAGCATTAGTCGGATACAGCCCGGCCTGGCCGAGCTGCTCATCGATAGCATCAACCGCTGCGCGTCCCGGGCCAAGCGGGTTCTCGTTACTGCTGATGCGGATCTCCCCCTCGGCCGCCGGCTGCACGAAGCCGGCCTCGAGCACGTGCGGCCAGGAAACCGCAACGGCCTCTTCGCGTCCACGCGCGCCAATCCAAACGCCAGCACCGGCCGGGCGAGCCCGCGTGGTCGCAAGAGCTTCACTTCGTGATCGGGTCGATCCTGTAAAAAGAGCGCGGCGCGACAGCGACATGCGTAATCCTCCTGGCTCGGGCGCGGCGCTCAGGCGGACAGCGCCTGCCGAGCCGACCATGGGTGTAGCTTGGTCTGATCAATCTTAGATTCCGCGCCCGGTGGCGGCGGCTCCGAGCTGCCGTGCGACGCTCCGAGCAACGGCTATTGTGGTCGGCTGGACCCGCGAATGTCAAAGGAACCGGCGGCGCTGCCGGAACGCCGTCGGGCCAAGAATCGGACGAAGGAGTCAACGGCATGGAAACCTTCCTCGCGCTGCTCACCTTTACCGAAAAGGGAATCCGCAACATCAAGGACTCGCCTCACCGGGCGGATGTCTTCGCTCAAACAGCCGAAGCGGGGGGCGCCCGCGTGGTCCAGCAGTTCTGGACCATGGGCCGCTACGACGGCCTGCTCATCATCGAGGCGCCCGACGACGCAACCGCCGGAGCCGTACTGCTCGAGCTTGCCGCGTCGGGCAACGTGCGCACCGAGACTCTGCGTGCCTTCGAGTGGGCCGATTTCCAGTCGCTTGTGGACTGACGGCTACCGACGGCTAGGGATACACGCGCTGAACCTCGGCGAGGATCTCGACCAGCCGCGAGCTCGCGGGTCGCAGCCTGTAGTTGGTCTCAACATACAGATACCGAGCTGCGCCTGAGCGATCGAGAATCAGCACCGCCGGGTGCGGAATCATACGGCCGCGAGAATCGGCGTCATTGAGCAGGCCGTAGGCCTTGATCGTCGTAGCGTCGGGGTCGAGCAGTATCGGGATGCCGAGTTCGGCCTCATCGCGATAGTCGCGTAGCTTTGTCGGATCATCGTTGGCGATCGCCCAGATCTCACCACCGAGCTCGTGAATCTCATCAACGTACTCTTGCAGCTCACCGAGCTGCTGGCGGCACGAGGGTCACCAAGTGCCTCGGAAGAAGAGCAACAGTAGCGGCTTGTCGCCGCGCGTCACCGACAGCTCGTAGCGCTCGTTGTCGATCGAGTTGAGCACGAAGTCCGGCGTCGGCTCGCCGATCTCGATGGCTGTCAGGTGGGCCGCGCCAGGCGTCATGTCAGGTGCTGGCCGCCCACCCTGTTCCTGAGCGGCCAGAGGCGCCTGCCAAGCAAGCGCCAGAGCAACGGCGGCAGTGAAGATGCTCTGAGTGGACATTGGCCAATTCCTCGATTCGTGGCGTTCACGGGCGCGATGAGTCAGGCGATCGGCGGTTCACGATGGTCGCAGAAGCACCGCCCGAGTTCAACCCGGTGCCGTCTGCAGCGTCAGCTGGTACCGTATGCGGATGATCCAGCGCCAGAGTCGAGCCCACACATGGGTGGTGCTTGCGAGCGTCGCCGCCGTGGCCGCGATTGCCTTCGTTGGCGCTGTTGACACCACGCTCGCCGCCGCCACCAACGAGATCGACGCTGAGCTCGAAGCGTCGTACAACCGGCTCATGGGCGACCTCATGAGCCCGTACTGCCCTGGGCGAACGATCAAGAACTGTCCCTCGTATCAGGCCACACTGCTGAGAGAGCGCATTCGGGAGTCGTTGGAGTCGGGGCAAACCGAAGAGGCGGTGCTCGCCGCGCTGCTCGACGAGTTTGGCGACGGCATGCTCGGTCGCCCACGCTTTTCCGGATTCGGTCTCGTCGCCTGGCTGACGCCGCTGGTGGTGCTCGTGGGCGGTGGCTGGGGAGTCACTGCATTCCTGCGCCGCCAATCCTCCAGGGCAGCGGCGGCGCCTGAGACCGAGTTCACCCCGCCGGACGAAGAAGGCCAACGGCTGGAAGCGATTCTCGAAACCGAGTTGGCTGCTCTGGATCCGAAGCTTGGCATCCTCAACCCATAGCGGGCTGTAACCGTAGCCCTGGCTCACAACCCATACTCCCCAGCCCGCAAGCCCGTAGCCCGTAGCCCGATTCTCGGCCGTCTCAACGACCCCAGCGCGGTTCGGTTCGATCCGCCGAGTGCTCGCGGATCTGTCCGTGCGGCGGCAAAAATAGAGCCGACGAGGGCTATACCCTTACGGTTGACCTTTGGGCAGCTCCGCCGAGCCCATAGGCGCGGCCGACATTGATATTCCAAAGCCTCGGCGACACCCGTACCGCCCCAAACCGCGCGCCAGCGTAGAGATCCAGATGACCACACCGCACCGCGTCGTCATTACCGGGCTGGGCGCCATCACGCCGCTCGGCCACAGCCCGTCTTCCTTCTGGGAGGGGCTCATCGCCGGGCGCAGCGCCGCCGCACCAACCACCAACTTCGACGTTTCCCAGCTGTCGACGAAGTTCGGCTGCCAGATCAACGATTTCGACGCTAAGCAGTACATGGACGCCAAACAGGCGCGTCGACTCGACCCTTTCACGCGCTTCGCGCTCGCCGCTGCCAAGGACGCGTTTGACGACGCCGGAATCGATACCGCCACGCTCACCGAGGAGCAGCGCCAGCGCTTCGGCGTGATCTACGGCTCCGGGATCGGCGGCTTAGAGCTCATCGAAAGACAGGCCAAGATCTTCCACGACCGTGGCCCGGGCCGGGTTTCTCCGTTCCTGATCCCGATGATGATCACCAACATCGCGGCGGGGCTGATCGCGGTCGAGCACGGGCTCAACGGACCCAACCACTGTGTGGTTTCGGCTTGCGCCACCAGCAACCACAACATCGGCGATGCCCTGCTGCTGCTGCGACATGGTTATGCCGACGCCATCCTCGCGGGTGGCGCCGAGAAGATCACCGCAATGGGCGTGGCCGGCTTCGCGGCCATGAAAGCTCTTTCGCAGCGCAACGACGATCCCGCCACCGCAAGCCGTCCGTTCGACGCCACGCGCGACGGCTTCGTGCCGGGTGAAGGTGCCGGAGCTCTCACGCTCGAGACGTTGGAGCACGCGCAGGCGCGCGGCGCTAAGATCTACTGCGAGCTCGCCGGCATCGGCATGTCGGCCGACGCCTACCATTTCGCGGCTCCCGACCCGAACGGCACGGGCGCCATTCTAGCGATGCGCAACGCCCTGCAGGACGCCGGTATCAACGCCGACGAGGTCGACTACACCAACGTGCACGGCACGGCGACGCCGCTCGGCGACATCGCCGAGACCAACGCCATTAAGAAGGTCTTCGGCGATCACGCCTACAAGATGAGCCTGTCGTCGACCAAGAGCATGATCGGCCACCTGTTGGGGGCCGCAGGCGCCGCCGAGGCGATCGCCTCGATCATGGCGATCAACCACGGCCTGGTACCACCGACGATCAACCTGCACGAGCCCGACCCGGAGTGCGACCTCGACTACACGCCGAACGTCGCCAAGGAACGCGACGTGAGGGTCGCAATCTCCAACGCCTTCGGGTTTGGCGGCCACAACACGACGATCGTCCTGCGACGCTTCACCTAGAGCGGTCCGCGAATTCTTCGGTCGCGGCACACACGGGGCAGTTTCCAGCTCTCTGGGTCGTCGCGCACTTCGGACTCGTTCCAACTAGTGGTGGTGGCCCTCGCCCATGCCTTCCGTTGACGGCTCGCTCGGTTGAGCCTGACCGGGTGGAACGGCGCCCGGCGGTGGTGGGTAGGTCAACTGGCGATCGCCCGCCGGGCGGTGATACAGGTACATCACCGCCATCGCGTCAACCGGCTCGTCGCTGGTGTTGTCGTAAACCGACTCGATCTCGTACTCGTGATCGGGATACATGGTGAATCCATCGGCGCTCGAGTAAACCGGGATCTCGAGAATCTGCGGGCGATCGGCATCGCGCTTGACCGATGTCTCCCACAGAACGGTGCCGTCGGTGACGTCGGTCAGCTTCATCGACGTCCCGTGGTTGTGCATGTGAACCACGCCATAGTGCACCTGGGTGACGCCGGGCAAGAAACCGCGGTGACGCTGTCGCACGATCTGGCGGCCCGAAGGCACCATCCAGTGACCGACCTTGCCCTTGGCCGTTTCCGGCAGGCTGGAAGGCCAGAGCGAATCACCGTCGCCCTCCAGAACTTCCACCGTGTCGTCCGGGAGTACCGTCACGCTCGCTCTGTACAACGACTCGACGCTCGCGGCCGCTTCCGCGCTCGCAGCGCCGGCGCCAACGTAGTCAACAACGAACCGCAGCTTGACCTCGCGGTCGAGCTCTTCTTCGTAGTTGTTGAGCACCATCCCGAGCATCGACACCCCGCGCCACGGCTCGTCGAGATCGCCCAGAATCTGAGCCAATGGAATTCCGAAGCCGGCTGGTAGACGGAGCTCCGGGATGCCGGTTGCGGCCACCATCAGGCGCGCGCCCGTGTCGAGCTGGATCTGGCTGTGGCAGAAGTACTCGTCGCCCAGCGGTGCGTCGGTGGCTGCATCGAGCACCTCGGTGCGGAATCCTGTAATCCAACCGATGCCAGCCGTGTCGAGCGCGACACGCTGGTGCACACCTTCCATAGAGTGGTAGATCCCGTCGATACGCAGCGGACCGACATCGACAACGCGGCTATGGGTTGCGGCCACCACCGCCGCCGCTGGTACTCCGGGCGCCGATGGCGCACAACTCGTCGACGCCGTGCAAGTGCTCGCCAGCACGCATAGACCGACCTTGACTCTGCTACCCACCCCATCCTTCATCCAGTCCTCCATCTCTTCGGTGTGTTCCGCCTTAGCGACAGCGTGCTCAGCAATCCTTGGAATCCTAACAATATCTCTTCGTAATCAAAACTATTTTGATATAACTATAACTGTCTTTTAATAACCTTCAGGGACCAACACAGGACAACAAGGGCAACGTACGCACCGTGACGACCATGATCCTGAGCCTGGCCCAGGCTGGCGTAGCCGCGCTCGGCGCGCGCGCCCTCGGGGCGGCCGTGCTGGCACGTATCCCCGCGGTCACCGATGCGCGCTTCGGACATCCCGCATTGCGTCTCGCCGCTGACACCGCCGTCGGTCTGATCGTTGTCTCACACGTTGTCCTGGCGGCCGTCTTACTGCATGTCGCCACTCCGGCCTTCTTCGCCGTATTGCTGGGAATGCTCGCGACGGCGGCTGTCGTCGCTGCAACAGCGAAGGATGCGACCGCGACTGCGGACGAGGCAGCGACCCAGGGGCGCGCCAAGCCCGGCGTCACATGGGAACGCGTTCGGCCGCGCGATTCGATCGAGTGGGCTCTGGCCACGGCGGCGCTCGCACTCATCGCATGGGTGTCGCTGCTCGCCCAGCTACCGGCCGTCGAGCCCGATGCGCTCACCTACCACCTCGAGATCCCTCGGCAGCTGCTCGCCAACGGCGGCGATCTGCTGTTTGTCGACAACATGTACGGCTACTTCCCGCTCTTCGGCGAGATGCACTTTCTGTTCGGCCTGGCACTGGCGGGCGAGCCTGCAGCCAAGCTGTTCCACTCGCTCTACGGGCTCCTGCTGGCGTTGGCGATTTATGGGTTCGGTCGCGAGTGGCTGAGCCGCAAGATGGCGGCCCTCGCGACGTTGCTGTTCGTCACGGTCCCGTCGGTCATGCAGATGTTGGCCTACGCCTACGTCGACCTGATGTTCGCGCTGTACGTCTTTCTTGCCTTCGCGGCGCTGCTGCGCTACTTCGGTACCCGGCAGCTCGGGTGGAGCGTGGTGGCCGGCGTCATGGCGGGCGGTGCGTGGGCTACCAAGTACACCGGCCTGCAGGTGGTTCTCATGCTCCTGCTGCTGCTGTTGGTCGAGCATCTGTGGTCGCGGCGCAAGAACATCCCGCGCGCGGCGATGGTCTTGCCTGTGGTCGCGTTCCTGCTGTTTTGCCCCTACTTGGCGCGCAACCTCGCCGTCACCGGCTGGCCGCTATTCCCGTTCTCGTTCGGCAACTTGCCGCTCAACCCGGAAATCAACTGGGACGCCGAGCGCGGCGAGCTACTGCTCGACTTCCTCGACCTGTATGGCAAGCGCAGCGACGAGACCGCCTTCGTGGATCGTCTCGTGGCACCGGTGAAGGTGTTCCTGACGGGTCAGTTCTGGGACTACGAGGGCTACGACGGCATGATCGGCCCGGTTTTTCTGCTGGTGCCGATGCTGCTCTTCCGACGCAAGCTGCCACGCCACCTCAAGCTCGTGGCGATGTTCGCCGGTCTCTACGTCTACTACTGGTCGGTCACGACGCTGCAGATTCGTTTCCTTTTGCCTGCGATTCCGGCGCTCGCAGTGCTTCTCTGCTACGGACTTTCTCAGCGGCGCTACCAGTTGCTGCCGTCACTGGTAACGGCGCTCGCGATCGTCAGCGCCGGGTTCGGCGTGCATCAGAACCTCATGGCGCAGCCCTGGGACATCGACGCCCGTCCTTGGGACTACTGGGCCGGACGCGAGTCGCGCGAGGAGTACGTCAACAAGCGAGTTGGCTTCTATCCGCTGTACAACATCGCCAACGACACGCTCGGCCCCAACGACACCGTGTACCTCGTGGACATGCGCCACCTCGCTTATTTCCTCGAGTGCCGCTGGCGCGCCGACTTCATTTTCCAGCACTGGTCGCTCGCCTCGATCCTGTCCGAGCAGGGCACGGCGTACGGAGCTCTGAGAGCGCTGCGCGCGCGTGGCATCACGCACCTGATGATCGACGAGAACATGACCTTCGGAGCCTCGCTGGTCGACCAACCCATGCTCGCCGAGCTGCTGCGCAACCTGCTCCTGAACCACGCCCAGCGGCTCGCCCGCAATCCACGTTGGCCGGGGCAGACGTTCTGGGAGCTCCACCGAGAGCTGCCACAAACGACCCAATAGCTGCGCGCGGGTCGCGAACATGCGAGTATTACAGACATATGTCTGCTTACGGTCGCAACGATCCCTGGAGAGATCCCGCTCGGGAGACTGATCCGGCTTCAGATACCGATCTGGCCAACTGCGAGTGTGGCGGCACCGACGCCGGTGTGTCGGCGAGGACTCCAATTGCCGCGCCACGCGGGCGCGGGACCGCGACCAACCCGGCCAATCGCGTTGAGCGTCTCCACGTCGTGCTCGACTCGATGGCGCCGACAACCGACTGCGACGCCCCCCGGCCCGCAGTCGCTACGCAATACCTGCGCGACGCCTCACGCTCTGTCATCTCACGCAACGACAGCCCCGATGTCACGTTCAGCGCGTCGCTGAATCCGTACCGCGGCTGCGAGCACGGTTGCGTCTACTGCTATGCGCGGCCGACTCACGAGTACCTCGGCTTCTCGGCCGGCCTCGATTTCGAGACACGCATCCTCGCCAAGAACGAGGCGCCGCGTCTTCTCGAGCAAGAGCTGCAGCGGTCGTCGTGGAAACCGCAGACGCTCGGATTGAGCGGCGTCACCGACCCCTACCAACCCATCGAGAGCGCTCTGCGGCTGACACGTGCCTGCTTGAAGGTGCTTCTGGCGCACCGAAACCCGGTGATCGTCATCACCAAGAACGAGTTGGTCACGCGTGATATCGACCTACTCGCACGCCTCGCGGAACACGGAGCCGCAGCCGTGGCGATATCGGTGACCACGCTCGACGAATCGATCGCCGGCCTCATGGAACCGCGCGCATCGCGTCCCCGCCGACGCCTGGCGGCGATCCGCAAGCTGGCGCGCGCGGGCATTCCCGTGACCGTCCTCGTGGGTCCCGTCGTACCCGGGCTCACCGATCACGAGCTACCTGAGATCCTCGAAGCGTCCCACGCCGCCGGCGCGCGTTCCGGCGGATACATCATGTTGCGCCTTCCCGGCGCGGTGTCCGGCCTCTTCGACGCTTGGTTGGCCCGCAACTTCCCCGACCGGCGCAACCGAGTTCTCCGACGTATCCGCAGCCTCCGCGATGGCCAGCTCAACGACAGTCGGTTCAAGACGCGGATGCGAGGCGAGGGGCCCTTCGCGGAGCAAACCGCGGCGCTCTACCGGCTGACCTGTCGAAGGTTGGGCTTATCGGCCGGCGGAGCCGCGCTGTCGACGGCGGCCTTTCGGCGCAACCCGGAGCAACCAGGGTTGTTCTGAGAATCCTTGGCAAGGTCGGACCGGCGCAAACGCCCAGATCGGCCGCGCCGGTCGATCTGCGCGCGGCAGCGTGACAGTACGGCTCGGTGAAGCGCGAGCGCCGGAGGATACTCGGCGAGTAAGCCGTCGCACGGAAAGCACCTTCGCGCTTAGATCGGACATGGCGCGTGTGCGAAAATGACGCGGTTCGATCGTCTACTGGCGGGCGGCTTCGCCAGAGGCCGATTCGAAGCTGCTCACCGCTGTGTCCGAGAAGGTACGAGCAGATCGCACCGAGCGCTCGACAAACTCCGATCCTCGGACGCTTGCTCCAATGGCACCGAGCCGCCGCCGAGCCTGGCGAGCGGCGCCACCAACCACCTCATCCGATGACCTCCCGAACCGCTCGCGACGCGAAGCACAGCCCGCAGCCTGCATTCCTGCCGACCATCGTTGGCCTGGTGGCCCTGGCGTCGACGGTGATGCCTGGTGCAGCCACAGCCCAGGACGCGGCTCGCGGAGGCCGGCTGTTCAGCGAGCTCGAGTGCAGCAGCTGCCATGGCGAGCGCGGCCAGGGCGACTTCGGCCCGGCGCTCGCCGGTGTGGGCCTCACATACGAGAGGGTTGCGTCGCAGGTGCGCTCGCCGTCGACTCGGAGGATGCCGACATTCGACGTCGCCAAGCTGCCGGACGAAGGGCTCGCCGACATCCACGCCTACCTGGTATCCCTCGCGGCGCCCACCATCGCCGACGAGCCCACCTGGCGCGGCACCGAGCTCATCAACTTGCCAACGCCGCGAATGCCCGAGCGCCGCGAGCTCGAGCTGCACTTCGGCCACCGCTTCTCCGAGTCGATCACCGACGCGGGCAAGGAGGGCCTCTACGGCCTCGACAGCTTCGCCTTCCCGGCCTTCATGCTGTCGTTCGGTGCACACGATCGGCTGGCCCCCTACGCGGGTCGATCGGCGAACTTGGCGACCTGGGAGTATGGCGTGAAGATCTTGGTTTTCTCGGAAAAAATGATCGGTGCTCCGATCGCGATGGCGGCGAACGTTGGCGGCACCTACCTCGATGCCGACGGCATCACCACAAACAGCCGCTTCACGGTAGAGCTGCCGGTTGGCGCCCGCCTTGGCAATCGCATCAGCCTGCTGGCCGTGCCGATCTACACGACGAACCCCGACGAGTTCAATGGGGCGGGCAGCGACGACAACTCGTTCGCGCTCGGCCTCGGCGGCTCGATCAAGCTGACCTCACGCTACAGCCTGGATGGAGAGTGGATCGGCAACCTCTCCGGCTTCGAGCGCGCGGGAGCCGTCGACCAGTGGCAGGCCGGCGTTGGCATCAAGATCGGCGGCCACGTCTTCCAGCTGTTCGTGACCAACAGCGTCTTCACTACCCCCGACTTCATGGCTGGTGGCTCCATACGAACCGGCCTAGATGTGAGTTCTAGGTAGGTTGTTCACGAACTCACCCCTGAGAGCCGAGCGATCGGCGGTGTCATGCCGATGCCGGCGTGGGGAGCGGTGACGATTGTAGTGGTTGAGCCAGGGCCGTAGAGCTCGAGTACGTCGAGCTGAGGTCTGGTAGCAGGTGCCGTAGGCCCACTGCTCCTTGAGTGTGCGGATGAAGCGTTCGGCTTTGCCGTTGGTTCTGGGGGTGTAGGGCCGAACGGTGTAAATGTGCCGGATCTCGAGTTGATGGCATAGGCGATTGAAGCGCTTCGAGACGTAGCCAGGCCCGTTGTCTGTCATCACTCGGCGCACCGCTACTCCCATCGAAGCGAAGTGCTCGACGGCTCGCTGCAGGAACGCTGTGCAGGTGTGTTGGTCTTCGGCGGGCAGCACTTCGACGTACGCCACCCGAGAGTGATCGTCGATAGCGACGTGGGCGTTCTCCCAGCCGACGCCGTAGGCCCGCTTGGAGCGGTCGCCGTGGATGCGGTGTCCAGGTCGCCGGATACGGGCCAGTTTCTTCGTATCCAGGTGCAGTAGGTCACCGGGGTGCTCGTACTCGTAGCGAACGATCTCGGGCTTGGGCTCGAGCGCATCAAGCTTGGCGAGTCCGAGCCGCTTCAGCCACGCCGAGACGGTCGAGCGCGGCACAGCCAACCTTCGGCTGATCTGCCAGGCCGTCAGTCGCCGCCGACGTAGCTTGTCGATCTGCCTCACAACTCCAGCGCTTGTTGCGTGCGGACAGCACGTCGGCCGGCTTGATCGATCGAGCAGCCCGGCCTCACCTTCTCGCTCGTATCTATCCAGCCACTTGTAAACCGTTCGAGCCGACACGCCGAGCGCCGCCGCCGTTTCCGTCACGGGCTCCGCCCGCTCCCGGACTCGGCGGACCATCTCTCGGCGTATATACGGCATCGTGCGGGCGTTACCATGCAGCTGCATCGGGCGCCCTTCTGCCGGTCGTGGAGTCTTTTGAACAACCCCATTGATCTCAGAAGTGAGCCCCGATGTGAACAACCTACTTAGAAAACACAACTAGACAGCAACGTGAAGCTCGGTTTCAACCTCGTGCGCGAGTTCCGGCTCTGATGAGAGGATCTCCAGTTGCAGGCGGCGTGAAGCTCGGTCCTCGACCGCGCGCTCGAGCCCAACCATGGCTCCGGCGGCTCGGCCGCGCCGCTTTGGTCGCGTCGCTCGCGGTGGCTGTTGCGAGCTCGGTCGCACCCTATGGAGCCGCTGGCGCCGCGCAGGAGGACGACGCTTTCTTCGAGCGACTCACCGACGGTGGCTGGAGCGGCACGGTTCGGTTCGGCAAGCGCCACATGCCGCTGCAAGTCAACCTCAACACGCAGAAACCGTCCGGCTACGGCTTCACCGTCGTCCCCGACGACCTGAGCACCAACCCCGAGACGCTCATCGTTGCGCCCTCGCTCACTTTTCGCGCCATCGGCCTTCGCAAGGTCATCGCGGAGTTCGACTCGGCGGCGGCCTTCGCGTCTCTCGACCCGGCAGTTGCCAGGGCAACATCGCGCGTTGGCGTCCACAAGCTCACGCTCGGCTACAAGGCTGCGTCGGACACGCTCAGGGGGCCGCTGACGAGCACAGCCACGGGTGTGGGCCGCGGCACGATGTTGTTGTTCCGCATGGACGCGGCCAAACACCTGCAGAAGCTGTGGAGTGGCAGTGTACGAATCGCCGGCAAGCCGACGCCGTTGATCTTGCAGCTGGTCGAGGGCGACTCGGTGGCCGGGCGCGGCTGGTTGGGTGCCGAGACCGGGATCATCCAGAACGGGGTCCGCGCAGGCAATCGATTCACCGGCAACCTGAAGCTGCCGTCCGGCGATGTGAGGCTGACACTGAGGCTGGTCGTGCGACGGACCCGTCTGCGGGGCCGCATTGCGCAAACCGGCAACTTCAATGTACCCACTTCGCTCAACCCGGCTGGTGGCGGCGGCAAGGCGCTCGCCTTCGTGCGCGTCTTTCCCGCGTCCATCCCGGTGGGCGAGCCGACGGTGGTAACGCTCAAGGGCCGCAATATCTTCCACGGTGCGACGGTCCACACGAGTGACACGCGCTTTGCCGTGAGCGATGTGCAGCGACTCAACCCCACGACACTGCGCGCCACTGTGACACTCGCTGCGGAGCTGCCTTCCGCGAGCACCTCCTCGCTGCGGCTGGTCAACGTCGACGGCCAGGTGAGAGAGCGCGCCAATGCCCTCAGCACAGCCGACGATGGCGGCGGTGCCGTGGCGATCCGATTCTCAGCCGATGTACAGCCGATCTTCACCAATCGATGTGCGCTGGCGGGTTGCCACTCCACGGCGCGCGCGCGCGCGGGATTGGTACTCGACAGCGGCGTTTCCTATGCCAACATCGTCAATGTGCGCAGCAGTCAGGTCACATCGCGGAACCGGATCACCCCCGGCGACCCCGTCAACAGCTACCTGCTCATGAAGATCCGTGGCGACTCCGGAACTACGGGCGGCAGAATGCCGCTCAACCAATCGCCGCTCGACGCCGCGACCATCCAGTTGATCGAAGACTGGGTCGCCCAGGGCGCGGCCAACAATGTCCGCTAGCGGCGTGCCTGTGTCAGAGCCGGGCAATTCTCACGATGCAGCGGCGCTCGCCCGCGGAGAGGCGAACGCCTTGACGACTAGTCGCGCCGACGAAGGGCCACGTCGGCCGCCCGAAAACCCGATCTTCCACGCCATCGAGTACGCCACGAGAGCCCACCGAGGCCAGTGGCGAAAGGGCACGCGCGTGCCCTACATCGTGCACCCGCTGCGCGCCGCCACAATCTTGATCGACATCGAGGCGCCCGACCCCATCGTCATCGCCGCTGTGCTGCACGACACTCTCGAAGACACCGAGGCTACGGTCCAAGAGCTTCGCTCGCGCTTCGGCGACGAGGTTACCGAGCTTGTCATCGGAGCCACCGAATCGAATCGCCAAGCTCCGTGGGAAGAGCGCAAGCGCGGAACGATCCAACACCTGAAGACGGCATCCGAGGGTGTCCTCTATGTGGCCTCGGCCGACAAGCTCGACAACGTGCGGTCGATGCGGCGCGGCGAGCGTCGCTTTGGCGAGCAGTTCTGGGAGCGCTTCCACCGCCCTCGCGAGCGCCAGGCCTGGTACTACCAGGGGGTCGCGTCGGTGCTGGAGCGCCGAGCGCAAAACGCGCCGCTCGTTCGACTGGTTGAGACCCTGCGCGAAGAGATCGACGTGTTGTTCGGGACCGATACCCGAACAACGCCAAGCGTCTGATCGCGCGCCTGCTTCGGGCTACTTCGGCGGACGCTTGCCTGCGAGCATGTCGGCAAGCCGTTCCAGCCCCATCGTCATGTTCTCTTTCGGCGGACCGAACGAAAACCGCATTCACTCGTTGTAGGGCGTCCCGTGGCGACGCAACCCGCCGGGGTTGACGTCGAAGAATCGCCCTGGGACGGTCATGACACGGTAGTCGAGCGCCCGCCAGAAGAACTCCATAGCGTCGTTGAATGGCGGCTCGAGCTCGGCGAGCGAGCCCCAACAATAGAACGTCGAGAGCGGGCGCCGCGCGAAACGCACGCCGATGTTCTCGAGCCCTGCGACCATCTGGTTTCGCTTGTCGCAGAAGACCTCACGCAGCGCCGTGGTTTCGGCGTCGGCATGCCGCGGCGCGAGCACACCAACCGCCGCGCGCTGTGCCGGGCGCGACGGGCCGCCGTCAATCGAGCTGGCGTTTCGCGCGATGCTCTCGACCATCGCCGAGGGTCCGACCGCCCAGCCCACTCGCCATCCCGGATAGCGAAAACACTTTGTGAGGCCGTCGAACAGCACCACCGGGTCGCGCTCGACGTCCTCGACGTAGGCCGCTGCGCTCACCGGCGCGGCCGCGGGGCCGCAAACACGGCCGCCGGCGGCATCGCTATCGGGGCCACGGCTGCTCATTCCGCCGCCGGCGGGGCCGGTTACGTTGTCGAGCCCCGGCCCGAGGGGCGAATACACGAAGTGGCTGTAGAACTCGTCCATCAACAGAGTGACGCGACGCTCGCTCACACTGCGAACCATGGCCCGCAGCTGTTCCCCCGCGATCACGTTGCCGGTGGGATTACACGGGTTCGAGATGATCAGGGCTCCGAGCCCCGAGCGATCGATCTCGCTCTCAAAGCGCGCGACGTCGAGCAGAAAGCCCTCCTCCTCGGTCGTCCGCAGTGGGATGGGTACCAGTCGACCGAGGTGCAGGTTGAACATGTCCTCGTAGGCGGTGTAGTCGGGAAGCTGGTAGCCAACGTTCACCGGGCCGAGCGCAGCCATCGCTCGTGTCAACGCCAGCCGCCCACCGCTGGCAATCGCGACATTCTCGGGGCCGTACTGTGAGCTGCGTCCCGAGCGATAGAGGCGGTTGTAGTGCGCCGCCACCGCCTCGCGCAGCTCGTCGATGCCCTCGAGGCGACCGTATGCGTGATCCTCCGGGAGCAGCTCGACTCTAGAGACACGTTCCGGCGCGCCCGGCATCGGCCCGACCTCCGGCTGTCCCTGCCCCAGATTGCTCCAGTCGGGATGGCCGTTGTAGAAGCCGCGCTTGTGAGCCTCGTCGACGACGAAGATCACCCCCATATAGGGGACCTCGCGCATCGCGCCGCGGTCTCCCTGTAGATCGATATCCGAGCCCATCCGCCTCTCCCTCTGGTTGCCGTTGGCGCGGCAAATGTAGCAGCCGGTGCGGCGACACATGCGCCGTGTTCACAGCTCGAGATTCGCGGTGCTGACGCGGTCTCCAGAGTGCCGCCAGTCGCCGACGCGAAGCGCTCGGTCGGAAGGACTGGGCTAGCGAGCGCAGGTCAGATGACGCCCACCGTCGACGCTCAAGGTCTCGCCGGTAATCCAGCCGCTCTCAGGCGAAGCCAGGTAGAGAATCGCCGCCGCCACGTCGTCGGGCTCGCCCACGCGGCCAAGGGGATGGGTGGTACGGCTATGCTCGATGAAGGATTCGTACGCCTCCGAGCTCATGCCCGCACGGCGGTGAAGGTTCGTCAACACTACCCCCGGGTTCACGGCGTTCACTCGACACCGTCGGCGGCAAGCTCCAGCGCGGTGCAGCGTGTGAGCTGATCGACGGCGGCCTTGCTGACACAATACGCCAGCACGCCCGGAAAGGCGCGAAGGCCGGTCACGCTCGAGACGTTCACCACGCAGCCTCGAGTGGCCCGCAGGTGCGGAAGAGCGCTGCGCATCATCAGGTAGACGGCATCGACGTTGATCGCCATCATCTCCGACCATTCGTCCGAGCTCGTTGACTCGAGTGTCCCCGAGCCGATAATGCCCGCTGCGTTCACGAGTACGTCGAGGCCACCAAGCTCGTCGACCGCGCGCTTGACGATGGCCGCGCAACTCGAAGCTGCGCCGCCTGACCCGTTTTCCTGACGCGCCAGCAGATCACCCGCCACGGCCACCGCCGCCACGCCGCCAGACCCCGCGCGCCGACCACTGTCGGCGATCTGCTGGCAGATCGCCGACAGCGCGTCCTCGTCGCGCCCGTTCAGGGCGAGGGCTGCCCCGGCCTCGGCGAACAGCAGCGCCGCCGCTCGACCGATACCGCTGCTGGCACCCGTGATCAGCACCCGCTTGCCGCGCAGCCCGCGATCGCCCGCGACCCGATCCTGTTGTGCGATCTCCATCCGCTCGCCCTCATGCTCGTTCGCGCCTATCGTCACGATCGCTCTCAGCGCGCCGGCCGCAACGCGGCGGCCTTACGCTCGTACTTGCCCTCGCGATCGAGGCCAAAATCGTAGTCATAGAGTGCACTCTCCCAGGACCCATACTGCGGGTTGGGCAGCACGATCCATTGCTCGCCCCAGCGACTGGCGTTGTCCGCCACGAGCTGTTGACGGGCCCGTTGATCGACGCGCACGTCCGAAACAAAGTCGCCGAGATTGTCGCCGATCAACAGCAAGATCCGGTAGCGAGCCGCCAGCGCGCGGCGACGTTCTCCCTTGTCGCTGGCGGTGTCGGGCGGTCGTGGATAGAGCGTGTCTCCAGCGCCCATGGGAAAGCCGCTCGCGACGAGGTTCGCGCGCGTGGCGTCGCTGAGCTCCTGAGCTCGATTGGTGACGTAGAGCACCGTTACGCCGCGGGCGGCCGCACCGAGAGTGAACTCGAGCGCTCCGGGTGCCGGGACGGCATTCTCTTCGCGCACCCACTCGTTCCATCCCGTCGACTCGAAAGCGCTGTTGTCGAGAACAAGCCGTGCCTGGTAAGCCGAGTTGTCGAGAACCGTCTCGTCAACGTCGAGGATCACCGCCGGCGGGTACTCCTCGTAGCCCCCCATCTCGAGTTGCTCGAGAGAGGCCGACCACGCCGAGTCTTCAAGCGCGCGATTCATCATGACGTCGGCAAGTCGGTACGCCTGGCGCGCCGACGCCTCGTACTCGGCGCCTGTCTGGGTCCAGAGCGTAGCGTTGAGATTCTCGACGGCGAATCCGACTCCCGCAGACGCAGCGGCGGCGAACGACGGATCTGCGACGGGGCCACGCCGCTGGATGCTCCAAACAGCGATGGCGATGGCGATGGCAACGACAACGCTGACCGGACGTAGAGCTTGGCGCATGGCGTCTCCAGGCTGGTTCGTTCAACTTCGAGATCGACCGCGAGATGTACTCAGGATTTGCGCCGGTCGAGTTGATCACTCCGCCCCAGCGAGGCGACGCGACGGACGCGCCAGGGCGGCGGCGATGATGTTCTCGATGAGCATGCTGAATTCGATGCCGGCCGCCGCCGCTCCCTGTGGCAGCAGACTGGTACGAGTCATGCCAGGAATCGTGTTGGTCTCGAGATAGATGGGGCGCTCGCCGTGCAGCATGAAGTCGCTGCGAGACATGCCCTCGCAGCCAAGCCGTTGATGCGCCTTGAGGGCGTCGCGCTGCACACGGTCTGCCGCTTCGTTGCTGATTCGCGCCGGAGTGATCTCTTCGCACGCACCCGCTGTGTACTTGGCACGAAAATCGAAGAACTCACCCTGCTTCGGCACGATCTCGGTTACGGGCAGCGGGTTCGGGAACCCATCAGAAGGGTCGTCGAGCACGCCGCAGGTTACTTCGGTGACGTCCATGCCCTCGCGGCTCTCGATCAGTTCCTCAACCAGGGCTCCGCCGCCGTCGGCGAGGGCGGCCTCGAGTGCTTCCGGCAATGCCGAGGCGTCGCGAACGCGGATCGTAGCGCACGAAGATCCGCCTCGGATCGGCTTGACTACGCAGCCCCCGGTGGCTGCAACAAAGGCTCCGGCGCGATCGAGCTGAGCTTTCGTCGGCGCACCTCGCCCATCGACGAGGACGTGCTCGGCAACCTCGAGCCCGGCGGCCGCGCAGAGCTCTTTCGAAAGTCGCTTGTCCATCGCCAGCGCCGAGGCCAGCACTCCGGAGCCGGTATAAGGAATCGCGGCGACCTCCAGGAGCCCTTGTACGGTTCCGTCCTCGCCCCCGGCACCGTGCAGCGCCACGAAGACAACGTCAAACAGCTCCGCTCGCAGCCGTTCAAGCACACCCGACGCCGCAGCTCGGCTTGTCTCTTCGGTCTCGTGAGTCTCACCCACGATGATGACGTCGTCGACGGGCGGCTCGGAGCTCGGCCCAGGTGCGCTGGGATCGCCAGCTGTGGAATCTTTCTTTTCGAGATCGGGGGCAGCTGGCAGCTCTCCGAATCGCCAGCACCCGAGCCGGTCGATGAACACCGGCGTGACCTCGTAGCGGGACCGCGGCAAGGCCTCAATGACGTTGCGTCCGCTACAAATCGAGACCTCGTGCTCTGGGCCGGTACCGCCTAACAGCACCGCCATACGAAGTCGATCGGAGGCCGCCATGGCCGAAGGCTAGCACGACGCCGGGCGCCCGCGGAGAGCCTCTCGGCGGTGGATAGCGCTAGACTCGCCGCTCAGTTTCCTCGAGTCCCTCGAGCCCCTCGAGCCCACGAGCCGCCGCGAGAACAGTCATGACGCCAGAAGCGACATTCGAAAGCCTCCGCTCCCGGATTGCTGCTCGTCCCGAGCTCGTCGACGAAGTCGACGCGATCTTCCGCTTCGACGTCGGCGGTGATCAGGGTGGCTCCTGGATCGTCGACCTCAAAAACCCGCCCGGCAGCGTGATCGATGTTCAGGCCACCGAGCCGGCCGCCTCGCACGACAGCAGCCAGACGCCAACTGCCGATCCCCCACCCGACTGCACGATTACTGTCGGGCAAGAAGACTTCGTCGGCATCATGGGTGGTCAGGTCGACCCCCAAAGGGCGTTCATGATGGGCAAGATCAGGGTCGCCGGCAATTTCATGCTAGCAACCCGCCTGCGCGCGTTGATCTAGTCTCGCTACCTCGCTCGCGGGCGCAGCCGCCTCGGGCGTGCTGACACGCCGCCTAGCTGGCGTCACCGCTCGCTTCTTCGATCAAAGACGCGATCGAAGCGCGACCGAAGGCCGGCTTGGCTGGTGCGGGTTCGCTCGGGGCCGACTCGACGCCAACCGGGCCGGGAGCGCCGTTGGCCACCGCGAGAGCGGGCTCGGGCTGGGGCGCGGGTGTCGGGAGAGGAGCCGAATCGACCTCCACCTTGGACGCCGCGTGGCTCGTCGGCTCGATCTTCAGCGCCGGTCGCATGGAGTTGGCCTTCGAGGTGTTGCTTTGGCCGGTTTGTCCGACTGCTGCGTCCAACTCCTCGAGTGCGGCACGCATGAACGGCAGGACGATCTCCGCCTCCTGCTTGGCGCGCATGGCCTCCGCGCGCTGCTTCTCGTAATGCAGGATCACCTTCTGGAGCTCTGCTCGACCTTCTTGCATTGGAACCTCTCCCTGGATGGTTGCCGTGAGGCTATGAAAGATACACCAGATCTCTGTGGGTATTCAAAGAGTTTTAAAAGATATGTATAGTCAGTATCAATCTCTATTAATCACTTATGCGCATTTATGACTCCTGCCGTCGCCAGGGGACTGTCTGCGGACGCGAGCACGCCGAACCCTCACGATGGCGCCGAACTCCCCCGCCGCGCGCCATGGCGGCGGGAACCTAGTCGTTCGAGCCTTCCGGCACGCTCCGGTCTTCCGGACAGAGACTCAGCGCGATGAACACGCGCGGCGCGCCGAGCGTGATCCAGCTGCCAAGAAGCGCGGCAATCGCCGCGGCGGCCGCGGGCTGCATGCCACCACCACCGGCCAGGGGCGAGCCCGTTGATGCCAGGCCCACCCGCGAGAGCAGGTAGATCGTCAACGGTACCGACACGCCTACCATGAACCGCAGTCCGCGTTGCCGATCGCTGAGGTGGAGATCGGCCTCCGAGCGGCTCCAGGTACGGCGCGTCTTCCAGACAGCCCCCGCCAGCGCCCCGGCCAGCAGTCCCAAGAGGAACGCGCTCTCGACCTGTTGGGGTATCAGAGCAGCAACCCCCACGACCCCGGCCGCGAGCCTCGGGATGACTCCGAACGAATCGGATCGTCCCGACCGGGTCCACAAGGTCACAGCGGCCACCATCAGCCCGCCTCCGATCATCCACCCGAGTAGCACGTCGGTAGGAAAGTGAACGCCGAGGTACACCCGCGACAATCCGATGAGCGGCACCATGGAGGCCAGCATCCAGGACAAGCCATGTTGCTGCGCGCGCGAAGACCCGGAGCGCGTATCTCGCCAACAGCTGGCCGCCAGCGCCAGCCCGCCCCAAACCACCACCGAGTTCTGCGCGTGCCCGCTAGGCAGTCCGTAGCCGTGCGTCGCCACCCGCTGCAGCTCGGGCACGAGCTCGAACGGGCGTGGATGCTGCAGGATCTCCTTCAGAACCAAATTAAGCTCCGAGGAAACCAAAAAAAGTAGCAGTAGACCAACGCCAAGACGATAGCTAACGCACCAGATCACGAGCGGGATCAGCAGCAGATAGGTCTCGCCGGCACCGAGGGAGCTGATGCCGACGAACAACGCGTCAAGCCACGACGCGGCGACCCCAGCGGTCTCGGCGGTGGGCTGCAACCACTCGATAACAGCGATGCCCCACTCCCAGACAGGCTGCATCGACGCCTCACTTTCTCATCGGCTCGTCAGAAACCATGAGCCGACTCAGCCACTCAGCCCTCGATGGTCTCGACGGCCTCGACAGCCACCTGAAAGCGATCCAGAGCAACGTTGCCACCTGAGACCACAGCGACGAGCTCGCCACCCGGGCCGCAGCCACCCTGTAGCACGGCGGCCGTAGCAACGGCTCCTCCACCCTCCACGAGCAGGCGGTGCTCGTGTAGAAGAAAGGCCATCGCGCCGCCGATCGCGTGCTCGTCGACGGCGACGTAGTCGTCCACCAGCTCGCTGACGAGCCGCATCGTATGGTCGTTCGTCTTGCCAATGCCACCGGCAAGCGCGGTAGCCAGAGTGGGTGTTTCTGGAAGCTCCATCGGGCGCCCGGCGGCCAGGCTCTCGATCATGACGTTGCAGCGCTCGGCATACGCCGCAATAACACGAATCTGTGGCCGCGCTCTCTTGAGTGCCATCGCGATGCCGGCAATCAAGCCGCCACCCGAGAGCGGCACCACAACCGCTTCCAGGTTCGGGCGCTGCTCCAGGAGCTCGCGCCCAATCGTTCCCTGCCCGGCGATGACCAACGGATCGTCGAAGGGGTGGACATAAACCAGATTGCGCTCGACGTGCAGGCGCCACGACACCTCTTCGGCCTCGTCGGCAGTCTTGCCCTCCACCACGGCCTCAGCCCCGGAGTCGCGGATGGACCGCAGCTTGACCGGATCGACCCACTCCGGAACACAAACGGTGGCGGGCACCTTTTCGCGACCGGCAACGTAGGCGGTCGCGAGCCCGTGGTTGCCGCTCGAGCACGCGATGACGCCGCGAGCGCGTTCCTCGGGCGTCAGCGAAAGGATCTTGTTGGTGGCGCCACGGACCTTGAACGAGCCGGTCTGTTGCAGGCACTCGAGCTTGAGGTGAACATCGCGCCCGGCGACCTTGCTCAGCGCCGCCGCCGGCAGGACGGGCGTAACGTGGGCCATCCGGTAAACGCGTTCGGCGGCTCCTTCGATGTCGTAAGTTTCGTCGTGCATGAGTCCCTACCGTTTTGTCCTGTCATCAAGGAAACCGTCGCAATCATCGAATGATCGCACTCTGGCTCGAGAACGGCGCACTCCGATTGCGCGACGACCTACCCAGCCCCGAGCTCGGCCGAGAAGATGCCCTGCTCAGGGTACGCCGCGCCGGCATTTGTAACACCGACCTCGAGCTCCTTCGTGGTTACGCTTCGTTTGTCGGTATTCCGGGGCACGAGCTGGTGGCCAACGTCGTCGACGGGCCTACCGCGCTGATGGGCAAGCGGGTCGTCGCCGAAATCAACATCGGCTGCGGTGAGTGTCACCGCTGTATCGAAGACCGCCCACGCCACTGCGAGAACCGCCGCGCCCTGGGCATCCACGGTCGCGACGGCGGCTTCGCCGAGCTCATTCCTGTCCCCACGGTCAACCTGTTTCCGATCCCGGAGTCGATCACCGACGACGCGGCGGTGTTCGTTGAGCCCTTGGCGGCGGCCATGCGGATTGGCGAGCAGGTCGACCTCAACGGAGTCGATCGCGCACTCGTCGTCGGTGCTGGCAAGCTCGGGCAACTCGTGGCGCGAGCCCTGCTCCGGGTTGGCTGCGCGGTCACGATTGTGGAACGTCACCCCGCCCGCTCGGCCGCGCTCTTGGAGCTGGGGGTAGATCTTTGGCAACCGGCAATCCGGCAACAGCCGTATCGGCCGGATCCACCCGATCCGCCAGATCCACAAGCTCCACAGGATCGGCCAGCCGGTCGCTTCGATCTCCCGGTGGAGTGCACCGGCAACCCCGGCGGCTTCGAGATCGCCCGACGTGCTCTCAGGCCGGAAGGAACGCTGGTGCTCAAGAGCACCTACAACAATGCGCTCGAGTGCAACGCCACCGCGCTCGTCGTCGACGAGATACGTGTCGTGGGCTCGCGCTGCGGCCCGTTCGAGCCGGCAATTCAGGCGCTCGCTGCCGGCGAGATCGATATCAAACCACTCATCGAAGCCTGCTATCCGCTCGCGGAAGCACCGGCAGCGTTCGAGCACGCGGCCCAGCCGGGAGCTTTGAAGGTCCTGATCGAGATCTGATCGCAACACGACGTCACCCCCTTCGGCGGCCCTCTCGCTCGGGCGACGGACGCCTACATCGTCGGGTATATTCCGGCCAAGCCTCGCCACCGCGCGGCAACTTGGGCGGCGTGCTCGCGTGCGAGCAAAGTGATCTCGATTTCGATCCTCTCGATCCGAACTCAGAGCCACAGACCGCATTGATCTGATGGCCTCAAAACGCACCGGCTACCAAGTTCTCGTCCTCCTGCTCCTGCTCTACACGTTCTTCTTAGGGCTCGAGATGATGGGCATGGCGTTCAAGCTGTTCGGCCGTGGCTTCGCCGAAGAGCTTGTGGCGCGCACCGCCAATCCCTTTGTCGGCCTTTTGATCGGGATTCTCGCGACCACGCTCGTCCAGAGCTCGTCGACAACGACGTCGATGACGGTTGCGCTTGTCGCCGGGGGAGCGCTGACCATCGAGGGCGCCATTCCGGTCGTCATGGGCGCCAACATCGGGACGTCTGTAACGAACACGCTGGTCTCGCTCGCGCACGTTAGCCGCCGCGAGGAGTTCCAACGTGCGTTCGCGGGCGCCACCATCCACGACTTCTTCAACTGGATGACGGTGCTCCTGCTGCTGCCGCTCGAGATCGCCACTGGCTTCTTGGCGCGCAGCTCGCGAGTGCTCGCAGGCGCGGTCGAGGGAACCGGCGGCACCAAGCTGTTGTCGCCGCTCGACGCGATTGTCGACCCGGTTGCCGAGCTGCTCTCGGATGCGGGTGGGGGTTCCGGCGGCATGACGTTGATCATCGGTATCGTTCTACTGATGTCGGCGCTCAAGTTCCTCGTTGACGTCCTCAAGGCGGTGATGTCGGAGCGCGCCGGGCAGGTCCTGCATCGGACTCTGTTCCGCTCCGCCCTGGCGGCGATTGGCGCCGGCGCGATCATGACGGTCATGGTGCAGAGCAGCTCGATCACGACCTCGGTCATGGTGCCGCTCGTCGGGGCTGGCGTGGTGACGCTCGAGCAGCTCTTTCCCTTCACCCTGGGGGCCAACATCGGCACCACGGTCACCGCCATGCTGGCCGCCCTCGCCACCGGCAGCGGCGCGGCCGTTACTGTGGCGTTCTCGCACCTGCTGTTCAATCTGACCGGGACCCTCGTGATCTATGGAATCCCACCGCTGAGGCGAATCCCGCTACGACTGGCGCGCGCCATCGGGCGTTTGGGAGCCAACAATCGTCTGCTCGCCGGCCTCTACATCGTTGTCTTCTTCTTCGGGTTGCCGTTGCTTCTGCTGCTGCTCAGCGGCGCGCTGAGCTCGGCTCCCGACGCACCACCGGCGCCAACCGACGAAGTCGCCGCCATCACTCGACCGCTCGAGCAGTCGGAGGTCGACCCGGCCAAGTCATTCGCTCCAACGCACCGGCCCGCGCTCACCATGGAGGCCACGCATGTGGAAAATGCTCTTCGGCTCTGACAAGCCCTCGCCGCTTGTCGAATCGGCGTATCGAGATATCTCGACGATGTTGCACCAATCAAGGCACATGCTCGACCTGGCGCTCACGACACTCCTCGACAACGTCACCCTCGAAGAGGATCTCGACCGCCTCGACGACGCCGTTGACGTTGGCGAGCGCATGGTGCGCCGCACGATCCTCGAGCACCTGAGCATCAACCCGGGCGTCGACCTGGTGGCCAGCCTGCTACTGCTCAGCACGGTCCAGGATGCCGAGCGCATCGGCGACTTTGCCCGCGGGCTCGTTGAGGTGTCCGAAATGGCCAAGAGCCCACGCACCGGTGAGTTCGCGGCCGATCTCCGCGCGATGGCCGACAGGCTGCGCCCGATGTTCGACGATGCCGAAGTGGCGTTCCGCGAGGATGACTCCAAACGCGCCGCGGGGGTCATCGCCGCACACGGCGAGCTGCGGCAGGACCTCAAGGCCTACCGCGCCCGTGCCGCGGCCAGCGACCTGACGGCTGACATGGCAATGGTGTACGCCAGCTCGGCACAGATCCTCCGACGGGTCGGCGCTCACCTTTCGAACATCGCTTCGACCGTGGTGCAGCCGTTCGATCGCATCCGCCATGGAGACGAAGACAGTTGACGGTGAGGGTTCCGTAGCAATGACCTCGTCGGTCTCCTTCCCGTATCGCGATCTCGCCACCCGTCGTAGAGGCCAATGATGAGCAAGACCTTCGAGCGCATCGAGACCAAGCTGATACACGCCGGCGAGCCGGAGCCCCGTATCGAGGGCGCGGTAACGATGCCGGTGTTCCAGTCGGCCACCTTCCTCTCTGGAACCGGCGCCGACAACTACCACGATGTCCGTTACGTCCGCCTCAACAACACCCCCAACCACGACGCGCTGCACGCCAAGATGGCGGCGCTCGAGAACGCCGAGGCAGCGCTCGTCACAAGCAGCGGCATGGCGGCAATCAGCACCACGCTGCGCACATTCCTGTCCAGCGGCGACCACCTGCTGGTCCAGAACTGCCTGTACGGCGGCACCCACGAGCTCTTCACGCTCGACTATCCCGAGCTCGGCATCGAGCACGACGTGTTCGACCCACGCGCCCCCGACACCTGGGCGGCGTTGCTGCGACCCACGACGAAGGTCATCTACGCCGAGACCATCACCAACCCTCTCATGGAGGTCGGGGAGCTCGACGCCATCGCCGCATTCGCACGCCAGCACGGGCTCATCTCGATGATCGACAACACCTTCGCCAGCCCCATCAACTTCAGGCCCGCCGAGCACGGCTTCGACCTGTCGCTGCACAGCGCCACCAAGTACCTCAACGGCCACAGCGACATCGCCGCCGGCGTGGCCATAGGCCCCGCCGACCTCATCGAACGCGTGCGCCTCAAGCTCAATCTCTTCGGCGGCACCCTCGATCCGCACGCCTGTTTCCTGCTCAACCGCGGTGTCAAAACACTGGCGCTCCGAGTCCGCGCGCAGTGCGACAACGCCCAACGCATCGCGGAGTTTCTCGACGCCCACCCGCGCGTCGCCCACGTCAACTATCCCGGGTTGGCCAGCGACCCCGATCACGAGCGCGCCACGACGCTGCTCGACGGCTTCGGCGGCATGCTCTCATTCGAGGTCGACGGCGACGCGTCTGAAGCCCAAGCCGTCATGGGAGCCGCGCAGATCGCCATCGATGCCCCGAGCCTCGGCGGCCCTGAGACGTTGGTTACACGCCCCTCCGCCACTTCGCACGCCTGCCTCACCCCGCAAGAGCGCGAGACTGCCGGGATCTCCGACGGACTCATCCGCATGTCGGTCGGCATCGAGGCGGCCGAAGACCTCATCGCCGACCTCGCCCAGGCGCTAGAGCGCTAGAGATCGGCTGGCAGACGCGTCGAGCGGCCTTGGCCGTAGGGGGCGGCCTGTCGCCAGAAGAGCCGCCGCCCTGGTTGCCGGTTGCGATCAGCGCTCCTGGGCAAGCGACGGCGACGGCGGTGACAATCGCCCGCTACACCGATAGACGCTGGCGAAGGACCTCGCACAGAGCCACAGCCACCGAATTGGCCAGGTTGAGCGAGCGGACTCGCTGACCGACGATTGGAATCCTCACCATCCGATCGGCGTAGCGATCACGCGTTTCGTTGGAAAATCCTGCCGATTCGCGTCCGAACAGAAGCACGGTCCGCCGCGGGTACTCGACGTCCCACAGCAAGCGCTTGCCTTCGGCGCTGAAGAACCACGGCTCACCGAGCTCGGGCAGCCGCGACTCGATGTGCTCCCAGGAGCCCCACACCTGGGGCTGAACATGACGCCAGTAGTCAAGACCAGCACGCCGGACATGGGCGTCGTCGAGCGAGAATCCGAGTGGCTCCACGAGGTGCAGCTGCGCCCCGGTGGCCAGGCAGGAGCGTCCGATGTTGCCGGTGTTGCCGTGGATCTCCGGCTCCACGAGCACAACGTGCAGGGCGTCGTTTGCTCCACCCGTGTCCGTTTCCAGAGCCGTGTCTGTTGATCCTTCTGAAGTCGGGCCGCTCATCGCCCGGCGAGTGTATTCGACGGGCGCGACGCGGGGAGAATCGGCCGGCATCGATGTTGACGCGAGCTCGAGAATAAGGGCCTCGGCGAAACGTTCTCGCCGAGGCCCTGATTACCGCGATCACGACGGTCTATCCCCCGTCTCCGGAGGGCAGCCGTCGGGATCGACCTACAGTGTTTTGGCGATCTCGGGACGAGCCTTGGTGCGTCCGCCGCTCGAGACCTGTTCTTCTTCGCCCTGTTCGCCCTCTTCCCCGTCTTCGTTGTCGGCGTCGTCGTGATCATGATCGTGGTCCGACCAGATACCGAACGGCAGATCACCGAACTCGAATTCGAAGCCGTGCAGGTCGAGGTCATCGAGCTTGAAGTCCCAGACGGCGCCTTCTGCACCGTCGCCGGTCCAGTCGCGGCGGAACTCGAAGAGCTCGTTGGCGTGGTCGCCGAACCCAATGCTGCCCTCGTCGCCATCGAAGAAGAAGACGCTCGGACCTTCGTGCTCCTCGCCCTCTTCGTGTTGATGGGGGTCGCCCTCGCGCAGCGTTCGAGTCAGGACACCGAACGGATGCCGCCGCATCTCGTCCGCCTTGTCGCGCTGTTCGGGGGTCAGGATCGCGCGGATCTGCTGACGCAGCCGCAGACCGGCAACGCGATCTTCAACGCGCATCCGCGAGATCTGCTCCATCTGGGTTTGAACGGCCCCGAGGTCGGCTTCGTATTCGTTTTCGAGCAAGGAGTCGAGGTCGAGCTCCGCCACCTCGATCGCCGCCTGGCGTTCGATCTCAGCTCGGCGATGATCACGCTCGGCGGAGCGGATACCGTCCTGCTGGTCGTCGGTCAGCTCCAGCTCCTCAGCGCGGGCCAGGATCGCATCGGCGGAGTTGGACCCTCTCCGCAGGAGCATGCCCGGAGCAGAGATCCGCACGCGCGGTGCGGATCGCACCGAGAATCGTCGATCCTGCAGTCCGGACCGCAGACCTTCGAGCGCGTGCCGCCTGGCGATCACAGCGCTTTCCATCGCCTGCTGCGCGCTGTGCAGCGCCTCTCGGTGTGCAACGCCCCCAGCGCGCTGCCCCTCCACTGCTCGCTCGAGTAGCTCTCGTGTGCGCGCCAAACGCTCATTCGCGACGCCGGTTCGCTCATGAAGACTGGCCTCGAGGCCGGCGAGCATCCGGTCGAGCTGCTCTTGATGAAGCTGCTTGGCCCCACGTTGCCGCATCACCAGGCGCTCGGCGAGCTCAATCCTGCGGCGGGCCTCGTCGAGCTGCTTCTTTTCGGGATCGAGCTGCTGTTCCTCTTGAATAGCGCTCGACGTCGGCGAGCCCTCCTGATGAGCGATAGCCGCGTCGACCAACGCCACCGAGCCCAGCAGCAGTGTAGCCACGGCCAGACTGGCGGCCATGGTTGTCAGCCGCGAACGCCCTGAGCGTTGCGCCAGCCAGCTCGGCAATCGCCGAACCTGATCGGGTGGAGAACCCATGTCGAACCTCCGAGTCGAAGGGAGGGAGCGTCGGGGCTTTCGAGAACTGTTGAATAGGAGCGTCGCCGGCCACAAAAAGTCGGCAAAGAACGAGGCCGACTCGAAATTTAGGCTAGACTAAAAATATCTTCTATGAAACGCTCCGCCGCTCTACTTCTGTGCCTACTGCTGCTCGGTGGGCTATTCGCCGCTCCCGACCGCGGTGACAGCCACATTGTGCGCGAAGCCCCCTGGCACCCCGTGCCGGCCGCTTATCTGCGCAGCCTGTTCTACATCGGTTTGCAGCCAATCGACTGGCGGCTCGTGGCCTCGGAGTACGAAGCGCCGCTCGAGCCAGCCTACGGCTTCGCTACCGTGTACGACATGCTCGACGCTTCGGGTCATCCGCGGCCGGAAGTCGATGCCGTGGGCGGTGGCGAGAGCGACACCACCGCCGGCCGGATGAGCCCAATCAGTCACGGATCGAGCTCGACAATGATCCGCGCGGCGATCGACGCCGAGGACGCCGCCGGCCTCTACTACGCCTCCACAACAGCCATATCTCGCCTGACTCGCCACTATCTGCACGAAGCCGAGTCCGCGCTGGCGCTCCCGGGGGCTGCTCAGGAGCCCCTCGAGCGTGCACGGCGCATCTATCGGGCTCTCGAGCAGGACTTTCTGCGCAACTACGATCCAGGCGGCAACGCACGACTGGGCCTGAGCTGGCTGACGCTCTCGTCGACGGTCGGCACGGCCGGGGTGGCGGGGACCTCCGCGCGTGGCGCCAATACCGAAGCTTTCGTAGGGGCTCGTGAAGAGATCTCGCGCTATCTCATCGATAACTACGAGATCTCCGCGGGCCGCGCCGCGCCGCGCCAAACCTTCCTGCCGCTGCCCGAAAGTGCTGTCGCAGCTGAGGCTGACCTCCGCCCCTTGAATTGGCTGCCGCCGGGCGCCGACCTCAACGATCAGGATCCGTTGCCTCGACTGGTACTCAACTTCGAGGAGCGCGGCATTGATGAGAAAGACCTCTTTCTGGTGGCCTACGGCGACATGCTGTTCGACTCGCCCCAGGTGTTTGGCGACCCGGCACGCGGTCTCGGCCTGACCTGCTCACGGTGCCACAACCGCAGCGACATCAACCGGCGGCTGTTCATCCCGGGTGTGAGCGCCCGACCGGGCGGCCTCGACATAGACGGGCACTTCTTCAACCCGCGCTTCAACGATCGCCGCAACGACCCGCTCGACATACCGAGCCTGCGCGGCATCCGCTTTACCGGCCCCTACGGACGCGACGGACGCGACGGTAGCCTGCGCGACTTCACCCGCAACGTGGTGGTGAACGAGTTCGCCGGCGACGAGCCCACGCCGTTGATGCTCGACGCCCTGGTGGCTTACATGCAGGAATTCGACTGGCTGCCGGCGCCCTACCTCGAGCCCGACGGAAGGCTCAAGCCCTCGGCTCCAGCCGGCGCCGGGCGCGGCGAAGTGCTCTTCAACAAGGAATTCGATGGCATGGGCGGGCGCTCCTGCAGCACCTGCCATATCGCCAGCGCCAACTTCGTAGACACCCTTCGCCACGACATCGGCAGCGGCGATCCGTCGAGCCCGAACGCCCGCGACAGTGCCTTCGAAACCCCGACGCTGCTCGGCGTCGCCCACACCGGCCCGTATTTCCACGACGGCTCGCAGGAAACGCTTGCCGACGTGGTGAGCTGGTTCAACGAGCACCATTCGCTTGGTCTCAGCGCTCCAGAGCGAAGCGACCTCACGGCCTACATCGAGGCGATCGGCACCGGCGAAGATCCGTACGAGATCTTCGACGAAGAGAACACTCAGTTCGGGATGTTCTTCGGCGAGCTCACCACCTTCGCCAGCACCCTCAGCACCCTGCTGCCAGCGCGCGACACGTTCCACGCCGATCTGCTCATCCGCACCGTCGCCGAAGACATGCGGCTCGACGCCAGCGCATTGATTGACAGATCGCAGGCGCCCCTGGTTTACGAGCTGGCGGACAAGCTCGAGGAAATCGGCACCGCGATCAACGCCGACGATTGGGCCACGGCCGAGTCGCGCTGGATCGAGTACCAACAGCTCGAGGCCGAGTACGGGCCTGACTTCAGGTGATCGCATGAGCCAAGAAACTCAATTGCAGGCGCGCCGACCCACCGCTACATCTCGTCCGAGTCACCGTTGGCGTTGCGACGGAGGTGTGAACGACACGAGTCGGCCGAATCGGCAAGCTCCGCGGCGCTCTCGGCTCGGCCTTTTGGTGGCCGCGCTCGTGCTCAGCTCTTCGGCAATGCCTTCTCGGCCGGCCCTCGCGGCGCTGTGGGGCCCGGCAACGGGTCAGACAGGCGGCGGCCCGGGTGCCCCGCTTGTCCTGGCGTTTATCCCGCAGGAGAACCCCGAGAAGCTGCTTGGCGACATCGATGCGTTCACCAGCTACCTCGCCGCTGAGCTCGGCCAGCCCGTGCGCGGCTTCGTGACGCTCGATCACGCCGCCGCCGTCGAGGCGTTGCGCCACGGTGATGCCGACATCTCGTTCATGGGCGCCCTGCCCTACGTGATTGCCCACGAGCTCATTGGCGCGCGCGTGCTGCTCTCGGAGATCTATCGTGGCCGACCTGTCTACCGCGGTCGCATTTTTGTGCGTCGCGACGGTGGCATCCGCACACTGGCCGACCTACGCGGCAAAACAATCGCTTTCCCCGACCCGATCTCCGAGTCAGGCTACTTGTACCCGCTCGACCTGTTCGCACGCGCCAACCTGCTCGAGCGCGGCGCCGATCCTCAGAGCTTCTTCGGCACGGTCTACTTCGCAGGCGGCTACCAGCAGGCCATCGCCGCGGTGGCCAACGGCTACGTGGACGCGGCGGGCGCGAGTCAGTTCGCCGACCTGTTGCTAACGCCCGAGCAGCTGCGAGATGTGACGTGGATCGCCGAAACCGACGAGATTCCTTCACACGCCGTCATCGCGCGCGGCGACTTGCCGGAACCCCGCGCCGCGGCGTTCGTTGCCGCCATGCTGAAGCTCAACGAGCCCGAGTATCAGCACCTGCTGCAGTACGTCTACGGCCCCGACGGCTATGTGACGACGACTCACGAAGCCTACGCCGGTGTGGCCGATGTCGCGCGGCTCTACGGACTGCTCGAATAACAGCCACGTGCCCGCAGCCGCCGAATCCACCGAGGTGTCGCCGCACGCCCTACAGCTGACGGGTGTCCGCGCGCGCTACGGCGACGGACCCTGGGTGGTCGACGTCGAGCAGCTGACCGTCAATCGCGGCGAGCGCGTGGCCATCATCGGGCCCAGCGGTTCAGGCAAGACGAGCCTGTTACGGCTCATCAACGGTTATGTTCCGGCGGTAGAAGGGCAACTGCAGATTCTTGGAAGGACCCCTCGGGATCAGGGTCGCCGCCGCTCTGCGCGCACCGCCGTGGCGTTCATCTTTCAGGAATTCCACCTCGTCGACCGGGCCAGCGTCTTCGACAACGTGCTGTGGGGTCGCCTCGGGCACGTCCACCCGCTCTCGAGCCTGCTCGGCCGCTTCCCGCTGGCCGACAAGCGGGCCGCCATGGAGGCGATCGCGGAGGTGGATCTCACTCCTCAGGCAACCCAGCGGGCCGACACACTGAGCGGCGGCCAGAAGCAAAGGGTGGGTGTGGCGCGAGCGCTCGCGCAGGAGCCACAGATCCTGCTGGCCGACGAGCCCGTCAGCAATCTCGACCCTGCGCTCGCGGACGACATCCTCGAGCTCCTGGTGCGATCAGCAGAACGACGCAACGCGACGCTGCTGCTGACGCTGCATCAACCCGAGCTGGCGCGACGCCATGCCGATCGCATCGTTGGCATGCGCGAAGGCCATGTTGTCCACGACGGCCGCAGCGGCGACCTGACGGACGCCGACCTGAAGCGCATCTATGGTCGCGAGGGCATTCCGCAGCTCGAACCTCGTGAAAGCTCTGCTCGACGGGCATGATGAGCCCGTCGAGCGACATCGACGCGCGTATTCCGCGCCCCTCGCCGATGCAGAGCTTCGGCCGCGTGGCCGCCATCCTGGGCGTGGTGGCGGCGATTGCCTGGGGATGGCACGGCACGAGCTTCGACCCGGCGCGCTTCGTGGCAGGGCTGCCACGGCTGCGCGAGTTCGTGGGACGCATGCTGCCACCCGACGCCGACGTGGCGTCGACCGTTCTGCGATCAACGGTTGAAACGCTGCAAATAGCTCTGTTCGGCACACTCTTGAGCGCCATCGCGTCGGTGGTCCTGGGCGTGGCGGCAGCACGAACGCTGGCGCCGGCGTGGCTGGCAATCCCACTGAAGTGGATGCTCAGCGCGCTGCGCGCGATCCCGATGCTGCTGCTGGCGCTGTTGTTCGTGTCGACGGTCGGCCTCGGCCCCTTCCCGGGAGTGCTCGCGGTTGCGGTGCATTCCACCGGGATGCTCGGCAAGTTCTACGCCGAGGCTTTCGACGGCGCCCGATCGGGTCCGTTGGAGGCGCTCGACTCGGCAGGAGCCTCGTGGCTGCAGCGGGTCCGATTCGGCGTGCTGCCGCAGGTGGCGCCCGTACTGGCACGCGACACACTTTTCCGTTTCGAGCTCAACCTCCGCGAATCACTCGCCCTGGGCCTCGTCGGCGCCGGTGGTATCGGCCTCTACATCCAGATGTACACCCGAGCGTTCCAGTACGACAAAGTTGCTACTCTGACGATCGTCGTGCTCCTCATGGTGGTGCTCGTCGAACAGGCCAGCGTCGCGGTCCGGCAGCGTCTCCGCTAGCTCGCCCCAAGCTCGGCTCGGAGTGAGATGAAGCTAGCCTCAGGCACAGCCAAGCCGGCACCCAGATCGCTCCTACGGGTCGGGCTGCTCGGCCTCGGGCTGATCTCCCTTGCGGCGGTTCTTTGGGCCTGGAGCTTCACCCACTCCGGCCTACCGCGACGCCGAGGCGCGGCCGCCATCCCCGGCTTGTCGGCGCCGGTCCGCGTTCGATTCGACGACTGGGGCGTGCCGCACCTCGACGGCGCGAGCTTCGCCGATTTGGCGCGTGGCATGGGCTACGTCCACGCCAACGATCGATTCTTGCAGCTCGAGCTCGGCCGGCGACAGGCCGCCGGCCGGCTCGCCGAGGTTCTCGGGGAGCGGGCCGTGGGCGCCGATCGTTACTACCGCGGCCTCGGGCTGACCCGGATCGCTCGAGCGCAGGTAGAGGCTGCCGGAGCCGAAACTTCCCGTCTTCTCGACGCCTATGCCGATGGCGTCAACGCCTGGCTCGCTGAGCGGCGCGGCGATCTGCCGCCCGACGTGCGGTTGCTGTTGCGCGGCCGAGAGCACTCGCAACCGGACCCCTGGAAGCCGATCGACAGCGTCTATTTCCAGCTGCTCATGGCACACGACCTGGGTTTCTGGCAGGGCCGACCCGAGGAAACGCGCTTCGAGTTGCTTGCCAGTCTGGGCAGAGAGCGCTTCGCCGACCTCATGGGAGACAATCCGCACGTGCCGCGCGAAATCGCCGACCTCGCAGCCGAGCTCTCCAGCCAGCTCGCAACCCGGGAGGCCGACCGCCTGGCCGGGTTCCGGCCGGACCCCGTGGCCGCCGCGTTCGCCGCGCGGCGCACCTCGTCAGCCGTCGCCAGCGAACAACGCGTCGCGATCGGCAGCAACAACTGGGCGGTCGACGGCAACCACGCGGCAAGCGGATTGCCGCTGCTGGCGAGCGACCCCCATCTCGCATTGCGACTGCCGTCGATTTGGTATCAGGCCCTGCTACGGGCGCCCGACTACGAGGCCGCCGGGATGACGCTGATTGGTTTCCCGTTCGTTGTCATCGGCCGTGGGCCGGATCTCGCCTGGGGCTTCACCAATACCATGCTCGACGATCACGACCTGTTCTTCGAAGAGGTCGAAAACGGTCGCGTTCGTCGCGGCGACCGCTGGGTCGAGCTCGAGCAGGTCGAGGAGCGGATCCTCGTGCGCGGCGCCGACCCGATTGCGATCACCGTCAGCTACGGCGATCGAGGCGTGGTTCTGCCACCCGATGAAGAGAGAGGCTTGCCGGCACGCAGCCTCAGCTGGACGGCCGCGGTACCGAGCGATCCTTCCACAGCGTTGCTGAATCTGGCTCGCGCACGATCGATCGACGACGTCCGCGAGATCGGTGAGATGGGGGGCGGCCTCGAGGGCTACGCCGCCCCGGCGCAGAATCTGGTCGCCGCCGATCGGGCGGGCGGCATTCTGCAGACGGTCATCGGACGCGTTCCGCTGCGGCGCCGCGGGGACGGGCGACTGCCGTCGCCGGGGTGGGACGAGCGCTACGGCTGGTCCGGACTGCGTCCGCAACACGCCAATCCTACGATCGAGCGGCCTGGACGCGGTTTCTTGACCAGCGCCAACAACGACGTTCGCGGAAGTCCTGGCAACGATACCGGCACGGCAACCACCGCAGATGAAGGTGTTTCTGTCCCGCGCAACGCATCTGGCGGTCCGACGGTTTCCGACGACGACGACGTCGAGCTCGACGCGGCCTTAGACGTCGCTCTCGTCGGCAACTTCGACACCGACCATCGGGTGCGACGCATCGAAGAGCTCCTGGCGGCCCGCGGCGATTGGACCCCGACAGGTTTCGCCGAGCTGCAGAGCGACACCCGCTCGCTCTACGCCAGCGAGGTGATCGCCGCGACGCGCGCGCACTTCAAGGTGCCTAACGGTGGTGGGGACGCCCAACGGAATTACGCGCCCGAAGATCCGAGAGCGACGCGAGCTCTCGATCTGCTGGCGGCCTGGGACGGCGACATGCGCACCGAGGCCGGCCCGGCGGCAGCTCTTTTCGTCCCGTTCGATCAGGAGCTTCACCGAGCGGTCTTCGCCGACGAGGTGCACGAGGCCGCGCGCAGGTCTGGCTTCAACCGCCGCCGACAGCTCACTCGATTGCTTCGGGGAGACATGACGGACAGCTGGTACGACGACGTCTCGACGACCCAGACAGAGGGCGCGCGCGACATTTTCGAGCGCGCGCTGGCCGTTGCATGGCAGCGAGCCAGCGAGGCTTGGGGTGAGGACTCGGAACGCTGGAACTACGAGACGATCCACACGCTCACGTTGACGCATCCGCTCGGATCGCTGCCCGTCGTCGGCAGCTGGTTGAACCGCGGCCCCATGCCCATCCCCGGATCGGCTACCAGCGTCGCCGCCTTCGGTGGCGGCTTGAGCGACCGACGGGTAGTCGTGACCGCTGGGCCCTCGATGCGTTGGATCGCCGACCTTTCCGAAGCCGACTCCGGACTCGTCTCCCTACCCGGCGGTCAATCCGGCCATCCGCTCGACCCGCACTACACCGATCAGCTGCAGCCGTATCTGCAGAACCAGGGACGGCCGCTGCGCTTCACCGAGGCTGCGATCGCCGCCAACACCGTCAGCACCATGGCGCTGCTACCGACCGTGAGTCGCTCGCTTGGGGCTGGAGGCGGCGAGAGCGGAGACGAGATCGACCTGCTCCTGGTCAGCGAGCGCGTGGTCGATGGCAGCGGTGCCGCGGCCGGGCCCGCGGCGATCGGATCGTCTACGTCGGGCCGGTGGAGCGCGCGCCGCGGGCCACCGAAACGCTCGACGTCGGAAGCTCGATCATCGCGCCCGGATTCATCGACACGCACACGCATGCGCTCTCGGCAGCAAACGATCCGCGCCGCTCACTGGCGGAAAACTACCTGTGCCAGGGTGTCACGACACTCGTGGCAGGCAACGACGGCGGCGGCCCGTTCACAGTGCAGGCCACGTTCGAGGCCATGGAGCGGAATGGGCTCGGACCGAACGTCGGCCTTCTCGTTGGCCACGACCCGATACGGCGCGCGGTGGTCGGCGCCGACGACCGGCACGCCACCGACGTCGAAATCGCACGCATGCGTGAGCTGGTCGAAGACGCGATGCGAGAAGGTGCTCTGGGGTTCTCGACTGGGCTCTTCTATCCCACGGGCTTCTACGCCGAGACCAGCGGGGTCATCGAGCTGGCTCGGGGCGCGGCTGCACATGGCGGCATCTACGACAGCCACATGCGTGACGAAGGCTCGTTCTCCATCGGAGTGCTGGAAGCGGTTCGCGAGACTGTGCGAATTGGAGAGGAGGCCGGCCTACCGGTGCACATCGCGCACATCAAGGCCCTGGGCCCCGACAACTGGGGGCTTTCCGAAGAGATCGTCGCGATCATCGCCGCGGCGCGAGCCCGCGGGCTCCGAGTGACGGCCGATCAGTACCCCTACGCGGCCTCCAGCACGACGATCGCCGGTGCCGTGCTGCCGCGCTGGGCCCTGGCCGGCGGCGACGAGGCGTTCGCGGAACGCTACGGCTCGGGAAATTCGAATGATCCCGAGACGGCCGCAAGCCGCATGCTGACCGAGATCGAGGCCAATATCGCGCTACGCGCCGGGCCGCAGGCATTGCAGTTTTCCAGCGGTCCGGAGTTGCTCGGCCGCGGTGGCAACTCGATTGCCATCGCCGGTCGGACTCTCGCCGATGTGGCCGCGGCACTCGGCGTCTCACCTGCCGAAGCGTCGGTACGCGTGCAGCTCGGCGGCGGCGCCAGCGTTGTGTCGTTCGATATGTCGGACGCCGACGTGAAACGCTTTCGAGGCCTGCGCTGGGTCATGACCTCGTCGGACGGCTCACTCGTTCTTCCCGGTGAGGGTGTTCCCCACCCGCGCTCCTACGGCAGCTTCGCGCGGGTGATCTCACATTTCGTCCGCGACACCGAGCAGCTGACACTGCCCGAGGCGATTCGCAGCGCCACCAGCCTACCAGCGGCGACGTTCGGGCTCGGCGATCGCGGGCTGCTGCGTGCAGGAGCCACCGCCGACGTCATCGTGTTCGATGCCCAGGCGATCGACGACCGCGCGACCTTCGCGGCGCCTCACGCTCATGCGGCAGGCGTCGCGCAGGTCATCGTTAACGGCCGCTTCGTTATTCGCGACGGAGAACTCACCGGCGCGCGCCCAGGTCGAGGCCTGCGGCGTGGGGAACACAATCCGCGTTGACTAGTTGCCGGCGGCGCCCTTCCCCTTGGCGGTGCTCCCACCGCCGACTCCATTGCGTCCGTTGCCCCCGTTCCCCGAGCTCCGAAGCGCGCCCGCGATGCGCTCCGTGGCAGCCGCCAAGCCAGCCGGCAGCTGCACGCCGGGAATGGTTGGCATGTCTTTCGGAGCCAGCGACGGGGCGTACAGAGACAACTGCGCCGGCACACGGCTAACAACGAGCGTACGCGCCGCTCGGTTGAGGCCGGCAAGCTGAGCCCGAGTCGCCACGTGCAAGCACACCGCCGACGGCTTGGCCTGCCGAACCGCGGTCACGAGATCCTCCGGCCGAACGTCAGGGCCGAGGTAGAGGACGCCGAGATCGCGCTGACGAAGCATCACCGACAGGGCGAGCAAACCCAGGTCGTGCGACTCTCCCTCGGGACAACCAAGCAGCACCTGCGGCTGATGGCCGCCGTGTCCGTTGAGCTGAGCGAGCTGGGCGCCCACTTCGCAACGAATCACCTCCGCGGCGAATGCGATGTTCGCCGCCGACACCGACGCCTCGCCCCAGCCGGCCGACAGCTGCTCGAGTGCCGGGAAGGCGATACGCTCCATGGTTGGCGCCCATCCGGTGGAGTACACCGAGTCGCGGAGTATTCGCAGCAGCCACCCCTGATCGAAAGCAAGGGTCTTCTGCACGAACAGCTCCACCAGCGGATGGGGCCGTGAGCTGGCCTCGTGCAGCTCGGCCTCGCTCGTGCCTTCCATGCGCACTGCATCGGCGGCATTGGAGGCCGACACACCCGACAAGATCAGGGCCGCCATCCGCCGAACGACGGCGATGTCGCCATCACTATAGCGACGCTGCCCGGAGTCGGTACGTTCCGGAGCCGGCACCCCGTAACGGCGCTCCCAGGTGCGCAGTCGACTCTCCGACACGCCGGTAGCTGTGGCTGTTCCCTTGACGGTGTAGTGCATGGCTACGACAAAGTTATTTCTTTGTCAGAAGTTGTGCAACGGGGGGTATTCTTTTTTGCAGAAAGCTTGTATAAGTACACTCGCAGCTTTGACTAACTATTGAAGCAGACTTGACGCAGCCCGTAACAAGGACGACAGAGATGAACCTTACGCCTGAGTACACCGACACGTATTTGGAGCGGCTCGCCTCTCCGATCGAGAAGTTCGATCTCGATTCGTGCCGGCAGTTGTACCTATCGATCATCGAACTGGCCGTGCACGACTACCGCTTCCTGCAGCGCATGAAGAGCCAAGAGCAGACCTCTCGCTACGATCGCAAGAAATTGCGTCAGATGACCGAGGACGGCGATCCGCGTGAGTTCTTCACCGGTCGCTGGTTCGAGCAGGTATGCGACTACATCGGCGTCAAGCCCGACCTGATCCGCGAGCGCCTGGCGCACGAGGATGAGGATCTGCCGATGAGCACAGAGGCGCTGGTCGCCTAGGTAAGACCTGCGGACTGGCTCGCTGGAGCCGGCACGGAGCACGCAAATTCGAAGAGCCCGGCGGGAACCCTCCCGCCGGGCTCTTTCGCGGCCCCTGGCAGACCGCAGCGAGCACTACTGCTCGATCATGCGGATCAGAAAGTCGATCGTCTCTTCGGAGTCGCTCATCGCCAAAGCCTGAACGATCCGCTTGCGCATCTCGGGGTCAGACTCGCGCTCGAATAGCTGGATGAGCGTCGAGGCCTCACCACGGCTCCAGAACACATGCAGGATCTGCGACCGCAGCTCCGTGTCGGTCTCGGTGCCGTAGAGCTCTAGAAGTTGCTCGGCGACGTCGGCTGTGGCCGCATCGTCGCCATGCGCAGCCATCGTCAATCCGCGCAACGCCGCGAGCCGCAACCGAGGCTCCGACTCCGTGCGAACAATCTGCAACAGGCGGGTGGTGGCGCCACGAGAAAACATCGATTGCAGGATGACTTCCTTCACCTCGATGGAGCTCTCGCTCTCGTAGAGCGCCCAAAGATCCGACATCGCGTTGTCGGCGTCGCCCATCATCGCCATGGCGCGAATCGCCGCTGTGCGCAGCTCCACGTCGGTATCGTCGCGGGCAACCGCGAGAACTCGGTCCGGCGCGCCGGCCATCATGAAGCCCTGCAGAATCGCGCCCTTGATCTCTGCATCGCCACTAGCGGCGTAGATCTCCGCCATCACCTCAACGCCACGATCCTGCCGAAACATGCCCAGATGGCGCAGCGCCCGCAGCTGCAGCTCTCGATTGTCGCCATTGCGCGCGATGTCGGCGGCGATGTCGAAGGCGCGCTCGGAGTTGCTCTGCATGAGCACGAACAGCGCGCGTTCCTTGAGCTCCACGGGATTGTCTTCGGAGAGCAAGCGCTCGAGCAGCGGCAGCGCCCGATCGCTGTCGACGTGCATGAGCGTGTTGATAGCGTAGAGCCGCAGGTCGTCATCGTCCTCCTCGGCAACACCACCGGCCGCGCCAATGGTCTGCTCGATCTCCGCGCGCAGGTAGCGTGCGTCGTCGAGCCACCGACTCGCCGGGAAGCGTTGCTCGAGCTCGCGCAACGACGCAACGGCATCGGTTGGGCTGCCATTCTTCGAGTGCGCGAACGCGATCCAATAGAGCGCACCATCGGCACGCTCGTCCCCCTCCTCGAAGGCCGCACGAAACAACTCGATGGCCTCCTCCCAACGTTCGGCGTCGAGCTGGGAGGTGGCGAGCTCGTACGTAGTTTGAACCGCGCGCAGAGCCTCCCCTCCGCCCAACCAGGTACTACCCGTCGCCATGCCGGTGACGGCCATCGAGGACGTGGCAGCTAGCAGGACGCCGACCAGCGCCAGCGCTAAAGTCCTGAGCGCCGTGGCCGACTTCGGGGCCTCTCGGGACTTTCGGAGCTGCCACGGCTTCAGGGTCATGGGTATCTGTCCTTTGTTCTCGGTCGACTCTGAGTTGAGCGTCATGGCGTCGTCTCGTCCTGTTGTTGAAGAAGCAAGGCTTCGGCGCCGAGTCTTCGACGGCGTGGTGAGTTGGTCGATTCAGGCGTGGGTGATTCGGTCGATTCCGTTGAGGGGGAAAGGGAGTTGGGTCATCACATCGGCCCCGTTGGCGCTCGAGCACCAGCAGCGCCGACGGTTTGGCGATCGGCCCCGGCGCGCGCGACGCGCACCTTGAAGAGCAGGTCGCCCGATTCGATGCGCTGCTGCAACCACGCCAGCCGCGACGGCCCCATCGCGGCAGGAGGCATGCGCGCCACCTCGAGGAGCACCAACTCGAGCTCCCCGAGCAGCTTCTCCAGAGCCTGGTGCTGCCCCAGTCGCGCGCTCTGCCGGTAAACGCGGTTATCAGCGACGAGCTCGGCGGCACGATCGACGAAGCGATTCAACGATTTGTCGGGAACGCCGTTGACCAGCTCGGCGAGGACCACCTGTGAGCGATCGAGGTGCGCGGCCACCGTTTGCAGCAACACCGATGGCCCACCCTCGTCGGCAGGACGCCCGATCGGCGAAGGCAGCAGCCAACCCAGCACGAACGCTACCGCCACAACGGCGGCAGCCGCCGCGAGTGGCATGAGCGTCCGTCGGCGGAGCCAGTCCAGTTGTCGCCCACGCCCGCCTCCCCGACTCAACGGTGGCGTTGGCCTCGGCCCCGGCCGGTTGGAATTGGCCGCTCGCGCGACGATCCCCCTCTGCAGCAGGTTGGAACGCTGTCGCTGCCAAATGCGGTCTTGCAAACCGACGTCGACCTCCGGGATCCCCTCGCTGGAGATCGTGGCGATCCACTCGAGTTGTCGATCGAGGCCAAGCGCGCGTTCTTGGCACCTCTCGCATTCCTGTAGATGCTCGGCCACGACTTGCCGATCGTCGGCGTCGCCAAGCCGGCTGAGCACCAGCTGGCGCTCGCTCAGATGCCCGGCCGGCGCCTCACCGAGCCCGACCCGGTCGTCCTCGACCTGCTCACGAATACGATCACTCATCGGGCTTCTGTCGCCAGCGGCTGCAACCGTTCGCGGAGCTTGCGCACGGCTCGGAAAATCGTGTTCTTCACCGCGTTGTCGCTGCTCTCGAGCACGGCGCCAATTTCGCGAATCGACATCCCCTGCTGATGGCGCAGCACAAAGGCGGTCCTCTCGGTGGGGCTCAGGAGTTCCATGGCATGCAGAACCCGGTCACCGACCTCGGTGCCAAAGGGCAACCCGTTCGGGGCCGGCCGCCGGGCTTGGGACGCTTTGCAGGAGCCCCAGCGCTGTCGGAAGGCCACCCTTCTCATCGCCGGCCGACACCTCGCGCACTCGACGGGGCCCTTCGTGGCGGTCACGCCGGCGCAGAAAATCGATGGCGCAGTTGCTAGTGACCCGGTGCAGCCAGGTGCCGAACCGTGCCTCCGCGCGGAACTCGGGCAACTTCTGAAAGGCTCGCAGAAAGGCTTCTTGCACCACTTCCTCCGCGTCTTCCGGACGCCGTGTGATTCGAAACGCGAGCGCGTAGACACGTCGTGCGTGCCGCTCCACGAGCAGCCGAAACGCCTCTTCGTCGCCGGCCTGAGCACGAACAACGATGTCGGTTTCATTCGCGTCCATCGCTACCTTCTACGACGAAGCTCATCGATCCACGGTTAGCCGAGCGTCGCACGGTTCTATCCCGGAGCGCCATCTCGCAATCTGATAGCGAGATCTCTGAAACCTCCGCTGCGTCGCCGCGTACTAACCATTCAGACGTTGCCAAGCCCGCGAGGACAACAAACAATGGCCTTGGCGCAGGCGGCGTACGAAGACAGCGTTTCTATTTCATGCATCAGCGTCCCAACCGGGAGAGAACCATGCGCAAATCCCTCGCTGCAGCCGCACTCGTCGCAACCCTGCTGTGGTCCGGCGCCGCCGCCGCCCAGACGTCATGGATCCATGTTCGAGTGATGCAAGACGACGGTGCCAAGGTCAACGTCAACCTGCCGATGTCGCTGATCGAGGTCGCGCTCGACATCGCCGGCAAGGAGATCATGAAAGAGGGCCATCACATGCGGTTCGGCGATCACTCCGACGTCGACCTCGAAGACATCCGCCGCATCTGGAGCGAGCTGCGCGAATCGGGTGATGCCGAGTACGTCAACGCCGTCGACGGCGACGACCACGTGCGCATCTTCCGCGAGGGCGATCGGGTTTCGATTCACGTCGACGACACCGGCAGCGACGCGGCGGACAATGCGAAGGTTCGCATCGAAGTGCCCTTCTCCATTGTCGACGTGCTCCTGCAGGGCGAAGGTGACGAGCTCAATCTCGGCGGTGCGATCCGCGAGCTCGCCAACGCCGATTTGGGTAGCCTGGTCAGCATCCGCGACGACGAGACCGAGGTCGATGTCTGGATCGACAACAACAGCAGCCAGAACTGAGGCGGCATCATGATGAAGCTTCTTGCACTCACGCTGATCCCGGTCGCGCTGGTTGGCGGTGTCGTGGCGAACTCCTCGGTGCTGCTGGTCGATGTCAACGACGGTGACACGCACATCTTCGTGCCGGTACCCTTGTCACTGGCGCAGGTGGCCCTGGCTTTCGCTCCCGACGCGGTTAAGCGGATCCAGGTACCCGAGCTTGCGGAGTACATTCCGCATCTCGAGCGCGTGATCCAGGAACTGCGGGACGCACCCGACGCAGTGTTCGTTACGGTGGAAGACGGCAACGACTTCGTCACCGTCACCAAAGTAGGCGACCTGCTCAAGGTCAGCGTCATCGGCGGACGCAACGAGAAGGTCGATGTCTCGATCCCGATGGCGGCCCTGACCGCGATGCTGAATGCCTATGACGCCGAAGAGGGCTACTTCCGCACCTCCAAGCTGGTCGGCGCCCTGCGCGCCGCTCCCAGCGGCCAGTTGGTGCACGTGCTCGATGGCAACGAGGAGGTCAGCGTCCGCATGTGGTAGGCGCCGGCAGCTCGGAGATGAGCTGCTGAGACCGAAGAGCGGCTATTTCGGGCCCCGGGAAGAGCCTTCCCGGGGCCCGTTGTACGTTGTGCCGCCGCCCATCCGTTATACGTTAGGGCCATGTTGAATCCGAGGCTCACCGTCCGCGCCGCCGCGTCGCTCGCCACACTCCTGGTGGTGGCCGGTTGCGCCGCCAACAACGACGTCGCATTCGACTTCGCGGCCTCGTTCGATCTGGCCGAAGCGTCGATCGAGACCGAGCTCATCGATATCGGCTCCGCGGCGGCGCGCCCCTACATGCCGATCGGATGGACATCCGATGACGAACGCTGGGCCGGACGAGCCGATCGCACCTTTGTGTGGAACAGCGGCGAGTATTCGGTGGTCCGTTTCTTCGTCTTCGAGCCGCGCGACGTGCCCGTCGAGATGGTCGGCTGGCCCAACCCCCAAAGCCCGCCGCTGCAGCAGATCCAACTGGTGGTCAACGGTTCGCCGCTGACGCGCATCGAGCCGCTGCCGGGGAGTCAGACCTACCACACGACGATCCCCTCCCGCATTCTTCGCGCCGGCGAGAACACGCTGGCGTTCGAGTACACGCAAGGAGCGTCACGCGGCCGTATCGAGGGCCCCGGCCGTGGAAGCCGGCGCTTCGCCTGGGATCGTGTCGCCTTCTCCGACGCCGTCGCCACCGCGCTGCCGCGCGCCGATCTCGGAACCCAACCTGCGCTCCTGCTGCCGCGATCATCCGAGGCCAACTACTTTCTGCGCTGGCCACGGGGCGCGCATCTGACAATCGACTCGGTGCGACCATTCGGGCCTCCGCTGAGCGGCTCGAGCGGACGTCTGACGATCGTCGCCGACCTCGTTGGCGGCGACTTCCGATCGATCAAGCTGGCAGAAGTTGACGTCGCCGTCAACCACGGGTCGCTCGAGCTCCAGCTGCCCGCGGACGCCTGGGATTCCGATGGCGACCCTACAGATCACGCCGAGGCTCGCATCACGTTTCGCCTCGAGCCCCCGGCAGATCTCGATGCGCGTGCCCGCATGAATGAGGAGTCGGGCGGGGTCCTGCTCGAGCGGCCGATGTTGAACGGCGCCGCCGCGCCGATCCTGGACCGCAGCGCTCCGTCACTGCCGTGGGCGGACGGGGATGGAAGCACGCCTCCCAACATCATTGTCTATCTGGTGGACACGCTACGCGCCGACCACCTGGGTGCCTACGGCTATCCCGTTCCGACCTCGCCGAACATCGATGCGTTTGCCGCCGACGCCGTGCTGTTCGAGCGCGCGATGGCGCAGTCCGCCTGGACCCGTACCTCGATTGCGTCGATCTTCACAGGGCTGTACCCACGCTCGCACGACATCAACGGGCGTAACGACTCTCTTCCCGACAACACCGCCACGATGGCGCAGCGGCTGCGCGACGCCGGCTATGTGACGGCTGGATTCACCACCAACGGCAATGTGTCGTCGCACTTCGGGTTCGATATCGGCTTCGACGACTACGTCCACCTGCGCGAAACCAAGACCGCGGAGATCCATCAGCTCTCCGACGCCCTCAACGAGCAGGCCTTCGATTGGCTGCGGCGACGGCCGCCCGACACACCCTTCTTTCTGTATCTACATGCCACCGACCCGCACGCGCCGTACGAACCGCGGGAGCCGTTCCGTGAGCGCTTCGCGTCGAATCTGAACTTCCCCGGCCTGTCGAAACCGCGCGAGATCGGCGGGCGCGTTGCGGCCGGAGAGCGCGAGGACGCCCGGCTTCTGGTCCGCGACGACTTCGTCAAGCTCTACGACGCGGAGATCGCCTTCAACGACATGCACTTCGGCCGCCTGCTCGACCATCTTCGCGCCGAGGGCCTCTACGACAACACGATCATCGTGCTCGTCTCGGATCACGGCGAGGAGTTCTACGACCACCGCAACTGGGAACACGGCAAGTCGCTCTACGAAGAACAGTTGCACGTGCCTCTGATCGTCCGGTTTCCCGGTAGCTGGGAAGCCGGGCGACGAGTCTCGGAGCTCGCCGAGCACATCGACATCCTGCCGACCCTGCTCGAAGCGATCGGGCGCGCTGACGCGACCACGCAGGCCGACTTCGACCCAGCAACAGGCCTCGACGGCACGATGAGGCTACCTGGTAAGAGCTTGCTCGCGGCGGCCGTGCGGGCGGGCGCAAACGGGCAGACCACGGACAGCCGACCCGCGCTTCCCTACCTCGATCTGGATGGGCGCAACTTCGACGCCATCGTGACCGACCGCTTCACGCTGGTCCGCCACTACCCGATCCGAGGAGCGGGGAACCTAGAGCTCTACGACCTGGTGGCAGACCCGTCGCAGCAGCACAACTTGGCGATTGCGCGCCCTGCGCTTCGCGGCTACCTGCTGAACCTACTGCGCGACGCGACGGAGCTGCAAAGCCACCTGATGACCGCCGGTGAAGGGCGCGCCGACCCGGAGCTTCGAGAACGACTGCGCCCTCTCTGCCAACGTGGGGTGAGACGATGGAGGTTGGATAATTACTGAGGAAGAGGGCGAGGTCGGAGACACAAGAATGTCGGAGTTGAGCAACAACGGTGCAGGAGACCACGAGGCCACCGGACGTCCGGTGCAGGGAGCCGGAGGCGACCGAAAGCGGACGTCGCGCGAGCCCGCGGTCCCGGCCCCCGACCCCCAGTTGGTCGAGCGATCACGGCGCCGCAAGTTCACCGCCGAGTACAAGGTCCGGGTGGTGCGCGAGGCGGACGGGTGCTCGAAGCCCGGCGAGGTCGGCGCGCTGCTGCGGCGCGAGGGGCTGTACTCGTCGCATCTGTCGGTGTGGCGCAAGCAGCGTGACGCCGGGGCATTGGTGGCGCTGGCTAAGCTACGCGGCCGGCCGGCGCCCGATCCCCGAGACGCGCAGCTTGCCAACCTGCGTCGCCGAGCCGAGCGGGCCGAGGCGGAGCTCGAGAAGGCACGGCGAGTAATCGAGGTGCAGGGAAACGTCTCCGCGCTTCTGGGAGAGCTGCTCGAGCCCAGGGGCGCCAACGCGACTACCAAGCGATGATCGAGCAGACCGTCGAACAACTCACTCCCATCATCGGGACTCGCCCGGCGTGCCGGACGCTGGGCGCCTCGCACGCGACGATCTACCGCCGCCGTCGGCCGCCTGCGCGCCGACCGAGCCGTCCGCGGCCCAAGCCGGCGAGGGCGCTGTCGGAGCCTGAACGTCACGAGGTGCTCGCCGAGTTGCATAGTGAGCGCTTCGTCGACTGCGCTCCTGCCCAGGTATGGGCGACGCTGCTGGACGAAGGCCGCTACCTGGCATCGGAGCGCACGATGTACCGGATCCTCGCCGCCCAGGGCGAGGGCGGCGAGCGGCGCAACCAGCTCGTGCACCCGCCCTACAACAAGCCCGAGCTGCTCGCCGAGCGAGTCAATGAGGTGTGGTCGTGGGACATATCCAAACTGCGAGGCCCTGCCAAGTGGACCTACTTCTACCTGTACGTCATCCTCGACGTGTTCAGCCGCTACGTGGTGGGCTGGACTCTCCAGCACCGCGAGAGCGGTCCCTTGGCCGAGCAGCTCATCGACCAGGCGCTGCTCCAGCAACGCATCGGACCTGATCAGCTCACCATCCACGCCGACCGCGGCAGCTCGATGACCTCCAAGCCGGTCGCCTTCCTGCTCGCCGATCTCGGGGTCACCAAGACACACTCGCGGCCCTACACCTCGTCGGACAATCCCTACTCGGAGGCCCACTTCAGGACGCTCAAGTACCGACCCGAGTTCCCTGCTCGCTTCGAGTCGATCGAACACGCCCGTCTCTTTTGCCGCATGTTCTTCCACTGGTACAACCACCAGCATCGCCACTCGGGCATCGGCCTGATGACTCCGGCGACGGTGCAGTATGGGCTCGCCCAGCAGACCCGCGACCGGCGTGCCGAAGTCCTGCTGGCCGCCTACCGGGCGCGACCTGAGCGCTTCGTCAACCACCCAACCCAGCCCGCCGGCGATCCCCACCGCCGTCTGGATCAACAAGCCTGCCACCCTCGAGAATGCTCACTAATTACTCGTGACCACCGTCTCATCCGCGTTGACAGGCACCGGCGCGCTCTGGGTTACGTGCAGTAACAATCGCCTGCGGCTGCCGGGGATGTCACAGGCTCCGTTGAAAAAGGGTGACGGTGATCCGACCTCGATAGTGTGTCGGGGTCAATCCACTGGCATGGAGGATCACCGTCATGAGCAAGAGTCGCAGAACAGAGACAAGTAGGAAAGCGGAGCGCCAAGAGAACCCGCTCCTGGAGGCAGTGGTAGCGGCGCGATCGGATCTACGAGCGCTGGTCATGGACGCGGGCTTCGGGGTGTTGGGTTCGCTGCTGGAAGAAGACCGGGCGGAGCTCTGCGGAGAGCGCTACGCGCGGTCACAGCAGCGGCGGGCGTACCGACACGGCTACGACGAGGGCTCGCTGGTGATGGGCGGCCGGCGGGTCAAGGTACGCAAGCCGCGGGCTCGGAGCGTCGATGGCCAAGAGCTGCCGCTGCCGCACTGGGAGAGGTTCAAGGCAACAGATCCGCTCGAAGAGCGCGCCGTAGAGCAGATCCTGTGCGGCGTCACGACGCGCAAGTACGAGCGCTCGTTAGAGCGGCTCGACGACGGGCGAGCTTCGTCGGGAACGAGTCGCTCGAGTGTGTCGCGGCGGTTCGTAGCGCGTACAGCCAAGCAGGTGCAGCAGTACCTGGCCCAACCGCTCAATGAAGTGGACCTGCCGGTGCTGGTGATCGACGGCACGCACATGGGCAAGCACTTGTTGGTGATCGCCATGGGCATCGACGCGGACGGCGTCAAGCATGTGCTGGGTGTCGTAGAGGGCACCACGGAGAGCTCCCACGTGTGCCGGTCGCTGCTGCGGCAGTTGATCGAGCGCGGCATGCCCGTCGAACGGGCGCGGTTGGTGGTAATCGATGGCTCCAAGGGCCTCCGTAAAGCAGTGCGCGACACGTTCGGCGAGTGGGCCCTGATCCAGCGCTGCCGTGTCCACAAGATCAAGAATGTATTGGAGCATCTGCCAGGGCATATCCGGCCCTGGTTCGCAGCCAAGATCCGCAAGGCGTGGAAGGCGGAGACGGCCACGGCAGCGACCAAGCAGCTCGACGCCGTGGTCAAGGAGCTGGAGACCGATCACCCCGGTGCAGCGGCCTCGCTCAGAGAAGGAATGCAAGAGACGCTCACCGTCACTCGGCTCCGAGTTCAGGGGCCGCTGCTTCGGACGTTACGTTCAACGAATACGATCGAGAACCTGAACGGGACGATCAAACACGTCAGCCGCAACGTAAAGCGGTGGCGCTCCGGGAGCATGATCGTTCGATGGGCGGTTACTGCACTCATCGAGGCCGAGAGCAAGTTCCGGAGGGTTCGTGGCTACCGCGACATCGCCAAGCTCGATGCCGCACTCAACACCGCCGTCGACGTTCCCCTTGAGCAGGAGCGCCGTACTGCGTAACAATCCCCAACCACTTCACCGTCGCCTTAGTTCAACGGACGGTGGGACATCCCCCCCGTGGGAGGGTCCCGGTAACCCACTGAAACAGCAGGAGTTACCCATTTACCCCTAGATCCCGCTGCCGGCGTTAGGGGTGTAACGCGAGCCATACGCGAGCGGATGCTCATTTCTTGGGCTGCTTGATGTGGTGCCGAGCGCTGCCAACCTGGAACCGGGCGCGGCGCTTCTTGCCCGTGTCGTTGGCAAAGACCCGGTACATCACCTCGCTGTCGCCGCTGCCCTTCTTGGGCGCAGCAACTTCACCCATGAGGTGTCGCCGGGTCCAGGTACCCTGGCCTTCCAGGCGCAGCCGTCCGGAGCCATCACCATCGCCTCGAACTTGCCTCCGGCCTTGTCGGTCTTCTGGGCCCCAGGCGCCAGCGCAAACGTGCAGGGGCTAAACACGTACGCCGAGCCGGAGTTGGAACCACCGTCATCGTTGCCAAGGGCCCCCACCGCAGCCATGTCGCCAGAAATCGACACCGAGGAGCCGAGGGCGTCGCCGCCCGCCGCGTCCGAGGCCGTGAGCTTTTCCACCTCACCCCAGTTGTCCGCTCCACCCTCATTGCGGTCGAACACAAACCGGCAGCATCGGCTTGCGTGAAGATCTCGCTTGCTAGCGAAGACGGCTCACGGAGCGACCCCATCTGGTATTTCTCCTACGGATGGGACAAGAACCCCCGGCAGCGCGGTGTCCGTTGCACGATTACACTGAAATGCCCGGATGGCGGGCTCGACGCTGAGGTTTACGTCGTCCGGAAGCCGCGAAGGTCTAAGGTCTATAGAGCACCGTCCTAGAGATATCTCCGCCATGTCATCGAGGGCTTGCGTTCGCCCGGTTATTCCGAGTCGGTGATCGACGAGGTGCGAGCGGTTGAGGCAAGCGAGCCCGTTGGCTAGCTTCGCGCGCCATCCAGAGGATCATCGCAGTGGATGTACGAGACGGCTTCGCCGCTACGGTGGGAAACACGCCACTCATCAAGCTCCGCATGGCGTCGGAGTTGACGGGCTGCGAGATCTACGGCAAGGCCGAGTTCCTGAATCCGGGAGGCTCGGTGAAGGACCGTGCGGCCCTCTACATGGTGCTGGACGCCGAGGAGGAAGGAAGGCTCGAGCCTGGCGGCGTCATCGTCGAGGGCACGGCGGGCAACACCGGGATCGGCCTGGCGCTGGTCGGAAACGCGCGCGGCTACCGGACCGTGATCACGATGCCCGAGACCCAGAGCCAGGAAAAGAAGGACATGCTGCTGCTGTGCGGCGTCGAGCTGCGCTGCGTGCCCGCGGTCCCGTTCAAGAATCCCGATCACTACGTCCACCAAGCGGAGCGACTCGCCAAGAACCTCGCCGGCGCCGAGCCGCACGGCGTCCTGTATGCCAACCAGTGGGACAACCTGTCGAACCGCAACGGGCACGCCCGCACCACGGGCCCCGAGATCTGGAGGCAGACCGACGGCAAGGTCGACGGCTTCACCTGCGCGATCGGCACCGGCGGGACTCTCGCAGGTGTCGGGATCTTCCTCAAGGAGCAGAATCCCGACATCAAGATCGTCGCCGCCGACCCGATGGGTGCGAGCATGTACCACTGGATCAAGCACGGAGAGCTCAAGAGCGAGGGATCCTCGATCACGGAGGGAATCGGGCAGGGGCGCGTCACCGGCAACATCGAAGGCGCTCCCATCGACGACGCCGTCCAGATCCCGGACGAGGAGATGCTGCCGATCGTCTTCGACCTGCTGAAGCACGAGGGCCTCTGCCTGGGTGGCTCGAGCGGCATCAACGTGGCCGGCGCCATCCGGCTCGCGAAGCAGCTGGGCCCCGGCCACACGATCGTGACCGTGCTGTGCGACTACGGGACCCGCTACCAGTCGAAGCTCTTCAACCCCACGTTCCTGAAGGAAAAGGGCCTGCCGGTTCCGAGCTGGCTCGATTGACGCATTGGAACGTCGGCTGACCTTTGGTCACACAGCAGCCGCCGAGCATCGCAAGCATGCCGCCCGCAGGAGTCCATGTAATGAGTGGCGAAAGAAACTCGTTGGCTCGCGCACAAGTGCACAGACGGCCAACATGTACAGCCCCGTGCTCGGCGAGGACTAGCGTCGCATCACCAACGAAGGCGACAGCGAGAGGGCCGCTGACGCCGATGGCAGCGCAAGCGACGCAAGCAGACGAATAACCAGCAAAACGAAAGCTGCCGACCTCGTAGGCGTAAAGCCTTCAAGATCAGCGGCTTACGGAGTGGCGGGGGCCAGATTCGAACTGGCGACCTTCGGGTTATGAGCCCGTGATCGAGAGATCCCGTCCATACCCATTGCCCGCACCAGCTTATCGACCTTTCGGGTCGACACACCCAGTACGTACGCCTCAGCTACGGCTGAGACCACCGCGTGCTCGGCACGGCGTCGCGGCTCGATCAGGAAGTCCGGGAAGTACGCCCCTTCCCGCACCTTCGGGATCGCCAGTTGGATGGTCCCGGCCCGCGTGTCCCAGGGCCGCGTGCGGTAACCGTTGCCGGCTGTTGGTGCGCTCGGTCGTCCGGGTCCCGTACGCGGCACCGCAGTGAGCATCGACGTCCTCGCTCATCAGCACCTGGGCGAACGCCTCCACCATTTCACGTAGTTGATCGCCGTCATGTTCGGCGAGTCCCTTGCCAACCCACTGTGCGGCGGGCATCTTGGTATCGGTCACTGGTTGTTCTCCTTGGTAGGAAGTTCTTCTGTGCAAACCAAGGATCGATCAGTGACCACCTTTTCTTCAAGGGTGCCGCTCGCCGTGGAAACTGTGCAAAACGCTCCGCGTTTCACACAAGTTCCCACCGCCCTGCTGCTACTGCTTCATACACCACGTCCCCGGGACTCTACTGCGCTCCTCCTATCAAGTTCCGCAGAAGGTCCGATAACGTCCGAAGCTGGCTGGCGCCGGCGCTGCGTAGGCTTCCAGCCCCTCCTTCTCGTCGAAGGGATTCTCGAGAACCTCGAGTAGATTCTCGAAGGGCAAGAGGTCCTGAGATTCGGCTGCGGCGGTCAAGGCCTCCTCGACCTTGTGGTTGCGCGGGATGTAGATCGGGTTCACCCGGTCCATTTCGGCATGGGTTTCCGCACGAGCTTGGGCACGAGCTTCGCCGCTCACGCTCTCACTGCACATCCTCGTCCGCCAACGAGCCGCCCAAAGATCGTAGGCGGAAGCATCGTCTAGAAGTGCCCGTAGCGGGGCATCGTTGCCTCGGACCGCGTCTGACAGACGCCGGAAGGCAAGCGTGTAGTCGGCGTTTTTGGCCTTCCAGCGCGGCAAGGAAACCGTTCGCCAGCTCGAGATCGTCATCCTCCGAACCCGAGAGTCCCAGCTTGGTCCGCATTCCGTCGAGCCAGTACGCGGCATATTGATCGAGGAAGCCGTTGACGGCCTCGCTGGCGAGCTCGAGTGCCCGATCGGTGTCGGCATCGATCAGTGGGAGGAGCGTCTCGGCGAGCCTGGCGAGGTTCCAGCCCGCGATCAATGGCTGCTGGCTGTAGGCATAGCGGCCTTGCGCGTCCGATCGAACTGAAGACCGCGTTCGGATCGTACGTATCGACGAACGCGCACGGCCCGTAGTCGATCGTCTCTCCCGAGATCGTCATGTTGTCGGTGTTCATGACGCCGTGGACGAAGCCAACGTGCATCCAGCGCGCGATCAGTTGAGCCTGGGCGTCGCACACTGCCACCAGGAATCCGAGGTACAGGCTATCGGATCCATCGGGTCTATCGGATCCGCGAAGCTCTGGATAGTGGCGCGCGATGCTGTAGTCGGCGAGCTGCCGTACCTTTCCGACCTCGCCGCGCGCGGCGAAGAACTGGAAGGTACCGATTCGGATGTGGCTGGCCGCGACGCGCGTCAGCACAGCTCCCGGGAGCTCCTTTTCTCGAGCGATCCGCTCCCCGGTCGTCACGGCGGCGAGCGCTCGGGTGGTAGGGATCCGTAGGGCGTGCATCGCTTCACTGACCAGGTACTCTCGCAACACCGGACCGATTGTGGCCTTGCCATCTCCTCCACGCGAGAATGCGGTGCGACCTGAGCCCTTGAGCTGGATATCGCGACGCCTGCCGCTACGGTCAACCACTTCGCCCAGAAGCAGCGCGCGACCATCGCCGAGCCGCGGCACAAAACCGCCAAATTGGTGCCCGGCATATGCCTGGGCCAACGGGCTGGCGCTTTCGGGCGTTTCGTTGCCCGCGAAGACCGCGGCACCATGGTCGGAAGTGAGCACGTCCGGATCGAGGCCGAGCTCTAGAGCAAGAGGGCGGTTCAGCTTCATGAGGCGCGGATGCGGCACCTCGGCCGCCTCCGAAGGCACATAGAAACCGGGAAGCTCACGCGCGTACGTGTTGTCGAAGTCGAACCCGGCGGTCGGCATCTGACGCTCCTCGATTTCGGCACTGCGAACGGCATGGTGAAGTCGGCCACGAGCGGGCGTATCTCGAATCTCGAGATCCGGGTAGATCGCCCTGAGTTGTTCGGCGGTCAGCGGTCCCTAGCTGTCCACCGCGGCTCGCTTGAGGACTGCATTGCGGGGAGGGCGACGACAATACCGCCGATGTAGCTCGGGCGGACGCACCCTCTCCGTAGCGATGCCCTGCGCAACAAAGAACCGCCGTGGGCGAAGGTCGGTTGTTGACCTGATCAGCTCGGCTCCTATGAGCCCGACGAGCTACCGGACTGCTCCACCCCGCAACCAAGAGCGCAAACACTACGACGGCGCCTAGTGCCGGTCAAGAGGCACCGAACGCCGTCGAGGTGCTGTATCGCGATGTTGTGTTACATCGAGATGAAGTCGTGACCACGGACAGTCTTGCGGCCATTGGACTTGGCGCGCTTGCTGGCCTGCTCGAGGTACCAGTGGACGACCATGTTGAGTGCGTCGAGCGCGTCGCCGGCCACGTTACAGCCGTGTGCCTTGAGAGCGCTCTTGGTCTTGCTGCCCACGAGAAGCATCTCACCGTTCATGCTCTATCCCCCGTTGCGAGTGGTCGACCCGCGATCGTCGAGATCGTTCGCCAACGGCCACCCGTCGGCTCGAGTCGCCGACCACCCCATGATGAAACCCCACAACCTGAGGCGTATTCTGCCAGAAAATACGCTGTAGGCTAGCCCTCCGGGCGTTTTCCGACGTTTTAGCTTCCGCCGCTCTCGCCGGCCGCCGCCGCTCCCAGCTCCTCGAGACGTCGCCGGGCGTCGGTAAATCGCTGCCGCAGGCGGGGGATTTCGGCCTCGCCGTAGGCCTGCAGCAGCCGGCGCTCAGCCACGTCGAGCGCCGCGCGCAGCTCGGTCGCAGCGCGCTGCCGCGCGCCCGGCTCGGTGCTGGCGCGCTCGCCGATCCAGATTGGCGCGGTGTGCGCGAACGGGTAGCTGTCCATCGCCGGCCACATCACCTCGCCACCGTGAGCCCTGACCGCAATCCAGCCTCCTGCTGGAAGTTCCAGATCGCCGGTGATGATCCGACTCCCAGACGCTGCCAAGCCCGACTCGGTGTGCACAACCGCGCCGTTGACGACGATCTCCACGCGCTCGACGGGCAGAGCGCTGAACAGCCGCAGCTCGTAGCGAGCTCGTTGGAAAGAGCCGGGCCGCGGGCCAACTCGGGAGGCGGAAGCCGAGGCCGAAGTCGAAGCCGCCGGGGAGCCTGCCGCGAGAACGTCACCGGGCTGGACTCCCTCGCCTGCTGAAGAGCCCGCGGCGAACAGGCGCAGGTCGAGCAGCGGTCCGTTGGTCACGAAGCTGCGACCGGCGCGTAGCGCGTCGAGGTAGCTCTCGAAGCTGAGCTCACCGTCGGGGCGTGTGTAGACGCGCGTCGTCCCGATGGCCATCGTGCGATAGAAGTTCGCCATGATGTCGGTGCCGGCGCTCAGCGCCACGGGCATGCCGATATTCAAGAAGCGATACCACAGCTCGGCCGTACCGAGCTCGTCGCTCCACAGGCAAGCAACTTCGAGCGCGTCGAGGTCACCGAGAACGGCGTCGGGAATGATGCCGACGGGAATCGACGCCAGACGCGCCGCGCCGGCAGGGGTGCCGAGATCAGCCGCCTCGGGGAACGGGTCGGGGCGGCTCACCGGGTGCACGTACATGCCGACGCCGCCCTCATCACGTCCGTGCTGCAGCGCCACGGCGTTAGGGCGGTCGTCATCGCCGTACACCGAATAGCCGGGGCCCCAGATCCACGGCCAGAACAGCGTCTTGGTGCCCACAAGGCCGAGGTGACCGAGGAAGTGAGAGCGGATCTCCTGGGCGAAGCGAAGAATCGGAGCGCGGTCACCGTTCTCCCAGCCCCACCATTCGACATCCTCGAAGCGGTTGTGCAGGTTGGCCAGCAGCGGCGTCGCAACATCTATCGACTCGGCACGTAGCGGCAGCAGCAGGTCGTTCGGCCGTAGCGAGTATGGACCGCCGTAATTGAGGTGGAAGTGGTGGTCGCCGGAGTACCAGCCCTCGGTGCGCGGATCCCAAACCTCCTCGAGCTCGATATCGACAACCGTGGTCTGGTCGGCAACAACGTCGATCGGGCGCTCCACGGCTGGCGTCGTCAAGCCACGCACCGCGAGCACGCGCGCCTGCCCGGCGGGAAGTGTCATTTCAATCGAGCCGTCGGAGTAGAAGTACGCTAGGCCGTTCTGCCCGTCGAAACGGATCGGCGTGCGGTCGGGGACCACGGGATGGCCCTGGGCGTCGGCGACGTGCAAGCGTGACGCGCTGTATCCGGGCTGTCCCCGCAGCCGGGTGCGAACACGAAGGCGACCGGTGGGCACACCCCAGTCCCAGCGGTCGATCGAGATCGTCGTGGCCTCACCGCCTTCAATGCCGATCCGCTTGAGCTCGAAGCGCTGCTGCGCGTCGGGCTCCACGAACAGCACGGCGTCGCCGGAGGCGCTCCAGGTTGGCGTTTGGGGTAGCCCAACAGCGGCGCCGGGAGCGTTCGGCAGCAGCCGAATCATTGTCTGCGGCTCGTTGGTGTCGAGCAGCGAGAGCTCCCAGCCACGCTCCCCCGGGTGTCCGAGGGCAACGAGGCCGCCCGAACTGAGCGCCGGGCGCGTTTGCGCGGCGATCCGCTCACTCCACAGCACAGTCTCTGAACCCTCGGCGTCGCGGGCGCGCAGCTCATCGATGCCACCGCGGGTCTTGGCCAGGTAAACAACGCCGCCATTCGGGCCGGGGCGGGGCGCCAGCTCGAGCCCGGGGTCGCTGGTGATCCGCAGCTGTTCCTCGCCGGGACGCTGGCGCCACAGATCGATCGTCCCGGCCTCCGCCGACGAGTACCACAGCGTGCCGTCGGGCGCGAAGGCCGGATCGAGGTCGAGAGCCTTCGTATCAACGAGAACGTCCTCGCTGCCACTCGCCAGATCGAGCGCGACGATGGACGTATCGGACGTGTCGTCGCGAACAAACACCAAGCGGTCGCCAGACGGCGACCAGGCCACCCGCGCGTCCACTCCCCCGGCGCTCGTAACCCGACGTGCAACGCGTGGTGAAACATCCTCCGCCAGCGGCATCACCCAAATCCAGCCGGCCGAGGCGAACGCCACGCTCTGCCCATCGGGCGATACCGCGGGGTCGATGGGGCCCTGCGTCAGCGTGGGTAGGTTGTAGCCCTCGAGATAAACATGGTGGTTGTAGCCTTCGACCTTCGGATAGCGGTTCGTCCACTGCGCCGCTGCTGGCCGCGTGCCCGCCGCCGATATCAAGCCCGCCAGCGCGAGGATGGCCGCAACACCGATGCGCGCCCCGCGCTTCGTGGCGCTCGAGCAACCAGGATCGGGGTTGGGGCTGGGTGTGACGCTCGTTCGCCAGAACCTCATGTCGGACCTCATCATGTCGGACCTCATCGAGTTTTCGACACCTGCGCTCGGCTCCACGATCGAAGCCAGGGGGACAGCGCCGCTCCCGAAGTAACCGGCGCTCTACGGCATACTACGGGTGGCGTCGCCGGATTGCGGCATCGGCCTCTCGGAGATCCTTCGGGAGAATCGACGGGAATCACTGGCCAATCGGCCGTCTCACTCCTCGACGCTCCGGCAGCCTCAGAGCACCCGCACCAGGAGCTGAAACCATGGACGACGTACCCGTCAAGCCGAAGCGATCGCCAATGTTCTATGTAGGCATCGGCTGCGCGGTCATCGCCGCGATCATGGTGGTGATGATGGGGGCCTGCGGGGTCTGGATCTTCAGCGAAGTCCGCCAGTTGGAGCAGGACATGAACGACCCCGAGGCGCGCGCCGACGCCGTGCTCGACATCCTCGGCACCGACGAGCTGCCCGACGGCTACTACCCCATGGTCGGGATGTCGGTGCCGTTCGTCATGCGCACGGCCATATTAACGAGCCGCGAACCTGACGCCGACGGTGGCCCGCCCGAAACTTTCGGCGAGCGTGGCTTCATCTTCGCCGAGATGATCCGCTTCGGCCGCCGAGACGAAGCGCGGCTACGCGACTACTTCGAGGGCCGCATTGAAGACTCCGACGTGCTGAGCAGCAGCGGCATCAACATCGACGTCGACGAGGTGATCGGGCGCGGCACCTTCGACCTTGCCGCGGGCAGGGCGATGTACGTCACCCAGCGCGGCAGCATCAGCGCCCAGGGCCACGATTCCGATGGACTCACGGCCCTGACCCTCGTCGACTGCCCCGACGACGACCGCTTGCGGCTGGCGATCTGGTTCGCCCAGGAGGAATCGGCAGCGTCCACCGCCGACGACGCCAGCGCCGCTGCTGCGGAGACTTCGGCGGCTCCTGAGTCGCCGGCCAACACACCCGCAGGCGACCTCGCCGGCACCCCGGCCGACGAGGCAGCGCTGGCCGCGTTTCTCGGCAACTTCCGCCTGTGCCCGGCTCCCTAGCTCGGCCCAACCGCGCCCACGCAGCGTGGCGCCGGGATCAGTCGCGCGTCAGCCCGCGGTACACCAATCGCATGAACCGCTCGTTGTCGATGACGGTCGAGCGCGGCCAGCCAGACCTTCGGCTGATCTGCCAGGCCGTCAGTCGCCGCCGACGTAGCTTGTCGATCTGCCTCACAACTCCAGCGCTTGTTGCGTGCGGACAGCACGTCGGCCGGCTTGATCGATCGAGCAGCCCGGCCTCACCTTCTCGCTCGTATCTATCCAGCCACTTGTAAACCGTTCGGCCGACACGCCGAGCGCCGCCGCCGTTTCCGTCACGGGCTCCGCCCGCTCCCGGCTCGGCGGACCATCTCTCGGCGTATATACGGCATCGTGCGGGCGTTACCATGCAGCTGCATCGGGCGCTCCTTCTGAGGTCGTGGAGTCTTTTGAACAACCCCATTGATCTCAGAAGTGAGTCGATGTGAACAACCTACTTAGAAAACACACCTAGCTCGGCCCAACCGCGCCCACGCAGCGTGGCGCCGGGATCAGTCGCGCGTCAACCGCGGTACACCAATCGCATGAACCGCTCGTTGTCGATGAAGCCGCCCTCCGGCCAGCCCCAATCGGAGTGCAACTCGGCGAAGGGATCCGCTGCCACGACCTCGTCTTCCGACTTGCCGTCGTCGATCATCGACTGAACGCGCTCGCGCGCCGTAACCAGCATGTCGTGGTACGCGCTGAGGCCGGCGCTATCGCTGAGGTCGCCGTGCCCGGGAATAATCTTCGTCGCCTCGTCCGTGTGAGCGAGGACGGTCGCGGCTGCCGCGATCATTCCGTTGATCGAGCCGCCACTGTCGACATCGATGAACGGATACAGCCCGGCGAAGTAATTGTCGCCCATGTGCACGACATTGGCCTCGGTGAACATCACAATCGAGTCGCCGTCGGTGTGCCCCGGCTCGGTGTGAAAGACGTGGATCTTGTCGCCGTTCCAGTAGAAGTTGACGGCGTCGGTGAAGGTCACCACGGGCAGTGCGTCGGGCGGCGCCTGGTTGCTGTTGCCGACGATGTCGCGGAACTCCTCCGGATTCATCCGCGCGCGAACGTTCTCGTGCGCCACGATCATGGCTCCGGCCTTGCCCAGGTTCTCGTTGCCGCCGGTGTGGTCACCGTGCCAGTGCGTGTTCACGACGAACTTCACCGGCTGGTCGGTAACCGCGGCGATGGCGGCGAGGATCTTCTCGGTGAGCGGCGCGAACTTGTCGTCGATGACGAAGGCACCGTCGTCGCCAACAGAAACGCCGACGTTGCCGCCGGGTCCCACGAGCATGTAGATACCGTCGGTCACCTGTACGGTCGTGATCTCCTCTTCCTGGGAAGGCCGTGACACGGCTCCAGCGGCTACGGGAGCCAGTCCGGCAACGGCGAAGATTCCGCAGACCGCGAGGGCGACGGTGAGTGGCACCGTTATGCGCGGCGGGGAGTCTGGGGTTCTGTTCGAGCAGCGGCGAGCAAGCGCGGGCATGTGGGTCACTCCGTAGACAAGGCCAGGGCCCGGAAGGTTCTGATCGCCCGCAAGGATACACGGGGCGCTTCAGCCGGCGGCCGCCACCCGTTTAACCGCGGTGGAGGGAAGAGGAGCGACGAGAAGCGACGGCGAGCGACGGGAGCGACGGGAGCGAGGAGAGCGACGGGGAGCGATGGAGGTCGATGGGCTCGCGTCGAGATGTCGCGCCAGCGTGCCTTACCGCTGGCACGCGGCGAGCTGCAGCACCAGCAGCCGGCCGGCCCAAACGATTGCCCCCAGCATCATGGCGAAGCCCGCCCAGTGAACCGACAGCGCGATGGTGTGATCCCACGCGAGCAAGCCGGTCCAGCCGAGCAGGTTGTGCCAGTCGTGGTAGCCGGGGGCGTCCTGTCCAATCACGCCGCCGAGCAGCGGCAGCACCTGCTCGCTTGCATCGTTGATGTAGGGCGCCAGGCCGAGCATGGCCTCGCCGCTCCACCACAACATCATCGCGGCGGCGAAGGCGTCGAGATGAGGGCCCAGGAACGCGGCCAGGCAGGCGAGTGGTATCAGCACCTCGAAAGCAGAGCCCCCGAGGACACCGATGAACCGACCGAAGATTCCGCTGATCCAGTGGCCAGCCTCGCGAAAGATGAGGTTGATGCCGTGGATAAAGTTGAACAGATCGCCGCGCGGCTGCAGGCCGTCGACGGAATAGGCGGCGAAGCTGACGCTACAGACGAGCAACCAGAACACGACGCCGGTACGCAGCGCCACGCCTGGCAACGAGACTCCCGACGGAACGTGCATCGCCCTGCGGCCGAACTCCGCGACCAGACGGTCGGCGCCGGGAAGACCGACCCAAAACGACGGAGGCGCGGCGATCTCGTCTCCGTCGCCGGAGCGTGAGCGAACCGCGGTATCAGGAGAGGCATAGGCCCGGGTGTAGCTACCCATACCCACGAGCTTAGCGAGCCGAAAGGCGCAGTCCCTAGCCGCTTCTGCCGACGCCCGAAATTCGACTGCCAGGGCAAGCCACAGCGTTGACGAGTTGGCTGGTTACTCGACCGTGATGGTGATGGCCTCGCTGAACCCTGGCCCATCGAGCGTGCGGTGCTCGCCGTCGCCAACCTGCACACAAAAACGATGCTCGCCGGGCTCGAGCGGCACTTCGATCTCGTTCGAGCCGTCACCGAAGTGGATCCAAGGGGCCGCAGAGGGAATCACGATCCCCGGCTCGAGGCAGTCACCGTCGACAGCAACGTGGAAGTGACCGGCGCCTGTGTGGATAGCCCCGTCGCCAACCGGCTCCACCATGAAGTTCTCGCTACCGAAGGTGAACGTCACGGGGCTGCTGACGGTGCTGCCGTCGAGCGGCTGGACGAAGAACACCCGCGGCTCGCCCATCGTCGGCTCGGGCTCTTCCGCTTCCGGCTCCGGAGCCTCCTCCGGCGTACGTGCACAGGCCGGCGCATGCGCCACCATCGCCGCCAGCAGCACACACGTTGCCGCTCGCGCGAGCGCCGGAGATGCAAAATTCCACAGCCTAGGGTCGATTGTCATCATGTCCATCCTTGGCAAGCCGCGATGGCTCTCAATCGGCGCGGCGGGCGTCCGCCCGCAGATTGATCATCTCGACGAACACCGAGAAACCCATCGCGAAGTAGATGTATCCCTTGGGGATGTGCTGCCCAACGCCGTCGGCGACCAGCGACATCCCAATCAACAGCAAGAAAGCCAGCGCCAGCACCTTCACGGTGGGCTGGCGTTGCACGAAGTCGCCGATCGACTTGGCCGACACCATCATCACACCTACGGCCAGCATCACGGCTGCCACCATCACGGCGATATCGTCGGCCATGCCCACGGCCGTAATCACCGAGTCTAGCGAGAACACGATGTCGAGCACCAGAATCTGCGCGATCACGGCAGTCATCGTGGACACCGTGCGCGCGCCCGGGTCGCGATCGTGCTGCCCGAGCTCCTCGTGGATGTCGTACGTCGCCTTGGCGAGCAGAAACAGCCCACCGCCGAGCAGAATCAGGTCGCGGCCCGACACCTCGTGATCGCCCACGGAAAACAGCGGCGCCGTGAGCCCGATGAGCCAGGCAATCGACATCAGCAGCGCTACCCTCATGAGCATCGCGACCGCGAGCCCGAGCATGCGAGCTTTGCTCTGCTGCTCCGGCGGCAACTTGCCGGCGAGCACGGCGATGAAGATGACGTTGTCGACGCCAAGAACAATCTCGAGCGCCGTGAGGGTGCCCAGCGCGATCCAGATCTGAGGGTCGGTCAGCCAAGTCATTCATCGTCGCGCGCTGTCGAACGCGCCCCATTTCGGTCCAAGATCGACCCGAATTCGATTCGATGTCGATGCGATTTCGTCCGCGTTCTACTCGGTTGGCGGGCGCGGCGAAGCTACCACATTTCTCGAATTTTGGAGGCGACGTCTACAACCTGAGAAGGTGCGGCGACCTCCGCAACAGACGGCGCAGCACCCACAACCGGCGATCTCGCGGGCGCCGGCGCGCGGCGCGAAACCAGGTCGAAGCACTGCGTCACAGGATCCCCCAGAAACCGCGAGCGCGGCGCATATAGATGCCGGTCGCCAAGCGGGCGCTGCTCGGTCACGTAGAAACGCAGCGGCTGAATCAGATGCAGCTCGTTGCGGGCGCGTGTCATGGCTACGTAGAGCAGCCGGCGCTCCTCCTCCACCTGTGAGGCGTTGGCGACGGCCATGTCGGAGGGAATGCAGCCGTCCACCACGTTGAGCACGTGGACGCTGTGCCACTCCTGGCCCTTGGCCGAATGAATCGTCGACAGAATCAAATAGTCCTCGTCGAGGTGCGTGTCGGCGGCCCAGTCGCCGGTGGCTCCCGGAGGATCGAGCGTCAGCTCGGCGAGAAACCGCGCGCGGGTCGAGTAGCCGGCGGCAACACGTTCGATTTGCTCCAGGTCGCCGGCGCGTAGAACCGCCTGCTCGGCCGGAAACAGGCGCTCGAGCTGTTCCTCGTACCAGCCACGAAGCCGCCGCACGTCGTCGGGCCAGGCGGCATCCTGAGCGACGGCGAGATCGGTCAGCAGGGCGGCAAACTCGGGCCAGCGAGCGAGCGGGTGCTCGACCACGGGTCCCCCCGGAGCGCTCGATGCGGCGCCCCCCGTTGAACCCGACCCGATCGCGCCCAGCCCTCCCATCTGCTCAATCTGTTGCTGCACGCGCCGGGCTCCACGCGGCCCTACCTCGGGCAGCAGCTGCAGCGCGCGGAACGAGGCCAGGCCATCGAGCGGGTTCTCTAGCCAACGAAGCAGGCACAGCAGGTCCTTGACGTGCGCCGCCTCGAGGAACCGCAGCCCACCGTACTTCACGAACGGGATATTCAGTCGCGTGAGCTCGAGCTCGAGCACATCGCTGTGGTGCGCGGTGCGGAACAGCACCGCCTGGCGGCGTAGATCCACGCCCGACTCTCGCGCTGCCAGAACACGATCGGCAACGTAGGCCGCCTGTGCGGCATCGTCCTCCACCTCGACGAGGCGCGGTAGGGCCGACGCCGTGGCCGTGGCCGGGTCTTCCGAGTGCGAGTGCAAGCGCGAGTGCGACCGCAGCTCCTTGACGATGCCCTCGGTCGCCTGCCGTGATACCGCGTTGGCGGCATCGAGAATCGGCTGCACCGACCGGTAGTTGTCCTCCAGCTTCACCACAGCGGCCGCTGGATCGAAGCGTTCGGCAAACGTCAGGATGTTGCGAACGCTCGAGCCGCGGAATGAATAGATCGCCTGAGCGTCGTCGCCGACCACCGTGATGCCGTCGCGACGCGGCCGCAGCGCCATGAGGATCTCGGCCTGCAGAGCGTTGGTGTCCTGGTACTCGTCCACGAGAACGTGATCGAAAAGGTCCGCAATTCGCGCCACGGCCGCCGGCTGTTCCATCAAGTGCGCCCAGTAAAGAAGCAGGTCGTCGTAGTCGAGCACGCAGCGTCGCTGCTTGGCCTCGACGTAGGCACGGAACAGCCGGCGCAGTGCCGGCTCGTGGTCGGCGCACCAGGGATAAGCCTCATCCAGACAGGCATCGAGCGACAGCCGCGCGTTGACGCAGCGCGAATAGATCGACAGACAGGTCCCCTTACGCGGCACCCGGCGACGTTGATTGGCGAGCCCGAGGCGCTGGCGCTCGAGATCCATCAGATCCTCGGCATCACCGCGATCGAGCACGGTGAAGGTGGGCACCAAGCCGATGGCGCCGCCGAAGTGTCGCAGCAAGCGAGCGCCCACCGAATGGAACGTGCCCGACCACGGCAGGTAGGCGTCGGCGGGCACGCTGCCGGTACGCACCACGCTCCCGAGACGCTGGCCCGCGGAGGCGGTCGAGCTTGGCCCGCCAGAGCCGGCAACGCCACTCAGCGCCAGGATCCGACTGGCGCGACGGCCCATCTCTCGCGCCGCCCGGCGGGTGAACGTCAGCAGCAGCAACCGACGCGGATCGAGGCCGTAGCGCGCCAGCTCGGCGGCGCGATGCGCAAGGGTCAGCGTCTTGCCGGTACCGGCGCCCGCGAGTATCAGCAGAGGGTCGACGCGGCGCACATCACCCCCGGAGCCCAGGCCGTAGGTGGCGGCGCGCAGCTGCGAGGCGTTGAGGCGCGCTGTCGCCCTGGAGGCGGAGGCGGATGACAGCGAGCTCATGGTGGGTCGATCGTACACCACGCCCTGTTGAGCGCTTGGAGAGCGGGTGAGAAGCCTTGTCGAACGGGATAGAAACGGAGTCTCTCAGCGGCGAGCGCAACTCCTTCCTGATTGGTACCGTTCTGTTCTGCCAAGGCTTCGACTTCGATCGTCGGCAGCGCGGCTTGTGGCTCGTCCGTGGGCGGAGCTTGGCCAGCTCAGTGGAGCCTGGCCAGTTTCATAGGGTTGTTTACGTATGTTCAGCGGCAGCTCGAGTGTCTCCGACTACTGAACACGCAGGCGCGCGCGATGCCACCCTCGGCGATGTTGTCGAGATCTGGTGGCCGCTATCTGCCAGCTGGCTGCTGATGGCTCTCGAGGTGCCACTCGTCAGCGCCATGATGGCGCGCCTCGCCGACCCCACCGTGCAGCTGGCGGCGTTCGGCGGCCTCGTTTTCCCGCTCATGATGATCATCGAGTCCCCGGTGATCATGCTGCTGGCGGCGTCGACAGCGCTGGCGCGCACACGCACCTCGTACTCGCGGCTCCTCGGCTACGCCAATCGGCTGGCCGCCATCTTGACGGTGCTGCACCTGCTGCTGACGCTCACGCCGGCCTACCACTGGATCGCTCGGGAAGTCATCGGAGCACCGGAAGCCATTATTGGTCCGGCGCGCTGGGCGCTTGTTGTTGTGGTGCCCTGGACTTGGGCAATTGCCTACCGGCGGTTCAACCAAGGGGTACTCATCCGCCTTGGACAAACGCGTACTATCGGCGCCGGAACTCTGGTGCGGCTGCTCTCGCAGCTCGCGGTAATTCTGCTGATCTTGGGACAACGCGAAATCTTGACCCGACTGGGAATTGCCGGCGTCGTTGCCGGTACATCGGTCATCATCGTCGGCGTCCTCTCCGAGGCGTTTTTCATTCATATCCGCACGCGGCCGCGCCTCGATTCGCTGGCCACGACCGGAGACGACGAGCGCGCCCTGGGCGGACGCGCTTTCGCGCGCTTCTATGTGCCGCTCGCGCTCACCTCGTTGATCGGGCTGCTGGCGCCACCGGTCGGTGCCGCCGCGATGAGCCGCATGCCGATGACAATGGAGTCGCTGGCAATCTGGCCGATCGTCTTCGGTTTGGTGTTCCTGCTTCGCAGCTCGGCGGTGGCCTACAAGGAAGTGGTGGTGGCGATGCTCGAGCGACCCAACGGCCACGAGCCGCTGCGCCGTTTCGCGCTGATCCTCTCGGGCTGCACGTTCGCGATCACGCTTGCCGTCATTGCCTCGCCACTGGGGCGTATCTGGTTCGAGCGGCTGTCTGGACTCGAGCCTCGACTGGCCGCGTTCGCCACCACCGCCCTGGCTTTCGGAGCATTGATGCCGGTCGTTGGTGTAGCGCAGAACTACTTCGTCGGCTACCTGGTGCATTCGCGCCAGACCCGTCGCATCACCGAGTCGATGGTCATCTACCTCGCGACTTGCGGCGGCCTGCTGTTCGTTGGCGCGAGCTGGGACGGTGCTCCAGGGGCCTACATGGCGATGATCGCGTTCACGATCGCGAACTTGGCCCAAATTGGCTGGGTGTGGCGCCACTCGCACCCAGGGCTAACGGCCATGCGGAACGCGCCCGAGAAGGCGCGCGAGCCGGTGCTAGAGTAGCGAGAGTCGCAGCACCGCATTCAGCGCGGTTGGCCGGACGGGCCGAGCGCGCACCCGAAGCGCCCAGAACCTTCGAGCCTGTACACCATGAAGAAGACCCCGTTTGCTGTTGCCGCGTTGCTTGTCGCCGCGGCTCTCGGCCTCGCCCTGTCAGTGAATGGCACCCGCGCCGCGAGCTCGGCCCACGAAACCGCCGTCATGGCTGCCGCCGCCACCGAGGCCACCCAGATCGACTCGTCGGAGTCCGCCCACAATTGGCCACAGTGGCGTGGTCCGGGCGGCAACGGCGTGGCGCCTCACGGCGACCCGCCTGTTGAGTTCTCCGAGAGCGACAACGTGGCCTGGAAGATCGCGATTCCCGGCACCGGATCGGCCACGCCGATCGTCTGGGGCGATCATCTCTACGTGCTGTCGGCGGTTCCGGCCGCCGCGTCGGCGCAAGCCGCCGCCGCTGTCGCTCCTACGGGGCACGGAGGGCGCAACGACGCGCCGGACCGCGCGCACCGCTTCACCGTTTCAGCGATCGACCGCATGAGCGGCGAGGTGGCTTGGCAGCAAGTAGCCCGTGAGGAGATGCCGCACGAGAGCAAACACCCCACGGGAACCTGGGCGTCGACCTCGGCCGTCACCGACGGCGAGCGCCTCTACGCGTTCTTCGGATCGCGCGGCCTCTTCACCTACAATCTCGACGGCGAGCCGCTGTGGGAACGCGACCTCGGCGACATGTCGATTCGTCTCGGCTTCGGCGAGGGCGCCTCACCGGCCCTGGCCGACGGCAAGGTCGTGGTCCCCTGGGACCACAAGGGCGACTCCTTCATCGTCGCTCTCGACGCCGCAACGGGCGATGAGGTGTGGCGACAGCCACGCGACGAGATCACGTCGTGGAGCACGCCGCTGATCGTCCCCAACCCTCGCAACGGCGGCCACCAGGTTGTTACGGGAGCCACCGGGGCGGTGCGCAGCTACGACCTCGAGACCGGCAAGCTGCTGTGGCACGGCCCCGGCCTGACGCTGAACCCCATCCCCTCGCCCGTGGCCGGCAACGGCATGGTGTTTCTCACCTCCGGCTTCCGCGGCAACGCCCTGATGGCCGTGCGGCTGGCCGACGCTGCCGGCGACATCGCGGCCGGCTCGGCGATCGCCTGGCGGCACGACCGTGACACACCCTACGTGCCGTCGCCGCTGCTCTACGACGACGAGCTCTACTTCTTGAAGAGCAATAGCGGCGTGCTGACGGCGTTGGATGCCAAGAGCGGCGACCTCCTCTACGGCCCCGTCCGCGTGCCCGGCATCCAGAACGTGTACGCCTCACCCACCGCTGCGGCCGGTCGCATCTACATCGCCGACCGCGAAGGCAACATCACCGTCATCGAGCGCGGCGCCGAGCTCAAGGTGTTGGCCACCAACACGCTCGACGACGGCTTCGACGCATCGCCCGTAATCGTGGACGGCGAGCTCTACCTGCGCGGCCGCACGCACCTGTACAGGATTTCTGCCAAGAGCGACTAGAAGACCGGGGGGACGGTACTGAACCGCTAGCGTCCCAGGCGGCGCTGGCGCTGATTGTAGGTACGTAGCGCGCGCAGCAGGTCGATCTTGCGGAAGGCCGGCCAGTTGGTGTCGGAGAAGTAGAACTCCGAGTAGGCGCTCTGCCACAGCAGGAATCCCGACATCCGGACTTCCCCGGAAGTGCGTAGGATCAGGTCGGGCTCGGGCTGGCCATGAGTGTAGAGATAGGGCTCAATCGAGCTGTCTTCGAAGCTGTCGACCAGCTCCTCGATTGATTTGCCCTCGGAAGCGCGATCGCGCAGGTAGCGCCGGAACGCCTGGGTGATCTCCTGGCGGCCGCCGTACGCCATGGCGATATTGAGCTCGAAGGCGTCGTAGTGGCTCGTCGCCGCTTCGGTGGCGCGAATCGCCTCCTGCAGGCTCTCGGGCAGCAGGTCGACGCGGCCGATGTAGCGCACCTTGACGCGGTTGTCGTGCACGTCGCGATGCGAGCCGAGCTCGATCGTGCGATCCTCGAAGAGCTTCAGAAGATCCTCGACCTCGGCGGTAGAGCGCTGGAAATTCTCCAGCGAAAAGCTCCATACCGTGACCACAGGAATACCGATTTCGTAGCACCAGGTCAGCATCTCGCGCAGCTTCTCGGCCCCCATCGTGTGGCCGTACAGCACGCGACGACGTCCGGCGCTGCGCGCGAAGCGACGGTTCCCGTCCATGATGATGCCGATGTGCTTGGGCAAGTCCCACTCGCCAACGTCTGCCTGCAAGCGACGCTCGTACAGCTGATAGAAGGGTCGCTTGATCAGATCTTTGGCGTGCCGCCAGACGATCGACAGGCCGTCGGCCAGGCCGCTCCCCCGCTTTTCGGGCAGAACCTCGGGCAACACCGCCGCCGACGTCTTCGCCTGTTCTACCGCCACGATCACCCCCGCTCTGAGCTCCACCCCCCGATGGCGTGGAAGAGTCTATGTCGTAGCGAGCGCTCAGTCATGACGATTCGGCAACGGGCCCGCAACCACCACTGCGCTCTCTGGACCGTTCACGCAGCCGTCGCGGCGCCTTCAACAGCCGCGCGGCGGGCCAGCGCGCCTTGGAAACATCGCCGGAGCGTTGTAGAAGTTCCAGGACCTTCCACTCAGGAGACCTCCCCTTGACCGAAAGTAGCGACTCTGCCGAGCCCGGCGCCACGCTGCCAGCCGGCCTGGCCGAGACGCTGGCGCACGCGCCTGCGCCAAGCGAGGTCGACCCGGATCTCCCCGCTCGCATCGGTCCGTACTCCATCATCGACAGGCTCGGGCAGGGCGGCATGGGCAGCGTCTATCTGGCCCAGCAACACGAGCCCGTCGAGCGCCGAGTTGCCCTGAAGGTCATCACGCTGGGCAAGGACACGCGCGAGGTCGTTGCCCGATTCGAAGCCGAGCGTCAGACGCTGGCGTTGATGAACCACCCGTACATCGCCAAGGTCTTCGACGCCGGGGCTACGGCCGAAGGCCGCCCGTACTTCGCCATGGAGCACACCGCCGGCGACCCCATCACGGTGTTCTGCGACCGCCACCGCCTGGGCATCCGGGCCCGCCTGCAGCTGTTTGTTGACGTTTGCCATGCCGTCCAGCACGCGCACCAGAAAGGGGTGATCCATCGCGATCTCAAGCCCTCGAACATTCTGGTAGGGCAAGACAACGGCACCCCGGCACCCAAGGTCATCGACTTCGGAATCGCCAAGGCCATGGGCGAATCCAGCGCCGACGTGACGGCGCTGACTCGAGCCAACGAGGCCATCGGGACGCCCCTGTACATGAGCCCCGAGCAGGCCGGTCTCGCCGAGCGCGACATCGACACCCGGTCCGACGTGTACGCCCTCGGCGTGATTCTGTATGAGCTTCTATCGGGCACACTGCCGTACTTCGACGGTGGACTCGGGACCTCGACCTGGGAAGAGGTCCGACGTGCGATCCGCGACGACGATCCGCTGACGCCGAGCAGTCGTCTCTCCAGGCTCAACGCCGAACGTGGCGCGGCGGTCGCCCGCGCCCGCCAGATCGAACGCACAGCCCTCCGCAAGCAGCTGCGCGGCGACCTCGACTGGATCGTCCTCAAGGCGCTGGCCAAAGACCGCACGCGGCGCTACGGGTCGACCTCGGAGCTCGCCGACGACATCGGCCGTCACCTCGAACACCAGCCGGTCGTGGCGGGCCCTCCGGGCGCCGCCTATCGGGTGAGGAAGTTCGTGCGCAGGCATGCCTGGGGCGTGGCAGCCGCGCTGGCCTTCGGCTTGCTGCTCGTGGGCTTCCCCGCCACCACGGCAGTGCAGGCCGCACGCGTCGCGCGTGAGCGCGACCGCTCGGACCTCGAGGCCGCCAAGGCGCGGGCCATTAACGAGTTCATGCAGCAGACGCTGCTTTCCTTCGACCCTGCCGACGGCCTGGGGCGCGATGTCAGCGTCCAGCAGGCGCTCGAATCGGCGGTGCCGAAGATCGAGGTATCGTTCGCCGACCAGCCCGACGTCGAGAGCTCCTTGAAGAACCTCATCGGTACGGCATACATGCGGCTCGGGCGCTACGACGAGGCCGAGGTGCTGCTGCGCTCGGCGCTCGAGATTCGCGAGCGCGTGCTCGGACCGGAGCATGCCGACGTCGCTACGAGCCTGCAGAACGTCGGGCATGTGCTCGACGAGCGCGGCAACTACGACGCTGCGAGCGGCTTCTACCGCCGCGCACTCGCGCTCCGGCTCCGGCTCTACGACGACGACCACCCCGACGTCGTCGACGCCCGCACCGCGCTTGGCCGCATGCTGACCTATGTGGGCGATCACGCGAGCGCCGAAGAGCACCTCCGGGAGGCGCTGCGCGTTGCGCGCACACAAACACTGGGCGACGATGCGGTGCGCACGCAACGCGTGCTGCAACGCGTAGTCGCCCTCTACGAGGCCTGGGACAAGCCCGATCGCGCACGCGTGTACCAGGCCCTGCTGATCGCGGACAACGGCTGAGCCCGAGGACAGCTGCCGGCGGCCAAGCTCGACCTGAGACGATCTCCGCGCATCGCGAACGCGTGGAACCGACGCTGGCCTCAGGCAGCCTGAGCGCGGAGATGAAACTCCGCGTCGTCGGCCCAAACGCTCTCCAGAGCATCCACAACGCCCGGGTCGAAGTGCGATCCGGAGCCCTCACGAATGATCGCCATGACCTTCTCCAACGGCATGCCCGCGCGGTAGGGCCGATCGGAGCTGCAGGCGTCGAAGACGTCGGCGACCGCGGTGATGCGCGCGTTCGGGTCGAGATCGTCGCCGCCGATCCCGTTTGGGTAGCCGCGCCCGTCGAGACGCTCGTGGTGTTGCAGCACGATCGGCAGAACATCGGCGTAGGCTGCGATGGGCTCGAGGATCCGCGCCCCGATCGTCGGGTGCTCCTTCATCAGGTCGTACTCCGCCGCGCTGAGCTTACCGGGCTTGTCGAGAATCACGCCCGGAACACCGATCTTGCCGATGTCGTGAACCAGTCCGCCGCGATTGAGCAGCTCGAGGTCGGTCGCCCCCACGCCGAGCTCCTTTCCGAGCCGCACGGCGAGAGAGGTGACGCGCTCGGAGTGGCCTTGCGTCCAGGTGGACTTGGCGTCGACAGCACGGGCGAGCGCCAGCAGGGCACCCTGCTTCATGCCGTCCAGCGCATCCATGAGTCGCGTGTTGGAAATCGCCACCGCGAGCTGCGAAGCAATCTGCCCGAGCTATGCACGTTCATCGGCATCGAGGAAACCGCCGGGGAGTCCGATGACGAGGGCGCCCGACGGCTGCCCGTCGATGGTGAGCGGAAGCTCCAGGCAGCGGTGGGCCCCCTGCCCACGTAGCCACTCAGCGTGCAGCGGCCACGCATCGCCCACGTCGTAGCGTATGGAGGCATCGGCGGCACCACCAACCTCCAGGAGCGCCCCGCAGGGCAACGACACGACTTGCCGCCCGCGACTGTAGAGCCGCAGGGTCGACCTATCAGGCTCGATCAGCGTCACCGCGACCCGGGTGCCCTGGTTGACCCTTTCGAGCATCGAAATCGTCGTATCGATCACCTGCTCCAGCTCGAGCGAGGAGAGGATTCCACGCTCGATGCTCGACATCGTCGCGAGGTGTTCGAACTGGCTGTTGATGCGACCGGCCATAGCGTTGAACGAGGTGGCGAGATCCTCGAGCGCCACCAGCGCCAGCCCGGGATGACCGAAGCCATAGGTCAACGGCAGCTCCCAGCGCCCACCGAAATACCCGCGCTCACCAATATTGACCTCGAACTTGCGCGTCGAGCTGCGCTGCGAACGAACCGTCTCGAGTAATTGGCTCGTCGCGGCTGAATCGAGGCTGGTGCCCAGGACACGATCGTCTCGCGTGAGGACAACCAGCTCCGCGCCGCGCGGGAGCCCGGTGAGCAACGCCTCACCCCAGCCGTACTCGGGCTCGAGCGCCCCGGCAATCAACCCGCCGCTCGCGGCGCTAACCCAGACAACCGCCAGCGTCCGACCCGCCTCTCCCGGCGGAAAGCTCGCCACGGCTCCACCGGAGGCCAGGCGCTCGAGCTCCTCGGCGCCGAGCCGAGGGGGGTCGAACGGCACGCCGAACCCGGCGACAACCTCGGCGTCGACAACGCGTACAACACCAGCGAACCGCCCCATCGACTCGTGCACGATCGACAGGTCACCGCCCGCGTCGAGCCGCCGGCTCAGCATCTCGAGCTCACTCTGCGCGAACAGGAGGCGCTCGAGCATCGACATGCCGAACGCCTTGGTGGCCTGCTGCAGGCGATCGTGGCTCTGCTCGCGCAGGTTCGACCGCGTGTTCCAGTACGACACCGCCGCCAGCCCCGTCACCGGCAACGCCGCGCAAGCGACAAATACGACCACCATGCGCCGGCCCAGCCGGCTGGCGAGGAAGCGCTGGCCCGTGTACCGCATGGCTATCGCTAGAATTCAGCGCTGAGGCCAACGAACGACCCGTTGAGGGCGCGCACGACGTCGTCTTGCGAGCTGGCGTTGGTCATTCGGATGTGCGTGGCGCCGTCGGCGCCCACGCTGTAGAGGTCGTAGTCGGTGTTCAGTGGCACGAGGAACTGGTCCTTCTTCACCCCGCCGTTGCCGCTGACCCCCTCGATCTTCAGATAGCCGTAGGCAAAGCCCCAGGGGTCGACCGCACCTCCCAGACCCGCTTCGCTCAGGGTGAGCGGGTAGCGCCCGTTAACCTCCTTGAAGGCCTGCAGATCGAGGCTCATCGCGCTGACCTCGGTAATCGCAGCGGCAATCCGCGTGTTCTCGCGCTGATCCATGAAACGGGGCACGGCGATCGCCGAGATCGTCGCCCCGAGAGCGAGCACGACGATGCACTCGATCAGCGAGAAACCCGCTCCGCTGTCTCGGACGGAGCTCCACCCGAGCCTGCCACGCGTGCTGGCGGTCGGTCGCTGTGTCTGTTCGTCTCGATTCATCGAGCTCTTGCTCCGAAAAGTGCGCCTAGCTCGGCCGCTGGCGGCGCCAGGAGAATCCCGGTCGGTTGCGCAAACGGAGGGCGGGGCCGTCGACCTGTTCGTAGCTCACCGCCAGCTGCGCCACCTTGTCGTCGACGCGATACATGATCGTGTACAGGGTGCCGCTCGGTTCCGGCTCGCTGTCGACGCCCACGATGGTGTGGCGGTCGGGCTGCGGCTCGCTGGTTCCGAAAACGATCTCGGTGGCGTCGATGCGCAGGAAGGCGTGCGCGTGGCTCGGCGCATCGGTCTTCCAGGTGCCCAGCAGCTCGGCCGGCACGGCTGCCGTCGCCGCGCCACCACAGCCGGCGACCACGGCCACCAGCAGCAAGGCTGTCAGCCGAATCACGCTTGCCCGCATCGTCATTGCTTTCCCTTGCCCTGGGGAACGTACTTCGGCGTGTAGTCGATGTGTACCTCGCCCATCGGCTCCTCGCGCCAGGAAGTGACCGCAAGTGGCCCCCCAGAGTCCCCGGGCCACAGGATAGGTCCGCCATCCGGCCACACGACGGCACTCTTCTCGACAACCGTACCCACGGTATCGTCGGCGATGACGATTCATAGGTGTACCGCGCAAGAAAGATTTCTGTGGTCACAATTGAACATCGTTGATCATGGTCCACCAAAGCCACATCGGCGACGGCTTCTTCGATCCGACCTCGATATTGAGCCTGCCGTGGCCAGGAGTGGTCAGCGGGGCACGCTCGGACCGTTCAACCCCGGCCCACGGCGCCGAAACGCGGTCGCGGAGTGGTTCTCTCTGCCGTACTCTTACCAGGCTCCGGATCGGCCCTAGCGGGCTCCGAGCCGGCCCCTGGCAGAGTTCTGAACTGAACCCCCGAGGACTGAGATGGAAGACGCCCCCAAGGTCACGGTCGCCCCCGCCGAGGGACGTCTCGGCGTGCTCACACCCGGTATGGGCGCCGTCGGCACGACGTTCATCGCCGGCGTGCTGTCGGTGCGCCGCGGCTTCCACAAGCCCTTCGGCTCGCTCACCCAGATGGGCACCGTCCGCCTCGGCAAGCGCACCGACGCCCGCGTGCCCAAGATCAGCGAGCTCGTGCCGCTCGCCGGGCTCGACGACATTGTGTTCGGCGGCTGGGACATCTTCGAAGACGACGCCTACCAGGCCGCCCTCACCGCCGGCGCCCTCGGCCGCGACGTGCTCGACGACATCAAAGACGAGCTCGCAGACATACGCCCGATGAAGGGCGTGTTCGACCGCGACTACGTCAAGAAGCTCGACGGCCCGCATGTGAAAACGGGCGGCACCAAGTGGGACTACGCCCAGCAGGTCATGGAGGACATCGAGAGGTTCAAGGCCGACAACAACGTCGCCCGCCTGGTGATGGTGTGGTGCGGCAGCACCGAGGTGTTTTTAGAGAAGACCCCGGTGCATGAAAGCCTGGAGACTTTTGAAGCGGGCATGAAGGCCAACGACCCGGGCATCGCCCCGAGCATGGTCTACGCCTACGCCGCCGCGAAGATGGGCATCCCCTACGCCAACGGCGCCCCCAACCTCACCGTCGACATCCCGGCCTTCAGCGAGCTCGCGCGCGAAACCCAAACGCCTCTCGTCGGCAAGGACTTCAAGACAGGCCAGACGCTCATGAAGACCATCCTGGCGCCCGGGCTGAAGGCCAGAATGCTGGGCCTCGACGGCTGGTTTTCCACCAACATCCTCGGCAACCGCGATGGCGAGGTTCTCGACGACCCGGGCTCCTTCAAGACCAAAGAAGCGAGCAAGCTCTCGGTTCTGGAGGAGATCCTGCAGCCCGATCTCTACCCCGACCTCTACGGCGACTTCTACCACAAGGTCCGAATCAACTACTACCCTCCGCGCGGCGACAACAAGGAGGGCTGGGACAACATCGATATCTTCGGCTGGCTCGGCTACAAGATGCAGGTCAAGATCGACTTCCTTTGCCGCGACTCCATCCTGGCGGCCCCCATCGTCCTCGACCTGGCGCTCTTCCTCGACCTGGCCAAGCGCGCCGGCTTCACGGGAATCCAGGAGTGGCTGTCGTTCTATTTCAAGAGCCCGATGACGCTGCCGGAGCTGTATCCGGAACACGATCTGTTCATCCAGCAGATGAAGCTCAAGAACACGCTGCGCTACATCGCCGGCGAGGATCAGATCACCCATCTGGGCGCGGACTACTACGAGTACTACCGCTAGACCGGCGTTTCGAGCGCGCTAGCTGTCTTTTCTAGGTAGGTTGTTCACCCAAGCTTCAAGCGTCAGTCGCCGCAGAAGGGTGCCCGCCGCCCGTCGCCCCGCCCCCCCCCCCCCCCCGGCCCATCGGCATGACAACACCGATGGCTCGGGTCCCAGGAGCGAGTTTCGCGCACACACCTCTCTGGAGCTCACCGCTAGCGACCGTTGAGTACAGCCGGATGGCGCCGCCACGGCCGCGCAGGGCAGCGATCTGGCCGGCGCTGCCGAGGCCGGGCGCTGGGTGGCCCGAGTTGTCCGCTGTCGGCGATGTCATCCAACCCGCGTTCCGTGGCCTGCTCAGTTTTGTGTTTGGGCACGCACGCGGATGCGCGAACATCTCCGTGGAGGCCCTTGAGCGCCTGACGAGGCGATCCGACTCAGCCCACGGAGAGAGCATGCTCGATCAACCCGACAACGAGCGCGGAGCGGCTCTGCTGATTTCCTTGATCGTCACGACGATCCTCGTTGTGCTGGGCACGCATCTCGTGAATACCAGCCTCACCGATCTGCAGATCTCCGAGAGCTTCCGCGACGGCAAGGCGGCGCTCTACCAGGCCGAGTCGGGCCTGCAGGAGTCGATCGTCGACTTCGCCGCGGATCCCGACTGGATCGGTGCGCTCTTCAACATCCCATGCGCCGGTAAGCCGACCCTCAAGCAACCGTTTCCCGGCAGCTTCGACATCAACTCCCACACCGTGGTCGCGAACCTCGACAGCTCGGGCAACGTGGTGCCGGGGTACACGGCATTCGGCAATCCGCTCTCGCTGCACGACGGAACGTACGCCCACGAGATCATGCTGCCCCCCACTCCGGTGGCGGCGGGCACGTTCGCCGTTCGGGTTCGGTCGACCGGTAGATCGGGCACCCACACCACCACCGTGCAAACGGTGCGCGCCGACCTGGAGCTCGCTCGTGGCGGCGGCCGGTCGCCCTGGGACAACGCGGTGTTCGCCGGCGGCGGCGAGCTGGGCAGACCCATCAGCGGCAACAGCCGTATCCACGGCGCGGTGCACATGATCGGCGACGCAGGGATGCCGACGGACTTCGCCTTCAGCGGCTCCGGCGGCGTCTTCAACGACTACCGGAACGCGGCCGATCCGAACGAGCTCGATACCTACGCCAGCAAGCTTCCACGCCCCCCCCTCGTTGATGTTGGCGGCGAGACCGTCATGACGCTGAACGCCAGTCTGCGATACGAGTTCGGCGACGTCACGGTTGACGGCTCGGCCAACCTCGGGCAAGCGAATACCCTCGGTGATCGGTACAAGGAGACGCTCGACGGCATCTACATCAACGGGTCGCTGAACGACGACGCCACCGGCGTGCACGTCGACGCGCAGGGTCCATACGATCAGCCGAGCGCCTTCTTTCCCGGCCTCTCGACCGGCTTCTATCCCGGCTCTGGCGACGGAGGCGGCGGCTGCCCGGGCTCCGCGTCACCGACGACTTCGGAAACCACTCGGGAAACCTCCACGAAGAAGCGCAAGAAAGGCGGCTCGGAGCCGAGCTCGCCACCCGCCTATAGGGACCACCGCGCCTACCTCGACAGCGAGGCGATGACGCTGGCGATCACGTCGATCGACGCCGACACTCCGGCGTTCAAGTACGCCGACGCCGACGGCAACTACATTGGCTGGGACCCGGTGGCCGAGGAGCTCTGGATCAGCGGTATTGTGCGCGTGGACGGAGACCTCTCCATCGGATCCGGCCCGGAAACCATCGCCTACCGCGGCACGGGCACCCTGTACTCCACCGGCACGGTCAACATCGCGGCCGACATCTTTCCGCATGGCAGCTACGTTGTCGACGCGCTCGGCAATCCGGGCGACAACCTCGGCTTGATCGCCAACACGGTCATACTGCCGGACCACGACGGCCGACCGCATCAACGGGTCATCGCCGCGATCTACGCCAACGACCGCGTCGAGATCGCCAAGAACGTCACCGTTGGCGGTGCCGTGGTCTCCGACTTCGTCGACATGGGCGCCAACAACCCGAGCTTCTACCACGTGCCCGTGCTCGCCGAGAATCTGCCGCCCGGCATGCCCGACGTCCGTTTCGACGCCGCACCGCAGCTGTCCGGCCTGTCGAACTGGTACCACGAGCGCGAGTGATGACCGGCCGACTCGATCATGATGGCGTCGCGCGAGACACCGAGAGCGGCCGCTCACAATTCGCGTCGCCGTTTGGGACCACCGCGCTCGGCTTCTCTCTCGTGGAGGTGGTGCTCGCGATGCTCCTCACGTCGGTGGTGATGATGGGGATCTCGAGCCTCCTCGTGGTCGGCGTGTCCACCAATCAGGGCTCACAAGATCTGACACTGGCCACCACTCTGGCGGCCGAGAAGCTCGAGGAGCTCAGCACCGAGCCCTATGACAACGTCGTCGCCGGCGGCTCACTGGCCTCCGACGTGGGCGGCTACAACGATGGCCCCGACGTCGACGGCGACCTGCAGGCCGACTACAGCCGCCGCTGGTCGGTCACCGACCTCGGCACGAGCAAGGTCATCCGAGTGCGCGCCGCCAGCCTCCTGGCTCTTGTGGGCAACGCCAAGGGAGCCACGCTGACGATGAAGGTGGCGCAGCCGTGACAATCGGCCACTGCTCCAACAACACCACGCGCTCCCTGCGCTCCCTGCGCTCGAAGAACGGTTTCTCGCTGGTGGAGCTGATTGTTGTACTGGCGGTTACCGGCCTGGTGAGCACCGCGCTCTTCTCGGTTCTCTTCCAGAGCCAGGCCACCTACGCCAGGGAGGTCAACCAGCTGACGATACGGCAGATGGCGCGCGTCGCCATGGACCGCACGGTGGAAGAGATACGGCTCGCCGGCTACGACATCCAGAACGTTCCCGAGGTGATCCTGCAAGCGAGCGCGACAAGCCTACAGATCGCCAGCGACATCGACGACGGCAGCCCGACCGCCCCCTGCGACGCCACCTTCGAGAACGCCCCCAACGGCGGCGTTGAGCGCATCACCTACTCCGTCGCCGCGGGCCTCCTGGTGCGCGCCGTCGACTGCTGGGACGGCACGAGCTGGACCAACGAGATCGGCAAGCAGCTGCTGGCAACGGATATTGTCAACAGCACCCCGTTCGTCTTCTTTGATGAGGCGAACGTCGAGATCACCGCCGGTGGTAGCCCCCTATCGGCCGCCCAACGGGGTCAGATCCGCACCATCGCGCTGCAGTTCAACCTGCTCGACACCGATACCACTCAGGTCATCGGCGACCCGCATACGCGATTCCAGATCACCTCACGGGTGCGGCTCCACAACATCATCGACTAATTCTCGACGACTTCGACGGGCGATAGGGCTTGGAAGCGGTATCGCACCATCCGCAGCTCAGCGGTCTCGTTGTCTTCCTCCACCCGGTACACCGCGTCGCCGGCCACGAGATCCCAGCCTTGCACCGGGGCCATGCCGCTGAAGAGTAGGTCCGCTGAGCTCGAGTACACGTCCACCGGAAAGCCATCGTCGACGTCGATCGCAAAGGGAAATACGTAGAGCCTGCCCGACGCATCGGCCGATATGTTGGCGATTGCGGGAAAGAACTCCGGCCAGGTAAACCTTGTGATGGAGGCATCGTCGGCCACCGCTCGGCCTACTCGCTTACGTCGATCGATGGCCTGTTCGCGGTCGTTACCCAACACGCGGTGACGATCGCTCACGACACGCAGTGCCCAGCTCTCACCGCTTTCGAGATTCACAGCGAGCACCTCGTACTCTCGCGACCCCGTGAGGTACATCATGGCGGCGCCTCCCACTCGCAGCCGCGGCTCCGGCATCATCGCCCGTACAACGTAGGGTGTAACCGGCTCGAAGGTCGCGATACGTTCGGAACCCGACGTCTCGAGCGTCCACTTCGAAGCTACTGGCCGCGCCGAGTTGCTGTCGTACTCGAGCGCTGCGTAGGACTCGCCACCCAGGGCGTAGAGATCCATGAAGAATTGTGCCGCCGGGTCCACGCCAACAAATTCGCCGCTGAGCTCGAACACCTTGAGCCCGCCGACAGATGCGTCTGCGACCGCAAGCCTGCCGTCGACCAGCATCAATGCGGAGGCGTTTTCGAGCTCTCCCGGTCCCTGACCTGGATGACCAATGATTCGTTCCAGATCCCCCTCGGGGCCGAACACCCGTATCAGCTGTGAGTCGATGTCGAGCACGTACGCCGCCCCGGCGGCATCGATGGCCACCTTGACCCGACTCCCGAAGCGAGTCTCGGGCGCGCCCTCATGCCCGATGATCAGCTCCGTCTCCAGCGCGAACGCCGGCCGGCTAGATCTCTCGACGGCGTTGATTCTTTCGAGAACATCGACCGAGGAGCCGAACTCGAAGTGCCACCCTGCGCGGGGGTCTGGCTCCGGACCGCAGGCGCCACAGACGAGGGCAAGCAGCGACACGGCCCGTGCTGCGATTCTTCTGGGAGCTCGAACGATCATCGGGACCTGCTCGTGTGGCCCTGGCCCTGTAAGAAAGAGGGCCCTGCGGCACCCGCCGCAGGGCCCTCCCGACCATGTTCGGCTATCTACCTGCAGTTAGCTATGCAGAAGAGATCACCGCGACACTTGGCCTTGCAGTTGCGGGCAGCGTACGCGGGATCCTGCAGCTGACCCAATGCGATCACGGCAGCCACCGCTAGGATCCCGATGGCTACCAGTCTCATCGCCTGTTTTCTCATGTTTTGTTACCGGGGAGGCTTTCTCTCTGGGTAAGCGGAGAAAACATGGGAACAAATAGGACTAGGGGCTGCGGAACAGGTCCTCCTCTCGTCTGAATGGGGGTCAGTCTCCCGGTCCAATGGCGCGGGTCGTACTGGCGACCAGGTCGGCGAGCACGTCGACGCAGCACTGTGGGTCTTCACCCGGAGACAGGGGTGGGGACACAGCAAGCTGGTTGAACTGGGTGTTGAGGACGTCTTCGATGAGGCTGAGGTGCCCGGTTACGAGCTGGCCCTGCCAGGCGCCGACAACGTTGCCGGCCGAGACGAGGATGGTGTGCGGCACGGTGTCGACGGCAAGAAGCGGCCCCTCGGTGTCGGGATCGACGAGGCTCCACAGAGGGAAGCGGATGTCGTGGCCGGCGTTGTAAGCGGCAGTGGCATCGACGGGGTCAAGCGACACGGCGACCCAGGAGAGATCTCGACTGGCCAGCCGTTGCGAGAGGTCGTTCCAGACCGGGAGGGTGGCCTCGCAGTACGGGCACCTCGTGGTCAAGAAGGCAACGCCGGCGCCGCCGCGGATGAGCTGCTGGAGGCTGGACTCGTTGCCCTCGAGGTCAACGAGGTGGACGTCCGGAAGACTGTCGCCGACCGCGAGATTCGCGCCGGCGGGCACGCTCTGCAGCTCAACGATCCGCGCCTTGAGCTCGCGGTTCTCGGCGGCGAGGTTCCAGATGACGAAGGCGGCGCCCAGCGCGGCAACGAGCATGACGGCGTCGGAAGTCCACGCTGGCAGCTTGAGCTTTGCCATTTTGAGATGTTCGCCCCGGTTCTTGACTGATCCTCGAACCGGCCGTCTGTTCACAGCCGGGTGATACGGGCACGCCTCCCAGCGCGGTTGCGTATTTCTAACCGGAGTGAACAGCGGAAGTCAATGGGGGACGTGCGTGGTACTTGAGGACGCAGATTGACCATAATGCTAGGTACTGCTGTCCATGTGTATGTTGTGATATGTGATGACGACCTCAGATGGGCATCGAAAGATATGAAGAGGATGCGAAACAGATAATGCCCCACGACTTGACCCGAGAGCGGGATTTCGCGAGCATCCGTCTCTATGGATAACCAATTGAATAGCCGAGCTCGAAATAGTGTGCCTACCCTCGTGGTGGGCCTGGCGGCGGCAGTGCTCGCGATTGCTTGCGCATCGCCCGCCGATTCCCAACGCGACGCGGCGACCGAGCCCGAACAGCGGCTGGAGTTGGTCGAGGTCGACGCCCCCGCCGGCGACGGCGCGCAATCCGCCAATCTGGCAACGGGTGCCGACGGCGGTGTCTATCTGAGCTGGCTCGAGCCTTCCGGCGAGGCCGGTCACGCCTTGCGCTTCTCGAAGTTGGGCACGTCGGGCCCGGCAAGCTGGTCGCAGCCGCGGACCATCGTCGAGGCCGAGAGCTTCTTCGCCAACTGGGCCGATTTCCCGTCGCTCGTGGCGCTGGACGGTGGCGGGCTGGTGGCTCACTGGCCGCAGAAGAGCGGCGACGGAACCTACGCCTACGACGTCATGCTGGCGCGGTCGGAAGACGGCGGCGAAACATGGGGCGAGGCGAAGCCACCACACGACGACGGCACACAAACTGAACACGGCTTCGTGACGCTCCTGGCGGAGCCCGGCGGTGGCTTCACCGCCGCGTGGCTCGACGGTCGCAACACCGGCCCGCCCAGCGCCGGCGGTCATGGCGCGGGCGACGGCGGTCACGGCGACGGTGGCGACGGCGCCAGCACCGCGATGACCATCCGCGGCGCGAGCTTCGACGCCGCCGGCAACCAGATTGCCCAGGCCGAGCTCGACGCTCGCATCTGCGACTGCTGTCAAACGTCAGGCGTGGCCGTCGCGGGTCGCGTCGTCGTCGCCTACCGCGACCGCAGCGAAGAGGAAGTGCGCGACATCTACTCCGTCACACGAGGCGAGGACGGGCAGTGGACCGAACCTGTGCTCGTGGGCCCTGACAACTGGCAGATTGCCGGCTGCCCGGTGAATGGGCCAGCGGTCAGCGCCCGGCACGACACCAACGCGGTTGCGGTTGCCTGGTTCGGCCTGCGGGACGGCACGCCGGAGGTCAAGCTGGCGATCAGCAACGACTTCGGCGCCACCTACAGCGACCCGGTGCTCATCGAGCGCGGCTCGGATGGATCGGCAACCCTCGGTCGGGTGGACGTTGAGTGGCTCGACAGGGCGGGATGGGTCGTCACCTGGATGACCGACGTGGGCTCAGGTGAGGGCGAAATCCGCTATCGAATCGTCGACGGCTCGCAGACCTCCGCGAAAATGGGGCCGACCGGTGTGCTTGCCACCACGGGCTCATCGAGATCGAGCGGATTCCCCCGACTCACCCGCGACGGTGACGGACTGGTGATGGTTTGGCGGCAAACACAGAACGAGGAACGGCTGCACACCGCGCGGCTGCGGCTCTCGGCCACGCCGGCCGCGACGAACTAGTTGTGAGTTCTAGGTAGGTTGTTCACGAACTCACCCCTGAGAGCCGAGCGATCGGCGGTGTCATGCCGATGCCGGCGTGGGGACGGTGACGATTGTAGTGGTTGAGCCAGGGCCGTAGAGCTCGAGTACGTCGAGCTGAGGTCTGGTAGCAGGTGCCGTAGGCCCACTGCTCCTTGAGTGTGCGGATGAAGCGTTCGGCTTTGCCGTTGGTTCTGGGGGTGTAGGGCCGGGTGTAAATGTGCCGGATCTCGAGTTGATGGCATAGGCGATTGAAGCGCTTCGAGACGTAGCCAGGCCCGTTGTCTGTCATCACTCGGCGCACCGCTACTCCCATCGAAGCGAAGTGCTCGACGGCTCGCTGCAGGAACGCTGTGCAGGTGTGTTGGTCTTCGGCGGGCAGCACTTCGACGTACGCCACCCGAGAGTGATCGTCGATAGCGACGTGGGCGTTCTCCCAGCCGACGCCGTAGGCCCGCTTGGAGCGGTCGCCGTGGATGCGGTGTCCAGGTCGCCGGATACGGGCCAGTTTCTTCGTATCCAGGTGCAGTAGGTCACCGGGGTGCTCGTACTCGTAGCGAACGATCTCGGGCTTGGGCTCGAGCGCATCAAGCTTGGCGAGTCCGAGCCGCTTCAGCCACGCCGAGACGGTCGAGCGCGGCACAGCCAACCTTCGGCTGATCTGCCAGGCCGTCAGTCGCCGCCGACGTAGCTTGTCGATCTGCCTCACAACTCCAGCGCTTGTTGCGTGCGGACAGCACGTCGGCCGGCTTGATCGATCGAGCAGCCCGGCCTCACCTTCTCGCTCGTATCTATCCAGCCACTTGTAAACCGTTCGAGCCGACACGCCGAGCGCCGCCGCCGTTTCCGTCACGGGCTCCGCCCGCTCCCGGACTCGGCGGACCATCTCTCGGCGTATATACGGCGTCGTGCGGGCGTTACCATGCAGCTGCATCGGGCGCTCCTTCTGAGGTCGTGGAGTCTTTTGAACAACCCCATTGATCTCAGAAGTGAGCCCCGATGTGAACAACCTACTTAGAAAACACACCTAGTCGGGCTCGATCGCGCTTTCCCCGAGGTGCGCGCAATGTCCCCGCACGCTAAGGAAAAGCGGTGAGCGGCACGGCTCTGCTGATTGGACTCGGCCACCTGGGTGGGCCGTGCCTGCAGTTGCTGGCACGCGAGCAGGGCCTTGGAGCTCCCCGGCGCGTCGTCGCTACGAGTCGACACCGGGAAACCGGCGAGGCGCGCTGTAATCTCGCGCGGCTCGGCGCCGTAAGCCGTGGCCCGGAGATTCTGTACGAGCCGCTTGATCTCGGCGCGGCATCAACCGCCACCGACAACGGCGGCGGAGTTGCCAGGCTCGGTGAGCTGCTCGATCGATATCGACCCGACATCGTGCTTTCAACAGCATCGATGCAGACCTGGTGGCTCGCCGACCGCTTGCCGCCGAAAGCGGCCGCCGCTCTCCGGCGCGCGCGCTTCGGCGCTTGGCTGCCGCTTCACCTGAGCGTGCAACTACGAGTGATGCGGGCGCTCGACGAGCTGAGGGCAAGAGCCAGCGACAGTGAGGTGGCGCCCAGTGTCGTCGTTGCGTCGTTCCCGGACGTCGTTGGCCCCGTGCTGACGCGCCTTGGCGTCCCGCCCACCTGCGGCGTGGGCAATCTCGACGAGATCATCCCCAAGCTGCGTCTGCTCGCCGCCCCGTACCTCGGTCTGGCGCCGAATCGGGCCGCGGGAATCGACGTTCTGCTCGTGGCCCACCATGCTTTCGAGCCCGCTACCTTCGGAGCGCCCATGCCCGAGGTGCCGCCGCACTGGCTGCGTCTGCTGCTCGACGGCCGCGATGTCACCGACCGTGTACCTGTCGACGAGCTTCTCTTCGCGCCCTGTCCGCTGCCGCCGCAACCGGCGTCGGCCTGGCTCACGGCAGCGGCGGTAGTACGACTGACCCGAGCGCTGCTGACCGAACGCGATGACGGCGATGCGGTTGCGGAGACGCGACTGCACGTGCCGGCCCCGGCGGGACTGCCGGGCGGCTATCCAGTGCTGGTCTCGCGCGCCGGTGTGCGTTTGCGCGAGCTGCCGGGACTGAGCCGGTCGGAGGCGATCGCGATCAACGAGAGCTCGCATCGATTCGACGGCATCGAGCAGATCGAGGACGACGGGTCGGTGCTGTTCTGCGAGGCCGACGCGGCGGCGCTGCGCGAAACCATCGGCTACGACTGCCCGCGGCTGCTGCCCAACGAGATTCATGACCGCGCCCATGAGCTCCAGCAGCGGTTTCGCGACTACGCCCGGGCGCACGGCGTCGACCTCTGATCTTCGTCGGGTAGCCGTCCAGCTCGCCGCGCATCGTTGCGTACGTAACAATGGCTCGCATGAACGGACTCGAAGGCAAGCGCGTGCTCGTAACCGGCGGCGCCAGCGGCATCGGCGCAGCCACCGCGCTGCGGTTCCTCGTGGAAGGGGCGTGCGTGACGATCCTCGACCGCGACCCCGACACGGCGGCCGCGCTGTGCACCGGGTGTCCCGACCTCATGCCCCCGGTCATCGCCGATGTCCGCGACCGCGGACAAGTGGCGGCGGCCATCGACGACGCCGCCCGCGCCATGGGCGGGCTCGACATACTCATCAACAACGCCGGGATCAGCGTGCGGCACGGCTTCCTCGACATCACGCCCGAGGAGTGGGACCGGGTGGTTGGCGTCAATCTGACCGGCGCCTTTCACGTGGCGCAGCTCGGGGCGATAAAAATGCTCGCCGAGCACGCGACGGCGGACCACGCGACATCGACATCGCCCGCGTCGACGAAGGTCATCCTCAACACGGCGTCGACCAACGGGATCATGGGGTATCCCCAGTACGCCGACTACAACGCCGCGAAGGCCGGGCTCATCGAGCTCACCCGCTCGATGGCGCTCGAGCTGGCCCCACAGATCCGCGTCAACGCGGTTGCGCCCGGCTACGTGCTGACGCCCATGCAACGCTCGGAGTACACCGACGAGATGCTTGCCGAAGTCAACCGCAAGCTGCCGCTCGGCCGGCACGCCGAGCCCGAAGAAGTGGCGGGGCTCTTCGCCTTCCTCGCCTCTAGTGATGCCGCCTACATGACGGGCCACGTCTACCCGATCGACGGCGGCGAGATCGCCGGCGGACTGGCGAGCCGATGAGTGAGCGGCAAGCCCCGACGGCGCCGGCTGCGCCTGTAGACCGCGACACAGAAAACGCTTTCGATTTCGATACCGACGGATCGCGACGCCTCTTCGAGCGCGCCTCGCAGGTGCTGATCGAGGGTGGCAGCTCACCTTCTCGTGGCCCGGCCAACTACGGCGACTACCCACCCTTTATCGATCACGGCTCGGGCGCCCGGATCGTCGACATTGACGGCAACGAGTACATCGATTGGATGCTGTCGTACGGCGCCTTGCCGCTGGGGCACGCCCACCCGGCGGTTACCTCGGCAATCGAGGAGGCGGCCCGCACCGGCACACACTTCGCCGCCGCCTCGGAGGTGGAGGTCGACGTCGCCGAGGCCATCCAGGCCATGGTCCCGGGCGCCGAGCGCGTACGTTTCGCCAACACCGGCACCGAAGCCACCATGGCGGCCATCCGTCTGGCGCGCGGCTATACCGGCAAGCCGAAGTTCATCAAGTTCGAGGGCCACTACCACGGCTGGTACGACAACTTCCTGGCCAACGCCCATCCGCACCCGCCCGCGTCGCTGGGCCACCGCAACAACCCGATCAAGATCGCCGACAGCTCCGGGCTGACGCGCGGCGCGCTCGACGACACGATCGTTGTTCCGTGGAACGACATCGCCGCGGTGGCGCGCGCGGTTGATACCTACCGAGGGCAGATCGCGGCCGTCATCACCGAGGGGGTAATGGCCAACATGGGGGTCATCCCACCAGCGGAGGGTTATCTGAAGAGCCTGCGCGAGCTCACGCGTGCGGAGGACATTCTGCTGATTCTCGACGAAACCGTCACCGGCTTCCGGGTGGCGCCCGGAGGCTGCCAGGAGCGGTTCGGTGTCGACGCCGACATCATCACGTTTGGTAAGGGGCTCGGCGCCGGCCTGCCGGTAGCCGCCTTCGCCGGCAGCGCCGAGATCATGGGCGCGCTCGAGTGGGGCGGCGTGCTGCACTACGGCACCCAGAATGCCTCACGCATCGGGATGTTTGCGGCGCGAGCGAATCTTCACGAGCTGCGGCGAGACAACGGCGCCGTGTTCGCACACAACGAGCGCGTCGCCGATTTTCTGTGTTCCGGCCTGCGGGCACTGTTCGCGGAGACTGGCACCCCGGCAATCGTGCAAGGCGTTGGCCCGATGCTGCAGATTCTGTTCACCGAGGAGGCGGCGATTTCCGACTACAGGGCCTTCTGCGCCCACGTCGATCGGCCACGCTACCAACGCTTCGCGCTGGCGCTCTTGCGCCGCGGTATCTACATGACACCCGCCGCAGCGCTGCACACGGTGGCCTGCGCGGCCCACACCGAGGCCGACGTCGAGACGACGATCGAGGCCATGCGGGCCGTGCTTTCCGACAACGGGTAATGGCTGATTCGTTGGACACCAGCGGGCGTCTGAGCGGCCGCACAGCCATCGTCACCGGTGCCGCCTCCGGTATTGGCCGCGCCACCGCCGAGCTCTTTGGCCGTGAGGGTTCCCGGGTCGTTGCGGTGGACATCGACCGCGACGGCGCCGAGTCCGCGGCGGCCGCTATTCAAGCCGCTGGTGGCGAGGCCATCGCGGTGCACGCCGATCTCACCAGCGCCCGCGCCTGCGCGTCGGTCGTCGACTCCGCAACGGGCTCTTTCAAAAGACTCCACGTGCTGTGCAACATCGCCGGCGTGGTGTACCGCGCCACCGTGCCGAACACGACCGAGCAGGATTGGGACCGCGTGATGGACGTCAACGTGAAGGCGGTCTACCTGATGTGCCGCGCAGCGATTCCTGTCATGCACGAAGTCCTGCATGGGCTCGGCAGCGACGACGCAGGCAGCGCCAGCATCGTTAACGCCGGGTCGGGCTGGGGACTCGTGGGAGGCTCGAGAGCCGCGGTGTACTGCGCATCGAAAGGCGCGGTCGTGCAGCTCGCCAGGGCGATGGCGATCGACCATGGCTCGAGCCGAGAGCAGGTTGAGGGCGCCGGCGACTCGAGCCAAGCGCGAAGGCCCATTCGGGTGAACTGCGTCTGCCCCGGCGACACCGACACGCCGCTTCTACACGACGAGGCCAGGCAGCTCGGAGCGCCCACGTCGGAGTTCTTTGCCGAGGCCGGCGACAGGCCGCTCGGGCGCGTGGGAAGCGCGGAAGAGATTGCCCGCGCGTTCCTCTACCTGGCCAGCGACGAGTCATCGTTCGTCACTGGCACGACGCTGGTGGTAGATGGCGGCGGGCTGGCCAGCTAGCCAACCCGCCGCATCTCGACAATCTACAGAATGGACTCCAGCGAACCGCCCGGGCCTATTTGGCCGTGTAGTTCGAGCCCCAGAATACGGCCACGAAATCGGTGTACTCGTTGCTCGTGCGATCGGTGCTGCGCGCCGGGGTGCTGGCGGCCATGTAAATCATCTCGCCCGTCTTCGGTCGATACGAGGTGTACGGAGAAACACCGATGTGAGTGCCCATGTTGCCGGCGTTGACATCCTTGCAGGCCTGTCCGGGGCGATACCAGGAGTAGGCGGCGGCTATCCACTTGCCGTCGGACGACTTGAAGACGATCCAGTGGTTGCCTTCCGACACCGCTCCGAAGATCTCCTTACCCCGCCAGATGTTGTGCTTGTCGTGGTCGATGCAGGTCTGGCTGCCACCGGTGTTGACGCTAAGGATCCTCCCGGTCTGCCTCCAGCTCGTCATGTTGGCGTGCAGCCATCGATCGATCTGCCTCACGTCGAAGCCCGTGTCCTCGCCGACGATCATCACGAGGAGGAAGTTGTCGCGGACTTTCCGAGTCGCTGTGGTCCCGCCCTTCGACTCGGCGACGAGCTGGAACTCCTTGATGATTTGCGAGTCGGAGTTCTGGCGCGACGTCAGCTCGATCCAGAAGTAGATCCGGTTGGACTCGACGCTGTTGGTGCCGGATACGGCGGCGGGGTAACCGGGGCGCTTCCGCGTCTTGCCCGTGATCAACTTGCCGCGGTGAAGAACACCCTCCTCGAGGGTGGCGGTGAAGACCTTGACCAGAAATCGCTCCAGGCCACCGTCGAGCTCGAGGCGAATCCGGATGGTGTCGTCGAGACGGCCGCGATTGATGACCTCGGCGCCGAAGATCGTCTTCTCCTTGTGGTCGACCTCGGCTTCGGCAACCTGCTTGACGACGTTGTTCTTCTCAATGACGTTGTTGCCGCGCAGCTGACCCAGAATTCCCGCAATCGCCACGCCTCCGGCGTTGGTCTCGACAATTTCCCCAACCGGCGCCACCTTGATGTCGGGTTTGTAGGCGGGCGTCGAGGCATCGGCCTGCGGCAAGATGCCGGTGTGCATCAGCAGAGCGGCAACAGCAAAGAAGGCAAACAGGGTAATCGAGAATGAACGACGCAAGGGCGAATCTCCCGCGAGAGGTTGGCGTACGTAGGGACGGCGGAGGACGTCAAGGAACAGCCAGAGCGTAGCATGCCTGCGCAGGAGGCGCTTTTGCTATGCAACCGGGGTGCCAAGACATGGCCAGTCCCGGCAGGCAGCGCCGAGCATGACGATATGATGGCGTCCTTCGCCGCGAAACGGTCACCGTCCAGGAAAAGGAGGCGAGCCATGTCCGACGATAGTCTGCCTCGCCTGAAGATCGACGCCATCGAGGGCACTCTCGAGCTCGAATACCCCTGCCGGTGGCTGTTCAAGGTCATCGGCCCGACCGCCGAAGGGGTGCGTGGCGCCGTCCTCGAGACCATCCACGGCACCGATACCACGCTCGAGGAGTCGAACCGAAGCTCCGGTGGGCGCTACGTGTCGTTCAACGTCGAGGTCACGGCAACCGACGAAGCACACCGGACGGGTATGTACGAGGCGCTGAGGTCGCACCCGGACGTCCGCATGGTGCTCTGAGTCGTCTAGATCCTGTGGATCCTGTACGGTCCCGCCGGATCGCCGCGTCGTGCGGATCCGCTGAGTTCTCTGTTTCCCTGATCCTCTAGCCCTCTAGCCCTCTAGCCCTCTAGGCTTCTAGGCCTCCGAACGGTATCCACGGCGATGTCTGAGTATGCACTGCTCTCCGACGTTCACGGCAATCTGCCCGCTCTGGAGACCGTGCTCGCCGACATCGCGGCGCTCAACCCACACGCCGCACGGTTTCACCTGGGTGACCTCGTTGGCTACGCACCGTGGCCAGACGAAGTCGTCGACCTGATCAACAGCGCCAACGTTGCCGGCGTCTGTGGAAACTACGATTCCACCGTGGCCGCCAGCTACGAGCATTGCGGCTGCAAGTACGAGAGCTCGCGCCAGGAAGCGCTTTCGCTTCTGAGCTTCGAATGGACCTGCGAGCACGTCAGCCAGACCACGCGGCAACGCCTGCGCGCCCTACCCTTCCGGCTTGACTTGCGGCCTCACGGCGGCCATCGCGGCGGCCCCAAGCTGGTGCTCGTTCACGGCGCTCCCACCGTCAACACCCTCTATTGGACGGAGGACCGTGACGACGCGTTCTGCCGGCGGATGGTGGAGCTGCTCGGCGCCAAGGCGGGCGACGTCGTCGCGTTCGGTCACACCCATCTGCCGTGGACCCGGCGTATCGACGACGTCACGCTGGTGAACACGGGCTCGGTGGGACGGCCCAAGGACGGCGATCCGCGAGCCGGTTATGTGCTACTCGAGCTCGGCGAAGGCACGCCCGTGGTCGAGTTCCGCCGTGTCGAGTACGACGTGGAGCGCACCGCGCAGGCCATCGAAAAGAGCGCGCTGCCCGACGAGCTCGCCCACTACCTACGCAGCGGCGGCGCCAGCCTCGATGTGGTCGCTTGAAAGAGCTTGGCTCACCGGCAGCGGCTAGCTCGAGAAGTCGCACCCGTTCCGCCCGGCCGCTCTATTCCTCGATCTCGCGGAGCACCTCGGCCGTGTGCTCGCCGAGCTTCGGTGCTCGACGCCGCACGCTCGCGGTGGCGTCCGAGAAGTGGATGGGCACACCGAGCGTGCGGTAGACCTGCGCCGCCGCGCCACGGTCCCAGCTAGCGGCGCGGCCGCCACTGTCCGCACTGTCGCCGCCATCGCCGCCATCGCCGCCATCGCCCAGATCCACAACCATTCCGCGCGCCAGAGTCTGGGGGTGGGCCAGCATCTGCAAAATATCGAGCACCGGGCCGCACGGAATACGCGCCTCGCGCAGCCGCTCGAGCCATTCATCGGTGGGCCGTCGAATGAAAGCCGCCTGCAGGGTCTCGACCAGCTCTTCGCGGTGCTCAACGCGTCCGATGTTGTCGGCATAGCGCCTGTCGTCGGCCAGCTCCGGCAAGCCGATCACCAGCGGCAGCCGCTCCCAGTTGGCCTGGTTCGAGGTGCCGACGTTAATCCAGCCGTCCGCGGTGCGGAACGCTTGGTACGGCGCGTTCAGCGGGTGGGCGCTGCCCGTGGCTCCAGGCGCCGTGCCGCTGGCCAGAGCGATGGCCGATTGCCAAAAAGTCGTGAAGACGCCGGCCTCGAAAAGTGAGCTGTCCACCCGCTGGCCGCTGCCGGTGCGCTGGCGCTGGTGAAGCGCCGACAGCACGCCGAGAGCGCCGAGCAGGCCGGCGGTGATGTCGGCGACCGGCACGCCGCACTTGACCGGCGGCCTGCCTGGGCCCTCGCCGGTGACGCTCATCAGTCCGGAGTACCCCTGCGCGATCAGGTCGAAGCCACCCTCGGCAGCAAGCGGGCCGGTAAGACCGAAGCCCGTGATCTGGCAATAGATCAGCCGTGGGTAGAGCTCGTGCAGCTTGTCGTAGCCCAGACCGAGTCGCTCCATGGTGCCAGGCCGGAAATTCTCGATAACAACATCCGTCCGCTCCAGAAGAACGAGCAGCTTGGCGACATCGGGCTCCTTCTTCAAATCGAGAACGACGCCGCGCTTGTTTCGGTTGACGATTGCGAAGGCGGCCGATTCGCCATCGCTGCCGGGCATCTCGGGAGGCAGGAAACCGCGTGCCGGGTCCCCGTTGGGAGGTTCGACCTTTACCACGTCGGCGCCGAGATCGGCCAGCATCAGGCCACAAACGGGGCCCGCCATGACGTGAGCCAGCTCGACCACGCGCAGGCCCTCGAGCGGGGCTTGCAGCGACGCGCCGGGCGCCGACGCGGGATCGGGCACGTCTGACGAATCCACGCGCTAGTCGCCCACGAAGCGGGGCTTTTCCTTAAGAACGAAGGCTCGGTAGCCGCGGCGATAGTCGCGCGTGTCGAACGCGGCGTAGCCCTCGGCGAGCTCGTCGTCGGTGAGCGGTGCCGGGTCGAGCAAGCGGCGGATGAACTTCTTGTGCCAGCGATTCACCAGCGGCGCCGCTGTCACAATGCGGCCCACCACGTCGGCCACGGTGGCATCGAGCTCGTGCGATTCGACGACACGACTCACCAAACCGAGCCGCAGCGCGCGATCGGCGTCGAACACCTCGCCGGTGAGCAGAACGTCTGCCGCCACGGCCGGGCCGACGAGGTCGAGGAACGGTCGCAGCTCGCCGTACGACATCGTGAGTCCGAGTCGGTTCACCGGGATCCCGAAACGGCTGTCGCCGCTGCACACGCGCAGGTCGCAACATGCGGCAAGATCGAGCCCCCCACCCACGCAGGCGCCCCGAATCGCCGCCACGGTCGGGTGGCGGCAAGCGGCGACGGCCCGCATACCAGCCAGCTCTCGGGCGCCGTACGACTTCGCCTGCTCCATATCGGCGCGTTCGGTCTCGAACTCGGCGATGTCGGCGCCGGCACAGAATGCGCGGTCACCTGCCCCGCGCAGCACGACGCAGCGAAGCGTCTCGTCGGCCGCGAGAGCGTTGAAGGTTTCCTCGAGCTGCTGCCAGCCCGCCAGGTCGAGCGCGTTGAGGCGCTCCGGGCGATTCAACGTGACGGTGGCAAGGTGCCGCGTGGGGTTTCGCTCAACGAGCACTCGTTCGGCCAACGTGGATCTCCCCGGGAGTCTCGAGTTGAGGAGCAGGCTGAGGCAGCGGCGGCGGCTACGGATAGAACCAGTGAACCAGCGCCAGCGGAATCACCGGAACATAGGTCACGAGCAGTAGCACGACAACCAACACGGCGACGAACGGGATGTTCGCGCGACTCACCTCCCAGATGTCGGCACGAGCAACCGAACAGGCGGTAACGAGAACGCTCGCCACCGGTGGGGTCTGCTGGCCGATGCCCAGGTTGAGCGTCACGATGATGCCGAAATGTACCGGGTCGATGCCGACGGCGCTTACGAGCGGCATGACGATAGGCACCACCAGAATGATCGCCGCTGCCGAATGCAAGAACAGCCCAATCGCCAGGAACAGCAAGTTGAGCAGCGCCATGATCACCAGCGGACTGTCGGTGAGCCCGGTGATACCGGCGGCGAGCCGCTGCGGCACCTGCGCCTCGGTGAGGTAGTTGCCGAGCAGCGCCGAGGTCGCAACCAGCAACATCACCACCGCGGTCTGCACACCGCCTTCCAGTATCGCCGTACGCAACCGAGACAGGTCGAGCTCGCGGTAAATCACACCGCCCACGACGAGAGCGGCCAGCACCGCCAGGCCCGCTCCTTCGGTTGCCGTCACCCATCCCGTGAAGATACCGCCGAGGATAATCACCGGCAGCAGCAGCGCCCACAACGCCTCCCTCGCAGCCGTGAACAGTCGGCTGAGCTCGAAGGCCTGATCCACCGGATAGTCGTTGCGCACGGCGATCCAGTAGGCGATCACCATCATCAACCCGCCGCCCAGAAGGCCAGGGACAACGCCGGCTACAAACAGCTCGACCACCGAGCTGCCCGACATCACGGCATAAAGAATCATCGGGATCGAGGGCGGAATGATCACAGCCAGCGTCGCCGACGACGACATCACGGCGGCAGCGAAGGCCCGCGTGTAGCCCTTGCGCTCCATGGCCGGGATGAGAATCGAGCCCAGCGCCGCCACGTCGGCCACCGCCGAACCGGAGATTTCGGCGAAGAACAACGACGTGCCAATGGTCACCATCGCCAAGCCGCCGCGCAGAAAGCCGAAGAGCGCAGACGTGAGGGCAATCAACCGCCGTGAGATCCCCGTGGCGTTCATGATCGCCCCGGCCAGCACAAACAGTGGGATCGCGATGAGGGGGAACTTCGTGGCGCCATCAAAGAGCACGAGGGCAACATTGGGGATAACCGCGGGGCCCGAGGCCGCGATCATCGCAACGGTGGCAACAACGCCGAGCGCGATGGCGATCGGGATATCGATGAAGATCAGCAGGAGCAGGCCACCGAGGAGCAGCAGGAGCGTCATGGTCGGGGCCCGTGTGTGGGTCCAGTCAAGGCGCCGACGTCGGCATGGCCGGCCAGCTCCTCGGGGGTCGTTCGAATCTCACGCAGATGATCGGGAAGCGCCGCGAGCTCTGCCAGCACGAACAGCAAAGAACCGATAGGGATCACTGACTGGGCGAGCACCGCCGGCACCCACGGGAGGCTCGTCAGCCCGGTTCCGCGCAGCGCGGCGAGCACTCGCAGTCCCGCCCATGCCGCCAGCAGGAAGAAACCGATAACGATCAGCTCGCGCAGGGCGAGCGCTACCCGCCGCTGCACCGGAGCGAGCCGGGCGACGAGCGTCGGCATGCCGATGTGACGCCGATGCAGCGCAGCCAGCGCCGCGCCGTAGTAGGTCAGCCAGGCGAGCAGAATCGAGGCGACCTCGTCGTACCAGACGAGCGCCATGCCGGCCTTGCGGAAGACCACGGCGCTCACCACGAGAGCCGCGAGCGCGATCATCAGCCCAATGAGCACCGCCTCGAGAAATCGGGCGAGCAGGCCGCGAAGGCCGCGAAGGTCTGCCCGCGAGGCGCGGTCGGGGCGGCCACTCAGAGGCAAGCTCCTAGTTCGGAGTCGCGAGCGCGACGGCGCGCTCAACGAGCTGCTGCCCGCCACGAACTTCGCTGCCGAACTCGGCGTAGATCGGCTCCGCCGCGCTGATAAAAGCCTCCCGATCGACCTCATTGACCAGGATGCCGGCCCCACGCAGAGCGTCGAGAAGCTCGGCGTCGAGCCTCTCGCCGGTCTGCCGTGCGAAAACCGCCATGTCACGAGCCATGGCCGCAAGACGGTCGCGCAGCTCGGCATCGAGCTGCTGCCAGTGCGATGTGCCGGTGGTGAGGTACGCCGGTGTGTAGACGTGTCGGCTCAGCGACAGGTACTTCTGCACCTCTTGAAGGCGAAGGCCGTTGATTTGATGCAGTGGATTTTCCTGCCCGTCCATCACACCCGTCTGCAAGGCCACGAAGAGCTCTGAGAATGGCATCGGAGAGGGGTTGGCACCGTAGGCCTGGAACATTTTTAGCCGCCACACGCCGCTCGGAGTTCGCAACTTGATCCCCGCCAGGTCGGCCGGGGTGACGATGGGGCGCACGTTGTTGGTCAGGCTGCGGAAGCCGTTCTCCCACACGGCCAACACCGTGAACCCCTTGGCCGCGGCCGCCGGAGCCAAGGACTCCCAAAACACCTCGCTCTCGATGCGGCCCATGTGCTCGCGATCGCGCACCAGGTAAGGCATCTCGAAGAGACCAAACTCTTCCACCTGCGACGACATCACCGTCGACGGCAACGAGAAATCGAGCGTGCCCAGCTTGAGCTTCTGCAGCGCGATCTCGTCGCCACCGAGCTGGCTCGAGCCGAACACACGAAGCTCCACACGCCCGGCCAGCTCGTCATTAACGCGACGGGCGAACTCCTCTGCGGTCAGCGCAAACAGCGAGCCCGGGGCGCCGACGTGCGCCAGCTGCAGCGTCAGCGGGCCATCTGTCGTGTTTGAGGCGCAACCGAGCTGGAGGCACAGGGCGGCGATCAAGATGGTCACGCCAACGGCTGTGTGTCGAGTGCGCCGCATCACCGAATACGCTGGGGGTCGGCTCGGGGTCGGCTCGGGGCGGTCGGTGCGGTCGGTGCGGTCGACGCGAGCTCCTCGAGCGCCGCCGCCACGCCACCGCTCTGGTGCTCCACACCGGCCAGCCGCAGCCCCATCTCGATGCCACTCAGCACCCCCGCCAGCATCAGGTCGTTGATGTCGCCCAGGTGGCCGATGCGGAAGACCTGGCCCTGAAGCTTTCCCAGGCCGGTGCCGAGCGACAGATCGAAGTTGTCGAGGATCACGGCACGGAGATCGTCGGCGTCCACTCCTCCAGGCACGGCCACCGCGGTCACCGAGGAGCTGTACGCGTTGGGGTCGGAACAGAACACTCGTAGGCCCCAGGCTTGCACCGCGGCGCGTGTCGCCGCAGCCAGTCGGGAGTGCCGAGCAAAGACCGCGTACAGGCCCTCCTCGAACAGCATCGCCAGCGCCTCCTCGAGCCCGAACAGCAGGTTGGTTGCCGGGGTGTACGGAAAGAAGCCAGATTGGTTCTGCGTGCGCATCGCGACCCAGTCCCAGTAGGCATTCGGCAGGCTGGCGTTGTCGTGCGCCCGCAGCGCCTTGGGGCTGATCGAGTTGAATGCCAGCCCAGGAGGCAACATCAGGCCCTTCTGCGAGCCGCACACGATGACGTCGACACCCCATTCCACCTGCTCGAGCGGCATCGAACCCAGCGAAGATACGGCGTCGACCATCAGCAAGGCGTCGTGGTTGGCAGCGTCGAGCGCCGCGCGAATCGCCGGAATGTCCGTGGTCACGCCGGTCGTTGTCTCGTTGTGCACGATCATCAGCGACTTGTAGGGCTCGGCGCCGTTATCGTAGCGCAGCTGCTGCTCCACGGCGTCGGCAGACACCGGCAGGCTCCAGTCGTGCTCAACCAGGTCGACCTCGAGGCCGAACGCGCTGGCCGTTCTACGCCAACCCTGGGCGAAGAAACCCTGGTCGAACATGAGGACGCGGTCGCCCGGACGCATCGTGTTGGAGATCGAGGCCTCCCAGCCGCCGCTTCCGGAGGCCGGGTAAATGATGACGTCGCCGTCAGGGTTGCCGAAGGCGTCGCGAAGTCCGGTCAGAAGGCGCCCTGTCAGCTCGGCGAACTGCGGGCCTCGGTGGTCGATCGTCGGGCGCGACATCGCGCGCAACACACGATCGGGCACGTTGGTTGGACCGGGAACGTGCAGAAAATGTCGCCCGCTGCGGAAGCTCACGATCGAATTCCTGTCATGACGTAGCTCTGGCTGTCGCCAGGGTGACCCCGAGTGCGCCGAGTCGGTCGAGCTCGGCCAGGCATGCCACCGGCGCGGGGCAGCGTAACATCCCGGGCATGGGCACTCTGCGGAACCGAATCGGCGACAGCCAGCTGGCCTCTCGGCTACGCCGCGAGCTCGAAGATGGCGTCCAGGTTCTATTCGACGACTTCAGCCGCGGGCGCTACAGCACCGACGCGTCGATCTATCAGATCGAGCCCATCGGCGTGCTGGTGCCGCGCTCGGTCACGGACGTGAAACGGGCGATCGAGATCGCCGCCGACGAGGGTGTGCCGGTGCTGCCGCGCGGCGCGGGCACGTCGCAAGCCGGTCAAGCGATCGGCGAGGCGCTCATCCTCGACACGCGCAAGCACCTGCGCGGAATCGGTGAGCTCGATGTCGAGGCTCGAACGATCGAGGTCGAGCCGGGTGTCGTGCTCGACGACCTCAACCGGCACCTCGCACCGCACGGCCTCTTCTTCCCCGTAGACGTCGCAACATCGAGTCGCGCGACTCTCGGGGGCATGGCCGGCAACAACAGCGCCGGGGCGCGATCGCTGCGCTACGGGCTGATGGTCGACAACGTGCTCGCAATCGAGGCGCTGATGGCCGACGGCTCGCCGCGGTTCTTTGGTGACGACCCCGGTGATCGCGCGCCCTCCGACGCACCGGGCACCGACAGCACCCCGGCCGCTCTGCGCCAGCGGCTTCAAGAGATCTACGCGGGAGTCGCCGACGAGCTGGCCGAGCGCCGTCCGCGGGTTCTTCGGCACGTGGCCGGCTACAACCTCGACCGTCTCGCCAATCTGTCTCAGCTGCTCGTTGGCTCGGAAGGGACGCTGGCGTTCTTCACCAAGCTGCGCCTGCAACTGCAGCCTGTGCCACGACACCGGGCCCTCGGGATCTGCCACTTCGGCTCGTTTGCGGCCGCCATGAACGCGGTACAACACATCGTCGCCGGCGGCGGCGAGTCGCTGTCGGCAGTGGAGCTCATCGATCGCAAGGTCATCGAGCTGGCGCGCGACAATCCAGGCTTCGTGGATTCCGTCGACAGCTTCGTCCGTGGCGACCCGGCTGCGCTGCTGGTTGTCGAGTACGCGGGTGACACCGCCGACGGACGCGTGCGCGACCTCGACCGGCTCGAGCAGCTGTTGGCCGATCACGGCCACAACAAACCCGACAGCGTCGTCCGAGCGATCGAGCCCGCGGCACAAGCCACCGTGTGGCGCACGCGCAAGGCGGCCATGAGCGTTGTGATGTCGATGAAGGGCCCGGCCAAGCCGATCTCGTTCATCGAAGATTGCGCGGTGCCGCTGCAGCACCTCGAGGAGTACACCCGCGAGATCGACAGGGTGTTTGAAAGGCACGGTGCCGAAGCGACCTGGTACGCCCACGCTTCGGTGGGGTGCCTGCACGTTCGACCCGCGCTCGACCTTCGCGTGCCGGAGGGAATTGCACGCATGCGAGCGATTGCCGAAGAGGCTCACGCGCTGGTGCGGCGCCTCGGGGGCTCACATTCCGGTGAGCATGGCGACGGCATCGTGCGCTCGGAATTCCTCGAGCCCATGCTCGGCGAGCGCACGGTTGCCGCGTTCCGCGACGTCAAGATCGCCTTCGACCCGGGGAATCTCTTCAATCCCGGCAAGATCGTCGATCCACCGCGAATGGACGACCGTTCGCTGCTTCGATTCGCCCCGGGAGCCCAACCCTTACCTTTCGAGACGGCTCTCGACTGGTCGCCCTGGGACATCGAAACTGCAAGCTCGGCAGGGTCGGTCGATTCCGGATCCGAGGGATCGGCCGCGAGCTCGGCCGGTGACGCCCGCACGAGCTCGGGCTCCGGGCTCCGTGGCGCCGCCGAGATGTGCAACAACAACGGCGCCTGCCTCAAGAACGACCCCGGCGTGATGTGTCCGTCGTACCGCATCAGTCTCGATGAGGAGCACAGCACCCGGGGCCGCGCCAACGCGTTGCGGCTGGCGTTGGCCGGCCGCCTGGGAGCGAAGCGCTGACATCTCGATCGATGCACGACAGCCTCGACCTCTGCGTTGGCTGCAAGGCTTGCCGGAGCGAGTGCCCGACGGGCGTCGACATGGCGCGCATGAAGATCGAGTTGCTCGCCGCCTACCGCCGCCAGCACGGAATCGGCCTGCGCGATCGCCTCTTCGCTCACCTGCCACGGCTGGCGCCGTACGCCGCACAGGCACCGCGCTTGGTCAATGCGCTGCCTCGACTGCTACCCGCCAGCGTCATCAAGCTCATCGGACTCGCTCCCGATCGGCGGCTGCCCGCTTGGCAGCCCGCATTTGACGGCGAGTCACGCGCCTCTCTGGGCTCTGAAAACCGGCGGCCCGATGCCTCCGCTGTCGGTCCAGGCCGAACGACCCACGGGGCGCGGGCCACCGGCACCAGGGACGTAGTGCTCCTGCCCGACACCTTCAACACCAACTTCGAGCCCGCCAATCTCGAGGCGGCGATCGACGTGCTCGAAGCCTGCGGCTACCGAGTGGTGCTGCCGCGGGCGCGCGGCCGAGCGCTGTGCTGCGGCCGAACCTATCTGAGCGCGGGGCTCATCGACGACGCTCGCGAGGAAGCGCAGAGAACCGTGGAAGAGCTGCGGCACTGGGTCAGCTCGGGAACCCCGATCGTCGGCATCGAGCCATCGTGCCTGCTGACGCTGCGCGACGAGGTCCCGGCTCTGCTGAAATCGGAGCCGGCACGGGAGCTGGGCCGCGCGGCTGTTTTGTTGGAAGAGCTGCTCGACCGCGAGCTTGGCGGAGGGATGCTCGAGCTTGATCTACGGCCCATACAGGCAAGCCGCGCGCTGGTTCACGGCCACTGCCACCGCAAGGCCTTCGGCGCCCTGCAGCCGCTGCTCACCGTGCTGTCGCGCATCCCCGAGCTCGACGTGCAACCCATCGCGTCGAGCTGCTGTGGCATGGCCGGCTCGTTCGGCTACGAAGCCGAACACTACGAGGCCTCGCGTGCGATGGCGGAGTTGACCCTGATCCCGGCAGTTCGGGCGGCGGCGGCAGACACCTGCATCGTCGCCGACGGGACCAGCTGTCGACATCAAATCCGCGACCTCGCCGGGCGCGAGGCTGTTCATCCGGTGCAGTTGCTGCATCGCGCACTCGGCTAGCCACAGCCGCGCTCCCGCGGAAAAACTTCCGGGAGAGACCTTTGCTCGACTAGATGTGAGTTCTAGGTAGGTTGTTCACGAACTCACCCCTGAGAGCCGAGCGATCGGCGGTGTCATGCCGATGCCGGCGTGGGGACGGTGACGATTGTAGTGGTTGAGCCAGGGCCGTAGAGCTCGAGTACGTCGAGCTGAGGTCTGGTAGCAGGTGCCGTAGGCCCACTGCTCCTTGAGTGTGCGGATGAAGCGTTCGGCTTTGCCGTTGGTTCTGGGGGTGTAGGGCCGGGTGTAAATGTGCCGGATCTCGAGTTGATGGCATAGGCGATTGAAGCGCTTCGAGACGTAGCCAGGCCCGTTGTCTGTCATCACTCGGCGCACCGCTACTCCCATCGAAGCGAAGTGCTCGACGGCTCGCTGCAGGAACGCTGTGCAGGTGTGTTGGTCTTCGGCGGGCAGCACTTCGACGTACGCCACCCGAGAGTGATCGTCGATAGCGACGTGGGCGTTCTCCCAGCCGACGCCGTAGGCCCGCTTGGAGCGGTCGCCGTGGATGCGGTGTCCAGGTCGCCGGATACGGGCCAGTTTCTTCGTATCCAGGTGCAGTAGGTCACCGGGGTGCTCGTACTCGTAGCGAACGATCTCGGGCTTGGGCTCGAGCGCATCAAGCTTGGCGAGTCCGAGCCGCTTCAGCCACGCCGAGACGGTCGAGCGCGGCACAGCCAACCTTCGGCTGATCTGCCAGGCCGTCAGTCGCCGCCGACGTAGCTTGTCGATCTGCCTCACAACTCCAGCGCTTGTTGCGTGCGGACAGCACGTCGGCCGGCTTGATCGATCGAGCAGCCCGGCCTCACCTTCTCGCTCGTATCTATCCAGCCACTTGTAAACCGTTCGAGCCGACACGCCGAGCGCCGCCGCCGTTTCCGTCACGGGCTCCGCCCGCTCCCGGACTCGGCGGACCATCTCTCGGCGTATATACGGCGTCGTGCGGGCGTTACCATGCAGCTGCATCGGGCGCTCCTTCTGAGGTCGTGGAGTCTTTTGAACAACCCCATTGATCTCAGAAGTGAGCCCCGATGTGAACAACCTACTTAGAAAACACACCTAGAGCGGAGAGCCCACCGATTGCGCCGGCTGCTCGACCTCGGTACCCAGGAAGCGCAAGACGGCGAAGAGAACACCGGCTCCGGCCAGGAGCGCGATCCACCACGGCACGCCGAAGCCGGCCGGTAACGATCCGAGCAGCACCGCAACCACGCCCACCAACAGAGCGTAGGGCAGCTGTGTGCGTACGTGATCGACGTGATCGCACCCCGACGCCATCGACGACAGGATCGTCGTATCGGAAATCGGCGAGCAGTGATCTCCGAGAACCGCCCCGGCAAGCACGCAGGAAACCGTCGAGTACAGGATGTGGAAATGCTGCGGCTGCGCCATGCCGTTGGTTTGCAGCACCGCCCAAACCAGCGGCACCACCAGGGGCATCAAGATGCCCATGGTCCCCCAGCTCGAACCCGTGGCGAAGGCCGTGAGCCCGGCGAGCACGAAGACGATGGAAGGCACGAGTCCCGGGACTAACGAATCGCCGAGCACGGAAACCAGGTAGTCGGCGGTGTGGAGAACGCCCGACACCGACGACAGCGACCAGGCCAGCACCAGGATGATCATCGCGTAGAACATCGAGCGCGCGCCGGCGTACCAGGCGTCCATGGTTTCGCTGAGCGTCAGGATTCGCTGCAGACCCGACAGGACAGCAGCCGTTACCGCTCCAAGCAACGATGCCCAGAGCAACGCGGTGTACGAATCCGTGCTGGCGACGATGTCACGCAGAGTGTCGCCCTCGCCCGTGACGTAGATACCGCTGAGCACACCAACGATGAGCACAGCGATCGGCAGGACGGCGTTGATGGCACGGTGCGGCTTGTCGGTCTTGGGATCGAGCTCGCGAGCGTCGGCCGCGCGCTCATCGACGTTGGCGTTTTCGGCCATCACCTGCCCGGTGGTGCGTGCTCGGGTCTCGGCGGCCAGCATGGGTCCGAAGTCGCGCCCGGTGTTGGCCACTGCAAGCACGAAAAACATCGTCAGCAGAGGGTAGAAGCTGTACGGAATCGAGCTCAGGAACACCGAATAAGCCGCCATATCGAGCTCGGCGATCTGGCCGATCGCCGCGTCGATCAGGCCGACTTCGTAACCGATCCAGGTCGTGACGAGCGCCACGCAGGACACCGGCGCCGCGGTCGAGTCGACGATATAAGCGAGCTTCTCGCGCGATATACGCAGCCTGTCGGTGACCTGCCGCATGGTATTGCCAACCACCAGCGTGTTGGCGTAGTCGTCGAAGAAAATCGCCAAGCCCAGCAACGCGGTGGTGGTTTGTCCACGGCGCGGGCTTGTTGCCCATTTCACCATGTGATCAACAACGCCCTGCATGCCGCCGTTCTTCGTAATGATCCCGACCATGCCCCCGATCATGAAGGAGAAGAGAATGATCGCCGCGTGGTCGGGATCGGCAAGCGCCTCGACGACATACACCTGAAACGCCTCGAGCAGCCCCACAAAGATCCCGGTCGGTCCGAAGCCGATCACCGCGACCGAACCAAAGAAAAGCCCGAAGAACAGCGCCGGGATGACCTGCCGGAACACCAGCGCGGCGACAATCGCGATGATCGGCGGCACCACCGAGACCCACGCTGGAATCAATCGCGTGGTAGCGCTCGCCAGCGAGGCCCCTGTATCCGTGAGCTCCAGGACCACCGAGCCCGTTGAGGCGCTCTCGACCCGGGCAACGAGCCCGCCGTCATCGTCTGCCACCACCGGAAAGCTGCGACCGTCCACGCGGACGCTCAGCGGTATCGCGATGCCCGCCTCGGGAACCTCGACGCCGACGGTGAAAGGAGTGCCGCGCAGCACAACCCGAGGTGCGTCGAGCGAATACTCCTGAGCCGCGCCAGCAGTTGCGGGCAAAGCCAAGGCCACGAGGGCGAGCGTCGCGGACACGAGCACGGACGTTCTCGAGGCTGCTTCTGACACGGCAAACCCGGCGAAGACCTTGCGGATGCGAAACAAATCGTCCGCCGACTATATTCGCCGCACCCCGCCCTGCGCTAACCGAGCGCTACCCGGACTCGCTAGAAGCTGAAGACCAGCCCGGCCGAAACCTCGAGATTGTGCAGCCTGATGTCCTCTTCGATGAACAATAGCTCGGCGAATTCCGGCACCATATCAGCGATATTCAGCGGCGTGATGTGGTCGCGCACGTCGATCCGCAGCCCCAGCGTACCCACCCCGAACTTCACTCCAGCGCCATAGTTGTAGCCTACGGTCCGATAGGGCGAGATGCCGGCGAGCTCGAGATCGATCTGATGAATACCGATCCCCGCGGTAATGAACGGCGAGACCGGCCCCGGAAACATCTGGATGAGAGCGTTGGCCTCGGCGTAGACCACCTTGGCGTTGAAGGCCAACGGCGTGTCGGGAAAGAGCGACGTGGGCGAGTAGACGAGGCTGCCCTCGACATTGAGTGGAAACGCCGGCAGGCTCAATCGCGCTCCGTAGAAGGTGGCGTTGGCGAACTCGCCGGAGCCGACCTCGGGGACGAACGGCACCCGATCGATGAAGCGGTCGCCGATGAAGCGACCGAGCACAACTGTCACTTCCTGTGCGTGAGCGGCGGGAGCCAACCACAAAATCGTGGCGATGGCTGCCAGGATGACGGGTCGAGCGTAACTACGCATGGTGTGTCCTCGTCTGTTCGCCTTTGACGAACGCTCATTACGAGTGGACCAGAGGGATCCTGGCGTGCGCCCGACGGTCAGCGGCGGCCGCTAGTGCTGCTATTGTGGACAACCGCAGGCCTTTCGCGCTATCCCTTTCTCGTGCCTACCGCGAACTACTCGGAGTCGTAGCCGTTGTGACCGACATCCCCGCCGCGCTCGCTCAGGGCCTCGAGCAGTCGCTCGGAGAGCGCTTCACAACCAAGACCGCGGTTCGCGACCACCACGCCACCGGCGAGGGCTGGTTCGAGCCAGCGCCGCCGGGCGCCGTCTGCTTTCCCGAAACCAATGACGAGGCGGCGCAGATCGCGCGGCTGTGCTCGGAGCACCGAGTGCCGATGATTCCGTTCGGCGCGGGCACGTCGCTGGAGGGTCATGTGACGGCGCCACACGGTGGGGTGACGATCGACCTGACGCGCATGAACGCGATCCTCGAGATCAACGCCGAAGACCTCGACTGCCGCGTGCAGGCCGGCGTGACCCGCACGCAGCTCGAGGAGCGCCTGCGCTTCGAGGGCCTGTTCTTTCCGGTCGACCCGGGGGCCGACGCCACCTTCGGCGGCATGGTCGGCACTGGCGCGTCCGGTACCACCACGGTGCGCTACGGCACGATGCGCGACAACGTGCTCGGCCTCACGGTGGTGCTCGCCGACGGCAGGACGATCCGCACCGGCGGCCGCGCCCGCAAGTCGTCGGCCGGCTACGACCTGACCCGCCTGCTCGTAGGCTCCGAAGGTACCCTGGGGCTCGTCACAGAGATCCAGATTCGTCTCTACGGAGTCCCCGAAGCTATCTCTGCCGCCGTCTGCCAGTACCCCACAGTCGCTGCCGCCACTCGGACAGTGATCGCGGCGATCCAGTCGGGGATCCCACTGGCGCGTTGCGAGCTGCTCGACGACGTGGGCATGGACTCGTGCATCCGCCACTCGAAGCTCGAGGGCTACAGCGCGCTCCCCACCGTTTTCTACGAGTTCCACGGCTCCCCGACCGCGGTGCAAGAACAAACACAGCAGGTCGGTGAGATCTCTGACGCCGAGGGCGGCGGCGAGTTCCGTTGGGCCACGCTCACCGAGGAACGCAGCGCGCTGTGGAAGGCCCGCCACGACATCTATTTCGCCGGCCTCGCCCTCGCACCCGGCAAGCTCGGCATGGCCACCGACGTCTGCGTGCCCATCTCGACGCTCGCCGAGTGCATCGACGACACCAAGCGGGATGTTGTCGAAGCAGGTTTGGTGGCCCCGCTCGTCGGCCACATCGGCGACGGTAACTTCCACCTGCTGATCCTCTGCGACCCGGCGGATGATGACGAAGTGGCGCGAACCGAGCACGTGAACGTGCGGCTGGTGCGGCGAGCGCTGGCGCTCGGCGGCACATGCACCGGCGAGCACGGCATCGGCATCGGCAAGCGCGGCTACTTGGAGATGGAGCACGGTGAGGCGGTCGACGTCATGCGACAGATCAAGCAGGCGCTCGATCCGCAAGGCATCATGAATCCTGGCAAGATCTTTCGCAGCTGAGCCAAGTCTGGCAAGACCCCGCGAGAAACCGATGCCGCGACGGCGATCGATCTCGATCCTGACCCTTGTTGCCACGTTGCAACTCGCCTGCGGGGCGGGCGACGCCAACGCTCCCATCGCCGCCGCGCCCGAAGTCGTGGTCGAAACCGAAGGCACCACCACGCGGGTCAACAACGTCTCGGGCTCTGTCTGGGGAAACCGCGGCGCCCGTCTGGAGCAGGAGCTCTCGATCGGCGTCGAGGAGGGTGCCGACGCCTACATGTTCGGCGACATCAGCAGCGTGGCGATGGTCGGCGACGACATCCTGGTTCTCGATCAGCAGGCAGCCACGGTCCGCCGATATGGCCCCGACGGCCGCCACGTGGGGAACATCGGCCGCGAGGGCCAGGGGCCGAGTGAGTTCGACGAGCTTCAGACCATGGCCACCGGCCCGGAGGGCCGCATCTACGTACGCGACGCCGGCCGCATCCACGTTTTCGACAGCGACGGCGAGCTGCTCGAGACTCTCTCGACGGCGACGGGGTTCTCGACCAGCACGCCCATCGTCGTCACCGACGATGGCACCGTGTACTACTCCGACCTGCTCAACCAGGGCGAGGACGTCAGCGACTGGAAGATGGGGCTGATCGGAATCGCGCCGGACGGCTCGGTGGGTGACCCGATCGAAGGTCCGCAGCGAAAGGAGTCCCAACCGGAGGGTTTTGTCGAGCTGCGTCTCGAGGGCATGATTTCGCGCAACGGGGTGCCGTTCTGGCCGTCCTCCTCGTGGCAGCTCACGTCGATGGGCGACACACTGTCGGGTTTCAACGCCACCTACGACTTCGTGATCGAGCGTAGCGACGGATCGCGCCTCGAGATCTCGCGCTGGTGGGAGCCGATCGCCGTCGATCCGGATGAGGCGCTCTGGCGACGCCGCAACATCACGCGCAATTATCGCTCTCAGCACCCGACCTGGACGTGGAACGGCCCCGAGATTCCGTTGCAACGCCCGGCGTTCGATCAACTGCTGGCGGCGCGCGACGGGCGCATCTGGGTGGCGCGTGTCATCGCTGAGCCCGAGCGGCTCGTCGACTGCGACCCCAACCTGCTCGAGGTCGAGGAGGGACTCCGGGCGGAGAGCTGCTGGCGCACCCGCGACGGCTTCGACGTTTTCCGCGCCGACGGCCACTACCTGGGTGAGGTCGCGCTCCCCGAGGGGTTGAGGATGTATCCGTACCCCACGATCAACGGGGACGTCCTCGTTGGGGTGGCGCAGGATGAACTCGGCACGGCCTACGTGCGTCGGTACAGGTTGGTCACCGAGGCCGAGAGCTAGGCTTCCCCGCCGGCGCTAGCGATCCGGCCGCAGCGAGAGCATCGGATCCACACGTGTGGCTCGGCGGGCCGGCACCCACACCGCCAGCATCGCCACCGAAAGCAGCAAGCTCGAAACCACGACAAGGGTCAGTGGGTCCGAGCTGCTGATGCCGAAAACCAGGCTGTCGAGGAAGCGCGCCAGATAGAGCGCGCCGGCCAGGCCGATCGCCACGCCGCTGAGCGCGGTTGCCAGGCCCTGCCGCAAGACCAGACCGCGCACGCTCGCGGGCTCGGCGCCCAGCGCCAGGCGCACGCCGATCTCGTGCGTGCGGCAAACAACCGAGTAGGCCATGACGCCGTAGATGCCGATTGCGGTCAGGCCGAGTGCGGCCAGAGCGAAAATGCCGAGAAGCTGGGCAAGGAACCTGCGTGGACCCACGGAGTCGTCGAGAAGGCCCTGCAGCGTGGATATTCGCTCCAGCGGCAGCTCGGGATCGAGCTCGCCGACGATGTCGCGAACCGCCGGCACGATGGCCATCGGGTCGCCCGCCACGCGTGCAACCAGGGTCATCTCCTGCATCGGCTTCTGAGAGTGAGGAAAGTACATCGCGATCGCCGAGCCCCGCTCGAGGCCGCGGAACTTGACGTCCGCCACAACACCGACGATCTCGAACTCCGATGGGTACTCGTCGCCGAACCAGCTTTCGTGCCAGAGCGCCACGCCAATGGGATCCGTGTTCGGAGCGTCCCGAAACAGTGCGTTGGCGAAGGCCTCATTGATGATCACGGCTCCTGAGCCCGAGCTGCCGTCGGCCGGGGTGAACGTGCGGCCGCGTGTGAGCTCAATGCCGACGCTCTCGAAGTAGCCCGGAGTCACAGGCCGAAAATTTGCCTCCGGCCCAGCGCCAGGGGGGAAAGGATCGCGGTCGCCGAGCTCGAAGCTGGTTGTCCAGCCCGGATTCACCGGATGGCTGTAGGCGGCGCTGGCGACGGCTACGCCGGGCAGGCCTCGGACTCGCTCGGTGAGCCGCTCATAAAACTCGACAACAGCCGAAGGTTCGGGATACCGCGGTAGTGGCAACCCCAGATCGACGGTGAGCACACCCTCGCTGGCGTAACCGGGCTCGACACTCGCAACCCGCCAAAAACTATTCACCAGCAACCCGGCCCCAACCACCAGGACGAGCGCGAGCGCCACCTCTGCCACCACCAGGAGGGTTCGCAGGCGACGCGTGCGCGCGGCCCCGGTAGAGGCCCGCCCTTGGCCACGCAGACGGTCTGCCACATCGACGCGAGAGAGCTTCAGCGCTGGCAGCAGGCCGAAGAGGCCGCCGGTAAGCAACGAGATCATGAGTAGAAACGCGAGCGTGGTGAGGTCGACACGAGCTTCGATCAATCGCGGCACGTCGCTCCCAGCGGCAGCGACGATCGCGCGCAGCGCAACAACCGAAAGCAACGCGCCGGCCGCCCCTCCCACCAACGCCAAGATCGTGCTCTCGAGTACGAGCTGGCGGATCAGCCGCCCACGGCCCGCGCCGATCGCCGCCCGAATGGAAAGCTCCTGATCGCGATCCGCTCCTCGAACCAGAAGCAGGTTGGCGAAGTTCGCGCAAGCAATCAGCAGAACAAAGCCCACGGCGCCGAACAACAGGAGCAGAACGGGCCGCACCTCGCCGAAGAGATAGGTGTACACGGGCATGACCCAGGCGTCGCGGTCGGAGTTGAACCGCGGGTACTCGACGGCAAGCTGCCCCGCGATCGACGAGACGTCCTGTTGCGCGAGCTCCTCCGTGATCTCCCCACGCAGCCGACCCATCATCCGCATGCCGTGCATGCCGCGCGACGGAGATTCCCCGTCGGAGGTCAACTGGCGCGTCAGGCTCACCCAGATCTCGACGTCCTCGGGAAACCGGAAACCGTCCGGCATCACGCCGACAACAGTGTGCGGCACGCCGTCAACGCGAATCTGGGCACCGACAACACCTGGATCACTGCCGTAGCGGCTGCGCCAAATTGCGCTCCCCAGCATCACCACAGGCTCGCCGTCGGCGACGTCCTCGGCAAGCAGGATGACGCGCCCGCGTTTCGCCTCGACGCCGATCAGCTCGAACAGATTGGCCGTGACGTAGCCGATCTTGACCCGCTGCGGCTCCGCCGCATCACCTGTGAGATGGCCGCCCAGCGAGCGCCAAAGTGCGATGTCCTCGAACGACTCGTTGCGCTCCAGGAAGTCGAGGTAATCGGGAAACGACGCCCACGCGGCTCCTGCGCCGGTGGTCGCGTCGCGACCCCAGATCATCATCAGGCCTGCCGGATCGTGCAGCGTCAGCGGCCGCAGCAGCACCGTGTTGACGACGCTGAAAATCGTCGTGTTGGCGCCAATGCCGATCGCCAATGTGAGAGCGGCGATGAGTGTGAAGGCTGGTCGTTTGATCAACGAGCGTACCGAGTATCGGAGTTCCTGAAGCATGGCGTCGAAGCTCCAACTCCGCGTCCACGTGGACGCGGCATGGGGAAGAGTTCCTAGGGTGCGCAGCAGGAGCGCGATGGCCGTGTTGGCGTTCCATGCCGACATCGAGGAGAGCGCGGCTCGGCGATGCCACAGCTCCGCCAGCCACTCCTCGCGCCACTCCTGCCGTCGCTGAGGGCGAGCCAGCCAAGCCGCCAGCCGAACCGCCCGCGTCGCCGCTGCGTAGATCAGCTCCGCCGATCCTGAGGGACCCCGGTGGGATGCCGCCACGCCCGCGCCGGTGAGCTGCGGCTCGTGCTCAGGCGGCGGCGCTCCCATCCCGTCCTGCCGCGTCACGAACCCTGTCATCGGGAAGCATCCGCAGGCTCCAGAGCCGCCGCCAGGCCGTCGGCAGTGCCGTCGTCGTCGGTGGATGCGACCGTCGATGGCGAGAGGCCCAACTTAGCGAGCGCCTGGTGCATCGCCGTCCGTCCCCGAGGGGTCAAGACGTAGTAGCGCCGCCGTGGCCGGCCGGCGTCGCCGGCATCGTCGACCGACTCCCAACTCGATGCGACGTAGCCATCCCGTTCGAGCCGACCCAGGCAGGGGTAGACCGTGCCACTGGCCAAACCGGTGACATCCATCAGGTCGAAGCCGTAGCGGCTACCGTTCTCGAGCGCGCGCAGCAGCTGCAACGTTGTCACCCCCAGACGGCGTCGCCTTCCGAGACTTGCCATCGTGCCCATCCCCGTCCTCCGTCGGCCAGATTCTGACGAGCACGAGCGCGTCCTGACGACGATCTCGCCTCGGTTATGTAGCACTAACTATGTAGCACTAACTACATGCGCGCAAGTACCCTCGCCGCCACACTTTCGTCACCGGCTTCAACAGCTGCTAGCGCTGCGCCAGTACGCTCGCGATCAGTTTCAACTCAGCTGCTAGCGCTGCGCCAGCGCGATCGCCAGCAGCACCGCGCGCTGTGTGCCGAGATGGGAATCGGTGGTGTCGAACGACTCGCCGAGCGAGTGCGCCCCCATTCCAACCCCGCCGCCGCCGATCGTGATCGACGGAACGCCACGGCTCATGCCGATGTTCGAGTCGGTTGAGCCGGCGCCTAGCTCGCTTTCCAGACCGAGCGCATCGGCCACCGAGACGGCGGCCAGCACGATTGGCGACGACTCCTCGGTGCTGCCGGCCGGCCGGTCGCCGACCAGAGTCGGCTCGAGCGAGATCTTGCCGTTGTCGTGCCAGCGGGCGTTCTCCTCGTCGAGCGCCTCCTGCAACGCCGCCAGGAACTGCTCCTCGAGACGCGCCAGCGGCTCCGGCTTCACCGATCGCATGTCGACCTCCATCCAAGACTCGAAGGCGATCGAGTTGATCGACGTGCCACCGCCAATGCGGCCAACGTTGAAGGTCGTCTTGGGATCGGTCGGCACCTGAAATTCCGAGATCTTTGCAATCGACCGGCCCAGCGCGTGGGTCGGATTCGCCAGGCCGAAGGCGCCGAAGCTGTGGCCACCGGGACCGGTGTAGGCGATCCGGTAGCGTCGCGATCCGACGCCAATGTGGGTCACGTCCAGGCCGGTGCCGTCGATTGAAACGAACCGATCGATCGGCGCGGCAAGCTCGGTGCTCTGCGTCTCGAACAGATGCTTGACGCCGCGCAGATCGCCCAACCCCTCTTCGCCCACCGTGCCGACAAACGTGATCATTCCCGGAACTTCGACCTCGGCCGCTGCCATCGCTCGCACCACACCTAGCAACACCGCCAGGCCGCGGCAGTCGTCTGCAATGCCAGGGCCTTTCAGCACGCTGCCGTCGCGGCTGACGGTGACGTCGGTCTCAGGCGGAAAGACGGTGTCGAGGTGGGCGCTGAACACCAGGTGGGGGCGCGCAGCGGCACCCGCCCGCTCGCCCAGAACATTACCGACGGCGTCGATGCGGACATTTGCCAGACCCAACTCCCGCAACGACTCGGCGTAGGCCGCCGCCCGCTCTTCCTCACCGAACGGCGGTGCCGGGATCTCGCACAGGCGGATCTGCTGTTCGACCACCCAGGTTTCTTCATCGCCTGCGAACTGCACGGCCGAACGCACCGCCGGTGCCGCCATCAGGCGGTCCCCGATCTCGGGCGCCCCTTCCTGTGCCATGGCCGTTCCTGCCGCCCCGGCCACACCCGCCACCACAATCGCGACCATCGCGGCCGTCCGCGCCAACGGGGCCGCGGTCGTGAAGGTCGTTTCTACCGTGGAGCCGACCACGAACGGCGCCCCACCTCGGGTCCGCCGGCGCACAATCACTCCTCCTCCTTGTCGGACTCGCCTTCCCAGTAGTCAACCCCGTCGTTGCGCAGAATCTGACGGAAGGCCGGCTGGCCCTGGCCGGGCATCGCACCGCAAAGAACGCCGACCTTGTCGGAGTCGGGGTACTGCGCCACTTCCGGCGACTGCATGGTGCTGATCGCCAGGTACTTGAGCTCGGCGTCGGAGCTGTTGGTGATCTGCTGCGCCCCCTCGGCCCCGGTCGGGCAACAGATCACGTCGCCTTTGCGCAACGGATGCTCTTCTCCATTGAGCCGCAGCGTCCCCTCCCCTTCTAGAACAACGAACATCTCCTCGTTCGCGTGGTGCAGGTGATAGGGCCAGGCACACTTGCCGGGCGCCAACCGGACGACGTTGTAGCCGAGCTTCCGCGCGCCCATCTGCGGCGACATCGACCCGAGCTCGGCCTGGTACCGACCACCCGCGCCCCAATCTCTGTACTCCACGTCGTCGACGTTCATCACCGGCTTGCCTGGCATTTCCTACTCTCCTTGCCCGTGGCCGGGCGTCCTCTTCGTCCTCTTCGAGATCGGTTCACATCGTCACTGGCGCCGCCAGGCCGGCTGGCCGGCTGGCCACCGTGGCGCCACTTACTCAATCGCGGCACGGAGCTTAACCCACCCCCGGACCACCGAGCCGGGACGTCGAACGGGCGGAACACACGACACCACAGCCTCGGGACCCATACCTCGACACCCCCCCAAGTGAGTAACGTGGTGGCCGTTCAAGCCGGCGACTGGGGAGACCGGCAGATAACACAAGGAGGATACCCTGCGGTATCGAAGAATCATCGCGTCCCTCGTTCTCGCGGGGGTCATCTTGCTACCGGCCGGCTTGGCTTACGCGCAAGATCCGGGAAGCAACGTCTACGAAGTCGAGGTCACGCGATCGGACGACGTTGTCTTCACCGACTGCTTCCGATTCGGCAATAACCCAGTCAACCCGCCGGACAACCCGGTAAGAGATTTCACCGTCGACGGGCTCGGGGACGGCTTCTGGGGATTCCCCGGTATCACCGTCCAGAACAAGTCGAAGGCTTGGCAGGCCGCGGTGAACAGCGACCCGGCGGTCGGCTACTCCGGCAAGGTCAGCAACGACGACCAGACGATCCGCGGCGATGCGATCAACAACGACATCCCGCACCTGACGTTCGTTTTCGAAGGCGTGCGCAACAACAAGTGCGCGGTGGCGCGCGAAACAACCGTGTTCTGGACCCAATGAGAGCGCGCGAGGAGAGCGTCATGAGGAACAGCAACGCGCAGCGTCACGCCCAACCGTCTCGTCGGCCGACACCTCCGATGGCTACCAAGCGCGCGGCCATCTGCCTGAGCGCAGCGGTCTGTCTCGTGCTAGTCGGCGGGATCGCCGGCTTCGACGAGACCGAGTCGGCGAACCCGAGGCCCGCCGGCAAGGTCTACAACGCCCGCTTTGGCCGCTCGTTCGGGACCCCTTTCTCCGCCTGCGTGCGCTTCGCACGCGAGCCCGGGACCGCCAATGTCCAGTCACTCGGCGACATGTCATGGGACTACCGGGCCAACGGCAAGTGGCAGATCATGGAACGGTCCCCCGGCAACGGCGGCATCGGGCTGAACATCCACTTCTGGGGTAAGGCAAACGACAACCGCATCAAGGGCCACGCTATCGGCGGAACCCAGGGCACCAAGTTCAAGTTCCGTGGCAGGCAGTCCAACAACTGCCGGCCGGCACCCGTGAACCGTGGCAACCCATGGAAAGCTCCTCAGTAGCGGAACTGCAGCGCCACAAGCAACCAGCACGACATCCGTAGGGTCGACGCCAGGGCCGGTTGCGAGGTCAACTTCGTGGCCGGCCTCACGCGCGCCCGTCGTGTCCCGAGACCTCTACTCCGCGAGCCTCCCGTAGCGGCGTAGAACCTCCCGTAGCCGCTCGTGCGGCAGCGCGTAGACGGTGTTGCCATCGCGGCCGGTGATCGTCTCGCCGGCGACGAGCGCGTTGGTGATCGCCTCCTCGACGGCGAACGCGGTGGCCGAGAAAAGCGGCGAGATTCTGTCGTTTGGCAGCATCTCGAGATTCACGATCTGTCGCCGATTGGCGGCACCGGGGTTGGCGGTGGAGAACGCGATGAAGATGTCGCCCGACGAGTTGCCGCCCATGCCGCCCATGCGGCCCACACCGATCGGGATCCGCCGGGCAATGCGCTCGAGCTGATGAGGCAACAGCGGCGCGTCGGTGGCAACAACAACGATGATCGAGCCGAGCTCGTCGGGCTCGGCGGTCTTCTCGCCTGATTCGTTGATCCCGGCATTCCCGCCTATCCCGTCTCTCCCGGCTGTTCCCTCCAGGCGCATGAGACTCGCGAGACTCGCCAGGCCGGCGCCCTGCTGCCCTCGAGTCGCGCGCAGGTCGGTTACGTCCTGCCCTACCGGCGCCCCGGCTACCCGCAGCGTGGCACGACCGCCGTAGTTGGCCTGCACCAGCGCTCCGAGCGTGTAGGCGTTGCCATCAATCTCGACAATCCGCGAGGCCGTTCCCGTGCCGCATTTGAAACCGTGGCAGCTCATCCCCGTTCCGCCCCCGACGTTGCCCTCGGCGACCGCCCCGCCCGACGCCCCGTCGAGCGCCTCGAAGACGTGGCGAGGCTTCACGTGGAAGCCGTTGATGTCGTTGAGGAAGCCGTCGTACGTCTCGGCCACGACCGGCAGGCCCCAGTAGGCGTCGGCCGAGATCGGATCGAACAGCTCGCGCTGCAACGTCCAGTCGATGACCGCGTCGCGCACCACGCCCACACTGTGCGTGTTGGTGATCATCACGGGGCCCTCGAGAAAGCCCGACTCGTCGACCCAGGTGGTGCCGGTCATCTCGCCGTTGCCGTTGAGCGAGTACCAGGCGGCGAACACCGGGTCGGAGTGTTTGCCGCGCGGCAGGATGGCGGTGACACCCGTGCGTACCGGGCCTTCGCCAACGATCAGAGCGCCTTGGCCCTCGATCAAGGTCACCAGCCCGACCTCTACACCCGCAACGTCGGTGATCGCGTCGAGAGGCCCGGGCGTCCCCTCGAACGGGATCCCCAAATCACGAGCCCGGACGACACCTCGCTGCTGGGCCGTCACGCGCAAATGCGGCATACCGAAAGCGATCGCTACCGCGACAATGACCCACACCATGCGCTTCACTGAGGCCTCCTCGGAAGTCGGGTTTCGGCACCAAGGCACAGCTCGGCGCGCACCGTCGAAAACTGAACCGCGAGCATACCGAATCGGCGAGCAGGTCTCCCAGCAAGAGCCCTCGCGGCGCCAAGTCTGACTCCAGCCCGTTGCGCGGACGGCTCCAGGTCTCTTGCCCGGGTACCGGCCGCCAGGCTCGTCTCAGGAACGCAGCGCGATGGCTGGATCTACCCGAGCGGCGCGGCGAGCCGGCAGCCAGCAGGCGAGTAGAAGCGCGGTGCTGAGCAAGACCGTGGCGACGAGGTAGCTGGCAGGCTGTGTCGGGCTGACCTCATACAACAGCGCCGACATGGCGCGGCTGGCTACCCATGCGAGACCAGCGCCAACGACGACGCCCATCGCCAGCAGCCCACCGCCGCGACGCAACACATGCATGGCGACAGCTCTTTGCGCAGAACCGAGTGCCATGCGCACACCGATCTCGTGCGTCTGGGCGCGCACCCCGTAGGTCATCACGCCGTAGACACCCGCCGCCGAGAGCATCAGTGCGAGCCCCGCCAGCGCCCCCAGCAACCACATCGACAGACGATCCGGCGCCACGGTCGAGCCCAGCGACTCGCTCATGGTCGTGATGCTGTGGACCGGCTGCGTCGGGTCGATCGCCAGGACCTCACGGCGCACGGATTCGGCCAGCTGCATGGGATCCGCGAGGTCGGTGCGCAGAACAACGTTCATCGTCACGTAGGGAGCCTGCGCATGCGGCCGCAGCGCTTCCGCGATCGGCTCGACCTTCAAACTCCGGCTGCGGGCGTCGGCAATCACGCCGACCACCTGGAAGGACAGCTCGCGAGCACGGCCGAAGCCCATGCGCACCTGCTCCCCCACCCCGCCATCTCGCGCCGCGGGCCACGCGGCGCGAGCCAGCGTCTCGTTGACGATGACAACCGGAGTCGACTCGGTGGTGTCTCTGTCGTCGAACCCGCGGCCACGCAGCAGACGCATTCCCATCGCCTGTGGGTACCCGACTGTCGCCATGAAGACATCCGCCTCTTGCGCCTCGGGAACGAGCTCCTGGTTGATGGGCGCGAAGGGAACGCTCGGCACGTTGTTGTACGCGTTCATCGGCAACCCCGACGCCGCGCCGACGGCAAGCACGTTCGGCAGCGCATCCAGCCGTCCGCGAAGCTCGTCGAAGTAGGCCAGCCGTTTCTGCACGGTGTCGTACTTGCGAGCGTCGGGGAAAACGCGCGCTACGAGCACACCGTCGGGCTCGAAACCGGCGTCAACAACGAGCAGCCGACTCAGACTCTGGACTACGAGCAAAGCCATCACGAGAAGAGTGAACGCCGCCGCCACCTGCCCCACAACGAGGCCGCCGTGCAGGCGCCCCCGCCCTCCTTCGCCCGAGCCGGTACGCGCGCGACCGGGCGCGACCCCTGCCGCTTCGACACCGGCCATCACCGTGATGGCACCCAGAACGGTTGCCGCGGCGACGCCAACAGCAAGCGAGTACAGCACCCCTTCGAGGCCGAACGCCACATCGGCGAGGCGTGGGAGATCGCGCGGGGCCAGGCCGAGGACAGCACGCAGCAAGACCGAGCCCAGCGCCGCACCAACCAGCGCCCCGCCTATCGACAGGATCGCCGCCTCGAACCACAGCAAGCGTGCCACTCTCCATCGTGAGGCCCCGAGCGCCGCGCGAATCGCCAGCTCCGATCGACGTCCAACCCCACGAGCGAGCAGCAGATGCGCCGCGTTGGTCAGCGCAATCAGCAACACGAAGGTGACGGCGGCGTACACCGCCAGGAGCGCGGGACGCAGATCGCCGACGAGGTCCATCTTGTACGGCACCACAACCGACGACCAACCACGGTTGGTCTCGTGTTCCGCGGCCAGCCCGGCCATGACGCGATCGACGTCAGTCTGCGCCGCCTCGAGGGTCGCTTCCCGCCGCAGTCGTGCGATGACATGCAAGAAACGGTAGCCGCGTGGAACATGGCCGAGCCGCTCGTACGCGCGGTCGAAATCCCAGGGCACCCAAAGAACGGTGTCGGCGCTGGGTACGGCGAAGCTCGGTGGCATCACGCCCACGATCGTGAGGCTCTGGTCGTCGACGGTGATTGCCGCGCCAACGGCAGCCTCGTCGCCGCCCAGCTGCCCGCGCCAGAGGGCGTGACTCAGCACAACAACCGGATCGCCGGCGGCCACTTCGGCTGCGGTGAAAGCCCGGCCGAGCATCGGTGGCTCGGCCATCACCACAAAGAAGTCCGCGGTGACCAGCGCCACGGCCACCTTGGTGGGCCCTGACGAATCCTCCGGGGAGTCGCTCGACGAGCCGGCGGACCAGCCGCTCATCGTTCGTGGCTCTCCCGCGTACCAGGCGGCAAGGCCCTCGAAGGCTCGACTCCGGGTGCGCAAATCGACCACGTTGGCCGGGGTCGGGCCACTGCGCTCGATGCCGAGCGATCGATTCTGGTCCCAGACAACGACCAGCCGATCGGCATCCGGGTACGGCAACGGCGCCAGCACCACGCCGCGCACGACCGCAAACGCAGCCGACGAGGCGGCGATGCCAAGCGCCAGCACGATGATAACGAACGCACTGGATATGGGCCGACGCACAACCGAGCGCACAGCGTGTCGCGCGTCGGCGATTACCGAACCCGACCCACGTCGCAGATGCCACGACAATGCGACCGCATCGACCGGAGCGCCGAGTGCGCGCAGCAGGGGCCACCCCGAGGCCGATGAGGTGGAGTGAAGCTCGGCGGTCCACTCTCGTAGCCAACCAGCCCGCTGCGACGCCGGCAGCAGCCGCGCCGAGGCACGAACAAGTGCCAATGCGGCACCATCCTGCCTGCGAAGTCCGCTCATGAGGTCACAGCGACCTCGCCGACAAGTCCGGTAGAGCACGCTCCAGCCCGGGGAACCGCTCCACCACCCGTGCCAGCTCCTCGTCGCCTGCCGCCGTGAGCTCGTAGTACTTGCGCGCAGGACGAGAATCGCTCCGCGCCACAGCCTCGCTCTCCCAACGAGCACGCACGAAACCCTTGCGCTCCAGCGAGCGCAGCGCCGGATACACGGTGCCACTCGGCAGACCGGTGACATCCATGATCTCGAAACCGTAGGGCGACCCGGCCGCCAGGGCGCGCAGGATCAGGCTCGAGGAGTACGTCAGGAATTTGGCCATGCCTTGTAATGTAGTTTCCTACATAGGGTGCGTCAAGAAGTCTGGCCCATGAGGCGACCGAGACCGAGACGAGGCGACCGAGAGCGAGACCGCGCTAGGAACCAACTCTCCCTGGCGCCATCCTGGCCGTACCCTGGGGAGACGCACTCGCCGCGCGGCTCGGCAGCCGCGCCCGGACAATCAGCACGTCAGCCTCGAAGGCGTCCTCCGGACAACCGACGAGCCGGCGACGGACCTCGGCACTCTCCACGTCGGCGCTCGCCAGGTCGGCGGCGATCTCATCGGCCGTCGCGAGCCGCTCGTTCGGTGAAGGCTTCGAAGCCGGCCCAGCGGCTCGCGTGATGCCGATGTAGAGAATCGTGCCGCCAGCGGCCAAGGCACGCTCGGCGGCGCGCAACACGGCAGCGCGCGGCTTCGGCTCCATGTGCAGATAGCCGATGTAGACGAGGTCGTAGGCGTTGGCGTTGGCGGGAGCCCCGGCATCGACGACCGTCCTCGGATCGAAATCAGGGTCGAGTAAATCGGCCTCGACCGTTCGAACCTCGAGACCGTTCTCGGACGCCAGCCGCCGCAACGTTGCCAGCGCCGCGGGCGCATAGTCGACGGCGATAACCGACCATCCACAACTCGCCAGCCACAACGCCTCGGCGCCTTCACCGCACCCGAGATCGAGCGCCCGACCGGGCGGCAGTCCCCGTGCCGTCTCGACGAAGCCAGGATCCGGACGCGTCGAGGGCCGTGGGTTGCTCGCGTAGTGGTCGTTCCAGTCGTGCATCTCCTCAGATTCACATGCCTCGACCGAGTTGATCGCCGGGGCTCGCTCCATACGCAGTGAGTCGACTCATCAACGGAGACTCACATCCGAGGGCGAGGCGATCGAAGCGACGAAGGATCGCTGCGGCAGCTACTCGCGGTCGTCGGATTCGTCTGCCTCGTCGATCAACCCGCTCGACTCGGGCGCTGCAGACGCACCGCTCGGCAGCGTGCCGCCCAGATAGAGCGCTGCGTAGGGATTGTGCTCCTGCCAATCGAACCAGAAGTCCTTGATCGCCGGCACCCGCGCCAGCTCGCGCCCGGCGTGCGGGCCCGTGATCGCCCGCCCGTCGAAACCCCACTCGCTGCCGGTTTGGGTGTCGACCAGTACCAGCCCCTCGGCCTCCGGCTTGGCGTAGAGATCCAGAGCAACGCCGTCGACGCGGCGATCGAAGCCGCGGATGGAGTTGCCGTCGGGCGCGATCATCAGAAGTAGCGGCGTGTCACCTAGCTGGTCAGATATCGGACTCTGCTGGCGTAGCGTCTCCACCGGATACGCCTTGGCGCGGTTGCCGATCGTCACACCAACCACCAAGGCGCGACGCTCGAGCGGGCCATCATCGCTGCCGATCGGCACGGGAAGCTCGGCGATCTCCTCCTCCCAGTCGTCCTCGGCGTACTGCTCGGCGTACTCGGCGTCGGGCAGCAGCACCCAGGTGCCAGGATTCTCCGCACCCCAGATCTCGAGGCTGACCTCGTCGAACGGCACCATCTCGAGTCGCGCTCCCCGCAACGGGCCCAGCAACGCCTCGCCTGTGACCTGCTGCCACCAGGTGCCGGTCTGCTCGTCGGCCATGATGAAGTTCTGGTTGTTGATGCCCACCAGGCGGAAGGTGAGCCGCTGCCCGTTGACGACCGAAGACCACACCAGACCGGTGTGGCAGAGCGTTCAATAGGTTGCGACAAGCGGAACGCCGTCAACCTCGTCGTTCACCAGATGGTGGTAGGCAAGTTGCGGCACCGGATAAGCCTTGGCCACGCCGCCGTGGCGGACGCCGAGCACCATGTCATGAGGATCGACGTGGCCAACACCATCGGACGCATTCAGCGCATCGAGCGTTGCGAACCCGGGATCGGGCAGCGGCGCGAACATGCGCTCGAACAGGTTGGCGCGCGCCATGAAGCTCGCGGCGACGATTACGCCCAGCGGCACAACCATGGCTGTGCGGCTCCACTGTGATCGCGACGCGCGGAAGAACCGGAAAGTCGCGAAAGCAACCACCACGAGACAGACGAGAGTGATCCACCCTGCAGCCTGGCGCAGGCGATACGCGCGCGCGAGGTCGCCTGCCGACTGCTCCGAAAACGGGTTCAGGAGCAGCTGCGGCGCCGCGACAACGGCCACACACATCAACGCCAACAGAATCGCGACGGCTACATAGGTTCGGTTCACGAGCGGCTCCGAAGGCTTAGTGAAAACGACGGGTCCGAACACCGAGCATCCACGCCTGGCGATCTCAGCGCAAGACTGTCGGTTCTACGACTAACATCGGGGGTTGACGGTTCCTGGTCGTCAGCAGGCTGTCTGCCGTCCTCGGAAGAAACAATTGAGAATCAACGCCGCACAAGCACGATGGTTTCGGCTACGACGGTCGGGGTTGGTCGAGCCGTTCTCGAGCCCCGAGGAAACGGCCAGCAGGCTCCTCGGCGTTCAGGCTCAGATGCCCTCGGCGGCTCAGCTGGCGTTCTGGAACCGCACTGCCGAGTGCAGCGTCAACGACCTCGAGACTTCGCGTCTCGAAAGCCGCAGCCTCGTGCGGTTCTGGGATCAGCGCAACACCGTGCACATGTACGCCACGACCGACTGGCCCTTCCTGCACTCCGCGTTCGAGCAACGCCAATCGCTGCTGCAGAAGAAATTCGCCGCAGCCGGTCTGCTCGGGGAGTTCCGGCGGACCGTGGGTCGGACCGCCAAGCGTCTCGCCGATGGCCAGGTGCTCACGTACAAGGACATCAACTCGAAGAGACTGCAGGAAGGCCAGGACAAGTGGGTTGTCTCCTATGTGATCTTCATGCAGCTGGTGCGCGAAGGTGTTGCCTGCCACGGACCCGATCTCGGCAACCAGTCCACGTTCGCGCACCGCGAGCACTGGCTACCCGACTTGGCGTGGTCACCGCCCGGCGCCGACGCGGTATTCCCTCTGCTAGCCGAGCGCTATTTCGCCACCTACGGCCCCGCCGAGGCGCGCGACCTGGCGTTTTGGTACGGGACCGGCGTCAACCAGGCCAAAACCTGGATTGCAGCTGTCGGCAAGCAACTGACAACGATCGAGGTCGACGGAGAACCTCGGTGGTGCCGCCGAGCCGACCTCGAGCAGCTCTCCGAGCCTCCGCCATCGCGTGGCGCCTGGCCAGTTCGCTTGCTGGGCCGGTTCGACGTGTTGCTGCTTGCCACCAAGGACAAGTCGTGGCTCATCGACGAGGAGCACTACAAGAAAGTGTGGCGCCCCGCCGCGCACGTCGAAGCCGTGCTGCTCGTGGCTGGCCGCATCGCGGGGACGTGGAGCTACGAGCGCAAGGCCGCCGGTCTACGGGTGCGGCTGACGGCGTTTGCGCGGCTACCCAAAACGGTTATCCGAGCCGCCGAGCGCCAGGCGACCGCGATTGCCCAGTTCCAGGGCACGGAGTTGGCTGATCTCCGGCTCGACCAGCCGTAGCCATCATTGACCGAACGTGTTGATTACAAAGTACTTATTCTTCGTTAATGACGAGCGTGTAGCCGCTATGTAGCCAAGGCCCGTGGAACCGGCCATCCACGCGACCCTCTTCCATCACGCGGTCAGGCTCGTCGCCGAGCTGCTCCGCCTCCAGAGCCAACCGATCGACGGACTCTCGGATACGCGCTCGCTTCTCCCTCGCGGTTAGCCTTCGCGGCCCCTCAGCAATGCGGCTCCCGCCACCGCTGCGGGTGACGATCAGACCTTCCTCTCGCAACAGGCCGTAGGCTTTCGCCGCTGTGTTGCGATTGATCCGGAGGTCAGCAGCGAGCTGCCGCACCGTCGGCAGGCGGTCACCCGGCTGAGCACACCACTGGAGACCATCACTCGAATCTGGGCTACGAGCTGATCGGAGATCGGAGTGCCGTCGTCTCGATCGACGCGGAGGACACGCACAGGTGATGCAGGGTCGGCAACCAATTTGGGTGTCCTCCGCTCAACGGCCAGGGTGCCTGGAGCGCTGGCCAACAATTCTCGTCAGCTAATCGCCCTGGACAACGTTAGTCGATTGGGCGATAAACGGCCGAGACCGTGCACGTCAGGGTTCTGCCCATGCCTCAGGCCGCCGGCAAGGTGTTGAGCGCGGCACCCCGTCGTCCGTCCGTGGGGAAGTTCTTGGCCCCGTTGATCCGGCCCACCTGAGCCAAATACGCTAGCGGCGCACTTCTCCCGACAGGAAGCCATCACAGTGGTCGGCAAAACTCTAGGTCATTACGAGATCCTCGAACCGCTCGGTGCGGGCGGTATGGGCGAGGTGTATCGGGCGCGGGACACGACGCTGAAGCGCGAGGTGGCGATCAAGGTTCTGCCCGAGGAACTGAGCGCCGACCCGGACCGCCTCGCAAGGCTGGAGCGGGAGGCCCACCTGCTGGCGGCGCTGAACCACCCCAACATCGCCACCATCCACGCCCTCGAAGAAGACCAGGGGGCACGCTTCCTCGTACTCGAACTGGTGAAAGGTGAATCGTTAGAACAGAAACTGGCCACGGGACCGTTGCCCGTCGAGAAAGCGCTCGATGTCTGCAAGCAAATCGCCGAGGCGCTGGAGGCTGCACACGGTGAGGGGATCATCCATCGGGATCTGAAGCCAGCGAACGTGCTGGTTACACCGGACGGGCGCGCCAAAGTACTCGACTTCGGCATCGCCAAGAGCACGAAGGTAGGCGTTGAAGTTGCCGAAACCGCAAAAGCGACAGATTTGACCCTGGCGGGAACGTTGGTGGGGACGCCGCCCTACATGAGTCCCGAGCAAGTGCGTGGCGAGTCAATCGACAAGCGCGCCGACATCTGGGCGTTCGGCTGCGTCCTGTACGAGATGCTGACCGGCAGGAGTGCGTTTGCGAAGGAGACGATGGCCGACACCCTCGCGGCAATCGTTGATCAGGACCCGGATTGGAACGCCCTCCCCAATGAGATACCGCGTCAGGTTCGTCATCTCATCAAGAGGTGTTTACGGAAGGACTCCCAGCGCCGCCTCCGCGACATCGCCGATGCCCGGATCGAGATCGAGGACTCGCTCAGTGGGGACACAGACGCTGTGTCCGCGATGCTGGCTGCCCCCGCCGTCGTGGAAACGACTCGCGCCATCCCCTGGAAGCTGGCAGCCCTGATGGCCGTGGCCAGCGCCCTTCTGGCAGCGTTCGGAGTCTGGATCACGAGCCCGTCGCCGCCAGAGTCCCTCATTCGCCGCTTCTACATCGACTATCCACCGGAAACTACCTTCCAGGCCGCTGCCACCCTGGGCGTTGCGATCTCACCCGATGGCAGGTCGGTGGTATTCAACGCCAACCGGCGGCTTTGGCTCCGAGCGATTGACGATCTGGTAGCCGCACCCATCCGTGGCACAGAGCAAGCGAGCGTGCCGTTCTTTTCACCCGATGGCCAACAACTCGGCTTTTGGGGAGGCGACGGCCAGATGAAGAGCGTTTCGATCACCGGCGGTACGCCGGTGTCGCTGGGGCCAGCGCCGGAGCGAGCCTTCGGGGCGAGCTGGGCAGATGACGGCTACATCTACTTCGGGCAGGGTGCAGGAGGGATCTTGCGTGTCTCGGAGAACGGCGGTGACCCACAGGTAGTCGTTCAGATGGAAGAAGGCGAGCAAGCCCACGGCCCACAACTTCTTCCCCGTTCCGAGTGGTTGCTGTTTACGCTGTTGACCGGCTCCGGCTCGTGGAACGCTGCGAGCATTGTTGCGCAGCCGGTGTCCGGCGGCGAGCCCAAGCTGCTGGTGGCCGGAGGGACCGATGGCCGCTACGTGCCCACCGGCCACATCGTCTATTCCCTCGAAGGCAACCTTTTTGCGGTGCCCTTCGACGCTGACAGCATAGAGGTTACCGGAGCACCGGTATCCATCGTTGAGGGAATCCAACAAGCGTTTGGTGGCGTCACGGGAGCAAGCCAGTTCGCGTTTTCGGATCGCGGTGGGTTGGTGTACATGCCGGGTGGTGGCGCTTCGGGCGCTTTCCAACTCGTCTGGGTGGATCGTGACGGCCAAGTCGGGCTGCTGCCCTTCGAGCCGCGTTCGTCTCAGAACTTGGCCCTCTCGCCGGATGGGCAGCGCATCGCGCTGCAAATCCAGGGAGATGATGGGGAGTCGGACATCTGGATCTACGAGGTCGAACGAGGAGGCAGCCAGGTGCTGCTGACCACGGAGGGCAACAACCAATATCCCGTTTGGTCGCCCGATGGAGAGTGGGTTTTCTTCACGTCAAATCGGAGTGGCAATTACGACATCTGGAAGCGGCGGGCTGACCGAAGTCTCGACGCCGAGCAGGTGTTGACTACAGCGGCTGACGACGTGCGGCCGTCGTCGATCTCGGCGGACGGAGAGAGGCTGCTGTTTGACAGCGGGTTATTCCCGAATCGCGACGTGGGGATGCTGGCTCTCGATACAGATCAGGAGCCGGAAATGCTCGTCGCTACCGCCGCCGATGAGTTACAGGGCAGTTTCTCGTCGGACGGTCGCTTCTTCGCCTTTGAATCGAACGAGACCGGGCAAAGGGAGGTGATGGTGCGGGAGTTGTCGAACGGTCGGACATTTCCGGTCTCTACGAGTACCCGTGGTGGTGTTGGCCCTCGCTGGTCGCGGGATGGAACGGAGATTTACTACCGGTCCCGAATAGGCTCAGGCATCCTCGTTGCGGAAGTGGCGATGGAGCCGTTTTCCGCATCCGACCCTCTCGAACTCTTGGCCATCATCCACCGTTCCGGTGTCCACTTCGATGTCACCGCTGATGGACAGAGGTTCCTGGTGACGGTGCCCACTGGTGGTGGCGATGCTGGGAACACAGCGCCCGCCGCACGACTCAACGTCATCCTCAACTGGTTCGAGGAGTTGAAGCGGCTGGTTCCGACAAGCGGCTCTCAATGATCGGCACCTCACTCGGCCCCTACAAGATCATCGAGCAGATCGGCGCTGGCGGCATGGGCGAGGTGTACCTCGGCGAGGACACCCGCCTGGGTCGCAAGGTGGCGATCAAGGTGCTGCCGGAGAAGTACGCCAGCGACCCGGAGCGGCTGGCCCGGTTCGAGCAGGAAGCCCGCGCTGCCGCTGCTCTGAATCACCCCCACATCGCCGTCGTTCACGACATCGGCACCGAGGGCGACACCCACTTCATGGTGCAGGAGTACTTGGAGGGGCAGAGCCTGCGGGAGCGGCTCGAAAAGGGGGCGTTGCCACTCGACAAGGCACTGGATCTGTCTATCGAGGTCGGCGAGGCGCTCATCGCCGCCCACAAGGCCGGGATCATCCACCGCGACCTGAAGCCCGACAACATCTTCGTGACCGAGGAGGGGCACGCGAAGGTGTTGGACTTCGGGCTTGCCAAGCTCACCGAGATGGCCGCACCCGTCGGTAGCTCCGCCACGATGTCGCCGACAATGCTCGGAACGGTGGCCGGGCAAGTGATGGGCACCGCCGGGTACATGGCCCCGGAGCAGGTCAACGGCGAAGAAGTGGATCAGCGGGCCGATCTGTTCGCATTTGGGAGCGTGCTCTACGAGACGATCACCGGCAGGCAGGCATTCGCGGGCAAGAGCATCCCTGACACGCTCTCGCGGATTCTCCACGATGAGCCAGGACTGCTTGTCGAGGTGGACGAGTCGTTGCCATTCGAGTTGCAGCGGATCATCAAGAAGTCTCTGGCGAAGGAACGGGCGAAGCGTTACCAAGCGGCAGGTGAGCTGGTCATCGACTTGCAGGCGCTCGGAGCCGATGTCGAGTCGGGCACGGCCATGCCGCTTGGCGGCCAGCAGCTTGTCGCTCCGGGCGCCGTTGAAACGACTCGCACCAACCCTTGGAAGCTGGCCGTTCCGCTGGCCGTCGTCGCCGCCCTTCTGGCAGCGTTCGGAGTCTGGTTCACGACCCCGTCGTCGCCAGAGTCCATCATCCGCCGCTTTGAAATCGAGTATCCACCAGAAACTATCTTCCAGGCCACTAACACCCTGGGCGGGCGGATCTATTCGCCTTTGAGCACCTGAGGCCTTGGTCAGCGGCCGGATATTAGCGCTGGCAGGTAAGGCAGCACCACGGTTCGGGGGCCGCGGGGGGATGTCACAGGCTCCGTTGAAAAAGGGTGACGGTGATCCGACCTCGATAGTGTGTCGGGGTCAATCCACTGGCATGGAGGATCACCGTCATGAGCAAGAGTCGCAGAACAGAGACAAGTAGGAAAGCGGAGCGCCAAGAGAACCCGCTCCTGGAGGCAGTGGTAGCGGCGCGATCGGATCTACGAGCGCTGGTCATGGACGCGGGCTTCGGGGTGTTGGGTTCGCTGCTGGAAGAAGACCGGGCGGAGCTCTGCGGAGAGCGCTACGCGCGGTCACAGCAGCGGCGGGCGTACCGACACGGCTACGACGAGGGCTCGCTGGTGATGGGCGGCCGGCGGGTCAAGGTACGCAAGCCGCGGGCTCGGAGCGTCGATGGCCAAGAGCTGCCGCTGCCGCACTGGGAGAGGTTCAAGGCAACAGATCCGCTCGAAGAGCGCGCCGTAGAGCAGATCCTGTGCGGCGTCACGACGCGCAAGTACGAGCGCTCGTTAGAGCAGCTCGACGACGGGCGAGCTTCGTCGGGAACGAGTCGCTCGAGTGTGTCGCGGCGGTTCGTAGCGCGTACAGCCAAGCAGGTGCAGCAGTACCTGGCCCAACCGCTCAATGAAGTGGACCTGCCGGTGCTGGTGATCGACGGCACGCACATGGGCAAGCACTTGTTGGTGATCGCCATGGGCATCGACGCGGACGGCGTCAAGCATGTGCTGGGTGTCGTAGAGGGCACCACGGAGAGCTCCCACGTGTGCCGGTCGCTGCTGCGGCAGTTGATCGAGCGCGGCATGCCCGTCGAACGGGCGCGGTTGGTGGTAATCGATGGCTCCAAGGGCCTCCGTAAAGCAGTGCGCGACACGTTCGGCGAGTGGGCCCTGATCCAGCGCTGCCGTGTCCACAAGATCAAGAATGTATTGGAGCATCTGCCAGGGCATATCCGGCCCTGGTTCGCAGCCAAGATCCGCAAGGCGTGGAAGGCGGAGACGGCCACGGCAGCGACCAAGCAGCTCGACGCCGTGGTCAAGGAGCTGGAGACCGATCACCCCGGTGCAGCGGCCTCGCTCAGAGAAGGAATGCAAGAGACGCTCACCGTCACTCGGCTCCGAGTTCAGGGGCCGCTGCTTCGGACGTTACGTTCAACGAATACGATCGAGAACCTGAACGGGACGATCAAACACGTCAGCCGCAACGTAAAGCGGTGGCGCTCCGGGAGCATGATCGTTCGATGGGCGGTTACTGCACTCATCGAGGCCGAGAGCAAGTTCCGGAGGGTTCGTGGCTACCGCGACATCGCCAAGCTCGATGCCGCACTCAACACCGCCGTCGACGTTCCCCTTGAGCAGGAGCGCCGTACTGCGTAACAATCCCCAACCACTTCACCGTCGCCTTAGTTCAACGGACGGTGGGACATCCCCGGCCGCGGCCCTGATGCCTCTCAGGAGCTGCACGGCGGCGACCAGCCGTAGCCCGGATCGCAGGTCCGGGGATCCGCTCACGACCGCGACAATCGCTGCAGCCGCGTTAGTACGCGATCGAGCGTGGCGGCGAACGCTTGCTTGTCCTTCGCTCCGTAGGGCGGCGGCCCACCGGTCGCCAGGCCGGCGCCACGCAGCTCGTGCATAAAGTCGCGGACTGATCTTCGGTGGGCGACGTTCTCCGAGGTGTACTCCTCGCCGCGCGGGTCGATCACGGCGATCGACCGGTTGACCAGCTCCTCCGCAAGCAGGATGTCGGCGGTCACAGCCAGGTCTCCCGACTCGGCACGCTCGGCAATCAGCCGATCGGCGGCATCTTCTCCGGCGGGCACGAGCAGCGAGGAGACATGCGGCTGCCCGCGTGGCAGCGCGAGCGCCTTGTTGGCCACGAGAACGACCTCGATCTCGAGCCGCCTGCCGGCGCGGTAGATGATCTCCTTCATCTCCCGCGGTGATGCGTCTGCGTCAACCCAGAGCTTCATTGGAGCTCTCCGCCGCCTCGAGAATGACCAGGTTCGAAGGAAGTTCCAGCACCTGAATCCTACTGATGCCCGCTCGCCGACGGCGTCACCGAGCCCGGCAGGAAGGAAGGTGCGGCAAGACCGTCGTCAAGAAGGAGTCCTTCGATCGTCGCGATCGCGACCCATGTCTCACCCAGCGCCTCGATGTACTCCTGCTCCGCCTGGAACAGCGTGCGCTGGGCGATCAGCACCTGCGGGAAGGAGGCCGCCATGCGCTGGTGGCTGGCGACGAAGAGCTCGTAGGCCTCGTTGGCCGCCGGCAGGATCTCGTCGCGGTACACGGTGACCGCTTCGCGGCCCTCTTCATAGAGCGCGAACACCTGCGCGAGGCGACTTCGAATGGTCAGCTCGATGCGGCGAATCTCGTCGACCGCCAGCTCGCGCATCGCCAGCGCCGCGGCGATGTTGCCTTGATTGCGATCGGAAACCGGCAGCTCCAGCCGAACGCCGAACTGCGCCTGCCAGCCAACCGCCTCCACGCCGACATCCAGGCGATCGCTGTTCCACCCGAAGCCGCCGAGCAGGCTCAGGTCGGGTTTCCCCTCGGCGCGAGCACTTCGCACAACCGCTTCGGCGCGCTCCAGGTCCTTGTGACCCAGCTCTGTTTGCGGGCTGCGCTCGAAGATATCGGCGAGGAGAGCCGAGAATTCGAGCCTCGGGATCTCGGTCTCGAGTGAGCCTTCGAGCGACGCCGCCGCGACCTCACCTACTCCCACTACGGCGGCGAGCTGGCTTCGCACGCGCGACCGCTGGGCACGGGCGCGCTCGAGATCGAGCCCTGCGCGCCGCGCCTGGATCTGAGCCTCCAGCAGGTCGGGGCGAGCGGCAGCACCCGTGTTCATGAGCTGGCGCGTGATCTCCACCGCCTGCTCGGCGAGCCCGGTGAGCCGCGTTCGCACATCAACCCGCCGATCGGCGGCCAACGCCGCGTAGTAGTGGGCGCGCACGTCGGTGAGAACGCGGAGCTTTCGAGCCTCCACTTCGATTCCGGCCAGATCCTCCTCGCGCGCCGCGACCTCGGTGCGCTGTCGACGCTTGCCGCCGAGCAGGATCGGCTGCTCGACGAAGAACATGTGCGTCGTGCTTTCGCCGGGCCGCTTGAAGGCAATCTCGTGTCCCTCGTAGCCAATCGCCGGATTAGGGCGCAACTGAGCCTGGAGTCGCTAGCTCCTCGAGCTGGTCGCGATCGAAGCTCGCTGGCTCCTGCTGCGCTGCGGCGGCCGACACGAACGCCAGCGAGATGGCCCGCGCCACAACGCGGCCGGTAGCGGCTCCGAAACCCGTCGGCATCGAGCGGCTCATCGTGAACCTCCGTTCGAGGCGCTCTTTGCCGCGGCAGCGTCGGCCCGCAGTTGCTGCACTCGATCGTAGAGGTCGGGCTCGAGAACCCGGACGATGGTCATCATGCCCATCACACCGCCGCTCCAGGTTGGCCGCATGCCGAAGGTCTCGGGCTTGGCCACCATCTGGTCCATCACCATGAAGTGGTCCTGGGGGAATCCAGGAACCGCGAGTGCCCCTTGCCCCGCGTCCGCCGGCGCGTCGTGGCCGGCGTTCGGAGATTGCGGCGCCCTCCGCCCCCCCCATCCCCGGAGCCATGTCTCCACCCGTGCGCTGGCCGTGGCCGGCCGCTGCAATGGGGCCATCACGGCGTGATGCAGCCTCGACGCTCTGAGCGGCCCGAGACGTCCGCGACCGCCGATTCAGGGAGCGCCCCGGTCGCTGCCGCGTGGCGGCGCCTCAGGCCTTCGGGCCGGCCCTCTTAGGCGCGTCCGGCAGGACGCGTCGCGCGTGCCGAACGGGGGATGCCTCGTCTGCAGCGTCAGGAAGCCTATTCCGGGTTCGCCTTGGTGTGTTTGCTCTGATTGATGACGCTCATCGCAGTTGCCACCATCGATGCCGCGTCGGCGACGCTGGCCGGCAGGATCATGGTGTTGTTGGCTTTGGCCAACTCCCCGAACTTCTCGATGTAATCCTGCGCGACTTTCAGCTGCACGGCGCCGGGCCCGCCGGGAGCTTGAATCGCTGCGGCGACCCGAGTGATCCCGCCAGCGGTCGCGGCGGCGACGGCAAGGATCGCCTCTGCTTCTCCCTCAGCTTCGTTGATTTGCTGCTGCTTCGCGGCCTCCGACGCCATGATGACCTGCTGCTTGGCACCATCGGCGGCATTGACTACGGCATCACGCTCCCCTTCCGATGTCAGGACCACGGCACGCTTCTCGCGCTCGGCGCGCATCTGCTTCTCCATGGCGGCGAGAACGTCCTTCGGTGGGGTGATGTTCTTGATCTCGTAGCGCAGCACCTTGATGCCCCACGGATCAGACGCCTTGTCCACCTCGTTGACGACCTGAACGTTGATCGAGGTTCTTTCTTCGAACGTCCGATCCAGGTCGATCTTGCCGATCTCGCTGCGAAGAGTCGTCTGGGCCAGCTGGCTGATGGCGAACAGGTAATCGCCCACACCATAGGACGCTCGTTTGGGATCCATCACCTTTAGGTAGAGGACTCCATCGACGCCGACCTGCACGTTGTCACGAGTGATGCAGATCTGCTCTGCGATGTCGACAGCTCTCTCCTTTAGACTGTGCCTGTAGCGGATCACGTCAAGAAACGGGAGCAAGATGTAAAAGCCTGCCTCAAGTGTCTGCTTGTACTTACCCAGCCGCTCGACGACGAAGGCGTTCTGCTGAGGAACGACGGTCGCGGTCTTGGCGATGATGACCACTACGAGTATCGCGACCAGAACGAAAACAAAGACGCCCATGCTCATGCCTAGCTCCTTCGTATGTACAGCATCAACCCGTCGATGCGCTCGACGACACCTCTGTCGCCTTGAGCGAGAGACTCGGTTCCGACATTCTGAGCGCCCCAGGACGTCCCGCGAAGCTCAGCCTTGCCCTCGGCGCCCGGAGCTATATCTCCGCTCGCGATCACGGTCACGCCAACCAGCGAATCGACCTGCTCCGCCTCGTCGCCAGGCCCTTTTAGCCTCCTGAGAATCGGTCCACGAAGGGTCAACAGAGACATCACCGAGAGCACCGAGAACATGGCCCACTGGAACCAAATGGGCCCACCGAGGCCGATCCAAACAAGGCCACCGACCACGACGGCACCCGCGCCAAAGAAGAGCAGAATGATGCCGCCCGGAATGATGACCTCGACGGCCAGTAGTCCCAGCCCTACCAGTATCCAGACCCACCAGCCCATTTCAGGTTTCCCCTTGTCCTGTTGGGATCGAGTCCGGAGGCATAACCTCCAGCGACTGCCTCGCCACGAGCACGGTGAGCGCAACGACCGTGATCAGGATCGCGAAACTGGCTCGGTGTCCAGGACGAATTGGGAGCGTCGCGGTGCGCATCAGGGAGCCTCCTTTGGTGCAGAAAGGCTTCCGTTCTGTTAGCGAACGGGTTCATACAGGAAACCACCAACGCGCCCGAATTGCGATCGCCGTAGGCTAACTCCGAGTTGTCGGTGGTTCGAAGGAAGTTCCAGCACCTGAATCCTACTGATGCCCGCTCGCCGACGGCGTCACCGAGCCCGGCAGGAAGGAAGGTGCGGCAAGACCGTCGTCAAGAAGGAGTCCTTCGATCGTCGCGATCGCGACCCATGTCTCACCCAGCGCCTCGATGTACTCCTGCTCCGCCTGGAACAGCGTGCGCTGGGCGATCAGCACCTGCGGGAAGGAGGCCGCCATGCGCTGGTGGCTGGCGACGAAGAGCTCGTAGGCCTCGTTGGCCGCCGGCAGGATCTCGTCGCGGTACACGGTGACCGCTTCGCGGCCCTCTTCATAGAGCGCGAACACCTGCGCGAGGCGACTTCGAATGGTCAGCTCGATGCGGCGAATCTCGTCGACCGCCAGCTCGCGCATCGCCAGCGCCGCGGCGATGTTGCCTTGATTGCGATCGGAAACCGGCAGCTCCAGCCGAACGCCGAACTGCGCCTGCCAGCCAACCGCCTCCACGCCGACATCCAGGCGATCGCTGTTCCACCCGAAGCCGCCGAGCAGGCTCAGGTCGGGTTTCCCCTCGGCGCGAGCACTTCGCACAACCGCTTCGGCGCGCTCCAGGTCCTTGTGACCCAGCTCTGTTTGCGGGCTGCGCTCGAAGATATCGGCGAGGAGAGCCGAGAATTCGAGCCTCGGGATCTCGGTCTCGAGTGAGCCTTCGAGCGACGCCGCCGCGACCTCACCTACTCCCACTACGGCGGCGAGCTGGCTTCGCACGCGCGACCGCTGGGCACGGGCGCGCTCGAGATCGAGCCCTGCGCGCCGCGCCTGGATCTGAGCCTCCAGCAGGTCGGGGCGAGCGGCAGCACCCGTGTTCATGAGCTGGCGCGTGATCTCCACCGCCTGCTCGGCGAGCCCGGTGAGCCGCGTTCGCACATCAACCCGCCGATCGGCGGCCAACGCCGCGTAGTAGTGGGCGCGCACGTCGGTGAGAACGCGGAGCTTTCGAGCCTCCACTTCGATTCCGGCCAGATCCTCCTCGCGCGCCGCGACCTCGGTGCGCTGTCGACGCTTGCCGCCGAGCAGGATCGGCTGCTCGACGAAGAACATGTGCGTCGTGCTTTCGCCGGGCCGCTTGAAGGCAATCTCGTGTCCCTCGTAGCCAATCGCCGGATTAGGGCGCAACTGAGCCTGGAGTCGCTCGCCCACCGCCGCCCGGTACGCCGCCGACGCCTGAGCGATAGTCGGATTGTTCGCCAGCGCGAGCTCCTCGAGCTGGTCGCGATCGAAGCTCGCTGGCTCCTGCTGCGCTGCGGCGGCCGACACGAACGCCAGCGAGATGGCCAGCGCCACAACGCGGCCGGTAGCGGCTCCGAAACCCGTCGGCATCGAGCGGCTCATCGTGAACCTCCGTTCGAGGCGCTCTTTGCCGCGGCAGCGTCGGCCCGCAGTTGCTGCACTCGATCGTAGAGGTCGGGCTCGAGAACCCGGACGATGGTCATCATGCCCATCACACCGCCGCTCCAGGTTGGCCGCATGCCGAAGGTCTCGGGCTTGGCCACCATCTGGTCCATCACCATGAAGTGGTCCTGGGGGAATCCAGGAACCGCGAGTGCCCCTTGCCCCGCGTCCGCCGGCGCGTCGTGGCCGGCGTTCTCCTGCATCCCGCGGTTGCCCACCAGCCGGTCACGCATGGCGCCGAGGCCGATGGCTCTGCCCATTGACGGGCCGTTGTCGTCGGAGATTGCGGCGCCCTCCGCCACCCCCATCCCCGGAGCCATGTCTCCACCCGTGCGCTGGCCGTGGCCGGCCGCTGCAATGGGGCCAACCATCGATGCCATGTGATTCATCATGTGATGCGGCAGATGACAGTGGAGCATCCAGTCGCCCGGGTTGTTGGCCACGAACTCCACGTCGCGTGCCTGCGCTACACCCACGAGCTCCGTGTTGCCCGGTGTCCAGGCGGCCTCGGGAATGCGACCACCCTCGGTACCGGTTGTCACCCAGGTATGCCCGTGGAGATGCATCGGATGGTGATCCATCCCTAGATTGACGAAGCGCAACCTCACCCGATCTCCGAGCCGCGCGATGAGGGGTGTGGTGTGCGGTCCCGATCGACCGTTCAGTGTGAGCCAGTTGAACTCCATGGCGAGCGAGTTGGGCACGGAGTTGTCGGGCAATACGGCCCATTCCTGCAGCAGGATCGCGAAGTCCTTGTCGACCCGTGGCTGATGTTCGGTTTGCGGGTGAATGATGAACATGCCCACCATGCCCATCATTTCCTGCATCGCCATGTGCGAGTGGTAGAAGAACGTGCCGTGCTGGTGGAGCTCGAACTCATACACGAAGCTGCCACCGGGCTCGATTGGGTCCTGGGTCACGCCCGGCACGCCGTCCATCGCGATTGGCACCTCGAGACCGTGCCAATGCATCGACGTGATCTCAGGCAGACGGTTCTCGAAGACGACGCGAACCCGGTCGCCCTGATTGACCTCGATGGTCGGGCCAGGCATCTGACCGTTGTAGCCCCAAACGTCGAAGCGCCAGCCGGGCAGGAACGTCCGCTGACAAACCTCGGCGATCAACCGGAAGACCTTGACGTCGCCATCCATCGTGTGCGGCATCTTGGCGACATCGGGCATATGGACACCAAGTGGAGCATCGAAGCTCGCGAGCTCCGCGGGACCCAGGAGGTTGTCCCAATCGGCGGCGCTGACTGGCCGCGCGGGCGCCGCCAACTCGGCCATCGCTTCTCCATGCGACAGGGCCGCGAAGGCGCTGAGCGCGCCGCCGGCGAGAAAGTTTCTTCGGTTGCTCATCGGAGCGTGACTCCACAATCGGAAGGAACAGCATGGACGCTGCGTCGATTCTCGCGAGAATCGACGAGGAAGGTCGAGATCGAGCAGTTGCGCGGGCGGCCGAGAATCATCAGCCTGCTGCTACGACCGCCGCGGGGCGCGCCTCAGATCAGCGGCACGTGCTCGATTGCGAGCGGGTCGGACACGGAAGCACGCGCCGGCGCGATCCAGGCCGGGCGCGACTCACCGGGCCGAGAGGCACCCGTCACGGGTGTCCTCAGGTCGACGAGCTCACAACCGCTAGCGCACGGCGTCAGTACGATCGGTGGCTCGGGAGCGTGGCCCGCCGGATGGCCGACGTGCACTGCCGACTCAGTCGACTCCGGCGACGCGAACTGTGCGGAAGGCACCCCTGGCTCTGGGTGGATATCCGTCGAGTGTCGCGCATGAGCGCCCGCGACACTGACCTCCGGCGTGGTTTCAGCGTTCGCCGACTCTGGCGCGCAGTGCGACCTGGAACCGGGCATGGCGCACGGCAGCACGTTGGCGACGCCCAACAGCGCAATCATCACCGCCGACAGGGCGCGGCCCACCCAGGGAGTCGAGATTCTTGCCAGGCGACAGCTCATGCTACAGGGCGCTTCCTTCCGTTGCGGCGAGTATAGCCCCCACCTGAAAGGCCCCGTTCGAGGCAGGGTCGAGCCGGCGGCGGAGTTGACTTGCTCCGGCGTGTGCTGCATCTTCACTAAGATCCTTATGGAAAGGGTCTGATGGAAGGGTCTGCTAGAAAGAGCCTGATGGAAAGATCCAAGAAAAGAGCGGCCAGGTAGAAAGATCGGAGATGAGAACCTCCGAACGGGATGGTGTGGCATGAAGAACGCCGATCGAGGGCTGGCGCTGGTCAAGGGCACGCTCGACCTGCTGGTGCTCACCGCTCTGAGTGGCGCGCGCATGCACGGCTACGGCATCGCGTCGTGGCTCGAGGAGCACTCGGGAGGAACCCTCGGCGTTGAAGACAGCGCGATCTATCAAGCGTTGCACCGCCTGCAGGGGCGGCGACTGGTCGAGGCCGAGTGGGGTGTCTCCGAGAACAACCGTCGAGCACGCTACTACCGGCTAACACCGCGTGGACGCGAGGAGCTGGCAAGCGAGGCCGGCACTTGGGAGCGCTATGTGGCGTCGGTCACAGCGATTCTGGCTCTCGGCGTCGCGGCCGACTAGGGCTCAACCGATGGAGCTCTCGAACCTGCTGATCGCGCTTGTCTCTGTGGCCTCGCTCTTGGTTGTGGCCTTCCTGATCTCCCGCTTCGGTTTCGGCTCCCGACTGACACCCAGGGCAAGCTCCTCGAGGTGTTCCTCGAGCAGCTGCTTGAGACGGAACATGACGCGGGCGCGCTGCACCGCCGGAATCGCGCGCCACGCCGGAAAAGCGTCGCGCGCCGCTGCGACGGCTTGGCCGACCTCGCGAGCAGGCGACAGCGGCACACGGGCCAGCCGCTCGCCGGTTGCCGGATCGGTGATCAGCAGCTCGTCCGAGCCGCGACTCTCAACCCATTCACCGCCGATGAAGTTCCGCAGCAGAGGACCGTCGGTGGTCGGCGAGGGAGTGGGCAAAGGGGATTCGCTCTCGAGGCCGGGCGCTCGGTGCGCCGTCAGGCGCGGGCGCTACCGCGGGCCGAACTGCGGCGCCGCACACCACGGATCAGAAAATAGAGGACGCCCACCACCACTGTGAAGGTGACGACGGGGATGAACAGCGACATGACGGCCGCGGAGAAGCTGACGGCGTCTTCGGTGAAGCTGATCACGGGTGTAGCCAGCCCAGCCGTGCCGCCAGTGGACAGAATTCGCAACCCGGCCTTGGCGGTGTGAACACCGGCGGCGACCGAACCTCCCATGACGATCCCCACAACCGCGGCCGTGATGGGATCGAGCGCTGTCAGCGGCGACGCGGCGGCGATGGCGCCCGCGACAGGCCGCGCCAACGTGCCGGTGACATCGAGGGCGTGGTCCACCACCGGAATCTTGTCGCCCAACATCTCGATCACCACGGCAACGGCCAGCACTGTTAGCGCCGGGGTGGACCCGAGCCACTCGAACGAGGGCAAGAGGGGGATAACCTCGAAGCGGCCAGCCGCGCCCACCACCAGAAGCGGCAAGAAGGCACGCAGCCCGGCGCTTGCCGCCAGCCCGACGCCCATCATCAGCTGCCAGGTGATCTCGACCATAGCGAAGATTGTAACAGCGCCTCGGGCAAGCCTGGGCCTGGCCGCCGAGCCTTGGAGCGTCAAGGCAGACCCACGCCCCGGGCTGTCAGGTCGCTGAGCTCGCGAACAGAGACGTAGTCGCCCGCAGCGCGGCCACGATTTGATCGGCAATCCGCAGCAACGCGGCACGGTCACCCGCGTAGCTCTGGTTGATCTCGAGCTCGATGCCAACGAATGTCGATGGATCTCGAGGCCGGCGGAGCGCCGGCAAGATGCCATCTGCGGTACCGCTATAGGGCCTGTTGAACCAAACGACGAGGTCGGTGTGGCTGGTGAGCTCTTCCCGGAGCTCGCTGGCCACCCGCCGCTCGATTCCATAACGCGGATCGAAGAGCAATCCGATGTCGTTACCGCGCACGCGACCGGCAAGCGCGGGTGTGTAGGTGTGCACACACAGGTGGACGCAGCGCCCTTCGCGCGCCACGATCGCGTCGACGCCGGCGGAGACCGCGTCACGATAAGGGCGCCAGTAGCGCTCGACGCGTGCCGCGCGAGCGGCCGCCGACAAACCGTAGTTGAAAGGAACCCGGTGGCCGTCCGACACCCGACGGATCAGTTGCCGATTGTCGACGCTGCGATTGAGGTCCACCAGCAAGCGCGTGTGCTTGCCGAGGTGCAGCGGCGCGTCGAAGTGCGCGGCGATGCGACGCGAGATTGTTTCGGCGCCCGGATCGTAAGCGATGTGCAGGTCGAGCAGGCGCGGGTCGAGCTCGAAGTCAGGCCCGCCAGGCAGGCGATTCGAGGCATGCTCGCAGGAGACGAGGATCTGGCGCGGTGAAATGCTCATGGCGGAAGGCGGCGTATTGTAGCGTCGGCACCTGAAGGCCGCTGCCCCGGCGCCCTCGCAGCGGATGCCGCCACTCGCTTGCTGATCCCGCCGATAACGGAAACAGCCAGCAGGAAACGCCGAGGAGCCTGGTGCACGCACGATCCGGCCCAAGCGCGACGGCTGGCAAGCCGACGGCAGCAAGAGCGGCGGCGGAAGCCACGACGGCAGACGCGCCGGACGGGCGCGCCGCGCCTCAACCTACGGTCGCCATGAACATTGCCGGCCCGAGCTCCGAAGACGGGCCTGCGGACGTGCCGGCGTTCGGCGTGGCCATGGTGATTCAGCGCTTTCGCCCGCAATTCACCGGCCAGGGTGTGCAGCTGGAGCAGCTCTGCAGGGCGCTCGCGCGGCGTGGTCACCGCCCCCTCATCATCACCGCCTCGCGCGGCAACGCCCAACGCCTCGAGCGTACGTTGGGCGTCGAGATACGCCGTGTGGGCTGCGCTTTCGGGCTGCTGTCGCGTTCGCCACTCGGCAACCGCGTGTGGAAACCGCTCTTTGCGCTCGGTTGCGCTCTGACCCTGTGGCGACAGCGGCGAAGCCTCGACGTCATTCACGTCCACGCACTCACCGACGCGCTCTACAGCAGCCGTGCGGTGGGGCGACTACTGGGTATCCCGGTCATATTCGAGATGACGCTGGTGGGGGACGACGACCCTGCCTCGGTGGAGCAACGCGCGCGCCTGTTTGCGCGCTGGCGTTACCGCGTTTATCGGGGTTGCAACGCGTCCGTTGCCATGTCGCGTGCCCTGGCCGAGGCGTATCGGGCCGCCGGACTGCCCGCCGAACGGCTGCGGCTGATCCCCCAAGGCGTTGATACGCACCGTTTTCGGCCGGCCGGCTCTGCAGCTGAGCGCCGCGACGCGCGTCGGCAGCTGGAGGTGCCCGACGGCGGGCCGCTGGTGGCCTTCGTGGGAACCCTCGGCCGACGAAAAGGAATCGATCTTCTCCTCGAGGCATGGGAGAAGATCCACGCTCGGGTGCCACAAGCCCGCCTGCTGCTCGTCGGCCCCGACGACAGCCCCGCGGCGAGGACCGAGCAAGGGTTCACCGATCGGCTCGAAGCGCTCCGGCAGCGGAGCCCCAACGCCGCTGCCCGAATTCAAACGACGGGGGTGCGCGCCGATCCGGAGCTGTGCCTTCGGGCTGCAGACCTTTTCGTGTTCCCGTCGCGCCGTGAGGGATTCGGGTCGGTGATCATCGAAGCGATGGCAACCGGTTTGGCGTGCGTTGTTGCCGATCTTCCCGGAATCACCGACTGGATTCTCGAGCGCCCGGCCAACGTCGAAGTCGCTACAGATCAGGCCACTCCGGATGGTGTCGTGGTTCCGCAGAACGACGCCAGCGCTCTGGCCCGCGCAGCCACCCGCCTGCTCACAGACGAGGCACTGCGGACAGCTATCGGGACGGCGGCGCGCAGCCGCGCGCTCGATCGCTTCGGGCTCGACCGCGTCGCTGGCGAATATGTGTCGTTGTACGCCCATCTCGTCGAGCAAACCATCGCAGGCGCCGGCGCATGACCGAGCCCACAGTTCCGGACACCGGGAATACCCACAGCCTCGAGGAGATCGACGGGCCGCCGCGAGCCTCCCTGGAGGACAGCGGAGCGCAGGACGAGCGCGACGCTACCGAAGCGGGCGACAACGGATTGCTGCAACCGGTGTCGCGGGCGATGTTCTGGAACGCGTCGTTGCTCCCGGTGACAGCGATTCTCACACTCGCCGCCTCGATCTTGATTCGGCGACGCTTCGGGCTCGAATCGGCGCTGTACGACTACGCGCTGGGGCTAGTGAACACGGTCCTGTTCTTTTCGAGCTTCGGTATCCACCACAGCTTCGGACGCTTTGTGCCAGTGGTGGAGGCTCACGGTGGGCGCGCCGCGGTGGTGGGCTTGCTGCGCTACGGCGCCTCGATACGGCTTGCGGCGCTGGTCGTGCTGCTGACGCCGGCCGCTATCTTGGCGCGCCCTGTGGCCGCCTGGCTCGGATTCGACAGCGCGATATACGTCTACCTCGTTGCCCTGGTGGTGCTCGGCCGCGCGACAGTCGATCTCGTGGCCCGTGGGCTGCAGGCACTGTTCGCACATCTCTCGGCGAACCTCCTTCAGCTGTCACGCGCGGCGCTGATGCCGCTGCTGCTGGTGGCCATATTCATGGCCGGCTACGGCATGGTTGCCGTCCTGGTGGTGCTGGCGGCGGTCTCCGGATTCAACGTTGTCGTCGGGATTGGCATGCTCCGTCGGGCGCTGAACGCTGCCCGGCTGCGCCGCGGCGAAACACCCTCGGGCGCGCCCGCCACGGCGTTCGGATCGCATCTGGAGCCGCGGCGTTTCTGGTCGTTCAGCCTGTTCTTATACGTATTCGACCTGCTGAAGTACTGCACAACACCGGCGTTCGCGGCCGTCGCATTGGGTCTGACGCTCGAGGACCGCGGCCAGTTGGCGATTTTCGCCACGGCGGTGCAGTTCCCTCTGGTTGTCTCCACGCTGATGGTGTCGAGCTTTCAGGGTCTGTACCGACCGCTGTTCGGGCGCCTGTTGACGCTGGGCGACGCCGAGCGACTGCGCACGAGCTTCGTCGAGATGGCCAAGGTTCAAGCGGTGCTTCTGATCCCCGGCGGCGTCGGTTTGGCCATCATGGTCGGCGACTACGTAGCACTCCTGTTCCCTCCGGTGTTCGCGGCGAGCGTCCCCATCGCCCGAGTGCTGGTGCTCTTCATGGGCACCGAAACGTTGTTCAACCTCGGGATGATCCTGCTATCGAGCGACGAGCGCTATCGCGACACGTTGGCTGCTCAGTCGATCCGACTGCTCGCCGCTCCTCTGTTTGTTGTCGCGGCGCGATCGCCCGGCGGCCTGCTCGCCGCCAGCGCGGTATTCGGTGGCGCCCGATTGTTGGCGCTTCTCGTGGCTCATGCATTGGCCCACAAGCGCTACGGCGTGCGCTTCCCGATAGGCTTCGTCGCACGCGCGGCACTACCGAGCCTGGCGATGGCTCTGGTGCTTCTGCCACTGCGCCGTGTGCTCCCGCCGACGGCGGCGAGCGCCGTTGGACTGACCCTGCTCGGCGCCCTGACCGTCCTGGTGGGAATGCGATGGTTCCGGGTGCTCGGTGCCCGCGAGCTCGACCTGTTGCGGCGCGCGCGGCTGCCCGGGATGACTCACGTGACCAGCTGGCTGAACAGCCGGTGAGGGCGGCCACCTACATCCCCTAGCCGGAGCCGGGCACGCGCGGCTGGGAGATGCGTCAGCAACTTGCCGAGCTGTTCGGCACTGCGATCGAGCGACGGCGGCCAGCAGGCTCGCTAACCTGCGGTCTCAGACGAATAGGCGAGCGATCCGCTGGCCGTCGCAGATCGCGGTGCCGTTGCTGCTCACCAGTACAACTGCGGCCGACCGTCGTCCGCGATCAAGCAGGCCGCGTACCAGGCGCGCCGCCGTGTCCTGCAGGCTCGAGCGCGATTGCTGGTCGCACAGCGCGAAGAAGATCGGCGCGAAGCGCACCGTCACCTCGAAGCCGCGCAGCACGGCGTCCTCGGCCGGCTCGCGGGCGTCGACGCTCAGCGTGTAGATCGCCCCGCCGACCAGCGGATCGCTGTCGAGCGCCTGGATGATGCGGATCTGAAAAACCTCGCCCGCCACCTCATGTTCGTGGACCCTCATGTTGCTCCTCGCACCACCCTCGCCGCGGGCAAGGCGGTGTCAACGCTCGTAACCACGGCTCTCCAACAGTTCCCAGAGCCCCGGCTCGCTGAGGGTCGCGACGCCCAGTTGCGCCGCTTTTCTTGCCTTCGAACCTGGATTGTCGCCTACGACGACGTAATCTGTCTTCCCGCTGACCGAGGATGTGACACGCGCGCCAAGACTCTCGAGGAGCGCGCTCATCTCCGTGCGGCTCATCGACTCGAGGCCGCCCGTGAGGACGAACTTCTCACCGCTGAAGATCGCCCCGCTCCGGTCGTCGCCCGAGCCCGTCGGAGCATCAGCCGGACCCTGCAGAGAAACTCCAAGGGCCAACAGCTCTTCGACCACGTCGCGATTCCGCGACTCGGCGAAGAACTCGCGCACCGACCGCGTCACTTCGGGACCCACCTCGTGGATCGCTACGAGCTCGTCCTCGTCGGCACTGATGAGCGCCTGGATGTCACCGAAGTGCCGTGACAGCACCTCGGCGACGTGCTGCCCGACATGGCGTATGCCCAGTCCGTAGATGAAGCGACCCAGCGTCGTCTGCTTGCTGGCGGCGATCCCCTCGACAAGCTTGCTCGCCTTGAGGTCACCGAATAGATCCAGCGGCAGCAGGTCTTCGGCGCGAAGTCGGTAGAGGTCGGCGACCGACTCCACCAGGCTCGACTCAGTGAGCTGGCGCACGGTCTTGGTTCCGAGCCCCTCGATGTCGAGCGCGTGGCGACTGGCGTAGTGCTCGATCACCCCGTTGATCTGAGCGGCGCACACAATACCGCCGGTACAGACGAAATACGCGCCGGAGCGCTCAACGGGCGAACCGCAGACCGGACAGGCATCGGGCATCTCGAATGGAGGCGAGCGTTCGGCCTCCAGGCGATCGTCGACTCTCTCGACGACGTACGGAATCACGTCGCCCGCACGATGCACACGAACCGTGTCGCCAGGGCGGATGTCCTTGGCGCGGATCTGGTCGTAGTTGTGCAGCGAGGCGCGCGAAATGGTCACGCCCCCCACTTCCACAGGAGCGAGAAGGGCCACTGGAGCGATGATGCCGGTGCGACCGACCTGAAGCGCGATCTCGTCGATTCGCGTCACCTCTTCGCGTGGCGCGAACTTGTAGGCGTACGCCCAGCGCGGCGTGCGAGATCGCCAGCCGAGCTGCTCCTGGATCGCCACGTTGTCGACCTTGATCACCACGCCGTCAATCTCCCAGGGCAGCTCGTCGCGAGCCAGATCCATATCGGCGTGGTACGCAATCGCGTCTTCAATTGCGTCGCATCGTCGCCGCCGACCGCTGACCTTGAGTCCCCATTCGCGCAACCAATCGAGACGCTCCCAGTGCGTTTCTGGCAACTCGGCGCCGGCGCTCGCGAGCACTTCATAGAAGAAGGCGTCCAGTGGACGCGACGCCGCCACCGACGAATCGAGCTGCCGAATCGCTCCGGCAGCCGCGTTGCGGGGATTGGCGTAGGTCTCGAGCTGCTGCTCGACGCGACCACGGTTGAGGGCCTGGAAGCCGGCCAACGGCAACAACACCTCGCCGCGCACCGCGAGCATGGCCGGCGCCGGACGGCTCGAGACGTGCAAGCGCAGGGGCAGACTGGCGATGGTCTTGACGTTGGCCGACACGTCCTCGCCAATCACGCCGTTTCCGCGTGTCACCCCCCGATCGAAGCGACCTTCCACATAGACGATCTCGATCGACAGACCGTCGAACTTGGGCTCGGCGACGTAGCCGACCTCCGGCGGCGGCTCTTCATCAACCTGTAGGCTGCGGCGCAGGCGCTCGTCGAACTCTCGCAGTTTCGTCTCGTCGGCACCGGAAGCCAGCGACAGCATGGGTGCCACGTGCTCAACGGTCGGCAACGACGCCACCACCGTGCCGCCCACGCGCTGCGTGGGCGAGTCGGCCGCGCACACCTCCGGATGCGCTTCCTCGAGAGCCTGGAGCCGGCGGAACAACCGGTCGTAGAAGCCGTCCGCGACTCGTGGCTCGTCGAGCACGTAGTAGCGATGGTCATGCCAGCGGATCGCTTCGCCAAGGGCCGCAGCTTCTTCGGCGACAGCTTCCGCACCCATCGAGTCGAGCGCGGCAAACAACAGCTCATCGCCGGTCAGGAACGGATGGTCGGCGGGCAAAGTCGAGTCGTTCACGTCCTACACCGGGTGGCGACAGCAGCGGGTGGAGCTGAACCGCGGCGACGTCGACGGATTTGATCGGGTCTGTGCCTTCGAGCCTGCGTGTTGACGAGCTCGAGGAGCGCAACAAGCCGGCTGAGCGCTACAGGCGCGCCGACGATATCGAAGCCGACTGAGCACGCGGCCTCGCGCTCGCAGGCCGTGAATGGTATCTCCAGGGTTCACCGTGCGCAGCATTGTCTTGAATCGACTCCAATGGAGACGCCATGAAACGAGCCCATGTAACCATCGCCGGTCTTCTCGCCCTGCTCATTGTCGCGCCGGCGGCGTCGCCGGCCGTCGCCACGGCGGAGCGAGAACCGAGCCCAGGGCTCCAGCGGGCTCTCGAGCGCGCCGTCGAGCGCTTTGCCGGGCGTATTGGCGTGCAGGTACAGCACGTCGAGAGCGGCGTGTCGGCCGCGGTCGATGCCGAAACGCCCTACCCGATGGCGAGCACGTTCAAGGTTCCGATTCTGGTCGAGCTGATGGCCCGGGTCGATGCCGGCGAGTTATCGCTCGACGACCGCATCGAAGTCCTGTCGACCGACCAGCACATCGGCAGCGGACTGCTGCAGAACCTCTGGGCGCCGGGGATCGCTCTATCACTGCGCAACGTGGCGACAATGATGATCATCCTTTCCGACAACTCAGCGACCGACCTACTCGTGGAACGGCTCGGCCCGCAACGCATCACCGCGCGCATGCGCACACTCGGTCTGGACAACATCCGCGTCGATCGCACAACTCTCGAGCTCATCCTCGATTACCTGGGCGTTCCGTTCGCGCCTCTGGACGACGCGACCAACGCGGAGATCCAGGCTGACCTCGCCGAGCGCGACCTCGACGGCGAGGCTGCCGAGCGCGCACGCGAGGCGTTCTACACCACCGCCAAGGACGTCGCCTCGGCACGCGAAATGAACGATCTGCTGGTCCGCATCGCGCGCCACGAAATCCTCACTCCCGCTTCATGCGATGTCATCCTCGAGATTCTCGAGCGTACTCAGACAGGCGAAAACCGACTGCGAGGCATGTTGCCGGCCGACACGGTCGTGCGTCACAAGACCGGCACCATCGGCCGCGTCGTCAACGATGTCGGCATCATCGAGCTACCGAATGATCCCGGCGACGGCGGCGACGTTCCCGCAAATCGCTTCGCCATCAGCGTGTTCACGCTCGGAGACCCCGGCACCGCCAACCCGGCTAACGAGCGCGCGATCGCCGACCTGGCGCGCACGGCCTACGATTTCTTCCTCTCGCGGTAGGGTCGGCGAAGAGCGAGTTCGCTGGAGATTCGTCGCCTTCTTCGCTACTTTTGGGCCCATCGTGCGGCGGAGCGGTTGTGGAACAACCCGCTGCTGATCCGCTGCCACAAGCTCGTTTGGAGGAGTCTATGACTCGCAGAATCGCCGCTCTGTTCGCGATCGCCGCGATTGTCGGCCTGGCCGTGCAGCCTCCCGCCTACGCCTAGCCACTCCCCCCGAGCTACGAAACAGGGACCGACCAGACGGTTGGTCCCTGTTCTTGTAGGAAACCCCGAGACGTGGCCCGATCTTGAAGACACGACCCGAATACTCCATCATCGACATCCACGTCCACATCCAGCCCTGGTCGCATTTTCACCCCCACACGCGCCAGGTCATGGAGGCGGGACGCGACAATTGCGACGAGCTGCAGACGATGATGCTCGACCCGCAGGCGGTGCTCGACTGCATGGACGCGGCCGGCGTGCAGCGCATCGGGATGATCAACTACGTGGCCGAAAAGTTGATGGGCTTCGGCGCCGCGGTGAACCCTTGGGTTGCGGCGATCGCCGCGGCGGCGCCGGAGCGGCTGCTGCCATTCGGCGGACTCGATCCACGCGACCCGGCGGTCGAGAGCGATCCGGCCGGCGCGGTGGACCACCTTCTCGAGCTCGGCATTCGCGGCCTCAAGATTCACCCACCACACCAGGAGCTGCGTGCGAACGCCTATCGGGAGGGCGCAGCCGACGAACATCTGCCGGCGCTCGCCGGCATCTACGCTCGCTGCGCCGAGCGCGGGCTGCCGGTGATGATCCACACCGGCACGTCGATCTTCCCCGGCGCCCGCAGCCGGTTCGGCAATCCGCTCGAGTGCGACGACGTGGCGATCGACTTCCCCGACCTGATCCAGATCCTGGCGCATGCCGGCCGCCCGTTCTGGTGTGAGCAGGCCATGTTCGTGGCACGTCGGCACAGCAATCTCTATCTCGATCTGTCGGGCATCCCGCCGAAGCGCTTGCTCCACTACCTGCCCGAGCTGCCGCGCCTGGCCCACAAGTGTCTGTGGGGCACCGACTGGCCGGGTCCGGGTGTGCCCGGCCTGCGCTCAAACTTGGAACAGTTCCTGGCGCTCGACCTTGCAGACGAGACTCGCAAGCTCGTGCTGCACGACGTGCCTGCGCGGCTGTTCCCGTAGCCGAGGAACCGGTGGGGACGACCCCGACCACTGCTACAATCTCGCCGATCCAAGCCGCACGGGCGCGTTGTGATCAACCAGCGCCGCCCAGCACCGCCGTTGTCCTCTTGCTAGATGGGGTGGTCCATGCAGGAAATCTCGAATCGCATCGTCAGCATGATCAGCGACAACCTGCCCGGCCTGCTCGCCGCGCTCGCCGTGCTCGTATTCGGCTGGATCGCAGCCTTTGCGATTGCCGCTGGCGTGCGCTCGATCATGAAGCGAACACAGCTCGACGATCGCCTGGCGATTTGGCTAGGCAGCGACACCACAGCGCCACACGACAAGTTCGAGCTGTGGATCCCGCGCGGGGTCTACTACCTGGTCTTGGTCTTCGTGCTGGTCGCCTTCCTGCAAACGCTCGGGCTGACCGTGGTCACCGAGCCGCTGAGCGCGCTGCTCAATCGCGTATTCGAATTCGCACCGCGGATCCTGGGCGCCGGACTGCTGCTCGGCCTGGCCTGGCTGCTAGCAACCGTTCTGCGCGCCGCCGTAACGCGCATGCTCGAGATCTCGAAGCTCGAGGAACGGCTTGGCGCAGCGGTAACGCTCGACAAGAAGCCGCGCGTGTCGGTGGCCAAGACCCTGGGCGACGCCATTTACTGGCTGATATTCCTGCTCTTTCTGCCGGCGATCCTCGACACGTTGAGCCTGCAGGGGCCGCTCGCCCCGGTGCAGTCCATGATGAACGAGGTTCTGGGCTTTCTGCCGAACCTGTTCGCAGCCGGGCTCATCGCACTCGCCGGCTGGTTCGTGGCGCGCATTCTGCAGCAGATCGTCGCCAACCTGCTGGCCGCCCTGGGTGCCGACCAGCTGAGCACGAGCTTGGGGCTCGAGGCCGTTCTCGGCCGCCAGAGCCTTTCAGGTCTGATTGGCCTCGTCGTTTACGTGCTCATCCTCATACCGGTGCTCGTGGCGTCGCTCAACGCGCTGGAGCTCGACGCCATCACCCGCCCAGCGAGCAACATGCTCGACGCCATCATGGCGGCGATTCCCCTGATTTTCGCCGCCTGCCTGCTGCTGGCAATCGCCTACGTCGTCGGCCGGGTTGTGGGCGGATTGATTGCCAACCTGCTCAATGGCGTCGGATTCAACCGTGTCCTGGAGCGTCTCGACATCACCAAGGAAGGCGAGGAGGGCGAGCGCAATCCCTCCGACATCGTCGGCTACTTGGTGCTGGTGGCGATCCTGCTTTTCGCCGCGGTCGAGGCCTCACGGCTGCTCGGATTCGTGGGACTCGCCGACCTGGTCGGGCAGTTCCTGGTGTTCGCGGGTGGTGTGCTAGTTGGCCTGGTTATCTTCGCGGTGGGCCTTTACCTCGCCAATCTGGCGGCCCGTGTAGTCGAGGCAAGCAGCTCGGCACAGGCGCCGGTGCTGGCGCTTGCGGCGCGGGTGTCGATTCTTGTACTGGCGGGCTTCATGGCGCTCAGCCAGATGGGGCTCGGCGGCGACATCATCAACCTGGCGTTCGGCATCGTCCTTGGCGCACTGTTTCTGGCGCTGGCGCTCGCTTTCGGATTCGGCGGGCGCGAAGTCGCGGCGCGCCAGCTCGAGGAATGGAAGCGCATGTGGGACTCGAAGTGAGTGCGCGTCCCAGCACAGCGGGCGTGCTTGCCGCGACGCTGGTCTTGAGCGCGCTGTACGGCTGTTCGAGTGGGGCTGCTCCGCGATCCTCGCCGGCGCGGCCCGATCTGGCAGCGGCGCCCGCTTCAATCTCGCCCTACGAAACCGGCACGGCGCTGGCGGCGGCACACAATGACCATCTTGTTGCTGGCCTCGCCAATCGAGCGTTCGCGCCCGAGGCCTACTGGAGGGTGCTGCAAGCCGTGCTGGTCGCGTCGCCCGACAGGTTCGACGTACGGCCGGTCGCAGAGAGCATTGAAGGACGGCCCATCCGGCGTATCGATTTCGGCCACGGCGAGCCGCGCGTGCTGCTGTGGTCACAGATGCACGGCAACGAGAGCACCGCCTCTCGCGCGCTCGTCGACATCTTCGCTTTTCTCGCTCGCAACCCGGACAACCCGATTGTCCGCTCGATCGAGGCGGGCACGCGCCTGACGGTGATTCCTGTGCTCAATCCTGACGGCGCGGCGCGCTTCTGGCGCCACAACGCCCTCGGTGTCGATATCAATCGTGACGCGCGCCTGCTCGCTACGCCCGAGGCACGGGCTCTCAAGTCCGTGCGCGACGAGATCAACGCGGAATGGGGCTTCAATCTGCACGATCAGAACGTTCGCACGCGTCTCGGCCGTAGCAACCAGGACGTGCAGATCTCACTGCTGGCTCCTCCGCCCGGATCGAGGGTCACGAACCCGGCGATGGAGCGCGCCAAGAAGCTGGCAACCGTCGTAGCCCGAGCAATCGAACCGGTGGTCGGCAACGCGATCGGGCGCTACGACGAGGGCTTCAACCCGCGCGCTTTCGGCGACCTGATGACGCAGTGGGGTACGGGCACGGTGCTGATCGAGTCGGGGGGAACGCTCGCAGACCCGCAGAAAGACCGTCTACGCGCCGCCAACTTCGTCGGCATCCTCACTGCGCTCTTGGCGATTGCCGATGGCTCGTGGGAAGACGCCGACCCGGGCCACTACGCCAACCTGCCTCTGAATGGAGCCCAGGTCTACGATCTGATCGTGCGTGGCGGCCAGATTGTGCTGCCGGGCCGGCGCCCCATCCGCTCCGACTTCGCGGTCAACTTCCTGGATACGCTGCAGCGCAACGCTGGTGCAATTGTCGAGGTCGGCGACCTGGCCGACGCCAGGGCCCTCGAGGTGATCGACGCCGCCGGGCTGTTCTTCCTGCCCGACAGCGCGACGCTGTCACAGCAGGAAGGGCGCCACCTGCGTCTCGGTGACCCGGCCAACGGCGTGCTGGCCCGCGACCCGGATGGCGCCAACATCGCCTGGTATCTGCAGGACGGTCGGGCGCGCACTTCGGAGATCCAAAGGCGACCGTGATGCGGAGGATGTTCTTTGTGGCGTGGTTGTTGGGTTGAGTGGGGACGTTTCAGACGCGCGGAGGCGAGCCGGGGGGCATCTAGGCCGACTGACGCTTGTAGCTTGGTCGCGACTTCCAGGAGCTAGCGTGGGCAACCGCTAAGGAATTGGCGACGACCGATCCGCGACGGTCGCTACGATGCCCCCGCCCCCCCCTCCGACTTCCGACATCCGCATCACAACACCGACGGCTCGGCGCCCAGGAGTGAGGTCGTGAACGACCTCCTCAGAGGTCGCTAGCGGCGATTAGCGCTCGGGGGCTGGAAGGTAGATCGCCTCACCGTGGCTGAGCTCGAGCTGACGAACGTACTCGAGCGTCGCAGTCAGGTGGCGTGCTGCTGTGTCGAAGTAGAGCGGCGATAGCCCGAGCTCGCGCCAGGCGGCCTGCCGCTCGCTGGCATACGCCGCACGGCCGCAGCCAACACCGCTCGTGCGGCGACTCAACGCCCGAGCGCGCTCGATCGTCCAGCGATCGAAGCGTTCCACGCGGGTGCCGGGGTCGATGCGCCCACGCAGGTCGTTGAGTCCCTTGGCCGGGTAGCGGAGCGACCCACCGTTGTCGAGGGCGAGCAAACGGACCTGGCCCAACTCCCAGGTGGTGGCGTCCTCCGGAGACTCCCCGTCAGCGGGATCCGCCCGCCCGGCGATCGATCGAAAATGTAAGTTTCCGCCCGCAAAGCGGTCGATCTGCCCGGTCACTGCGTCGAGAAACATGATGTTCGACAGGTCGGCGGCGAGCTGGCGCTCGGTCATCGATCCGCGGTGAGTTCCGGGTGGCGAGTAAAGCCGCGTTGTCTGCGACAGCATGACGGATTGACCGCCAGGCCAGGGCCCCGTGGCGCGCAGCTGCTGTTGCACGGGTTGCCGCCCCAGCGACTCACGGCGCCCCAACGTGCCGTTGAACATGAAGCCTTTGAGCCACGGCTTGATAGCAGCGGGGAACGAGCCGCCGTCGGCAAGGGCCTCGCCAATACGACGCAAGACCTGCTGCCGGGCACTCTCCTTGACGCCGTCGCGATAGCTCACTTCGGCGAGTAAACGGTGCACCTTGCGCAACGCGCCGCCACGCAACTGGACCGGCAACGTGGGCGCGACGAGCTCCCCGAATCCGAGCAGTCGCGCCAACCGGTAGGCGAACACCTCGCCCTCGGTGCGTGTGTTCGAGGAGTCGGTCTTGATCACGCCAACGGTCTCGTCGCTTGCCGTATCGACCACCTTGAAGAGGATCGACTTGCCCTCGTATTCGGCCAGCAGGCCAAATCTCGTGCCACGCCCCTCGAGATCAATATGATCGAGCGAGCGCTCGTCGAGACCCAACGGCCAGCTCCACGCCGACGCCATCGGTCCGAACTCGTCATCGGGACAGAACGCCATCGGGTAGTGCAGCCAAGCGATGGGCGTCGACTCGACAACGCGGTTGTTGATCGCGCTCGGCGGCTTGTCGCCTGCTGGTCTCGAGTCTGTCGATCGATCAACGGGAGCCGTCGCGGCCGCCATCACCGGGCGCCGCGCTAGTCCATCTCGACGCGGCGCCGACGGGCTCTCCTCGCGTGGCTGAGCTTCTAGAGGAACCGCCACAGCAGATGGCCCCTCAGAAATTGCCGATGCTCGCCTCTTGAACGGTGCCCGGGGTGGATTGGCTTGCCGCGCGCGCACCGCGCGAAGCGCGCGCATCATAGCATCAGCCGAAGCTCGGTCTTCGGAACGCTATCAAGGTCCGCCAGGAACCGACATGAAGCACGCGCTGATCACACCCGAGCGGCTCAGCCTCTCGACAGATCTCTACGAGCTCACAATGTCGGCAGCGTTCTTCGAGGCGGGCCTCGCAGATCGAACCGCCACCTTCGACCTCAACGTCCGCAGCCTGCCGCCACAGCGTGGCTACCTCATCGCCGCGGGGCTCGAGCAGGCGCTCGCCTACCTTCGTGATCTGGACTTCTCGCCCGAAGCGCTGGAGTACCTCGAGACCACTGGCCATTTTCGAGCCGGGTTCCTCGACTTCCTCGGCTCTCTTCGCTTCACGGGCAGCGTCGACGCGATCCCTGAGGGCACGGTCGTTTTCCCGCCGGGCCCACTGCTGCGCATCACCGCTCCGATCATCGAGGCCCAACTCGTGGAGACCTACCTCCTGACGACGATGACCTACCAGACGATGATCGCGTCGAAGGCGGCCCGTTGCGTGGGCGCCGCCGCCGGACGTGCCGTGATCGACTTCTCGGCCCGCCGCGACCACGGTCCGCAGGCGGGGCTCCTGTGCGCCCGCGCGGCGTACATTGGCGGCTGTCTGGGGAGCTCGAACGTTCTAGCTAGCGAGCGCTTCGGCATTCCGGCGTTCGGCACCATGGCGCATTCTTTCGTCATGTTCCACCGCGACGAGGAGGCGGCATTTCGGGCTTTTGCCCATTCCTACCCGGGCGACCCGACGCTCCTGATAGACACCTTCGAGACGGTGCAGGGGGCGCGAACCGCGTTGCGCCTGCTTCCCGAGCTGCGCGAGCGCGGCCGCAAGCTCTTCGCCGTACGGCTCGATTCTGGAGATCTCCTGGAGCTCTCCAAACAGGTCCGCGATATTCTCGACGCGGGCGGCGCCAGCGACACACAGATCTTCGCCTCGGGAAATCTTGACGAAAACCGCATTGCCGAGCTTGTTGCCAACGGAGCCCCGATCGACGCCTTCGGGGTTGGTACCGAGCTCGGGACGAGCGGCGACGCTCCCTCGCTCAACAGCACCTACAAGCTTGTTTCCCGCACCGACAGCGACGGCGACGAGATTCCGGTGATCAAGCTGAGCGCAGCCAAGATCACGCTACCGGGGCGTAAGCAGATGTGGCGGCGACAGGCCCCAGACGGACAGTTCGAGGCCGACACGCTGGGCATCGAGGGAGAGGACCTGGAAGGAGAGCCTCTTCTGGTGCCGGTGATGGTGGACGGCGAGTTGCGTGTCGCTGCGCCCGACCTCGCCGTGCTACGCGCCCGTACGGCCGCACAAGTCGCGGCGCTGCCCGCCGGAGTCGCGGACCTCGACCGCCCGACGGAGTACCCGGTCCATATCTCGCCCGAGCTCGAGCGCTTGGCGGCGGCACTGCAGGCACGCGACTCCTAGAGTCGCGTGCTGGGCGCTGGTCTCAGCCTTCGGCGACACGCCCGACACACGTGCGCGAGACGTTCCGTCGTCGACCCGAAGGTCGGGTCGGGCTATCGTTGACAAGCCTGGGCACGGGGTCGATTTGTCCGCTATCCGAGCAGGCGCTACGATGGGCGCGTGGCGCAACCCGAGGCGGACCTTCCCTTTCGCCGTCGGCGGCGGTGGGCCCTCAAGATCGCCCGAACGATCCAGCCACGGGGATTGATCTCGGACCACCTGGAGACTAGTGGATGAGCGACGCTAAGCAGGAAACGCCGGTCAAGGCCGCCGGACTCGCCGGCGTTGTTGCTGGACAATCGTCGATTGGTTTCATCGACGGGACGCAAGGCATCCTGCGCTACCGCGGATACGACATCCACGAGCTGGCCGTCCACTCGACGTTCGAGGAGACGGTCTATCTGCTGTGGTACGGCGAACTGCCGAGCCGCACTGAGCTGGCCGATTTCACCACCCTGCTGGCGCGTAACCGAGAGGTTCCCGAGGCGACGCTCGACCTCATCCGTCGCGTCCCGCTCGACACGCCTCCGATGTCCACGTTGCGGACTGCCGTATCTTCGCTGGGACATTTCGACGCGGACGCCGAGGACATCTCGGTGGAGGCCAACCGACAGAAAGCGGGCCGGCTCACGGCCCAGATTGCCACCCTGACGGCCGCCATCGAGCGCGTACGTAGGGGCCACGAGCCCGTGGCCCCCGATGCCGCCCTTGGCCACGCGGCCAACTTCCTTTACATGCTCCACGGCGAGCGTGCATCGGAAGCCGCGGTGCGAGCGTTGGATGTAGCGCTGGTCCTGCACGCCGATCACGGTTTCAACGCCTCGACATTCGCCGCCAAGGTCACGTCGGCAACTCTTTCCGATATGCACTCCGCGGTCACCTCGGCAATCGGGACGCTGAAAGGCCCACTGCACGGCGGCGCCAATCAGCGAGTTCGCGAGGCCCTGACAGACATCGGCAGCGTCGAACGAGTGGAGGAGTGGGTCGATGCCAGGCTCTCCGCCAAGGAACGCATCATGGGCTTTGGCCATCGGGTCTATAAGGTCGAGGACCCGCGCGCGCGGCACCTGCTGGCCGCCGCCGAGGCGCTGGCCGACAACCGTGAGCCCGACCTGCTTGCAATCTCGAAAGGGCTCGTTGCCGCGGTGCAGGCCCGGAAGCCGCTGCAGGTGAACGTGGATTACTACTCGGCGAGCCTGTACTCCTACCTGAACATCGCGCCCGATCTATTCCCTCTGATCTTCGCACTGTCGCGCATCTCCGGCTGGGCGACACACGTGATGGAACAGTACGCCGACAACAAGCTCATCCGGCCTCGCGCCGAGTATGTGGGGCCAGGGCCGCGCGCCTACGAGCCGCTCGAAAGCCGATAGCGACCGGCGCCAGACGCGTCCCCGACGGCGCAGCCCGCCTAGAGCTGGCCTGCCGGCCGCGCGCAGTCGGACCGGGGTTGCCACAGGCGTGACCAAGAGCGCGAATTGCCTGGCGTCAACTCGGTTCCACGCCGTCAGAGGGCCGCGCCTGGCTCGATTGCTGTCGTCCCGGACCTCGTCGACGCCCATGGTGCACCGGCTGTCCGCTTGCTGCCACTGCTGCCTCCGGATCGTGTTGGTATCCGCCGCCGTCAACGCACATGCATGGTCACTTTCCGACTTTCGGGCTAATCTACCCTCCTGGGCTCGAAACCCGAGATGGGTCACAGTGGAAATCGACTTTCGCGCCGCGACCACGTCTAACGAGCTGAAGTGCCGAGGCCGACCGCGCCTCGTACATCCGACAGATTTCCCCCGCCAATTGGAACACCCGAATTGGAGAAGCGAATGAACACGTGGACGAAGGCTGGTCGACTGACAAGCTCGCTGGCACTGGTGGCCGTGGGTTTGGTCATGGGAATGGTGGTGGCCTCCACCGGCGCCGCGACGAGCGTCGAGGGTGAACAACAGGCTCGCCCCGCCTCTGCCGTCAGCACGGTGCCCAACACGCTCCCAGGCATGCTGCCACAGGGTGTGTTCGTCAACGTTGCAGACGAGCTGCGTCGAGCAGTCGTCTTCATCCAAGCCGACCATCAGCGCTCGGCCTCGGCCGGCGACGCGCAAAGCCTCTTCGATTTCTTTCGCCGCCGCCGCGACCAAGATCCGGACGCCGAACAGGAAGCACCCGAGCAGACCCAACGCAGCCAGGGCTCCGGTGTCGTAGTTAGCGAGGACGGCTACGTACTCACCAATGCGCACGTGGTGACGGTATTCAACCTTCGCGACGGTGAGCGTAGTGACGCGCGGCGAGTGACGATCACGCTCGTCGATGAAACCGAGTACGAAGCCGAGATCATCGGCGTTGACCTCGGTACCGACATCGCACTCCTGAAGATCGACGCCCGCCAGCCGCTTGTTTACGCCCCCCTGGGCGATTCCGACAGGTTGCGCGTGGGCGAGTGGGTCATGGCGGTCGGCGCGCCCTTCGGCCTGCAGAACACAGTCTCCGCCGGAATCGTCTCGGCGATGGGCCGTGCGGGCCTCAGCGGTATGATGACGACGACCTACCAGGATTTCGTGCAAACCGACGCCGCCATCAACCCGGGCAACTCGGGCGGTCCGCTCGTCAACCTGCAGGGTGAGGTCGTGGGCATCAACACCGCGATCGCCACCAACGGCATGAGTCGGAGCTTCAACGGCGTCGGTTTCGCGGTGCCGGCCAACCTCGCCCGCCACGTCATGGAACACCTGCGGGAGAACGGCCGTGTGGTGCGCGGTTATCTCGGCGTTGAGGTGCAGCCGGTGGACCGTGAGCTGCGCGAGTCGCGCGGCCTGCGTCCGGACCAGCGCGGCGCCATCGTTGTCGAAGTCAACGAGGGAGGCCCGGCCGATCGCGACGGTTTGGAGGCGGGTGACGTCGTTGTGGAGATGAACGGCTCTGCGCTCGAGAACCAGCCGGACTTCCTGCAACGCATCGCCTACAGAGCACCTGGAGATACCGTCGCAATCACGGTGGTGCGAGATGGGAAAGAGATTGCACTCTCCATCACGCTGGCAGAACGCCCGTCTGAAGAGTCGATCCTGGCCGGCGGCAATGGTGCACGACGCCCGCGTCCACGCGAGGAGCGCGAAGATCCGAGCGAGGACGCGATGGCTGAGTCGTTGGGAGTCGGCGTCTCGGAGCTCACGCCGCGCTACGCGGATCGGCTCAGCCTCGACGACGACTACGAAGGCGTGGTGATCGTCGCCGTACAGCCCAACAGCATCGCGGCGCGTTCCGGCTTGTCCGAAGGCGACGTCATTCGGCGGGTCGGCAGCCGGCGCATCTCGAGCGTTGCGGAGTTCGAAGAGGCGATGGCCGGATACGCTGCGGGAGACGCGATCGACTTCTACGTTCGGCTGGTGGTGTCGGGCCGGAGCGCCTTCATCTCGATGCGATTGCCGAACAACTAGATGTCAGAGGAACCGAGCTCCAGGCGTCGCATCTCGGAATCTGAAGGGCAGGATCCAGGGCCGAGAAGAAGCGAACGCTTCGAGAAGATAACTAGAGGGTCACCGGCGCCGGCCGGTGGCCCTTTTGCTTGCCGTGTGGCGTGCTACCAGCGGTTGACCACCCTCTTGACGTCCTGAGTCTCTGAGCTCGTTTCGACCACAACATCACCGTCGGCGTCGAGGAAGGCCTCGAGCGACGACAGTCGGAACCGCCATTGCCGGCCGACTCGCGTCGCCGGGATGCGTCCCTGCTTGGCCATCCGATAGACGGTCGACTTGTTGATGCGCAGCAGGTCTGCCACATCCTCGACCGTCATGAACTCGCCGAGACGACTCTCGAGCTCCGGAGTCGCGTTCAGCTCGCCGTGAGTTTCCTTCGTTTCGGTCATGGTTCGTTGCCTCCCACCCGCCTCACGACTGTGCCGCGATGGCGTCTTGTGGTCCTTTCGAGCTAGCTTCGGCGACCACTACCCGCCGTTCGAGCATCTCGAGAAACGCGTGCGCCACCTCGGGATTCCAGTGGCTTCCTACTTTCTGTTCAATGAGCCGCTTGGCTCGGGGCACTTCCATCGCGGGTCGCTGGGCCCGCTCTGAAACAAGAGCGTTGTAAACGTCGCAGATGCCGACGATCTGAGCGCCGATCGGAATTTCCTCACCGCGCAGGCCGGCGGGATAGCCACTGCCGTCCCAGCGCTCATGGCAGGCACTGATGATCTCGGCGGTCTCTTCGAGGCCGGGGACCGACCGGATCGTGTGTGCGCCCTGCATGAGGGCGCGCTCCACCAGCGCACGCTCTTCGTCGGTGAACGTACCCTCTTTGGTGAGTACTTGCGGCGCCACGGCGAACTTGCCAACGTCGTGAAGGTAGCCTGCAAGCTCGATGCGCAACATCTCGTCTTCGGACAAGCCCATCCTATGAGCGAGGTCGCCGCACAGCTCCGATACGACGCGAGCATGCGGGCGGGCCAGCGGATCCTTCGATTCGACGATGTTGATCAGATCTGCGATCGCCTTCCACACCACGGGGCTCTCGATGCCGAGTGCGGCGCGCTTGACGAGCTCGTCGAGCTGCTCTTCGACGTCGCGCGGGAGACGAGGCTCGGCGGGAACCCGTGGTCTTTCCTGGGGGGCCCCAACGGATTCGAGCTCTTCGGCTGTGCACTCGTCGGCTCGGCGCGCACGATGCCCGCCGGCGGTCTTGGCCAGGTACATGGCCTTATCGGCGCTCTCCAGCAGCACTTCGGTGGTTTCGCCATCGGCTGGAAACTCGCCCACACCAATCGAGGCTCTCAGGTCGAACGGCTGGTCCCATTCCATCATGGTCATGCCGTTGAGCATCGCGTCGAGCCGCTCCATCGTTCGATCGATGGGACTCTGCACGAGGGCAACGAACTCGTCGCCGCCGTAGCGGCACATCGCCACCGCATCCGGAAGCGCGCCGCGAAGCCGGTTCCCCATCTCCGTGATCGCGACGTTGCCCGCGATGTGGCCGTGCACGTCATTGATCGTCTTCAGGTTGTCCATATCCACGACTGCGATCGTCATCGGACTCATCGCCGCGACGTTCGGCGCGGTCAGAGTCTCGGTCAGCTGGTCGGTGAAGGCCTGGAAATTGAGTAGCCCGGTGAGGCCGTCGATGCGGCTCTGGCGGCGCAGCTGGTCGAGCAGGTCGCGACCATGGATGAACGACGCCACCATCAGCGAAGCGGCCCAGCAGAAGTCGCGATCGGCCTCGCCAAAGCTTCGATTCCGGCGCTTGTCGCGCAGATAGAAGGCTCCGAGTAACTCTTCGTTGGCCTTGATCGGGACCACCAAGAAGCTGTTGAACGGCATGGAGTCGGGCATGTACTCGCAGATCTGCGCCCAAAGCTCTGGTGGCTCGTTGGGGTGCACTTCTGTGATTCCACCGTCGGCGAACGTCCTCTGTAGCTCGGGGTAGGCGTCGATAGCAATCGGCCTTACCTCGGCGCTCGAATCGTCACTGCTGGCCGCCACAAAGCCCTCGAGGCTGCCGCGTTCGATCATCACGAGGGAACACCGATCGACCCCAACGCCCTGCTGCACCCGCTTGGTGATCTCGAACATCACGTCCGCCGACGCTTCCTTTGCCCCGGTGAGGCCGAGGCGTCCGATCTCGGACAGGAAGCGCAGCCGATACTTGTCTTTGCTCAGGTGCTTGGCGTGTTGCGCGAACGACCGCATGCGGAACTCGAGCTGCTCGGCCCGGCCGCGCTCGTCTTTCCACTGCTGCGCGATGAGACCGAAGAAGTAGCCCATTCGAAACAGGAAGGCGAGACGGCCAATCTGGCCGGGGTCGCGCAGTATGGAGGCACCAAACTGCATGAACGCCACGCTGCTGTACGCAGCGCAGGCTACGAGGCTAAGGCTCATGGCCACCGTGCCCCGGTGCCACGCGGCGGCGAACGCCAGCGCCAGCAAGTACCCCATGAAAAAGTCGCCGCCCGCGGACTTGGTCAGAAACACGGCCAAAGTGATGATCGCGATGTCGAGCAGGCTAACGAGGTAGTGAAGCAGGTCACTGCCCCGCCGCTTGATCCCTATGGTCGTCAACAGGTTGCCCGCCAGCACCGCGCCCGCGATGAGCGACCGAATCATCTGACTCGGCCCCTCGACCGAGTAGAGCAGCCCATAGCAAACCGCTACCGCAAGAAACCAACGCGCCGCGAGCACGGAGTTCGTGTTTCTGCTCCGCGACGGCGCAGAGGCGCGGCTCGCGTTTTCGAAGCCAATGGGCACTTCGGTAGGTTGCTTCGGGTGCATGGGCCTGGGACCAGCCACCCCCGAGCAGGGGCGACGCTGTTGAAAGGGCTCGTGGTGCAGTCAATGTATTGAATCTCATCCCTGGTACTCAACCGTAATCTTTGAAGTTGTTTGAATAACTTAAGTGTCTTTCAGTGACCAAATGTGACTCGGCGAACCGAAACCGCTGGCTGTCCGGCTGGCTCTCATCGCCAAAACGGCCACTCTCGCTGGCGCCGATGGCAGCACGAAGGCGGCTCGCGGAAGAGCAAAGGAAGCAGAATCGACGGTTCTAGAGGAGGACCGAGCCCAGACTGCTACTCGTAGCGGAGGGCCTCGATCGGATCGAGTCCGCTGGCGCGCCGCGCCGGATAGAAGCCGAAAACGACGCCAATCAGCGCTGAGAAGCCGAACGCCAGCAGCACCGAATTGGGCGACACGAGCATTTGCCAGCCGGCCTGGGTGGCCAGATAACGCGACGCGGCAAAGCCCAGCGCGATACCCAAGCCGCCGCCCACCGCCGACAAGACCACGGCTTCGATCAGGAACTGTAGCTGGATGCTGCTCTTGCGCGCCCCGATCGCCTTGCGGATGCCAATCTCCCGGGTCCGCTCCGTCACCGAGACCAGCATGATGTTCATGATCCCGATGCCGCCCACCAACAGGCTGACGCCGGCGATACCGGCGAGTAGGAAGGTGAAGGTCTGGCCGGTCTCGGCGATAACGTTGAGGAACTCGGTCTGTCGCGAGATGTTGAAGTCGTTGTCGACGCCCGGGCGGAGTCGGTGCTGGCGTCGCAGCACCGACTCGATCTGCGCCATCGCCAGCGTGATGTGGTTTTCGGTAGGCACCTCGGCGGTGATCGAGGAGATGTAGTCGGTGCCGAACAGGCGCCGCATGGCGGTCCCCAGAGGCAGCACCACCACGTCATCGCGACTGCGGAAGCCGCTGTCACCCTTCTCCTCGAGAACGCCAATGATCTCGAAAGCAACGCCGGTGACGCGGATCTCTTCACCCACCGGGTCGACGCTACGCGGAAAGAGATTCGCGGCGATCTCGGACCCGATCACGGCGACGCGGCGGTTGCCCTCCTGCTCGGTGCCGGTAAAAAACCGACCCGCGGCTAGCTTCCAGTTGTTCATCTCGAGATAGCCGATCCAGGTTCCGGTAACCGTTACGGTGGCCGCCCGATTCTGGTACTCCAGCTGGATCGACGATCGTTCCAGCACCGGCACGATCTGGGTAACCGCGTCGCATTGCTCGATAATCTTGTGCGCGTCGCCGATGCTCATCCGCGCGCCGCGTTGACGCGCGCCGGTCCAGAACCCCGACCCCGCGCGAATCGTCAAGCGGTTAGAGCCCAGGGCCTCGATCTGCGACTGCACGGAGGCCTGCGCGCCTTCGCCCAGACCCACCATCGTGATCACCGCCGCCACGCCGATGATCACGCCGAGCATGGTCAGGCTCGAGCGCATGAGGTTGGCGCGCAGAGACGCCAGCGACACGAAGACGATCTCCAGAATCAGCACGTTCGCCCGCTCTCCCCCGCGCTCGCTCTAGGGCTTCTCGATCGACACTGGATCGAAGCCCTGTCGAAGTTCCGCCCGCTATCCACTCCCGACGCCCGGGATGCGGTTGAAGCGCGCGAAACGGTCGCGCAGCGCCTGGTTCGAGTTGAGCAGCGATGTGCTCGGCAACATGACCACTTCGGCACCTTCGTCGAGGCCGTCGACCACCTCGGTGTACTCCCAGTCGCGCACGCCAATCATCACGCGCCGAGGCACCATCGTGCCCTCGGCGTCGAGGATGAACACCACCGCCGGTTCGGGCGCCTGGCCGACGCCGAAAGCGTCCATGCTGACGCCACCGCCACCTCGACCGCCCCCGGCGCCGCCGGGTGGACCGCCGAAGCCACCGGGACGCGCCCCCGTCGGGGCGCCACCACGGCCACCGGTGCTACCACCGGGCCGCGCGCCCGCGAACAGCTCGCGGCGCTCCTCGTCGGACAGCTTGGCCATTGCGGCGCGGCGATCCTCCGGGCTCATGGCGCGCACCTTCTCAGCGGTGAGCTCCTCTTCGTCTGAGCCGTCGCTGGCAAGCGAGTCCGAGCCACCGGGCGCTCCGCCTGGGTGCTGATTGGCCGCGACGTTGGCCGGCGTGGGCGCGGTGAGCGCCTCGCGATCGAACTCGATGCCGAGCAGGCGAGCCACAATGGCGGCGTCGGCCATCGTCTTGATCGCTTCGTTCGGAACCGTAAGCACTTGTGGGCGCCGATGGATCACGACATCGGCGTCGGCGTTCATGCCGGGCAGCAGAAGCCCCTCTGAGTTGTCGATGTACGAGAGCACCGGAAACGTCGTCACCTGCTGCTCCACAACCGCCTGCGGCTCGATCTTGACCACCTGTCCTGTGAAGCGACGGCTGGGGAAGGCCTCGACGGTGCTCTCGACCGGCAGCCCGGCCTTCACGCGGCCGATATCGATCTCATCGACGAGGGTGCGGATCTCGAGCTCCGTGAGGTCGGCCATCTCGACGAGCGTGGCACCGCCCGAGATGTTGTTGACCGACGACGTGATGATCGTACCGACCTCGACGTCCTTCTTGATGATGGTTCCGTCTACCGGCGCCCTCACGGTCGCGTCGTCAAGCCGCTCCTGGCGGAGCTTGATCTCGGCCTGGGCCCGCAGTAGCTGTGCCTTGGCAGTGGAGTAGTTCTGCTCCGACTGCTCGAGATCCTGCACCGACACCAGGTCTTGCTTCTCGAGGTTCTTCGCCCTCTCGTATTGTCGATCGGAGATCTTGAGTCGTGTTTCGGCGCTCTCGAGATCGGCCTGGGCCTGGAGGAACTCCTGCTCGAGCGTCTCGGTATCGATCTGGGCGATTAACTGGCCGGCCACGACATGATCGCCGAGCTCCACCGGCATGTTGATCACCTCGCCGGCAGCCTTGCTCTTGACCTGCACGATACGGACGGGACGAAGAACACCGGTGGCGGAAACCGTCACGGTGATGTCGCGCACCTCCGCCTTGCCCATCGGCACCTCGCCGAGCCCGCTTTCCTCCTTCTCGGCTGTGAGTCGGCCATAGCCGACCCAACCCCCGTAGGCCAAACCGGCGATGACCGCCAGGGAAGCGAGGCGGCGCAGAACGTTCAGGACGATCTTCAATTCGACACCTGTCCGCCGACCGCGGCGCTCGCCAATACGGAGTCCGGGTCGGTCTCGTTGAGCTGACCTCCGCGGATCGTCTCGCCCGACTCAGCGAGACTGGCGGAGTCGGTAATGTCGCCCTGCTGGGCGTGCGGAGGCTCATAAACCTGCACCAAGGTTGCCTCGCTCCCGGAGCAATCACAAGGCAGCCTGTGTAAGGAATTGTAAAGGGCCGGCGGGCGCGGCTACGGCGAGAATCGTGGCTCCCTACGCGGTGAGAAACTTCCACAATGCGGAGCAGTCGCCACAGCGGCACAGATGCTCTACAACCGCCGGGCTCGGTTGGCCGCCGTCCGCCATCGCAGCCCAGACATTCTCGTCGGGACAGTCGCGCGCCTCCGTTGAAACGTGGGCCGCCAGCTCGGCGGCGACCTTCTCGAGCCAGCGCCAACGGGTGAGGCAGCTCGCGCAACGGGAAAGGTGATCGGCGCAGTCGTCGTGGCGTTCCACGAACGCCCCTGCTATGCGCCGGGGCGACGGGCATGTGGCGACGTTGGACATGGGGGAGTTCCTTGCGGGTCGGAGAGTTGCTTGCGTTACGGATCTAGGAGGTCCAGCCCTCCCGGTTGTGGACCGAAGTCGGTGAATGTGACTCCGCGCGCTCGCAACGCACTTGCCAAACGTTCGAGACCACGAGCCTGCAGCTCGTACACCCGCTTGTGATTGGTCACGCCGAGTGTCTTGGCAATGACATGCGCCGGCATCCCGTGTGCGTACCGCAGTCGCAATGCGGCACTCTCCTCGGCGGGAAGTCCGTCGAACAGCTCGCGGAATGCCGCGGCGGCGTGCTCTCGAACCAGCTCGGTTTCCAGCCCGTTGCCCTCCGCTACCAGGTCGATGGGTTGATCGGTCTCGTCCGCCGTGCGGCCTTCCACCGACAGCCAGCCGCTACGCCAGCGCGTTCCCGCTGCAAGCCGCCAGATGTGCTCGCTGCCAAGTACGCACTGAACGTCGGCCATCACCCGGTCGAGCTCGCGGCGGTCGAGACGAATCGCGTGATTCGACGCCAACAGCTCGCCAACCTCGGCGAGCTCGAAGCCCTCCCAGTAGCGGTAGCGGAACACGAGCCTGTGCTCTTCGGGCAGCTGCTGCACTCGCCTCAGGAGGCGACGTCGCCCGCGAGAGTTGCGAATCCACTCGCGCGCGACGTTGAACGTGACCGCCGCCAGCCAGGTCGTGAACTTGCACGGCCCAGCCGACCCGCGACCGCGGAACTGCTTGATGCGACGGCAGTCGCCTTCGAAGAGCCGCGAGCAGACGTGCGCGTAGATCTCCATGCGCTCGTCGTAGTCCCGCGTCATCCTTCTGAGGCAACCCAACAAGAACGTCGAGTACCTCGCCAGGAAGGCGTCCCAGGCGGCGTCCCCGTGCTCGTGGACGGCGACGACCTCTTCGGGCAGGCTCTCCGCCGCGGTGTCCGCGTCGTTGGCGCCCGCGGCGTTCGTTCGGCGGCTGGCGACCGGGCCCCTGCGGCCTTCCGGGGTGCCGCTGGTGCTGTCGGTCGATGGTGCGTGCGCTTCTTGCGCCCGCGGCTCTCGCCGACGAGCGAACCGGCTGGATCCCACTCAGTTGTCTCCCCGTTGACTGCCGGCACGCCCTCGATCGGGCGCTGCCTCCCGGCCTCTGTCAACATCAGACGGCCATGGCCGTCACGTTGTCCGGGGAGAGCAACGTATTTCGCGCGATCCTAGCAGTCAGCGGGCGCGGCTGTGGAAGTGGTGGTCGTGCGCGGGAGGTACCACCGGCAATCAGCCCTGGCGGCGGGCTCGATTCAGCGACGCAACGAGATCGGAGCTCTGCTGTCGCCAGCCAATCGATGGCCTTGCCGCCACTCGGAGAAGCCGACAGCTAGCTAGGCGTCGGGTAGCTTGCCGCCGCGCAGACCCTCTTGGAACTGCTCGAGAGCGTCCCAGCGACCTGTGGCGGCCATCGCCGACTGTTCGGGCCACGTGCCCGGGTCGTGAATCCGAAACCGCTCGCCTGCATCCTGCAAGATCGAACGCAGGCGTTCGACGTCCGTGGCAGCGAGCTGGGCGTAGCTCCAGATACCAGCTTCGTTGAGCAGCCCTTCGATCTTCGGGCCGATCCCCTCGACGCGTTTCAGGTCGTCGCGCAGCTCGGCCGCGGACCGACCCGCCGTCGCGGCAATCGGCATCGCCACCGTGGCCGCGGTATCGAACGGCGTGACGTCTTCGAGGTTCACCGGCCTCCACACAGACTCCGGCTCAGCCTCGGGTAGACCATCAGCGGGTAGCTCGTCGATGACCGTCGATTCGGCGACCCTTCGGGCACTGCGCTCGCGCTCGAGGTCCTCTTCGAGCTCGTCCAGTTGGCGACGCCAGCTGCGACGCGCCTGCTCGAGCTCTGTGCGGCAACGCAGGCCGCGTAGCAGCCACCCAATCAGCAATCCCAGCAGGAAGGCTGCAAGCAGATAAAGGATGATCCGTACAATCAGAAAGGTCATTGCGCAGCTCCGGGATGACGGCAGCCTAGAGGTAGACAGACTCCCAGGAGATCCGCCACGGTGGCCGACTTATAGGCGGCCGGACACCCGCGGTCAAGGTAGGACATGCCGACCCGTACTCCTCCGACACTACGGCTGGGATGTCACAGGCTCCGTTGAAAAAGGGTGACGGTGATCCGACCTCGATAGTGTGTCGGGGTCAATCCACTGGCATGGAGGATCACCGTCATGAGCAAGAGTCGCAGAACAGAGACAAGTAGGAAAGCGGAGCGCCAAGAGAACCCGCTCCTGGAGGCAGTGGTAGCGGCGCGATCGGATCTACGAGCGCTGGTCATGGACGCGGGCTTCGGGGTGTTGGGTTCGCTGCTGGAAGAAGACCGGGCGGAGCTCTGCGGAGAGCGCTACGCGCGGTCACAGCAGCGGCGGGCGTACCGACACGGCTACGACGAGGGCTCGCTGGTGATGGGCGGCCGGCGGGTCAAGGTACGCAAGCCGCGGGCTCGGAGCGTCGATGGCCAAGAGCTGCCGCTGCCGCACTGGGAGAGGTTCAAGGCAACAGATCCGCTCGAAGAGCGCGCCGTAGAGCAGATCCTGTGCGGCGTCACGACGCGCAAGTACGAGCGCTCGTTAGAGCGGCTCGACGACGGGCGAGCTTCGTCGGGAACGAGTCGCTCGAGTGTGTCGCGGCGGTTCGTAGCGCGTACAGCCAAGCAGGTGCAGCAGTACCTGGCCCAACCGCTCAATGAAGTGGACCTGCCGGTGCTGGTGATCGACGGCACGCACATGGGCAAGCACTTGTTGGTGATCGCCATGGGCATCGACGCGGACGGCGTCAAGCATGTGCTGGGTGTCGTAGAGGGCACCACGGAGAGCTCCCACGTGTGCCGGTCGCTGCTGCGGCAGTTGATCGAGCGCGGCATGCCCGTCGAACGGGCGCGGTTGGTGGTAATCGATGGCTCCAAGGGCCTCCGTAAAGCAGTGCGCGACACGTTCGGCGAGTGGGCCCTGATCCAGCGCTGCCGTGTCCACAAGATCAAGAATGTATTGGAGCATCTGCCAGGGCATATCCGGCCCTGGTTCGCAGCCAAGATCCGCAAGGCGTGGAAGGCGGAGACGGCCACGGCAGCGACCAAGCAGCTCGACGCCGTGGTCAAGGAGCTGGAGACCGATCACCCCGGTGCAGCGGCCTCGCTCAGAGAAGGAATGCAAGAGACGCTCACCGTCACTCGGCTCCGAGTTCAGGGGCCGCTGCTTCGGACGTTACGTTCAACGAATACGATCGAGAACCTGAACGGGACGATCAAACACGTCAGCCGCAACGTAAAGCGGTGGCGCTCCGGGAGCATGATCGTTCGATGGGCGGTTACTGCACTCATCGAGGCCGAGAGCAAGTTCCGGAGGGTTCGTGGCTACCGCGACATCGCCAAGCTCGATGCCGCACTCAACACCGCCGTCGACGTTCCCCTTGAGCAGGAGCGCCGTACTGCGTAACAATCCCCAACCACTTCACCGTCGCCTTAGTTCAACGGACGGTGGGACATCCCCCTACGGCTCTCTGTGGTGTGTACCCGGCGAGGAAGATCGACGAGGATACGCGTTACGCCAACGTCGACAATGCCGGCACCGCACCCCGCCTCGAGCTCGGCGTGGGCGTCCCAGGCTCGACCCGCGGCGGGTCCGTCTGCTCGCCCCGAGAGCACCAGCGGCCACGCGCAGGAGCGCGTCGCGGCAGTCGGGCAGCCGGCGCATACAATGTGATTCATCAGACGCGGTGATGTACCCACCATCCCGCTCGAGGCAAGGAGTCTCTGTATGCTGGCCCGCCATCACTCCGTGGTAGCCGCCGTTCTGCTCGTTATCGGCGCCCCGGCGACGGGGCGAACCACGCCACCGATGAGGCAGGACCAAAGCGCGGCCGACGCGGTAGCGGCGGCCAAGAGCTCACCGCTGCTGGAGCTGGCCGACGCCTACTACGAGGCGTACGCCGCCCTCGACCTCGAGCGCATGGTCACGTTCCTCGCCGATGACGTCCAGTTTCGCGACCCGACGTTACATCTGTTCCCCGGCGAAACGATCGACGCGCAAGCCGGGCTGATGGTGGATGGAATCGACCAGGTGCGGGCCATGCTGGGGCAGGTCTTCGCCAACGAGAGCCTGTTGGGATTGAGTTGGGAGGTGGCGAACCGCTTCGCCTCGGGCAACTACGTTGTCCTGCAGGGAAGCTTCCACCAAGAGCTCGACGGCAGGCTGCTTGGCACGCGCGAGCGCGTGCTTCGGATCTCGACAACGTTCGTCACCGTGCTCGAGATCGTCGACGGCAAGATCCGCAGCCAAACCGACTATGTCGACTACGGACAGCTCAGCCGCCAGCTCGCCCCCGAATAGACCTCCGCCCATCTAACCGTCGGCAATCCTGCGACTGTCGGCGCAAGGCGTACTTCGAGCCCGGTACTCAGCCCACGACCTCGCGAGTGACTAGGAAGCCCGAGCGAGCACCGCGGCTTCGAGCGGCCTGTGCAACCGCCACCAGCTCTCGGCCGCCTGGCCGTCCCAGCCCTGATCGGTAGTCACGGAGTCCAGCGTCGCCGACAGCTCGGTCATGCTCGCGACGCGTTCGGCGGGCGACTTGCGCAAGCAACGAAGGACGATCTCGTCGAGCGCGGCCGGAACCGGCAGCTCTGTACACCGCGAGGGCGCTTGAGGCTCGGTTTTGACATGGTCGACGATCGTCGCCATCGGATTATCGTGCTCGAAGACCAGCCGGCCGGTGAGCAACCAGAAGGCCACGCAGCCGAGCGAGTAGATATCGGTAGCCGGGCCGATTCCCGAGCCTCCGACCGCCATCTCGGGAGCCATGTAGCCCGGTATGCCGGTCGCCATGCCGTCCATGGTCAATCGCGTGAGCTCCTCCCGAGGCTTCTCCTCTTTGACCAGCCCGAAATCCACGACTTTGGCAAAGTCGTACAGAAGCCCCTGGCGGCAAGCGACGATGTTCGACGGTTTGATGTCGCGATGCACCAGGCCGTTAGCGTGGGCGTCGGCGAGAGAAGCACAAACCTGTTTCAGCAAGTAGACGGCGCGGCCCGCGGGCAACGGACCGAAGCGCTTCACCAGTGACTCGAGATCGATCCCCTCGAGATACTCCATGACGTAGTAGAACGTGCCATCTTCGGTGGTGCCGAAGTCGTACACTGCAACCGTGTTGGGCGAGTGCAGCGACGCGGTTGCCTGCGCCTCGCGCTCGAAGCGACGGATGGCCAGCCTTGCCGAATCAGCATCGCCGTTCGCAATCAGATCCGGGCGGATAATCTTGATTGCCGCCGGGCGCGCCAGCGTTTGATGCTGCGCCCGCCAAACCTCGCCCATGCCGCCCTTGCCGATCCGTTCCTGGAGATCGTAGAGGTTGCTCTGACGGGCCTCGAACGTCGCCGCCCGAAAGCGGCCGATCACGCCAGCGCCCATCACCGCGACCACCCAGCCAACCAACGACAGCAGCACGAGGTCGCTCAACCTCGCTGAATCCAGAGCCTGGACGAGCAGCCCCGTAGCCTCTGGCGCGGTGCCTCGCATGAGCAGCGGCGCTACAAGCGGCGCCAGTGCCATCGGTAGGGTCACGACGGCACAACGCTGCCAGGTGTTCGGGATGAAGATGGCGTAGACCGGCATGAGCAGAATCATCGAGAAAACCGACACCGCCAGCGCCGAATACACGAAACCGCTCTGGCCGGTCGCCGCCTCGAGTGACAGGCGCAAGTGGCTGACGGCCACGACGTGCAGCGTGATCGTCGCGAACATCGTCAGCTCGAGCCCGCGCAGTTGCCGCAGGGAGAGCTCGAGCTTGCTGAACAGGACGCCGCTGATGGCGGCAAGCACGATCACCACGAGGTAGGCGTACGGCGGTGCCGCTGGCCCGACTAGCAGCCCGCGAACGACGAACGCCAAGACGGTCGCGACCATGAGCGCCGAGAGCGGGCGCATCATCAGCCGATGGACGAAACCGGTGGCCGCTGATATTGCCTGGGTGTCCGACCCGGACACCATGCCGTTGTCGGGTCAGAAATGATGCTCGCAGCCGCCGAGCTCAGCCTGTGAGCCGCCAAAGGACGGAGGCTTGGTGATCATCGTGGTTACCCCTTTTTTCTCAGGGTCGGGCGCTGTACATCAGCCGATGAGGCCCGACTCGTATTGTGTTGAGCGAGTGCCGAACCGCGACATCGCCCGTTCTGATCGCCAGCTTGACTCGTGACGATGAACCATGCCGGCAAATCGCGCTAGCCAACGCGGTTGCCGACCGCCTGCGGGCGTGGTGCTAGTCACGCTCGCCTTGCGGCTCGTCGGCGAAACTCAGCGCGAATCGGCTCTCGCCTTGCTCGCCGGCGACGACACCCAGACGCACGGCCATCTCGCCACGCTCGTCGAACAGCTCGAGCGTAGGCTGCTGAGGCTCGAGGCCGAGTCGTAGACGTGTCCCACCCGCTCCATCATAGAGCTCGAGTCGAGCGCCGTCTGCGGCGCCCATCAACATGCCTCGCACCCCGCCGTGCTCATCGATCAGTCCTAGCATCGGACCGAACCGATCGCTCACGCCGAGAACAATGCGCACCCGTCCCTCGCTGTCGGACACCACGAGGCGCTCAACCGTCAACTCGTTGCCGGCGTCCGGCACAGGGGTCGGTCGCGGCTGTGGCCGCGGCAGTGTGGAGTTTCCTTGACCTCGGTACTCGACGTTCTGCAATCGGGAGCGCAACGACTCAACCTCGCGACTCAGCCGATCGGACTCGAACTCGAGCTTGAACCTGACGCTGTTGAGCTCCTGTTGCAGCCGACTCAGCGCGAACGAGTCCTGCGCCACGGTCGACGCGGGAGAAGCCGCGAGACCGCCTGCCACACCCACCAGCAGGGTCACGGCGAAACCCGCGACGAGTCTCCCGCGCAATCCGTTGACGACGTTTCTCGTGGGGCGAAGCTCGGCCGCGCTCACTGGCTCGCAGCCTCCAAAAAGCGCGCCGCCATCCGTGGGCCGGCGCCTTCGTCCTCGTGCTTGAAGAACACGAACGCCCTCGACCAGGTTTGTCCTCGTACGCGATCGACCCAGGCGTCAAGATCCGCGTCTTCGTAGGCATCGCGGCGAAGGCGCAGGTAGCCCCAGGTTGCCGTCGAAACGAACGGCACCTCCACCTTGCCGCCGTCGGCGACGACGAGCGCTGCATCGTGATCAGCAAGAAGCGCGTAGGTCTCGTCGTCAAACCAAGACGTGTTGCGGAACTCGAAGGCCGCACGAGTGCCCGCCGGCAGGAGCTCGAGGAACGCCCCGAGGCGCGCGACGTCTTTCTTGAGATACGGCGGAAGCTGAAACAGGTGCGCTCCGAGACGGTCGCCGAGCACGGCCGTCGTCTGCAGCAGATGACGCAACGTATCGTCAACGTCTTCGAGCTTGCCGAAGTGTGTGATTCGGCGGCTTGCCTTGAGCACAAAGCTGAACGGCTCCGAGGTCTGCTCGAGCCAGCCGGCGAGCATCTTCTCGGAAGGCAGACGGTAGAACGTGTTGTTGATCTCGACACAAGGCAGTTGGCTCGAGTAGTACGAAAGCATCTGCTTCTGAGGCAAATCGTCCGGGTAGAAATGTCCTTTCCACGCGGGGTAGGAGTAGCCGCTCGTTCCTGCTCTGATCTCCATGTTCAGCTCCCATCTGGTCGACAACCGGCTCCCTCCGCGGGGCGTGGTTGCGCGATTTCGACGATACACCGCGGGCGTCAGGGCAGCGGTGGAGCGGCCGGCCGCGTCGAAAGCGTGTGGCCGGCGCGTCACATCATGGCTGGAGATCGGAGATCATCACGATCGAGCTCGAAGGCGACGATTTATCGCAACCAAAAGCCCGCGCGCTGCGTCATAGTGAACAGGTGGCGACGGACCGTGAGCCCGCGCCAACAACCCCATCTATTGCGGCAGGCGATGAAATGACACAACACCGGCTTCAAACGCTCTCGTTCTTGACGGTGACCGCGATCCTCGTCGCTCCCGCATCCGCGTTGCCGGCCTACAACAGCATCGACCGATTGGACCTGTCAATCGCTTGTAGCGACCGGATGGTGCAGGTGATGGAGCACGAGGTGGAGATCGCCCACATCGAGCTCGTCGCGAATTCTGAGGCTCTCGCCCGGCTGGCCCGAATCGACCTGTTGCCGCAAAGAGATCGGCTGCGGAACGAGGGGCGGCGCCTGGCGGAACGTCACGTGGCGGAAGCACGACTGGCCATCTCGAGCTTGCCCGAGCTCCAACGGCTGCGCAACACCCGGGAATCGCGACAGCAAGCTCTCGTCCTGACCCATCGAGGACGGATCGAGCGCCAGCAGGGGTTCGCGCAATGCCTCGTCGACCAGCGGCCAACCTCGGCGCTGGGGCAAATGGCTCAGCACGTCGCGCACGCCTTCACGGCCCCGATTCCACAGGTACGAGCGTTTGCCGGCGGTATTGCGCAGGCTGTCTCGGGCGTAGCTCGCGGCTTCGCACGCCTGCTCGGCTAAGGTCTGAGCGACTGGGCGACTGGCACCATCCTCCGGCGCCGCTTGCAAGGCTGACCTCAGGCGCCAGGCTCGCCTTCACGCCGCGCGCTCGGCTCCGACGCATCAACCTTGACGACGCGGACCGACACGACGTCGCCAGGCTGCAGGCGCGCCAGAGCCCGGTGACCGGCAACAACGATGCCCACCACCGCGGCAGCGTTGGTATCGACCGACTTGGCGTTGCCGAGCACCCACTCCCTGCCGCCGGCATCGCGCCGCGCGGAGCTCATCGCCATCGTGGTCGGCGGCTGCGGCTGCGCCAGCCCGAGACCCTGCGGGCCATTCCCGCCGCGATCGGTCGACACGGGCAGCGACTCCGCGGCGATCGCCGCCAGACCCGGCGGTAGCTCTTCGCTGCGCAGCAATGGCACACCGGCCGATAGGTCCCAACGAAGCGATGTCTGCCGGCCAACGCCTGCCTCGACGGCCAACGTCGACTGCGCCGCGACATCGAGCCATTCGAGCAGCGCCGTGACCGTCAGCGGGGCCCAGGCAGGCCTCAGCTCCAGGACCACCTCGCCCCGTGGGGTGGCCAAAGCGAGCTCGAGCGGTTGTGCCGACCAGCTTTGCAGACGTTCGGCAATGCCTCTGTAGTCGGCCGCGCTGCGCCCAGTCTCCGAGCCGGATGCGGCGAATGCGAAGTCGCGCGCCACTCCCGTCGGCTCACCTTGTGGCAGGCGCGTCGAGGAGTCGGCACCAGCCAGCGCTCGGAGGGCCCACAGCCTGACGACGCGCTCCGGATCGCGCAGGAGGATCTGCGCCCGCAGGGCGAACAGCCCGGGGTCGGCGCGACTCAGCGTCTCGAGTAGTGCCAGCCGGGGTGACAGATGGCCCGCCGCGCGATTGGCCAACTGCAGACGCCAGAGAGCCTGACCCCAGCCATCGCCTCCGGCGAGCTGCGGCAGGCGCGCGCTGCGCGACAGCGACGCAAGGGCCTCCCCGGCCGCAGCACGAACGGCCGGATTGGCCGATTCGAGCGCCACCAGCGCGGCGGCGACAGCACTCGACGGCTCCAGCTCGATCCAGGCGCGGATGGCGGCGGCACGCACATGCGCAGACACGGGGCTCAACCGAGAATCCGACGGCGGCGATGCGACTGAACGCGGCGGAACGATGGCCCCCAGGGCGGCATCAGGCTGCGACGGCAACGCATCGAGCGCGAGCTGCCGTATCCAGGCGCGTGCCGCGTCGCTGTCGGAGCCGTGGGTCGAGCTAACCAGCCGCATCACGGCCTGCGCCTCCAGCGACGAGCCGATGCGCTCGGGCGCATGTTCGTAGTTGTCGAGCACCCAAGCCAGTGCGCGGCTGCGGGAACCCGGATTGGAAGCCGCGAGTTGCTGGAGTGCAGCAGCCCGCACGGAGCTCTCTTCCTCTTCCAGCGCGTCCACCAACCGGTCGATCGCCACCGAGCGGCTGCCACCAAGCGCTCCAAGCGCCCCAAGAGCCGCGCGACGCACCGTGAGATCACGATCCAGCGATCGCCGCAGCACGCTCGTCACCGCGTTGCTGTTGATCTCGATGGCCCCGCCGGCAGTTTCGGGCTCAACAGCAACCCGCCACGCCTCGCGGATCCAGTCGAGCGCATTCACCACGACGTCGACATCGCGATCCGCGAGCATGCGAATCGCGTGGACCTGCGCCACGCTGAGCGGGGCGGACCTCAATCCCGCCAGCGCGGCCGCGCGAACCGCCGGGTCGGAGTCGTCGAGCAGCGGCAGCAGCGGAGGCTGGGCATTCGGATCGCGCAACGAGGCCAACGCCTGGGCCGCGGCGAGCCGCACCCGGCCCTCCGGAGCCCCGGTGAACGCCATGATCAGCCGCGGTTGGGCACCGGGAAGAGTGGCGTAGGCGGCCAACGCCATCTCCGTCGCCACGGCGGCGTGGGCATCGGCCACGGTGCTGGCTGCGCGCTCGGTGAGAAAGCTCCCGAGCGCGGTCGCTGCTTCCGCGCCGCCAATGCGGCCGAGGGCCGCGGCGGCCATGGCGCGGGGCGAGAGAAGCCCGGTTTCGGAGCTGACGGGTGCCGCGAGAATGGCAGACAGCGCCGCGACGGCGGGGTCAGAGCCTCTCGCGCCATCGTCGAGATCGTACTCGAGAGCTCCGAGGCCGAAGGCAGCGAGCGCCCGAACCCCTTCGGCAGAATCCGCGACGAGGCTCAACAGCGGCTCGAGGCCCGCCGGATGTCCGATGCGGCCGATCGCCAGCGCTACCCGCCCGCGTAACTCTGCGGAGGTTGATGCCGCCAACGCCAGCAGCTCCGCACTGAGCTCGCGGCGATCCTCGGCCTCCAGAATGATCGCCGCCTCGTCGGTGCCGTCGGGCAATCCGAATAGCGCCTGCCGGGTGGGCCGAGTCGTTGATTGGCTGATGAACCACCCCGACAGCGCGGCCCTGGGATTCCCGGCGGCACGGGCGGCAACACTCGACCGTGCGGTACCGGGCGACGCTGCCGCCAGGAGCCCGATCGTCACTCCGAGCACTTGCCACGATCGCCGCCACACGGCGGCGGCTGCAGGCGTGCTACTCCGTAGCTCGCAGCGAGCCGGACAGTGGGGCGAGGAGTCGAACGCGGCAGACATCACGTCGCCACGATGCCATCCGCGCGGCTCCGCTGCCTAGCAACGCTACGTCGGCGAACCATTTCTCCGAGAGCGCTGCCGCATCTGTCGCGGCCGCCAGGCTGCCACGGTTCCAACTCTCGAAGGCCTGGGGCCGGAGATCGCCCTGCCCCATGTTCCGCTACAACGACCAGTCGCCCATCAGGTGGTCGCGCAGCCTCGCCGCCATCTTCGCGGCGTCACCTCGGGCCCCGCTGCCGGCCTCCGGCAGCAACCGACCGTCGACCCGCGCCACTGGAAGCACTCCAATCAGACTGTTCGCGAGAAACGCTGCCTGCACTCGCGAGAGGCTGGACAGCGGCACCGGAGCCTCGGCCACCGCGCCAGCCTCCACTAGGCGTCCGCGAACCGTTCCGGCAAGGCAACCGTCGGACTCGGGTGGCGTCACCATTCGATTGTCGAGTTGCACCACCAGGCTGCTGCGCGTCCCCTCGACGAGCCGCTCCTTCTCGTTGACCAGCAGCGCATCGAAAGCGCCCGCTGCCCGCGCCGCCGACGAGGCGATGATGTACGCCTGGTACGACGTGCTCTTCAGGCCCACCAGTGGGCCGCGGCTGCAGGTTCGCCAATCATTGGCGACGACCACATCAACGCCTTCGACGTAGGCCTCCGGCTGTGGTGAGACGTACGGGAGCGCGGTGATCAGACGCGTCGGTGCACCGCCAACGCTGCCTCGCGTAATCGTGACGCGCAGGCGCGCAATCGGGCGCGGTGCGTTGGAGGCGACCCGTTCGATCGGTCCGGCAAGGCTACCCACCGACTCCGGCAGCTGCAGCTGCAGTCGTTGCAGCCCGCGCTCGAGGCGGGCGAGGTGTCGCTCAACCTCGAGAGCACGGCCGAGCTCAACACGCAGAGTCTCGAAAAGGCCGTCGCCGTAAAGCAGGCCGCCGTCGCTGACGTCGATCGCCACCAAACTGGCTTCCAGAAAACGCCCGTTCCAGTAGACCGTGGTCATGCCTCGACACACTCCAGGGCGCGGACAAACGCCAGGGCTTTGTGTTCCGACTCCTCGAGCTCGGAATCCGGATCGGAGTCGGCCACAATGCCACAACCGGCGTGATAAACGAGGCGTTCGCCGGCCACCGCGGCAGTACGAATCGCCACCGACAGCTCAACGTCGCCACCGAGATCGATCCAGCCAATCGCCCCCATCGCCGGACCACGGCGACGCTCTTCTTCGCGCGCCGCGACGTTGATGGCCTCGATCTTCGGCGCCCCGGTGATCGACCCTGGCGGAAACGTGGCGCGCAGCAGCTCAACGGGGCCGACGTCCGCGCGCAGCCGCCCCTGCACAACGGATTCGGTATGCAACAGCGTCGGCAACCGCAGCAGACGGGCGTGATCGACCACACGGACTGTACCCGTGCGGCAAACCCGCCCCAGGTCGTTGCGCACCAGATCGACAATCATCGCCAGCTCGGCACGATCCTTGGCGCTCGTCATGAGGGCCTGCGCGGCCGCAAGATCCTCGGCCTCGCCACCCGTTCGCCGTCGGGTGCCCTTGATCGGACGGCTCTCTACGACGCCGCGGCGACAGCTCAGGAAACACTCGGGGCTCATCGACAATACGGCTCCCCTGCCCCGTGGGTCCTGCGGCCCCTCCGAGCCGTCGAGCTCGATATATGCGCCGTAAGCAGCCGGGTTCGACGAACGCATCTGCGTGTACAACGACCATTCGTCGCCACGCGACAGCCTGCCCTCGAGCCGCCTGCAGAGGTTGGTTTGAAAGATCTCGCCAACGTGGATCCGGCGCACCGTTCGACGCACGGCGGCGCGGTACCCCGCCTCGTCCGGGAAGCTCCGCAGCGTCGGCCGGCGGTTCGCGATGCCGCGAGTCTCCGCGGCGGGAGGTAAGGAGGAAGGCAGCGCTGTCGCGCGAGAAGTCGCGGACGGAGCGCGTGTCGCGAACCTGGAGGACGGAGCGAGTGGAGCTGGCGTGGCGGGCGTGGCGGGCGTCGCGGATAACGCGGGCTTGGCGGAAGAGCCCGAGGCGCCGGCCATCAGATCAGTCTCCCAGGCGGCTGCCAGATCCTCGAGTTGAGCCCTCCCAATCCAGCCGTGCGCCGCGCACAGTGTCCAGCCCTCTACGTCGAGCTCGAGCCAGCGATCATAGAGCGCCACATGCATGTCGGGCAGCGGCAAATCCGCAGCCGCGAAGGGCTCGAGCTCCTCGATCTCGGCCGCGAGCTCGTACCCCAAAAAGCCCGCCAACCGTGCCCCGGTATCGGACCAACCGCGCGCCAGTGTCGCCAAGACGGCAAACGCGCCGGCGTCGATCGTGGTAGCTCGACCCGCGCCAACGAGCTCGACCCGGCCCGGCGCGCCCGCTTGTACACGCAGGAGCAACAGCGGATCGAAAAAGACCAGATGCCGCGGTCGCGCCGCCAGGTCGTCGCCCACGGACGGCGGCTCGATGCCGCCGCCGACATCTCCATCGAGCCAGACCAGTCGGCGACCCGCGCCACGCAGCAGAGCCGCGGCCTCCTGTGCGCCAACCTCGCCAGCGTCAACGGCTCCGCGGTGGAGCGGGCGCCGCAACGTCCCCGCCGCGGCCTCACGTGGCGGCGGTAGAAGCTCTCGCAACACCGCGGTGATCTGGCAAACAAGCTCTGGCGAAGGGCTATCGGACCACACGGCTCACCCGAGAAAATTCGCCAACAGAGCGTCGCCGGCTTCAGTCAGGAATGACTCGGGATGAAACAAGAGACCGTCGATGGGCAGGCCATCCCAACGCACCCCCATCACCACCCCCTCGACGCTGCGAGCGCTCACTTGCAACGGTGGGCCAAGGCTCGCAGCCTCGACGATCAGCGAGTGGTAGAGCCCGACGTTGATCGGATTCGGTAGGCCGGCGAACAGACCCACGCCATCGTGCTCGACGGTGGCCGTCTTGCCATGCATTGGCAGGCCCGAGGGCACCACCCGCGCTCCGGCCGCGGCCGCGATCACCTGCATCCCCAGGCACACGCCAAGCGTTGGCACAGCCGGACTGACCCGTCTCACCAGCTCATTGCAGATGCCGGTACGCTCTGGCCCGAACGGCCCTGGCGATAACACGATCCGCCGTGGCGCCAACTCCTGTACGGCACGCAGATCGATCCGATCACACCGATGCACCGCGCAATCAGCCCCCGCCATCTCGAGTGACTGCACCAGGTTCCAGGTGAACGAGTCGTAGTTGTCGATGACCAGCGTACGCATCACAGGTCCGGCGGAGTCGCGAGAAGCAACCATTGCCCCTCGCGCTTTCAAGCCCGAGTATTGGGGCCTCGCCACGGACACTGTGGCGGAGCGACACAACGGGCGCGGTGTGAGTGGTGGTCGGAGGCTCGCCTGCGGGTGAAATGACCGTCCTACCAAGCCGCTCCTTCTAGCCATCCACAACGCCGCACAAGCTCTCGGGCCACGGAGTCTCGCAGCTTGGGCGGGGAAGCTCAACGCACCGACAGGGTGCCACGACCCCGATATGCCGGCTAGATGATCCAGCCCGACGCCAATACCAGCAACACCGCCACGGGAACCACGAAACGCACCCAGAAATACCAGATCCGCAGCCATAGTGGGAGCTCCGCGCCGCTACTGAGCTGCTGGCGCACCGCCCGGCGACCGAGTCCCCAGGTGAAGGCCGCCATCGCGGCCACACTTCCGGCGGGCTGCATGGTCGAGCCCCACAGGAGATCGCTCCAAACGATGTAATCGATCGAGAGCATGGCGGGGATTCCGAGCACCGCCAGCGACAACGAAACGGCCCATGCGGCGCGCCGGCGCGACATTCCGATCGTGTCGCCGAGTGAGCTCACGAGCACCTCGATGGCGGCAACGCCCGAGAGGAACGCAATGCAGCCCAGGCCGAAGAAGAACAACGCCCCGAAGAGCGCCCCACCTGTCATCTCTCCAAATGCTGTCGGCAGCACCTCGAACAGCATGGGTGGGCCGCTGGCGAGCGACAGGCCGTAGGCGAAGACCATCGGTATCACCACCAGCGCCGCGAGCATACTGGCGAGAACGTCGCCACCGGCAGTCATGAGCGCGCGTCGCGGCAACGCCACGTCGTCCGGTAGGTACGAGCCGTAGATCACCAGGAACGTGCCGCCGAGGCCGAGCGAGAAGAAAGCCTGCCCAACCGCCGCCAGCACCGCTTGGGGCGTCAGCGCCTGCCAGTCGAACGTCAGCAGGTAGCTGACGCCGGCCCCGGCGCCGGGCAGCGAAAGCGACCAGAGCGCGAGAAGCACCGTGAGGAGGGCAAAAGCGGGAAGGAAGAGCTTGCTGATGCTCTCGATCCCCTGGCGAACGCCGCGCGAAACGGTCATCGCGGCGGCGGCCGCGACCAGTATCGAGCAGACCATCTGTATGGCCACAGAGCCTTGCACAGTGGCGAAGCTCCCACTGCCCAGCTCGCCGTACCCGGCCAACGCTGAGACCGATATCACGACGAACGCGAGGATCCAGCCGAGCACGACCAGGTAGTACGTCATCGCCATCGCCACGGCCACGAACAGGGCCATGCCGACCGATCGTCCTACCGGGAACCCGGCGCGTTCGAAGGCTCCCACAGGGCCACGGCGAGTCGCACGCCCGAGCGCCAGCTCGGCGAGCATCGCCGGCACCCCGAAGACCACCACAACCAGGAGATAGATCGCCAGAAACGCGCCGCCGCCGAAGCTCCCCATCATGTAGGGGAAGCGCCAGAAGTTGCCGAGCCCGATGGCGACCCCCAGCAAGGAGAGCACCATCCCCCACGCCGAGGAGAAGGTTTCTCGATCGTGTTGCTCTGACATTGCGGCGTCTTGATGCCTGGAGGCGTTGCGGCCGCCCATTATGGCACGAGAAACGGCTCAGATCGTCCGAATGCCTAATGCTGTCTTTTTATGTCCAATGACATTTAGGGTTGTCTAATAGGAGCCGAATTGGCTATATCTTGTCTCCTGAAAGCGCTCAAAACTGTTCGCCCACCCACGCCCAGCCACTTCGAATATGACTACGCACGCCAAGAGTCCGGGAATTCCGGACCGAGCTCAGGTTCTGATGGCACGCTGGACGCTGCTGGTCGCCGCCGCCTACCTGGTGATCTACGGCACCGTCGAGCCGATACCGGTCATGCATCAGCTGGCCGCGCTCGTGGCGCTGCTGTGCAGTCTTCTGGCCGGAACTCTGACCCTGTCGCGACCCACAAGTCGCGCCCTGCGCGTGGTCGCCCCCGTCGCCGACATCGCCGCCGTTTCTGTAGCGATCGCCGTGGTGGGTGGCTCGATCGACGAGTTTCTGCTGTTCTTCTTCATTGTCGTCATGCTCGCCGGGATCAGCCAGCGACTCTGGCTGGCGACACTCGGTACAGCGCTGGTATGCGGCGTTTACGGGGGCCTCCTCTATGCCCAAGGGGGACCGGAGTTCTGGCACGACACCCACACCATGATCCGGATCCCGTTTCTGTTCGCCGTCGGGATGTTCTTTGGAGCCGTCACCGACATCTCGCGAAACGAGACCGATCGAATCGTCGAGCTCTCGGACGCAACTCGCAAGATGGTGCATCGCTACCATCAGGTCGCCTCGGAGCGCGACCGCACCCAGGCACTGCTCGACATCGGTCAAATGGCCCTTTCGGCGGTGGACCCCGACGACGTGCTCGACAAGATCACTCGCAAGGTCCGCCAGACCGTCCGCGTGGCGCGGTGCTCGATGATCCTGTTCAACAACGGAGAGCGCCACGCGTACCTCGCCGCCTGCTCCGATCAGAAGGACACCGACGTGGTCCTCCTTCTGTCTCTGAATCACTACCCCGAGCTCGAGCAAACTCTGGCGTCGGGAGAGATTACGGAGCTCTACCCGAACAAGCCGACCGACCTGTGGCAGAAGGTCGAAGGACATCTGCCCTCGGGACAATTCAACAGCCGCATGGTCATTCCGATACTTGAGGGCAACACGGTCGCCGGGGCGTTCTTCCTCCGCGACTCTCGGGAGAACTTCGCCTTCCACGACGACGAGAAGGTCTTCTGCCGCGCCGCCGCCCTGATGACCGCGACGTACCTGCAGGGACGCCATCTGGTCGAGGAGATGCGTCGTCGCACGCGACTCGACGGTCTTACCGGCCTGCTCAACTACCAGAGTTTCCGTGAAGAGCTCGAGGCCGAGCTCGACGAGCGACGACGCGGCGACAACTCCAAGCCGTTGTCACTGGTGATGGTTGACGTCGACAATCTCAAGGTCATCAACGACCGCTACGGTCATAACGTTGGCAACAAGGTCATCGTCGAGGTGGGCAAGCGCCTGAAGCGAGCGGTGCCGATGGCGTCTTCGCTGTGCCGCTACGGTGGCGACGAGTTTTTCGCCGTCGTGCCACGCGACAAGGTCGAGACGATTGTCCGCATGGAACGCATGCCCATCGAGCTCGAACACCTCACCGAAGCTGACGTTCCCTGCAAGGTGCAGGTGTCGATCGGCGTGGCGGGCTGGCCCGAGGACGGAGACCAACCCGACACCCTGTCGGATGCCGCTGATCGCGCCATGTATATGGCCAAGAGCGAGGGTGGCAACTGTGCACACCCGGCCGGCGCGCTCGGAGAAGACGAGGGCAAGATCTTCGAGGCGGTCATCGCCGTGAACGCGCGGCGGCTGATCCCCGGCGAGACGAAAGCCTTCCGCCAGGTACTCAACGAACTGCTTCGCATGGAAGAACAGCAGCTTGACAGCGAGAATGTGCAGCAGTCGCTCGAGGCTCTCATGGAAGCGGTGGAGTCGAAGGACCGCTACACCAACACGCATTCGCACGAAGTCTCCGACCTTACGCGCGAAGTCGCCACGGCGATGGGAATGAGCGATCGCGAGTTGCTCGCGGTGGAGATGGCCGGCCTGGTTCACGACATCGGCAAGATCGGTATCCCCGACGAAGTGCTGCAGAAGCCGGGAGCCCTCGATACCCGCGAGCGCATGCTCATCGAGCAACACCCCGAGATCGGAGCACAAATCCTGAAGCCACTGCCGGCGCTCAAGGACGTTGTGCCCCTCGTGCTACACCACCACGAGCGCTGGGACGGTGGGGGCTATCCGCACGGCCTCAAGGGCGACGAAATCCCGCTGGGGGCGCAGATCGTAGCCTTGTGCGACGTTTACCACGCTCTGACCTCCGATCGGTCGTATCGACCAGCGTTCAGCGAAGAAAAATCACGCGCGATCATCAGAGACGGGATCGGCAGCGAATGGAACCCAGAGCTGATCGAGACCTTCTTCGCGGTCATCGACAGGCTGCAGGCCTCGAGCCCCGGTGCCGCCGCGCGCGCGCAACCCGCGCAGCCGCTGGCGCGCACCGCCTAGCAGACCACCGAGCTCTCAGACCCAATTGTCAGCTCGCCCCGCCCTCGGCCAGCTGCAGCGCCGCGCGCACGCGGGAGCTCATCACCACCTCTTCTCCAGGCTCGAAGCCGAAGTGTCGCCACACCAAACGACCACGGTCGTCGATGAGATACGTCGTCGGGGTGCCCATGACGCCATATCGCAGCGAGGCGACCTCTTGGGCAACGTCGAAGGCGGCCGGCACGTCGAAGCCGTTGTCCAAGTAGAAGGCTCGAGTGCCTTGCAGGTCGTTCGAGACGTCGATGGCGATGACCGACAGGCCGGCGGCAGCGTACTCGCGATGTAGGGAGTCGAGGTGAGGAAACTCCTCACGACAAGCGGCTCATGTTGGCGACCAGAAGTTCAGCAGCGTGACGCCCTCGCCGGGAACCAACGCGACAGTTTCTACCTGCAAGCCCGGAAGCTCGAACTCGGGTGCTGCCACGAGGAACTTGTCGAGCTGCTGACGTCGCCACGACTCACCGCCTTCCACGCCCGCGGTTGGCGAAGTCGGCTCAGCTTGTTCCACGTAGGCCCATCGCAAGGCCTCCTGCAGCTGCGGCGAGCTGTCGACCACCGAAGCACGCACCAGCCACTCGGCGCCCGCGACATGATTTCCCGACAGCCAGTTCGCGAGGCCGAGCTGGTAGGGCAACGCGGCGTTCATGGGCAACCCGATGACGTCGGTGGGCAGAAGGCTGATTGCCCGCTGCAGCGCCGCCGCTGCAGCCACATGGTCGCCCAGCGCCAGGCGCGCCTCTCCCGCGAGCCGATGGAGCTCGGCACTACCGGCGGTCTCGGGGTATTCCAAGAACAGCGCCTCTACCAGCCGCAGGCGCTCGGCACCGGAGCTCGCCAGGATCGCACGCATGCGCGCTTGCGCCACGTCGGCGGTCAGCCGACCGGCGGCGCCACCGCCACTCTCGGCATCGAGCCGCCCCTCGGTATCGCGAAACTCGGTCGAGCGTGTGTCTTGATCGGGTAACTCGACCTCCTGCGGGCGAAGCAAATCGGCGTTCTGGCAGCCAGCGAGCACCACGGCGAGCGCCAGTGTCGGCAGGCAACGATGGATACGGATTCGCATTTCTCACCGCAGAAGGTCGTTGGGCGCGACCAGGAACTCCGTCATGCTACCGTGGCCGGCGTTCGAGGCGAGTCGATGTCGACAATCGAGAAAGCGCCGATCGCGTTCTCGGTGCGCATGTTGCGCTCGACGCGAGCGAACGCTGCCAGCCTCCACCCACCCGGTTGCCGATCGTAGGTTCGCCCACGACGCAGTGTCAATGCGACCAACCTCAACGCAGCCGAGCAGATCACAGCAGCTGGACCTGTTCGGCCCGCGCCCCGGCCAGCTCCGCCCGACGGCGCCCCTGCGAAAGCACCCTCGTCACCCGGGCCTTCTGCGCCGCGTCGAGACCTGCCTGGCACTGTTTCCCGAGCTCGACGATACGACCATCACCGTGGGCATCACGCGCGCGGCCGACGGGCTCGCGATCTTCGAGACCTTCACCGTGCGGTTCGACCTGCGCCGCCGGCTCCCCACGCACTACGTGGTAGCCCACGAGCTCACGCACCTGCTGCAGGCGCTGTCATTGATCCCGGGAGGAGAAGTGCAGTGCGACATCTGGACGCTGGCGCGCCACCCGCTCTTTCTCGATGAAGTGCCGTGCTATCTGCCCCTCCCCAAGAAGCTGCACGCCAACTGGCCGCGGCACGCGCAGAACGTGGCCCACTGGTGTCGGCAGGCCATCGAAGTTCGACCGTCGCACCGCACCTACATCCGCTGGCTCGGCGCCCGCCTCAACGAGCTCGCCGCCGGCGTCTGAGCCGCGAGTCTCAGCGCTCGCGATGTTGGGAAGATGATTTTTCCCGGTCTGGACGCGGAGAGCTCGAGAGACATGAACTGGGGAGGGACGGGCCGGAGGGGCGAGCGGGGCGACACCTCCCCTAGGAGCAGGTGTCGCCCCCGCGCCCCACCCTCGACGCTCAATCACAAGCGAACAGCAACTGATTGATGCGCCTCGCGTCGGATCGAGGTCGCTAGCAACCGGCCGGAAACACCAGAGGCTCAGGCGCTCGAAGACGGATGCGCACCGGCGTCCCCACGGGCAACCCCGCCGACCCGGATAGCCGAACACATACGAGCGTGCCGTCGTCCATCTTCACGTCCTCAACGATGTCGTGCCCATAGAAGCGCTGCCGCACCACCCTGCCGCGAGCGCCGCGATCGGCCTCCGTGGCCCAGAACATCAGCAGATCTTCCGGGCGTACGAGCACAAGGCCGTCGAAAGGCTCGCGCGAGCTCCCGGCCGGGTAGTCGAGCTCGCCGAGCGCACAGGTCAGGAGTCGTCCCTCGACGCGGCAAGGCAGAAGCTGGCCGGCGCGAATAATACGAGCGACCTCGGCGCTGGCCGGACGCCGGTACAGCTCGCCTGGAGTGCCCGCCTGCAAGATGCGACCGTCGCTCATCACCACGACACGATCGGCGAAGCTGAACGCCACCTCGTGGTCGTGGGTCACCAGGATCGCGGTTGTACCGCTGCGATCGAGAACACCGCGCACGTCGTCACGCACCTGCTCGCGAAGCGCCGGATCGAGGCTGGCGAACGGCTCGTCGAGCAGCACGATTGCGGGCTCCGCCGCGAGCGCTCGGGCCAACGCGATGCGTTGCTGTTCGCCACCCGACAGCTCGTCGGGATAACGATCGCGATAGGCGCGAAGGCCGACGAGCCCCAAAATCTCGTCGATGCGGCCTTCGCGCTCATTACCCCGACCGACACCGTAGCCGACGTTGCCGGCGACCGTCATTGTGGGGAACAAGGCGTTCTCTTGAAAGACCATACCCACGCGCCTCGACTCGGGAGGCACGGACACGCCCGGCCCGGCCACGGTACGACCGGCGATGACGATCGAGCCGGCCGACGGCGCCTCGAAGCCCGCAACGGCACGCAGCAGGCTTGTCTTGCCGCAGCCGCTCGGGCCGACGAGCGCGGTCACCTGCCCGTCGGGAACGTCCAGGTCGACGCCCCGCACCGCTACCGTGGCGCCAAAGCGGACCTCGAGACCGCGGACACGGAGATCTCGGTCCGCCGTCTCGGCCGGCTCTTCGGCCTGGCGCGAGTCGATCGAAACGGGGTCCTCAACTCGGCCCCGGTCGGCATCAGCCCTTGGGGTTGTCACACGCGATCCGCAAGGGCTGGGCGGATCACCAGACCGTAGATGGGTAGCACCGAGGCCGCCACCAGCAGCAGGGCGGGCACGGACGCCTGCGCGTAGAAGCCCTCGGCCGCGTTGCCCCAGATCTCTGTCGCCAGGGTGTCGTAGCCAGTTGGCCGTAGAATCAACGTCGCCGGTAGCTCCTTCATGATGGTCAGGAACACCAGCCCGGCGCCCGCAACGAGCCCCGGCCGAATCATGGGCAAGGTCACCGTACGAAGTACCTCGGCAGGCCGCCGGCCCAGGCCACGAGCCGCTTCCTCGAAGCGCGGCGAAACCGCCGCCAGCGCCGTCTGGCAGGCCGCAATGGCCTGTGGCAAGAAACGGATGACATAGGCAGCGACGAGCAGTGGCAACGTCTGGTATACGAAAGGCACCGCGCGAATCGACACAAAGACGATCGCCAACGCCACCACGATCCCCGGAAGCGCGTAACCGGAATGCGTCAGGGTGCCGACGGCGGTCGCCCAGCGGCTCGGCTGGCGAACGACCCAGATGGAGACAGGCAGGGCCAATAGCACGGTCGACGCGGCGCCCACCACCGACACCGACAGCGAGTTGCGCAACGGCGCCCACACCGACTCTGCCTCCACTCCGGCGATCAACCCGCGCACCCCCCAGCCTCCCACAACGAGCACCGGCACTCCAAGCGTGACGGCAACCAGCAGCGCCATGCCAACAAGGCAGGGCCAGCGCCAGCGCCCCAGCTCCACCGTGCTAGCTCGCCGCTGCGGGTACGGCGGCAGCGGCCGTGATTGGCGACGAAACCAGCTCTCGCAGCCGACGATAGCGAGTGTCAGAACCACAAGAACGCAGCCGAGAGCCGCGGCGACCGATCGATCGAAGAGCGCGCGGTAGGCCGTGTAGATCGACAGCGTGAAGGTTGGGTATCTGACAATCGAAACGGCACCGAAATCGGAGAGCGTGTAGAGAGCAACGAGCAGTCCCCCAGCCGAGATCGCCGGAGCCAGTGAGGGCAGCACAACGCGGAAGAAAGTCGACCAGCGGCCGGATCCCAGGCTGCGGGCCGTTTCCTCGAGAGCTGGATCAATTCGCCTCAGGCGAGCCAGCGTGAGCAGGTACAGATAGGGGTAGTTGAAGAGCGTCAACGCCGCGAGCGCCCCGCCGTATCCGTAGACCATCGCCGGCAGGCGATCCACGCCGAACGGCTCGAGCCAACCCTGGAGCCCGCCGCGCGGCCCGAAGGCGACCACCAGCGAAAACGCCGCCACGTACGACGGAACCACCAGCGGTAGCGCCGCCAGAAGCGCCCAAAGCCGCCGGCCCGGAAGGTCGGTGCGCGCTACCAGCCATGCGGCGGGCACCGCGATGAGCACCGATGCAACCACCACACCTACGACCAGTGCCAGCGTCCGCCACAGAAGGGCCCCGAGCGACGACGACAACAGGACCGCGACAAACGCTTTGGGGCCGGAGTCGAAGCCGCGCAAGATCAGGTAAAGCAACGGCACGTTCGCGGCCGCGGCCACGCACACTGCAATAACCCGCAGCCAGCGCGGCAAGCCGCCAATGGCACGCACCCTCAGCGGCCTGCGCCAACGGTCATCGCGTCACCGCTCAGGGAACGAGTCCGCTCTCGCGGATGAGCCGGAGCGCATCTGCGAGCGCCGCGCCCACCTGCTGGAAGTTGATGTCGGGTGTCCGCAGCTCGGCCATCGGCTGCAGCCCCGGGCTCGGGTTGATACCCGCGGCGAGTGGGTATTCGAACGTCTCGCTGGCGAAGTATTCCTGACCCTCGCGCCCAAGCAGATACTCCACGAGCGCCATCGCCTCTGTGGAGTCGCGGACGACGGCCACCCCGGCGACGTTGACGAACGAGGAGGCGTCGCCCAGTGGCATGAAGAAGTTGGCCGCCGGCGCATCGGGCTGCTGAACCATGGCCTGCCATAGGTAGTAATGATTGGTCAGTCCCCAGTCGATCTCGCCGGCGATCGTTGCGCGCACAATCGCGCTGTTGCCGTCATAGGTAGCCGGTTCGTTCGCCACGATGCCGGCGAGCAACTCGGCGAGAGCGTCCATTCCGTTGGCCACGCCGTACACGGCCATGTGCGCCTGAAACGACGCGTTGGTGGGAGCCAGCCCGAAGAGCCCCCGATAATGTGGGTCGGTCACATCCTCGAGCCGCTGCGGCAGATCGTCAGGCGTGACTCGCTCGGTGTTGTAGACCACCACACGCGGCCGGCCCGACAGGCCCAACCAGCGACCGTCGGGGGCGCGGAAGCGCGACTCCACGGTCTGCAGGAGAGCATCGGGTAGCGTCACGGCCAGGCCTGCCTCGGCCAGCGCCCCCAACGCGCCGCCGTCCTGTCCAATGAAGACGTCCGCCGGACTCGCCTCGCCCTCTTCCATCAAGGTGGCCGCCATCTCGGCGGTGCCACCGTAGCGTACCTGCGTCGGGATGCCGGTCGCTTCGGTAAAACGAGCGACGATGGGGCCGATCAACCGCTCGGCGCGGCCCGAGTAGATCGTCAAGGAGCGCGGCGACTCGACACTCGGCTCCTCGGAACCGGTTCCGCAGGCGACGGCACCGATCAGCATCGAAGCCGTGATCAAAACGCGCGCGCGGCGTGAGCTCGTGGACAGGCGCACCCCTTCCTGGGGCCGCGAATTCAGCATGACGTCGGTCTCTCCGTGTGGCTGTGCTGAGCGGCTGGGTCCTCTAGTGAGAGAGCCGGACGCCGAGAAGAATCGTACGGGTGAGATCCTGGCCTCGCCGCGGCCGGTCGACGGGCGGCGATACGGCTGGTGTTGGGCAGGTTACGCACGGTGGAATGCAGCGCGGCGCTACCGCTGAGCTTTGCGACAAGAACGCCATCCTTCATGAGTGTGATCCTAGACGAGCGCTCTACGCCCGAGCGACGCTTCGTCATGACCATGGTCTCAGTCACTGACGTGGACCTCGATCACACGCTGCCGCGCTCGCTGTGCCTCGGACGTTCCGGCGCACGCGTCGCAGTAGCCGTACAACTGCACACTCTGACGCGCCAGCCAAAAGCGGTGCTCACGGACGTTGCGCTGCAGCAACTCGGCCAGGTCGGGATCGAACCACTCGGTCACGCCACCGCAATGCAGGCAGATCATGTGTTCGTGCTGCCGCCGAGCGAGGACGCGTTCGTAGTAGTACTGCTCGGTTCCGAGCCGCACACGCCGCGCCAGGCCCGCCTGCACGATGAGCTCGAGCGTGCGGTAGATCGTTGCCCGAGAAACGCGCGAGCCTGCCTGCCGCAACCGTAGTAACAGCTCCTCCACCTCGATGTGGGAACGCACGCGGTAAAACTCGGCGAGAATCGCCTGCCGCTCGACAGTTAGCTTGAGACCGTTGTCCCGCAAGAAGGTCGCGAACCGCGACCCCGCCAAACGTCGCTGCTCGGCCGGCCCCGGGCCCTCCGAGGTCGACCGAGAACGTTCGGCGCGTCCGCTACTTTCAGCCACCACGTTTCTTCTCGGCGTAGAGGTCGAAGCTATCGGCTCGTATGAGCGCTGGGTCTGTGCCAACGACTATCGCTATTGAGACTCAGTCTCAGCGCGGGCGCAAGCGTACGCCTCGACGTAACTCTCTGCAAGCTTCCACGAGTCCTAGAGCAGGCCCTGGGTACGCAGCTCGGCGTAGACATGAAACGCCACCAGGCCGCGGTAGTTGCCCCATGGCTCGGCAAAGCGCTCGGCCGTCGCCAAATCGACCTCTTTCTTGTGGTCGTAGCTTCGACGAATCCAACCTCGGACGGCCGGATCGGCTGAAGGGAACGCATCCAGGCGTCCGTAGCCAATGAGCGCGGTGAGTTGCCCGCCGAGCAACCCGACTCCCGGCAACGTGGAAAGGCGTTCCACGATCACCGACGTGGGCGCGCGCGCGAGCCGCACGAGCTCCACGCGGCCCGCCATCGCCGCCTGTGCCAGCGACTGAAGGTTGGTGGCCTGCTCCAGCGTGACATCGCCGTGCACGAGCTCCTCAGGGGCGGCACGCGCCAGGGCGCGTGCACCGGGGAACGAATAGAACGTGTCACCGGCGTAGGCCACCTTGTAGCCGACGGCTAGGGCGAGCTCCGAGAGGCTGGTGCTGAACGCGTGCCGTTCGCTGCCGCGGCACACCGACATCACCAGAGCTTCGAACGGGTGCATCCGCTGCGACGGCTTGAGGCCGTAGTAGTCGGACGACATTCCGTACACTTCCTGGTCGCCACGGCAAAGCGCGTAGAACGGACGCAGGTCGTACGACAAGCCCAGCATGCGTGTCAGCAACGAAACAACCCCGGGCTCGTCACGCTCCGTTCCGTTCATCAGCGTGACGATGAGCTCCGGGCGCTTGTCGGTGCCGAGGCTGCTGACGAGCGCCAGGCGCATGCGTCCGCTGATTTCGAGAAGCCGGGTGTAGCGCTTGCCGTCGAAGACGTCGACCAGCTCGCCGGGCCGCGGCGACAAGAAGCTCGCTGTTGCCTCGAAGTTGAAGGGCGGCGGGGGGCGGAGTCGGAACTCATGCACGGCTGGAGCCCTCGTACGCTCTCATACGTTGCCGGTTAGAACGGGTGGGCGCAAAGGCCGCGGCCACGCACTCGCCCCCAGTGCGAACTCAAAAGACGTGCCGACTAGCGGACGGGCCCGCTGCGCCTCGTGACCGTCAACTCGGCGGGCTGAAGCTCGCGACCGCCTCGGTCTCGTCACTGAAGCTTTCGAAAACCGAGATCAGCTGCGTAAACTGCAGCAGGTCACGAATCTTCGACGTCAGGTTCAGCAACTTGAGGCTGGCTTCCTTGCTCGATGCCGTCGTGAAACTGGCCACGAGTTCACCCACACCAGCGCTGTCCATGTAGCGCACCTTCTGCAGATTGACGAGAATCGCCTTCTCATCGCGCTCCACAAGGTCACGAATGACCTGTCGGAGCTGGACATCTCCGGAGCCCAACGTAAGCTTGCTCTTCAGATCGACGATCACCACACCGTCTACACGGCGTTCGGTGCACTTCATACTTGTCCCTCCGACGAGGTTCCATTGGTGTCAATGGTGGTGCATAGGGCTTCGTAAGCTACCACCAGCTCCGTATCCGAGCAAATGAGCCGTTCTCCCGCGATAGCCGAGGCCATCGAAGACACCCCGCAGGTCCGCTCGTCCGATGGCGAGCTCCCCGATGTGCTGGTGTGGCACAGCGCTGCAACCGACTACCGGCGTGCGCTGATGAGACGTCTGCCGGGTGTTCGTGTGACCGCCATGCAGCCGTCGAGCCGCGCCCTGTCTTCGGAAAATGCGGGAATCTTGTTGGCCTGGACCCTTCCCGAATCGGCTCTCACGCAGCTGCCGTCGCTGCGCTGGCTGCACGCCACTGGAGCCGGCGTAGAACACCTGATCGATCGGCCCGATCTTGCTGCTGCGGTGCGCGTAACTCGTTCCCTCGGTCGCTTCGGTGTGCAGGTGGCCGAGTACACGCTCGGGTACCTACTGCACCTGTTGATCGGCATCGAAGGGTATCGTCGCGACCAAGATCGTGCGCTTTGGGAGAAACGTGATCGCCCGCTGCTGACCGATATGACCGTGGGCGTTCTTGGAGGATGTCACAGGCTCCGTTGAAAAAGGGTGACGGTGATCCGACCTCGATAGTGTGTCGGGGTCAATCCACTGGCATGGAGGATCACCGTCATGAGCAAGAGTCGCAGAACAGAGACAAGTAGGAAAGCGGAGCGCCAAGAGAACCCGCTCCTGGAGGCAGTGGTAGCGGCGCGATCGGATCTACGAGCGCTGGTCATGGACGCGGGCTTCGGGGTGTTGGGTTCGCTGCTGGAAGAAGACCGGGCGGAGCTCTGCGGAGAGCGCTACGCGCGGTCACAGCAGCGGCGGGCGTACCGACACGGCTACGACGAGGGCTCGCTGGTGATGGGCGGCCGGCGGGTCAAGGTACGCAAGCCGCGGGCTCGGAGCGTCGATGGCCAAGAGCTGCCGCTGCCGCACTGGGAGAGGTTCAAGGCAACAGATCCGCTCGAAGAGCGCGCCGTAGAGCAGATCCTGTGCGGCGTCACGACGCGCAAGTACGAGCGCTCGTTAGAGCGGCTCGACGACGGGCGAGCTTCGTCGGGAACGAGTCGCTCGAGTGTGTCGCGGCGGTTCGTAGCGCGTACAGCCAAGCAGGTGCAGCAGTACCTGGCCCAACCGCTCAATGAAGTGGACCTGCCGGTGCTGGTGATCGACGGCACGCACATGGGCAAGCACTTGTTGGTGATCGCCATGGGCATCGACGCGGACGGCGTCAAGCATGTGCTGGGTGTCGTAGAGGGCACCACGGAGAGCTCCCACGTGTGCCGGTCGCTGCTGCGGCAGTTGATCGAGCGCGGCATGCCCGTCGAACGGGCGCGGTTGGTGGTAATCGATGGCTCCAAGGGCCTCCGTAAAGCAGTGCGCGACACGTTCGGCGAGTGGGCCCTGATCCAGCGCTGCCGTGTCCACAAGATCAAGAATGTATTGGAGCATCTGCCAGGGCATATCCGGCCCTGGTTCGCAGCCAAGATCCGCAAGGCGTGGAAGGCGGAGACGGCCACGGCAGCGACCAAGCAGCTCGACGCCGTGGTCAAGGAGCTGGAGACCGATCACCCCGGTGCAGCGGCCTCGCTCAGAGAAGGAATGCAAGAGACGCTCACCGTCACTCGGCTCCGAGTTCAGGGGCCGCTGCTTCGGACGTTACGTTCAACGAATACGATCGAGAACCTGAACGGGACGATCAAACACGTCAGCCGCAACGTAAAGCGGTGGCGCTCCGGGAGCATGATCGTTCGATGGGCGGTTACTGCACTCATCGAGGCCGAGAGCAAGTTCCGGAGGGTTCGTGGCTACCGCGACATCGCCAAGCTCGATGCCGCACTCAACACCGCCGTCGACGTTCCCCTTGAGCAGGAGCGCCGTACTGCGTAACAATCCCCAACCACTTCACCGTCGCCTTAGTTCAACGGACGGTGGGACATCCCCATCTCGCGCGGCACTGTCAGGTTAACCGGTAGCCTGGCGGAGTTCGCACATGACGGACGACTTGCAGCGCTACCGCCGGCACCGCTTCCCGCCGGAGATCATCAGCCACGCGGTGTCTGCGATAGCGGTACGCTCGGTTGGCCATGACTGCACTCTGCTAGCAGAGCCGTCGGTTGACAGTGCCCGTCCAGCGGTCTCTCCGTATGATACGATGGGGACGCTAGTCTCGCGGCTCCCACTCCATCGCCTCCGCGTCCTCTAGAAGCACGACGAGTCCGGCTCTGAGCTTGCTGATCGGTCGGCCTTCGTCACGTTCCCAACGACTCACGCTGCACGGCGACACTTCAAGGCGCTTCGCCAGCTCTTCTTGTGTGATCCCCAGGCGTCGTCGCGCTGAGATAATTCGGCCACCGAGACTCTTCGGTCTTGGAGAGGGGTCGTAGCCCAGGAAGGTGTAGATCTTCCTGCGGTGACGGATCGTGGGGCTCACTCTGTTGGCCTCCCACAACAGAATCGACCACATCGAGACGCCCCATGCTTCGGCTACCTCCCGTTGCGTGAGGTTTCGGTTGAGACGCTCGACACGCAGCAGGTCACCGATCGTCGCCAGCTCCTCGACGGGCACCACCAGGCGAGGTTTCTCGGCGACCAACCGAACATCGCAACAAGGCACCGCACTGGTGATCGTTCGGGCCCATCAAGAGCTGGAATCAAACCAGGCATCCGATTCGCTCAAGCCACCGCGTGAGGTTTTCGCGCGCCACTCCGGCCCGCCGGTATCGGCGCTCCCGGCAATGGAAGACGGTCTTGATACCGAGGCCGATCACATCTGCAGTCGCGGCGAGCCTGAGGCCTCGCCAACGTCGTTCCGGCTGGATCGCGTCAACGAGATCGTCAGATTCTCGTGCGGGCTCGTGGCTGGGACGACGAAATGTTGGATAGCGCGTGACCGCACGACTGGCGTGTCGCGGCTCCCAGCGCCCCCGAGAAGCTCTCGGAACACAGGATAGGCTCGAAGCGCAGTGCGCTGTCGACGTGCGGCCTGCCAGGAGGGCTCCTGGAGCTGCTAGCCGGCCTGTTCGAGGGCGACCCGCATCGCCCGTGCACGAGCGTCAGCAGCGCGCTTGAGTGCGTCCGGCGCGAAGTGCGCGTAGACCTCGGTCGCCTGTCGAGATCGATGCCCGACGTTCTTGCCCGCGATCTCCAGTGGCACGCCCCTCGACACGTCCCAGCTCACAACGTTGTGTCTCAGGTCATGCAGCCGTAACGCTCCGAGGCCATCCAGTTTGTCCAGACCTGCCCGCTTTCGGATGATTCCCCAGGGCCGCTTCACGGTCGTCAAGTGCTCTTGCCCCCCGCGGCCCGACAACACAAACGGACAACCCGCAACCCTCTCGACGCTCTCCAGTACCTGGATCGCCTCGTCCGGCAGCTGCCGGTATTCCTCGTCGGATGTCTTCGTGCCAACAAGCCGCGCCACGCCTCTCTTGAGATCCAGGTTGTCCCACTTCAGGGCGAGCACCTCGCCGATCCTCCAGCCCGTCCAGAACGCTATCCGGATGGCCGCGCACGCCGCCGGATCGGCGCCATCATCCTCTTCGCCGTCGATTGCCTGAAAGAGCTTCCGCATCTGCTCGGCGGTCAGCATCACTTCTTTGCGAGCGCCGCGGCGCTGCTCCGGGTAGCGCTCGACGCCCTTGGCCGGATTCGTCGCCTGGGCTCGCCAACCCCAGGCCTCCGCCTGGTCGAACGCGTGTTGCAGCACCGTAAGGGTGCGGTTCGCCACGTAGGGCGTCGCCCGCATGCGCTGGTGCATGCGCTCGAGGTCTGCGGTCGCTACTTCCTGGACGCGCTTCTTGCCGAGGGCCGGCACGACATGGCAGCGGATCAGGCTGTCGTAACTCCGAAGGGTCGACGCCCTGGGCGGGCGCTTCTTGTTCGGCAGGTACTCCTGCTGGAACCGATCCATCAGGTCGGCGACGGTGAGCGCTTCGGACCGTCTCCGCATGAGGGACGGATCTTCACCTGCCTTCACCTCGAGGAGAAGGTCGGCCGCCAGCTTCCTCGCATGATCGGGCGTCAGCTCGCCCTGCTTGCCAAGGGTCAAGCGCTTCGGCGCGCCCTTCCAGTTCTGGTGCCGGGTGCGGTACTGGAGTACGTAGATCTTCCGGCCGGCCGGCGTCACCTTGCACCCGAACCCCGTGAGATCCGTGTCCCAGAGGAAGTAGACCCGGCTCCGGGCAGCCAGGCTGTCGACGGCTCGTTTGGTGATTCTCTGTCGCATCAGATAATCAGTGGATCTTCTAGCAATCAGATAGCAATCAGGTTGACGCAAATCGTGACATACTGGAGCGAACCGAATCAAGAGCAAGTAACTGCAAATAAAGGGTTTCTAGAAGTCTGGCAGATTCGAGCAAACCTGTGGCCCGAGATTCGTAATCAGCAGGTCCGGGGTTCAAGTCCACGCGCCGGCCCTTTAGAATCAGTGACTTACGGCCGACCATCAGGAACTGGCCGGTTTGGGGGTCGGCGTGGGGATCGTCCGACCGAAACGGGCTGCCTACGAGCACGACCTTCATCCGGGTATTGAAGGTCAGCGACTCGATCGCCGCGGCACCGAGCGTCACGAGACTCGGCCCACAGCCTAGGGGCCAGGAGAGAGCCAACCCCCCGACATGTGCCCGGCGAGCCCCCTCGACCGCCGCCGGGCCGGGCGATCCGAAAAGTCGTCACGGCGTCAACGCTGCACTGGGCCGAGCGTCTCGTCGAGCCAGGCGCTGATGATCGGGTTGCGAATCTCGACGGGGGGCAGATGGCCGCTATCGACCAGCTCCAGGCGCTTGGGACCCGTGAGCAACTCGTACAGCGCTCGGGCGTACGGTTCGTATGGCATCTCCTCGTCGTATCGCCCAGTCAGCACCAAGACGGGGGATTCGATCCGCGGCACGAAGTTGACCGCTGTGACCTCGGGCAAGTACCGGTGCATCAGCATTCCGCTGCCGATCAGAACCGACGATCGGATCCTGGGCTCGACGGCAATGAGAATCAGCGCGTTGGTGACCGCGCCGAGACTGAAGCCGGCGTGCGCGATGCGACTCATGTCGATATCGGACCGGCTCTCGAGGTAGTCGAGACCGATCCGGTACTCCGTGATCCGGAGGATCGCCTCGTTGCGCGCGTCGACGCTGCCACGCTCACTTCGCGGCGGGAAGTTCGAATGGCCTGGCCAGCGCCGTTCGATCGCCCCCTTGACGACGACCGCCAGCACGGCCCGGCCGGCCTTGATCTGCGGCGAGAGGATCGCCTCGACTTCTTCGTCGACCCGGCGGCCGTAGAAGACGGTGCTGCTGGCGAAATAGCTGAGGCACTGGTACGGAGGCTCTCCACGCTTCGGCAAGTAGAAATACGCGATGATCCGGTCACCGTCGAGGAAACCGGCAAGCGTCAGCTTCTCTCGCGTCCAGTCCGGCGTCTCCACCCGTTCGAGCACCTCGGCGGCGCGCGGCTTCCTGTCGTAGCGGTAGTGGCTGAGGAAACCGCGATAGGTCGCGTCATCCACGGGATCGAAGCCCTCGAGGACGGGAGGCAGAATGGGCCCGGATCCCTGGTCGGATGCGCCGGCCGCGGGCTTGCTCACGATACTGTCAAGTTAACATTCAAGCTGGCACAGTCCGGCGATGATCAACGACCGGCAGCGCTACGCTCGACATCGCTTCCCGCCCGAGGTCATCAGCCACGCCGTCTGGCTGTATCACCGCTTCTGCCTGAGCTTCCGAGATGTCGAGGACCTTCTGGCCGAGCGCGGGGTCGTGGTCACCCACGAGACGATACGGCAGTGGTGTGCGAAGTTCGGTCCCGACTACGCTCGGAAGCTACGTCGGCGGCAGGGTCGTCTCGGCGACACCTGGTTCCTGGACGAGCTGTTCGTGAGCATCCGAGGCAAGCGCGCCACTATCTGTGGCGTGCGGTTGATCAAGACGGTGACGTGATTGACATCTTGGTCCAGCGACGGCGAGATGTGCGTGCGGCCAGGCGGTTCTTCCCGCAGGGGAGCGAACCACGATGGTTGATCACCGACAAGCTCAGAAGCTATGGGGCCGCGCACAGGAGTGTGATGCCCTCGGTCGAGCATGTCACAGCGCGCTACGCGAACAACCGAGCAGAGGTTTCGCATCAGCCGACCCGGCAACGCGAACGACAGATGCGAAGGTTCAAATCCGCTGCTCAAGCTCAACGGTTTCTGTCGGTGCACGGCACCGTCCGGAATCTCTTCAAATAAAGTGCAGCTTGCCCGCGGCTGTGTGCTTGGATACAACTCTGGTGCCAGTGGCTGAAACCGGATGCGTGGGCGGACGTCACGCATCCGACAAGTCCCGGTCGAAGAACCGAGGAGGACATCTCGTGACGAAACCCTGGCAGGTTCCGACGATTACCCTGCTGGCCGCCATGGCCATCGCGGGGCCCCCTCCGCCGACGGCGAGCGCCCAGACATCGGCGACAGCGGTCCTCTATCGCGACGGCCACAGGGAAGCGGCGGCCGCGCGACGAGCCGAGATGATGGAGGCCATGGAAGGCGGGCTGGCGGTGATCACCAGCGCTGACCGCAGGCAGCCGAACCTCTACGAGGGCTTCGGTGAGGACACTGAGAACCACGACTTCATCTTCCTTACGGGCATGTACCGCGCGGCGCCACCGGGATCGATCCTCGTGCTCAACCCGGGCGGAAGCACCTATCGCGAGATCCTCTACACCGCCAATGGCGTCGAGGAGGCCAAGCGCGTCACGGAGATCGAGCACGTCTTCGAGCATGAGAAGTTCCTCGAGCACCTCTCGAGCGCCCTCACTGACTATCGGAACCTCCGGATCACACAACTACGCTTCAAGCCGGTGGCCTCGGACCTGGCGCGCGGCTGGGGCGACTCCGACAAGATCCTGTACGTCAACTACCCCCGCTTCAGCAACCTGAACGAGCCGGCCAACCCCCGCCTGGACTTCGTCGACCGCTTGCGGGAGGCGACGAGCGAGCTGGACGTCCGTGACGCCGGTGACATCCTCGATCGGATGCGGATGGTGGTCGACGACTTCGGCATGATCCAGCTTCGCCGCTCCATCGAGATTACCGGCAAGGCGCTGATGGAGGGCATGAAGTTGGCTCGCCCTGGCCTCACCACCATGCAGGTCAAGCACACGGTCGGATACACCCACCTGCTGAACGGGGCTGGCCTCGGCTTCACCGGTGTATCGCCGGCCAGCGACCTGAACATCGTGCTGCGCTGGGAGAGCGCCAGGGAGGAGCGGGCTGCCAGCCGTGGCGACGCACCGATCCGGCCGGGCAGCCTGGTGCACTTCGACACGGGAGCGGCGTTCAACCACTACTCGGCCGACATTCAGCGAACGGTTCCTGCCGACGGCACCTTCACGGACGAGCAACGTCACATCTACCAGACGGTCCTGGACGTGCAGAAGGCCGTGATTGAGAACGTGCGCCCCGGGGTCACGTGGCAGGAGCTGCATGACATGGCGGTGACGATGCTCCGAGACGCCGGCGGCTGGGACGAGAGCTACACGTACGGAATTGGCCACTTCATCGGCATGGAGGTGCACGAGCACGGCGACTACCCGGTTCCCCTGGTGCCGGGCATGGTCCTCGCGATCGAGCAAGGCGCCATCGTCGACGGCACGCGTGTGGCCTTCGAGGACGACGTCCTGGTGACCGAGGACGGGTACGAGTGGCTGAGCCGCTTCATCCCGATCGAGATCGACGAGGTCGAAGCGTTGCGACGCGAAGCTCCAGCCATCGACCCGAGTCCGTTGGTACTCCCACTGCCTCAGCGCTAGCATTGAGGATCCGCTCGTCGGCGAGTATCTTGGTCTCGGCCACTGATTTCTCCTCGGTGAGAAAGGGTTTTCTCAGGCAGGCCGAGGATCGAGCGTGCTCACACGTAGGTACCAGGAGGCAACGATGACCCGCGACGACAGGTATGGCTCCGGCCGACGGCCACGGCGAGGAAGCCTCGCCACCGCTACCGCGATGTTCCTGATCGCCGCGGTGACCGCCTGCGGCGGCCCCGGGGAGGGGGGCGCCGGCCCGGCGACCGCGACAGGTGGAGCCCTGACGATGTCGGATTACCTGGACGGGCGCTGGCCGTCGCGACCGGCCTGGTCACCGGACGGGCGCTTCGTCTCGTTCCTGTGGACCGACTGGCGTACCCAGGATCTCTACGTCGCGCCCGTCGACGGGGGCTCGTCGGTGGCGTTGACCGCGTCCGACCACTTCCTCGGAGGCTCCACCTGGAATAGCTCCGGCAGCTTCGGACAGTGGCTGCCGGACGGTAGCGGAATTGTCTTCGAGGACGATGGCGACCTGTTCCTCGTGTCCGTGCCCGACGGGCAGACGCGCCAGCTGACGGAGACCACGGCGACGACGAGCTCGGCTCTGGTCTCGCCGGACGGCGCGCGGGTCGCATTCACCAGTGAAGGAGAGCTCTTGCTGCTCGGGCTCGAGGACGGCGCGGCGTCGAGCCGCGGCGAGGTCGGCCTCATGAGCCTCGGCGACTGGGCTCCGGCGGGCGAGTGGATCGCCGGCAGCGTCAGCGGGCCGCGTCTGGACGCCTCCCGGTCGCCGCCGTTCTCGGGTCCGCTGCTTGTCTCTCGCAGGGTCCGCTACGCCGCACCGGATGCCGCGATCGTGTCGACGCGAACCGGCGAAGTCCGGACGCTGCTGCCCTCGCCAGAACGAGAGACCGTGATGGCCTGGGCGCCGGACGGCGCCAGCTTGGTCGTGGAGCGCAACTCCCTCGACGTGAAGGACCGGACCTACTACCACGTCGGCCTCGACGGCGAGCTCATCGCCACGCTGCACACGCGCCGGGACGAGCGCTACCTGAACGCTCGGGACAAGGTCGTGTCCTTCTCACCTGACGGCGGCAGGGTCCTGTACACGAGCGACGAGGACGGCTGGAATCACCTCTACGTGGTACCGGCGGAGGGTGGCGAGGCGGTCCAGCTGACGTCTGGCTCGTTCGAGGTCAGCTTCCCGGCCTGGTCACCCGACGGCGAGACCGTCTACTTCGTCTCCACCGAGGCGGGCACGGAGTGGCGGCAGCTCTACTCCGTCGGCGCGGAGGGAGGGGAGCGCACCCGGTTGACCGAGCTGCTCGGGAACATCGCCTCCGCCGTCTTCTCACCCGATCGCGAGAGGGTCGCCTTCATCTACACCGACGCGTCACGACTGCCGGACCTCTGGGTGACCGACACGGTCCCCGGAGCCGAGGCTGTCCAGCTCACCGACTCGATGACCCCGACGCTGCACGCGTACGACTGGCAGGCCCCGGAAATCGTCACGTATGCGGGGCACGAGGAGCTGCCGATCCGCGCCCAGCTGTTCCGACCCCGGCGATTCGACCCGAACGCCTCCTACCCGGCCATCGTGCACGTGCACCAGGCGTCCATCTACCAGGAGGTGTTCGTGGGGTCGGGGCCGCACAAGGACAACGTGGCCTGGTACGGCTGGCACCAGCGCCTCGCCGATCGCGGCTACGTCGTGCTGAACGTCGACTACCAGGGCAGCTACGGCTACGGTCGCGACTTCCGCACCGCCAACTACATGGATCTCGGCGTCGGTGACGCCGCCGACGTGGTCGAGGGCGTCGAGTATCTGGAAACACTCGGGTTCGTCGACATCGATCGCATCGGAGTCTACGGGATGAGCTACGGCGGCCACATGGTGCTCGTGCTCATGTCGAAGTACCCCGACGTATTCGCTGCCGGGGTGAACATCGCCGGCCTCGTCGATTGGGAGATGCCAGGGGGACCCTGGGATACGCGCAACCCCCACACAACCGGACGCCTGGGGACGCCCGAGGAGAACCCCGAGGCGTACTTCAACACCTCGGCGATCAACTTCCTCGATGACCTGAGCGCTCCCGTGCTGACCGTGCAGGGCACGGCCGACCGACACGTGAACTTCCTGCAATCGATCTGGCTGGTCGACCAGCTGCTGAAGCGCGGCAAGCGATTCGAGTTCGAGCTCTACCCCGGCGAGCCCCACTTCTTCGGCCGCAAGAGCAGCTGGGTCGACGCGTTCGCGAAGATGGAGCGCTTCTTCGACGAGCACCTCCGCCACGAGCCCGAGTGGTGAAGACGGCGGACCGAATCGTGACCTGCAGCCGCCTCCTCCGGGCTGGAACAAGGAGAAGGTGACGCAGTATCGAGCCGAGGCCGAGCGAATTCATCAGGCCCTCGCCTCAGCCTGCCCGGTGCTGTGCCGCAGGCTCGCCGCGAAGGTCACTCGGTATCCGGACGGATAGGCTGGCGGTGAGAACGATCGACGGTCCCGGTGTGGAGGACTCGCTCCTGCATCCCGACGAGCGCGTGACCGGAACCTCTCCGCGCGTGGCGCCGACCGGAGAGCTCACCATCGTCACCGACGGTCAGGATGACACTGTCTTCTGTCCCTTCGACGTGTATGGCAATGCGGCTGGCACGGCGCGCGTTGGTGATCGCCTCCTGCGCCACTCGGTAGAGGGCGACCTCCACCGACGGCAAGAGGTCGCCGAGCTCACCGGCGAAGCGTCGGCCGGCCTTCGGCACGACGTCGACTCGAACTCGACGGTCGGCTCATGCACAAGCGCGAGGCGAACGCGGGACACGGAGGGGAATCGGGAGACAGGGGCGAACTCGGGGTGCTCGCCGGTTTCGTGCATGGCGAGCCTCCGAATCCTGAAGTACGTGATCTGCGCTCAATCCTAGCCAGGGCCGCGACCGAGCCGAAGACGCCTGTTCGTGCCGAAGCGGCAACACCCCGGTTTCCCTGACGGCACGCGTGTGGCCTTCGAGGACGACGTCCTGGTGACCGAGGACGGGTACGAGTGGCTGAGCCGCTTCATCCCGATCGAGATCGACGAGGTCGAGGCGTTGCGACGCGAAGCTCCAGCCATCGACCCGAGTCCGTTGCTACTCCCACTGCCTCAACGGTAGCAACGCTCGGCGGCGAGGACGGGTACGAGTGGCTGAGCCGCTTCATCCCGATCGAGATCGACGAGGTCGAGGCGTTGCGACGCGAAGCTCCAGCCATCGACCCGAGTCCGTTGCTACTCCCACTGCCTCAACGGTAGCAACGCTCGGCGGCAAATGAGCGTCGACGGTACTGTGAAGTTAGCGGCCAGCCTGGCACAGTCCGGCGATGGTATGCGAGATTCAGCCTCGACTACGACCGGAAGCTAGGAGCCTGTCCGAGTAATGGGAGTCAAGTGGCTCCAGCGGTTCTTACAGACTCAGGGGCCCGAATCAGCCCCCGCGCGGCGCAGCACGATGAACCCTAGGGTCTGCCCTGGCTTGCTCGCGCAAGCGCATACCCACGACCGCAGTGTGCCCTTCATCTCGGTCCGCCTGCTTGATCCACTGATGGATCGTCCAGTACGACGGTTCGAACTCCTGGGCCAGCTCGTAGGCGCTCCGGCCGGCTCTTGCCAGCTCAATAATCTGTTGCCGGTACTTCGGCGGATACGGTCTCGTTCTTGCCATGGTGGACATCCTCCACCCCAAGCTCTAGACCGTCCACGTAACCGAGGCAACTCCAGAATTTACATCGACCTGCCGGATTGGAACCGCGAGGACTGGGCCTACGTCGACGTGCGAACGCGTGCCTCAGGAGGCGTCGCGCGCCAGGCTCCCGGCCGCGCGCCTCTATCCACGCCTGTAGGGCATCGAGAGCGCCGTTGGTTGCGTACCCCACACGGTCCTTGCGCCCCTTGCCGCCGCGCACTGTGAGCGCCCCTGTAGCCTGGTCGTAGTTCTCCAGCTTCAGCGCCACCAGCTCGGAACGCCGGAGCCCGCCTCCGTAGAGCACGGCAAGGATCGCGGCGTCTCTTGCGCCTGACGGAGAGTCGTCGCCAGCACAGGTGGCGAAGAGCGCACGGAGCTCGCCGGCTGCGAGAGCACGACCGCGGGGGAGTCGCTCGGCACGGATCGAGGGCAGGTCGACCGCTCGGTGGTAGCTCTCAGCGTCAACCAGTCCGAGCCGCCAAGCCTCGCGCAGCACTCCACGCAGGAGTTTTTCAGCAGCCTGCTAGAGAACGTTTGGGGCATTCGTTGACGAGAATCCCGGCGCGTGGTACGCCGATCCCGGTACGAGCTGTGTTCTCAAGCCAAAACAGACACCAATAACACAAGGATCAACAGTTGAACGATCCAGCCGATCACGCAAACCCCTACAGCTCGCGATGTGCTCTCATAATCAAGGGCTTGTCTGACCGCGATAACCATCGCCACTAGCATCCAAATCGAGGCAACGAGAAAAAGCGGCCCTGCCAGCCCTGGAATGATGCCGAATACTCGAATCAAGCCGGGGGAGCTCGAAAATCCAATAGTGCGCAGTAATTCGCCGAGATCTGCTTCGGTCTGTGGCTCTGGAAGGAATTTCGTGCCAATAAAGTAGGTGAGATAGGCCCAGACATACCATCCGATAAGGGCTGCGATCGTCCCTACCAAAATCCCGACAAGCCCTCCGATTGCAGCGCTTCCTACTCCAGCGGCCATGCTGGACAGAACAACAACCCCCATGGCCTGACCCATTGCCCCCGTGTCAGCCTCAACCTCTTCATACAACTGAGCATCTAGCTTGGCAGCGCGAATAATACGATCCCCAAAAGTAGTCATTGGCTCACCGCTTCCCGTGGTTCATTTCGACTACGCAGTTTCAAGGTGTGCATCCCTGAGGTCGTTCTCGATCCAGGCGAGAAGCGTGGGCCAGGAGGGGCACGTGTCGCTCACCGTCCCGTCGGCACCCGCTCCCTCAACTCCTCGAACCAGTTGAGGACGACGTTGATCTGGCGTGGATTCGGGGGCAGAGGTTCCTCGGTCACCATGATAAACCGACCGTCACGGTCGACATCGTATGCTGCCATGTTGCCGGAGACCCGGTACACACCCGAGTACCTGAAGAGCGGCTCCGGACGACCTGGAGTGAAACCCGTCGAGAGGGGGGTCGACACCGCCGCGATGCCCTGAAGAGGTATCGCGATAGTAGAGTTCCGACCCATCAGGCGACCAAACCGGCCCGGTTCCTCCAGCCTCCGAGATCTTCCGTTCCGTCCCCTCGGTCTTCGGATACGGTCGCGCCCATACCTCCCCCGCGGAGTTGTAGGCGATCCACCCTCCATCGGGAGAGAACATCGCCATGTGCTCGATAGCGGGCGTATCGAGAAACTCGACCGGAGCTTGGTCTCCGGGTGCGAACGTCCAGATGGCGCTCCGCGCGAGGCGCGGACCGGAGCGGGGCCGCTCCCCTGGTAGGGAGTCATCACCTTGGTTGGCAAAACCCTCGGTCATTACGAGATTCTCGAACTGCTCGGTGCGGGCGGCATGGGTGAGGTGTATCGGGCGCGGGATACGACGCTGAAGCGCGAGGTGGCGATCAAGGTGCTGCCCGAGCAACTGAGCGCCGACCCGGATCGCCTCGCAAGGCTGGAGCGGGAGGCCCACCTGCTGGCGGCGCTCAGCCACGCCAACATCGCCACGATCCACGCTCTCGAAGAAGACCAGGGGGCACGCTTCCTCGTATTGGAGCTGGTGAAAGGCGAGTCGCTGGAACAGCGGCTTTCCAAGGGGCCTCTCCCGGTCGAGACGGCGCTGGACCTCTGCAAGCAGATTGCCGAAGCACTGGAGGCCGCCCACGGCGAAGGGATCATTCACCGTGATCTGAAGCCCGCCAACGTGCTTATCACGCCCGAGGGAAAGGCCAAGGTGCTCGACTTCGGTTTGGCCAAAACGGTCGAGGCCGCTCCATCCGAAGCCGACATGAGCCGCTCGCCTACTTTGACCGTGGCGGGCACCCAAACGGGGGTGATCCTGGGAACCGCTCCCTACATGAGTCCCGAGCAAGTGCGCGGTCAGCCGCTCGACAAGCGCGCCGACATCTGGGCGTTCGGTTGCGTGCTCTATAAAGCATTGGTCGGACGGAGGGCGTTCAACAGAGAGACGGTCGCCGACACGCTCGCGGCCATCATCGAGGCCGAGCCGGACTGGGGAGCGCTGCCGACGACAACTCCGGCGCTGGTGGTAGCGCTGCTGCGTCGCTGTCTGCGGAAGAACCCGGACCGGCGCCTTCACGACATTGCAGATGCCCGCATCGAGATCGAGGAGGCGCTCGGTGAGGGGACGGACGCCATATCTCCAATGTTAGCTGCCCCCGTCGCCGTGGAAATGACACGCGGCATCCCTTGGAAGCCGGCGGCCCCGATGGCCGTTGCCGGGCTCGTCGTTGGCAGCGTTGTCACGGGCGCGCTCGTCTGGACCTTGGTGCGGCCCGCGCCCCCTCCGCCGGTTCCGGTCGTGCGCTCCCTCTTGACCCCGTCGGCGACGGGTCCCGTCGAGGTGCGCCAGGATGTCAACGTCGCATTGACGCCCGACGGAACATGGCTGGTTTATGTCGGGGCGCCGGATGGCAACCGGAGTCTCTACGTCCGTTCCCTGTCGGGAATCGAAGCAACGCAGCTAACCACCACGGGGCTCGTGCCCCGAAACCCGTTCATCTCCCCCGACGGCAACTGGGTCGGTTTTTGGTCTGCACCACCCCCGACCCTCCACCGAGTATCGATTCACGGAGGTCCGCACGCGGCGATCGTCGAGGTCCCGCAGGACTCGATGCGGGGCGCGAGCTGAGGACCCGACGAAGCCATTATCTTCGCGACGCGGGCCACGGATACCGGCCTGCTGCGCGTGCCGGTCGCAGGCGGCGAGCCCGTGGTTCTCACCACCCCGAACACGGACGGCGGCGAGTTGGATCACCGTTGGCCGGAGGTGCTCCCAGGGGGTCGTGCCGTGCTCTTCGAGGTCGCCATGAGCAGCGGGCCGGAAGACTCCCGGATTGCGGTCCACACGCTCGATGACGGCGCAACGCGGTATCTGCTAACCGGCGGAACCAATCCTCGCTACGTGCCTACCGGGCACATCGTGTATGGGTTCGACGGAACCCTGCGCGCCGTAGGGTTCGACCTGGAGCGGCTCCAGGTCACGACGGAACCCGTTCCGGTGGTCGATGGGGTCGCGTTCGGTCTCAGGGGAAGCGTGCACTTCAGCATCTCGAACGACGGCTCGCTCGTCTACGTCACCGGTGGCTACCGCACCGAGGTCGGCGGGTATTCGCTCGTCTGGGTGGACCGCGACGGCCGTAAGGAACCTCTCGACCTGGAGATCGACCTCTACTCGTCCCACCGACTCTCGCCCGACGGGACCCGCGTCCTTTACAACAAGCGCGAAGGGCAACACCGGGGCGACCTCCAGGTCTACGAGATCGCTCGCAATCGCTCGCAGCCACTGACGTTCACCGGGAACAACGGGCCGGCCATCTGGATGCCCGATGGCGAACGCGTCGTGTTTCAGTCGGCTCGTGATGGAGGGGTCAATCTCTACTGGAAGGTGGCCGACGGGACGAGCGAAGTCGAACAACTGACGGAAAGTCCGGAAAGCCATGTACCGTGGTGGACCGATGGTCAGGCGCTCGTCTTCAGGTCGGGGGGTGGGGCGCATTCATTGTCGCTGGATTCTGAACGGATGCTCGGCAGTGTGCTCCAGATGAGTGGGAGGCTGGACGTGTCTCCCGACGGTAAATGGCTGGCATACGAGTCAATCGAGGATGGCGGCATCCACGTGACATCGTTCCCGGACGTCGGCCGTGGCGGCCGGTGGAGGGTGGCCGGTGAGGACGCCCGTGTCCCGGTCTGGTCGCCGGACGGGCAGGAGCTGTTCTACTACAACGGCCGCGCTCTGATGTCGCTGCCGGTCAGCACCGAACCCTCCTTTGCGTATGGCGATCCCGAGGTCGTGTTCGAAGGCCTATTCACCATCACCAATGGAGGGGCCGGCTTCAGCGTATCGCCGGACGGGCAGCGCTTTCTCATGGTGCGATCTGTGGACAGCCGGATCAACGACGGGATCAATCCTGAGGTCGTGCTGGTTCAGAACTGGTTCGAGGAGTTGAAGCGCCTCGTCCCCACGGACGGCTCACGATGATCGGCACTGGAGTTACGCCGTTTCGGTGGACAGCTGAACGCTTGGATTTGAGGTCGTAGCCGTAGTGCTGTTGGAACTCGTCGGAGCCGCAGAGCGGTTTCCAAGTGGCTGTGCGGATCGCGAACCCTCTCTGCCAACGTGGGGTGAGACGATGGAGGTTGGATAATTACTGAGCAAGAGTGACCTGACCCCACCGTTGGTACCACGTCGTATCTCAGTAACTCGGTGCTGACAAGGGCTGGCTGAAGCCGGCGACGGTGCAGTATGGGCTCGCCCAGCAGACCCGCGATCGGCGTGCCGAAGTCCTGCTGGCCGCCTACCGGGCGCGACCCGAGCGCTTCGTCAACCACCCGCCCAGCCCTCCGGCCATCCCCACCGCCGTCTGGATCAACAAGCCCGCCACCCTGGAGAGTGCTCACTAATTACTCGTGACCACCGTCTCATCCGCGTTGACAGGCACCGGCCGGCGGCTGGGAAGGCGACGTGTCCTATCCCCCGACGGGGTCGAAGACCGTCGCTTGGACTCTTACGGTGTCAGTACTCGAGACTTGGATCTTCGTCTTTACCTTGCATTTACAAGACAGAACATCCGTGGCGGTGAATCCGCTCAGGTCGACTGCGTCGTCGACCTCCATGAACCTATCGTCGGACTCTTCGGAGAGTTTATCCTTCCCCCTGACTACGACGTTTCCGGCGACTTTCCCTGTGCACTTCATCTTGCCTTTGCCAGGGCTAGCGTCGAAGTACCTGAAGGCACATATGGCCACCACACTGTCAACGGCGAGAGGTCCAAGGACCGTCCGCGGTCGACCAGGTACCTGAGATGTTCGTGCCATCCGAGTCGGCGGTGAAGCTCTCGAAGTTCTGGATGAACAGTCCGCTTCTGTCAGGACTGAAGCCGTTAGGCGCATCATTCTGTTGTTGCGCGCCCGTCCAGCCAACGCCGACGAAGAAAACTACCGGAATCGAACACATCCACAAACGGGCAACTCTCCGCATGTCCCACTGCCTCCTCGGGCTCGTGCGTCCACTCGCGTTCTCGCGAGTTCGGACCCCGACCCCTGTTGCTGGACAAAACCTCTTTGCTGCCTGGACGATGGCGAGTTACGGCCGTTTATCGCCCATTCGACTAACGGTGTCCAGGGCTACTACCCAACGAGAGTTGTTGGCCAGCATCCCAGGCGCACCCTGGCCGTTGAGCGGAGGACACCCAAGTTGTGCCCGGTGAGCGCCCCTGTGGCCTCGTCGTAGTTCTCCAGCTTCAGCGCCACGAGCTCGGAGCGCCGGAGGCCCCCTCCGTAGAGCACGGCAAGGATGGCAGCGTCTCGCGCGCCCTATGGAGAGTCGTCGGCAGCGCAGGAAGATCTCCGAGCGGCTCGGCTTTGTCTCGCCCTTGCTGAACTGCCTGGGGCCAGGGGTTCGAGGTTGAGGCCGCCATAGGGCAGCGTTTCAGTCATGAGCATGTAGAGGGTCACGCCTACTGCAAAAACGTCTGCAGAGGTGTCCGGGGCTGTGGCTAGAAACAGCTCGGGGGCCATGAACGCTGGGGTGCCAAGTAGGCGACCGTCGACCGTGAGCTGCTCTTGATTCTTCGTGCCACCGATGAACTTCGCCGTGCCAAAGTCGGTGAGCTCTATCACCTCTCCTCGGGCGCTTTGGTGCACAAAGATGTTGTCAGGCTTGATGTCACGATGAATCAGGTTGAGGGCGTGCGTCTGCAGCGAGCGGTCGGTCGCCTTGCATTGTCGCGGCGTCATGTCGTCCAGGGGTCGACGGTCATGTATCCTCAGCGAATCCCCACGCTTCGAGACTGCGGATCGGTCCCCGGCCATGCCAGCTGTCTCCACCGGAGTCCGCTGCCGTTCACGAGCCGCCAGCACACCGTGGACGCAGTGGCGCCTTGCGCTCCTGGCGCTGGCCCTGGCATTCGTCCCCGCCCAGGCCTTGCCAACGCCGCAGGAGCAGGACGACGCTAGACTCGTCACCGCGGCCGACCGCCGATATCGGACGGATGCGGTCCGAACCGCAGCGGCCCCGCGGATCGACGCCCGAATCGACGAGCCAGCATGGCAGGCCGCCAGTCCGCTGACTGACTTCGTCCAGGCGCGACCGAACGAGGGAGAACCCGCCTCCGAGCTCACGGAGGTGCGCCTCATGTACGACGCCGAGGCGCTGTACGTGGCCGTCGTTGCCCACGACCGCAGCCCGGAGGAGATCGTCGCCACCGTGCTGCGGCGCGACGCCCCGCTGAGCACCGACGACAGCTTCACCCTGACCCTCGACACCTACCACGACCATCGGCGTGGGTTCTACTTCGAGGTCAACCCGATGGGCGCGAAGTTCGATGCCCAGATCGAGGGCGAGGGCGGCACCAGCGTGGCGGCACGCCTCGGCGGCGAGAGCTTCAACGCGAACTGGGACGCGGTATGGTACGCGGCCGCCCGAATCACCGACGACGGCTGGGTGGCGGAGATCGCCATTCCGTTCTGGTCGCTGCGCTTCGATCGCGACCAACTCGACGTCTGGGGCATCAACTTCCGACGCAACATCCGCCGTCGCAGCGAGGAGTCCTACTGGGCGCCCATCCCACGCCAGTACGGCGCCACCCAGATGTCGGAATGGGGAGTTCTCCTGGGGCTTGCCGAGGTCAGCCAGCCTGGCAACCTGCAGGTGAAGCCCTACGCTCTCGGGGATGTCGGCGAGCTCCCCGATGGCACCGTGCACACGGACGGGAGCCTCGGGCACGAGACGAGTACCCAGCTCGATGCGGGACTCGACGTGAAGTGGGGCGCGACCCCCAACCTCACCGCCGACCTCACCTACAACACCGACTTCTCCCAGGTGGAGGCCGACGACGAGAGGATCAACCTCAGCCGCTTCTCCCTGTTCTTCCCGGAGAAGCGCGAGTTCTTCCTGGAGAATGCGGGCATCTTCGAGTTCGGGACCGGCGCCGGCGCCTCGGCGCGCGGCCTGGTCTCCGGCAGCGTGGTCGGCTTTCACTCGCGCAGCCTCGGCATCTCGGAGGACAACGAGGAGGTGCCGCTGCACGGCGGCGCCCGCCTCACCGGCAAGCTCGGCAGCTGGACCCTCGGTCTGCTGTCGATGCAAAGCCGCTCCACCGACGATTTGCCGTCGAACAACTTCAGCGTCGTCCGTCTGCGCCGCGATCTGGGCAGTCGCTCGACGGTGGGGGTGCTGGCCACCAACCGTCAAGCGGGCGGCCACGACTACAACCGTCAGCTCGGGCTCGACGCACGATGGGCCGTGAACGCGAACACCACGCTGGACGCCTGGTGGATGCAAACCTCGACGCCCGGTCTCGAAGGCGATGAGTGGGCCGGCCAGGCCCGGCTCGGTTGGGGCACCCCGACATGGCAGATCACCGCCGCGGTGTTACAGATCGGCGACAACTTCAACCCGGAGATGGGATTCGTCGACCGTACCGGCATCCGCAAGCTCGACGGGTCGATCCACTGGACCCCCTACCCGTCCGCCGACTGGATCCGCAACAACAGCCCTCACGTGAACATCACCAACACCACCGACACCGGTGGCCAATTGCTGAGCCGCTTCGTGCACGCCGACTGGGACACTTTTCTGAAGCGCGGCGACAAGGTCAGCGTCGCCATCAACCACCGCTTCGAACGTCTCGATCTGCCCTTCGAGATCTTCGAGGGTATCGTCATCCCGCCGGGCGACTACACCTTCAACGAGGGCAACCTCGAGCTGCAGTCGGATACCAGCCGGGCGCTATCGGTCGGTGCCAACTACAAGGTCGGCGACTTCTGGAGCGGTAAGTATTGGCAGCTCCGGGCGACCGCGGGACTGCGTGTCAGTCCCCGCTTCGCAAGCAGCATCGCCTGGAACCACGACGACGTCGACCTGCCCCAGGGTGCTTTCACCACCGACCTGTTCAGCGCCCGAATCAACTACGACTTCAGCACCCGGCTCTTCCTGGCCGCCCTGGTGCAATACAACAGCACCGCCGACCAGGTTCTCTCCAACGTACGGCTCAACTTCATCCACACCGAGGGGGCCGACGTGTTCCTCGTCTACAACGAGCGGCGCCTGGTCGAGGATGCCGACCTCATCGACCGCGCGGTGATCCTCAAGGCCACGCACCTGCTGCGTTTCTGACGCCGAGGCACTGTCAACTGCACCGCCCGCACCTTCCGCGCGGTCACTCCTGCATCCGGAGAAGACAGAGAACAGCGCCGCCGATCATGGTCTTCATTCCGGCATGCCTCCAATGTTGATGATTCTGGTCAGTGCGCCGAGCCCTCGCGGCCCCGTCGCTTGCACTCGGAGCGGAGCAATCGCAGCGACTCCGTCAGGTTGCGCTGCAACATCTCCTGCAGCCGTCCCTGGAACCAACGGGCGGGAATACCGTCGAGGGATTCCTCGGTATGAACCATGACGCCGTCGTCGCGTGCCTCAAACCCCCACACGTGGATCGCATCCATCCCCAGCGTCCGACCGGTCCAGGCAATCCGGTGCTCGGGCTCGACCGCTACCAGCCGCGACGCGATCGGCACGCGCCCGGCCCGCCAGCTGAACTCCGTGCCCGCCTCGATGGGGCCACCTACCACCACCCGGTTGACTCCGGGATTCCAGCGGCTCCACTCCGAGATCTTCGTCAAAATGGACCACGCCTGGCCCAGCGGCGCGTCGACGAGCAACTCCGCCCGAGCCTGAACCGGCGCGGCGCGATCAATCTCCACGCTATTTACTCCGTGGGTTCAACCGGGGAGGTACGGCAGCCTACGATGCGCCGCGAGCGATCGCCCCGCGAGTCATACGCCCTCGTCGGTCGCCTTCGGCCTCCAGTTACGGTGCTACCGGCGTTTTCGCGGCCGCCGCCCCGAGCATGCCGCCTCGAGGCATCCAAGTCGATCTACAGGTACGGGAAACCCGCGTGAACCCTACCGGCACACTCCATCTCATTTTCTCCTTCGTCGCAATCGCACTCGGGGCGGTCGTCCTGAGGCTGCCCAAGGGCACCCGCTGGCACCGCACCTGGGGGCAAGGCGCGAGCTCATCTGGACGGAGTGGGCCGCCGGCGAGTTGCTCGAAGATGACGGCGCGCGTCGTCCGTAGCTCGAACATCGGTTCTCCTCTCCGTCAGATCGCGGGCGCGACCGTCTCCAGTCCTGCAGCTCGCGACCTTGGAGCGGGGACAGCACCGACGCGCCTAGGCGCGCCGACCTTCGCCCCGCGGTAGCTGTCGACGGCGACGGGAGGTAACCAACCACCGCTCTCCCGGGGCCGCGACGCGGATGGTCCCGAGTCGAGCGGCCGCGCATGGCATCCGCCATCGTGCGCGGTTGCGGATACCGAACGAGCCCGGTGGCGATGGCTCGGCCGCGCAAACAACGCGACCGTGCAGGCGCTGGAGGGCGATCGAGATCGGCTCAGCACGTCGGTGAGCTCCCCCAGGCGCGCCGTGTTCGAAAGCGTCGATACCGCCAATGAGGTCGGGCTCGCTGATCGATGCGTCGGCCTCAAAAACCCGCCGCCCAAACGGCTTGTTGTGGCCTCTCCCCCGCTGTCGAAGGGAGCACGCGGACAGTAACCGCGCCCGCTAATCAGCCGTGCACGGCTCCGTAGCGGCAGAAGTTCGCCACGCAACCTCGAGCGGGGTCCCGACGGCCGCCAGGAAGTGGGATCGAGTTCAAAACATCGCTCGACGGTTGCAAAAGCCCTGTATTTCGGTTTCAGTGTGCCGGTGTCGCCGGCTCCCTTGGCTCGCTGGTGGCGTTTTCGAAGTCCGCGTTTTCGCGTTGGTCGCGGAAGCGCATCGGAAAGGAGCGTCAGAATGCCCGAACGTGTCCTCTTGGCCCTGATCGTAGTCATCGCGATCCTGGGAACCGTCCCGGCCGTTGCCGAAGCGGTCCCGTACGCCGGACTCGCCCTCGTCGTCCTCGGTTTGGTGGCAGGTTTCATGGGCGGCGATAAAGCTGATGTCCACGAACGGACCGTGATCTACGTCGTGGCGGCGGGACTCCCGATCGTTTCCAACAGTCTGGACGCCATCGCTGTTGTCGGTCCGTGGGTCAATTCAGTTCTCGACGGCGTTGCGACCGGCGTCCAGGGCATGGCTGTCGCGTTCGTGCTGATGCAGCTCAAAACGAGGATCATGCCCGCCGGCTGACGGCATAGCTCGGTGAACTCTTGCCCCTCGAGGCCGCCAGGGAAGCCGGCGATTCTAGGCCGGTCCAGACCGTGTAGCGAACCGCGCTGGAGCGGCGGATCGAGGGGCCACCGGGGCTGCGCGTCGAGCGTGTGATCGTTGTCCCGAATCCCCCCGAGGGCCGAGAACCGAGAGGATAGTGGACGCTCAGCGCCCACTCCGGCCGGCTCAAACCCGTTGCTCGGGGAGCCGGATGGTGGCATGAAACGCAAGTCAGTGGCGCTGGCGTCACTGGCGCTTTGTGTCGCGCTGCCCGCATGCAGCCGACCCGTGGATCGCGCCCCGCGTGAGTTCGCGCTCACAGATCCGACTGTCGTCATCAGCTCCGGGAGCGCGCTGCTGGCGCTCGTAGTCGATATGACCGTCGACGAGCGTGGCAACGTGTTGCTGCTGGACTGGAGCGCCGGCAGCGTGGTGGTGGTGCCGCCGGACGGCGGCGAGCCCACACACTTCGGTGGCAAGGGACAGGGACCCGGCGAATTCGAGGGACCCAGCAACATCGGTGTTGGCGACGGGCTGATCCGCGTGATCGACCAGCTAACGGGGCGCATGCACCGGCTGGACTATGAGGGACGGCTCATGGGCGGAGTCGACCTGGCGGGCGGCATCGTCAAAGCCTCCGTCGGCACCGAGCGCATCGCCTACATGGCCGTGCCGCGGCCCGACCAACCCTTGGTGACGGTTACCAGTGCCGACGGCATCACAATGCATCGGATCGTCGCGCCGGTCGCTGATGACTACGGCTGGAACACGCCCGCGATGCGTCAGGAAATCGTCGCCGGCAGCATCCCCGATCAGCTGCGCAATACGGTGATCCCCGCAGTTCGACTCGACGGTGGAGTTTGGGCGTTCCTGGCCACCGAGGGAACGCTCCAGCGCTACGGCTCCGAAGGCCAACTTGTTGCCCAGGCAGCGATCGATCTTCCCGAAAAGAAGGCCATCCTCGCACACTTCCGTGACGTCAATCTCGACGCTCAGCGTCGCGTTGTGTTTCCACTGGAATACGTTTCCCAGCTGCACGCCATCGGTGAGGAAGTTTGGCTCCTGTGGAACGTGCCCACGGGACCGAATCTGATCACCGTCCACCGCCCCGACGCCACGCTGCTCCACCGACTCACCTTCGCCGGGAGCTCCTCAGCTGGGCGCTTCGCCGTCGACATCGAACGCCGACGCGTCTATCTCTACAGCCGCGACGACAGCAGTCTGGTGAGGTACGCGCTTCCCGCAGAGGCGATGAGCTCGCCGCACTGAGATCGCGGTCGCCTCGCTATTCGAATTCGTGGAAGTGAAGGCCACCTGGGCCACGCCACGATTCGCGCAGCGCGCGACCCTGCGACCCCGGCGGTTGTCGACCGCCAGATACACGTCGCCCATGCCGCCGGCACCGAGTTGCTCGCTGATCTCGTAGGGACCGAGTGAGCTACGGATCACGCGCTTCCTCCGAAAAGAGAGGGCGCAGTGCCGAGAACCTAGCCTCTATCGCAAGCCGCGATCAGACGCGATGCTTCGGCAAACCGAGCCTGCTCATTCCGAGGCAAAACAGTAGAAGAGCCCGTTGCCTCCCGTGCCGACCAGATCCTCCTGGCTGCAAGCGCGCGACGGATGAGCCTCGTTCCATGGGCTGCCCGGCGTGGTGAACCTGAAACGGTCGTGGTGGCCGACCATGGCGCTGCCCTCGCCGCTACTCGTCCAGTTACCGCAGGTCCTATCCTCTGCGGGCGGAAAGGCGGTGCCGTCGAGCTTCGACCCCGTCAGGATGTCGTGCATGCTCGTCGACGTTGGACGCGATCCGCAGCCCCTTGGCGTTGGCCCACGGACCATCGCCGATCCGGTCTCTGGCGTTGACGGCAGGCTGGTCGTCGGTCGCCTGCGTGCTCAGATACGCCCTCCAGGTGCGGTCGCCAGCGCCCACCGCTTCGGCGAGCGATTGGCAGTGAGCATCCGCCCCTCGCAGCCCGCCGAGATCGCCACCACTTCCCGGCCCTGTGCTGGTGATGAAGAAGCCCATCGGTTCCGGCTCCTGATCCTGCTGTGCCATGACCTGAACCGACGCCGCCACCATCAACAGTCCGAACATCGCGAGCGTTGCGTTGCGCTTGCAGCTCATCTTCCCACCTCCCTTTCTGCTGTACGCCTCGCGAGTGAACCTGCGGAGCGCGCTCACGGCCGGGGCCGGTCGAGCGTCAGCCGGAAGTCTGCGACGCCGCTGGCACGGCGCGTTCGTCACCATCGAGGTGGCGCTGGCTCTGGCGCTGCTGATGGGCGCCGGATTGCTCTTGAACAGCTTCCTCCAGCTGAGTCGCGTGGACCCCGGGGTCGACCCGAACGGCGTGCTGACGATGCGGATCACCTTGCCCTGGGAGCGTTATGAGGGCTCCGCGATCTCCGACTTCTTCCTGCGGCTGGCCGAAAACGTGGAGGAGATCCCGGGCGTCGAGACGGCCGCGTCGGGAGCTCAGTTCGCACCGATCGGGTTCCTTCGGCAGCAGTTCGCCATCACCGAGGGTGAGGTGCTGGAGGACAGCGCGCTGCCCAGCGCGCTGTCAACCATTGCCAGCGCTGACTACTTTGAGACCCTCGGCATCCCTCTTCGCGAAGGGCGCCTGTTCAACAACACCGACGAGATCGGCGCGCCGTTCGCCTTCGTCGTCAATCGCACGCTCGCCGAACGCTTCTTCCCCGCCGGTGATGCTCTGGGCCGCGAGATCCGCCTCGGCACTGCCGAAAGCCCGGGGGAGACCGGCAGGATCCTCGGAATCGTCAACGACACCCGCAACCGCGGCCTCCAGGTCGACACCCAGCCCGAGCTGTACGCCAGCCTGCGGCAGGCCAGCGGCGTTTTCAATCAAATCTACCTGATCCTGCGGATCGCCGACGGCGTCGAGCCTCGCAGCGTGCTGCCCGCGGTGCGCGCCGCCGTCTCGGAGATCGATGCCGACCAGCCTGTGTACAACATCCAGACGCTCGACGAAGCGTTCTCGACGGGCTTCGCTACGCAGGGCTTGGCGATGCAGTTGTTGAGCGTCTTCGCGGGCTTCGCGCTGCTGATTGCCGCGATTGGGGTGTATGGCGTGGTCTCCTACGCGGTCGCCGAGCGCACCCGCGAGATCGGTGTGCGCATGGCGCTCGGCGCCGGGAGTGGCTCCGTACGCAAGCTGATCGTGCGTCAGGCGTTGCTTCCAGTGTCAATCGGGGTGGTCCTGGGGGTCGCGATGTCCATTGGGCTCGGACGCGCGATGTCGGGCCTGCTCTTCGGCGTCGGCGGCGGAGACCCGTGGACGCTCGCGATCGTTACGGCTGTGCTTGGCACGATTGCCCTGCTCGCCAGCTACGTGCCGGCGCGCCGTGCCTCCGCAACCGACCCGGTGGTCGCGTTGCGGTCCTCCTGATGGAGCGGGCTACGCAGAAGTAGCCCGGCCGGTCCGAGGACCGGGCCAACAGGATGGGCCCGGCCCGCACGACCCGGACGACCCGACGACGGAGGCTCGGCGGGTTCAGCCGGCTTGGTCGGTCGCTAGCGCGACAGATAGAATGCGCGCCGCGCGAGGCCCCGAGCACTGCCACGATCGCAGGTGCCGTAAGCTCGCCGGAACCGGACTCCGTCATGAAGCCGAGGCTCGTAGACACGCCGCTCGCCGGACTGTTCGTTGTTGAGCTCGATGCGCACGTCGATGATCGCGGCTTCTTTCTCGAGTCGTGGCACCGGCGTGACTTCGCGGAAGCGGGGCTCGACGCAAGGTTCGTCCAGGAGGGTCACTCCGGCTCCAGCGCCGGTGTCCTGCGGGGATTGCACTACCAGGATGCGAGCGCTCCGTTGGGCAAGCTGGTGCGCTGCACGGTCGGCGAGATCTACGACGTCGCCGTCGATATCCGCAGCAGCTCCCCCACCTTCGGCGGCTGGCACGGCGTTGAGCTGAGCGCTGCCAACAGGCGTCAACTGTGGGTGCCACCGGGCTTCGCACACGGGTTCGTCGCGCTCACGGCGGCCGAAGTCCAGTACAAACAGACCGGCAACTACACTCCAAGCGCCGAAGGCAGTATCGCCTGGAACGATACGGAGCTGGCGATCGACTGGCCTGTCACGCTTCCCACCTTGTCTCCCCGTGACGCGGCCGCTCCCTCGTTTGCCGACTACCGCGACAACCCGGCGTTCGGCTAGAACCTCACGGAAAGACCGAGCGCCTTGCCGTAGCGCGCCAAAGCGGTGGCTACGGCTTGTCGATCGGCCGCGTCGGGAACATCGCGCTCGTAGCGCTCCGACACGACGCGGAGCCGACCCAACGAGCGCTCCGCCTTGAGGTCGACTCTGGCAACCAGATGTTCGCCGGCAAGCACCGGCAAACAGAAGTAGCCGTACATCCGCTTTTCGGAGGGCTTGAAGATCTCGAGGATCTGGTGAAAGTCGTAGAGCAGGTCGGTACGTGCTCGATCCCACAGCACCGGATCGAACGGCGAGAGCAGCACCCCCCGGTCGCGCCGCGGACGGGCTCGCCGCAGCCGGTCGGCGAGCTCCAGATCCCGCGGACGGACTCAGCCCATGCGGCGCTTGCCGGTGGCGTCGACCAGCGCGCACGGCGTGATCTCCCTCTGGTCACGTAGAGCGTAGAGCGCGGCGGCGAGCTCCTCTCGCATGTTGCGGAAGCGCCAGGTTGCGGCCAAGGTACCCGAGGTGGCCCAGCCGTGGCCGGCAAGCGCGCGCAGCAGCAGGGCTCGTATCGACGCGTCGCGCGGTTCAGCCAGCTCTCGTACCGTCTGCGGAATTACCCGCTCGGTGAGATCGTAGGTGCGTTGAAATCCTCGCCGCTGCTGGATGGCGATGTCGCCTGCCGACCACAGCGCCGATAGAACCTTCTTGCCTGCCTTGAAGGCCCACCAGCCGTCGGACGACGGCTCGCAGAGATCGGACGAGCGTATGGGCCCCTCGTCGCGGATGCGTCGAAGAATCTGATCTGCCAGAGCTGAATGCTCGCCGAGCACATCGCCCCACCACGGGTGGACGCGGTATTCGCGACGGCGAAAGTCGAGCGTGGGGTAGAGCTCGAGCGGCAGCCAGCAGACTTCGTGGCCCCAGTACTCGAACAGAGGCGCGCCCAGCAGCAGCAAATCCTCACCGAGCGCCGGTCTCATCCCGGGCAGTCTCGACAGCAGCACCAGCGCGTGACTGCGGGCGCCCGCGATCGACACCGTGTCGAGCTGCAGGTAGCCAAAACGGCGGATGATGGCGTGCGCAGCGCGTCGCGCGGTCACGCCTCCGCCGCGGGCGCTGGCTGGCAAGCCCGTCCAGGCAGGCTTCAACAGGCCGGCGCGCGCCAGAGCGAGGCGTCTTGCCTCGCGAAGAGAGATCGTCTCGAACCCCACCGACGGAGGCTACCGCAGGGGCACGCCGATGACGTCGCAGGCAGATCTCAGAATCCGCGCCGGGCGTTTCGACGCCTCGCGATCGCGCGACTCGATTCCTGAAGCCGCGTCAACAAGCTACGAGCCACATGGATAAAGACAACGCGGCCGAGGGTCCGCCGGCTTCCCGCAAGCGCAGCCGTTCTCGGTTGGACCCTCGGCCGTGATGTGCAGCCGTTCGTTCGATTGTTCGCTCAGTCGATATGGAACGTCACCTCCACGATCATCAGAACCTCGACCGGCCGACCGTTGTAGAAGCTCGGTGTGAAACGCCACTGCAGCACGGCCGCGATCGCCGCCTCGTCGAGGCCGAGCCCCGCCGGAGTCGTGGCCCGCGCGTCGTACACACGCCCATCGGTGCCAATCCGTGCCTCGATCATCACATCGCCCCCGCGCCGTGCCCGCAGCGCCAGCGGCGGATAGTCAGGCTTCACGCGCACGAACAGTCGAGGAGCTGCGATGTCGCCCACCCGCACCAGCTGCAACGCCATCGGCGGCGACCACGTGGGTGGAGCGAGCAGAAAGTCGGAGACAGCGCCGATCGGCTGTTCGTCGACCGCGGGCAACGAATCGCTCTCGGGACTCACGGGTATTGGAGTTTCGATGAGCACGGCCGGGATCGGCACCGGTGTCGCCGCTTTCGCGGGCGTCCTCTCGGATGGCGGCGGCTGTGATTCTGCAGGCGCTGGCGGCGGGAACTTGACCAGCCGCACGACCTGCCGCGGCTGGGCTTCGGCCGTGAGCGTGGCACCCGGCATCGGGATCACGATCAGGAAAAGGAGGAAATGCAGCACCAGCGCCACTACGCCCGCGATCTTGTAGGAGCGCCGGTCGCGGGGCAGCCCGGCGCGCATCATGAAGTCGGCGGCGCTGAAGCCATTGGGGCGCTGCCATGTTGTCTCGGCAGCGCCTCCCGGGTGCCCCGAGCCTCCCCGCCGGGGCGCCGCTCCGGCAAGCGCCGCGACCGGCTCGAGCCCACCCCAGCCATCCGATGACTCGAAGTGGACCGCCTCGCGAACAACGTTCCCAACTCGCTGCAGCCCGGAGAGCCGCGCGCCAACGGCCATCGTCAGCAAACCCATCAGCTCGCGCGAAACGAAGAACGTCCAGGATCGAAGCCCCAGAACAGCCGCATCGCTGGCACGGGCGCAAAACGTGGCCCACAGCTCTTCGAAGAGCTCACGCCGTACCGACAGCGGAAGCAACCAGCACAGCGCCCGGAACACCGACACGGCCCAGCGGAAGGTACGGTCGATCTCGCGCATCGTTATCCCTCCGCGGCGCCGGCAAGCTCGTCGGCGCGGATGAGGCGACGGGCGACCGCCACTTCCACCATCGCCGCGAGCCGCTCGCTCTCGGCACGCGCCACGCGTCGGCCGAGATCGGTGAGCCGATAATAGCGACGCCGCGCATCGTCGCGCTCAGCGGGTGGACGGCCCGGCGAACGCTCGAGGAACCCCTTGTCCTGCAATTTCAGAATAGCGAGGTACATCGAGCCGGTGGAGGGCTTGGTAAGGCCGGCGGTACGACGCTCGATGTCCTTGGCTACGCGTAGCCATGCAGATCACCCTCGGCGATCGCCAGCAGGATGTGGAAGGCGAGGTTCGGGAGCGGCAGGTGCAGCTCCACCTCGGCTGCGGAGGCACCCTTCTGCCCGCCGACTCGATCGTCATGCTCCGTCACCGTCTCCATGCCTTGATCTTCCCGGGGGCGTCTTTATATGCCTGAAGAAACTCGATTGACTTCGAATGCATTTCATGCAAACAGATCGAGCCGGTGCTCGTCAAGGGGAGAAAGGGGGAATAATCAGCCGCATGCACGAGCATGACGAGGGCGCACCCAGCGGATCAAGGGACGAGATCGTGAGATGCCTTCAATGAATGTCCAGCCCGGGCGGCCACGCGACGCGTCGCTGGCGCGGCAACTCGGCCTCGTTGGCCTCGCGGCAACGGGCATCTGCTCGATGATGGGCGCGGCGATCAACATCTTGCCCATCATGCTGCAGCGCAACGTTCCCGGAATTGGGCCCTACGTGCTTCCCGCCTATCTCATCGGTGCGCTGCCGGCGATCTTCGCGGCTCTGGCATACGCCGCGCTGGGCTCGGGAATGCCGCGCGCCGGCGGCAGCTACGTGTACGCCAGCCGGTCGCTGAATCCGTACCTCGGATTCGTCGCCAGTTTCTCGCAGTGGTTCGGGCTGTCGATCGCCATCGGCGTGGTCTCCTACGTCGTCGTCCCCTTCTTGCGTGATGTCGTGGTGGCGGTGGGGTACGACGGCCTCGGAGTCTGGCTGATGGGCGACTATGTTCGCCCCCTCGTCTCGCTGGCATTCCTTTGGACCTTCACCGTCATCAACCTGCTTGGCCTCAAGGTTTATGAGCGCACACTCGTGCCTCTGATGTTGCTGATGTTCCTGGGCGGCGGCGTGGTGGTGGTTGCCGGGTTCTCCTTCGATCACGCCGACTTCGGGGTGGCTCTGTTGGCGCGCGAGGGTGTGGCGCTGTCGGCTGAACCGGCAACCGCTTGGAGCGTGGCAACGCTGGCCGCCGGCGCCGCGATTCTGTTCTCCAGCTTCATCGGGTTCGACTCGATCGCTCAAGCCGGGGGCGAGGCGAAGAACCCCGGTCGCAACGTACCGCTCGCGGTGCTCGTGGCCGTAGGCGGGGTGGGCGGCTTCTACCTGCTGTTCACTGCGGCGGTTTACAACGCCGTGCCCTGGTGGTTCATCGCCGAGCGCGCCCAGGAGGCCGATCTCACCGCGCCAGGGCTGCTGGGCTATCTCCTGAGCCCGCGCTGGACGGTGGCAATCGTCGCTGGCGCGACGATTGCGCTCGTCAACGACCTGCCCGCGATGCTGCTGGCCGTCTCGCGACTCATGTTCGCGTGGGCGGAGACGGCATCTTTCCTGAGTTCATGGCCCGCCTCAATCGACACAGCGCGCCGTACACGGCGATCGTGGCAAGCGCCGGCGTCGCTTCGGCCGGAATCATGGGCAGCCATCTGGCCGGAGACTTCTTTCTCGGCGTCGACATCCTGGCGACCTCGATGCTGTTCAATTTTCTGATGATGTGTCTTTCGGTGCTCTAGGCTACCGAGCCGTAACCCCCGGCTGGCCGCGGGGCTTCGTTTCGGGACCGGGGTCGCGGCCCGCTGGTTCATCGGGGGTGTAGGCGCGCTGCTGCTGACCACACTGCTCGCCGTGCATGTGTGGAAGGACCTCTCCAGCGACATGGCCGTCTGGTACTTCCACTCCACCTGGCTGTGGATTGGAACGATGGTTCTCGCGAGCGCCGTCTTCGCCACCCACTGGCGCAAGCTGCGAAGGAGCGGCGTCGACCTGGAGAGTCGCTTTGCCGAGCTTCCGCTGGAGTAACCCGTCGCGGCCGCCGCGGCACCGAAGTCTTCGGAGCTGCCGTTCGCTGACATGTCGAGGCGTGGCGCGAGAGGGTATGTTCATGGTCATGTTGGCGTCGCTCATGCGGCGCGGACGACCGACGACAACCCCGTGAGCCGCCGCGAAGGCAACGATCAAAGAGCAAGCCCATGAAGATCCCAAGAGTCCTGATCGCTTCCTTCCTGGTGGGTACCGCGTTGACCGCCAGCTTCTACGCCGGCGCGGCGTGGTCGGCCTCGCCACCACCACCACTGCAAGCCGTGCAACGGGCGTCGGAGCCGCGAACCGGCTTGACGGGCGCCGAGGTCCCGGTTATCGAGCTCTTCGAAGAAGCGGCGCCCTCGGTGGTCTTCATCAACACCACCCAGCGTCGACGGGACTTCTTCTTCAATGTCTCCGAAGTTCCGGGAGGTTCGGGATCCGGAATCGTTTGGGACCGCCAGGGCCATATCGTCACGAACTACCACGTCATCGCGGAGGCCCGCACCGCCAACGTAACGCTTGCCGACGGTACCGAGTGGCTAGCCACGTACGTTGGCGGAGCACGCGAGAAGGATCTCGCCGTGCTCCACATCGAGGCTCCCCCTCAGAGCCTCTCGCCCATCAAAATCGGCACCTCCCACGACCTCCAGGTGGGCCAATCGCTGCTGGCAATCGGCAACCCGTTCGGACTCGACAACACCCTGACCACGGGCATCGTGAGCGCACTCGGCCGTCAGATCGAGTCGTCGGACGGAGTTCCGATTCGCGACGTGATTCAAACCGACGCCGCGATCAACCCGGGCAACTCGGGCGGCCCACTGCTCGATTCGGCTGGCCGACTGATCGGAGTGAACACCGCCATCGTTAGCCCCTCTGGCGCCTACGCCGGCATCGGCTTCGCCATCCCGATCAACACGGTCAACTGGGTCGTCGCCGACCTGATTGCGTACGGCCGTATCGTGCGACCGTCGCTTGGCCTCGAATTCTTCCCCATCAACCTGGCGCGGCGAGCGAGTATCGACGGTGCCGTGATCTACCGGGTAGCTCCGGGGGGGGCCGCCGATCTCGCCGGGCTGTTACCGGCAACACGAAGCTCGCGCGGTTTCCAGCCGGGCGACATCATGCTGCGGGTGGAGGGACAGGACGTTCGCACCGAGGCCGAGCTCAACCTCGTGCTCGAAGCCTACGAGGTGGGCGACGCGGTGACGATCGAGTTTCGTCGCGGCGACGAGGTGCTGCAGGTGCAAGCCACGCTACAGGAGCCGCGCGGGTCGGGCTGAGGGGAGCCGTGCCGCCAAAACAGCGATGACCTACTGGATGTAGCCGAGCGCCCGCAGCTCGCGCTCGGCTTTGGGGTTGAGGCGCCGTGAGTCCTCGGTAATCTTGAAACGGCGCGCCAGGCGCGCGCTGCGCTCCTGCAGTCGGGCGTAGTCGGCACGCAACGACTCGGCGATCTCGGGGTGCTGCTGGAGCACGCTGTGCAGCTCCTGAGGATCGTCGCCAACGTGGAAGAGCTCGGCCGGCCGGCGGTCGTCCTCGTAGTAAATGAGCTTCCACGGCCCGCGCAGCAGACCCACCCCGCCCTTGTTCTCGGCCACGCGCAGTCGATCGCGCGGCAAACCACGACCCCCGAGCACACGCATGAGGTCGACGCCCTGAAGCTTGTACGGAGCCTCGACGCCGAGCAACGGCAACAGCGTGGGCATGATGTCGATCAGCTGCACAGGGTCATCGAGCACCGGGTGCACAACGTCTTCATCCACGACGATCATATCTATGCGCTGTCGGCTGGCCGCCGCTACGACATCATCAACATCGAGGACCCCTCGAAGCCGAACCGCGTGGGCCGCTTCGAGCTCGACACACCCGGCCACTCGATCCACGACGTCTGGGTCGACGACGGGATCGCATACTCGTCGAACTGGGACGACGGGATAGTGGCGGTCGACGTCGGAGGCGGCAACGCTGGCGGATCGCCGCGTAACCCGGTCAAGCTCGGCAGCTACACCTACCCATCGGGGTGGAACCACGCAGCCTTCCCCTATCGCAGCAAGTCCACCGGCAAGCTCTACGCCTTTGCTGGCGACGAATCCACGCTCTCCGGCGTGATACCGCGCGTGGAGGGGCTCGACATGATGGCCGGCTACATCCACATCATCGAGTGGGACAGCTGGGACGAGCCTCGCGAAGTGGCCCGTTATCGAGTTCCCGACGGCGGCAGCCACAACATCTGGGTGGAGGACGACGTCCTCTATGTCGCCTACTACCAAGGCGGACTGCGTGTTGTGGACGTCTCAGGCGAGCTGATGGGCGACCTCTACCGGCAGGGACGCGAGATCGGCTTCTTCAAGGCCCTCGATCCTCAGGGCCGCATCGCCAACGTCGCCATGACGTGGGGACCGCAGCCGCACAAGGGGACGATCTTCTTCTCCGACCTGCACTCGGGGCTCTGGGCCGTGCGCCTGGGGGAACGCCCGTAACAAAACGCGGGGGCGTCGTCTGCGTTCGAGGACGCCCCGACGCGCGAAATCCGAACCGCACTCGATCGCGGCCGCTGTCTCGCACTGCGGTGGGCGAACACTGCATCGCTCTCCGTGCCCTAGTAGCACCCCGCCGTCGCTGTTGTGCGCTCGTGTATAGTCATTGGAAGCCACCTGAGGCTCCCCGGTCGGCACCGGAGCCCACATCATGACGCTACCTTCCGATCCGGATCTGACGCCCAGCGCAGCACCGTCAGCGCCCTCCAACGACATCCTGATCCCGGGCCGGGTCCTGCTGCTCGCTGTTGTGGGTGTAGTGATCGTCGCCGCGCTCGGTTGGATGGTTTACGACCGTATGACGGGGCTCGAGAGCCGCATCGCCGAGCTCGATCAGCAGGTCGTCAACGCCGAGCGCAACGCGCAAGACGCCAACAACCTCGCCACCGCCGCGCAGCGGCGCTCCGAGCTCGCCGAGCAGAACGCGCGGCAAGCAGCACAGGGACGCCACGCCGCCGTCGAATCGCAACGCGCCGCTGAGAACGAGGCCGACTTCGCCCGCCAGGAAGCAGACGCCGCTATGGAGACGGCGTTCGAGGCTCGCGCCGAGGCCGACGAGATCCGCCGCCGCCGTGACGCCGAGCTCGACAAGCTCCGGGAAACGCTCGGCATGTTCGTCGATGCGCAGCGAACACCGACCGGCCTGGTGATGACGCTCGGTGAAGATGCCATCAACTTCGACTTCGACAAGGCGGTGCTCAAACCTGAAGATCGCGAGCTCTTGGCGCGCATCTCGGGCGTGCTGCTTACAGCCAGCGGCTACCGCGTCCAGGTTTACGGACACACCGACGATGTTGGGTCCCAACGCTACAACCTCGGCCTTTCCGAGCGCCGAGCCTCGGCGGTTGCCGACTATCTGGTTGCCGCGGGCATCAGCCGCGATCTGCTGGCGACAGAGGGATTTGGCAAGGCCGAGCCGCTGGTCGAAGGCACCGCTTACGAGGCGCGCGCCAGGAACCGGCGCGTCGAAATCGGCATTATCGATACCGTCGTAAGCTTCACGACAACAGCTGGCGAGCATCGCCAGCGCTAAGACTCCATCCCCCGCCGAATAAACGCCCATGCAGCCGTTCGTTTCTTCCTCTTCGCGTTCATTCGCGCTAGCGCTCGTGACGATGATCTCGTCGGTGAGCCTTGCCGCGGGACTGCCCGTAGATCCCGGCACGAGCGCGTCCGCATCTGTGCACGCGCAACTGCCGCGCTCCCCGTACCCCCCGGGCGAGCTCGTAGAGGAGGCCGTGAGCTCGTTCGACACCACGCAGTCGTACGCCCTCTACTTGCCGTCGCGCTACACATCCGACCGAACGTGGCCGCTACTTATCGTCATGGACCCGCGCGGCCGGGCATTGCCGGCGATCAAGCTGTTCACTCGCGCCGCGGAGGAGCTCGGCTACATCGTGCTGAGCTCGTACAACACAGTGAGCGACGGCCCCTGGGAGCCCAACGCGGTGGCGATGCGAGCGATGCTCGCCGATGTCGAGGCGCTGTGGACGTTCGACAGCCAGCGCATCTACCTGGCCGGGTTTTCGGGCACGGCGAAGGCCGGTTGGACCTTCACGAATCAGCTCAGCGGCTACATCGCTGGCGTGATCGGTTTCGGTGGCGGGCTGCCGCCGAACACCGAAATCCCCGACACCGGGACGTTCGCCTTCTTCGGCGCCGCGAGGACAACCGACTTCAATTATCAGGACATGCGCACCACCGACGCGCTTCTCGACGAAACCAACATCCCGCACCGGCTGGCGTTCTTCGATGGCGGCCATCAATGGGGCCCCGAACAGCTCGCCTACGAGGCGCTGCATTGGATGGAGTTGCAGGCGATCAAGCTCGATCTACGCGGCGCCAACGGCCGCTTCGTTGGCAGCTATTCGGAACGCCGACTCGAGGAGGCGCGCAGCTCCGAGGCAGCCGGCGACCTCGTGACCGCCTTTCGGCGCTACGAGGACTTCGCCGAGGATTTCAACGACATCGCCGACACCGCCATGGTCGAAACTGCGGCCGCCAAGCGCGCCGAGCTCTCCAAGACCGACACGGTCCGCCGGCGACTCGATCGCGACCGGGAGCTCGAGAATCAGCAGGAAAAGTTCGTCGAGCGATTCCGGGGCTGGCTTGGGCGCTTCGACAGCGCCCAGCGACCGCCTCCGCTGCACAGCAGCCTGCAAACACTAGGCGTCCGCGAGCTGCAAGCACAGTCGACGTCGGGCGACGACCCGCTCGCGGCTCAGGCCGCGACACGGTTGCTGCAGATCGTCGCGGGGCACGCCGTCTTCTACGAGCCGCGTGACCATTTGGAAGACAACCCGCGGCGCGTTCTTGCGATGCTCGAGGTCGCCAAAGTCATCCAGCCGAACAACCCGCAGGCCTGGATCAACGAGGCTCGCGCCCACGCACAAGCGGGCGACAGCGAAGGTGCGCTGGAGGCGCTCGAGCGACTCGTGGAGCTGGGTACGCTGCAAGGCGCCCGCGGCGCCGACTTCATCGAGAGCGATACCTACCTACAGAAGGTCGCAGGCAGTGATGGGGTGGCCGATCTGATTCGCGACCTGCGCGACAGCACCTAGCCAGCACGCAAACCGGCGGCGGCGAGACCCTACCGTCGGGCGCTCGGCGTCATGGTGATTTCGTGGCGCTCGCCGTCGCGCAGGAAGACGACCTGAATCTCCTTGTCGACTTTCACGGCGTCGAGGGCGAACGTGTAGTCGTAGATGTTGGAGATCGTCTGGCCAGCGAATTCCACAATCACGTCGCCGCCGCGGAGCCCGGCTTGTTGCGCGGGTCCACCTTCGATGACACCGCCGAGGAGAAGGCCTTCAACGTCGGCGGCGTAGTCGGGGATCGTGCCGGTGAAGGCGCGGACGGAGTCGCGATCGCCAGCTGGCGAGCTCGACCGGGCCACCGCGACGAACTCGGGTGGCGTCTCCAGATTGGCGACCCGGCCGGCGAGCAGTGCTCCGAACCTGGAAATGCGCTCGAGATCTTCGTAGTTGATCGTGTCGGCGTCGTCGGTTGGACGGTGGTAGTCCTCGTGACTGCCGGTAAAGAACGCCAGCGTCGGCACGCCAGCCTGGTTGAAGCTCGAAGAGTCGGTCGGAAGGTAGGGATCGTCTTGGATCTGGACGTCGAAGCCAATCGGCACGTTGGCGCGCTCGATCAGCGACGGCCACACCGCGCTGGAGCCAACCGCTTGGAGCACGAGACGGTTGTCGCGCATGCGCCCGACCATGTCGAAGTTGATGTAGGCGGCGATGGCTTCGGCATCGATCACGGCCTCCTTGACGAACGCCCCCGAGCCGAGAAGACCCATCTCCTCTCCCGACCAGAAGGCCAGCACGACCGCGCGATTGCGCTGCCGATTGGCGAGCAGACGGCCCGCCGCAAGCACCGCGGAGACGCCAGAAGCGTTGTCGTCGGAACCGTTGTGGATCTCTCCGATCTCGCCATCGCGACCCAGCGAGTTGCCGCCGAGCCCCTCGCCAAGATGGTCGTAGTGAGCGCCCAGGACCAGGAACGGCTTGGAGCCGGGGCCTCCCGGTGACGGGTTCATGGCGGGCAGGTAGCCGACGACGTTGTTGCCCGTGCGGCGCTCGCGTGTGAGCGCAATCTCGAGATCGATCTCAATGCCCAGGTCGAACCCCGCGACGTGCGGGTTACCGGTATCGAGCTCGGCCTGCGTAGCCTCGAGGTCCTTACCCGCGGCTGCGAAGAGTGCCTCGCCGGTCCCACCACTGATGCTACCGGCAAGAATTCCGGAGCCCGCGACGGCTGTGTCGAAGCTCAGTGGCGCGAGCTCGCCGGCGTTGGGCGAACGCGGTCCCGTCAACACCAGCAGTGCGATGGCTCCACGCTCGCGAGCCTGCATGGCCTTGTAGCGCAGGCCGGAATAGCGCGAGAGGATGGCGCGGGCCTCCTGGTCGACGTCCTCCGGGAAATAGCGCAACACCACAACGACTTTGTCTTCGACATCGAGCCCAGCGTAGTTGTCGTAGGGATACCCCTGCCCCTCCGGGATCGCCAGGCCATAGCCAGCGAATACGACGCCAGCCGAAACACTGCCGGCGTCGGAAAAGGAAAGGGCGCGGATCTCGGCCGCAGAGTCGGACGCCGTCGCACCACCGGGGTTGCAGCTGGAGCCCGAGCTCGACCAGCGGCAACCAGCCACCTCGATGGCGCTGCCCGTGTCGTCGACGCCGGCGGTAAATTCGAACGGCACGGTGTAATCCGGATGGCCAGGAAGCGGCTCAGCGCCGAGGGCCTCGAGCTCCGCGGCAATATGCGCCGCGGCGACGCGAGCGCCATCGGTCCCGATCAATCGACCACCGAGCTCGTCGGATGCAAGAAAGCGGAGATCACGCTCGATCAGCTCGCGCGGCGAAAGCTCTTCGCCGACGGAAGCCCGCTGAGGAGTCGCGGGCATCGAGCTCGTCACACCCGGCTCGGTCGGGAATCCGGCAACGGAAGGGGAAGCGGCGCCAGGATCCGCCATCGCCGAAATCGCCACCAGACCGAGTACCGAGATCACGATCGGACGTCTTGCGGGAATGTTCATCGTTGGTCCTCTGTGGGGTCTACGCTCGACGCCTGCCTCAGTGGCGCGGCGGCGATCGCCTGGCGCGCCGCCTCGTGATCCCAGTCGGCGGTGTAGAGCTGCCCCAGACGGGCACTCGGATCGTGGCGCGTCGACGTCCAGATGAGACGCGTACCATCGGGCGACGGCACCGGGAGATGATCGAACCCCTCGGTGCAGGTCACCCGAACAGGCTCCTTCGTGCCGTCGATGTCGACAAGGTAGAGTTCGAAGTTCTCGAAACCGAGCTTGTTGGAACCGAAGATCACGTACTCCAAAGAGGGGTGCACGTACGGCGCCCAACTCATGGAGCCGAAGTCGGTCAAGCGGCGCTCGTCGCTGCCGTCGAGCTTCATGGAAAAAACGTCGGCGGTCAGCCCCGACTCATCGAAGCGGCGCCAGATGATGCGCGAGCTGTCGGGAAAGAAGAACGGACCGCCGTCGTAGCCCAACGATGTGGTGAGCTGCCGCTGCTCGGAACCGTCGGCACGCATGATGTAGATGTCGGCGAAGTAAGCCGGGTCGGTCTCCAGCATGCGTTGCTCGTGCTCGCTCAGGTCGCGGTTGTAGGCGTTACGCAACGACGTGAACGCAATCCACCTGCCGTCGGAGGAAAAGCTCGCCTCGGCGTCATAGCCGACGGCGTCGGTAAGGCGTCGCAGCTCGCCGGTGGCGCGCTCCGACACGAAGATGTCCATCGCCGTCTCGTAGCTCCAGGAGTAACGCGGCTGATTGCCCGCCTCACGCATCTCGTACTCGGCACGCTGCTTATCGAGGATGTCGGGGTCGAGGTGCGTTGAGCCGAAGAGAATGTCCAGCGTCTTGGGGTGGAAGAATGAGCACGTAGTATTGCCGACGCCGGGCGAAACGCGGCGTGTGTCGCCGGTCGTCAGATCGAGCTCGTAGATCTGGTAGAAGGGGTTCCCCGGCTCACGCTCGCTCTGAAAAGTGAGCCTCGACCCATCGGCGGAGAAGTAGCCTTCCCCGGCTCGCCTGCCCTCGTAGGTCAGGCGGCGAGCCCGTTTCAGAAACCGGGTCTCATTGTCATCTCCCTGCGCCGGCGTCGGCGTAACGGACGTCGACGAGCCCGCCGAAAAGCCGAGGGCTCCACCTTCGCGATGAGCCGCCGCGTGGGAAACCGCGCCCACCAGCACCATCAGAGTCACAATGGAGCCGACAAGGCCGACAGCAACAGGCAGGATTCGACGACGGCCGGGAAGGGACACAGCGACCTCTGAAGGTTTTGAGCTGCGTGGGCGAAGCAGACCCACTGCGCTTGATGAGAACGTTTGGCGCGAAAGACCACTGGGAGCATGATACCGGCCCGGTCTTCGCGCCGCCCGTTGTTGCCGCGCCATCAGCTGTTGGCGAGCGCCATCCGGAAGCGGACGGCCCATTCGGCGATGGACGTCCTCAAGTAAATCGCCTCCTCGCCAGGGCCTCGGGCGATCGGGCCCTCGTTGCCCGCCTCCACAGATACCGACACGAAAACCGGGCCCGAGGCCGTGAGCAAGCTTGGCAGCGCGGCGTCGTAGGCCTCGGCCTGGACGAAAGCGAACACGCTCGGAAATCCGCAGGCGCGCGCGACCGCGGCGAAGTCGAGCTTTCCGCCACCCGGCACCGGCTGGCCACCGGTGATCTCGTAGGCGCGATTCTCGACGACCATGAGAATGAGGTTGGTGGCACCCGACTCGACGATCGTCGCCAGCGTCCCCCGCGACATCAGCATGCTGCCGTCGCCGTTCAAGCAAATCACGCGCCGGTCGGGACGCGCCATCGCGATGCCGAGGGCCAGGTCGGCGGCGTGGCCCATGGCGCTATCGGCAGAAGCGAAGTCGAGCGCACTCTGAGACAGTCGCTCCCACGGGCACACAACACCCATCGTGGTGACGACAACGTCGTTCTGGCGTCGGTGCTCTGCCAGCGGTTGCAGCAGCTCCGCCTTGGTCAGCACCTGGGCGCCCCCGAGCCAGTCACTGCAAGGCTCCGGTCAGCAGCAGGGCGACCGGACCCCGCCGGCGCTCGGCCAGCCGCCAGGCGCGACCCACCGACGCCACGTCACGGTCGCCGCGATACAGCTCGAAAGGCACCTCCCAAGCTGCAAGAGTCGGCTCGGTGAGAGCGGCCACCGAGTCGAGATGGCGCGATCGTAGCTGCTCGGCGCGATCATGCTCTCGGCACTCGCGTTCGGTCGGCGAGCCTCCGAGGGAGGCGTAGCCGCGATAGCCAACCAAGCACAGCAGCGGCACTCCGAGCCGGGTCACGGTGCCCCGCAGCGCGTCGCCGCTCTCGAGCAGCCCGCTGTTCTGGATCACCGCCACGGGGCGTGCGCCTCCGAGCCACAGGCCCGCGGCAATGGCGAACGCTTCGCCTTCGCGCGTCACCGTCAGACGGGCGAGACCACCACCATCAGCAGCGTGCACCGGATTGATACCGAGACGCGCGGCCGGGCTACCGCTGAACAGCACGGCGGTCGCGTTGTCCGGCAGGCCAATCAGGTGCGTCGCGCCGCAGCCGGCGAGCTCGTCGACGATCACGCTCGCTCGCCGCATCTCCGCGCCCGCCATGGAATCGGCCACCGAGATCGAAGCCTCCTCAGATCCCGTCACCGCTGGGCTGGCTCAGCCCCGTAGCGGAAATGGATCGGGCCAGCGTGACACAAGGACGTTCGTAGCTGAGCTCCCTGAACGAGGGCCGTACGCGTTGGGCAAACGGCTCGACGAGTCAAACTAGTCGAACTAGGGCAGCGCAATCGTCCAGGCCCCCCGCCCAAGCGTGGTGACAACAAGGCGCGCCCGCTCCGCATCAACAACAAGGTCATGTACCGGGGCGTTGGGCAGGCCCAGGCCATAGCGGCTCCAGCTGCCCCCCTCGTTGTCGCTCAGGTACACACCGGCGTCGGTCCCGAGAAAGAGCAGCCGCCGCATGCCGTCGTTGTGTACCGCCACGGCGGGGGCTGGTCGATCGGGCAGGTCGCCGTCGATCGAGCTCCAGGTGAGGCCACGATCGCGACTCACGCGGATCTGGTCGACGCCGAAGCGGTTGACGGCGAGATAGACGGTCCGATCGTCGAGCGGATCCACGGCGAGCTCCCGCGTGACGCGTGGCCACCCTCGCAAGCCACTGAGGGCGAGGTGCCACGTTCTTCCGCCATCGCTGCTCACCTGTACCCGGCCATCGTTCGTGGCCGCGTAAACGGTGCTCGAATTCGACGGCGCGATCACCAGCGCGCGGATCGCCCAGGGAGTGCCGCTGGTGAGGTCGCCGCTGATCGGCTGCCAGCTCAGCCCCTGGTTCGTGCTTTCGTAAATCCGGTGCGTCGCGTAGAGCATCCGCGAAGCGTTGTTCGGATCGATCTGGAACGGCGGCAGGAAGCAGTTACGGTCGCCAGCCGAGATTCCCGCCGATGCAGCCACGAACCCGAGACCACCATTGGAGGAGCGGAAGAGATTGCCAGTGCCCTGGAACTCGACGAAGACGTTGTTCGGGTTGGTTTGATCGATCGCCGTGTAACCGCCGTCGCCACCAAATACCGAGGTCCAGGTGCCGCCGCTGGCTCGTTTGTTCGAGCCGTTGTCCTGCGTGCCGGCGAGCACGATCTCCGGATCGTCCGGGTGCAGCGACAGCCCGGGGTAAAACTGAATCGTCCCGAGCCGGTTGTTGAGCACCTGCCAACCGATACCGCGATCGCTCGATCGGTGCACGCCGCCGTCGTCTGCCACCAGGAGGCGGCCGCTGGCATCGAACCCGATTCCATGGATATCGACGTGGGGCGGTGTGACATCGAGGTAGGACGCTCCGCCGTCAGTGGATCTCAGCAGCGGTAGGCCTCCGATGTAGAAGGTGTCCGGATCGGTTGGCTGCACCGCGATGGCGTTGTAGTAGTAGCCGCCGTCGCTCTGAAGGTTGCCCGGGTGCCGCAGCGTCCAGGTGGAGCCACCATCGTCTGATCGGTAAACGCCCAGCGTCGAAGCTCCCCCGGGCGAGAAGCCCCCGTTGCTACCCTTGTTGGCGGGGCGCGCGATGAGGGCGTAGACACGACTGCTGTCGGACGGCGCGATGGCGATCGAGATCCGTCCGACGCTCTTATCCGGGAGCCCACCGCGCAGTCGGCGCCACGACTCGCCGCCGTCGGTGCTGCGATACACGCCGTTGCGCGGATGGCCGAAGATCTCGCCGATGGCGGCGAACAAGCGGTGGTTGTTCGCCGGGTCGATAACGATGTCACTGGCCGCCTGGTTGGGCAGGCCGCCCCGGAGTCGCTTCCACGACCGCCCCCCGTTCTGCGATCGGAAGATCCCGCGCGGCCCGTTGCGGCGTGGATGCCCCTTGGTGGCCTCGCGCGCTGGGAAAGTGCCACCAGCACGTGCCACGGCAGCGAGAACGACGTCGCTGTTCTCGGTCGAAACCGCAATGCGCGAAAAGGTCCTCCCAGAAAAACGATCGGCTCCCAGAACCTCCCAGGTTCGGCCACCGTTACGAGTCTTGAACATACCCAGGCCGTAGTTGCTGTGGAAGGCGTAGTTGGCCTCGCCCGAGCCGGCATACACCACGCGATCGTTGTGTGGATCGACGGCAATGGCGCCGATAGCCAGGATCGGCAAATCGTCACCCACAGAGATCCAGCGAACACCGGCGTTGGTCGTGCGCCACACGCCGCCTCCGGCACCGGCCGCGTAGTAACGGCGCGGGTTCGTGGCGCTCGCGGCGATCCCGGCGATGCGCCCCGTTGATCTCGAAAAATTATCAATGGGTTGCGGCCCGAGCTGACGCCAGGTGGCGGCCCGCAGCGCCAGCGACGTGGACGGCCTCAACGCGACGACAGCGACAGCTAAGGAAACGAGGAGCCCAACGGCGAGCGCAAGCAGTACCCGTCTGTCGAGCCGTTCTTTTGATGACGATGGCCCGCTGACGCTGCTCGGGCTCATCGTTGGCCTCGCAGATCGGCCGCCGCCCAGAACGAGGCGGACTCCACGCGGAACACCAGCTCAGCGACGCGCTCGGCGCCTTCGTCGGTCTGCCGATACACCAGCCGCCACCTGCCCTCGCTGTCGATCCGAATCGACGCGATTCCTTGTGGACCGCTGGTAGCGCGAACCTCTTGCCCGCGCGGTCCGATGGCCACAACCACCTGAGCTGCCTGCGCCTCACCGTTGAGGTAGAGCCTGACAGGCAGGTCGTATGCGGGGCGCAGCAGCGTCGGGCTCTGCAGCGGCCGGATCTCGATGCGACTGCTGGTCTTGGCGGTCATCGCATCGGCCACCGCATAACGCTCGGCGATGGCCGCGGTGGTCGCGGCTGGAGCCTCCGAAGCTGCCGGATCGGCCGAGGCCGACCAGGAGCAAACGATCGTCTTCGTGCAGCGATCCACACGCCGCCAAGAATCCGCATGGCCCTTCTCGGATTCGGGACCCACGTCAACAGCCAGCATGTAACAGCCACGCGGCGCCGCCACACTGATGAGTCTTCCCGCGGGCAATCCCTGGGGAGCCAACGCGCGCTGTCCTGAGCTGGTACGCAACAACAGTTTGGCAACGTTCAGGCGCGACCAGTCGGCGCCATCGCGGAGCTCGAGCCGCATCGTCGAAGCGCTTGCCAGCTCCCGCATCTCGAAAACCGGCGGCGGCGGCCCACTCTGCGCCGCCGACACTACGATGGAAAGCGCAAGGAAACTCGAACTTCCGGCAAGAGAAATCGTGGCTCGCACAGCTCCTCCGGAGACAGAGGGTACCCGGGGCGTTGTGATCGTACCACCGCCGAGAGAGCGTCCACGCGGTGGCGGCCGGGACAAGGCCGCAACCTTCAACGTCCGTCTAGGTGTGAGTTCTAGGTAGGTTGTTCACGAACTCACCCCTGAGAGCCGAGCGATCGGCGGTGTCATGCCGATGCCGGCGTGGGGGCGGTGACGATTGTAGTGGTTGAGCCAGGGCCGTAGAGCTCGAGTACGTCGAGCTGAGGTCTGGTAGCAGGTGCCGTAGGCCCACTGCTCCTTGAGTGTGCGGATGAAGCGTTCGGCTTTGCCGTTGGTTCTGGGGGTGTAGGGCCGGGTGTAAATGTGCCGGATCTCGAGTTGATGGCATAGGCGATTGAAGCGCTTCGAGACGTAGCCAGGCCCGTTGTCTGTCATCACTCGGCGCACCGCTACTCCCATCGAAGCGAAGTGCTCGACGGCTCGCTGCAGGAACGCTGTGCAGGTGTGTTGGTCTTCGGCGGGCAGCACTTCGACGTACGCCACCCGAGAGTGATCGTCGATAGCGACGTGGGCGTTCTCCCAGCCGACGCCGTAGGCCCGCTTGGAGCGGTCGCCGTGGATGCGGTGTCCAGGTCGCCGGATACGGGCCAGTTTCTTCGTATCCAGGTGCAGTAGGTCACCGGGGTGCTCGTACTCGTAGCGAACGATCTCGGGCTTGGGCTCGAGCGCATCAAGCTTGGCGAGTCCGAGCCGCTTCAGCCACGCCGAGACGGTCGAGCGCGGCACAGCCAACCTTCGGCTGATCTGCCAGGCCGTCAGTCGCCGCCGACGTAGCTTGTCGATCTGCCTCACAACTCCAGCGCTTGTTGCGTGCGGACAGCACGTCGGCCGGCTTGATCGATCGAGCAGCCCGGCCTCACCTTCTCGCTCGTATCTATCCAGCCACTTGTAAACCGTTCGAGCCGACACGCCGAGCGCCGCCGCCGTTTCCGTCACGGGCTCCGCCCGCTCCCGGACTCGGCGGACCATCTCTCGGCGTATATACGGCGTCGTGCGGGCGTTACCATGCAGCTGCATCGGGCGCTCCTTCTGAGGTCGTGGAGTCTTTTGAACAACCCCATTGATCTCAGAAGTGAGCCCCGATGTGAACAACCTACTTAGAAAACACATCTAGGAGCCCTCGAGCTCGACGGCGAACGGGATCAACAGCGCGCCGCTCTCGTCGAGCCGCTGAGGGTGCTCGGTCAAGTCGAGATCGAACGGGTTGCTCAGGTTGTTGCCGGCGAGATCCTCGATAACGCGCGGAGCGCTGATCGCGAACTCGCCCACCTGCCACGGAGAGTCCGGTCGGAAGCTCCAGCTGCGCTCGTCGGGACCGAGCTCGGCTATCCCGCGGACTCGATCGCCGGCGTGGGTCTGAACACTCAAGAGGCGCAGCATCAGGGCGCTGTCGAGTCCTTCGTCGAGCTCCAGAACAACGGCGCCGAAACCTCCGGCAGCCGGTGGACGGATCCGCCATTCGGCGACGCTCGGCACCGAATAGTCCGAGTCGATCACGTCGAAGCTCTTGGTGAACCCCTCGCGCAGCGGCTCTCTGTTGGCGTCCAAGAAGTCGGCATCCACCTCGAGCCGATAGGACTGGCCTGCCCGGAGAGGCGGCCCCAGCTCGTTGTGCGGCACCAGCCCACGCTTGATGCGCCCCGGGTCGAACAGCACCGTGAGCCGCGTTTGCTCCGCGTTCCACAGCTCGGTGTCGATCTCGACGAAGGCGTCGGCCACGGCCCTGCCGGTGCTCTCGTCGACTACCCGCACGTGATCGCTCGCTTGTCCACGCCGCATCGGTGCCGAGAAGCTGACGTACATCCGCAGCAGGTTCATCGGCAGCCGCCCCGCAGTCGGGTAAATACGCACGACATGGGTGCCGCCCGCATCGGCCGAGGTTGTTGTCGAGCTGACGACGATCACTTCGTCAATCCCCAGCGCCGAGTTTTCCTGCGCCACCGGCACCGCGGCCGAGCCGCCGAGTGCGGCGAGCCGCTGGGGGTAGAACCGCACGCGATACGACATACCGGCCACCAGTGGGTAGCTCGGGGAAAAGCGAGCCTCGCTCCCGACAATCGAGTAGCGGCCCACCACGCCTGGGGCGTCAGCTTCAATGGCCGCCGCCTCGGTGTGCACCGTGAGAACCTGCGCCCACTCGCCTTGAGTCATGGAGCGCAGCCGCTCCAGCAGGTTCGGCGGAAGCCCGGCAAGGGCGACCGCCGAGCGCGAGGATCGTCTGGAGATCGCCGTCGAAGGGTCGCCGGGCGGCAGCGGTTCTTCAACGAGCACTGCGCGCACCGCACCAGGCGTGGAATCGTCCACAGGGCTATGGCCGGCGAGCCGCGCGACAGCGATGGCGATCAACAGCAGCCCGAGTGCCAAGCCGAAGAATGTCCGACGGTCGTTCATTGTGGCGATGATGCGGCTGAGCCGTCTCGCTATCAAGGGCCGCGCGACCTCCCGATAGCGGGCCGCGCACAGCGACTTGCACGACGAATCAGGTCGCCGAGGCGCGGCGATGCCGCGAGCAAGGCCGTTTTCGAGCGGCATCGTAGAATCCGCCAACATGTCGATACCTACGACCCCGCCTGACGCACCGGTGCTGGCGGCCGATATCGGCGGATCGAAGACACGGCTGGCGCTGTGGGCTAGCGGCGCCGAGATCGGCGACGCCGAGCCCCTCCGCCAGGCCACCGTTCGCACCGCCGAGTTCGCGAGCGCCGAAGCGTTGCTGGCCTCCTTCGTTGACTCTCGTCCGATCTCGAGTGCCGCGATCGCCGTCGCCGGCGCCGTTACCGAGGGGGTGGCCAGGGGCTCGAACCTTCCCTGGCACGTCGACGCCGCCGAGATCGCTGCGGCGCTGTGCTGCGCAATCAGCGTTATCAACGATCTCGAGGCGACCGCGCTGTCGCTCCTCGGCGCACGGCCGTCGTCCGTCAATTTGCAGCGAGGCCAGCGCGACCCACGCGGCGTGATCGGGATCGTGGCGCCCGGCACCGGAATTGGCGAGGCTGGCCTCGTGCGCTGCGGCGGATCGTTCATGGCCCTGCGCTCCGAGGGCGGCCACGCCGACTTCGCGCCCAATGGCGAGCTGCAGCGCGAGCTACTGGCCTACCTGGCCTCTCGCTACGGCCACGTGAGCTTGGAGCGAGCCTGCTCGGGCGTAGCGATACCGACGATCTACCGCTTCCTGAGTGAGCGAGCCGCGAACCACGGCTCCACCCCCACGAGCTTCTCCGAGACGACCGCACTGGAAATCGCCGAAGCGACCGACCCCACGCCAACGATCGCGACGGCCGCGATGGAAGGCACCTGCGACCGCTGCGTGGAAGCGATGAATCTGTTCGTCTCGATTCTCGGCGCCGCGGCGGGCAACCTGGCGCTCCGCCTGGTCGCAACAGGCGGGGTATATCTCGCGGGCGGCATCCCACCGCGCATCCTCCCTCTACTGCTCCAGTCTGTTTTCCTCGAGGCTTTCAACGGCAAAGGTCGATTCGAGTTCCTTGCCAGGACGATTCCCGTAGATGTACTGATGAATCCGGATGCCGCGCTTCACGGCGCCGCACGAATCGCGCTCACCCAGAGCCCCTGACACACTCTCGGCTTCGAGAGTACGCTCGGGCGCACCAGCCGCATGCAACGCAAAACCAGCCCCTAGCATCGATTTGACAGCCCTGCGACCGTCTCGCAACATGTCGGAACTCGGCATTTCCGGTCGGCAGACTTCTGCGTCTCCGGTCCCCAGTTCGCCCGACTCAGCTCGCACGCACGACCAAGGAAAACCGTCATGACGTTGGCATCCATCGCGAACCAAATCGTTGGCCCAAACAAGGGCGTTCTTGCCGCCGACGAGAGCTCGCCGACCATCAAGAAGCGTTTCGACTCGATCAGCGTCGAGTCCAACGAGGAGAACCGGCGGAGCTACCGCGAGCTGCTGTTTACGGCTGCGGCGGCAGCTCCCTACGTCGGTGGCGTGATCCTGTTCGAAGAGACGCTCGGGCAAAAAGCGAGCGACGGACGTCCGTTCGCCGAGGTGCTTACGGCGCAGGGAGTCGTCCCCGGCATCAAAGTCGACAAGGGTGCCAAGCCTCTCGCGGGCACTGACGGCGAGACGGTGACGGAAGGGCTCGACGGACTCCGTGAGCGCCTCGAGACCTACTACGCCCAGGGAGCGCGGTTCACCAAGTGGCGCGCGGTCATCAAGATCGGCGATGGCATCCCGAGCCGCACCTGCATCGAGGCGAACGCTCATGCTCTGGCGCGCTACGCGGCGCTGAGTCAAGAGCAGGGATTCGTACCGATCGTCGAGCCCGAAGTGCTGATGAACGGCGATCACACCATCGAGCGCTGCGCGGAGGTCACCGAGACCACACTCACCGAGGTCTATCACCAGCTTCATGTTCAGCGCGTCGAGCTCGAAGGCAGTCTTCTGAAGCCGAACATGGTGGTTTCTGGCGATACGTGCCCCGAGCAAGCGGGCGCCGAGCGCGTGGCGGAGATGACGCTTCGGACCCTCAAGCGCACCGTCCCTGGCGCCGTTCCTGGAATCGTCTTCCTGTCGGGTGGTTTGTCAGAAACCAACGCCACAGCCTTCCTCAACGAGATGAACAAGAGTGCACCGCACCCGTGGGAGGTGAGCTACTCCTTCGGCCGCGCACTGCAGGCGTCGGCGCTACAGGCGTGGGGTGGTCACTCCGAGAACGTCGCGGCTGCTCAGGCCGCCTTCGCGCATCGAGCACGATGCAACGGCATGGCGCGCAGCGGCCAGTACACCGCCGCTATGGAGGAGCAGCGGATCGCTGCTGTTTGACCCGGATCGAGCGGACTGACAGGGGGACGGGATCGGCTGAGCCCGTTGTGGCCGTCGAGCCCTTCCCTACTCGGTGTCGCCGACCCAGAGCTCCGTATCCTTGCCGGGAACTGAGGCACTTCCTCGTCGAGCGAAATGCACTCATCGGCGGATAATGAGATACGGTTAGCTGTACTGACGCTCCGCGTCGCAACGGTGCCGCGGCGCCGCAAGGTCCAACGGACAATTCGATGATCTATACCGACTCGGCCAAGTACGCCCTTCGCGCGGTGACGCACATCGCGGGGCACGACGATCCGCAGGCGCCAGTCTCCGCCACTGAGATCGCCGAGGCTGAGGGAATTCCTCCCTACTACATGGCCAAGGTGCTGCAGGATCTGGCTCGCGCGAAAGTGCTGAAGTCAGTACGAGGGCGAGGCGGCGGCTTTCGACTAGCACAGCCGGCGAACAAGACTCATGTGCTCGACGTGATCGCGGCGGTGGAGGACATCGGCCGCATCACCAAGGAGTGCGTCCTCGGGCTCGACGAGTGCAACGACACCGTCTCGTGCCCGATGCACGACACCTGGAAGCGTTTTCGTGAGTCGCTGCTCAAACGACTCGGCCGCATGACGGTGGCCGATCTGGCGAAGGAAATGAAGCGCAAGCGGCGAGGCCTGGCGGCGGCACTCTAAAGCGCGCGCTGGGACCAGGCGTGCCGCCACACACGGACTCCGTTGATCGCGCTTGCCGTCGTGGCGAGCAGCAGCAGCGCCGACGCCAACGAGACCGTCCACAGCGCCTCGAGGACCCGCCCCCCCCCCCCCCCCCCCCCGGCCAGTAGTGGTACACCGAGCGTCCAGGCAGCGAACGTCATCGCTTGCAGCCGCCGGTCTGCCATGTCGTATTGCGACAGTGGCGGAGCCTCGAACCCCGAGCCTACGTATCCCTGAATCCAGGCCACCGTCGGCAGTAGCCGCATCTGGACGCCGATGACCAGCTGACCGAGAAAGCCCAGCAGCCCGAGGACGCCGTAGACCGTCATCACACGCAGCTGGAGCTCGGAGAGCGGCACAATGACGAGGTAGATCGCGAGCACAAGACAGGCAATCAGATAGGCCACCGACTGCAGCGCGTGCAGCACGCCGAAATCTGGGCGCCGCAAGCCGCGCGGTGCTGGACGGGAGTTGTCGCGCAAGCGAAGCGTTGTTGTTGCGAGCCCGGCCAGCGTAAAGAGCACGACCGCGGTGCCGATGGGGGCGGCAGGAGGCCAGGCGACGAAGCCGACGAAAAGCAACAAGACTCCGATCTCGAGCGCCCACGCCGTGCGCGTACCGGTGCTCTCGTCGGGCATGGCGAGGATCCGTGGTTGAAGCGCCAGAACCGCGAACGCGATCGCAAGCGCGATGTGGGCAGCCGCGAAGTAGGCCGCCGGAACACCCCGCGGCGGCGGCGCTTTACTCGGTGCGGCCGTAGCGTCGCTCCATCTCTTCTCGAATGCGCCGCATCTGCCCCTCCGCCCCGGCCTCGAACCAGGCGTGCTCGGGCCGGGCGAGGATCTCGTCGATGACGCGGTCAACCTCGAAACCGGCCGAGCCCTGAGCGGCAATCTCCCGGGCCTGCGGGATGAGCTCCATATAGAACCTCTCGGCCACCTCGAACATGCCGTGCCAATGGGTGTAGTCCGGCGCCTATCATGGAGGCTCCATGGCGAGCGCGCCGGCCCTCGTGGTACCAGAGGAAAAACCATGTCCACTCGATTTCCTCGCGCCATGATTGCCTCCCCGGGCTTGGCGAACTTCTCGTTGTAGAGGATAACGAGGTCGTCGTACTGGCTGTAGAAGGCGTTGACGTAGTCCGGCGTGTGGCACGTCGAACAGACCTCCTTCATGCGGGTGCGCTTGTCCTGCCAGGTATCAACGATGCGATCGCGGCGCTCCTGATCGTCGAGCGAGGTGACGATGACGTGATCGGCATCCGTATCCATCAATCGGCTGACAGGAGGCCGGTTCGTCCACGAGATGCGCTCGTCCGGATCGTGCGTAATGCGACCTCTGTTACACAGATTGCCGGACATGTGGCAGCTGGCGCACGTCGGCGCCGCGGAATAGTCGCGTCCGAGCACCCACTCAGTGGCGTCGAGGTTCATCTCATCCCTGAGATCGCGATAGGCCACGCCGTGCTTGGACTCCTCGTAGATTTCCTTTTGCGGGTGGTCCGGCCCGAGGTGACACTTTCCGCAGTTCTCGGGCTGGCGGGCGCGACGCGGCGAGAAATCGTGGCGACTGTGGCAGGCCGTGCACGAACCACGCGATCCGTCGAGATTGAGGCGCCCAATTCCTGTGTTCGGCCACGTTCCCGAGTCGTACAGCGGGCGCCCATCTTCGTCTCTCGAGATGCGCTCGACGACCGCGAGATCTGTGGGTAATCCGTCGTCACCTGGAGGCAGATCCGCGACGGTGATGCTGGCGCCACCGTCGGCGGCCAGTAGCGCCACCGTCGAGCCGTGACACTGCTGGCACCCAGAGAACGCGCTGGCGAAGCCGCTGACGATCTCGACGTCCATGCCGGGTGTGGGCGAGAAAGCGAGCAGAATTCCGGTAACAATCTGGACGACGAACAGATAGGCTGGCGTGCCGCCCAGCGCGAGTCGTTCCCTTGTGGGGCCTCCGCGGTGCCGAGAATGTGGCCCACCCAACCCTCGAGCCCGTCGAAGTAGCCAGCGGCTTCGTCGGAGCTGGCCAGCAGCGCCTCGACATGCTGGCGCAGCTCCGCATCATCCCCGCAGCGATCGTCGAGGAAGGCGCCGCGTTCCTCCGCCGGCAGTGCCAGCACCTCGAGCAGCAACGCCTGGACTTGTCGGGCGCGTGGATGTTCCTGTAGCGACATCAGTCGTGGCTCGTCATCGGGGCTGGGAAGGCTGGTCGATTGTTTCAGGGAGAGCGCTGGGTTGCCAGTCCGCCGGAGATGGTGGCACCCGCTGGGCCGAGCTCGAAGCCGACATTTTGACTGGATCCCGATTCCAGAAGAGGAGTCGACATCGGACGCACGCTCGCCACCCTCGCGTCGCGCCTGGCGAGACCAGGCCGCGGCATCAGTGAAGGAGTCGGGATCGAGGGTCAACCAGCGGCGGGACCTGCGTCAGGGCAACCCATCACAGCTCGGTCGCTCTGTCGGCGTATCATGATCTCGGCAAATCCTCGATTGTACGTTCGGTAGCCGAACCGCTCGCGTTGAGCGGCGTGTGAGCCGCGACAGGAGCGACCCCGCCGACATGGACCCGGCAATTGACACTGGAGCTTCATCCTGCGGCACCTGCCACGAAGCTCGGGGACGACTGACTTGAGCGAAGCGCCGTTCTTCAGCGTCGTCATTCCCACCTACCAGCGAGCGGCGGTCCTCGCCAGGGCGGTGGAGTCGGTTCTTGCGCAGACGTTCGATGACTTCGAGCTCATCGTCGTCGACGATGGCTCTACCGACAGCACCACCGATGTCCTCGAGCGCCTCGCGCATCCCAGGCTGCGAGCCCTTCGACGCCAGCACGCCGGCGTGTCGGCGGCCCGCAATGCCGGCGCCGACACCGCTCGCGGCAGATTTCTGGCGTTTCTCGACAGCGACGACTCCGTGAAGCCTGGCTGGCTGCAGGCACTCCACAAGGCGATCGAGCCGGGAACAGGTTTCGTGAGTTGCGGTATCCAGCTCATCCGGATGGGCTCCGAGGTCACGAGCGAGCGAGTACTTACCCCAGAACCTCTGGGACCCGCGTTCGCCGACATCTCGTCTCGTTTCGTAGCGGGCTCGTTCGCCGTTGAGCGCTCTCTGTTCGACGCTGTTGGCGGCTACGTGGCCGAGCTCACCTTCTCGGAGAACACCGAGCTCGTCTTGCGCCTCGCACACGCCTGTCGCGCGGCTGGCCTCGAGGCTACGGTGATCGAATCGCCTCTCGTGGTGTACAACCGCATGGAGACCGGGCGCGATATCCAAGAACAATCCGCCAGGGTCCTGACGAGCATGGAGATCATCCTCGACCGCCATCGTGAACACCTGGGGCGCGATCGGCAGCTGCTGGGGCAATATCACGCGGTGGCGGCGGTCCAAGCTGGACGACTGCGGCGCGGCGATCGGGCACGATTTCATAGCCTGCGCTCGATTCGCGCCCACCCGACGGTAATGCGCCACTGGGGCCGGCTAGCGCTGGTTCTGGCGGGGCCGCGGGGACGCCTCTACTGGTCGCACCAAAGCCGTCGCGCCGCGGCCGGCAGACTGGGCAGGTCCAGTCGCGTCCGTGACCACACGCACGACAGCCCGCCTCAGGCACCGAAGCAGGACTCAGCCCCCGGAGACGCTCCAGGCGAGCGACCCAAGGTCCTTTAGATCCACTAGATAGAGGCGATTGTCGGTATGGATGAGGCAGTCGAGTTAACACGGCTACTCAACGCCGCGCAGGCCGGCGACAACGCCGCCATGGACCAGGCTTTCGCCAACGTCTATCCGCGCTTGCAACGAATCTCTCGGGCGCGCCGGCGCGGCTGGGTGGGCGCGCCAACGCTCGACACGGCACTGGTGCATGAGGCGTACCTGAAGCTGGCAAAAACGCGCGCCTTCCGCTTTCGAAGCCGAGGCCATTTCTTCGCGACGATCTCGAAAGCGATGAGGCACGCGCTGGTCAATTACGCAGAAGGACGCCGGGCGACCAAGCGAAGTGAGCCCCGATGTGAACAACCTACTTAGAAAACACAACTAGGGCGCTGACCTGATCGGTGATCTCGTGCAGGCCTTGGCCGCTCACATCCACCACCAAGCGTTCGAGCATGGTCGGATTCTAGCCGCTCGGCTAGCAGGTAGCTGTCGGGCTCCTACGCCGCGACCGCCTGCCGCCACAGGAGCTGCCCGCCGAGCGGACGTCGCATTCGGCCGCTATTGGCCGTACTTGGCCGCCGCCGTCCGTGCATGACGCCGTTGCTCGCACTAGAATGCTGCCCAGTGCTCCGACATCAAGAGCCTGGGGTCCAGAGTCAGGAGAAGCTCATGAGGTCCATCGTCGTTTCACTCACAGCGCTCGCCGCACTCGTGACGCTCGCCGGTATGCCAGCGGTGGCCGAAGCGTACGGTGAGAAGCGCTTCGCACCCCGACGCACGCACCGCTACGCGTACGGCGGCTACGGCTACGGATACGGTGGGTCGAGATACGGTTATGCTCGGGCATCTTCGTATGGCGCCTATCGCTATTCTCGGCCGTCAATCGGTTACTCGCGCTACTCGTACGGCAATCGCTATCCAAGCGTGCGTAGTCCTGTCTACTCGGGCCGTCCGTCGCCCTACCGCACGTACGCCTACCGCAGCTCCCTGTACGGCTCCTATGGGTATGGCAACACGAGGTATCGGACCTACAGGACCTATGGGACCTACGGGGCGCCGCGCAGGGTTGTAAGCCCGTACTACGGCTACAGACGGCTGCGCTGAGGGCGAGCTTTTCTTCGGGCAGCACGTGAGCGGTGTGCGAAGTTGGGCAACGTGAATCTAGCCCTACGCGTGCTGCCAGGTCGGTTTGCGGTCTGCCGCGTGGCAGGAGGCCTGGCGACAACGTGGCCAGCGTCGCTGGCGGCGGCAAGCGCGCTTTGGTCGATCACGAAGACCGACGACGAGGTCTCGCTCGTGTGCGACTGGGCCGCGGCGCCCACGGAGGCGCGCGTGGAGGGACCGTTCGCAGCACTGCGCGTGGAAGGAACGCTCGACTTCGCCCTCGTCGGCATTCTTTCGCGCCTTTGTGGTGCGCTCGCCGAAGCGGGGGTCAGCGTCTTCGCCCTTTCGACGTTCGATACCGATTACCTGCTGGTTCGCGAAGCTCAACGCTCGAGCGCCATCGAGGCGCTACGCGGCACCGGCTGTTCCGTGGCGATACCAGCACGCCAGTAGGGCCCGGCTATCCGTCGACGTCCGCTTCGCGATCTGGCGCCTTCTGGAGCGGGTAACCCGCGTCGCGGTTGCGCTGCCGTGCGTCATCACCGCAGCGCGGACACACGGCCACCACGTCTCTCTCGGTGATCCACAGCTCGTGTTCTGCGAGCCACTCGTGTTCCCCGAAGCCCTTCTTGCAGAGTGGGCAGGGAATCCAATGCTTGCCGCGAATCCAGGAATAGGCTCGATGCAGCAGCCTCGGCCGGTAAGGCATGGCGCTCATTGGGGGAAGGCGCACGGGAAAACCCGAGATACACCATCCTATAGTCCAAGTGCGGCCGCCGGTACAGGCACGAGCTAGTTGGTGCCAGAGCCCTCGCCGGCCCCGCCGCTGTCGTCGCCCCAGCCACAGCCGTCACCAGGTTGCCAAAGGGGCTCGGGTGTCGAGCTCGCCTGGTTCTCGAAGCGGGCCATCACGAACAAGGCGTCGGACAGACGATTTAGATACGCCAGCGCGGCGCCGACGTCAGCCTCAGCCGCCAGCAGCACGAGATCGCGCTCCGCACGCCGACAGACGGTACGAGCAACATGCAGCGCCGCGGCCCCGGCCGAGCCTCCGGGGAGCACGAAGTTTTCGAGCGGCTGCAGCTCCGCATTGAGTCGATCGATCAGTCGCTCGAGCTCGGCCACGTGCGTGTTCTCGATACGCGGCACCTCGAACTCAACGCTCACCTCGCGTGGAGTGGCCACGTCGGCCCCCAAATCGAACAGCTGATTCTGCAGGTGGAGCACCGCTCGCTGCAAGACGGGACACAGCTCGATGGTAGCCGCCACGCCAAGCTGGGCGTTGAGCTCGTCGACGGTACCGTAGGCGGCAACGCGCGAACAGTTCTTCGCCACCTGTTCGCCGTGAGCCAAGCGCGTCGTGCCGTCGTCACCTGTACGTGTGTAGATTCGCGTTAACCGCACGGTCCACTCCCTCGATAGCGCGTGCCCCGCTAGCCGCATTCGGTCCGCGCGCTCTGTCACTTCCGTCGAACCCGTCCGATCGTACCAAGAAGATAGGCGACGGAGAGGCTGCCGGGTGTTGCCGCGACTCAGCTGCTGCGGTTCGCGAGTCGAGCGCCGCGGCCACCACCAGCACGATCGCCGCCGCGACCAAGACAATGGCCCCAACCACCAGCGCGGCGGCGGTGAGTCTTACGCGTCGCTCAACCACCTCCGTGCGCCGCATCAACTCGGGGATACTCGCGCGAACCTCCTCCCATCGCTTCCGCATGTCCTCGCCTCTGGAACCGCCGTCGTACGTTTGCTGTTATCACCAGTTGTGCCTCTCCCCGCGCTTTCATTCGCGTCGATCGCGACTATCTTTAGCCGCATGGCTTGCACTCAGGGACAAACCACGCCGCCAAGATCAGCAACCCTGCGACTCGCACGCACCACGTTTTGCGGCGTACTGCTGGTGGGCCTGCCGACGGTCGGCCACATCACCGAGGCCAGCGGGACTGCCCAGGCTCGGATTCCGAGCGCGATGGCGCCGGTTGGACCCTTCGTCAACGTCGCGCACGATCTGGGTCTGCGCACGCCCAACGCCAGCGGAGGACTCGAGAAGCGCTACCTGGTGGAAACCCCGGGCACGGGGGCGGCCTGGATCGACTTCGATCGCGACGGACGCATTGACCTCTTCCTGCCGAATGGGCATGGCGGACGCTATGTCGACTACGAGGACGGCAGCTCGCGGCTTCGAGTCGATCGACGCCCGCCCGACGAGCTCTATCGACAGAGCGTCGAGCGAGGCTTCGAGGAGGTCGGGCTGGACGCTGGCGTCGCGGCAACCGGCTGGGCGGCGGGCGCAACCACCGGCGACATCGACAACGACGGCTGGCCGGATCTCTACGTCACGCAGCTCGGCTCCAACGTGCTGTATCGCAACAATGGCGACGGCAGCTTCTCCGACATCACCGACGCCGCCCGAGCCGACGACGCTCGATGGAGCAATTCTGCCGCGTTCGCCGACCTCGATGGCAACGGCTTCTTCGACCTCTATGTGACCAACTATGTGCGCTTCGACCTCGACGATCCGCCGTTCGACGGCAAGGACATCTGTACGTTCAACGGCGTCAGCGGCAGCTGCGGGCCGGTGATGTTCGAGCACGACAGCGACCTGTTGCTCTGGGGTGGCGTCGAGGACCCCGGGGCTGGTATCCGCTTCCGCAGGCAGGATCAGCGCGAGATCCTCAACGCCGCCTACGCCGGCCTCGGTGTGATGCCCATCGACATCGAGCGTTGGTTTTTCGCGGCACACACTGGCCGCGATTCAATTATTTGAACGGCGGTTTCAAAACGCCGAAGAGTGCCCGTCTCAAAGCTGCAGCCGTTGTGCCAAGCCATAGAAGGTTGTGGGTTTCAGACCCAAGAGCGCGGCCGCTCTTGCCCGGTTACCACCGGTTTGCGCAAGAGCCGCGCGAACCAATCCACGCCGTACATCGTCGAGAGTTTCAGCGAGCGGTGCGCCGGGGCGCACCACGAACAGTTGCACATCGCCCAGGGCCACCGCCGCGCGCACCGTCAGGTGGACGGTCGCGTCGGCGCGAAGGTCGTGCGAACACTCGGGGCAGCGGACGCCGGCGATGGCCGGCAGGAGCAGATCGCCGCGGACCTGCTCCTCGATGTCAGCGCTGCCACCGCCCGTATCCGCGTCGAGGGCGCCATCCTCTGGGGGGATGCCAGGCACGCGCTACTCCTCCTTCGTCACCCTCGCCGCCTGCTCGGGCCGCGCGAGTGAGATCACGAACGGGTTCTGCCGCTGCCGCTCCCGGAACACCTCGCGGCTATCGAGCCCGACCCAGCCCTCTTCGATCAGCACCTGTGCGACCGCCACGCCGAGTGAGTCGCCCGGGCCGAGCAACACCAACCGGTCTGGAGCATACTCGCGGATGGCGGTTCGTACGACGGCAGTAAAGTCGAACGGCTCGGTGACCTGCGTCGACAGCGTGTAGTCGTAGAGTTCGTCCGGGTCGGCGATCCGCGGCCTCCACTGCACGCCACGACCGTCAATGAGAGGCACCTCGGGCGAGCGCCAGGGCAACTCGCTCAGCTCCTTCAGCCCGAGAGAAGCCGCCGGGTGCATGATCGGCGAGTGGAACGCCGCGTTGCCGGCAAGTCGCAACGGATAGTCGTTCGATCCGAGCGTTACCGTGGGCAACGAGCCGATCAACGCCGCCCGCCCCTCGGCGCTCGACCAGAGCACGCGGAAGCCGCCGAAGCGAATCGAGTCGCCTCGCGAAAGACCGGGGGAAGCGCCAGGCTCCGCTCGCCGACCGAGAGCAGCCTCCACCGCGGCCGTGCGCTCAGGGTCGTCGCGCCAATCCTCTCCAACGGTCGGATAAACAACCTGCGCTCCGCCACAATCCTCTGTGGCCTCCGCCATCGTGGCCACCAACCGCATCGTGGCGCCGGCGTCGAGGACTCCGGCGCAGCAGAGGGCGGTGTACCAGCCCATGCTGTTGCCACCAATGGCGACAACATCAACGCGTTCGCGATCGAGCCCCAGATAGTCCTGCGCCGTGCACGCAAAAATCACCGGAGCGATATTCGGACCGCGCAGGAAGCGGCTGCGGAAGTTCCAGGCGCCATCGAGCTCACGCACGCCTAGCCAGCGACTGCCGTCGTGCGAGCGTTGGCTGTCGAAAGAACTCACAGCGTCCGACAGCTCCCGCAGAGCTCCGGTGCCTGGTTCGTCGAGCGCCGCCAGCGAGCCCAGGTCGTTGGCTCCATAGCTTCCCCTCCCGGGGCACAGCACCACCACGCGCTCGCGCGTCGATCCATTCGGGCGTTCGACGCCGGGCCGCCGTCCATCCGGAGCTTCCTCGGTGCGACTCATGCGCGCGCCGGCGCCGCGGCGTACCGGTGGCGGACGAGCTGCAGGGCGCGCTCGACGATTCGGTCCTCCGACGGCAGCAGCTGCTCCCACGACGGACCGAGTGTCACGAAGCTGTCTTCAGCACAGACGCGCGCCAGGTTAGGCGCGCCACGACCCTCGCCCGGATCGTCCGGGTCGTCGTGCGGACTCAGTCCCTCGACGATCGCGGTAACGACCGCCTCGCTGAGCCCGCCGGTTCGACGTCCCTCATCCACAACCAAAACGGATCCGGCGCGTCGCGACTGCGTTATCAAGGTCTCGAGGTCGAGCGGTTGCAACCAGCGCAAATCCACGACGCGCACGCGCAGGTCGTTGTCCCGCTCGAGGCGACGCGCGGCGCGCAACGATCGCCACAGGCCGTTGCCCCAGCTGACAATCAGCAGGTCACACGTGCTCGTCGGCGGCGACCTGTCGTGGCGTTCCGATCCGTCGAGTCCAACGCCACCCGGCTCGTACACCCGCGCCTTCGAGAACGGCGCGGCTGCAGTACGCCCTCCGGGCGCGGGGAACTTGGTCATCCATAGACCGTCTCCGCTGTCGTACAGGTCGCGGACGAGGTACAGCGCGATCGGCTCCAGAAATAACACCACCCGGCCGTCGACTCGAGCGAGCGCCATGCAGGTGCGCAGCATCCCAACCGCATCGTCGCCGCGGCTCGGGCAGGCGACGATGACGCCCGGGATGTCGCGCAGCGCGGCGATCGCGTTGTCGTTGTGGAAATGGCCGCCGAAGCCTCGCTGGTACCCCCAGGAGGCGATCCGCACGACCATGGGGTTGCGAAACTGGCCCTTCGAGAAGAACTGCAGCGTCGCGGCCTCGCCGCGGATCTGGTCGATTGCGTTGTGCAGGTAGGCGAGATACTGGATCTCGGGAACCGGCAGCATGCCCAGCTGGCCGGCGCCCAGCGCCATACCGAGAATGCTTTGCTCGTCGAGCAGAGTGTCGAACACACGTTGATCACCCGCCGCGGCTTGCAGCTCGTCGGTGATGCCGTACACGCCGCCGCGACGACCGACGTCCTCCCCGAAGGCCAACATCTCTGGATACTTGGCCAGAAGATCGCGAAGGCCCCAGTTGATCAGCCTGCCCAGACGCTCAGGGCCGCGCTGCTCCGGCAGTGATCTGCCCACCGCGGCACGACTCTCGCCTGGCGAGTGGTCGACGAAGAACATGGCTTCGCGCTCGTCTCGATAGTCTCCGCGGCTGGACTCCGCGGCAACCGCATCAACGCTGAGCGGTGCGAGTGGCTCGACAATCTCCGACACACTGCGCAGATGAGGCCGCGACGCGGCTTCGCGCTCGGCCGCCTCCACGCGCTGACCGATTTCCTCGTAGCAACGCAGCAAAAAGGCGGCCGACGCGACCCCCGAGTCGATCGCGATCTCGCACGAGCGCCGCAGCGGATCGCGTGCCTCCGTCGCCTTGATCTCCTCCGACGTTCGGTAGGAAAGCTCGATGTCGTTGCCAGCGTGACCAAGAAGCCTCTCGAGGTCGAGTCGAAGCAACGCCGGCACCCGCTGCGAACGGCAGACGTTGGCCGCCTGCAGGGTGACCTCGAACGTCTCGACCAGATCGAGGCCATCGGCCTCGAAATAGCTCAGTCCAGGCCGGCTTCCCCACGCCTCTCGGACCCACCCCTCCGGCGTTTGTACCGAGATTCCGATGCCGTTGTCTTCACAGACGAACAGAATCGGCATCGGCCAACCCCGACGCAACGCCCACAGTGCAGCGTTGATCGCGCCGACGCTGGTTGAATGATTGATCGACGCGTCGCCCAGCGAACAGACGACGATAGCGTCCGACGGCACCGGCATCGGCAACCCGAGAACGCCACCACGGTCGATCGCGAATGCCATGCCCATCGCCTTGGGCAGATGCGACGCAATCGTGCTCGTCTGCGGCAGGATCCACATCGCACGACTACCGAACACCTTGTGCCGGCCGCCGGAAATCGGATCGTCGGCTGCGGCGCACAGCGACAGCAGAACATCGAAGATCGGTGTTTGACCTTCCAGCTGACGCGCGCGGGCCGCGAAGAAGCCGCCCGAACGGTAGTGCAAGAACGCTGGATCATCGGGCCGCAGCGCCGCCGCAACCGCGGCATTGCCCTCATGACCGGCGCTGCCGATCGTGTAGAAACCCGTGCCGGCGCGCTTGAGCCGGCGGGCCGCCAAGTCGAGATGTCGCGCTTGAAACTGACACTCGATCAGCTCGAGGAGCGCGCGTCCGCTCAATCGCGAGCCCGGCCGAACAGCCTCGGCAAGATCTGCCTCTGACACTACAGGGTCACCTGACTCCACGCGAGCCGCCAGCTCGTCCCGCAAGTTACGGTCGATGGTCGGAGTCTGTGAGCTGCTCATGGAGTAAGCGCCGGGTTGAAGCCGGTTATGCGCCCGCGAGAGCCTCGTCCGGCGAGCCCTCACCGCGACGTCTCAGGAAGGCCTCGCGTAGGTCCATTGCCAGCGAGAAAACCGCGGGCACGAGAAACAGCGTGAAGATTGTCGACACCGCCAGCCCACCAACGACAACGCTTCCGAGTCCGCGATAGATCTCCGATCCGGCACCGGTCACAAGCACCAGCGGTGCCATCCCCATCACGGAGGTCATCGTGCTCATGAAGATCGGCCGGACACGGTCCGAGACCGCTTCGCGGAGAGCCTCGCGGTGCGGCAGATCGCGGTCGCGCATGTAATTCAGCGTTTGGTGAACGATGAGGATGGCGTTGTTGACCACGATGCCGATCAGAATCACGAACCCGAGCATCGCGATGACGTCGAGCGACTGCGGCGCGACGAACGCGTTCACCAGCGCCAGCCCCATGAGTCCGCCGACAGCCGCGAAAGGCACCGAGAACAGAATCACGAACGGGTACAGAAACGACTCGAACAAAGCCGCCATCAGGAGGTAGGTCACCAACAGCGCCAGGACAAAATTCGACTGCAGCGCTTGACGCGCCGTGACCAGCTTATCGGCGGTACCCGCGAGCCGCGCCTCGTAGGGCAACGATAGCGAGCCGTCTGCCCTCATCGGCGCCACGATGTTGTCGCGGATATGCGTCATGGCGGTCTCGAGCGGCATGTCAGCTGCCGGGACCACGCGGATTTTCACGGCGCGCTGACGCTCGATGTGGTTGATCTGCACCGGCCCCGAAGCCGCGACCACCCGCCCGACATCGCCGATACTCACCACGCGGCCCGTAGGAGTCGCGATGTTGAGCGCCTGAATATCCTGGCTGCGTGCCGCATACGAGGCCACCCCGCGCAGCATGAGATCGATGGCGCGCCCCTCATGCTGGTACTCGCTGACCTTCACTCCATCAACGAGGGCGTTCAGCGCGAAGCCGATGTCGGCGGCGGTCATGCCGAGCTCAGCGGCGCGCTCACGATCGGGGACGACCCGAATCTCCGGGTTGCCCAGATCGAGCCCGGGTATCGGCTGTGCCTGTGCGCCGGGCATCGTCGCCCGAACGGCACCGAACACACGGGCTCCGAGTTGCAGCAGACGAGCCAAGTCCGGACCCGTCAGATCGACGTCAATCGCGCGGCCTGGATCGGCGCCACGTTGAAAGATCGACGGCTGCTGAACCACCGCGAAGGTGCCGGGGATACCGGCGACAGCCCTCTGGATCACCGGCACGAGCTCGCCGGTCCGGTCGGCGAACTCCGGATACCCAATGGCCCCTATGAACGCGCCTCCGGCGAAGGAAACGAAGAAGAAGTACTCGATGGGCGGCGCGTCGAGCCTCGCGGCGGCAGCGCTACCGGGGGCGGCCTCCCAATACGGACTCAGCTGCGCCTCCGCAAGCTCGCCGATGGCGACGTACTCATCAACGTTGTAGCCAGGCGGCGGCAACATTATGCCGAACGCGAAGTTCTGATTCCCGGTCGGCAGGTACTCCGTCTGCGGGATCAGCAACCACGAGATCAGCAACGCACCTACCGTGAACGCCACCACAACGCCGAGCCGCAGCGAGGCTGAGCCGGTGAGCCAGTAGATCGAGTCGGCGATCCAACCATTGATGCCGGCGCCCCACGCCGCGATCCCGCGCGAGCTCCCGCCGTCAGCGGAGTGGACCTTGCTGGTGCGAAGCACACGCGCGGCCAAGCTCGGAATCAACGTAATTGAGACGATCAACGAGATCAGCACTGCCGCGCTTACGGCCACTGCGATGTCGCGAAACAGCTGGCCGGCCTCCTCCTGGACAAACAACACAGGCAAGAAAACCGCCACGGTCGTGAGCACCGATGCCAGCACGGCCCCCCAGACCTCGACCGAGCCGTCGTAGGCGGCCTGGCGGCGCGGCTTGCCGCGCTGCAGGTGCCGGTAGATGTTCTCGAGAACAACGATCGACGCGTCGACGATCATGCCGACGGCGAAGGCGAGTCCGGCGAGACTCACGACGTTGATATTGCGACCCAGCGCGGTCATCGCCAGGAACGTCCCTACGATGCTCACCGGAATCCCCAGGCCGATGACGAACGTGCTCGAGATGCTTCGCAAGAAAATCAGCAGCACGACCACGGCGAGCCCGCCACCAATCAGGATGTTGCGTTGAACGAGTCCGATCGCACGTTCGATGTAGTCGGCTTCGGAAAAATTGATCGTGGCTCGCATCCCCCGCTCGCTCAGCACGCCGGCATTCAGCCCCGCCAGCGCATCTTCGAGCCCCGCCGTCACCTCCAGTGTGTTTGAGCCGGTTCGACGCAGAACGTTCATCGCCAATGCGGGCCGCCCGCGCTGACGAACGATCGACTCGGCGTCGGCGTAGCCCAAGCTGACGGTCGCCACGTCGCCGACGTACACCGGCGCGCCGGCGCGCCAGGCAAGCACCACCTGCTCGACATGTTCGGGTGTGGTGTACTCGCCCACGGTTCGAACAACGTAGCGCCGCTTGCCCTCGTCGAAGTCGCCCGCGCTGATGTCGCGATTCTCGGCGTCGAGCGCAACTGCCATGCGCTGCAGCGACAGCCCGCGAACGGCCAGCTTCTGCGGGTCGACGGTGACGTGCAGCTCACGTTCGCGGCCGCCGTGAACATTGGCCACGGCGACGCCAGGTACGCGTTCAATCGTGGCTTTGACGACCTCCTCGGCGAACTGTCTCTCGAGCTCGATATCGAGATCGACTCCCTCGAGGGTCTCGATCGTGAGCCAGGCGATCGACTGCTCCTCGAAAGGGTCCTTACTGGTGATCACGGGCTTGAGCGCGGTGTCGGGATACGACTGCACCTGCTCGAGCTTGTTGTTGACTCGCAGCAGCAGCCCGTCCTGGTCGGTCCCGGTTTGGAAGCGCAGCTTGACTACACCCTGCGAGCGACGGCTCTCGCTGGTGATCTCGATGAGGCCCTCGAGCGACTTGAGCTGGTCCTCCTGCTCCTGGACGATCTCGGTTTCGATCTCCTCGGGCGAAGCACCCGGCCAGATCGTGGTGACGATGGCCTGCGGCACGTCCACATCTGGAATCAGCTGTACCGGGATACGAAACAGCGAAAGCAGGCCGAACAGACTCACCAGCAAAACGCCAACGGTGACGGTCACCGGGAAGCGAATCGAAGACTCGACGAGCTTCATGGATTGTCTTCCTCTGGATTGGCCGGAGCGCTCGGTTCTTGCTGCCTGGCGGCCGTCTGCGGGTCGGCGGCGATGGGCCGATCGGGATCGGCTTCTGGCACCTCGAGCTCCAGAACCTGCGCGATCCGCACCGGCTGACCGGGGAATATGCGCTCGTTGCCACGCACGACCATCAGGTCGCCGGGCGCCAGGGCGCCATAGACGATCTGCCAGTGGCCGCGCGCCGGCCCGGTTTCCACCGCCAGCTCTTCAACAGCTCCGGCGCTACCGACACCCTCAGCCCCGCGCACCCGGTAAATGAAAACGGTGTCTCCGCGCCGCACCAGCGCGTCCTTGCTCACCAACATTGCCGGCTGGGCACTCCCCAGCTGTGCCATCACTCGCGCGGCCATGCCCCCCTTGACGCGCTCCCCGGGATTGAGCACGCGGACGAGCACCGGGAACGTCCTTGCCTCAGGGATCGCCTGCGGCACGACGGCCCTGACGATCCCCTCGTAGAGCTCACCGGGCAGCGCATCGAACCGCACGTCGACGGGGAAACCCGCTTCGACGGCGCTGATAAAACGCTCGGCGATCTGCACCGAGACCTCGACCTCCGACAGGTCCACTAACGACACGATGGAGTCGCCGGTGCCGACCCACTCCCCCAGCTCGACGTGTACGGCTGTAACACGCCCGCCGAACGGCGCACGCACGGTCGCTCGAGACAGAAGATCTTGCAGGCGCGAGGCGTCGGCGTCGTAGCGAGCGAGGCTCTGCTCCAGTGCATCGCGGTCGGCGACCGCTTCATCGTACTCGCGCTGCGAGATCGCCCGGCGCTCCAGAAGATTCGCCAGGCGGTCGAAGTCGGAGGAAGCGCGGCTCAGCCGCGCCACCGCCTCTTGCTTGGACGCCACGGCGGCGGCGACCTCCATCTGCATCGTCGTCGAGCGCAACCTGACAAGGACCTGTCCGGCTCGCACGCGGTCGCCCTCGTCTACTAGGAGCTCGGCGGCGAGACCATCCACTTCGCTGGCGACCAGGGAGTTGCGACGAGCCGCAACCGTACCCAGCAGCTGCACGGGCTCGGCAGCGATGGTCTCTACTGCGGCTACCACGTCCACTGGCGCTGGCGGCGGGCCGGCTGGCATGCCGCCGTCGGCTGCCGCCGCGGGAGCCGCTCCGCTGCCGGCCGCCACAGGCTGCGGCGCAGTCCCACCCATCACCCGCGGCCACAAGAAGGCAACGGCTGCGGCAGCCAGGACGCCAATGAGGAAGCCGCCCAGCCACGACCCACCCGAGCGTCGAGCTGTCGATGAGCCGGTCTTGTTGGTGTCCACAGGAGTACCTATCGAAAGGGGCAGGGGAAAGGCGAAGCGAGGAGCGCCGAGAGCCAGCGACTCGCCCAGCCTATGGGGCTGTCGCGGTGTGGGCAAGATGCCCAAAGTGCAAAGGCGGCCGACTCTCCCCCGGTCGCCGCAGCGACGCCTAGTGAGGTTCGACCAGCGGGCGGGGACGTGGTTGACCGAGCGGCACGCTCTCAACCACTTCTCCGGCCCGATTGATCCACAGCTCGTGGCTCAACCACTTCTCCGGCCCGATTGATCCACAGCTCGTGGTCGATCCGTGAGGCCAACTCGGTGCCCTCGACCACGGTCTGCTCGCCATCCGGCCACAGAATTCTCAGCTTCTCGACCCGTGCCGGCGGTTCGGTGAGCGCGTCGGAGCCGCCGAGACCGAACGTGAGCGTGCTCTCGTGCTGCGACAAGTAAGAAGACCCAGAACGCACGCGGCCACGCTGCACACCCCGCGACGTCTCCAGAGTCACAACAGCCCCGATTGCCGGGCTCCAGACGCCATCCTGACGCGCAGCGGGCGCCTGGGACGGGCCCGGGGCGATCACCGGCAGCACTCGCAGCACGCTCGGTACAGCCGAGGACGGGTCGGAGGCCGAAGGACCGGCAGCGGGATCGATGTCACGGGGCGAATTCGTCGCCGTCCATGGTGGGCGTGCGTCGCGCGTGGTGTTGCGCCACAGGTAGGCTGGCCCATCGTTGGTTGTCACAACAACATCGAGATCGCCGTCGCGATCGAAGTCACCGTAGGCCGCACCGCGCCCCACGATGGGGCGAGCGAACGGCCCGCCGAGGCGTGTTCCCACCTCCTCCAGGCGCGGTGTGGAGCTTGCCGGCTCAGCGCCGAGGTTGCGGAACAGGAGCGGCAGCTGCGGATAGGTAATGCTGGCCTCGACCTCGTTGATACGGTGTTCGATGTGGCCGTTGACGGCCAGGATGTCGAGCCATCCATCGAGGTCGTAGTCGAAGAAAAACAGACCGAAGGTCAGCGCGGAGAAGCTGCTGCGGCCCACGCCGGAGCGCGCTGCCACGTCCACGAACAGACCCCCGGGACGACGCTGAAAGAGGCCGATCATCTCCTTGCTGAAGTTGCCCACCACCAGCGCCGGTTCGCCCTCGCGCGCCAGGTCGCCGCTGTCGATACCCATGCCGGCGCGTGCCCTGCCGTTGGCATCGAACGCCACTCCGGAGAGCAAGCCCACCTCCAAGAAGGTGCCGTCACGCTGGTTTTCGAAGAGAAAATTGGGCTCCGTATCGTTCGCCACAGCCAAATCGGGCCAGCCATCGCCGTCGAAGTCGTCCACCGCGATGCCAAGCGACTTGCCACCCTCAGCGAACAGACCCGCCTCCCGGGTAACGTCGGCAAATACCGTGCCGTCGTTGCGGTACAGCGCCGACGGCTCGCCCACATACGACTCAGGCGTGCAGTACGACTTATTGCTGCCGTCGAGCGTGCACCAGATGTCCTCATCGGGGCTCCAGACCACGTAGTTCGCGACGTACAGGTCGAGGTCGCCGTCACGGTCGTAATCGAACCACGCCGCCGAGGTCCCCCACCCCGGATGGTCGACGCCCATCGCCTCGGTGACGTCTTCGAATCGCACCACCCCGCCGTCGCCGACGTTGCGGAACAGTCGGTTGGCGCCGTAGGCCGTGACGTAGAGATCAACGCGACCGTCCCTGTCGAAGTCCGCAGGCGCCGCCCCGAACCCGTACAGAGAAACATCGAGCCCCGAGCCGGCGGTTATATTGACGAAGCCGCCCGCTTGGTCGTTGCGATACAGCTGCATCGTCGCTGCAAGCTGCTCGCTGTCGACGGCCTCCTCGTGACCAGGCCAAGCACCACTCTGGACGAACAAGAGGTCGAGCCATCGATCGCCATCAGCGTCGAACACCGCAACACCCGATCCGAGCGACTCCGGCATCCACTTGTCGCCGAAAGCACCGCTGACGTGCTCGAAGGCGATGCCGGCCTCTGCGGTCGCGTCGATGAACCCACTTCCGCCATCCGCCACCGCGTTGACCGGAGGCTGGGCTTGGCCCGCCGGCTGCCCGTTCTGAGCCCCGGCCGCACTGCACAGCACGGCGAGCGCGAGCACCGTCGCTACCCGGCTGAGCGCGCCGGTCTCGATGCTCATCCGCACCGGCGAAATCTCAACCATTCGCTGCTCGCATTCGTTGCACGCAATAGCTGCACGGATCAACTGCACCTCGATCGAGAGCCCCCAACGCGGAAACGCTAGCGGTAGCTGCCGTCGACGGCCCTACGCCGCCACGGCGCCATCGGCCCGGGGAATTCAGTGGGCGGTTTGGCGTAACGACCACCCTCGAGAAACTCGCTAGGAGGAAAGCGGTCCGCGGCGCTGAAGCGATCACCCGGCGCGGTCAGCGAATGCCGGTGAACCTGGGTCCAGGTACTCGACCCGACCATCTCGCGCGACCACGCTCGCGTCATCCGCGAGGGTGACGAATTCGTCATCGAGGACCTCGGCAGCACGCACGGTACGTACGTAAACCAGGAACGAATCGACCGCCGCGTGCTGGCGCCCAACGACAAGATCCGCCTCGGGGGCGCCATGAGCCACATCATGACGTTCCGCAGCGGCGACGAGTTCACCATGATGGTGGGCACCACCGGAAAAGTAACCGCCGCCGGTGTCGTCACGAGCACGCCGCACACGCGTGGCAGCTCGGTGAACGTCGCGGCTCTCCTCGAGATCAGCAAGGCACTCAACTCGTCGCTGCGCCTCAAGGACGTGCTCGAGAAGGTGATCGACGCCGTGATGGCTCTCACCAAAGCCGAGCGCGGGCTCCTGCTCCTCGGCAGGAGCGCAGACGCGCTCAACATCGAGGTGCGGCGCGGTGAAGAGGGCACGGGTAACGAGTCGCAGTTCAGCAGGAGCGTTGTGGGCGCTGTGTTCGAGACCGGCGAGGCACAAATCCTCACTGATATCGCCGGAGACGAGCGCTTCAACGCGCAGCAGAGCATCGTGGGCTTGCAGTTGCGTACGGTGATGTGCGTTCCGCTGCGCCTGAGTCACTTCGGCCAGGACATCGAGGACGACGACCTAGAGCCGTACCAAACCGACGCGAGCAACCCGGGGGCCGGCGCCAACAAGACGCGCATCCTCGGCGTTGTCTACGTCGACCGTCGATCGCCCACCAACTACTTCAACGACGAGGATCTTCAGGTCTTCGAGTCGATGACCGGCCACGCGGCGATCGCCATCGACAACGCCCGTCTCTATGAGGAGGCGCTCGAGAAACGACGGCTGGACGAGGACCTGCAGGTCGCCAGCCGAATTCAGCAGAGCCTGCTGCTGTCGGATTTCCCCGACCTGCCGTGGGCCGACGTGCACGCGATGAACCTGGCGGCACGCGTTGTCGGAGGCGACTACTACGAGTTCTTCGATGCACCGAGCGGAGCCCTCGGCTTCGCCGTGGGTGATGTTTCGGGCAAGGGCTTCCCGGCCGCCATGTTGATGAGCACCTTGCAGGCGGCTTTCCTGGCGGCCGCTTCAACCAGCGAAGATCTCGCGGCGATCTGCGCCCAGCTCAACCAGTTCGTCGTCAAACGTACCTCGCCCGAGCGCTACGCGACGTTTTTTGTTGGACTGCTCAGCGAAGACGGCCACGTGCGCTACGTCAACTGCGGCCACAACCCGGCGATCCATCTGAGCTCCGCGGAGCCCGCGACACTCATGGGCGGCGGGCTACCGATCGGCCTCTTCCCCGATCGCACGTACGAGGTTCAGGAGCTGCAACTGGCGCGCGGCGACACGCTGGTAGTTTTTTCTGACGGAGTGACGGAGGCGAACGATCCCGAGGAGAACGAGCTCGGCGACGAAAGGCTCACCCGGGTGGTGGTGGCGAATAGGAACGAATCCGCCGAGCGTATGGTCAAGGCGGTGTTCGACGACGTCCACGAGTTCGCTGCCGGCGCTCCGCAGCACGACGACGTCACCATGATGATCATCAAGTACGGCTAGGAGTCGTCCGGGAATCGGACCGCCCTGGCGAGCTGGAGGCTGGCAAAAACGGCGCGCTGGCCTCGCAATTTGGCGGCTTCAGACCTCTACCGCGACGCCGCGCTGCGGGTGAACCACGCACCGCCCTGTCCCGCGAAGCTCTCTCCCGCACCCCAGACGATGTGGTTGCGACCGTCCGACCCGACCTCGAGGCCGAGGTAGTCGCCGTACGGAAACAGGAAACCGCGGGCCCGTTTGTAGGGTGCGCCCGAGCCCTGGTCGGAGAGCCGCACCGCCCGACTCCAGTGCTTGCCCGCATCGCTGGTCTCGCGATACCAGGCGTTCCAGGCCTCGGTCGGCGCCTTGCGATCGTCGACCCAGACCACCCGAAAGTCGCCCGACTCTTGCCCTGCCGCCAGGGCCGGGAAAGCATTGTTGACCCCGCTCGCGGCAACCGAAAGACGTTGTGCCCGGCTCCATTTGCGACCGTTGGTGGAAGTGCGGAACCACAGCTGCTGCGCCGCACCGGCCGTCTCGCTGGCGTGGTAGACCACCATGACCGTACCCGCAGCGTCGACCGCCAGGGCAACCGAGGGGCCCAGGTATCCGAAGTAGCAACCCTTTGCCCATTCGCAACCTGGCGCCTCGGCCGATGTGTCCACCCGAGTTGCCCGCCAGCTCGCTCCCCGGTCCCGCGAGCGCAGCACCGAGATGTGCGAAGCGCCGCTGTAGTCGGAGCGGAAGTCGGTGGCGCCCACGTAGAGCGTGCCGTCGGGGGCCACCGCCGCCGCGCTGTGGAACCAATACCGCTGCCCATGATCGGTGCGCACCGGAGGAAGAAACGTCACCCCGCCATCGTGTGATGCGGCGATCAAGCTTCGCCTGGCGTTGAAAGCCACGTAGACATCGCGGCCGTCAGGCGAAACGAACAGGATCGGCCGATCCGACCAGTCGAGGTCGAACGCTGGATACGCCGGCGAGCTCCACGTGCGACCACCGTCGGTCGACCTGACAACGGCCACACCCGGTCGCCAGTCGTGGAGGTAAGCGACAAAAACCGCGCCGTTCTCGGCAACTCGAACCTGGGCGTCGCCTTGAGTCCCGGAAGAAAGGTCGACGTAGACGTCAGGACCCCAGGTCGCGCCGCCGTCGTCCGACCGCCGCACCACCACCGCAGGATCGGCGCAGCCCTCGCAAGCGGGTACGCCGTAGCGCGTCACAGCTTGGTAAACACGCTCGGAAGAAGGGTCGGCGGCGACAACCGGCTCCCAGTCGATATGCTCACTCCAGAGCCGCTCTGAATCCCAGCCGGCGGAGCCCGATACCGGCGAAACCTGTACATCAAACGGGAAGTGAACGGCAGTCATCGCGGCGCGCGCGCGCACCGAGCGACCCTCCTCGTAGGGTCGCCCCGAGCCGCTGCCAGGCGCAGGCTCGCCTTCGAGAGCCGACGTGCCGCAGGCCGTGAGCAGCGGCAACAGGACGATTCCGAGACGTGCGCGACGCATAGCGACTAGGTTAGCGGTCGGCGTCGTCGGCGGCGAGGCCTCTCCAGGATGACACTCGGCGGGTAGCTGCGGTTGTTGACGAACGACGAGGGCTACCCGGTAGGATGGGGCCTATGAAGTTTGACCTGCGGTACGCGTTCCTGGTGTCGGCCGTGATCCACGCCGTGTTTCTGCAGGCCCTTGGTGGCGCTCTGGCATCGCGTCCCCAACCCGTTGCGGACGCCGGCAGTGAGACGCTGCGCCTGGTCTTCAACCTGGTCGACCCGGTCGATTTCGACCCGACGCGGTTCGCGGATCACACGACTCGTCCCGATTCACTCGCCAACGACCGCGGCGAGGGCGCCAGCGCAACCGACGGGAATGAGACCGCGGCGAGGGCAGCAAGTCCGGGGAACTCAACGGATCTTGCGGAATCCGCGGATTTCCGCGGAATCCGCAGACGGGGGCCGTGACGACACGCGGGAGAGCTGGCTGCAGCGGCGCGAGGCACGTGTTCGCGAGAGCATTGAGAGTCTGGCAACGCAGATCGGGATCGAGCTACCGCCGGCCGACCTGGCCACGATGCAGCTAGCCTTCCCTGCCCTCTACCGCTTTGCGCGAGCCGAGACGGTGCCCAGCGCAGCCACGTACCGAGAGCTTCTCCGCACCTACATCGACCTGCGCATGGGCTACCCGCACGCCGTTCTCCCCGACCTACAACGTAACGAGCTCCAGCGCTTCCTTGGTGAGCTCATCGTCCGCGTCGACATTGACGGACAGTTCCACTTCGTGGGCTTCCAGCTCCATGCCGAAGTCAGCGACCCCACCGGTCGCATCGGGCGACACTATCGTGCTGCACTGACACATGCGGCAGCCGAGCCGTTCGTACCGCCGCACAAGGCCGATCTGGCGGCACCGCACTACCTCGAATATCGCCTGCTCAATCCGCTCTACCGCTGAGCTCACAACACCACCGCTCGAGCCGCGGCGAATCGACGACTTCAGTCGCGGAGAATCGGCCGCGTCAGGCAGGTGGCGCCGCCCTCCGCCTTCACCGAGATCTCGTCCCCGGTGTAGGTCCGGACCTCGCACCCGACCGCCTCGAGCCGCCGCTGCGTTACCGGATTGCCCGCGAGCATGACGCAGCGCCGCGGCGAGAGGGCCAGGACGTTGGGCCCGAGCGAAGAGAGCTCTTCTTCGGGCACCGGCACGATGTGGATGCCCTGATCGCGAAGCTTGCTCCAGAACGGCACCGGCAAGAGCGGCTCGTAGGCGACCGCGAGGTTGTCGTCCACCATGCTCACCAGCGACATCAGGTGCAGACACGCCACCTCACCACTGGCGTACGGCAGCTGTACGGGTACGAGGTCGACGTCCGTGCCGTCGAACGCCGTTCTCAGCTGTCGCAAGCCCTCGGCGTTCGTTCGAAAGCCTTGCCCGACGGCCAGAGTGTGGCGATCGAGCCAAAGCAGATCGCCGCCTTCGGCCGTGGCTTCGCCGCGCAGGCGGGCGTGAATCGGAACCCCGGCTGCCTCTAGGGCCTCGCCAATCGCATTCTCCTCGCCGCGGCGCAGCGCCTTCCCCATTCGCAGCAGGATCGCGCCTTGATTGCCCACGATCACCGGATCGTGAACGAACTGAGCGTCCGCGGCGCCTTCAATGTGAGTGTCGTGCTCGATAACCTCGCAACCAGCGCTCGCAACAATCTCCACGAATGCGGCGTGCTCGGCGCGAGCACGTCCCAGGTCGGGAGCGCCGGCGTAATGCCAGCGTTCGGGATCCGCGGCGCCAAACGCCGCGCTCGGGGCTCGCACCAGGACGCGCCGTAGCGCGCCGACCATGCTCTGGCACCCGAATCGGCGCGCGGAGTGGGCCGGCGGCGGTAGAACCGCCCCCGGCTGGAGGGCGCTCAGCTCGCGATCCCCATGGAGAGGGGATCCTCCCGACCTACGAGCAAAGTCGCTTCGGCCGTGATCCAGGCACGGCCGGTGAGCGTCGGTATCACGCCGTTGCCGTCAGGAACGACACGGTAGGAGCCCTCGAACTGGCTGCCGATGATGCTCTCTTGGTGCCACGTCTGCCCTTCGGCGAGCTTCCCGTCGGCCGCCAAACAGGCGATCTTGGCAGCAGTGCCCGTGCCACAGGGCGAGCGATCGTACGCATTGCCCGGACACAGCACGAAGTTCTTGCTGTCGGCGCCGTCGCGCTCCGGCAACCCGAAGATCTCGACGTGATCCACCTCGGCCCCCTCGTCGCCACGAATGCCGGAACGCCGCAACGCCTGCCGAACGTCGACCGCAAAGGCGGTGAGATCGGTGAGCCGCCGACTGCTCACCACCTGCTCTGGCTCGTTCACGAGAAAGAACCAGTTGCCACCGTAGGCGACGTCCCCTTTTACCGTCCCATGGTGTGAGGTCGCAACGGAGACGTTTTCGATCAGCCTGTAGCTGCGAACGTTCTCCACCGACACCGCGCCGCCAGTGTGAAGCTCGACCGCGACGTCACCCACCGGAGTCTCGAAACGATGCCGGCCGAGCTGCAGGCGCCCGAGGTGAGCGAGCGTCACCGTCGCCCCGATCGTGCCGTGCACGCACATGCCCAGATAGCCGACGTTATTGAAAAAAATCAGCTGCGCCGCCGACTCGGAGCTCAACGGCTCGCCCACGAGCGTCCCCACCATCGCATCGTGCCCGCGCGGCTCGTTCACCACACACGACCGGAAGTTGTCGTGCTCTCGCCGCAACCGTTCGAGACGGTCGGCCGCACTACCGCCGCCCAGGTCGGGAGCGCCGTCCACGACGACGCGCGTCGGCTCCCCCTCGGTATGCGAGTCGATGATTGTGATTCGCGTGTGCTCCATCGCTATCCGCCGGGCCGCGGGCGCCTCCCACTCAAGAAGCGCCCGAACATATCATGGTCACCGGGACGGGAGACCTCGGCGACGCCGCCCACACAGCCAAGCCGCGTCGTATCTGAGCGCTAGAGCGGTCTCTGTCCGCCGCGTGGTTCGGGGTCGAGACGGTCGATGCCGGCGGCTAACCACGGACCACGTCCAAGAAGTCCGCCAACAGCGCGGGTAGAAACCGCCGTGCGCCGACTCGCACTCTTGTGTGACAGGCGACTATCCTGGAGCGAACCGCGATCGGCGGTCTCCAACCGCAGCCTCTGCCACCGCCACGCCCCTTCGAGGCACCCATGCGCAAGCTCGCTCGCACCGTTCTACCCGCGCTGCTCGTCGGCTCGCTGGCCGCAACCGGCTGCGGCGGCTTTCACGGCCTCACCAAGCCCGACGTTGCCGTCGTGGGACTCCGAATCACCGACGTCAACGCCCTCGCCTCGACGGCCATCTTCGAGGTCAAGATCGACAACCCGAACCCGCAACCGGTCTACCTCGAGGGCTCGGTCCACCGCGTGAAGCTCAACAGCAAGGACATCGGTCGCGGCCTTATCGGTGAGCCCATGGAGCTCGAGCCGTTCGGCACGCTGACGGTCCCGGTCGAGATCAGTTTCTCGAACCTGCGAGTGGCCGACCGCTTGCGGACAATGATCGAGCGTCGCCGGATGGACTACGAGGTCAAGAGCGAGCTTCATGCAGTGATCGATGGCGAGCGTGCCAAGGCCAAAGTGTCGAAGAAGGGCCGTCTCGATCTCGATGGGCTCGTGCGAACTCGTTAGTACGGGGCGCCGGCAAATTGACAAGGATCTCTGCGCAGATCCCTTCGGGGTGGCGGCCCGCGCTGTGAGCAACACGGACACCTCGGAGCTCCCCGAAGCGACGATCGAGCTGCCCATCGACGGCACGCTGGATCTGCACGCCTTCGCGCCCGGCGACGCCGCCGCGCTCGTCGGCGACTACCTCGACGAGTGCCGAAGCCGGCGGATTCTCGAGGTCCGCATCATCCACGGCAAAGGAATCGGCACGCTGCGTCGCATCGTGCATGCCGCTCTCGAGAGGCGCGACGACGTCGCCGCCTACAGGCTCGCTGGCGATGCCTCGAGTTGGGGCGCTACCCTCGTCAGTCTTGTCGAGCCTGATCCCGATATCTCTGATCAGAGCGATACGCCCGATCAGCCTGATCAGCCCGATCAAACGGCTCGGCCCGACCCCCTCTCCACCATCGGCCGAGGAGGCCCCACATGAACCTGCCGCGCACGCTCCTCTCCAGCACGCCGAGGCGCGGCCTCCGCGCACTCCTGGGCCTGCTTGTTGTGTCGCTCGCCGGCTGCGCTACCACGGCCACGCCCGCGTCCCCGAGCTCGGTCGACCGCGCTGCGCCACCAACACCCGTATCGAGCGACCGCGGTGAGCCGGAGGCCGTGTCGCTGCTCGGCGTCGAGCTGTTTCGGCCGCAGCTCTCGGAGCAGCGCCGCAGCCAGCTCGAGGCAAATCTCGCGGCCGCTCGCGCCGACTACGACGCCGACCCGAGCGCCGAGGAGAACATCATTTGGCTGGGCCGCCGAACGGCGTACCTGAGCCGCTATCGCCAAGCCATCGAGATCTACTCGGCCGGCCTCGACCAGCACCCCGACTCGTTCAGGTTGCTGCGCCACCGCGGCCATCGCTACATCTCGGTCCGTCGCTTCGACGATGCCATCGCCGATCTGTCGCGAGCCGCCGCGTTGCTCGAGAGCACAGACGACGAGATCGAAGCCGACGGCGTCCCGAACAGCATCAACACGCCGCTCTCCACGACGCAGTTCAACATCTGGTACCACTTGGGCCTAGCGCACTACCTGAAGGGCGAGTTCGAGGAGGCGCTGGCAGCCTACCGGCGCTGCCTCGAGGTATCGACGAACTCTGACCTGCTCGTGGCGACGAGCGACTGGATGTACATGACGCTGCGCCGCCTGGGCCGCGACACCGCTAGAGAAGCCGCCGCTCTGCTCGAGCCCATCACCGCCGACCTCGCGATCGTCGAGAACGACGCTTACCACCGGCGCCTGCTGATGTACAAAGGCGAAATCGCCCCAGATGATCTGCTCGACCTGCGCGCCGTCGACGACCCCGATCAGGCGCTCGCCATCGCCACGCAGGGTTACGGCGTGGGCAACTGGTACCTGGTCAACGGCCAGACGGCACGCGCCCTCGACGTCTTCGAGGCCATCGTCGAGGGGACGAGCTGGGCCGCCTTCGGCTACATCGCCGCGGAAGCCGATTTGGCCCGCTTGCGCTAGCTGGAAGATGGCCGCCAAAGCCAATTTCGGCCGCGTGCACTAGCTGGAACATCGCCGCCAAAGCCGATTTGGCCCTCCAGCCCTAGCTGATCGCCGAGGCTGAGCCGTAGCGAATCGCGGAAGAACTCTTCATCCAGGGCATTCCTGGCGACTTGTCCGACAAATTTTCCCTTCGGTCTTGACAGGCCCAACCGACAGGAATATTTTTCGGTAATCCCCCCCCCATATCTCGATCCGCGCGAAGAAAGGGAATCCCCGATGCACGTGACTCAACCTGCCAGCGCCCGTCGCTTCGAGATCGAGCTCGAGCTCGCCGCCCCGCGTGAAGAGGTATGGCGCGCGATCGCCACCGCCGAAGGACTCTCCAGCTGGTTCTCGGCCGAGGCTGAGGTCGAGCCGTATGTCGGCGGACGAATGGCCTGGGACTGGGGCGAGGCCTACCACTGGCCGCTGACGATCGACGTGTGGGAGCCTGGGAAACGACTCGTCGCCCGCCACGACTCGGCCGTCGACGACAACAGCGACGCGGCCGGTGGCAAGCTGCCACTGTTCGTCGAGTTCATTCTCGAGGGCGACGGTGGGCAGACCGTCCTTCGCCTGGTGCATTCGGGCTTCGGAGCAGAGGCCGACTTCGACGAGGAGTACGACGGCATCAGCCAGGGCTGGCCGGTGGAGCTGCAGAGCCTGAAGCTCTATCTCGAGTGCCACCGCGGCGAGCGGCGACAGCTGGCCTGGGCCCGAGTCTCGACCAGCCTTTCGCCGGTCGAGGCCATGAAGCGACTCCTTGGCGACGAGGGGATCGCTTTCAGCTCAAACCGTGATCTCGGTTCGTTGAGGGCCGGCGACAGGTTCTCCGCGCGCCTGGCCGAGAATGCCGCGCTCGAGCTCGTGGCCACGAGCTCGCCGGGGGCGACGGGATTGGCAGGCAGCTCGCCCGAGCTCAACAACGCCTTCTTTCATGCGCATTCCTACCACCATCCCGAACACCAGGTCACTCACGTCTGGCTGTGGCTGGCTCAATACGGAGCTCCTGAAGAGCGCGTTCAGCGCTACCGCGCCAGCATGGAGGCGACACTCGCGCGCCTCTTCGCGCGCGCAGTGGCGCCCGTTGGGGCGAGCGCTTGAGAGATCGCGTTGACGTTATCGCCGAGCCCAAGCGGGCGCAGATGCTCCTGCACCCGACTCGGCTCGCGATTCTCGAAGCACTCGACGCCCCGGGCTCGGCAACGACGCTGGCACGACGGCTCGAGGCGCCGCGGCAGAAGCTCAACTACCACCTGCGCGAGCTCGAAGCCGTTGGACTCGTCCAGCTCGTCGAAGAGCGCAAGCGCGGCAGCGTTTGCGAACGAATCTACGAGCGCGCCGGCAACAGCTACGCCATCTCGACGGCGGCGCTGGGCAGGCTCGGCAGCAGCCCCGATCGGGTGAGCGACCGGCGCTCCGCCGAGTACCAGATCGCCGTCGCCTCGCAGGCAATCGTCGACATCGCCGCGCTGGGTGACGCAGCCGCCGAGGCCGGCAAGCGGCTACCAACGCTGACACTTGATGGCGAGGTGGCGTTCGAGTCGCCCGAGGCTCGTCGCAGGTTCGGCGAGGAGCTCACCGACGCCGTGGCGCGGCTCGTCCGCAAGTACCACTCCGGAGCTGCCGAGAGCCGCGCCTACAAGCTCTACCTCGGGGCCTATCCCAAACCCAAGTTGCCAACCGAACAACAGCGCCCCAACGGCGCGGGCAGAGAGAAAGGACAGACCGATGCCTGACATCCATCACGAGTTGACGGTGAACGCTTCACCAGAGGAGATCTTCGCGGCCATCAGCACGCCAACCGGTCTCGACCAGTGGTGGACCCTCACCAGCGCCGGCCAGGCGCGCGTCGGTTCCGAGTTCGAGCTTGGCTTCGGGCCCGACTGTTGCTGGCGTGCCGAGGTTAGCCGCGCCGTCCCGGCCGCCGAGTTCGAGCTCGTGCTCGTTGAAGCCCACGACGATTGGCTGGGCTCGCGAGTCGGCTTCGAGCTCACGGCCAACGACGCTGGCGGCACCAACGTTCGCTTCCGCCACGTCGGCTGGCCCGAAGACAATGCCCACTACCGCGAGTCGATGGGATGCTGGTCGGCCTACCTCGGCCTCATGGCCCGAGCAGTCGAGACCGGCGAGACGGTGCCCTATGGCAGGCGGCTAGACAACTAGGTGTATTTTCCAGGTCGCTCCGATGCCCCCGGCTCGCCCCCGACGGCGTCGGCATGACATCACCGATGGCTCGGGTCCCAGGAGTGAGTCCGTGACCAACCTCCCTAGAACTCACAGCTAGGCGGGTTCTTCGGGTTGAAAACGCTGTTTCTGCTCCGGGCCCCGGAAAGGTCCGGGACGAATCAGCAACAGCGACGTCGCCTCGAGCATCTGCACGCCGTGCCCACCGGCGACCAGAACAGCGCAATCGCCGGTCGCAAGCTCGCGACTGGCGATGAGCCGGCGGCCGTCATCGTAGATATCGATCCGACAACGACCATCGCGCACAACGAGAACTTCTGAGGTTCCCGGCGTTCCGTGCTCTTGGCGCTCGTCGCTTACGTGCACGTGCGGCGCAACCACTTCGCCCGGCCCGTAGACCATCAGGCCCACCTGCTGCTCGCACTCGGGCGGGGTGGCGAAGTGAGAAGCCGACGGCCGCAAGGTGGCGCAGATCAAGTAGGCGAGCGTTACCCCGTTTGCCTCGATGACCTCTGGGCCTGCGCCCGTCCCGATGCAGAGGTCGTCGTCCATTCCGCCCGGCGCTGACCCTTCCGACACTCAGCTGCTCCGCGACGAGCGCGAGAAATCGATGCGATTGCCCGACGGGAAATGAATGGTCAACCGATCACCGTCGAGCTCAACGCGCGCGACCTCCGGGGTCGTGGCGGCCTCATCGGGAGTCGTCACGCTCTTGCGCAACAACGCCAACGGCAGCCCTGGAAGCGGCTCTCCCTGCGAGAAGTGATGTTCGTGGTGAAAGCTCAGCTGGTTGCCATCGAGCTCGTAGGTTCCCCCCTCCCCCGATGCGCGTGCCGCGTTGCCGTCCGCATCGAGAACAAAGAACAGCACCTGCCAGTCGCGATCGGTAAAGAAGATACGACCGACAAGGGGATGCTCGGTGCCGTCGGCGAGCACATAACGCTCGGCTCTCCAGGAGCCGGCGAGCGGAACAGCGACCGACTGCAATTGCGCCGGCGATAGCGATGGCGATGGCAATTTTTCGGCCGCTTCGCGAATGAAGTCACCGAGGGTGTCGAAGACCACCGCAGGCTCCTCGATGAAGGGAAAGTGGCCCGAGCGTTCGAGAACCACGACCCGCGCGTCGGGTATCGCGTCGCCGAGCGCCCGAACCATCTCGAGTGGAATCGAATCGTGAGCGCCGTGCAGCAGCAACGTGGGCGCATCGACCTCGCCCAGCCGATCCCACAGGTCGAGTCCGCCGCCCTCGGTGATCTTGGCGAACACCGCAGCGCCATACGCCCCCATGTTGGCGAACGTCGAGGGCTGAAAGTCGAGATTCAATTTCGCCATCGCGCGACGATCGAAGAACGTGCTGCGGAAGCTAGCGGCCAGCAGCGCGGCGGTCGCGCTCAGGTCGCCCGGCTGCAACCGAACCGCGTCCAGAAGCTGGTTGCGCTCGGCCTCGTCCTGCGTGGTTCGCGCGGCGCGCGCACGCTCGGCCGTGAGCTGAGCGAATCGCTGCCCGGGCTCGGAGGGCGAGATCAACGTCAGCGACGCCAAGCGCCCCGGGTGCTCCAGAGCATAGAGAACCGCGACGATGGCGCCGAACGAGTGCCCCATCAGGTGCATGCGCTCGGCCCCCTGCGCAGCTCGCAGCGCATCGATGTCGGCGACCTGGTTCGTCAGGTTCAACGCGTCGGCGGAAACATCGCCCGCCGAGCTGCCAACGGCCCGTGGGTCGAACAGCAACAACCGGTGGCTCGACGCCAGCCGCATGAAGTGCGGCAGCAGGTACGTGTGTTCCAAGCCCGGGCCACCCGGCACTACGACTACAAGCTCACCCTCGCCGACCACGGCGACGTGCAGCGCCAGCCCGTTGGCCAAGACGTCGGTGTAATCGAGGGGGGCGTGCGCTTCCTGCGCCCAGATCGATCCGGCGCACCCCATCGCAATCAGCAGGGCTGCTCGCGTCGGGCCCCGCCAGCTCACCGTCTCGTCACGTGAAGGCCTATGCGAAGGCCATCGCCGCAGCGTGAACGCGCCTTGGCCAGCGGGTTGAAACAGCCGCGGCCGGCGAAACCGCCGGCCGCGCACGAACTCCGGCCGAAGCGCACCATAATCAAGTCGCGGGCACACTGCAAAACTCGGCAGAACCGCCGGGCGGTCCCGAGGCGTGTTCCCAGGCTCTTCGGCGACTCGCCGGCCCGGATCAGCGCTCGCCAAACGTCCCGGCGTCCAGCTCACCGCGCTCCCGAGCGCTTTCGCGCACCTCAGCTGGGTCCCCGAGAAGCCCGTCACCCGTGTTGGTCGTCTTCTCCTTCTTCTCGGCCTGCTCGGCCTCGAAAGCCTTCTCGGACATCGGCTCGATGCCGACGGCCTCGGCGAAGGTGTAGAGGTAGCGCCTCAGACGGTCCATCTGCAGCCTCGGCTCGCCGATGCCGTGCCCCTGGCGCGGGTAGGAGACGTACGTGACGTCTTTGCCCAAATCCTTCAACGCCCGATAGAACTCGACGGCCTGCTCGGGGGGCACGCGCGCGTCGTTGGCGCCGTGCATGATCAAGATCTTGGCGGTGACGTTCTTGACGTGACGGATGGGTGACAGACGGCGGTAGATCTCCTCGTTCTCCCAGGGAGTGCCGAAGAACCAGCCGAGATAGTTCGAGATGTCCGTGGTCGAATACATGGAATAGAGGTTCGAAAGCCCGGCGCCCGGCGAGATGACCTTGAAGCGGTCGGTCTGGGTGGACATCCAGAACGTCATGTAGCCGCCGTAGCTCCAGCCGTACGCCACCATGCGATCCTCGTCGGCCCAGCCTTGGCCCACGACGTAGTCGACGCCGGTCATGATGTCGTCGTAGTCGCGCACGCCCCAGTAGTTGCGGTTGGCGTTGAGGAACTCCTGCCCGTAGTTCGAGCTACCGCGAAAGTTGGGCTGCAGCACCAGGAAACCGTTGCCGGAAAGGAACTGGTTGGTGGCGTTGAACGACGTCAACACCGCGCCGCTCGGACCGCCATGCGGGTTGACGATGAGCGGATAGCGCACGCCCTCGGTAAAGCCGGCCGGCTTGTGCAGGACCCCCTCGATCGCCTGCCCCTCGCTGTTGGTCCAGGTGATGGCCTCGACGTCGGCAAGCCGCAGGCCCTCGTTGCGTATCCATGCGTTGGCGTCGGTCAGGCGCGTCGGCTGGGACAGGTCGGTGACGGGAGCCGTGACGATGTCGCCCGGCCAGCTCGGCGACGCGTGTACCCACACCCAGCGTCCACCGTCCGGGGAGAGCTGGAACTGTGAGTTGGCGCCAGCCGGCGGGACGTGGCCGAGCGTTTCACCGGTGGCGACCTGAACCGAGAGTAGATTGATGCTGGTGCCGTCGCCGGTGGACCAGTAGATGTCCTGGCCACCGGGCGCCCAGATCGGCGTGGAGAAGTTCAGGTCGAAGTCCTCGAGCAGGATCTCCGGCTGGCCGCCAGCGGCCGGAATCAGGTAGAGCTTGTTGTACCAGGTGGTAGTGCTGGTGTTGCGGTTGGCCGAAAAGGCGATCGTCGAGCCGTCGGGAGACCAGCGCGGCGACGCGTCGGGGCCGGGGTTCTCGAAGAGCTTGCGACTGTCGCCCGACGCCAGGTCGGCCACGAAGATGTCGCTGTTCCAGCCGTCGTCGAGGTTGTTGCTGTAGCGCGCAACGTAGGCGACGCGCGTGGAGTCGGGCGACCACTGAGGGTCGGTGACGGTGAAGGCGCCCTCGGTCAGCCGACGCGGCTCGCCCTTGCCGCTGGCGCTCGCTTCATCGAGATCCTGTACCCAAATGTGGCTGGCGCGGAAATCCTCGTCGACAACAACGGCGTCGTCCTTTTCCTTCTTGCGGCGCTTGTCCTCGTCGGTCTCGGGATCGCGAGCGGTGTAGAGGATCTTCGTCCCGTCGGGCGAGATCGAGAACGACTGCACACCGCCCTCGTGATCGGTCGCCGCCCAGGCCTCGCCACCGTCGGTGTACAGCACGTAGACCTGATCGTTGGGCTCCTCTTCCGCATCACGATCGGATCTGAAGGCAATCCGATCGCCCTGCGGGAACCATCGCGGCGACGACGCCCCCTTGGCGGCGCGGGTGAGCTGGCGGCGCATCTCGCCGTCGACGCGTACGCGCCAGATCTGGCTCACACGACCCAGATCTTCCGACTCCATGTCGCGCTCGGTTTGCGTAAAGAGCACCCAGCGGCCGTCGGGTGAGATGCGAGGAGCCGAAACGCCATTGATGCGCAGGGTGTCGCGAGCCGAAAGCAGCGCCGACTCGGCGGCCTCCTCGGCGCTCGACTGACTGCCCGAGCGCGAAGACCCGTGCGCCAATGCCGGCGCGGATGTCGACACCAGCGCGACGCCCGCCATCGCGGCCCAGGCGATTGCCAACTGCATCTTGCCGGTGATTCTCGGGGTGCTGACTCGTGTTGCCATCATCTCGATGTCTCCTGTCAGAGGTCGTAGATTTCGCCAAACTTCGAACGTACATAGGCCAGCCAGCTGTCGGCCCGTAGGCCCTCTCCGGTGGCACGTTGCAACAACTCCGTTGCCGTGAGCTTGCGTCCGTGACGGTGAATCTTGTCGCGCAGCCAGCCTCGCAGCTCACCGAACGAGCCCTGGGCGATCTGCTCGTCGAGGTCGCCGAGATCGGCCTTGGCGGCTTGCCAAAGCTGCGTCGAGATCAGGTTGCCGAGCGCGTAGGTCGGGAAATACCCGATGGCACCGAACGACCAGTGGATGTCCTGCAAAGCGCCCTCGGCGTCGCTGCCGGGGCGCAGGCCGAGATAGGCCTCTGAGCGCTCGTTCCATTCGGCAGGAAGATCCTCCACCGCAAGCTCTCCGTCGAGCAGGGCGCGCTCGAGCTCGAAGCGCAACATGATGTGCAGGTTGTAGGTGACCTCGTCGGCTTCCACGCGAATCAACGAAGGCTCGACGCGGTTGATCGCTCGATAGAACGTCTCGAGCTCGACCGTCGCCAGCTGCTGCGGAAACGCCGACTGCAGCGGCGCGAAGTAGTGCTGCCAAAAGCCGCGGCTGCGGCCCACGAGGTTCTCCCAAAGGCGGGATTGTGACTCGTGGATGCCGAGCGACGTGCCGCTGGCGAGCACAGTGCGCTCCAGGGCAGGATCGACGCCCTGTTCGTACATCGCGTGGCCGGCCTCGTGCAGCGTGCCGAACAGGCAGCTGGGTAGGTAATCAGGCTGGACTCGCGTGGTGATCCGACAGTCGTTGACCGAAAAGCTGGTGGAGAACGGGTGCGCCGATCGATCCTGACGACCACGGGTGAAGTCGTAGCCGAAGTCGCCGATGACCGAGAGGCCAAAGTCCCACTGCGCCTGCTCGTTGAACGTCTGCCGAAGTATCGCGGCGTTCGGCGACGGGCGCCCGCCGATTGCGTGAACTATCGGCACCAGCTCCTTGCGCAGGTCGGTGAAGATGGTCGCCACCTCCGCCGTCTTCATGTCGGGCTCGTACTCGTCGAGCAACGCGTCGTATCGGCAGCCGCCGTCGTCGTAGCCGAAGGCATCGGCTTTTTCGCGCACCAGAAGCAGAATCTCCTCGAGGTGCGGCGCAAACAGGTTGAACTGCGACCGCTGGCGAGCGTCCTTCCAGGCGTGTTGTGCCTGCGCGGAAACACGCGTCAGCGCCGCCACCAGGTCGGCCGGGAGCCGTGTGGCGCGATCGTAGTCACGGCGCACAACCGATAGCAGGCGAGCGTCGTCGGAGTCGGCGTCGAGGTCGACCGTCTCTTCGGCGGCCCGGGCCAGCAGGTCCCCGACCTCGGGATCGGTGAAAAGCTCGTGTCCCAGGCGAGCGAGCGTGGCGAGCTGGTGGGAACGCGCCTCCACGCCGCCGCTGGGCATGTAGGTTTCCTGATCCCAGCCGAGAACCGCCTGCGCGCCTCCCAGATCGGTGACGCACTCGAGGCGTTGCTTCAGGTCGGCCAGAGCCGTCACGCCGGGTCGATCTCCACGATGACCGCGAGAGCGCTCACTGCAAACCACCGCTGCCGAAGATCGGCCGGCCGATCGCAACGACCCCGAGCCCAACGCACGTCAGCGTCAGGAGCACCCCTACGAGAAGAAAGGCGTGACTCTGCCGTTCCTTGGGCCGTTTCCGGTTGACGATCACGAAAGCGTGCGCCACAACGGCCGCCAGCAGCATCATGACGATGTGGCCCGCCAATGCCCCGTAGAAAGGCACTGCCGTCAGCAGCAGCATGCCGAGCAGGACCTGCAGGTCGAGCAGCCCGGTGAATGCGCCCATGATTATGCGCGAGGTGTCGTCGAGAGGCCGACGTTTCGCGGCACCGACAACCAGAAAAACCATCGCGACCACGGCGGATAGCAGCACGAGATAGCGAACGCCCGAGTGGGCGTAGAAGAGCGGCGCCAGCATCCTAGCTCCCGTCCCCGGCCTGCAAACGAGCAGCCACCGCCTCGACCTCGCGCCACACGCGAAGTGTATTTCCGCTCCACAACATACCAATCTCCTGTTCTGTGTAGCCGCGCCTCACCAGCTCGTGCGTGACGTTGAACGTTTCGCTGGCGTCATTCCAACCCACCACGCCGCCGCCACCGTCGAAGTCGGAGGAGATGGCGACGTGTTGAACGCCAATCAGATCGACCGCATGGTCGATGTGATCCACAAAGTCGGCAACGTCGGGCGCCGGATGCAACGGATCGACCTCGTCGCGGATCATCGCGCGCGCGGCCTCCATCTGCCGCTCGAGCTCGGCACGCTCGTCGTCCGGCACCCCGCGCATGCGACCGAACATCTCACCCATACCCGACACACCCATCTCGCGTTGCAACAGCTCGCCGATGGCCCGCTCGCGCTCGGGCGTCTGTTTCACGAAGGCACCCAGGGCGACCGTCTGCATGACGCCACCGTTTTCCCTCAACGCCAGCAGCTGTTCATCGTCCATGTTGCGCGCCACATCGCAGAGGGCACGGCAACTCGAATGCGAAGCGATGACCGGCGCGGCCGACAGCCGCGCCGCCTCCAGCATCGCCGCCTTCGAGATGTGCGAGACGTCGACCATGATTCCGAGTCGATTCATCTCGGCGATCACCTCGGCGCCGAAGTCACTGATACCGCCGTGAAGCTCTGCGGGCTCGTCACCGCTGGGGTTGGCCGAATCGGCGATCTGGTTGTGGCCGTTGTGAGCCAGCGTGATGTAGCGCCCGCCGAGCCGGTGAAACTCAGCCAGGTTGGCGAGATCGTTCCCGACGGGCCAGCCGTTCTCGATCCCGATTGCGGCGACCAGCTTGCCGGACTCGACGATGCGCTCGACATCATCGGCGCTGTGCGCCAGCTCGATCTGATCGGGGTACATCTCGTCGGTCAGTCGGTGGATCGCTTCAAACTTGGTGATCGCCTGCTGGTAGGCGCTGGCGTAGCCTGCCGGGGTGTTCTCGCCTTGGCCGACGTAAACCACGAAAAAGGCGACGTCGAGGCCGCCGTCGCGCATCTTCGGCAGGTCGACCTGCCTGTCGCCCCGCACCCCGGGGTCGACCTCGGGAGTTGCGAAGTTGAACGGGATGTCGTCGTGCGTGTCGAGCGTCAGGGCGCGCCCATGGATACCGCGCGCGACCGCTTCGACGTCGGCCTCGCCGACCTCGATCTGAGTCGGTTGGTCGGCTGGCGCACAGGCGAACACCCCCATCAGCACGGCCATCGCAAGCGCGGCCGCTCCGTGGTGGGCGTCAGGCGCTGTGGGCTCGACAATCAAAGGGTCGCGACCGGAGGCCCGGTAGCGGCCCCGGCTCGGCTGACCACCTGAAGGGATGCGGCTGCTTCGGGGCATGCTCTCTCTCGCCAGATCCGTCATTCGGCGAACACAGTAAGGGCCGAGACGATCTCGCGCTCCTCGATGCCGCCCGTGGGTCGATTGATCAGAACGCCGTCGACAACCAGCGTCGACGACCCGCCGCCATCGAGGTTGAGGGCTTCGACGCATCCGAGATCCTGCATCACACCGGCCAACTCCACCAGGTCGAGCCCGCGACTCTCGCGCTGCCGCCCGTCGACAACCAGCAGGATAAGCTCACCAGCGGTCGTAGTCCCCACCGCGGTCCGCGGATGGGCCTGGGGAATCGTCGAGCCGAAGAAAACCTCCTCATCGGTGGTGATACGAACCTGCCCGTCGGTGAGCAGCGACGGGCCCGCGGCAACCGCGTCGCGAACGTTCCACTCCGGCAGCCCCGCGAGATCGATAGATTCGATCGGCTGCTCGGCGGCGTTGGCCAGCGGCTCGACGAGCTCATAGAGCACGCCATCGCGACTTCCGACCCAAGCGATATCGACGCCGCCATCAGCGCGAAGACCGAGCGCCGCGCGAGCCGTGAAGTAGCGAACGTCAGCGCGAATCACCGAGTCGATGGCTGGTTCGATCAGCCGACCGCCGACCTTCAGCAGACCGATATGGCTGCTCGGGTCGGTGTCCATACGGAAATAGCCACCATTAACGACCACGCGCGCCGATGTGCGGCGCGAGAAGTCGCTGGCCGTCTCGGTGCCGTCGGCATCAACCGACGCGGCCACACGCGTCGTAATGCCGTCGGCGGCCTCGCTCACGCGGACGTACCACGCGCGCAGCGGAATGCTGAGATCGGCGGCCGCGAAGACCTCGATCCCTTCGGGCAGATGCTCGTTGAGTGACGCCTCGGCCACCCATCGCAGGCTCAAACGCTGGTTGTCATCAGCGGCGCCCGAGGTCGACTCGCCAGATCTACAAGCCAGGGTCGCAAGCGCACCCATCGCTGCCACCAAGACTGCTGCTGACCGGACCGAGCGGTGCGAGGAGAGTGCGCTCACCGGCGCACATCGGCCCGCGGACGAGATGGACGCGCGCGCACCACCTACAGGCCTTCTGGACGCAGGTCTCTGCATGAATTCACCCGGCCTCGAGCAGCCACAGATGCTGGAAGGCCGCGACCACAAGCGCGTGATGGATCTCGCCCGCGGAAATCAGGCGCCCGACCCTCGCGAGCGGCACCAAACGCGTCGCAATCTCCTCGTTGCCGTCGAGCGCCGGCTCACCAACGACGACCGTTCCCCGTACCAGCACGGTGTAGCAACGATTGTTCAGGATTGCGGGGTTGGGAGTAACCGAACCGATCAACTGCGCATCTCCGCCGGCAAAGCCGGTCTCTTCGCGTAGTTCCCGGAGCCCGGCCTCGAGCGGGGCCTCACCCGGATCCACCATGCCGCCCGGGATCTCGAGCGTGACCTCGCCGCTGCCGTGTCGAAATTGCTCGATCAGCACGACATGTTCGTCATCGGTAACCGCAATCACGTTCACCCAATCGGGCGAATCGAGGTAAACGAAATTCGCTGGCGCGTCCGGTCGGCCAGGCGAAACGGCCGTGTGTTGACGCAGCGTGAAGATCGGCGTCACAGCGAGCTCACGGTCGTCTGTCCGGTGCCATGCGGCGATACTGCCCTGCGCGCCACCGTCCGCGTCATGGCCGAGATGCGCTTCATGCGCGGGGCCAGCGCCCTGCGGACGCTCAGGACTCAATCGCCACCCCCAACCCGTCGGCGATCCGATTTGCGTAGGCGTAGTACGACGTCACCTCGGTAATCGCGAGGATATCGGCGTCCTCGAAGCCGACGGCTCGAAGCGCGTCGGCGTCGGTGCGACTCATACCCGAAGGTGTCTGAGTGAGCTTCGCCGCATAGGTCAGCATCGCCCGACGACGAGAGTCCACGTTGGCGATTTTCCAGTCGCTCTCGACCGCCTCGAGCAACACAGGGTCGTCTCGCCACAGCCGGCGCAGTCCGCGCCGGTGATGCGCTACTCAGTAGTGGCACGCGTTCAACTCGCTTACTGCCAGCGCAATCAACTCCCGATCAACGGCACGCAGCCCTCGCGTGCCGCGCATGGCTGCGCGATAGAGCTCGTAGTGCGCCCGCAAACCACGCGGGTGCAGCGAATGCACCCTCATGATGTTGTCGAGCGCGCCGCTCTCAGGGTCGGACACGCGCTCGTACAGCTCGCGGAGATCGCCCTCCGCCTCTTCCTTCGAGACGGTTTCGATCCACGCGGGCGCTACAGCATCGGTGGGCATGGCGCCATGGTAAACGAAGCCGCCGTCGTGCCGGCGACTCGCGGGCTTTCGCGCCGCGTTCCTGGCCGACTGAGTACCGCGCCATAGGCTCAGCTTCCGCGCCGCGGGCCTCCTTTTCTAGCTCTTCTTCACTGGTCGACGCTCCACTCGCCGCCATCATTGAACGAGAGGAACAAGAAGATGCAGCAGAAGAGGAGCGCCCACTCGCCTCCGTTAGCGCCCGCCGAGCAACCTCGAGCCCGATGTCTCCCAGTCCGACCAGACCGATGGTCCTGCCATGCAGTTGCCGCACGCCGTCGAAGCGCATCCAGTTGAAAGCGATGGTTCGTTCGTCGGTCGCTACAGGCTCGATCCCCAGCTCGCGGTAGGCGCCGGCGGCGCATTGCAGATGACCGGGCACCAATCTGCGAACCAGACCCAACACCAACGCCAGCGTATGCTCGGCCACCGCGGTCGCACCCCGATGCGGCATGAACGACACCGGCACGCCGGCCCTGCCGGCAGCTTCGAGGTTCACCGCCCACGGAGCACGTCCCTGAACCTGCAGCAGGCGGAGCGACGCCCCCCAGATCCGGCAGACTCGAACGATTCGATCAGTGCCGCGGTAACCCGTCGTTGTCCGGTGACGATCACGTCCGTAACACTCTGAACCCCAAGTCCCTTGTCCTGCGGGCGTTTCACGTCCCGCCAGGAGGCCTCAGCTGCGCACAGTCGACTTGACTTGACAGTACCCGCAAGCCAGCCGGCGTTTGATACGCTCCTTTCTCTCCAGCGACGCGTTCTTGGGAGGTAATCGATCGTGGATGTGGCACAGGGAAAGGTCGTGCTCGCGTACAGCGGCGGGCTCGACACATCGGTCATCTTGAAGTGGCTCGCGAGGCAGGGGTATGAGCTGATCGCGTACATCGCGGACGTGGGGCAGGAAGAGGACTTCGATCGCGTCCGCGAGAAGGCGATGGCGACGGGCGCCTCGAAGGTGTACGTGGAGGATTTGAGGGAGGAGTTCGTCACCGACTACATCTTCCCTGCGTTCAAGGCCAACGCTATCTACGAGGGGAGCTACCTGCTGGGAACGGCTCTCGCCCGGCCGCTGATCGCGAAGCGCCAGATCGAGATCGCACACGAGGAGCAGGCGGAGTACGTCTCCCACGGAGCGACCGGAAAGGGGAACGATCAGGTTCGCTTCGAGCTGGCCTACTACGCGCTCGATCCGTCCATCCGCGTGATCTCGCCGTGGAAGGACAGGGCTTTCTTGGGACGGTTCAAGGGACGTCCCGAGCTTCTGGCGTACGCGGAAGAGCACGGCATCCCGGTGACGGCGTCACGGGAGATGCCCTATAGCGAGGACGACAACCTGCTCCACATCAGCCACGAGTCGGGCATTCTCGAGGACCCGGCTCACGAGGTGGGAGAGGAGATCTTCTCCAGGACCAAGGCTCCCGAGGTCGCTCCCGACAGTCCCACGCGGATTGCCATAACGTTCCGGGACGGCATTCCGGTGCGGGTCGCCAACCTCGATGACGGTACGACGGTGGAGGCCCCGCTCGCCCTGTTCGAGTATCTCAACCGGCTCGGCAGCGAGAACGGCATCGGCCGTCTCGACCTCGTGGAGAACCGATTTGTGGGGGTCAAGTCGCGGGGCATCTACGAGACTCCCGGTGGCACGATCCTCCACATTGCCCACCTGGACATCGAGGGCATCGCCATGGACCGCGAGGTGCGCCGGCTTCGCGACACGCTCACGGCCAAGCTCAGCGAGCTGATCTACAACGGCTTCTGGTTCAGCCCGGAGATGGACTTCCTCATGGCGGCCATCGACAAGAGCCAGGAGATCATCGACGGCACGGTGAAGCTGAAGCTCTACAAGGGGAACGTGACGGTCCTTGGGCGGGAATCCACAAGCTCGCTCTACGATCGGGAGCTTTCCAGCATGGACATCGAGGGCGGTTTCGATCAGACGGACTCCGCGGGCTTCATCAAGATCAACGCCATCAGGCTCATGGCTCATCACGCGATCATGAAGAGGAAGCAGCGGAATCGGGTCGACAAGTGAAGCTCTGGAACAAGGGTTACGACCTAGACGAAGAGATCGAGCGCTACACGGTGGGCGACGATCGGGACCTTGACCGCGTTTTGCTCCCGTACGACTGCGTCGCGTCCATGGTGCACGCCCATGTGCTGGAGAGAGCCGGCGTGCTCAGACCGGAAGAGACGACCCGTCTCGTCGCGGCGCTGGAGGATCTGAAGGCGGCGGCCGACAAGGGAGAGCTTCTCATCCAGCCCGGCGAGGAGGACTGTCACACCGCCCTGGAAAACCGTCTGGTCGCGGAGCTCGGTGATCTCGGAAAGAAGATCCACACGGCGCGATCCCGAAACGACCAGGTCGCGGTCGCACTCAGGCTGTACGTGAAGGACCGGCTCGCCGCGGTGGCCGGGCTGATCGACGGACTCGTCGTCGCCATGGAGGGGAAGGTCGAGCAAGAGGGAGACGTCCCCCTCCCCGGCTACAGCCACATGCGAAAGGCGATGGCCTCCTCCGTCTCCATGTGGCTGGGCGCGTTCATCGAGAGCATGGACGACAACAAGAGGATGCTGGAGGCGGCTTTCGCCCTCATCGACCAGAATCCTCTGGGCTCGGGAGCGGGCTACGGGATTCCCGTGTTCGATATCGACCGGCAACTCAGTGCGAAGGAGCTCGGCTTCGCGAGGGTCCAGGAAAACCCGCTCTACGTGCAGAACAGTCGCGGGAAGTTCGAGGCCATCGTCGTGGGCGCCCTCGTCAACGTCATGACCGATCTCAACAAGCTGGCGTCGGACCTGATGCTGTTCACCATGGACGAGTTCGGCTTCTTCTCGCTACCCAGGGAGATCTGCACGGGCAGCTCCATCATGCCCCAGAAGCTCAACCCTGACGTGCTGGAGATCCTGCGCGCTCGGTACCACGAGGTGTCGGCCAACGAGCTCCGGATCCGGAGCACGACCGCCGATCTGATCTCCGGATACCACCGGGATCTCCAGCTCACCAAGAAGCCGCTGATGGAGAGCTTCGGCATCGCCGAGAGCTCGCTGGGGGTGATCACGCACGTCATCGAGAACCTCGGCGTGAATCGGGCCGCGTGTGAGCAGGCGTGCACGGACGAGATCTACGCGACGGAGCGCGTCAACGTACTGGTAAAGCAGGGGATTCCCTTCCGCGACGCATACCGGCAGGTGGCCTCGGAGCTGTTCCAGGACGATTCGGACTAAGATCAACTCTTCGTTTCCACAGGTGTTTGCCGATGTGCTGCGGTGACTGCGGATAACCAGATATAGGCTTCGGGACGGCATTGGGGGATGTCCCACCGTCCGTTGAACTAAGGCGACGGTGAAGTGGTTGGGCCAGTTACTGCTGCACCTGCCTGGCTGTGCGCGCTACGAACCTCCGCGACACGCTCGAGCGACTCGTGCCCGACGAAGCTCGCCCGTCGTCGAGCCGCTCTAACGAGCGCTCGTACTTGCGCGTGGTGACGCCGCACAGGATCTGCTCTACGGCGCGCTCTTCGAGCGGATCTGTTCCCTTGAACCTCTCCCAGTGCGGCAGCGGCAGCTCTTGGCCATCGACGCTCCGAGCCCGCGGCTTGCGTACCTTGACCCGCCGGCCGCCCATCACCAGCGAGCCCTCGGCGTAGACGTCGTAGTTGGCAAGAAAGCCATCGACGTCGGTGGCGAAAAACTTCAACGACAGTAGATTGCTGCGGCTCATCCCGGCGCCCTCGAGGACAGCATCAACATTTGGCGAGCGCGGCCTGCATCTGCCCGCGAATGTCGTTCGGATGCAGCACCTTGAAGCCCAGATCCGACTCCGAATCCGGCTCCACGGCAACCTGGCCAGAGCAGTGGAGCGTGCGGCTCAAGCCCTCCACAAGCTCGCCTTGGTCCATGCTGACCCGCAGTCCCCAGTCCCATGGATTCACCGACATTCGTTTCATCTCGTCCGTCTCCCGGTGGTGGACAAGGCGATCTATTGACCGCCTGGAAGAGGTGCAACCGTGCCGCGCACGAGCGTTCCGCTGCCCATTTTCGGCTATTGCGGTAGCTTCATCAATTCGGCTGAGACCAGATCGATGAGAGGCGCGACGGTGGCCTGGTCGAAGGAAAACACAGCCTCCGCCGACGCGAACAGCTCGGGCAAACGACGCGAGCCGCCGAGCGCCAAGGCGCGACGGTAGGCGGCGAGTGCGCGCGCGTGATCGCGCTTGGCGTTGCGCCAGATCTGCAGCGCGCCGAGCTGGGCGATGCCGTACTCGATGTAATAGAACGGATAGCAGAAGAGGTGGAGCTGACGCTGCCACGATGATTGCCGGGCGGCCGTGTGCTCGCCCCACTCGACGGGCTCTCCGAACCGAGACTCGAGCGCCAGCCACTTAGCGGTCCGGTCTTCCCGGGAATGATCCGGATGGGTGTAGATCCAGTGCTGAAAAGCGTCGATCCGCGCGACCCAGGGAAGCAGCTGAATGATGCCCTCGAGGTGCTTGCGCTTGGCCCGCGCCGCGTCGGCGTCGCTGTAGAAGGCGTCGAGATGGTCGTCTCCGAACAGCTCCATCGTCATCGAGGCGACCTCCGCGAACTCGATCGGGGCGTGACGATAGCCAACCAGGGGCTCAGCGCGCGCCGCAATCGCGTGGAAGGCGTGCCCCGACTCGTGGAGCAGGGTCTCGACATCGCGATGCACACCGGCCGCGTTCATGAAAATGAACGGCCGGCGCACCTCTTCGAGCGTCGACATGTAACCGCCGGGCGCCTTGCCCTTGCGCGACTCGAGGTCGAGCTCCCCGTGTGTACGCATCGAAGCGAACTGTGCGGCCAGCTCTGGATCGAGACGCGCGAAGATCTCGGCCACGCCGTCGGCAAGCTCCGCTCCCTCTGAAAACGGGCGCAGCGGAGGCCGTCCCAGTGAGTCCGCGGCCATGTCCCAGGGGCGCAGCTCTTCGAGGCCCATCGTCTGTCGGCGCTGTTCGGCGAGCTCACGCGCGAGCGGCACCACGGTTCGCTCCACCGCATCGTGGAAGTCGAAGCAGTCGGCGGGCGTATAGTCGAAACGCTGCAGAGCGCGGAAGGTGTAGTCGCGGTAGCCCGCGCAGTCGGCGTTGGCGGCAATACGCGCGCGCAGCGCGATCAGCTCGTCGAAGATCTCGTCGCACGTGTCGCGGTCGGTGAGCCGCCGCTCGACAATCGCCGTCCAGGCCTCGCGCCGCAGATCACGATCCTGCTCCTCGAGGTGCTTGGCCATCTGCGGCATCGTCTGCTCTTGGCCGCGGAACTGCATCGTCATTGAACCGGAAACCTTCTGGTACCGCTGACTGAGCAGACTGGCCTCCGTCTGCAGCGGAATGTTCTCCTCGCGGTAGAGTTCGATCTCGGCGGCGATCTCGCGGTCGAGCACGTCGTAGCGACCCGATCCCTCGGCCAGGAGCTGCTGACGTGCAGGCGCCGCGAGGTAAGTCTGATTGAGACCGTGCAGGTGCGGCTTCACCTTCGGTAGGAAGCCCTCGACAAGCTCGAGGTAGCGGCGCTCGGCAATCTCGTCGCCAGTGTCGCGGGTCATCGCGATGTAGCGCCGCGAGCGCTCCTCGGCCATGCATGCCTGCAGCTCGCTGACGTCGAGCAGCCAGGTCTCGAGATCACTCGCCGTGTCGAGCGGACGCGCCAGTAGCCGCTCCAGAAGCGGACGGACAGCCTCGAAGTCGCCAACATCGAGCGACTCCGGGACGAAAGTGCGCGGGAATTCCTTGTCTGCGTTCATGACTGAGACCCTTGCGTTGACGCGCGTCGGAGCCAACCGAGCGCCGGAGAATCGGCTCGTCCCCTCAGGCCTACCGCGCGCACGCCACGTCTCGCTAGGTAGCCGCGATGACCGGATCGGGGGGTGGCGCGACCGGTGCGTCGTGGCTCGGCAGCGCCGAGCGCAGCCACAGGCCAAAGATGGTGGACGCGACGATGCTCACCACGAGGAGCCCGACGACGAGCCCGTAGATGTCGGTATAGCCCAACGAGCGACCGATGCGGATGCCGATCCATGAGACGGGAACTGTGAGGATTGCGGCGCGAAGCGCGGCCATGATCATGCCGGGCTTCCCCATGCCCATGGCCTCGAACACAGGTCGGAGCAGCAGCGACGGAGTGCCGGCAAGGCAGGCCAACGGAACCAGGTAAATCGCGAAGCGCGCGTACATTGCGGTCAGCGGAGACTCCGCCAGCGACTCGGCAAGCCACGGGCCCATGAGCCACAGGATCGGGCCAACAATCACCAGGCTGTAGCCCGCGGAGAGCAGGAGTGACTGCCGAATTCCGGCGCGCACGCCGCGGTAGTCCTCGCGACCCACCAGCCGCCCCATGAACGGCAGCATTGCTACCGACATCGCGATGATCGGATTGTATGCGAACAGCATCACCCGGTGGTAAATCGAGTACGCCGCGATCGACTCCGTGGGGTCGCCCATGTTGGCGAGCAGCACATTGATAATCGCCATCTCGACAGCGGTCAACACGAAGGTCAGCCCGGCGGGCACGGCCAGCGACAGGATTGTGGCGAAGGGAGCGGGGTCGGTGCCGGGGAGATTGTGCGTCCCGGCCGCAATACGACCCGACTCGTGAGCCCGCGCGCGCGCCGTAGCGTAGGCAAGGCCGCCAACACGTCCGATGACCGTCGACAGGGCGATGCCGAAGATCCCCCAGTGGAAGACGAACAGGAAGACCGTGTTGAGCACGATGTTGATGACGTTCGACGTGATCCCAGCCCACATCATCGAACGTGTGTCCTGGTGCGCCTTGACGATCGAGTCCGGGATAACCGACCAGAAAGAGGTGCACGCCGAGCCGATGATCATCACGGTGGCGTAAACCACGAACATCCCGTACACCTCGTCGCTCAGAGTCCACTGAGGCGCCGCGAACCAGATACCTACGCCCAGCAGAAGGAACGCTGGAGAAACAATCCAGGCGAGGCGCCAGGCGCACGAGAGGTACTGCTCGATCTTGTCGCCCTGTCGCGAGGCCATCGTGCGCGAAAGCGCCGAGGTGAGGCCGGTCGACAGCCCGACCCAAATCGCGATCATCAGGAACTCGAGCGGCACGGTGAGGCCGATCGCCGCCACCGCCTCGTCACCGATTGTCGCCGCGTAGATCGTATCGACGAACGTGAACGCCGCACGCATGACGAACGACACCACCAGCGGCATCGTCATCGCCATCAGGGTGGGACCCGTATCGACCGAATCGCGGCCATGGCCCGGGGCAAGGCCACCGCCGGGCGAGGTCGATTCGGGCGGTTTCTCGCTACTCACCAATAGCGCCCCATACGCGTCGACGGCAGAACGTCCGCAAGAAAGCTACTTCTTCCGCTTGCGACGGAAGAGGGAGAACCCACCAAAGCCACTGATGATGGCGATGTAGAAGCCGCAATCGTAGGCCCAACCGGCATTACGCGCCTCATAGATCCGAATTCCAGGGTTCAGGAACCCGAGCACCAGCGACAGCGGCGCGATCCAGCCGTGCCAGATGCCCACCAGAAACCCCGGTGGGCCGCTCCTCGTGGCCTGGGGAGTGCCTGGCAAACAGGCCGCTGTCGCGACCGCGGCAACGACAATCAGCACGACTGCGGCACGCCTCGCTGTCGGGTGGGTCATTCCGAGCTGCTCTGAGTGAAATGCAATCGCGCCGTCTCTGCCAGACACGGAAGGGGCGCGGTCGGTGCTCTTTGAATCGATTCGGCGCGTCATTGTGCCGCATCTGGCTCGGCAGCATGGCAGACTTCTGTGGTTTCCGTCGTTTGTCGATGGCCGCACCACGCCTGGGAGTCAGCAAGCCCTCGTATGAACGAGCGTAGTTGGTTTCCCGTGTGGGCTGAGCGAGCGCTTCTGCTCGTTGCCGCGCCGCTACTTTTCGCGGTGGTGGCCGAGGCGATGGTCCGGCTCGCCGGCGTCGAGACCGACGTCGCGCGCAACCGGAACGCCCAGATCGCGGTTCCGGTTTGGCTGCTCGCCGACGCAAGCTGGGCGAGCACGAGCCGCGATCAGATCGCACGCGAGGGCCGCCCGATCGCGGCCGAGGAGCTGGCCTGGCTGCACCACTTCGAGGAGGCTCGGTACCTGACCTACAAGCTGAAGCCCGACCTCGACGTCAAGGCGATCAACCCGTTCAACAGCATCGACGTCGCCAAGGGCGTTGAATTCGCGATCCGACCGAACAGCGACGGCTTCCGTGGAGACGACTTTCAGCCCAAGCCCCACGATCGGCTGCGCATCGTCACACTCGGCGACTCGAGCACGTTCGGGTGGGGAGTCGACGAGGCCGACACGTACCAACAGCTTCTGCTCGAACGCCTGCGGCGTTGGCAAGGCGAGCGAATCGAGATCGTCAACCTCGGCATGCCCGGTCACAACAGCCGTCACGGGCGCGAGGTCATGCAGCGCTACGCGCTCCGCCTGGAGCCCGATCTGCTGATCATCAGCTACGGCGCCAACGACGGCCGCCTCGTCCTGCAGCCCGCCGAGGAGTTGGTGGCAGCCCACTACGGCTGGCAGGCCGATCTGCGGTTCGCCTTACTGCGGCTGCGGTCCTATCGTCTACTGCGCCGCCTGCTGATTGGCGCCATCGACCCGTTGCGCGCCGATGTGACGAATGTTCTCGAGAGGGCTGCGGCGGTCCCCACGATCGATTACCAGCGCAACCTCAAGCGCATGATCGAAGCTGGCGTGACTGTTGATGCCAACACGATCCTGCTCTCGGTGTGCACGCAACCACCCTACGAGGCGGCCATTCGGTTCGTTGCCAGTGAGGTCGGTGTGCCTCTTGTTTCTGCGCGCAAGGCGTTCGTCAACACCCGCAGCCGGGTGGAGTCGGGCGAGCTCTACCCGGAGCAGCTGTCGCGGTACCGCGAGATCTACGGAACCGCCACTTTCGAAGCGCAGCCACCGCTCTATTTCACGAGCGACGGCTGCCATCCACATGCGGTGGGACACAACATCATCGCCGACGAGCTCGAGCGCGTGGTCAAACAGGCGCTGCGCCCAAAGCTGGCGGTACTAGCCTCGAGCCGGCGTACGCAGTAGCGTGTCGACCTACCCGCCGCACACTTTGGACCGCCCACCGAACAGGTGTCTGCAATGACCAGATCATCCATGACGCGCTTGCCACTACGAGTCAGCATCGTCACCTTGCTGTTGGCCGTGAACTTCAACGCCGTCGCAGTAACCGGATACGCGGCGGCACAGCGTGAGCCAGAGGCCGTCGCGCTTGCCGAGAGCGTTATGGAGCGGATGGGCGGCCACGCCGCGTGGGATTCAACCCACTACATCAGCTGGCAGTTCTTCGGCGGCAGGCAGCACTACTGGAACAAGTGGAGCGGCGACATCCGCATCGAGATCCCCGCTGGCGAAAACCGCCAGGGCGAGCCGACGCCTGCACGGTTGATCCTGATGAACCTCAACACTCAGCAGGGCCGCGCCTGGCGCGACGGTAACGAGATTACCGACGCCGCCGAGCTCAGAGAGGCGCTGGAGGGCGGCAACGGGTCCTGGATCAACGACTCCTACTGGATGTTCATGCCCTACAAGCTGCTCGATCCGGGCGTCAGCCTGACGCACCTCGGCGACGAGATCATGAAAGACGACCGCATGGCGGAGGTGCTCAAGCTCACCTTCGACAGCGTCGGCAACACACCGCAGAACAGGTACCACGTCTACGTGGCGAAAGACTCCGGCCTCGTCGAGCAGTGGAGCTACTTTGCCGATCGCGCCGACGACGAGCCCGGCTTCACGCGGCCTTGGGCCGATTGGCAGCAGTTCGGCAAAATCATGCTCGCCACGAACAAGGGCCGCGGCGCCGACTGGCAAATCGCGGTCCACGAAGAGCTCCCTGCCGAGCTGTTCCGCGACCCCGCGTTCATGATGCAGTAACCGGGCGGGGTGCCGCCCGCGTGCGCTTCACGAGCAGGCGCTCGCCAATCTCGACCGTCGCCAGCACATCGGCGATACGCTCGGCCGCGTGGCCATCGCCGTAGGGATTCACCAGCCCCACCAGCGACGCCCGGAACCTGCCGCTCAGCCCTCGATCGACGGCAGCGAGAATCTGAGCAGTTTCCGCCGGCGCGTCAATCACGTTCGCGGCACGCTCTCGGCCTTGCTGTCGCGCGCCAACGTTCACCGCCGGCAGCTCCAGCGAAGCCGCCTCCATGATGCCGCTGCTGCTGTTGCCGAGTAGCAGCGCGCTCTCCCGCAGCAGGGCCCAGTAGGTCGGCGTGTCGAGATTCACGTAGAGCCTCGAGCGCGAGCTGGCGTCACAGAAGGCGGCGGCGCGCTCGATCAGTCGCCGGCTACCAGCGTCAGAATTGGGGAAGCAGAAAAGCAGCTGGCGCCCCTGCTCGGTGAGCGCCGCGAGCGCCGCGTACAGGGCATCGGCCTCGCCCGTGGTATCGCGCGCCAAGGTTACCGGGTGATAGCCGACGACGATCGGCGAGTCCAGCCCCAGGCCGTCAGGAGAACCGAGCTCGAGGCGCGTCAGCAGCTCTGCACTCGACGGCAACTCGGCGCGGCGCAGATGATCGAGCGAGGGAGCGCCGGCCTGGTGAACTCGCCAGGGCTCTTCGCCCATCAACAGCACCCGCGCCGAGGCCTGCCGGGTGGGAGTGAAGTGGACGTGGCTCATCATCGTCAACGCATTGCGCACCGCGTTGTCGATCGCACCCTCGCTGACCTCGCCGCCCTCGATATGCGCAATCGGTATGCGCAAGGCCAGCGCCGTCGAAGCGGGCGCCAGCATTTCGTAGCGGTCGGCGATGAGTAGCAGCAGGTCGGGACGCATCGCCCCCAGCGTGTCGGCCAAGCTCAGCGTCGCGAGGCCGATGGTCTTGGCCATGCCGACGTCGCTGTCGGAGCTGATCAAACACTCGATCGCGGCGTCAACGACGAAACCGTCGGCCTCGATCTGCTCGAGAGTCCGACCGAACTCGGGCGACAGATGGGCCCCGAGAGCGATCAGCCGGAGGTCGACTCCGGGACGCTCACCGAGCTCGCGCAACACCCAGTACAGGTGCCCGTAGTCGGCTCGCGAGCTGGTGACGACCGCAATCGTGCGCCGCCCCGCTTCCACCCCGTCGCCACCTCCCTCATCGCCAAGCATTGGCAGCGATCGTAGACGCAGGAGTCGAGCGGCGCACGTCTGCCGCCGGAGCTAGCCTATCTCGCGGGCAACCCCGCCGCCAGCCCCTGGGATCCCTGCAACATCACGCGGTTGTTGAGAGTCTTGATGGCGCAACCGCCGTCAATCGAGATCAGGCGCGTGCGTCCGAAGACGTCGTAGCCGTCAATCGCGAAGACGTCGAGTCCCGGCGTGATGTCGATCCCGCTGACGCGCCTGAAATGCGCGTCGGGACCGCAGGGCTTCCTCACTCTGTTGGTGTGGGCGTCGAGAACCACGAAATCCCACGCGCTGGCGATATAGAAGCTCCCGTTCGGATGCGCCATGAACGCGGTGACGTCGAGGCCCGGCTTCTTGTAGCGCGCCTTCGCCAATTGATAGTTCGGCGGGCCGAGCTTGTAGATCGCGTCGTAGTGCCACTGCTTGCGCGTACCGGGGATCGGCGGCCCGGCGGCCTTGTCGACGACGAATAACGTGCCCCACTCATCCATGTCGAGGAACGCGGGACTCACCCAATCGTGGTTCACCCGCCCGAGCTCTGTGATCACACCATCGGGAGAGTACGACCACAGGTGCCCATCACGCGGCCACCGCCCCACCGCCGACTTGCCCATGTCGGCGATGATGAGGTTGCACTGCATGTCGTACTCCACGTCGGCGATAAGGCCGAAGCTCTGGCGCTCGATCACCGTGATCTCGTGTGTCCACGTATCGAAGACGACCACGTTGCGGCTGTTCGCCACGGCGACCTTCTCGCAAAAGCGACTGTGCGTGATGCCCTTGGGCTTGAGGCGCACGCCCAACGGTTGCTTGGCAACCGTGAAGTTCTTGCCGCTCTTGTTGGGACGAAAGCGGATAAGCGAGTCGCTCTTGCCGGTGGCGGTAACCAGATCGCCGTTCTTGATGAAGAGACCCGTCCCGAGAGCAGCGGCGGAGCTGGTGAGGGTGGCGGCGGCGGAAGAGGAGACGGCAGCCGACGCTGGAGGGAGCGTAATCAGAAGAATGGCCAGGCCGGACAGCAGAGTGCGTGCCGCGCGCTTGCGCACGCCCCGTGAAGCTGCGTTCATGTTGTTCTCGCTGTTTCTCCCAGGCCCAGGAACGTCGCTGCACGGCGCGCTTGGCGGCGGCACGGCGATCGGCCAGCTGCGAAGTCTAGGAGGGTCGGACCCCGACTGCAATGGACGCAAGGCGCCGCATCAGGGCGCCCACTGTCCTCCCTGGACAGGAGCGGACAAGCGCGGCCAGCGGTCCTCGGCCAACCGCCGCGATTGCGAAATCGGGTGGGGAATGCGAGCCTCGCGAGCTGTTCACGCGGCCGGACCTCGCCGGCGCGGCCACACCAGCGGGCTCTAGACAACTATGGCAAAACGGCCGATCCTCGTCACCGGCGCCACCGGCTTCACGGGCGGTGCTCTGGCCCGAAGGCTCCTGCACGACGGGCAGCAAGTGCGCGTGCTGGCTCGAGAGTCGCGGCGCGCGGCCGAGCTGGTGGCTGCCGGCGCCGAGGTCTTGCTTGGCGACTTGCGTGACAGCAACTCGCTGGCCGCGGCCATGGCTGACGCCAGCGTCGTCTACCACGTGGCGGCCAGCTTCCGTGACGCAGCGTCGGCCCAGGAGCTGCACGAAGTCAACGCCATCGGCACGCAGTCGCTACTCGAAGCGGCCATCAACGCGGACGTCGAACGCTTCGTTCACTGCAGCACGATTGGCGTGCACGGCGACGTCGAGAGCCCGCCGGCCGACGAAACCGCGCCGTTCCGCCCGGGCGACGCCTACCAAGCCTCGAAGCTGGCCGCCGAGCAGATCGTGCGGGACGCCATGCGAGACAACAGGCTGCCGATTTCGATTTTCCGCCCGGGCGGCATGTACGGCCCTCGAGATACGCGCTTCCTCAAGCTCTTCCGGGCAATCTCGCGTGGTCGGTTCTTGATGATCGGCGACGGCTCGCCCCTCTACCATCTCACCTACATCGACGACCTCGTTGACGGGATTCTGCTGTGCGGCACGAGCCCGGAGGCGGTTGGCGAAACGTTTCTCCTTCTGGGCCCCGAATACACGTCGCTCGGCGAGCTCGTCGCTCGCATCGCCCACGCGTGCGACGTCAAGCCACCGTGGCTACGCGTACCGTTCTGGCCAGTGTACGGTGTGGCCGCCGCCTGCGAGGCGGTGTGCTCGCCGTTCGGCGTACAGCCGCCGTTGTTCCGGCGCCGCGTCGACTTCTTCCGCAAGTCGCGAGCGTTCGACATCTCGAAAGCTCGTCGAGTGTTGGGATTCGCGCCTGAGCACGACCTGAGCGCCGGGCTGCGGCGAACGGTCGAGTGGTACCGCCGCGAGCGACTCCTCTAGACAGTCGATCGCACGCAGACGCAACTGCACACCAACCGTCTGGCCAGCCAGTCATCACCTGTGCCCGCCCGTAGCATCAGGCGTGCACAAACCGGGGCGAATCTCGCGATAGGGTCAGGTGATGGGCATTCGACCGTTGATCGTCAAGGCGCTACAGAAGACGGGCCTCAACCGAGTCGCGCACCGGATCTACTACCGCCACGTACACGGCTTCGATACCGCCAACCGCGCCGTCCTGACCGCGCTGGAACGCTCATTCGAGCTCGCTGCCAGCAATGGCGTGCTCGGCGACGGTGACTATTGCGAGTTCGGCATCTTCAAGGGCTACGCCTTTCTGCACGCACAGCGCACCGCGGCGCAGCACCAGCTCGAGAGCATGCGCTTCTTCGGATTCGACTCGTTCGCCGGGCTGCCACCCATCGAAGCCGCCGATCTCACGAAGAACGACGAATTCTATGAGGGTCAGTACGCCTGCTCGAAGGAACATGTCGTCGCCAACCTGAGCTCGGCCGACGGCGGCGTGGACTGGGACCGGACGTTTCTCGTGGAAGGCTACTTCGATCGGTCACTGACGCCGCAGCTCAAGCGCGACCACGATCTGAAGGCGGTCGCAGTGGCGCTCATCGACTGCGATCTGTACGCCTCGACCGTGAATGTGCTGACGTTTCTCGACGGCCTCCTGCTGGACGGCTCGGTGCTGATGTTCGACGACTGGAACTGCTTCGATCGCGACGACGAACGCGGGCAGCGTCGCGCGTTCGGCGACTTCCTCGGCGCACACGCGGAATGGACTGCCGAAGAGAGCTTCGCGTACGGCGACTGGGGCCAGGTGTTTGTTCTACGCGGCCCCGCCCAGCGCCCCCGCGCGTGAGCTTGGCTCTTTTCTAAAGATCTCTCCTCTAACAGGCTGCTGAAAAACGGCTCACGAGTGTCGATCCGGTCCCCGAGCGGCAGCGTGGAGTAGGCATGGCGCGCACCGTTGAAGGGGGGCGATCGCAAACGACCCTTCGCTCGTCACCTCGAGGGCCGGTTTGGCACTCCGGGGTCCCACTGCCTTCACGTCAGCGCCTCGAGATTGCGTATTCTCACCAAGGTGAACGCCGCCGCGGTGAAGACGAACATCCAGCCGACGCGGTCGACCCCTCGGTGCTTCGTCTTGCGGATCAGTCCGACTGTCTTTCCCCAGCCGAAGACCTGCTCGACGAGCTTGCGTTTGACCTGGCTTTGCTTATAGCCGGCGTGCCTCGTTGTGCGGCCATCGATCGCGCTGCGTCTGTTGGTGTCGTTCTGCGCCACATACGGCGTTACGTTCCGATCTCTCAGCTTGCCGACGCACTCCTTGGTGTCGTAGTTCTTGTCGCCACCCATAGTCACGCGATCTGTCCCGGGGATCTCGCCGGCCATCGCCACTGCCGCATCTCGTTCCGCTGTGCCTGAAGCCTTCGTTACCATCGCGTTGGTCGGCAGCCCGTGGCGGTTGTCGACTACCAGGTGGCCCATGTAGCAGAGCTTCGCCTCGGATCCCTTGCTCTTCCTATACAGGCGGGCGTCAGGATCGGTTCTCGAGGCGTGTGTATCGCTCTTGCGCCGCTGTTTGCGGAAATCGACGTCCGGGTTCCGGCCGCCACCACTGGGTGGATCCTGCCGCCCGCTCGGGTCTTTGGGCTGGTAGCTCTTGTGCGATGCCCACGCTTCGATCAGCGTTCCATCAACGGTGAAGTGCTCGTCCGATAGCAGTCCGCGCCTGCGCGCTTGCTCCACGACTTGCTCGAAGAACACTTCGGCGACCTCACCACCGAGCACCCGGTCTCGGTTCTTGGTGAACACCGTCGCATCCCACACCGCATCGTCCATGTTCAAGCCCACGAACCAGCGGAATAGCAGGTTGTAGTCGAGCTGCTCCATCAGCATGCGCTCGGAGCGGATCGTATACAGCACCTGCAGCAGCAATGCCCGCAACAGCTTCTCCGGCGGGATCGACGGCCGCCCCGTGTGCGAGTACATGCCGGCGAACAGTGGCGACATCTGTTCCAGCACGTTGTTGACGATCTTCAGCAGCCGCCGCAGCGGATGGTCCTTCGGTACCCTCTGCTCGGGCGAGATATAGCTGAACGCTGCCACTTGACCCGCGTCTTCACCACGCATCTGCTCACCTCGTCGATGCTTCCGGTTGGCACGGGGCTGCATGGGTCAAGCTACATGAACAGCGGGAGTTTTTCAGCAGCCTGCTAGAAGCGCGGCTCCTCAGGAGCGTGGGCGAAGCAGAAATCGGAGTCTTGGATCGCTCACCCTGCGCGGCCTCGATCGGATGTTAGGATAGGTAACATTGTTGATGACCATCAACCCAGATGTTACTATGGGAAGCAATATGCCTTCTCCACTCCCTGGGAGGTCGCAGAGAAACCAGATATGGCCGAGAAGCTGAAGGATATCGGCAGTGTTCTCCAGGAAGCGCGGACGTCACGCGGTTTCACTCAGGCTGACATCGCACCTCAGCTTGGTGTATCGCGAGCCACCGTTGCCCAGATCGAGACAGGGCGGCGATCCTTGAAGGCTGAAGATCTGCGCCGGCTAGCTGCCTTCTATGGCTGTAGCCCCAGCGAGCTCCTGCCCTGCGCTACCGACGACGAGAAAGTGGGAGGCGTTGCCGAGCTGTGCCACTCGCATCCTATTCTCGCGGAAGATCAAGGGCCGAATTCCTTCGTCCGTGTGTGCGCGATGGCGAGAGCGCTCACGGATGTGGAAGCAAGCCTTGAGATCGACGCGCTTGCACACCCGCTTCCTTTGTACCGAATTGAGCGCGCAAATACGCCGTGGCAAGCAGTGTGGCAAGGACATCGCATTGCGGAGGATGAGCGGCGCCGCCTAGCACTTGGAGAGGGGCCCGTCCGTTTCGTCGACGAACTGCTCATGACGTCGGGCGTTCGTTCCGGCAAGGCAACTCTGCCTAACGGAATCACTTCGATTTCGATCGCTCAACCGGATCACGGGCTTCTTGTTGTGGTCGACGAGAGCCTTAGTCTCGAACACCGCCGCTTCAGATACGCACACGGACTTGCCCATTTCTTGTTCGATACCGAAGGGGCATGGCGCGTATGCGTTTCTGGCGTGGCGCTTGATCTTGCGGAGCTGAGGGCCGACGCTTTCGCAAGCGGCCTTCTGATTCCCCAGAATGGCCTGCGTCGATACGTGGAGAGCCTCGGCAAAGAGACATTCGGACGCTCTGGTCCCACGGTGCTCTCCGTGTTTTCAGAGGGCGACGGTCGCGACAAGACGGGCGAGAGCCGTCGGGTGGATGGTCGCCAGCGCAAGGGTCGTCACCCGATCACATTGTCGGACGTCCTACGCACGGCTCACTACTACGGCACGAGCGCCAACGTGGCTGCGCATCGTTTGAGAAACCTCCGACTTTTGACAGACCGGGAACTCGATCAACTAGAAACGATGTTGGGGAGTGAAAAGCATACGCCAACTGACCGGGAACTTGCTCTACAGGCAGCACCCCATGAGATGGACGCCCTCTGTTCTCGACTGGCGGCGCTGGCGGCCAGTGCACTCCATCGGGGGAATATCGATGTCCCCAGATTCAACGAACTAGCGGAGTTCGCGGGAGTTGCCGTGGTCGACCGAGAGCGTCTCTTGTCTATTACGGCGCCGCCTTCACAACACGAGCGTGAGACTTCTATTCTAGCCAAACATCCGAAGCGACAGCCTCACAGGAGAAGGAGCAACCATGAAGAGTAAAATCAAGATTGCAATCGCGGGCGTTGGCAACTGTGCCAGCTCCCTGGTTCAGGGACTTGAGTACTATCGGCACCACGATCTATCAGAAGCCGCCGGGCTCATTCATCCTGAACTTGGTGGCTACCGAATCAAGGACGTCGAGGTCGTTGCTGCATTCGATGTGGATCGGCGAAAAGTGGGGCGGACCCTTCACGAGGCTGTTTTTGCCCCCCCGAATTGTACGACCGTTTTCCAGAAAGAGCTCCCCTCGACAAGTGTCGCCGTTCAGATGGCGCCGGTGCTGGACGGCATTGCCGGTCACATGGAGCGCTACCCGGATGATCGGGCCTTTCGCTTGTCCGACGCGGAGCCGGTTGATGTTGCCAAGACGCTCAACGCAGCCGGCGCCGAGATCCTCGTGTGCTATTTGCCGGTCGGCTCGGAGCAAGCCGTGCGCCATTACGCGATGGCTTGCCTGGACGCCGGTGTCGCCATGGTCAACTGCGTACCGGTATTCATCGCTTCTAGCACGGAGTTCGCGGAGCAGTTCGAAAGGAGGAGGCTACCGATCGTAGGCGACGACATCAAGAGCCAGTTCGGAGCCACGCTCCTGCACCGGATCATCGCGCGCACGCTCGGCGACCGGGGCGCGGAAATCGAGCGCACCTACCAGCTGAACACGGGCGGCAACACCGACTTCCTCAATATGCTCGAGCGGGCGCGGCTTGAGACCAAGAAGATCTCGAAAACGGAATCCGTACAGTCGCAGTTCGACAAACGCCTCCCGGACGAGAACATCCACATCGGCCCCTCCGACTACGTACCGTGGCAGAACGATAACAAGGTTTGCTTTCTGCGCATTGAATGGCGTGGCTTCGGTGACGTGCCCATGAACCTCGAAGCGCGCCTTTCCGTCGAGGATTCGCCGAACTCCGCGGGTGTGGTGATCGACGCCGTCCGCTGCGCCAAGCTAGCGCTCGATCGGAGGATTGGGGGGCCGCTGAAGGTTGCCTCAGCCTGCATGATGAAGCACCCGCCGGAGCAGATGCGGGACAGCGAGGCCTTTGCCGCGCTGGAGAAGTTCATCTCCGGCGAGGTGCACCCACTCACGGAACACGAGCAGCAAAACCAGCTTCTTCAATATGGTCGAGAAGATGCGGCTTGAGACCGAGAAGATCAAGAAAACGGGTGAGGTGGAATGAAGACGGCTGGCCTCCAGGGCCTGACGGTAGACTGTCAGGAGATACTCCAACTATTGAAACGGCTCCACCACGAGTCGCGGGCGCATCTCGACCGTCTCTGGTCTCAGTCCCGAGTCGATCCCGGGGCCATAGTTGGCGTCAACGCCAAAGGCGACCAGCAGAGGCAATTCGACGTCGCTGCGGACCGATGGGTTCGACGCTGGCTCACCGAGCACTACGACAGCGGGATCGTGGTATCGGAGGAGGAAACCGAAGCGCTCGAGCTCGGCAACGGACAGAATGGATACCGGTTCGTCGTCGATCCCGTCGACGGCTCGGACAATTACGCGCGCGGCCTGCCGCTTTCCGCGCTGTCGATCGCCGTCCTCCCGCGCCAGGCACCCCTGTGTACCGATCGAGTCGTCTACGGGCTGGTCGGTGACGTCTCTGATGGTGATCCCATCGTGGCGACAAGAGGCCAGGGTGCATATCGGGGCGGCCAGCGACTACGCACTTCGCGGACGCATTGCCTTCGAGACGCTGTGCTGTCCTGCGAGCTGAATCATTGGGCGCCCGGCGGCTCTCTGGCCACGACCCTGGAAGGCTGTGCGGGCGTGCGTGCCTACGGCTGTGCATCGCGTGCGCTTGGCTTGGTAGCGGCAGGTGCGCTGGACGCCCATATCGACGTTAGGAACCGATTGACGCCCGAGAGTTTTCTCGCGGCTTCATTCCTCGTCACCGAGGCGGGTGGACACGTCTGTCGTCTCGACGGTGAGGCTCTCGGTCCATTCCAATCGTTACAGGATCGCACGACCCTCGTCGCCGCATCGACGAGAGAGCTTGGGGAGGAGATTCTCCATGCCCTCGCTGCATAGAGTTCCACCTGCAGAAACGACCACTCCGCTGGCCGTGATCCTTGCGGCCGGCAAGGGGAGACGATTGCGGGGCGCTCGTTCGCCCGTGCCCAAACCACTTGTCCGCTTGCGAGGTCTTTCGATCGCCGAGAGATCGATAGCACAACTGCTCACGGCCGGTATGGAGCGATTTGTCATCGTTCTTGGGTGTGATGCAGCGCTTGTCCAGCACGAATTCGAGCGCGTTGCAAGACGACGACGGTGCCATATCTCTTTTGTTGAGGCCGAGAACTGGGAACAAGGCAACGGCTGTTCCGCGGTCGCTGCTGCTCCTTTGGTCGGCGATAGCCCGTTTCTCCTGACCATGGTCGATCACTTGCTACCCCCGGAGATGATCCGGAAGGTGCTGGCTGATCCGCTGACACAGGACGAAGTAGCGCTCGCCGTCGATCATGATACCGACAAGGTGTTCGACCCTCCCGATCTCACGAAAGTGGAGGTGTCCGGAGGGTATATCGCAGCGATTGGAAAAGACCTCACGGGTTGGAACGCGGGCGACACGGGGCTGTTTTACTGTTCATCAAGGCTATTCGAGGGGCTGGCGAGAGCGCACAAGCAGGGCAAGTTTTCGTTAACGGACGGGATCCGAGAATGCGTTGCACAGGGTGGGGTTCGTGCGATCGATGTGACCGGTGCGCGTTGGCTCGATGTGGACACTCCGGAAGCATTGCAGGAGGCAGTGCACCGGATCGACACGACCATGGCGAAAGGGGGAGAAGATGGCTTCATCTCCCAATATATAAACCGCCCGCTCTCCCGTCGCCTTTCGGTGGCTCTGTCGAAAACGCTGCTGACACCCAATCACATCACACTGCTCTCCTTCTTTATGGGGCTGATTGGCGCCGTCGGTTTGGCCACCACGGACCGGTGGTTTTGGATCGCCGGAGCGATACTCATTCAGATCGCCTCTATCGTGGATGGGTGCGACGGTGAGATCGCGCGGATCAAGTTGCTTCAAAGTCCACAAGGCGCCTGGCTCGATACGGTGTTGGATCGGTATTCTGACGTGGCGATCGGGCTTGCCGTGACATTCGCCGCTTCACAACTGCACGACGCGGCTTGGGTTTGGCCAGCCGGCTTTGCTGCAACGGCCAGCTTCCTCATGGCGAGCTATGTCACCAAGGAATTCCAGATTCGGTTTCAACGTCCGTATCCCAATAATCTCGTAAACAAGGTCAAGCGTCGTGATCTTCGAATCCTCGTCATCGCCATTGGTTCAGTGCTGGGACACCCGCTGACGGCGCTGCTGGCCATCGGCTCCTTGACCCACATGGCTGTGCTGCAGATCCTCGTCTCTGGCTGGCGCACTCGTCATGGTTTGCCACCTGCGGTGACGTCATTCCTGAACCCCAGACGAGCCAGCGTTGAACTCCTCACGGATATCGTCGTTGGCACCAAGCGTGGCGATGCCATACACTCTCCGACCGCGCTTTCAACCGGCGGGCAACCGGGTGCGTTGGCAGCCGAACCTCTCGAGCACGGCGCAATCAGGTTGTCAGGTACAAGTGACGCGGGGCTACGCAAGGGGAAGCCATGACGGGTTCCGAGGTTGGCAGGCTAGAGTGCCTTGCACCACTGGCCTTGTGCTGCCGTTTTACGCGAATGTCTTTTCCTTGTATTTTCCGGCAGCACGATCGGTAGGTTTTCAACATGCCCCGTCTTCGGACTAGGATCCAGGCGTCGCCGCTAGCACCCGGGCCGTCGCGCGCCTGGCTAGATGCCCCGACCCGGTTCGGAGGGGTATCGAAGTTTCTCCGCATAGAACGCCCATCTCAACTGGCCTTCTGGATCCTCTTTGCTGCGATTGCCTCCCTCATACTCTTCGTTCGGATAACCAATGTGTTCAACTACCATCCTGTCTTCGCAATATATGGGGCGGTAGTTGGAGCGCTTATCATCTCCCGCTATGTGTTCTTTGCATTGTACAACCCCCCCCTTCTCCAGCCTGACCTTTACGAACCCTGCTGTACTTATTCCTGCCAAGAATGAATCAATGGGGATATACGCGACGGCACGCTCTCTTGCCGAGCAGGACTATCCAAGCGAGAAGTTGACAGTGGTCCTGATCAACGATGGAAGCACCGACGACACCCGCTACTGGATCGATCGCGCATCCACCGACTTTGGCTTCAAGGTCATCGACCTAGTCGAGAACAAAGGGAAGAGGGACTATCCGCGATAGCGATGGAAGCACCGACGAAGGGATGAAGGTACATCGATGCCGAAGGTCACTGTCACTGTCTTGGTTGATAGCGACGTTCAGCTCGATCGCGATGCGCTTCGCCAGATCCTGAGGGGCTTTTGCTCTCCGCGGATCGCGGCTGTCTGTGGACACACGGATGTCGAAAACCATGAAGTCAATTGGTTGACAAAAATGCAGACGCAACAGTACTTCATTGCGTTCAGAGCATTTCGGGCGCTCGAAGGTCATTTCCGCAGCGTCATCTGCTGCTCTGGAGCATTCAGTGCATACCGCACGAGTGTTCTCAGGAGAGTCATGAAGCGGTGGTTGGGCCAGACCTTCTTGGGCGTGAAGCGGACCTTCGGAGACAATCGAGGCTTGACGAATCTGATCCTGCAAGACAGCCTCGATACGATTTATGTACCTGTTGCCAAGGCGAGGACGATCGTACCCGAGACGCTCTCCAAGTATATGAAGCAACAGATACGATGGCGTCGATCTTTCATCATCGAAGCGATCATCGGTGCCAGGCACATGTGGAGGAGACCCCTGGTCGCCGCAATGGCATTCTATAGCCTTCTTCTGGTGTCCTCGATGGCTCCCGTCATAGTGGGGTACTTCCTCGTGCTCGGACCGATCACTGGGCAGGTGAATCCGGTGGGCTATTTGATCGGGCTGTCCCTTGTCGTGATGCTACACCAGACTTTCTACTGGGCATTCCAGCTGCCACCTGCCAAGAAAGTGGGTTTCCTATCGTTGATGCCGATGCTGCCGATGTGGATCGCGGCGTCGTTGCTCATGCTACCTTGGGCTATGGTTACACTCCGAAGAACAGGCTGGGGCACGCGCTAGCAGAGATACTTGGTGCCCTGGAGACGCTCGTCGCCTTTCTGTCCGTGCAAGGCAAGGCGCCGTCCAGAGTCTCTTCGAGCTGAGCCGGCACCGACTCGGATCCGCGAACTACCGGGTGCTTCGGACTCGCGCCTTTGGGACCTGGAGCGAGGCAGTCACCGCATAGGACAACCCGGCTCCAGGGCTCGCTCAGAAGGGAATCGTGGTCCGAGGCCGGGCAGCCGGCACAGGCGGAAGTGACGTGAATGACGTGAGGCCAGCGACGTTAGTACCACCTCTTATCTCATTAACTTCGGCGCTTTAGCCGAAGGTTGCGCGGTTATCCAGTGTGACGGTGTAGCCGGTAGGTTCCGGCTAGGGTATGTGCGTGATTCGCCAGGCCGCAACGGTTGCGACGGCTGCGACTGCTACGAAGATCAACAGCGCAATCAACCAGCGCGCAGTCTGGCGGCCGCGGACTCCCTTCGGGTAGGGCGGTCGCGTGGTGAATGTAAGCGCCTGGCGCTGGGTGAGCCGCATTCGGGTATTGATCGCCCATCCACTGCCTTCGAGAATCGCGCTCAGGTCTCGCTGGCGCAGCTTGACAAACGCCCGAATCGTCGCGGGCAACATCAGAACGAGCATCGTTCCCATTACACCGAGTAGGATACCCAACGGGTCTTCCGCGATTTTCTCGCTCACATAAGCCACCGACGACAGAAGCGCTGCCACCGCTATCCCACCGCCCATCAGCATACCGCCGACCGCCGCTCCCGCGGCTGGAGTCGCGGGTGGCTTCCCGGCCGTGCTCACGGCAGACATGGCTTGCTCCGCGCTTTCGTCGAACTGCTCTTCCGTGGAGCTGATCAGCGAATCGATCTTGCGCGTGAATATTTTCGCGAGCCGCCGGTAGGGCGCAGTAATCGCTCCGCCGAGGTCGATCGGGTTGTCGATGATCTGCAGGATGCGCGCGTCCCAGTGCCGCCCCTCGATGTCTTCGAAGATGCCTCGCTTGCCCACGCACAGGTTCCCCGGACCGCCAGCCGTCACCGGTACCGCCACGCAGGGCCGTTCCTCCGAACCTTGCCGCACAAGCTCCAAGTACATAACGTAAATGCTGCTGGTAGCCGCGAGCTTGGCGTGCTCAGCGGGATCGCTCACCTTGACGGCGAAGTTGAAGCGTCGGCCATCGACAATCGAGGTGCCCATCTCGAACACTGCACGTCGCTCTGGATCGTACAAATCGGGGAAGCTGATGAAGTTGTTGGCCAGCTGCAGGAGATTGGCCTGAAACAGTATTAACTTTTCCAAGGCGCGAATGTTGTCCAAGACGAACCGGGTTTGCTTGCTCTGCGCAATGAGACCGCGCACCGTGTCGGCGGTACGCGCCTTGAGGTAGTGTCGAATTCTCTCCGGACCCAGCGCTGCTAGCTCGGTGCCGCGTTGGTCGCTCAACCAGCTTTCATAGGCAGCGAACATCTGCTTCGTTTGCTGCCACTGCTGGTGGGTAAGCTGGTCTCCGTTGCCGAGCATCGGCCCTACAACGTGTTCGCGCAGGCGCGCGATCGAATCCGCGTACCACAGGTTGATCGACTCGTCGAAGCGGAGCGTGCGCTCAGCGCTGGGTCGGTTCAGCGCAGCGCGCTGCAGCAGTGCGCGGAGATCCGCGAGGTCAGCAAAGTCAGTTTGGTCGTTGTCAACGGTGCCGGTGATGCGGTCCGCCAGGCGATCGTCGAGCTTTACCGCCTCGCATTGGGCGAAGTACTCGTCGATCTTTTCGCGAATGCCGGCGAACGCGGCAAACGCCGCGGAGGTTGCGGGGCCCAGCGGCAGAATCTCTGTGGAACTGTGTTCGTCTGACGCCCTGCCCTGCGCATCCCAGGCCAGGTAGGCCTCGGCACTGGCAAGGAACTGACCGAGGTGCTCCTCGTCCAGCCCCATGGCGCCACTCGGATGCTCAACTCCCCCCACCGTGGCGGTCAGATCTTCGACAAACTGTCGGATGCTGCGGTCGTCTGTGGCCTGGGGCAGAACGATGCCCGCTTCGCTCACGGGCATGCCTTCGATCTGTAGACGAACTTGCCGTACTTGGTCGAGCGAAACGTGGGTGGCGCCCTCATTCGCTTGTTGCAAGAGAAGCTGGGTCGCTGCCTCATGGGCTCGTTTTCCATCCTCGGCTCGCGTGTTGATTGAGGCCAGCGCCAGCGATTCATCACCGGCGTCGAGGCCGCGAAAGTCGCACAACACCTCCAGACACCAACGGATGGCATCCTTGAGCTCCGGTGGTTTGAGCCGGCCGTCGTGGTCGCTATCGACGAGCTTCAGAAATAGGGCGTCGAGGTGAAGTGTGTCGACGGGAGCGCTGGTTGCGACCCAAAGAGCCTCGTTGAGGTCCAAGGCGATGCGCAAATCGACAGCCGTAACGATGTCGAGTTGGTAGGTTCGCCCAATTTTAGTGAATCTCGCAGAGGGCGATGACGCTTGCTTCAAGGGCTTTCTCCCCTGCCCGTAATGATGATGAGCAGACCAAATAAGCGAGCGAGGCAACCACACGCCACGGGGGATGTCCCACCGTCCGTTGAACTAAGGCGACGGTGAAGTGGTTGGGGATTGTTACGCAGTACGGCGCTCCTGTTCAAGGGGGAGGTCGACGGCAGCGCGTAGAGCAGCATCGAGCTTGGCGATGTCGCGGTAGCCACGGACCACGCGGAAGGGGCTCTCGGCCTCAGCGCTACCAGCGATGACCAACGGTTCTAGCTAGAGCGCCTGCTGGCCGAACCGAAGCCTTAGCAGGCTGCTGAAAAACGGCTCACGAGTGTCGATCCGGTCCCCGAGCGGCAGCGTGGAGTAGGCATGGCGCGCACCGTTGAAGGGGGGGGCGGTCGCAAACGACCCTTCGCTCGTCACCGCGAGGGCCGGTTTGGCACTCCGGGGTCCCACTGCCTTCACGTCAGCGCCTCGAGATTGCGTATTCTCACCAAGGTGAACGCCGCCGCGGTGAAGACGAACATCCAGCCGACGCGGTCGACCCCTCGGTGCTTCGTCTTGCGGATCAGTCCGACTGTCTTTCCCCAGCCGAAGACCTGCTCGACGAGCTTGCGTTTGACCTGGCTTTGCTTATAGCCGGCGTGCCTCGTTGTGCGGCCATCGATCGCGCTGCGTCTGTTGGTGTCGTTCTGCGCCACATGCGGCGTGACGTTCCGATCTCTTAGCTTGCCGACGCACTTCTTGGTGTCGTAGTTCTTGTCGCCACCCATCGTCACGCGATCTGTGCCGCGGATCTCGCCGGCCATCTTCACCGCCGAATCTCGTTCCGCGGTGCCTGAAGCCTTCGTCACCAACGCGTTGGTCGGCAGCCCGTGGCGGTTGTCGACTACCAGGTGGCCCATGTAGCAGAGCTTCGCCTCGGATCCCTTGCTCTTCCTATACAGGCGGGCGTCAGGATCCGTTCTCGAGGCGTGAGTGTCGCTCTTTCGCCGCTGACCGCGGAAATCGACGTCCGGGTTGCGACCGCCACTACCCGGTGGATCCTGTCGCTCGCTCGGGTCTTTGGGCTGGTAGCTCTTGTGCGATGCCCACGCTTCGATCAGCGTTCCGTCCACGGTGAAGTGCTCGTCGCTCAGCAGTCCGCGCTGCCGCGCTTGCTCCACGACTTGCTCGAAGAACACTTCGGCAACCTCGCCACCGAGCACCCGGTCTCGGTTCTTGGTGAACACCGTGGCATCCCACACCGCATCGTCCATGTTCAAGCCCACGAACCAGCGGAATAGCAGGTTGTAGTCGAGCTGCTCCATCAGCATCCGCTCGGAGCGGACCGTGTACAACACCTGTAGCAGCAACGCCCGCAGCAGCTTCTCCGGCGGGATCGACGGTCGCCCAGTGTGCGAGTACATGCCGTCGAACAGAGGCGACATCCGCTCCAGAACGTCGTTGACAATCTTCAGTAGCGGCCGCAGCGGATGCTCCTTCGGTACCCTCTGCTCGGGCGAGATATAGCTGAACGCTGCCACTTGACCCGCGTCTTCACCACGCATCTGCTCACCTCGTCGATGCTTCCGGTTGGCACGGGGCTGCATGGGTCAAGCTACATGAACAGCGGGAGTTTTTCAGCAGCCTGCTAAAGATCTCTGCCAACGGCGCGCAGCGTCTCGAGCGGCGGCCGCCGCAGCGCCCCGCGGCCGGTCAGGAATCCAACGGCCACCGTCAGCGCCGAGATCGCCAGCAGCGTAGCGAGCAGCGGCGTCAGTGCGAGCGCCAAGTCGACCTCGAAAACGAACCGAGCCAGGCCCCAGGCGCCTGCGAGAGCCAGGAGCAGTCCGGTAGCCGCGGCCAACCCGCCGAGCAGCAAATACTCGGCGAGACCGATCCGATGTATCTGCCGCCCCGAGGCGCCCAGCGTACGCAGTAGCACCGCCTCACGCAGACGTTGGCCGCGCGCCGCCATCAGCGCCACTGCGAGAACGGCGAGCCCCGCCAGCAGCGTGAACGACGCCATCGCGCGCACGCCCAGAGAAATCTGATCGAGCACCGAGCTGACCGTGTTCAGAACCAGGGCCAGATCTAGAATCGACACGTTGGAGTACTTCTCGACCACGTCGCGCTGAAATGCTGCCGACACTTCGGTCGACGGCGTTTTGGTGACCATCACGTTCTGCTGCGGCGCCTCTTCGAGCACCCCGGCAGGAAATACGACGAAGAAGTTCGGCCGCATCTGCTCCCAGTCGACCTCTCGTAGGCTGGCGACGCGGGTAACGATATGCAGCCCCTGAACGTTGAAGGTCAGCTCGTCGCCCACCTCCACGTGCAGGCGCTCCGCGATGCTCTCCTCGAGGGAAATCGGCACCGGTTGCTCGGCGCCTGTAACGCCGCCACCGTCCCGTCGTCCTCCGGCCTCCTCTCCCACTGCTTCAAGAGAAACCGATCCGATCCACTCGCCCGAGATGATCTCCTCGGTATCGGCAAGCTCGACCCGATAGGTCGAGTTGTACTGACGACGCAGCACCCAGGGGCGGATTCCCTCGTCGCCGAACTCCTCCACCGGCCGACCGGCCACCGCTGCCAGCCGCATCGGTACCACCGGCACATGTTGCAGCACCGGCAGTCCATGCTCGTCAAAGAGCCTGCGCAGCCCGTCCACCTGGTCGACCTGAACATCGAACAGCAGCATGTTGGCGCCGCCGCGCGAGCCCATCACCTGCACGCGACCCCGCAGAGCGAGCTGCGTTTGGTAGAGGGTCATGATGACGAAGACGCCGAATCCCAGCGCCAGCATCACAACCAACGTCTGGTTGCCAGGCCGGTAGAGATTGGCGAGGCCTTGCCGCCAGGCGAACGGCCAGCTCGAGGCTAACCAGCGCCGCACGGCTGCGCGCAGGGCCACAGCGGTCACCGCGAGCAGCGCCAGCACAAGCGCCAGGGCCGCGGTGATTCCAATGCCGACACTCACCTCGTCGCTCTGTGCCACGGCCGCAAGCGTGGTGCCCAGCACGATTGCCGCGACCACGGCCAGGCGCGCCGGGTCGAAGCGTGGAATGGCCCGCGAAGCGCCGGCGCCAGCCCGAATCGCGCGCAGCGGCGCGATCTTGCGCAGCTCCAGCAAGGGCAGGAGGGAAAAGAGCAGCGCCACCCCCGCCCCTGTGGTCGCTCCTAGGGCCATCGCCATCCAGGAGACTTGCGGCTCGATCTCGACCGGAAGGAACCCACGCACCGCCGCCGCGATCAGCGGCTGTGCGGCCACGCCGAGCAGAACACCCACCACCGCCGCAACTGCGGCCACCGCTGTGGTCTGCAGAGCGAAGACCATAACCGGGTCACGGGGCCCCGCGCCCAGGCAGCGCAACACGGCAGCCGACTCGAGCTTGCCCTGAACATACAGGTGCACCGAGCTGGCAACACCGACGGCGCCCAGCAACAACGCGGCAAGCGCACCCAGGTGGAGGAAGTCGTAGAGATCACTGAGCGACCGCCCCAGCTGCTGCCGGCGGAACTGCACCGACTCCGCCTCGAGCCGAAGTCGACGCAAATCGGTTTCGAGAACGCCAACAAGCTCGGCAACCTCCTCCGGTCGACTGTCGAGCTTGAAGTACCGACTGAAGCGCGAGCGGCTGCCGGGCCGCAGCAGTTGGGTGCGAGCCAGCGACGCCAGCGGCACGAACACACGTGGGCCGATCAACGACGCGTTTGGCACCTCGCCCGGAATGCGCTGCAGCCGACCAACGATCTCGTACTCCACCTCACCGAGGCGAATCGGGTCGCCGACCTCAGCATCGAACTGCAGCATCAGGTTGTGGTCGACAAGCGCGATATCGGCGCCGGTGTCGCCAGGTAGCCTCGACCGATCGTCATCGGGGCTCGTCATGTCGGCGACGTGGGTCGAGAACTCGACGCCGGCGGCCGGCGGCTCGGTGCCCAGCTCGCCGTAGTAGGGGAACCCGCCGCCGACGGCACGCACTGCGACCAAACGGGAGCGGCGACTGCGCGGGAAATAGGCCATCGAGTCGGTGCCGACCACGGTCGATTGTCCGCTCCCGTCGGCAACCCTCTCGAAGAGCGCGAGGGCTTCGGCATCGAACGGCTCGCGGCCGTAGATCTCCAGATCGGCGCCCAGGAGGGTCTTGGCTTGACGATCCACCGCACCTTCGAGCGCATCGGCGAACGAGCGGACCGCCACCAGCGCCGCCACGCCGGCGATGATGGCCGAGACGAACAGGAACAAGCGCCCGCCGCCCGCCCGTGCATCGCGCCAGGCGAGCCGCGCTATCCATGCGTTGCGCCTCAAGGGGCGACCTCTGCCGAGCCGGCACCAGACCCGCGTCGCTGATCAACAACCACTCTGCCCTTTTCGAGCTCCATGGTGCGCTCGCACAGCGCCGCCAACCGCCGATCGTGTGTCACCACGAGCAAGCTCGTGCCCTGGTCGGCATTGAGATCCAGGAGCAGACTTTGCACCCGCTCGGCGGTCTCTCCGTCGAGATTGCCCGTTGGCTCATCGGCAAAGAGGATGCGCGGCTTGTTGATGAATGCCCGCGCCAGCCCCACCCGCTGCTGCTCACCGCCCGACAGCTGCACCGGATAGTGATCGACACGATCCGCGAGTCCCACGCGGTCGAGGAGCTCGCGCGCCCGCGCCCGCGGCCGGCGATCGCCCCGCAGCTCGGCCGGCACCATGACGTTCTCTAGCGCCGTCAGCGTGGGGAGTAGCTGAAAGGTCTGGAAGACGAAACCCACCGCGTCACGTCGCAGCGCCGCCAGCTGTTCCTCGTCGAGCTCGGCCAGCCGACGCTCGGCCAACCACACGTCCCCCGCCGTCGGGCGATCGAGGCCGGCACTCAGACCCAAGAGAGTCGTCTTGCCGCTCCCCGACGGACCCAGGATCGCGCACGACTCACCGGCGCCCAGCGCAAAGCTGACATCCCGCAGCACCTCGAGCGTACGGTCACCGCTGCGATAAGACTGAGAGAGGTGTTCGACTCTGAGCATGGCGCGACGAGTTCCTCTTGCGGTGAGTACGCGAGTACGATCGAACGGAAGGCGTCATCATAGCCATCATCGTCAGCTCACAAGGGTCACGATACGGTGCGAATTTGGTCCACAGCGCTTCTCGTCGCTGCTCTGACAACCTCGTCGCTCGCTTCGCCGACGCAGCAGAACCCCGGCAATGTTCTCTTTCTCGGCAACAGCCTCACCGCCGGCCTCGGCGTGGCCCGCGACGCCGCCTTTCCCTACCTGATCCAACAGCGGATCGAGGCGCGCGGCTGGCCGTTTCGCGTGGTCGACGCCGGAGTCAGCGGCGACACCTCGGCCGGTGGTCTACGCCGCATTGACTGGATGCTGCGCCAGCAAGTCGACGTGCTGGTTATCGAGCTCGGCGGCAACGACGGGCTGCGCGGGGTGCCCACGGAAACCACCCGAGCCAACCTGCAAGCCATCATCAATCACGCTCGCGCCGCCTATCCCGAGATCGACATCGTGCTTGCCGGCATGCTGATCCCTCCCAACCTCGGGCCGGAGTACTCCAAGGGCTTCCAGGAGCTCTACTCGGCGCTCGCTAGCGCCAACGACGTGGAGCTCATCCCCTTCTTGCTCGACGGCGTTGCCGCCGATCCCGCGCTCAACCAGGCCGATGGCATCCACCCCAACGCGGCAGGACACCGAATAGTCGTCGACAACGTTTGGCAGGTACTCGAGTCGGTTCTCGAGCGACGTCTGAGCCTGCCAGAGTCGCCGGGCTAGCCGAGCCATCGGTGTTGTCATGCCGATTCCGGCAGGGTGGAGGGGGGGGGGGGGGGGGCAGCGTAGCGGATCGGCGGATCGGTCGTCGCCAGCTCTTTAGCGGTTGCCCACGCTTGCCCCTGGAAGTCGCGACCACGCCTCCAGCGTCAGTCGGCCTAGATGCCCCCGGCTCGGCTCCGCGCGTCTGAAACGCCCACCACCCCCTCAGCAAACACAGTCAGTCGCCCGTCACCTGACTGCCGGGCACGATCTCGTTGACGTCGCCGTCGGTGAAGCATACCCAGCACTTCGTGCCGCCGTCGTAGTCGGCCGCGCGCAGGACGAGCCGTGCCGGCCGGCCGAACGCGGTGCAGGCGACTTCACCCTCGGGGTCGAGGCCGCGCCAGATGCGAACGAACGGGTTGTTTTCCAGTTCTTCGCCGATCGTGGTGGCATCGGTGTGTCCCGGCAGCACGCGCGTCTCGGGGGGCAGCTCGAGGAGCACGTCCATGGTCGAGCGAACGATGTCCTCGTAGGTGGCGTGCCCGGGTGCCATCGTGCCGCCGACAGTGCCCTTGAAGAGGGTATCCCCGGTAAAAACAACATCCCCGCTGTCCCCACCGGCCACATGAAACGCCAACATGCCGCGGGTGTGCCCGGGGGTGTGCAGCGCCCGAATCCTCAGCCCACCGGAGACAATCTCGTCGCCGTGGCCGATCTCGTGCTGGATATCGGGGCACAGGGCCTTCTCCTCCGGATGACCCCAGATCTCGCAGCCGAAGCGATTCACGTAGTCCCCGTTGTTGACGATGTGATCGACATGGTGATGCGTGAGGAGCAGGTGAGTGACCGTCAGCTTGTTCTCCTCGATGGCGCGATAGATGGGCTCCACCGGGCCGCCGGAATCGATCAGTACGGCGTGGCCGCCCGGCTCGTCGCCGACGACATACGAGTTCGAGAGCCAGCCGTCGCTCATGCTGCGTTCGATGATCATGTTCCCTCTACCTGAGAATCGAGTCTGTTCTAGTCGAACATCACCACTGAACGGATACCGTTCTGCGCTTCCATCAGCTCGAAGCCGTGATTGATGTTGTCGAGGTTCAAATGGTGCGAAACGAAGCCGTCGAGATCGAGCTTCCCTTCCATGTACATGTCCACGAAGCGCGGCACGTGCGTACGTCCCTTGGCGCCTCCGAAGCTGCCGCCTTGTACGCGCCGGCCGGTGATCAGAAATCGAGGGATCACGTCGAGAGTCTCGCCGCGGCCGGCCACACCGAGCACCGTGCAGAGGCCCCAGCCAAAGCGGGCCGCCTCGACGGCCTGTCGCATCACGCCGACGATCCCGGTCGCCTCGAAGGTGAAGTCGGCACCGTTGCCGCCCGTCAGCTCGAGGATGCGCTCGACGGCGTCACCATCGCGTGTGGGGTTGATGAGGTGGGTCGCGCCGTACTTCGCCGCGGTTTGTAAGCGGTCGTCCGACAGGTCGACGGCAATGACGCGCTCGGCCTTCTGCAAGGCACATCCGGCGACCGCTCCGAGCCCGACGAGGCCCGCCCCAAAGACGGCACAGGTCGAGCCGGCTTCCACGTCCGCCTTGTACATCGCTGCCGCGAGCCCGGTGGTGGCACCGCAAGCCAGCGTGCAGATCTTGTCGAGAGGCGCCTCCGGGTTGACCTTGGCTAGCGCGATCTCGGGCATGACCGTGTATTCGGCGAACGTGCTGGTGCCCATGAAGTGGCGCATCGGCTCGCCGTCGAGAGACAGCCGCGCGCTGCCGTCGGGCAGGTAGCCCTGGCCTTGCTGCTCGCGAATGGCGGTGCAGATGTTCGTCTTGCCGCTCGTGCAATGGTCGCACTCGCCACACTCGGGCGAGAACAACGTGATGACGTGGTCGCCGGGCGACAGCGACGCCACACCCTCCCCGACTGCCTCGACCACTCCGGCTCCCTCGTGCCCAAGAACCGTGGGGGCATACCCACCGGGGTCGGCACCGCTGGCGCTGTACATGTCGGTATGACACACGCCGCAGGCGTGCACCTTCACCAGCGCCTCGCCAGCCTTCGGTCCACCGAGCTCGACCTCGCGAATCGCCAGAGGCTGACCGAACTCCTCGAGCACAGCAGCGCGAATCTTCATCGTGGCCTCCCTTGAATCCGTTCGAATGCCAGCGCGGAAGCGCTACAGAAAGGCCTTGATCCACCATCAATCACGAAGCGGAGGAGAGCCTTGGGCGCGGCACGCTAGCATAGCGTGACACTCTTCTTCTGTTCTCTTTCCCGTGGGCATCGACGCGGTCATGGATCGAGGACACGCAGCGATGCTCGGCCTGGGTGCGTCCCGCGGGTTGAGATTCGAAAGGCCGGAGCTCGGGCTCACCGCGTTTCTCGTGCTCGACAGCACGGTGCTCGGCCACGCGGCGGGCGGCATTCGCACACGCGCGTACAACTCGCCCGAGGAGGCCGCTCTCGACGCCGCTGCCCTGGCACGAGCCATGACGCTCAAGTGCGCCATCGCTGGCTGCCCTCCGGCGGCGGCAAGATGGTGGTCGTCGATCGCCCGGAGCTGCGGCGCCAGGAGGCGTTCGCCTATCTCGGCGAGCGCATCGACGAGCTCGGCGGAGCGTTCCGCACGGCGGGCGATCTCGGGACCACCCGTGAAGACCTGCAAGCGGTGGCGTCCCGCACGGAATACGTGAGCCTCGATGAGGCCGGCCTTACGGCCGCGGTGGCCCGCGGCCTGCGTGGCTGTATTGAAGCCTGTGCGCGCATGCGCGGCCTCTCGGAGCTGGACGGGCTGCGCATCGCGATCCAGGGCTGCGGCGGCATCGGCGGCGCCGTGGCCCGCGAGCTGGCCACGGCGGGCGCCAAGCTGATGGTGAGCGACATCGACGACGCGCGCGCCGCCGCGCTGGCCGCCGACGTGAAGGGCGAGGTCGTTGATCCGTCGGAGATCCTCGCCGCCGCCGTCGATGTTCTCGCTCCGTGCGCAGTTGGCGGCGTCATCGGCGAAGACACTGCTGAAAGGATCTCCGCATGGGCGATATGCGGCGCGGCCAACAACATCGTTGCCAGCCGGGCCGCCGGCGAGGCGCTGCGCCATAACCGCATCCTGTTCGTGCCCGACATGATCGCGTCGGCGGGGGCCATCGTACTCGGCGTTTGCCGCGATTACGAAGGGCTCGACCCAGAGCCGATGATCGCGGCGCTTGGCGACACCGCCTATACGGTTATGCAAGACGCCGAGCGCTCAGGTCGAACACCGCAGGCGATGGCTGAGGAACGCGCCCGAGCGCGCATCGCCGCAGGATGAGATTGCCCTACTCGCTGTGCAACAGCTCGGCGATCCGCCGCACCGAATCGGGCAGGCGCGGCCCGGGAATCAGCAGTGCGTCGGAGACAATCGCGCCAACGCGCGCGCCGGCGAAGCCGGGCAGGGCCCGCCAGTCGCGCTCGATCGTCGACATGTCCACGGGTCCGGAGCGTGCCGAGCGCAGCTCGATCACCACGTCTGGAACGCGCGAGAACAGCGTCTCGAGACCGGCCTTGAACGACTGGCGTTCGACGTCGGCAAACAAATTGCGTCCGCCAGCGATCTCGACGATCTCGTTCAAGAATCCCACCCCACCGTTGACGTAAAGGTTCGCGAAGCTGCCGGTGCTGCGACCGAACACCATCAGCACCGTAGGCGCGGCGGCGCGCGCGTAGCGACCTCGGAGCTCCTCGAGCTGCGTCTCGAGGAGCTCCGCAACAAGCCGGCCCTGTGCCTCCAAGCCGATCCTCGTGGCCAGCTGACGCATGTCGCGCAGCATGTCGGCGATCGTCGCGGTGCCGTACGGAATGCTGTCGATGCCTGCCGTGCGCAGCTGAACGACGAGCGCCGGCTGCGACGGGTCGACGACCACGAGGTCGGGCTGCAGCGACAGGATGCGCTCGAGGTCGGGATCGATGAGGGCGCCCACCTTCGGCAGCTCCAGGACTTCCGGCGGCCAGGTATCGAAGCTGCTTACAGCGACCACTCGGGAACCGGCACCGATCTCGAAAAGCGCCTCCGTGGCCGCCGGCACCAACGAGACAACACGTTTGACCTGCGTGGGGAGCGTCGTCGACACACCGTTGGTCGGCGAGCCGTGCACGGCAAGCAATAGCCACGCACCGAGCCAGCAGAACACGCGGAGAGGGCCGGGAAGGCGGGCAGGACGGAGATGATGGGTTGCGCGGACGGGGCCGGCGGGGCGGACGGGGCGGGCGGAGCGGACGGGGCCGGCGGGGCGGACGGGGCCGGCGGAACGGGCGCGGTGGGTCCGACGGCGCGGCTGGGTGCTTGTGGGCGCTTTCATCCGATTCCCGGCCGACCGCGACGCCCGAGCAGCAGCGCGAGAAAGAAGGGACCTCCGAGACATGCGGTGAGAACCCCGATCGGCAGCTCCACTGGCGCCAGGAGAGTTCTCGCCGCGGCGTCACACAGAACCAGAAACGCGCCGCCTCCGAGAAGTGACGCCGGTAGAAGAACGCGGTAGTCGGAGCCGCCGAGCAACCGCAACGCGTGCGGCACGATGATGCCAACAAAACCGACGGGCCCGGCAGCGGCCACCGACAGCCCGGTCAACCAGGCGGCCCCCAGAAGGCCGTTGCGCTCAGCGCGATCCGTGGCCACCCCGAGCGCCGCAGCCTCTCGGCGACCGAGCGCCAGCAGATTCAGCGCCCGGCCGCTGCGCGCCAGCAGCACCCACGCGGGCGCCGCGGCCACGGTCAGCATGGCGAGCAGACGATAGCTGGCGCCCTCGAGATCGCCCATCAGCCAACGCACCATCCGAGCCGTGTCGGTGAAGTCGGCGAAATACTGGAGCAACAGGATGAACGCCCCGAAAGTGAAGTTGAGGCTGACGCCGGCCAACAGCAGAACCGTTGTCGGCAACTCGCCACGACGCCCAGCCAACCCCATCACGATCGCGGTTGCCACCAGAGACCCGGCGAGCGACGCCGCCGGCACGGTGAGCTCCCCCAGCAAACCGACGGCGGCAGGAATCGGAATGCGCAGCGCCAAAAAGGCGGCCAAAGTAGCTCCAGACGAGATCCCCAAGGTGTAGGGCGTCGCAAGCGGGTTGCGCAACAACGACTGGAAAGTCGCCCCGGCGAGCGCCAGGCTGCCACCTACAAGCAACGCCAGCAGCACGCGCGGCAGGCGAGCGACGAAAAAGATCGCCGCATCGGGATTCGCCGCCCAGTCGAACGGCCGTCTCCAGACAGCACCGAGATCGATCGCTGTCGAACCGATCAGAGGTCCCAACAGGGCGGCCGCGACTGCGGCAGCCGCCATCGCCGAAACCAGGTAGCGGAACCGGCGTCTGGGCAGCCACAGGCGGCGACGCAACCGTCGGCTCGCGCCGTTGCGCGCGGCCGACGGCGTTCTTGTGCCCGTGATCACCATCAGCTAGGCCCGGCCCGAGCCGAAGGCCGACGTGCCGTAGGTGAAGTCGAGGGTCGCTGGCGACATCACGTCGGCGGGAGCGCCGCGTTCCACCACGGCCCCGGCACGCAACAGCACCACCTCGTCGGCCAGACGCCGCGCAAGCTCCAGATTGTGCGTTGCCATGACAATCGCCGCACCTCCGGCCAGCAACTCGGCGAGCGTGGATTGCAACTCCAGGGCAAACCCGGGGTCGAGAGAGGCCAAGGGTTCGTCCAGAAGCAACACCGGCGGCTCGGCGACGATGGCACGTGCCAGCATGACCCGTCGCTGCTCACCGCCGCTGATCCGATCGAACTCGCGCCGCAGCAGTTGCCGGCCGCCCACGCGCCGCAACGCCGCGACCACACGACGCCACTCCGCCAAGCTCTCCCAACCACGGGCCGGCATGAGCGGATACAGCCCCATGAGCACGACCTCGTAAACCGCCAGACCGGTGGCGCGCGGGGATGCCTGCGGCAGATAGCCCACCAGCCGCGCTCGATGCGCCGCGTCGACATCGGCCAGATTGTCGCCGTCGATGGCAACATGTCCGGAGTTCGGCTTCTCGACGCCGGCGAGTAGCCGCAAGAGCGTGGTCTTGCCGGCGCCGTTGGCGCCCAGCAAGGCGCAGCACTCGCCGCCGTCGGCGGCAACGTGCACGTCTCGAAGCAACGGCGCGTCGTAGCCGAACTCCAACTGGTCAGCCTCGAGCAGCGGAGCCGGCATCAACGGGCCCCTAGCCGCAGGCCCACGAAGAGCTGTCGTCCCGGCGACCGAAAGCCGAACACTTCCTCAACGTGGGCAGCGCCAACATTCTCGAGGCGTGTGAACAGCTCCACACCGGCTGCGAGCTCTCGTGAAACCGCCAAGGTGAACGTCGTGAAGGCGTCGAGCGTGACCCTCCCCGTGGGACCCGCGTCGGCCCGGGCACCCTTGGCGAGCATCTCGCCGAACACGAGCCACCCGTCCCGCGGGCCAAGAGTCGCTCTCAGGCTCGCGACGTGCCGTGGCCGGCGCAGCAACTGCGCCCCGCCCACCACTTCTTGCCCTCGTCCGCCCACTTCCTCCGCTCTTGTAAACGTATAGCTGCCATCAATTCGTAGAGCCCGTGGAGCCCCCGACCCGCTCGGCGCCCATTGCAACGTCACCTCGACCCCCTCCGTGCTCGCCTGGCCGATGTTCTCGGCCACGAACGTCGCGAACGAGAACTGGATCAAATCGTCGATATCGTTGTGGTAGTAGGTGGCATCGGCGAGAAGTCCGGCGTCGCGGAAGTAGAGTTCCGCGCCTGCGTCGTAACCGGTGCTGCGCTCGGCATCGAGCGCCGGATTGCCGAAGCCCGGGAAGAAGAGGTCGGTTAGCGAGGGCGCGCGGAACGCTCCTCCCAGCGAGCCGTGCAGCCGCAGCACGTCGGTAGCCCGAGCCGACGCCGTGACCCGTAGGCCAAGATGGTCGCCGAACGTGCTGTGATTCTCGTACCGCGCCCCAACGCTGAACGCCATGCTGTCGCCGACCCGCAGATGATCGGTGGCAAAGACTCCGACACTCTCGATCGATTCGTCGACGCTGGTGTTGCCGAACGGAGAACGGCTGAGAACGTTGGCCGCCTCGCGACGGTATTCGAGACCACCCATGAGTCGGTGCCGCGCGCCGAGCTCGATCTCGTTCTGCCAGTCGACCTCGGCGATCGAGGCGTCGGTGGTGCCGCCGGTGAAGAACGCGCCGTCCGGATCATCGAGGTCGAGATCCTGCTGCGTTCTCGACAGCGTCAACCAGCTCGACCAGCCGTCGCCGCGATAGCCTGCGCGCCCGCCAACGTAGAGCTCACGCGTCATCTGGACAAAATTGTCGTCGTCGACGGGCCCAACCCCGAAAACGAATCCATCGAGGTCGGCTCGCGCGTCGAAACCTCGTACGAACGCCTCTACTTGCCACCCCGCGTTCGAGCGGTGGCCAAGTCGGGCATCGAAGGCGACGTTGCGGTAGCCGTCCGACTCGCCATCGGGCGGGTCCAGAGTCGCCGAATCGCCGCTCGAATCGAGATAGGAAAAGCCAGCGCTGTAGTCGACCTGCGCGCTCGTCCCGCTGAGCGTCACGCCGCCGCGTCCGACACCCGCGCCGCCACCCTCGACATCGATCTCGATCAACATCTCGGCTGGCTCGCCCAATCCGGCACCGGGGCGGCGCGTCACGATGTTGACAACGCCGCCGATTGCCTCCGAACCGTAGAGCACACCCTGCGGCCCGCGCACGATCTCGAGGCGCTCAACGCGTGCCGCCGGCAGATGCGCGAAGTCGTAGGCTCCGGTGGTCGCCAGGTTGAGCTTGACACCATCGAGCAGCACGAGCAGATGGTTGGAGTTCGTGCCGCGGGAAAAGACGCTGGTCACCGAGCCGGGCCCGCCGGTCGGGACGACGGCCAGTCCGGGAACCCAGTTGAGCACCTGATGGAGCCAGCGGGCACCGCTGGCACGAATCTGCTCGCGATCGATCACCGACACGGAACTGCCGATCTCGGGCAGCGTCACTGTGAGACGCTCCGCGGTCACGACGATCTGCTCGTCGACCGCGAGCCTGTCGGCGGACGACTGGGCATCGGCCTGCGATTCCTCGACCTGCTCGCCCGCCGTTGCCTGAGAAGCTGCCGAGACGCCACGCGAAACGCTGTGGGTCGGAGCCTGGGCTTGCCCCTCGGCCAGAGAGGGCCAGGCCATCGCGGTGGCCAAACCGGCGGCCGCGAAGAGAATCGCACCCGCGGGACGAAAGGCCCTGACACAGGCGGCGGTGGCGGAAAAGCGCATCGCGTTCGAGCGACGGCGAACAGTAGACAACCGGAGTAGAGACCGGGCTTCGTGCATGGCACCCCCCCGTCGGAGGTCGACCCGTGACGAGGGTCGTTTGGACGGTCTCCTGGCTCTCGGATCGACCTACTCACCGTCGCCTTCCCAGGGATTTCCCAGTGGCGTTCCGGACGCTCGGCTGGCGGCTCGCGCTGCTCAGGATGAGCTGCGAGCCCCCGATCGCCCTCGGACGGTTTTCGTCCCCGATTACAGTTGCGGGGCAGCGCGGGATTCACACCCGCTTCCCGTTGTTGGGTTTGCTGTTTGTTGTTGAAAGAACATGGCCGTGCGTCGACCAGCGGGCCCCCACCTTCAACGAAGGAGCGGCACTCGCGTCGAACGAAGCCGGGGCTCTTATAGCATGGCCGCCTCGAGCGTGGCGATTCCGCTCGCCGCGAGATCCGGCTCGTCCAAGCGAGCCAAGGCGCCGTAGCCCGTGAGATCCAAACAACGCAACCACCAGCGCGAAGTCACGTGCGTAGAATCAGGATCCGGTTCGTGACACCGCCATCGCTGTTGATCCGGGGCGGCACGATCTACGACGGGCTCGGCAACCCGCCTGAGCGGCTCGATCTTCTCGTCGAAGGCAACACCATCGTCGATCTACCGGCACGCGGCTCCGCAACCGTAGCCGACCGGGTTATCGACGCCGAAGGCCTGGCCGTCGCGCCCGGATTTATCGACATTCACAGCCACTCCGACCTGGCGGTCCTGCATCCGGCCGCCCGCGATCTGATGGCTCCCTTCGTAGCGCAAGGGATCACCACCCAAGCGATCGGCAACTGCGGCCTTGGAGTCGCTCCTGCGCCGCGCTCGCGACGCGACCACCTGCTCGCGTTCATGGCGCTACTGGTGCCCGCCGGGTTCGAGAGCGTCGGCATCCGATGGACCAGCTGCCGTGACTATTTCGCGGCTCTGGCCACTGCCCACTTGCCGCTCAACGTAGCGCCGCTTGCAGCTCACGGAGCGCTCCGCTGTGCCGTCATGGGAGCCAAATCAGGGCCGGCGCGTGGCAGCGACCTGAAGCGAATCGGCCAGGCTCTCGATGAGGCGCTCAACGCCGGGGCGCTCGGGCTGTCGGCCGGGCTCATCTATCCCCCCGGCATGTGGGCCGATACCGACGAGCTCGAAGCCCTCTGCCGGCGTGTGGCGGCGGTCGACGGCCTGTTTGCCTGCCATGTGCGTGGATCGAGCGAATTGGCCGTCCACGCCCAGCGGGAGCTGCTCCAGTTAGGCAAGAACACGGGGACTTCGCTGCAGCACTCGCATCACGAGGCGTTCGGCCCCGGGTACTGGCACCTCGTAGACGAAACGATGCGGCTCGAGGACGATGCGCGGGCCGCAGGTGTCGATGTCGCCTCCGACGTCATCCCCTACCACGCTGTCAACACCACGCTCCTGTCAATCTACCCACCCTGGGCTCTGGAGGGAGGCGTCGAGGCGCTGTGCCTACGTCTGCGCGATGAAACCACGCGCCACCGCATCGCCGCCGAGATCGAAGGCCGCGAGCCTCTCTGGCCACCGTGGCGGGACGGCTGGGCGCACAACCTGATCAGGGCCGGCGGCTGGGACAATGTGTTCGTTCTGCAGGCGGCCAATCCCGCCTATTCACGCTGGCTCGGGCGCAGCTTGAGCGCCGTGGCGGCGGCCGAGGGCAGCAGCCCGTTCGAGTGCGCGGCTCGCCTCACCCAGGCCTGCGGCGGCGACGTGATGGCGCGCTACCACGGCGTTACCGGTGCGCCTGGCGACGACGGCCGGCTGCGGTCGCTGATTGCGCACCCCGACAACGCGATCGGCGTGGACGTGATCCTCAACGGTGACGGCGTATCGCACCCGGGAGGACACGGCGCGATGCCACGTGTGCTCGGTACGTACAGTCGTGAGCGTGGCTGGCTGTCGTTGTCACAAGCGATCCGTAAGATCACGTCACTGCCAGCCGCCAGGCTGGGCATCACCGATCGCGGCAGATTGGCGCCGGGCCGCGCCGCGGATATCGTGCTGTTCGATCCGCTCACCGTTGGCGAGCGCGGCACCTTCGAGCACCCGGATCGGCCGCCTCGCGGCATCGAATGGGTGGTGCTGAACGGGCGCGTGGCCATGGAAGCGGGACGCCTGACGAGTCTTTCGGGGTCATCGGCACGCGGTTACTTGCTGCGGCGCGGATCGTGGAAGGGCGCTCGAGCTGAACCCCTACCTGCGAGCCAATGAGAGTGGCAGAGGGGACCAGCAATGCTCGGGCGCGGCAACGGACGGCGGCCCGCTGGCGAGCCGCCGCCGGAGACCCGTTGTTCTGGGCCTCGCCGCAGCGTACTCTGGCAGGTGGCCTTGAGAACGATCCACAGTTGTTTGGGGGTGAAGAACCTTGAAGACCACCACACAGGCCAACCGTGATCGCATGCCACTCGCTTCGTTGATGTTGGCGATCTTGCTCGCAACCCCACTGATCGCCATCGCGCAAGCGCCTGACGTGAACATCAACACGGCGCGCGCCGCACTGGCGCAGCGTCAGCCCGACCGCGCCTTGAATCTGCTCGATGGCGTAGTCCTGCAGCAGCCGTTGAACACGATGGCGCACTACTACCGCGGCATGGCCCTCGGACTGCTCGCGCGCCATGAAGAAGCGCAGCATTCGTTCCTCACCGCCGCGGCGCTCGCCCCGGGCTTCGCCGACGCGCATCGTTACGCGGCGGTGGCGTCGTACCAGCTCGGCGATACGACACGCGCGTGGGAGCAATCGATCCTCGCGGCCCGCGCCGGCTCCGACATGAACGACGCCTTCTCGCTGCTTCGAGCCACGGGGGACGAGCCCGCCGACCTCGCCACGCGGCTCGACGCGCCCTTGATCTACGTCACCACGCCCGACCTTACCGGCGTCATCCATGCCCGCAACTGGGGTTTCGAAGACCGCGTCGGCGGAGTGGAGTCGATCGCGACCGGTGTCGGAACGGAATCGCAGGGTGAAGCGATCCTCAACAGCGACATGCCCTACAACATGGCCTACTCCGAAGAAACCGGCGGCAGCATTACGACAGCGGCGCGAACCAACTACAGCTCGCAGCAAATGCTGCAGGAAAACCAGGGGCGCATCGACGAGGTGCTGCGACAGTTCCGCACCATGATCGCCGCGTCGCAGAAGATCGGCCTCGTGGCCTCCCCCGACCTTGCCCGCTACGAGCTGCAGCTGGTTGTCAACGAGCTGTCGGGTGCGATGGCCGGCAAGCTGGTCGGATGCGATCTCATGCCTACCGGTAGCGGCGGCGGCGGCTTTGGTGACGCGGACGTCGACACCGATGTCTACAACGCCTACCACCCCAAGAAATTGCGCGGAAAGCTCGTGCTCCGTAACAACGTCACGGGTGAGACGGTTCACGAGATGACGGTCGATATGCGCGATATCTCGTCGATAGCCGACTTGCAGTTCCGCGTGGCCGGTTATGTGCAACAACTACAGGTATGGGTGTCTGGGCGCACGGGTAACTAGCTGGCCCAACGCGACCATCGCTCTCGAACGCCGCCGTCGGGCCTACTTCTTCGCACTGGCCCTCATAGCGTTTGTCGCTGGCGGCTGTATCGATCTCGCTACACGCGGTCGTGACGTTGTCACCGTGTTGGCACCGATCGATGTCGAGGGCGCTCTCGAGACCGCGCTTGACACCTTCCAGGCGGCCGTCTCCGACGTGCGCCACCGTGGCGTCTACGCGGGGGGTGCCGAGCACGCAAGCCGAGTTGCGAGCGATGAGGCCGCAGCAATCGTCATCACAGGCCACTCGAGCTTGGCTGATTTCATCGCCGAGAAACGGGCGGTCATCGAGCGCTTGACCATTGCTGGCGATGACCTCGTTATCGTCGCCAACTCGGGCAGTCAGCTGGCACAGAACACCGACCCGGGCGTGCTGATGCGGGCTGCTGTCACGAGCGTGGCGATTCCCGACACCGCTGCCGAGCCTGCCGGCATGTATGCCCGTGAAGCGCTGCTGCGCTTCGGAATCTGGAGTCGCTTGGAGCCACGCGTCTTGGCCGTAACGAGCGTGTCGAAGGCGCTCGAGGCCCTACAGACCGGGGAGGCTCAGGCCGCCATCGTGCTGGGCTCCGCTCTCGAGAACGCCCAACTGGACCGGCTGACAATCGACCCCTCCTATCATCAGCCCATCCGATTCGAAATTCTCCTGCTCGACAACACCGAAATCGCCGCTGGCGAGCTCTTTCGCTTCATTTCTGGGCCTCAGGGCCAGTCGGTGTTCCAAGCTGCGGGGTTCGCTCCACCGCCGTCCTAGCCACATCTCGAGGCCGGCAGCGAGACCTCCAAACGCTGACCCGCGCTCCGCATAGCGACCGAGCGGCGAACCCACCTGTAGAATCCCCGCTTCTCCGTTTCCCCGCGTCCCCGCGTCCCCGCTCAAAGGGCTCGACGGGGTGTGGAGTCGCGTACCTTTCCAAGCTCGCACGGCCACGCCGCGGCCCGCTGAAGAGCGTCGAAATGATGCCGTCGATGATCCCCTTCAGATTCGTGAGCGCGTCAGGGCCTGTGCGCGGCAACCCGCTGTCGACCCGCGTGTCGTGGCCGGCCACCAACGGGTCGCCGCAGCTTTGAGCTCCGGACTGTTCGAACGGCTGCGCCTACCACCTACTCTCGTCGTTCTGTACCTGATCGTCGTGGCCGTGGGCGTTTTCCTTCTGCGCGAGCCCGCCTACCTCGTACCGGTTCTGGCGCTGCAGCTCCTGCTTTGGGCACTGGCACGGCAACCGGCCGGCGACGTCATCCGCCTGTTGCGCAGGCTGCAGGTGTTCTTCTTCTTCATCCTCGTGTCGTTCATCTTCTTCCCCGACAGCGGCGCCGACCCGGCCTGGGTCCGCCTCCCTCTCGGCCCGATCCCATGGCAACCGTGGGTGTCGCTCACTGGGCTCAGGGCCGGCCTGCTGATGTGCCTGCGCATGTACACCGTGGTGTTCACGTCGATGCTGGTTCGGCGAGCAATCCGTGCCGACGAATTCGTCAGCGGCTTGCGCGGCCTTCTTCTACCCGTGCCGCTGGCGCTGGTTCTGGACACCACGCTGCACATGCTCGAGCCGGAACAGCGACGTCGAGTCCAAGAAGGCAAGGGCGGCGGCGGCACAGGCGCCGGTCGCGGTGGAGCGCCGGGCGGCGGTGGCGGCGGCCAGGGTGGTGGTGGTGGTGGTGGTGGCGCGCGCGGAGTCGCTGTGGTGCTGCGCGACGTGCTGCACGGCGATGTTGGCTTCTTCACCGACCGTATCGAGGCGGCACTGCAACGAGCCGGCGGCTACGTGCGCGAGCGTCACGTCGATCTCTCCGTTGAACGCGCCCGCGATCTGGGCGTGGTCAGCGGGGTAACCCTCACCATGCTGAGCGTGAAGTGGCTCAAGATCCTGCCAGGTCTGCCGATCGCGCCCGGGCACAAGGCCGTCCTGTTGCTGCCGCTCTACATCCTGACCGCCGAGCTCACCCACAGCCGTTGGGGAGCAACGCTGGTGGGGTCGAGCATGGGCGTGATCGGATTTCTGATGGGCGACGGTCGCTACGGCATCTTCGAGATTCTCAAGCACATCACGCCAGGCCTGATCGTCGACCTGCTGTTGCCCCTCGTGCGCCTCGGAGCCGGCCGCGAGCCGCACCAGGCGAGCCGCCTGGGGTCGGCCCTACGCTACGGCCTGGTGGGACTGATCGCCTCCCTCGGTCGCTTCGCCACGATCGTCGGGGTGGCCTTTCTCATGGGCGCTCCGCAAGCTTTCTACGCGTTGGTGGCTCCTCTGGCGCTGGTGCACCTGGGCTTCGGAGCCGCCAGCGGGCTGGTGAGCTACGCGATCATGCAGTCGGTCGGACGCTTGCGTGCCCAGGTCGATGAAGACGCCCGGGCGCAAGAACCCTCGATCGCCACCTCGACGAGGACCGTCGAGGAGGCACCCCATCAAGACCGCCTCGGCGGCGGCGGTCGTGACGGTGGTGGCGGTGGCGGTCGTGGCGGTGGCGGCGGTCGTGGTGGTAGTGCCGGCGGCGGCGGTGGTGATGACAGTGCCAGTGGCGGCGGCGGCGGTGGCGGCGACGGTGGTCGTCGTGAAAGCGGCGGCGGTGCTGGCGGTGTCAGTAGCGGCGGCGGCGGTGGCGGTAGTGGCGACGGTGGTGGTCGTGAAAGCGGCGGTGGTGCTGGCAGGGTCAGTGGCGACGGAAACCGCGGAGGCCGCGGCTGAATAGGCCACGGCCTCCAGCAACGCCGCCAGCGCCGGGCGCCCGCCGCGGCGCTCAGTCGGCGCGAATAATCGTGCCGACGTGCTCGCCGTTGAGTGCCCGCGTCAGGTTGCCGCGCTCCAGGCCGTTGAAGACGTGGATCGCGCGACAGTGGATCGCCCGCGACAGGTACGTAAACACCACGCGCTCGATGATCAGGTCGTCGAGATCGCGCTTCATGAGCTCCGAAACGGTGATCTCGGGAATGAATTCGGCGCCAGGATCTTTCTTGGGATCGGCGGTGAACAGTCCGCGCTCGTCCTTGGCGAAATAGGCCATATCACAGCCCAACGCCTCCGCCGCCAAGAAGACCCCGGCGTCGGTACGATTCTGTGGAATGCGCGTCCCGGCCATGGGCTTCTCCCAGTACTCGTGCGGCGGCATGCCACTGATCACCGGAATGCCGCCGATCATGAAGTACAGCGGCAGCTTCTCGAAGTCCTCGTGCAGGATGAAGATGCCACCGTGCTTGGCGAGCAGCATCTGCAACATGCGCGCGTTCTGCATCGGGACGGCGCCGCCGAGGCGCGCCATCACACCGGTTGGCAGCTCGAGGTCGAGACCCACCGCGTAGGCGTGTCGGGCTCTGGTGCCACCACCGGCGCCGATCAGGATGTGATGGTCCTTGGCGCACGCGGCAATCTCGTCTACGAGCGGATACAACGCGGCTCGACCGCGATCCATCACCGACTGGCCACCCACCTTCACGACTTTGGTGTCCGGCAGGATCCGGTACACCTCGGTGGGCTCTGAGCTCAATTCGACCGTGCGACCGATCTCGTGCCGTTCGGGCGATTCAGAATTTTCAGACATTGTCTCGCTTTCCGGCGACGGGCGATGCTCGCCACGGGCCTCTCGCCGTCCTGGCCTCAGGCCCGAACGATCGTGCCGACGTGCTCTCCATCGAGCGCCCGTGTCAGGTTGCCCGGCGTGAGCCCATTGATGATTTGGAAGTCACGGATATTACGGGCGTGCGGCATCAGCTCGAGGACCTTCGGCTCGATCAGGAGCGAGGGATAACCACCTTCGAGCAAATCCTGAGAAGTCGCCTCAGGTATGAAGCGCGCATCGGGATCGACGTTGGGGTCATTCTCGTAGATCCCATCGACGTCCTTCACGAAGATCAGGCGCTTGACCCCCAGAACCTCGGCCATCAGATAGAGCCCGACATCGGGTCCGTTCATTGGCAGCCGCCCTTCGCGCGGCGGCTCCTCCCAGAAGTGGTAAGGCGGCATGGAGGCGACGATTGGCAAGCTGCCAAGCTCGAGGTACAGCGCGATCTCGGAAAATGCGTCGCGCGGCATCCACACGCCACCGTGAGCCGATAGCAGCGCCTGCAACATGGCGCCGTTCTGCTCTTCGACCGCGCCAACAATCTGCGCCAGACCGCCCGTCGGCAGCCCGAGATCGATGCCGACCTCCATCGTGTGATCGGCGCGCCCACCACCAGAGACTCCGACGACCATCTTGTGGTGCTTGTTGCACTCCACAAGCTCGTCACATAGCGGGTACACGGCGGCCTTGCCGCGGTCCATGATCGAGCCCCCACCAACGCCGACGATGTTGGCCTCGGGCAGCATTCGCACTTCACGATCGGGCTCGCTACGGGCCAGCACACCCTTGTCGACGAGCGATTCGCGCATCAGCGGCGTCTGCATGTGCGTTCGCCGAATGCCCTTGCCTCGCAGGATCTTGCTCACGTAGTCCCTACCATCCGTTGAAGATTTGAAACGCTTGAAGATTTGCCTTCCGGGCGCCGCCTCAGGGACGCCGCACGAATCGCGATGGCCATTCCGCTCACTCGAACGGTCGGAGCGCTTTCAGCTTCCGCAGCGCGGTGAAATCGGCGCTGGCGTATCCTGGGCCGTTGTCGAGAAGTGACAAGCGGAGCGCAGCATCATAGCAAGACAGCCCCGCAACGGTGCGTCGAGGAATGCCATGGACATCATGCCCGTCAGTTATCGGTTCCGCCTCAAATCGGCGAGAGTCGCCGTGGTCGTCGCCTGCCTGCTGTTGATCGGCTCGGCCGGCTCGCCGACCAGCGCGATCGCGCGCCCTTCGCCCGTCCAGACCGGTGATGGCGAAGCCGCTCGCGACGTCGCACGTGCGTGGCGCCAGGCCCACGAATCGGCGATCGTCGAAGAGCTTCTGGAGTTCCTGGCGATCCCGAACGTCGCTACCGACGCCCCCAACATCCATCGCAACGCGCGCTGGATCGTCGACGCCTTCGCCCGCAGGGGTGTGGAAATGGAAATCGTCGCGACGCCGGGCGCGCCGTGGGTGTATGGCGAGCTGACCACGCCCGGGGCCACGTCGACTCTGCTGTTCTACGCGCACTACGACGGGCAGCCTGCGGACCCCGCGCGCTGGATAGGACACACACCGTGGGAACCAGTGTTCCGCAACGGCAGCCTCGACGACGGGGCCGCCATCGTGCCGACCCCCGCGGCGCCAATTCCGCCGGACTGGCGGATCTACGCTCGCTCGGCGTCGGACGACCGCTCCCCCATAGTCATGATGCTGACCGCACTCGATGCGCTGCGCGACGCAGGAATCTCGCCGCGCGCCAACATCAAGTTTCTCTTCGAGGGCGAGGAGGAGGCGGGCTCGCCCAACGCCAACGACTTCGTGCGGCAGCATGCCGAGCGACTACGCGCCGACGCGATGCTCCTCGCCGACGGCCCCAAGCATCCGTCGGGTAAGCCCACGCTCGTCTTCGGAGTGCGTGGCATCACCACGGTTCAGATCACGGTGTACGGCCCCGCTCGTCCGCTGCACAGCGGCCACTATGGCAACTGGGCCCCGAACCCGGCCATGCGGCTCGCGCACCTGCTAGCGACGATGAAAGACCCGGACACCGGCGATGTGCTGGTCAGCGGCTGGAACGACGATCGCGTGCCCCTCAGCCCAGCCGAGCGCAGCGCTCTGGGTGCCGTGCCCGACGACCCAGCCCAATCGCCGGCGGCCCTCGGCTTTGGAGAGCCCGAGGGCCCGTGGGATCGCCGGGTTGAGGCGATCACCTACAACTCCTTGAACGTTCGCGGACTGAGTAGCGGCTGGGTGGGCGAGGCTCGCACCATTGTCCCCGACCAGGCGATTGCCGAGATCGACCTGCGCCTCGTCGTCGACACACGGCCCGACACGCAGATCAGCCGCCTGATTGACCACATACGAGCACAGGGGTTCCACGTCATCGACGAGGACCCCAACGCGGAGACCCGAGCGCAGTACGCACGCCTGGCCAAGGTCACGAAGACCGAGTTCGGCTATCCGCCTACGCGAGTGGCCATGGACCTGCCGATTGCACAAAGACTGATCGCGCGTGCTGAGCGCGCCTTCGGCACCGAGGCGGTCGCAATCCCGACCTCAGGCGGCAGCCTGCCGCTGTACGCGTTCGAAGAGGGGCTGGGAATCCCGACGATTGGCGTGCCGACGGTCAACCACGACAACAACCAGCACTCGCCCAACGAGAACGTGCGTATCGGCAATCTTTGGGACGGTATCGAGATGCTGGCAGTGATGCTCACCGCGCAGCAGCGGTACCGACGTGGATCGCGAGCCCGCGAGCCCGACCGGCTGCCGAGGCGCTGAGCCGAGCCGCGTTGCTTGATGCTTGATGGCCTGGAGCCTCCGGATCCGGCCCGAGCTCACGCGAGCGGTGAGCGACTAGACGGTCGAGTGGCGCCCGTAGGCAGCGTACAGCAGCCCGCCAATCACCAGCGCAACAGCGCCACTGGCGAGTGAAACGGTATCTGCACCGAACACGATGGCCAGCGAGCCGGCGATGGCCAGCGCCGGTATCGTCATGCCGCCAGGCAGGCGAAACACGTCTTTGGAGGCGGCGCCAGGACTGCGTCGAAGCACCGGTACCGCCGCGCAGGTCGCCACATAGAAGACGAGTCGGGCCACGGCACTGACTTTGGCCATCTGTTCGAACGAGCCCGACGCGGCGAGTGCTAACGCTACCGCGGCGTACAGCACAATCGACACGTGCGGCGTGCGGAAACGCGAATGCACCCGGCCGAACATCGGCGGCAGCTGCCCACGCTCGGCCATGGCATAGGTAACTCGGGGCCCCGCCAGCATGGTGCCCGCGTTCGAACCCAGGATCGAGATCAGCCCGCCGAGAGCGATGAGCATTCCGGCTGTGGGCCCCATGAAGCCCGCGGCGGCAGCGGCCAGCGGTGTTTCGGACCCCGCGAAGTTGCTCAGCGTTCCCACCATGACCACCTGCACCGAGATGAACACCGCACAGACGACGCCAATTGTCGAGAGCAACGCGCGCGGCACGTCGCGGCGCGGCGACAAGGCCTCCCCGGCGGGCAGCGAAATCAGCTCGTAGCCGCCGAAGGCAAACATCAGCAGCAGCACCGATTCACCCGTGGCGCGGTCGATGGCAAAGCTCATCCCGCCAAAGCGCGCCGGGTCGATGAAGAACGTGCCCACGACGATGAACCCCAACAGGGGAACCAACTTCGACACCGTGAACAGGTTGATCGTCCAGGAGCCGTAGCGCACGCCGAGTAGGTTGATCGTGGCGAATAGCGCGATCGTCGCGGTCACAACCAGCAGGCGCCCGCTCTCGGTGCCGGCCGGAGCCCAGAAGTAGGAGAGATAGCGTGGTACGGCATTGGCGAGCGCTGCCAGGCTGGCCAGACGGGTCAGCCACATCATCCACGCCACCTCGAAGCCGGCAAGGCCGCCGAACGCTTCGCGGGCGTAAACATACGGCCCGCCCGCGGTACGGAAGTGTGTGCCGACCTCAGCGAAACAGAGCACGATCAGGGCGTTGACCAACCCTGCGAGCAGGAAAGGCCAGACGCTGGAGGCTTCGCCAACCAGCGCCGCAACGGAGGCCGGCAGCACGAAGATGCCGCTGCCGATCACCTGGTTGACGCCCACGGCGGTCAGGTCCCATCGGCCGAGCGCGCGCACGAGACCTGTCTTCTCGGCAGCCGCTTCGACACTTTTGCGTATGGGGCTTGTCACTGGCCTGCCTTGTGTGCCGAAGGTCGGGGTGGAAGCCGGAAGAGCTCCGGCCGCGCAGCGTCGCTAATCTCTACAACAAATGCAATCGACGGGCAGCGCGAAGTCAGTCAGGTGTGAGGTCAGTCAGGAGCCAGCCAGCCGGTGCGCCCTGCTGCCGTGCGCACCCAGCGAAAGTCGTCGAACTCCCCGAAGATCTCGACCTCGCCGGGTGGGATCTCGTCGACGACGGGAGCGCTCAATCGAGGCCGCAGATACATCGTCCCGGCGTCCACCAACCTCTCGGTAGCGATTGGCGCGTCAATCGACACGACCTGGCGCGACGATACGTACCCCACCACACCGTCCGGGAGCCGGACTCGAAAATACGACGACGACGCCCCCAGGACGGTCACCGGTGTATGGCGCTGGAGGAAACCCAGCGGCTCGCCGCTGGAGGTCGCGCGGCTGCGCAATGCACTGTCGGGGATCTCTATGCGAGCCCAGCCACCCACCATAGCCGGGTCGGCCGTCACGAGCGCAGGCTCGCGCCGCGGCTGCGTGAGAAAATGACGCGGATCAACGGGTCCCTCGCCGCGCGCATAAACGCCGAAATGCAGATGCGGGCGCGTCGTGCGAGCGTTGCCGGTGTTGCCCACACGGCCGACGATATCGCCGGGCTCGACCCACGTCCCCTGCACAGCTTCCTGCACCTCAAGATGGGCGTAGTAGAGCGTGATCGAACGCTCCTCGTCGCGCAGCCAAACCACATTGCCACCGAGCTCTCGCTCCTCCACCCGACTGACGTACGCGCGCGATGTAGAAACGGCCAGCGTGCCGCGCGACGCGAAGATGTCGACCCCGTGATGCTGCCGCCGGCCGGCGTCGCGCGGCGCGCCGAATCCACTCCGAATCGAGCTGGTGGAGTGTCCTTCTACTGGAAACTCGAGCGATGCCACCGAGCGGATAGCCACCGAATAGCGACCGCTGCGGAGGAGCTCGGGTTGCACCCGCAAGAAGTACTCGGCGTCCCGGCGGGGCTCGAACGCAAGTCGATTCGTTCCCTCCTCGCCGCTCGCGACGTGCCGCGGTGCCTCTCCCGCCGTGCTCGGTGCGCGGAACAGGTCGAGAAACACGCGAGCCTGAGCCTCGTCCTCGAGATCGAGCATCACCTCGACGCGCTGGCCACGGCGAACGGCGAAGCGAAACCCGACGCCGGTGGCCGCGGCGGCATCGAAGAATGCCGTTTCGCGGAATGGCAGGTCAACACCCACCGGCCGCGCCAGAGCAGCTTGGGCCGCGGCGCTCCAGTCCCGCCCGAGGGCGGTGTCGGCCAGGCCGGCGACTTCGAGCCCGTGACGGTAGGCGTCGTGCGCGTCGGTCGGCAGATAGGGCGGGGGGACGATCTCCTCGGTACGACAGCCCCAAGCGCTTCCACAGACGATGACGAGTGTGGCAAAGGCCGCGAGTCGAAGGCGTGGAGCGGTGGTCACGAGCTTGAACAGGTCCGTGGGTGGTGACGCGAGATGATTCGTGAGCTGTAAGGAACAGAGGATGCCCTCCGCGCTCCGGCGGTTCCAGTCGAAGGTGCAGGTGTGCGCGCCGAAGGGAGCCGCGAGACCTGGCGAGCGGAAACCATCGGTGGCGGCTCGAGCTACCGGCCGCGTCGTCGGAACAACGGTTGCGACCGCCAACCGGCTTGATAGAGCGCGTAGCGACCCAGCAGCGCGAGCGTGGCAAACGAGTAGCGAGCGCTATGGGAGAACGAGATACTGCTCGACTCAGGCCCGTAGTGAGTCGGGACCGGCACGCTACCAACGCGCAATCCGTGCACGCGAGCCTGCACCAGCAGCTGCTGGTCGAAAACAAAGTCGTCGGATGCCGCCTCGAAGTCCAGTCGCTCGAGCACTCGCCGGTAATAGGCACGGAAGCCAGTGTGATACTCGGGTAGGTTGAGGCCCAACACGACGTTCTCGATCAACGTCAACGCTCGATTCGCGAAGTACTTGATGGCTGGCATCCCCCCGGCCAGTACCTCCCCACGGCGGCGGATTCTCGAGCCCAGCACGATGTCCACGACGTCGGCATCGAGGAAGCCGACCATGTGTGGAATCAGCGAGCCATCGTATTGATTGTCGGGATGCAGCATGACGATGACGTCGGCGTCGGTCTCGAGCGCCAGGAGATAGCACGTCTTCTGGTTGGCGCCATACCCCCGGTTGCGCTCGTGCCGGTGCACGTAGATGCCCATTCCCCTCGCCACGTCAACGGTGGCGTCTGTGCTCGTGTCGTCGACCAAGATGACGCAGCCGCGAAGGCTCGGCGGCACACGATCCAACGTCGGGCCGACCGTCTCCGCGGCGTTGTAGGCTGGCAGCACGATGCACAGCCGGCTGCTCGAACCCATATCGGGAGCGACAACCGTCGGTTTGGAATCGGGCATGTCACAAGGGCTCTGGACCGAGGCATCCACGACCCGGATAATACAGCCCGCGGCGGCGCGACCGTGGCGGACGTCCCGTCTGCGTGCCAAGCGCCACCAGCGACCCTTTCTAGAAGCGAGGCCACCGAGTGCATCTCAGCGATCCGAAGCCGCGATGTCGGGTCCGGTGTCTCGTCGTGCTGTTCATCGGATCTAACCTGCTCGCTGCCTCGTGGACCCACTCCGCAATCGCACAGAACGAGATCGACGCCTTCATGCAACGGGTGCTGCAGCGCCGCGAGGTGGCCTGGCAGGCGCTGTCGGAGCACGTCTTCAACGAGCGTATCTCGACGGAGATCGAGGGCCCCCTGGCTGTGGCGCTGGGCAATCGGGTGCGCGAATACTCGTGGTTTGTGCGCGACGGGTTCTTGGTTCGCAGTCCCATCACGATCGACGGCGCGACCGTTGGGGTCGACGACCGCAACGACTACGAGCGGCGCTGGCTCGAGCGCGAGCGCGAGCGCGGGATCGCGGCGCGTCGCACTGCGGAGCGTGGTAGCAGCGTCGACGGCGCCGTCGACACCTCCACGGCCGCGGCATCCCCGGGACTCGCAGCGGCGGGCTCGCAGGCAACCAAGGTCTCGCTCGACATGCAGGGAGCCGTCGAGCGCGAGTACTTCCTCGGCTTCCGCTTCGAGCCGGGGAACTACGTTCTCGCCGGTCGCGAGACACTCGACGGACGCTCGGTGCTGCGAATCGAGTACTACCCGCGCAAGATGTTCGCTGGCGAGAATCGTCCGGCGTTCTGGGAGCTCGGCGACCCGGGTCCGGCCGCAGAAGGCGGCTCGCACGACGAAGGCCGGGAAACGCGTGGCGACGAGGCCGCCCCCGAGCGATCCACAGACGAAGAGCGGGTCTTCGGCTTCGACGAGCACGCCGCGCGCAAGTTCAACAAGACGACGCTGGTCACCTTGTGGATCGATCCCGAAATCGAACAGATCGTGCGCATCGTTTTCGACAACGTTGGCGATGAGTTCTTGCGCGTTTCGCTCCTCGTGCGCGTCCAGAACGTCCGCGCAACGATGACGATGCACGAGCCCATCGAGGGCGTTTGGCTGCCGCGTGACATCGAGCTTGTGGCGAGCGCCCTCGCGGCGACCGGAGAGTACGAGGTGACCTACCGTCGCGCGTTCTCCGACTACAAGCGCGCCGACGTGTCCAGCGGCGTGCGCTTCACTCAGCCACGCTAGCCGCGTCCGCGCTTCCGCGTTTGCACTTCGCGGGTTCGCGCGTTCACGTTGCGCCTTGGCAGGTTCGCGTTCGCGCTTTGGCGCGTTCGCGCATTCGCGCTTTGGCGCGTTCGATAGAACAGCAATCGATCGGCTATGATCGCGCGCCATGAACCCCATGCGCACACTCCTGCTCGGCATGGCCGACTCCCCCACCTGCAAGCGATTGCTCACCGGCTGGGGCGTGACCCGCCGCGTAGTCAAGCGCTTCGTCCCGGGCGAAACGCTCGACGAAGCGGCGGCGGCGGTAGCGCAAGTCAATGCCGAAGGTCTCACGGCCACAATGAACCCGCTGGGCGAGAACGTCGCCAATGAGGCCACGGCCACCGCGTCCACCAACGCCTACATCGAGATCCTCGACCGGATTGCCGCCGATGGGCTCGGCTCCAATATCTCGGTCAAGCTCACGATGCTCGGCCTCGATCTCGGGCACGACATCGCCATCGCCAACCTGCGCCGCGTGCTGCAGGCTGCGGAACGCCACGACAACTTCGTGCGTATCGACATGGAGGCATCGCCCTACGTCGAGTCGACCCTCGAGATCTTTCGAGAGCTTCGCGCCGATCACCCCAAGGTCGGGGCGGTGATCCAGACCTATCTGCGCCGAAGCGGCGACGATATCGAGGCGCTGATCAGCGAAGGCGCGTCGGTCCGCGTCGTCAAAGGCGCATACAACGAGCCCCCCGAGGTCGCTTTCCCCGACAAGGCCGACGTCGACCGCAACTTCGTGGCCATCCTCGATCGCCTGGCACGAGCGGACGCGCGCGAAAACGGTGTGCGGGTTGCAATCGGATCCCACGACCCGGCGATCCTGGCGAAAGGCTCCGAGCTGATCGAGAGTCAGGGTATCGAGGCCGGCTGGGAGTTCCAGATGCTCTACGGCATCGGCAAGCAGCATCAGCGCGAGCTCGCCGCAGCCGGTCACGACGTGCGAATTTACGTGAGCTACGGGGTCGCCTGGTACCCGTGGTTCATGCGGCGTCTCGCCGAACGGCCGGCCAACGTCCTGTTCTTCCTGCGCCACCTCTTCGGTTGAGCCCAATCGGGCCGATCAATCTCTTCATGTGGGTCGCCTTCTAGAAGGCGGTCGCCACGGCCACCTCCACCGCGCTCAGCACGGGCTGCGGATACAACCCCAGCACGAGCACGAGCAGCGCCAGCAGCGCCAGCAGCGCGAGACCCGGCAACGGTGCGCTCCGATCGAGCTCGCGGTGCTCCGGCTCGCGCAAATAGGCCGCCACGACCACCCTCAGGTAGATGTAGAGCCCAATCGCGCTCGCCAGCACCATCGAAACCGCCAGCAGCGCGCTGCCGGCCCGAATGGCTGCCGCGAGCACCGCGAACTTGGCGAAAAAACCGACCGTCGGCGGGATGCCGGCCAACGACAGCATCGCCACCCCGAGCACGGCGGCGGCGAGCGGCCGGCGCTGTGCCAGGCCGCAGAGGTCGCTGACGTCGGTGAGCTGATTGCGCGGGTCGGCCCCGAGCACCGTGACAAGACCGAGAGCGATCAGCGTCGTCGGGACATACCCGAGCATGTAGAACGTGGCGGCAGCAGCACCGACTTCTCCTCCCACGATCACGCCCACGAGGACGTAGCCGAGGTGGCCGACCGCGGAATAGCCCAGCAGCCGCCTGAGATCGGGCTGCAACAGTGCCAGTAGATTGCCCCCGAGCATCGTCGCCACAGCCAGCAGAGTCAGCGCCCCCTGCAGTAGCGCGGCGGCACTGTCCGCAGCCCCACCGCCCAGCACGCCCTCGATGCCGGCCGGCGCCAGCGCGCGCAACATCGCCGCGACAACCGCGGCCTTGGATCCGGTGGCCAGCAGCATCGCCACCGGTGTCGGCGCACCCTCGTAGACGTCGGGCGACCACATGTGAAATGGAACCACGGCGAGCTTGAACGCGAAGCCCACCACCAGCAGACCGGCCGCTGCCAACGCCCAGAGCGACCCGACGGCAACACCCGGCGACGCCCCTCCGGCCAGAGTCCCCGACGACAGCAACCCGGCGATCGCCGGACGCATCTCCAACGTTCCGGTTGCGGCGTAGGTGAGCGCGATCCCGAACAACAAGAACGCCGAAGAAATCGACGCCAGCACGAGGTACTTGGCCGCGGCCTCGAGAGAGGCTCGCACGGTGGTGAGGTGTCCAATCAACGCGTACAGCGAAACCGAGAGGATCTCGAGCCCCAGAAACAGACCGGCGAAGTGTGTGCTCGAGGCGAGCGCCGCCATGCCGACCGCGGCAAACAAGATCAGGCTGTAGAACGCCTCCGACTCGCTGTCGCGGCGCCGCAGGTAATCTCCCGAGAGAGCCGTCACCACGACTACTGAGCCATACAGCAGCACCATGAGCAACCGTGAGTAGGCGTCGAATCTCAGAATCTCGGTGAGACCCCCCGCCGCCCCAGCGACAGATCCAACAGGGGTTGTCAGCAGCACCGTCACCAGCGACAGCAGCCCGCCCACCAACGTGACCCCGCGCAACGACACTCGACTCCCCGCCGCTCCGAGCAGCATCACCGCGGTGCCGGCGAGCGTCGGAACGAGGTACGGGAGCAGCGGCCAGACGTCGGCGAGCGTCATCGCGCCGCCTCCCGGGACGTCGTGGCCGCGGGCTCGGTCTGTTCGACGGGAACGGCCAGTTTGGCGAGATCGGCCAGTTCGGCCGGATCGGCGGGATCGGCGGGATCGGCCAGTTTGGCAGGATCGGCAAACAAGGTCGGCACTATCTCGACGGGCGCCGCGAACGCCACTAGATCCCTTCCGGAGAGGCCAATCTCAGGGTCGGCGGGCCGAAAAGCGCTGTCTGCGGCGAGAACGCCCGAGAGTGCCGAGCGTGTGGCGTCGATCCATGGCTGCGGCCAAACACCGATCGCCACGATCAGCAGCACCAAAACGCCCACAACCAGCGTCTCGCGGAAATCGAGATCGGGCACTGGCGGCCGCGGCTCGACGGACTTGCGAGGCTCGTAGAACGTGCGCTGCATCAGCGCGAGGCCCGGCACCGTTCCCACGACGATGCCGACGATCGCAGCCATGACCCAGCCCGGGTAGACACGGAAGGAGCCCAGGAGCACCAAAAACTCGCCCACGAAATTGCCGAGGCCGGGGAGCCCGATGTTGGCCAGCGTGAACACCAGCGCCGCGACGCCCAGCCTGGGCAACGGCCCCCACAGCTCGCCGAGATCCGCGAACGAGCGGCTGTGCACTCGATCCTTGACGATCCCGGCCACCACGAACAGTCCGGCGGTGGTAATTCCGTGCGCCAGCATCTGCATCACGGCGCCCTGCAGGCCCTCCAAGCTCCAAGCAGCAATCCCGAGCATGACAAAGCCCATGTGAGCGACGCTCGAGTAGGCGATCATGCGCTTCAAATCGGTCTGTGTAAGGGCGAGGAAGGCCCCATAGAACACGCCCACAACCGCCAACCCGGCGAGCAACCCGGAGAGCTCCTGGGCGCCACGCGGCACCAACGGCACGGCGAAGCGAATCAGGCCATAACCTCCGGTCTTCAGCAGCAAGCCGGCGAGCAGAATGCTGCCGCCGGTGGGCGCCTCACCATGCGCATCGGGAAGCCAGCCGTGGAGCGGGAATACGGGTAGCTTGACGGCGAACGCGACGATGAACCCGAGAGCCAGCCACCACGACAGCTGCGGGTCCAGGGTGGTGCCGAGCAACTCGGTGTAGCTGGTCGTGAAGTTGCCCGCTTGCGCACCGTGCGCGTAGTACAGCGTGACAATCGACACCAGCAGGGCCAGTCCGCTGACCAGCGTAAAGAGCACGAACTTCAACGCGGCGTAGATTCGGCGCTCGTGCCCCCACATGCCGATGAGGAAGTACATCGGCACCAGCATCAGCTCCCAGAAGAAGTAGAACAGGAACAGATCATAGGCGAGGAAAACGCCCATGATCCCCGACAGGGTCGCCAGCAGGCACAAGTAGTAGGCGCCGCAGCGCTCGGTGATCTCCCGCCACGACGAGAGAACCGCGATCGTGCCGAGCAACGCGGTGAGCAGCACGAACACGAGGCTGAGGCCGTCGAGCCCGAGCTGAAACTCGATCCCGAAGCTCGGTACCCACTCGAAACGCTCTCTCAGCAGAAGCGGCTGCGCAGCTCCAACGGACCCGAGCGTCGCCCGCGGCGCCAGCGCCAGCGCCACCACCGTCGCGATCGTCAGCTCGGCCCCCATCGTTGCTAGGGCGGCCACACGCGCGAGCCTGGGGGATCGTCGACCAGCCACCAGGGCAACCACTCCGCCGGCCAGCGGCAGCAGCACCAACAGCGTCAAGATGCCTTCCGCCCCCACCCGCTCAGCCTCCGGCGCCGGTGGGCCATAGCGGCAACAGCTCCGACCACAGCCACACGGTGAGCAGCGCCAGAACGCCGAGCAACAGCGCCGCAACGTAGGTCTGCAGACGCCCGGTTTGCGTGCGCGCCACCAGCCGATGTGCCCAGCCCACACCACGAGCGCCGCCAAGCACCGCTCGGTCGGCCGGGTCGCTGCGCAACAGCAAGGCCATCGTCGTGTAGGTCTGTCCCACCATCGCGTCGGCGACTTCGTCTGCAAACCAGCCCGCGGCCCACACCTGCCGCAGCCTGGTGAGGATGGGACTGGCCCGCAACAATCGACGAATCCCCGGATTGAGGAAATAGAGCCAGAAACCCAGCAGGAGGCCGGCAACTACCGCGGCCGACGACACGCTCATCAGCCGCAGCTCGAGGGCGTGTTCCGCTTCGGCCGCCAGCGCCGACCCTTCGCCGTCCGAGCGCGCGCGCAATGTCAAACCACCGGGCGACAGAAAGGCGGGCCCGATGAACTGCTCGAAGGCGTGCACACCGCCAAGCCGCTCGGGAGTCTGGACAAACCCAGCGAACAGGGCGCCGACGGCCAGAGGAACGCACGTCCACAAGAGCCATCTCGAGGGCCTATGCAGAGCGCTCGAATGGCCCGAGCCCACATCGACATCTGGATCCGCTGCCCGCTCACTGGCCCCCTCGCCCCAGAAAACCAGCAGATACCAGCGCATGCTGTACAGGGCGGTAATCGCTGCTGTCAACACGAGCACCGCCCACATCGAGGCGTTACCAATGGGCGCCTGGTAGGCCCCCCACAAGATCTGGTCCTTGGAGTAGAACCCTGATGTCACCAATGGCACGCCGGCGAGTGCCGCCGCGCCGATCCCAGCGAGCATCGTCAACATCGGTAGGCGGCGCGCAAGCCCGCCCATGCGGGTGATGTCCGTCTCCCCGTCGAGCGAGTGCGTCACCGAGCCGGCGCTCAGGAAGAGCAGTGCCTTGAAGAAGGCGTGCGTGAAGAAGTGGAACATCGCCGCGACGAACGCACCCACTCCGAGCGCCGTGAACATGAAGCCGATCTGGCTGATGGTCGAGTAGGCCAACACGCGCTTGATGTCCCGTTGGCCCAGAGCGGAGCAGGCTGCCGAGATCGCGGTGATTGTGCCCAGCGTGGCTGTCATCGCGAGGACGGCGGGCGCGAACAGGAACAGGGTGTGGCAGCGGGCAATCAGGTAGACGCCGGCGGTCACCATCGTTGCGGCGTGCAAGAGGGCGCTAACTGGCGTCGGGCCGGCCATGGCGTCGGGCAGCCAGATCTGCAGCGGGACCTGCGCCGATTTGCCCAACGCGGCCAACAGAAGGAGCCCGGCAACGGCCAGGGCGATGGGATGACCCGGCTGCCAAACCACGGTGACGCGCTCGAGAATCTCGGCAATACGCAAGGTCCCGAAATTCCAAGCCAACACCAACATCGCCAGCAGGAAAGCGGCGTCGCCGATGCGTGTGACGATGAAGGCCTTGCGCGCCGCCGCGCCGTTCGCCGGCTTGTCATACCAAAAACCGATCAGCAGGTACGAACAGGCACCTACCCCTTCCCAGCCCACGAAGAGAGTCATCAATCCGTCGCCGAGAACGAGCAGCAGCATGGCGGCGCAGAACAGGTTCAGGTAGCAGAAGAAGCGCCCGAGGTCGCGTTCGTCGGCCATGTAGGCGGCGGCGTAGAGGTGGATCAGCAGCCCGACACTGGTGATGACCAGCACCATCAGCACCGACAGCGGGTCGAGCCACAGGCTGAAATCCAGGGCGATCCCGCCGGTATCGATCCAGGTGTAGAGCGTTTCGCGGACGTAGGGCATGCCGGTGACCCAGCGGTCGACCGAAGCGGCGGCCTGCGGCGACAACAAACCGGCCGCCTGATTCCCGGCTACCGCGGCCGCGAGTGCGGCCGGCCCCTGCGCCGGAGCCGCGCCGAACGTCACCGCGAACAGGGGCCAGCTAGCCAGTACCCCCGCCACTAGGGAACCGCCGACCGCACAGCAGGCGACCGCGGAGATCGCCGCACGCAGCGCGCGGCCGTCGTCGACCCGCGAGCTCTTGGCTCGTGATGCCAGTGCGGCGCAGATCAGGCCGCCAAGAAGCGGTGCGGCGACAATCGTCCAGAGGGGAACCGACGGCATCAGATCATCCTCGCAGTCGGTCGAGACCGGAGGTGTCGACGCTTCCGGTGACAGCGCGAATGCGCAGCAAGAGCGCCAACCCCACAGCAACCTCTGCGGCCGCCATGGTCATGATGAACAGAACGAAAATCTGGCCGTCGGGCTGCTGCCACCGCGCCCCTGCGCCCACGAAGGCAACGGCGGCGCCGTTGAGCATCACCTCAATGCTGACCAGAACGAACAGGAGGTTGCGTCGTCGTAGCGCTCCGAAGGCGCCCACGGCCAGCAGCGCGGCGCCCAGAAGAAGAACGTGCTCGAGCGGCACAGCCGCGCTGGCGCTCACGTGACCGTCTCCCCTTCGCGCTGATTGTCGGGTACGGGCACGGAATCGGGCCCGGCGAGTCTGGCCGGCGGCTCTGCCGAGGTCCCCGACAACGCCAACACGCCCGACCTCTGGCGACCGATCCACATCGCGCCAACGAGCCCCACCAAGAGCAGCAGCGAAGCCAGCTCAACGGCGACAGCATAGCCACCGAACAGGCTCGCCCCGACGTCCTCGATCGACACGGGCGAGACCGCCGTGAGGGCTGCCTGAGCGGTGAAACGGGGGTCGGAAGACACAATTGCCGACGCCAGCGCCGCCAGCAGCACTGCCGATAGTGCGGCGGGAGCGGCCCAACCGTGAGCGCCCAGCTGCTGCATCTCTCGGCCGACGGCCTGCGGCCCGAAATTGAGGAACATGAGCGCGAACAGAAAGAGCACGACGATGGCCCCGGCATACACGATGACCTCGAGCGCGGCGATGAACGGTGCCCCGAGCGCGAGAAAAACCAGTGCGATGGCGAACAGGCCGGTCACCAGAAAGAGCAGCGCGTGCATCGCGTTGGCGCGAGTCACAGCCGCCAAGCAGGCGATCACGGCCACGACGGCGGAAACGTAGAACAGCCCGGTCATCGGTCGCGACCTCGACTCCGCTCGCCACGTCGCGAGCCCACCGATGCCATGGCGCCAGCGGCCCGCATCGCCCATCGTGCGGCAGTCATGGCAGCAAACTCCTGGGGTCGACTGGCGACCGCTCTCCCTCCGCCTCTCCCTTCGCCTTGCCGTCGATTGCCACACCGGCGTGGCGGTAGAAGCTGTATTCGTGACGCTTGCCGACCCCGTCGATTTGCAGGTGCTCTTTCTCGTAGATGAGGTTGTTGCGGTCGTATTCCGCCATCTCGAAGTCGGGCGTGAGCTGGATCGCGTAGGTCGGACAGGCTTCTTCGCAGAAGCCACAGTAGATGCAGCGCGAGAAGTCGATCCGGAACCAGGCCGGGTAGCGCCGACCGTGCTCGTCCTCTGTCGCCTGCAGCGAAATGCAATCCACCGGGCAGGCAACCGCGCACAGGTAACACCCCACGCAGCGCTCCTCGCCGTCCGGGTCGTTGGTCAACACAATGCGGCCGCGGTAGCGCGGCGCCAACGGGATCCTCTCCTCGGGGTATTGCACCGTGATCGGACGCCGAAACTGCCGACGGAAGGTGATGTAGAGCCCGCGCAGAATACTCATGGCGCCGAACACCTGGCGGCGCAACGCGCCCGGTCTGCTACGCGGAGCACTGCCCATCAGGCCCCCGCTCGCGAGACGACGAGCGCCCCGGTCACGACAAGATTCACCAGCGCCACCGGCACCAGGACCTTCCAACCGAAGGTCATGAGATGGTCGTAGCGTGCCCGTGGCAACGTGCCGCGTACCCAGATGAAGACGTAGAGCAGAACAGCGATCTTCAGGAAGTACCACCCGAGCGACGGACCTCCCGGTCCGCTGCCCCCACCGAGAAACACGGCGGTGGCGATCGAGGCGAACAGGATCATCGCCAGGTACTCGCCCAAAAAGAAGAGCGCGAACTTCATGCTGGCGTACTCGGTGTGGAAACCCGCCACGAGCTCGTTCTCCGCCTCGGGTAAGTCGAACGGCAGCCGCTTCGTTTCGGCGAAGCCCGCCACGAAGAAGATCAGGAAGGCGACCGGCTGCACGAGAATGAACGGCATCGCCGCCTGCGCCTCGACGATCACTCGCAGGTTCAGCGACCCGACCATCACCACGACCGACGCCAGCGACAGTCCCACCGCGAGCTCGTAGCTGATCATCTGCGCCGCCGACCTGACGGCCGAGATCAGTGCGTACTTGCTGTTGGAGCCGAGCCCGGCAAGCAGGACGCTGTACACCGACATCGACGACAGCGCCAGAAAGAACAACAGGCCAATGTTGAGGTCGACGATCGCGCCGCCGGTGCCGAAGGGCACCACGGCGAACGACAACAGCACCGACACCACCACAATCGCCGGCGCGGCAATGTACGCCACGCGATCGGCGAACGGTGGCACCCAGTCTTCCTTGGTGAGCAGCTTGATGATGTCTGCGAGGCTCTGCAAGAGGCCGAACGGCCCGACGCGATTCGGCCCTCGACGATTCTGCAGCAACGCCAGAAGACGGCGCTCGGCCCACACTAGCTGCGGGACCACTGCCAGAAGAACCGCCGTCGTCAACAGTGTGCGCAAAACAAGCTGCCATGCGAGCTCCACTAGCGTTCCCCCGTTGGCGGCCGTGGGGACGTATCTCCGCCCTGCTGGGCGAGCCTCGCGGGCTTCGCAATCGGCGCAGCATTGGTCGGGAGCACACGCGTCGCTTCAGCCGACTCCGCCGGGCCCAGCCGCACGCGCACACGCCGCGGCTGCTGCCACCAACGCGTTTCGTCGAAGCCGGCCGGTATCAGCAGGGTGCCTGGAGGCACCTTCGCGTCGACGTCGATGCGCAGCCGGGCGCGGCCAACCCAGCGATCGCGGTAGAACGACACGTCACGCCTTTCATCCTGCTGCACTCCGAGCTCACGCGCCTGCAGCGGATGCAGCCGAAGCGCCGGCTCTGGTGTCACCGCCGAGACCGGGGCGGCCCTGCTGGACATGGGCTCCGAACCGAAGATCTCGGCCATCCCGCACAGCAGCAGTGCGCGCTGCGTCGGTGCCGCATCCTCTCCTTCGGCCGCATCACCGGCGCCCGACGACCCCGGCGAGGATGGGCCCTGCTCACTGCTCCAGCTCGGCACGACATGGTGCGCCAGCCGGACTTGCTCAACAGATGCTTCGGGCCACACCTCGGCGCCCGCCGCAGCGATGTCGTGCTCCGCGTGGTCCTCATCCTTGAGATAGATCTGCCGGTCATGCATGGGATAGCCCGAAGCTGCGAGCGGCACGTCGGGCCACGCCTGGTCGCCGGGCTCGAGAAGCCGGGCTCCGGGATCACCACCGTGCAGCGGCCCACCCACCTCGATCTGAAACTGATTGATCGCCTCGTTGGAGTTCCACCCAGGGGCCCAGAAGCGCGGCACCAGCGCCGGCGGGGAGGGGGATCCGTACCCTTCCATTGTGAAGCCGAGCGGCGATTCGGTGTCGTCGTCGGGGCGCGGCGGGTGGCGGGCTTCGACCACGTCGGGACGCGCGCTGCGCCCGGAGTAACGGCTCGTTTGCCGCGGCACACGCTGTTCCGCGGCACGGTATCCGGGAGGTGGCGCGATGCCGCGCGCCGGGGCGAAGTGCGGCTGCGAGGCGATGAGATCTTCGAGCACGTCTTCCACCGTGCGCCACGCCGTGGCGCCGCTCTGCGGGCGGACGGCCACCAACAGGTCGCGAACGATCGCCCAGTCGTCATCGATACCCGGCTCCGGCACCTGTACCTGGTAGTACCGCTGAGCCCGACCTTCGGAGCTCACGAAGGTGCCATTCGCCTCGAGCGCGGGCGCCATGGGCAGGACCACGTCGGCGGCCGCCACCATCTCTCCGCCAACGCTGTCGATCACGATGAGCGACTCGAGCTTGCCCAGTGCCGCCCGCAGCCGATCCACATCCTCGACCCGGCGGTAGAGATCGTTGCCGACAACAACCAGGCAGGTGACGCGGCCCTCCTCGATGTCGACGAGCAGATTGCCCAGCGGTGGCCCGAACGGAACGGCAACGTCATCAACAATCGTCTGCTCGAGCATGACCACGCCAACGCTGTTGGGCTCGGGAACAGCCAACATGTACCAGGGCAGCTCCGGTGTCTCGTTGCCCCTCTGCGAATCGTCCTGGGCTTGCTGAGAATCCTCCGCGTTGGCTCGACGGGCGCGATTCAACGCTCGCATCATGCGGAGTACGCCGCTCTGTAGTGAGCGGAATCGGCACTGCGTCCCCACAATCACCAGCGGCTGTCGCGCCTGGAGCAACTTGTCGGCGATCGAGAGCACGCGCCTGCCGCGCTCTTCGGGCAACTGATCGAGGAAAGCGCGCGGATCACGCCGCGGACGCCGCTGGATCCGCCCTTCGAGCACCTCGGCGATCGCCACACAGCCGGCAGTCAGGCTCGGCAGGTCGAGAATCGGCGCAAGGTTCGCGAAGCGCGTCAACCGTCCCGGGCGAATGTCGGCGTACGCCAGCTCGGCGCCCGCACGACAGGCTTGAACGATCTCGAGGTCGACGAGCGGAGCCTCATGGGTGGGATTGCAGCCGATCACGAGGATGAAGTCGGCCTCCTTGACCTCCTGCAGCGCCGGAACGCGTATCGAGGTGCCGCGCCAGGCACGCACCGCGCGGTGCACCATGCGCAACTCGACATCGTTCATCCCCGAGCAGAAACGATCCTCGCCCGCCAGCCGGCGCAGCGCGTGGTTCGCCTCGAGGCTGATCGACGGCGATCCGACGGCGGCCAACGTGCCGCGGCGAGCAGCGTCGCCGATCGCCCTTGTGGCCCGCCGCAGCGCGCTCTGCCGAGCTGCTCGAATGCCTTCGAGATCGGTCGCCATCGGCCGGCAACCCAGCCGCTCGGCGCTGGTCGCAGACGCATTCCCACGGCCCGCATCCTTACCGACGCCGTTCGAGCCTGGCGCGGGCAACTCGTCGGCGCTCTCCCATCGAATACGGTCGGGGGCATTGACGTGCTCGAAACCGAAACGGCCTCGATCGCACAGCCAATACCCGTTGACCCTGGCGTTGTATCGCGCCGTGACGCGTCGGAAGACACCGTTGCTCGTAGCCGGGAGCGTATTGCAGCCGAGCCCGCAGTGGTTGCAAATCGACGGCGCGCTCTGCAGGTCCCACTTGCGTGCGTAGCGCGCTCGATATGCCTTGTCGGTAAAAACACCCGTCGGGCAAACCTCCACGAGGTTACCGGCGAAGGGCAGCTCGAGCGTGCCTTCCTCGAAGCGCCCGAAGTACACGCGGTTGCGCGATGCGAGCTCGCCAAAGTCGTCGCCACCTGCATGATCGTTGTAGAAGCGCACGCAGCGGTAGCAGTGGATGCATCGGTTCATCTCGTGATGAATCAGCGGACCCAGATCCTGGTTCTCGAAGGTCCTCTTGCTGCCGCGATAGCGACGATGCCCGTGCCCGGTCATCACCGTCATGTCCTGCAGATGGCACTCGCCGCCCTCGTCACACACCGGGCAATCGTGCGGATGATTGGTCATCAACCACTCGACCACGGAGGCCCGCAACTCGGACGCTTCGCGATCTTTGATCGAGATCCGCATGCCGTCGGCGGCCGGCGTCATGCACGACATCACCACCCGGCCGCTCGCGTCGTCGTCGTCCTTGTACTGCTTCACCGCACACAGCCGACACGAACCCACCGCCCCCAGACCAGGGTGGTAGCAAAAGTAGGGCAGGTTCAAGCGGTGATCGAGCGCGACCTCGAGCACGTTGCGCCCCGGGCGGGTGCGGTAGTCGACGCCGTCAATCCGGACCCGGATCCCAGGCTCTGGCGTGCCCTCAGCGGCATTCGTCTGCGCCACACCAGCCCCTTCCGCGCCGTCTGCCGGGCTCACGCCGCGCCCCCGATCGCCGGCAATGCGGGGGGCTCGAACGGACAGCCACCTCGATGGACGTGCTCGTCGAGCTCATGGCGAAATTTCTCGATGACCGACCGCACCGGCCCTTCCGCGCCGAGCGCCAGGGCGCAGAAGGAGTTCGGCGCAATCAGCGCCATCTCCTTGGACAGCAGCTCGACGTCGCCGGCCTTTCCCCTGCCCTCCTCGATGTCGCGCAACAGATCCTCGACCCAGGGCAGCCCGTCACGGCACGGCGTGCACCAACCGCACGACTCCTGTGCGAAGAAGTGCTCGAGATTGAGGGTGGCGCCGACGAGACATGTGCGGTTGTCGAAAACCATCACGCCGGCGGTTCCGAGACGGTTGTCGGCCTCGGCAAGCGAGGTGAAGTCGAGCGGCAGGTCGAACTCGTCGGGGCGCATGTACATCGTCGAAGCGCCCCCCGGAATCGTTGCTTTGGCCTCGAGGCCGTCCTGCATCCCACCGCAGTGCTCTTCGATGAGCTCGCGCGTGGTCACGCCGATCGGCAGCTCGTACGTGCCGGGGCGACGCACCTTGCCGCTAACACCATAGAGCTTGGTTCCGGCATCACGACCCGCGCCGAGGTCGTTGAACCACTCTGCACCGTTCGCCAGGATGTGCGGCACGCAAGCCAACGTTTCGATGTTCTGAATCAGCGTCGGGCGATCCCACAGCCCCTGTAGAGCGGGAAACGGCGGTCGGAACCGTGGGTTGGGGCGACGTCCTTCCAGGCTGTTGAGCAGCGCGGTCTCTTCGCCGCAAATGTAGCGCCCGGCGCTCGTGTGCACGTGCAGCTGAAAGGAAAATCCGCTGCCCAGAATGTTGTCGCCAAGCAAGCCCTTGGCCTTGGCCTCGACGATCGCTCGCTGCAACCGGTTGGCACCCTCCTGATAGGCCCAACGAACAAAGATGTAGCCCGCGTTGGCGTCGATGGCGTGCGCGGCGATGATCATTCCCTCGATCACCTGGTGTGGGTCGCCCCAGATCAGCAGCCGGTCCTTGAAGGTGCCTGGCTCCATCTCGTCACAGTTGGCCACGACGTACTTCGGTTTCAGCGAGCCTCTCCCAGGGTCTATGCCAGGCTCTTCGAGCGGTACAAAGCCCCACTTCACGCCGGTCGGGAATCCAGCGCCGCCACGACCGCGTAGGTTGGAGTCTTTGACGACCTGCTGGACCTCGGGCGGCGACATCTTCAGCGCCGCCCGCAGACCTTCGTAGCCGCCGGCGGCGGTGTAGTCGCTCAGCGATCGCGCCGGACTTCCTCGTACAATCCCTGCGGTGAGCGGCGTCTCAGACATCCTCCGTGGCGCCTCCGTCGCGGGCCGCTCCCAGCAGCACACGATCGACCTTGTCTGGCGTCAAATCGCCGTGCAGCTTCTGGCCGACCATCATCACAGGCGCGTGATCACAGTCGCCGAGACAAACCATTGGTAGCAGCGTGAATCGGTTGTCGGGCGTAGTCTCGCCGAAGCCGATTCCGAGTCGACCTTTCAGGTGGTCGCGAATGTGACCGTAGCCGCACATCCAGCACGAGACGGAGTCGCACAGCAGGATGACCCGATCGCCTACCGGCTTGCGGAACAGCAGGTTGTAGAAGGTGGCAAGCCCCTCGAGGTCGATCAGCGGCAGCTGGAGGTAGTCGGCAACGTCGCGCATCGACTCGTCGCTCAAATAGCCGCGGCCTGCCTGCAGGAACTTCATGACCGTCACCGAGGCAGCGCGCGCGGTCTGGTAGTGCGTGCGCAACTCGTCGAGCTCGGTGCGTTCCTGGTCGCTCAGCATTTCTCTGAGTTGCTCACGTCAAGAGCCTTCACGGTGCTCATCTCAGCGATCGATATCGGCAAGCACGTAGTCGAGGCTGCCGAGAATCGCCAACAGGTCGGCGATTTGATGTCCGTTGGCCATCAGCGGCAGCGTCTGCATGTGGGCAAACGAGGGGCTCCGAATCCGCAGGCGGTACGGGTGAATGCCGCCGTCGGCGACGACGTAGTAGCCGGCGTTGCCCTTCGGCGCCTCGATGTCGGAGAGCGCCTCGCCGGCCGGCATCGGAAAGCCCCAGGACACCCCCACGAAGTGCTGGATCAGGGTCTCGATGTTGGTCATCGTCTCGGCCTTGTTCGGCACATTGACGCCGGGGTCGCTCGAGATGTACTCGCCAGCCGGCATGTTGGCGGCGGCCTGCTCGACAATCCGTAGGCTCTGCCGCATCTCTTCGACACGCACCGCGCAGCGCGCGTAGCAGTCGCCTTCGTCGACCGTGGGGACGTCGAACTCGAAGTTCTCGTAGCCGGAGTACGGGCGAGATTTGCGCAGATCCCAGTCGAGACCGCAGCTGCGCAGGTTGGGACCGGTAACGCCCCACTCGATCGCCTCATCGAGCGTCATCGCGCCGATCCCCTGCGTGCGCGCCTTGAAGATCGCGTTCTGCATCAGTAGTTGGTCGAGCTCGTCGATCTTACTGGCGAACCCCTTGGTGAAAGCGCCGACCAGCCCTGCCCAGCCGACCGGCAGGTCGGCGGCAACCCCGCCGATGCGGAGCCAGCCCGGATGCATACGGCCGCCGGTGATCGCCTCGACGACGTCGAAGATCTTTTCGCGCTCGGCGAAGGTGTAGAAGACAGGTGTCATGGCGCCGACGTCGTGGCCGAGGGTACCGAACCATACGAGGTGCGACGCGAGCCGGAACAGCTCGCAGAGAAGAACCCGAACCACCTGGGCGCGCTCCGGCACCGTAACGCTGGCGAGCCGCTCAACCGCCAGCAGGTACGCCAGGTTGTTCTGCACGCCGGCCAGGTAGTCGATGCGATCGGTGTACGGAATGTAGGTGTGGTAGGTCTGGCGCTCCGCCATCTTCTCGGCGCCGCGATGGTGAAAACCGATATCCGGGATGACGTTGACCACCTCCTCGCCGCGCAGCTGCAGAATCAGGCGCAGCAGGCCGTGGGTGCCGGGGTGGTTCGGCCCCAAGTTGAGATAAAGGTAGTCGTCGTCCTCCGCCCCATCGTGGCCGAACGCGGCCGCAGCCTCGGCGTTGGAAGCGCCAAGCGAATCGCCGGCGTCGAGCCCCCAGTCGGTTCCCTGCCACTCCTCGGGGCGGAACCGCATCGCCTCTTCGTGTGCCGCGCGCTTGCCCTCGGGCAACCGGTAGGGCTCCATTTCCGTGGCGCGAGCCGGGTGCTCCTTGCGTAGCGGATGCCCGTCCCAGTCGGGAGGCATGAGGATGCGGTAAAGGCCAGGGTGACCGTCGAAGCGCACGCCGAACATGTCGTAGACCTCGCGCTCGTACCAGTTCGCCGCTGGCCACAAACCCGTGGCGCTCGGGGCCGACGGATAGTCGTCGACCAGCGCCACCTTGAGTCGAACGTCGGCGTTTCGCTCGTAGGAACGCAGGTGGTAGACGAGCGTGAAGTCCGCGGCCTGAGGTGCATAGCCGTTGTCGCTGACCGGTGCGGCGAGCGAGGCGCGAAACTCCTCGAGCGTCGGCACCGAGCCGCGATCATTCGCGACCGGGCGCGTTGTGTCTCCCCCGCCGTTCGCCTGAGTACCCTGATCGACCGTGGCATCGCCGTCGTGTTGCAGCCGCGGAAGCCCGCCGCGCGCCGCCAGGCCTCGGGAGCGCTCGTCTACCGCTGTCAGGTCGTAGAGGGTACGGAAGGGCCGCTCCAACCCGGCCCTGAGCGTCTCGAGAGCACCCACGATGTGGTCACCGCGTACCCAGGCGGTGGGGATCCCGTCAGCGCTCGCGTGGCTCTCCAGCGTAAGGGCCCCCGGTGGCAGTCGAGCACCAAGCTCGCTGAGCACGCTGCCGACGGCCCCCTTCTCGTCACGAGATTCGCCATGAGATCCACCATGAGACTCGGCCATTGTCAGCGCGCCAAGCTCGGCGGCCGGAGCGTGGTGACCCGCCGTCGCTCTTCTGCTTTTAGGTCGCGTTGAACCGGCATTTCGACGCGCTCGAAGCCCTCCTCGCCGAGCACCCAGGAGAGCGGGCGCTTCTCGACGCCAATGCGATCGCGCAGCAGGAGCAGTCCCTGAAGAAAAGCGTCGGGGCGCGGCGGACAGCCCGGCACGTACACGTCAACAGGCAGGATCGAGTCGATCCCTTGCACCACGCTGTAAATGTCGTACATACCTCCGGAGTTGGCGCAGGATCCCATCGAGATCACCCAGCGCGGCTCCATCATCTGGTCGTACAGCCGCGCGATCACCGGCGCTACCTTCTTGAAGACCGTCCCGGCGATAACGATGACATCGGCTTCGCGTGGCGTGCCTCGCAGCACCTCGGCGCCGAAGCGCGAGACGTCGTAGCGCGACGTGTAGGAGGTCATCATTTCCACATAGCAGCACGAGAGGCCGAAATTGAACGGCCAAATCGAGTTCTTGCGGCCCCAGGCCACGAGATCGTCGAGACGAGTCAACGCGATCATGCGCCCGAGCGAATCGGCGAGGCTGCCCCGAGCACCGCGCTCCGCCGCTGCGGTCAACGTCGGCGCCCGATCGCGCGCCACGATCCGCTGGAGCTCTTCACGAGGAGTGGCCTCGGGTGGCCGACGTTGCGCTGGCCGTGTGGCATCGGGCTCGTCGGCGTAACTCACGTTCCCCTCCCGGCACCCGGCATTGATCCAGTGGTCGGAAGCGATTCTCTGGCGGCTCGCGACGCGAGAGACGGCGAGGAGACGCCCCAATTGAGCGCGCCCTTCCACCACACATAGAGCAGTCCGGCGAACAGCAGGGCGATGAAGAACGAAACCTCGGCAAGCCCCGCCCAGCCGAGGCGCCGCGCCGCAACCGCCCAGCCAAACAGGTATGCCACCTCGAGATCGAACACCAGGAAGGCGATCGCGACCATGTAGAAGCGAATCGGAAAGGCGACGTTGACGTCCCCGGTCGGCGCCATGCCCGACTCGTAAGGCAGGTCCTTGCGGCGAGAATGATGGCGCGGGCCAACGAAATGGGTGGCCACGAGGGCCACCGCAACAATCGCGACGACCACGACTGCATGCAGGCCCAGCGGCCACAACGCGACTGACGCGTCGGGGTTGTTGGCCAGAGCGGCGCCCGGCATCGCTTGCGACAAGCCGGACGGGACCGCAGACACCGCAGAGACCGCGGAGACCGCGGAGACCGCAATGACTGCAGTGACTGCAGTGACTGCGGGGATCGCCATAGATTGTGAAATTTTTCTCAAACTCATCGCCACGACGACCCGGTCGAGAATCCTGGAAGAGTGGCCCACTATGCTACTCAGCCCGATGGTCGTCAAACTGTCGGTCCGCCGACGTTCGGCCGTGAGCGACGCGCCCGCCCTGCTACGATCATGGCCACGCACACGATAGCGACAGAAGCTCGGTGGAACACGAGAAAGGGAGCAGTACCTTGGGCATTCCTGCCACCCAAATCCGCAAAGGCATGGTCCTCGAAGTGGACGGAGGCCTGTTCAAGGTACACAGCTTCACCCATGTCACTCCTGGAAAGGGCCAGGCGGTGATGCAGACCCGACTGCGCAATCTACGCAGCGGCGCGCTCATCGAGCGACGCTTCCGCTCGGCCGAAACGGTTGAGACCGCTCACATCGACAACCGCGAGATGCAGTACCTCTACAAGGATGGCGAGCTGTACACGTTCATGGACACGGAAACGTACGAGCAAACGCAGCTCGACGCGACCATGCTCGAGGATGGGCTTCCCTACCTCCTCCCCAACCTCGAGCTGCGCGTGTCGTTCGTCAATGACGAGCCCATCGGCGTGGAGCTGCCGGGCACCGTCGACCTCGAGGTCGTCGGAACCGAGCCAGGGCTCAAGGGAGCCACTGCCAGCGCCACCACCAAACCGGCGACGCTGGAAACCGGCCTGGTGGTGCAGGTGCCGCCGTTCGTCAACCAAGGCGAGAAGATACGCATCGACACCTCGACCGGCGCTTATCTGACTCGCGCGAACAGCTAGCGCCGAGCTGCGGCCGGTAGCAGGCTTTCTGTGCACCGCTCCCTATCGCGTATCAGCCTGTCAACCGTTCTGCACGAGACTGCCGCGATCGCCAGCGCCTCGACGATTGCACTGCTGCTGCTGCTCTATCTGCACCACGAATGGCGGCTGGGATGGGCGCTCGTCTGCGGCCTACTGGGCGGCGTGGCACTCCGGCGCGTGGTTCGACCGAGCTACCTGTCGTTCCCCTATTACTTGCGTCAGCCGCTCAGCGGCGGAGTGATTCTGCTCGGATCGCTCGTCGCCAGCTGGGCGACTTTGGCGCGCGATCCGGTGTCCTATTGGCTGCTGCGCTGGCGCGAAGCCGCCACCATGCCGATCTTGGCTGCGGTCCTCGGATTGGGGCTTGCCGGTATCATCTATACACACTCCCGTCTGCAGCGTGAGGTGGCAGCGAAAGAGCGCCTCGAAGAAGATCTGCGCGTCGCCAATCGCATCCAGCAGAACCTGCTGAGCAGTCCGGTGCCGGAGCGCGACTGGCTTCAAGCCTATGCAACCAACATCGCATCGCGCGAGGTGGGAGGCGACTACTACGAGATCCTCGACGGCAGGGACCGTGAAGATGGCTCGATAGCGTTCGCCGTGGGAGATGTTTCCGGCAAGGGCGTGCCGGCGGCACTTCTGATGTCGACGCTGCAGTCCGCCTTCCTGGCCGCCTACTCGGCAAATGACGCCCTGGCGGAGGTCTGCACAGCGGTGAATCAATTCCTCCACGACCGTACGACCCCTGAGCGCTACGCCACCTTCTTCGTAGGCATCGTCGGCCCCGACTTGCGGCTCACCTTCGTGAACGCTGGGCACAACCCTCCGCTGCTCATCCCGGCCGCCGGCGAGGTCACACGACTGTTCGGCGGTGGTCGACCGCTCGGCCTCTTTGGCGACAGCGCGTACCGAACGCATACGCTGCAGCTCAGCGCCGACGACCTGCTCGTGGCGTTCACCGATGGCGTAACCGAGGCCGCCGACGAGAGCGACGAGGAGTTCGGTGAAACCCGGCTCGTCGAGGTCGTCCAGCGTGCGCGCCGAGCGCCGGAGTGGACACCAGAGCAGATCACCAACGCGGTGCTGCGGGCCATCGACGACCATGCTGGGGCGGCGGAGGAACAGGCCGACGACATCACGATGCTGATGCTGCGACTGGCCGCGGCCGAAAACAGCCGCGGGACGCGGGCGGAGATGAGTTGCTGAGCGTGGGTGAAGGGTCTCGCCGAACGAGCCCCTCGCGCGTATCGAGCCGAACAGGCCGCTCGCTTGCACTCGATCTGTTCGTCGACACCGGTTCCGCTGTGTGCGGCTGGGCGGTGGCGCTGGTGCTGCTGCGATATCTGCACGACGTTTGGCAGCCCGGCTGGGCCGCGATCTGCGGCGTGCTCGGAGGAATCGTGTTGCGGCGGGCGGTGCGACCCACCTACGGCAGCTTTCCGATCTATCTGCGACGCCCCCTCAGCGCCGCGGTCGTGCTGCTCGGAGCCACAGTCGCCAGTTGGGCTACCCTCGCGCGGCAGCCGTCCTCCTATTGGCTGCTGCGCTGGCGCGAGGCCTCGATGCTGGCCCTGCTCGCTGCCTCGATCGGCCTCGGTCTGGCGGCGGTGATCTACTCGCACGCGAGGCTGCGGCGCGAGATCGAAGCAGCGCGGGAGCGCGAGGCTGAGCTGCGGGAGGCAACACTGCAGGCGCAACTGCGCGCACTGCAGGCCCAGATCAACCCACACTTTCTGTTCAACGCCTTCAACGCGCTGGCCGAGCTCACTCACGACGACCCCGTAGTGGCGGAGCAGCTGGTCGGCGATCTCGCACACCTGCTGCGCTACAGCCTGCGCTCGTCGGCAGCCGCGACGGTTCCGCTGCGTCAGGAGGTCGAGGCAATCGAGCGCTACCTGCGCATCGAGCAGGCGCGCCTCGGCGAACGACTGCGAGTGAGCATTGATGTCGATGCGGACGTCCTCGACGCGCCGATCCCTGGACTCGTCTTGCAGCCATTGGTTGAGAACGCGGTACAACACGCGGTGGCAACGCGGCGCTCCGGCGGCCTCGTGCGAATCCGTGCGGAGCGACGCAATGGGGCACTCCGACTCGCCGTCGACGACGACGGCCCCGGCCTGCCCGACTCGGTACGGGCACAGCTCGCCGCACACGCATCGAGCCCGGCGATCGACTCTGTCGATCTGGGTTCGACGCCCGGGACGGCAGGGGCCGGCGGTGGGCTCCTCAACGTCGCGCGCAGGCTTGATCTCGCGTACCGTGGCCGGGCGCGGCTGACCACCGTGGCTACCGACCACGGCACCAACATTGAGGTGTTGATCCCGGCATGACCGTCCGAGCCGTAGTCGTTGACGACGAGCCTCTGGCACGCCGCCGCCTCTGGCGGCTACTCGCCGAACACCCCGACATAGAGCTCGTTGGCGAAGCATCCGATGGCGAAGCCGCTGTCGAGATCGTTCTGCGCGAGCGTCCGCACGTGCTGTTTCTCGACGTCCGGATGCCCGGCGAAGACGGGCTGTCAACACTCAGGCGCCTGCGAGACGACCTGAGCGACGAGCTGCGACCGCTTGCCGTTTTCACAACCGCCTACGAGGAGCACGCCGTCGAGGCGTTCGCTCTCGAGGGCACCGACTACCTCGTCAAGCCGATCGACCGCCAGCAGCTGACCCGCGCGCTGCGCCGCGTTCGCCAGCGCTTGTCGGCCGATCAAGGCGCGGACGCCGCGGCCGAGGAAGCGGGGCGCCCGGAGGCAGCGACAGGACGCGCCAAATTGGCAACGGGTCACCTGGCCGGGCACCGGGCCGGCAAGATCGTCAACTTGCAGCTGAAGGACGTCGCCTGCATCGCCGTCGAGGACACGATCACCTGGGCCTACACCCCACAGGGCCGCTACCGGCTCAAGCTGGCGCTGCACGAGGCAGAGGAACGGCTACGTTGTCCACCGTTCGTCCGGGTGTCGCGTTCGTCGGTGATCAATCTCGAGTGGGTCGACCACATCGCCCCGATGTTCTCGGGAACGTACGTGGCGGTGATGCGTCCGGGGATCGGACTCGAGGTCCACGTTTCGCGTCGTAGAGCGCGCGACCTACGCGAATTGATGGGTTGGTAGGGCGCCGCCGCACCCGTTCAGACCACTCAGCCGACCGGTCGCACGATCCCTCGGCCGTTGTTGCGGTGTCCCGATCTTCCGCGCTCTGCCGCTGGCATACTCAACCTCACGTGGGCGCAGGTCTGCGGCGTTCGCATCGCGATCTCGTCCATCAACGCTGACCTCTTCGCAGGAAATTCGACGTGCGACAACGGAGTTCAAGCCAAGCTGCCGGGGCACTGTGTTTGGCGCCGGCGTTCATCGCCGGCTTCGGGCTCCCACTCGTGGGCGGCGCCGCGGAGGCTGTGCAAGCGCCCGCGGGCACGACGTCGCAGGAGACCGGTGTCGCCGAGACATCCCCGCCCGAGCAATCCGCGCCGTCCGAGTCCCAATCAAACGTCGAAGGCGTCAGCGACAGCGACGGAGATGGCCCGTTGCCACCCACGTTCATCAGTCAACTGGCCGGCGAGCTCGGTGACGTCTACGGCGACATCTTCTTCTGGGGACAGCGCCTGCGCATCACCGGCCGCGTGCTCGACAACGCCTTCGTCGGCGGCATGGTGGCGTCGCTCGACGGCGGCACGGTCGAGGGCGATCTCTTCGCGTTCGGCACCGGCGTCACGGTCGACGGCGAGGTGTTCGGCGATGTTTACGCCTTCGCGCAGCAGCTGACGATCACCGAGCGAGCGAGGATCCACGGCAACGTCATCGTCTTCGTGGGAGCGCTGACGATCGACGGTAGCGTCGGTGGACTCGTGACCGGCGGCGGCGGTGCCTTGCGAATCAACGGCTTGGTGGGTTCGATCGACCTCGATTGCGGGCTGATAGAGGTGGGGCCGGAAGCACGAATTCTGGGCGACCTCGAGTACACCTCGAACGAGGAGGCCGACATCGACCAGGGAGCCTCGATCGGTGGCGAGGTGCGTTGGAATCGCGAAGAAGCCGATGAGGAAGACGAAGACGAAGAGAACAGCTCCGGCTGGACCGCTTTCGGCATCTTGTGGCAAGCGTGGGGCTACCTGAGCAAGCTGGTTGTGGGAGTGGTGGCACTCGTGCTCGGCGGTGCGGCGGCGCGCGCGCCGGCCGCCGCGCTGCGCCGTCACCCGGCACGCGGCCTCGGCTTCGGTTTCGTGGCGGCCGTGGTGGTGCCCGTGGCCTGTGTTGTGGCGATGTTGCTGGTCGTCGGATTGCCGCTCGGCGCGATCGGCCTGGGGTTCTACGCGATCGCTGTCTACCTGGCGCGGCTGGTCACGGCGCACTGGATAGGTGACTGGCTGCTGCGGCGAGTCAGCAAGCGAGCCCCCTCCGAATACCTCTCCCTGGCGCTCGGATTGCTGCTACTGCTGTTGGCGATGCGGGTCCCCTACCTCGGGTTCCTGGTGCACATGACGGCGATCGTCGCTGGCATCGGCGGTATCTTCCTGACCGGACGTGGCTATTTCACGGGCGGTGGCCCCGGCACAGGCGGTGACGCAGGTGCCGCCCTCGACGCGAGCGCGGAGGCAGCCTAGGCAGGCTGGCTGGAAACCTCCGCCGCGAGCTCTGAGCGAGAATCATGCCGGCGATCGAAGCACGCGGAATCCGCAAGGAGTACGACAGCACGGTTGCGTTGCGCTCCATCGACCTGTCGATCTCGGAGGGCGGCGTTGTGGGGCTGCTCGGCCCGAACGGCGCCGGCAAGACCACGCTTGTGGAGATCTTCGAAGGGCTAAGACGACCGACGGCGGGAACGGTGAGCGTCCTCGGCCTCGACCCGAGCTCCCAGACCCGACAGCTCAAAGAGCGCATCGGTGTTCAACTCCAAACGACCGCGCTGCCACAGGAGCTCACTGTCTTCGAGGTCCTTCGACTGTTCGCCTCGTTCTACGAGTCGGCCCGGCCGGTGGCCGAGGTGCTCGAGATGGTCGACCTCGTCGAGCTCGCCAAACAGAAGGCCAGCACTCTCTCCGGTGGCCAACGACAGCGCCTGGTGCTGGGAATCGCGCTCATTCACAGCCCCGAGCTGATCCTGCTCGACGAGCCCACCACTGGCCTCGACCCGGTCGCTCGCCGCGACCTTCACGCCTTGATCCGCGAGCTTCGCGACCAGGGCCGAACCATGCTTCTGACAACCCATTACATCGAAGAGGCCGAGCATCTGTGCGATCGCGTCATCATGATCCGCGGCGGAGAGATTGTTGCGGATGGCACACCCTTCGACTTGGTGGGCCAATCCACTGACTCCTCGATTATCTGGATCTCCGTCGACGGCGAGATGGATCCGACGCCTTTGTTCCAGGCCGGCATCGAGCCGCTCGGCCGGCAGGGCCAGCATCACAAGTTCTCGACCACGGACCCCACCGCAACCGTGCTCGCGCTCGGCGACATGCTGCGGTCACAGGGGCTGCAGCTGCTCGACCTGCGGATGAAGCGGCCGACGCTCGAGGACGTCTACCTCGAGCTGATGCGCGACGAGGACGTCGCGCCCGATCCTGCCGAAGATGGCAGCGGCGGCGATCCGAGCGAGGGCGCATCGTGACCCTGCTGCGCGGCCTCGGGCCGCTGTCGCGCGTCTACCTGCTGCAAGCGGTGCGCTCGAAGACCGCGATCTTCTGGAACCTCGTCTTCCCCCTCGTCTGGCTCTTCCTCTTCGGTTTCGTCTTCGGCCGCGGCGACCCCCTGGTCATCAGCGCTCTGATTCCCGGCCTGTTCACCATCACCATCATGTCGTCGGCCTTCTTCGGCGTCTCCTACGTGCTGGTGATGGAGCGCGAGACTGGCATCCTGCGGCGCTATCGCGTTACCCCCGTGAGTCCCCTCGTCATCGTTCTGGCGAACTCATGCCGCGCCCTCGCCATGATGCTTGTGTCGCTGCTGATTCAGGGCGTCGTCGCCTGGCTGGTGTTCGACATTCGGATTGCCGGATCGCTGCTCTCCGTGTTCGCGGTGATCGTGCTCGGAGCCGCGGCCTTCGTGCCGCTCGGGCTCCTTGTCGGCAGCGTGGCGCAGGATATGCGCACGGCGCCCGCCATCTCGAACCTGCTGTTTTTCCCACTGATGTTCGGCTCAGGCGCGGCGATCCCGGCCTGGATGCTGCCGGGCTTCATGCAGACGGTCTCGCGGTTCATTCCGTCGAGCTACCTCGTCGAATCCCTGCAGGGCGTGATGGTCCGGGGCGAAGGCCTACTCGATCTGCTCGGCCCAATCACGGTGCTGTTGCTAACGCTCGTGGTCGGAGCAGGACTGAACAGCCTGCTGTTCCGTTGGGAGAGCAGTGATCCCGTCGATCGGCGTAGGCTCTTGATGGTCGTGGCTGCACTGATCGTTCTGTTCGCTGCCGCCGCGCTGCTGGCGCCGTCCTTCCGTATGATCAAGAGCCCGAGCGAAGCCCGCGCCGATTCGGCCGCCGGGACGGACGCCACCGAACGTACGTTGCTGGTTGGTGCGACCATCCTCGACGGTCTTGGCGGCCGCGTTGAGGAGGGCTACCTCCTGGTCAACAACGGGCGCATCGAAGCGATCGGTCCGGCATCCGACCAGAAACAGGATCTGGGAAGCGATCTCGTCGACGCAGCGAGCGTCGTCGATCTGGGCGGCAAGTTCGTCCTGCCCGGACTGATCGACTCCCACATGCACATCGGCGGATCGGGAGGAGGCATGGCCTCCGCGGCTGAGATGGCGCCAACGCGGTTCACGTCCTCGTTGCGCGGCTACCTCGGAGTGGGTGTCACAACGGTGGTCTCACTCACCGATATCCCCTCGCATATGCGCGACCTCGCCGAGCGCGTCGACGACGGTGCGGTGATGGCACCCCGCATGCTGTTCGCCGGCGCGTCGATTACCGCTCCCGGAGGGCACCCGGCGGCACGCTTCTCCACCGTTCCCGGACTCGCCGATCAGCTCACACACCAGGTGTCCGATGCGGACGAGGCTCGCGCGGCGGTTCAACGTGCCCGCGACTCAGGAGCCTCACTGATCAAGCTCGTCCTCGAAGAGGGCGCCGGCTACGAGCAGCTGCCGCGCCTCGACGAGGGCGCCTTCCGAGCCGCCGTCGCCGAGGCGCATGCGCTCGGACTGAAGGTCACCACTCATGTGGGCAGCGACGCCGACGCGAGGCTCGCGCTCGACGCCGGCGTGGATTCCCTGCAGCACACGCCGCGCGGACTGACAGCGGAGACGATTGCTGCGCTTGCCGCCAGCGGCACGCCACTGACTCCCACCCTCGCCGTGCTCGAGGGCCTCAACAAAGCGGCGCACGCCGATCCGTTCGACAACGTGCTGATCTCGCGCTGGGTTGATCGGGGGATTGTCGAGTCGCTGTCCTCACCTGACTCCTGGGTCGCTCAGATGCGCCAGGTCGCAGGCTTTCAGCTGGGCATGGAGATGGCGTTCGCTGGCGCTATGGCCGCAACCCGCGACGCGATCTCGGGGGGCGCCGCGATCCTGGTGGGAAGCGACTCGGGGAACGCGATGAGATCGGTCGCCTGGCGCCGGGTGCGCATGCGGACTTTCTGGTGCTTGACGTCGATCCGACCGTCGATATCTCTGCCTTACGCCAGCTGCACGCGGTCTACTTCCGCGGCGATAGACTCGACCTCGACACTCTGCTGACCGACCCGGCGGGGATCTGGCTGCCCCAGTAGACCGCACAAGATGATCGCGACGATGGTGTTCACGAGGACTTGCCAAGATTGACGTGGCCACGATGACGCCTAGCGGACCACGGGTGAGTGTGATCGTCCCCTGCTTCAATCACGGTCACTTCCTTGCCGACGCGATCGAGAGTGTTCTCGGACAGACGTACGGCAACATCGAGCTGATCGTTGTCGATGACGGCTCAACCGATGACACCGCTCTCGTGGCGAGAGCCTTCGGTGACAAGCTGCGCTACGTCCATCAGGCCAACCGCGGCCTCTCAGGTGCGCGAAACACCGGAATTCAAGCCGCATCCGGCGACTTCCTGCTCTTTCTCGACTCCGACGACTGCATCGAAACGGAGCTGATCGCGCGTGTCATCCAAGCCGCAACGGAGCACCCCGACGGGCACATTTTCCACGCCGGCTGGCACTACATCGGACGGTCCCGCGAGCTACAAAACACCGTGCGCGCAACCCCTATCGACGGCGATGCTGTTGAGAGCCTTCTGCAAGGCAATCGCTTTCCGCCCTGCGCTGTGGTGATCGCTCGTAACATGGTGGACCGCGTTGGAGAGTTCAAGGACGATCTGAGAGCGGGCGAAGATTGGGACTATTGGACTCGAGCGGCGATTCTCGGCGCCAAGTTCGTGGCGGTATCAGACGTTCATGGCCTCTACCGTCGCTACCCCGGCACGATGTCGACGGACCACCAACGCATGTGGCACTCCGGCCTGCGAGTGCTCCACGATGCCGACGAGATGACCCACGGTGCCAAGAGACTCCTGGTGCAGGAAGGTGTCCGCTCCTGGAGACGGTACTGCGGTAAGCGGCTGGTCGAGGGTCTTCAGGCCTCTCACCCCGTGAAGAGCCTGAGGACAATGGCCAGCGCTGTCGCGACCGACCCCGCACTTGCCCCTGTATTGGCCCATCGATTGGCAAGCCTCGTTTGGCACCGCTCCCTAGGCTCCCGGCGACGGTAGCCCGATCCAGATGCCGACGGTCTCCATCATCATCTGCACGCGCAATCGCGCTGATCATCTACGACAAACCTTGTCTGCGATGAGCCAGGTGCAGTTGCCGCGTGACCTGCCGGCCGAGCTCGTCGTCGTCGACAACGGGTCCACCGATCGCACCGAGGAGCTCGTCGGAAGTCACGAATCGAGAGCGCTGCCCCTCCGCTACATCAATGAGCCCTGCGCCGGCCTGGCGTACGCGCGAAACGCGGGACTTCGCCGAACCCGTGGCGAGATCATCCTCTTTACCGACGACGACGTGCGCCCAGGGCCCGCATGGATCGAAGAAATGTGTCGACCCATTCACGCCGGGCAGGCCGACTCGGTCGCCGGCAGAGTCGCTCTGGCCCCTCACCTCGAACGTCCTTGGCTCCAGCAACGACATCGCAGCTTGTTCGCATCGCGGTCACTGGACGCACTGGCGAAGAACACGGTTGGCGCGAACATGGCGTCCGCGCGCCGTGTCCTCGACAAGGTCCCGCTCTTCGATCCGGAGCTCGGGGCGGGCGCCCTCGGATTCGGCGAGGACACTCTGTTCTCGCTCCAGCTACTGCGAGCCGGCTATCGACACATCGTCGGGAGCACCGACACTACGGTGGAACACCACTTTGAAGAAGATCGTTTGCTCCATAGCTCCCTCGTCAATTCGGCCGAACAACGAGGGCGCTCGAGGGCCTATGTTGCGTATCACTGGAACCATCTCCGCACCACGCATCGCAGATCTCGCCTGCTGAAGGCCTATGGGAAGCTGCTGTTGTCGCTGGCTCCAGCAGCAGCTTCCCGGAGCACAAACGGACATCGCGAGGGAATCGGGCTCAGAGAGCTCGGCGCCAGACTGAGGATTGCGTTTCTGCAGCAGTTGCGGATCGAAGAAGCGCGATCCCCGAACTACGAGCCCTACGGGCTTTGCAAGCTTGGTGGTCGGCTCGACGCTCTGGAATAGGTAGACCCACGAATCGCGAGCCGCCGCTCGGAGCTCTCGAGCCCTTGGGGAGAACGACCGCCAGGCCGACAACGAGGCCGTGGAGCGCGGTGTGCTCGAGAGTCTCACGCGGCGGTCCGATGAGGCAGTGCATCGTGCGGCGAAGAAGCGCACGCGCAAACCCTCGTAGCTGCTGGCGCCGCGCAATGCGCAGTCGCTGTTGACAAGCCGAAGCCCGGGTGCTAATTATTTAGCAGTTCATGCTAACTAACCAGCACCTACCGTCCGCCCATCGAACCCGAGTGGACGTGGAGGCGAGATGTCCGAACAGCTAGAACACACCTTGAGTCGCCGCGAGCGTCAAATCATGGACACGCTGTTCCGGCGGGGACGTGCCAGCGCCGCCGACGTGCAGACAGACCTTCCCGATCCCCCGAGCTACTCCGCCGTGCGAGCACACCTCAGAATTCTCGAAGAAAAGGGACACATCCGGCACGTGCAGGACGGTCCGAGATACATCTACATCCCCACGATGACCAAAGACCGCGCCAAGCGATCAGCCCTACGCCACCTGGTCGAGACCTTCTTCAACGGCTCCGCGGAACAGGCAATGGCGGCGCTTCTCGACGACGAGTCCACGGCGATCTCCGAAGCTGACCTGGACCGACTGAGCGGCCTCATCGACCGGGCACGCGAACTGGAGCAGACACGATGAACGCTCAAGCAACCACACTGCTCGCACTCGAAGCCCTCCTCAAAGGCGCGGCGTTGATGACCATCGCGCTGCTCGTAACCGCGGCGCTGCGACGCGCCTCGGCGTCGATGCGCTACGGCGTGTGGACAGCGACTTTCGCCGGACTCCTGGCGTTGCCGGTTCTCGCCGCCTCGCTGCCGCCGCTGCACATTCCGATCATGCCGATGGGGCCCGTGGAGCAGCTCGCCTCGAGTGCGCCACCGGCGTCGAATCGTGACGCCGCGCTCGAGAGCTCGGCACGGCAGATCGACGGAAACGAAAACCATTTGGGCCAGCTCGCGAATGCGCCGATGACCGTCGGCGCTTCGAGCACGGCGGAACAACCGCCCACGTCGGCGAGCCGCATTGTGACGCTGGCGCTGTCGCTGTGGCTGGCTGGAGCCGTCGTGCTTCTGGCACGACTTGGCTGGGGCGCCCTATCGGCGCACCGCCTTGCAGCCGCGGCGCTGCCTCTCGACGACACTCGGTGGGCCGGCTCAGCCCAACGGCTGGCCCGTCAGCTCGGCCTGAAGCGCCAGGTGCGCATCGCCCATACCGACAAGATCTCACTGCCAATGTCATGCGGGCTTCTGCGCCCCACCGTGCTGTTGCCCAGCCAGGCGCGCTCCTGGTCGCGCGAACGGCGCGACGTGGTGTTGCTGCACGAGTTATCACACCTGCAGCGGCGAGATTGCGAGGTCCAGCTACTTGCCCGGGTAGCGAGCGCGTTGCACTGGTTCAACCCGCTCGTCTGGGTGGCCACGCGCCGTCACGAAGCGGAGCGTGAACACGCCTGCGACGACGCGGTGTTGCGTGCTGGAGCACGCCCGAGCGACTACGCTCAGCACCTCCTGGACGTCGCACGCGGCGCGGCTGCGGGCCGGCCTGCACTCACCGTTGCTACCGTTTCGATGGCGAGGCGATCGCAGCTCGAGGGACGCCTGCTCGCGGTTCTCGACCCAAAGCTCGACCGGCGATCTCTGACGGCGCCGACCTCCTCCGTGGCACTCGTCGCCGCTCTTCTGCTCACGGTGCCGATCGCGGCGCTGCAACCCTGGAGCGCGGCGGCCGCAACCGAGACTGCGCTCGTGCAGATGCAGACCGATACCTCGCAGACCACCAAACCAGCCAGAACCCCTCGAACCAAGGCTCAGGCCGCGCCGAACGCAACAACCCACGCCAGGACCGCGCCCAAGAGCCAAGCTGACGCCGGCGAAGTGGAACAAGCGGAACGAGCCGAGCGCAGTAGCCGTGTCGTCGCGGCCATGGTTCGGGTACTGGAGGAGGGCGATCCAGGGATGCGCCGACAGGCGGTTCACGCTTTGGGTATGAGCGAGAGCCTCGCAGCGGTGCCGGCTCTGGCAGCAGCGCTGCAGCGCGACGCCGTTGCCGATGTGCGGAGTCAGGCTGCGTGGGCTCTCGGCATGATCGAGTCGGCCGAAGCGGTCGACTCGCTGTCGAGTGCGCTGAGCGACGAGGAAGCCACCGTCCGCAGCCAGGCTGCTTGGGCCCTCGGCATGATCGAGTCTCCTGACGGCGTCGATGCCCTAGCGAGGGCGATGAGCGACGCCGAAACCGACGTCCGCAGCCAGGCAGCGTGGGCTCTCGCCATGATTGAGTCTCCCGAGGGCGTCTCGGCACTGTCGAGCGCGTTGAGCGACGGTGAGACCACCGTCCGTAGCCAGGCGGCCTGGGCTCTCGGCATGATCGAGTCTCCCGACGGCGTGGCGCCTCTGCTCGGCGTGCTCGGAGACGCCAACGTCACCGTGCGGGCGCAGGCGGTGTGGGCTCTCGGCATGATCGAGGACAGCAGCGCCGTCGACGCGCTCGTCGGAATGCTACGCGGCGACGCCGAGTCCAAGGTCCGCAGCCAAGCGGCCTGGGCACTGGGCATGATCGAAGATGCCAGCGCCGCGGATGCCCTGATCGATGCCATCGAGGACGAGGACAAGGAGGTCCGCGAGCAAGCGCTGCGGGCTCTCGGGCGGGTGATGTAAGCCAACTAGCGGGACCGGGGACCCCGGCAAAGGCCGGGGTCTTCTTTTGGCCTTCCTATGCTAATTTTCTACCACCTGGCGGTGGGCGATCACCTGCGCCAGCCGCACGACCACACAACCAAGTTGCCGGAGACAATCATGGAAGAACGTCGCAGTCGCCTTCTGGCCCTTTTCTCGTTCTCACTGCTGTTCGCTCTGTGTGCCATCGTCGCCGCATTGGCAACCGCTGCGCCAGGTGCCGCCAGTGGCTCGCGAAACGAGCCCGCCGCGCCACAGGACCCACAGGCGGAACCGTTCGACCACCTCATCAGAGCTCTCTCCTCTCCCGACGCCACGGAGCGCGCGATCGCCGCCTGCGAAATCGGCCGTGGCAATCAAGAGCTCGCTCGGCGAGCTCTCGACTCGCTACTGGCGATGCTCGGCGACGATGCTCCGGTCGGAGGGCGGCTGTGCCGTGAATCGGGATCGGGACACTGGTGGGGCGATAGACCAAGGGAGGACAGCTCTCCCGGTCGCGAAGCGGCGATCGCGATCGAGGAGGCCGGCAGCGTTGCGCTCGGGCCCCTCGGGGGTGTGCTGCGCACTGGCGCGCCCGCCGCTCGACGACATGCGGCGTTCGCTCTCGGCCTGATCGAGAGCCCACAATCCATCGACCCTCTGACGACAGCGCTGCAGAGCGACGAAGCCGCGCCGGTCCGCGCACGTGCTGCGTGGGCAATCGGCATGATTGAAAGCTCGCGAGGCGTCGACCCCCTCTCCGCGGCGCTCTCCGATCCATCTGCCGAAGTCCGCGAGCAGGCCGCCTGGGGGCTCGGCATGATCGAGTCGGCTGACGGCGTCGAAGCACTGACGCGAGCGCTGCGAGACTCCACGACAGGGGTCAGAGAACAAGCTGCGTGGGCGCTGGGGATGATCGAGTCGGCAGCGGGTGTCGCCGCCCTCAGCACCGCCATCGGAGACGATTCCGCAGAAGTCCGTGCACAAGCCGCCTGGGGGCTCGGCATGATCGAGTCGGCCGACGGCGTTGAAGGGCTGACGCGAGCGGTGCGGGACCCCTCGGCAGAGGTCAGAGCACAAGCTGCATGGGCGCTGGGGATGATCGAATCGGCAGCCGGTGTCCCCGACCTCAGCACCGCCATCGGAGACGATTCCACAAAGGTCAGAGCACAAGCGGCCTGGGCTCTCAGCATGATCGAGAGCCGCGATGGCACCGCACTGCTCGTCGGTGCTCTGCGCGATCGCGAGGCGGAGGTGAGGCGCCAGGCAGCATGGGGTCTCGGGATGGTGGAGGATGCCGCCGCCGCCGACTCGCTGGTCGAGGCGCTCGACGACGAGGACGCCGAAGTCCGCCGGCAGGCGCTCTGGGCACTATCGCGGGTGATCGACGACCTGGACGACCTGAGCGTCAGCCCGTCGGAGCTCGCCGACCGTCTACGACGGGCTCGTCGACGCCAGTAGTCGATCGTAGCGTCGGCACCAGGCGGAGTGCCAGGGGACCTCGGCCGGCCGTCGCTGTACCATCTCGGGACCATTCGCCCTTCCAACATGGAGCCGCGCATGAAGCCCGTCTGCCGCCACATCGCCGTCCTCGCAACTGCCGCCCTGCTGTTTTCGTCTACGCCGGCCCACGGCCAGTCGGTCGGGCCGAGCAACGGCTGGCTCGTGATTGTCGGCGGCGCCATGCGTGATCCAGCGATTCTCGATCGTTTCTTGACGCTTGCGGGAGGTGTCGAGGGCCCTGTGGTCGTCATCCCCACGGCCGGGGGCGCCGAGACGTACGACGAAAGCTGGCCGGGACTGAACATGTTTCGCGACGCGGGTGCGACCGACGTCACACTGCTGCACACCTACGACCGCGCCGTCGCCAACACGAAGGAGTTCGCCGAGCCTCTCACGCGCGCCCGCGCCGTCTGGTTCGGCGGCGGACGTCAGTGGAGACTCGTTGACTCCTACGCCGGGACGGAGGTCGAGAAAGAGGTGAGCAACGTGCTGCGCCGAGGCGGCGTGGTTGGCGGCTCGTCGGCCGGGGCCACCATCCAGGGGTCGTACCTGGCGCGCGGCGACACGGCCACGAACACCGTGATGATGGAAGACCACGAGGAGGGCTTCGGCTACCTCAGAAACGTCGCCATCGATCAGCACCTCCTGGCGCGGAACCGGCACTTCGACATGTTGGAAATTATCCAGGCGCGCCCGGATCTGCTTGGCATCGGGCTCGATGAGAACGCCGCAATCGTCGTTCGCGGCGACGAATTCGAGGTCATCGGCCAGAGCTACGTCGCCATTTTCGACCGCAAGCGGCAGATCGATACCGGCGGGCTCTTCTACTTCTTGTCGCCCGGCGATCGCTACAACCTGCAGACTCGAGAGCCCTTCCGCCCGCGCATGGCTCTCGAGCCCCTCGAGCGCGTGGTCCGGCGCGATTGGCCGGAGGGCGAGCAGCCGTAGGGGGTGTTGAAGTCGTCTACCCCGGCGGATTGCTCGTGTCGATCGTTACCAACTCGAGCAGCATGGCGATCGCTTGGTCGCGGCGCGCCTCGATCGCCTCGCCGAGCGCAACATCGTTTTCGCTGGCACGCATGCCCACAATGTACCCTCTGGCTCATGGATAAACGGCAGGGCGCGCGGAGGGGCTCAGGCGCCACGAAGATGATCGTGGCCAGCCTGATGATGATGACCACAATCGCATCCTGCGCCGAGACGCCGCTGCCTTTGCCGGACACCGAAAGCGGCTCTCCGCCACCCATGGCGGTCGTCAACGCGAGGATCTGGACCGGTGACACCAGCCTGCCACGCGCCGAGGCGCTGGCTACGCGGTCCGGCCGCGTCACGGCCATCGGCTCCAATACCGAGATCGAGAGCCTGATCGCCGCGGCAGCCAACTCGGAGGACGCGTACGAAGTGGTCGATGCCGGCGGCGCGATGCTCGTCCCGGGCTTTATCGACAGCCACACGCACTTCATCTTCGGCGGCTTCAACCTGTCGTCGGTGCAGCTGCGTGATGCCGCGTCGCCGCAGGAATTCGCGCGGCGCATCGCCGCCTTCGCTCAAACGATGGCACCCGACACTTGGATCCTCGGCGGCGACTGGGACCACGAGCTCTGGGGTGGTGCGCTTCCGCATCGCGACTGGATCGACGTGCTGACGCCCGATACGCCGGTCTGGGTGAGCCGCCTCGACGGGCATATGGGCGTCGCCAACAGTGCCGCGCTCGCCGCGGCAGGGATTGACCGCAACACCCCCGATGTCGATGGCGGCACCATCGTGCGCCATTACGACGGCGAGCCCACCGGGGTGTTGAAGGACAACGCCATGGCCCTCATCGAGGCCGCGATACCCAGCCCTCCGCCCGAGTTGACTGATCGTGCAGTCGGCGCGGCGATGCGGCACGCCGTTGAGCGCGGCGTCACCAGCGTGCACGACATGGGAACGTGGTCCGATCTCGAGGCCTTCCGGCGCTACGCGAGGAACAACCCCGAGCCGGACACTCGCATCCATTCATGCGTGCCTCTGCCCACCTGGGAGCGTCTGCGCGACGAGATCGCGGCCAACGGAAGCGGCGACGAGTGGGTTCGGATCGGCTGTCTGAAGGCGATGGTCGACGGTTCGCTCGGTTCGCACACTGCGGCCTTCTTCGAGCCCTTCACGGACGCCCCCGAGAACACCGGCTTGCTCGTCAATAGCCCCGCGGATCTTCTCGAGTGGACCGCCGCGGCCGACGCGGTCGGCTTGCAGGTGAACGTCCATGCCATCGGTGACCGCGCGATCGACACCCAGCTGTCGATCTTCGAACGCGTGGCGCTCGACAACGGCGAGCGTGATCGTCGCTTCAGAATCGAGCACGCGCAGCACCCGCGCGCCGACGACATCGCACGCTTCGCGCGCCTGTCGGTGATCCCGAGCATGCAGCCGTACCACGCCATCGACGACGGCCGCTGGGCGGAGCGCGTGATCGGTCGCGAGCGCGTCCGCACGTCGTACGCGTTTCGCACAATGCTCGATGTCGGCGCCCGGCTCGTTTTCGGTAGCGACTGGTCGGTGGCGCCGCTCGACCCGATCCAGGGCATCTACGCCGCCACGACTCGGCGCACGATCGACGGTGCCAACCCCGACGGCTGGGTGCCGGAACAGCGCATCGGTGTCGAGGAAGCTTTGCGTGCGTACACGATCGACGCCGCCTACGCCGCGTTCGAGGAGGGTACGAAGGGCTCTCTGGAAACCGGCAAGGTCGCCGACTTCGTGATCCTCGATCGCGACCTGACCGTCGTCGAGCCGACGGAGTTCGGAGACGTACGCGTGCTGGCGACGATTGTCGGGGGCAAGATCAGGTTCGCCGACGCCGATTGGACCTCCCGTCGGCGCTAGCAGCCCCGTCAGGCTGCGCTGTCTCGTCCGCGCGGACGCCGCAGGATCACGAAATTCGACGCCAGGATCAACAGACCACCGAGCCCGACCCGGCCGGTAAGCGACTGTCCCAACAGAAGCGCCGCCAACAACGCCGCGCTGATCGGCTCGAACAGCAGCAGAACACCCGCGACCATCGCCTCGACGCGCCGCATGCCCCACATCGTGATGACTGCCGGCCCTATGCCCGCTACCAGCACGAAAGCGCCGACGGCCGGAGCGTTGCTGAGGTACATGCCGAAATCGAGTCGGGTCAGGATCGGCTCCGACGTTAACAGCTTCGCCGCCGGAAGCGCCAACAGCAACCACAACGAGGAGAACGCGCAGTAGCCGCAGGCGGTGGTTATGGCGGGCAGCCCGCGCAGTCGTGCTCGGCGGCCAAGGACAACCCAGCACGACAGCAGAAACCCGCCGAAGAGAGCCGCGACCAAGCCAATCGCGGCGGCGCGATCCCCGAGGTCGGCGCCGAAGCCAAGACCCCCTGGCTGGATCAGCACTGCCACGCCCGCCAGCGCGAGCGCGATAGCCACCAGCTTGCGGCGGCTCACCTTCTCTCGCAGTAGAGCTCTTCCCAGGATCACGGTCCAGATCGGCTGCGAGTACAGCAGCAGCGCTACCGTCGCCACCGGCACACCAAGCACGATCCCCAGGAATTGACTGAGCTGCAACGCCGCACCGACTAGCCCGAAGAGCGCCAAGGACGCGAAATCGGAGCGGCGAGGCCGCAGCCTTCGGAAACCGAGCACGACCGGCGCCAGAACAATCGCGACGCCCATCACGATCATCAGCGAGATCTCGTAGAGCGACAGCCCGCGAGCGCGGAAGAAAGCGCCGCCGACGGTAATCATGCCGTACAACGATGCGCCAACCACAACCGCTAGCAGATCGATGCCACGGGTCGCCACCGACGTCGCCGCCGGGGCCGCGGCCGGGCTCAACCGATCGCCGCGGAGATCTTGCGGGAGAAGCTCTTGCGGCAGGACTCTTTCAGGAGAAATCTCTCAGGAAGGTCTTCAGGAAGGCCGCAGCCACTCGGACAGCTGCGCGAGGTCGGCATTGCCGCCGCTGATGATGACCCCCACCCTGGCTCCGGCGGGAGGCTGCACCGCACCTTGGAGCAGCGCGGCCAAACCGAGAACGCCGGTCGGCTCAACAACAAGCTTGAGCCGCTCCATCGCGAAGCGCAGCGTCTCGACCAGCGCGTCGTCGCTGACGGTGGCCATTTCATCGACACGCTCGAGCACCAACGGGAAGGTGATCTCACCGAGTGACGGCGTCCGGGCCCCATCGGCGATGGTGTCGGGGTTGTCGACATACTGCAGCGTGCGAGTGTGGAAGGAGCGCGTAGCGTCGTCGCCCGCGTCCGGCTCTATACCGACAACGCGGCAGCGGGGAATCAACCCCTTGACCGCGGTCGCGGTGCCCGAGAGCAACCCACCACCACCGCAGGGCGTGAGAACGTAGTCGAGAAGATCGTTGTTTCCGTCTTCCCGCTCCCCTTCCGACGCCCCGGCAAGCTGCTCGACGAGCTCGAGACCGGCGGTGCCCTGACCTGCGATCACGTCGCGGTGATCGAAGGGCGGGATCAAGGTGAGCCCGCGCTCGAGTGCAAGGCGGTGGCCGATCGCCTCCCGAGTCTCGGAATCGGGATCGAACCGGTCGTAGGTCACCACCTCGGCGCCATAACCTCGCGTCGCGGCGAGCTTCACCGCGGGAGAGTCGACTGGCATCACGATTGTGACGGGGACATGCAGAAGACTCCCCGCCAGCGCCAGCGCCTGGGCGTGATTGCCCGATGAGTAGGCCACCGCTCCGCGCGCGCGTGCACGCTGGTCGAGAAGCGCCAGGGCGTTGTAGGCGCCGCGGAACTTGAAGGCTCCGGCTCGCTGCAGGTTCTCGCACTTGAGAAAGACCTTGCAGCCAAGCCGCTCATCAAGAGTGCGAGAGGTCATGACGGGCGTGCGAAGCGCGACGCCGCGCAGCCGCTGCGCGGCAGCGACGACGTCACGGTGGCCCACCGGACCTGCCCATTCCACCATCTCTGGCTGCTCTACCATTCAGGAGGCACGAACTCGCACGCGTCGACCGCCTTGAACTTGCCGCCGTCCTGCTCGACGAGCTCGAATTCCACGATCGTGTGACGCCGTTTGAGCGCGGCGAAATCCTCGTTGCTGAGCGCGCGGCCGTCCAGGTCAACGAAGTCGTTGATGTGCATGAAAACGTCGCCGCGCCGAGCATCAACCTCGAGTCCAGTTTGCACGGTAAGAAAACCGAAGCCCTTTTCCTCGACTACGTGATGCATGGTTCCGCGCATACGGTTCGGCTCTTCCCTCGAGTCGGGCAGGATTCCCGGATAGAGGAACCCGGAGTAGTGATGATCCACCTCCCGGCGAAGCCTGGCGCTTGTGTTGGAGAAAGACAGTAGGTCCACGCGCTTGCCCTTGGACTGCAGCGCGTGGACGAGCCTGACGAAGTTTCCGTCGCCGCTGCCGATGACAACGCAGTCGAGCTTCTCCGATTGCAGCAGCGCGTCCACGGCGAGCTCCAGGTCGACATCGGCCCGCGAGTACACCTCGCCGTCCTCAGAGTGGTAACGCTGCACCTCTTTGAGGACCAGATGAAAGCCTTCGCGACGCACCGCGTCGCGGTACTCCGACTTCTTGAGGCGGTACTCCGGATCCTGCTCCTCGCGCTGACGATCTACCGCCATGTAGGCGTTAGCCCGCAGCACGGTGCATCCCTGAGCCTCTACGAGCTCCTTGACGGCCTTGAAGCGGATGCCCCAGCCACCGCAACGAACGAGATTCTCGACATCCACAAAGATCGCGGCTCGGAGCATGAGAAGACTCCTGATCGATACGCTACGACAGCTCAAAAAATCAAAGATGACAGCGAAAGCTTAGCGTACGGAGTCCTCGGTACTCGACGACACTCATTGTGTCTTCGTTGCCCTAGGTGTGTTTTCTGAGAAGATTCTTCACGTCAGGGCTCACTTCGGGGAGCGATCGGCTCGACCTGCGCGCGCAGGGCCCGTTCATTCCTCTTCGTCGGAATACCGACGCTCGCTTCCGCCAGCGTTCGTGACCGGGCGGCGAGCGCGGCGGTCGACGTTGAGCGTAAAAACATCGGGGCGCGCATAGTGGCCCACGGCATCGAAGTCGAAGGTCGCGCGAGCGATCTCGTCGAGGTCCAGATCGGCCGTGAGCACACCCTCGGCGCCGAACAGCGGGCCGGCAAGCAGATTTCCGAGCGGCGAGACGATCGCGCTGCCGCCGCTGCAAATCTCCTCGGGCTGGGCCGCGCGCTCCTCGCGGCAGCCTTCAGGCAGGTCGTCCGGATAGTCGCCGCGCGTCACGTACTGATTGCACCCGAGCACAAAGCACCTGCCCTCGACGGCGATGTGCTGCAGCGTCGCTTGCCAGGCCCCACGGCAGTCGGCTGTGGGAGCCAGATAAATGCGCACGCCGTCGGCATAGGTCGCGGCGCGCGCCAGCGGCATGTAGTTCTCCCAACAAATCAACCCCCCTACACGTCCCCACTCGGTGTCGATCGAGGTCAGCGTGCTGCCATCCCCCTCTCCCCAGATCAGCCGTTCCGAGCCAGTTGGCTTGAGCTTGCGGTGCAGCCCGAGCAAGCGGCCCTCAGGACCGAAGTAGAGCAACGTGCAATACAGTGTGCCGCCACCAAAGCTGCCGTCGCGTTCGATGACCCCAACCGCGAGATAAATCGAATGACTGGCCGCGATCTCCCCCAGGCGCTCGGTCGAGGGCCCCGGCACGACAACGGACTGATCCCAGTAGCGCCGAAAGAGCTCGCGTCCGGAGTCGGTGCGACTGCCCACAACCGCCCCGAAGCCGAGTCCTCGTGGATACGCTGGCACATAGGCCTCGGGAAACAGCACCAGCCGCGCGCCCGCGGCGGCGGCCTTGGCCGCCCAACCGTCGACGCGCTCGACCGTGGCGTCGCGATCGAAGAGAACCGGCGCGGCCTGCACAACGGCAACACGAACGCTGTTCGGGCGAGACGATTCGCTCATTCGGCAAAGAACTCGGTCAAGAGAGCCGCGAGCTGCTCGGGTTGCTCGAGTGCCGGGTAGTGGCCGGAGTCGTCAACAAAGCGAAGCCCGCCCGCCGAGAAGCCCGGCACCCCTTCTGCCATCTCGAGGAATCCTTCCGACGGCAGAACGTAGTCGCTGTCGCCGGTAACAACCATCACCGGAAAGGTCATCGCCGCCCAGTCGGGCATCACGCTAGCTCCAAGGGTGCCGTCGAGATCGATCTCGAAATCCCGGAAATAGCGGCCCAGAGCACGGCTTACACCGCTGCGTCCGAGCTCGTCGGCGTGCCGCTCCAACGTGCCGGCAGGCAGCGCCATGGCACCGCCAGCGACCGAGCCCTCGTAGATACGCTCTAAGAATAGCTCGGCGCTGCGGATGAAGCGCCAGGCTCCGTCGGGCGCCAGCACGAACGAGTTGTAGTCGGGCGTTCGCCTGATGTCGTACACGCGGTAGGGTGAGGATACGTGCGCGTAGCGCTCGATGCGTTGCGGCGAGTCACCCGCCAACCGCGCCGCAACGAATCCACCCCAGTCGTGACCGACGAGGGCAAACCGGTCAACGCCGATGGCCGTGAGGAAACGGCCGAGCTCGGCTGCTACGGCCGCAATGGAGTAGTCGCCGTCCGACTTGTCAGACTGGCCGAAGCCCTTGAGGTCGGGGACGATCAGCCGGAATCCTCTGGCCATGTATGGCATGACGAAGCGCCAACCGTGCCAGCCTTCCGGCATCCCGTGCAGCAACACCACTGTGGGTCCTGCGCCGGCCTCGACGTAGTGCCAGGTCAGCCCATCGACCTCCACCTCCATGAAGCGGTGCACCGCGCCCGTCACCTCGGCATCCTCGTAGGGCTCCGGCAATCCGCCGCAGCCGGAAACGAAGCTGGCCAATAGAACGAGCGCGACGGGCGCCGCTGCCAAGACTCGCACGCTAGGAGAATATCCCCCGTTCCTGGTACGTGAGTGCGATCTTGTCGATGGCACAAACGAACGCTGCGGTGCGAAGGTCGATGCTGCCCGCACGGGCCTGAATTTCGCGAATCTCGGAGTAGGCCTCGATGATCGTGTCTTCGAGGCCTGAATTCACCAGATCCTCCTCGCGGGCCCCCTGGGCTACCGCCTCGATCACTCTCGGAGGGAAGCGACGCTCGGTGATCTGCTCGACCGTCTCGAGCAGACCCGTGCGCATGCGCATGTCGAAGCGCCGGCCGAGCCGCCCGAAGCGCAGGTGGGTCAGGTTCTTTACCCACTCGAAGTACGAAACCGTAACGCCACCAGGGTTGAGGAGCAGATCGGGGATGATCATCACGCCCTGGTTCAGCAGCATCTCGCTCGCATGCGCCGTAACCGGGCCGTTGGCGGCTTCGCCGATGATCTTGGCGCGCACTCGCGGGGCGTTCTCGGAGGTGATCTGGTTCTCGAGCGCCGCCGGCACAAGGATGTCGCAATCCAGCTCGAGCGCCGCCTCGCGCGCCGGAAGGTTCGTCGCGCCCGCGAAGTCGAGCAACGAGCCGGAGTCGGCACGATGCGCCATGACCTCGTCGATGTCGAGGCCGTTGTCGTTGTGAATCGCCCCCTCGAACTCTGCCAGGCCGACGATCCGTGCGCCGCCTTCTTGCAAGAACTTGGCGGAGTGGTAGCCGACGTTGCCGAGCCCCTGGAGCACCACTCGTTTGCCCTCGAGCCCCGGCGTCAGCCCGAGCGCCTTCATGTCGTCTGCGCAGGAGCACGCCTCGCGGATGCCGAAGAACACACCTCGACCCGTGGCTTCGACGCGTCCGCGGATCCCGCCCTGTGCGAGTGGCTTGCCGGTCACACACCCCGCAGCATCGAGCTGCGATGGCGCAACCGCCGTGAACGTGTCGACGATCCACGCCATCTCTTGAGGGCCGGTGCCGTAGTCGGGCGCCGGCACGTCAATCCCGGGGCCGATGAAGTTCTTCTGGAACAGCTCGAAGGTGTAGCAGCCGTGTGATGCGCTCACGCTCGCTGTCGCTGTAGCAGTGCGGATCGATCTTGACCGCACCCTTGGAACCACCGAACGGCACGTTGACGATGGCGCATTTGTAGGTCATGAGCGCCGCCAGCGCCATGACCTCATCCTCAGACGCGTGCGTGGTGAATCGAATCCCGCCCTTGGAAGGCAACTTGTGATTGCTGTGAACCGCGCGCCAGGCGTGGATGCTCTCGATGCCGCCGTCATCGCGCTTCAGCGGAAACGTCGCGTGATAAACACTGTTGCAGATCTTGATCTGGCGCAGGAGCCCTTTCTCGTGCGCTGTTTGCACCGCCGCCTTGTCGAAGTACTGGTTGACCTGACGGAAGAACTTGATCGGCCTAGCCATCGAGCTACCCTCGTTCTACGCGGACAGTGGCGCCGCGTGCCAAGCCACGCTATCCCTACCGAAGACCTGAGCGGGTATCTGCGAAGAGCGCATTCGGCGTGACGACCACCAGCGCCGCGATGCGAGCCGACACGGTAAGAGCCGCCTGTCCTTCGGGTCAACACGACAAAGACGATCGACACGACCCCGATCCGCGGCAACCGGCCTGGCGTGCCCCGGTGAGGCGGGTCTCGAGTGGTGTGGAATCGGCCACCGCCCCGACCGTCCGCGCCTTCGTCGGCCCACTTCAAGCCAGGGCATCTAACATGGAAACCGCGAGTAGCCTCCTGCCGGCAGTTCTTACCGGGCTGGTCTTCCTCAGCCTGGTAGCGATCGCTCTGCTGGCGGTGCAGCGCCGCTTTCCGCTGGTTGGCCAGCTCGCGTTCCCGGTCTTCGTAGCCGCCTTCGCCTTCGGACTCTGGGTGGCGCTGCTCTTCAACCTGGGCGACATCAGCGCCCACGAGGGCGGGCGTCTGCTGCTCGCGGCGGTGGTGTTCCTCGTCATCGTTGTCGTCCTGCGCGTTCTCGGCTGGTACATCTTCGACGTCCATCTCGGACGCCATAAGGGGATGGAACTGCCGTCGCTTCTACCGAAGGTGATGATTGGTGTCGCCTACATCACTGCTGGGCTGATCATCCTCAAGTACATCGGCCAATAGGACATGAGCTGGCTGGCAGCCACCGGCGCCGTCAGCTCATGTCCTGGGTCTGGCATTGCAGCCGATCCTCACGAACTTCTTCGCCGGCGTCGTCCTGGCGATCGAGCGGCCCTTCAGGATCAACGACTGGATCCAGGTGAACGACTACGAGGGCATGGTCACCAAGATGACCTGGAGGACGACCTACATCCGCACGCGAGACAACGACAACATCATCTTCCCCAACGCCAATATCGCGCAGGAAACCATCATCAACTTCCTGTACCCGCACCCGTTGCATCTGGTGCGCGTGTATGTGGGAGCCCACTACCGCACCCCGCCCTATCGCATCCAGCGCGCCCTCCTCGACGCCGCAGGACGAGTGGAGGGAGTGCTCGACAACCCGATTGCGGCCGTCTACGTCACCGATTTCGCCGAGAGCTCCATTCAGTACGAGCTCAGGATCTGGATCGACGACATGGCGCGGCTTCCAAAGATCGCCAGCGAAGCACGACAAGAGGTGTGGGAGGAGTTCCGGCGAGCGGGCATCGTGATCCCCTTCCCGATCCGCACGCTCGAAATGGCCGCGGGCCAACGAATCGACGTCGGCGAGCCCCAGGCGTTGAAGACCACGCCGGGCCCATACGCGGCGCGTTTGTTCGTCGCGCTGGGCAAGCGCTCTGGCGCCGCCGTCGAGCTCGGCAAGGATCCGATCACCATCGGTCGCTCGCACAACTGCGTGCTGATGGTTGCGGAGCCCATGGCGAGCAAGCAGCATTGCACCGTCGAGTGGGATAATGGCGCGTACGTGATGCGCGATGTTGACAGTACACATGGAACGAAGGTTAACGGCCGTCGAGTACAGGCGCGTGTGTTGAAAGACCTGGACCGCATTCAGATCGCCGACACCGAGATCGTGTTCGAGTCTCATGGCCACTGATCTTCCCAAGACGATCGGGCGGTACGAGATCAAGGCGCGGATCGACCGTGGGGGCGCCGCAGAGGTGTTCCAGGCGATCGACCCGAACACCAACAAGGCCGTGGCGCTGAAGATCTACCCTGCTGGCCGAACCGGTGCTTGGGTAGAGCGCCGTACGGCGGCGCTCGAGAAGGCCCGCACCGCCGATCGCCCCGACTTCGTTCAGATCGAAGAGATCGGCGAGATCGAGGGATCGGTCTACGTAGCCATGGAGTACATCTCGGGCGGCTCGCTGGCCAAGCTGTTGAAGCGTGGACGACCAGCGCTGAACAAAACGCTCGGGTTCGCCCGCAAGCTCGCCGAGACCATGGCTCGGGTCCACGCCGACGACGTGATCCACGGCAGTCTCAGCCCGCACCGAATTCTGGTATCGGCCGACCTGCGCAGCCTCAAGATCATCGACGCCGCGATCGCTACCGAAGAGGGCCGCGCCAGCGTCGAGGTCACGGCCGCCACGATGATGGCCACCGACAAGATCAACTACATGGCTTTCGAGCAGGTGCGCGACCCGGAGAGCATCGATCATCGAGTCGACATCTACTCGTTCGGCGTCGTTTTCTACGAGATGCTCACTGGCGGCCTCCCGCTCGGCCGAGCCACGCTGCCGAGCACTCTGCACAGCGACGTCCCTGCGGCAGTCGACGAGATGGTCCTCAAGTGCCTCACCAAGGACCGTGACGGTCGCTACGCCTCGATGAACGAAGTCGTCGCCGCCCTCGACAAGCTCAAGCAGGCGATGCCGGCGCGCATCGAGGACGAAATCAAAGAATTTACCCTCAGCGCGACTGCGGCTGGCATTCCGTGGAAGCTCGTCGCCGTCGGCGGCGGGCTCGTTCTACTGGCTGCGGTGCTGGCGCTGTTGTTCCTGTAACCGGCGATCGACGACTGCCATGAAGCCGTCCCCGCAGGCCAACAGCCGTGGTCCCCGTGGTCCCCGTGGTCCGGTGGAGACGGCAATCGAGGCCAAGCTCCGGGAAACCTTCGAGCCGCTGGCCCTGGTCGTGACGAACGAGAGCCACATGCATGCAGTCGGCCCCGGTGCCGAGACCCACTTCCGCGTTTATGTGGTCTCGCGCGCCTTCGAGGGCCAGCGCGCCGTCCAGCGCCACCAAGCAATCTACGCCGCGCTCGCTCAGGAGCGCGCCGACGGTGTGCACGCACTGGGCATGCAAACGCTCACGCCCGATGAGTACCAGGCTTCCGGACAGGAGATCGCCGAGTCGCCACCGTGCCTCGGCGGCGACAACGCCTAGAGTCCGTAGCAACCGACTGCCTGACGGCCCCTTTGCTCAACAGGTCCGGTAGATCCGGTAGCTCGCCAGCTCCGGCAGATCCAGCCTCTGGGTCCAGCAAGGCCGCTAGCTCCGGGCGGCAACAGCAAGGGCCGGTCCGCGTAGCGCGCCAACCGGCCCCTGGATTTGCTACCTCGCCCGCGGTCGACCACGGTCGCCGTTCTCGGGCTCGGAGCCCGAGGGGGTGAGGATGTGCTGCCTGACTAGTGGCTGACCAGCGGCTTCAGCTGTCCAGCCTGCTTGATCCAATCCTCGACCATCGCCTGCGACGGGCACCGCCGTGCGATGCGCTTCCTGCGATAGATCACCGCCATCTTCGCGGTGACGTTCTTGGCGTTGCGTCGGCGCAACTCCTTGACGGTGTCGACCCCGGCAGCCTCGAGCAGCTCTGAGAACTGGCCGCCGATACCGCGGATGCGCATGAGGTCCGCATGGTTGGTCCACTTGAGAAGACGCTTGGCGTCGATGCCGGTCTCCTTGGCGATCGCCGCGCGACCCTTACGCTCGCAACAGTTCTTCAGCAGCGCGCCAGTGGAACGAACGCCCGCCTTGACCAGCTTGCGCGCGTTCATTTTGCCGATGCCTTCGATCTCGACGATGTTGTAGCTCATCATGTTGCACTCGCCCTTCCGTTGCGCGCCGAAGCCCGCGCCTTGGGTACGGTACTTGCGCGGCTCTGGCGGCGGCCCCCGAAGCTAGTCCTCGTCCTGAGGAGGAATCCGCAGAACCTGGCCCGGGTAGATCTTGTCGGGATCTTCGAGCATCGGTCGATTGGCCTCGAAGATCACGGGGTACTTGCTCGAGCGACCGTAGAGCTGCTTGGCGATCCGACCAAGGGTATCGCCGCTGACCACTGTATAGAACTGCGCTTCCGGCTCCGCGGCCACCACCTCGATGCGGTCATCGACCCTGGAAATGCCCTCCACGTTGCCGATCAGCAGCACGACCTTCTCTCGAGTCGCCTGATCGGCAGTCTGACCGCTGATCGTCGCCGTCTCACCGGTCACCGAGACCGCCATGGCGTCGACCTCGAAGCCCATGCTCGAGATCAAGTCGCTGAGCGACCGTGCTCGCCTCTGCTGCCGCCTCGGCGGCTGCCTTACGCGCTTCCTCTTCTGGATCGCCGAAGATCTTCTTGCCGGCGCCTCGGACAAAATCGAACAGCCCCAAGGGGTGCCTCCTATCGTTCCTGAAGATGGTGCCGCGGCGACGCGATCAGCGTCGCCAAAGCGACTAACGACCGCTCAGCAGCTTGCCGAGCAGGCTTGTCCCCATGCGGGCCAAGTCGTCCGTGACGCTGCCGTCACCATCCGCATCGAGCAAGTTTCCCACAAGGCCGGGGGTGCTGCTCTCAAAGCGTTCGTGTTCCTGGTTGAGCATGCTGGCGAGCCCGCCCGCGTCCAGACCTTGCTTGCGCTGCTGCTGACCGAGAGCCCCCATGACCAACGGTGCGAGCATCGGCAGCAGCTTCGTGATAGTCTCGACATCGAGCCCGCTCGCGCCGCTCGAACCGGCCTGCACCGTATCCCTGCGACTCCCCAGAATGTGACCGAGAATCCCTTCGCCCGGACCCTGTTCCGCCTGATTCAGGAAGCCGCCAATGTCGCCGAGAACGCTGCCGTCGTGATCGTTGGTGAGAGCCCGCGACAGCGACTCGGCGCCGTTTGACGAGGCGGCGTTGCGTGCCAGCGCGCCGACAAGCGCCGGCAGCGCGCCTGCGATCGCCTTGCTGGTGGCTCCTTGGTCAGCGCCGAGCTGGCGCGCCATCTGTTGTGCGGCAGCGCCGCCGATCTGCTGAGTGAGCATATCCAAGAGTGACACGGTGAGCTCCTTCGAGTAGCGGGATTCGCGATGGTGGGCCCCTGCCCGCGTACGGGAATCTCGGAGCGTACGAGATGGGAAGTGGTACGAGCTTGTGGCCTAACGCCCGGCCTTCAACAGGTCGCGAATCTCCTCGAGCAACACTTCCTCCTTGGGGGCTCGGGAGGCGCCGCCGGTGCGGCCTCTTCCTGTTCCTTGAAGCTGTTGAACCTCCGAATGACCATGAAGAGCACCAACGCGACGATCAAGAAGGTGATGATGCTGTTGACGAAATTACCCCAGTTCAGCGTGACGGCTCCGGCCTCGCTGGCGGCGGCGAGGGTGGGGTACGGGCCGGCTGGCGAGCCCTCGCTCAACACCATGTGCATCTCGGAGAAGTCGACGCCCCCCATGGCCAGACCGAGGGGTGGCATCAGAACATCACCTACGAGCGACGCAATGATGGTGCCGAACGCGGCACCAATGACGATGCCGACCGCCACGTCGAGCATGTTGCCCTTGGCGGCGAAGTTCTTGAACTCTCGGAGCATGGGGAGGTGCCCTTTCTGCCGGATCCCGACGAGAGCAACCCTCCGGCCATCTCGGCGACATCGTGGACGCTGCGGCTGCGCCTTGTGTCGTTCTTTAACACAGATTGCGAACAAACAAAAAAGTCACATCGGCCGATGCCTGGGGCCGGTTGCGGTGCCGGCGAATGTGTGACTTCCTGCCAGAGTTGGTTGTCTGCTGAGAGAACGAGATGCACGCCATCATCGAGCCCACCGACGACGAGCTGGTTGCGCGGGTCAAGTCATCAAGTCGAGACGACCTGCGTGCCTTCGAAGCTCTCGTCCGCCGTCACCAGACCAACGTCATGACCAACTGCAGGTATCTGACCGGATCGGTGGACGACGCCGAAGACCTGGCGCAGGACGTTTTCACCAAGGCCTTCTTCGGTCTGAAGAAGTTCGAGGGACGATCGCCGTTCGGAACTTGGCTGAAGCGCATCAAGGTCAACCACTGCTTCAACTACCTGAAGCAACGCGCTCGCCGCGGCCAGCCGACCAGCTTCGATGATGAAGACGAGCGCTCCGGGGCCGCCGAACCGGCGGTCGAGCCGCAGGCGGAGGCCCGCGTCTTGCTTCTCGACACCCGAGAGCAGATCGGCCGTGTGCTCGACGAGATGCCCGAAGACCTGCGCGTCGCGTTGCTGCTGCGGGATTTCGATGGGCTGTCCTATCAGGAGGTGGCCGAGCAGCTCGGCATCGGCTTATCGGCGGTCAAGATGCGGATCAAGCACGGTCGCTCCGACTTCCGCGCACGCTTTGTAGCCGCCCGGAATGGCGAACAGACGGCGTGAGCGACGAGAGCCGCCACGTACGAGTCGACGAGATCGACACAGGAGAGCCTGTTGCCGAGCTGCTGCAGCTCCAGGTGCAGCCTTCGCCGCGCCTACTCGAAAAGTTGCGATCACGAATCGGCCGTCGTTTGCTCGCCGGCGACCTCGCCGGGCTGGCATGGCAGGGCCCGATCGCCCTCCTGCGCGAGTTCTTGGGCTTGATCTTCCAGGCCTGGTCCCCACCGGTTAGCAAGGAAAAGCCATGATCGACGACGCCCGCGAGCTTCTGCTCAATGTCCTACAGGGACTCATCGAGTCGGTGATCGGCGCGCTCCCCACGGTCGTGATGGGCACGCTGCTGATCATCGTCGCCCTGTGCGCCGCGAAGCTGGTTGAGGTCGGACTGCGCGCCATTCTGAGACGCTTGCGCCTCGATTCGCTGGTCCAGCGCACCGGCATCGACGACGCCATCCGCGGACTCGGTCTGCACCGCTCGCTGAGTGAATTCCTGCCGCGTGTTGCCTACTTCCTGCTGCTTTTCCTCTTCGCCCGCACAGCCGCGGACTCGCTCGGCCTCGACGCGATCTCGCAAGCGCTCGGTTCGTTCCTCGCCTATCTGCCGAACCTGGTGGCCGCCGTCGTCATCCTGCTGTCGGGCAGCGTCGCAGCGCAGATCGCTGGCAAAGCCGTGGAGACCGCAGCGTCGAACTCGGGCATCGACTTCGCCTCATCGCTGGGCACCATGGTCACAGTGCTGATCACGTTCGTGCTCGGCATCATGGCGATAGGGCAGCCGCAGATCGACGTGGAGATGATCCGGCTGGTGACGGCAGGCTTGCTGGCGACATTCGCGATCGCGTTCGGCCTGTCTTTCGGGCTCGGCAGCCGAGACATCACGCGCAACGTCCTCGCTGGCCTCTACTCGCGGCGCGTTTTCGACGTTGGCGCGGAGCTGGACATCGGTGGTGAGCGTGGCGTGCTCGCCTCGATCACACCCACACAGACAGTGCTCGAGCGTGATGGCCTCCGCATCGCGGTGGCCAACAGGGTGTTCCTCGAGCAGGTCATCAAGCAGCACGAGCCCTCTTCGGCCAAGTGACTTTTCTGCGCCCGCGAGTGTCATGTTTCAGAGATTCCAACCGCTGCTTCTCTTGGAGACTCCATGTGGAATGACCTGCTAGCTCAAATGAGCGACTTGTTGAGTGGATACGGGCCCAACGTGCTCGGTGCGCTGTTGATCCTCGTCGGCGGATGGCTCGCCGCTATCTTGCTCAGCGCCCTCGTACGAGGCGCCCTGCGTCGCACCACCGTCGACAATCGCATCGCCGAGTGGATGGCGGGCACTGAGGGCGCCGACACGCTCGCCGTGGAGAAGGTGATCAGCCGCGTGGTGTTCTACCTCGTGATGCTGTTCGTGCTGGTGGCCTTCTTCCAGGCGCTCAACCTGACACTAGTCACCGGACCGTTGACCGCCCTGCTGACTCAAATCACGCAGTTCCTACCTCGACTTCTGGCGGCCGCGTTCCTTCTCGCTGGCGCCTGGGTTGTCGCCACCGCGTTGCGAACGATCGTGCACGCTGCGCTGCGCAGCACCGGGCTCGATCGCAGCTGGAACGGCGATGAGGAAGCCACTGAGCTGCCGCTGAGTAAGACGGTGTCCGACGCTGTCTATTGGCTCGTCTACCTGCTTTTCTTGCCCGCCATACTCGGAGCGCTCGCGATCGGAGGGCTCCTGGAGCCGGTTCAAGGGCTGACCGACCAGCTACTGGGCTTCTTGCCTAACCTGCTGGCAGCGGCACTGATCTTCGCGGTTGGCTGGTTTGCGGCAAGGCTCGTGCAGCGCGTCGTTACGAATCTGCTGGCAGCCGCAGGCGCCGACCGACTGGCGACTCAGGTCGGGATCGACACGGCGCTGGGCAACCAACGCCTGTCGTCGCTGCTGGGTCTGATCCTCTACGTCTTGATCCTCCTACCGGTGCTGATCTCCTCGCTGAACGCGCTGCAACTCGATGCCATCACGGCGCCGGCCAGCGAGATGCTGCGGCAGATCTTCGACGCGATTCCCCGCCTCTTTGCCGCCAGCTTGCTGCTGGCGCTCGCCTACTTCGTAGGGCGTCTGATAGCAGGGCTGCTCGAGAACCTGCTCGCGGGCGGGGGCTTCAACGGGATGCTTGCGCGACTCGGGCTCGGAGCGGCAACGGAGGGCGTTCGCGCCCCGTCGGCGATCGCCGCCTCACTGATCATGGTAGCGATCATGCTGTTCGCCACAGTCGAGGCGGCTGGCCTGCTCGGTTTCGACACACTGGCCAACCTCGTATCGAGCTTCATTGTCTTCGGCGGGCAGGTTGTCCTCGGCGTCGTGCTGTTCAGCATTGGCCTGTTCCTGTCGAACCTCGCCGCCGACACGATCCGAACCGGCGCCACGCCACAGTCAGCGACGCTGGCGATCGCCGCGCGAGTCGCCATCATCGTTCTGGCCGGTGCCATGGCGCTTCGCCAGATGGGGCTCGCAAACGAGATCATCAATCTCGCCTTCGGACTGTTGCTCGGCGCGATTGCAGTGGCGGTCGGACTGGCGTTCGGGCTCGGCTCGCGCGAGGTGGCCGGAGAAAAAATGCGCGAGTGGGTGCACGCCTGGGACGCGCGCAGGCAATAGCCTCCGGTAGCCCGCTGACGTGTCGCTAGCTGGCGATCGTCAGCGAGCTGAACCCGCCGATCTCGAGATGGTCGAGCACACCATGCAGATCGGCGATGGTCGCCACCTCCGAGGCTTCGTCGGCGGCAAAGCGTCGCTCGCGATCGAGCAGGAGCGCGTCCATGCCGATGGAGCGCGCGGCGCGCCAGTCCTTCTCCAGATTGTCACCTACGTGGAGCGCCTCACTCGCCTCGACACCGAGCTCGGCGAGCGCGCGCTCGAAGATACGTGGATCTGGCTTGGCGAAGCCGACCCGGCTCGAAAAGACGACGACGTTGAACCAGATGCTGAGATTCAGCGAGATCAAAACTTCCTCGATACGCGAGTCGAAGTTGGAGATGAGCGCCGCTCGAATGCGATTGGAGCGCAGTAGACAAAGCACGCTGGCCGCCTCGCGGTAGGGCTTCCAAGCCTCGGCGCCGCGATAGCGGCTGTAGAGGTCGTCGAAGAAGCTGTCGAAATTGTCGACGTCTCCCGCAACCTCCACGACGCGCCGCACGAGAGTGCGCCACCATTCGGTTTCGCGTCGACGCAGCTCGCGCTCGGGCAAAGGAGGAAACGCCAGCGGCGGCATGCTCGGGAACACCTCTTCGAACGCAGCGTCGATCAGGCCCCTCGGCAAGTCGGCACCGTGTCGCAAGGCGACGGCGCGGTAGGTCTCGCCTACTGGATGGCGGACCTTCAGGAGTGTGCCACGGGCGTCGAACGTGACTGCTTTGATCTTGGGCTCCACAGGACGCCACCGCTCGTTCAAGGGATCGTAAATCGCCAACGTGTCCCCCGGTCAGCTGTGCTCTCGCCGGAACGCGGCCGCCACATCGGCCGGCCGCCCGCGCCCAGAGGCTAGCATCGGTTGAGGTTGTAGCGCATCAGGCGCGCATGCGCACCATCAGGAACGCGCTCGAGGCCGAATACCTCGCCGGCTGGGCCGCGCCTGCGCGCCAGGATGGCGGCGATCGCCGGGCGATCCTCCTCCTCCAGCTCGAGGCGCAGCGCGGTCAGGTGGGCGTGGAGATGGCTGGCGTCGCGAATCCCCACGATTGCCGCCCCCACGCCGCGAAGGTCCAGAGTCGCCCGCAGTGCGACATCAGAAAGATCAACCTGTCGACGCGCGGCCACCGCCTGGAGAACTTCCAGAAGCTCTTGCAGCGCAATCCAGCCGCCGAAGTCATCGATGATCAACCGATACTTCTCGAGAGAGCGATGCTCGAAGGGGGCTCGGGGCAACGGCTCGTCGAGCCAGCGGTCGGAGAGAAAACCGCCCGCGAGCGTGCCGTAGGTCAACAGGTGAACGCCACGCTCCACGCAGAGCTTCGCCAGGCCGTTCTCGGGGCGCCGATCGAGCAGGGAGTACTGCACCTGCGCCGCCGTCACCGGAATCCCGCCGTCGAGCAGCTCGCGTAGTCGTTCGGTGTCGAAGTTGGTCACACCCAGACAGCGGATCTTGCCCTCGGTCTGCATCTCCACCAAATGGGCCGCTGCCTCGAGGTACCCGGGAACCGAATAGTCCCACCAGGCGAACTGCACGAGATCGAGCCGCTCCATCCCCAGCCGACGCAGCGAACGGTGGACGATCCGCCGCACGTAGCTCCGATCGCAACGCGACAGCTCGTCGCGATCGGGAACGAACTTCGTATGCACCCGAATGGCGTCGGCCGCGCTGGACCCCGCGGCGCCGCCGGCGCCGCGCGCCCGTCGTCGGATCAATCGTCCCAGCAATGACTCGACCCCGGTATAGATATCGGCGCAGTCGAAGGTGTTGAAGCCGGCGTCGACGTAGGTTTCCAGAGCGTCCAGGGCTCGAGCTTCGTCGATTGGCTGACGTGAGTGTCCCTCCGAGAACTGCCAGCAGCCGACGATCAAGCGCGGAATCGAGTAGCCGGGCGCCAGTTCGACACTCGGCAGCTCGGCCGCTTCGTGCACCGGTCGGCCCATGTGATCACCCCTCACGCAATCGGCTCGAGCGTCAATCGTCCCCCGGAGTGACATCCGGGCGAAGCGGCACCACCGTCACGTCGGAATGACGAAAGGTGGTCTGGCCCGTGCGCGTAATCCGGAACCGCGCGCCGCAGTTGGGATCGGGACAGGCCAGCTCCATGTCAGTCGTCATCCAGTCATTCGACTCAGTGTGTCGCTGCTTGGCCGGTAGCAAGGGCAGAATGGCGGCCAGCGGATAGAGAGGGAAGGTCTGCCCTGGAGGCAGCGACAGATCCTCACCCGAGAGCTCGAAATAGTCTCCGACCGCGTGATTACAGACCATCGGCCGGTCGCCCGCCACCACTTCGACGCGCAGGTCGAACAACGTGAACTCGTCGCTTGCCACGATCTCCTCCGGTCATTGCCCGACGGGGTTCTCCAATGCCACGCTAGATCGTATGCTCCCGCGATGATCAGCCTGAGTCGCGTCCGCGTCATCACCGCTCGGTTACGCCGTTGCATTCGCGCACAGACACCCCGGCCCACACCTTGCCGGTGAACGACTCGCTGCGCTTCCATGGCGGCGCAGCCGGGGCCCTGGCTCCTTTCGTTCTGTTTCTTGCCGGCGTCGCCTGGTTGTCGCTGTCGGGCGCACCCGACGAGCGCGGCTTCTGGCCGGTCTTGCTCGCCGCGCTGGCGCTCGGCATGTTACTGGCTCGCGATCGCGTGGCCTACGCCGACGCGCTGATCACCGGCATGGCACAACGCGTGGTCCTCGCCATGGTCATGGCCTGGCTACTGGCGGGCGCGTTCGGCAGCGTGATGAACGCGACAGGCTTCGTGGAATCGCTCATTTGGGCGGCGCGGGCCGCCGGCGTCTCTGGCGGCGTCTTCGTGGGCGTGGCCTTCGTCGTGACCTGCGTCGTCTCAACCGCCACCGGCACCAGCCTGGGTACGGTCTTGATTTGCGGACCCTTGCTCTACCCGGCGGGCGGTGCGCTCGGCGCCGCGCCTGGCTGGCTGATCGGGGCGATCCTCGGCGGGGCGGTGTTCGGCGACAACATCTCACCCGTGTCCGACACCACGATCGCTTCGGCAGGCACTCAGGGCGCCGACATTGGTGGGGTGGTGCGCAGCCGCCTGCCCTACGCATTCGCGGCCGCGGCCGTAGCGCTCACCGGCTACATCGCGCTCGGCGGCGGTTCGTCTCTGGGCGGTGTCGCGGCCGCGCCGGACAACGCTCTTTCGGATCTTTTAAAGAACGCGCTGCCAATGGCGCTCGCACCCGCCATCGTCATCGCGCTGCTGCTACGCGGCCGGCATCTGCTGCACGGCCTTCTGGCCGGCATTGGCGTGGCATCTATCCTGGGCCTCCTGCTCGGACTCCTGACGCCGAGCGATCTGCTGTGGATCGACTCCGAGGCCTTCAGCGCCCGCGGACTCATCATCGAAGGCCTCGAGCGTGGCGTCGGCGTGTCGATTCTCACCTTCCTGCTGATGGGCCTGGTAACCGGCATCGAGCGCTCGGGCCTGGTCGATCGCCTGCTGTCGCGCCTGCACGCTACCGCCACGAGCCCGATGCGGGCGGAGCTGACCATCGTCGGCGCAACAACCGCCGTGGTGCTGCTGATCACCCACTCGGCAGTGGCGATCCTCGCGGTCGGGCGCGTGGCCCGCGAAATAGGCCGCGGCGCCGGCCTGAACGGCTACCGGCGTGCCAACCTGCTCGACATGACCGTCTGCACCAGCCCCTTCCTGCTGCCGTACATGATCCCGACGATCCTCGCCTCGGCGATGACCGCGAGCGGCGCCGACGCCGGCATGCCGCGTGTCTCGGCGCTCCAGGTCGGGATGCACAATCTTCATTCGTGGGCGCTCATCGTCGTCCTCGTGGCCGCGGTTGGCACCGGTTGGGGCCGGGATAATTCGCCAAATTCTTAGTCTTTCATCGCCCCACCCCTGCGCCGTCGACAGCCCTCGCGAGCTCGGCGTTTCATCGCTCCCACAGCTTGACCACTCTCCGGCCAGCGGCTTGACTACTGGCGAATTCTCGAACGAATCGACAGCGACCCCTCCCCACGAGCCCTACACCCGATCGTCTGGAGCACCTCCTGATGCAGTTTTCCCGTGCAACTCGCTTGGTCACCACGGCTACCGCCATCGGCCTTCTCACGCTACTGCCCGGACACGCATGGGCTCAGGGCAGCCGCCAGGATCTCGATACCGACGACACGTCGCACAACACCGTCGATCCGAAGCTCTTGGAAGGAATGTCGTACCGCTCCACGGGCTTTTCGCGCGGTGGACGCTCGACCGCTGTCGCTGGCGTCATGGGCGACCCGATGACCTACTACTTCGGCAGCACCGGCGGCGGCGTGTGGAAGACCAGCGACGCGGGTATCAACTGGAACAACGTCAGCGACACCTTCTTCGGCGTGGGTGCGATCGGTGCGCTCGTGGTGGCACCCTCCGACCCCAACGTGATCTATGCCGGCACCGGCTCCGGCTGCCCGCGCGGCAACGTGTCGAACGGCGATGGCATCTACCGTTCGACCGACTCGGGCAAGACCTGGAAGCACATCGGCCTGCGCCACGCCGGGCAGATTCCCAAGATCCGCGTCCACCCGAGCAACCCCGACATCGTGTACGTGGCAGCGCTCGGCCACATCTTCGGACCCAACGAAGACCGCGGTGTGTTCCGCTCGATGGATGGCGGCGAGAGCTGGGAGAAGGTCCTGTATGTCGACCAAGAGACCGGCTTCTACCAAGTCGTCCTCGATGTCAACAATCCCCGCGTGCTGTACGCGTCGGCCTGGCGCGCCGAGCGCAAGCCGTGGACGCTGATCTCGGGCAACGAGCAGGGCGGCATCTGGAAGAGCACCGATGCCGGTGACACCTGGGAGAAGCTCGCTGGCGGCCTCCCCACCGGGCTGCTCGGAAAGATCGACGTGACAGTCTCGCCGGCGAACTCTGATCGTGTGTGGGCGCTCATCGAGGCCGAAGGCGACCGCGGTGGCGTTTACCGCTCGGACAACGCCGGGGAAAGCTGGAGCCGGATCAACGGCGAAGCAAACCTGCGGCAGCGCCCCTGGTACTACATCCACATCTACGCCGACCCGGTCGACGCCGACACCGTGTACGCGCTCAACACCGGCTTCTACAAGTCGATCGACGGTGGCCGCACCTTCGATACGCAGATCCAGGTGCCGCACGGCGACAACCACGACCTGTGGGTCAACCCCGACAACCCGAAGAACATGATCAACGGCAACGACGGCGGCGCCAACGTGTCGTTCAACGGTGGGCAATCGTGGACCTGGCAGATGAACCAGCCGACCTCCGAGATTTACCGGGTCTTCGTCGACGACGACTGGCCCTACCGCATCTACGGTAGCCAGCAGGACAACTCGACGATCTCGATCCCGAGCCGCGGCGGCGGCGGCTTTGGAACCTTCCCAGACTGGTACCCGGTCGGCGGCTGCGAATCGGGCCATATCGGTATCGACCCACGCGATAACGCCATCGTTTATGCCGGCTGCTATGGCGGCCAGATCAGCCGCATCGACCGCAATCGCGGCACCGCGCGGCAGATCCTCGCCTACCCGCAACTGCAGCTCGGGCAGGCGCCCAAGGACCTCGAGTTCCGCTTCCAGTGGAACGCGCCGATCCGCATCTCGCCGCACGATCCGGACGTCGTGTACCACACGTCGCAGGTGGTGCATCGCACCCGCAACGGCGGCCAGACCTGGGAGGTCATCAGCCCCGATCTGACGACTGACAACCCCGAGACCCAGGAGTACGCGGGAGGCCCGATCAGCCACGACTCCACCGGCGTCGAGGTCTACAACACGATCTTCGCGTTCGAGGAATCGCCACACACACAGGGACTGATGTGGAGCGGCTCCGACGACGGCAAGATCCACCTGTCGCGCGACAGCGGCGCCAGCTGGAGTGACATCACGCCCGACAACATGCCGCCGGGTGGAACGATCAACGTTATCGACCTGTCGGCGCACGACGCCGGGCGAGCGCATGTTGCCGTCTACCGCTACCGAGAGGGCGACTTCCGTCCCTACATCTTCCAGACGAACGACTACGGCGCCAACTGGAGCCTGCTCACCGACGGCAACGGGATCCCCGACACCAACTTCACGCGCGCGGTGCGCGAGGATCCGGTTCACCGCGGCTTGATCTTCGCCGGCACCGAGTACGGCATGTACGTCTCGTTCGACGACGGCGCCAACTGGCAGGACTTCCAGCGCGACCTGCCGGTAACGCCGGTGACCGACATGCAGATCCACCGCGACGACCTGGTGGTCTCCACCCAAGGCCGTGGCTTCTGGGTCATGGACGACATCTCGCCGCTGCGGCAGGTCGGCGAGATTGGCGATGCCAGCGCAGTGTTGTTGGCGCCGCGAGCGGCCTACCGAGGCGGCTCGCTCGGCGGCGCTCAGATTCGCTACTACTTCAACGAAGAGCCGGAAGGCGAGGTCAAGCTCGAGATTCTCGACGAGATGGGCGAGACGGTCCGAGAATTCACCGCGACCGCAGGCCAGAAGGCTGCGCCGTCCGGTGGCGGTGGGTTCTTCGCCCAGTTCTTCGGGGCCGGTGGCACCTTCGCCGTCAAGCAGGGCTTCAACGGCTTCCAGTGGAACATGCGCCACGAGAATGTGACCATTCCGCAGGGAGTCGTCCTGTGGGGCTTCGCACCCGGAGCCGCCGTGGCACCCGGTTCGTACCAGCTGCGGATGAGCTCCGGTGAATGGAGCCAAACGCAGCCGCTCGAAATCGGCATCAACCCGAAGATCGGCAAGACCGCGGACGACTTCCAGGCGCAGTACGATTTTCTGCGCATGGTGGGCGGCAGCATCGACGACCTGTACGGCGGTCTCAGCCGCCTACGCGACGTGAAGTCGCAGTCGACGGCCATCGTCGAGCGCCTCGAGAAGGCCAACGTCGAATCCGACGACGTGGCTGAAGCAGCCGAAGCGATGAACGCGAAGCTCACCGAGATCGAGGAACTGCTCACGCAGGTCAAGAGCAAGTCGGGTCAGGACCCGATCAACTTCCCGCCGCAGCTCGACAACCAGCTGGTCGGCGTCTATGGGTTCGCGGCGCAATCCGACGATCGGCCGACCGATGGTGCCGTGCGGCGCTTCAACGACCTGAGGCCGCTGCTCGACGAGCTGCTCGAGCGGCTGGAGGGCGTGCTCGACAGCAGCTTGGCCGCGTTCAACGAGCTTGTCGCGGCCAAAAACGTGCCGCCCGTAGCGGTGGCGAGCGAGTCGGAATAAGACTGAAGAATCGTAGCTGCCGAGGCGTAGCGGTGACCGTCGATCTGTGTCTGCGTGACGCGTTGCCGGTGGTGCAAAGCCACGCGGAGAAGCCCATCCAAGACAGCTGACAACTGCCGGAAGCGACGCTACGGCTCAGGGCGGCAGTAGCCGCCGGCTCGGCCTCGGCGACTCCGTTTAGCTTGTCTGCGCCGACAACCGGATGGCCGTACGACGACGCCAGCGCTGCAGCGGCGACCGCCGCGTGAGCCGCTCGGCGGCGAGCTCGAGGCGTGCAGGACGGCCTGGACGAGGGCTAGAGCTGAGGCGAGCGGTCGGGCCGCCGCTTGTGCCTCGCCAGTAGGAGAACGGCACCACTCCCAGACAAACCTGCGTTACCAGCTCGCCGAGCATCTCCGCCTCGAGAGAGTAGTCCTGCCAGCGCAGCAGCGCGCGCTCGGCAACCCGGCTGTCGAGCCAGAAGATGATGCGCGTCCGTCCGTTGTCCCTGCACCAACGGCGCTCCTCCACAAGCAGCAACGTTCGAACCCCACGCTTGCGGTACTCAGGCATCGTATAGGCGTTGTAGACCACACAGGCGGCGGCTCCATCGGACTGATCAATAGCCAGATTCAACCAGCCGTCGAAGTGACCGAGAGTCTGGATCCAGATGTAGCCGACGATGGCACCGCCGGCTTCGGCCACCAGGCAAGCCTCGCCCGCCTCCAGGCGCTTCGCGAAGTAGGGCGAGTCGGCCGGCTGCGCCATGCATACCAGCTCATCGAGGTCGTCGAGGCTGGCCTCGCGGGTTCGGATGTCCGGGTCGTGCGGAATGTTCGTGAGTGGCCCGACATTGGCGGCGAAGAGCACGTTGCGGCGAGTCTGCCACGCCAGCGAGGGAAGTCGTATCGACACCGGAGCCTCCGAGTTCTTCAGAGGGAAACGATCGGCAGCGGTCGGGGCGATGCTCCTTGGACCGGTCACCAAACGCGGCGACATCGATGCACGATGCGGCAGCGATAAGAGGCAGTATTCAACGGCGCCGACCGCTCAGATAGCGATCGGCTACGGCTCGGGAGTCAGATGCGGCCTCACAAGAGCGGTACTCGCAGCGGCTTTCCGCCGCTGGCTGACTAGGGCGGAAATCGCGGCAGCATGCGAGAACGACGCCGGCCGGCGGCCGACCCGTTGGTGACCGGTCCCGAGGCCCGACTAGTCGAAGAAGGCGACGTCGATCCCGACGTCGCGCTCTTGGGCCCGGTCGTAGATCAGCCTTGCCAATGCAAGGTCCTGCACCGCGAGACCCGTCGAGTCGAAGAGCGTGATCTCGTCGTCCGACTCGCGACCCGCCTTTTCGCCGACAACGATCTCACCGAGCGCTGCGTAGATGCCGTCGCGCGTCAGCGTGCCCTCGTGCAAAGGGACGTTGACCTCACCGCTGCCGCAGGCCTGCTCCCAATCGTCGAGAACGATCTTGGCGCAACTCATCAGGGCTCCCTCGACTTCTTGCTTGCCGTGGGCGTCGGCTCCCATGGCGTTGACGTGGCTGCCGGGCCGCACCCAGTCGGCCTGGACGACCGGCGTGTAGGAGGGCGTGGCGGTGCAGACGATGTCGCAGCCCGCCGCCTCGGCGGCGTCGCCCACGCGGCCACCGACCTCGTCGGCAAACATCGCGGCCGACTCAGGGTTGGCATCGCAACCGACGACCTCGAGATCGTCATAGACCACGCGTAGCGCTTGCAGCAACGTTCGCGACTGAACGCCGCAGCCCACGAAACCGGCGCTCTTGGCGTCGGGCCGCGCAAGGTACTTCGACGCCACTCCTGCCGCGGCGCCCGTGCGGATCGCGGTCAGCAGCGACGCGTCCATAACCGCCAGCGGCACGGCGGTCGTCGGGTCACTCAGAATGTACATGCCGAGCACGGATGGCAGCCCGTGACGCTCGGGATTGCGCGGGTGAGAGTTGACCCACTTCACCCCGGCGGAGTCGCCCCAGTACGCCGGCATCGCTCTGAAATCGCCGTCGAACTGCGGTAGGTCGAGGTAGACCTTCACGGGCATTTGGGTCACGCCGCGGCCGTGAGCGGCGAACGCCGCCTCGATCGAGACCACGGCGTCTTTCATCTCGACAACCGATCGCACATCCGACTGGGTCAGCACTCGTGTCTTCATGCCGCCAGCCTAGCAAGAAGTCGCGCGAGACTCGTGCCCATCCCCCGCCAACAGAGCAGCTCCGGGGCCGACGCGCCACGCAACCGGGGGAGCCTTCTCATAAACTCGCTGCATGGGAAGGCTGAGCACTCTGGTCGAGACGTGGCCCCTCGAGCGGCCGCGCACCGTGTTATTGATCGCAGCCCTGGCCACTGTCCTCGCGGTTGTGTTGGGTGCGGGTATCGAGTTGCGGACCTCGCGCCGTGAGCTGGTTCCGTCGGGCGACCCGGACCAGGCGCGCTACGACGCACTGCTGCGGGAATTCTCCGGTCCATCGCCCGTTATCGTCGCTCTCGAGGCCGCTGACGACGCGCCGAGAGCAGTCGATCTCGTAGCGCTGCAACAGGCTGCCGACGCCGTCGCCGCTGGGGTCGGGGCGCTGCATGAGGTCGACCTCGTTTTCCATCGATTGGACATCGACTGGCTGGTCGATCACGCCTTCTACCTCGTCAGCCCCACGGCATTGAGCTCGGCCCTCGACCAGCTCGACGAGCTGACCGGGGGGCCGCAAGAACAGCTCGAGCTCTCCGGAATCGCGGCGTTCAACGAGCTCCTGGCCGAGCGTGTCGAGATCGCCACGAACAAAGGAACGGGCATCACCGACGGCGGCCACGAGCAAGCAGCCCGACTGGCCGACGTGCTGCGCTGGGAGCACGAATGGCTCGAGCAGCCGGCCGAGGTCAGCGCCGGGCTGCCCGTCACGCTACCCATGGTCCAGGCGATGGGAGACACATCGATCACCAACGACGGCTATCTCACGAACCACGCCCACGATCTCTTGTTCCTCTTCGTCTCGCCTCGCGACGGCGCCAACGACCTGACCACCGAGAGCAAGTTGGTGCTCGGCATCCGGGACGCAGCGCATGAGGCTCTGCGCCGCCACCCCGGCATCCGCGTGGGCCTCACCGGTCGGCCAGCGATGAGCGTCGAGGAGATGGCGGCCATCCGCCGTGACGGCCCGGTGACCTCCACGATCGCCATCATCGGCGTCGGATTGCTCTCGGCTCTGGCCTTCCGACGCCGTCGCCATGCGCTGCTCGGACTCGTGGTTCTGGCCGCCGGCGTGTTGTGGGCCCTGGGAGCGGTGCGCCTCGAGCTCGGCTATCTCAACCTCATCACCACGTCGCTGATACCGATCCTTGCTGGCGTCGGGATCGACTACGCGGTTCACCCGCTGTCGCAGTACGAGATCGAGAGGAGCGCCGGGCGTGATCAGGCAGCGCGGCGCGCGCTCGCGACAACGCGAACGCCCATCCTGGTTTCGGCCCTGACAACGTCCGCGGCCTTCTTCTGCTTTCTACTCATGGACTTCCGCGGCTTCGCCGAGCTCGGCCTGGTTGCGGGCTCAGGCGTGCTGTTGTGCTTGCTGGCCGCCATCATTGTGCTGCCCGCCCTGCTGGCGACCTTCGGCGAAAGCGACGCGAGCGCCCCTGACTCCACCGCGCGAGCGGCTTTCCTCGATCGCTTCTGGAGACCGCGACTAGCACAACTCGCGTGCGGCGCACCGGGCCTCGTGGTCACGATCGCGGTCATCATCACCCTTCTGGCTGCGTGGGGAGCACGGGGAGTCAAGGTCAACACGGCGCTCGTCGACCTTCTCCCCGCCGGGTCGGAGTCGCTTCACTACCTCCAGCGCTTGACCGAGGAATCCTCCCTCGGCGCATACTTCAACATCGTCCTGGCGGCGGACCTGCCGGAGCTAGCCGAGTTCGAGCGGCGCGCCAACGCCAGCCCGTCGGTTGAGCGATTCGACACCGTGCTGCGATTTCTGCCACCCAATCCGGCCGCCGCCGAGGCGAGCGCCCACCGCGCCGCCGACCTGTTGGCTCGGATCGACGTGGAGTCAGCGGATCCGTCAGGAGACGTCGAACAAGCGCCTCTGGGTGAACAAGCAGAACAGACCGGGCGGGCAGAACAGGCCGAGCAGGCCAATCCGGGGCGGCTGGTTGCCTCGCTCCGCCGCCTCGAGGTGACGCTGGCCGACGCTGTTGAGGCGGCGTTCGTATCCGGACTCGCCGAGCTGATCGAGCCTCTCGAGAATGCTCGTGCCGAGGCCGAGGCGGCCGCACAGCTGGTCGACGCCGCGGATGAGAGCTCGATGCTCGCCTGGCAGTCAGCCGAGGAGGTCCTACTACAACGCGCCGCCGGCTGGCTCGGCCAACTGCGCAACGCGGCCGCCGCCCGACCACCCGGCGTCGACGATCTACCTCTGCAAATCGCCGGCCGCTTCATCACGCGCTCCGGCCGCTATCTCGGCTTCCTGTACCCGAGCGGCAGCATTTTCGACCCACCAACGCTGACTGCGTTCAACGCCGCATCGCGCCAAATCAACAACGACGTCGTAGGTTTTCCGTTGATGTTCGAGGCGATGTCGGGACGCATCACGGCGGGATTCGTGCGCGCCCTGGGCGCGGCGAGCCTCGTCGTGCTGCTGTTGCTGCTGGCGCACCTGCGGCGGCTCGGAGACACGCTCATGGTGCTCGTCCCCGTGGTTGTCGGAACGATCTGGATGCTGGGTCTCATGAGGGTCTTCGAACTGAGCTTCAACCTCGCCAATCTCGTCGCTGTGCCACTCGTGCTCGGCGTAGGAATCGACAGCGGGGTTCACCTCGTGCACCGCTGGGGCGCCGAGGGACCCCGTCGCATACCAGCCGTCCTCCACGAGACCGGTCGCGGCGTGCTGATCGCCTCGCTGACCACGATGGTGGGCTTCGGCAGCCTCGGCCTGGCCTCGCACCGCGGCATGTCGAGCCTCGGAATACTGCTGGCGCTCGGTGTGTTTGCCTGCCTCGTTGCCTCGCTGGCGGTGCTGCCAAGCGTCTACCTGCTGGCCGGGCGCGCCGAGCGCTAGCGGAGCCGGCGGGCTATTCTGAGCTCCTGGCGAAGCTCGGCTCACCCAGCCCTGGCGGGCTACCCCGCCCACCTGAACACCGGAATCTTCCATCACCGAACCATGGCACCGCACCAGCGTCGGTTGCAACGCCTGAGCCTGCCCATGCCGCACCCCATCGCGGCCCTCGCGGCTCTGACTGTCCTGCTGCTCGCGACAAGCGCCGGGTCGACAACTCTCGGCGCGGTCGAGCCCTTGCCGCTGGTGAGCGTCGGCAAACAAGCCCGCAGCCATCATCTCGTGGCGTGGGCGCCAGGCTATCCCGGCGATACCGCTCAGGCGCAGGAAACCATGGACGGGTTCGCAGCCCTGCTGGCGAGCGCCGCCGGCTGGGAGGCGCGACGCGTTAGCGCCGAGTATCACGAGACCGAGCAGGGCGGGCTCGAGCGGCTGGCCACCGACGCCACGCTCGCGCTCCTACCCCTGGCTCTTTACATCAAACACGGCGAAGAGCTGCAGCTCGAGCCGCTGGCGCAAACCGTCCAGCCGTCGGGATCAGCGAAGGAGTCCTGGAGCCTGGTGGCCGCCCGGGCTCGCGTGACGGGCCCCGAGGCGCTCGACGGCTGGGAGATCAGCGGGATCCCGAGCTACGCCCCGGCGTTCGTCGCCGGCACGCTGCTCGGCGCCTGGGGACAGCTCCCCCAAAGCGCCCGATTCGTGACGTCATCGCGCGTGCTGGCCGCCATCCGGCGAGCTCGCGCCAACGAGAACGTCGCGGTGCTACTCGACGGCGCCCAAACCGATGCCTTGTCGCGACTGCCGTACGCCGACGAGCTTGAGATCGTCGCGCGCTCGCCGGCGGTAATCTCCGGGCTTCTGGTGAGCGTCGGTGAGATCTCGTCAACCGACTCCACGCCGTTGTTCGAGGGTCTCATGCACATCCACGAGCGTCCGGAGTCCGCAGCCGTGCTGCGGACGCTCCGATTGAAGCGATTCGAACAGGTCGACACCGACTCACTCGCTGCGAGCATCGTCGCCTACCGGGCAGCGCTTGGCAGTGCTCTGGGTGAGCGCACTGGCGCCACGAACCCTACTGACGCCGGTTCCCCGATACGTTGAGGCCTTCGTTCCGCAAACCGGGTCGTCGGCCAGGACGGCGAAAGGCCGCGGCGATCGCCGGAGTTGTCGGCATGGCCGCTGGCGGTTGCGCAGCGGCTCTTCGACCGCCGCCGTCGATGGCCGATCTTGCGGGCGCGGCACCGGGCGCAGAAACGCAGACCGCTGCCGACCTGCTTGCGGAGGCGGCCCAGGCGTACGCTCGCCGCCCCGACGAAACGGCCGTGCGCCAGGCCGAACAGCTGTGGCTCCGTGCGGCCGCCGCCGATTCTAACGAGGTAGGAGGCCTGATCGGCGCCGTGCGCGCAAAGGTATGGCTGGCGAACCACCTCGGTGGCGTCGTGAATAAGGCGAGCCGCGAGGACGCGGCCGAGACGGCCGTTCAGGCCGCTCAGTGGTGCGAAGTTCGTGCCCCCGAGAACCCGGCCTGCGACTACTGGTTGGCGCTGGCGCTGGGGGTGCAGTCGCGCGAGCGCACGTCGACCGCTCATAGCGGACTCGACGCCATGGTGGAACGCCTGCGCCGTGCGATTGAATCGAGTCCCGAGCTCGACTCGGCCGGTCCCGACCGCGTGCTGGCTCGAGTGTTGATCGACGCGCCAGGATGGCCGACGGGTCCGGGAGACCCCGATGAGGGCCTCATACACGCCCAGGCCGCGGTGGCGCGGTTTGGCGACTACCCGCCGAACGTTTTGACGCTCGCCAAGGCTCTGGCCAAAGTCGGCCGACGCAGCGAGGCTCGGGAGCAGTATCGGCGCGCCCGTGATGAGGCCCTCCGAGGGCTCGGTGAATCGCACCCGGACGCCACCGAGTGGCTCGAGGAGGCCAACCGGGGCCTGGAATAAGAAGAGGCCCTGCGATGAATCGCCGCACTCGCCGCGGATACGCCGGGTCAAGAAGTCGCCGGGCTCAGGGAAGATCCTTGTGGCGTGCCGCGCACGGCTACATCTCGCCGAAAGGCTCGCGCTGCTCCACTTCGTGAACCCCGGGCGAGGTGCACAGCCGCCGAGGAAAAGTCAGCGCCGTCTCATGGTCGGTATGACCCGCATCGAACGAGCTTGCATCGGGCAGGTGGAGCAGATTGCCGGATCGGGCATCAGGAAACCGCCTGCGGCACGCGCACGGCCGGTTCGCCACGGTCGAGAGCCTCGTTGAGCGACGCGACGATGGCGTAGACCTCCGCGCGGCCAATTTTTGCCCCCGCCCCTTCCCGTTGCACGAGCTCGAGCGTCGCGTTGGCGAGGCGTATAGGCAACGCGCAGAAGCCGACCAAGCCGCGCGGGCCGCCGGCGTCCTGCAGAGCCAGCGTGTACTCGGAGGCGAAACGAAGATCTTCGCGAGCCAGCTCGGTGACCATGTCGAGGCGGATCGACACGGGCAGGTACGAACGGCCCTCGCGAATGTCGAAGGCCGAATCCCGCAGGATATTGACCAACTGCAACGCCTCACCAAAGCGCGTCGCTCGGCTCCGCAGTACCCCGGCCACAGGCCGTAGGTGCTCGCGGCCGAGTAAGAAGAGCTCCGTGCTGAGCTCGCCGACGATCCCGGCCACGACGTAGCAGTACTGACGCAAATCGTCGAGATCGCGTAGCCGCAGTGCGCCATCCACCGTTCGCTCTACGAATCCCGACATCCCCTGCGCCGTCCGTATCGTGTGCTCCACGATGATCTCGCGAGCTTGCGCGTCGAGTGCCATCAGTGCCTCGAGCACCCGCGGAGTCTCGGCCAGAAGCTCCAGATAGCCGTCGTGCTCGATCGGCGCCTCAGCCGCCCAGCGAGCGCCGAGTTGCGCGGCCTCTTCGGCGCTTGGCTGCCTGAGAAGCCGGGCCAGGTTGGCCAGGGCATCCACCTGGCGCGGCGGCGTCCAAGCGGCAGCGTCTTCGAAGGTGTCGGCGATGCGGAACAGAAGATAGGCAACCCCAAGCTCTCGACGTGTGGGCTGAGGCAGCAGAGGAATCGAGAGCGCGAACGTACGGCTGGTCTTCTCGAGAAGCTCGTCGATGCGATCTCTTTGATCGATCAGATCTGTTCGATCGGGTGGGGCCATGACGCGCGCTGATGGTTCTCTTGGTCGATCGCCGATTGAGGGGAGCCCCCCGCGGGACGCCAGACGCCAGACGCCGGACACCACCACCGGCGACCCCGCCCGCGCAGCTCATTATGCCCTCAACTCGCGACCCGAGAGGTGAGCTCGAAAGATTTGTGTACCCCGTCCGCGACCCGCGCCAGGCTCCGACAGGGCGCACTACCTACGGCGAGCCGCGACGCGTGTACCCGCCTCGCGGCCGCCGGCGAGCAAAGATTCGGCGCGTCCCGGAACGCCACCGTTGCCGATCCACGACTCGATGCCGAGGTGAGCGAGGCGGAACGCGGTCTCGACGCGATGATGCATGCCGCCGGTAACGTCGGTGGCGCCGGAGCCACCCACCTGTGCGAGCGCGCGCGCGCTCGCCCGCGAGTTCGAACCGTCCAAGTGTTCGATGAGCTCCCCCTCTCTATCCAACACGCCGTCAGTATCACCCAACCAGAGAGCCCGCCGCACCTCTTCACCCCGCCGCTGCAACGCACCCGCCAGAGCCAGCAGCACGGTCTCGGTCGAGCAGATGCAGGCACCGCCATCACGCTCGCGATCGAGCACGACGTCGCCGTAGGTAACGGGTACGAGGCCGGCCCGCAACGCCAGCAGCAGCGGCTCCACGCGCACCGCGCGAGGTGTTCCACCCGCCGCCACGAGCGCGCTCGAAGGCGCGAACGAGAACGTCGCCACCCCCGCCGCCTGCAGCGCGGCGACGACGTGGCGATGCAGATCAGCCGCCGCGCCTTGCGTCCTCGAAATCCCCATCGGACTCGAGCCTCCGCGCTCGATCTGGTGCTCGGCGGCGACAATGTGGCCGAACGAGCCGCTGCCGTGGGAGAGCACCAGGTGCCGCGGCCGACGCCGCAGACCGCGAGACAGCTCCTCGGCCAGGCGCGCGAGCTGCGCACGACGCACGGTCCTCGGGCGCCGCTTCACGGTCACGATGCTGCCACCGAGCTTCACCAGCGTGGTGCCGCGCGCCGCCCTCACAATCCACCCTCGGCGAGCAGGTCACGACGCGCTGAGCGTGGGTGAGGGCGATTGTCGCCGGCGTGATGGTCGGGCTGGTCAGGAGCGCGACCACGAGTCGAGTCGGCCTGTTCCATCGACGCCTCCAGATCCTTCGCGTTGCCGGCTTCTCGCACCGTCGGGCCTTCGCCGTCGAGCGCTCTCGGCCCCGAGCCGACCCGATCGCGAAGCACGTCGTGTACGCCTTCAAGCTCGCCCAGAGCCTGCGCAACATCGCGCTCGTCACCAGGCTCACAAATCACGTGAACGTTGGCACCGGCGTCGAGCGTCGCGTAGGCGCCCACGCCGTCGGCACGCAAACGCCGCACCTGCTCCAGCACGCGCATCGTCGCCGGCGCCCAGTAGAAGATGGGCGGCAGCGACGACATGGCAATCAGGTGCAGCTCGATGGCGTCCTCCTCGATGAGCGGCCCGAGGCGCGCCAGCGAGCGCTGTGAGATCGCTTCGCGGACGCCGTGCAATCGCGCGTCGAGAAGCTGCTGCCGGCGATCGAAATGTGGACTCGTGGTGGCGCGCCGGTGCCCATCCAACGACGACACCTCCTTGGCGCCCAGATCCACGAGAGCTATCAGGTCGCACAGCTCCCAGTGCGCCGCCGTCGCGATCTGCCGCGCGGCGTGATGGTCGGTGTCCACCGGCCATTCGACGAAGCCGCCAAACACCGACCGCGCCGCCGAGCCGGAGCCGCTCCGACGAACAAGAACCGAAAGCTCGCCCGCCTCGAGGTCCTCGTCGAGCTCGAGCGAGCGAACGGTCGCCAGCGTCAGCGCGCAGAAGCCCGAGGCCGACGACGCGATCCCGGCCGATGCCGGGAAGCTGTTGTGGGTGGCGACCCGGAAAGCTCCGAAGCCCCGGTCAGGGCACCTCGAACGGGCCCACGACCGTAATCGGTCGACGTGCGCCATCACTCGAGTCGCAAACGCACTGGGGGCAGCTTGCAGATCGCCGTTGTCGCTGGCGAGCCACACCTCGTCCATCGTGGACCCCGAGTCGTGCTCAACCGTGGTCACGCTCACGCACCGAGACAGCGTCATGGAGATCGACCGATTGAGCGGGATGGCCCGCGCCAGATCGACGGCGCCCCAGTACTTGATGAAGGCGATATTCGACGGCGCTTCGACGGTCGATCGATGGACGCTCATGGTGTGACTTCGATCCGCAAGCCATCGACTCCCAACGGAGCGTCGAAAGCGCGCAGACCGTCAAGATAGCCCAGCCCAGGCAAACCAGCGCTGCGAGTGGCGATCTCGGCTTCGGTCTCCGCCGCAGCATCAGAAATCGGCGGGCTCGGCGCCAGCGTCTGAGTCTCACGTCGGTGCGGTATCTCCGGGCCGAGAACCAGGAGCGACCCTGCACCCGGGCCGGCCAGGGATCCGGCGCCCGAGATCTTGGCGGCGGACCCACCGGCCTCGATCCGCCGCACGAGCTGGCGAACGGCGGTGGGCACCACACCTAGATTCTCGAGGCACGATTGGTAGGAACGCACCGACTCGCGCATGACGTCGTATCTGAGTTGTGAATCTGAATTCGTCGTCGAAGGTTCGATCGCGATCGCCCGCAGAAACCCGCGAGTTGCCTCCTCCATCGTATCGAGCAGCGCGTCGAAGCCGTCGGGGTCGCGGTCGCGACGAGCCCGAACGTCGGCGACTACGCTTCCGGTGTCCTCGCCAGGTGGCCCCGTGTGGAACACCTGCAACGACCGCAGGGCAGATATCGAAACCTGCACCACACGGCGCTCCAGCTCCCCGTCAGCGCTCCGGCGCGCCCAGAGGACGCCCCCGTGCATCACTGTTGCGGCGTCGACACCGGACGGGCGACCGTGCTGGCAGCGTTCCACCGTAGAGGCCAGGCCTTCGAGGTCGCCGGGCGACGCGGGGACGGCGAGCACGACGCCGACGGCCGAGCAGACCGCCACGGCCGTCGCGGCGGAGCTGCCGAACCCGGAACCGACCGGTATTTCCGAGTCGATCCGAAGACGGAGCTCCGGCAGCCGACGAGCCCGGAGCAGCGATGTCGCGCTCGACGCAACAACACCCAATGCCAGCCTCACCGGACTCGAGCGGTCGTCGTCGCGCAGCAACGCGAATCTGGCCGGCGTTGGCTCGGCGTCGTAGCCCTGCCATAGAGCCAGCCGCGCGGCCGCATGCTCGCGAAGCTCCAACCAGGAAGAGCGGGCCCGGTACCCGATAGCCGGCAAGTCGATGTCGACGCCGGAGTCTTCAGGCGGTGCCCTGGCACCAACTCTCCGCGCTTGCGCCCGCAACCGTAGGCCGAAGGCGGCCACCAGGGCCGGACGACCGTACACCACGGCGTGCTCCCCCATGAGGATGAGCTTGGCGGGAACCGAAGCCACAACGGCCGTCGGCAGGTCGGGCGCGGAGGTGGGGTTCACAATCGCTCCGCCCACGGCGCGCTAGTTGTCGATCGTCCGGCCACGCCCGAGTCGCTCGTGGGCCCCAGCCAGGTCCCGCGAGGTGAACGCGGCCATCAGCGAAAGCTCGCCGGCGAGTACCGCGGCGCCAAGAATCTCAGCCAGCCTGCGAACCGCGTACCCCGGCCGCTCGGGATCGGGGAGAGCGTTCATCAGCGCCAGCGCCTCGTGTTGTGTTGCGAGCCCGGTACCACCGCCGATCGCCGCAATCGGCACGTCGGGTAGAAAAACCGACACCATCACGCTGTCACGATCGCCAGGCGCCCTCTCGATGCAGGTCACCCCCATCGACGCTTCCGCAACGTGAGCGAGATCTTGACCTGTGGCCAGGAAGAATGCCGCGATAACGTTGGCGAAATGCGCGTTGGCGCCGATCGCCCCGGCGGCGATCGAGCCCAGCAGGTTCTTGCGATACTGCACCTCTGCCAGCGCCGCGGCGTTGGTCTTGAGGCGCTCGAGGATCTCCTGATTCAGAACCACCTCGGCGTGCACACGTTTGCCCCGGCCTTCCTGGAAGTTGACCGCAGCGGGCTTCTTGTCGACGCAGTAATTGCCCGAAAGCGCGACGCAATGCACATCGGTCTCGGGCTCGATGAGCCTATGGACGACGCGGTCGCAAGCGATCGTTGCCATGTTCATTCCCATGGCGTCGCCTGACTCGAAGCGGAACCGTAAGAACACGGTCGTTCCGAAGGCGTACGATCGGATGTCGAGCAATTTGAGGTGCCCACTCGTACTCTCCGCGACCTCGCGAATACGATCCTCCGACTCGGTCACCCACGCGATGAAGCGGCGGTTCTCGACGATACCTGTGGTTCTAAACACCGGAGCCCGAGTCATTCCCACTTCTTCGACTCGAACCGTCGCCCCGCCGGCCGCGCTGATCGCCGAACAGCCTCGATTGATGCTGGCCACCAACGCGCCCTCCGTGGTCGCCAGCGGCAAGTACACGTCCTCGTCGATGACGTGCTCTCCGAGCACTCTGAGCGGACCCGCAACTCCCATCGGCACCTGCGCCGCGCCGATGAAGTTCTCGCAGTGGCGGCTCGAGGCTAGCTCTGCGTCGAACGAGTAGTGGCTGATGTGGTCGAAGGAGATCTCGGCGTCCCGAGGCTCACTCGCGCCGGCGGTCCGGTTGGCGCTGGCGATGTGCCGCACTGCCCGCCGACGCGCTTCCGCCGCATCGGAAGCCGCGATCTCGCCGCCGAGTTGATGCAAACGCCGCTCGCCGGCGACGAGCTGCTCGACTATCGCATCCAGGCGACCGGCGGAATCCTGCTGCTCGAGCTCGGCGCCCTCATCACTCGAGTCGGCCGTTGATCGAGGGCCCGACTCGGAACAGTCGACTTCCGGGTCAATCTCCTCCGACGCCCCCGAGATCGACGCGGACACAGGTTCGCTCATCGATCAGATCCTCCGCCGCACCAGCGGCGTGCCTGCAAGTGACTCGAGGTCTGCCGCGCCAACGCAGAACATACAGATGCGCAGCTCGTGGAGTGTCCTGCGCATCGAGGCGACGACCGTGGCGGCCGATTCGGTGGCGCCTTGCAGGAACGGCCGCGCCAGCCCGACGATGTCGGCTCCCATCGCAATCGCCTTGCCTACGTCGAGGCCGTTGCGCACGCCACCACTGCCAATCGTGATCGTGTCGGGCAGCGCCGATACGGCGGCAATGCTGTCGGGTGTAGGCACGCCCCAGTCGGCGAACAGCTCGCCGAGCGCCGCATCGTCGGCCCGAGCGGCCTCGATTCGGGCCCAACTTGTCCCACCCAACCCAGCGGTGTCAATCACGCGGACTCCTGCGTCGAACAGCTGTCGAGCAACCGTCGGCGACATACCCATGCCGATTTCCTTGACGATGACTGGCACCTCGAGCTCCTCGACAACCTTCGCGATCTTCGCCAGCAGATGCGAAAAATTGGTGTCGCCCTCGGGCTGAATTGCCTCCTGCAGTGGGTTCAGGTGCAACACCAACGCGTCGGCGCCGATCATCTCCACGGCCTCACGACACTGCGCGACATCGTAGCCGTAATTGAGCTGCACCGCTCCTAAATTGGCCAGCAACGGCACGCTGGGCGCCAAATGGCGCACCTGGAAGGTGGAGCGCGCCGACGCTGAGGGATCCTCGATCGCTTTCCGCTGTGAGCCCACGCCGATCGCGACACCGACCTCCTCCGCTGCGATCGCCAGGTTGCGATTGATCGCGGCCGCCTCGGGCGTACCCCCGGTCATGCAGGAAACCAGCAGCGGCGCGTTGAGCTGCTGACTCAGAAACGATGTCGACAGATCGACCGCGGCCATGTCGAGCTCCGGCAGCGCGCGGTGCTCGAACGCGTAGTGGTCGAAGTAGCGCGCCCCGAGCTGCATGTGCTCGCGCAATGCCAGCTGGATATGCTCCGCCTTGCGATCACGCTGGCCGGCCGCGTCTTCGGAAAGAGCTTCGCTGGCGCGACCATCGCCGGAAGGACCCACGTCGGAGACGGAGTCGTCGATTAATGTGGTCGAGTCGGTGGGTTTCATGGCGTCAGGATAGGGGCACATCCGTTGCTGTCAAACTTCGTCGCTCCCGGGACGGGTGCCGGCAATGAGCTCTTGGGCGAAGTTCGCCAGGCGCGTAGCGCTGCGGTTCATCCGGGTTCGCAGACGCAGCAGGGCTGCCACGGAACGCGGCCGCCAGATTGCCTTGCCCACCACCTTGCGCTGATCGATGCTGCCGTCCTGGCGCCGGCAGTCTTCGAGAAAAGACGGGAGGCTCTCGCCCGCCGTGTCGGTGATCGCTCGCACGATCAGGTACGGAAGCCCATACGCGGTCGCTACTCGCGCGAAACAGGCCGACTCCATGTCTACCGCCGCGGGCTGATCGCGCTCGGTCTGCCCCCACCAATGCTGCTTGCCTTCCGGAGTTGCGACGATCTCGTCAACCGTCACCAGGCGACCGAGCTCGTAGGACTCGCCAGTAACGGCCACCTCCTCGAGCCACTGCAGATCGGGACGCGCCAGAACGTCGTTACCCTCGAGAACCTCACTCGATACGACCAACTCGCCAACCTTGAGCTTGCCGGATAGGGCTCCGGCAATCCCGAGCGCCAGCACGCGGCGCGGCGTGCACTTCTGGATGAGCTTGCGCAATCCGATATCGGCGTTGCGCTTGCCATCGCCGGTGACGCAGAGCACCACCGGGACGCCTTGGATGAGCCCTTGTGTGTAGCGTGCCGGGCCGTTCTTGATTTCCACTCGCTCGCGCACACGTTCGCGCAGGACGACGATCTCGTCCTCCATGGCCGTTACGACCGCAATCAGCTCGTCGCTCTCGGGCTCGCGGCCGCTGGGTCTGGTTGCCCTACTTGTCATAACCGTGATCTCGAAACCACTGCACCGCGCGTTGGAGCGCAGCTTCGACCGGGCTCTGGGGGAGCCCTAGCTGTGTTTTCTAAGTAGGTTGTTCACATCGGGGCTCACTTCTGAGATCAATGGGGTTGTTCAAAAGACTCCACGACCTCAGAAGGAGTGCCCGATGCAGCTGCATGGTAACGCCCGCACGACGCCGTATATACGCCGAGAGATGGTCCGCCGAGTCCGGGAGCGGGCGGAGCCCGTGACGGAAACGGCGGCGGCGCTCGGCGTGTCGGCTCGAACGGTTTACAAGTGGCTGGATAGATACGAGCGAGAAGGTGAGGCCGGGCTGCTCGATCGATCAAGCCGGCCGACGTGCTGTCCGCACGCAACAAGCGCTGGAGTTGTGAGGCAGATCGACAAGCTACGTCGGCGGCGACTGACGGCCTGGCAGATCAGCCGAAGGTTGGCTGTGCCGCGCTCGACCGTCTCGGCGTGGCTGAAGCGGCTCGGACTCGCCAAGCTTGATGCGCTCGAGCCCAAGCCCGAGATCGTTCGCTACGAGTACGAGCACCCCGGTGACCTACTGCACCTGGATACGAAGAAACTGGCCCGTATCCGGCGACCTGGACACCGCATCCACGGCGACCGCTCCAAGCGGGCCTACGGCGTCGGCTGGGAGAACGCCCACGTCGCTATCGACGATCACTCTCGGGTGGCGTACGTCGAAGTGCTGCCCGCCGAAGACCAACACACCTGCACAGCGTTCCTGCAGCGAGCCGTCGAGCACTTCGCTTCGATGGGAGTAGCGGTGCGCCGAGTGATGACAGACAACGGGCCTGGCTACGTCTCGAAGCGCTTCAATCGCCTATGCCATCAACTCGAGATCCGGCACATTTACACCCGGCCCTACACCCCCAGAACCAACGGCAAAGCCGAACGCTTCATCCGCACACTCAAGGAGCAGTGGGCCTACGGCACCTGCTACCAGACCTCAGCTCGACGTACTCGAGCTCTACGGCCCTGGCTCAACCACTACAATCGTCACCGTCCCCACGCCGGCATCGGCATGACACCGCCGATCGCTCGGCTCTCAGGGGTGAGTTCGTGAACAACCTACCTAGAACTCACACCTAGCTCCTCGATTGCCCGGCATGGATCGAAGTACATGCGATGGCGCGACATTCGAACCGCCTCAACGGTGACCCGCGGCTGGCGCCCGAGCAAGCGCGAGGCGCCCTCGTCGCAGCCGAAGGTCGAACGCGATCAAGGGTGCCGGAAACGGCATCGCCGCGCCGGTCAGGGTCTCCGGCAGCAGCCACCAGATCACCCTCGACGAGCCTCGCGCCCAAGCCTTCGATGTTGTCGCAGCGTGCTCCAGCCCGCACGAGGCAGCGCACCTCGTCACCCCGACGATGCAGCGCTTCGGCAACGTGAGAGCCTATGAAACCGGTCGCACCGGTGACGAACGACACAGTCATCGAGCGTATTCAGATCGAGCGGACGGCTTAGAGAACGCGCCCCGAAGGCGCACCATCGCGGCTCGTGCTCAGCCCAGGAAGTTCCACTTGGCCATCCGCAACATGTCGCGAGGGCTCTTGACGAGCTCCTTGACGACGGAGGCTTCGAAGCCCGAGTGCATGGCGCAGTTCTGGCACCTTCGGTCCTGCCGCGACTCCCAATACTCCCAATCGACCCCCTCCCAGAACTCCTCCCAGGTGTCGAAGTACTTCTCGCCAATCAAGTAGCACGGTCCCTTCCAGCCGAGTGGCGTATAGGTAACAGTGCTCCAGGGTGAGCACGAGTAGTCGCGCATCCCGGCGGCGAACTCGAGAAACATCGGCGTAGAGTTGAGCCGGTATTCCTCTGCGAACTCGAGCACGGGCTTGAACTTGGCCTCGATGTCCCGGCGAGTCAGGAAGATGTCGCGATCGATCTGCTCGTAGTGGTACCCAGGCGAGATCAGCATGCCGTCGACGCCGAGCGCGGTCATCTGCGAGCACAGCTGCTCCACCTCGTCGATGTCGGTTTCCTTGAACACCGTCGTGTTGGTGAACACGTGATAGCCGCGCTCGATGCAGGCCTCCACCATCTCCACCGCGGTGTCGAACACGCCCTCGCGGTCGGTGACGTAGTCGTGGGTCTCGCGCATCCCGTCGAGGTGAACGTTGATCGTCAATCGCTTGTCCGGTGGGACGCAATCGAAGAGCCTCTTTTCGATCAGCAACGCGTTGGTGCACAGGTAGATATGCTTGCCGCGCTCGATAATTCCCTCGACGAGCTCGGGCAGCTCGGGGTACATGAGCGGCTCACCACCGCAAATCGAGACAATGGGAGCCTCCGCGGCATCGACGGCGGCCAGACAGCTCTTCAAGGAAAGCCTGTCGACGAGCTTGCCCGTGTGGCGCTCCGGCGTGCAGCCGATACAGGCCAAGTTGCAGGCGTAGAGAGGCTCGAGCATCAAGACGAACGGATAACGCTCGCGCCCGGCACGTGCATTCCGCCACTGATGCTTGATGTTGTCGGTGGTGATGTGCAGCGGAAATCGCATCGTCGGGCCCTAGCCGCGGCCGTCGGTGAGGGCTCGATAAACGCCGAGGGCTTCGAGAGGGAAATAGGTCGCGTACAAATGGTAGCGCAGGTAGAAAACCTTGGGGAATCCGGTGCCGGTCCAGTACTCGTCGCGCCAGGTGCCGTCCTGCCGCTGCGTGCGCAGCAGGTGGTCCACTCCGCGGCGCACCGCGTTGGATTCGACGTCCCCCACCCGCAGCAGGCCCAGCAGCCCCCAGGCCGTCTGCGACGCGGTGCTGTGACCGCGGCCTTTGCTCTCCGGGTCGACGTATGAACCGTACGTCTCGCCCCAGCCGCCGTCGTCGTTCTGGCGTGAGCGAATCCACGCGGTCGCCCGCTGCACCGCAGGAGCCGACGGGCTCTCGCCCGCCGCGCTGAGAGCCCGCAGCGCCAGCCAGGTCCCGTACAGGTAGTTGCAGCCCCAGCGTCCGTACCACGAGCCATCCGGCTCCTGGGTACGCCGGATGAATTCGAGCCCGCGCCGGACGGGCTCGTCGGAGCGATCGAAGCCGTAGCGATGCAGCGCGATCAGCGTGCGCGACGTGATGTCTGCCGTGCTTGGATCGATCATCGCGTTGTGGTCGGCAAAGGGCACGTAGGTAAGGATTTCCTTGTCGCATCCCTTGTCGAAAGCAGCCCAGCCGCCGTCGCGGTTCTGCATCGACAGCTGCCATCGCAACGCCCGTTCGATCGCGCCTTTGCGACGGGCTTCCAGCTCCGGCTCATCGAACCTGATGTGGCTGAGGCACATCAGCGCCTCGGCGGTATCGTCGCAGTCGGGATAGAACTCGTTGGCATACTCGAAGTACCAGCCGCCGGGCTCGACGTGAGGCAACTTCACTTGCCAATCGCCCGCCTGCTTGACTTCCCTGTCGAGAACCCAGCGCGCTGCCCGCTGCATCGGCGCCGAACCCGGCTCGGTGCCCGCATCGAGCAGGGCGTTCATTGTCAGCACCGTGTCCCACACCGGCGAGAAGCACGGCTGCAGCCGCAACGTATCGCCCTCCTCGATCTCCAGCTTCTCGAGCTCCTCGAGCTGCTTGAGAATCAGCGGCTCGTCAACCCTGTGGCCGAGACTATGGAAAGCGTAGATGCAGTTGACAATGGGCGGGAAGATCGCACCGAGGCCGTCGCTGCTCTCGAGGCGCTCGAGAATCCACTCCTCGGCACGCTCCAATGCACGCTCGCGCAACGGCGTCAGCGACATGCCCTCGGCCATCTTCAGCGAACGATCCAACGCGAAGAACAGGCGCCGCCAAATGCGCGCTGTATGCGTGTTGTGCGGCGCCACCGGCAGCCGGGAGCCTTCGACGAGCAGCTCCGGAATATGGGCGTATGCCGGAATGTCGCAGAACGGCTTGCGCGCCCAGATGATGCTCAGCGGCACGACGATGGCTCGCGACCACGAGGACATCTCGTAGACGTTGAAATAGAACCAATTGGGCAGAAGGATGATCTCGGGTGGTACCGCGGGGCAGCGGTCCCAGGGGTACTGGCCGAAGATCGCCAGATAGATCTTCGTGAAGGAGTTGCACGCCTCGATTCCACCGAGCCGCAGAATCACGCCGCGCGCCGCACGCATGTGGGGCGCGTCGGGATCGTCGCCGAGGAGCTTGAGCACGAGGTAGTTCTTGACCGAGGCGCTGATTTCGGGCGGGCCGCCCGGGTAGATGGCCCAACCTCCGCCGCTCGGTCCGCCAAGCTGCTTGGCACGGATCGTGTTCCCGGCCTTGCGAGCCTTCTCGCAGTCGTGGCGGCCGACAAAGTGCATCAGCAGGATGTAATCCGATTCGAGGATCGAATCGCCCTCGAGCTCGGCGCACCAGTGTCCATCTTCCTACTGAATCGACAGCAGAAAATCTCGCGCGCCGTCGATCACCTGGTCGGCCGTTCGGCCAGCGCTGCTGGCGGCCTCCGGCACCCGCACCAGAGGCACCCCCGGTGCAGACACAGGTCCCTCGGGCAACTGAGTCATCAGTGTTTTCGAACGTTGAATTGCAGCTACGCGCGCAGCGTGTGAACGGCGCCGAGCCCTAGGCGGGGCGAGTGTCGTTGTAAGCGGTCGAGCACCCAGCCAGTGTGCGCCCCCAACGCAGGCTCAATAACACTCGATAGCAGCGATACACGGCCGGTGTGCGGCCATCATACCGGGTCGTCGCGGCGACGCGACAGTGGCAGCATGCCAGTTCTCACATGTCGCCATGGGCGGGCGTCGAACGGCTTCGCCGCCTCTGGCGCATCGTGCTACGTTCGGCGAACATCGCTGACATCCTCCCCTCAGTCGCCCGATCCGATGCCCGACCGATGGACCCGATGGACAGGATTGACAGGATGCGCGCGGCTCTGGCTCACTGGCTCCTCTCGCCGCTACAGGGAGTCACCCTCGGAAGTTGGCTCCGGCTGCTCGTTGACGTGCGCTTCGCGGTAGACGGGCGATACTGGCCCCGAGCCGGGCTCACGACACTCACGGCCGCCGCCAACTCCGTGCAGGCGCTCATCGAGCGCATCGTCCACGGCCGCGAGCTCGATCGACTGAAGTCGGCGACGGCCAAGCGCCCGGAAAACCGACGGGCCGAGTCGGAATCGGGGCGTCCCGAGCCATCACCGGTGTTCATTCTCGGCCACTACCGCAGCGGTACGACTCACCTGCAGAACCTGTTCGCAACCGACCCGCGCTTGGCGCACCCCAACAGCTATCAGGCAACTTTCCCTCGGACGTTCCTGACCACCGAGTGGCTCGGCGCTCGCATCGGTGGCCACCTGACGATGCGCAAGCGACCACACGACGACGTCCGGCTCGATCTCCAGGTGCCCACCGAGGACGAGCTTGCTCTCTGCGCCGACACCTTCCTCTCACCCCACATGGGCTGGCATTTTCCGACCCTCGAGCAACGCTATCGTCGTTATCTGACGTTTCGCGACGCCTCGAGCTCCGAACGCGCCCGATGGGTGGCTTCACTCCGCGCGTTCGCCGCCAAGCTCGCCTTCAAGTACGGCAGGCGAATCGTGTTCAAGTCGCCGTGCCACACGGCCCGCGTGCCACTGCTGCTGGAAGCCTTCCCCGAGGCTCGCTTTGTCCACATTCACCGCCACCCGCTCGAGGTCTTTCTGTCGACACGCAACATGGAGCTCAAGGTCGCGCCGCTCTTTCAATACCAGGTTGCCCAGCTCGGCGGCACCGAAGAGCTCGAGGCAGCCGCAGAGCTCGACGAGCGCATCCTGTGGCGCTACCGCGCCATGTATGAGGCTTTCTTCGAGGACCGCCACCTCATCCGCGAGGGGCGGATCGTCGACCTCGCCTATCATGAGCTGAGCTCCGATCCGGTTGGCACGATGGCGAAGATCTACGAGTCGCTCGATCTGCCGTCATTGAACGACATCGAACCGCGGCTGCGACGCTACTTGGATTCGCTCGCCGGCTACCAAAAGAACGTCTACGGACCGCTGCCGGCGACCACGCGGCAGCTCGTTCGTGAGCAGTGGGGCTTCACCTTCTCCGAGTGGGGATACGACGCGACATGACTGTTGGCGACAGCCACCGGACAACCGAAAGTTGCACATGGAAATCACGAGTCGGCAGGTAGACATCATCGGCGTTCCAATCGACCTGGGGGCGGGACGACGCGGCGTCGACATGGGACCGTCGGCGATCCGCGTCGCTCGCGTACAGAAATGTCTCGAAGAGCTCGGGCACGAGGTTGAAGATCTGGGCGATATCACCGTGAGCATTCCCGAGACCGAGTCCATCGGCTCCGAGCGGCTGCGCTTCATGGATCCCATTCTGGAGACCTGCCGCGACCTCATGGCCACGGTACGCGACAGTCTGGAAGCCGGTCGCTTGCCGTTGGTCCTCGGCGGCGACCACAGCATCTCGATCGGCTCGGTTGCTGGAGCCGCCACCCACCTGGCCGTCAACGATGAGCGGTTGGGGGTGCTGTAGATCGACGCCCATGGCGACTTCAACACGCCTCAGACAACGTCATCAGGAAACATCCACGGAATGTCGCTCGCCGTTTCCTGCAGCCTGGGCAACAACGAGCTCGTCGAGCTCGGCGAGATACAGCCCAAGGTGGACCCGGCCAACGTGGTTCTCGTCGGCGCACGCGACCTCGATGAGCGCGAAAAGGACAACATCCGCGACTCCAACATCACTGTCTACACCATGCGGGACATCGACGAGCGGGGCATGGGCGACGTGATGGAGGAGGCGATCGGCATCGTCAGCAACGGTGTGGCCGGCATCCATGTGTCGTTCGACCTCGACGTGGTCGACCCGGAGTTCGCGCCCGGCACCGGCACCCCGGTCCTCGGTGGCATTTCCTATCGCGAGGCGCACCTCGCCGCGGAGATGATGGGCGAGCGACGCGACATCGTCAGCATCGACCTCGTCGAGGTCAACCCTGTGCTCGATACCCGCAACCAGACTGCTCGGCTAGCGGCGGAGCTAGCCCAAGGGTTGCTGGGTAGGCGCATCATCTAGGTCGGTCTGACAGCCACGCCTAACACCGATTGTGGGCTACCGCGCGCTGGTGTCGTTGAGCAGCTCGTACACCCGCTGCACCGTTTGCAACGAGATCCCGGGTGCCGTGAGGTTGGGATAGCTCGCGACGTGGTCGGTCATGTCGACGGTGTTCGCGGCGTCCTCGGCGCTCGTGCCGGCAGCGTGCTCGGCTCCGATGCGAACCCAAGCATCGCGCAGGAAAGCCTGCAGCTGGTCAATGCGCTCGCGGTCGCCAAACGCGCGCCCATGGCCCGGTAGCACCATGTCGAACTCGAGCGCCTTGAGCTCCTCGAGAGTGTCGGCCCACTCGTTCAAGTAACCGTCTCCAGCGTACGGCAGGCCGCCGGTCATCAGGTCGCCCGTCACCACGATGCGTTCGGCCGGCAAGTACACAACCACGTCGCCGCCCGTGTGCCCGCGACCGAAGAACAGCAGCTGGATCTCGCGATCGCCGCGATAGAGCCGCATGCGCTGTGCGAGCGTCGCGGTGGGAGCCACGGGAACCACCGAGTCGCTGGCAGTCTTGTAGTTGCGTGTGATCTCCAGGCGGCGCTCGAGCCGCTCGAGATCCTCTCCCGTCGCGGACTCGAGCCTGGCTTCGAGATCGGCGATCTGCTGCGGCAGCGTGCCGACGAACGAGTCATAGGCGCGTCCACTCTTCGACCCCCCGCTCGTCAGCATCTCGCGTGTGAACTCGTGACCGATGATCTCGACGTCGTCGGCGAAAACCTGATTGCCGTGCGCGTGGTCGAAATGGAAGTGCGTGTTCACCACGGTGCGCACCGGCTTGTCGGTGATCGCTTCGAGCTCGTTGAGCAACGCCCACGCCGCGGCCGGCGTGATGTGCGAGTCGACGAGCAGCACATCCGACTCGTTGATGATCACCGCGCCATTCGACCCAACGGTGAGGTTGCCGGTGCCCATAACGTGATAGACGTCGTCGGTGATCCGCTCGAAGGTGAACGCCTCGCCCTCGAAGCTGGCCCCCGGGGGCGGAGCGGCGGAAGTGGTCTCCGGAGACGGCGACGCCGGCTCGCCCTCTCCGCCGGCGCAACCGACGATTGGCAGGACGGCGGCGACGACGACCGCAAGCACGGCTTGGCGAAGGTGAACCTGCAACGGGGACCAGGTGGAACGACCCATGGGCGGGCTCCGGTTTGTGTCGACTGAGCGGCGTGAGGGCAGAGAGTCTAGCCTCTCCAATGGCAGTCACAACCGGCAGCTCGGAGTTCTGACGCCGTCCTCGACTCGCTGTTGGGAGCGGCGAATGCGCGCCACACGTTGTGGAGGCCGCTCTGCCCGCCTTTAATCCTTCTGCCACCCTCACCGCATCAGAACCTGGGAGACGCTCGCTTGGGGTCCGACTCGGACAAGACTTCTGTGTCATCAGAATCGGCAAGACCGGCACGACTGCCGCGACTGGCGATCGTGCTCGCGACCACCGTGGTATTCGGTATGGCGGTGACGCTGGGGGCGGCACGAGCGGAACTGCTGTCGCCACTGGCCGCCTTCGGCATCGTTGTCGTCGCTCAAGGAGTCGGAGGATTCGTTACCGCGCTGGTGGGGTGCATCGCGCTGGCGCTCGAGCGCCGGGCCCGCCGGCCCTTCGACCCCAGACTCGTCGTCGCATCATGCACAGGCGCGCTAGTCGTCGGCGTTCTCGTCCTTGCCGCAACCCGCGTATCCGGCCCGAGAATTCACGACATCACAACGAACCCTGCCGACCCACCGGTGTTCGTCGCCGCACTCGATCACCCCCACAACGCCGGGCGTGATCTGAGCTATCCGCATGGCGATGCAAGGACACCGCAGGAGCAGGCAATCGCCTACGGCGACCTTCGCCCGATTCGTGTCGATCTCGAGGCTCGGGCCGCGTTCGCCGCGGCTCTCCGAGTCGCGCAGGCATGCGGCTGGAATATCGTCGCTCGCGACGAGCCCGCATTGCGCATCGAAGCCACCGACACCACGCGCTGGTTTCGATTTGTCGACGATGTCGTCATTCGCATCCGCCCGAGCGACAGCGGCGCTGTCGTCGATCTACGGTCGACGTCGCGCGTCGGCCGGGGTGACATGGGCGCCAACGCGGCACGCATCCGTCGCTTCGCCGCGGCGCTCCTCGCCGACGGTTCAACCAGCGGCTGCTAGTTGCTTCGGCTCCGAAAGAGCGCGATCGAGCTCGTGTAGCCATGCAGGAAGGTCCGGTCGTTGACCGGACCAATCTCGCCGCTGCAGAAGAAACCGCCGAGCGGCAGCTTGCCAAGATGCGCTTGGATCAAGCGGCTGTCGTGATCGGGCTCCCCGTAGAGATACTCGCCGCGGCCCAGGCAGGAAAACATCAGGGCGCCCAGCGGCGGCTGCCGGTCCTCGGCGCCGGCATACCCGCGCAACAGGGCCTCGAGATCCTGACGGGAAGCGTCGGCGTCACGGACATGGAACTGCACCACCTGCCCGGCCTCCACGACCTCGGCCACCGCGATGACCCCCGTCTCGCTATCAACCCCCACCAGGTTGCGAACGAGGAAATCCCCTTGGCTGTATTCGGGCAGACCCTCCGTCATCACCACACCGAGAAAAAGCGAGGTTCTGACAAGCCGCCGGTCATGGCGCCCTAGCGACGAGAACAGCTCACCGAGCAGGTCGGTAGGCCTACGGCCATCGAGCTCGAGGATGCGGTTGCAGAAGGCCTTGGTGACGAAGAGCGGTCCTCCGACTGGCCGACATCCCTGCGCGACAATGGTGTCGACGTGAAGAGCACCCGAAAGCGCGACACCCACCGCACCCTCGCGGTACAGATCATCGCCGATGAAGAGTGCGTTCCCGCCCGGGGATTGACCGCCGCTCGCTAGCCCTCCGACCTTCGCTCCGCTCGGATACGCCTCATCCAGCGACGTGAGCAGCGAGCGTGGATCGCAGGAAAACGGATCGGGAAGCAGGATGAAGTGAGTCGGGTCGCCGTCGTGTTCCCGGTCGGAGTCTTCGATCACCTCGCCCCACGTATCGGGTCGCTCGCTAACCGCCTCGACCGTGGCGCTGTCCATATAGAAGGGTCGGATATCGACACCCGGCAGGACAGCCGCGGTGAGTGATAACGCTGGAGCGTGCTCGACCTCACGACCGGCGCCCACCACGCCGCCCCCGGAGCAGCCAATCAGCACCGCGCTCGGCACCGCCCGGCGCAGCATCCCGAGCACCTCCTCGTAGTCAGCCGCGTGATGTTCTGAGACGAAGACCAAGACCAAGTCAGGCTCGATATCGCCAAGCTCGCTTTGCAGCTCGCGGCGAGCGCACTCCGCGGCTACCTCTACGATTGGCTCTTCGGAAAGCGCCGATGCCCACCTCATTGGAGGCTCCCAGTCTGAGCTCAGGCGTGGATTCGCGCTATGTGCGGCTGTCGCGCACTTGCGCGACTTGCGGCGAGTCTAGCAGGCTGCCGTCTCGCCGCCCGACACTCCCCTGGCGTCGAGCGCTGCCGTTCCGCAGACTCCGTCTAGATGGTCCGTTGACACGCTGCGGCCGGCAGCCGCTGGTAAGATCCAGCGACGTTCCCGATCGATACCAACCGACTCTGCGCGCCTGACCTTTCCGGCGATACGCCGCCAACCCAGTCTCGAGCACAACGTGGTCAACGCGATCCGACGCTACCTACGACGACGACGCTATGGCGACGAGGTTGTAGTCGTCTCCGGCCTGCCGCGCTCCGGCACCTCGATGATGATGCGGATGCTCGACGCCGCTGGGTTGGAGATCCTTACCGACCACGAGCGGCGCGCCGACGAAGACAACCCGAAGGGCTACTACGAGCACGAGCGCGTCAAGGATCTGGAGAGCGAAGCCGACAAGTCCTGGGTCAGAGAGGCGCGCGGCAAGGTGCTCAAGGTCATCTCGCACCTGCTCAAGGACCTGCCTGACGAGAATTTCTACAACGTCATCTTCATGCGCCGCGACCTCGACGAGGTCATCGCCTCGCAAAACAAGATGCTCGAGCGCCGCGGCGAGGACAATCCGATCGAGGATGAAAAGGCCAAGAACTACTACCTGCGGCACCTCGTGCAGGTTCGATTCTTGGTCAAAGATCGCCCGAGCCTGGCCATGCTCGAGGTGCAGTATCGCGAGGCGCTCGAGCAGCCCGAAGAGTTCGTCCGCAAGATCGATCAGTTTCTCGGCGGCGGCTACGACGTGAAAGCTATGGCCGACGTGGTTGATCGACAGCTGTATCGGAACCGCAAGCGGCAACTCGAGAAAGACGCGAGCGCTAGCGGCTAGCGGCTGCCCACTCGCGCGGTCAGGCCAGCTTCGCCGGCAGCTCGGCCACCGAGGCCAGGACCAGAGCGGCTTCCCGACGTCGCGCCGCAGGGTCGACCACGCTCCCCGTCGGCATCTCGCTGGCTCGGCCGCCGGCACCAAGGGTTGCTGCCGCTCTCGGCCAGAGCGGCGCGCCCCTTCGACGTGGTATTGGTGAGGAAACGTAACTGTAGCGAGGTTTCGCGCAGCCTCGCCATAGCGCTTGCCGCTCCGGCTATCGGCATCTCGTTGTCGTAGAGCGTGCCGTCGAGATCGAAGACCACGCCCCGAACTCGATTACGCGTCGTCGTCAAGAGCGTCAACCTGAAGGCGATACCGTTGCGACCCGTGCGAAGAAGCCGGCCGACGAATACACGCCATCTCGAACCCTGACGAGAACCTCGTTGCGGCCCAGCTCGAGCGCGACCGCGTCCCCGGGCGGATGATCCGGGTTCATGCCGAAGTCGTACCAGGCGTAGGGGTCGGTATCGCCGTAACCGCGGAAGCGACCATTGATCCAGATTGCCAGCGCGTCGGTGGTGCTGAACTCCAGCCGCGCGCTCGTGCCGACCTCCACGTCGATCGTCGTCGCCAGGTAGGCAACGGCTCGCGCGCCGACGAAATCAACCACCCGGCCAGTAAGAATCGCACCGCGTATTTGCCTCCGCTCGCTCTCACCCCCATCAGTCTCTGCCGCGACTCAGCGGCCCGATGGGCAGAATTCCCAGGCCGTCGCGGTCGTCGATGCGGCCGATCAAGCCCCAGCCTCCGAAGGTTTCGGTCACTGCGACCACGAGGGCGTTGTCACCGGCGTTGAGTTGCAGATACAGCGACGCTTGATCGAGTGTGATGAGCCCCTGCCGGCGCGGAAAGTTGAAGCTGTAGCCGTTGCGAGCCGAATAGATCAATTGGTTGTTGAGGAACACGCTGACATCATCGCTGAAGCCCCGATCGAGCCGCTTGATCTGTGCAGAAGAGGATCGCAGCAGCAACCGCGCCAGCACGCCGTGGCGGCCGTCCTGTTGTAATCGCGCCCGATGGCGATCGAAGAGCAGGACACCCGAGGCGTCGACGGCCGTGCTGTCCCAGTTACCGTCCACGATGACCTCGGGAAGTCTGGTGACGGGCTCGTCGTTGTCCACCAGGAACAGCTCGGACATCGCCCAGCGTCCAAGGATGCCGAGCGAGCGCGTCGGCGTCCGCGACGGCGGAAATCGATAGTTCGTGTCGCCCCGTATCCGCAGGTTCGCCACCGCCACCGGATAGGAGTCCGTCAGGCCGGCGCTCGGAAAGTTGCTCCACAACTCGATGGTCCCGGAGCGCGGTCCGCGGGCCAGCTGTGGAACGATGAGCTGCGGGCTCTCTGCTTCTCCAACGAATACCGCTGCCCGCGTGCCTTCAACGACCAGTCGAACGTGCACCCACTCGTCGTGCGCGAACGCGGCAGCCGCTGTGTAGCCCTCACCGTGATAGATCTGCCAGTTACCGACGCCCTGGAAGGCAGGTGTGTACTGCAGCGCATCGGGCGAGCCCGACTTGTGACCGCGCAGATAGATCTCCTCACGGGCACGGTCCGATACAACTCGGAAGCGAATTCCGAGGAAAGCGCGATCACCGGTCAGAGCGACGTCAAAGTCGATCGTTCCGTCCAACAGCTCCAACGCGGGGAGGCTGGCCTCGGCGTTCCGCATTCGCAATGCGGTCTCGCCCAGAAACGTCTCGACCTTGGCGTCGCCTTCGATCTGCCACTCCTGCTGATCGAAGGCCAGATCCTGGGCCGGCGCGACCTGCACTCCAGCCTCGACACGGTGCCCAGGTTGGACAAAGACCGTCCCCAGCGCAGCGACCACGGAACACAGGTTGCCGGCCGCTCTTGTTGGATTCATGCCCGACGCGCTCATCCGCTCATCCCTTTCTCGAGTCCACCCATCTACGGCCGCTCCCCGCTGTTCACGTCGCCATCGTCGCCGGTGAAGTACGGCATTGTGGCGTGCCCAACGGCACTGATTCCCCTCCGAAGGATCACCTGCCCGAGCGTGCTGGCCAGAATCCTGAGATCGAGGGCCAGGCTCCCATTGTCGACATACCAAACGTCGTGTTCGAACTTCTCGTTCCACGAAATCGCGTTGCGGCCGTTGATTTGGGCCCATCCCGTGATACCGGGTAGCACCTCGTGCCGCCGTTTCTGAATCGACGAGTATCGAGGCAAGTACTCCATCAGGAGCGGTCGAGGTCCCACCAGGCTCATCTCGCCTCGGAAGATGTTGACCAATTCCGGCAACTCGTCAACGCTTGTTGCCCGCAAGAAGCTTCCGAGCCGGGTCAACCGTTCGCTGTCCGGCAGTTGGCGGCCGCGAGAATCCCGCAAGTCGCGCACGGTGCGGAACTTGTATAGATGGAATGGCTTGCCACGAAGCCCCGGCCGGAGTTGCCGCAAGAAAACCGGGCGACCCATGAAAACCAAAACGAGGCAGGCGACGAGGGCGATGACGGGCGCTGTCAACAGGAGAGCGACCGTAGCTCCCAGCCAGTCGAGAGTGCGCTTCTGCCACCGAGGGTAGCGCCGAGAGATCGCGCGTTCGTAGCTGGGCAACCCCCGAGAACGAGGCCCCCGGCCCGACCCCGAGCGGCCGCGCTGTTCCGTCATCACGGCGCGCCAGGGCGCCGTTGCAATGCGAAGGCCTGAATAGGCGCGTAATTCCCAGCCGGTGGTAGAAACGAAAAGAACTTCACGAACTCGCTATTGCGCACCCAGTCCCCGCGCGTCAGGAGCGGATGGAGCACTCGCGCCACGAAAAAGTGGGAGCTGAGGAAATTGCTCTGCAGGATCTTTGTTTCCCGATCCGGATCGAAAGATGCGAGGTCGACGACTTCGAACCAATCGTTAATGTCGCGGAAGAGCTCGTTCTTCTTGAGGTAGAGGTTGTGGTGTGCCGGTTCGATCGCTTCGAGTCCCATCTCGACACGAGCCTTGTTGTTGTTCTGCAAACCATCGTCGAAACACTCGACCATCAGATAGTGGCCCGCGGGTCGCAGAATTCGCCCGATCTCCCGGACAGCTTCGAGCTGAGCCGCGTAGTCGAGGATATTGATCAGGCACCGCTCGGTGTAGACGACATCAAAATAGCCATCTGGGAAGGGTGCTCGTCGAACATCCCCTACCTGAATGATGCAACCCTCCAGCTGACGTGCCTGAGCGATCTCCGCGAGCTCCTCGGTGAACTCGAGCCCTTGCAGCTCACACTCGGCGTGTGTCCGTGACAGGCAATCCAGCGTGTAGCCATTCCCGCATCCTGCATCCAGGACACGTAGGGTTCCTCGGCCCGAGTTGATCCGTATCGTTTCCAGGAACCTGCCGATGAGCTGAACCTCTTTCGAGCGCACGACTTCCTCGCGCATCGTCGAGCGCGGCGAGGCGCCACATTCTTCGGCCTCGCGACGGTAATGCTCCCTGATCAGAGTGTCGTAGCCCTCCGCCTGGCCCCCGCGTCCGTTCGCTTTCGCGTCTCCAAAAGCCGTACCCGGCTGTCCAACCTCCTAGCGAAAACGTCAGGCAACGGCGAACCGACCGCGGTTCTCTGATACGCGACGTCGGCGCGGGCCAGACGGCCGCCAACCGCTGCAGTTTACGCGGTCGGCCGAGCGGCGGAGGCGCGACGATGTCGCACGATGGCTGCTAACAGCAACAACCCGACCAACCCCAGCCCTAGCCAGAGCGCGCCGCCAGCGCTGCCGGAGTCTCGCAGGAACTCGTGAAGGCCAGAACCGGTCGCGCTGAACGCGATGGCACCGGGGGCAATACCCACGGCAGTCGTCCACACGAACGTACGCCGGCGCAGTGTTGTGAGACCCGCGGCCCAGTTGACCGCGGTGAACGCGACCGTGGGCACGAGGCGCAGCAGGAGCAGCGCCGGCCAGCCGGCGGTCAACGCGGCGGCGTCGGCCCTCTCGAGCCAGCGTGGCGGAACGAACCTGGCGCAGAGTGGCCGGCCACCGCGGCGAGCGATCTCGAAGCTGATCTGCGCGCCGACCAGAGCGAAGAACCAGGTGACCAACGAGCCCCACCACGGGCCGAACGCCATACCGTTGACCACCGCGGGAATCTCGGCGGGGATCGGCAAGATCGCCACCACCACGGTGAACAGCGGCGCAGCCAGGTAGACGAGGTCGCCGGAGCTCTCAATCCAGCTTCCGAGATCCTCCAACACGGCGTAACCGTCCACGGGGATGGCGGGGTGGCGGGATCACAAGCAGGCCAGGGGTCGCGAACCCCCTGCTTCCGGGCGCGTCGACCTACGCCGCGCCCGTCTCCGACTCAGTCCGACGAGTCTACCGCAGCGCCGAAGCTACCCGGCGAGTCGTTGGCCGAACGGACGCGATTGCGGGCGAACGGCCGTGATCAGGTCGCGCTCGGCCGCTCCCGTGCCGTGTGCCAGGCCTGTGGGTGATCGTCTGGACGCACTATTCCAAACGCAGGGCCGTGATCGGATCGACCCGCGTCGCTCGGTAGGCCGGCATGCAGCTGGCTATCAGCCCCACCGTCAGCACCAGCAAGCCGACCGCTACCAGCGTGGCGGGATCGTGTGGAGTCACCTCGAAGAGCAACGTCGCCATCAACGCCCGCGCCGCCCAAAACGCCAACAGCAAGCCGAGCACGACGCCGGCGCCGACGCGGGCCATGCTCGAGCGCACGACCAAACGAAGTACCTCGCCCCGCGCGGCACCAAGCGCCAACCGGATGCCAAACTCCCGGGTCCGCTGCGCCACCGAGTAGGCGACCACACCGTAGACGCCGACCGTACCCAACAGCAGCCCAACGGCGGCAAACGCGGCAAGCAGCAGCAGCGTGAAGCGCGGCTGGGAGACGATCCCCGCGACAGCTGTCTCCATCGTCTGCAGACCATTGATCGGCAGATCCGGATCGATCGTCCAAACTCTTTGTCGTGCCGCGGCGGCCAGGGCAAGCGGGTCGCCGCTCGTGCGGATTGCGATGCCGAGGTCGCGATCGAGCCAAGGGCCTCCCGTTTGGACCTCGATGTGCGGCAGGTAAATTCCCGGCCGCGGCGGCACTCCCGGGCCGCGATTGAGATGGTCCCCCACGACACCGACAACCGTCCTCCAGGTCGTGTCGGTGTTCATCAGCAGCCGCTTGCCGAGCACTTCCTCGTCGGGCCAGTAGAGCCGAGCCATCGTCTCGGTAACGATCACCGCCGGCGCCGCCACGGCGTCCTCGGGAAGGAACCTCCGGCCGCGCAGAAGCGGCAAGCCGACGGCCTCGAAATAGTCGCCCACCACGTTGGCGTAGTCGGGCCCCGGGAGGTCGGGGTCGGGCTCGCGACCCTCGACCTGCACGCCCCAGTTCGACGGGAACCGAATCAGCGGTAGCCAGCTCACCGCCCCGGCCGATTCGACACCGGGCAACGCAGCCACGTCGCCAACCAGTCTCTCGAAGAAGCCCGTGACGTCGTCGTTAGCCGGGTAGCGCGCGGCAGGAACAAACACGTTGAAGGTCAACCAACGCTGGGTCTCGATGCCGAGATCAACTCGGGTGAGCCGCCAGAAGCTGCGCGCCATGAGCCCTGCGCCGCTCATGAGGACGAACACGAGGGCCACCTCGGCAACCGCCAGGCCGCCACGGTAGCGCCCCGCGGCCGCGGAGTGCGTCGAACCGCGATCGCTGCCACCGAGTGATCGAGCCAGGCTCGTACGTCCGGCCCCCAGCGCCGGCACGAGCCCGAATAGCAGGCCAGTCGCGAGAGTGATCGCCAGCGCAAACACTAGAACATTGCCGTCGAGTTGAATCTCAGCGCTTCGCGGCATGCTGCCTGGCACGAGAGCCATCAGCCCATCGAAGGTCACGCTCGTAACGATGAGCCCGAACGCTCCGCCAAGCAGCGCGAAGAGCGTGCTCTCGACGAGCAGCTGGCGGACCACGCGCCCGCGTCCCGCGCCGAGCGCGAAGCGCAGCGCCACTTCACGCTGTCGAGATTCGGCGCGTGCCATCAGGAGGTTGGCAACATTCGTGCACGCGATCAACAGTAGCAATCCCACGGCACCGAGCAGGGCCATCAGGGTCGGACGCATGGAGCCGACCATCACGTCGCGCAGCGGTTGAACCCGCGCAACGTGCGTCCCGTCGTGCTCGGGATGGTCGGCCAGCACGCCGGCGATAACGGCGTCGATTCTTTTGGTCGCTTGCTCGATACCGGTTTCGGGCCGCAACTTGCCGGTGATCGAGCTGCTGTGCGACAGGAAGTTGGGCGGCGGCGTGCTCGCTGGGTCGAGCGCGAGCGGCAGCCAGACGTCGGTTCCCGGGAAGTAGTCGAACCCCGCGGGCATGATGCCGACGATCGTCCGTTTGGCGCCATCCACCTGCAGCAGCGCGCCAACGGCTTCGGGGGGCTCCGCCGAGCAACCGCCGCCAAACGCCGTGACTGATCACCACCACAGCATCCGCGCCGGCGGCGTCTTCCTCGGGCAGAAACGTTCGTCCGTCGGCAGCCGCAACACCGAAGACGTCGAAGAAGTCGTGCATCACGTACGCCGCTGATACCTGCAGCGGCTCGTCACCGCCACTCAGATTGACGAAGTCGAGCGTGAACCCGGCGATCGACTCGAATACCTCCCCCAGACGATCATCGTCCAGGTAGGCAACAATCTCGCCCGGCGAGATCGGGTTGCGGTATTGCCGGTTTTCGGCGTCGCCGTTCCAAACCCGCACAATGCGCTCAGCGTCCTCGTACGGCAGCGGACGCAGCAGCACACCGTTCACCACGCTGAAAATCGCCGTGTTGGCACCGATCCCGAGCGCCAACGTCAGTACGACGATCGCCGTGAAGCCAGGGTTCAGCCGCGCCCAGCGAAGCGCGAAGCGAAGATCCGTCAAACAGGACAGGAGCATGTTGCTCAGCCCGGTCGCACTCGCCGAGCGCCCCGCCCTAGCGTGATCCGATTGAGCGCGGCCGGCGCCGCGCCCGGGGCGAAGAACAGGTGCGATCGAGGCCAGCGTCTGGCGCCAGAACCAGCGGCGCGCCTGGCTGGTCTCACTGGCGGCGGCGAGCTCGGCATGCTTCTCGGCCAGATCGCCCAGCACCTGATCACGAATGTCACGTGGCAGAATGCTCTGCAGAAACAGCGAAGCCAGCCGCGGCGGATGGATGTTGCGCTTCATCGCGAGCTCCTCGCGGCCTTCGACGGGGTCGTCTCCAGAGAGCCAAGAGTCTCCACATTGAGGTCGATGCCGGCCCAGAAGCTGTCCAGCTGCTCGCGTGAGCGACGTAGCGCCTGCAATCCAGCTTCCTCGATGTTGAAGAACTTCTTGGCTCGTCCTCCACGAACAGGAGTTGCCTCGCCGAGAGACGCCGAAAGGTAGCCCTTGCCCTCGAGGCGCGAAAGGGTCACGTAAACCGCCGTAACCGCGACCTCGCGTGGACTGCGCCGCCCGATCTCTTCGTGAATCGCCTTGCCGTAAGCGTTATCGCCGAGCCGTAGCAAAGCGAGCAGGACAATCTGTTCGAACTCGCCGAGGTACCCGTGGGTTCCCATTCTGCCTCCGAACATCGTTACGGCCGGCGGACTCGCTGACCCCTATCTTCAACATCGTTTACTTAAACATTGTTTAAGAAGTTCCGCAAGGGCCGGCTCCTGCTAACCTCGGCGCCCATGAATCCTGACCCCGAACCTGCCGCGAGCACCCCACTGACCGCGGTCATCTGGGACTTCGACGGCACCCTCGTCGATACCCGCCCGCGCAACCTGAGCGTGACTCGCCGTATCGCAGCCGCGCTACTCGGCGCGGACCCTCTGGCCATACCCGCCCTCGCCTCGCAGGAGGCGTACGACGCCGCGCTCGTGAAGCACCGCACGTGGCGCGACTTCTATCGTCAGGATCTCCGCCTGAACGACAAACAAGTCGGGCGCGCGGCAGCTCTTTGGGGCGAGGTCCACCTCAGCGACGTCACGCGATGCGAGCCTTTCGACGGCATGCCACGCGTGCTCGAGCAATTCGGTCATCTGCCGCAGGGCATCGTGTCGAACAACTCGGGCGTCAATATCAGGGTGATGCTGCGCGACCTCGACCTCGACCATCATTTCAGCCGCGTCGTCGGCTACGAGGGACTCGACGCAAGAACCGAGAAGCCGCACCCACAGGTGCTGATCGACTGCATCGGTCACCTTACCGACCACGCGCCGGGACGCGTGCTTTACGTGGGCGATCATGAGACCGACATGGAGTGCGCGCTCAACGCCAATGCTCGATTCCGAGAGAAGAAGATCCCCGTCGAGGTGACCGCGGTCGGCGCGCTCTACGGACCCCACGTCGACGACAGCACCTGGAGCGCATCGCCCTACTACCGCGCGTTGACACCCGAGACAATCCTCGACATCGCCCAGGCGATTACCGGACCGTAAGGAATCGCTTCCATCTCCCGACGGACTCGCAGCATGTGCACCTTCAAGCATTCGGCCGGCGGCCTGGGCGAGTACCCCAATCCACAACAACAACGCGCAGGAGCGCCGCCTGATGTCTCTCACCGTCCAATCACGCTCCGATCGAGTCCGTTTCGACTCGCTTGCCACGCCGAGAGCCGCCGCGGCCCTTCCCGCGTGGCTCGCGTGGCTCTCTGTGCTCCCTCTTGTGGCAGTAGCCACAAACAGCAACGCCACCGAGCTGGCGAGCGGGGGCGCGCTGGATCCTCGCATCGGAGGGCAAGAAACACCGAGCGACCTGCCCGCGGCGATCGTGGCGTCGGTGGCGCAGCTCGAGTGGTTGGCCGGCCGCTGGCGTGGGACCTTCGGCGATTCACCGTATGTGGAAGACCGCACCAGCGCGGCTGGCGGCATGATGCTGTGGATGGCCAAGACTTTCCGCAATGAAAGCCTTGTCTTCTTCGAGTTCGGCGCCTTCGTCGATGTCGACGGCGGGGTGCTGATGACCCCCTACCCGCGCGGCCAGCAAGCCGCCAGCTTCACGCTTGTCGAGCTCGAGACCTCGCCACCTCGCGCCGTCTTCGACAATCCCGACAACGACTTCCCTACCCGCTTTGTCTATGAACTGACGGGAGACAACAGCATGCGCATCACGCTGCTCGGCGCGGAAGGCGAGGCTGGACGGACCCAGCGCCTGGATCTCGAGCGCCTGCCCTGAAACCTCCGTGCTGCGGCGGGTGAGCTACATCTCCCACAGGCGAACTCGACGGCGACAACCCTCGCAGCACGCCGCAGCCACGTAGTCGCCAGCCCGGTCGCAACGCGGCAGAGAAACGAAGCTCCATCGCTCAGGGTCGTCTCCATCCATGTCGGTCCACGCCAGCCGTGGCGGCTCACTTGTCAGGTCGAGTCCGAAAGAGCGCGGCGGCAGCGACAGCCCGGTTCCGATTGCCTTCAGGTAGGCTTCCTTCAACGTCCACGTGCGGTAGAACGCCTCGCGCCACTCCGCGGGCGGCCGACTCAGCACCACCTCACCTTCCTCGGGAACGAAGAATCGCCGCGCCAGGCGCTCAAACGGGCGTTCGGCGCGAGCATGCTCTACGTCGACTCCAAGCTCGGCTCCGGGTGCCACGCCGATCAGCGCCAGCTCGTGCGAGTGCGAGAGGTTGAACCCGAGCGTCTGTCCCGCCGCGAGCTCTACCAGGTAGGGCTTGCCGTGGTCGCCGTACGAGAACTGGATGTCGGCGGGCGGCCGGTCGATGTAACGCGCTAGCACGCGACGCAGAGCGTTCTGGCCGGCCGCGAACTGCTCGCGCTTGGCGTCGATACGTAGCCGTTCGAGCCGCGCCCGCTCGCGCTCACCCAGCAGTCCGAGGTCGACAGCGAGATCGGCCAACGGAACGCGCCACAGGTCGAGCTCCGTCGCGTCCGGCGGCCGCCAATCCGACGCACTCCGCCAGCGCCCAGGGTGCTCATCCACCACCCCCGAGACCTCGCTGTGGCGGCTCATGGCTCGTTTCCCATCTCTGCAGACTCTCCGACGGCCCCAGTCGTTCGTTTCAAATCACCCGACGTGTCGAGCAGACTCGTGTTGGGCCCACCGTCTCGACCATCTCGCCACTGCCCACGGTCGCGGTCGAGGCATCGTACACCGGCGGCCTCGGCGGGAATCGAGCGGACAACCGCGGCCAGATCGGGACAGTGAACCACCGACTGCCATCTGCGCTCGGCTACACTCGGCGCCCTGTTCCCTCACCTTCCAGAGTCGCGCCGAACGACTCCGCTCACCAAGCTGAGCGTGTTGCGCAAGGCGAGAACGACCGCGGTGGACGAAGCTCTCGAGCGAGTCAACTCATGAAAAGAACCGATCGAGGGGTCGCAGTCGCCCCGATGAGCCCGGCCGCGGCGATCACCGCCGTCGTGCTCGCGACCCTCGTGGTCGCTTGGGCGACTCCCATGAGCTACGGCGCGCAGGACACGGCGGCATTGCGCTCGGCGTTGCAACGACTGCAGGCTCGCGACCTCGACGGCCGAGTTTGGAATCTGGAGCGCCTCCAAGGTCGCGTGATCCTCGTCGATTTTTGGGCAAGCTGGTGCGCGCCCTGTCTACGCGAGATCCCCTACATGAAGGCCACCCGAGCCCGGGCGGGTCGTGAGAACTTCGAGATCGTCGGCATCAACCTCGATACGTTCAACGAGCAACGTCTGGTGACCTGGTTGGATCAACACAACATCGACTGGCCACAAGTACACCAACAGCGCGGTTTCCACGACGACCTGCCGCGGCTGTTCGGCGTCGGCAAGCTGCCGACCTCGTTCCTCCTTGATCGCCAAGGCCGCGTCCGTGGTGTCGACCTCCGCGGCGCCAAGCTCACTCGAATGGTCCAGGAGCTGGTCGCGGAGTCGCCCTCGGCCGAGACACCTCAGGCCAACGATTTGCGGCTGAAGCGGCCCTCCAGGTAGCGGCAGACCGACCGAAAACCGAGCCGCTCGTAGCAGCGCACGGCCGCGACGTTGTCGGCCTGCACGTTCAGGCCAATCAGCTCGATGCCGGCCACCGACAGGTCTCTGACGATCGCGGCCGCGACGCGGGTGGCGTGTCCGTGACCCCGGTGCTGAGGCCCGGTTGCTACGTTGCCGATTGCGGCCACGCCATATCGCATCGAGTTCACGTGCACGCCACCCACACGAACGAGCTCCTGGTGCGCTCGAATGCCGTAGCAGGGACCCAGCTCCAGGAGGTACGGGTCGAAAAATCGGCCCTCGTCCTCTCCGGGCGAGTAGGCGCCCTCGGCATAGAAGCGACAGACCTCGTCGCCGTCATCGACGCCCAGGCTCACCAGCTGTCCGATCTTCGCCGGCGTGGCCGCCGCGTCGAGCTCGCTCTCGCCTGCGGCCCGCGATCGCGGAAGCGACATCTTGACGTGCTCCGGCCCGAGCCCACCCGCGTGAGTGCTCCCGAAGACGTTGCCGAGGCCAGTGTCCGTGTGGCGTGGAAGGTGTCGGGAAGCGAGCCGGAGATCGTGCGCAAAAGGTCGCCCGTGGCGCGATGCCCGGGTGGGCAAACCGCATACACCACCGGCGGCACAACCTTCTCGAGTATCAGGCACACGGCCTCAATCGCCGCGGTCGCCGGATTGACCTGCCCATACCAGGTGCTGTGCGGCCAGAAGAAGTCGTCGAGATCAGCAAGCGCGTAGACGTCGAGGTCGGCTGCTTGCCGCAGGTACGACTCGATGGCCGATCGGTTCGCCAGTCGCACGACGTTCATCGTCGCAGTATGCGTTATCGACCGCGTTCCCGATGGTCGCGGTGTGATGCAGGCCACGGCCACACACATGTCCAGGGCCTCACCCGTGTAACCACCAGCCGACGGTCAGCGAAGTAGACGCAACGCGCAACGGAAGCTCGCGCTAGGAGCCCGGATCGACGAGCCCCCAGCAAGAGCGAATCGATGCGTCGGCCCGCGGCGCCGCGGCCCATCCACTCCGTCGTACACGTTGAATTCCCCTGGAGCTTGCACACATGCGCAAGTACATCGCACTTCGTCTAGCCGCTACGGTGGCTGCCGTACCCTTTCTGACGCTCTCGGCGATCGCCGCCACCCCTTCCAGCGCCGGCCCGGCCGGCCTTTCCAGCAGTGCTCGCGTCTGGAACGTCGACACGGCGCACACCGAGGTCAACTTCTCGGTGAAGCACTTCTTCACCCCCATCACCGGCAGTTTCCAGGACTACGACGTCGAGCTGATGTTCGACAAGGACGACCCCGCCAACAGCAAGGTTTCGGCCAGGATTGCCGTCGGAAGTGTCAACACCGGCAACGAGGGCCGTGACAACCACCTGCGCTCGGACGACTGGTTCGAGGCCGACAAGTACCCCTACATCACGTTCGAGAGTAGCTCGGTCCGGCAGATATCGGAGACGGCTCTGGTTGCGGTCGGCGACCTCACGATCAAGGACGTCACGCGCAGAGTCGAGTTGCCCATCGAGCTGCTCGGCCTCAAGCAGATTCCCGAGCAGATGCGCGGCATGATGGGCGGCATCACCGAGGCGGCGGGATTCAGCACTGGGCTCGAGATCAACCGCAACGAGTTCAACGTGGGCGTCGGCTCGTGGGCCGCAACGATGATCGTCGGTGACCAGGTGAACATCCAGATCCGCGTCGAGGCCAACCATAAATAGGCAACGCGGTGGCCGCCGACAGGCAACCTGTCGACAGCGCGTTCTCGGGAGGGGCCGGCTACGACGCCGGCCCTTTCTCGTTCCTCTGAGCAAGCGTGATTCAGATCCTACGAGCGAAACTGGCGCTGAGCTACTGAATGTAGCCCATGGCTCGCAGGCGCTCGAGATCCTCCTCTTCGAGCTCACGCTCCACCAGCGGGTGCGACGCGGCAAACAGTGCGTTCTCCTCCATCCGCTCGCGCAGCAACGTTCGCGCCCGTTCGATCTGCTCGGCCGGCCAGTCCGCGGCGCGATCGCGGGCCTCGCCCGGATCGCTCGCGAGGTCGTACACCTCGACCGTGTTCGCAGCGAAGTCGAAGATGTACTTCGCCGAGTCCACATAGACAGCCTTGATCGTTCCGCGTGCCGGAACCTCCGCGAACGCGAGCTGAGTCCCGAGGTCTCCCGGCGATACATCCAGCAGCGGCAGGAGGCTGTTGCCGGCGAGCCCTTCGGGAACGGGCAGCGCGGCCGCATCGAGCAGGGTCGGCATCATGTCCACCATCTCGGCGAGCACATCGGTGCGACGGCCGGAGTGCTGGCCTCGGGGAAGCTTCAGGATGATCGGCACGTGCAGGAGCTCGCCGTAAAGACTCTCTCCCGCGTGCTTGTACGTGCCGTGCTCGTAGAACGCCTCGCCGTGGTCCGAAGTGAGCAAGATCAGGGTGTCGTCGTAGCGGCCAGTGCGTTGCAGGTAGTCAACGGCGTCGCCCACGAGGTTGTCGAGGAACATCAGCTCGCTGTCGTACAGCGCCATCAGCTCGTCGCGATGCTCGGGCAGGAGCTCGAGCCGTTGCATGAATCGAGACTCCTCGTCGTGATCCCCACCAAGCGGCGGCAGCGTCCGCTCGGTGCGGAACACATCGCGGCGCTCAGCTGGCCGATACGGAAAATGGAGCTTCAAGAAGTGGAGATACGCGAAGAACGGAGCGTCACGCGTCGCTACTGGCCCCTCGACCCAGTCACTGAAGCGGTCCAGGACCCTACGATCGTTCTTCTTTTCGACGTCATAGACGTCGAATCCCTGGGCGAACCCCATGTACTCCGGCATCTGCGCCTGATGGATAAAAGCGGCGGTAGCGTAGCCAGCGCGCTGGAACGCCTCGGCCAGCGTCGTGTAGTCCTCGGACAGAACATTGCCGCCACGGCGGCCCAAGACGCCACTGGCGATGCCGCCCTCCGGTTCCTGCTCTCGGTCGCCGGTGGGCACACGGTGCTGGCCGACGTAGAGCGAGCTGAACAGCGACGCAACCGACGGGCGCGTCCAGTTCGACTGCGCCACCGTGCGTTCGAAGACGATCCCGTCGCGCCCCAGCGCGTCGATCTGGGGCGAAGTCGGCCGTTCGTAGCCATAGGTCCCTAGATGATCGGCGCGTAAACAGTCGAGCAGCAGAACGAGCACGTTCGGTGTGCCGCTGGTGACGCCATCGCCGTTAGGCAAGCCCCCGCCGCAAGCGCCTGTCAGCACCAGGAACACGAGCGATCCGGAGACCGCTGCCGTCGTGCGCCTAGTCCGAGGTGAGGGCATCAACCCGTCCCGCGAGTAGGTCGGCGATCGGAGCCGTGTGCTCCATGCGCGCCAGCAGAATCTTGGCAACGGCGGTCATCGGTGTCGCCAGCAGCATCCCGACCACGCCCCACAGCATTCCCCAGACCACCAGCGCCATCAAAATCACGACCGGGTGCAGGTCAAGCGAGTCACCGATCACCTTCGGCTCAACAACGTTGCCCATAACGAGCTGGATCGACCCCGGCACCGAAATCGCCAGTATGGCGGCCGTGTTCGAGATTTCCGGCGTCACCAGGACCACGGGCAGCGGCAGCAACGTCGCCACAATGGAGCCGACGCTGGGAATGAAGTTGAGCAGGAAGGCGGCGAGCCCGAAGACCATCGCCAGTTGCACGCCGAGAACCGACAGAACCACACCCACCATGATTCCCGTAGCGGCGGAAATCAGCGCCTTGAAGACGACGTAGCGCTTGATCCTCACCTCGACCTCGCCGAGCAGGCCGCCCACCGGTTGCACACGAGCCTCGCGAGAGATCATCAGGAAAAGCATGAAGACGAGCACCAGGGCGCCACGGGAAACAATGTCGACGAGCGCGTTGCCGATACCGACAATCATCCCGCCTATCGTGCCCACGGGGATCTGTTGCAACACCGCGCCGCGATCAATCCCAAAGCGGGTGAGCGGTAACGAGTCGAGGGTGTTGTTGACGAGAACGGAGATCTGCTGCTGGTAAACGCCGGCATTGGCGATCAGATTTCCCACCGACACCGATACCAACGCGCCGAGCAGCGTCAGGATGAGAAAGCCGATGCCGAACGCGCCAACCACCGCGAGAATGCGCGGGAACCGCAGCCGGTTCATCTGCACGTCGACCAGCGGCGACAGCCCGAGCGTGAACAGCAGAGCCAGCACGAACGGAATCAACACCGGACGCAACCAGTACAGCACGCCGGCGACGGCGACGGTCGCGAGGATCAACAGACAGACGGTCTGGATGCGCTGCTCCCGCTGCACGATCACGCGGGACGGCTCCAGATCGACGTGCGATCGAAGTCAGCTCGATCGAGTGGGCTGTACCCCACCATCGCGTCCGGAAGGGTCACTCCCCCGTCGTCTCCGTCGGCAGTTCCTGAGAGTCGACGTCCGGGCGCCTCAGGTGCCAGTCGGTTGCTGCTTGGTAGGCGTGCGCCAGTCGCAGCGCGTCGGCATCGCGGTACAAGCCGCCGATGAACGAGACGCTGACGGGTGTGCCCTCGTCGGTGAATCCGTTGGGAACGACGACGCACGGATGGCCCGTAAGGTTGGTGGCACCAACCAGGCCGCCGCGGAAGCTCGGCGCCACGAACACGTCGACGTCGCGAATGGCCTCGGAGAACAGCCGCATATACATCGTCCGTGCTCGGCTCGCCTGAATGTACTCCACGGCGGGAATCATCCGCGCCGTTCGGAAGGTGGTGGGCCACGCTCCCCGGGTCTGTCGGGTCAGCTCGTCGTCGCGATTCGAGCGCGTCAACTCATCGAACGCCGCGGCCGACTCCGCAACCAGCATGAAGCCAATTGCGTCAACCGGAAAGTCGGGAAGCGCGACCGGAACGAGGTCGAGCCCGAGATCGTCGCGCAGCACGCGCAGCGTCTCCAAGTCGTCGGCTCGATTCTCGTAGCTCTCGCCCTCCTCGAACGCGCTCTCCAGAAATCCGATCCGCAAATCGTCGAGCGGCCGGTACGGATCCCATCCGAAGGGGACGTCCCGTGCCGAGGGATCGAGACCGTCGGCACCATGGATGGCGGAGAAAACCAGCGCGCAATCCTCGGCGCTGCGGCACATCGGTCCGATCTTGTCCATGCTCCAGGAGAGCGCCATGGCGCCGTTCCGGCTAACGCGACCGAACGTCGGTCGCAACCCGGTTACGCCGTTGCGCGTGCTCGGCGAGACGATGCTGCCACGGGTCTCGGTACCGATACCGAACCCAACGCAGCCGGCGGCCGTTGCCGACCCCGGTCCGGCCGACGATCCGCTCGAGCCCTGGTCGATCTTCCAGGGGTTGCGCGTGCGGCCGCCGAACCAGTAGTCGCCCTGAGCCAGCGCACCGAGCGTGAGCTTGCCCACGAGCACGGCCCCAGCCGCTTCGAGCCGCTGCACGACCGTCGCGTCCTGGTGAATGGTCTGGTCCCTATAGGGAGCCGCTCCCCAGGTCGTGGGGTAGTCGCGCGTTGCCAGCAGGTCCTTGGCGCCCCACGGAATGCCGTGCAGCGGGCCGCGGTAGTTGCCCGCTGCGATCTCCTGATCGGCGCGGTGAGCCTGCTTCAGCGCCAGCTCCTCGGTGAGTGTCACCAGAAACTTCAGCTTCGGCTCGTAGCGACGCAAACGCCCCAGGTAAAGCTGAGTGAGCTCGGTCGAGCTGACCTTTCGGTCACGGACCAGGCTCGACAGGCTGGTGACAGGTAGGAAAGCGAGGTCGTCGCCACTCGGCACACCGCCAACAGGCGGAGCCGCCGCCCCGCTCACACGCAGCGGTGCGGAACGGTCGGAGGAAGGACTCGACGTCGACAAGACGCTGGCGGTCTCGACCCCCGGCATGGCCGGCTCGAACACCAGCGAGGGTGGCACATCGTTCGGAATCTTCAGCTCGCGCAGCGCCGCATAGGAATCCAGGTTGCGTCCCAGTCCGCGACGCATCAGCTCGCGCTCTTCGTCGGTAAGCTCGAGCCCGGCGATCTTCTCCGCCTCGGCGATCATCGCCGAGGTAATCGGCGACTCGGGCGCCTCTTCTTGGATCCGCGCCCACAGGACGCCGGGAAAGAGCGTGCCGCTCAGGCCTGCTGCCGAGCACGCGCCCATGAAACGTCGCCGATCGAGCGCACCGTCGCTGGCGTTAGCGTCCCGTCCCAACGTGTCGTTGCCCATGTTTCCTCGCTTGTCGCAGTCGCTCCGCAGCTCGTCGCGGCGCGTGCAGTGAAGGCTGACGCGAGCCTACGCGCTGTCCTCCGGTGCAACAAGCGTGGCTGCGACCAGCCTGATGCCCGATGGCACGCCGCGTGCCACAGAATGAAGACGAGTCGGCGCCCTTGCTAGGCCGGCTGGACCATCAGGTCGAGTATTGCCAGCGCCACGATTTTGGCTGCGGCCACCATGTCGTCGACCGCACACCACTCGTCCGGCTGGTGCGCCTGCTCGAGAACGCCCGGCCCATAGGCCACGCAGTGCTCGATACACGCGTGCCGCGCGAAGTGCTTCTGGTCGTACGTGCCGGGGCTCGCGACGAGCTGGGCCTCACGACCCGTCACCCGCGGGATGGCGCGAGCAAGCGCTTCTGGCGGCGTGAAGCGCCCGTCGATGGCCGTCCATCCCCCGTCGACGAAGAGCACGCTGCCGGTGACGTAGCTGGCAGCATCCGACAGCAGAAAGACGGTCGGCGCGGCGATGTCGCCGATCACCGCGTGTACGGCCGCTCGGTGGCAGGTGCCCGCGGGGCCTCGACTACCCGGCTACCGGTAAACCTGCGCCGCGCAGCGCGTGCATGCCGGCGAAGGCCACCGCGGATGCTAGCAAACCGACGGCGCTCGGATTGAACAGAGCCCCGGCAGCCACGCCACCCATGTAGGCCCACGTCCAGCCAGCCACGCCGGCGAACACCGCGGCCAACGCCTCCGGCTGACCGGGGCGCCGCGTGTAGAGACCAGCGACCACAGGCACGAACAGACTCACTGTGAGCAAGCCGTAGAACACCTGCAACGAGGAGATCACCGACTGCAGCAGCAGCGCCAGGCTGACGCCAAGCACTCCTCCCAGCAGCGCACCAAGGCGAGCGACGCGCAGGACGGCTGCATCGTCGGCATCGCGCCTGATGAACCGCTTGTAGAGATCCTCCGACAGCGACGTGGAGAGCATGAAGAGAATGGCGTCCGACGAGCTCACTTCGGCCGAGAAGACCGCAGCCAAGCCCAATCCGCCGATCAATGCCGGCAGCCCGAGTAGGAGAAGCGTCGGCAGGGCGTCGTCCGGGTTCGGCAAGTCGGGAGCCACCCCGCGAGCCAGCATTCCTAACAGCACGGGAACAGCCGCGAACAGCAGCAAGCCGACGCCAGCGAGCCCAACGCCGACGCGCACAGCGCGCTCGTCGCGCGCGCCGTAAACCTTCTGAAGAAGCCCTGGCGAGATGACGAACGCGGGCGCTATGAGCGTCAGGTAGTGCCACCCCGAGGAACCGCCCCTGGAGAATCTCAGATAGTCGTTGCCGCCGGGCGGGGCTAGCGCGCCGAGGCCTTCGAACAGCGTCCCGTCGCCGAGACCACGAAGACCCCATACCAGGGCGAGCGCAAAGCCGACAACCAGCACGCCCAACTGCAGCAGGTTGACCCAGGCCGAGCTGAGCAGACCACCGGCGGAAAAGTAAATCACCATCACGACGCCACCCAGCAGACAGCCGACCGGACGCGGCACCCCGGCAACCGTATGCAGCACCGCCGCAATCGCTATCAGCTGCGCCGCCAGGATGACGATAGTGAGAAACCAAAGCATCCCCGTGGTGACAGCACGCAGGCCGGTGCCGTAGCGCCACTCGAGAAAGTCGCCCACCGTTAGCAGGTTGTTGTCCTTGGCCACCCGCCAGATGCGCGGCCCCACCCAGAAGGCCAGCACCAACGTGCCTATACCGGCCGAGCCAACCCACCACCAGGCACTCAGGCCGTCTCGGTAGCCCAACCGTGCGGCGCCGACCGTAGTGCCAGCCCCGATGTTCGCGGCCAGGATGGTTGCGAACAACAGGCCCGGGCCCAGCGCGCGTCCGGCGACGAAGAAACCGCCGGTGCTGTCGACGCGACGCCCAATCCAAAGGCCGACGGCGATCATCGCCACCGAATAGACCGCTAGCAACGGCAGGTGCAACGTCACCGCACACTCGCAAGCTGGGCGCAAGGCCACGTGGGAAGGAGCGAGCGTTCGATCCTAGCAGTCGAGGGCGCGGGCGCGCTCGGTGGTTCACGACGCTGCGAACGCTGAGAGCGCCACGTGCTCTCTGACCCGAAGCCTGGAACTACGACGGCCGCCCTGGCGACGCGCATGCTCGGCAAGAAAACCTGGCGTTCTCGGGCGAGAAGCAAGCCGGGTTGTGGGTGCCGGGCAACGGGTCGCCAAACGGGCGGCCGTCATCTTGGTCAGACGTCCATGGGCCGGGCGATTTCCGCGAGTCAGTCGCGGAACCCATGGAGTTATTCTGAGCCGGTATTAGTCACTTGCAAATAGCATAAGTGACTAAAGATTTGAAAAGAATTTCTTAAATCACCAAATATGATCAAGTCATCACACAAATAATCCGAGCATCGTGACGATCATCGAGGCTCATGACATGCATGACGGCACCTGTCCAGTAGTCGTGTCGCCGATCCGTACGTGCTGGCCGCCAGAGTCCGTGCCTGGCGATAACCTGGACAAGAAATTTCAACTGTCGCGCGCCCGCTGTCGCGCAATGGCGCCCTCGGCCGGTTCTGTCCATCCACCGAGGGGACGCGCCTGGCGCCCACGAGTAGCGCGCCTACTGGATCTCGGGTCGCAGATCCAGCAGGTGCCGGGCTTCTTCGGCGACCAGGTCGCCGCGCGCAGTGGCCTGGTAAAGCTCCCGTAGCTCGGCATGGATCCACGGGCTTGCCGGCCACTCATCGTGCAGCTCTCGGAGGATCGGCTCGGCGCGCCCCACGTCTCCGACGCCGCCGCGCCGGTACAACGAGCGCGCCAAGATCCGGCGGCCGAAGAACCCGTCTGGCTCCAGCGCGACCAGCAACTCGCTCGCGTCGACCGCATCGTCGAATCGCTCCTGATCGAGGAGCACGTCGATGACCTTGCTGTGCGTCGCGGGCAAATACCAGTCGAGCCGCTGCGCCTCGCGCGCCGTGGCAAGCGCGTCGGCCAACGCGCCGTCCTCCTGCTGCGACCCTGCGAGCGCCAGATAGCCCCACAGCGCACGCGGGTCGAGCTCGACAGCTCGGGCATGGGCGAGCCGCTCGGCCTCGTGGTCCCCGCGCAGATGATCAATCAATCCACTGGCCACGTGTACCAAGGGATCGGCCGGATCGGTCAGCAAGGCCTCATCCATCTCCGAGCGGGCGGCCGGCAACTCGTCCATGGTGATAAACTCCCACCTCACGCCTTCGGCGCGAAATCCGATCTTCGCCGCTCGAGCTCGCGCGCACTGCGGATCGAGTGTCAGCGCGCGATCGAGAAGCTCCTCGGCCACGGCAACGTCGTTGAGGTCCTGCTGTGCCGCGCCCTGCAGGAGCTGCGCGGCGCGGACCAGCGCGAGTGTGCCTTCGCGGCTCGTCGTGCCGCGAATCTCCGAGTCGGGACCTACCAGATCAAGCAGGTGGCTGAGACGAGTGAAGACGCTGCGCGCCAGCTCGGGGAGCCGCAGCTGAGGCTCCGGTATGCGCCAGTCTCCGCGCCAAAGATTGCCGTCGATGGCGTCAACGCTGACAACGATCTCGACAGCAGCCCCGTCCCGACGAATGCGGCCTCCGACAGTAGCGTCGGCAACAACCGACTCACCACGATCTAGACGCGCTGCCGCGCCGTCGACAACGAGTGCCAACGTGGTCTCGTTAGCGAGCTGCTCGACAATCAGGTCCGATAGCCGCTGGGCGAGCTCGTTGGACACCCCTTGCCTATCGAGCGGCTCCACCCGCAGTCGTCGCAGGCGAATCGGCTCTTCGAGCGTCTCGGCTCCTTCGCCGGTGGAGCCTGGAAATCCGCCGTCTCCGGCCCACCAGGCCAGCGCGAAGATGGCGACGGCTCCAATCCCTACGAGCAGCCCAGACCGACGCACTCGAGCTCCGCGGACTACAACCGGAGTCGTGGCAAGCAAGGGCTCGGCATTCGGGCCGGGGGCGTTGCCGGCCTGCTGGTCGCCTCTCGCCGCCGTATCCGGCCGACCTGCGAGGCTCGCCCGCCGATCCACCTCTGGCGCCAGATCGGCGACAAACCGATAGCCGCGCCGCGGCAGCGTTTGGATAAAGCGCGGGTCGTTCGGATCGTCGCCGAGCGCCTGGCGGATCACGCTGATCGCTTTGGTGAGCGAGTCCTCGGCGACGAACGCGTCGCCCCACGCTTCGAGCAGGTCCTCCTTGGTCAACACCGCGCCGGGCCGTTGCAGGAAGAGCTCCAAGACCATGCTCGCCCGTACCGGCAGGACGATCTCCCGGGGGCCGCTGTACAGCAGCCCTGATCCCCATTCGTAGCGGAAGCCCCCGAACGACGTGGTGCGCGGGCTGTGGGGCAGAAGGTCGCTGTCCGGCGTTTCCGACTCTGACATCGAAGCCAACGCGCGGCACGGGGTTGCGGCCTGACTCGAGCTCCTGGCCCCGGTTACCGCATCTCCAGTTGCCTCGCCAGAGGTCGGCTGACGCCGCGATTCAGCTTTTGTTCAGCGAGCTTTCAGCGATTCGTCGGGCCGCTCTCAGGACTCCTTCGTCGCGCGCGGCAACGATCTCCTGCATGCGGAAGACAGTCCATGGGTCCCAAACAAGCACACCCGGTCGGTTGGCGACGCCAGCGTACGGGACCACGCGTTCTTGTTCAACGGGATCTTCACAGCACACGTGGCGACCCTCGCCGTCTTCCACCCGCGTTGACTCAGGGTCGTCCCAAGCGCAGGAGAAGCGTTATGTCTCGCAACACTTTGTTTCGCGTCTTGTCTTTGGTCATGCTCGTAGCCGCGGCGCCGCCGGCGGCCAACGCCGCACAGGAGCCCTCGAACACACTCGCCACGACCGTCAGCACTGGGGAGCTGGAGGAGGGCGACACGGTCCTGCTGACCGAGGCTCGGCCCGACGGCTCCTCCTCTGAAAGGAAAGAGGCGCGATTTCTACGCTATGCGAGCGGCAACCTCTTCGTCCTGGTGGACGAGCAAACCGTCGAGGTACCTGAGGCACGCATTCTGCGGGTCAAAAAGAAGTACAACGACCCGCTCACCAACTCCCTGCTCATCGGTGCCGGGATCATCGGCGCTGGGTACGTGCTCGGAGCCATCGATGACGCCGGCTGCACCGGCTTGTGCTTCGGCCCCGGATTCACCCTGGTCTTGACCGTGCCCGTGGCGCTGCTCGCGGTGATCAGCGACCTGGTGCACCGCGGCGAGAAGACCGTGTTCGTGGCCATGTTCGGTCTGTTCGCGGCGTTCGGTTGGCTGCTGCTCGGCGGCCTCGGTGGAGTGCTTTGGCTCGGTTCGATCGGCCTGCTTTCTGCCGCCCTGGGGGCGCGAGCGTCTCCTCATCTGCTCCTCCGTGCGTACCGGGCCGAGCCGATAGCGCCGGCTAGAGCGCCTGGTCTGTTCCGTATTCTCGAGACGCTCGCCGAGCGCGCCGGTCTGCCGGGTGCGCCGCGTCCGTACTACGTCCCGAGCAACATGATCAACGCGTTCGCGGTCGGGTCACGCAGCAACTCCGCAATCGGTATCACCGACGGCCTGTTGCGCGGCTTGCAGCCGCGCGAGATGCAGGCGGTCCTGGCGCACGAGATCGCGCATGTTGCGAACAACGACGCCTGGGTGCTCGGTCTGGCCGACGTCTTTACTCGTATGGTCAACGTGTTGTCGCGGGTCGGGCAGCTCATGCTCCTCATCCAGCTGCCGGCCATCCTGCTCGGCAGGCGGCCTCCGTTCTCCTTCGAGCTCTTGTTGCTCATGATCCTGGCGCCGGCGATGAGCGCGCTGCTGCAGCTGGCGCTGTCGCGCACGCGCGAGTTCGACGCCGACCTCGGCGGTGCCCGACTGACGGGCGATCCCCGCGGGCTTGCAACGGCGCTGCACCGCATGGACCAGATGCAAGGCGGCCTCTTCGAGCACCTGCTTCGACCGGGCCGCAACGTCCCCGACCCGTCGCTGCTGCGCACGCATCCACCGACTGCGGAGCGCGTGCGTCGTCTGCTCGCAATCGAGCAGGAGCTGAAACCCCTCGCCCCTCCGGTGGCGCAGATCGCGCAACTGCGATCGCGGCCACAGGAGCGGCCGCGCTGGCGCTGGTGGGGGAACTGGTACTGACGGTAAGCGGTAAACATGAGACACGAGAGGGTTGACCGCGGACACGTCTTCGGCGTTGCCCAGCGGGTGCTCGACGATCTGGAGCTCCACGGCTCGGCGCTCGTCGCGCGTCCCGAGGGCTCGACGACGAGCACCGACGGCAACCGCTGGCGCCTACGGCTCGAGGCCACGTTCGCCCTGTAAGCCGAGGGGAGCTGGCGGCTAGTGAGCCGCCGAGGCCGCCTGCCCGGCAAGGCGCTCGAAGCTCTCGGCGGTGGCCGCCGACCAGCCGCCAATCACCTGCATCACACGGCCCGTGTCGTCGAGCAGTACCGACAGCGGAACGCTGATCCGGCCGCCGACGTACAGATCGGCGACGGCCTGGTCTTGGCTGACATAAATCGGGTACCGCGCACCGATCTGTTCGACGTAGCCGGCCACGGCGCCGAGTGTCTGGGTATCTATGCTGACGCCGACCAGATCAATGCCCTGTGCGTCGAAGCTGGACTGCAGACCTTGCAACTCGGGCATCTCGAGTCGGCAGGGCACACACCACGTGGCCCAAAGGTTCACCAGCAGCCGCCGGCCCGGAGACAACAGCTGACGAAGCGACGCCGGGTCGGGCCCGGCGAGCTTCGCGCCATCCGGGATCTGCTCCTTCGTGAGCATCTGAAGGTCGGGGAACACCTCGCCAGGCCGGAAAGTCAGGCTGGTCAACAACCGCTCTTCGCTTGAGAGCGGGTCCACCAGCGAGAACCGGCTCTCTGCCACCAGCGAGTTGCGGCCACCCTCGGTGATCTCGAGCGTCGTTCCCGCCGGAATCCCCGACCGCCACGACCCTGGCAACCGCGACACGCGCTGCTGGGCGCCGCTCGGCCAGGCAACCTCTATCCACTCCGCCCCCGAGCTGTCGCCAAGACCGAACAGCAACCGCGGATCGTTCTGCGCCAGGAAGCCCGACCCCGCCGATTTCACCGCGGTCTGAATCCCAGCCGCCGTCTTGACGCGCACCACGGCACCGAAGGCGTCGAGGCCGCTGGCGGCGCCAATCAGGCGAACGCGCACGAAGCCGCGATCGCTGCCAACGTTGTTGCGGAACAGCTCGTGCCCGTCGCGCTGCAGCGAGACCAGCACGATGTCGGTGTCGCCGTCGTTGTCGAAATCGGCGAAGGCGGCTCCACGCCCGTCGCCGATTGAATCGAGGCCCGACACGCCGGAGATGTCGATGAGGCGTTCGCCTCGATCGCTCATCCCGAGGTAGTCGCGCTCATAGCCGCTGAACGACATGCCTTCCTTGAAGATCGCCGCCATGTGATTGTCGGCGTACTCGGCGTTGCCCGCCTCCTCGATTTCTGCCTGGGCAGCCACAACGTGGCGCCAGAAGGTGCTTCACGTGTCGTCCATCGTCTTGCCCGAGATGAAGCCATTGGGCGTGTAGACGTCCTGCCATCCGTCGTTGTCGAAATCGAAGAAGCCGCCGCCCCAAGCCCAGCCGGCCGATATGCCGCCGAGATCTTGTGTGGCGTCGGTGAAGCCGCCCTCGCCGTCGCCGCGGTAAATCGAGTTGCCCGAGGCGAGCTTCTTGAGGAGCTCCGTGTCGGAGGTCGCACCGGGCAACAGGCGGCTGAGGATCCGGTTGCCGGCGGTCGACGACATGTTGGAGACGTGCAGGTCGAGGCTGCCGTCGTTGTCGAAGTCGCCAAATGACACGCCCATCCCGTTGCCCGGGTCGAGCACGCCACGCTCGGCCGCCACGTCCCGAAAACGGCCGCCCTCGTTGAGGTACAGGCCGTTCTCGCCGAAATCGTTGGCCACGTACAGGTCCTGGTCGGCATCACCGTCGATGTCGGCGAACGCCGCAGCATAGCTCCAGCGGCCGTCGCGCACTCCCCACTCGGAGCCAGCCTCCCGAAACCGCAGGTCTCCCTGGTTGATGAACAGCAGGTTCGGGGTGCCGTTGGTCGCTTGGTGCCAGGAGTTGGGCATCACCAGGCCGTAGCGATTGTAGGAGGCCACGTAGACATCGCCGAGCCCGTCGCTATTGACATCGGCAACGGCAACGCTGAAGCCAACCGCGTCGCGATCGACACCGGCGCGCAGCGACACATCAAAAAACCGCAGCGCGCCGTCTGGAATCAAACGGTTCTCGAGAAACATCTGACCACCGACCGAGGCCATGAACAGGTCCTGGTCACCGTCGTTGTCGGCATCGAAGAAAACGGCGCCGGTCGCCGGCGGAGTGAATCCGAGCAGTGACGACTCCGAGACGTCGACGAAGCCACCGTCGCCGTCGTTCAAGTACAGGACGTTGCGCTCGACACCCGTGGTCAGGAGGTCGACAAGCCCGTCGTTGTCGACGTCGGCAACAGCAGGACCGTGGGCGATGACCGTGTCGTTAGGCGCTGTCCCGAAGTTGGGGAAATGGGTGCCGACGCCCGCGGGTAGGGCGACCTCGTCGAACAGGTCGCGCTCGGCCAGCGTCGAGCGCATCGATTCGATGTCAACACGCTCGATCTGCCAGCGGCCCTCCCCCACTCCGCGGGCGGTCATTCGCAGCCATGCCACCATCCATTCGCGTCGGCCCCTTCCATCCCGGCCAACGATCTTGAACTCGACCCGAGCGGTCCCCAGCTCGTTGTCACCAGGCTCGAACATCGACTCCTTCACCTTGAAGCGCGCATCTTCAATGGTGCCGAAGTGAGCCAGGATCGCGCCGAAACGATCGAGAAAGTCGTCACGACCTAGCGCCACCGCGGTCGGCTCGAGTGTCCAGTCGTGGCTCCAGAGCCAGTCGCGCTGTTGCTCCGGCTCCGCTGGCGCGCCTGGCAGCATCGGACTGACGATGGTATCGGCCCAATGCGACGCGATACGGGCCGCGTCGCGATCCCGTGTGGCCACCGACAACTCGAGCAGATCGTTAGCGAGCGACTCCGAGAGGTTCTCTAGCCTCTCGAGCGCAGCGCGATCGAGGTCTTGTGACGCGCTCGCTCCGATGAGCGTCGTCAGCGCCAGAAACGCACCGAGAGCAGCCGCTGGTCGTCGTAGCAATGGGTACCCCAAGCGAGCCCGACTCATGCCCACATCCTGGCGGGGAGCTTGATTCGTTCCATAATGAGGATAAGCATATCTTGTATTCCACTTATGCGACAACAAACCCAACGCTTGGTGACCGCGTCGCCGTGAGCCGGCAAGCGGATTCTCGCAGATCGGCACCTTACTCGGGACCCACCTTGCGGGCAACGCCGCCATCCTACGCCTTGCTCCGCGTCGCGACAGGATGAGTCAAGGCGTAACGCCCGTCGGTGTTGTCTGTTTCTTCCTCCCATCGGCTGTTGATCTCGTCGAACTCGACGAGCGCAATCGATAACTCGCTGGCGATCCAGCCGAGAGTCCAGTCGAAGCTCGCCAGGCCGCAGCGATCGGCGCGTGCCGCCAGCACGTCCCAGTAGCGTGACTCGCCGCGGCGCCGATCCGGATGCCGCAGGGCAGGCTCGTCCAGAAGGCCGGACTCGAGGATGCGCCGGACGCTCCCGCGGGTGATGCCAAGGCCACCGCCTTGGATCGAAACCTCGGGCATCCGACCCTGCAGCGTCCCGAAGATCGACTCTCCGGCAGGCAGGCGATGAAAACGTCGCTGCACCACGCTGTCGGGGTCGATCTTCACCAGATAGTCGGTCGGGCGTTCTTCGAACAGCACGAGCATGCGCTTCACGGCAGCGCCGCCATGCTCAACGGGCAGAAGGCGATCCTCGAGGTGGAGCTCCACACCGAAGCGGTCGGGGAAGGTCGACAGGAGGGGGTCGCGGTCGCCATCTGAGCGCACGATCACGCGGGCGTCCGGGTAGCAGGCTCGCAGCTCGCCCAAACAGCGCACCGCCTGCCGGGCGTCGCGGTGGACCGCCATGAACCAGCACAGATCTTGGTCCACGTAGGAGCGGGTCACGGTCGGACTCACGGGCGAGAGGGAGGCATCGACGGCGAGCTGTGGCGTTACCGACGAGCACCTATCCTGCCAGTGTGCGCCTGGTGTCGCCTACTCTCGTGGCGCCCAAAAGGGCACGATCGCCGTCAAGAAGGGTGTGAACACCCCCCGTTAACGCTTTCCGCGCGGTTCAACTTCCTGCCGTTCGCCGACAACGAAGCTCAACAGGGCATCGAGATCGAAGACAAGCCGGCGCCCGACGGCACCTACCGCATGGCTCATCTACGCGCCGTCGACGACGGGTTTTTCCGCACGCTCGGCATCCAGATGCTGGCCGGCAGGCCGCTCGAGCGCGCCGATATGCTGCCCGGCGTCCCACCGCCGGGCTCCACGGCCCCGGGCGCGGTGGGGGATAGCGCGGTCGCCGCGTCCTCACGGGGGCCGGTCGAGAGCGACCCGGTGAGCGTGGCCGTGGTCAATCAAACGCTGGCCGAGCGCTACTGGCCCAACGGCGACGCCATCGGCGCACGCTTCCGGGCCGGCGGCGACACGCTGTACCGCGTCGTCGGGATCGCCCCGGTCCTCAAGTGGCACGGCTTCGACGAGGAGCCGGTGGCCCGCTTCTACATCCCCTACACCGACGATCCGTCGCCACGCGCGGTTTCCTGCTGCACACCGAGGGCGACCCGCTAGCGCTCGCTCAGAGCGTGCGCCAAGCCGTCCAGCAGCTGGAACCCGACCAGTCCGTCTACGACATCCAGACGATGTCGCAACGGCTGCACACGTCGGTGGCGGCCACCCGATTCTCGCTGATGACGCTGATGTCATTCGCGGCGCTCGCCCTGGCGCTCGCCGTGGTCGGAACGTACGCGGTTTTCTCCTGGCTCGTCAGCCGTCGTTCGGCCGAGATCGGCATCCGCATGGCACTCGGCGCCCGAGCCAGTCAGGTGCAGCGCCTGATGCTCGGGCAAACCGTTTTCCTTGCTGCGCTCGGCGCCGGGCTCGCCATCTTGGGGTCGCGCCTACTCGCGGGCGTGGTCCTCGAGCTACCTGTTCGAGGTAACTCCGGGCAACCCGCTCGTGCTCGCGTCGGTAACCGGCCTGCTCGTTGGCGCTGCAGTGCTGGCCACCTGGGCGCCGGCACGCCGCGCGGCGAGTATCGAGCCGGCCATCGCGCTACGCGACTGACGGCGGCCGAGTCGGGAGCGTGCTGGTTGGCGGTCGCAATCGAGCGCCGCCCGGCCCACGACACTTCCCCCACGGGCCGCTGACGTCGTCGCCAGCGGTCTCGGGCTACGACAGAAGCTTCTCGCGTTGTTCCATGCGTCGCAGCCCGAGGAAGGCGAACAGGCAACCAATCGCGAAGATCCCCAGGCGATTGAGCAGCACGCGCTCGAGCCAGTAGGGGTTGTTGGTGCCGAGCGGCGGCCTGAACGGGTCGAGGAACAACCAGAAGCTCGTCTCCGCCAGGAGCTCCGCGCTCAGCAGCACCACGAACAACGACGCCGAGGCAAGCATCGCCGCGGTGTTGGCGCCGCGCACGTACACCGAGTACATGAAGGTCAGGTTGGCGACGAGGAAGGCGGGCAGGAAAGCGTTCAGCGCCACGCGTACGAAGGGGAACTCGGCGAAGAAGAAGTAGCCTACCGTACTGATCACCAGAAGGGTGGCGACAAGCACGGCGTAGAGCGCCAGCAGGCGCACCATCCAAATCGCGTAGTGCGCGCTCGCGGTGCCGAAGAGGGTTTCGAGAGTCTGATGGTCGCGCTCCCTGGCGAGCAGATCCATCGTCAGGTAAATCGCCAGCACGGTGCCAGGGATCTCGACCAGGATGATGCGCGCGTCACTGGCGTTGAATCCCTCGCTGGGATCGTAGACGACGATGGCGTAGAGAATCGCGTAGTAGATCAGCAGACCTATCGACATGAACAAGGGCTTGCGCCGGAAAGAGATACGGAAGCTCAGCCGCGCCAGACGCCAGGTGCTCCGCAGCACCTCGCCCCAGCTCAGCAGCCTGGCCTCTGTGGTGCTCACGCCGGGCTCCGTTCGCTCTCGAGCAGGTAGATGTAGGCGTCCTCGAGCGTCGGCTCGACGTGTTGCGCCTCGACACCCTCCACCTGCGTGGCGCGGGCACTCAGGAAGCGGGCGCGAATACCGTCGGGCGTCCGCAGCTGGGTGACTACCTTGGCGTTCGTATCGCCCGAGAGCGCGTCGAGACGCTCCTCATCGACGATCGCCTCCCAAACCACTCCAGCCGCCCTCTCTCTCATTTCTTCGGGGCTGCCGATGTAAAGGATCTTGCCGCGATCGAGCACCGCCAGGCGATTGCAGCTGCCGGCGACGTCCTCGACGATGTGTGTCGAGAAGATGACGATGCGCTCCTTGCTCAGACTCGCCAACAGGTTGCGAAAGCGGATGCGCTCGACCGGGTCGAGCCCCGCCGTGGGCTCGTCGACGACGACGACCTGCGGCGTGTGCAGCAAGGTCTGCGCGATCCCGACGCGCTGCCGCATGCCGCCCGAGAACGAGCCGATCACGTCCTCCTGGCGATCTGCCAGATGCACCTGCTCCAGACACCACTGCACGCGCTCGCGCCGCTCCTCGTCGCCGCGAAAGCCCTCGAGCAGGGCGCGGTACTCGAGGTACTCACACGCGGTCATGTGGTCGTAGAGGCCGAAGCGTTGCGGCAGGTAGCCGATGACACCGTGAAGACTGCCAAAATCGGCGACCCGCTTGCCGTTGAGCAGCACCGAACCATGCGTGGGTTCGAGCACCTGACAGACGATGCGCATGAGCGTTGTCTTGCCGGCGCCGTTGGGTCCCAGGAGGCCGAACATACCGCGGCCGATCTCGAGGCTGACTCCGGCGAGAGCGGCGAACGGGGGCCGCCGTACACCGATGATGGGCACCCGGCCGGCCGCCGCGTAGCTGCGTCGGCGTAACCAGCGTAGCGGCCGCGGCCCACCCTCGATCTTGTCCGGATTGACCTTGCCGCTACGCACCCTGGCGGCGAGCCAGCGAACAGCCCCCACCGCCAGCCAGATAACAGCGGTGGCGATGGTGACGGAAGTCAGTCCAACACGCGAGTGGATGTAGGCGAACACGACACCTGCGACAACGACGCGCCCCAGAGCCCGCAGACGCACCGCACCGGGCGGCACCAGCGCCCCAACAGCACCCGCCATGTTGAGCACCAGGCCCCAGGTCAGCAGGCTGAGAAGATAGACCCAGACAGGATCCTCGAGATAGCTGTGCAGGAACACGACGAGCCCCAGGAACAACGACTTGAACACCAACCCCTGGCGAATCTCAGCCGCCGCGACGGGTTCCAGCCCCGCAGCGCGGCGCAGCTCCATGCCGCGCTCGAAGCGCCCCCATTCGCGGCGGAAGCGGCCCGGCGCGCCATAAAGCTTGGTCAGAGTACGTAGCCTTATGGAGAGGATGGGCTCGTTACGCAGATCTGCAGCAACGCGCATCCCACGCACGCGCAGCGTCAGCCAGACGAGCGTGAGACAGGCGAACCACAGTGGCAGCACGAGCAGCGAGGTCCAGAACACGCTCTCGTAGCGGGCATCGAAAACGTAGACCAGCGCCGCGGTAGCGAGCGTCGCCGTGCCGATCCCCAGCCAGCCGATACCACGCAGCCACTCTTTGACCTGGTCGATTCCCAAGTAGGCCACGGGGATGAAGATCAGCGTCGAGACAGTCGAAACGGCCAGCCCGCCGAGGATCGTGATGGCGAACGGCGGCCACACCTCGTAGTCGACGCCCCTTTCGAGCGCCAGCGGCAAAACACCCAGAAGCGTCGTGGCCGAGGTCATCAGCACCGGTCGCACCCGCGAGCGCCCAGCAGCGACCACAGCGCGCTCACGCCCGAAGCCGCGCGTGCGCAATCTCGAAATCGCATCAATGAGGATGATGCCGTTGTTGACCGCGATCCCGATGAGCACGACGAGGCCGAGCATCGCCATCGGCGCCGCCTGTGAGGTGAGCCCCGTTCCCGAGAGGAGGAGCGCGAGAATGGCCCCGATCGCCGCGGGTGGCAGCGTGGCGAAGACGACGATCGGCGAAGAGAACGACTCGAACAGCGCCGCCAGAATCATGTACACGAGGATCGCCGCAACCCCCATCATCCAGTAGTAGACCGTATCTACCACGGCCTCGATGACCTCGATCGTGTAGCCAGTCGGCAGTGCCAAGCCCTGGATAACGGATCGCGTCAACTGCCGGGCGGAGTCGAGTCGCGGCTGCGAGCCGGTAACCTCCTCGAGGAACGCGTAGCTGACAATCACCCGCCGTGCCTGGTTCGTGCGCAAGATCGAGCGACGCCCCTCGTCGATGCGCAGACGCGCCAGCTCCCCCATCGCCGTCGCGCTGCCAGCGGAGTTCAACACCGGCAGCTGCGACAGATCGGCGAGACGCAGACCTCTGTTGGCGGAGCTACCGGGGCCGCCAACCTCGCCGCCATCGAGATCAAACGGGCGCACCTCGATCACCGTCTCGGTGCCGTCCGCCTCGAGGAACGCAGTCGCAGTGGTGAACCCCTCCACATCGGATTCGCTCACCGCGTCGAGGAGCGTCTGGATCTCGACATCGCGATCGAACATGGCCATGGCGTCGGGCACGATTTGCACCTCGGGACCACTGCGCTCGACGTCGATCTGAATCGAGTCGGGGTCGATATCCTCGACCTCCTCGAGACGAAATGCGAGATCCTCCGCGATCATCTGCATCGTCGCGAAGTCCTGGCCACGGATCACCGCGGTCTCGCCAGTGCTCCCGAGGTCAAGACTGAAGCCGCCCCCCCCACCGCCTGCGGGCCTGCCACCGCCGGCGGGCCCGGCAGCGCTGGCTGGTGGGTCGAAACCAACAACCGCATCGGCCTCCGCGAACTGGTCGAATCCCTCGGCAAGACGATCCTGCATAGCGCTAACGCCGAGTCCGCCCGGACGCTCGTTGCGATCGAGCACGCTCACGGTGATGCTCCCCTGCCCCTCCTGAACGCTGCTGGTGAACCCCGCGACGCCCGCGAGATCGCCGACAGCCTCCTCAACCCGGCGCACCACCGCGTCGGTGGCGTCGAGCGTGGCGCCCTCCGGCAGCTCGACGTAGACAGGGAACTGGCTCTCGGCCGGCACGCTCTGTTGCTGCAGCAGCAGGAAGAAGGCGGCTATGAGCGTCACCACCAGCGCCACGCCGATCGTCAGCGTCACCTGCACGCGATGCCGCAACGCGGTCTTGAGCAGCACCGTGTACATCTGCAGAAGCCGACCCGGGCGCCGTGGCGGCGGAGCGCCCCGCGACAGCGTACGCGAACCGAGCATGGGCACGAGCGTGAGCGCAACGAACAACGACGCCGCGAGTGGGAACCCGATCGGCATCGCCAGGTCGCTGAGGATGTCCTGGAAGTCGCTCTGAATGAACACCACCGGCAGGAAGACGGCTACGGTCGTGGCGGTTGACGCGATCACGGCGCGGCGAACTTCGGCGGTACCATCGCGCGCCGCCTCCGCGGGTTTCTTGCCGCGCTCGTAGTGCTTGAAGATGCTCTCCAGGACAACGATTCCGTTGTCCGCCAGCATCCCCATCGCCAGCGCCAGCCCGCACAGCGACAGCACGTTCAGTGAAAGGTCGCCGGCGTACATCAGGTTGAACGTCACCAGCAGCGACACCGGAATGGCCACAACGAGCACCGACACGAAGCGCAGGCTGCGCAGAAAAACGAAGAGCACGACCAGGCTCAGCAGCAGGCCGATCACCGCCGCCTGCGTGAGCGTTCCCAGCGCCACTTCCATCAAGTCGGCCTGGTTGGCGCCGACGAGCAGTTGCGTGCCCGCGCCGGCGAGCTCGGAGTTGAGCCGCTCCACCGCCGCCACCACGGCCTCCGAGACCTCGAGCAGATTCGCCTCGTCTTCCTTCATGATGCGGATGCTGACGGCCGACAGGCCGTTGACGCGACTCAGGTCGGTGCGCTGCTGCTCGCCATAGCGCACTTCGGCAATGTCGTCGAGACGCAGCGGGATCGTGCGATCGATCATCACCGCGCGCACCTGGCTCAACGTGGTGAACTGGCCCTGGATGCTCACCGGGTAGGCGCTGCTCCCGCGGTGCACTTCGCCCAGATAGGCCCGCGGTCGGTTGGCCGCGGTGATCGCCGTATTCACTCGGGTGGCCGTGAGCCCATAGGCCTCGAGCGCGTCTCGATTGAGGATCACCAACACGGCACGCCGCTGACCACCGAGTACCGTGGCGCTGACCACACCCTCAACCGCCTCGAGCTGCGGCCGAACATTCTGCTCGGTGAACTCGCGCAGCCAGTTGAGGTCGCCCTCGCCGAGCACCTGCAACTCCATGACCACGGCGGTCAAGATCGAAGTGTCGAAGCGCAGGACGCTGATCTGTGTCTGCTCCGGGAGCTGCGGCTGCAGGCGGTCCATACGGCTCTGCACCTGCAGCAGCGCGAACTTCATGTCGGTTGCGGGGGCGAACGAGACGCGCACCGTCGCGCGCCCCTGGCTAGCGTTCGACTCGAGCGCCACCACGCCCTGGAGCACACCGACCTCTCCCTCGGCAGGAATCAGCAGCTCACGCTCGGCCTGCTCCGGCGACAACGTGCGCTGGGTAAGCTGTACGAAGATCTCCGGGTAGACAACCTCGGGAAGCAGCTCAACCCGCAGCCGATCGAGCGACGCCAGCCCGAGCAAGCTCACGGCGAGAAAGAACATCGCCGTCGCGACGGGGCGGCGAATGGCGAGCGCCGAAATGCTCATTCCTTCGCGGCGCTGCCGGCGGCACGGGCGCGGGATCTTCCCGACCAAATCCCGTCGATCAGCTCGTACGCCACCGGAATGAGCACGAGCGTCATGACGGTCGACGTCACCAGCCCGCCAATCACAGCGATGGCCATCGGGGCCCGCAAACGCGCCCCCTCGCCGACGCCAATGGCCATCGGCAGCAGCGCCAGCACGGTGGTGGCGCTGGTCATCAGAATCGGCCGCAACCGATCCTGCGTGGCCTGAACGACCGCTTGGCGTAAGACCATCAGGTCTCGCTGCGGGCCGCGCAGCTGGTTGATTCGGTCGACGAGAATAATCGCGTCGTTCACCGCGATGCCGCCGAGCATGATGATGCCGATCAACGCCATCACGCTGAGCGGCTCGCCGAGGGCCGAGAAAGCAACGACCACGCCGATGCCTGCCAACGGCACCGTGAGCATGACCGTGAACGGGTGTACGAGCGACTCGAAGAGCGACGCCATCACCATGTAAACCAGTAGCATCGACAGCGCCAGGGCAAAGCCAAGGCTCTGAAACGATTCGGCGCGCTCGCGCTCCTCGCCGCCGAGCTGCACGCCGTACCCGGTCGGCAGCACGACGTCGGCGAGCGTCGCCTCGACCTGACGTGCCGCGCTGCCGAGCGTGGCCCCCTCCACGAGATATCCCGAGATCCGTCCCATGCGCCGTTGCCCATCGCGCAGAATCTCGCGCGGGCCCTCCACGATGCGCGGTTCGGCGATGTCGCCAAGGGTGAGCACAAGCAACGGCTGTTCTACACCCTGCTAGCGGCGGTGCTGCTCGGGCTCTCCGTGGAGCGCTATCCGCGCTTGTCGCAGGGCGGCACGTGGCGCCAGGGGGGCCGGCTGGCGACCGTGGCCACGCTGCTCGCCGCGGTGGGTCTGTTCGTGACCATGCGGAATCAGGACGCGGCGGCTCTGCACACGCGTGCGGAGTTGCTCCGCGCCCACGTCACCCGCTCCGCGCTGCCGGCGCCCGCGGTCAGCCACTACGACCTCGATGTGCACCTGCTCGGCGACGATCGGCCGCTCGCGGTCACAGCGGATCTGCGGGTGCGAAACCCGAACACCGAACCGATTGCCGAGCTGCTGTTCACCCTCAACCCAGGCCTGGAGCTGCGCGCGGTTCGCGACGCCAGTGGCGACGCGATGATCTGGGAGCGCGACGGATCTGTTGTAGAGATCGCTCTCGGGCAATCACTGGCGCCGGAGGGCGAGGTCTCGCTCACCCTCGAGTACGCGGGCGATATCGACCGCAATGGCTTCGACCTGTTGCGCACAGCGCCGCGAGTCGAGCGTGACGACGGTCCGATGCACATGCCCGAGCTCACGGCGTGGATCCGCGACAACACCGTCTACCTGCCGGCGCGCAGCGCCTGGTACCCCACTGCCGGCGTCGACTACGGGCACGAGGAGCCGCCGCTGCCGTCGTACGCCACAGCCGAGATCGCCGTGACCGCGCCCGCCACGCTGCAGATCATTACGCAGGGGGTACCGCAACGCGACGAATCGAGCGCCGACGACGCGTCGGAGGCCGCGTTGACGTCTGCCACGGCGACGACCACGTTCACGGTGGAGCGCGCGGTACCCGTCCTGTCGCTCAACGCGGGCACCTACCGCACTTGGGAGACGCGCATCGGCGATCTTGATCTGGCGCTCTACGTCCACCCGGATCATGCCAGCAAGGTGCAGTTCTTCGAGGACGCCACCGCCGAGGTGATTGCGGCGGTGGAGCAGCTGCGCGGGGCCATGGAGCGCGAGACCGGAATGCGATACCCGTACGGACGGCTGAATGTTGTCGAGGTGCCGTTCGTCGTGCAGTGGTACTACGAGGGCTGGCGCGAGGTGGGAGGGCTGACGCAGCCAGGAGTGCTGATGGTGGAGGAGGACGTCTTCACCGGGCAGCGCTTCGAACGCGACCTCCGCAGACGGCAGCAGGAATCACAAGACGAGGTGGACGTCGGCAAGACCAAGCGCGACCTGCTCGTTGCATCGATCTTCCAACTGTTCCTGAGCCCCGAGAGCGATCAGTACGGGTTATTCCGCAGTCCGCTTGTGCAGCTGTGGTCGTTCGATCGAGCCTTCGTCGGCCAGCGAGCCACGTTGCTCGAGCGAGGGATGCCTGTCTACCTACAGCAAGATGTCGGGAGCGAGGTGCGCTCGATGATGCTGCAGCGCGGCCGCGGCGGTTTCGCGGGACGCCTCCAAGCACGCGGCGGTCGCCCGCCGGCCGCGGGCGGACCGGGCGTGCGGATCACCGTCGGCGACGAGCCCCCGCCTGACTCGCCCACGGCCGGCGGCAGAAGCGACTGGGACGCCACGCTCGAGGCAATGCAGCGGCAGTCGTTCTCCGAGATGAATCCCGACGAGGATCCAGAGCTCTACCGCTCGGTGCTCGACGTCAAGAGCATCTCGATCTTCCGCATGATGAAGGCGGTTGTGGGAGCCGACGCCTTCGTTGAGGCCCTCGAGGGATTCGCCGACGAATCGCGCTACGGGAACGTAGATTTCGCTTCGTTCGAGAAAGCGATTGTGTCCGCGGAAGCGTCCGAGGATGGCGTCGCCGCGACGGGCAGCCTCGTCGGCACCCAAACCAGGCCGCCTGACCGGATGCGCCCCGGCGCAGCCGCTGGTGAGCCTCCCCCTGAGGGGTTCCGCCGTGGCGCCTTCCGGGAGCGCATGGCCGCTGGCGCTGAGCCGGTCGACGGCGAAACCCGTTCACCGGCCGCCGGCGGTGCGCGACCGCCGGGTGCGGGTCGTGAGCAACCGCCAGGCGCTACGGGCGAGCGGCCGGCCGGCGCAACGGGCGAACGGCCACCCGGACGCGGGCGTCCAGGCGTTGGGCAAAGGCCAGCAGCAGGCCCGGAGGGCGCCAACCCGGCTGGCGAGCGACCGGCGGCTCGCCGTTTTCCCGGCGCCGACACTGGCGGCGACCTTCCCGAGGATCCGGAAGAGCGCCGCGCGATAATGCGCGAGCGCTTCGCGGCCATGCGTGCCGAGCGCGCCGCGGGCGCCGCGGGCGAAATCCCGTTTGCCGGCCGCTTCCCCGGCGGCACGCCGCTGCGCGAGCCAGAACCGCAGCGCCAACCGCAGCCCGAGCCGAACCCACACGATTCAGACCTCGAGCGCCTCGTCGCCGCCTGGCTCGACGGCACCTCGGTACCAGGCTACGAGCTCACGCGAGCCACAGCCCGCAAGGTCGAGGGCTCCGGCAACGCCGTCACTCACCAGGTGGTTGTGCGTGTGCGCAACGGCGAGCCCGGCCTGGGGTTCGTGGAGGTCAAGGTGTCGGCGTTCGGCGACGAGGTGACCAAGGGTGTCCAGATTGAGGGGGGCACGGAGGTGGAGGTGGCGCTGGTGATCGCGGCGCGCCCGACACGCGTGAGCGTGGAGCCGTTTTTCGCGAAGAACAGGCGGCCGCTGGTTGCCCCGCTGCGCGTATCCGACGAGGTCGAGGCAGGGCCTCCCGAGTCGTACGTGCACCTCGTCACCGAGGACGACGCACCGTTCGTCGAGCTCATCGTCGACAACGAGGACGAGGGCTTTTCCATGCCCGCGCGACACGTGCAACGCTACTTTCGACCCGGGCTGGCCGGCGACAACTGGTATGTCAGGTCGGCGACGTTCGCCTTTGGACGCTACGAAACCAACTACCGGTACAAGAACCCGGGCGACGGTGCCCTACCCGCTGTTTGGCAGACGACGGTTCCACGCACCGGCGAGTACGACGTTGCCTTCTACTTCCTGCCGCCGTCCATTGGCTCCCGTAGAACGGGCGTCAGCGGCCTGGCGTCCGAGTTCGACCTTACACTCGTGGGCAACGATGAAGCGGTGAGCGTGAAGCTCGACACGTCGTTGCTGCGCGGCGGATGGAACCTCATCGGACGGTTCACCTACGAGGAGGGCGACCAGGTGAGCGTCGAGCTCTCCGACCGCGCTGATGGTCGTTTGTACGCCGACGCCATCCGATGGCGCTACATCGACCCGGAGCAGCCGGCGCGCGCCTATGAGGAAGAGATCGCACCGTGGGAGTTTCGGGCGCGTCCGGGTGGGCCCGGTGGAGCTCCGAGAAGGTCCGGGCAGTAGCCGCCTGCAAAACTTGTGGGATCCTGCTGGCGTCCCGACCTCGGCCGCCACGATCGTGCCTCCAACCCTCAGCCTCCAGGCTGCGCCACATGCCCTCACCGCCGCCGAGCTTCGGAGCCCAGCGACTGCGGGTCTTCGGCCTCCTGTTGGCGGTCGCTGCACGATCAACATCGCCACCGCCACCCAGTCGCTGGCCGCCGACGCACACCCGGAAGCGCTGATCGGTCTACGTAACGTCCACGTCTTCGGCGCTCGGCAGGTCGACCGTTCGCCCGGTGGCACCGGCACGACTGCGCACGTCGCCATACGCTCGGCGCGCGGCGAGCTTCCCGTCGGCGAGCGGCTCCTCGTCGAGAGCGCGATCACCGGCGGCCGCTTTGTCGGCCGCAACGTCGGCGAGACCCAGCTCGGCGGTCACCCCGCCGTTGTGACCGAGGTCACGGGATCAGCCCACATCACCGGCTTCCATCAGTTCGTCGTCGACCCCGATGACCGCCTCGCCGAAGGCTTCCTGATTGAAGACGCCTGAACGAAAAACACCCGGCCCGGGAAGACCCGGGACCGGGTGTTTCGAAGTTGTGCTGTCAGGGTCGTGCGGACGCTACATCGCCGGCTTGCGGAACTTCAGCACCATACGGTCGGTGTTCGTACGGCCCGACATGCCTTCCCACTTGCCGAAATCATCGTCCGGGTTGGCAAGCATCTCGGACTTCTCGACGAGCTCGAAGCCAGCGGCCGTCACGTGGTCGATGATCACCTGCTCGTTGATGCGGTGGGTGCCTTCGTCGTAGCCGTCTTTGTTCGTGCGGGCGTCGACCACGCCGAGAACGCCGCCGGCCTTGAGCATGGCGAAGAACTGCCCGTAGGCGGCAGTCGCGTTGCCGCCACCCTCCAGGTCGTGGAAGTTACGCACCGAGATTGCAACGTCGGCAGTACCGCCTTCAACGCCGCCGAAGTCGGCGATCACCGTGACGTTCGAGAGCCCGTCTGCCTCGACCCGCGGCGCCAGGTTGCCGCGACGATCGGGGCCGGCGTAGATAGCTCCGTGATCACCCACGAGCTTCGAGAGGATGAACGTGTTGTAACCACCGCCCGGCATCAGGTCGACGACGGTCATCCCTGACTCCACGCCGAAGAAGGAATAGACCTCGAGCGGCTTGCTGCCGCTGTCGCGCTCGCGCTCTTCGTCCGGACGGGCCGCGTTGTCGAGAATGCTCTGCGCCAGCAGGGTGGCGGGAAGAACCAGCGCTACAACGCCCAGCAGGGTGAGAAAAGATCGTGACTTCGGGAAGTGCATGTGCCGCATCTCCGTGAGGGTATTGAGGTTTGGGAAGAATCAGAAGATACCGCAGCGTCTTCGGAAAGGTGCGTCCGTCCCGAGGATTGATCTGTGAGTGACGATCTGGTTGTCTGCGCCGCATGATCGTTTCGGAAATCGAGCGTAGCGACGTTCCACGGGGTTGGGAGCTGGCGGCCAACGTCATCTACGAAACGCCGCCTCGCGAATCGGTGCGGTTGTGGTTCCGAGGCCCCGCGGAGCACAGGCCGGAAGAGCACCTGGGCGACGTCATCCTGACGTCGCTGTTGCCGCAGTGCATGCTGCTGCACGAGCCGCTGACCATCGAGGCTCTGGTGTCGGAGGAGCTCGCCGCAGCAGCGCGCGACGGCATCGTTCCGCCACTGCGCGAGGCCTTCCCGCGCCTGGCTGGCCTCGAGCTCCACGCGCCGATGCGGAAGGCGGCGCCGACCTCCGCTCCTGGATCAAGGGGGAGTGCGTCCTTCTTCTCCGGCGGGCTCGATAGCTGGTACACGGCGTTGAGCAATCAGGAAGAGCTTCGTTACCTGATCTTCATTCACGGCTTCGACATCCCGCTGGCAAACGAAACGCTCATGAGCGTCGCGTGGCGCAACGCCGCCGCCGCGGCGCAGACGCTGGGACTGAAGCTGATTCCTCTCAGCACCAACCTGCGCGACCTGCTCTACGAGCAATCCGCCGCCCGCGTCGCGAAGGTCGGAATGCCGCGGTTCGCGCGCTTCGCCAACTGCTGGATGAGCTCTTTTCTGCCGGCAGTCGCAACGACGCTTCGCCGGAGTATCAACCGGATTCGGATTCCGGCGGGGTTCGCCGAAGGACAAGAGGTTCCACGGCCCGTGGTCGAGGCTCGCTGGTCGACTCCGGAGCTGGACGTCGTCGTCGACGGTACCGAACATGACCGCATCGGGAAGATCCGCTGGATCGCCGACCATGCGCCGGAGACTCTCGCCAGCCTGCGTGTCTGTGGCGACAAGTCGGGCTCGCAGCTCAACTGCGGCATCTGCGGCAAATGCTTGCGCACGCTGGCCGAGCTGAGGGCCGGGGATGCGCTCCACCTGGCGACGTCGTTCCCGGTAACCCTCCACCTGAATGCGATCAGGCGAGCGACGTGCTACCGCGATTCCTACTGGGACGACATCGTCGTCGCCGCGCGGCAGAAAGGCGACGTCGAGCTCGAACGAGCGGTGGAGGTCTTCCTGGGCAGGAGATACCACTGGCGACGCCTCCTCGACGGCCTGGGGCGACACACACTGCGAATATTGGGGCGACCACGCCGATGAGCGCCCCGAAGCAGGCCCTACGTCGCCTGGTCGCGACGGCATCCCGTCTGGCTGAGCCACACGATGGGCCACTACGGCGTGGCCAACAGCCGTGCCCTCGAGATAGCCGGCATCACCCGCGCCACCGCCGACCCGCCCGGCGGCACGATCAATCGCGACGCCGAAGGCAATCCGACGGGGGTGCTCAAGGAGTCGGCGCAGCGCCTGGTCAGTCGACTGATCCCGGCGAGCTCGCCTGAGCAGGTGCGCAACGGCATGCGACAGCTTGCCGCCGCGTTCAACGAAGAGGGCATGACGGGGTTGAAGGACCCTGGTATTGGCGCCGGAGTGTGGAGTGCCTATCAGGACGTTCTCGCTGCCGGAGCGCTATCTGTACGCGTATTCGCGCTGTGGCAGGGCGGCGGCGACCTGCACGACGCTGCCGAGCTCGTCGAGCGCATCGGGCCGTTCAACAAGCCGTACTTGTCGACCGGCGACGATCACCTCATCTCCGGCGGCATCAAGCTCTACATCGACGGCAGCGGCGGTGCACGAACCGCATGGCTGCACGATCCGTGGAGCGTTGGCTTCGACGCCCTTGATGATGGCAACTTTGGCTATCCCGTCGTTGAGCCGCAGCTGTTGCGCGACAAGATCCGCATGTTTCACAATGCCGGGATCCACGTCTCGGTGCATTCGATTGGCGACCGCGCCATCGACTGGTCGTCGGTAGCGCGCGAGCCCCTGCTCGGGGTGTACAACGCCAAGGCGGACGGCAGTCCTTTCGGCTCTGACGAGTCGGTTGATATCCACACCGCGCTGTGCTCGTTCACCATCTGGAGCGCGCGACAGATCTTCCTCGAGGACAAGATCGGCTCGATCGAAATCGGCAAGTACGCCGACATCGCCATCTGGGACCGAGATCTCTATTCGGTTCCCACAGCCGACCTCGAGAATCTCGACTGCCAGATGACGATCTTCAACGGCCGCATCGTCTACCAGGATCCGGAAACCGCGCTCGTCGTCTCCGAAATCGCCAGCTGATCGATAGGCGATCGGGATGCGGAGGATGTTCTTCGCGAGGTGGTGGTTGGATTGAGCGAGTGGGGGGCGTTTCAGACGCGCCGCGGCGAGCCTCCGGGCATCGGAACTCACAGCCGGTCGGGCGAGTTTCCGGAAATCGCCGGCCGGTGGCCATCCAACTCGACTAAAGGGGGCGCTCCGTCGCCCCCGACCAGAACCACGCAACAACAGGCCTTCCCCGGGCGAGCTCCATAAGAATTGGGAGAGGACTGTATGAGCGCACTGCGAGTGGAGCACCGACTGTTTGCCGCCGAGCTGATGGCGGCCCAACCGTGTCGCGGCTATCGGATCTGGCTGCGCTACTCCGACAACGCCGAGGGCTGGCTCGATCTCAGGCAGCTGGCCGCCCGCGCTGAGTTCGCCGGCTGGCGAGAGCCCGGAGCGTTCACCCGAATGCGCATCACGCCGGCGGGCCACCTGGCCTGGCCGGGAGGCATCGCGCTCGCCTCCGCCGCCCTCTACTCGGCTCTGGCGGCGAATCAGGACCTCGAAAAGCTGTTCCCGTGGCCGAACGGCGTCGCCCCTGCGTACCGATCGTAATAGGTCGCTTTATTGGTCTATAATTCGACCTATTACGTCGAAGCGCCCCACACCAGGTGTAGAGACTTGCCGACTGTCCCGCTGTCGTTCGCGAAGACACACTTCGCGAAGTTGATTACCGATGTCGTCGAACTGGGCGAACGGGTCCTCATCACGAAGTCGGGCAAGCCGGCCGGCATGCTGCTTTCGGTGGACGAGTACGAGGGACTGCTCGAGACGCTGGAGATTCTTGCAGACCCGGAGCTAGCGGCCGCCGTCCGAACCGGCCTGGCGGAAGCTGAGCGCGGTGAGCTCGTGGAGCACGACGAGGTCTGGCGTGACGTGGACGCTGCCGTACACGAGTAGCGCCGCGCGCTCGATTCAGAAGCTCGACCCGCAGGTACGGGCACGCGTGCGTCGCGCTCTCGAGCGGTTGCGCGTCGATCCGCTCCGCGGCAAGCCGCTGCAGCTCACGCTTCGCGGACTGCGCTCCTGGAGAACGGGCGACTTCCGAATCGTCTATCGAGTGGTTCAGCAGCGAATCGAGATCATCGTGATCGCGATGGGCCATCGGCGAGACGTCTATGCGCAGCTGCGCGACCGACTGAAGTAGCGCAAGCCGGCCCGGCGACAAACAGAACCGGGCCTTCGGTTCTCTAGCGGAGTCCGAAGGCGTAGAGCGTGCCGCGCGTTCGTACGTAAATCCGACCGTCGGCGATCGCGGGCGTGGCGTAAACGAGATCGTCGAGATCGCCCACCGAGATCACGTCGAGCGTGGGACCGGGACGCAGGACCGCAGTCTTGCCGAGCTCACTGATGAGATCGATCTTGCCGTCGGCTGCGACCGGCGAAGCGTAGTAGCTGTCGATGGCACCTTCGACACGACCTTGATCGAGGCTTTCGCCGCTGACCGGGTCGAGAATCGTGACGATTCCGCCGTCGTTGATCATGTAGAGGCGGCCGCCGTAGTGCACCGGCGACGGAAGCTGTGGCACCGCGCGGCTGTAACGCCACAGGAAGCTCGTTGAAGTGGTGTCTCCCGAGCCGCCAAGTCGGATGGCGAACATGCCGTTGGTCATTGCCATGGAGTTACGGAAGTAATCCCAGTCGCGGTCGCTGAGAAAACCATCGCGGTCGAGATCGCTCATGCGAAAGCGCTGCTTGGCGCGGCCGTCGGGCAGCTCTTCGGCGATGAGCAGTCCGTCGCCGTCGGAATCGCTCTCTGTGAGAGCCGCGGAAAAGGGCCCCATCTCCATCGTGTTGCCCGGATTGTTGAGCGGCGACCCGTAGCCGTTGACGAACACCACGCCGGCGGCGATCACGGGTACCGACTTCATCTCGTGGATCATTCCGCGCGTCCACCAAAGACGCTCGCCGGTTGCCATCGAGTAGCCACTGAACAGAAAGGAGCCCACGACGAGGAGCTGCGGGTCTTTAGAAAGATCCGGCGCTCCGTCGGGTCCGACCGGCTGGTAGATGATCGGGGTGGCGTGGGAGCTTGCAGCTTCGGGGCGTTCGACTCGCCAGACAACGCCACCGTCGGCGGCGTTGAGAGCGACGAGGAAGGAGTCCGTACGCTGATCGCAAACGAGATAAACCACGCCCTCGTGCAACAGCGGCGACGCGCCCATGCCGTAGAGGTTGTCGAAGGGTCCGAGAGGCTGTCGCCAGAGCTCCATACCGTCGTGGTCGTAGGCAATCAGGCCGTAGTCGGCAAAGAAAACAACCACGCGATCTGCGTCCACCGCAGCGCTCGGCGCGGCGGGATTGTTGCGCGAGTCGAGTCGTTCGACGCGCTCGCGCGGCGCCTCGCGGCGCCACAGCTCGGCACCCGTAGCGCGGTCGTACGCTAGCGTCAGCAGCTTGTCGTCATCGAACGCCGTGATGAACAGGCGATCGTCGCTCAGAATCGGCGACGAGTGCCCGGCAGGCGCGGTGACGCTCCAGATCACGTTCGATGCCGGATCCAGGCGCTCGGGCAACGGTCCGGCCTCGGCGGTGCCCGACCCGTTCGGCCCACGGAAGCGTTCCCATTCCGGGCTCGTGGCTGCCGCCTCGCTCGGCCCGAGGTGCGCGTCTCTCGGGATGAGGGCACCCTCCTGGGCCGCGCCCGACGGAATGGCCTCGATCTCGATCTCGATCTGGTAGACGAGCATCTCGTTTGGCGAGATCACGAACCGAGGCTCGCCCGGCACGTCGCGGCCGTAGAAACCCGAGGCGCCGTACGCCAGTGAGGCCGGCACGATGGCCACTCGGCGGTCTCCTGGCCTCATGCTCGAGAGCACCTCGGTGAATCCGGCGTTGACGTTCTCTTCGCCACGAACAACCCGAAACCTTACTGGAGCTTCACCGGGGCCAGGCTCGCCTCGCTGACCGGCGCTCGCGAAACGCCGGCCGCCCAGTGTCCGGCCGGTGTAGCGCACCCACGCATCGCCGCCTGCGGCCGCCACTCCCCCAGCCTCGCTCGCCGCGCCATCCACGCCCTCGGCAAGCGTCTGCGTGCGCAGGCCGCTCGGCCACACGGTCGCGTCCGGCCAGTTGTCGGCAACGAACTTCTCCTCGGCCTGCCGACGGCGTTCGTCGTCGCGCCGCACGCCTGCCTCCGCCGAGGCCACGAGCTCGCGGAACGATTCCGTCGTCGGCCGGAATGCCTGCGCCTGGGGCCCCACACGAACGATACGTACGCTCTCGATGGCGTCGTCCTGAACGATCGCCTCGACCACATCGAGTCCGACCACCACCTCGCCAAACACCGTGTAGTTGCCGTCCAGATACGAGCGGTCGCCGAGGGTGACGTAGAACTGACTCGCGTTGGTGTGCGGACCACCGTTGGCCATACCCACCATCCCGGCACGACCGTGCGTCAGCTCGGGGTGGATCTCGTTGGGGAAGGCGTACCCGGGATCCCGGGCCTGCTCGCTGCGTGGAGTCCCGCCCTGGACGACGTGACCCGGCACGACCCGATGGAAGGTCGTGCCATCGAAGTAGGGCACGCCAGGTCCGAAGGCGTCGTTGGCGACGCTGCCTTCGGCCAAACCGACGAAACTCGACACGGTCACCGGCGCGCGCTCCGCGTCGAGCGCAATCACGATGAGACCACGGCTCGTTTGCAGCTCAGCGTACAACCCGTTCGTATAACTCGGCTGCTGCGCCGCCGAATCGACAGCTCCCAGAACAGCCCCGAGCGCACATGCGCCCGCGCAGAATCGACCGGCGACGGCGAAACCCCGCTGTACCGACGTTGGGCTTACGCGTGGCGGCATCGTGGTCATCGTGGGAATCCCTCGTCCGGGGGCAAACGGTCAGTGCGACGAGCCTACTGCACCCCAGGCCGCTCTGGAGGCGCCGGGTAGGAACTCCGTGGGCGGCGGCTTGGAGTTAGCATGCGGGCGTATCGGATACCGCTCTCGAGCTCGGAGACAGATCGCTGACCAAGCGCACACGCACGGGACTGATCGTCGGTGCCATCGTCGTTGGTGTCGCCAGCATCGCCGCAGCCCGCCCTGCCCTGCGCACGTGGCGATTCGCCGCGGTGGCAGCCGGCATCAAGGCCAAGATGATGTGCTCGGGGGTCTTCGTCGGCGGCAGGGACGCCGCCGACGTCGAGCGGGCCGACCTGCTCCCCGAGCTGATGGCCCTCGACACCGACATCGACCAGCGCTCGCGGCAGGTGACCGTTTCGCTGCTCGGCGGCCTGGTAAAGCGGACCGCGGTGTTTCGCGACGGGCTCGGCTGCAGTCTGGCAATCGGCATCACTCCGGAGGAGCTGAGGTCCGTGGCGCCGGACTGGAGTCCGACCACACCGCCACCACCGTCCGATTGGCCCTCCGAGGGCACGGCCCAGAAACCGACGACCGGCGTGATCGCGTCCGATCGCGCAGAGAGCGCAGAGAGCGCAGTACCGTCGGACACAAGCGCCGCAAACCGCCTGGCGCAGGCCGTGGAGGAGGCCTTCCTCGAACCCGACCCCGAGCGGCCACGCGACACCCGTGCGCTGCTGGTCGTGCACCGGGGTTCGATCATCGCCGAGCGTTATGGCGATGGCTTCACCGCCGACACCCCGCAGCACGGGTGGTCGATGACCAAGAGCATCCTGAACGCCCTGATCGGCATCCGCGTAGGCCAAGGCAAGCTGGCGATCGACGCTCCGGCTGCGGCTCGCGAATGGTCCGCCAAGGATCCCCGCCGCCAGATCACGCTCGCCAACCTGCTGCACATGAGCAGCGGCCTCGGCTTTCAGGAGAGCTCCAACGATCTGCTCTCCGACGTCGTCGTGATGCTGTTCTCCTCGCCGGATTCGGCGGCGGTCGCCGCTGTGCAACCGGCGATGGCCGAGCCGGGCACCCGCTGGGCCTACTCCAGCGGGACGAGCAACCTGATATCGCGAGTGCTCCGCGAATCGTTCACCAGCGACGACGACTACCTCACCTTCGCGCGGCGCGAGCTGTTCGACCGAATCGGCATGCACAGCGCGTTGATCGAGACCGACCCCTCGGGCACGTTCGTGGCGTCGTCGTTCGGGTACGCAACGGCACGCGACTGGGCTCGTTTCGGCATGCTCTACCTGAACGACGGTGTGTGGAACGGTGCGCGGATCCTGCCCGAGGGCTGGGTCACCTACAGCACCACCCCGGCGCCCGCCGCGCCGAACGGGCACTATGGCTCCCAGATCTGGCTCAACCGCGGCGAGCTCAACGCCGACGGCCGGCCCCTCAGCCCCCTCTCTGCCCAGAACCGCCCATGGCCGAATGTACCCGACGACGCCTTCTACTTGTCGGGCTTCGACGGGCAGTGGGTGGTGGTCGTGCCCTCCCACGAGCTCGTTGTCGTGCGTCTAGGACGCATGCCCGACAGCCGAGCCTGGAGTATCAGAGATTTCGTGGCCGAGGTGATCGCCTCGTTTGTCGATGAACCCGCCGCAGGCTGACAAGATGAAACACTTCGCAACCGCCAATAACGCCATCAGCCAACCTCCGTGGCGCCCAAGCCGCTGTGGGCGCTGCGCCGGATGGCTGCTGCTCGCGCCGCTCGTCGCCGTACCGACGGCATCGGCTCAGCAGCCCGGCGTCGGTTTCGAGCGTCGCGACATCGTCACGCCGGCGCCGCCCTACAACCTGGTGGCCGCCGACCTCGACGGCGACGGCGACATCGACATCGCCACCGTGGAACAGACGTCGAGCTCCGTTACGGTGCTGCACAACGACGGCGAGGCGGGGTTTACGCTTTCGTCGCGTCTGGGTGTGGCGTCGCGACCGGAGGCGATCGACGCCACCGACATCGACGCTGACGGCGACCTCGATCTTGCCATCGCGGTGGCCGGTGACGACGCGGCAGTCTTCCTGATCAACGACGGCGCCGGGCGATTCACCGTCGGACCGGCAATCGAGGTGGGCGGTTCGCCTCACGCGATCGTGGCCGCCGACATCGACGGAGACGGTGATTTCGATGCTATCGTTTCGAACTTTGCGGGCGGCACCGTGTCGATTCTGCGCAATAACGGCGCCGGCAGCGGAGGCTTCGTGGAGACGAGCCAGGTGCCAACCGGCCCCGGTACAGAGCGCCCGATCGTCGCCGATCTCGACGGCGATGGCGACCTCGACCTCGCGGTCCCGACCTTCATGGCGGCAACGCTGACCACATTGCGCAACGACGGGCACGGCACGTTCACGCCCGACGGTGCGCTGCAGCTCGGCAAGGGGCAGCACATCCCGGCTGCCGGCGATTTCGACGCCGACGGCGACATCGACGTTCTGGTGACCAGCTCTGGTAGCGGCGAGGTCTTCGTTCTCGACAACGACGGCGGTGCGCTGTCGGTGATCGAGACCGTGGTGCTCGCGGAGTCGCCGTGGGCCGGCGCCGCCGGCGACTTCGACGGCGACGGCGATCTGGACTGCGCAATCGCTCAGTACGGCGCCAACAAGATCACCATGCTCGACAACGACGGGGAGGGCCGGCTCGAGCCCGCGGCCTCGTTTGAGGTCGGGAAGCAGCCGCATCAGGTGGTGGCCGCAGACTTCGACGGCGACGGCGATATCGATCTGGCCACGGCGAACGACGCCGAGGCCTCCGTCACGCTGCTGCTGAATCTTCGTATTCGGGCCTCGCGCTGAGCAGCCGGGCGAGGTCCGGTCACAGATCCCACCCGGGGCAAGACCGCCGACACTCAACGCCAGGGCGTGCGGTGGATCGTCGGGTGTCGTTCGGAGCGGCTCGCGACGTCGTTTCGGTTCGCCTCGACTCACGCGTTGTCGCGGGTTCTGGTAACGTCCCGCCACCTCAAATCGGTCGCCGCTAGAGCCATGGATCACGACGCCATCGCCGTTGTCGATTTCGGTGGGCAGTACGCCCACTTGATCGCCACGAAGGTGCGTCGACAGGGAGTGCTCGCGGAGATCCGGCAGCCTGAAGACCCAATCGAGGCCTTCGCGCCGTACAAGGGCATCATCCTCTCGGGCAGCCCGGCGCTGACGTCGCACGGCGAAGACTCCGACTACAACAAGCAGATCTACGACCTCGACGTACCGATCGTCGGGTTCTGCTTCGGCCATCAGGAGATTGCCAAGCACTACGGTGGCGACGTCGTCCATGGCGGCCGCGAATGGGGCAAGGCGACGCTGCACCTGATGGAGGAGCACCCGCTCTTCGAGGGCCTCGGCCCCGCCGAGCAGGTGTGGATGAGCCACTACGACTCGGTCGCCTCGGTTGGCCCCGAGTTTCGCGAGCTCGGCTACAGCTCGAGCAGCAACGGCCAGCCCGACCACCGCTTTGCGGCGATTGCCTCCGACTCGCTGCGGCGCTACGGCTTCCAGTACCACGCTGAGGTCGACCACACGGTGCACGGCGACCAGATGATCGCCAACTTCGTGCTGCGGATTTGTGGCTGCGAGCCCACCTGGTCGATGAAAACCTACGTCGACGAAGAAATCGAACGTATTCGGCGCCAGGTTGGCGACCGCTCGGTCTTCCTGCTCGCCTCGGGCGGCGTCGATTCCACCGTCGCCGCCGCGCTACTCGGCCGAGCCCTCGGGTCGGAGCGGTTGCACCTGCTGCACATCGACAACGGCTTCATGCGCAAGAACGAGAGCCGACAGGTGGTCGAGCTCTTCGACGATCTCGGGCTCGACGCCAACCTGCACTTCGTCGACGCCTCCGACGTGTTTCTCGAGGCCATCGCCGGCGCCATCGAGCCCGAGCACAAGCGCCGCATCATCGGCGACACCTTCGTCGCCGTGTTCGAGAACGCCGCCAGGCGCCTCGGCCTCGAGGACCACCTGCTCGGCCAGGGGACGATCTACCCCGACACCATCGAAACCGGCGGCACCAAGCGCTCCGACACCATCAAGACGCACCACAACCGCGTGCCACTCATCGAGGAGATGATCGCCGCCGGCCGCGTCGTCGAGCCTCTGGCGGATCTCTACAAGGTGGAGGTCCGCGAGCTCGGCGAGGAGCTGGGAATTCCCCATCACCTCGTGTGGCGACACCCGTTCCCCGGCCCCGGTCTCGGTGTCCGCCTGTTGTGCGACGACGGCACACCCGACACCGAGGGGTTCGAGGCGCTCGAGCCGCAGCTGGCGAAGGTCGCCGCCACGTTCGGACTCGAGGCACTCGCGCTGCCGATCCGCTCGGTTGGCGTGAAAGCCGATCTCCGGGCCTATGAGCATCCCGTGCTGCTGACGGGCGAGATCGCCTGGGATCGGCTGATCGAAGCGATGTCGGTCATCACCGCCGAGGTCCCGGGGCTGAATCGTTGCATCTGGAACCTGGGTCCCACGCATCCGCCCGGTGCACAACCGATTGCGGCGACGGCGACGCGCGAAAGACTCGACCTGTTGCGCGCGGCCGACGACATCGTTATGCAAGCGCTCGCGCGTCACGGCCTCTACGACGACATCTGGCAGTGTCCGACGGTTCTGATACCGCTCGATCTCGGGCCGAACGACGATAACGGCGGAGGCGAGCTCGTCGTCGTCCGCCCGGTTCACTCGGCGCGTGCCATGACGGCGGAGGCGGTTGAGCTACCGCTGGCGCTGCTCGCCGAGCTGCGCGAAGGCATCCTCTCGATGCCCGGCATCACCGGTCTGGCGCTCGACCTGACGTCGAAGCCCCCCGGCACGATTGAATGGGAATAGCCCCGGAGTAGCCGCCCGAAACGGTTCGAGTCGGCGCGGCGCAGATCACGTCGCCGCACAACGGGCACAGGGAAGCCGGAACGAACCGGTAATGAGCTCGGTCCGATCCGCGGGAGGCCCGGACATGGCGCTCTCGGCGGCGGCTACGCGAACCGGCTCGGTGCGAATGGATCGCAATCGATATCAGCCCGGCCGTCCACCAGCAACGCCGCCAGGAGCTCGCCGGTGGAAGGCGCCAACGTGATTCCCACCATGCCATGACCAGCTGCCGCCCACAGATCCGGGCCGCCGCTGTGAGGGATCCGCCCGATGAGTGGCAGCCCGTCGGGGGTGAGCGGGCGCATGCCCATCCATTCGCGGGCACTCGCACCGGCAGGCGGACGTCGCATGTAGCCGGCGATGGCGATTTCCAGCGATCGAAAGCGGCGCCGATCGAGCCGCGCGTTCACACCCGACAGCTCCATCGTGCCGCCAAAGCGCAGGGCGCCGGCGAACGGGGTGCCCGCCGCCTTCGAGTCTCCGAGATAGAGCGGCGCTCGAATCGTCCATTCCGGATCGTCGTAGGTGACGGAATAGCCCTTGCCTGCCTGTACGGGCAACGAGGCCCCGAAGCGCTCGGACACTTTCCCCGACCAGGCTCCCGCGGCAATCACCACCGCCCCGGCCTCGATCTCTCCGGCGCTGGTCAGCAACCTGCCGCCGCAACGACCGTTGGCTCGGTAGCCGACAACCTCTTGGTTGTCGAGCACCTCGACGCCATTGCGACCCAGCCAGGTCACCAAGCCATGCGTCAGGCTCTCGGGCCGCACGTGCCGCTCGGGACCGATGAACAGGCCCGCAACCACGGCATCGTTCAGCTCAGGCTCACGGTGTCGAGCTTCGTCGCCCGACAGCGACTGGAGATCGGCATAACCGTGATCGCGCCAGTACTCGAGCTCCTCGATCTCGGCACGCTGCTCGCGCTGGCTCTTGAAGGCGAACAGCAGGCCCTGCTCGTAGATCTCGAGCTCCACACCATCTCCGGCGAGCTGTTCATAGAGCTCCATCGTGCCGTTACCGAACGCGGCCATGGCTTCGAGGCCACGGTGGTGGTCGCGCGCGTTGCAGTGCCGCCAGAAGCGCCACAGCCAGCCTGCGGTTTCGGGTAGCGCGCGCGGCGCGATGTAGAGCGGATTGTCGCTGCGCAGCAGCCAGCGGAGAGCGGTCAGACCGAGCCCGGGCGACGGCATCGGCGCGGTTAGCGACGGTACAATCCAGCCCGCGTTTCCCTCCGTGCAACCACTGCCCGGTGCGGACTTGTCGACAACCATCACGTCAACACCGCGCCGCCGGAGCGAGTATGCGCAACACAGGCCGACGGCGCCCGCTCCAACCACGACCACGTCGGCTCGCTTGCTCATCTGTTCGCTCGACTGTCCATGCGGGCGGGCTCGGCAGCGCAGGCCGGCTGCGAAATCAGGGTTGTGGGTTGCACCGTTGGGCGCCCGGGCTTTGCGTTGGCACCCGATCGTACGTTATGCATTGGGCTCCATGGTCCGACGAATCTTCTTCACGAGCTCGATTCTGCTGCCCGCGCTGGTCGTGCTGGCGGCCCGCCAGTGGCCGCCAGCCATCTGGCTGCTCGCTGTGATCGTCCCGATCATTCTGCTCGGGCTGCACGACGTCATCCAAACCAAGCACGCACTGCTACGAATCTTCCCGGTAATCGGTCACGGGCGCTATCTGATGGAGGAGATCCGGCCGGAGATCCAGCAGTACTTCGTAGAAAACAACATCGACGGAGCTCCCTACTCACGGGAGCACCGCTCGCAGATCTACCAACGCGCCAAAGGCCAGCTCGACACCGTGCCGTTCGGCACGCAGCGCGACGTCGAGCGCGAAGGCTACGAGCAGATGGCGCACTCGATCGATCCCGCGGCAACGCTGCACGAGGAGCCTCGTGTGCGCATGGGTGGTCCCGACTGCGCGCAACCGTACGACGCCTCGCGGCTCAACATCTCAGCCATGAGCTTCGGGTCTCTCGGGAAAACCGCGGTGATGGCTCTCAACGAAGGGGCACGGCGTGGTGGCTTCGCCCACAACACCGGCGAAGGGGGCATCAGCCCGTACCACCTCGAGCCGGGCGGCGACCTGATTTGGCAGGTAGGAACCGGCTACTTCGGGGCGCGCGCCGCCGATGGCGGCTTCGACCCCGATCGGTATCGCGACAACGCCCAGCGACCCACTGTCAAAGCCGTCGAGCTGAAGCTCTCGCAGGGCGCCAAGCCGGGGCATGGCGGCATCCTGCCGGCCGCCAAGCTCACCGAAGAGATCGCGCCGGCATCCGCGGCGTACCGATGGGCCAGGACGTGCTCTCACCGCCCGGCCACAGCGCCTTCGACTCGCCCACCGGCCTGCTGGAGTTCCTGGCACGGCTGCGCGATCTGTCGGGCGGCAAGCCGGTCGGGTTCAAGCTATGCGTCGGCCGACGCTCGGAGTTTCTGGGGATTTGCCGCGCCATGGAGCAGACCGGTATCACTCCCGACTTCATCACCATCGACGGCTCAGAGGGTGGCACGGGCGCCGCACCACTCGAATTCTCCAACTCGGTCGGCCTGCCGCTGCGTGAAGGACTGCGCTTCGCGCACAACGCGTTGGTGGGGTTCGGGGTCCGCGATCGGATCCGCATTGTCGCGGCAGGCAAGATCAGCACCGCGTTCCACATCTTCAAGGCAATCGCTCTGGGAGCCGACCTCTGCAACTCGGCTCGCGGCATGATGTTCGCGCTCGGCTGCATCCAGGCGCGGGTTTGCAACACGAACCGCTGTCCGGTGGGCCTGACCACGCAAGATCCCTCGCGCATGCAGGCGCTGCACGTGCCGACCAAGGCCGAGCGTGTGGCCTCGTACCACCGAGACACCATCCACACCTTCCTCGAGCTCGTCGCCGCCGCGGGCCTCGAGCACCCCACGCAAATCGGCTCGCAGCATGTTCTACGCCGCGTCGACCCGTTCACCATCAAGCCGTTCTGCGACGTCTACCCGTGTCTCGAGCCGGGCACGCTGCTCCACGACGGCGAGGTGCCCGAGCGCTGGCAGCCGTGGATGGCGGCGGCGAGCGCCGACCGGTTCCGCGCCTGAACCACCGAGTTAACGGGCGCGCCTGGAGGTGAAAGCTCGGCGCGTCACGATTCGGTCGGCGACATCCTCTGGGCCAACCACGCCAGCACCAATCCGGCAAGGAAGAACCCGACCACCAACTCCATCGCGCGCGCGAAAGCGTACGCCAGAGGAAAGCCGTACCCGATCGTGTCGGAGCCGTAGGTCACGAGAGCGGCAGCAAGCCCGGCAAGGGCGAGCACGCCGGCGCGCTCGAGCACGGCGCTGCACGTGATCGCCTGCAACAGTGCCGCCAGCGCCAGCGCCACCACCATGTCAAGAGCGAGCTCGCCCGCCAGCCGTGACCCGATCCCCGCCGCCTTGTCGGAGCGATCGGGCAGCACCGACATCACGGCAAAGACGCCATACGAGCTGTAATAGATGCCGTTGCCTGCCGCATACGGCCGCATCGCGTCGATCAGCTCGACTTGGGCCGAGCCGTTGCCGCGAAAGCCCTGGACCGGTGGCCCCGGCCACGGGACCGCGGCATTGGCCAACGAGCGCCAGACAAACAGCGTAAGCCCGCCCAAGATGGCCCCGGCCACCAGGAATCTGCGATTCATCGCCGGGCTGGCGTGTCTTCGCGGCTGCGCAGCGGGCGCAGAAGCCCGACCCAGAACGACAATTCGAAGGCGGCACCGAGAACAAGGAACACGACGAACGTAATCCCGGCGCCCACCATCGTGATCGCCGACAGGAAGTAGCAAACCAGCGCCGCTACCAGATAGACCGCCAAGCGACCCGCTCTACGCATTGTCACGACTCCCTTCTCGAGTTCTCGCCGACTCGTCTGCGCTGCACGCTGCAACGCCTGGCGCTCAGCCTAGCAGCAGCTGGCGCACGATTGATGAGAGTTGGTTCTTGACCGCAGTGTCCGGGAGCAGTTATCCAAGAGCCGGTTCCCTGCCCGCACCGACGTGGCGGCTTACTACACAAAACGAACATCGGCTGCATCGAGGCTGACCACTCAGCCCCCTGATGGGCGCCTTCTTCCTGAGCGGCCTCGATCGCGAAGCGACCTGCTCGACGGCCGCCAAAACTAGGCCGAGCCGCGCGCGCGGTCGATCTCGAAGCGCTGCTGAGCCACCTGGCGCACCAACATGCGCTTCATGAGCGACTGATACGGCACGTCCTGCTCCGCCGCGAGTAGCTTGATCGACGCAAGCAGCCAGGCAGGCATTCGCACTGTGACGCGCTCCGTCGACTTCGCTTCGCTGGGTAGCGCGGCATCGGGACGCTCTCGTGTGTCGAAGTACGGCAGCCACTCCGCCTGCCGACCCCACCACTCGGCTTCTTCTTGCTCTGAAGCGAACTCGGGAATCTGCTTGACCTTCGCGGGGCTCATGACTCGAAGAACCTCCTTTCTTTGCGACTCATCGGTCGCGCCGAGATCACTCGGATCTTGCGGTCGCGGCTCGTCCAAAATCACGGCGATGAGCCGCCCGTCGCCCGTCTGGCCCAAAGCGAGAAAGCGCTCCTCGCCGACCGCTCTGGCTCGAAATACCCGTAGTCGATCGTGACGACCGAAGATCTCCTCAGCCTCTCCAGCGCAGACTCCATGCTTCGCGAGCTTGTCGGTATTCGAGGCGTCCCAGTCGAACCGAAGTTCGCCAGCCGTCAGGATCTCTGGGTAAATGTACATGATCAAAGCGCAATAAACGACGATCAAGGCACCCAAGAACGACAGCTAGGGCGCGTGGCAGCGTCGCAACGGTCTTGGTGCGAGCAGTTCTCTCTCAGCTATGTGAGACGGTCACGGCTCGGATTGCCGACAAGGGGACCCCTGCCCCGCCTTCGCTAGAAGAGCCTCAGCAGCGCCTCGAGCAGATCGACTTCCTCGGCGGTCAGCGCGACGACGGGGCCATCGGAAACGCCGCCCTCGGCGGGCGGCGGCAGCGGGATCAGCGGCTCCTGGTCGCCGCCCTCCGGCCGATCCCGATCCCGAGCGCGCTCGGCGGATGCGTCGTAGTGATGCCAGGCCCGCGCGCCTCGGTAGCGGAAACGCTCCAGCAGGTCACGCATGGAGCTCGCCGAGCCGTTGGTGAAGTAGGGTCGCTTGTCCCACACGCGACGCAGGCTCGGTACGCGGGCGCCGCGCGCCGAGATGTAGGGAACGATGCCGGTCTTGGTCATCGAAGCCGCGCCCCAGACGGCGTCTCGACCCTCGAGCTGCAGCCAGTCGGCCCACTCGGCGAACGCCACGCCTTCCCCGGCGTCACGAGTCGAGGTGCCCGCCTGGTGGCAGCTCGCGCAGCGATCGCGGAAAACCGTGAGCGCCCGGCGCGCGCCGTCGCCCAGCGTCGCACCCTGGGCAATCTGAGGGTTGGGCGGGTGCGGGCTGTCGACGAAGAAGGCGAGCATGGCGCGGCGTTGGTCGGCGGGCGCGAGCACATCGGGAAGGTCGCCGAGCTCGCGTAGCCAGGCGTGATCGTCGACTGGTAGATCGAAGAAGGCCTGGCGCTCCTGATTGGCGACGCGAAACTCGTTCATGATCATCACGGCGAGCGACGAATCACCCGCGCGTGAGAACAGCGGCACGTTGTTGGCCAGGCCGCGGAGGGTCTTGGTGGTGGCGAAGACGTCGTCACGGCCGGTGTAGTGAGTGCGGCCGTCGACGCCGCCCTCGAAGTGGCAAGTCTCACAGGAAAACCGCGACAGCTCACCCTCGGTGCGATTGTCGGGCGCCATGAGGGTTGTGTAAAAGAGCTGCTCGCCAAGGCGTACGTCGACTGCGTGTGCGTCGCGAGCCTCGCCGAGCTCGGGGGCGTCGGGCATGCGAATGCGATGCGTCCGGAACGTTGAAGCTGCCAGCGGCACGGTGACGACCCGATCGATCAGCGTGCTCGTCGCCACGATGCGCTCGGACTCGACGACGAAATCGGTAACCCCGGCTGGCACCGCAAGCTCCTCTAACAAATCGAGCCGATCCGGCCGAACGGCGAAGAGCCCGAGAGTTTCGGAGCCGAAGCCGCTGACCCATGCGCAGCCAACGGTTACGCGGAGGCGCTCGCATTCCGGATGGGCCGCGCTCTGCTCTTCGCTCAGCAGATGAATTGCCTTGGGCGTGACGATGGGAATCTCCGAGAGATTGAGCTCGGCGAGCAGCGTTGCGCGCGTGTTGGGCGGTTCTGAACCGGAACGAGAGTCCACCTCTCGGCCATCCAACCGGGGCACGTGGTACGCGAACAGGAAGGAGTCGACGTAGCCGAACTCACCGCCTGTGCGATCGAGAGGCCGATTCTCGACGCCTCCGGCGACCACCAGAAACCCGTCGTCGTGGTGCTGTACATCGAACGACCAGATGGGGCCGTCGTGTTCGATGCGAATCGCACGACCGAGCTCCGGTTCCCCCTCGACGAGAGGAATCACGACGAGCGCGTGGCCGAGCAGCTCGTTGACGAACAGATGTCCAGCCAGAGAGCGGACCCGCAAAGGCCTCGACCCGAGCTCGTAGCTCGTAGCTCCATCGACGTTTCCGGCGAGACCTCCCGCCGGGTCGTCGATCGACATCTCCGGAAGCTCGAGCCGTTGCATCGAATCGTCGAAATCGTTCAGCGCGTAGATATGATCGCCAACTCGAACCAGGTCGCGCGCACGCGCGCCGCCATGCGGTAGATCCCACAGATGACGCAGCTCAGAACCGGATACGTGGTAGGCGCCGATGTTGGCGGAGAGCTCGCCAACAACCAGCAGATGTCGTCCGTCTACCAGGTCCCACCCCACAGGTGAGCGCGGCACCCGGATCGAGTCGAGAAGTTGGAGCCCTTCGTCGAGAAGCACCACCCGCGACGCGTGCCGCAGCATCACCAGGTACCGCCGCGGGCCATCGAGCGCCAGCAATCGATAGGGCTCGGTTCCAAAGCGAGCGACCGTATTGGCGATCGTCTCCTCCGGTGTGCGCGGTTCGCCGCCGGCAGGATGGGTGAGCAGCATCGCCTCTTCTTCGGCCCACAGAGCGAGGCCGATGCGCTCCTCTTGCGAGCGCATGCAGCCGCCCGCGGCCAACGCCGCGAATACCAAGGCCAGCACAAACGTCGAAGAGACGACCGTTCCAACCGCGCCGGCGACGATGCTGATCCCGGTCCTCAAAGCCGTGTCTCCCCGGCGGCGACGGTGCGCGCGCGATAAAGCGAGGGCCCCGCGCCTTCCTTGATCGAAGACACGGGGCCCTGATGTTGCCACCCTGAGCTCAGGCCCGCGCGGTGCGTTGCCGTCGCGTGGTCGAAGCGTCAGGGCTCAGCGGTGCGACTACCAGCCGCCGCCGCCGCCGCTAGGCATCGACGGACGCGGTGCGGTCCGCTTTTCCTTCAGCTCCATCGTGATGTTCCACGTCGGAGCGTCCTCGGGCAGGCTCGTCATCGCCACGAGGCCGGCAATGGCGTCGGAGTCGTCGGAAGTATCGACCTCCATCGCCGGGAGAACCAAGACGGTGATCGTCTCGCCACCAGCAAGCGTCACGATGTCGTCACGCACCATCTGAACGAGATAGGCCTTCTTGTCCTTCTTGATCCAGTACTCGGTCTTGCCGTCCGACAGATCCTTGAGGGTGAAGGAGTGCTCCTTGCCGTTGTTCTTGAGCGTCTTGCCCTTCTCGCCCACCTTCATGAGCTTGACTTCGATCTCGCGGCTGGTCTGGTGACTCGCGTAGGCTGCCGTCAACCCAACTGCGAGCACAACCGCCACGACCGCGACGAACAGCGAGCATTTGCGCATATGCATGCTTCTCCGATGGGGGGAGTTGAGAGGTCACAGACATTATCCACCATCGCGGGCCGTTCAGAGCAACCTGGCGGGGACGAAGTGCGTCAGCGCAATGACGAGCGACAGCGTTTTGACCCATCCACGAGATCTATTCTCGTCTCGACGCCGCTCCATTACCGATCTACTCCGGCGCGACCAATCGGATACGCAAGATCCGATCGAGCAGCGGAAACGAAGCATCGAGATGCGCATTGCCGCCGGCGATCATGCGTGCCTGCTTGCCCAGCCGCATACCACCGCCGGCCGATTCGCCGTATCCGGCGTGGAGAGAGTCGAGCACATCCATCCCTTCGATCACACGCCCCAGCGGTGCGAAGCCCTGCTCGTCGAGCTCCGGATTGTCGACCAGGTTGAAGTAAATCTGAGTGGTACGAGTGTCGGGGCCGGTCATCGCGTAGGAGAAGCTGCCGCGTGCGTTGGTCGCCGCTACGGGGTCGTCGCGCAACGCTCGGCCGCGCCAGGCGGCGGTAACAGCGGGGTTGCCGGGCAAGCCGAACTGAGCGATAAAACGCTCGCGCAAACGATAGAAGCGGGAGTCGTCGTAGAACCCGAGTCGAATCAGGTTGTAGAAGCGATCGGCCCCAATCGGCGCCTGCGCCCGCTGCACCTCGATCGTGACATCGCCCTTGCTGGTCTCGAGGAGCGCTCGAAATCGATCGGGCGCCTGTCGCGACCACTCGGCGTGGTCAGGATCGAGCAACAAAGAGCCGGGGTTCGCCGCGCGCGCCTGCGACACCGCCCGTGCGTCTGCGGGGCTGAGGCTGGCGGCGAGCAGCACCGGCAGACTCGAGGCGACGATCGTGCTTACGATCACCCAGCGAGTTGACCACCACTCACGTTTCTCGTTCACTCATCACCTCGCGCAGGGCCGGTTCAGGATAAGCTCGAACGGTAGGCAAGGATACGTGATGGGACGCAAAACAAGGGTCGGAGCGACGCTGCTCGCGGCGGCTTGTTCTGCCTGCTCGAGCGGGGAGCCCCCGGTTGCCGAGCCGCCACTCGGCCACAACCCCGACTCGATATCCGCGGCAGCTGGCGACGACGCCAGCCGGCGCGCCGGCAGGCCCACGGACCCCGAGCGTATTCGCCGCGCAATGCGCTCCTACGGCGTTCTGGAGTTCATTGGCGAAGACACGATCCCCTCCGCAACCCAACTCGAAGGCACCGAGGTCGGCGGGCTCTCCGGAATCACCTTTGCCGGCGACGATCGCTACTTCGTGGTCTCCGACGATCGTGGCACGCACGGTCCGGGGCGGATCTACCTGCTGCAGATCAACCTCGACGACGGCACGCTCGATCCGGGCGATGTCGAGCTTCGAGGCTGGACCGCAGTGCTCGGCGACAACGGCCGCCCGCTGGTCGCCGAGACATTCGATCTGGAAGGAATCGCGCTGGGACCCGACAGCACGCTCTATCTCGCGTCGGAAGGCGAAGCGGCGGCGCTCATCCCGCCGTTCGTGGCGCAGCAAGCAGCCGATGGGCGGCTGCTCCGGAGGTTCGAGCTACCGACCAAGTTTCTGCCGAAAGCGGGAGGCACTGCTGGCGTGCGCCGCAACATGGCGTTCGAGAGTCTCTCCATATCGCCGAGCGGACGCTACGTTTTCACGGCAACCGAGAACGCCCTGGCGCAGGACGGACCGGAGGCCGGTCGCTCGGTTTCGAGTCCGTCGCGTTTGCTGGTGTTCGATCGAGAGTCGGGCCAGGCGGTGTCGGAGTACCTGTATGAGGTGAGCCCGATCGGGCTCGAGCGTTCGCGACCCCTCGCGTTCAACTCCGCCGGCCTCGCCGATCTGGCGGCGATCGACGATCAGCACATGGTGACCCTGGAGCGCTCGTTCGCCGCCGGCATCGGCTTTCACGCCCAACTCTACTGCTCGTGCATCGAGGATGCCGACGACATCAGCTCGCTCGAATCTTTGACCGCGGCAGGCGCAGCGTCTCCGCCGCAACATCCCGTGCCGGTGCGGAAGGTTCTGCTGCTTGACCTCGCCGAGGTGGATATCCGACTCGACAACCTGGAGGGAATCGGTTTCGGACCGTCGCTACCCGACGGCAGACGGACGCTGCTCCTGGTGAGTGACAACAACTTCAACGCCGACCTCCAGATCACCCAGTTTCTGGCGTTCGCCGCTCCCGCCGATATGCTCGCCGCGTGCGAGGGGCTGCATTGAGCCAGGGGCTCCTTCGGGCCAACCCCCACCGGCTCGGCCGCCTCCGCCGCCCCGATCGACAACCAGCCGAGCTCGTCCGCTGACGCACGACTGCTCCTGCTGAGCACGTCGACCGTGCACGGCTCGAGCTATCTGGATTACGCCGAAGAACACGTCCGCGAGCACCTGCGAGGTGTCGGCAGGCTGCTGTTCGTCCCGTACGCCCGACCAAGCGGCGTGAGCCACGCCGCCTACACCGAACTGGCACGAGGCGCCAGCGCCGGATCCAACGTTGCCGGGATGTCGATTGGAACCACCAACGACATGCCGATCGCGCACCCACCGTCGCTCGACGCACTCGCGCTGGTGCCGTTCAACATCAACCCGCACTACATCGACCCCGACCCTGAGTCCAAGCACGTGGGCGAAACCCGAGAAACGCGCATCAAAGAGTTCCACGTCTTCAACAACCCGGCTGTGATCGGGCTGCGAGAAGGGGCGGTGCTGCGACTACGCCAGGGAGAGCTCACACTGGAAGGGTGCGGCGGAGCACGCCTGTTTCGACGCGACCGACGGCCCACGGAGCACCTCGCGGGAGCGGTGCTCAATGACCTCTTGGCGCCCGCCCGAAGCTAGTCACGGTGGAAATCTCGACCACGCTCGCACACCCATCGACATGCTCGGCAACCACCCCACGGCAGCGACCGGGGACCTGGAGCGCTAGCGTCGTACCGCGATCTCCACGCGACGGTTGGCGCGGCGACCCGGTGTAGAGCCATTGCTGGCGGTGGGCTGTTCCTCGCCGTAGGCAACCGTAGCAACGCGGTCGAAGGCAAGGCCCGCCGCGGTCAGCGCTTCCGACACCACGGCGACTCGGCGTTCACTGAGCGTCATGTTCAACTGCGATGGGCCGCTCGAGTCGGTATAACCGTTGATCTGCAGGCGCACGCCAGGACATCCAGCGGCCTGTTCGGCCAGCTCCGCCAGGAAGCGCCGCGACTCGGTTCTCAAACGACGGCTGCCGTTGTCGAACAGAATGTGGCGGTCGTTGACCAGCCCCTCAATCTGCCGAACACACGCCGCCGATGCCGTCGCCGTTGTCTCCGCCGCCGCGACAGCAACCGACAGGTCGATCTCCGCAGCGTATCCGGCAGGCAATGCGCCGCGAATCGCCGCCGCGAGCTCGTCGCGCTGAGCCGCAGAGGAGACCTCGCCCGCAACCGTGACTGTGGTGTCGATGATCGTGGCGGTGGCGCGATCGGCCCCACCGAGCGCGCCCAACGCCGCTGCCGCCGCGGCCTCCCAGCCGGCGGGAGCCCCTGCCGCGATTTCGAGGTCACCTGCGACACGCTCGGCGCCGAAAACGTTCGCGAGCAGCTCTCGGATGGCCGTACGCACCGGCTCATCGGGAGTGACGCCACTCAGGCGAGCGCTCGATCCGTCGTAGTCGAGCGCCATCCAATAGCCGCCGGTGAGCTTGGCGGCTTCGAGCGGCGAGGCCACGACGCGGATTCCGTTGGCCACAGATGCCACGCCCCACACCGCCCCGACGACCTGGCGGACGCGAGTCTTGTCGTCCTCGCTCGCGGTGATTCCTTCGAGCGTCAGGTTCTGGCCGTCAGCAGTTGCCGTGGCCCAGTCGATCCCGGCGGCGGCCAGCGCCTCGTTGCTGCGTTGCCCGATCTCGGCCTCGATGCCCGGGGCGTGCCCACGAATGCAGAAGAACGCCAGCACCGCCAGCGCCAAGACCGCGACGATCAGCAAACCTGCTCTGTTCATCCGACATCCTCACTCGCATGCAAGGCCCCAGGCCGGATCGGAAGGCTACGCCAACAGCATCGCCGACGCAACGGAATCGTACGTGTGGACGATACCGCCGGGCGTCAGCGGTCGACGGCGCGGATCTCGAAGAGCTTCGACCACAGCTTGCCGGTCACGAAAACTCGTTTGCGCTCGGCATCGTAGGCGATTCCGTTCAACACCGCGTCGATGGAAGCAGGTCGTTCTGGGTACAGGCCCGACATGTCGATACGACCCACCACGTTTCCCGAGCGTGGGTCGATGCGCACAATGACATCGCTCTGCCAGACGTTGGCCCAAATCTCGCCGTCGATCACCTCGAGCTCATTCAGGCTGCGAACCGGCCCGCTCGTGTCGGTCACCTCGATGCGGTCGACGCGCTCAAAGCTCCGCGGATCGAGGAAGAACAGCTCCGCGCTGCCGTCGCTCATGATCAGGTGGCGGCCGTCGTGCGTCAGCCCCCAACCCTCGGTGGCGTACTCGAAGCTGCCCACCGGGGCCAGCGAGTCGAGCGTGTACACGAACCCCGACCCCGACTTCCAGGTGAGCTGGTAGACGCGACCCTCCATGATCGCGATCCCTTCGCCGAACAGCTGCCGTGGCAACGGGGTTTCCTGCTGCACCCGACCGGTAGCCAGATCCACGCGCCGAACGCCCGACGATCCGTAACGCCCCGTCCCCTCGTAGAGCGCGCCATCGACCATCACCAGCCCTTGTGTAAAAGCGCTGGCGTCATGCGGGTACTCGTTCACCACCTCGAACGTCTGCTCCGCAACGCGCGTGCGCTGCCGCCGCTCGGCGGCGGGCGCCGCGGCTGGCTCCTCCGAGACCGTTGGTGTCGCGGACCCCGAGTCCAGCGGCGACTGCCCCGGAGCGCAAGCCGGGGCGAGGAGCGCGGTCGAGGTCATCACCGTCAACATCGCCACACGACAAACCTTCATGGTCGCCGTCGTTCGCCCTTGTAAGCCGGTCAGTCACCGGCCGGTCAATTGAATGGAGAAGACGCAATCGGCCGCGTAGTCGTCACAATTCACGCCTCCGCGGCAGCGTAACAGGCGAGGGAGATCCTCGGGACACGAGAAGCTACGGGCTCGAAGCAGCAACGGTGAGGCGCAGGTAGGGGTCGAGCGGCTCGTCCGGCCGATCGTAGGACGACTGCTCGACTTCGTAGCTCGCTGACTCGAGCACGACTCGCAGCTCCGCAGCTGAAACCGGGAAGTCGCGACGATGCATGTGACGGACGATCTCGTCGGCGCCCTCCCGACCGCCACCGCGATCCACGAAGCCCCCCGTGAGCCGCTCGATGAGCTCGAGCTTCCATTCTGGCGTTGTCGCGCGCGTGTCGGCGGCAAACCCGAAGGCCGGGACATTCGACAGAGCCAGGGTTTCAGGAGCGACGAGGGCTGTGGGCTGCGCTGGGTCGCCATCGAGCGCTGGGGGGCGCCGCAAGAGCTGGTGCTCCTGAGGTCGCAGGCAGTCGTGATTCACCAGTAGGCCGTCGGTAGCGAGCAGCGCGCGTACCGCGCTGGCAAGAAACCAGATCTCCTCCGGTGTCCCGTGGTGCCAGTTGAGACCCACGTACACCACGTCGAACGGCAGTCGCCCCGAAAGATGATCGAGATCCCATCCACTGCCCGCGACGAGCTCAACCTCGACGACGTTCTCGGAGAACGGAAACTGGCGCGCGAGGGCGATCTGGTCGGGGTTGATGTCAACACCGACGTAGCTGAAACGCCGCTCGGAATGCCGCGCCATCACCTCGCCTGGAGTCACCGGCAGCCCGCCGCACCCCAGGTCGAGCCAGCGGAGAATGCGCGACGGCCGCCTCGGAGCGTCGAGCCGTTCGGAGATGATCCTGGCGACTGAGTCGGCGGCCTCACGATGCAAGAGAACGTTCGATCGCAGCAGATCGGCATACGGCCCGCCACGCGAAAAGAACAGCTCGCGCCGCATCTCGAGATTGTCATCGAGTGGAAGCATTTCGCCTTCCTGACCGCTCACCGCCCCATCCTCCTGGAGCTCGAAAGCCCTCGCACCGTCATTGCAGCTCGAGCTCGACGAACAGCGGCCGATGATCCGACGCCACCGGCTCGTCGACGACACGCTGCGCGACAACACGGAAACGGCTTTGCGGCGCCAGCATCACGAAATCGATCTCGCGGTCCGGAGCGTCCGACGGGAACGTTAGCCGATCGGCTCCCTTGTCGAGAATCGACCAGCGGCGGGCGAGAAGGTCGAGCACGGGGGAGCCGGGGCGCGAGTTGAAGTCACCGGCGAGTATCAATGGCCGCGACTCGTCGGCGAGCGCATCGAACAGCTGCTGCGCCTGAGCCAACCGCTCGGCCTCGGTTCGATAGAGATGAATCCCGCCGAACACGAGCTCGGTGCCACGCGGCGAGCGTACGGCTACGGTCAGCGCGGTGCGTGGCTCGTCGCCATCGGGCAATCGATGGTTACGAGTCTCGAGTATCGGCCAGCGCGACAGGACGGCCATGCCGTACTCGCCGCCTTGATACGACATGAACGCCCCGAACCGGGCCTCGAGGCCGCTTGCCCGTCCCAGCGCCACCGCCTGGTCGACACGGTCGGTGCGTTCGGTGCCCCGATCGATTTCCTGAAGCGCAACGAGATCGGGCCGCAGGCGGGTGATGACCTCGGCGATGCGATCGAGATCAACGCGCCCGTCCATCCCGGCGCCATGGCGAATGTTGTACGAAACGACGCGCAGACGCTCGCGAGCAACACGAGGCTCGCTCTCCTGTGCGCCCGTGGAGGCTACGGCAGCAGCAACCAGAGCCACGACCACGAGGGCAGACGAGCCCTGCGCGATCAGCAGGATCGATCGCCGTCGCACTAGCGTCGAGAGCCCGCCGTGTTTTCGTGGAACGTCAGTCCACCGGCGATGCCCCCGCTGAACAGATCCAGGTCGCCATCGCCATCGATATCGACAAGCGCCGGTGTTGTCATCGGTCGCATGGGAATGTCGAGAGTCCCGTCCATCTCGAAGCTCGGCTCGGTGACGCTACCCACGTTGCGTATCAGCAGAACGCCCTCGGACTCCGAGCCGACCAGGAGATCGAGGTCGCCGTCGCCATCGATATCGGCCAGGGCCGGAACGCTGCGGCGCCCGGCATCGAGTATTTCGCCCCCCACCTCGAACTTGTCGGCAACGAGCTCGAAGCTCGGCTGCTGTGCGCTGCCAACGTTGCGGTAGAAGTTGATCTCGCCCGAAGACTCGCCGACGAAGAGGTCGTAGTCGCCGTCACCGTCGATGTCGCCGAGCGTGGGCGTTGCGTTACGGCCGCGGCTCAGCTTGGCGATCTCCGGATCGGCAACCTCCCACTGCCACTTGGCGCCGCCAGAGTTGCCGTCCACGCGATTGACGAGGTACTGCAATTCGTCGTCCCAGGTACCCAGAAGGATGTCGATGTCGCCGTCGGCATCGAGGTCCGCGAAGGCCGGCGAGTGATGGTACACGGTGTCGAAGCCCTCCACGGCGCCGCGTTCCTGCAACCGCGGCTCGCTGGCGCTGCCGACGTTCTCGAAGAAGAACAATCGTCCGGCCTTGGTGTCGCCGGGCTCGATCTTGTTGCCCAGGAACAGGTCGAGGTCGCCGTCGCCATCAACGTCGGTGAACGCCGGGTAGCTGTCGCTGCCGACATCAATCTGCGACACGAAGCGGCGGCTGCGTTCGGTGAAGCGCTGTGCTCCGCGATTCTCGAGCATCAGAAAGTTGTCGATCGTGGAGTTGTTCGGGTTGAACGCTCCGCCGAGAACGCCAACCAGCAAATCGAGGTCACCGTCGCCGTCGAGGTCGCCGAACGCCGGGGCGTTGTAGCCACTGGTGACCACGGGGGTGTTGCGCGGGAACGATTCGGGCTCTGCACGCATCGAGGGTGTGCGACAGGAGCCGCGGTTTTCGATCAACAGCAGGCCAGCCTCGAAGAAGTCGCCCCAGAACAGGTCGAGGTCGCCATCGTTGTCGATGTCCTCGAGCGCCATCGTGTTGGCGCCGTGCAGCGTGCCGCGCTCGAGCGACGGCCGCCTTTTGTACCGCGTGTTCTCGACTCGTGGGCTCGCCGCCGCGGCGGTCAGAGCGCCGGCGTCCTGTTGCCGAGCCTGCGGGTTGACTTGCAGATTCTGACCGATGATCTCGATGTTCTCGAAGCGGTCGACCACGTGGCGGAAAACCGGGATCCCGCCCTCATCCATGCGCGCAACTTCGAAGCGAGTGATGATGCCCTCAACGCGACCGACCAGCAGGTCGAGATTGCCGTCGCAGTCGAGGTCGGCGAGCTTCGGAATATTCTGACGATCGGAGAACATCTCCTCGCCGTCAACATCGAGGAGCTTCTCGCGAGTCAGCGCCAACCGCGGCTCGGTAGCGCTGCCGTCGTTGCGGAAGTAGCGGATGCGGCTGAAGCGCTCCTCGCCAAGAAGATCGAGATCGCCGTCGTCGTCAACGTCGACGAGCAGGTACCACTCACCGATGTCGAGATCCTGGTAGCGGTCGGATCGCCACACCAGCTCCGCCTGCTCAGCGCTGCCGACATTCTCGAAAAACATCACCTCGCCCGAGTACTCCTGGACGAACAGATCCAGGTCCTGGTCACCGTCGATGTCGGCGAGCTGCGGACGCGGCACGTTGAAACCACCCAGGAACGGGTGCACGTACGGCTGTCCCGCCTCGTCGAGCACCTCGAAGGAGTAAACGCGTCGCTCGAACTTCGCCTCGTCGGAAGCGGCCGGAACCAGCGCCGTCGCTCCCCCGAGCAGGATCACCAGCGGCACGAGCGCGCAGGCGGTGGCCAACCAGCTGCTGGCCGATCGGCTAGCGGGCGTGTCGCGGTGCGCGACTGCGGATGATCTGGATGACTGCATTGACGGTTTGTGACTCATCTCGTTAGCGCCGGAAGACGGTTTCAGAAGCGTGGTGGTCAGCTTAGACGACCACAGCCGGACACGCCGCCGTATGCGACAATCACGCCCCTCGGCCGCTATCGCCCGCGGCGCGTATTCTCGCCACCCTGGTCCCTAGTGGAGGCTGACATGGGGCACCTCCCACAGAAACTCCAGCGTGCGAGAGCCGGGCTGGTGCTGGTGCTCGGCGCGATCTTCTGGATCGCGCCACCAACGCCGGCGGCTCCGACGACGGCGAGCCTGGCACGCGCATTCGCTTCGAAGATGTTTCGCGAGAGCTGGGAATCCGCTTTCGGCATCATGCCAACATCTCGGAGGCAGCGTTCCTCCCCGAGATCATGGGCGGCGGTGCCGTTTGGCTCGACTTCGACCGCGACGGGCGTTCGGATCTCTACCTCGTCGACAGCGGACCCAACACGTTCGCCGACCAGGCCGCGTCGCTACGGGCGGCGACGCCCTTCGAACGCCCCGATCCGGAGATGATCGGACCCCGCAACGCGCGGCGCCACGAGGGCGACAACGCCCTGTCCCGCAGAGGACGCCGAGGCGGCAGGCGAAACGACGGCGCAACAACCAACACGTCCTTCGACCTCGTCCGCGACGCTGCGCCCGGTAATACCGGCTACGGCATGGGCGCCAGCTCCGCCGACTTCGACAACGACGGTTGGAGCGACCTGCTGGTGACCAACTTCGACACACTGGTGCTCTACCGCAACAACGGCGACGGGACGTTCTCCGACGTCACCCTGGCAGCCGGCCTCGTCAGCACCGGCTGGGCGACGAGCTCGGCGTGGGGCGACCTCGACAACGACGGCTTCCTCGACGCGTTCATCGCCAACTACGTCCGCTATCCGCTGCACCGGCGGCCGCAGTGCGGCACGTCGCAGTACTGCCCGCCCGACGACAGCCCGCCTTCGCAAGATCAGCTGCTGCGCAACGTCGACGGCCAGACCTTCGCCGACCAGGGCGAGGAGGCGATCGTTTCGGAAATCGGCGGCACGTGGGGCAACGGTCTGGCAGTGGCGATGAGCGACATCAATCTGGACGGCCGCCTCGACATCTACGTCGCCAACGACATCACGCCCAACTTCCTGCACGTCAACATGATTGGCAGTGGCGGGTGGCGGCTGGAGGAATCGGCGCTGTTCACCGGCACTGCGGCGAACCGCAACGGCTACCCCGGCGCCAGCATGGGCGTCGACTTCCAGGACCTCGACGGCGACGGCCGCGCCGAGATCGTCGTCACCAACTACCAGGGCGACACCAACAACATTTACCAGGCCGGGGCTATAGCGCGTGAAGACTACACATCCAATCCCAACGACGACGGGATCTGGTTCATCGGCGGCGTCACCAGCGACAAGATCGACGCGGCCGTCGCCAGCTCCGAGCTCGACCTGTACGACGACGCTTCCTTCGAGCTGGGTGTTGGCGAGCCCTCGCTCGAGCGGCTCGCATTCGGCGTTGCGCTGCCCGACCTCGACGCCGACGGCGACGCCGATATGGTGATCGCCAACGGACACGTGCAGCCGCGCCTCGACAACTTCGCGCAACCCAACCAGGTTTTCGAGAGCCTCCTGGCGCAGCGACGCGCACAACCTGGCGCCAACGACGAGGCGACGGCGGAGACCCAGCCTGTCACCGAGGCCCTGTTCCGTGACGTCTCGCTCGATACCGGAGAGGCCCTCATGCGCAACCAAACCTCGCGTGGGCTCGCCGTGGGCGACGCCAACGACGACGGCCTCCCCGACATCGCGATCGTCAGCCTCGACGCTTCGATGCAGCTGATGATGAATCGCACCCAGCAGCCTGGCGAGCGGATCGTGGTCAGGCTGCGAGGCAGAGCCTCCAACCGCGACGCCGTCGGCGCCCGCCTTCGAGTCGTTCCGCTGCAAGCAGCCGAGGGCTCGGAGCCAGGCCGCAGCGGGGCGCCGCAGCACTTCGAGGTGCGCGCCGGATCGTCCTACCTATCGCAGAACAGTCTCGACCAGTTCGTCGGCCTGGGAGCAGCGACCTCGGCGTCGATCGACGTTCGCTGGCCGGACGGATCGACCGAGCGCATCAACCAGGTCACCGCGGGGCAGCTCGTGCTCATCGAGCAAGGCCAAGGCGTCGTCGGGACGCGCGCATTGACCCCGACCTTGTTCTGAGCCCTGACCCGCTACGGGCGATCACCCGCCCGTTTTACCTTGAGCAGAAAGAGCCCCTCTTTGCCGGAGGTCACCGCCACCACGCCGCTCTTGAAGAACGGGTAGTTGCTCCACGAGCCGATCGCGCCCGCGATGATGTTGCCCATCCCATCGTTGTTTCCTCACGGCACGGTGTCGAAGAAGCCGAGCTCCTCGAGGTTCTCGCGATCGGAAATGTCGACGACTCGTAGCCCACTGCGGTAGTTCGACTGGTACATCAGGTCGCCGACGATGTGGAGGTTGTGGTCGGTGGCGGTGCTGTCGGTGATGTACTCGCTCACGAGGATGGAGTCCTCGAGATCCTCGACATCCCACACCAGCGTCCGCGTCCCGACACCTCGTCGCCCTCGTCGTTCATGTAGAAATAGCGGTGCTCCTCGTCGAGCCAGCCCTGGTGGGTATAGGCCAGATTCGGATAGCTCGATGACGACAGCAGGCTCGGACTGCGCTTGTCGGTAACGTCGGTGATCGGCAGCGCCACGGCATCGGAGCTGAAGCACAGCTCGTTGCCATCGTAGCGAGAGTCGGGACCGTGGTAGCTCTCGCACTGGATGTCGTGTGTCCCCATCGGTCGCCGCCCCGCGGCTACGAGAGGCTCGAAGCAGCCGGCGAATTGTGGGTCTTGCGGATCTTCCACGTTGATCATGTGCAACGCGCCGCCGCAGGTCTCGCCGCCGGAGCTGTTGCCCACCGCGTAGGCGAAGGCGGTGTCCTCGTTGATCGCGATGTTGTGCGACGACGCCACGCGGCCGTAGTGCGCGTCTTCGGTGAGGTGTAACGGCTGGCCGGAGTACTCGCGCAGGCGAGTCAGGTCGAACACCTGCACTCCGTGCGGGCCGGATGCGTCGGCAACGATGAAGGCGTGGTCAGAGTGCACCTTGATGTCGCGCCACAGGCTCGCCGGCGACTGAGCGGACTTCGGCAGCTTGCCAACGAAGACCGGACGATACGGGTCGGTGACGTCGACGAATGAGGTGCCGTCGCGCATGCCGACGATAGCGTATTCCTTGTCGCTCTCGGAGTCGGTCCAGCCCCAGATGTCGTTGGTGGTGACACCGCGATCGCCTCCCATCTCGTGCACCGGCAGGTAGGCGATGAGGTCCACCTGGTTGCACTCGAAGATGTCGGCGCGGCCGTTCTCGCACGGCACGCCGCCGGTGATGGCGTCGAGGCCACGCGGCGCGCTCAGCACCCGGGCGCGATCGAATCCACCGTTGAGCCGCGTCATGATGACGGCGGTACCGGCGCCGAAGTCATCGCCGGGGAAGGCCAGCCACAACAAAGTCGGAGTTGGCCGCAACGCTCACTCCGTAGGCTGTTCCCCACTGCAAACCGGCGGTGTCGACCTTGGAAACCACCGACCACTCGCGGTTGCGGCCACGGGCGAAGCGGTAAATGCGGCCTTCCAAGTTGCCCGCGCCGGGCGCTCCAACAAAGAACTCGTCGCCGCCCCAATCAAGCGATGCTCCGAAGAACGACGCCGGGGGGGGCGTCGAACCGGACGAAGCGTCCACCCGACGTCCAACCCTGGTCGGGAACGTCTACGTAGCCGTACACCGCGCCGGTCATGTTGTCGGCCCCGACGGCGCCGATGATCGCGCGGTCGCCGACAACGTCGAGGCTGTAGCCGAATATCGCTCCGCTGGCTCCGGCAGCGCCAGGAACCGTCAGCTTGACGGTACGTTCGAAGCCCTCCGCACCGCGCTTGAAGGCATACACCGCGCCGTCAGGTCGGTTCAGACCCAGCGCCGCCAGCAGAAACAAATCGTCGGGCGCAGCCGGAGCGCCGACCAGCAGCCAGTCACCGTCGAGCCCCACCGAGGTGCCGAAGGCCTCGGCGCGAGACTCAGGAGACTCAGGAGACCCAGGAGACTCAGGAGACCCAGGAGACCCAGGAGACTCGGACTCGGCCCCGGCCCCCTCGTCGGCCGCCGGACAGACCTCCATCCCGTCGCCTTCGAGCGTTGCCATGCGGTTCCAGTTGTCGCCGTCGCGCTCGAAGACGTACACGCGCCCCTTGCCGTCGTTAGCCCCAAGAACACCCACCGCCGCGAGATCACCGCTGAGACCAACAGCCGTCCCGAAGCCGCCGCCCATGCCGTCGCCCGCCAGCCTCGCAACCTCGACCCAGGCGCCGTCGCGCTTTGCGAACACGTAGGCGGCGCCGGCGTTGGACGCGCCAATCAACATGAGATCGCCGTCGACCGCCAAGGATCGGCCAAAGCCGTCGTTATCGGCCGACTCCGACCCGGTCAGCTGTTGCACCTCGCTCCAGCCACCCGACCCCGGCCGGTAGACGTACACCACCCCCGACGCGATCGTGTTGCCGGGCTCGCCGACAAAAACGTCGCCGCCCGACACCGCGGCTGTGCTCCCGAATCCGATTTGCGCATGAGCCGGTGCAACGCAGGCGACGAGCACCAACGAGACGAGTCCGCAAACGAGCTTCTTCATGATTCGATCCTGAGGGGTGAGAGCGTCCGCGGCGTTCGATGCAAGCCCGGACGGCAGGCGAAGGTAGTGACGGTCGTGAACGCAGAGCTTCACGGACGGCGGCACAGCAAGCAAGGCAAGGCGCGCGCTCGACGCGTCGCGGCTCAATCGTGCTCACCGGGCTACGAGCTCTACGGAAACTCTAGCGATGCGGGCGGGTAGCAATCCCGGCGGCGTAGGGCGGCACTTCGATCACGGCGACGATCGAACGCGTTGCGGTGTCGATCGCCACCACGGTGCCGGGCGGTTGCTCCCCTTCGGCGAGCTCACGCGGCGCGTAGCCGCCGTTGGTGTTGCGGCCGGAGACCCAGAGCGTGCTGCCGTCGGCTGAGATCGCGCTGCCGTGAGGCTCCGAGAGCCCGCTGCCGGCGATTCGGCCGGCGACCTCCCAGGTGGACGTATCGATCACGACAACCGAATCGGCCAGCCGCATCGGGAAGTGGACAAACGCTCCGTCCGGTGAGTAGACCGGGTGCCAGGGTGCGCCGCCGACGCCGATCGATTGGGTCTGCACCGGCGCCATCGGGTCGGCGAGATCGAACACGAGGATCTCTCCCGACATCTCGCCGCCGGCCACCAGGGTGTTGCCGTCGGGTGAGATCGCGAACTGAACCAAGGTGTGTAAGTCACCGTCGACGTCGACAAGCTCGAGCCCGTCTTCCGTCGGATCCACAACGGCGATGCGGTTCTCGGCCAGGCTGGCGCTGTACACCTGGCCGCTGGGGCCATGGACGGCGATGGCGTGGGGCCGTGCGAAGAAGACGTCGAGCTCCTCGATGCTCATGTCGCCGCGCTCGATCACACCAATGCGCTGCGGCGGATTCACCGCAGCCATGGAGCGGCCCACAAACAAGCGATCGCCGCCCGACTCCATGGCCAATATCCCTGGGCGCTCGAACTCGAGCTGGCCGACCAGGTTGTTGTCGCGATCGAACTTGAGCACCTGGTTGTCGCCGATGAGCGACACATACCAGTGAGAGCCATCGGGCTCCACTGCCGTGTCGTGCGGCCGTGACGTGCTGGTGAAACCGAGGGCGGTCAGATCGATCGTCGCCACGACCTCACGGGCGTTCATGTCGATCACCGAGACCGCGGCACCGGCCTGACTGGCAACGTAGAGCAGCTCGGGCTCGGGCGCCGCGTCGCTCGGCCCCGATGCGGCGGCGTCTGGATCCGGAACGTCTGAGTCCGGTCCTGGTGCCGCGCCACGAGCGCAGGCCGCGAGCGCTACCGCGAATAAAGCGACGGCGAACAGAGCGACCGCCAGCCGAACAGCCGACAACAGAGCGACCGGGGTGGCGCGTCGCGCCACCCCGGCCCGAGACTGCCAGTTGATCACCCAGCTAACCCTACTGGCCCGAAGCGTCGGCGCCCGCGGATGAGGTCTGGCGCTTGCGCACCACGAACAGGCCCTCGCGTCCCGACGTCACCACCAGGAAGTCGTCGAAGAACGGGTAGTTGCTCCACGAGCCACCCCCCATGCCGGCGCCGTCTTCGCCCCACGGGACCGTGTCGAGGTAGCCGGCCGGCGCGATGTTCTCCGGGTCCGACACATCGAAGATCCGCAGGCCGGAGTCGTAGTTCGACTGGTACATCGTCGAACCATCGACGTAGAGGTTGTGGTCGACGGCCTTGTTGTCGGCGACGTACTCGCCAACCATGATCGGATCCTCGAGGTCACGAACATCCCAGATGAGGGTGCGCGTTCCCTCGACGAGGCCTTGAGCTTCATCACCCTCGTCGTTCATATAGAAGTAGCTGTGGTCCTCGGTCAGCCATCCCTGGTGGGTGTAGGCAACGTTGGGATACGTCGACATGCCCACCGGTACCGGGTTGCGCTTGTCGGTGACGTCGGCAATCGAAAGCGCCGTCTCGTTCGACCCGAAGCACAGCTCGTGGCCGCTGTAGCGCTCGTCGGGTCCCGTATAGGTCACGCACTGCGCGTCGTGCGAATACCCGGTGCCGCGGCGACCGGTACGAACATCGGCGAAACAGCCGGCGAAGATCGGCTGCTGCGGATCCTCGATGTTGATCATGTGGAGCCCGCCGCCACAGGTCTCGCCGCCACCGCTGGCGCCGACGACGAAGGCGAATGCCGACTCCTCGTTGATGACGATGTTGTGAGCGCTGTTGATCTGGTCGTAGTGCGCGTCTTCTGTGAGCACCATGGGTGTGCCGTCAAACTCGCGCAGCCGTCGGAGGTCGAACACCTGCACGCCATGAACGCCCGCGCCGTCGGAGACGATGAAGGCGTGGTCGGCGTGAACCTTGATGTCGCGCCACACACTCGAGTTGGCGCCATCGGTCATCTCTAGCGTGCCGATGAAGACCGGGTTGAGCGGATCGGTGACCTCAACGAACGAGGCGCGATCGGTCATCCCGACAAGCGCGTAATCGCGGCCGCTCTCCGGATCGGTCCACCCCCAGATGTCGTTGGTGCGCACGCCGCGCGGGCCGCCCATCTCGTTGACGGGCATGAACGACAGCAACTCGACGTCCTCGCACGGGAAGCGGCCGATGCGCCCGTCGGTGCAGGTAACCGAGGCACCAGCAATGGCTTCCAGGCCGCGATACTCACTGACCACCCGAGCTCGATCCCAGCTGTCGTACACGCGCGTCATGATGACCGCCGATCCGGCGCCGAAGTCGGCGCCAGGGACACCGGCCACGATGAGCCCGTCGGCAACCGCCATCGAACCCGAGAAGCGCGCACGGCGGGACAGACCGGCGGCGCCGAGCTTGCGCATCGAGCGCACATTGTCGTCGTCGTCGAGTTCGAACTGGTAGATGGCGCCACGCCCGTCATCGGTGCTGGGAGCCGCAACGTACAGCTCACGGCCGACCCTCGCGATGCTGCTGCCGAAGCCGAAGTCGGCGCCCTCGACGGGGAACAGGCTCGCGCCGCGAACCCACTCGCCCGAATCGTCGAGCGCAAAGCGGCGCACCGCGCCGAGCTCACCACCACGTGGCGACGGAGCACCGACGGCGGCGAAATCCGCCGTCAGCAGAATCGCCGACCCGAGACCATCGCCCGGTCGCGAGAAATCGTCGCCGAACTTCGCGACACGCTCCCAGCCGTCGCTGCCGCGCTTGAACACGTAGAGCAGCCCGGCCCGCCGGTTGGCGTCGGGCGCGCCAACCATCAGCCAGTCGCCGTTGATGGCGACCGCCGCACCGAAGCGTTCCGGCTGCGGGGGCTGTGGGGCTTCCCCGTCGCCGTCGTCACCCTCGGCCGCTTCGTCGCCCTCCTCCGCTTCGGGCTCGGGCTCGGGCTCGGGCTCGGGCCGGTCGCCCATCAGCGTCGCCGACATCGTCCACTCCTCGCCGGAGCGTGTGTAGACGTAGGCTTTGCCCCAGTTGTCGTCCGCCGAGGTGGCGCCGATCACGCTCGTGTTGCCGGCGATGGCAGTAGCGCCGAAGCGGACCCCTTCCTCGCTCGGAGAAAAGGTCCCAGCGGGGACCCACGTTCCGCCGTCGCGACGGAAGGCGTGGACCACGCCGTACGCACGCGTCGCGGCGGTTACCAGCATCAGGTCGCCGTCGAGCGCGATCCGCGCGCCGAACCCGTCAGCCTCCATGGCGTCGGGAGCCTCGAGGCGTCCGACCTCCACCCAACCACCACGGCCTGTGCGGTAGATGTAGACGAAGCCCGGATCGACGGTGTTGCCCGACTCGCCGACGTAGACCTCGCCGTCGCCGATCGCGACCGACGAGGCGTATCCGCCTTGGGCGTACGCGGGAGTTGAAACAAGAGCGAGCACGGCAAGCGCACTCAGGGCTACGAGGGACGACTGGAACCTTTTCATGGAGACCTCGTGGGATGTGGCTCGTCTGCGCAGAGTCGGCGCGAGCCCCCCGGGGGAAAGGAATTGCGAACTCAACGCAGAGATTCTAGGAGAACGGGCCGCCAATCAAGCTCGCCGCGAAAGGCTATCTCCTACTCGACAGCCCCCACCGCGGAAACGATGCGCGAGACGAACAGCCCCGGCAGGTTGGGCGACGGGCTTTCGTCGAAGATATTCCAGGCGTTGAAGACGCCAACGAGATCGTACTCGGGAGCCACCAGAACGTACTGACCACCATAGCCCATGCCGCCGTACACGAACGGGCGACCCGCCAACCCGTCGCTGATGATCCACCACTGGAAGCCGTAGCCCAGGGTGCTGTTCGGGTTGCGCGGCGAGGTGTCGGACACCCAGGCCCGCACCGAGCGCTCCACCCAACGCTCCGGGAGGATTCGCTGCCCCGCCCATACGCCGTCGTGCAGATAGCGGTAGCCGATCTTTGCGAGGTCGCGCGGCTTCAGGTACAGACCACCCTCGGTGTCGGGAAGGCCTTTGGGCGTCTTCTTCCAGTGGTACTCGGTGATACCGAGAGGGCCGAACAGATAGCGCTCGGCGTACTCATCGATCGTCTCACCGGTGGCCTCCTTGATGATCGCCGAAAGTAGATGACTGTTGCCGCTGTTGTAGACGAACGTGGAGCCCGGCTGAGTGGCCATCGGCTTGTCGAGGACGAACTGAACCCAGTCGTCGGACTTCTCGAGCTGCGCACAATCGTTGCGTGTGCTGGTGTAGGGAGCGCTCCACTCATCCCACGCGAAGCCGGCACGCATGGTCAGCATGTCGTGCAACGTCATCGACGACTTGCGGCCGTCGGGATTCTCGAACTGGCGCTCGAAGAAGAACGACATCGCGTGCACGTCGGTGCTCTCGATCTCGCCGCGGGCGATGGCGATGCCGATGAGGGCTGACGTCACGCTTTTGGTAACCGACTGCAAGGTATGCAGGTCGCTGCCCTTGAGGTAGGGGTGCCAGTCGGGGTGATAGTAGTTGTACTGATGGCGCGAGCGATCGGTGTCGGCGCTGATCTGCTCGTAGTTGAGCTCATAGAGGTGGTCGGCAACCACCCGGCCACGGCGAATAACCAGCATCGCGTCCACGTTGCCGTGGTCGCCGGCGCGGAACTCGGCGTCGAGCTGCTCGAGGGCTGCCGCGTTGATACCCATCTCCGAGGGCGACGCCACCGGCCAGCCAGTGGTCGGCCACACCAAGGTGCCGCCCTCCTGTGCCGACGCCGGTCCGAGCGGCGCTGAAAGAGTGAGCACGAATGCAAGTTCGAGCGCGAACTTCGCCGCCTGTCTGAGGGCACGGTGGCCGCGATGCTCGCGACGCCCAGACGACCAGCGAGTGTTGATCTTCGTCATGGCTGAATCAGGCCTCCACGATTTCGAGCGGTGGGTACTCGCGCCAACGTCCACGCGTGAAGTCGGGGAAGGCTACAGGGTCGCTGCCGGCGGCGACCGAGCGCTCCGACAGCTCCGTCACGGCGCTCAGGGCAACCGCGTCGTAGACGTCCATGTCGAGCGCAAGGCCCTGTCGTAGGCAATGGATCATCCGCCAATCCTCAACAAAGTCCATGCCGCCGTGACCGGCGCCCGTCGACTCGTCGTGCAGCGCCGCCCACAGCGGATGCTCGAATTCGTCGAAATAACCCGCCGCCTCGGTCCAGCTGTGCGGCTCGCCTCGCCCCTCGATGTAGACCCGATCGGGGTAGCCCTGGAAGATACCGCGCGTTCCCTGGATCTGGTTGATGCGGCTGTACGGCCGCGGCAGGTTGGTGTCGTGGCCGACGTAGATCGTGTAACCCAGCGCGGTCTTGATCAGCGAGCCGTTGACGTCGCCAAGCACATAGCTTTCCTGCCGCTTGGCATGCCCTTCCGGATAGTGTGTTGCCGCCCATTCCTGCAGGCCGCGAGACGGACTCGACATCGAAACCAGGTGGTCGAAACGATCACCGCGGTTGATGTTCATGCACTGAGCTACCGGTCCAAGCCCGTGGGTGGGGTACAGGTTGCCGTCGCGCTCCTTGGCGTGCTCTCGTCGCCACAGCCCTTCGCCGGTGTCGGCGAACTTGATCTCGCGGAGATCATGCAGATATCCGCATTCGGCGTGGACGATCTCGCCAAGCAGCCCGCGGCGCACCAAGTTCAGCGCCAGCAGCTCGGAGCGCCCGTAGCAGACGTTTTCCATCATCACGCAGTGCAGCGCGTGCTTCTCGGCGTTCTCGACGAGCTGCCAGCAGTCTTCAATTGAGATCGCGGCTGGCACTTCGGTAGCCGCATGTTTGCCGTTGGTCATGGCGGCAACACACACGGGAACATGCCAGCGCCATGGAGTGGCGGTGTAGACAAGATCGAGGTCCTCGTTCTCGCAAAGACGTACGAAATCCGTTTCGCCAGCCGTGTACAGCGTCGGACGCGGCGACCCCGCTTCCTCGAGGAGAGTCGCCGCGCGCTCGGCGTGGGCCGGCTCGATGTCACAAATAGCGGTAACGCGACAGCCGTCGATGCGGCTCAGGTTGCGGATGTGCGCGGTGCCCATGCCTCCCACGCCCACGAAGCCAATCCGCACCTCATCAATCGGGTCGGCGGCCAGACGCGCCGCAGGTGCTGGACCCAGCTCGGCTCCACGGTCAACAACCGCGGCCGGGAAGCGCTCGCTGAGGCCGGTCGCAGCCGCGCCAGATCGTGCCCTCGAAGCGGGCGGTGCGCCCGGAGTACGGCAACCGGTCGTACCCGCGGCCACGACACCGGTAACCCCGGCGACCCCGATCTTGAGCAGATCTCGGCGCGACGTACCACCCTCTGGACTTGCTGGCGTTCGACCTTGGCTCATCGCTTCCCCTCGAAGTGGGTCGTTGGAACTTTTCAATATCTGAGGCCGCCGGTAGGCACGCGGTCGAGGTCTCCCGACCGGCGCGGTCCAGAGCCCCATGGGCCGCTGTGGGTGGACGCATTCCACTACGATTCGGCTCCATGAGCCAGACTTCATGCCCCAGATCGCATGAACCCGATCGCGTAAAACCGATCCCGGGCACCAGCAAGCTAAGGGTCTTCGTCGGCGACGTCCAGGGCTGCGCCGACGAGCTCGAAGACCTGCTGGCTGCAATCCCGTTTGATTCCGATCGGCACGAGCTGTGGTTCGCGGGCGACATCGTGAATCGCGGTCCGGATTCGCTCGCGGCGCTGCGCAGGGTAGTGGCTCTGGGAGCCGGCGCCGTGATCGGCAACCACGATCTGCACCTCCTTGCGATCGCCGAAGGAGTGCGTCGCCTGCGGGCCGGCGACACGCTCGAAGAGCTTCTGGCTGCCGGCGACAAGCCAGAGCTCCTGAAGTGGCTCCGAGCCAGGCCTCTACGCGTGACATGGAGCGACATCGTGCTCGTGCACGCCGGGCTGCACCCGAGCTGGAAACCACCACAGCCGGAGCGTCGACAGGCCGGAGATGAGGCGCCGCCTCTTCCGATCGAGACCCGCGTCGCCTGGTTGGGCGATCCGTACACCAACCCCGAAGTGCGCTTCGCAACGACCGTGCGCCACTGCGACGCCTACGGGAAGCAACCCGAAAGAGGAGACAGCCCGTCATCCCCCGGGTCCAAGTTGCCAGGGCGGTTTCGACGGTGGGACGAGCTCTACGGTGGCGATCACACCGTTGTATTCGGCCACTGGGCAGCGCGTGGCCTGGTGAAGGCGTCACGCTTGCGAGGGCTCGACACCGGGTGCGTATGGGGCGGCGAGCTCACCGCCTGGATCGCGGAGGAGGACCGCTTCGTGTCGGTGCCGGCGCGACGCGCCTACGCCTCACCCGACGGCTGACCGTCGCGCTGGCGTACCGCCTCGCCACCGTCAATACCCTGTGCCAGCCACGGCCCGGCGGCACTGGGCTCGAAGCCACGGCGAAAGTAACTCGCGGCCAAGACCGCCTCACTCACACCGGCTTGAATCCACGACACAGCGGTCGACACGTCGGCTCCGAAAGCCACCCACTGCCCGGCATCGTACGGCGACAGGCCGGCCTCCTCCCAGCCGACGGATTCGGCCACCGGTACACCAGCGTCGGCATAGTCGAACCGACCCGTGTACATGCTGACGACGTGTCGAACATCCAGCAGCCGAGCGCGGATCAGCTCAGGCGCAAGCAGCGATTCATCCCAGAGCTCCTCCACGACGTCGTCGCACGACCTGGCCGACGCTCCGGCGAGGCACTCGAAGATCTGCCGCGACAGCAGCGCCGCCGCCGCCGCACGCTCGACTAGTGGACGGTGCCGCTCAGCAACATCCGACTCGTTCATGACTGTCCCCCAACTGACGCACCCACGCAGGTGGTGCTCGCTGGCGCTCCTGATCTCGCAGAGTGCAGCCGCTCGCAGGTTACGCGCGTGCCGATCGCGGCGCAGCTCGTCGACACCTTGGTGGGCCTGCAGCTGCGAACACAGCGATCGCGCGCGGAGCTCGTAGACGTGGAGCAGGCTCTGGGCAGCGGTGGCATCGGAGTTCAAGGCCGGCTTTTCGGCCAGGCGGAACAGCGGCCGGCGCTCGAGGAAACGAGTCCACCACAGATTGATTCGCCGAATGACCGCCACCGAATCGCGCACATGAGTGTCGGGATCGGCGGCTCCACGTAGCCAGCCGAGCGCGGAGTTGAACACGTAGCGCCCCTGATAGACCGACAACAGCATGTTGATGAACGCGTGCGAAACCTGCAGATCGCGCCGCAACGACGGCGAGACCGCAGGCCAAGACGGCCTGTTGCTCGTCGGCTCGGCGGCCACCGTGGGCTGTAGGATCACGCTCGATCTCCGCGTTCTTGTGGTCGTTCAGAGACTGTTAATACTATCAAAAGATATTAAAAGATAGTATAGGATATCCACAAATATCAGGACGCAGTCCATCGACCTCGAAGTGCGTCGCCGTGGCGTGACGGCCTTCAGTTGGATAAAGTCGGGTAACTCTGAGGAGGCTCCCCACCATGAAACGGTCCCGCTCGCTCGTGTCCAAACCGCTCCCCCTGCTGCTCCGCTCGCTGCGCCCCCCGAGAAGCTTCGCCCGCGCCGCTGGCACACACTCGGCGTTGTCGCCCGCTTCGACGCCGTCCGTGGCGCCATGTACGAGTCGGGGCTACTCGTCCCCGGACTCGTCCTGGGCGACATCGCGGCAGTCGCGCGTGCGGCCATGGCAAAGGGAAAGTGGCAGGACAGCGTCGGGCAAGAGCAAGTTCTCACCGAGGCGCTGAGCGCCCAGTTGGAGGATCTGCTGGGCGCCGACAGGTGGACCAGCTTCGCCGCAATCGGGCCGCTGTGGTATCGCGGACTCGCAAGGCTGCCCGACACCTCTCTGGCAATCTACCTCGAGGGCGTCGACGAGATCCGCGGCGGGGTGCGCTTCGTCACGGCCCACTCGGTACTACCCGAGCACCGCGTAAAGTCCCGCCTGGGTGGACGCTCGTTTCTGATCGATACGGGCATGCTGGCCGCTTTCTATCAGGGACAGCCGTCGGCACTCGAGATCGTCGACGGCACCGTCACCGCGATCTACGTCGGCGAGCGCGAGGTGCTCGTCGGTGGACCCGCGGCTCTGACCAACGATCCCCATGCCCCGGTGATGAGCGCGCCGGAGCCGTTCCTCGGCACCTCCCTGCCCTCGAGCTGGCCCGCCGGTCTCGCCCCGCAGGCTGCTCCCGCGACAGCTGCTCAGAGCTCGTCGGCTCTGTCGTGGCCAGGCATCGACGGCAAGCCACTGCCGTTCAGCACCTACGCCGAGCTCGAGGCATTTCTCGCCAGCGCGAAGATCACCGACGATGAAAAGATCGAGGTTGGCGTAACAAAACCACGCAAGGTGGCTCTCGAGCACAACGGCGTGCGGGCCAACGCCATATTCCGCGACATCGACGACACCCAGCGCCGCGTACGCCTGTCGTCAGGCGAATTCACGATGGAGCTGCGCGACAACTACGCGTTCGAGTGTGCTGCCTACGAGTTGGCCCGGGCACTGTCGCTCGAAGTGGTGCCGCCAGCAGTGTTGCGCAGTCAGGGCAGCAAGCGAGGCTCGATACAGATCTGGGTCGAGAACGCCTTCATGGAACAAGACCGGTTGCGCGACGGTCGTCGACCGCCAGGAGCGATGCGCTTTCGCCGCCAGGTGCAAACAATGAAGGCATTCGACTTCCTTATCGCCAACGACGACCGCAACGCCGGCAACATCCTCTACGATGCCGACTGGCGGATGTGGCTCATCGATCACACGCGGGCCTTCCAGCGCGACCTCGCCAAGACCAACGTTGTTGAGGGAATCACGATAATCGAAGCCCCGCTCTGGGAAGCCTTGCAGAGCTGGGATGCGGCGGCAATCGAGCTGCTGCTCGACCCGTACCTCGATGGCAGACAGATTGAGGCCGTCAACGAACGCCGCGACGCACTGGTGACCCGCCTGCAAACACTGATTGAACAGCGCGGCGTGGGCGCCGTGGTGATGGTAGCCGGAACCGACTGACCCGCCAGCAGGGTCAACCGACGACGCTTTCGAGGGAGGCTTATCTTGCAGTTCGACGTTCTGTCGTTCGGTGACAGCCAGCCGATGCCGGCCGAGCTGGCATTCTGCGTGCCCGACCCTGACAGCCGGATCGCGCTCGGGCCCAATCGCAGCCCGCACGTACGTTGGTCGGAGCTTCCCGATGGAACGCGCTCGCTGGCCCTGATCTGCCACGACCCCGACGTGCCGTCCGTGGGCGACGACGTCAACCAGCAGGGGCGGACGATCGCGGACGACCTGCCGCGCGTCGATTTCTACCACTGGGTGCTGGTCGATATCCCGCTCAGCGTGAACGAGCTCCCGGAGGGCCTCGACTCGGATGGAGTGACGGCGCAGGGCAAGGCCCGTGGCCTCACGGAATACGGCCTGCGCGGTATCAACGACTACACGAGCTGGTTTGCAGCCGATGTCGACATGTCGGGCGACTACGGCGGTTATGACGGCCCCTGTCCACCGTGGAACGACGAGCGTCTGCACCACTACATCTTCACGCTCTACGCGCTCAGCGTACGAACGCTCGGTCTCGGCGGCAGCTTCGGCGGCTCAGACGCACTCGCCGCCATGCGCGACAACGTCCTCGACAAAGCCACGCACTGCGGCACCTACACGCTGAACCCGAGCCTGCGCGCCGGATAGCGAGCCGAGTCAGCCGGCGGTGGCGTCGCCGGGCTGAGCCGCACCGACGTCGCCGGAGGCACCCCCATGCAGGGCCCGGGCCCACACCAGTCCTACGCCCAGCAGCAACAGTGCCCCGATCGCGTAGCCGGCAGTCGCTCCGGGAAATGCCGAAACAGCCGCGAGCCGCGCTGCATCGAGCACCGCGAGCGTGGCGGCGACAACAGGGACCACCGCCAGGTCACGGCGCACGACAACGAGCCAGGCGCTCGTCAGAAGCGCGGCCAGCACGAGCCCGCCGATCAAACGGCCTACGATCGACCCGGGCGCGGCGAGGCCAAAGATGACGCCCGCGGCCACCAGCACGGCGATGCCGAGGCCGCGACCTGTATCCCAGCGCTTCGTCAGCAGATCAACCGCGCCAGCGAGCAGCAAGAGTATCGTGGCGGGTAGCATCAGGCCATTGACGCTGGCGGTAGCGGCACCCAGCGTCGACGACAACCAGGCGGCCACGGCAAAGCTCTCCCAGGCTGGCGGGCCCGCCTCACCCAAAACAGCGAGTGCGGCCCGAGCTCCGGCGGCAGCCAACCCCACTGCAACCCCACTCAACAGCAGCTGAGGCAGCGGCAAGCGAGCGTCGACGGCACCCCTCCGGTGATGCACCCATCCCACGATCAAGCCGACGATCGCCGCCAAGAACAGGAAGCCAACCGAGGTAGCCGCCACGGTGATGCCGAGCTGCGTCGAAAGCGGCAGTGCTGTGGGTAGGTTGGCGAGAGTGGCCGGCCAGCCGAGCACGAAGGTCGCCGTCTGCAACAGCAGCGTGACGCCGAATGCGGCGACGGCGGCGCGTTTCTCGATCCGGCCTCGACTCCAGCAGATGGCGCCATACACACCGCCTGCGAGGAAAGCGATGACGATCAGAACGACGGCGCCAATACCGATCACGGTCTGTACGAACTGACGCTGGCGATCGTCACGCTCCCACTCCTCCGGGACGTGAACGAAGCGGAGGAGATCGGCGATCTCGTCGCCGGCGACCACGACTGCTACACGCGCGGCTCCCGACTCGAGGCTGGTCGACGGATCCTCGTAGGTGAAGGTCCAGTCGCGACGCTCCGGCCTCTGGTTCGATTCGGCCGAGATCTCGCGAAGGCCGTCGATGCGACCCTGCTGTAGCGCGGCCGTCGCCAGCCGGCGAGCGGCCTCGTCGTCGAGCTGTTCGCCTGCCGCCGCTTCCGGCAGTCGGTGTGCGTATCGCAGCACCTCACCCGTCGGCGAAATGCGCACCAGGTGCTCCTCGGCGCGCTCGGCCACGTCGCCCTCGAAGCGGGCGGCGCGCACTTCCCAGTGCGGGGTGCCGAGATACGTGCCCAGGAGCTCGCTGTACGTCTCTTCGCCGCTCTCCTGCCAAACGAACTCGTGCGCCGGGCTGCGTCCCTCTGCCGCGTGCAGCATCAGCCGCCAGGGAGACGGCAACTCAGCGCCGCGGGCTCGCAGCGCGTCGCTGGCAATGCGCTGCACATCGCCACTCGAGACGGCCCAGGGGGCGGTGCTGGCGGTGAACGAAGAGAACAACGCCCATGCGATCAGGCCCACCGCTCCGGCAGTGAGCACACCGCTCATGGACCCGGTGGCAAGAGCGGGCTCGCGGACCTCGCGCCTTCCCGGATCAGCGCTCGTTGCGACACTCGGCTCGACGAATTGCCAGGCGGCATTTCGATGCTCGGCGGCAATCTCACCCCAGCGACCCACACGGGCTCGCGCCACCAGCACCACGAACAACGGCACCAGGGTAAACAGCACCAGCAGAACGCGATCAACCCAGATGCCGGGCGCTGTCGCCGAGAACAACGGCAGCGAGAACAGCACCACGTCGAAGGCGAAATGCGCCACGATCACGGGCATGAGACCCCAGAACAGGTAAATCAGGCCGAAGCCGACCGACGGCAGGATGAGCTCGACGACGCGTGCGTATGAGGGCTCGTTCGGATAGTTGGCGTGGCCGGCACCGAAGACCAGCGCCTGAACCACGAAGCCGATCACCAGCCACAGCTTCACGTTGCCGCCAAATCGCCGCGCCAGCAGCACGGTTCCGGCCAGAGGCACCGCGCGGAATAAACACTCTTCCCAGAACCCCGCCTGGAGTGAAATCGCGACCGCCGTGAACCACGGGAAGATGCTCGCCAGAAAGTCGGGATTGACGAGCGCCGAGGAAGGCGACCACCACCCCAGGCTGTTGTGCGCGTACATGTACATCGCCACCTGATAGGCGATGAACACCAAGACGAACAGATAACCGCCGATCGTCCCACCGGCAACCGTGGGAGTGGCGGCCACGTCGCGCGACCAGATCTTCCAAAGCTGCACGTGCTGGCCAAAGGCGGCGCGAGTCAATCCCTCCGCCGCCATGAAGCTGACGGCGAAGAGAGCGGTAAACCCGACAACGGTCAGCAGCGCCACACCGACCCGTTCAAACAAGAAGGTCGCTTCCGACACCGCGGTGTTGTAGTCCATCCAGGCGAGCGGCAGCCGGTTGAACACCAGCAAACCCTGCAGGCCGGCGATGAAGCCCGCCCACTTCAATGCCGGCTTCCACTGCACCGACTTTCGACGTGCGAGGTAGATCAGCCCTATCGGGCAGCCGAAGAGGATGTAGCCGACGAACAGCGCGAACGTCGATATCGCGGCGATGATTTTGTCGGCCCGCATGTTGTCAAAGCGGCGCCGGAAGGCCTCCGGGACCTCGAGATAGTGAACGAGCTCGGTCAACCGATCGCCGCTCACCACCAGGCGCATGCGTAGCGTCGCCGCGCCCAGCCGCTCGCCAACGCGCTCGTAGGTGAAGGTGTGGTCGACACGCCCCGACGGCCGTGCCGACTGTGACGTCTCAACACGCTCGAAGGCGTCGAGCGTGACGTCCCAATCGGCGACCGCGACCCTCTCTGCCACCAGCAACGCCTCGTCGGACTCGAGCGCCGCGCCGGCCTCGTCCTCGGGCACGCGCTCGCGGAAGGCGTAGGCGCGACCGCCCGGTGACAGGTAGATGCTCATCTCGCGGGTCTGCAGCTCGGCGAAGTGGAGCACCTGCCAGCGGTACGGATACACCAGGCCCGACGTCATCAACTCGCGGAAGCGCTCCTTGCCACCTCCTTCGAGCTCGACGCCACAGCCCGTTCTGAGACACGAGCACAGTGACTCGATTCGAGATCGTGCCGCGCGGTGCCAGGCCGCGCCCCAGAAACTCCCTTGAGGGGCCCGACGCCACGGTGCTACGGTCGATACAAGTCGTTGACCGGCGGCAGATTGTGGGTCCCCTCGCACGATCGGAGAAAGCTGATGAAAAGCTTCGCCGCTCTGCTTGTAGCTGGTCTCACTGTCACCGGCTCCGTCCGTGCTGCGGCACAGCAACAGCAACAGCAGCCGCGGCCGCCGACGTTCCGCTCAGATGTCAATCGCGTGCGTCTCGACGTGATCGCCACCAACGAAGACGGACTGTTTGTTGCGGATCTTCAGGTTGGCGATTTCGAGCTGTTCGAGGACGGACTGCGACAGGGGATTCTGAGCCTGACGCTGGTCGACCTCACCACCGGCAGCCTTCAGACCGAGTCGACGAGCACCGGGACCGGCCTTCCGTTCGGCATCGTCGGCAAGGAATCGGCCGTGCCGCCGACCAGCGCAAACGAACGGCCCGATGCCGGCGACTTCGGCGCCATGATCTTCCTGATCGATTCTTCTCTCGACCGGCGGCAGCGGCAACGCTTTGCCGACGGCTGGAACGATCTGCTCGACAGCACGGATTCGTTCCTGTTCCCACGCGCCGCCTACCTGATGGACGACTTCGGCAACATACGCCAGCTCTCGCCGCTCACGCGCGACGTGGACGCGCTGCGAACGGTGGCGCAGAAGGTGCGTGAGTTCAGCCAGTTCGAGAACTCCGAGTTCGCCAACAACTACGCGATCTCCGAGCACTTCTCGCCGCTCAACCCGCGGCGCGACCGCCAGAAGCACGAGGTGCTCGAGCGCTTCGCAGAGCGACTTGGCGACCGACCCGGCCGCAAGGCCCTGGTGTTGGTCTCAACGGGGCTGAGTGTGCTCAGCGGCAACAACCCGATCGTCTCCACCGACGCGATCACTCGTGACTCGCAGCTCAGCGCAGATCGAACACTCAACACCGCGCGGGTCAGCGTCTACGGGCTCGACCCATCTATCGTTTCGACGCGACGCGGCATCAGCGCCAGCACTCGCCGAAGTCCTGCCGACAGGCTGATTGCCGATCCGCTCGAGCGCTACCGGGCGCGATCGGAGGCCATGCGTGGCGGCCTGGCCGACCACCGCGACAGCCACCGGTGGCCTGGCGTACAGCTACTCCGGCGGCGCGATCGTGGAGCGTCTACGTGACATCGAGCAGGACAACGCGCGCTTCTACCTGGTTACGTACGAGCCTCGCGAATCGGCGGACACCTCTTACCGACAGATCGACATCCGAGTGCGACGTCCTGGCGTCAAGCTCCGCGCCCGCGCTGGCTACCTCCCGACGGTGACGTCGACGGCAGCGGCTGAGCGTAACTAGGCACCGGAATCGGACCCGTCGGATTGCACAGACTCGTCCGATTGGGCGGAGTCTGGGCCGACCGTCGGGTACGCGATTCCGAGCTGTTCCAGATAGGTGTCGTAGCGCGACGGGTCGTAGCGCAGCTTGTCGATCAGCGGGCGGAAGCGCTCCATCTTCTCGGCGTTGAGATGGATCGGCGGCTCCGTACCCATGGGAATCAACGACACCCACTGGCGGTCCTTGGTGGTGACCTCGCGGTGATAGCGCCACGCCTCTTCGACCTTGGCCGGATCGGCGATCAGGTCGATTGCGGTCATGGCGACGACGCGAGAGCCGTGGTTGGCGCCTTTGTGAGCGATCGGTGTGGCCATGGCGATCGACGAGGACCAGTGATGTCCCGTCGTGCCTCGAACGTTGGCCGGGTAACGCACCCGAACGGTGGGGATGTTCCACGACACCTCGGCAATGTCGTCGCTGCCACCGCCCATGCCCTGGTCCGACTCGTTCAGCTCCTCGGCAACCTCTGTAACGAGGCCTTCTTCCTCGCGCTCCATCAGACGCTGGATGGCTTTGGCCATCTCCTGATCGGCGTCGCTCCACTCGGGCATGCCAACAGCCTGGATGTTGGCGAACATGAGCTCGGCAAGTGGCTTGCTCATGTTCGACGGCCACGCCGCGCCGAACACGCGTTCGGTGACGGTGGTGCCCGTCATCATGGCCGCCGCCTCAGCCATGGTCTGGCCGAGCTCGTGGAGCTCCTTGATGCGGTCGTAATCGAGCTCGCGGTAGTAGTACCAAACCGATGCCTCAGAAGGCACGACGTTGGGCTGGTTGCCGCCGTTGGAGATGATGTAGTGGGAGCGTTGCTGCAGCCGCAGGTGCTCTCGGCGAGCATTCCAGCCCGCATTCATCAGCTCCACGGCGTCGAGCGCGCTGCGCCCGGCCCAGGGCGAGCTCGCCCCGTGCGCCGATCGTCCATGGAAGGTGAACTGCGTGGACACCAGGCCGGAGCCGGAAATGCCCCAAGCCGTGCTCAGCCGCGAGGAGACGTGAGTCGAGAGCATCACGTCCATCTCGGAGAACATGTCGGCGTTGACCATGTAGGTGCGACTCGAGACGAGCTCCTCGGCAACGCCGGGGATGATCTTGATGGTCCCCTTGAGCCCGTGCCGCTCCATCACGCGCTTGGTTGCGATGGCGGCGACGATGTCGACGGCTGGGGCGCTGTTGTGCCCTTCCCCGTGCCCCGGCCCGCCCGGAATCAGCGGATCCCGATAGGCGACGCCAGGCTTTTGTGACGTTTCGGGCAAGCCGTCGATGTCGCCCATGATGCCGATGACCGGCCGGCCGGCTCCCCAGCTCGCGATGTAGCAGGTGGGCATGCCGGCGCAGCCAACGTCAACGCGAAAGCCCTCCGGCTCGAGAATCCCCTTGATGTACTCCACCGTCTGGTGTTCCTGGAAGCCGAGCTCCGAGAAGGAGAACACCGAGTCGACCATCTCCTGCGACAGCTTCCGCATGGAGACGACCTCGGCCAGCACCTCAGACTTGAGTGCCTCGGCCGTCGCCTGACCCGCCGGAGCGGCGCTTGCCACCGATTGCCAGCCCGGTGACGCGATTGCCATGACGAGCAGGAGACAGAGCAGGCAAAGTTGCAGCGGCAGGCTGCGTCCGGGGCGATCCGAGGCTTTCATGGGCGACTCCGTGGCTTGTCAATCGTGGCAGCACGACGACGCCTTGGTGGCGCCGGCGGCAATGAGGTTGAGCGCTCTGCGCCCGCCATTGTGGCGCGAGCCGGCACTGTATCAAGAGCCCACATGGACACCCCCGGGTCGCGCGGCTAGTCTAAGGCTCGTTTTAATCTGTGGCCTCGCTCCCAACGCAGCCCTTCGTCGCGCCCAGACACAACTCGGAGTACCCCTATGCCTACCGGAAACCGGGGCCGCAAGCCACTCATCGCAACGGGACTGGCGCTGTTGCTCACACTGTCGCCGCTCGCGGCGATACGCCCGAGCTTTGCGCAGTCGCCTGAAGCGCCTCCCTATTACGCCATTACCGACGTTCGCATCGTGACCGGCACAGGCAACACGATCGACGACGGCACCATCGTCGTGCGCGACGGGCTGATCGAGGCCGTTGGTGCCAACACCGACATCCCGGCCGGCGTCTGGACGCTCGACGGCAGCGGCCTGACCGCGTATCCGGGCCTGATCGACGCGATGACGACGATCGCCCTCCCTGAAGGGCTGCGCAACGCACGTGGTGGTGCCGGTCGCGGCTTTGGTGGCCCTCCGGGCGGCTTCCCCGGGGGAGGCAGTCTGACGCAAGAAACCGATCCCGACTACTCCACGGGTCCGCTCGATCGGCCCGCGACCTTCACGTGGGTACGCGCCGCGGACGAGATCGAGACCGCCGACGGGCGCATCGAGTCCTGGCGCTCGGCAGGCTTCACCTCGGCGCTGAGCGCGCCCGAGCGCGGCCTGCTTCCGGGCCAGGCGGCACTGATCAATCTGGCCGGTTCCAAGCCCAGTGAGATGGTTGTGCGCGCAAATATCGCCCAGCGCGTTAACTTCCAGGCCGGGCGCGAGTTCCGTGGCTACCCCGGCTCGCTGATGGGAGGCATCGCGTACGTCAAGCAGCTGTTCTTCGATGCCGCCCACTACGATCGCTACTGGACGATCTACGATCGCGACCCGAATGGCGTCGAGCGACCGCCGTATGACCGTTCGCTCGAGCCGCTGCGAAAGACGCTCAACGCGTGCGAGCTCGTGATGCTGCCCGCCGATTGGGCACGCGAAATTCTGCGCGTGCTGCGCATCGCGCGCGAGATCGGCGTCAACCCGGTGCTGTACGGCGGCCATCAGGCCTACGAAGTGGCCCCACAGCTCGCCGCCACCGACGTACCGATCCTGGTGAACGTCGACTGGCCTGTGCGCGATCCCGACGGAGACCCCGAAGAGCAGACGTCGCTGCAAACGCTGCGTCTGCGTGACCGCGCTCCAACGGCACCCGCTACTCTGCATGAAGCCGGCGTTCGTTTCGCGTTCTATTCTGGCGACATCAGCCGACCGTCCGAGATCATGCGCAACGTCCGCCTCGCGATCCGTGCCGGGCTGCCGGCCGCCGCGGCGCTGCACGCCCTGACGCTCGGCGCCGCCGAGATCTTCGGCGTGGACGATCGTCTCGGCTCGATCGAGCCGGGGAAGATCGCCAACCTCATCCTCGCCGAGGGCGATATCTTCACGCCCGACGGGAAGATACGTCAGGTCATCGTCGACGGACATCGCTTCGAGATCGAAGAAAGCGACGCGGGTGACGCAACACGGGGCACAGTTGCCGGACGACCAAGCGGGGCGACCGGAGCACGTGGACCCGGTCGCGGCTTTGATGGCCCGGGTGGCCCGGGTGGCCCGGGTGGCCCGGGAGGTCGCGGCTCGGGCGACGACGCCGAGGAGACGACGCCCTACGAGCCGGTACCGATGGTCAGCGACAGAGGCCCGGTGCGTAGCAGCGCCACGACGCTGATTCGTGGCGGCACCGTGATGACGGTCGCCAACGGCATTATCGAGAACGGCTCGGTGCTTGTCCGCGATGGCAAAATCGCGGCGGTTGGCCAAAACATCAACGCGCCGGCCGACGCCGCGGTGATCGATGCGAGCGGCAAGTTCGTCATCCCCGGCATCATCGATGCCCACTCGCACATCGCCACCGAGGCGGTGAATGAAGGCAGCGTTTCGGTATCGGCGATGGTCGGCATCGAAGACGTGATCCACCCCGACCAGATCTCTATCTACCGCGCTCTCGCGGGCGGCGTGACAACCGTCAACGTGCTGCACGGATCGGCCAACCCCATCGGCGGCAAGAACGCGGTGCTGAAGCTGCGCTGGGGCGCCGACGCCGAGGGCATGCGCTTCGAGGGCGCCCCGCCTGGCATCAAGTTCGCCCTTGGCGAGAACACCAAGCGCGAGCGCTCACCGGGCCGCTACCCGAATTCACGCATGGGCGTGATCGACGTCATTCGCCAAACCTTCATCCGCGCGCAGGAGTACCGCGAGGAGGGACGGAGGTACGAGCAGGCGCTCTCCGACGGCGACGACAACGCCATCCCGCCGCGCCGCGACCTGGTGCTCGACGCCATGGTCGAGATCATGGAGGGCCGTCGACTGGTGCACGCGCACTCCTATCGCGCCGACGAGATCCTGCAGTTGCTGCGCACCGCCGAGGAGTTCGGCTTCCGCATCCAGACCCTGCAGCACGTGCTCGAGGGCTACAAGATCGCCGACGAGATCGCCAAGCACGGCGCCGGCGCCTCGACCTTCTCGGACTGGTGGGCCTACAAAGTCGAGGCCTACGATGCCATCCCGCACAACGCGGCACTCATGACCGAACGCGGCGTCACCGTGTCGATCAACTCGGACAGCGGTGAAGAGATGCGACATCTCAACCAGGAGGCCGCCAAGACGGTGCGCTGGGGTAACGCCTCCGAAGAAGACGCACTCAAGATGGTGACTCTCAACCCGGCAACGCAGCTCGGCATCGCCGACCGCGTGGGCTCGATTGAAGAGGGCAAGGACGCCGACCTGGTTATCTACGATCAGCACCCACTGTCGGTGTATGCGGTGGTGCAGCTGACGATGATCGACGGCGACGTGTACTTCGATCGAGAGCACGACCGTCAGCTGCGCGATCAGATTGCCGAGGAGATGCGAGTGCTAACCGAAAAGCACGGCCCTCGCCCAGAAGATGGGCGCGAGCCTGCGGCGCCGACCGATCCGGGCACCCAAGAAGACGCTGGCAACGCAGGAGTAAACCGATGAAGACGCGACGCTGGATCGCCAGCTCCCTTTCCATTGCCGCCTTGCTCTTGCCGGCGCAGGGTCTTTCTCAGGAGCCTGGCGGCACCTTGGCCATCAAGGCCGGCCGGGTGCACACCTGGGATAGCGACCTCGGCATCGAGAACGGCGTCGTGGTCATCGACAACGGCATCATCGTTGCCGTGGGCGGGCCCGACACCCCGATCCCGGCGGGCGTGGAGATCATCGATGCCGGCGATGCCGGCCTCTTCCCCGGCCTCTTCGACGCAGTCTCGCGGCTCGGAATTACCGAGATCGGTGCCGTCGACGTCACCAACGACTCACGGGAGATGGGCGACAACAACGCTCATCTGCAAGCCGCCACCGCCGTTCACCCGGCGAGTGAGATCCTGCCGGTAACGCGTGCCGAGGGCATCACACACGCCGTCGCAGCACCAACCGGTAGCGGCATCGCTGGTCAGGGATCGCTGATCCACATGGCCGGCTGGACCATCGAGGAGATGTCGATCAAACGCGGCGCCTACATGGCCGTGCAGTGGCCACGGCTGAGGGGACGCCGCTTCGGCTTCGGTTTCGGCGGCGCGGCCTCGGCCGGCGAATTCAGCGAGCGCAAGGAGCGCTACGACGAGCAGATCCAGATGTACGAGAATCTTCTCGAAGACGCGCGCCGTTACCAGCAGGCCGCCGAAGCCAACACGGTCGTCAGTCGCGAGATGAAGTTCGAAGCCCTCGCCAAGGTAGCCAGCGGCGAGATGCCGATGGTGATCAGCGCCAACGACACACGATCGATTACGGACGCGGTCGAGTTCGGCGAGCGCAACAACGTGCGGGTGATCATCGCCGGCGGCAGCGAGGCGTGGAAGGTGCGCGAGATGCTCGCCGCCAAGAACATCCCGGTCATCCTGTCGGCGACGCAGGCCCTGCCCGCCGCCGAGAACGACCCCTACGACTCGATTTATGCGCAGCCCGGCATGCTGCACGAGGCCGGCGTCAAGTTCGCAATATCCACCTTCAACGCCTCGGCGTCGCGCACGCTGCCTTTCGAGGCCGCGACCGCCGTGCCCTACGGACTGCCCTACCGCGAGGCCCTCAAGGCGATCACGCTGTATCCGGCGCAAATCCTCGGCGTGGACGATCGCCTGGGATCGATCGAGGTTGGCAAGCTCGCCAACCTGATTGTTGTCGAAGGGGATCCGCTCGACATCCGGTCGAGCGTCACCCATCTGATCATCAACGGCCAGGTTGTCAGCACCGACAACAAGCACCGACAGCTCTACGAGCGCTACCGCGCCCGTCCGCAGCGAGGCCCGACGCAGTAGGCCCGTGCTAGCGAAGACCCTTCACGAGGGGGGGCACGTGGTCGGGTCGCGGCGGCTCCTCGGGCCGCCGGATCCATGGCGTCGTACACCGCTGGGAGAGGTGCGGGGCTGGGTGCTGATCGCGGCGGTGAGCCTGTTCGCCGTGGCCACGTGGGCGGCCCCGGTCGAGAGTCTGGCAATGCCGCTCGGCGTTGCGGTGCCGGAACCGATCGCGAGCTCCGAGCTGTTCGACTTCCACAACATCGACCGCGTCAACCTGCACCATCTCCTGTACCAATGGGCACGGGCCGAAGCCGCATCTCCGGGCGCCATCGAGGTGCCCGAGCGTGACGACCTCGACGGGCTTCCGGACGAGCAACGAGAAATCTGGAATTCGGCCGTGCGCACCTACAGCGACCTCGCCATGGAGCGAGACCTGCTGTTTGACGAAGAGCTGGTTCGGCTCCGCGATCATCTTGCGGGCATACGGTCCCTCCACGAAGTCGCTGCCAGCGACAGGCCGCTGCTCGAGGCCGTCGACAGCGCTCTGCCGGTGTACTCGGCGCACTGGTGGGCCCGACACGAGCGTGCCAACCGCTCCTGGCTCGACGGAGTGCTACCGCTGGCGCGGCGTCACGAAGCAGCAATCGCGCCCCGCGTGGCGGCGGCCTACGGAGGCTCGTGGCCCGAGGAGCGCATCCACGTGGACATCACGGCCTACGCCAATCGGGTGGGCGCCTACACGACCTCGGCACCGCATGTAACGCTGTCGAGCGAGGCCGACAACCAGGGGGCGCTCGGGCTCGAGCTGCTGTTCCACGAGTCGTCACACGGCGACATCATGGAGCGACCCCTGCTGCAGATGATCGACACCGCGTTCGCAGCTCTCCAGGCCAGCGACCCCGGCCGCGATCTCTGGCACATGGTGATCTTCGTGCCACCGGTGAGATCACGCGCGACGTGCTGAGCCAAGCCGGGCACGAATTCGTACCCTACGCCGAGCATTTCCGCATGTACTCGCGTGCCGGCGTGCCACGGATGCGCATACGCAACGCTCTGACGCGGTACTGGCGACCGTTCTTGCACGGCGAAACCGGACGACAGGAAGCCATCGAGCTCATCGCCTCCGAGCTCGCCGGTGAGCAAGGCTCGGCCACCCGCGTCGAGATGAGCGACTACTTCGAGCTCCACTCCGACCCGTGGATCAACCTGCACCACTTCCTGTACCAGTGGGCTCGCGCAGACGAAGGCCTGGGCACCGGACGACAGCTCGTAACCGTTCCCGAGCGCTCATCGCTCAACCAGCTCGCCGCCGCCGAACGAGCCGAATGGTCGGAAGCCGTGGCTTTCTACAGGAATTCGGTGGCGGCGCGGAGCCACTTCGACGATGACCTGCTCGAGCTCAAGCAGGAGTTGCTTGCGCTTGATGGCGACACCGGAGTCGCGCTGCCTGACACCATCGAGGGCATCCAGGCGGCGCTCACCGTGGCGATGCCGATCTATCTCACCCACTGGTGGCCAGAGCACGACGGGGCCAATCGCCGCTGGAGTGCGAGCGTCATGCAGCCCCTGCGGCGGCACGAAGCCCGCTACGTCGAGATCACAACTCGCCTCTACGGGTCGCGGTGGCCGCAGGCGCGGCGCATCGACGTTTCGGCCTACGCGAATGCCCGCGCCGGTTACACCGCGATCGGGCACACCGTGATGTTCTCAACCGATCCCGGCAACCAAGGCCTGTACGCCTTCGAGATGCTGCTGCACGAGGTGCAGCACACGCGGGACGTGGCGCCGACCGCAAGGCAAGAGCTCGCCCACGCTTTCGAAGCAGTGGCGGTCGAGCAACCAGGCAACCTGTGGCATGCGCTCATCTTCGCCACCGCCGGCGCCTTCGCCCAGTGGGTGGCCCTCGACGAGGCCCTCCCCGCGCACACCCCGTACTGGATCCGCGAAGGCTTCGAGGATTTGCAGGGGTGGAGCGAGCTCCTACCGCCCGTGCTCGAGCACTGGGTGCCGGCCGTGCGCGGTGAATCGACGACACCCGAAGCGTTCGCCGCACTCGCTCTCAGGTTCGAGAGTCACTGAGACGGTCAACGAGAGCTAGACTCCGCTCGCTGAAGCGCCCTCCTCCGGACCTCAGGAGCAGCCTGTATGAGCCGTCGTCCCGCAACTGTCGCCGCGGTCTGCGCCGCGATCCTCATTTTCGTTCACGCCACCATGACGCTCGATCTCCACGCCGCGAGTCGCCCTTCCCCGTTACCGCCGCGCCCGGGCAAGGTGATGCAGGCTCAACGACCCCCAACCGGGTTCGCTACGGCCAACGTAGCGGCGCAGCTGCGCTGCGAGGAGCTCGTCCAGCAGCTCCCCCGCCCCGAACAATTCCGCGAACATCTCCGCAGGATCACCGCCAACCCACACCCGACTGGATCGGCGGCCCAGGTCGAGGTTGGTAGGTACCTGGTCGACGTGATGGAGCGCGCCGGGCTCGAGGTCGAGGAATTCGCCTACGACGTTTACCTGCCGCAGCTCACCGACGATGTCAGCGCCGAGATCGTCACGCCCGAGCATCTGCCGCTCGAGAATCGCGAGCCGGCGCTGGCGGAGGACCGCTTCTCCGGCCATCCCGAGCTGCTGGATGGCTGGAACGCCTTTTCCGGCTCCGGCGACGTCACCGGCCAGGTCGTCTATGCCAACTTTGGCCGCAAGGAGGACTATGGGCACCTGGCCACGGTCGGCGTTGACCTCACGGGGAAGATCGTGGTGGCGCGCTACGGAGGCAACTTCCGCGGCTACAAGGTGAAGTTCGCCGAGGCTGCCGGGGCCGCCGGCGTGATCATGTTCAACGACCCCAATCCCGACAACGCCGACCGCCAGTACCCAGCCGGCCCGATGATGAACTCGAGCACCATCCAGCGCGGATCGGTGCTAACGCTGCCGTGGCGCGGCGACCCGCTAACGCCGTTCGAGCCCGCCTGGACATCCGACAGCGGCAAGACGGTCGAACGGCTGGATCCTTCCGAAGTCGACCTGCACAACATCCCGGTTCTGCCACTGGGCTACGGCGCGGCATCGAAGATTCTGGAGCTCATGCAGGGTGACGCGGCGCCAGAAGAATGGCAGGGCGGACTGCCACTCACCTACCGTCTGACCGGCGGTGACGAGTTGACCGTGCGCGTCCGGGTCAACCAGCCCAAGGCGCTGACTCGGGCCACCAACATCGTCGGGACGATTCCGGGTTACGAGCATCCAGATCAGTGGATCATCTTCGGCGCCCACTACGACCCGTGGGGCTTCGGTGCAATCGACCCCAACGGCGGCACCGCCATGCTGCTGACCATGGCTGAAGCTCTCGGCGAGCTCTCAACGAGCGGCTGCCGGCCGCGCCGCAGCATCAAGATCGCCCACTGGGACGCCGAGGAGTACGGCATCATCGGTTCGGTTGAATGGGTGGAGGAGTTCCGCGACGAGCTCATGAGCAACGCGGTCGCCTACATCAACGCCGACTCGGCAGTCTCCGGCGCCAACTTCGCGGCGTCGGCCGCGCCATCGCTGAAGCTGCCGATCATCGAGGCAACGATGGCCGTCGGCTATCCGCAACAGGACCAAACAGTCTACGGCCATTGGCTCGGCCGCTCGCAAGACGCCGAGGAAACCGAGGAACCGCCACTGGGCAACCTCGGTGGCGGGTCCGACCACGTGGGCTTCTACACCCACGCCGGCGTGCCGTCGGGATCACTCGGCATGAGCGGGGCTGGTGGCGTCTACCACTCCAACTACGACAATTTCGCCTGGTACGAGCGTTTCGGCGACAGCGAGTTCGTGTACGGCCCCGCGCTGGCGCGCGTAGAAGCGGTACTGGCGCTGCGGCTAGCCAACGCCGACATCCTGCCGTACGACCTGAGGCGCTACGGCACCGATCTGGAGCAGCATGCGATCGACCTCGAGGAGCTCGCCGAGTCGCGTGGACAGGCGGTCGAGCTGGCAGCTCTCAAGGCGGCCGCCGAGGAGCTTGTGGGGGCGGCAGAAAGCTTCGTCGCCGCGCGGAACAGCGCCCTGGCGAACCAAGGCAGCCCGCTCACGGGCGATGTTCTGGCCGGCCTCAACAAGGACCTGCTGGCGCTGGAGCGCATGCTTCTTCACTCCGAGGGGCTCCAAGATCGGCCGTGGTACCAATCGCTCTACGCCTCGCCGGATCCGTTCAGCGGCTACGACTCGTGGATGCTGCCGGGCCTGCGGTTCGAGGTCGAGGTGGGTCGCTTAGAGCGCGTCGCCGAGTGGGAGACGGTGTACGTCGAGGCGATTGCACGCCTGCGCTCGGGCATCGAGGAGGCCACCGCGGTACTGACAACGCCCGTTCGATAGGGAGAGAATCCGCTTGCACCTTCAGCACGGTAGCCACCCTCGCCGCCTGAACTCCTCGCCCAACCCGGGTTGCCGGCAGGCGGTCGCGACATGAGCCACGAAGCCGACAACCCACCGCTGACCGTCGTCGTCGTGTCGGATCACGCCGGGGACGAGGAGAAGGCGTGGGCCGACCTCCGCGAAACTCTCGAAGGCCTGGCGGCGCAAGAATACGCCGGCCAGACCGCAACTCTTTACGTCGAGTCGCCCGATCGTATCGCTCGAATTCCGCGGGAGATGAAGCAGATTCTGCCAGCGCTCGAGATCGTCGAGGGTCCAGTGTCGAACTCCTACTCCCTCAAGACCGCCGGCATGGAAGCAGCCACAACCGCCGCCGTGGCGTTTCTCGACGCCGATTGCGTCCCCGCCGCGGGATGGCTGCGGGCCGCGGCGTCGATGACGAACAAGTATCCCGATGCGGCCGTCGTGGTCGGCAAGACTGAATACGGCAGCGCCAGGCTGTCGTATCGGATTCTGTCGATGCTGTCGCGCAGCACCGAAGACCCGGGCCACGACGGGGAGACGGAACACATCAGCGCCAACAACGCCGTCTATCGGCGCGCCGCCTATCTGCAGTCACCGCTGCCGGCGAACGTCGCCTTCTTCTCCCGCACCCATGCCGTAGCCGTGCGCAAGGCCGGCGGCAAGATCTACTTCGATCGCGCCATGCATGTTCACCACAAATTCGCAGGCTGGCGCCACGAAGCCGACTTCCGGCGGCGACTGGGGCACGGGGTGATCGCCATGCGCCAGGCCTATCCAGACATGCCGAAGTCGTGGCTCAAGCGGCTGGGCTACGCCTCGATTCCGCTGTTCGTCGGAGCCCAGGTCCGCACCGGTTGGCGCAACTGCCTGCGCTGCGGATCCGCCTACGGAGTGCGCCCCCACGAGCTACCGCTGGCGTTCCTCATCGCCGTGGTGGTCGCGTTCATGGAAGTACCGGGTATGGTGCGCGCGTTCGGTGGCCGACCCGTTGGCAAGACCGCCTTCCGCTGACACATCACGGGCGTGTCGATGGCGATCGCCGTGTTTGCTCGCCTCCCGAGAGGCGGATAAGGTTGTCGCCGATCGGGCAACATGCCCACTACGAGAAAGCTCACAAGGAAGCACCTATGCAGCTCGACCGGCTGGAGATCCGCGAGCGTCGTTTTCGCCTGCAGCAGCAAATCGCTGAGCTCGGCGAAGACGGCGACACTCACTCGCTCGACGCGGAGGTCACCCACCTCCAAGAGATCTGCCCGCGCCACGAGGTCGAAGGCGAGGAACGGCATCTTGGTTGGGAAATCAACAAGGATGGCGATCTGTGGCGCTGCCGTGACTGCGATCTCAAAGGAGAGATTGCCGGCGCCGAGACCGATGTGGAGGAGCCTGCCGACGCAGCGGCCGCCGAGCCGGCGGACTCTGCCGCCGCCGACAACTCGGTCGCGGCGAGCAGCGACTAGGTGTGTTTTCTAAGTAGGTTGTTCACATCGGGGCTCACTTCTGAGATCAATGGGGTTGTTCAAAAGACTCCACGACCTCAGAAGGAGCGCCCGATGCAGCTGCATGGTAACGCCCGCACGATGCCGTATATACGCCGAGAGATGGTCCGCCGAGTCCGGGAGCGGGCGGAGCCCGTGACGGAAACGGCGGCGGCGCTCGGCGTGTCGGCTCGAACGGTTTACAAGTGGCTGGATAGATACGAGCGAGAAGGTGAGGCCGGGCTGCTCGATCGATCAAGCCGGCCGACGTGCTGTCCGCACGCAACAAGCGCTGGAGTTGTGAGGCAGATCGACAAGCTACGTCGGCGGCGACTGACGGCCTGGCAGATCAGCCGAAGGTTGGCTGTGCCGCGCTCGACCGTCTCGGCGTGGCTGAAGCGGCTCGGACTCGCCAAGCTTGATGCGCTCGAGCCCAAGCCCGAGATCGTTCGCTACGAGTACGAGCACCCCGGTGACCTACTGCACCTGGATACGAAGAAACTGGCCCGTATCCGGCGACCTGGACACCGCATCCACGGCGACCGCTCCAAGCGGGCCTACGGCGTCGGCTGGGAGAACGCCCACGTCGCTATCGACGATCACTCTCGGGTGGCGTACGTCGAAGTGCTGCCCGCCGAAGACCAACACACCTGCACAGCGTTCCTGCAGCGAGCCGTCGAGCACTTCGCTTCGATGGGAGTAGCGGTGCGCCGAGTGATGACAGACAACGGGCCTGGCTACGTCTCGAAGCGCTTCAATCGCCTATGCCATCAACTCGAGATCCGGCACATTTACACCCGGCCCTACACCCCCAGAACCAACGGCAAAGCCGAACGCTTCATCCGCACACTCAAGGAGCAGTGGGCCTACGGCACCTGCTACCAGACCTCAGCTCGACGTACTCGAGCTCTACGGCCCTGGCTCAACCACTACAATCGTCACCGCCCCCACGCCGGCATCGGCATGACACCGCCGATCGCTCGGCTCTCAGGGGTGAGTTCGTGAACAACCTACCTAGAACTCACAACTAGGCATGGTCGACCGGGAGCTCCTCGAGATCCTCGCGTGCCCGGAGGACAAGACACCCCTGCGGCTTGCCGAAGCCGCTGAGCTCGAAGCGCTCAACGCCCGCATTCGGGCTGCGGCGGTGACGAATCGTGGAGGCGAGGCTGTGACCGAGGAAGTGTCCGAAGGGCTGATTCGGGAAGACGGGAAGCTTCTTTATGCAGTTCGCGACGACATCCCGATCATGCTGATCGAAGAGGCGATCCCGCTCGAAGACTGACGCGGTTGGGCGCCACGCCGGCACCGCCATGGGTGAGCGGCGCCGACGCGACAGCCGACCGACCCGCGTCGCAGGTCCAGGTCAGCTTGCGTGAGGCTCGTAGGCCTTGCCCCGGCTCGTGTTGGTCTCGAGGCGCGGCCAGCCCATCAGGGCGAGGCAGTCGGGAATCGCCGCGAAGACCGCGTCGAGACATTCGTCGATGGCCTTCGGAGAACCCGGTAGGTTCACAACCAGCGTTCGGCCGCGAATTCCAGCGGTCTGCCGCGACAGGATGGCCGTAGGCACCGAGCGCAGCGACACCGCGCGCATCACCTCTCCGAAGCCCGGCAAGAGCTTGTTGCACACGGCGAGGGTTGCATCCACCGTCACGTCACGGATCGCCGGCCCGGTGCCGCCGTTGGTGATCACAAGGCAGCAGCCGTCCATGTCGGCCATCTTGCGCAACGCTGCCTCGACCTGTGGCCGAACGTCTGGGATCACGCGGGTCACCGGCTCCCACGGGCTGGTCAGCGTGCCGCGCAAATACGATTGGATCGCCGGACCGTTGGTATCTTGATATTCGCCGCGTGAAGCCCGATCCGACACCGTTAGAACGCCAATGCGCGCCGTCGTCGCCTGCTCGCTCGTCTCGTTCATGGCTCCTCCGTTGAGTCGCTCGCCTAGTCCGATCGCGCCAACATCGGGCCAAGGTGACGGCCACCGAGCAGGTGCATGTGCAGGTGATAGACCTCTTGCCCACCGTGCGCGCGGCAGTTGACGATAAGCCGGTAGCCGTTGGCTGCAATGCCCTCCTGCTCGGCGATCTTCGCCGCCGCGGTGAACAGCCTGCCGAGCGCCGGCTCGTGCTGCGCCCGCACATCGGCGGCGGTGGCGATGGGCTCGTTGGGAACAATAAGCACGTGGGTGCTCGCCTGCGGGTGGATATCGCGAAATGCGGTCACGAGATCGTCCTGGAAGACAATCTCGGCCGGTATCTCACCGCGTACGATCTTGGTGAAGAGTGTGTCGCCGCCCGTTGGCTGAGTCACCGTTAGCGCTCCGTGGCCGTAACTGTGGATCGGCCGTCAAGACGAAGTGGATCGGCCGTCAAGGCGAAGACGAGCTAGAACATCGCGGCCAGCGTGTCCTTGGCCTTGTTCAGAGCCTTCGCCGCCTGCGCCCTCCTGTCGCCGATCTTGTCGCCGTTGACCTTCTTCTTCTTGTTCGAATAGTAGGGCAGTCGAGGGCACCCGAAGCAGCTGTTGCGTGTCGCCATGATTGTCGCCTGGGTTACCGCCGCATTGACGTGTCCCTTGGCGAACTTGAACGAGCCCTGGCAGGTGGGTGAGCTCGGCTTGTCGTGACACAAACCCCAGTTGTGGCCGATCTCGTGAGGCGGCGTCAGCCCACCGATGCACTGCCGAAAAGCACCGCTGTAGGCAAAGGGCGAAAAGGCGGTCGACACGCCATCCATGAGGTAGCCGCGGCCGCAGATGTTGGTCAGATTCTTGTGCACGAGCAGCATCATGTAGTCGGCTTGCGAGTTGGCGCGCTCGGTCTGGGCCTGATCGAACTTGCCATCGGTACCGTCGCGAAACGCATTCAGATCAGCGCTCAGGCTGCCCCCGTTCGCCTTGCCCTTGATCTTCCGAGCCAGAACGAGGTCGACCTGGATGTCGACCATGCTGTTGTCGAGCGCAGTCTGGGTGTCGGCTTCGATCACGCCCGCCTCCGCCTTGATCGCGGCGGAGCCGCCGGCGGCCTTCTTGGCCTTCTTTGTCCACATCACCCCGAGCGTCACGGCTGCCATGCCGTCGCGTCCGGACACAGCCGGGCCGCCCGTCACGTCCACACGAATCGGCTCGGCTTCGGGCGGCAGCTGCGCGGTGTTGACCTCCGCAATACGACTCACACCGTCGCCGACGTAGCCGAGCATGTACGTGGTATCGCGGGTGGTGACGCGGCCCACGGCCACGCCTTTCACCATCGACAGCGAGACTGTCGCCCCCGGATCTCCAGCCACGGCTCCACGCCACACGAGCCAGCGGCGCGTCTTCCAGCGAACGTCGGTGGCCACCAGCGTGAGCTCAACATCCGAGAATGCGGCGAACGTCAGGGCTTGGCCGACGCGGGCTCCCTCGAGCACCGCCGAGTCGACGCGAATCAACCTCGCCCGCCGCTCGTGCTGAGCAGGGGTCTCCAACGCGGCCGTGCCCAAGGACGCGGCAACTGCCTCGTGATCGCCAAGCTCGACCAGCAGCGCCTGAGCCTGCGAGCTTGAACCGGCGTCGACCGACGCTAGCAGCAGTGTGACCGCAATGAGTCCGGTAATTCCATTGAGTAGGTGTGCGGGTCTTTGCATCGCGACTATGGGTCTCCGGTCCGATGGGAAGAGCCGAGATCAGAAAGTCAGTCGTTCGTGGCTCGTGATCGACATCAGCTAGGTACCCCGTAGACAACGGCAAGTCAATGTGGCTCAGAGGTCCCGGGCCGACTCGAGAGCTCGTAGGTCACCATCGAGCCAGTCGGCCACGATCTCGTACGCCGGAGCCTGGCGCCCCGTGCGTACGTCGCGCATGGCGTGTCCAACTCCCGGCAGCAGCTCGTAGTGGAACGGTTTCCCGGCGCCGATCAGCTGCTCGAGAATGGCCACTGTTTCCGGGATCGGGATGCTGCGGTCGGCATCGCCGAGCACCCAGAGCGCCGGGATCGCGAGCCCGTTCAAGACGGCTTGCGGATCGAAGCCGCGCGGCCCGTCGAAGTCGGACAGCTGTTCGGAGAGCTCCGCGTCGCTCATGGCGAGATCGATGCCCTCGCGCTCCCCCGTCAGCTCGCTGTAGAAGATCTCCTCACCCACCGACACCGTCGTCCCCGAGACGATCGCCACGAAGGCAACGTTCGACGAGTCGGCAGCAGCCAGCGGAGCAATCCAGCCGCCCTGACTGATTCCCAACACGCCGATGCGGTCGGGGTCAATGTCGCCACGAGCTCCGAGCACCCGCACGCCCGCCACCACGTCGGCGGCAAGCTGCGCGAAAACGGCGTCGCCGTTGATCGGACCGACTCCGGTGTACACACCTGTGGACTCGCCAACACCTCGCTTGTCGTAGGTCAGCAGCGCGTATCCACGCGCCACTACGCGTGCAGCTAACCACTCGTAATCGAAACGAGTGGCACGACCCGACCCGTGCGCAATCACCAAGGCGGCGTGGGGACCAGGCCCGGGAGGCAGCATGAGTCGACCGGCGAGCATCACCTCACCGCTGTCGTACCGAAGCTCCTCGGCGAGGTAGGGCCCGTCGAAGAACGCCGTCGGGGCAGGCTGTGTTGCGGGGTCCTCGGCCCAGAAGTAGAGGAATATGACCGGCAGCGAACCCACTGCCAACGCGACCAGAGTGATGATCGCACCCGCCTTGAGCAACGGGGCGGCACGACGTAGCTGGCGCAGGAGCGGTGACGACGACTGCTCGCGCACGTGATCCATCTTGGGACGATCCATCAAGCCTCCAGACAACCGACCCGTAGGGAGATCACGCCTCGGGATTGGCCGCGCGCTCAGGGGGAGGAGCGACTGGATCCTACCTCGACCTTGCGGACCGACGCCATGAAGGCCCCAAGCTTGGCCCGATCGAGCTCGTCGTTCGTTCGCACGCCGCTGCACAGGTCGAGGGCGAACGGGCCCACCGCCTCGATAGCATCTCCGACATTGGCGACCGTAAGCCCGCCGGCGAGGAACACCGGCACGTCGACCTGCTCGCGGATCGTGCGACTGACAGACCAGTCGTGAACACGCCCCGTGCCGCCGAGCTCCTTGACGGCGAGCGTCGGATTGCCGGAATCCAGCAGGATGGCATCGACCCGCGGCGACACCTCCAGGGCCTCGTGAAGCGAGCCCGCGCCCATCACGTGGATCACCTGTACAAGACCGATGCCGGGCATGCGCTTGCGCAGCTGTTCGTGCACGCAAGGATCGACGCCGGCAACGAGCTGCACCGTGCTGGTGCCGCAGCGCCGCTGCTGATCGACGATCTCGTCTGCCGTCACCGCGGAGGTGAGAAGGAACGTGGCAATCGGTGGCGGCACGCCACGCGCGACCTCGGCGATGGCCGGCTCGTCGATGACTCCTGGACCGGTCGGCATCGCCGCACCCAGCCCCAACGCGGAGGCTCCTTCCGCGATTGCGGCGCGCGCCTCATCGAGTGTCTTGATGCAGCAGATCGTCACACGTGGCACCCGCGGCGCACGGCCGGAAGCCAACCGCTTCAAAGCTCGCGCTTCACGTTCGAGCTCATTCCGACGGTTCGAGCTCACCACCGCGCCGCGGGCGCCAGTGCGGCAATCCGTCGCCTACGCGCATCCAGGACAGCTGTCGCGAGGCCCAAACGTGATCCCGCGGTGTCACCAGCTCGGGTTGGTCGAGGCTCGCGGCGGTGATATCCAGCCCCGGCTCGCCTCGTCGCCGGTAGGTGCGTGCGGTCCCACAATCACCGCAGAAAGTCCGCAGGGTAGCGTCCGAGGTCTCCGACGGGCGCTCGATCTCTTTGGGGGAGCCGAGCGTCCACTCGAATTCCGAACGATTCACCTCGACCCAAGTCAACATGGGCGCGCCGCTCGAAAGGCGACAGTGGAGACAGTGGCAGTGGACGGCCGATTTCGTGTGGCTTCGCGCCTGGTAGCGAACGGCGCCACAAAAACAACCGCCTTCGAGTTGCAGTCCTGCTTCGTCAGCTGACCCCATCTTCTTCACTCCCCTCTGGCAGCCGGCAGCCGTCTGCCACGATCATCGTCCGCGAGCGGCGAACGACGGCGCCCATGAAGATAGCCTGAGCCATCCGATGCGCCTAGCAGCGCGAGTTGTCGCGTAGGGACAAGGGGCTAGTGCGGCGCAGCGGCCGAGCGGCAGGCGGCGCAGCAACCGGGCGGCGGAGCAGCCGAGCGGCGGAGCAGCCGAGCGGCGGCGCGGCGGAGTGCTGCTACATCACGAGGGCGGGAGGCGCCACAGGGCCGGCGATGCGGGCCGGGTCGAAGAAGCCCTCCGCGATCCAGTGCCCTGCGACCTCACTATCGCAGCCGGCGTCGCGCCAGGCGGCGGCCGCAAGGCCGTCCATGAACCGCAGCAGCCAGGGCCGCGCGTCCTCGGGCGAGAACCCTCGCCACAAGTAATCGCCTGCGATGAGAGGATCGCAGGCGCCCACCGATATCCACCGCAGCGCCCGCTCGGGTGGGATTCCGGCTAGGAACCATTGGCCGGCGGCGTGGGGCTGGAAGCCGTGGGCAGTCCAGAGCTCCTCATCGCCATCGGGAATGCCAGCGTCGGCGTAGTCGAACGCGCCCGTGTACAGGCTGAAGGTCCGTGCCACGTCAACAACCGCACGGCCGAACTCGGCAGGCAGCAGCAGCGTCCGATCGAGGATCTCGGTCGCGGTGGGTGCGTCGATGTCGTCACCGAGATCCTCGACGATGGCAAAGCAGGACTCTGCACGCCGTACTCGGCCACATGCCTCGATCAGCTGGCGCTGTAGGCTAGGCTCGCGATTCTCCTGGCCGAACACCTCGTGACGGGCGATCTCGCCCTCGATGAGATGCCGTTCGACGTACGCGGCCTCACAAAGTGAGGCAACGCGGATCTGAAGCGCGACAGGGTCGTCGAGCAGCGACTCGACCGATGTGTGCGGACTGAGCTCCCCGACGAGTGCGCGCAGCCGATGCGCCACGACGTCGAGCAGACGCCAAGCCTTAGAGCCCTCGGCGGTAAGAACCGGGCGATCGTCGCAGCTGAACAGCGGCTTCTGCTGCTCGAACTCTCGCCACCACCCGGCTATGGCCTCGAGCGCCAGACCCGTCTTGGCAAGGTTGTCCTGCTGGTGTTCCGATCGCGAAAGCTGCCCGAAGACGGTCTCGAACGCATGCACGCCCTGAAAAGAGGCTGAAAGCCGGTTAATGAAGGCGTGCGAGACCTTCAAATCATCTCGCAGCTCCCTGCTCAGCTGTGCACGCATGTCCTGACCTGATCCAATGGGATCGATTAGAATTTAATATCAATGATTGTCAAAGCATCTTATTGACTCCAAAAACACATACAAAGCCAAAATAGACCACGCCGTCGGTTACCCCCGATCGCCCACCTGGGAACGTCCCGCTAGCCGAGGCGCGGAAAGAACCGCGGCACGCGTTCGCTGTACTCGGCGTAGGCCTGGCCGAAGCGGTCACGCAGCTCGCGTTCCTCAGCGACCAGCAGCAGATAGCCGAACGGCACACACAGCGCCAAGAGCACGTACAGCGCCAGGTAGTTGCAGAACAACGACAGCGCGCCCAACCCAATCAGCACGCCGAGGTAGCGCGGATGTCGCACGCGCCCGTAGATGCCCTTGTCCAACAGGACAGGTTGCTGGCGGTCGGGCGCGATCTCGGGAAGCCCAACCAGGATCTTCAGCTCGAGGTGACGGCGGGCCTCCACCTCGATGTACGCCGACGTGGCGTACAGGACGACTGCCGGACCCCACAGCCAACGGTTGGTGCCGTATTCGGCGGCCATGAGCCAGGCGCGTTGGGTGAAAACGAGGTAGCCGATCACCACCATCTGCCCGAAGGCCACCGTGTACGTAATCAACGGCCCGACCCGACGCCAGGTGCTGGCAAACGGATGCACGACGAACCAGAAGACCAGCGCCGGAACACAGGTCACAACCAGGACCAGCGCCAAGTAATAACGACCGGTGTCGAGCATCGCATCGCTCCGATGTGGTCTTAGGCTGCGCGGAGGCTACACGCTGGGTGTGGAGCTCGCCACCGCTCGCCCGAGCCGGAACCCAGGCGGTGCTAGCTCCACCGCGAAAGCACCTCGGGAAGCTCGGCAAGCGACCGCAACACGCGGTCGGCACGACGCAGCCTCGAATCACCGAGCAGCGAGACATCGGGCACGACAACGCATCTCATGCCGGCTGCCAGGGCCGAGTCCATTCCGGCGATCGAGTCCTCGATCGCGAGACATTCCGTTGCTTCGACCTGCAGGATTCGGGCGGCCGAAAGGTAGACATCGGGATGGGGCTTGCCGCGCGCTTCGAGCTCGGCGGAACAGACCGCGTCGAAGGCGTCGTCCAGGCCAAGCCGGTGCAAGGTGGCGTTGATGAGCCGCAGAGGCGACGAAGACGCCAGCGCGACCCCCGACACGCACCGCCGAGCACAATCGACGGACTCGAGCGCGCCTGCAATCGGCTCACCGCGCTCGCTGACGATGGCGACCACGCGATCGAGGATGTTCTCCACCAGGGCCGCCGCGGGAAAGACGTCGGTGTTCCACGGCCGCGCCGCCAACCAGTGCGCCACCACGGAGTCGACTCTCATGCCCATCGTTGTCGTACAGTCGGCCCGAGTCAGCTCAACGCCAACACTGTCGAACGCAGCGATCTCCGCTTCCTGCCAGAACGGCTCCGAGTCGACGAGCACGCCGTCCATGTCGAAGATGACGGCGGCTAGCGCCGCCTTGCTCACCGAACTGCTGTGTCCGAGCTGTCGGCGGCTCCGTCTGTATCCTCATCGGCCTCGCGCTGCTCGAGCTGCAACGAAGCGGAGTTGATGCAGTAACGCTGGCCGCCAGGCTGTGGCCCGTCGGGAAACACGTGGCCGAGGTGTGAGTCGCAGCTGCCGCAGAGCACCTCCACCCGGCGCATGCCGTGGCTGGTGTCCTCGCGGGTTACGACGTTGGTCTCGTCGATGGCTTCGTAGAAGCTCGGCCAGCCGCTCCCCGAGTCGTACTTGGTGTCGGAGGAGAACAACTCCGCGTCGCAACACACGCAGCGATACAAGCCCGGGGTCTTGCAGTCGTGATAGGCGTTGTCGAACGGCGCCTCGGTGCCGCCGCATCGTGCTACGCGGTACTGCTCTGCATCGAGCTGCGCGCGCCACTCTTCGTCCGACTTCTGTGTTGTCTCTGCGTCGGTAGCCGGGTCCATTGTCATCGGGTTCCTCCTCGCATGTTCACTCGAGCGACCCTCGAGCTCAGCCGCCTGATCGATCGCGAACAGCAACGAGCCGGGCCGCTCGGCCGGTCTGGCAAAAGCGTAGCCGAGGTCCGACAGTCACGTCCGCCACGCCTCATCGGCGACGAAATCGAGCTCGGCGTTGTGGCGAGGAAAACGGTAGGACAACATTCCCCTCAGCGCGGGCTCGTTTTCGAGATTCCCCGCGCGACACTCAGGTTCCGCCGGGGTGCACCCAGACAGCCGGACAATCGACGCGGTCGCCCGGGTGGCGGCCGGCAACAATCGGCACCCTAGCGATGGCGTCACGAACCCAAGGAGACAACCCATGCGAACCCTGCGGCGCACGCTGCTCACCACGACCACACTTCTGGCACTGGCGATGACGGTGCGCATCGATCCATCGGAGACATGGGGGACCCCGGACGAACCCATCCTCTCGGGGCAACAAGAGGCGTCGGAGCCCGGACCTGCCGCCGGCTACGACCGGCCGGCTCGGAGCACGAAGGGCAGCCGCTCGGAGATGATCGCACCTCAGGCGATGGTGGCAGCCAGCCAACCGCTCGCCGCGCAGGTCGGCATCGACATCCTGAAGGCCGGCGGCAACGCCATCGATGCCGCGGTCGCGGTCAACGCGATGCTCGGTTTGGTGGAACCGCATATGAACGGCATCGGTGGCGATCTGTTCGCGTTGGTGTGGAACGCCGATGAGGGCAAGCTCCATGCCCTCAACGGCACCGGACGCTCGCCGCACGCCATCAATGCCGAGGTCTTCCATGAGCGCGACCTCGATCGGGTCCCGAGCAGCGGGCCGCTGAGTTGGACCGTGCCCGGCGCCGTCGATGCCTGGGCCGAGCTTCTGGAACGCCACGGCACGATGTCATTGGCGCAGGTGCTCGCGCCCTCGATCCACTACGCACGCAACGGCTTCCCCGTTAGCGAGATCATCGCGGGGCAGTGGCAGGAGGCCGCCGACGGACTGGCTGAATGGCCCGACTCGGCCAGCACCTATCTTCCAGGTGGTCGCGCGCCGACGAAGGGCGAGCTCTTCCGCAACCCGAACCTGGCGCGCGCCTACGAGATGATCGGATCCGAGGGACGGGATGTCTTCTATCGCGGCCCGATCGCCGAGCGCATCGTCGCGTTCAGTCGCGCCAACGACGGATATTTCTCCGTACAAGACTTCGCCGAGCACACGTCGACGTGGGTCGAACCGGTGAGCACGAGCTACCGCGGACACGACGTCTGGCAACTACCGCCCAACAGCCACGGGATCACAGCGCTCCTGATGCTGAACCTGCTGGAGGGCTACGACCTCGAGAGCCTGGGCCGGAACAGCGCCGAGTCCTTGCACCTGATGGTGGAGGCCAAGAAGCTCGCCTTCGCCGACCGCAGCTTCTACGTCTCCGACCCGGAGTTCAGCAGGCTACCCATTGCAGAGCTCATCTCCAAACCGTACGCCGTGGCTCGCAGGAACCTCATCGACATGGCCCACGCCGCGATGTCGGTGGCTCCCGGCGACCCGGCCGCGTTCACCTCGGGCGCCGCCCCTGCCTCTGCCGGCACTCACGAGCCGCGCGTCGACCTGCTCGAACACGGCGACACCGTCTACCTGACCGTTGTCGACAAGGACCGCAACGCCGTCTCGCTGATCCAGAGCATCTTCAGCGCCTTCGGGTCGAAGGTCGTCCCCGGTGACCTCGGCTTCGCCCTTCAGAACCGCGGCACCGGCTTCTCGCTCGAGGTCGGACACCTGAACATGCTCGAGCCCAACAAGCGCTCGCTGCACACCAACATGCCCGGCATGGTTACCCGCGACGGCGTCCCCTATCTCGTCTACGGCGTCATGGGCGGAAACATGCAGCCGCAGGGTCATACGCAAGTACTGGCCAATATCATCGACTTCGGCCTGGGCATTCAGGAGGCGGGTGACGCCGCGCGCTTCCGCCACGTCGGTGGCGACAACGGCGGCACCGTGCTGCTCGAGTCCGGCGTCTCCGACGAAGTCGTCGCCGCGCTCGAAGCCCTGGGCCACACCGTCGAGCGTGCCGGCGGCGGCGCCATGGGCGGCTACCAGGCGATCTGGATCAACCCCGCCACCGGAATGCTCCACGGCGGCACCGACCCACGAAAAGACGGCGTGGCGCTGGGGTACTAGCCGGCTGGCCGCCCATCCGGCACAACTCGACGAGATCCGTCGCGCCCAGGCACTGGCCCAATGTCCGCAGCTGCAGCGACCGCAGAGACGCACGTGAACCCGCCGATCCGGCGGTGCCAGTGGGTGTCGAATGGCGACGCGATCGACGTCGATTATCACGACCGTGAGTGGGGCGTACCGGTTCGCAACGATCGTCTGCTGTTCGAGTTCCTGACGCTCGAGGGCGCCCAAGCCGGATTGAGCTGGGCAACGATCCTGCGCAAGCGCGAAGGCTATCGCCGAGCCTTCGCCAACTTCGACGTGGCGCGCGTGGCGCGGTTGAACTCTCGTTCCGTCGAACGCCTGATGAAAGACGCCTCGATCGTACGCAACCGGCTGAAAATCGAGTCGACCATCAGCAACGCGAAGGCTTTCCTCCGGCTGCGGGAACGGGAGGCGAGCTTCGCGGCCTACCTGTGGCGATTCGTCGACGACGCCCCCATCCAGCAACAGGTTCGCTCGTATGTCGGAGATGCCAGCCAAGACCGAGCTCTCCGACACCCTGAGCAAAGATCTCGAGAAACGCGGTTTTCGCTTCGTCGGCTCCACCATCTGCTACGCCTATATGCAAGCGGCCGGCCTGGTGAACGACCACACGGTGGATTGCTTCCGACACTCCGAGGTGGCCGCTCTCGGCTAGCGTGCTCGCGTGCTCGCGTGCTCGCGTGGCGGAACGGCAGCTCCGCCGCTGCCGCGAGCGGCTCCCAGCTCTGCTGGGCAGCGCCCCCCGACAGCTGGCCGCGGCAATGTGGAGGGCCTGATTCTTGGTCGCCGACAAGACGAGACCGACGCTAGTGGAGGGCTCGATTCCTGGCCGCCGACAAGACGAGCCCGACGCTAGCGGTAGTAGCCGTCGCGCTTGACGAGCCGATAGCTCGGCCGCGTAGACCGCACCGAGATGGCGCGCCATTTCGGCGCCGTTTCCACGTCGTCGCGTGGTGGCTCGTAGCCCACCAAGTACGATGCCCGCAGCAGATTGACCACGCCGTCGTAGGCAGCCAACAGCGCCTGCGGCGCCGTGCTGCGGACTACGGTGCCGCCGGTGTTATCGGCGAGGGCATCCAGGACCTTGCCCAGCCGCTCGTCGCGGTCGGCAGTTCCAAGCACAACTGGAAATATCGGAGTGCCCTCCAGGCGAGCCGCATCGAGCACCTCGTCGAAACGCGTCACGCTGTCTTCGTCGGCACCGTCGGTGAGCAACACCACCGCACGGCGCCGATGCAGCCGGCCGCTCTCGTCAACCGCCGCGCCGGCGGCACCGCACGAAACCGGAGCGCCCACAGTGGTCGTTGGCAGCGAGCGCGTCGCATCGTTGACCTGCAATCGGAGCTCTGCGGCCGTGAGTCGAAGATCGGCCGGCAACTCGGCCGAGCCATCGCTCCCAGCGGCACCGCCCGCCTGCGCGTCGTCTCGAGGGGCTCGCGGCGGTCCTTCGCCCTCACTCGGATCTACACGGCCGGCCTCCAGATCGGCGGGTCGAGCTCCGCCGTGGATTGTCTGGATCGCCACCGCGAGCGCATCGTAGAGTGCCGTTCCGCCTTCCATCCGAATCGCGTCGATCCGCCGTCCGGTTTGCGGATCGAGCGCCTTACCCCAATAGCCGGGTCCGACTTCCTCGTTGAAAGGCAACACATAAACGCAGTCGCGCACGCCCAGGCGGGTGATGAAGGTCTTGGCGGCGCGACGGGCGATCTTGGCCCAGTGGAACAGGCTGGTCGACGAGTCCATCACCAGGGCCACGTCGAGAGGCGCGTCGTCGGGAGCGAGAAAGAAGCTGATCTCCTGCCGGACGTCCTCTTCATAAACCCGAAAATCGCTGGCGGTGAGGTCGCGCACCGGGTTGCCGTCGGCATCGAGCACCGCGACGCTGTGCACCGCCAGGGCGACGTCGGAGCGGAACGAGGGAACTACCGCCTGCTGCGCACCACCCACCGAGCCGGTGCTCCCCACGACGACAAGAACGGCCATCGCCAGCCATCGCCGGATTCTCTCTGCCCACGCACTACGCATCCGAGTACGTTAGCGACTCGCCCTGCACTACCGCAACGCACTTTCGCGTGCACGACACGCGGCGAGCCGGCGCTAACGCGCGCCGCGTGCTCGGACCGTTTTGCGTAAAGGTTGCGATGGCGACGCCGAAACGGAACCTGGAACGGCCTCGGGTGCTGCCTATTGCCGTTCTGGGAACTGCGTAAAAGCCCCCGCGGTAACGATGAGATCGGGCTCGAAGGGCTCGTCGTACCAGGGCGAGGGCGGGGCCCGACGCTCCGTCCAGCCCTAGCGACGTGAGCGTGTAGCCGGTGCCAACGCGCCCATAGACCCACGCGTTACCCCAGGTATCGCTCGGCGGGACCGGGCTCATGGAGTTCGGCTCCAGGTCTGAGAGCGCCGAAGGATACTCACCGAAGTCGACGTGATACGTCCCACTGGCCAACGCGATTTGGTGCATGCCGCCCATCGTCGAGCGCTGACGCGAACGCTCGTAGGCGGTCAACAACGTGGGCACTGTCAGCAGCGCCAGGATCCCGATGATCGCCAGGGCGATCAACAGCTCGATGAGTGAGAAGCCGCTCTGATTCTCAGCCTGCATCGTATGATCCCCTTCGCGATCGGGCCAACTTGACGTCATTAGTCAGTTCTAGTCACCGCCCGCCTTCAAGAACTATTACAAGTCAGATATGGACAATCAAGGCCAATCTACTTCGCATCAGAATCGCCTGGCGCAGGAGAGCAGCCCCTATCTGCTGCAGCACGCTGCAAACCCCGTCGACTGGTACCCCTGGGGAGAAGAAGCGCTCGAGCGCGCCCGCCGCGCCAATCTGCCGATTCTGCTCAGTGTCGGCTACGCCGCGTGCCACTGGTGCCACGTCATGGAGCGCGAGTCGTTCGAGCACACCGAGACCGCGGCGCTGATGAACGAACGGTTCGTCAGCATCAAGGTGGATCGCGAGGAGCGCCCGGATATCGACGATATCTACATGCAGGCCGTGCAGCTGATGACGGGACACGCCGGCTGGCCGCTCACCGTGTTCCTCACCCCCGAGCTGCGTCCCTTCTACGGCGGCACGTACTTCCCTCCCGATGATCGTCCGGGGCTGCCGTCTTTTCGACGCCTTCTCCTGAGTGTTTCCGAAGCCTTCCGCTCGCAGCGAAGCCAGGTCGACGACATGGCCAAGCAGCTCCACGAGCGCATGGCCGCGCCGCCGCCGCACCTGGGGGCTGTCGAGCTGTTGTCGGCGGATGTTGTTCGACGCGCCGCGAGCGAGCTGCTCGATCGCTTCGACCCGGCCACCGGCGGTTTCGGACCGGCCCCCAAGTTCCCTCATCCGACCTCGATCTCCCTCCTGCTCGAGGTCGCGAACCAGCGCCAAGACAAGGAGCTGCTCCACGCCGCGACCTTCTCGTTGGATCAGATGGCCACGGGTGGTCTGTATGACCACGTCGGAGGCGGATTTCACCGCTATTCAACCGACGCGCGCTGGCTGGTACCGCACTTCGAGAAGATGCTCTACGACAATGCGCTACTCGCGGTGAGCTATCTCGAGGCCTATCAGGTCATCGGACACGAGGCGTTGGCACGTGTCGCCACCGAGACGCTCGATTGGACGATCGCCGACATGCAGGGCTCCTCTGGCCGCGGCGGCTACTACTCAACGATCGACGCCGACAGCGAGGGCGTTGAAGGCCGCTTCTACGTCTGGAGCCTCGCCGACATCGACGAGGCACTCGGCGACAACGCCGAGGCGTTCGCGACAGCGTACGACGTTCTCGAGGGAGGCAACTGGGAAGGCTCCACCATCCTCAACCGCCCCCGAGCGATCGCCGAAGTCGCGGGTGAGCTCGAGCTCGAGACCGCGGCGCTCGAAACGTTGCTGCGCGAGTCGCTCGCGATCTTGAGGAAGCTCCGAGATCAGCGTGTCCGACCCGGCCTCGACGACAAGATCCTCACCGACTGGAACGGGCTGATGATCGCCGCGATGGCGAAGGCCTACCGCGTAGTCGGCGAGCCACGCTTTCTCGATTCGGCGTTGCGCGCCGCCGGGTTCATCGAGCGCTTCATGTTCAACGCCGACGGGCGCCTGCTCCACACTCATCGCGATGGCAAGAGCAAGCTGCTGGCCTACTCCGACGACTACGCCAACCTGTTGTGGGCGGCGATCGAGCTCTATGAGTCCACCTTCGATCGCCGCTGGTTGGCCCTCGCACGCCGCCTGGCTGACGGGTTGATCGAGCTGTTCTGGGACGACGAAGCGGGGGGCTTTTATCTGACCGGCTCCGACCACGAGGAGCTGCTCGTGCGTCCGAAGTCGGGCTACGACGGCGCCACTCCGCCCGGCAACGCCGTAGCAGCGGTAGCGCTGCAGCGGCTCGCGACGCTCACCGGAGTCGACACCTACCGTGAGCGAGCGCGCGACACGATTTACGCCTTCGGCCCACAGCTCTCGCGCCTTCCGTCTCGCTTCCCGACGCTGTTACGCGCACTGCGGCGCCACCTCGAGGGCGGCCGCGAGATCGTCGTTGTGGGCGCGCCCGAAGAACAGGGCACGGCACACGCGGTGCGCACGCTGTGGCGCCAGTTCGCACCGGCCGACGTGGTGTTGCTGGTCGACCCCGACGAGCCGGGCATCGACGAACTGGAGCGCGAATTGCCTGCCACCGCCGGCAAGATCGACGCGGCCAAGGGTATGGCGCGGCCAACCTTCTTCGTTTGCGAAAGCTACACCTGCCAGGCGCCGACGACGAATCTCGAAGAGGTGCTGGCAGCGCGCAAGGCCTAGCGGTACAGCCAGACGCCGAGATCCTTCTCCATGCCGGCGTACATCTCCGCCACCCACTCGCCGTAGCCGTTGTAGATCTGTGTGGGAACGCGCGAACCGGTGTTGATGAACCGCTCGGTGGCCTGCGACCAGCGCGGGTGCGGAACCTCGGGGTTGATGTTGGCCCAGAAACCGTATTCCGAGGCACTCACCTTGTTCCAGAAGGTTGGCGGCTGCTTGTCGGTGAACACGATGCGGTCGATCGACTTGATGTTCTTGAAACCGAACTTCCAGGGCGTCAGCAAGCGAATTGGAGCGCCATTCTGCTTCGGCTGCGGCTTGCCGTACGACCCGGTCGCCAACATGGTCAGCTCGTTGCGCGCCTCGGCCATGGTCAGCCCCTCGAAGTAGGGCCACGGATACCAGCTCTGCGCTGGGATCCCGGGCATCTGATCGGGCCGGTTGGCGGTGTACATCGCCACGTGGGTCGCGCGCGATTGGGGCTGCACGTGATCGACCAGCGCGCGCATCGGAATTCCGCACCAGGGAATCACAGCCGACCACGCCTCGACGCAGCGGAAACGGTACACCCGTTCCTCAACAGGCAGCTTGCGCATGAGGTCTTCGAGGTCGTACGTGCCGGGTTTGTCGACGTGGCCGCTGATCTCGATGGTCCACGGCTCGGTCACGAAGTTATCGACGTGCTCCCACACCTCGTCCTTGGGCGTGAAGAACTCGTAGAAGTTGTTCCAGGCGTGAGCCTGTCCAGGCGCCGTGATCGGGCGGCCGGCGTTCTCTTCGGTGAAAACGGCGCTCTTGGCTGGCGGATAGAGATCACCCGCCGGCCCGGTCGGATACACCACCGCGTCTTCATACTCGCGAGCCCTGCCGATCTGCGCGGCAACGCTTTCGGCCACTCCGCAGCCAGCGGCGAGCCCGCTCAGCCCAACCGTGGTCACGCCCATGCCACGCAGAACGGCGCGGCGGTTGAGGTACGTATCCTCGGAAGTCGTGTCACGCTCGGGAATCTCCCAGCCACGGCGCTTGCGAATCAGCATGTGCGTGTTCTCCAGATTTCTCAGGTAGTTCCGAGAGCTCGGCCGGCGACGGCGGCTGGCAACGTTCCTGACGCGCCCAGTGCGGTCACTGAAAGTGGCCTACTGAGTGTACCCCAACGATCGCAGTCGCTCCATCGTGGCGTCGTCCACCGTTTCGGCAACGCCACGCGTCGACAGCTCGGCGACCATCTGCACAAGCTTCTGCTTGAGCTCGTCGAGTGCCGGCGTGGCCTCTCCGATCAAGTTGACCGATTCGTACGGATCGGTTTCAAGGTCGAAGAATTCAGCCGGGCCGTTCGCGAAGCCGATGTACTTGTAGCGCAGGGTCTGCAGCGAATATTTTTCGCCCGTTTCTTGGCTTTCTTTGCCGAGAAAGCGACCCCCGAGCTGCCTCTGCTTGGATGCAATCGCTCGCTTGCGCCTGGCGACGAGATCTTCCAACTCCTCGTCGGAGACGCCCTCCGGTCGCTCAGTGAGGAGCTCATCGAGCTCCTGCTGTTGATGGTAGATCTTGGCCAGGCCGGGCGCGAGGAGCTGCCGACGCGCGGCGAAGCTGAACTCGTGGGCCACTGCGCTGGTGTCGCCAACAAGCATCGGCAGCAGCGAGCGGCCCTGCACCGGGGCGGTCTGCCCCTCGAGCCGAAGGCCGGCGAAATCGAGCAGAGTCGGCGCCAAGTCGACGTGCTCCACGATGCGGTCGACGATCTCGCCCTGCGCTCCACCCCCGCCCTCGAGGTAGAAGATCAGCGGCACGTGGAGCTGTACGTTGTAGATTTGCTTGTGGTGTCCAAACCACTCGTGGTTGGCGAGTCCCTGGCCGTGGTCGGAGGTGATGACCCACAGCGTGTTCTCGGCCAGGCCGCGCTCCTGAAACTCTTGGTACAGGCGCTCGATCTGACTGTCGGCGAAGTGAATCTCGGCGTCGTAGTCGAGAATCTGGCGGGCGCGCTTGCCTTGCCCCTGCGCGCGGCGGAGATCGGAAGCCTGCTCGTCGATGAGATACCGGACCAGCTCGGCCAACGCCTCCTCATCCGGCGGCGTTACGGCGTCGAGATGCTCCGTCGGCGGTCGCAGAGGCTTGTGGGGATCGCAGTAGTGGATCCACATATATAGCGGCCGCTCGGCGCCAAGCTGCGCCTCGTCGAGCCAGGCGATTGCGGCGTCGGTGGTGCGCTCGGCGGTGCGGTATTTCGTAGCCCTCGTGTCTCCCTTTTGCGGCTGGTCGTAGACCTCGAACCCTTGGGCAATACGAGACCGATCGAAGTGAGCGTCGCCGCTGACAAACGCCGCGGTCATGAAACCGTTGTCGCCAAACACCTCCTGGGTGGTGACGAACTCGTTGGCGAGCACCTGCCCGTTGGTGAGCAGTCGGTGCTGGATTGGATACAGGCCAGTGAACATCGAGGCGTGCGAAGGCCCCGTGGTGGCGGAGTGCGCATAGGCGCGCTTGAAGCTGGTACCACGCGCCGCCAGCGAATCGACAAATGGCGCCGTGTCGGTCGGGTAGCCGAAGCTCCGCAGGTGGTCCGCACGAAGCGTGTCGATGCTGATGAAGACAACGCGGTCGACGGCGAGGTCGGCGGCCGAGCCGCTGCAGGCAAACAGGCCCACGAGTCCGAGCATTGCGATGGCCAGCCGCGAAGCGCAGAGGCGCACGAGGGTTCTCCAGCGTAGGTTCGTGGCAGCGATCATGCGAGCGCTCGCCAAAAAAACGACGTGTACAGTTGAGCCTACCAGGAATCGGCAAACTCCGGGTTTCGGCCGCCAGAGGCGATCCGGGCTGACTACGCAGGCGTGCCCGCCCGGCTTGCGGGGCCGGGAATATCGCCGAACCTCCGCCAGTAATGGCGCTCGCAGAGGCGCCCGCCAATCGAGCCAACCGGGCTCGGCAGAATCTACGGAATCCAGCCGGCGCACGGCGCAGAGAAAGCCCAGGCAGCCTAGAATCTCGGCCAGTCACGCATACATCCTGAGGTCTCGGAAGGAAGCCCCATGTCCGCAAACAGACGGACTGCCAGCGCCGCGGTCCTACTCCTGGCCGGCGCGGCAGCGATTGGCGCCGGGCAGGCCGAATCGAACCTTCCAGGCGCCGAAGAGCTTCGACACCAAACCACGACCTCAGCATGGGCCGAGCTGGCCAACACGCTCGCGGACGAGGTCACGATCTACCGCGACGCGTTCGGGGTACCGCACTCGCATGGCACCACCGACGCGGCCGCCGCCTTCGGCTACGCCTTCGCCCAGGCACAAGACAACTACGAACAGATCATCGAGAACTTCCTGCGCGCCGAGGGGCGGGCGGCGGAGTTTCTGGGTGCCCCAGCCTTGGTCGACGACTGGCTGTCGCGCTCGATGCGTATCGAAGAGCTGGCGCGCGACGAGTACGACGCCAGCGATACGGACTTGCGCTCCCTTCTGGATGCCTACGCCGCCGGCGTGAACGCCTACGCGGCACAAGCCGGACGGTCACCCGCGCCAGGTCCGGGAGGTGTGCAGCCCTGGCACCCGCTCGCACTCATCCGCTACCTCTATTTCCACGGTGGCTTCCTGCGTAGCGCCGGACTGCGGCGCAACGACTTCGAGGCCGCCTACCGGCGCATGAACCCGGGAGTCTTGGCAAACGACCCGGCGGCCCTTACGGCCGACCCGGACCAAGGCTGGCGTGAGTTCGCCGACCAGGGCTCCAACTCCTGGGCCGTCGGGCCGTCTCGCACCGCCGATGGCAGCACCATGCTTTTCATCAATCCCCACCTGCCCCACTTCGGACCGGCGCAGGTGTACGAGGGGCACCTTTCGAGCGACGAGGGCTGGAACTTCACGGGGTACGGCCGCTTCGGCTTCCCCATGCCCTACGTCGGCCACAACCCCGACCTCGGCTGGGCCAGCACCGACAACGCCGCCGACCTCGCCGACGCCTACCTCGAGACCTTCGACGATCCCTCCAACCTCAACGCCTATCGCTACGGCAACGAGTACCGCGAAGCGGAGGAATGGCAGGGCACCATCTCGGTATGGCGCAACCCGATCCAGGGCGCGACACCGATCCAGCACCGTTATCGGCGAACCCATCACGGACCGGTGGTCGGCTACCGCGAAGGCCGCTGGGTGTCGGTGCGCATGGCCAAGCTCGAAGAGCCCGGCTGGCTGGCGCAGTGGTACGCCATGACCAAGGCGCGCACGCTCGAGCGGTTCCTCGCCGCAGTCGAGCCTCTGAACATGCTGTTCGGCAACTACACGTACGCCGACCGAGAAGGTCACATCCTGTACGTCTATAACGCGGCGGTACCGCGGCGCGACCCGTCGTTCGACTGGAGCCAACCGGTCGACGGCTCCGACCCTCGGACGGAGTGGCAGGGCTATCACCCGATGGCCGAAATCCCGCAGCTGCTCGACCCTAGCAGCGGGTACCTGCAGAACTGCAACTCCACGCCGTTCCTGTCGAGCAGCACCGACAATCCCAGCCGCGACGCATTTCCCTCATACATGGCCAACGAGCCCGATACCGCTCGCGCCCGCAACGCTCGCCGCATCCTCGAGGGTCAGGAGCTGTTCAGCTGGGCCGAATGGACGCGCCTGGGCTACGACACCACGCTCATCACGGCCAACGACGACCTCCCGCCACTGTTCGAGGCCTGGGCGGGACTCCCGGCCACCTCCCGAACAGCCGACCTCGGCGAGGCGATGGAGCTGCTACGCGCCTGGAATCGGAGCAGTGCCGCCGACTCAGTCGCGACGACGCTCTACATTCTGTGGGGCGAGAGGATCCGACGGCTCGACGCACCCGGTGCCGATCAGCTGCTGCTCGAGCTCGCTGCCACGCTCGATGATCTGACCGCCGACTGGGGCGACTGGCGCGTCTATTGGGGCGAGATCAACCGCGCCCAGCGCGGCCACAGCTCCGGCCGCCAACCCTTCGACGACGGTCGCCGCAGCGTCGCCATCGGTGGCGCCCCGAGCTGGACGGGCACGAGCTTCACGTTCTGGAGCGCGCCGGTGGAGGGTCAGAGGCGGCGGTACGGCACGGGTGGCAACTCGTACGTCAGCGTTGTGCGGTTCGGCAAAACCGCGGAGGGCTACTCACTGATGCCGTTTGGCCAGAGCGCCACCGCCGACTCACCACACCATCTCGACCAGCTCAACGGCTACGCCCGCGGCGGCTACAAGCGCGCCTGGCTGCACCTCGACGAGGTGCGTACCTACGCGCTGTCGTCCTACCGGCCCGCGGTGCCGCACTAGCCGGCAACACGTAAAACGCGCGGCTCCCGCCGTCCCCGGAATCGACAGGCGCTACTTCTTGCCCTTGTCCTTCATGATGCGCCGGTAGTCCTTCTGGATCCCTTTCCACTTACGACGCTCTGCCGCCGCAGCCGCGGCGTCGTGGCGGCGCACTTCGTAGGCGAGCTCCTTGCCGAGCCCGAGGTGACTTCTCCATCGAGCTTCGTCGAGCTCACCGGACTCGAGCGCGGCGCGGACGGCACACCCGGGCTCGTTGCCGTGCTTGCAGTCGCGAAACTTGCAGCTCTCGGCGAGCTCTTTGATGTCGTCAAACGTGTCTTCGACGACGCGCTCCTCCGCCTCCCACACCGTGAGCTCTCGCATTCCGGGTGTGTCGAGCATCAGAGCACCACCAGGGAGCAGGAAAAGCTCGCGGTGGGTTGTGGTGTGACGGCCACGATCGTCGCTTTCGCGAATCTCCTGGGTGCGCAGCAGTTCCTCCCCGGCCAGCACGTTGATCAGCGTCGACTTGCCAACGCCGGACGAGCCGAGCAGCGCCAGCGTCGTCCGCGGCCGCAAGTAGTCGCGTACGGCGTCGAGGCCGTCGCCCGTGACGCTGCTGAGTAGGTGCACCGGCGCTCCGCCCGCGACCGCTTCGACCGCCACGAGCATCTCCTCCGACTGCTCGGTTAGGTCGGCCTTGCTCAACAACACCACCGGTTCGGCGCCGCTGTCGCGGGTGGCAACGAGGTAGCGCTCGAGCCGACGCAGGTTGAAGTCGTTGTTCATCGACATCATCAGGAAAACGACGTCGATGTTGGTCGCCACAACCTGTTCGCGGCTGCGCTCTCCGGCTTCCTTGCGAACAAAGCAGGTGCGGCGCGGCAGGATCTCGAGGATCGTGGCGCCGTCGGCGGGCTCACCGAGGCGTACCAGCACCCAGTCGCCTACTGCCGGCAGATCGCGCGGGCTGACAACGCGGTGCCGCACGCGTCCCGGAGTCACGGCCCAGAGCTCGCCGATCTCGGTGCGCGCCCGCCAGGCACCGCGGTGCTGGGAAATGATGCGTGCCGGCCGCGCCGTCGGCAGATGGGCGTCGCCGTCGCCCTCAGTGGTGCGGGCGACGAACGCTCGGTGGTACTCCTCGTCCCAGCCGTAGGGCACAAGCCGATCGAGGGTGTCGGAGCTCGGCGCTTCCGGCTGGTTGGCTTCGCTGCGAGAGACGGGATCGTTCGGAGGATCTTCGTTCGGAGACTGTTCGCTCAGGGTCATCGGTGTTCAGCTTCCACGGTCGGAGTCAGAGTCCGCCGAGAGGCGCAGTCCGCCTCTGGCATCGACGATGCGCGGAGAACACGAGCCCTACCGGCTTCTACAGAAAGACCCCACGAGAGGGGTCCTGTCGACCAGATCCTGTAGGAAGAGTAGCTCGTGCTAGATGACCCGGGCTGCTGGCGAACCCATAGACAACTCGCGATATGTGACCTACGAAGCGATGTGCGGACAATAGTGACCTGTGGCAATGCCCGTCAAGCAACAATAACGGGACCGTCGAGTCGGGCGGGTCGTCGAGTTGTTCACGCTGGATCGGCTGATCCTACGGTTGGTCGCGGCAGTCGAGGTGACCCGGCGGGCCGTGGTTTCTGCTGCCCCTGAGCTCGGCCCTCGCGACGTGAGCGGCAGCAGTTGGTATCATCCGGTAAGATATCGATGTGTAACATAGGGCTATCCGACAATGACTGCCCTCGAGATCGTTGCAACCATGACCCAGCTGACACCGCATGCCTTCCAGGTGCTCCTGGCCCTGTCGGACGCCGATCGACACGGTAACGGCATTGTCCGCCATGTCCTGAAGCTCACCGACGACGCCGTGAGGCTCTGGCCGGTGACGCTATACCGAACGCTCGACGACCTGACGGATCGCGAGCTGGTCGTCGAAATCAGCGGCACCGGTGAGCATCCGGTGGGCGCCAGTCACCGCCGGCGCTACTACCGTCTCACCGAGGCCGGCGCCGAGGCGCTGGCTGCTGAGGCCGAGCGCCTCGACGGCCTGGCCAGTGTGGCTCGCAGCAACTTGCGCGCGCGGGAGCAGCGCTAGTGCCATCGCCGGTTGCGCCCATGGGAGACGGCCCGGATCCGACGCCGGCTCGCCCTCCCCGACTCTTTCGACTCCTTTGGCTGCTGCTTCCCCGCGACTTCCGCGAACGGCACGGCGGCGAGATCTGGGGCGAGGTTACCCACCAGGTGGCCGAAGCCGCCGACACTCGTCGTGTCTGGTGCCAGGCGACGCTGGATCTTGCATGTGGCCTGCTCCCCGCCTGGCGACGCCGCGTTTCCCCTGGTTTTCCCCGCGGCAGACACGGTGCTGCCGCCACCGCTGAGATCTTTCAAATGGAAACCTGGATCCAAGACGTCCGCTTCGGAGCGCGCGCCCTGTGGCGCCACGCCAACATCACCACGTTGTGCATCGTCGCGATCGCTCTTGGCATCGGGGCGAACGCCGCGGTGTTCACGCTCATCAACGAGATCTTGCTGCGGCCGTTGCCGGTACACGAGCCGTCCCGCCTGATCGACCTGCACGTCGACCAGCCGGGCGCCAACAGCTTCGTCGGCTTCTCGTATCCGGAGTTCGAGGAGCTCCGCGCGGCCAACGCACTGGCCGGCCTTGCCGCCCATAGCGGCGTGGGACTGCGCTTGGGGGCCAGCTCGTCGGACATCCGCGCGGCCGGCCAATTGTCGTCGACAGGTTGGTCCAGGTCTATCTCGCGCTGGACCAGGAGCAGGACGCAGCGGAAGCGCTACAGGAAATGATCTCAGGCTACCCGCGCAGTGAGTATCCCGTCCGCTACGTGCGGGCGCTCTACCGGCTCGGCGTCCTGGCGATCGAACGCGGCCAAGACGCCGAGGGACGTCAGTACCTGGAACAGTTCCTCGACCACTGGGGCAAAGCCGACTGGCAGCTTCCCCAGGTAACCGACGCGCGCGCGCGACTCGGCCGATAGCCCCGCGAGCCAATCATGTCGCACGTACGTTCGCTCGTCCGAGTCGCCTCGCTCTTGGCCGTCAGTCTGGGCCTGTTCGCGGTGCGCATGCTCCTGGTGCCGGTCAGCGTCGTCGCTGCCGGTGCCGAACAGCGTTCAGGCGGCTGGTTGTTCAAGGTTTGGGGGCACGCCTGCCTGCGCATCCTCGGCATCCGGACGCAACGCGACGGCACCCTCCCCGCGACGTCGGCCGGTCCCTACGTCATCGTCTCGAACCACCTCGGATATCTCGACATACCCCTTTTCGCCGCCCACACCGGCGGCATCTTTGTCTCCAACGCCCGCATACGTCGCTGGCCACTGATCGGCTTCCTGGCGGCGCGGATCGGCACGATATTCATGCGTCGCTCGCGCAAGCGCGCGATCATGCCGGCAATCGAGCACATCGCCGCGGCGCTCAACGCCGGACGGCCGGTGATCTTCTTCCCTGAAGGCACCAGCAGCCCCGGCCTCACGGTCATGCCCTTCCGCTCGAATCTCTTCGAAGCCGTCGTGCACGCCAACGTCCCTGTTTTCTGCGCCGCCGTGCGCTACAGCTCCCCCGACCCGAGTATCGACCCGGCCACCGACATCGCCTGGTCGGACACCCCTCTGGGCCAGCACGCCGCCAAGCTCCTCAGGATCAGCGCCATGAACGCCGAGATGCTCGTCGACGGCACTCCGCTAGACCCTGGCAACCGCAAGGAGCTTGCCTCCCAGGCGCACGCCCGCGTCAGCGCCCTGCACAACCAGATCGGCCAGCCGAGCGCGCGGCGCTAGACGGGCGTCGTCACTCCTGTTGCAGCGCCGCCAGCGGGTCGATGCGTGTTGCGTGACGCGCCGGGATGTAGCTGGCGACGAGACCCACAGCGCCGAGAACGGAGGCCACAGCGACCAGCGGCAGGAAGCTGATGGCGCTGCCGAGACCGTCGAGCGCAGTATCGAACAGGCGCATGACGACGAAAGCCAGCGGGACCCCGAGCAAGAGCCCCGCAAGCGACAGCTGTAGGCCGCTACGGGCGAATTGGCGAATCACCTGACTCGACTGCGCACCAATCGCCATGCGCAGGCCGATCTCGCGTGTTTGCAGCGCCACGGTGAACGAGGTGAGCCCGTAGATCCCCATCGCCGCCAGCGCCAGCGCGAGGGCGCCAACGCCAGCGAGCAGTCGAACAATGAACTGCGGACCGGCGAGCGTGTGCTCGATATGGGCGTTGACGGTTTGTACGTCAGAAACCGGCTGAGTCTCATCGATGCTCCCGACCAAGCGGCGCAGCGCCGGGGCCAGGCTGGCGGCCAACGCGTCGATCTCACGCGGATCGGCGGACGCTGTACTCGAGCCCGCCGCGCGCACGACCACCTGGAAGCCACGAGTCGGGTATTGATCGTACGGCAGGTAGATCCACGAGCGCGCCGGCTCGAGACCGTGCATGCGCGACTGAGCGAATTCCGCGACCACCCCGACGATCTCCCATGTCTGTCCATGCGCCTGAATCCGCTCGCCAACAACGCCCGCCTCATCGAAGAGGTCGGCGAATTCCTGAACGAAGCGCTCATTGACGATGACCGATCCGATAGCCGGACCACGCGCCTCGGCGGCGGAGTCGTCGAAGGCATGCAGGTCGCCAGAATCGAAGGCTCGGCCTTCTTTCATCTGCAGCCGCAGCGTCTCCATCATCGACGGCGTGATGGCAGACCACGCGCTCCACGGCTCGCGCCCCACTTCGGGCGGGCGACGCTCGAGAGCGAATGACGTTACCGGCCAGGAGTTGGCTCGCGGCAAGGTAGAGGTCAGCGCCCAACTGTCAGCGCCAGCGAGCCGATCGAGCTCCTCGGCGAGCAACACCTCGAACTGGCGCATCGCCGCCGCGTCGGGATAACGATGTTGCGAAAGTGTTATCGACGCCGCCAGAAGACCATCGGATTCGAAGCCGGCATCCTTATCGAGGCGACGTTCCACCGCATCACCGAGAACGGCGGCCCCCACGAGAATGGCGAGCGCCAGTGCGAACTGCGTAACCACGAGGGCAGCCCGCACGCGCTTGCGACTTCTGCTGGAAGTGCCACCGCGTGTGCCATCCAGGAGCGGCGAACGTGCGCGACGGCGCACCGCCTGCAGCGTCGACGGCGCCCCGAACGCCACCCCGGCGAGCGCCGACAACGCCAGAGCGTGCAGCACGACGTTGAAGTCGACCTGTGGCAGGTAGGGACGCGGAATCTGATCGAGGGAGCTTGCCAGCCCGGCGATAGCCCAGGAGCCCAGCGCCAGGCCCAGCGCGCCGGCCATCAAAGCCAGCAGCACGCTCTCGGTGAGCAGCTGTCGCAACAACCGTGCGCGTCCTGCACCCAGCGCCTCGCGCACCGCGAGCTCAGAGCGCCGCGCATCGGTCTTGGCGAGGTAGAGGCCGGCCACGTTGAAGCATGCAACGAGGAGCACCAGCGTCACCACCAGGAGCAACGTGTTCACCAGAAGGCGATCCGTGGGACTCGGGAACTGCTCGTCAAACCCGATGACGACGGCGCGCTCGCCGAGGCCGAGCTCGGGGTTCTCGCGGTCGATATCGGCCGTGATCGCCGACACCTCCTGGCGCGCTTGCTCGGCCGTTACCCCAACGGCGAGCTTGCCCACGGCGACGATGTCCTGGGTGTCTCGAACGTCGCGCTGGTCGGCAAAATCGGTGGCAATCCACACGTCAACGCCGGCATTCCAGAGCTCGAATTGATCCGAGAGCACGCCCACCACTGTGTGAGCCTCACCATCGAGCATCAGCTCCGTGCCGAGCACCGCCGCGTCGCGGCCGAATCGATCGCGCCAGAAGGTCTCGCGCAGGAGCAACGGTCGCGAGGTGGCGCCGCTCGCCTTGAAAGTGCCCTCACCCGCCGCGAAGCGGCGACCGAGAACGGTCTGGGCACCGAGCATCTCCAGCAACTCTGGCGTCGTTCTCGCGGTTAACAGCTGTTCCGGTTCTTCGAGCCCGGTGAGGTTGGCTGACCGGTAGTCCAGCGGCTGCAGCGCCTCGAAGGAGTCGGTGCGCTCTTGCCAGTCGAAGAACGTCGCCGGCGACGTGGGCATCCACTCGTCGTCGGCGAAATCCGGGCGAGTTTCCCAGACGTGCACCAGCCGCTCGCCGTCGGCATAGGGCGATGGCCGAATCAGCCAAGAGTTGACGATGGCGAAGATCGTCGTGTTGGCGGCCAGCGCCAGGGCAAGTGAAACGACGGCGATCAGCGTGACCACCGGCGTGCGGGCAATCATCCGCAGCGCGTACACCAGATCCTGCCGCATGCTCGAGATCCATTCCGTTCGTTGAGGAACATCACGTGGAGCCAACCGGCCGGCCCGGTGCCTGCCGGAGCGCGGAATCACGCTCGAGAGGCGCTCGCGCACAGCCAACACCAGAAGCCCACGAAGCTCGGCCAGCCAAAAGACCACAAGCGCGAGACCGCGGCGGTACAAGGACACGTCCTGCAGCGAGCGGCGCGACCTGCTCGCCTGCGGCAGCCGCAGATGCAGCCGTGACCGGCGGCGGTCGCCCACGGCGGCGAGAAGCTCCTGCCCGAACTCGCGCATGAACGATGTCGGCAGGAGCCAGCGCGCCGCACGCGAGAACCAGCGCTGGCCACTCACGAACGTTTGGCCAGAAAGTCGGTGTCGCGCACCATGCCGGCCAGACGCTGGATACGTTCCGACTCCGCCGCGGCAACCTCTCGACCGAAGTCGGTGATGCGGTAGTAGCGTCGCCGCTCGTCATCGAGCTCGGGAGCCGGCCGCTCGTTGCTGCGCTCGAGCAACTGGTCGCGCATCATGCGCTTCACGGCGCCATAGAGCGTGCTGGCACTGAGCACCAAGGCTCGCCCGGTCCGTTGCTCGATGTCGCGAATGACACCGTAGCCATGCAGATCATGGGCGGCCAGGCTAATCAGGATTTGGAAGACGGGCTCGGATAGCGGCAGCAAGCCCTCGGCGCTGCGCTCGGTTCGGTGCAGCATCACGATGGGCTCATCTCCTCGGGGCCAGACAACTATATCCTCATGGGATATATCCTACGGGAGATGTGCCACTCAGGTTTCATCGCCTCTCCGAACGAACGAGGGCCCCGGCAGGCGATCCCAGTGGAGGATCGCCGCCAGGGCCCGCGCAGCCTGTAGTTAGCGGTGGCGAGCGCTAGATGCTCGCGAGCACCTCATCGCCCATCCGGCGCGTATCGACCGCGGCGGCGCCAACCGCCAAATCCGGCGTGACGATACCGTGCTCGATGACGGCGGCAACGCCGCTCTCGACGACATCGGCGGCTTCGGGCATCTGCAGGGAATGACGCAGCAGGAGGGCGACGCAAAGGATGGCGCCACAGGGATTGGCGATGCCTCGACCGGCAATGTCGGGCGCCGAGCCGTGGACTGGCTCGTACAGCCCCGGACGGCCGCCGCCGATCGACGCCGAGGGCAGCATTGCCAGCGAACCGGTCAGAACGGAGGCCTCATCGGAGAGAATATCGCCGAACAGGTTGCTGGTGACGATGACGTCGAAGTCGGCAGGCGACGTGATGATCTGCATCGCCGCCGCATCGACGTAGCGATGGTCGAGCTCGACGTCCGGGTACTCCTCGGCGACCAACCTCTCAACCGTGGCGCGCCACAGCCGCGACGTGGCCAGGACGTTGGCCTTGTCGATCGAGGTCAGGCGGCCGCCGCGAGCACGCGCCAGATCCGCCGCCACCCTTGTGACCCTCTCGATCTCCGGCACCGTGTAGACACAGGTGTCGGTCGCCGAAGTGGCGTCGGCGGTTCTGGGCCCGAAGTAGAGACCACCGGTCAACTCACGGACGAACATCATGTCTACGCCGTCCAGGAGTGCCGACTTGAGTGGTGAGGCCGCCGCCAGCTGCGGATACGGCCGCACGGGTCGCAGGTTCGCGAAGACCTCGAGCTCCTGGCGCAAGCGCAAGAGTCCGGCCTCCGGTCGAGCCGCCGGGTCGCCCGCGCTCCACCGCGGCCCGCCGACCGCGCCGAGTAGAACCGCGTCGGAGCGGTGGCAAAGCTCGAGAGTCTCCACCGGTAGAGGGTCACCAACCGCGTCGACCGCCGCGCCACCAATCAGTGCATCCCGCAGCGCGAAGTCGATCTCGAAGCGCTCGCCAACCCTCTCGAGCACCCGAACGGCCTCGGCCGTCACCTCCGGACCAATGCCGTCGCCCGGTAGCACGGCGATCTGCAAGGGGCTCGCTGTGTTCACCGTGCGCCCGTCTCGTAGGCCGCTATTGCCGGTTCTTGCTGAAGCAGAAAGTCCATCTCGTCGATGCCGTTCAGCAGGCAGTGGCGAGCAAACGCTTCAACCTCGAACGTGGCCCTCGGACCGTCTTCGAGAGCGACCGTTTGCTCGACAAGATCGATGTGCAGCACATCGCTGCCGCGATCGAGTAGCTCGGCGTGGAACTCGGCCGACACCACGAGTGGCAGCAGGCCATTCTTCAGCGCATTGTTGCGAAAGATGTCGGCGATGCCGGTGCTCACCACCGCGCGAATGCCGTTCGCTAGCAGCGCCCACGGGGCATGCTCGCGCGATGAGCCGCAGCCAAAGTTGTGCCCGGCTACCAGGATCTGTGCCCCCTCGGCCTGCGCCCGGTTGAGAACGAAATCGGGCCTCTGAGCACCCTCGGCGTCGCAGCGCCAATCCGCAAACAGCCCTTCGGCGAGCCCATCGCGCCTCGTCGCTTTCAGGAACCGCGCCGGAATGATCTGGTCGGTGTCGACATCGACACGCGGCATGGTGACGTAGCGACTGGTCAACGCCAGAAACGGCTCGCGGGCTGCTGCGGGAACGCTCATCAGGTCACGAGCTCACCGCGTCGTGACCCAACGACATCAGCTCGCGCGCATCGGCCACTCGGCCGCGCACCGCCGAAGCGGCGGCCGTCAACGGACTGGCGAGTAGCGTTCGCCCACCCTTGCCCTGGCGCCCCTCGAAGTTCCGATTGCTCGTGCTCACGGCGTACTGGCCAGCCTCCAGTCGGTCGCCATTCATCCCCAGGCACATCGAGCAGCCTGCTTCGCGCCACTCGGCACCGGCGTCCCGGAAGACGCGGTCGAGTCCCTCGCTCTCGGCTGCGCGCTTCACCGCCTGCGAGCCCGGCACCACCAGCATGCGCACCCCGGGAGCCACCTTCTGACCCCGCAAGAGCGCCGCGGCGGCCCGCAGATCGGAAAGCCGCGAATTCGTGCAGCTGCCGAGGAACACAACGTCGACGGGCTTGCCCAGCACACGATCGCCCGGCTGCAGCCCCATGTACTTCAGCGCGGCTCGCTCACTGGTCGACAGCTCGTGGTCGGACGGTATGGGGCTTCCCAAGGGAATCGCCATCCCAGGGTTGGTGCCGTAGGTGATCATCGGCTCGAGCGAGCCGGCGTCGATCACGACCTCGGCGTCGTGCACCGCTTGTTCGTCGGTCGACAGCTCACGCCAACGCCGAACCGCTGCATCCCAAGCGTCGCCCTTGGGCGATCGCGGCCGATCTGCCAGATACTCGAACGTGACGTCGTCCGGTCCGATCATGCCGGCGCGGGCGCCCGCCTCGATCGACATGTTGCACACCGTCATGCGCTCTTCCATGGAAAGCGACCGAATGGCCGAGCCGCAGTACTCGATCAGATGACCCGACGCTCCACCCACGCCGATGCGCGCAATAACCGCCAGGATGAGGTCCTTCGCGGTAACGCCGTCGGCCAGGGTGCCATCGACGCGGATCGCCATCGTCTTGGGGCGACGCTGGAGGAGACACTGCGTCGCCAGCACGTGCCCGACTTCGCTGGTGCCGATTCCGAAAGCCATGGCGCCAAATGCCCCGTGCGTGCTCGTGTGGCTGTCGCCGCAAACGATCACTTGCCCGGGTTGGGTAAGACCGAGCTCGGGGCCGATGACGTGAACGATGCCTTGGGTCGGGCTGCCGAGGTCGTGAAGCTCAATACCGAACTCTCGACAGTTGTCGCGTAGCTTTTCGGTCTGCGTGCGCGCCTGCTCGTCGTCGAACAGGTAGCGGCCGTCGGCCCGTGGCGGCGTTGTGGGCGTGGAGTGGTCCATCGTCGCCACGGTGAGGTCGGGACGCCGAACCGCCAACTCGCGCTGCCGCAACACGTCGAACGCCTGCGGGGTGGTGACCTCGTGGATCAGGTGAAGATCAACCCAGAGAATGGCGGGCGTCGCCTCGGTTTCCGAGGCGACCATGTGACTGCTCCAGATGTTGTCGAGCAGCGTTCGAGGGGATGGCAACAACGGAGTCACCAGATCACGGGAGCGCAACAGCGCTCGTGGCGACGCGATCCGCCGCCGACGACGGCGGCAACTCCCAAGGCGGACGCCTGCCGGTCTTGCTGATGATGCGATTGACCACCCCGAGGTAGGCCCTGGCGCTAGCCACCACGATGTCGGTGGCAGAGCATCGGCCGCGGTAGAACTCGCCCTCGAACTCGACCTCGAGGCTGACCTCGCCCTGGGCGTCGGCGCCGTGGGTGACGCTGCGGACACGATATTCCCTGAGCGGTGCATGCACGCCGGTGAGTCGTCGAATTGCCTTGAGCGCCGCGTCGACCGGGCCATCACCGCAAGCCGCCTCTTCCCGCGGCTCGCCGTCCTCGAACGTAGCCTCGACGGAGGCCGTGTGCTGCACACCGCAGCCGGCAATCGCCTGCAACATGACAATCTTCCACTTCTCGTCGGCGTCGTCGAGACCCAGCTGCAGTTGCCCGTCGACGAGCGCCTCGAGGTCGGCGTCGTACACCTCGCGCTTCTTGTCGGCCAGACGCTTGAAGCCCTCGAACACCGCATCGAGATGGTGGGCCTCGAGGTCATAGCCGAGCTCGCCCAGGCGGGCGCGAAAAGCGTGCCGTCCGCTGTGCTTGCCAAGAACGAGGTTGGTCTTGGCAACGCCAACATCTTGAGGGCGCATGATCTCGTAGGTGGAATGGTGCAGCAGCATGCCGTGCTGGTGGATCCCGGCCTCGTGAGCGAAGGCGTTCTCACCCACAATTGCCTTGTTGCGCTGCACTGCCAGGCCGGTGATGTTCGTCAGCAGCCGGCTAGCTGGGTAAAGCAGCTGCGTGTTGATGCCCGTGCTCTTGCGGTAAAAGTCTTCGCGTGTGGCGATGGCCATGACGATCTCTTCGAGCGAGCTGTTGCCGGCACGCTCGCCGATGCCGTTGATCGTGCATTCGACCTGGCGCGCGCCCACCTCCACCGCGGCCAACGAATTCGCCACCGCCATGCCGAGATCGTTGTGGCAGTGCACACTGATCACCACGTCGTCGATACCACGAACTTCCGACTTCAGGTGCGAGATCAAGGCCGCGAACTGGTCGGGTACCGCGTAGCCGACGGTATCGGGGATGTTGATCGTCGCGGCGCCCGCATCGATCGCGGCCTGAACAACCTCCACGAGAAAGTCCGGCTCGGTGCGCGAACCGTCCTCCGGCGAGAACTCGACGTCGTCGCAGAGACTGCGCGCGTAGGCCACCGACTCGGCGGTGCGACGCAGAATCTCCTCCTTGGCCATCTTCAGCTTGTGCTCGCGATGGATGGCGCTGGTGGCGAGGAAAACGTGCAGGCGCGGACGGCTCGAGGGCTGAACGGCTTCCCACGCCCGATCGATGTCTCCTTTGGAGCAGCGGGCCAGTCCGGCGATGATCGGGCCGTCAATCTGTCGGGCGATCGCCGATACGGCCTCGAAGTCGCCCGGTGAGGCGATCGGAAACCCGGCCTCGATAATATCCACGCCCACGTCGACGAGCATCTCTGCCATGCGCAGCTTGTCGGCGATGTTCATGCTGAAGCCGGGCGATTGCTCGCCGTCGCGCAACGTGGTGTCGAAAATCAGCACGCGGTCGCGGTCGTCTTCGACCTCGGTGGAGGGGCGCTCGCCGGTGTCCGTGGCGGCTACAGCTGTCGTGTCGTCAGTGCTACGCATGGGGGTCCTCGGCGTTGTCCGGGGATTCTCGTTCGGTCAAGGAATGAGAGGTCGTCGGGCGGGCCGGTGCAGGTCAGTCAGGTTGTGGGAACGGGCTTGAGAAGGCCACGAAGAAAGAAGTCGGTGATCGATTCGGCGATCTCGGTGTCACGTAACCGACCGTCCGGTCGGTACCAGCGGTACATCCAGTTGATCATCCCGAGCAGTGCCAGCGCAGCGAGCTTCGGGTCGATCGGCTCGGCCTTGCCGGCCTCGATGACTTCCTCGATCGCGTTCTGGAGGAACTGCAGGTAGTCGCGCTTGCGCTCGTTGACGCGCTCCTGCTGATGGCTGTGCAACACGTAGCCCTCGTTGAGCACAACCGTGATCTCCTTGGGGCGATCGCGGGTGTACAGCAGGACGTGCGCTCGGATAGCGGCACGCAGGCGCTCCACCGGATCACGGATATCCACCACGCGATCGCGGACTTTCTCCTCGAAAAGGTCCATGCCGTACATCATGATGCGGAACAGCAGGTCTTCCTTGCTATCGATGTGGTGGTAGATCCCGGCCTTTGTCATCCCCATCGCCTCGGCGATGTCGCTCATCGAAGACTGTCCGAAGCCCTTCTCGCAGATCAGGCGCGCCGCTGCCTCGTAAATCTGCTCCTCCCGGGTCTGGTGATCGACCCGGGGCTCGGTTTTGGCTTTGGAGGACTGCAGCTTCAACGGGCGTGACATGGGGCACTCGAACGTCGCCAGGGATGATACCGACCGATCGGTAGGTCGCGGACCAGGCCAACGTTAGCGAACCCACCCCCGCTGGGGCAAGTCGATTATCGCGGTCGGTCCAAGCTTGGCCACCGGTGGCCGGGGCCGATCGACGGTATTCTCGTGTTGCGTGTAAGATCGCGGTCGAGTAGCGTTCGCTACAGTACTCATCGCGACCGGCGGAGGGACTGGCCCTTCGATGCCGGGGCAACCTGCGGACGAGCACTTTGCGAGGCTCGGCGCGTGGTGCCAATTCCTGCGGTGGCTCAAACGAGCTGCCGGAAGATGAGCGGGCGAAGCAGCATCCGTCGCGGTTCTCGCAGGAGTTTCCGATGAGGGAACTCAACTGCTGGAGAACCGATCTTGAACGCTTTGCCGAGCGCGGCCGCCCCGGACGCGCCATCCGCCGACTGCTTCTGCTGTACCGGAACCTCTCCCACCCCAACCTCGTCGACTCCGAGCTCGCCCTCGGAGACCTCGGCGACGGCGATCTCGTCTGCCGGCAGACATCCCGCCGATCTTCCGCCAGCGGTGCGCGGAACCGCTCGCGTCTCGGTCGACCTCGACGATGGACGCGCCGTCGTCGACGTCCCCTACGAGCTGACGGGCAACGCGGACGGGCCGCTCGTGGCGATGCTCGGGGGCATCTCAGCCACCCGCCACGTGGCCTCGAACGGCCTCGACGCGACCCCCGGGTGGTGGAGCGGGCAGGCCGGCAACGGCGCGGCCGTCGACACTCCCCGCTACCGCGTGCTGTCGTTCGACTACGTCGGTGGTCCCGACGCTCCGCTCGCGCACAACACCTCCATTGCCACCAGCGGCCAAGCCTCGGCGCTCGCCGGCGTTCTCGACGCCCTTGATCTTCCCGCGCTAGATCTGCTGATCGGCGCCTCCTACGGCGGCATGGTGGGTCTCGCTTTCGCCGCTCGCTACCCCGAAGCGCTCCAACGACTGCTGGTCATCAGCGCGGCTCACAGAGCCCACCCGATGGCGACGGCACTGCGCGTGGTCCAGCGGCGCATCGTTCGCTTCGCACTCGATCACGACGATCCCGAACGCGGCCTCCGTTTGGCGCGGGCCCTCGCAATGACCACCTATCGCACCGCACTCGAGTTTGAAGAACGCTTCGAGGCCGCACCGTTCGCCGGCCGCACAGTGCGCTTCCCGGTGGAGGACTACCTCGACGCCCGCAGCGATGCCTTCGCGCGGACATTCGACGCCCATGGCTTCCTGGCGCTTTCGGCGTCGATCGATCACCATCGAGTCGACCCCACGGCAATCGTGACACCCACCGACATCGTCGCGGTGGACAGCGACGATGTGGTGCCGCCGTGGCTGGCGCGCGAGCTTCGCGATCGCCTGGGCGGGCCTTCCACGTACCTCGAGATCCGATCACGAGTGGGACACGACGCCTTTCTGGTTGACGTGGCGCCGATCGCCGAAAGCGTTTGCCGGAGCCTCGTGGCAACTTCGGTCGGCGCCGCATCGGCTCATTTGTCCGACGGTCCATACCACCGGAGCCCTGGTGCGGGAATCGTCGCCACCCACGTTCCGGAGGCGCAGATCGTCGCTCGCCATGCCACCAGCCCGGCTGTGCCGGTGTCGACGGAGGTAGCGCGATGAGCCGCCTGCGACCCGCCACCCGTTCCGTCCGCGCCAGTGTCGGCTGCGATCCGACTCACGGCGCGGTGATGCCCCCTATCTACCTGTCGGCCAACTACACATTCGAGGAGCTCGGACGCAAGCGACAGCACGATTACTCGCGCACCTCGAATCCCACTCGCGACTGCCTCGCCGAGGCCATCGCCGATCTCGAGGGCGGAGTCGGCGCCGTGGTGACGTCGTCGGGAATGTCGGCGGTGGCTCTGGTTCTCCAGCTGCTGCGCACCGGCGATCGTGTAGCAGTGACCCACGATTGCTACGGCGGCACACACCGCCTGGTGAGGGCTCTGGCCGAGCGTGGACAGCTCGACGTCAAGCTCACCGACATGACCGACCCGTCGTGCATCAACGAGCTCACGGCGTGGAGCCCGCAGATGATCTGGGTTGAAACGCCCAGCAATCCGCTGCTGCGTATCACCGACATCGCCCGGCTCGCCGCGGTGGCTCGCGATACGGGGGCGCTGCTCGTGGTCGACAACACCTTCTTGTCGCCCGCGTGGCAACAACCGCTGGAGCATGGTGCCGACGTGGTGGTCCATTCAACGACCAAGTTCATCAACGGTCACAGCGATGTCGTCGGCGGCGCGGCCATTGCCAAAGCCCCCGAAGTGCTCGAGAGGCTCGCCTGGTGGGCCAACTGCATCGGCCTCGCTGGCGCGCCCTTCGACAGCTACCTGACGCTGCGTGGTCTGCGCACGCTCGACGCGCGCACCCGTATCCACGCCGCCAACGCGCACGAGGTGGTCGAGCTGCTGTCCGTCGACGATCGGGTTGCACGGGTGTTCTACCCCGGGCTTTCCGACCATCCCGGGCACGAGACTGCCGCCCGTCAGCAGACGGGCTGGGGCAGCCTCATCAGCTTCGAGCTGCATGGTGGCGAGCCCGCGGTCCGCACATTCGTCGAGAGCCTGCGGTGTTTCTCGCTGGCCGAGTCGCTCGGCGGGGTGGAGAGCCTGGTTGCACATCCGGCAACCATGACGCACGCGGCGATGGACGCCGAGTCCCGGCGAGCCGTGGGCATCGGCGACTCGTTGATCCGTCTGTCGGTGGGGATCGAGAACGTCGACGATCTCCTCGCCGACCTGTCGCAGGCACTCGACCGGGTGGGGAGGACGACGTGCGTGACCGCATAGACAGCCGTCCCATCACCATCCTGAAGATCGGTGGCTCACTGCTGACCGAGACCGACGGCTTCGGCGAGGCGGTCGCCGAGGTGCGGGCGCATGTCGATCGCGGCCACGACGTCGTCGCCGTGGTCTCGGCGATGAACGGCACCACCGATCGGCTCTGGGCTGCGGCTCACGAGCTGGCGGAGCGCCCCGATGCGAAGCTGCTGAGCTCTCTGCTGGCCACGGGCGAGGACGCCGCGGCCGCTCTGTTCGGTATCGCGCTACGACAAGCGCCGACGATCGAGGCCGCGGTTCTATCGGCTCTCGAGCTCGGCTTGGTCACCGAAGGCCCCGACCTCGACGCCACGCCGGTGGCCATCGACGCGAACCGCATTCGCCAGCTGCTGCGGACGCGCGGTGTGGTTGTGGCGCCGGGCTTCGTCGGCCGCAGCGCCGCTGGCGACCCGACGATTCTCGGACGAGGTGGATCGGACCTCACGGCGCTGTTTCTCGCCGCCGAGCTCGACGCCGTGGACTGCCGCCTGCTCAAGGACGTCGGCGGCCTGTTCACCAGCGACCCCAAGAGGGATGCGGCTGTCGACGCGTCTCGTAGTGCCCGACGCTACGAGCGCGCCACCTGGGACGAGGTGATGCGCATTGGCGGTGGAGTGGTGCAACCCAAAGCCGTCCGATTCGCCAAGCGGCACGGCACCGGGTTCCAGATCTCCCCCTTCGGCAGCGTTGGAACGTCGGTCGGGCGCGGTCCCAACGAGCTGCACGGAGCAGAGGCATGAGCCGGCCGGCCGCAGGACACGGCGACCGTCGCCGGGCGCAACAGATCACGGTGCCGGACGCCAAGCGTACCGATGTCGCCGTTCTCGGCGCCACCGGTCTGGTAGGTCAACGGCTCGTGCGAAGCCTCCGCCAGCACCCATGGTTCCGGGTTGGCGAGCTGGTGGGATCGCCGCGATCAGCCGGCAGGCGCTTCGGAGACTACGCCGACCTGCAGGGCGGCGATGATCTCCCCGAGATCCTCGCTTCGAAGACGCTGCTCGCGCCCGGTGACGAGCTGTGCTCACCGATCGTCTTGTCGGCGCTACCCGGCCTCGCGGCAGAGGAGTTGGAGCCCACGTACGCCGAACGCGGACACCTGGTGTGCTCGAACGCCTCTGCTTTTCGCGGCCATCCCGCGGTCCCTCTGGTTGTACCCGAGATCAACCCCCAGGCGCTGGCGTTGGTGGCCACACAGCCGTGGCGCGGGCGAGCTGGCGGGATAGCCGGGAAAGCCGGTGGCATCGTTGCCAACCCGAACTGCATGGTCAACGGCCTGAGCCTCGTGCTGGCGCCGCTGCATCGCGCCTTCGGGATCGAGTCCATCACCGTGGTCACGATGCAGGCAATCTCGGGCGCCGGTCGCTCAGCCCTGACCGCGTATCAGACAGCCGGCAGTGCAGCAGCTGGCAACGTCGTTCCGGCGATCGCCAACGAGGCCCAGAAGGTCGCCAGCGAGCCGCTCAAGATTCTCGACGCCAACTTCCCAGTTTCCGTAATGGTCAACCGGGTGCCTGTGGAGAACGGCCACTTGGCCTCGGTGTTCCTCAAGCTTCGGGAATGTCCCGCGCTGGCGGCCGCGACTGAAGCCCTGCAGCAATGGCGTGCACCTGAGGCCGTTCGCGCCCTGCCCTCGTGTCCGCATCGCCCAGTCGCTGTTTCCGCCGAGCCCGACGCACCCCAACCGAAGCTGCATCTCGGCGCCGGCAACGGCATGACGGTGACCGTTGGCGGCATCGAAGCCGACCCGATCTACGACTTGCGTCTCACACTGCTGGTCCACAACCTTGTCCGCGGTGCCGCCGGCGCCTGCCTGTTCAACGCCGAGCTTGCTCTGGCGCACGGTCTCGTGCCTAGCTACGGCCAGGCTCACACGGTTGCCGGCGTCCATCAGGAGGCTCGGTTCCCAGCGGAGGCAGTCGAGGCGTGAAACCCGGCTATCAGGGCGAACCTCACAGCTACAGCTTTCAAGCGCTTCACGAGATCTTCCCCGATTCCGAGGCGATCGGATACGGGAGCTTCGCGGCGACATTCGAGGCGTTCGACCGGCACGAGGTCGATCAGCTGGTCGTGCCTGTCGAGAACTCGACGACGGGCTCGATACTCCCCGTCCTCGACCGCCTGTCGGGCGAGGGACGCAAGCGGGCGTTCTCGATTACCGCCGAGCACCTGGTGGAAGTCCGACACACCCTGTTCGGGCTGCCGGGAGCCACGCTCGGAGAGCTGCGCGAGATCCGATCTCATCCCGAGGCGCTGGCGCAGGCTGAACGGACGCTGCTCGAGCTCGACGTCGCGCCCAGGCCCGTGCACGACACGGCCGGCGCGCTGCGACAGGTACGGGAGGACGGCGACGCGTCGATCGGCGCCCTGGCTTCGCCAAGCGCGGGCGCCGCTCACGGGCTCGAGGCGCTGCGTTCCAACGTTCTGGACCGCGAGCACAACACCACCCGCTTCGTCGTGTTGACTCCCGGCGCCCCGGTCCCAGGACACGACGCCAACAAGGCGACGCTCGTCCTGAAGACCGCACACACGCCGGGCGCGCTGGCGCTCGCGCTCACCGAGCTCGGCCGCCGCGGCGCCAATCTCACACGTATCGAGTCGCGTCCCGCCGGAGATCGCTGGGCCTACCGCTTCTTCGTGGACCTGACGCACACCCCCGGCCCTGAAGGGCTCGCCCGAGTCGTGGAGCCCGCGCCATCGACCTGCATCGACCTGCGCGTGCTCGGCAGCTACGTCGCCGCGACCCTCTAGCGGCCGGCTGGGCGTCAAAGGCAAGATCGGCACATGATCCGAACGACTTTCCGCCTCATCTTCCCCCTGCTTCTTTTCGGGCTCGCCGGGCCCGACGCCGGCGACACCATCAACGTGGGAGCGGCCGCAGAGCGCAATCGAGAAAGAGCCGGCAGCCCGGCCATCGCTGCGACGCATTCGACGCCCGCGCCTGCTGGCGGCGCTGGCGACTGGCCACAGCACCTCGGGCCGACCCGAAACGGCGTCGTGCCGGCATTCGACCTCCGCACTGACTGGGGTCGACGGCCGCTCGCGGCAACGTGGCGCGTAGATGTTGGCGCGGGCTTCGCCGGCCCCGCGGTGGTCGGCGGCCGTCTGTTGCTCTTCCATCGAGTGGCCAACGAGGAGGTCATCGAAGCGCTGAGCGTCGCCGATGGAGCGTCGCTATGGCGCACCGGATACCCGACGACCTACCGCGACGACTTCGGCTTCGACGAGGGGCCTCGGGCCACACCGACCGTGGCTGACGGCCGCGTCTTCACGTTCGGCGCCCAAGGTGTGCTGCAAGCGGTCGACCTCGAGTCGGGTGAGCGACTGTGGCAGATCAACACCCACTCTCGGTTCGGCGTTCGCAAGAATTACTTCGGCGCCGCGGCCTCGCCGATCGTGATCGACGGTCGGGTGCTCGTGAACATCGGCGGGATCGATACCAAGAGCGACGAGAGCGGCACGACGGGCGCCGGCATCGTCGCCTTCAATGCGGTCAGTGGTGACGTCACCTGGACGGCAACCGACCATGGCGCCAGCTACTCCGCGCCAGTCGTCACCAGCCTCCGCGGCCGCCGCGTTGTTCTCTTCTACACGCGCGAGGGTCTCGTCGAGCTCGATCCGGAGACGGGTGAGATCTTTGCCTGGTTCCGCTGGCGCCCGCGCTCCAACACCTCGATCAACGCGGCGTCGCCCATCGTCATCGGCAACCGAGTCTTCCTGTCGGAGGCCTACGGCACCGGCGCCGTGTTGCTCGACCGCGGCGACACCGGCTTCAGCCCGCTGTGGTCAGGAAACGACATCCTGTCGAACCACTACGCCACCAGCCTCCACCACGACGGCACGCTCTACGGCTTCGACGGCGCCCTGCATCTCGGCCCCCCCGCCCTGCGCGCCGTCGACCTCGTTAGCGGCGACGTCGCCTGGAGCCAGGAGCGTTATGGCGGCGGCGCCGTCCTGCTCGTCGGCGACAAGCTGCTGGTTGTACGCGACAACGGCGAGCTGGTTGTCGCCGAGGCGAGGCCCGACGCCTTCAGGTCCATCGCCCGGGCAGCGATTCTCTCGCCCACTGTCCGAGCCCTGTCGGCACTGGCGGGCGGCGTTCTGTACGCCCGCAACAACCGCGAGCTCGTCGCGGTCGACCTCCGAGTCCGAAGACCGTAGCGCTCTGCGCACCCAGCGCCGGCCAGCATCAGCTCCCGTCGAGAACGAAGTCCGTCATCTCGCGTTGCAGATCCCACACGAGTCTCGGGTCGCGGACGCCGTGGCGTGAGGCCGGGTAGAGCTTCATGTCGAAGTCCTTGCCGGCACGCTCGAGGCCGTAGATGAGCTGCATCGAATTCTGCAGATGGACGTTATCGTCGATGGTGCCGTGCAGCAGCAGGAGGTTGCCGTGCAGGTTGCCGGCTGCCTTGACGACGGACGTCTGGTCGTAGCCTTCTTGGTTGTTCTGCGGCATCCGCATGTAGCGCTCTGTATAGATGGTGTCGTACAGGTGCCAGTCGGTGACAGGGGCACCAGCGATGCCGTACGAGAACGTTTGCGAGTGGGTCAGGGCGTAGGAGGCCATGAAGCCGCCGTAGGACCAGCCCCAGATGCCGATGCGCTCGGGGTCGACAGGCTCGTTTGCCTTCAACCAGGCGATACCGTCCTCGATGTCTCGCAGCTCGACCACGCCGAGCTGCATGTAGGCCTCCCAGGTGGGCTTGATGCCCTTGCCGGAGGCAGAGCGGTTGTCGCAGTACCAGATGATGAAGCCCTGCTGCGCGAGCATCTGGTGCCAGAGGTAGCGGTTGCCACCCCAGCTGTTGCGCACGACGGGCGCGTGCGGGCCGCCGTAGTTGTACTGCAACACCGGGTAGGTCTTCGACGGGTCGAAGTCGGGAGGCCGAATGATCATGGTCTCCATCAAGAAGCCGTCGCGGGTGGGGACCTGCCTTAGCTCGACCTCCCCGAGGCGCAGCTCCGCGAGTTGCGGCGTGGGGTTGGCATCGACAACGCGGAGCAACTCGCCACTGTCGCCGGCGTGAACGCGTAACTGCGGCGGGGTGCGAACATCCGACCAGGTATCCACGTAGCGCGTCAGGCTCGGGTTGAATCGGGCCGTGTGGGTGCCCTCAGCGGTGGACAGGCGAGTGAGCCCGAGGTTGGGAGTGCGGCCGGCGAGCCGCACTCGATACACCTGGCTCGCGATTGGACTGTGCTCGATGCCGCTGAAGTAGACCCAGCCACCCTCTTCGTCGACGCCGTGAAGGTTACGTACCTCCCACTCGCCGTCGGTGATTTGACGCCGCAGCGCCGGAATGTCGCTGCGGTCAAACGCGTAGTGGTAGAGGTGCTTGTAGCCGGTGCGCTCCGAGAACCACAGGAACGAGCCGTCGTCGAGCCATCGAGGCGCGCCCATTTCCTGCACAAACGCGGGCGTGGTCTCACGGAACAGGGTTGTGGCATTGCCGTTGCTCGGATTGCCCATGTTGAGATCGAGCCAGCGCTGCTCGCGGTCCTGCACCTGATAGACAAGCCGATCGCCCGTGGGATGCCAGGCGACGTTGACGATCAGATGCTCCATCGAGGCGTACTTGCTGGTGTCGACCCACACGGTGTCGCCACCGATGGCCTTGACGATGCCGAGCGTGACCGTGGGATTCGGGTCACCAGCGAGAGGGTAGTTCGTCACCTCGATCGTCTGGTTGTTGGGCAGGTTGTTGACGACAACGAACTCCTTGACCGGCGACTCGTCGAGCCGCAGGTACGCCAGGTGGGTCGAGTCGGGACTCCACCAGTAGGCCTTGAAGTTGCCGCGGCCATAGATCTCTTCCTGGTAGACCCAGTCGAGGCGCCCGTAGAAGAGCTCGTCACTGCCGTCGCTGGTCAGCGCACGCTCGCGACCCGACTCGACATCAATCAGATGCAGGTTGTAGTCGCGCACGAACGATACAAACTTGCCGTCGGGCGACAGTTCCTCCCCCACTTCGGGCTGCGGATCGTAGGTCAATCGCTCCGCCGTGAACGCGGCACCGTCGCCCGATCCGTGGCTGACGACGAACAGGTCGTTGGCGTAATTGAGGAGTACCTGCAGCGCACCGCGCGCCAAACCCGTCGCCGCGGTTCGCGCCAAGCGACTCGCGTCGTCATCTGTAATGCCCGCCAACCCACCCAAAGCAGCCTCCACGGCTCCGATGTCGACGGCGGGCTCGATGTCTCCGTTGATGGCGTGAACCTTCATCCAATCCCCGCCGCTCCGTCCTCCAGCAGCGCCGCCGCCGCCACCGGCCGGCGCGTCCTGCTGCAAGTAATGGTCGTCGTCGATCCACGCGACGACGCGCACGGGCGAGCCTCCGTAGTTGATGCGCTCCGCGGCCTCAGGGCTGTACAACGATGCGAGAGTGATCGCCCCATCTGTCTGCGAAGCCGATTCGATCATTGGCGCGGCCGCAGAGGTCGACGACCAAGCCAAAGCGACGGAGAGCACAGCGAAGACTGCCGCGGCAGTCGTGGGGGACACGAGAGCACGTGTCGGCTGAACTTGGGATGTCAAGGGAGCAGCTACCTTTCAGTTGAGCGCGCCGAGGGCTTGAGAATCTGCCCATTCTAGCGTCACGCGCTCCGCTACTCGTGGCTCACAGCGTTCCCGAGCGGCTCAGCCAGGGCACCACCACGCTCTTCAGGATGGTTCGGAGGCGAGCTTGTTGTGCGGGTGACGCTAGACCAGCTGGCGAGCCATCAAGCGGGCGAACAAGCCCTCCTCCTCGCGCAGGCTGGCGAAGGTGCCACTCTGAACGACCTTGCCCGCATCGATCACATAAATGCGGTCGGCGTTTTCGATGGTGCTGAGCCGGTGGGCGACGACAATACGTGTGACCTGGAGCTGATCGAGGCTGGCGGTGACGATCGCCTGAGTCCGGTTGTCGAGGGCGCTGGTTGCCTCGTCGAACAGCAGCATGCGCGGGCGATGGACGCGTGCCCGGGCGATCTTCAGGCGCTGACGCTGGCCTCCGGATATGTTCGACGCGCCCACGCTGATCATCGTGTGCATCTCCATCGGCAGCGCTTTGATGTCGTCCTCGAGACCGGCCGCGCGCGCCGCCCCCCAAGCCTCGTCGAGCGTGATCGACGCACCGCTGCCGATGATGTCGAAAAGCGACCCCGCCAGCGCACGGGTGTCCTGCATCACGATGCCGAGCTGGCGACGCACCGCATGGACGTCGAGTCGTCCGAGATCCTTGTCGTCGAAGCTGACCGTGCCGGCCTCGGGAGTCTCGAAGCCCCGCAGCAGGCGCAGCACCGTCGACTTGCCGCTCCCGGAGGGCCCGACGAGCGCCACGAACTCTCCCGGATCGGCGCTCACCGTCACGTCGTCGAGTATCGTCGGCCCGTCTTCGCTGTAGCGGAACGTCACGCGCTCGAGGCCAGGGTTTGCACACCGAACCACGAGGTCACCAACACCGTGGCGAGCGCGGTCACAAGCGCCACCGCACGCCTGTAGCGCCGCGACCATCTGCACCGAGCGCGCCTGCGGAATGACGCTGTCGCCGCGACAAGGATGGAGCCCTGCTAGTATCCGACCCGCCGCTCCCGCTCCATCGAGTTGTCCCATCGTCGGCCCAACAACGTCGACGCTGTAGCCAGGAGACGTCTGCACATGAACAGCCGCGCCCTGATCGCCGAGTTCATCGGCACCTTTGCACTCATCTTCATCGGCGCCGGCGCCGGCGCTATCGGGGCTGGCGGGCTCGTTGGTGTGGCCTTCGCCCACGGCCTGGTGGTGCTCGGCTTCGCCTATGCCTATGGCCACATCTCCGGGACGCACGTCAACCCGGCGGTGACCGTGGGCCTGTGGGCGGGTAAACAAATCGACACCGCCGGCGCGCTCAGCTACATCGTCGCGCAGTTGGCTGGCGGTGCTACGGCTGCGTTCGCGCTGCGGGCGATCCTCGGTCCCGAGAGCGGCCTCGGCGCCACCGTGCTCGCCGACGGCGTCTCGCCGATTCAGGGTCTGGTTCTCGAGGCCATCCTCACCTTCTTCCTGGTCAACGCGGTGTTCAACACAGCCGTATCGGGCAAGGCGGGCAACATGGCGCCGGTCGCAATCGGCCTGACGCTGACCTTCTGCATCCTCATGGGTGGCCCTGTCACCGGCGCCTCGCTCAACCCGGCCCGCACCCTCGGTCCGGCGCTCGCCACGGGCAACTTCGCCGACATCTGGCTCTACATCGCCGGGCCGATCATCGGCGCCGTCGCCGCCGCGCTACTCTACGGGGCGGTCCTGAAGCCAGAAGACTGAATCCGGCGGGACGCGACCGGGGCACGAGAACACAGCCGATCAACCTTGCAATTCTCCGCGCACAAACGATCTGCAGCCGTGCAGGTTCTGGTGCCCTTTCTGCTCGCCACCGGTCTCGGCGTCGCGGCATTCGTCCGTGGCTACCCGCTCGTCCGCGGTTGGTGGGCGCAGCAAACCTGCGTGGAAACCACGGCGACGGTACTGCGCAGCGAGGCGGTGCCCGTGCATAGCCGGTCGATGGCCGGCGGGCGCAACCCGGAGATCGACGGCTGGGTGGTGCAACTCGACTTCGCCCATACGATTGACGGCTCGCGTTACGAAACCCGCGAGTACTGGATGCAGCGGGTGTGGCGCCGTGGGCTGGAAGTCAGCAGCGCCGCCGACATCGAAGTTCCCTTGGTCTGCTCCGAGCTCCAGGTGTGCTACTCGTCGGGACTGCCGGCTGAGGCTCGTGTTGCTGGCGACTCGATGACCGCCCAGGCCATCCTCACCGGCCTCGGACTCTGGACCCTTGGCGTGGTGCTGGTCGGATCCACGCTGTTCGGGGCACCCAAGCTCTGGCGCTCCGAGCTCGCGCGTTCGGACGGCGGCGACCGCGCCAGCGGCTAGTCCCGCAACGGCGTTGGCCGCGCTCGGAACGCCGTACGCCGTACGCCGAAACCCCCGACTGGAGGCTTCGGCTCTTCCCCGCTACGCCAACCTCGGACTCCTCGCGGCGGGCCGTCCGCTCCCCGGTCGGCCAGTCACACTGCCGTTCTCGTAGACCACCTCGCCGCGCCGGATCGTAGTCACAGGCCAGCCCGTGATCGACCAGCCCTGGAAGGGCGTGTAGTCGGAGTTGGACGGATCGTCGGCCGCATCGACGATGCGCTCGAGCTCGGGATCGAGAATCACGACGTCCGCAATCGCGCCCTCGCGCACAACCCCTCTCTCCGGATAAAGCCCGAACGTACGTGCGGCCACCGTGGACGTGACCTCCACGAAGCGCTCAGCCGAAATCCGTCCCTTGCGCACACCCTCGGAGAACAGCACCGGGCGCATGAATCGGAGGTCGCTGACGCCGGGCCGCAAGCGACCTACGTTCAACTCGGGGTCGAGCTTCTGCTCGCGCGTCCAGGGCGCGTGGTCGGTGGCCAAGAAGTCGATTCTTCCGCCAGATCGCCGGCTGGACTGAGCCGGACGTCGCGCGATTCGCGGCCGAGCTGGGACTCTATGGTGAACGAATCGAGCGCAACCGCTGGGTCGCTTCCGCAAACGCGGCCCACTGGGCGAAGTACGGCTCAGCGCCGTAGGCTTGTTGAAGATCGATCCCGAGATCGATCTCGACCTCATGACGAGTCTGCGACCAGGGTGGGTAGATGAAGCGCTTGATTCTGTTGCGTCACGCGAAGTCCGACTGGGCTGCCGACTATGGCGGCGATCACGAACGACCGATCAACCAAAGAGGCCATCGGGCGGCGGAAGCGATGGGCCGCTGGCTGAGCCTCACCGGTCACGCGCCGGATCACGTGGTGTCGTCGTCTGCCGTGCGGGCACGCACAACCGCTGAGGTGGCGGCCGCTGGCGGAGATTGGGAAGCCGATATCGAGATCGACTCGGCGGTCTATGAAGCCGCCCCCGGCCAGATTCTCCAGATCGCGAGCCAGCAACGTGATGACTGCAACACCGTCGTCATCGTCGGCCATCAGCCGGCGATGTCGATGGCCGTCGCGGCACTGATCGGCGGCGGCCGGATTCGCTTCCCAACAGCGGCCGCCGCGTGCGTGCGCCTCCACTCCGACAGCTGGCAAAGCGTCGCCGCGGGAAGCGGTGAGCTGCTCTGGATGTTGCCCTCGCGCCTGCTGACCTAGGCACGAGACACACGGGCGCGGGTGGCTTGCCCCGGTAGCTAGCCAGCGGCCGGTGTTGTCCTGTGGGATTACGCCAGGGTTTTGGCGCATCACACATGCGGCGCCACACTAGGCGAGTTCGACCCCCGAGCCGCCTGCTTGGGTGATGCTCATTCCCCAAAAACCTCTCCCGTGTGGCGATGCCCGACGAGCGCAGCCAGATTACCGACTCCACGACCGCCACCGGCGAAACGCCCGCTCGCCGGCCCCTTGGCGACCTGCCGCGCGCGAGCTCGTCACTCGGCGGGTGGCGCCTGATCGCCCTCGTCAACGCACTGTTCTTCGCTGGCGTTTCAGTTCGTTGGATCGAGTATCTGAGGGGCAGCGTTCCCGACGAAAAGATCCTGTTGGCGCGTGTTGGATGTGGCGCGATGGCGCTCGCCGCCGCTGCCGTGGTGGTCGGCTATCCGCGCTTGCAGGCCACGCTACGGGCACTGGGCGACGCCATTGCCCACCGCTTCCCCGACGAAGCCGAGTATCGGCCGGAGGCACGTCGCGTCGAGAACATCCTTGCAGCGGTCTTCGTCGCGGCATTGAGCTGGCTGGCGCTCCACCTTCTGCTGTCTCCTCACTTCGTCTTTTTTGCCTTCCTGATCGAGGACGGCCCCATCGAGAGCATCACGGCGCTTCTCTACCTGGCCGCGGCCGGAATGCAGATCAGATGGGCCCTTCTCGCCAGGTCCCGACGCGGCACCGCACTCTTCCTCGGGGCGATGGGTGCGTTGTTCTTCGTCATTGGTATGGAGGAGATGAGCTGGGGCCAGCGATTGATCGGCTATGAAGTGCCGACGGCGATCCGCGAGCTCAATGTTCAGGGTGAGATCACACTCCACAACCTGTGGTCGAACACCCTCAACCAGCTAGCCGCGATCCTGGTCGCCTCGACGCTGCTTTACTTCCTCCCATTGGCGAGCTTCCTGTCGCCACGACTCCGGCGAGCCGTCGAAGGACTGGGCATTCCCATCGTTCGCATCCGATACGCCGCGATGTTCGCGCTCGGCTACGCCTCGTACCTGTTCGTGGGCTGGAACATCGGCACGTTCGGAATCGGTCGCTACCGGTTCGACCCGACGGTACCGCGCCACGCCGACGATGAGTTGCTCGAGTTCGTCATCTGCATGCTCTTTTTCGCGCTTGCCGCCAGCGGCTGGCGCCTGCGCTTCGAGCAAGTCCAGCGCCGCACCATCGCGCTCAGCACGGCTCCCCTGCTGGCGTCGGCCGGAGTCGCCGCGCTGGCGATCACTGTCGCCGACTGCGTTCTCCTGCAGCGCAAGTACGGGATCTTCACAGGCAGCTTCCTGAGAACGGCCGGGCTCGACGGCTGGCAACTGCTGGCCTTTCTGAGCGGTTCGCTGGTGCTCGATATGGCGTTCGCTTTTCCGCTGGTGGTGATGGCTCTGTTCGCCTGTCGCCGCCTGCGCTGGATGACCCGCTGGCAACAGGCCTTCACCGCGGCAATGATCGGTGTCCTGCCGATCGCGCTCTTCACATTGATCCGCTTCGAGGTCGCCCGTTTCTTCGGCGACCAGGTGCAGTTCACCACGCTGCGGCATCTTGCCAGCGGCAGCATTGTGGAGATGCTGCTGCAGGCGAGCTCTCACCTGCTGGGCGGGGCCCTGCTCGTGGGCGGCTTCGCAACCGCGGTGGTCATCGGCAATTGGATCCTTCGACGGCTGCCCCTGCTGCGCTCAACCGAGGTTGCAGCACCCACCGCGAACGCAATCAACCTCCGGCGCCTGGCAACCTACGGCAGCGTACTGCTGCTCGCCGCCCCGATGACTACGGCCCTCGCCACGGTCGCCGACAGCCACCTGTTCTGGTCGCTGCAGAGCAAAACTACCGGCGGATGGGCAAGCGGGCTGGCGTCGTGGCTAACCGACTTCGATCGCGACGGCTACGGCCTGGTGAACGCTCCCCGCGACTTCGCGCCGCTACGCCACGATCTGCACCCCTTCGCGGTGGATTGGCCCGGCAACGGCATCGACGAGAACGGCGTGGGCGGCGACCTTCCGAGGTCCGCGCTGCTACCCGGCGTGCAGCCGGCGACCCTCTTTGCGCGCCGCCCGGATGTGGTCGTGATCGTGCTCGAGAGCTTCCGGCGAGACAACCTCACCGCGGTCGTGAACGGCAACCCGGTGACGCCACGCTTGAGGGCCCTGGTGAACGAGGGCGCGAACGAGCTCTGGGCTTACGCCCACAGCAGCTACACCACCGACTCCAGGAGTCACCTGCTCACCGGTACTCTGCACGGACGTGCGGCGACCACGCTCGTCGACGACTTCCGCGACAACGGCTACGCAACCGTGGTGGTGTCCGGAGCCGACGAGAGCTTCGCCGACATGGATATCGACGGCGGCATGCGACGAGCCGACATCTTCGTTGACTCACGCAACGACATGGACGAACGCACCTCCCCCTTCACGACGGCCGGAAGTCTGCACGTGCCATGGCCGGTTGTGGTGCGCAACGCGGCCAACGTGGTGGCGGCGCTCGAGGACGCCGGCGACGATCGTCCGCTGTTCCTGTTCATCAACCTGATCGACTGCCATTTCCCGTACAGCAGTCACGCCACCGAGCACCTGCTCGAGCTGCCGCAGGGCGAGCCGATCTCGCGCTCTCGAATCGGCCCCGATAACGCCGAGTGGCTGCAGGCCACGTACCGCAACTCGGCCGCCAACGTCGACCGAGCGGTGGGCCAGATCATCGACAACCTGCGCGAACAGCGTGGTGAGCCTGCCTTCGTCATCGTCGGTGACCACGGCGAGGGACTCTTCGACACGGCGCCAGGCTCCAGCTCCCCCGTACTCGGTCACGGAACGCAGCTGACGCTGCAGCAACAGCAGGTGCCGCTCATCATCGGCGGGCTAGCGTTGCGCGCCGAGTTGCCCCTGGGCATGTCGGAGGTTCGAGGCTTGCTTGTTGACGCTCTCTCACGGCCGGGCGGCAAGGCCGAGACCGGGGCGAAATCGATCTCGATCAACACCAACAAGTGGGTGCCACTCTACGTCGGCGACGTCGATCGCCCGGCGTCGCTCGGAGCCGGCTGGGACTCCGGCATCTTCCGCCTCAACATGGCGACCGGCGAACAGACCACCGTCGGGGTGGTGCCCACAGCCAGTCCGGCGATGACACTGAAGCTCGTGCACACGTGGGAATCTGTCTTACTGCAACGGACGTCCCCCGTGCCGGATCCACAGCTGGTGATGTTGCCCGCGGCGGCGCCGGGTGTACGCAGCCCGACGGGTCAATAGCTCCTGAGCGCGATCGAAGTCGAAGTCGAGGTTGACTGCACGACAAATCGGGAGCTCTCGAAGCCGGCGCTCGTCAAGCTCCCGGCTTCAGGATCACGCCTTCGTTGCGGGCGCCGTTCATGAGGATCGGTAGCGGCTCGGCGAAGCGCAGGTGGCGCACGTACTGTGTGGAAGCGACCGCCGGCTGATCGGCGATCCAGTCCCAATCAACCGATCCCTCGCCGGCTTGTGGATTAACGGTGAAGTAGCCGACGTTGTTGGCAACCAGATTCTGGAAGAAGTGCGTGCCCTGCGACGGCGTGACCATAAAGTCGCGGAAGCCAGCCTCGACGATCGCCCGCGCCCCGGCGATCTGGCCCCACGCGACCGGTATGCCCAGAAGCGCATCGCTCGACCCCCAGCGACCCACGCCGATGAGCAGATACGGACGCTCGAGAGACACGAGCTCTCCGTTGAATCGCGCGACATCGTTCGCCACGAGCCGGCTATCGCCGCGCTCGTAGCTGTCGGGCGCCACCACGACAACGTCGCGAACGTCGTCAATGCGGCCGTTGCCAAGCACACTCGTCGAGGTGCAAACGAGCGCCGTGGGATCGACCTCGCCAAGCTCCGTGGATGTGAGGTCGGCCGGCTGCGCGACGGGGCGCAGTTGCAGGAACGCGAACTCTTTGGGGCTCCCCGCCGGTTCGCTCTTCAGGCTGGCGGCGAACTCGATCTCCACCGGACCGCCCGCCGCTTCCACGCCGATCGCCAACAGCGCATCGAGGATCTCGGGCAGAGGAAAGAGTCCGTACTTGAGGATCGGCGCGAAGTTCACGAGGCGCACTCCGGGGCGCGAAACGCCGTCGTAAATAACGTCGTTCTCGGCCGAGTAGGTCGACCCACTCCAAACCAGCGTTCCATCCGCTTCCGCCGTCCGAAGGTCGAAGCGCCGCAGCAGCCCCGACGCGTAGTCCGCCGCGGAAACGTCGAGCTGAAGCGCGTAGAACTCGCGCTGCGAGTTTTGCAGCGTGTCCTTGACCGACGACATCTGCACCAGGCGCTGCGGGTGACGGGGCGAGAACCGCAGGCAATGCTCGCCCTCCACAACGGACACTCCAAGGCCGAGCGCGACCGCCGCCAGCCCATCGTTCGGCCCAATAGGGTCGACCGGATAGAAGTTCTGCGACATCGCGACTCCGCTGATCTCGGGGTAGAAACGCTCGCCGTTGGCGCCGTGCGGGGAGCCGACGATACGCTGCAGAATCACCGCCATCTTCTCTTCCTCGAGCCGGTACGAGGTGGAGGCCAGATGTCGCTTGGTCCGCTGAAGGAAGGTCGACGCGTAGATCCGCTTGATCGCCAGCGTTAGCTGCTCGAGCCGAAGATCGACACCCCCGCGAGCGTTGGGAATCATCAGCGTGTCGTAAATCCCGGCGAACGGCTGATACTTGGAGTCTTCGAGGAGGCTGGACGATCGCACCGCCAGCGGATAACGACACGCGCGCAAGAAGTCTCGCAGCTGCTCGTGGACCGAAAGCGGAAAGCTCGCCTGCGCAAAGGCGGAGATAATGCGATCGTCAGCGTCGATGGTCATCGCCATATCGCGCAAGCCGTTGCTCTCGAGGAACTCGTCGAATACGTCGGTACCGATGACGATCGTCGGCGGAACCGCGATCCGCACGTCCTCGAAGCGGTCCTCGAGCTCGTACTTGGTCAGCAGCAAGTTGGCGAAGGCGAGCCCGCGAGCCTTGCCGCCGAGCGACCCGCCGCCGATACGGGCAAAGCTGTTCTCGGAATCGAAGTGCTCCGAGTCGAAATCGGCAACCACCGCCCGGCGCCGCGCCCGCCGGTGATCACGAATGGCGTCGATGAGGTATGCCCGCAGGTCGGCCGCATCGGCGAAGTCGGTGAGCCTACGGCGCCGCATCCGTTCGGCGATGGCAAACTCGGTGTGCGCCTTGAGCCAGCGCGAGAAGTGGTTGTAGCTGGCGTGGTGAATCAGGCTCTCATCGGGAACCGTGTGCAGAGCCTGCTCGACGCGCTTGAGATTGGACGCACGAGTTACAACCGCGCCGTCGGGTGTCTTGAAGACAAAGTCGCCGAAGCCGAAATGCCGCAGCATGAACTCGCGCAGGTCGCGCAGCAGCCGCGGCGAGCCCTTGCGGAGAAACGGCACGCCCACCTCGGCGGCGCGCTCGCGATTGGCGGGCTGGCCGGAATGCAACAGCAACGAGATGTCGGGATCACACGCGCGGATCGCTGCGGCAAGCTGCAGGCCCGCGTCGAAACACTTCTCCCCGTTCTTGGGAAACTCCACGTCGGAGATCACGCCGAGCATCTGGTGCTCGTAACGCTTGAATGTGGCCCATGCCTCTTCGTAGTTGTTGCAGAGCAGGATCTTCGGGCGCGCCTTGATGCGCAGCAGCTTGTGCGCCAGGTTGACGCCACCGGGAACGAGGGCGCGGGTCTGCTGCATCACCTCGGTATAAATCGTCGGCAAGAACGACGAGTAGTACCGAATCGAGTCCTCGACAACGAGGATCACCTGCACACCCACGGTCTTGACGTCGTGGGCGACGTTCTTGAGGTCCTCGACGTACTTGACAATCGCCAGCAGCAGCCTCGCGTCGCCTTGAAAAAGAAACGTGCGATCGATTCCGGTGGCGTCGTAATCGCTCAGAAAACTGTGCAGCTCGCGATCGTGGTACGCCAGCAGGATCACGGGAGGCGGCTCCTCGCTCAATCGCCGACCCGATCTCCCCGACCGTCTCAGACCGCTTGGCGGGGTCGACCCGACCGACCGCGTCGGCCCGGCGGAATCGACGCTGAGCTGCCGCACGCGGCGCGCCAGCGTACCGGCATCCATATCGCCGATGAGCGGCGAGCTGATCACGAGGTCCCAGCCGCCACGTTCGACCAGCGCCAGCGCCTCCGCGCCGGTTGAAACGCGGCGCAGGTCGGGCATGTTGTACAGGTCGACGCCAAGCTCCTCGCCGAAGACCAACTCGTCGACGAATCGGTCCTCGGAGAGCATGAACGAGTCGTAGAGGCTCGACACCAGGAGAATCTTGTCGGCCCGCCACTGCATGAGCTCGTGAAGGCGGCCGATGTGACTGCCGTCGCCACGGTCCTTGTTCTCGTCCAGCGTCTTGTCCCGAGCTCGAGGGCGTTCCACGATGCGCCCATCATACTGGCGGCGACTCCCGCCGTCGGCGCCGCTACTCCTGCGGACAGACAAAAGGCGAGGAGATGGGATAGATCTCCTCGCCCTGTCGCGATCGCGAGCTCGCCAGGGCGAGCTCCAGTCGAGTCCGCCTAGACGAGACCCTGGTCAATCATGGAGTCGGCGACCTTGAGGAAGCCGGCGATGTTGGCGCCGTTGACGTAGTTGCCAGGCGATCCGAATTGCTCGGCAGTCTCGAACGAGGCCTGGTGGATCGACCTCATGATGCCGTGCAACTTGGTATCGACCTCGATGCGGCTCCAGCTGTAGCGCAGCGAGTTCTGCGACATCTCGAGCCCGGAGGTTGCCACACCGCCGGCGTTGGCCGCCTTGCTCGGGCCGTACAGGATCCCCGCATCAACGAACTGATTGACGCCCTCGGTCACCGTCGGCATGTTGGCGCCCTCCGAAACCACGAAAACACCGTTGGCCAGCAGGTTGGCGGCGTCGGTGGCGTTGATCTCGTTCTGCGTCGCCGACGGGAAGGCGCAGTCGGCCTTGTGATCCCACAGCTGGTTATGGTCGGCACTCGGGTCGTTGGCCGTGTAGACGGCGCTGTCGAACTCGTCGGCGTACTCGGCAATGCGGCCACGGCGCTCGTTCTTCAGCTCCATCGCCCACGCGAGCTTGTCGCGATCGATTCCGGCCTCATCGTAGATGTAGCCGCTCGAATCGGACAGTGTCACCGGCTTGCCGCCGAGGTCGAGGAGCTTCTCGCAGGTGTACTGCGCCACGTTGCCCGATCCAGAAACCAGGCAAACCTTATCGTCGAGAGTGTCGTCGCGCATCACCAGCATCTCCGACGCGAAGTACACCGCGCCGTAGCCGGTCGCCTCGGGACGAATGAGCGATCCGCCCCAGTTCAATCCCTTGCCGGTAAGAATCCCGGTGAACTCGTTGCGCAGCTTCTTGTACTGACCAAAGAGGAAGCCAATCTCGCGCCCACCAACACCGATATCGCCCGCGGGCACGTCGGTGTTGGGGCCAATGTGCCGGAACAGCTCCGACATGAAGGCCTGGCAGAAACGCATGACCTCGTTATCCGATTTGCCCTTGGGATCGAAGTCGGAGCCGCCCTTTCCGCCGCCCATCGGCAGCGTCGTGAGCGAGTTCTTGAAGACCTGCTCGAAGGCGAGAAACTTCAGGATCCCCAGGTTGACCGAGGGATGGAACCGCAGCCCGCCCTTGTAGGGGCCGATGGCGCTGTTCATCTCGATGCGGAATCCGCGGTTGACCTGAACCTCGCCGCTGTCATCCATCCACGGCACGCGGAACATCAGCACTCGCTCGGGCTCGACAACCCGCTCGACGATCTTGTGCTTGCGATATTCCGGTCGGCGCTCGAGCACGAGCTCCAGCGATTCAACGACCTCTTCCACCGCCTGATGAAACTCGGGTTCGGCGGGGTTCTTGGCCTTGACCTCGCCCATGATGTCTTCGCTGAACGAACCCATCGGGTTTTACTCCATTGGGGCGGCGCACGAGGTGCCGCCGATGGCTTGCTACGGGATCCGGTTGCTAGGGTGGGATGCCCCTTCCGGCTGGAGGCTCGATCGAGTGCCGAGCAGAGAATTCGGCATCACTTCTACCACGCCAGCACGAGCCCGGTTTGCCCAATCCTCTCCTCGAACGGAGGTCGCCTGCTGCGCAACAATCGGGAGGTGCCTCGCCACCCCCCACTGCCCCGTCCACGCACACCAGCGTCGTTTGCGGCGAGTCGCCCGATCGGGCGTGGGCGCCCGCGATCGCGCGAATCCTTGATATTGAGCTCGCTGTCGGCGGTCGCCGCAGCCACCGGTGGGGCCGCAAAAAACGGCTGTGGGTTCGAACCCGGAATCGCCACTCGGGGCTCCGAGAAATCAATCCTCGGAGCTGCCGCGCTCCGTGCCGCCGCGTGGGCCTGTTGGCCCGCGAAGGGGCGCCGACGAGCTCGAAATGAGGTTACGAGAGGTGACGAAATCGACCTCTCGGAAGCTCGCTAACGAGAGCCGATGCGCTGGAACTCGTCCTCGATGACCACGGCCAGGTCTTCGAAGGGAATCGCGCCGCCGGGAACCGGGCGTCCGTTCACGAACAGCGCCGGCGTGCCGTTCACACCGAGCCTGAGGCCCGCGGTGAGATCGCTCTGCACCGCCTCCTTGTGGCGCCCCGATTCCATGCACGCGTCATAGGCCACCAGATCGAGCCCCAGCTCTTCGGCCTGACCTCGCAGATCCGCGGGCGCGAGCCGGTCCTGCTCGGTGAACATCGCGTCGTGCAACTCCCAGAACTTGCCTTGGTCGTGCGCACAGAGCGACGCCTCGGCGGCGCCGCGGGCGCTGGCGTGGATGTTGTCGAGCGGGAACTGGCGGAAAACAACGCGCACGCTGTCGGCGTAATCGGTTTTCAGACGCTCGAGTGTGGGCATGAAGCGGCGGCAGAACGCGCATTCAAAGTCGGAGAACTCGACCACCGTCACCTTGGCATCCGCGGGACCAATCGACGGCGACCCTTCGGTGGCGACCTCAACGCGGAAGGGCTCGAGCAGCTTGGTAGCCCCGAACTTCTCGGTCAGTCGAGTCGCGAGCGCGGTCACCATCTCCTGCTGCGCCGTTTGAAAGAGGTAGGCGCGCACCTGGGGGCGCAGCTCGTCGACCGAGCGGCCCTCGAGGCGCTCGCGGTTCCCCGCGTACCATCGCTCAACGTCGTCGTCACTCGGGGGCTCGATCGATGACAACTCTTGCTCGACGAGCTCCTCTGAGGTGATCCCTTGCTCGGCGGCCTCACGCTCCAGCACGCGCTCGCGGATCAGGTTGTCGAGCGCCGAATCGATGAGGCCGTACCTCTGGCTGAGGTAGGCGTTCTCGGCCTGCGCCAGCTCGTCGCCGATGCTTTCCTCGATGTCGGCCTCGGTGATCTCGACGCCGCCGATCGTGGCCAGCGGCCCGCCACCCGTCTCCCGCGACCTACTTTGGCCCTCGGACACGGCTTCGCCCGCGCATCCGGCCGCCAGTAGGCCTATCGACAGAAGCGCGACGAGCACGCTGCCACACTGCAGAAGCGAGGGCGAAGACGAACGTGGAGCGAGCCGCATTTCGGAATCCGTTTCTCGTTCAGGGAACTGGCGTTCCCCGTACAGGGAACTACGACCTGGAAATGGCTGCCGCGGGCCGAACCAACAGACGCCGCAGCTCCCGATACTGTAACCCTCACCGACGTCATCCGGCGACCGATCTTCGCGGCTGACGTCGGCCGCAACGGATCCTGCCACAGGCCTCCAAACAGCTCACGACCACTCCGATGGAGCGAACCCAAATGACGCACGACCTCTCGCAACCCGAAGCCACACCCAGGCCGCGCTGGCAAACGCGGCTGGCCCTGATCTCGACACTGTTGATCGTCGGCTCCGCCAGTCCGGCGGCAGCAGCCGGATCCGCGTTACCGCCGTCTGCAACACAGGAGGAGTCGCCGCCCTGGGCGACATCACTTCGCTACCGACATATCGGCCCGGTGGGCAATCGTGTGGTCGCGGTGGTGGGTGTTCCGGGCGATCCGCAGACCTATTACATCGGAGCCGCCTCGGGCGGAGTGTGGAAAACCACCGACGGCGGCGTTCACTGGGACCCTCTGTTCGACGATCAGGCGGTGCAAGCAATCGGCTCGTTGGCGATCGTGCCTTCCGACACCAACGTGATCTGGGCCGGGACGGGCGAGACCTTTATCCGCAGCAACGTCATCGTTGGCAACGGAATCTACCGATCCACCGACGGCGACCGTTCTTGGCAGCACCGAGGACTGGAAAAGACCGGACGGATCGGTCGGGTGATCGTGCATCCAGCCGACCCGGACACCGCCTGGGTTGCCGCGATGGGACACCTGTATGGACCCCAGGAGGAGCGTGGTGTGTTCAAGACCACCGACGGCGGTGAGAGCTGGCGCCGTGTGCTGTTTGTCGACGCCAATACAGGCGCGGCGGACCTGGTGATCGACCCCTCGAATCCGCGGGTTCTCTACGCCGGCATGTGGCAAATGCAGATCTGGACCTGGGGCCGCGAGAGTGGTGGCCCAGGCGGTGGCATCCATCGTTCCACCGACGGCGGCGAAACCTGGGAGCAGCTCACCGTGCCGGGACATGCGGCGGGCAGGGGCTCGTCGGAGCCGGTGCCCGGGCGCGGCACGCGGCGCAGCGCCGACGGGATCATCGGCAGCAGCTCTTCGGGCGCCGGCAGAGGCCTGCCCACGGGCCCCATCGGGAAAATTGGCCTGACCATCTCGGCCGCCAAGCCCGACCGTGTGTACGCGCTCATCGAGACCAGCTCGCACGACGAGTTCTCGCCCGTCGACGCCGACGGCGTGCTTTGGCGATCGGAGAACCGTGGCGACAGCTGGCAGCTCGTCAGCCGCGACCACACGCTGCACCAGCGGCCCCTCTACTACACGCGCGCTCTGGTAGCGCCCGACGACGCGGATGAGATCCACTTCATGGCGACACGCCACAGCTTCTCGATCGACGGCGGGGTGTCGATCGACCGAGGAACCGCCGGAGGCGACAACCACGACATCTGGATCGATCCCGAGCTGCCTGACCGCATCATTGTCGGTCACGACGGAGGCGTGAGCATCTCCAACAACCGCGGTCGCACCTGGTGGCGTCCACGGCTGCAGGTGGCGCAGATGTACCACGTGTACACCGACAATCGGGTGCCCTACTTCGTGTACGGCAACCGCCAGGACGGGCCTTCCTACCGCGGCCCGAGCAACTCGCTGACCCGTGGATCGATCCCGATTGGCGCCTGGCACTCGGTGGGCGGCTGCGAGTCGGGATTCGCGGTGCCCGACCCGGTCGACCCCGACATCGTGTGGTCGGGTTGCTACGAGGGCATCCTCGACCGCTACGACGTACGCACCGGCCACGCCCGCAACGTCAGCGTGGCCCCAGACAACCGCGAGGGTTGGCCGGCCGGTGAGCTGCGATTCCGTTTCCAGTGGACGTTCCCCATCTCGATCTCGCCCCACGACAACAACACAGTGTACGTGGGCTCGCAACACGTTCACCGCACGCTCAACGGCGGACAGAGTTGGGATGTCATCAGCCCCGATCTGACGACAAACGACCCCGAGCTCCAGCTCAAGACGGGTGGTCTGACGGCCGACGATTCGAGCCCGACCTACGCCGCCGTGCTGTTTTCGATCGCCGAGTCGCCCGTCGAGGAGGGCGTACTGTGGGCCGGCTCCAATGATGGACGGCTCCATGTCAGTCGCGACAACGGGGCCAATTGGACCAGCGTCGCCGAGTACATGAACGGCCTGCCGCCACTCGGCACGGTCAGCAACATCGAGCCGTCGCGCTACGCCGCCGGCAAGGCCTATGTGGCGGTCGACATGCACCAGGTAAACTCCTCCGTCCCCCAGCTCTGGGCAACCGAGGACTATGGCGCGAGCTGGCGTCGCATCGTCGATGGCATTCCCGCCGGTCCTCTGAGCTACACACACGTGATCCGCGAGGACCCTGTGCGACCCGGCCTGCTGTACTCCGGCACGGGCAACGCTCTCTATGTGTCGATGGACGATGGTCCAGCTGGCAGTCGTTGCAGAGCAACCTGCCGCACGCGCCGGTGCACTGGCTCGAGATCCAGCCGCACTTCAACGATCTCGTCGTTGCCACCTACGGTCGTGGGTTCTGGATCGTCGACGACATCACACCCTTGCAGCAGCTCACCAACGACGTGCGCAACTCTGACCTCCACCTGTTCGATCCACGCCCGGCCTACCAATTCCTCTTCAAAGAGGCGAGCGTCAGCCAGCCCGAGGATTCGGGAGCGGGAACGAACCCTGTCTACGGCGCCAGCCTCAACTACTGGGTGGGAGACGGCGCAGATCTCGACAACCTGAAGATCGAGATCGTCGACAACTCCGGCAACGTCGTACGCACGCTGTCTGGCAGCGCGCTGGCGCGCGAGCCGGGCGTCAACCGTGTGTGGTGGGACCTGAGCCTCGAGGCATCGAACACGCCCAAGCTGCGGACGCAGCCGCTCGAACACGACCACGTGCCGCTCACCGACGACGGCTGGCGCGCCCTGAGCGAAGGCGGTCGTGTGCGCCCGCGAGCCGTCCCCGGGAGCTACACCGTTCGTCTGTCGGCAGGCGATCACGTTCTGACAAATGACCTCGAGATCCTCAAGGATCCCAACTCCGATGGCGACGTTTCGCAGATCGCCTTGCAGCAGAGCCACGTCGCGCAGATCCGTGACGAAGTCAATCAGGTCGTCGAGCTCATCGACGAGATCGAGTGGATCCGGGCCGGCATCGACGGTCTCGAGCAACGGCTCGCGGCCAACACCACGCGTGAGCCCGCCCAAGTCGCGGAAGCGCGCGAAGCCGCGGGGGCTCTCGACCACAAGCTCATCGCTCTCGAAAACATGCTGTTCGACCTACGCCTCACGAACGCAGGACAGGACACACTGCGCTGGCCTCGCCGTCTCTACGCCAAGCTCATCAGCTTGTCGGCCTACATGAGCGGCACCGACTTCGCTCCGACCGATCAGCACGTGGAGGTCCACGAGCAGTATCAGCGCCAGCTCGCCGAGTACGTCGAACGCATGCAAGCCCTGCGCAGCGCCGACCTGGCCGAGCTCAACCGCCTGTTGGCGGAGCACGGCGTGGGGGTGATCGGGGGCCTCTAGCAGGCCGTGGCGGAAGTGTGGTGGGCCTGGCGACAGGGTCTTGCGAGTCGGAGGCAAGAAGAGAGGAGGCGGCGATGTTGAACGCATCGTTGACGACGAACGACGCAGCATACGACCGCGGGCCCCTGCCGGATCTTTGCATCGGGGGGTTACGGCGAGTTGGGGCCGCAGCGCCGCGGGGTCCGGCGGCGGAATCGACTTTTTCTTGGAGATTCTTGAAGAAAGGTTTCGTAAAAATCCCGAGTTCGCCGTTATTCAAAAGCCGGCGAGCGTCCATGACGCTCCGCCGCGCGCTGCCGACCGCGCCACTCGTGGACTCCACGCGGGCTGTAGCGAGTCTTGATGAACTCTGTGAGCCCTTCACCGGGTTCGCGGGGAGTTCGTGACCCCGGTCGCGTTGGTTCCACTGGATTTCAAAGGAACCACCGGGCGCCGCCGGGGTCGCGTTCTCGCTGTCCGACCTGAGCCAATTCACCGACCCAGAGCGGCGGCCTCACTTTCCTCCGCGCCAGACGTGCGCTCTCGCGGCCTTCTCATGGCCGCGCCATCCAGCCACCCGTGGGGGTCGCCGCGAGCGATCGGAAGAAAGGGCTGTGCAAGTCGGCACGGACGGTGCGTCTCCAGTCTCGAGAACGTCGACCTCGAACAGCGGAGGCACCATGCGAGACCGGACTGACAACCCCACGAGAACAACACCGAATCCATCGCGCGTCGCGCCCTCGGCTTCAAGCTGCAGGCCATTGGCGAGCCCCTGGATGGCGATCTTCGCGGTTGCCGCGGCGATACGGCTGCTGACCCCGGCTGCCGCGGCAGCTCAAGGCTGGCTCGAACCCGTCACTGCGGCCCCGCATCATGCTGTGGCGGGACGAGGCCACGATCTGCCGTTGCTGCCGATGTCGACTGATGTCGAGATCACCGTCGAGGGAATGCAACGTGTGGCGCGATTTCGAGTGGACTTCGAGTTCGTCAATCGGTCGGGCTCTCTCTTGGAGGCCGACCTGTTTGTTCCACTGCCACCCGGGGCGGTGTTCGAACGGCTGACGCTCTACGACGGTGATCGCGAGCTCGCGGGTGAGATGCTGCCGGCGGCGGCGGCACGCGCGATCTACGAGCGCATCGTGCGACAGCGGCGCGACCCGGGGCTGGTCGAGCTCGCCGGCCACGGCCTGCTGCGGGCCCGCGTCTTTCCGCTCGAACCGCGCGCTGAACGTCGCGTCACGCTGCGCTATTCACAGATTCTCGAGCGCACAGGCGACGCTCTCAGGCTCCTGTACAGACGCGCCGCGGGCCCTGCGCGCCATGGGCCCGCGGCGGTGTCGGGCCGATCTGGCGGAGCCGGCACAGCCGGACGGCCGCCGCGCCACGGAAGCACGCAGTCGCCACACCGCGAGGGTCGGTTCATCCCCGCGGAAGCTGCGGGCGACCTCTCGATCGCGATCAGCCTCACGCCCGCCTCGATGTTCGCCACACCGTACTCGCCGTCGCACTCGATCGACAGATCGTGGAGCGACGAGGACACCCTCGAAGTCCGCGTCTCCGACACAACGCCCACACGCGAGACACGGGACTTTCAGCTCTTCCTCCCGCTCCATACCGGGGTGGCGGGACTGGTTGGCGCCAGCCTCGTGACCCACCCGGCGGGCGACGGCGGCTACTTCATGCTGCTGCTGAACCCGCCTCCAGCGCCCGCTGACGGAACGCCCGTCGCTCGCGATCTGACGCTCGTTCTCGACACCTCGGGCTCGATGGCCGGCGACAAGATCACGCAAGCGCGCGCGGCGCTTGCGGGACTGTTGGGCACACTGCGCCCAACCGACCGCTTTCGTCTGCTGACCTTTTCGAGCGAGGTGCGCGAGTTGGCGCCGGATCTTCTGCCGGCGTCGGCGAACAACATCGAGCGCGCCCTCCATCAATTGCACGCCCTCGAAGCCGACGGCAACACCAACCTCACTGGCGCCCTTCAGAGCGCTCTGGCCCACGAGACCCGCTCCGACCGTCTGTCGGTGATTGCGTTGCTCACCGACGGCAAGCCCACGATCGGCGAAAAAGACCCCGAGCGCATCGGAGAGCTGGCCGCCGCGCTACGTGATGGTGAACGCGTATTCAGCTTCGGAATTGGCCGCGACGTCAACACCTACCTGCTGGAGCGGCTCGTTCACGAGGGTCGCGGTGCCTCCACCTACATCCGCGCTGATGAAGACATCGAGCCTGTGGTTGCCGCTCTCGCGCGCAAGATCTCGTCACCGGCCCTTACCGACCTCGAGATCATCGGGGCGCCAGCGACGCTCGAGGAGATCTACCCACGTTCCGTGCCCGACCTCTTCCACGGTGAAGAGCTCGTGCTCGTGGGCCGATACCGGCTCGATGGCTCCGGGGCTGACGCCGGAAACGGTGAGCTACGCATCGGTGCACGGCGTGGAGACCGGCCGGTTCAACTCGCCTACTCGGTGAGCTTCGACCAAAACGATTCCGAACGTCGAAACTCCTTTCTGCCGCGTCTGTGGGCCGCCCGCAAGGCAGGTGCCCTTTCGGCCGAGATTCGTGTGTCGGGGCGCAGGCCGGATCTCGTTGCTGAGCTTCGCGATTTGGCACTGCGCTATGGCGTGCTCACCGACATGACGTCTTATCTGGTGGAGGAGCCCCACGGCCGAGCCCTCCCGAGCGCGGCAATGGTGCCGCACGCCGGTGAAGGGGAGTCCGCAGCCGACGCAACGGGCGCGCTCGCTTTCCGCGCGGCCGCTCAGAGCAGCGAGCTTCGTGCCGTCAACGACATCGCGAGTCTCAATGAGTCCGCTCGCAAGGCCCTGGCGGCACGGGCCTCGACGACTTCGCCATCGCCGCCGCGTGGACGCACCCAGTCCGGGCTCCAGGAGGGCGACCAGGACACCGCGTCGACGATCTTGGTCGCCGGCCGTTGGTTCCGTGACTCGGCCGCCGGCTGGGTAGACGTTGCGCACGAGTCCGACGATCCGATCGCGCGGCTACGGGCCTTTGGCGACGGTTGGTTCGAGCTTTCCGAAGAGCTGCCGGCGCTGCGTCCGTTCTTGCGGCTGGGCGAGCGCGTTAAGATCGCTGGCAGGGGGCTGACGTTGGAGATCCATCCCGACGGCCCGGAGCGACTCAACGCCAAGGATCTCGATCGCGTTGTCGCCGCCTTCGGCTCGGCGTGGTGAGCACAGATTATCGCCGGAGCCGGGCGCACGGGCCGACGCACCGGGCCGGGCCGGCCGACTCGAGCCTCGTGTAGGGGGACAAGAGCTTGGATCGCGAGCAGGTGGATCTCGAGGCGCTGTACGCAGAGTGCTATCGACCGCTGGTCGGCTTTCTGGCGCGCCGCGTCGACCGCGTCGGCCGCGCCGAAGAGCTCGCTCAGGAAGCGTTCGTGCGCGCCATCGAGCATCGCCCTGAACAGCCGCGCAGCTGGCTGTTCGGGCGGCTCTCCTCCCGACCTCGTTCTACTGACTCTGGTCCCAGGCCGGCAATCCGCCTTCGGCGCCGAGCGCCTCGCTCAGACTCGGGTCGCCCTCGTCGGCTCGCATCGGGATCACGCCGATGAAGCCCGCCCGGAAGGCCTCCGCGTCGGTGCCCGATGCGTCGGTAATATCAAACGCACCCGCACCTGCGACCCAGAGCTGCACTGCGTCGTCCGTCGGTCCGTCGGCCGATCGCGAGTAGGGCGCGGTGAAGTGCAGGTTGGAGCTGCGTACAACGCGGACCCCCTGGATTTCGGTGGTGGGCGCCGGAAAGTTCACCGCCAGGAACTGCCGGTCGCTCAACCCCCGAACGATCTCCGACCGCGCCAAACGCACAATCCAGCTGTTGATCTCCGCCAGGCGGTCGGCGCTTAGCGCGGGATTGCGGGCGTCGTAGCCGCCAGAGAGAGCGATCGCCGGCAGGCCGGCCATGGCAGCCACCCGTACGGAGCCGACCGTCCCGGAATCAACCCAGGAGTCACCCAGGTCAGGCGCGGTATTGATGCCGCTGAGCATGAGGTCGGGTCGCACGTCGCCCAACAATCCGTTGAGCGCGAGGCGCACACAGTCGGCCGGGAAACCATCCACCGAATAGGCGGTGATTCCCTCCCCCATGTCCACCGGAGACACCTGAATGCGTCGATTCGCGAGCAGCGGAGAGTAGTGCGTGCTACTGCTGCGGTTCTGGCTCGGCGCCACCACGTAGACCTCGGCAACCTCGGCGAACGCTTTGGCGAGCTCCACGAGCCCCGGCGAGGCGATGCCGTCGTCGTTGGTGATCAGCACCCGCGCCGGCCAGTCTTGTGAGGTCGTCGTAGCCGCGTTGCTCGAAGGCACGTCGATCGCCCCCGCAGCAAGCGCGAGCATCCAACCGGCGGCCACCACACCGCGGCCGCCTCGCAACATCTCGCATCCTCCTCGCTCAGTTCGCCATCGGATCCAACTGCAACGTTACCCGAGCGACGGCGCCCAAGCTATCGACGGCACGGTGTCCCATGGCGATACGATTGGCAATTGATGATCACTATTGACTCTTATCGATATTTATTTCACTACAAAAGGGTTGTTTGACCGCTATTGATCACCTTAGACTATCTTCCACAGGCATCTGTCTTCTTGGAGCGAGCCTCGCCGAAAGCGATGAGCACCGAGACAACCGACCCAACCAACACGCCCTCCGTCCACGCCGAGGCCCTCCCCGAGCTCGAGCGGACTTCGCTGTGGAGGAGCGTGCTGCACGATCGCTTCGTCGTGGCGGCGCTCGGGCTGCTCGCGATGTTCGTGTTCCTCTACTACGTGCCGCTGGTCTCTTCGGCGTGGCTCGGTGCCTTCATCCAGACCTGGACCGATCCCATCCTGATCCCGCTCGTTGTCGCCGGGCTGCTCTACGGCCTTCGCCATCGAACCGAAGAGGAGCGGACGTTCTGGAACCTGATCATCGTCTCGTACCTCTGCTTTTCGGGAGGAACATGGCTCGGGCTTTTGTTCCCCGACCGGCCGCCTCGCACCGACCACGTCGTCCGCGCCGTACTGTTCATGGCGCACTTCGCCTGCATCTTCCTGGCGCTGTCGATGAACCCGCACGCCGGACAACAACGTCATGTGCGTGACATGCGCCGCCGCCTCGAGTCCTACGGGACGATCGCATTCTGCGGCCTGCTGATCGCCTACTTCGTGACCACGCCCGTCTACCAGCTGCAGGGTGCTCTGGGCTCGACGGCACGCATGTCGATGTACATCGCCCTGGACGTAGTGCTGATTTTCGCGCTCATGTACTCGGCGACCTACTGCCGCAACCGCCGCTGGCGCCTGGTCTATCGGTTCCTCGCGGCGAGCGTCGGCTGCTCGTTCTCGACCGACGCCGTGGAGCTCCTGATCCACACTGGGCGGCTGCCGCAGATTCCCTATGGAACGGCCTACGATTTCCTCTGGTACCTGCCCTACGGCTTCGCGGTTTTTGCGGCGGCAGTCGCGCGCGCACCTTCCGCAGAAACGTTCGACGACGATGCTGGCGACTCGCGCCGCTTACGTTTCCGCCTGCCGGGCGAGGCGCTCAAGGCGAGCTGACCCCGACGAGCGCGATTACCACGCCGTCGCCTGGCCCCGCGCATTGGCGAGTGGCTACGACGACAGGCGGAACCAGAAGTCAAACAGCTTGCGCACTCGGGGTGTCAAACCAGTACGCCGGTACGCATCGCCGGCCTTGCGGATGGCCTCGGCCTGCGTCGGGTAGGGATGGATCGTGCTCGAGAGCTTGTTCAGTCCAACGCCGTGAGTAATCGCCAGCGACAGCTCTCCGATCATGTCGCCGGCGTGCGCGGCGACGATCGTGGCGCCCAGGACGCGATCCTTGCCGGCTTCGTGATGAATGCGTACGAATCCATCCTCCTCGCCGTCGAGCACTGCGCGGTCGACGTCGGAGAACGGAATGGTGATGGTGCTGACCTCGAGGCCGCGCTCGATCGCGTCGCGCTCGTACATGCCCACGTGGGCGATCTCGGGGCTGGTGTAGGTGCACCATGGCACCACCAAAGCGCTGGCCTTGGCGCGCCCGAAGAAGAGAGCGTTCTGGATGACGATGCGCGCCTGGGCGTCGGCGGTATGCGTGAACTTGAAGCGCGAAGCGACATCGCCGCAGGCGTAGACCCGCTTGTTCGTTGTACGTAGCCGATCGTCGACGACCACACCGTGCCGACTCGTGTCGATTCCGGCTTCTTCGAGCCCGAGTCCCTCGATATTGGGTGCACGCCCGACAGCCACGAGCAGCTCATCGACAACAGTCTCGTGGCTGGAACCGTCGAGATCGTAGGTGACCGCGATCTGATCGCCGCGCTTGAAGACGCCGGTGACCGACGCGCGGAAAACGAGGTTGACGCCGTCTCGGAGCATGGCGTCTTGGACGATCGCGGCCGCGTCGGCATCCTCGCGCGGCAGGATGTGGTTGCCCATCTCGAAAACGGTGACGTCGGAACCGAAACGCGCAAACGACTGCCCCATCTCGACGCCGATGGGTCCGGCTCCGATGACCCCCAGACGCCGGGGAAGATCGGTGAGTGAAAAGACCGTCTCATTGGTCAGATAGTCGACGTCGCTCAATCCAGCAATCGGCGGCGCCTGCGCCCGGCCGCCCGTGGCGACAACCGCGCGGCGGAACTTCAACTTCTTGCCGCCGACCTCGATGGTGTCGGGTCCCAGAAAGCGGCCGCCACCCAGGTAAATGTCGACCCCCAGCCCAGCGAAGCGTTCGGCGCTGTCGTGGTGGCTGATCTTGGCGCGCAGCCGACGCATGCGCTCCATCGCAGCCGCGAAGTCGCCGGTGCCGGCGGGCCGCGCGGCGCCGAATTCCTGGTGTGCCGTCTTCACTGTGTGCCACGCCCGCGCCGAGCTGATCACGCCCTTGGAGGGCACACAGCCCACGTTCAGACAGTCGCCGCCGAGCAACCCTCGCTCGATCAACGCCGTACGCGCCCCAAGCCCGGCAGCGCCAGCCGCGGACACCAGACCCGCCGTGCCTCCGCCGATCGCTACGAGGTGATAGCGCCCGCGCGGCTCCGGGTTGACCCAGCTCGGCGGGTGGACGTGACCGACAAGAGTGCGGTTGTGCTCATCCGCCGGTAGCACGCGAATGGGCTCGCTCTCGCCGGCCGGGTTGTAGTCGTCTGCCGCGGAACTAGGCATCGGTAATCTCCCGTAGGGCTTTGCGCGCCGAGCGCGTAACCAGCGTTGTTACGAGTAGGGTCGCGACCAAGCCGAGTACCTTGACGACCCAGTCTTCCGCGCCCCGTGCGGGCGCGGCACCGGCGGCGAGCGCGGCAACGTCGCCGCCGATGTTGCCGTAGTACACGTACAACAGCGTCCCCGGCAGCATTCCCAGGTGAGCCAGCACATAGTCGCGCAACTTCACTTGGGTCAGGCCCAGGGAGTAGTTGAGCAGATTGAAAGGGAAAACTGGCGAGAGTCGGAGCAGTGTCACGATCTTGAGGCCTTCGCGGCCGACTGCTCGATCGATGGCGGCGAAGCGTTGATTCCCCTCCAGCCGGCGCTCGATTGCTTTCCGCGCCACGCAGCGCGACACGAGAAAGGCCAGAGTCGCGCCCAGCGACGCTGCAACGAACACATAAACAACGCCGCGGAAAAGACCGAAGATCGCACCTGCCGAAAGCGTCAGCAGGGACCCCGGAATAAACGCCACCGTGGCAACTGCATAGCCAACGATGAACACGACCGGGCCCCAAACGCCCAGACCGTCGACCCATGCGGCAAACCGCGGCACGTAGGCACCGGCGGTCCGACCGAGCCAAAGCAATGCCACGAGCAGCACGGCGCCGGCGGCGATCTTGAGCACGACCTGGGCGCGGCCGGCGACGGCGGGGGCAGGAGTTATGACGGGGGGTGGCTGCACGTCGTCGATCACGGCGAACCTCGAGCGAGGGAACGTCGGCGTTGGTTTGTCTGTCGATACACTCTTTGCAGCGATCGACCGCTGGTTTCGCGCGGCGAGCCACCGGGTTGGAATGAAGCGAGGCAACGAGCCCGACTCGTCCACGCGACCAGGACACTAAGATATCGAAGCCACGCGAGCGAGCGACCCCCTGCAACACACAGTCGGTTGAGGCGCTGATCGCGATGCCTGCAACCAGCGCGGCCGGCGCGACCGCAAAACCGCAGTTGACGGCGCGAGGATCGGCGACGATGGAGCGAGGCGAGCTGCTGTTCGACGGGCCCGCGGGGGCGCGGCACACCTTGGTGTTCGCTCACGGCGCCGGCGCGCCGATGGACGCCCCCTGGATGATGGACATCACTGCGCGACTCGCCGTGGCCGGGTTGCGGGTTGTGCGCTTCGAGTTTCCGTACATGCGCGAGCGGCGCGCCAGCGGCCAGCGGCGCGTGCCGAATCCGCCCAAGGTGCTCATGAGCTCCTGGGCCCACGCCATCGAGCACGCGATCGACGACCTCGACGCGGCCGACGGCCAGGGTCGGCGCCGACTGCTGATTGGCGGCAAGTCGATGGGCGGCCGTATTGCCAGCATGATCGCCGACGAAGCCGGCGGCGGCGGGCTGGTGTGCCTTGGCTATCCGTTCCATCCTCCCGGTCGACCGGAGAAGCTGCGCACCGCGCATCTCACAGATCTGCGCACCCCGACACTGATTCTGCAGGGCACACGTGACCCCTTTGGCCGCCCGGAAGAAGTCGCCGAGTACACGCTCTCCGACGCCATCCGTGTGCACTGGCTCGAGGACGGCGATCATTCACTCAAGCCGCGTGTAAAGTCCGGCAGAACGCTCGAGCAGAACCTCGCCGAGGCGGTGGAACAAATCACCAGCTTTTCGAGCTCGATCTAGCCGGCAGCACGGGCTACCCGCTCTGCAGCTCTCCGAGCAGCTGCAGCGCACCGAGCAGATCTGGCTTGACGTCGAGCACCGCTCGCATCGGGTCTTCCTTCATGCGCTGAAGCCGCCTGGGGACCGTCTTGATGGTGAATTTGTCGCGATCGAGCTTGGCGTTGACCTCGCGCCAACGCAGTGGCGTCGAGACCGGTGCGCCCGGGAAGGGCCGCACGCAGAGCGGCGACACGAGCAAACGTCCGGCGCCGTTCTGCACTGCATCGATGTAGACCTTGTTGTCGCGGCCTGTCAGCGAGCGGTTGATCGTTGAGATCTCTGGGCGGCGCCTCGTGACGATGAGAGCGAGCAGGTCGGCAAGCATCCGCGCGTGCTCGTAGCTCGCCTGTCCTCCGAGCGGCACGAGCACATGCATCCCTGTCTTGCCGCTCGTTTTGACGAACGAGTCGAGGCCAATCTGCCGGCACAGCTCGTGGATGGCTCGCGCCACCTTCACGACATCGGTGAACGGTGCCTCTTTCGGGTCGAGATCGAGAATGCTCCAGTCGGCGCGGTCGATCGTGGCAACCCGACTCGACCAGACGTGCAGCGGGATCGTCCCCGAATTGGCCATGTAGACCAGCGCCTCCTCGTCCTCGACGACGAAGTACTCGATGTCGCGCTCGCCGCTCCTGGAGTGAATCGTCACCGTACGTACCCATTCCGGTGTGAAGTGCGGCGCGTGTTTCTGGAAGAACGAGTTGCCGTGGATGCCGTCCGGGTAGCGGTCGAGCACCAGGGGTCGGTCCTCGAGGTACGGCAGGATCCAGCGCGCGGCAGCACGGTAGTAGGCAATCAGGTCGCCCTTGGTGTAGCCATGCTCTGGCCAGAAGATCTTCTCGGGCCGGGTAATCAGCGTCTCCGGGCGCGCCGCTGGCGCCGAGGACGACCTCGCCGCGACGCCGACCGCGGCGGGATCGCGGGACTCCGCCGCAACGCGGTCCCTGCTCCGATCTTCCGACGTGATCGAGGTCCCGACCGCCCTCTCGGAGAACCTCGCAGACTGCCGCAGCGCACCTTGGCTCGAAGTGCACTCCGCCGCCGACTTGTCGGGACGCATTCGCGAAAAAACCGGGTGACGCACAAAGCCCTCGGCGGTGACCTCTTTGAGGCGCACCTCGCAGACGAGATCTGGCTCGGTCCATACCGACTCGCCCGTCTTCGGCACGTTCGCGTAGTGCTTCGAACGCCGCGCCGGAAGCTCGAGCGGCGGCACTCGTTGCCGATCGTCCGGCAGGCGTAGTGCATCGAGCTGGTTCTTGATCTCCACCAGCTCGCTCTCCTTGAAACCCGTACCCACGCGCCCGCAGTACACCAGCTCGCCCTCGTGCCACACGGCCAGAAGCAGCGCGCCGATATCGGCGCGCGAACCCTTCCCCAGGGCGTAGCCAACGATGACAAAATCGGCCGAACGGTCGACTCGCAGCTTGAGCCAATGATCCGAGCGGCCGGCTTTGTACTTTGAATCGCCGCGCTTGGCGACCAGGCCTTCGAGGCCGAGGCGCTCGGCCTGCTGGTACATCTCCACGCCGCGCTCCTCGATGTGATCGGCGTAGCGCACCGGGCCAAGCGCCGGCAACAATCGACGCAGCCAGCGCTTACGCTCGGTCAGCGGCAGCGGCCGCAGGTCGAGGCCACCGAACTCGAGCACATCGAAAACGAAGTATGTGGCCGGGTGCGTCGCCGCCGCCGCGGCAATATCGGGGCCGCGCGACAGCCGCGCGCGGCTCGCAAGCCTGCCGAAATCCGGGCGCCCATTTTCGCCGATGACGGTGATCTCGCCATCGAGGACCAGCGACTCGTAGGGCAGCGCGCGCAGCGCCGGAGCGATGTTCGGGTACACCTCGGTTGCGTCGCCACCGTTACGATAACGCAGGTAGATGGCGCGCCGGTGACAGCCGGCAACCATTCGATAGCCGTCGTACTTGAGCTCGAACAGCCAACCTTTGCGTGAGAAGGCCTGGTCGGCCGGCTTTGTGAGCATCAACTCCAGGCTCGACGCGTTCACTCGACGTTGCCGCGCGCCGGCAGCGCGCATCTCGTCGATCAGTTCCTGCTCGGGGGTTTCTCCCGCGCCGAGCTCCTCGACGGCGAACCCAGAAAAGACCGAGCGCTCCGACACCGCCGCCAAAATTGGAGTACTGCAGCGGGTAGTAGGGGTTGTCGACCCACTCCCAAGCATCACCCAGATCGGTGTTCCAGTTGATCAGCACCATCAAACGATCATCGGCATCGAAGATCGCCCGCACCCGCGGAATGAAGCCGTCCTGCTCGTAGGTCGGCCCGCCGTTGACGATCCGTATACTCGGCACTTGCTCGATTTTCTCGATGTCGTAGAAGCTGTGGAACAGCGGGTGTTCGAGCGGCAGATCGACGATCATAGCGCCGGGCAGCACACGGCTGATCTCGCGATCGAACGCCATCCACTCCCAGCTCCCCCAAAAGTCGTCGATAAAGAGAAAGCCTCCAACCTGCAGGTAGCGCCGCAGCGACTCGACCTCCGGCTCGGTCAGCGTCATGTTGCCGACCTCGAGCATGTACAAGAAGGGATAGCGCGACAGGTTCTGGTCGGTCAGGTAGATCGGGTTCTCCGACTCGTACGCGTCGAGGATGGTCATTCGGCGCAGGCCGAATACGAACTGACGATCGGCCTTTGGATAATCGACTCGCCAGCTGCCGCCAGGGTAGGAATCGCGGGAGCCATCTCGGTAGCCGAAGCCGTACGAACCCCAGCGCGAGTCGCTGGTATAGATCCCACGGGTGAAGTAGAACTCGCGCGGACCGTCGAGGTACAGCGGGCGCGGGAAGGACCCAGGAGGAGCCGCGTCGAGCGCCGCCGCGCTGGCCGTCTGGGACACGCCGCCGCTTCGGGACAGCACAGCCTCCGGGGTCGAGCTTGCACTCCCCCCCGGAGTCGCCATCGGTTGCACGTACTCGGCGCGTACCAGTCCGATGGCTGCCATTCCGCCCAAAAGGAGGAACGGTACCGACCGCCCGGTCAATTAGTATGGGTTCCGGGTGCTCACGCCTCTACTTTTCTGCGGGGATCAAGCCTCGCGCAGCCCGATCGTCGTTAGCGAGAGGGCGCGAAGCATAACGATATCAGCGAACGTCTACCGGAGGCAGGACGGCGCTGCCGGTTCCATCGCGAGCTTCACGCCGGGCGAGCAGTTTTTTTTGACGCTCCGCCGGGCGCCAACTATCCTTGCGCCAGCGTGGATCGCCACCCGAGGCGATGTGAGAAGGTGAGCAGGACCTGCTCGATCCATCGTCCCGGTCGCCGATGACCAGGCTATCCCCATTCGCCTCCAAAGAACCGAGAACGAGATGCCAGGACCCCACACGCCAGCGCCGAGCGACGTGAGCGCGGACGGAACCGTCGCGGTGATCAAGCCTGGATTCCACTGGCGCAATCTCCGCCCGACTCACTTCGCCGCGATCGGTGGCCTGCACGTCGCCTGTCTCGCCGCACCCTTCACTTTTACGTGGGGCGCGCTCGGCGTTGCCGTTCTGTTCTGGTGGCTCGCCGGAGGCATTGGCATCTGTCTATGCTTCCACCGGCTACTGACACACCGCAGCTTCAAGACCCCCAAGGCTTTCGAGTACTTCCTCGTTGCCCTCGGCTGCCTGAACTGGCAGGGCGGCCCGATCACCTGGGTCGGCACACACCGTCTGCACCATAAGGAATCGGACACCGCCCTCGACCCACACTCACCGAATCACGGCTTTGACTGGTCGCACATGCTCTGGTGCCTGGTCGAGGACCCGCTCGGTCGCGACATGAAGCGCTACGCTCCCGACCTGCAGCGCGATCCCGGCATCGTGCTGCTCGAGCGCTTCTTTTGGGTCCCCCAGGTTGTTCTGGCGTTCGCGCTGTACGCCATCGGCGGCTGGCCCTGGGTCGTCTGGGGCATCGCGGTACGCACCGTGTTCACCTACCACGCGACCTGGTTCGTCAACTCGGCGAGCCACATCTGGGGCTATCGCACCTACGACACCCGCGAGCTCTCCAAGAACAACTGGTGGGTAGCCATCCTGTCGTTCGGCGAAGGCTGGCACAACAACCACCACGCCTTCCCGCGCTCCGCGGCCCACGGCCTGAAGTGGCTCGAGATCGACCTCACCTACATCGCCATCAAGATGCTCTCGTGGGTGGGGCTCGCACGCGACATCATCGTGCCGGATCTGCAGAAGGATCACGTCGAGGCGTAGCGAGATCAGCTGATCCCTTCGCCCCGACTTCGCCTCGAGCCTCGGACGTCTCCTTGCCCACGCGTCGACACCTTCTTCGAGCCGGCGCGACAGTTGCCACCGCTTCGGCACTGGACTGGGATGGGCTGGCGCTAGCGGCGCAAAATGCTACTCGGCGACGACGCTTTCCGCCTCTGCCGCGCGTCAACGGAGCGATCAACATCCAACCGTTACGCCGGCTCGACGGCGTGTCCGATTTCACACCGCCAATCATCGTGCCGGAGCTCGTCGACCTGCAGATGCAGCAGATCTACGAGCTCGGGTTCGAACGCGTGCGAATTACGTTGTCGTTCGGCAACTTCGGGCCGGATCTGCTTGCGGCAGTGCCGTACGTACGAGCCTGTCGGGCGTTGGGAATCGATGTGCTCGGCTTGCTCAGCGACTTCGGGTTCAGCCTGGCGTTAGCCCAGGCGCTGAACGACCCTCTGAGACGCGACACGGTTATCGACGCCTACGTCGCGGTGTTCACGGCCCCAGTGGAACCGGCAACACCTCAGGTGGAACGGGCCGGTGAGACCGCGCTGCAGGTGTTCAACGAGCCCACCAACTTCCTCGGCATCGCGCCGGAGCAGTATGTGCGGTTTCTGCTCGCACCGACCTTCGCGGCACTGAAGGAACGGGCGCCCGGGATCGTCGTGGTCTCGGCTGCGACGGTGGGACGTCTGGACGGTGTGCTACGCGCGCGGCGTATGTTCGAGGCCGGTCTGGAGGACTTCTGCGACGTCGTGGCCCATCACGTGTACGACCTGCGTCAGCTCGAGCAGCTCGGTGGCATGGCGCGCAAGCCGATCTGGGTCACGGAGTCCGGTGTCCGCGGCCCGGGGGCTCACCTCGCGTGGGTAACCGAACGGTTTCCCGAGATCAGCGAACGTCTCGGAGACGTGCAACACATCTACTACTTCGACCTGTTCGACCCGGAGCCCGGCGCCTTCCGGTTGATCGATGTGTACGAAAACGAGCCCGGAAGCTTCGCGACACGGGTTGAATCGACCAGTTTGGTCAACCACTTCAGCAGGCGCGTCGCCGCGGCTGCCGGAGGGGCGCGCCATGCCACATATCGCGAGCTCATTCCCGACATTCGCGAGTACTTCCCAACTGCAGAGGACCTGGCGATTTTCGGCGTCGACGGCATCGAGCTATGAGGCGGCTTCGCGGCGCCGGCGGCGGCTCCACGGCGGTGGCACGCGCGGGCTTGGGGCTCGCGCTGGTTGCCTGGGGGCTGGCACCGACGCCGGCCCGAGCTCAGGCAAAGCCATCGAAGGTCGCCAACCAGCCCGAGGCCATCGAAGAGGTCGATGGTACGGCCAACAGCTCGGCGCCGCAGGAAACGGACGCCGAGACGAGTCCCGAGTCGCCGGCATATCCGTTCGGGCCACTTCGTCTGCCCTGTTCGCTCGCGCCTTGCGGCAAGTTTCGGTTGGTCGATCTCGCTCTGTTGCCAACGATCGAGGATGGCTTCGAGCCGAGCACATCGGCCCGTGTGCGTATCGGCAACACGGCGATCGTTGGCGCGCGCGCCGGCCAGGCTGGCAATGGATTCGAGCTGCGGACGTCTCGCCTCGACTTCTCCTACCTGGAGCGCGACGGTCGCCATCGGCTCGATACCGTCTATCGAGGATCGCGCGTGAGGCTGGATACGAGCGCCGTTCGGCGACCGACGGCCCTCGAAGGTGGCTGGGTTCTTGATGGCGCCGCGGCGCTTCGGCTTGGGCCCGACTTCGAGGTCATCGTCGGTGGCCTCTACGACCTCGACGGCGACAGCTCACCGCTGCTCGCAACGCGACCGACGCGCGTGCGACGGGTGCGAGTTCTCTGGCAGCGCCGCAACAACCTGCAGCTGTCGGCCGCGGCAGTGGCATCGCAGTTCCTCACCACCGGCGGAGAGCAACTCGACAGCAGCGCCTACAGCGGCGCGGTGACCTTCCAAGCACGAAGGCTTCAGCTGCGAGCCGAAGTCGGACACGAGCACATCAACGGACGCTTCGGTCGCCGAGAGTGGCTCGCGGTGCTGGGCGGCAATTTTCTGGTTGGCTCTCGCCTCCTATTGGAAGGAGAAACCCTCAACCGCTGGGAGATCGGCCTCAAGAAGACCGAGCGCGACTACCGCGTCAGCGCCACGCTGTTCGGGCGCGACTATCGCTTTGCGCGCACGAGCCCGACCGCGCGGCGAACGCGCAGCATCACCGACCGTGCCTGGGAGCTCGGCTACAACGAGCGTAGACCGTTCACGCTCGACGGGCGGCGAGCACTGCGCGAACGGCTGTCTCTGTCGGCTCATCGCGACGAGCTCGGAGCGGACGTCGAGTCCATGTACAGGTCCACGATCGCGGAGCGCAACGTGCCCCTGGTTCGAGCAGAGTTCGCTCGAGAAACAGAGCCCATCGACGGCTCCATTGTGCGAACGTATGGCGCCACGATCGGAATCCCCTGGCGTGGAGGATTCGCGACCCCTTGGAGCCACGACGAGCGTTTCGTCGACTTCGTGCGGCTGTCGTTCGAGCGCGTCGAAGCCGACTTCACGCCGAACTTGAAGCGCTCGGCGCGCAGCCTCGGCGTAACGCTCGATCTCGATCGCGAAACACAGATCGTGGCGCGCTGGACCGAGCCGCTCCTCGATCCTTTGATCGTTGTGCTCAGCACGCGGACCCATCAGCGATTCGAGCTCGGACTGCGCTACAGCTTCTGGCGCTAGCTCCGACCCTGTGCGCGAGCTCCCGCGGCCACCTACCTGTCGCCAGAGGTGGCCGTGTTGCCGAGCAGCTGAGCCACGCCCGACGCGATGAATTCCGCTGAGTCGTCGTGGCGAAACGTGTAGCGCACAGTCCCGGCGCCGTCGATCAGATAGACGTACGTCGAATGCGCCAAGAGCGGGCGCTCGTCGGTCGATTCGGGGGTCGGCTGCACCATCGCGGCGTACTGACGCACAACCTCGTCGATCTGCTCTTGGCTACCGGTGAGGCCAATCGCGTCGAGCGCGAAGTAGCCCAGGTAGTCGGTGAGCCTCTCGGGCGTATCGCGCTCCGGATCAATCGACACGAACAGCGTTGTGAAGGCGGGGGACGAGTATCCCTGCCCCGCGAGGCGCTCCTGCACGCGGGTCAACAACGAAAGCGTTACCGGGCAGAAGTCTGGACAGGAGGCATAGCCGAAGAACAGCAGGTGCGTACGATCGCGGCGACCCGAAAGCCGGAAGGAGGCTCCCGCCTGATCCATGAGCTCGAAGTCGCCGCCGAAGTCGAAAGTCTGCAATTCAGGCGGTGCCGCGGCGGGCCCCGGGCCTGGACTGCCGGAGCCGCGCGGTGTGGACGGCGAGGGCGGCGCCGCTGGCACGTCCCCGCCGCCGCAAGCGCTCGCCGCGACCGCGAAGACAAGCGCAACGCCAGCCATAGCGCGCGGAATTCCGCTTTCCATCGGCGTTCCCCTCCTGTTCGCGACACGCAGCCGCATCATTCACGCCTCTCCACGGGCGCCACAATCCGTTCGATCGATCCATCGTCGAACTGCAGCGTCAGGGCGACATTGTCACCCGCCACGAGCCGGTGTCGTACCCCGACGAGCATCAGGTGCAGCCCGCCGCTCTCGAAGCGCACCGTCTCGCCGCTCGCGATCGGCAGGCGACCTACCGGCTGCATGCGCACAACCGCCCCGGCCTCGACCGCGCGGTGTACCCGCACCGACTCGGCGGCGTCGCTGTGGGCACCGACAAGCCACACCGTCTCGCTCCCCCGATTGATCAACACGAGCCACAGCACCGCGCTGTCGACCGTTGGCGGCATCTCCGATACCCACGCGCCGACCGCATCGATTGCGGCGGCTGACCGCCACTGCTTGGAAACCACGTACGTGGCCAGGAGATGCAGCTCGGTCTCGGACAGATGCCCGTAAACGGGCATGCCGCCCTCGGGCGACTCGATCCCAGAGCCGATCGTGGCAGCGATCTGCTCGACACTCGACCCGGCCTTGTAGGAATCCGGATCACGATAGTCGCGTGGCGGCGGGTCCAGCAGCGCCGCGTTGGGCCCATCGCCAGCGCCCTCGTTGCCGTGACACAGGGCGCAGCCGATGTCGGCATAGAGCTGCCGACCAGCCGCGACCGCGGCCGCGTTGTCCTCCGCGAGATCGGGCCTGCCGGGAGCCTGCGACCCACAGCCCATGAGGAGACCGAGAACGGAATACGCGGCCAGAAGCATGGATCCTCGTGGCGATCTTCGCACCGAAGGATGAGGCCCGACCAGATCCCCTGAAAAGTCATTCAAATACATTAATAGATACTGTTAGTCGTTTACGGACGCTCTTGATCGTCAAAATATAACAAAAATCCCTGAATCCCCTTTCATAACGCTGCCCCATCGCGGTACATGTGTGGTCAGCGGAATATGGGAGACCCCAGCTGACGCTAAGGACAAAGTCGGATGCGGCATGGATCGGCTGCCTGGGGGCGATCACTGGCAGCGGGCTTCGTGGGTCTGAGCGGCCTGGCCACAGGCTCGCTCGAACTCGGAGAGCTTACAGGTGATGGCTTCCTCGTTGGCCTGGGGGTTCTGAGCGCCGGAGCGGTGCTGGCGATCGCGGCTGCGCTCTCGGGACGACAGAGCGGCACGGCCGCTCGAGTCGTCGGCTACCTCCTGGCTCTGCCTCTCGCCATCGGCTTCTGGTACCTCGGCGGGCTGGTGGCACAGCTGGCCGAGGCGCTCGCGATGCTCGCGCTGCTGAACTACCTGAGATCGTGTGTGAACGACATCTGGGGGCCCGTGCAGCGCTGGATCACGGTCGCCCAAGTCGGCGCTCTGCTGTTGCTGGCAATGGCGGGTCTCGCTCTCACCGGCCCTGCGGGCACCTCACAAACAGTTGGGTTGTTCCTCGCCTGGCTGGTGTTGGCGGTGGGGTTGGGCCGTCTGGGTCATACCTCCCTGGACGACCGTGCCCGCCACCGGGGGTTGCTGTTCTGGGCAACCGCAGCTGCGATAGCCGTATGCCACTTGCCGTTACTGATGCTCGCCGCACCCATTCCCGGAGTATCCCAAGCGATGGCTCCGTACGCGGCGCTCATCGATATCGGCGCCACCGGCGGCGCGATCGTGCTGGGCCTGTGCTGGCTGACCTTCGGGCTGATCGAGCCGCAGTTCCATCATTTGCGAAATCCGCAGCATCAACACCAGCGCGCTCGCCGCGCGCGGGCCTAGCTGACAGCTGGCGGCAACGCGCCTCGATCAGGTGCGACACGCGGGACGGCCAGGCAGCCGGCCTCGATGGGCGGTAGAATGACGTTTCGCCGCCTCATTCCTCCGCACCCGGCGTAGTCCATCGATGCAAGGCACGACAACGGGCCCGTTTCGGCCGTCTCCGTTCGTCTACGACCGTCGACTCGGCAAGGTCCGCCTCTTCGTCAAGGAGCATCTCGAGGGCGATATCTCTCTCGAGACCGCCGCCGACGTCGCCGGGCTCGAACGCCACTACTTCTCGCGCCATTTCTATCGTGCCGTTGGGGTGCACTTCCGCGAATGGCTCCACGGTGTGCGGGTTCGCAGCGCGGCGAAGATCCTGAGCAAACACGATGAAAGCGTGCTCGACGTCGCATACAGCGTGGGCTACCGCGACATTCGAACGTTCCAGCGCGCCTTCAAAGGATACTTCGGTGTGACCCCGCGCGAGTACAAGCTCGGAAAGCGGCCGCTACCGCCGGGCGGGCAGTTGAGGTTCGACTGATGCCCGCGTAGCCCGTCAGCACCGGCCTGAAGGGCCAGAAGACAACCGTTGCCGCATTCTCGACAACGCTTGCCGCGAAACGCCGCGCGCAGAGCATTACTCTTGTCCTTGTTCGATGCGCGCTGTGAGCCCGTTCCACCTCATCATCCATTTGAGGGGTCTCCCGGCTAGGCACGGGTACACAGCACGCTCGAATCTTCGACGCGCGGCGTGAGTTCGCTCCACCTCATCACGAAATGAGGGGTCTCCCGGCTGGGAGTGTACTCACCCGCGCGTCGTTTTCGTGTCGGGCACTTGCATCCGCACCGCGCTCGGTGCATCGGCCATGCCGACTGCAGAAGCTGGCCACGAGCCGTTCTAGAGACGCTCAACAGGACGGTCGCCGACGCGCACGCGCCGCACGACAGTCGCGGCGAGCGAGACCGCCGAGCAGTTGCTCCGCACATGAGCCGGGAATCCATCGAGCGGAACGTGGAACGGGGCGGGAACTTAATTACTCCCTCCGCGTATATACCGACGGCGCATTTGAATTCCGAACGCCGAGGATCGAAATGAGCGAATGGAAAGTGCAGGCGTGAGCAGCCTCGAGTATCACGTGCTGTTGGCGATGGTCGAGGGACCGTTGTACGGCTACGCAATTAAGAGCGCGGTCGAAACCGAGTCTGCGGGGGCTCTCACGCCCCGGGCCGGCTCTCTCTACAGGGTCTTGGCGCGGCTGATCACGACGGGTCTCGTGGTCGAGGCCGAGGCACCGGATCCCGGCTCTCCGCATCCCGGACGGACGCGCAAGTACTACGGCTTGACCGAGCCGGGGCGCGAGATCCTCGCCTCCGAGGCGCGTCGCCTGCGTTACGTGTCGGAGCTCGCTGAGGGGCGCCTGGGAATTGCCAGAGGACGGAGGTGAAGGGCCTTCTCGCTCTCCTGGTGCGACTCTTCCCCGTCGAGTTCCGCGTGCAGTTCGCGCCGGACATGCTGGAACAGATGCGGCTCGACCACGGACGCGCCCTCCAGCGCGGCCGCCTAACGGCCGTCGGATTCACGGTTTCCACGGCGCTCGACTTGCTCGGTGCGGCCATCGCCGAGCGACGAGATCCCTCTTGGAAGAGCCCGCGGCACCGCCTAACGGGAAACGAGGACAGAGCAACCATGCTGAGTAGCTGGATCAACGATCTACGCCATGCCGCTTTTGCGCTACGCCGCGCGCCTGGATTCACCGCGGTCACGATCGTGACGCTGGGGCTGGCGATCGGCGCCAACGTCAGCATCTTCAGCGTCGTCGACGCCGTGCTGCTGAATCCGCTGCCGTACGCCGACGCCGATCGACTCGTGCACATCGCGGCGTCGGCGCCGGGCTCGGACTTCCCCGAGGAATTCGGCGTCGCGGCCGAGTTCTACGTGCATTACACGGAGCGATCGCAACTGCTCGAGTCCGTCTCGACCTACAACTCGTTCACCAACACGCTGCGGTTGGACGACCGAATCGAGCGAGTGCGCATGTCGTGGCCGACGTGGACGTTTTTCCACACGCTTCAAGCAACGCCGCTGTTGGGGCGTCTGCCGGCGGCAGAAGACGAGGATAGCGGCGTGGTGATTAGCCACGCGCTGTGGAACACGTGGTTCGGATCCGATCCCGACGTCATTGGAAGCACCGTCTACGTGAGCGGCGGCGACCGAACGGTGATCGGCGTCATGGGCCCAGATTTCTGGTTCCCCAGCGAAGACACGCTGCTGGGGCTCTCGAACGTCGTAGACATCGAAGATCTGACGCCGCGGCGATTCGGGCAACCGTTGGTCGCTCGCCTCGCACCGGGCGTTGATCGTGCGACGCTCGCCGCCGAGCTCAACGGACTGGCGCTCGAGCTCCCCGAGCGGTTCGGTGGATCGGCCAACTACGCCGAATTGATTGGCCAGCACCGCGCCGTGATTCGCCCGCTCAGCGAACAACTACTGGGTGTAGCGGCGGGCCCGCTGTGGATCCTTCTGGGCGCCGTGGCCATCGTCCTGTTGATCGCGTGCGCTAATGTCGCGAACCTGTTCACGGTGCGCGCCGAACACCGTCAGCGCGACCTGGCGGTACGACGAGCGCTTGGCGCCGGTCGCGGCGCCTTGGTCCGTTCACAACTGGCCGAAGCCGTGATCATCGCCGGGTTCGCCGCCGCTCTGGCGGTTGTGCTCGCCTGGCTGGGCGTTCCCGCGTTCATCAGCGCCGCTCCGGCGGGTGTGCCGCGGATCGGACAGGCAGGGCTGACCGCGTCGACGCTTCTGTTCACAGTCGCCGCGGCCGCATTCGCGGCACTTGTCTGCGGCGTCGTGCCAGCACTTCGCGCCTCGTCGCCCCGGTTGACGCGACTGCAGGAGTCGGGTCGCGGCTCCACTCGCGAGCGTCACTGGGGCCGCGATGCCCTGGTCGTCGGGCAAACCGCGCTCGCCCTGGTTCTGCTCATCGAGTCGGGGCTCTTGATCCGGAGCTTCTTGGAGCTACAACGAGTCGATCCGGGTTATGACCTCACCAATATCTACACCTTCCAGATCGCCCCCGACGACGATCACCTGCGAGACGCAGCCTCGTTCGCGCGTTTCCACACCGATTTCGCGGATCGTATCGCCGCCATGCCCGGGGTCGAGTCGGTGGGTCTGATCGAGAACGTGCCGCTCAACGAGGGGCTTTCCATCGCCGGTTTCTTCACCGAGGCTACCCCCGCCGACTCGAGCGGGACACACATGAGTTACACCTGGAGCGCTGGCGACTACTTCGCCACCATGGGAATCGAGGTCCTGCAGGGACGGCCATTCACCGATAGCGACCAGGTGTCGACGCTCGGCAACATCGTCATCAGCGAGACGGCGGCGAAGACGCTGTGGCCCGGCGAGAATCCGATTGGCCGTCGGCTTCGCCAGGGCGATCTGGAGACCTGGGAAACCGTCGTCGGTGTGGTCGAGGACGTCATGCAGGACAGCTTCCGCGACCAGCCCCTGGCCCTCGTCTACTTCCCGTTCGTCGGCCAGTCACCTGATAGCCGAGCGATCTCCTCTCCGGCCTACGTGGTGAAGACGAGCAGAACCGACACGATCGGGCCCGAGATCCGCGCCGCCGTGCGCGAGGCGTCGCCAACGGCGCCGATGTACCGCACGTACACCATGGAAGGCCTAGCGGCCGATTCGATGGTCATCGTGTCGTTCACGATGCTCACCCTGGGGATCGCCGCTTCGCTGGCGCTCACCCTCGGTGCCATCGGATTGTTCGGCGTGCTGTCGTACGTCGTCGCCGAGCGCACGCGCGAGATCGGCGTGCGCATGGCGCTCGGCGCGGAGGCCGCAAAGGTGCGCCGCATGGTGGTGAAACAGGGCGCCCGGCTGATCGCGGTTGGTGTTGTCGTCGGCGTTGTCGTCGCCACGGCAACCTCGCGCGTCCTCGCGAGCCTGCTATTCGGCGTGCAATCCACCGACCTCGCCACCTTCGTGGGAATGTCGGCCGCCCTGGTGATGACCGGCTTGCTGGCGAGCTACCTTCCCGCGCGACGCGCTTCTCGCGTGGATCCGATCGAGTCGCTGCGCAACGACTGAAGAAACGCGCAGTGCTCGAGCGTGTTCGAGGAGCGACAGCAGCCGTGGCCGACTACTCGCGCGCTGCTGTCGTCTCCGCCATCCCCTGCCGGGCCCTCTGCAACTGTTTCGGCATCGCGTCGTCCGTCATGTAACGCTCGAACCAGTGGCGGAGGTAGAGCTGGGTGCGCAGGAAGTTCGAGGGTTTCGACGACGTCCCGTGCCACTCGTCGTTGAAGCGCACCATCGCGGTCGGCACGCGCAGCACCTTGAGCGCCGCGTAGAACTCCTCGGTCTGGGAGATCGGCGTACGCAAGTCGTTGACGCCGGTCATCAGCATCGTCGGCGTCTTGACGTTGCCGACATACATCAGTGGCGACCTCCGCAGATGCTCGCTCGGGTCTTCCCAGGGCAGATTGTCGAAGTTGCGATACCAGGAGATGCCGTCGGTCGTGCCAACGAACGACATCCAGTTGATCACCGGGCAGTTCGACGACGCCGCCGCGAAGCGATCGGTGTGGCCGACAACCCAGGCGGTAAGAACGCCACCGCCCGAGCAACCGTAGACGTACATGTTGCGCTCGTCGATTGAGCCCTTTGCGACTACCGCGTCGACGCCGGCCATCAGATCGTCGAAGTCCTTGTCGGGGTAGGCACGGTTGATCGCGTTGCCGAACTCGGTGCCGTAGCCCGACGAGCCCCGAGGATTGCTGTAGAACACAACGTAGCCGTTGGCAGCGTGGTTCTGCCAGCCGAAGTTGAAGCCGGTGTTGTACATGCCGTGCGGTCCGCCGTGGATCGCCAGCACCAGCGGATAGCTGCGCGCGCCATCGAAATCGGGTGGCCTGATCACCCATCCCTGGATGTCGAGCCCGTCCGCGGACTGGTAGTTGATCTCCTCGACCTCGCCCAGCTGGACGCTGGAAAGGAGATTCGCATTAACGTTGGTGAGCCGCGTTATGGCGCGTGGGTTGTCGACGTCGAACCTGTAGATGTCCCCAGGCTCCTGCGGGCTCGAGATCGTCGCCACGGCAACGCCGCCGCGACTGATGCTGCTCACCGACAGCATGTGGTCGCCGTCGGTCACCTTCACCGGGCCTTCGGATCCATCGGCGGCAACAAAATAGAGATTGCGCGTGCCATGATCATTAACCGTGAAATGCAGGCCACTCGAGTCGGACCGCCAGGTCAATCTAGACGGCGAGCGATCGAGCTCCGGCGTCACGCTGCGGGTGTTCGAGCCGTCGGCGTTCATGACGTAGAGCTGGCGCTCGATGTAGGTCTGCTCCACGAAGGCGTTGCCGGTGAACGCCACCATGCTGCCGTCGGGCGAAACCACGGGGCCCGACTCCGGGCCACGGGCGTCGGTGAGCTGCGACGTTGCTCCGCTCGCGACGTCAATCGAGTAGATGTTCGAAGCGCGCCAGTGGTGCTCGGCATCTTCCAGCAACAGGCCCGAAAAGTAGAACTTGCTGCCGTCGGGGCTCCAGACCGGGCTGCCGAAGTTGAAGTTGCCGCTCGAGACCTGGCGCACCGGCCCGCCGTCGGCCGAGGCCACGAAGAGCTGCTGGAAGCCATCGTCGATGAAGCCGCGCCGGTCGCGCCGGTACAGCGCGCGCTCGACAATGCGGGGCGCCTCGGTCCATTTCGCACCCTGCGGGCGACCGGGTAGCTCGATATGCCAATCGTTGTCGGACCGTACCAGCGAGCGGAAGGCGATCTGCGTGCCGTCGGGTGACCACGTCACATCGCTAGGCGAGCTCTCCACACGGGTGACCTGGCTCGCGGCGACCTCGGCGTCCATCCAGCGAACCCAGATCTGCGAGCCGCGCGGCTCGCCCGGCGCTACGTAGGCGATCCGGGTGCCGTCGCGCGACCAGATCGCGTCGGAGCCCTCGACCAGCTTGCGCTTGCGCGAACCGTCGGCGTTCATCACCCACAGCTCCGACTCACGCGCGTCGTTGACGGCGTCGGTCCAGGTGAGCGTGTAGACGATCCGGCTTCCATCGGGAGAAACCTGCGGGCTGCCGACGCCTTGCATGTGGTGGTACATGTCGAGGCTCAGTCGCTTGCCCGACATCTGTCCTGAAACGGCGATACCCGCGGCACCCTCCGGCGCCAGCGTCGTGGCGAGCACGGCAACGAAAAGTAGAACGGTGAGCGACTGCCGAGAGCGAGCAGCTCTCGATTGGGCACTGGCAACGGGCGACGACGTCATGCGAACCTCCGGAGTGGGATCTGCAAGTGGATCGAGACGCCCTATTCTGCCGGTCGCTGAGGAAAGACACCACCGAGCGAGCCTACCGAGGCCCGTGGGTAGGCTTGTCGCGCTTGCCACCGTCCTCAGACGTACCAGGTCGCGATCGATCAGCGCGTGGTGTGGTGGGCACGCGACAAGAGAGACGTTTGACCGATTCGCAAGACCCGCGCAGACTGGTCCTGCGAGCGCGCCGACGCCCGGCGCGGCCCTCCGAGGAACTCCGCCGATGACCACGCATTCGCCTGTCGCCACGACGACCAAGCGCCTGTTCGACCTCGACGACGACGCTGACTACATTGAGGTCCTCTACCGCGTCATCTTCGACCGCGAGGCCGACGAAGAGGGTCTGCAGTTCTACGTCCATGAGCTGCAGAAGGCATGCCTTACGCGGCGCCAGGTGTTCGACCGCATGCTGGCCTCGGAGGAGGCACGCTACGGAATCTGCTTCAAGTACGACTACCAGCACGCGATGCGCGACTTCGTAGAAGTCTTCCCCAACGACAGCTTCCTGCCTTGGGTCTCGGCGAATCCCCACACCGCCAGCCAGCTGTGTGAGATCACGAATCCGCGTAAGTGGTTCAACGTGGAGTGGACGCACATACTCGACGAGCTGCAACTGTCGTCGTCGCCCGAGCTCATGCACCGCAAAGGATTCGAGTGGGCGCAAACGCTGTACGGACTCGACCAGCTAGGCTATTTACACGACGGCACACGTTGCCTCGGCGTGGGCAGCGGGCACGAGGCCATCCTGTACTGGCTGGCGAACCGTGTCGGCGAGGTCGTCGCGACCGATCTGTACGAGGGTGAATGGGTCGACAAGGGCTCACAGGAAGGCAACCCCGACGTCCTGCTCGCCCCTCAGAAGTACGCGCCGTTCGAGTACCGCGAGGACCGGCTGTCGTTTCTGCAAATGGACGGCCGCAACCTGGAGTTTGAGGACAATTCGTTCGACGTCGTCTTCTCGCTGTCGTCCATCGAGCACTTCGGCGGCAACGAGGCCGCGGCGCAGGCGATGCGGGAAAAGGCGCGCGTCTGCAGGCCCGGCGGCATCGTCATCGTCGCCACCGAGTTGATCCTCAACGACGCCGCTCATCCGGAGTTCTTCACACTCGACGAGATTCGTGAGCACATCGTCGCGGCCTCCGGCATGAAGCTCATCCAGCCGCCCGAGTTCAGCATGCCCAAGCACGCTCTTGACGACCCCTGCGTGATGCCGCAGGAGGTGTTCCGATGCCCGCACATCGTGCTCGACTTCGATGGCGTCCTCGACACCTCGATCATTCTGTTCTTGCGGCACGCGTGATCTCGAGACGAATTGCGGCCGCGCTCGCGGTTTTCGCCGGGGCCTTCGGCCTGACCACGGTTCGGCGGCTGGCGGAGCTGCCGGTATGGACCGGGCAGGGCCGGTTTTTCGAGCTCGCGGCCACCGCGATGGCCGCCGACCCGCTGTCGTTTGCGGGCAAGCTTGCCGTTGAGATTCTCGCCGTCGGCATCGCCTATGTGCTGCTGATCGAAGCGAGCTGTAGGCTTTCGCGGCAGCAGCCGCTCTCGCGTCGGAGAGCGACCCATGTGTGGCTCCCTACGATCGCCGGCGGCAGCGTCGGGGGTGCGGCGCTTGTTCTCGACCCATGGTTCCACCACTCCACCGCGAGTCTACTTGCGGTCTCGGGAATCGGGTTCGGGCTGCTTCTGAGCCTGTCGAGGTTGTGGCGTGCCGGCGCGGCAGCCACCGCTGCGGCCCACTCCGCCGACTCCGCCACGGGAAACCGTCAGGGTCAGCTCGACTATCCCCGCGCGCTTATCGCAGGCGGCGCGGTGCTCGTTGCCATCGCGATGGTGTCGCCGCTCACCCCCACGTGGCACAAGCTGCTGGGCGACGAGCCCCACTACCTGCTGATGACACACAGCCTGATCGTCGACGGTGACCTCGAGCTGTCGGCCAACTACAACGACGCCGCCTACTTCGGCTTTTTCCCGGCACAGAACCTGTCGCCGCACACGAAGCCGGGGCTGGTCGAACGATCGCGCTACTCGATCCACAGCTATGGGTTGTCGGCGCTGCTGGTCCCCTGGTACGCCCTGGCGCGCGGCACATCGTTGCCCACGTTCACCTTCATCGTCAGGGCCGGGGCGAGTCTCTGGCTCGGGGCGTTCGCTTGGATCCTGTTCGGGCTGATCGCCGACATGGGCGGCCGGTCGGCTGCGGCGTGGGGGACCTCGACCGCGGTGCTGAGCGGGCCTGTTTTCTTCAACGCCCCCGCACCTGTTCCCCGACTTCGCCGCGCTCACCTTCTCGTGCGCTGCCTATACGCTCCTGCGCCGCGCACCGAGTCGTTGGCGTGCGCTCGCGGCTGGCGCCTGCCTCGCCTGGCTCCCGTGGTTGCACTACAAGAATCTGGGGATCTTCGCGACGTTGATTGCGATCGGCTGCGCAACCATCCTGTGGCCCGGTCGACTCGGCGTCGGCGGCAGACCAGGCGCGGAGCGCAACAGCTCTCGTGACACGCCTTTGACCACGCTGGCGTGCTTGCTCGCGCTGCCCTTGCTGGCCGTGATGGGGCACGTGGCTCTGACGTGGACTGCGTACAACCGGATCTCCCCGATGTCGATCACGATCGGTACCGGTAGTACCGGTACATCGGTAGCGCGCGCCATCGAGCGTGGCGACGCTCTCAGCAGCTACCTCACGGATCCACTCGGCGCCATGGCTACGATCGCGGGTTACTTTCTCGACCAGAAAGAAGGTCTACTGGTCTACGGTCCCTACTACCTGCTGGCGGCCGTCGGCATGGCGTGGATGTGGCGGCGACGCCGCATCGAGTTGATCACCCTGGTGGTGATCTTTTTCTCGTACGTAGGCCCGATCTCACTCAGTCAAGTGTCGGGCTACTGGGGCCCTCCGCAGCGCTGGATGCTTGGCGGCCTGTGGCCGCTGGTCGTGCTCGCGGCGTTGGGTCTCGGCCTCCCTGTCGACGCCTCTACGGAGGGTCGCTGGCTACGCCGATCGCGCGGCGTGCTTCTGGCAGTGACTGCGCTCGTGACGCTGGTTCTTCTCGGCACTCCCGACCTCGCTTACAACGACCTCGGCATCGAGCGCTCATTGCTGCTGCAGCACTACGGCGCCCCCGGACTGCCTCTATGGCGCGCCTTTCCGGTGTGGTTCCGCTACGGCGAGCCACAGTGGCTGGCGACTTGGCTATGGCTGCTCGCCATGGCGGGTGCCAGCGGGGTGCTTTACCGATGGGGCAGCCGAGCGTTGTCGGCCGCGCCAGAGGTTCGTGCGGAACGCCCCACTCCCGGGGCCGCCGCCGCTGAGGACAATCCGGACGAACCCTGCAGCGTGCTTGGCGTCGAGGGTCTTCGAGCGGCTGCCGTAACCTCCGCGTTCGCCGCTGCGTTGTTCCTTACCCATCACGCTCTCGTTCCGGTGTCGGCGCCAGCACTGAACGACGTCCGCGACTACGGCGCCATTCGCGTGATCGTACCGAGACGCCCGTCGGTGCGGGTCTGGAGCCAGCCGAGCAGCCTGTGGAGTGGCGGCAGCGACGAGGTGACCATAGTGATCTCCACGGCGCGGCCGCTCGAGAGCCTGGAGCTGAGCGTTACCGCGATCGATCCGATGCCGGCGCTGATCGGTATCGGCGACTCGCGAGCGCGGCTGGATCTAGATGGCCGGGGCACACGCCGTGTGTTGCTGAGTCCGAGTGGAGGCGTCGGCACACGCTGGCAAACGCGGTGGCACTATCCGCTGCATATCCGCTCAGGTGGATCGAGCCTGGCGAGCAAGCTGCCGAACAACGAGAGCGACACGCGGGTGTTGGGGGTGAATGTCCGCTTCGGACCCGCGACGTTGAGCCCGAGGCGCGACAGGTGAGAAGTGGCCGAACACCCACGAGCGCGGCGGTTTTGTTGACGCGTCGCAAAGCGCTGCTTCGGGCGCAACGCCCAACGCTGCTCGCGGCGCATGGCACGGCGATGCTCTCGCTACTGCTCGCGGCCTGTAGTACGCCCACGGAGCGGCCAGCGCGGCTCGACACAAGCTCCGTGCTCATCTGGGAGTTGGCGTCGACACTGGCCAGCCCGGTGCCCACGGTGGCGCCCACAACAATCGATCCGCGTGCCGAGGAGGTGCACTGGTCGTACGGACCCGGATGGGAGGCCTACGGCGGACGCCAGACCATCGTTGATGGCATCTGGGCCCAAGGCACGGAGGCAACCCTGCGCTTTCTCAGCGCAGTCGACGGCGGCCGCATCGAGCTGAGCACCGAGATCCAACCGCAACCGTGGCCCGACGGTAGCGCCCAGCGAGTCGCCTTCGAGATCAACGGCTTCAACGCCGGGAACCTGGAGCTCAGCGCTGGTTGGGAGAGGTATCGACTGCGCTTGTCGGGCGAGCACGTTCGCGTTGGCCGCAACCGGCTGGTTTTCCGCTTCGCCTACGCACACCCGCCGCCGGACGAGGCCGAGGGCGAGAACATCCGCCTGCTTGCTGCCCGGTTCCGCACCATCGAGCTGGCCCTGGAGGGGCGTGGAGCGTGGTCTGAGAGACCGAGCACGATCCGAGCGCCAACGGCTGTCCTGGGAGCACCCGGGCCGCTGGCAACGGCCGAGCCGGCCGGCGCCGTGGAGATGCCGACCGGCTCGTACCTCGATCGCACAGTAGACGTGCCACCGGGGGCGGAGCTCGTCGGCACGGTCGAGCTCGATCGCGCCCGATGGCTGGAGCTGGGGAGAGCCTGGGCAACCATCGAGATTCTCGAGGCGGGCGAGACGGGCGAAGCGGCTGCGCCGAGGGATCCCGACGAGCCGGCCGGAACGACGCGGGGCCAGCGGGGGCGGTCTTCTCGTCGGCTGCCGCTGACGAACGAGCTGTTCTCGGTGCCGCTGCTCGGCTACGAGTCGCCGCTACCTCTCCGTCTCGACCTGGGTGCGTGGGCAGATCGCTCGGTGGTGCTGCGACTGCGGGCTCACGGAAGCTTGACCGGGGTTTTGATTTGGCGCGGGGTCGGGCTGGTGACCGGTGGGGACATCGCCAAAGAGCCCGCCCCTGCACCGAAGGGACCCGCCGCAGCCGAAACGGCCGCGCGCGCGGCGGTCAGATCGTCGCCCAGTATTTCACCCGGCGGTCTCGGTCAACCGGACATCGTCTTCGTGCTACTCGACGCCGCACGGCCCGACGCCTTCTCGACGTTTGGCGGTGTCGCCTCGACTCCCAACATCGACGCGCTCGCGGCCGCGGGCACGCGGTTCGACCGCGCCTATTCGCCTTCGTCCTGGACCGGTCAATCGATCGCGTCGCTGCTCACCGGCCACTACCCCGAGTCGCTTGGTGTCACGTCGTTCGCCGATCGTCTGCTGCCGCGCTACGGAACGATTCCCGAAATTCTGTCGCACGCGGGCTACCGAACCGTCCTCTGGTCGGATCAGCCGATCTACCACAGCGCCTGGTATCGGCGCCGATTCGACAGCTCGACTGTTGTCGAAACCAAGGCCCCGAGAACGCTCATCGAGCAACTGCCCGCGGCCTCCGAGCTGTTCCTTGGCCAGCGTCCAACAACCGACTCTCCGAGAAGACCCGCCGCCGACACGACGAGCGCTGTGCTCGACAGCCAGCCCACCTTCGCTCTTCTGCACATCGTCCCGCCACACTTCCCCTACGAGCCGCCCGCGCCCTTCCGTGGCCTGCTCACGCGCCCCGACGCCGACCCGCGCCTGACGTCGGCAACGTACCTCCACGGCTTCCGCCGCGCTCCGTCGCGCCCTGGACCGACGGCTGCTGAGCTGGCGCATATCGTCGCGAGATATCGCGAGAACGCCATGTACGCCGACGCGATCGTTGGCGCCATCGTCGAGGAGCTGCGCGACGCCAACCGGTACGACGAAACGCTCATCGTGCTCATGTCCGACCACGGCGAGGCGTTCTTCGAGCACGGGATGTTCCTGCACACCTGGACGCTCTACGAGGAGATGATCCGCGTGCCGCTCATCGTCAAGTGGCCAGCCTCCTATCGCCCCCGAACCCACGCGTCTCAGGCCGGCGCCGTCGACACGCCCGTGAGCTTGGTCGACCTTCTGCCCACGTTGATCGACGTTGTAGACGATCTCGACGCCACCGATCTGAGACGCGCCCGTGGGCTACCGGGCCTGAGCCTGGTGCCGATCGCGTTCAACGGCGACGCGCCCGATCGCGGCATCTTCGTCTCCACGAGTGGCCGTGATCTCCCCAACCTGGCGTTGATGCCGCTGGCGGCCTGGATTCGGAATGGAAGCAAGATCATCGTCGATCCGCGATCCGATTGGGCCGAGTTGTACGACCTCGCAGGCGATCCCGGCGAACAGGACGACTTGGCGAGTCGAGCGCCCGTCAAAACGCAGCAGCTTCTCGAGGAGCTGCAAGCCGTGCGAGCGATCGCCGCACGGCAGCGCAACGACGGTCAGCTCTAGGGTCGCATCGCCGGACAACAAGAACGAGAGAGACAGCCGCAGCCGGCGCTCGGCGAACTCTAGCCCGCCATGCGTCGCAGGACGTTGTGGAGAATCCCGCCGTGGCGGTAGTACTCGACCTCGACCGGCGTATCGACGCGGGCGATCGTGGTGAACTCCGTAACGTCGCCGTCGGCGTTGGTGGCCCGCACCGCGATCTTCTGTTTTGGCTCGAGCTCGTCCGAGAGATCGATATCGAACACTTCCCTGCCGTCGAGCCCAAGCTTGTCGGCACTCTCGCCGTCCTCGAAGGTCAGCGGAATGACGCCCATGCCCACCAAGTTCGATCGGTGGATGCGCTCGTAGGACGTCGCGATCACGGCGCGAACGCCGAGCAGCAGCGTCCCCTTCGCCGCCCAGTCGCGCGATGAGCCCATGCCGTAGTCCTTGCCTGCCAGGACTACGAGCGGTGTGCCGACCTTGGCGTAGCTCAGGCTGGCCTCGTAGATGCTCTTGACCTCGCCGTCGGTAAAATCGGTCGACCAGCCACCCTCGGTATCGGGAGCCAGCTGGTTGCGCACGCGCACGTTGGCGAAAGTGCCCCGCGTCATCACGTTGTGATTGCCGCGCCGCGAGCCATAGCTGTTGAACATCGGCCGCTCGACCCCGTTCTCCGCCAGGTAGCGTCCGGCGGGAGTGTCGGACCCAATCGCCCCGGCGGGCGAGATGTGATCGGTGGTGACCGAATCCCCAACCTTGACCAAACAGCGGGCAGCGCGAATGGGCCGAATGGGCGCCGGCTCCCGCGACATTTCCTGAAAGAACGTCGGCTCCTGGATATAGGTCGAGCTCGCCGACCACGGATAGATCGCCTCTGAGGTGGCTTCGATGGCGCGCCATTCGTCGCTGCCCTCGAAGACGTTGGAGTACTTCTCGACGAACTGCTCGCGGGTCACGCAGCGCGCAATTGTCTCGTCGATCTCGAGCTCCGTGGGCCACAAGTCTCTGAGGTACACGTCGGCACCCTCAGGATCCTTCCCAATCGGCTCGTTGACCAGATCGATGTCCACGGTGCCGGCCAATGCGTACGCCACCACGAGCGGTGGCGAGGCCAAGTAGCTCGCCTGAACGTCGGCGTGGATACGCCCTTCGAAGTTGCGGTTGCCCGACAGCACCGCCGCGACCACCAGATCGTTGTCACGCACGGTCTGTCCAATCGCCTCCGGCAGCGGGCCGGAGTTGCCGATGCAGGTCGTACAGCCGTAGCCGACGACATGGAAGCCCAGAGTCTCGAGCTCCTCGAGCAGGCCCGCACGTTGGAGATAGTCGGTAACGACTTGTGAGCCAGGAGCCAGCGAGGTCTTCACCCAGGGCTTGCGGCGCAGGCCACGACGCGCCGCATTGCGCGCCAACAATCCGGCGCCCACCATGACGCTCGGATTGGATGTGTTGGTGCAGCTGGTGATCGCGGCGATCACCACATGCCCGTCACGTATATCGAACGTCTCGCCGTCCTGCTCGCACGACGCGGAACGCGGCCCGAGCTCGTCGAGGTCGGTCATGATCGCGGCCGCGGCCGCAGCTACCGCATCGCCTCCCATGGCGTCGGCGCCCAGCGCGATCGCACCCGCAACGGCGCCGGTGCTGGGCCTGCCGAACGTATCCACCAGCGCCTCCTGCCAGGTCGACTGCATGTCGGCGAGATTGATCCGGTCTTGCGGTCGCTTGGGACCGGCAAGCGCCGGCTCGATGGTCGACAGGTCAAGCTCGAGCTGCGCCGAGTAGGCGACGCCGGGCTCTGCCTCCTGCAGGTTCCACAGCCCCTGCTCGCGGCAATACAGCTCGACCGTCTCGACAAGCGCCTCATCGCGACCGGTCAGCCGCAGATAGTCCAACGACCGCTCGTCAACGGGGAAATAACCGCAAGTCGCGCCATATTCCGGCGCCATGTTGGCGATTGTCGCGCGATTCGCAACCGGCATGTTGGCGAGCCCGGGACCGAAGAACTCGACGAACTTGCCCACCACGCCGAGCTTACGAAGCATCTCGACCACGCGCAGCACGGCGTCGGTGGCGGTAGCCCCTTCGGGCAACCCACCCGTCAGACGAAACCCGACAACCTCGGGCATCAGCATGTACACCGGCTGTCCCAGCATTACCGCTTCGGCCTCGATGCCACCCACACCCCAGCCCAGCACGCCTAAGCCGTTGATCATCGTGGTGTGCGAATCGGTGCCAACGAGAGAGTCCGGATAGAGGGCGCCGGCCTCGTCCCAAACGACCTTGGCTAGGTACTCCAGGTTGACCTGGTGCACGATGCCGGTGGCCGGCGGCACAACGCGGAAATTGTCGAACGCCTCCTGCCCCCACTTGAGGAACTCGTAACGCTCGCGGTTGCGCTCGAACTCCCTCTCGGAATTGATCTGCAGCGCCATGCCGGAGGCGAACGCATCGACTTGCACCGAGTGGTCGATTACCAGGTCGCAGGCCACCAGCGGGTTGACTTTCTTCGGCTCGCCAGCCATCCGCACCATGGCCGAGCGCATCGCCGCAAGATCGACGACGGCAGGAACGCCGGTGAAGTCCTGCAACACCACCCGGCCGGGCGTGAAGGCGATCTCGGTGGCAGGCACATCGGTGGCGTCGTAGGCGGCGAGAGCTTCGATCTGGTTGGCCGTAACAACACGACCGTCGAAGTTGCGCAGGCAGGACTCGAGCAGGATCTTGATGGTGTAGGGCAGCCGGTCGATGTTGCCGAGCTCGGCAAGCGCGTCGAGCCGGTGAATCGTGCGTTCGCCGACAGGAGTGTCTATCGTCTGCCGTGCCGCTAGGGCTACATCGGCGGTTTGCGGCATGCGTTTACCTCGCTCGGGCCCGTGTTTCGGGCTGTCTATTGGACGGTGGCCCGGATTCTACCCCGGCAGGAATGACACCTGGTGCGGCGGCATACCGTATGCAACCAGAGAGCTCGACTACGCCTGCACGGACATCTCGGAGGTGCGCATGACAGACGCCGCCGCTCCATCTCCCCCGCCAGCTCCCGTCGAAAGCGCCACGGCCACCACTGCAACGCCGCGAAACGATCGCCCCGATGGTGTCGTTCTGCTGGCGATCTGGTACCTCGTTCTCGCCGGCGGAGCCTTTTTCGCGGCCTGCGTAACCTCCATACCGATCGGTCTCTTCTCCTTCGCCAGCCACATGCCCGGTCCGCCGCGCTTTCTGGGCACCGCGCTGTTTGGCTTCGGACTGCTGTTCGCCATGGCCTGCATGATCCTGCTGCTCGCCGTTGCCTGGGGGCTGTGGCACCTCCAGGAGTGGGCTCGCGTACTGTTGCTCTTCGTGTCCGTGACGCACCTTCCGTTCTTCCCTATCGGCACCGCAATTGGCGTCGTCACGCTGTGGTACATGGGCACGCACGACGACGTGCAGCGCGCGTTCAAGACCGCTTGATGGCCCGTACGACCCGAGAACCCGCGTCTCCGATAGTCGCAGGAACGGCCGGATGCTACGGTTGGGCACTTCTCTCGCCCCCTCACGCAATGGTGCCCGGTGATCAGCCTCCAGCGTTTGCGCAGCCAGGCCACGGGAGATCCATGTCGGTTGGGGCTCGGCCTCGCCGTCGTTCTTCTGTTTTCACCGGCGCAGGCTATCGCTCAGCAGGACGTGGACCCGTCACCGAGAGGGACGACAGGCACGTTCCGGTTCAATCGCGCGGCGCTGGAGCGGTCGATCGACCAAGCGCTTCAAGTCACGACCGCGGACCCGGGCGCCGACGCGGACGCTGTCGCTGATCAGGCCGCGCCCGGCGCGGAGTACTTCGACATGCTGAGGGCACGCCCCACCGACATGGCGGGGATGTTCCGCGAGGTGATGGTTCCAAGGGAACTCGGCGACCGCATGCTGCAGATGACCTACGACAGGGTCGGTCTCACGACGCTCGTCGTCGGCGTTGCGCTCGCCGGCATGTCCGCCGAAGGCTTCGACAAGGACGTCAACCGCGCGTTCGGTGAGGGCACCACGACGTTCGGCGGCTTGAGCAAGCGAATGGAGACCCTTGGCGCCGCAACCACGGCGTATCCGGCGGCGTTCGGCACCTAGGGGATGTCCCACCGTCCGTTGAACTAAGGCGACGGTGAAGTGGTTGGGATTGTTACGCAGTACGGCGCTCCTGCTCAAGGGGAGCGTCGACGGCGGCGTTCAGTGCGGCATCGAGCTTGGCGATGTCGCGGTAGCCACGGACCCTCCGGAAGTGGCTCTCGGCCTCGATGAGCGCGGTAACCGCCCATCGAACGATCATGCTCCCGGAGCGCCATCTCTTTACGTTGCGGCTGACGTGTTTGATCGTGCCGTTGAGATTCTCGATCGTGTTCGTTGAACGCAACGTTCGAAGCAGCGGCCCCTGCACTCCGAGCCGGGTGACGGTGAGCGTCTCTTGCATTCCTTCTCTGAGCGAGGCCGCTGCACCGGGGTGATCGGTCTCCAGCTCCTTGACCACGGCGTCGAGCTGCTTGGTCGCTGCCGCTGCCGTCTCCGCCTTCCAGGCCTTGCGGATCTTCGCCGCGAACCAGGGCCGGATATGCCCTGGCAGATGTTCCAAGACGTTCTTGATCTTGTGGACACGGCAGCGCTGGATCAGGGCCCACTCGCCGAACGTGTCGCGCACTGCTTTACGGAGGCCCTTGGAGCCATCGATTACCACCAACCGCGCCCGTTCGACGGGCATGCCGCGTTCAATCAACTGCCGCAGCAGCGATCGGCACACACGTGAACTCTCGGTGGTGCCTTCTACGACGCCCAGAACATGCTTGACGCCGTCCGTATCGATGCCCATGGCGATCACCAACAGGTGCTTGCCCATGTGCGTACCGTCGATCACCAGCACCGGCAAGTCCACCTCGTTGAGTGGTTGGGCCAGGTACTGCTGCACCTGCCGGGCGGTACGCGCTACGAACCGCCGCGACACACTCGAGCGACTCGTCCCGGATGAAGTTCGGCCTTCGGGCAGCTGCTCCAACGAGCGCTCATACTTGCGCGTCGTGACGCCGCACAGGATCTGCTCCACGGCGCGCTCTTCGAGCGGGTCGGTGGCCTTGAACCTCTCCCAGTGCGGCAGCGGCAGCTCTTGGCCATCGACGCTCCGAGCCCGCGGCTTGCGTACCTTGACCCGCCGGCCGCCCATCACCAGCGAGCCCTCGTCGTAGCCGTGTCGGTACGCCCGCCGCTGCTGTGACCGTGCGTGGCGTTCTCCGCATAGCTCAGCTCTGTCTTGCTCGAGCAGCGACCCCAACACCCCGAAGCCGGCGTCCATGACCAGAGCTCGTAGATCCGATCGCGCCGCTACCACGGCCTCCAGCAGCTTGCCCTCTCGGCGCTCCGCTTTCCTACTCGTCTCTGTTCTGCGACTCTTGCCCATGACGGTGATCCTCCATGCCTAGTGGATTGACCCCGACACACTATCGAGGTCGGATCACCGTCACCTTTTTCAACGGAAAGCGAGACATCATCGGCACCTATGTGTTCAGCGTGATCACACGTGATGACCGACTCCGACTCTTTGTGTCGCAGGCCACACAGGCGATGCTGTTCACCGACCTCGCGATCACCGGCGTCAAGTACGCCGCGACACGACTTCGACCCGACTCCAGCAACGACCTGTCGTTTCCGTCCGGCCACACGTCGCGCGCCTTCGCGCTGGCCGAAGCGGTTCGCGCCAACTTCGGCTGGAAGGCCGGCGGCCCGGCCTACGGATTGGCGGTGTTCATGGGCCTCACGCGCATCGACATGAATCGCCACTTCCTCTCCGACGTGCTGGTGGGTGGCGCCGTCGGCGTCCTGATGAGCCGTATGGTCACCCAGCCGCTGGCGAATCGTGGGGTGAGCGTGAGCCCGATCGTCGGCGCCGACGGAGCGCTCGGGCTCGGAGCGAGCGTCGATCTGCGCTAGTTGCTCAGTGCTTGCGAACGTGCGGCGGCCGCCTAGCTGTATTTTCTAAGTAGGTTGTTCACATCGGGGCTCACTTCTGAGATCAATGGGGTTGTTCAAAAGACTCCACGACCTCAGAAGGAGCGCCCGATGCAGCTGCATGGTAACGCCCGCACGACGCCGTATATACGCCGAGAGATGGTCCGCCGAGTCCGGGAGCGGGCGGAGCCCGTGACGGAAACGGCGGCGGCGCTCGGCGTGTCGGCTCGAACGGTTTACAAGTGGCTGGATAGATACGAGCGAGAAGGTGAGGCCGGGCTGCTCGATCGATCAAGCCGGCCGACGTGCTGTCCGCACGCAACAAGCGCTGGAGTTGTGAGGCAGATCGACAAGCTACGTCGGCGGCGACTGACGGCCTGGCAGATCAGCCGAAGGTTGGCTGTGCCGCGCTCGACCGTCTCGGCGTGGCTGAAGCGGCTCGGACTCGCCAAGCTTGATGCGCTCGAGCCCAAGCCCGAGATCGTTCGCTACGAGTACGAGCACCCCGGTGACCTACTGCACCTGGATACGAAGAAACTGGCCCGTATCCGGCGACCTGGACACCGCATCCACGGCGACCGCTCCAAGCGGGCCTACGGCGTCGGCTGGGAGAACGCCCACGTCGCTATCGACGATCACTCTCGGGTGGCGTACGTCGAAGTGCTGCCCGCCGAAGACCAACACACCTGCACAGCGTTCCTGCAGCGAGCCGTCGAGCACTTCGCTTCGATGGGAGTAGCGGTGCGCCGAGTGATGACAGACAACGGGCCTGGCTACGTCTCGAAGCGCTTCAATCGCCTATGCCATCAACTCGAGATCCGGCACATTTACACCCGGCCCTACACCCCCAGAACCAACGGCAAAGCCGAACGCTTCATCCGCACACTCAAGGAGCAGTGGGCCTACGGCACCTGCTACCAGACCTCAGCTCGACGTACTCGAGCTCTACGGCCCTGGCTCAACCACTACAATCGTCACCGTCCCCACGCCGGCATCGGCATGACACCGCCGATCGCTCGGCTCTCAGGGGTGAGTTCGTGAACAACCTACCTAGAACTCACACCTAGCGGCGCTCGAAGCGTATGTTGACCACGCGCCCAGCGTCGAGGAAGAACCCGATCGCCTGCCCGCCATCGCGCAGAAATCTGATCACCAGCGGCCACTCGCGCCCTCGAAAATGGTCGGGCGTCGACGAGGTCAGGGTGATGTCGGCCAGTCGCGGCCCGTACATCACGAGGCGCCCGTCGTCGATCGCCAGCTCGTAGGTGATGTTGAGCTCCGGGCTGTAGAAGGCGCCGGTATAAGCGCGCAGCTCGGCCACGGGCAAGGTCATCTCGGCCTGACCGTTCCCCTCGTCCATCTCGCCACTACTTTCCGAGGACGCGGTGGGAGCCGGCTCGGTCATCTGATCTCCCAGCACCACGTCGGCCACACGGCGCGCCAAGCGCGACGGAGCCGTGGTGGCGAGATTGCAGAGCGTGATGATGCTGGTGCGCTGATCGGGAAAGCGCAGCATGTCGGCGCGGAAGCCCACAAAGGCCCCCCCGTGGCTGATCAGTCGCAGCCCACGGTAGGTCGAGTCGGCAATGCCGGCGGCGTAGTCGAGCACCTCGCCGTCGTTGAGCACGCCGCGCTGCAGCCAGCGATCGATCAGCGCCGGATCGCCCTCGCCGAGCTTGTTGTCGTAGAAGTTACGATCCCACGCCAGTAGATCATTGACAGTCGTGAACACGCCACCGTCTCCGATCATCTCGAGACTGGTCATCGAAATCTCGAAGCCGGTCCCCCCCGCCTCCGAGCGGTGCGTATCCCGAGGCCCGGCGCTCGACGATGTGCGCCAAGTTGTTGTGGAAATGGGTGTTGTCCATACCGAGTGGCCGGAAGATCAGCTCGCGAGCCACGTCTCGCAACGACTGGCCGGTCACCGCCTCCACGATCTGACCCAGCAGGAAGTAGCCCGTGTTGGAATAAAGGTGCTCCGCGCCAGGCTCGAAATTCAGATGCGCCTGGCGCGACAGCATTTCGATGATCTGGGCGTCCGTGTAGAAGTCCTCATCGCGAAAGCCGCCGAGGCGCATCAAGACGAGGTAGTCGCGCAGCGCGCTCGTATGGTGCAACAGGCGGCGGATGGTGATCGTGTTCGTGAGGCCGTAGTCGGGAACGTACGCGAGAACGTCGCGAACGTCATCGTCGAGCGACAGTCCGCCGGCCTCGTCGAGAAGCAAGATCACCATGGCGGTGAACTGCTTCGACACCGATCCGATGCGGAACACGCTGTCGGCGTTGAGCGGAATCCCGTGCTCGAGGTTCGCCATCCCGTAGCCACGCTGATAGACGAAGTCGCCGTTCTCGATCACACCGAGCGCACAGCCGGGCGACTCAGCGCTGTCGTAGGCCGCCAAGACCGCGTCAATCTCGCCGTCAGGACCGAACCTCAGGAGCCCATCGAGCTCGGCGTTCGGCGAGCCGCCGCACCCCACAAGGCAGAGCAACGGGACGAGGGCGAACATGGAGCGATGCATCGCTGCTCCGATCGGGACGGCTGTGGCGCGGCGTGAGAGGTGGAAAACGCACGGCTTCGAGACCTGCGCAATCCAGCCAGGAGTTGGCGGATCATGGCCTCTTGCAGCAAGCGGTTCAACCGGCTCGGCGAAGAGAGGCCTCCCATCGCGCGTCAATCGACGTAACATCCTCGGATGCACCTGCTAGCAACACTGGCGGCCCTACTCGCGCTCGTCGTGCCAACGCCGCTCACCAGCCCACAACAAACGAACGTCGACTCGGAGCGTCTCGACGCGGCGCGGGCGGCGCTCGCGGACGGGCGTGTGGCGACGGCGATCGAGATGCTCGCGCGACTCGCGGAGGAAAACCCCGACGCAGCGGTGGTTGCTCTGTACATGGGCCACGCGCTGCGTCTCGAAGGAGACGCCGACGCGGCGATGACGCAATACCTGCGCGGCCTCGAGATCGAGCCTGCCGAGCCTCACCTGCTGATCGCGCTCGGCGAGATCCACGAGCAGGGCGGCGATGTCGGGCGCGCGCTGGAGCTCTACAACCAGGCCATCAAAGCAACACCCGACCAACCTCTGGGCTACCGCAAGGCCGCCAACCTCGAGATGAATCGAGATGCCCACGCGGCGGCGATCGGCTACCTCGAACCGCTCTCCGAGCTGCTCGATCCGCCCACCGACGCGCTTCTACTGCTCGGTCTCGAGCACTTTCTCGATCAGCGCTTCGACGAAGCCGCTCTCGCCTACGAGCGCGTGCTGGCACTGGAGCCCGACAACGTCAACGCGCACTACGGCCTGGGGAACCTGCTAACCCGGCGACCCGACCAGCTCGAGCTCGCCGTCGATCACCTCCGCCTGGCTGTCGCCGGCGACTCCACAAACGCCAACGCGTACTACCTGATCGGTCGAACTCTCGCCGATCTCGAGCGCTTCGACGAAGCCCGCGTTGCGCTCGAGCTCAGCGTCGATCTCGTTCCTGATCGCGCCGATCCCCACTACCGGCTGGCGATCATCTACACCCGCCTGGGCGACCACAACGGTGCCCGCCAGCACCAAACGCGGTTCGAGACGCTAACCCAGAGGCGAACCACCGAGGAAGCGCGTCGCAAGGAACGCACCTTGATCATGAACGAGGTCGCCGCGGTGATCCGCGGCAGCTCCCCGGAGAGCGCCCTCGACGCCGTCGACCGCCTCCTCGACGCCTATCCGGACGATAACGAGATCCTGCTGCTGGCGGCCAGCGTGTGGTCGACAACGGGGCGCCTCGAACAGGCGGTCGAGCTCGCCGACCGCGTGCTGGTACGCGACGCACGCAGCTGGAAAGCCCACTATGTCCGTGGCCTATCGCTGGCCAACGCCGGCCGCTTCGAGGAAGCCCGCTCCGCGCTGCTCCAGTCGCGCTCCGTCAATCCGGCCTCCGCGCTCACCCACACGGCGCTCGGCGACGTGGTTCTGCAGCTCGGCGATATCGACACCGCCGTGAAGGCCTTCAAGACCGCGCTTGCACTCGAGCCCGACGTCGCGCGACATCACCTGAAGCTGGCCAACACCTACCGCCAACTCGGCGATCGCGAGCTCGAACAGCGCCATCGCACTGAACACCGACGTCTCCTGTACGCGCGCCGCTTGCCGCAACAGTAGTGGCGGGCGCGCTAGACAAGAGAGCCCTTGCGAGCGCACTCGTGCGCTGCGGCCGTCGGGATCCGCCGACTGACCTCATGGCAGCCATTCCAGTCCTGTCGAAACCCGGCCAGAGTCAACGGTCGAGTACCCTCAACCGCAGCTCGCGGCCATTGGCGCGGATCTCGGGAACGTACATCGCCTGTGCGGTAACCGGTAACGCGTGGAACTCACCTGGGACCTCGGCGCGCAGCTCGTAGCGGATTTGCCAGACGCCCTGCGGCAGCGAGTCGACGAACATCGCGATATTGCGGTCGCGAAGCTCTTGATACACCCAGCGGCGCTCGATCCCGCCGCCACCCGTCGAGCCTCGACTCGCCAAGCGCGTGGCACGCCGCGCGCGGGCCGCTTCGTCGGCGGGCGACTCGCCGGCATCCTCGACCATCGCCGCCACGGCGTCGCTGTCGAGCCGCTCGGCCCACAAGCGTTCGCCGCTGCGAATCTGTACCGCCTCGAGACCGGCCGGCTTGAGATCCTCGAAAAGAAGGTACTCGTAGTTGTTCTTGGTCTCGACATTCAGCACGACCTCCACACGATCGCCGCTGTTGAGGGCATCGCCGTCCTCGACCCGCTGGCGTTGGGTGATCACGCCGCTCAGCAGTGTCGGACGCGTGGAGAGTCGGAAGTAGTCGCGGCGCACGAAGAGCTCGTTGCCTGCGGCGGTCACCGGCTCCTCGAGACTGGTGAAGCGAGCCTCTGCGGACCAGTAGAGGGCGCCGCTGCCGGACGTCCGACGCAGCTCGATGTGGTTATCACCATCGCGTAGAAGACCCACTTCGACGTCGAAGGTATTGGGAGCCGAGAGCGTGGTCTCGGGTGTAACCGTGCCGCTGCCGACCGGCGCCCCGTTGACGAGAACGTCGTAGGTGGCCTCGGTGGTCAGCTCACCGCTGGTGCGCAGGTAATCGTTCAGGGCCAGAACAACAATCGCGGTGTCACGGGTGTTGCTCCACTGCGCGCCACGACGGTTCTTGATGAGCCAGTTGGTCGATAGATCTACCAGCTCGTTGTCGGGATCGATTGCCAGGAAGGCTCGCAGCGCGAACGCAGTCGCCTCCACGCCACCATCCGACCACCGCCAGTAGAAGCCGTCGTTGCCCCAGTGCGCCGTGCCTGTTGGTGCCGACCCAGGCTGCGACAACCCCTGCTGGAGAACCGACCGATCGACAGCGCGATCGATCGCCGCGCCGTTCTCGAGGTTTCGAACAACAACCGCGGCACGATCTGCGTCGCCACTGTGATGCAGCGCCAATGCGAAGAGCGCGCGGGTGTACGCGTTGAGCCGACCGCGTTGGCCCCACAGGTTGTCGATGGCTTTGCGCTGGAGCTCGCTGGGGCTCGCACCAATCATTGACCGGTATGCAGACAACGCGTGCAGCATCCACGCTTGCATGTCGGGCGCGCGCTCGGCTTCGACCAGCTGCTTGTCGAGGTAGTCGGCGCCGCGGCTGATCACGCCGGAGCGAACCGTCACGCCTGCCTGTTGCGCCAGCCCAAGGCCCCAGACCGTATAGGCGCTCATGAAGCGATCGCTGTCGCCCTCTTTCCACCAGCCCCAGCCACCGTCGCGGTGCTGAAAGTCGTAGAGGCGGGCAAGACCACGCTCGATCACCTCATCGAGCTGACCCAGGTCCGTGGTCCCCTTCGGGTGAGTTTGTACGGCAGTCGCCTGTTCAATACCACCGAAAACTCGTGACATCGCAACTGCCGGATCGAGACCGACCGATCCGAGTGTGCCTGCCGTGATCACGGCGGGCAGGAAGCGGCTCATCGTCTGCTCGGTGCAGCCGTACGGGTAGTGCACCAGGTAGGGCAACGCATCGAGCATGGTGACGGCCAGGCTCGGGCTGACAGTGAGGCGCAGCTGCGTGGAATCGACCACTCGCGCAGCCGGCAGGGCGATGGTCGTGCTGGCGACGCTGCCGGTAGCCTTGCCAGCGGCTGCCACAAGCTTGTCGAGGCCATGCTCGTGCGCCAGGTAACGGCGCTCCATGGCATCGGAAAGCCCGCCGCCAACGCCGCTGACCCGCAGCTGTACGCTTCCCGCCTGCTCGACGCTCACTGTCCAGTCGACCCGAACTTCGCCGCCGGCGGCGATGGAAACCGCGGGTACCGTGCCGCCGCCGGAGCGCGAGCCGGAGCTCCAGCTCTGTAGATTCAGCCCCGACACCTGGAGCTCCGGGCTCACCGTCAGATCGCGATCGCTGTTGTTGTTGATGACCGCCGACAGCGTGGTCGTGTCGCCAACCACGAAGAAGCGCGGCCCTTGTAACCGGACGATGAGTGGCTTCTTCGAGCGCGTCGACGACGAGCCCATCCCGAAGCGGTTGCCCTCGCTCACCGCTCGAGCCGTGGCGCGCCAGGTCGTTAGCGAATCGGGCATCTTCAACTCGACGGTGGCACGGCCGTCCGCGCCCGTCATGACAGCGGGCTCCCACAATGCGGTCACGCGGAAGTCCGAGCGCACCTGAACCGCCTGCGGGCCGAGCTCGCCTGCGGCACCACTCACTCGCGACTCCTAGGACTCCAGGACGGAGCCAACCGCCCTCATGTCGGCCATCGCCTGCGGCTGCGCGAGGGCGCCACGTCGGGCGCCGCCGCTGATGGCGTCGACGCTCATTCGTTCCTGCGCGACATTCGATTCGAGATCGGCCCGGAAGCTGCCACTGTCGTCGCCCGACTTGGCGAACGCTAGCCCATCCCGCTCGCGTACCAGGTCGCCATCACGGAGCTCGAAGCTCTCGAGCCGACTTTGCTCGTTCGAGCCCGCGGTCGTCACCAGGCGACGTCCTCGCGATCCGTAGAAGAAGCGACGCACGTCGCCTGCGAGATCACCCTGGATCGAGTACACCGCCTCGTCGATCAAACCGAGCGCCACCTCGGCGGACACCGGTTCGCCCTGGCTATTGAGCGCGCGCACGTTGAGGGTGGCGGTGTCGCCCGGCAAGTACTGCTCGCGGTCAGCCTCGACCTCTACGGTCAAGAACTGCTTCTCCGGCGGTACAACAACGCGTTCGCTATCGCGGAAGACCTCCGAGTCGGAGAACATCAATGCGTCGAGCCAGACGCTCGGGACGTGCTCCTCGCTCACCGGGAAGCGCAGAAGCTTCACGGTACCGGTGACGTGGACGAGCTCGTAGTGATGCAGCGTCTCCGACTCGACGCTGAACAGCACGTGGCGGCCGCTCGTGGGCACCGCGATCATTACGGTCGCCATCTCGCCGGCGACGAGCGTGTCTTTGTCGAGAATGATCTCGAGCCCGCCGTGTCGATAGCCCACCTCGGCGGTTCCCGCACGCGCCGACCAAATGTAGGTTTTGGCTGTCACCGGCGGCGCGCCGGCATCGGGGCCGATCCAGGCGATGCGATAGTAGCCGTCGTCGGCCGCGTCGAAGCGAAGCTCGCCACGACCAGATGCGTCGATGCTCACGGCGCGTGACACAACCTGTTCGCTGTCGTAGCCGTTGTCGCGCCAGCGCTGGCGCGTCACCTGCACCGTTCCCGATGCCGCGACCGGGTTGTTGTTGGCATCGCGGGCTTCGAGCTCGACAACCACCGAATCGCCAGGCTGGTAGAGATGATGCTCGGCCCGCACTGCGATGCCGTAGCTCTGACGGGTTACCCGAACCGTGTCCGAGCCGGTCACCTCGCGGCGTGATGCGTCGGTAACCCGGGCCTCGACCCGGAAGCTGAGGTCGCCCTGGCTCCAGCCGGGCGTGCGCAGTGTGAAGCGCGCTTTGCCTGCCGCGTCGGTCGTTAACGTACGACGCTCGACAACCTGCCCGCCACCGTAGTCGTAGCGCGTGCGCGCCTCGTCGTAGTACCAGGCGTAGCGCCGCGGCCGTGGGATGTAGAGATTGAACGAGCTCTGCTCGACCACGACCTCGACCGTGGCGCCGGCCACAGGAGCGCCAAACAGGTAGTCGGCCTGAATCTCGATCGCGACGTCGTCACCAAGCCGGTGTGTCACCGGCGCACCGTCAACCTCGGGAGTCTGAACGCTGACAACGAACTCTGGCAGCTTGTACTCCTCCAGCCGAAAGAGCGCGGCGCTGCCTACCGATCGCCGGCCGCTGGAGGAGTCGACGAAGAACTGCACCATGTACTGGCCGAGAGGCAGTTCGGAGGACAGGGCGAGCTCGTCCCAGGCGCTGCCGAAGCCGTTGAGCTCTACCGTGCCGGACGCGATCTCGGTGCCGCGAGGATCGCGGATCTCGTACTCAACGTCGCGATCGCCCGGTGTTTCGTACACGCGATCGATCATTCTCCTCGCGACAATCTTCCACTGCACCGTGTCTTCGGGCCGATAGGTGGGGCGATCGGTAAAAGCGTAGATTCGCCATTCCCCGTCGTCGTCCTGCTGCAGCTGCGCCCGCGTTCGTACGAACGCCTGGCGATCGCCGTCGGACGCCGCGACAAACAACTGGGCACTGGAACGTGAAGTTGTCCCGAGCTCCAGGATCGCCAGGCCCTGCTCGGAAGTGCGCCCCTGGACCCTCCGCCAGAGCCATCCGTTCGTGTAGTGCCGCATCCACCCACCGACCGCGGCGTTGGCGATCGGCGAGCCATCGACGGAGTCGCCGAAGTACACCAGGGCCTGTCCCTCGGAGGTCTTCACCGCGAGTGAAGCGTCGGTCACGAGCACCAGCGCACGTGAGCTGAGATCCCCGGCACGCGCCACCACGACATAGGCACCGATCTCACGCCGATCGAGCAGGAGATCTCGAAGTCCCGGTGCGTTGGGCTCGACATCTTCGGCGAGATCCAGTCGGCGGGTCTCGAGCGGCTCCTTTCCATCTACAGAGATCGAGTGTAGCCAATCGCGGCGTTCCGTCCCGCGGACGTCCTGAGCCAGCTGCGTCCGGTAAACGGCCAGCTCGACGCTGTCGATGTTGCGCCACTGCAGTCGCGCTCGGAGCTCGGAGCCAGGCAGAAAAAAGCTGTCTACCGAGAGATCCAACGACGGCATCGTGATCTGCTCGATCTGACGCCCGGCGTCGTCGTAGAAAGCGGTCTCGCCCTCACCGAGCTCCGAGCGCAGGCGGCTGAAGAGCGCTAGCGCGCCCTCGTAATCGGGTACGGCCTGGTACTCACCGCTGGCTCGCTGAACGGGTCGGCCACGCTGCGACAACCAGAGGGCAAGCTGGTACAGGGCGTCGTCGTACCAATCGGTCGTGCGACCGAGGTCGATAACGCCCTCGAGCTCCTCCGGCACACGCTGGAGCTGCTCCCAGCCCGAGCCGCTCTGCATGAGCCGGCGGGCCAGCAGGTAGCGGCTATGAGCGCGGTCCTCGGCGCTTCTCGCTATACGGACGGCGTTCTCGAATATCTCCTGCTGGAGCTGATAGCCGTAGTTCGGGTAGGTGCTGTAGCTCGGCTCGAAGTAGCGCGTGAGCCGCCAAACCAGGTCAAGATACCGATCGCGGGCAACCTCGAGGTTGGTTGACGATGCCCAACTCTGGAGTGCCTCTTCGTAGTGCGGCCAGGCCTGATTCCAGTCGTGCACATCACGGCGGGTCCACCAGAAGTCGCCGAGCGATTCGAGCACCGCGATGCGCGTGGCGTCGCGCGGGCCAGGCTCGGGAACGTCGGTGACCAGCGCCTCGAGGCGTCGACGCGCTGAGTCGAGCTCGGCTCGATCCGAGCCCCGCGTCGCCGACAGCGCTCGCCAGGCCGAATCGGCAATCCGGAAGCCGACCCAGCGAGACTCGGCAGCCGACAGCTCGAGCTCGGCGGCACGCTCGTAGATTCGTCGCGCGCGCTCGAACGAGCCCTCGGCGTGCAGCCGCTCACCCTCGGCGCGCAACTCGGCGTAGGTATTCAACTGGGTGGAGTAGGCGGCGCTCGGGATAGGGGAAGACGTTGCTGCCCCAGTCCCGATCGTCCACCCCGACAGCACCAGCAGGGTGCCTGTCAGCAGGGCACCGATGACGCAAGCTCGCTTCGTTCGGTCGCTCATCTAGAGGCCTCGTGTGTGCCAGGGGGGTGGATATCTACTAGGACTGGCGACCCCCACGAAGTTGCACAACGTGGCGGACGATTTTTCGCCCCCGAGCCTACCGAGCGGGTCGAGCAATCGAGCTCTCGATCAGCCGCTTCACCTGCGGCCACTCACTGTCGAGGATGCTGTAGTAGAACGAATCGCGCAGCGAGCCATCGGGCATGATCATGTGCTGGCGAAACACGCCCTCGGGAACGCCACCGACGCGCTCGATCGCCACCTGCGAGGCCCGGTTGGCGTGATGTGTCTTGAACTCGACGCGGACGCAATCCCAGACCTCGAAGGCGTGCTGCAGCATCAGGTACTTGCACGCGGTATTGACGTGCGTTCGCTGCCAGCGCGGCGTGTACCAGGTAGCGCCGATCTCCACACGCCGGTTCTCGGGCGACGCGTTGAGGTAGGAACTGCTGCCCACCGCATCGCCGGACTCGGTGTCGTAGATCGCGAAGGTCAGGCCGGTGCCGCTGGCGTACAGACGCCTGCCCCACGCCACCAGCGCTGCCATCTCCTCGTCGGAGCTCACCGAGAAGGGCATGTAGGACCAGAGCTCGGGATGGCAAGCGATAGGCGAGAGGACGTCAACGTGCCCAGGCACCGTCGACGCCGAGGCCGTCGCCTGGAAAAACCGCAGCACGGGCTCGGCGTGATCGGGCCGCACGCGACGCAGAGCCAAGCCGAACATTACCGCAAAGAAGAGCAACGAGATGAGCTCTCCTTCGGCGGCGGCCTCGAACGGATTGGCTGGCACGAGCCGCACCAGCCAGGGCACCTCGGCGCCGGCTTCAGCGGAGCTCGCCGGGATCTCGAACCCCCGCATGGCCGCGGCCAGCTCGGCCCGGCGCGCGGCATCGACAGGGAACGTGGCCGTCGTGACCGTGCCGGCGAAGGCCCCGAGCATCAGGGACGCGACCAAAAGCCCAGCGAAAACGCAGAGCGTACGGCTCGCATGGCCGCGAGGCGCGTCGCCCTTGAGAGTGCCCGCAACGACGGTGATCAGACTACCTACCAGCAGAGGCAGAACGATAGCGCGCAACGTCCGCAACCAGAGCTGGCCACCGAGCTCGATCGCTTCGAGCGCCGGCCGAAATGCCTCGGGCGTCGGCTCCTGCAGGAGCACTCCGACAACCACTCCCGACACCGCGCCGAGCAGAGCCCATACCGAGCCCAGCTGTCGAGTGTCCGTCCCCGCGCCGCGCGCCGGTTCGGTCTCGCCGGCGGTCACGCTCCCATCACCGCGGGCCGATGCGCGGTTGCGGTCGCGGCACCTGTCAGTCGAGCGGTCAGAATGGCAGTTGCCAGGTACGCGATGGAGTTGGCCGTGGTCTTGAATATGTCTGGGATCACTTCTGACGCCTTCACCAAGAGGTACAGCTCCAACGGAATCCCGAGCGCCAAGTAAAAGCCGACTCTCTCCGTGACGCCGAGCCGCGTCGGCATTCCCGACGAGGCGAAGCTCGTAAGCGTAACGCCTGCCATGAACGAGATGAGCTCGACGGGCGAATACTCGAAGCCGAACAGGTGTGCCAATACGACGACACGAAAGACGCTGTCGCTCGGGAGACTGAAGCGCAGCGACGCCGCCGCCAGCGGCAGCGCGAAATCGAGCGCACGGCGGGGCACGCGTAGCGGTCCGCGCCCTGCCTCCACGAGCGCTGGCAAGGTAGCCAACGAAGAGCGCGTGATGCCGATGAGCTGCGCACGATGCAGGGCGCGCGCCAGCTGGCCCACCTGATAGCGCCCGGCACCCGGAGTTACCAGAAAAATGATCGCGGTCGGAAGCACGAGCGACGCTGTAAGCAAGGTCGCGTGGTAGGCAACGCCACCCGCCGCCTCGGGGCCGATGCGGCGCGCCATCGACAGGCCCACCGCGAGAACCCCGAGCGGCGTGAACCGCAGCAGCACGTAGATCAGCGCCATCGAGATCTCGCGGAAGGCGACGAAGAAACGTCGTACCGACCTCGTTGCCTTGGAGTCGGCACGGCGCAGCGCGATGCCGAACATCAGCGCAAAGAACATCACCTGCAGCAGCAGTGAGCGGTTCATCGCCGCGGCGAAGGGATTGTCGGGAACGACCTGCTCGACCCAACCACCGAAGCCGGTCACACCGCCCACAGCCTCGGGCTGGGTCAGTTGACGGGCTCCCGACTCGGTGAGCGCGGCACGGAGCTCATCGGGCGCGGGGAAGACGGCAACCGCAAGACTCCCAAACACGAGTCCGTAGATGACCGATATAAAGAGCAGTCCGGCAACCACGGCGCCGGTCACGACGCCCAGTCGGCCGCGCCCCTGACCACGCGGCTCACTCACGGCCACCACCACCAACGACACTACGAGCGGGAAGAACACCATCTCCAAAGTACGAATCCAGAACCGGCCGCAAAGCTCGATGACCGATAGGAGAGGCTCGATCTGCGTCGGCGTATCAACCGGAAACACCCCACCAACGAGAAGGCCGACCACAAGCGCCAGGAATGACGTTAGTGCCCGAGGGCTTCGTCTCGACGCTGTCGATTCATCGCCGGTTGGCTCGACTTCGTCTTCGGGGCGATCGATCGTCGACAACAGTGAGCTCCCAGAGCCATCGGAGGGGCCGCGGCCCATCGCGAGCGTCCTGCCTCGCGCGCGGAGTCGAGCCCGTTCTCAGGCCGCCAGAAGGCCGCGCGTACGATATAGCGCGCGTCGCGGGAACGCCCCCGCGCTATATGCCACGCGCGCGGCCGTAACGACGCTCTACTTGCGCGCCGCGGCGCGCAGGGCCTGGAGCTTCGCCTGCTGCTCTGGGCGCAGCAGGTTCCTGATGCGGAGCAACAGTTTCAGATGCTCGAGCTTGACTCGCTGCTCGAGGCTGAAGATCTTCTCGGCCCGCAACGCCGCCTCGTCGAGCCCGATCCCCTCCTGATCGATTGAGCGCAGCAAGGCAGTCGTCTGCCCGAGCAGCTCGAGCTGGAGGGGCACAAGCTCCGGCTGGACCTCCGTAATGAGCTCGACGATCTTCGCCTGCTGCTCCCATTCCAGGCCGATCTCGGTCCGATAGCTGAAGATCAGCTCGGGCGTGAACAGTCTGTCCTCCACAGATGAGCCCAGCTGCAACTGCAACAACCCGCCGAAAGCAGCAACCGCCGGTTCGGAGCCACCGGCAGCGCCCATTGCGGCTGGTGCTGGAGAGACACAGACCAACGCCAGGCCGACGAGTGCCACCGCAGCCCTCATGGCGCCCCCTCGGGAAACTCGCGCGGCGCATCGTCGCGAGCCAGCTCGGAAAAGCCCTGGAAATCGCCCAACGCGGGGACACCGTCCCACAGCTCGTCGCCGGGCAGGGCCACCGGATCGAGCAGAAACGCTGTCGGCGACTCCCAGCCACCGAGCACCGGGTCGGCCAGATAGTCCTGCACCGCCTGCGCCAGCCGCAGCTCGAGGTCCGGCGCGTCGTTGTCGGGCAAGAGGACAACAACCAACAGCGCCGCCGCCAGACCCATCGGCACAAGCAGCCAGCGGCGCCCGCGCCAACGGTCCATCGCCCAAGCTCTGGGCGCACGACCCCGTGCCGCAACGGAATCCGCCGCGGCCCGGCCGCCAGGCGCGCCCGCCACCCCAACGGCTGTCGTCAGCGCCGCTCGAGCACGCTGCAAAGCCCGGGCAGCGTCGGGGACCCGGAGCTCGACCTCCTGCCGCAGATGATCGAAATCCGCGCGCAAATCGTCGTTAGACCGCGGCTGTTTCTTCATCTCTCACCTCGGTCAACGTTGAGCGCAGCCGGGCCTTGCCGCGCGCATAGTGGGTGCGGGCGCTGCCAACAGACACTCCGAGTGCCCGCGCCGCCTCCGAAACACTCATGCCATCGTAGAACACCAGGTGCAGAACCTCCCGCTGACGCCTCGGAAGCTCCATCAGGGCATCGACCAGCCGCACACTGCGTTCCGAGTCGACGAATGACACGTCGCTCTGAGGCACGGCACTGACGCCCGGACTTCGCGTGCGAGCCCATCGCTCCAAACGCTCCGTGCGCGAAGTGGTACGAGTGCGGTGCTCCAGAGCGGTGAGTCGGATCACTCCGAAGAGCCACGTCTTGAACGTCGATCGACTCTCGAAGCGCGCCTTGCCGGAAAGTACCTTGACGTAGGCGTCATGCAACACATCCTCCACGGCTGTCGGATCCCAACGGCAGCAGCTCAGCGCCCAGGCAAAGCTGTTGCGATGCAAGCGCTCGAGCTCGCTCTCGAGACTTGTCGTGCTCCCTGGGTGAGCTTCGACGTCGAGATCGAGGGTCAAGATCTCGATCGCGGATTTTCAACCTGGCGACTCGGCATGCCACCGTCGCTCCGTCTAACGCGGCAACGAATCGCGAGGGCGAACGGCACTCGACCGTCCGCCCTCGCGATGGAGTCTGCTGGCTCCTACGAGCCCGATTCCGCCACTTTGACCTTTGTGTTCAGCTCCGTGAGCTTGGCCTCCTGCTCGGGCTCCAGTAGGTTCTTGACCTTCACCATGAGCTTGAAGTTGAGCATTTTCGCTTTGATCTCCTTGGCAAAGATCGACTCGGCGGCCGCCACTGTGGTGGCCTCGTCCACCCAACCGTCGGCGAGGCTGACGCTCAGCGCCGCACGCTCTTCCTCGAGCTCCATCCAAAGCTGTTTGGCGGAGGCTTTCGAAACCTCGATCATCTCGGCGAGCTTCTGTTTCTGCTCGTCCGACAGCCAGATCTCCTCCTGATGCTCCATCACCGTCCACGGCGTGAACATCACCTTCGAGATCTCCGAGCTCAGATCCTGCTGTGCGTCAGCGGTGGACGGCAGCATGGCGACCAGGCCGAGCGCCAGTCCAAACGCCGTGCAAACTGCGATTCGTCGCATGTTCTCTACCTCGGGGACTTGGGTTGGGCCTGCCGCACGCGGCGCCGCTAGAAGCGGTCCCGCATCGACCGACACCTTGGCTTCTCGTGCTTACGTGAGTCGCGAGCCCGATCCATATGGCACGGGCGTTCCCCTCCGGGATATTGAACCGCCCATCGAGCCATCGCCCGTGTCCACCCAGCGGCTACCAGTACCGTCTACCAGGCGATGCCGTAGTCCTCGCCGTGGTGGCTCGAGCCACCCCACAGGGAGCCGTGCTCCCAATCGAAGAAGATCGCGTTGATCGGCCCCGACGTGCGCTCGGCGTCGATCAGCTCGTAGCCCATGCGGCGTAGCTCAGCGCGCACCCACGGCGGCGTGGCTTCCTGGATCAGCATGCGCCCGGGACGTGACTCGTGCTCACCGAACGAGCCTCGCATCTGGAAGCTGTTGATGTTCGGAGCCTCGGCGGCTTGCTGCACGTTCATGTTCCATTCGACGGTGTTGAGGAAGAACTGCAGGAGGTTCTGGTCCTGCCCGTCGCCGCCCTGAACGGCGAACGACAAGAACGGCTGGCCGTCCTTGATCGCCATCCCCGGAGTGAGGGTAGCGCGCGGCCGCTGACCCGGCTGCACGACGTTGTAGGGGTTGTCGGCCGGGTCGAGCACGAAGCTCTGCATGCGCTGGCTCATGCCCACGCCCGTTCGGCCCGCGACGGCCGCGGGAATCCATCCGCCGCTGGGAGTGATCGACACCACCCAGCCTTCGGCGTCCGCGGCCTGAATCGACGTTGTGCCGGCGTAGAAGTCCTCGTAGAAGTCGGCGTCGTCCGCGGCCGATTGAATCCGATCGCCGGGCGCTCCGAAGCTCGACCCGGCAGCGTCACCGCCCGCGGTATTTTCGACCTTTACGGTGTGCCAGTTGTTCAAGTACTCGAGGAACGGGTTCTCGCCGTCCTGAAATGCGTACGGATCACCCGGTCGCGCGTCGGCGTCGTTGCTCTCCCAACCAATGAGCGCCGCGCGCTGCTTCGCGTAGTCTTTCGAGAGCAGCCCGGCGATGGGCTCTTCCGGCGGGAAGTACGGATCGCCGTAGTAGAAGTCGCGATCGGCATACGCCAGGTTCATCGCCTGGTAAATGGCGTGCATGTAGCGCGACGAGTTGTAACCCATCGACTGCAGATCGAGGTTCTCGAGGATGTTCAGCGCCTGCAACATCACCGGCCCCTGAACCCAAGTGGTCAGCTTGTAGACGTCGATGCCCTTGTAGCTCGTCTTGACCGGCTCCTCGATGTAGACCTCCCAGTTGGCCAGGTCCTCCATCGTGTGCAGACCGCCCATCTCCTGCGAGCCGCGTACGAACTCCTCGGCGATGTCGCCGCGGTAGAAGCGGTCGTAGGCCGACTGAATGGCAGCCTCACGTGTCGCCCCGCCGATAAGCGCCTCCTGTTCCGCGTCGACCATCTTCCGCAGCGTCGTCGCCAGGTCGGGCTGACGGAAGATCTCACCACCGTAGGGCGCCTCGCGCTCCTCGCCGAGATGCGGCAGGTAGATATCGCGCGAATACGGCCACTCCTTGATGCTCTCCTTGGCGCGCTCGATCGAATTGGCCGCCTGCTCCTCCATCGGATAGCCATCGGCCATCTCGATCGCCGGCGCCAGCACCTGCTCGAGGCTCATCGTCCCGTAGTCACGCAGCATCACCAGCAGCCCGCCAGGCGTCCCCGGCGTGACGCCCGCTTGCGGACCGAACTCGGGTGGGAAATCGAGCCCCTGTTGCTCGAAGAACTCGGCCGTGGCGCCGGTGGGAGCCACACCCAGCGCATTGATGCCGACGACCTTCTTCTGCCGCGGGTCGTAGATCAGCGCCTGCGTTTCACCGCCCCAGCCCAGCGTGTCCCACATCGTCGAGGTGGCCGCCAGCATCGCGCACGCGGCATCTACGGCGTTGCCGCCCTGATTGAAGATCATCGCGCCAGCCGTGGCGCCGAGCGGTTTGCCGGTAATCGCCACCCAGTGGCTGCCGTGCAGGACGGGCTTGACGGTACGCTGGGCCGAGGCAGCCGTCGTGAACAGCAGCAGGGCGCAGAGGGCGACGGCCAGGATTCGAACGGTGCAGGTGCGCATGAGGACATCCTCCGGAGGGTGGCTTGAGGCTCGGCTGGTGCGCCCATGATAGGCGGGAGCGGGCGAGTGCTCCAGGCCACGCCTGGCGGAGTAGCCGCGGCTGGCGTTCGCGGCGTCGACGCGCGCGCTAGCTAGTCTTCGACTTCGACCACCATCTCGATCTCCACCGATATACCGATCGGCAGCGAGACCATGCCGACGGCGGCGCGCGCGTGCCGGCCGGCGTCACCGAAGATCTCGACGAAGAGGTCCGACGCGCCGTTGATGACCGCCGGCTGCTCGGTGAAGTCGGCCTCCGAGTTCACCATGCCGAACACACGAACGATGCGTTTGACCTTCGAAAGCTCGCCGATCTCCGCTTTGAGCGAGCTGAGGAGGGCGATCGCAGTGACTCGCGCCGCCTCGTAGCCCTCTTCGATGCTCACCGCCGACGGGACCTTGCCGGTGATGTGGGTGCCATCGCTCTTGGCGGGGCCATGGCCAGCGAGGAAGACCAGGTTGCCGGTGCGAACCGCGTGAACGTAGTTGGCCACCGGCGGCGGCGGATCACCGAGCTCGATGCCCATGGCGGCGAGCTTGGCTTCGGGCGACTCCTGCGCGGCTGACATGGTCACCGCTTCGACGGGGCCTGAGTCGAGCAACGAGACTACGGCGACCGCGGCGACCGCGGTGGCCGCCAAGCAAAGGACGAGAGCGGTGAGCTTGAGAGAGAGATTCATCTGCTGACTCCTCATTCGCCGACGATAATCGGCAGGACCTGCAGGTCACGAAGCTGAGCGTTGAAAGCGTCTACCGATTGCTGCAGCGTTCCGAGTGCAGCTCTCGAAGCATCCCACCGGGCACGCAGATCCGCGAGGCGTTCTCGGGCTCCGCTGGTCACAGGAGGCTCGGTGCCGTCGACCGAGAGCATCAGGGCCACCACCTGGGTGATGAGCTGGGTCTCGAAGTTGATCATGTCCTGGAACGTCTCGCGCTTGAACTGCGCCAGATCGCCGATCCAGTCGTCAATTGATTCAACGAGGGCGGTGCCGGCCTCCGAGATCGTCTCGGCATCGGCATGGTCTTCCGTCCGATCGACAACCGACTGCACCTGCTGGCGCACGTCGCGCATGCGGTTCACCGAGTCCATGATGGCTGTGCGCATCTCGGACGCGTCGGCCAAGAATGCGTCCTGCGCCTCGAGCTCGGCGGTCGAGACTTCAACGCGTGGGTCGTAGCGCACCTCGAGCTCTGAACTGACCGACGTCTCTCCTCGGGTCAGCCGCACGCCGTAGGTGCCCGGCAACGCGAGGCGACCGCCAGAGCCGCCGCCAGGCCCCCCGTAAGCGGTGAAGTTGCGGATCGGCTCGACCGAAGCGTGGCGGAAGTTCCAGGTCAGCCGGTGCAGCTTGCCGGCCGTCGTCGCCGGCTCCGGCAACGAGTCGATCGAAGCGTCTTCGGCAGCCTCGGTATCGCTGCTGTAGGTCCGGACCACGGCGCCCGACGCATCGAGGATCTCGATCGTCACCGCCTCCGCGGCCATGTCTTCGTCGGAGCCCCCATCGACCTCGGGAACCGGCGCTCCGAAAGAGTAGAAGATCTGCGCCCCGGCCGGCGGGTTCTGGCCCGACCGCGGAGGGCCGAAGCCGAAGCCCCCGCTCCAGTTGACCTGGTAGGCCGGCCGCGGATCGAACAGCTTCATCGGCTCGGACACCACGCCGTGCTGTGCCTGCTGCAACGGCGACAGGTCGTCGAGAATCCAGAACGAGCGTCCCTGGGTGGCGGCAACCAGGTCGTTGTCCTTGATGATCAGGTCGGTAACCGCCACGCCCTTCGGGAAGTTCAGGTTGAAGGGCTCCCACGTGTCGCCGTCGTCGAAGGAGACGTAGATACCGAGCTCGGTGCCGGCGTACAGCAGGCCCCGTGTGACGGTGTCCTCACGCACCACCCGCACCCAGTGGTCGGCGGCGATGCCGTCGACAACCCGCGTCCAAGAGACCCCGTAGTCGCTGGTCTTGAACACATGCGGCGTGAAGTCGTTGAACTTGTAGCGAGAAACCGCCAGATACGCCGTGCCGGCATCATGCGGCGACGCCTCGATGGCGTTGACCAACGCCTCGTCGCCCGGTGCCTGCCCGGTGCCACGACCGAGCTCCGCCACCTCCGGCGGCGTAACGTCGGACCAGGTTTGGCCACCATCGCGTGTAAGCTTAACCAAGCCGTCGTCGGTTCCGGCCCAGATCACGCCCGCGGTCACCGGTGATTCCGTGACGTAGAAGATCGTGTTGTACACCTCACCGCCGGCGTTCTCGTTGGTGATCGGTCCGCCGCCAATCTGCTGCTTCTCCTCGTCGTTGCGCGTCAGGTCGGGTGAGATGAGTTGCCAGCTCTGGCCGCGATCGGAAGTGCGGAAGAGCACATTGCCGGCCTGGTAAATGACGCCGCGGGCGTGAGGCGAGCCCACCACGGGGTTGTTCCAGTTGAAGCGGTACTTCTGATCGATCGGGTTGCTGCCCAGGTTCATCTCGGGGTAGGCACGGATCGGCTTGGTGCGCCTGGTCACACGATCCCAGACGTCGATATCACCCTCGATACAAGTGCCGTACACATAACGCGGATCGGCCGGATCGTCGAAGGCAATGTAGGCGCTCTCACAGCCGGAGACGTCGTAGAAGTCCCTCCAGCCGGGACCACCTGGAGCCGCTGATGCGATGCCGATGGCCGAGTTGTCCTGCTGACCGCCGTACACGTGGTACGGAAACTGGTCGTCGGTAATCACGCGGTAGAACTGCGCGGTGGGCTGGTTGCGCTGCGTCGACCAACTCTGCCCGCCGTTGAACGAGATGTTCGCCCCACCGTCGTTGGCGTTGATCATCGCGTTGTTGTCGAGCGGGTTGATCCACAGGTCGTGGTTGTCGCCGTGCGGCACCTGCACGTTCTCGAAGGTGCGGCCGCCGTCGATGGAGCGCATGAACGGTGCGTTGAGAACCACCACCATGTCGGCGTTCTGTGGGTCGGCAAAAACCTCCATGTAGTACCAGGAGCGCGTCTGGATGATCCGGCTGCTGTTGATCTGCTCCCAGCTGTCGCCGGCATCGTCGGAGCGGTACAGCCCACCCTTGCCCGATTCACCGATCGCGCCAGCGTCGGCCTCGATGATGGCGTAGACGCGATTCGAGTCGGCGCGCGAGACATCGACACTGACCTTGCCCATGAGCTCGGGAAGACCCTTGTCGATCTTCGTCCAGGTGTCGCCCGAGTCGGTTGACTTCCAGATGCCGCTCCCCTCGCCGCCCGACTCGACGATCCAGGGCCGACGGATGTGATCCCAGTACGCCGCGTACAGGATCCGCGGGTTGTTCATGTCCATCGATAGGTCGCTCGCACCGGCGCGATTCGACACGAAATGGATCTTGTCCCACGTCTCGCCTCCGTCCTTCGATCGATAGATCCCGCGATCCTCGGTTTCGCCGTAGGGAGCGCCCTGCGCGGCGACGTACACCAGATCCGGATTCTGAGGATGGATGCGAATCCTGGAGATCGCCCGAGTACCGTCGAGTCCGAGGTGCGTCCAGGTCTTGCCGGCGTCGGTCGACCGATACACCCCGTCTCCGTGAGACGTGGTCACGCCGCGGACCGCGTGCTCACCCATGCCGACGTAGACGACGTTGGCGTCGGACTCGGCGACGGCGATCGCGCCTACCGAGCTCGTGTTCAAGAAACCGTCACTGACATTCCGCCAGGTCTCACCCGCGTCGGATGTCTTCCAAACACCTCCACCTACGGAACCGAAGTAGTACGTATCCAGGTCGCCCACCACACCTGTCACCGCAACCGATCGTCCGCCACGAAACGGCCCGATGTTGCGCCACTGCATCGCCGAGAAGAACTCGTTGACGGTCGGGGTCGAGTCGTCCTGGAGAGCCGGGGCGGCGGCAGCGAGCGGCATCGCGACCGCAGGCACCAGCAGAACGAGAAGGGCGCACGCCAACCATCGGGTTGCAGCGAGGAGCGGCTTTCGCGGCGTCGGGAGGGACATTGGAACCTCGTGCTGTATTGGAATTGGATCAGCCCGCGGAGTATGCCGGAGCCGACCGAAGAACGCACGATGAGCGCGGCTGGAGCCTGCCCTTGGCCGTCAAGTCGGCGGCCTCGGCAGCCGTTGTGGCGTCGCTCCCGACAGCGGCGCTGCGGATTCGCATTCCCGCTCGCTTGATAGAGTTGCGCAAATCAACACCCGACCCCTTCACGACCCCACGGTTACGGCATGATCGACGTTCGCGAGCTACAGCGAGTCCACGACGAGGCCCTTGCGCTTGGGGCCGACGCGCCCGACGACGCGCTGCAGGCACCGCACGACGGTTTCGCCGCGACCGTGGCCCGCGAGCATGCCTGCAACCTGCTGATCTGGCGACACGAGGAGTTCGCGCGCCAGCCAGGCGCACCGGACGCTGTCGTGGCGCAGGCGAAGCGAACCATCGACATCCATAACAAGGCGCGCAACGACTGGATCGAACGCATCGACACGGCGATTGCCGAGATGATCGAGGCGCTTGACGTGGCACCAGCGGCCGACGCGTCGATGAACACCGAGACCGTCGGAAGCGTGATCGATCGGCTCTCGATCATGGCGATTCGGATTCATCACCTGCGCGCCGACCTCGGCGGAGATCGACCCGATCCGCTCGGCGCGCACGCCACCGTCGACGAGTTGGCAACCTGTGAGCGCCAACGGCGCGAGCTCGCCGCGGCGCTCGAGTCCGTGCTCAGCGATATCACCACGGGCCGCAAGCGACATATGGCGCACCGGCACCTGAAGATCTACGCCGACGGTTCGAGCTCAGTCAGGGGCGAATGAGAACGCGATCGCCGAGCGGGCGACAACAGCGGCAGCTGCCGGCGTGGCTAGGGCGGCGACGGCGAGCTAGGCCAGGAGCCGATCACAGGCTGCAATCACATCGTCGCTGGTGATCTCGAGCATGGCGTCGTTGCTCGCGGCTCGCCGCTCGCGGCTGCTACCCGCCTGGTAGCGCGCCTGCAAGCAAACGTGCTGCTCGCCGTACGGACCGCTCTGCTGCCATCGCGTGGCGCCGAACAGACCGATGCACGTGCAGCCCACCGCCGCGGCCAGATGCATCGGGCCGCTATCGGGGCCAATGAACAGATGGGCGCGGCGTAGCAGCGCGGCGAGCTCAACCAGATTCAACGGCGGAGCCACACTCACGGTGGCGCCTAGCCGCAGAGCGGCTTCGACAATGTCGTTAGCCATCGCGCGCTCGCTGTCGCCTTTCCAAGCAAGGACGACGGGCAGCGAGAATCGACTCCAAACGTGGTACGCCACGGCGGCGTAGCGCTCGTTCGACCACAATCGAGAGCGCCAGCCGGCGCCGGGGCTGACGACAACGAAGCGGCGATCGGCGCCGACCTGAGCCGCGGGCCAAAGGCCGGCCAGCGTGGCGGCCACGGCATGCTCGGACGCCGAGTCGACGGGCAGGTTGTACTCGACGGGAGCCGCAGCCACGCCGAGCTTCGACACCAGCTCCAGGTAGCGCTCCACGCAGTTGTCGACGCTGCGCAGAACGAGCTCGTTGTTGAGCTGCACGCTGAGCTCACGTCCGTCGGGCGACCGAAAGCCGATGCGCCGCCGGGCGCCCGCCAGCCAGCCGAGGACCGCGCTCTTGGTCAGGCCTTGAGGATCGATCGAGACCTCGGCCTGCAGTGAGCGCAGTCGACGCCGCAGCGCCGGCCACTTGGCTGGACTGCGGAACCAGCGCGGCGGCAGCACGAGAACGTCGTCAATCACCGGATGCTGCTCGAGCAAGGGCGCGGAGTCTGGCTCGACGGCCCAGGCGATGAACGCATCGGGCCACTGGCGCCGCAACGCGACCGCCATCGGGATCGTCTGCACGCAATCACCCACGTGGCTGAGCCGGGTGATCAAGAAGCGCGGCGCGTCGGCCAAACGGCGATCCTCGGAGGATGGTGGCAAAGGGTCGATGGGGCAGATGGGGTGACAGGAGCGACCGCGTAACGCACGCGACGAGATCTCCTCGCGGCGCTAGGCCATCTCCATCGAGGTAGGCCAACAGTAGCAGCGCCGTCTGCGGCCAGCCAACGCTAGGCCGCCGTGGCCGACCGATCGCGACCCATCAGAAGGGCGCCGAAACCTGGCAAGAACGCCACCGTCCAGCACAGGAAGAACCAGATGTAGAACGGCCCCGGCGAGATCGAGCCGAACCAAATCCCCGAGATCGAGTAGAAGGCGATTCCGGAAAGCAGCGCCGCAACGCAGCCACGCGTCAGTGCGCGGCTCATCGTCTCGCCGTCGTCTGCCAGCGCCCGGTTGAGGATGGCGAAGGCGATCCACAGCCCCATCCAGGCAACGAACATCGCCGCGACTCCAACCACGCCGTACAGAACATAGAAAGCGGCAGCTGCCGCGATGCCAATGGCGAGCCCCCCAGCGCCCCCAGCCAAGCTGCCCGCGGTCGACCGGCAACACGGCCGAGCACCATTCCGAGGGCCGCCAACACGAGGCCACCATGCACCACGCCGTACACGGCACGATGCTCCAGCTCACCTGCCGCCCAGAAAGCGTCGGCGAACGTGCTGACAAAAGCCAGAGCAAGACTCGCAACGATGGTCTGCTTGATTCCGCTCAATGGTTCCTCACCGCTTGAAGGTTGATCCGTCGTGGGGCGGTATCCGGGATTGTGGGCCCCGGTCGCGGCGGCGGCCACCGAGCCGACCTCGCACCTACCGGTTCAACGGTGTCCAGGCCCGGCGCCAAGTGCAAGAGGGAGATACCGCGGTGAGGTCCAATCGCGGGCCTGTCGGGTCGTAGCTGGCCATCGATCGCGAGCACCGCGCGGAGGAACATCACAAGAGTCGCCCCGAACCGCTCGCTGACGATGACCTAGCCTGCCGGCTCCTGGCCGCATCGAAAACCTCCTGCCGTCAGTTGACCAGACTGCCGATCGCCCGGTAGCTTTCTTGCTGCCTGGGTATCGCACGCCGGCGCAAGCCCTCTGCGTCGAAAGGAAGATCTCATGTTGCAGCCGCCAACCAGCCGCTCCAGTCGTTTCGCCGGTTCCGTTTTTTCAGCCGTCGCTCTGCTCCTGGTCACCGCCGCAAGCACAGGAGTCGCTGCCGCGCCGCAGCAGGAGATGGTTTTCAAGCTCGCCACGGAACGGTCGATGTCGATCGACGGCGCGGTCAGCGCCCGCACGACGATCTACGACGAGGTTCAGCGGCGCTGGGTGCCGCTGCAAGAAGCCACGCATAACCCGTTCGCTGCGGCTCCTGGTGCTGAGCTGATCCGAGCCTCGGCCGACGAGCTCCCCTACCAGCGGCTGCTGGTCCAGCAAACCGTGCGCACGCAGAAAGCGGGGCAGCGAGCACAGCGGTGGACCCCGCTGCTCAAGTCTTGGCTGCCCTGGATCACCACGACCATGAACCGCTACTTCGACCGGCGGCGCGGTAACCCCCGCATCCCGCAGATGGACGGGCCTCAGGGGAACAAGCAGGTCGCCTGGAAGCAGCTGGCCGTGGGTAGGGAGAAGGAGGAAAGCGACCAGATGAACTTCAACGGCCGCCACGACCTCACCCTGCTCAACAACAACGACAACATGTTCGGCCGTGGCACCGCAGAAGTTCCGAATCCGGTTGTCAGCGGCGTTCGACTCGACACCATCTCATGCGTCATCAACCAGGGAACGGGGATCGAATGCGAGCGCCGCAACACCGAGGGTGACGTCCACTTCGCCACGCGCCAGATACTGGCAAACGGCTCGGTCTGGCCCGGGTTCTTCGAGGATCTCACGATCAACCGGCGGCGCGTCTTCTTGCTGTCGCAGCTGCTGTTCATCGTCGGGCACGACCCCGACCTGTGGGTGCACGACTACAACGGCTAGGGGACCATCAAGCCCAAGGCACTCGCCAACGTGAACAGCAACACCAACAAGGAGCGTGTCGCGCGCGACAAGCTCCTCAACCTCGCCACACCAACCGAGCCGGCACCGCGAAGCGCCTCCGTGGCCCCGCGGATGGTGCCCAAGGCCAACTCGCTCTTCAATTTGGCGAAAGGGCGGCCCACGTTCGACCCCACAAAGTCTTTCCGAAGCAACGCCTTCGCCCAGGAGGCTTGGATCGCGACCGACCTCAAGGGACCGAGCTCGAAGCAGAAAATGACCATGGTGATCAGCGACGCCCGGCCTGCCGGCACCGCCCCACAAGCGGGCCAGACCATCGTCACCGTGCGCGGCTTCTCGGTCGACCGCGACATCTCGCTGTCGGACGGGAGAGATGCGACGCGCGACTACCTGGCCTCCAACCTGGCCGTCGGCGACCTCGACGACTGGAACACCATCGCCGCCTGGGTGCGGCGCAACGGCACCCCGTCGGCCGGTTTCGATCGCGTGCTCCAGGTCTTCATCAAGGTGACCGGCCGCGATGCGAACGGCGCCAAGAAGTCGGTGAGGCGCAAGTACCGACTGGGCATCGACAACCCCTAGCCGGGAAGCAACCGCGACGCGCCGGTGCTCCTACCGCACCAGGTGCAGCTCCGTCTGACGGCGCAGCATCCAACGCATCTCGCCATCGGCGGTAATCTCGGCCTCCTCCTCCATCATCATGCGCACCGGCTGGTTGTCCCATTCGGCCACCGGCGTGGTGGCCTGCAGCTCGGTGGAGAACCACATGCTGGGAAGAACGGGCACGTCGCCGCGACCCGGAACACCCTCCTGGTAATCCCACAGGCCGATCAGGGGACCGGCGCCGTGACCGTGGTCGCCAATCGGGTGGGTGTACATCGTCCCGTCGATGCCCTCGGCGTTCATCTTTTCGAGTACGGCGTAGAGAACCTCGTTGCCGGACATGCCCACCTTGGTCGCCTCGAGGAGGATGTCCTGGAAGCGTTGGGAGTTCGCTAGGGCGTGCTTGAGGCCATCGGGGGCGTCGGTCTCGCCTTCGCGCAGCACATACCCCATGTGCTGGGTGTCGGTGGCCATGCCCATGGCGACGATGCCAAAGTCGCAGTGCAGCACATCGCCGCGCTGGATGACCGGTGAGCCATCGTGCTCGGCGCCGCCGGTGCCAACCTCGCTGTCGGTAACACCGCGACGCTGGATGCTCACAGAAGGCTGGAACCAGGTGCCGAGGCCCATATCGTTGACCCTCTGGCGCATCCACCACACAACGTCTGCCGTGGTCGTCTCGCCCGGTTCGATGACGAGATTCGAGAAGGCGGCCGAAATGACCTCGTGGACAATCGCCTGCAGGCGACGATAGGCCGGCGTCATCGAGGGCACTCGCGTGGCCAGGTAGTCGATCGCTAGCCGCCCGTTGCGCACCACCCGGCCGGCGTACTCCGGACCGAGCGCTTCTCGCATCTGCTCCCACTCCCCCGCCGTCAGGCCGTCCGAGAAGTTGTGCTCCTGGTCGATATTGACGGCGATGGCCCGCGGATCGCGCTCGCGCACGAGCTCGCCGAACAGACGCCATTGGCCGGAGCCCCACAATTCGGCCTGCACGTCGTCGCGGTCGGTGGCCGCGCTCGATCGGTAGGCCTCGTACAAGCCCCCCTGTGACGTTCCGCCGAGTGCCACGCGCTCTACGCCGGCATCGGCACCACGGTCGAAGAAAACGTAGATCGTGCGCCGGCGTGCCGCGAAGGTCGTGGGCGAAACCAGGGCGCGGAAAACCGGATCCTCGTTGTACTCGCGCATCGACAGAACCCACATGTCGACACCGTGCGCGCGCATGATCTTCGGCAGGTTGACCTCGAGCCGCTCGCGCAGCCATTCCTGCTGGATCGCCGCCTGCTCGCGCAAGGTGCCGAACAGGCGATTGGAGTGGTAGACGCCGGTCTGCTGGGCAGCTGCCCGGGGAGGCATGAGGAACGTGTCAGCTCCGACGAGTGCGGCCGAGATCAGCAGACCCAGCGAGGCCAGGCGCCCTATCGCGAGCCGAGACCGCGCGATCGGGCGGGCGGCGTGGAGATCGGCAAGGCGGCGCGGCGCGGCGGAAGGACGGTCCATTTCGACGACTCCGAGAGATTCTCGTTGCGGGGAGAGGGAAGCTCAGCCGAGCTCCGGGTGTCGTTGGCCATCGACGGCCAAGCGCGGCCATGTAGAATAGCGCGCCGTTGCGGCCAATCTCGCAGGTCACACGAGATGTCGTGGCATGCGCAGCGCGAGGAGGCTCACAGATGCACAACGAACCGCGGCGCGGGCGCCAGCTCGTCGACTGGAGCTCGGTTCTCTGGGCCGGGCTCGGCGCCGGCACGCTCTTCCTCTTGCTGAACCTGTTCGTGACGCCGCGCTTCGCTGGCGGGAACGCCTGGACGATGTTGCGGATGCTGGCGTCGCTGGTTCTCGGCGAGGGCATCGTGGCGCCCCCGGCGACCTTCAGCGCAGCGGCTCTCGGCGTGGGTCTGGCGGTCCACGCCACGCTGTCCCTGGCCTTCGCCGCGCTACTGGCGATTGTCCTGCACCGCTGGGGCCTGGTTGTAGGTATCGCTGGCGGCGCGTTACTCGGTGTTGCGCTCTACGCGATCAACCTCTTCTCACTAACCCTTTGGGCTCCGTGGTTCTTCGCGCTCCACAGCCCGGCCTTCCTGGTTAGCCACGCACTGTTCGGCGCCTCTGCGGGCGGCCTGTACGAGGCGCTCGAAGTGGAACTGTTCGCCAACGACGCCGAGCCGGCAACCGAGCTCACCGCCGTCGCGACCCCCTCGCACTCCAGCGGAAGCGAGAGGAAGCCTTGAGGAAACCATGAGGCGCCGCGTCGTTGTCCGGCGAGCCTACCCGCAGCGCTACGGGCCGCAGATGCAGGCCAGCGCTTTCGGCCGCCGGCCGCACCTGAGCGCGTTTCCACGGGTCGGCCGTAGCGGCGGTGGCGGCCGGCTGCTCATCGGGCTCGTCATGATGGGCTTCGCGCTTTTCTCCTACTTCGCCTCGAGTGAATACAACCCCGTCACCGGCGAGAATCAGTACATCGGCCTGACAACCCACCAGGAGATCGCACTCGGGTTGCAGGCGGCGCCCGACATGATTCAGCGGCACGGCGGCCTGCACCCCGACGCGCAGGCGCAGGCGGTGGTCGACAGGTTGGGCGACGAGCTGGTGCGTGCCAGCGTCGCTAGCCAAACCGACTGGCAGTTCGACTTCCATCTGCTCGCCGACCGCGAAACGATCAACGCCTTCGCGCTACCCGGCGGCCAGGTATTCATCACTTGGGCGCTGTATTCACGCTTCGAGACCGAAGGACAGCTCGCCGGCGTGCTCGGCCATGAGATCGGGCACGTGGTGGCGCGGCATTCGGCGCAGCGCATTGCCAAGTCGCGCCTCACGCAAGGCTTGACCGGCGCTGTGGCTGTGGCCAGCGAAAGCGCAGGATCGGCGCAGATCGCGGCGGTCCTCGGCCAGCTGCTGAACATGCGCTACGGACGTGAGGACGAGCTGCAGTCGGACGAGTTGGGCGTGCAGGTCATGGCCGACGCGGGCTATGACCCGCGCTCGATGGTTGCGGTCATGGGCATCCTCGCCGAGGCCAGCGGCGGGGCTCGGGGACCCGAGTTCTTCAGCACCCATCCCAATCCGGAGAATCGAATCGGCCGCATCGAGGCGACGATCTCCGAGCGCTTTCCCGCCGGCCTACCCGACGACCTCCGGCGGTAGTGGCACTGCCTCGCGGGCTCCACCTGTCATCGGTGCGCAATCCGTGGCTGCGGATCGCGATTGTTGCTGGGCTGCTGCTGGCCGGCTGGGTGGCCGAGGTCGGGCTGCCTGGCTTTCGAGGGGGCGCCGACGGTAACGGCGGAACTGGCGACACCAGCGAAGCCACGGCCGACAATACGACGATCGTCGAGGCGTACCGCTCCGGAACCTCGAATGTCGTTGTGGAGGGGGTCGGGACCGTCGAGCGGTTGTTGGGCGACGATGTGAGCGGCTCGCGGCTCGCGCCACCAGCGCTTTATCCTGCGGGTTGCGCCGGACCACACCGTGCTCGTGAGTCACAACATCGATCTTGCCGAACGCGTTCAGGGCCTCGCCGCGGGTGATCGGGTGGAGTTCCGCGGTGAATACGAGTGGAACGACCGCGGCGGCGTCGTTCATTGGACGCATCACGACCCGCAAGGAGCGCGACCCGGGGGCTGGCTGCGCCACCGGGGCCGGACCGTACGCTAGCAGCCCGTGGTGGAAGTGTGGTGGGCCTGGCGACAGGGTCTTGCGAGGCGGAGGCGAGGATAGAGGAGGAAGCGATGCTCAAGGCATCGTTGACGACGAACGACGAAGCATACGACCGCGGGCCCCTGTCGGATCTTTGCATAGGGGGGTTACCGCCACACTTCCACCACGGGCTGCTAGAGAGCCGCGCCGCCGGAGTGCCCTACTGGCGAAGCGCCCGCATCAGGCCGCGGCGAGATCTGCCGCCGCTGGGTCTGCTCGGCCGGCCTCCTCAGCCAAATCCCCGAAGTTGATCAGCTGTGCACCGCAACGCTCCAGCGCTCGATGAACCACCGGATCCGTGAGGGCCAGGAGCTCTTCGTTCCAGCGATAGCCCCAGTCGGCGAAGTCGGGGCGCGGCGGGCCGTCGCCGCGAGCCGGGTGCACCGACAGCTCGGTGACCCCCGGTCGCAGGCCCGCGATGCGCTCCACCAGGCCACCGGCGTCGATGTTGCCGGCGCCAACGTAACCAACGAAACGATCGGGGAACAAGAATCCGCGCCGTTTCGCCACACGGGCGGCGCGCACGGCGCAGGTCCGCAATCCCAAGCCCGTGGCACGGCGCGCCCATCCCGCGTGACCGACTGGGCGTTTCTCGAGTGGAATCCGCAGGCAACGCAGACTCTGGCGGCTCATCTCCTCGAGGACAATCTCGATCACACCCGGCAGCACGTGAACGTGGTCGTGCGAGTCGAGGTGAGTGAGCGTCAGTCCGAGCTCGGTGGCCCGCTGCAACTGCAGGCGAATCTCCGCTCTCAGCTCCTTGGCGTTGATGCGACCCGCCAGCCAGCGCAGCGCGAATCGTTGCCCATTGCGATGCATACGCGGTCGCAGCACGTCGACCAGGCGATCGCGAGAGCGGCTGTCGTCGGCGGAGTCGGTATCGAGCAGGCTTGAAACGGTGTCGGGATCCGACAGCGGAGGCTCGTCGACCAACGTCAGATGAAGGCCAACGCCAAGCTGGGGGCAGGCGCCCGCCGCGCGAACGGCAGCCTCGGCCGCCGGGCCCGCCACCGAAAGTGTGGTGCTTGTAAGGTAGCCGTGGGTGTGGGCCTCGAGAACGCCCTCGTTGATCGAGGCGGCGAGCCCGAAGTCGTCGCCGTTGATGATTGCGCGAATTCCGCGGTCGGTGGTCATGCGCGCCGCCGGTACGGGGTCGCGAAGCGCAGCGGACCCGAACGAATCTCGACGGAGGCCGCCCCGAGGAAGTCGTGCGGCACGCCCAGGATCTCGCGCGACGCCTCGACCTCGCTGCAGATCGGCGCGATCATCGAGGTCGACGTCTCGCTGCGCATTCCCACTCCATGAACAAACTGTCCGCAGGCCAAAAGAGCACCCATTCGGCGCTCGTTCTGGCCCCCAGCCTACCGCCGCAAGGGTGTGTATCCGGAGCCCAAAGTGCCCCCCCGGAACTCGATTTCGGCAGCCTCACGGGCCCGGCGAGCCCGCGCGCACGGTTTGCCACCCCGTGGCCCACGGGTTATGAATGCGCGGCGGCCGCGGGCTCGGTCGAACGCGATTTCCGAAACGTGATGGGTAGCGCAACGCTGGAGCGCGAGTGAGTCACAGCCCACAACACGGTGAGGCGGGGCGACGCGAAGATCTCGCGTTGGCGCTGGCCGCGCTGGGGGTAGTGTTTGGCGATATCGGCACGAGCCCGATCTACGCCATCCGCGAGTCGTTCCATGCATCCTACGGCATCGCGGCCAGCGCCGAGAACATGCTCGGAGTGCTGTCGCTGATTTTCTGGTCGCTGATCATCGTCATCACGATCAAGTACCTGGCGCTGGTGCTGCGCGCCGACAACCGCGGTGAGGGCGGCATCATTGCGCTCACGGCACTGGTCGCGCCGCCCAACGAGCACACCGGTGGCCGCCGCAGGGTGCTCGTGCTACTGGGTCTCTTCGGCGCCGCGCTGCTGTACGGCGATAGCATCATCACGCCCGCCATCTCGGTGTTGTCGGCCATCGAGGGGCTCGAGATCGCCACCCCGCTCTTTCAGCCGTACATCATCCCGATTACCGCCGGGATCCTGGTGGGGCTGTTCTCGATGCAGCGTCGAGGCACCGCCGGCATAGGCGCCATCTTCGGGCCCATCACGCTCGTGTGGTTCCTCACGCTGGCACTGCTGGGCACCATACAGCTGGTACAGAACCCTGGTGTTCTGGCCGCGCTCAATCCTCTGCAGGCGTACGACTTCTTTGCGCGCAACGAGATCCGAGGACTGCTCGTGCTCGGCTCCGTGTTCCTGGTGGTGACCGGCGGCGAAGCGCTGTACGCCGACATGGGACATTTCGGCACAAAACCGATCCGCATGACCTGGTTCGCAATCGTCTTACCGTCGTTGCTGCTCAACTACTTCGGCCAAGGAGCTCTCATCCTCCGCGACCCCGAGGCCATCGAGCACCCGTTCTTTCTGATGGCACCGAGCTGGGCACTTTACCCCCTGGTGGCGTTGACCACTTGCGCCACCGTGATCGCCTCGCAGGCGGTGATCTCGGGGGCCTTCTCGTTGACCCGCCAGGCGGTGCAGCTCGGTTACCTGCCTCGTTTGCGCATCGACCACAAGTCCGACAGACACGCCGGACAGATCTACATTCCGTCGGTCAACTGGGCGCTGATGATCGCCTGCATCGCGCTGGTGCTCGGCTTCCGCAACTCGAGCAATCTCGCCTCGGCCTACGGCGTGGCCGTGACCACCGACATGGTGTTCACGACGATTCTGTTTGCTGTGGTTGCCCGAAGCCGTTGGCGATGGGGATACTTGCTCCTGTTCATCGTCATCGTGCCTCTGTTCATCGTCGACGTCGCCTTCTGGAGCGCCAATATCCCGAAGATCCCCAGCGGTGGCTGGTTCCCGCTGCTGATCGCCGGTGTCATGTTCGTGTTGATGACCACCTGGAACCGTGGCCGCAAGATCCTTGGCCGACGGCTCAACGAACGCGTCGTGCCTCTGCGCCCGTTCCTCGAGGGTCTGGCCGCAGACCCACCGATCCGCGTACCCGGCACCGCGGTCTTCATGGCCTCGAGCGCCGACGGAACGCCGCACGCGCTGGTGCACAACGTGAAGCACAACAAGGTGCTTCACGAGCGCATCATCTTCCTCACGGTGGCTACCAGCGACGTGCCTCATGTTCATGAGCAGAATCGTGTCGAGGTACAGCCCGTCGGCGACGAAGGCTTCTACCGCATCGTGCTGCACTACGGCTTCGCGCAGGACCCCGATGTACCGAGTGCGCTGGCGTCGATCAACCTGAACGGATCCGCCGTCGACGTGGAGGAAACAACGTTCTTCCTCGGCCGCGAGAACCTGATCTCGACACCGGCCCGCGGCATGGCGACGTGGCGCGAAAAGCTGTTTGCTCGCATGTCGCGCAACGCTCGCGGCGCCACGCTCTATTTCCGCATCCCGCCGCACCGCGTGGTCGAGCTCGGAACCCAGATCGAGCTCTAGCAAACGTCAGCTCGACGTCGGAGTCCGCGGCAGCGGCGGCAACCGATCGTCGGGGTCGCGCCACCGAGCTCGAGTGAGGTAGTCGAGCGCCAGGCAAAAGCCGTAGCGCTGCCGCATGGTCGCCGCGACAGCACCTATCAGCAGTGCAAACGCGCCGACAAGCAGAACCAAGTTGCTCGGGTAGAGCTCGAAGTACACGACCGCGATCACCGGCAGGATGAAAGCAGCGCGGTCGACGACCACGAGAAAAATCCAAGGGTCGCCCTGATTTCGCAGATAACGCAGCCCGCAGCTGGAACAGGTCTCGCGAACCTCGACCCAGCGCCTGGGCAGGAACAAGGACACGTGGCCGCAATGCGGACAACGGCCGGCGAGGCCACGGAGCAAAGCCGTGCTCACCGCCGTGCGGCGATCAGAGTCGGTTGCCACGGTAGGCTGCGGCTACAGCTCGGCGGTGGCCAGAAAGCGCGGCGGCTGTCGCAGCTGTGTGGCGCGCTCGAAAGGGTGCGCCAGACGGACCAACTTCGGCTCGCTCCAGGCGCGACCGAACGCGACGCTCACCTACCGAGATCTTCGGGGGTTCCGAGAGGACGGGCAAAGACCTCCATGTGCCGGACGCGCTCGTGCAGCTGACGGAACTCAGGAACGGTCAGGGCGCGCAGCGGGGGGCGCACGTCACCGCAGTCGACACCCACCAGCGACATGATCGCTTTGCCGGCTCGCAGCGTACCGAACTCGCGCATGATTCGGAACAGCTCGGTCGCCTGAGTCTGTGCATCGCGAGCCGCGGCCACGTCGCCGCGTTCGAACCGATCGAGCATCCTCCGATAAACTGGCGCCGCGTAGTTGAAGCTGGCTCCAACCGCGCAGGTGATTCCATGGGCGAGCCCCGACAGCATTCCTTCGTCGGCGCACAGCACCCGAAATCGCGAAGCCAGCGGCAAGCACGACTGCAACGAGCGGGCGTCGGGATTCGCCAGAATGACGCCGGCAAGCGAGGGCACTCGCAGGCTCCCCCACTCGAGCAGATGGTCGGGCGCGATGTGCACGCTGTTGAAGGCCGGGGCGTCGTAGAAGTAGAAGGGAAGGCCGCCGGCGGCCTCGGCGATGGGCGCGAGGTACTCGATGAGATCCTCGACCGATCGCGGACCGTAGGCAATCGGAGCCATCGCCGCGACGGCAGCCACACCGGCGCGCTCGGCTTGTCGCGCCAGCTCAATCGCGTCGGCCAAACATTCGTGCCCGATGTGGGCGAACACGGGGAAGAGCCCCTCGCCGGCACCGGCCCACGTCTCGCAAAGTCCGCGCCGCTCGGCGATGGTCAGTGAATGCCCCTCGCCGGCGACTCCACCGACCATAACGCCGGAAACACCGCTCTCTCGATAGAGCTTCAACATTTCGGGAACGGCAAGAGCGTTGATGCGTCCGGTGGCGGCGAACGGCGTGTAGGCGGAGGCGATCAACCCTTCGAATGGCATCAGCGACCAGCCTCGTGGGCGCCCATGCCGGCTCCGGCGACCTCGGAGCTCCGGCTCGACGGCAGCAACAACTGGCGACCGGCTGCAAGTTGCTCGTCGAGCTCCTCGAGTCGAAAACGCACGCTCACGATGTACGGCTCCTCGCCGGCGGTCCAATGCCCGTAGCTGGTCGCGACGATCATGCCCCGGTCGGGCCCACCAGCCAACAACTCAACGCCCGGGTAGGCGGCGTCGGCATCGACCAAGTTGTCCATCAACCGAACCCGGTACTCCCCCTCGCGGCCGGCGATGATGTCGTCGTAGTGGCCGACTCATCCCACCCAGTCACCCTTCGTCGGGCTGTCGCGTGTGGTGTCTCGAAAGGAAATGAATAGCCGCCCGTCGGGAGCGTACACCGCGGCATGGCGATCGCCGGTGAGCGCGGCCGGAAGCTCGCGAGGCGTGCTCCAAGTCTTCCCTTCATCGTCCGAAAAAATCACGAACGAGTTGCGCGTCCGCGAGTTCTCCCGCAGCAGCAGGGCCATCTGGGAGCCGTCGGGCGACCGCACCAGTCCCGGCTCGCACAGTTGGGCCGCTGCATGCGTTGCGATCACCTCGGGCTGTGACCAGCGCCTTCCGGCGTCGCTCGAGGTCGTCTGATACACCCAGAACTTGCGCTGACGCTCGCCGCCAGCACGGATGAACCGGCCGTCGTCATGAAAGAAGGCGGTCAACCGACCCGAGGAGTCCGATGCCGCCAGCGATGCCATGGCCACGATGCCGCCAAAATCACCGATGGGCTCGAGCTCGGACCAGGTGGCTCCCTCGTCGTCGGAGCGCGCCATGCGGATGGGATGCAACCCAGAGAACAACAGCAGCCGGTTGCGGCCACCGTTACCCGAGCGCCGCGGCACGCTGTAGATCGTCGGTGTTTCGCGCGACGTGGCAAAGCTCAGGGGCGTGGGCAATCGCTCCGACCACGTCGCGCCACCGTCGTCTGAGCGCTTCACGACAATGGCGCCGGTGCCGTGTCCCTTGGGGTAGACCGCAAGCATGGTGTGTCCGTCCGCCAAGAGCACCGTGTCTGGATGACCGAGGTACTGATTGGCCTCCCGATCGACGACGACCTGACGAGCGTGGTCACGCGCCAGGTCGACGACAGGAATACCGAAGCCCGGCGTCATCCCCGAGCGTGCGGCGATGGTGCGCGAGATCCGAGCACGCTCGGCAGCCCGCAACACCGGATCGGCCAGAAGCTGCGCGATCAACGCATGCCCACGATCGCTCGGGTGCATGCCATCGGCCAGGAGCTCATCTGTGGAAGTCGGGCTGGGGCCGGTTCCTTCCGACGACTCATACTCCACGAACGTCTGGAAAACGTCCACGAGCTCCACATCCTGGCGCGCCGCCACCTGACGCACGACCTCGGCGTAGTCACGTAGCACGACGTTGAGTCCCCACCGGTCGTCGAGATCGTAGGGCGGGAAGCGCCACTTGCGGCGCAGCTGCGGGGTCCAGAGCAACGGGTTCGGCGTCAGCAGAACCGGCTCGGCCCCCTGCGACCGGGCTATGCGGACGTAGTACTCGAGAAGCTCGGCGAACCGCGACTGGCTGACGAAAGGATCGGTGCGCCGCGCGCGACCATCGACCGCCGCGTCGTTGATGCCGAACTGAATGAGCACGATGTCGGGATCGCGATGCAGGACGTCGACATCGAATCTGCGACGAGCGGCCTCGAGGGTCTCACCCGGTCCCGCGGCATTGAAGGAGGTCGCTTCCACGCCCCGATCCCGCAGCAGCTCTGCCAGGCGCTCGTCGTAGGCGCGCTCGACGCCGTCGAGCGCCGCCACCGTGGAGTCGGCAAATGCCACCACGCGCAACGTCTCCTGTGCAGACAGGCGCGCCGCGGCGGCACTGGACGCGGGTGGAACCCCGGGAACCGCGAGCGCCAGCAGACCGACCACCAGACACCCCTTCGTGCCGACGACCTCGGCGATGTGGCGGGCGCCAGATCGCCGCGCAGTCGATAGCGCTGTCGATTGCGGAGATGGCGCCCATCCCGAGGTCATAGCGGCTCCGATTCGATCGTCACCGCATCGATCTCGATGGTCTTGCCGTCCGGCCCCACGGGCCCAAACCAGCGATCGACGCGGCCACGAGCGAATTTCCTCATCTTCGGAGTCACCATCGATGCCACCGCGGCGAGCGCCAGCACGAGAACACCGAGGTCGTCGGTAAATCCCGCCCCCGGGATCAGGTCCGGAATCGCGTCGATGGGCGAGATGAAGTAGCCGAGCGCGCCGACAATGGTCGTTTTGGCCCAGGCTGGGGTTTCCGGGTCCTTCAGCACGAGGTACAGCAGAAGCGCCTTCTCCACCACCTCCTTGCCGGCGGCGCGCGCATAGCGCGACATCTTGGCATTGAAGCTCTCGTCGTTGTACCTCGAGGCGTACTTCGCGCTGCTCCGGTCACTCATCGTCAGCGGTCCAATGAACGCTCGCGTATGCGCAGGCCTCGCCAGCGCACCTTGATGCCGCCACCGTCGTGGATTTGCAGCGCGATCGAACCGGTGGCCGCGCCGATCTTGTCGTCGGTGAGATCGATCATCTCGACGCCGTTGAGCCATGTCGTCACGTGACCAGCCACCACGAGGAGTCGCATCTCGTTCCACTCGCCCATACGCAGCGCACCATCCTTGGCCGGTTCCGGTTGGATCAGCCATCCGCGCCCGTACGACTCGTAAATGCCCCCGGTAAAGCTGCCGGGTGGAGCAACTTCGGCCTGCCAGCCGGTGATGCGCGTGCCCTCGATCGACGAACGGAAGAAAACGCCGCTGTTGCCATCGGCCTCTTGCTTGAATTCGACGACCAGCTCGAAGTCGCGATACTCGCGTTCAGTAGCAAGATAGCCGTAGGCAGCGTCGGGCCCCGACTCGCAGACGAGCTCGCCCTGAGCCGCGTCGTCTGGGTGGTCCACGTACCAGAGCTCGGTGCCGTGGATACGCCAGCCGCTCAAGTCGACGCCGTTGAAGAGAAGTTGCCAGCCGTCCTGCCCGTCGAGATCCTGAGCCACCGCTGCCACCTGGCTCGCCATCGGCAGAAGAGCGAGCAACGCCAGGCCGCTGACCCGTCGCGAAGCGCGGGCGATGGGCGTCACCCTTCTCGGGCAGGATGGCCGCGCACAGGACGCCACGCGCATCTACAGCGGCCGGATCTTGACGTTGCGGTACGACACCTCGCCGCCGTGATCCTGAAGCCCGATCGACCCGCTGCGCGCCATTCCGTGTTGCGGAAATGGCGCGAACTTGCTCGCCGCCACGAGCTCTTTCCAGGCGTCGCTCCAGAGCTCGTACTCGACGGCCTTGTTGCCGTTGAGCCAGTGCTCGACGTGCCCGTCGTTGATCACGATACGGGCGTGGTTCCACTCGCCGGCGCGCTTGCCGTACTTCTCGGGAGCGGCGTGCAGGTCGTAGTTGTCGCCGGTGAAGTGCTTGTCCATATCCTCCGCGTCAGCCCAGGCGTCGTCGTCGAGAACCTGAAACTCGGGTGCGTTGTGCCAGATAGCGGCCCCGGGTATTTCCTGAACCAGGTACAGGATGCCGCTGTTGGATCCTTGGGCAACGCGGAACTCGAGGCTGAGCTCGAAGCTGCCGAACGAGCGCGCGGTAACGACGTCGCTGCCCTCCCCCTCGGCCTCTGTTCCCTCGGCCAGGCCGTTAGGCGGAACGAAGCTCAGCGTACCGTCGACAGCCATCCAGCCACTGTCCACGCCGCTTCTCAGCTCGCCGCCGTTGTAGTGGCGCCACCCCTGTGTGCTCTCTCCGTTGAACAGGAGCTGCCAGCCCTGCGCGATCTCTTCGCTGGTGAGAACGTTGTGCATCGTCCCCTCCTCGCCAGCGGGCGGTGTTGCCGACGCATCGGCGGCGTCCGGGGCGTCGCTCTGGGGCGTCTGCGACGCGCAGCCGAGGCTCGTCATGGCGAGCACAATGAGCACCCTGACAAGCGCCAAGGACACATTCTTCATCAGGTCACCACTCTCATGTTCTCGGAATCCCACTTTGTGATCCGGTCCTCGAAGTAGCTGTCGTTGCACAGCAACGCCGGAGCAGCGGCGCGATAGCCGAAGGTTGCGTCTTCGACGAGTGCCGATCCGTCGCCGGCGCGGACCGCGTCGATGAACCTTTGCCAGTGGTCGTAGTGAGCGCCGAGGTAGCCCTCCTCGGCGCGCCACACAGGCTCGGCGGGTGGCCGCATACGCTTGCGCTCGTAGCCCATCCCCATCCCCGACTCTGCCATCGCAGCCGCCGTGAACGCGTCGGGCGCAGGAACCGGTGCGTTGCGATAGACAACAACCTCATCCCACTTCACGTCCATCGCGCCCTCGCTACCCACTAGTCGCAGGAAGGTCGTGCCCGAGGTGCCATCCACGAAGTTGACGCGCAGCGACAGATTGAACGCCGGGTGTGAGGCCGACTCGGGGTAGTCGAACATGCCGAGCAGCACGTCGGGCACCTCGCGCCCATCCTCCCAGTAGCGCAAACCGCCCGTAGCAATAATCGAGCGTGGCCCGTTCGACGAGATAACGAAGTTCAGGCTCGAGAAAAGATGTACGAACAGGTCGCCCGAGACGCCGGTACCGTAGTCGCGATAGCAGCGCCAGCGGAAGAAGCGCAGCGGGTCGTACTCGCGTCGATGCTCGGCATCCAACGGCTCCTGGTAGCGCTGCCAATCAACGGTGGCCGTCGACTGGTCGTCGGGAATCGTGTACTGCCAGGCGCCAACCGGCGAGTTGCGCGCCCAGAAGCCCTCGGCGTAGTTGAGCTCGCCGATTACACCCTGCTGAAAGAGCTCCCTGGCTTTCTCGTTGCCGAGAGAAGACAGACCCTGACTGCCCACCTGGAAGACTCCCCCGGTCTCGCGCTGCGCCGCGACCACGTCGGCCCCCTCGGCGACGTGATGCACCATGGGCTTTTCGCAGTAAACAGCCTTGCCAGCGCGCAGCGCGTCGATGGAAATTTGTCTGTGCCAGTGATCAGGCGTGCCGACGATCACAGCGTCGATATCGGGACGAGCCAGCACCTCGCGGTAGTCGCGCGTAGTGAACAGATCGGCACCCCAGCGCTCGCGGGCGCGCTCTAGTCGGCCGTCGTAGAGATCACACGCCGCCACCACGCGGGCTCCGGGCACGGTGTCTGCGGTATCAGCATTGGCGCTGCCCATGCCACCGGCGCCGACCACGGCAATCTGCACCTGATCGTTGGCCTGATGGCGAACCCGACCTGCTGAGCGCGCCAACGTGCCGGTTGCGGCCTCGGTCGTACCGGCAAGACCCTCGGGAAGACTCAGCGGAGCCACCAGCGCCGCGCCGGCAGCTCGACCGAGGAATTGGCGCCGATTCGAAGGAGTCGGAGAACACGAGGGGCTCGAAGGATTCGGCGGACGGCGTGGTTCGCTCATCGGTGCTCCATCTGGATCTCGATCATTTCGAAGCGGAGATTGAGGATGGGGTACTGGCGCCAGTGTCGCGACGGACGGTCTCTGCTGGCGGCTGCGCCGCGCCGGCGAGCTGCTGCAACTCGGCTACCGGGCGCACGGGATCGATGCGAAAAGTGCCCGTGCCGAGCTCGACGGCCGCGCGTGGGAAACGCTCGCCGCCAATGAGCAGCGCCGTGGTGACGCCCCCCTTTCGTTCAAGCTCAATACGACGACCGGCTAGCGGACCGCTGTCGATCTCCCCGAACTCTCGAATATCGCGCGCGTCTCCGTGTTCTTGCGCCTCAGCCGATTCGCCAGCCGGCCCCGAAGTCGCGTCGGCAAAATCGATTGCTGCCGCCGACGCCGCGTCGGCGCCAAGTTGCAACCTCAGACGGACGTCCGTCTCGATGATGTACGCGGGCAACTCACCGGAGGATCCCTTCCAGCTGTACAACCCGATCCACGCCGACAGCTCTCCGGCAGCGGCGGGCGCGCTACCGAGCTCTCCCAGCGGCCGCGCGGCCGGCTCTGAGTCGCCGGACATTGGCTGGGCAGCGGCCAGATCCTCGAGCACGCCGGCGACATCGGCAACGCCGACGCCGGAATCCGACGGGATCGCGCCACAACCCGCGAGCACGGATAGTACGAAGAGTCCGAAGAGTCCGAGCGACGCGGTGGTTCGTCGCCAGTGGCGTCGGCGACGGAGGCGGGCGCGAGAATCAGGAGCGGTACCAGGCGGGCAGCGACGCTTCACGGCTCGAGGACGACCTTCGTGCATCCGTCGAGTTTTTCGTCGAACATCCGGTAGGCTTCGGCGCCCTCGGCCAGAGGCAGGCGATGCGAGATCACACGCGTGATGTCGAACGCCCCGCGCTCCGCCTCGAGCACGATCGGCACCAGACGCTCCATGTAGGTGCGCGCCGGGCAACGGCCGACCCGGTACGTGAGGTTCTTGTCGTAGGCCTCGGTGGGACCGAAGGCAATCGTTTCGTCGGTGTGCACACCCACAACAGCAATCGTTCCGCCCGGCCGTACGAGCTCGATAGCCGTGCGCTCCGCGGCGAAGCTACCGACCGCTTCCATGACCGCGTCGGCGCCGCGCCCGTCGGTGGCGTGCTGGATCGTTTCGACCACGTTCTCGGCGCGAAAATCAACCGGCACGGCACCCGCCTCCTGCGCCAGCTCGAGTCGCTCCGCAACACCGTCGATGGCATAGATGATTTCGGCACCAAGAGTGCGCGCGGCATGGATAGCGAGGATCCCCACCGGCCCGCAGCCGATAACGGCGTGAACACCCTCGGGCGTCACGCCCGCCATGTCGGCGCAGAAGTAGCCCGTCGAGAACACGTCGCCCAGCAGCAACGCCTGTTCGTTGGAGATGCCGTCGGGAATTGCCGCCAGAGTGGAGTTGGCCAGGGGAACACGCACGAATTCGGCCTGGCCCCCATGCAGCCCTTGTCCGTCACCAACCCAGCCAAACAGCTGACCGTGCGGACAACGACAGGTCAATCCGATGCGGCAGTAGTAGCAGCCGCCACAATTCGTGGTGAAGGGGCTGAAGACTCGATCGCCGATCTGTACCGAGCTCACCTCGGGCCCGGCCTCGACAATCTCGCCGACGAACTCGTGGCCCATCACGGCGCCATAGTCCAGCCCCTCCTCGCGCTCGTGATACGGATGCAAATCGGAGCCGCAAATCCCCGCGAGATCGACCTTGACGATGACGTCGGTCGGAGCCTCGAGCGAGGGTTCGGGCACGTCCTCGTGCTCAACTGTGCGGTAGCCGGCAAAGGTGATTGCGTTCACGCCGGCCGAGTCTAGCAGGCCGTTGTGGAACCGTGGAGGACATGCCACGCCAGCGAGTCAGAACCACAACACACGGCCAATCCCCACGCTACCGAATAGAATCTCCCCGCCCGGAATCACCTCGCCGAAAGCGCGCTCAGCGGCCGCCGCCGTGGACGTATGCCGTGGGAAACACGCTCGAACTTGCCGAAACCTCCGCGCACGTCGCCCTGGTTGCTGCGCTCTGCCGCAACGACGAAGCGGCGTTCGTGCGGCAGCTCGACACGGCGCCGCTCAACGAGCCGGCCTTCAACGCTTTCATCTCCGATCATCAGCTGGCCGGCCTGCTCTGGTGGCGTCTCGAGAGCTCTGCGGCGCGCCAAGGGCTGCCGGCCTCGACGTGGGAGCTGGTGGAGAACCGCGTGCGCAATCAAGTATGGCGCTCGGGCCGCTGCGCCGAGGAGCTCGCGAGGCTATCGGCCGCCTTCAGCGAAGCCAACGTGGACCTGCTGACGCTCAAAGGTCTGGCACTCAGCGTGCGATACTACGGCGCCTCCGAACGGCGTCTCTTCTGGGATCTAGACCTGCTGATCCAGCGCGCCGACGTGGCGCACGCGCTGCGGATCCTGCACGAACACAACTTCATACGCGCGACCACGAGCGGGCTCAGCGACAGCGTCACGACGCGAGTTACACACGCCATGGAGCTGACCGACGGGAAGATCCGCATCGACCTGCATTGGACGCTCAACAAACATCCGTCGTTTCGCGTGGATCACGAGGCGGTTTGGGCGAACAGCGAGTCGATCGAGGTCAACGGTCAACCGGTGACTGTGCTGTCGCCCGAACATGAGCTCGCCTTCTGTCTGACGTCAGCCGCGGGCGACGTACACCGCCATCGGCTGCGACTGCGCTCGTTCGTTGATGTGCATCGAATGATCACCGCACGTGGAGCCGAACGCAGCTGGGCCGGGTTTCTCGCGCGCCGAGAACCTGAGAGCACGGCGGGTGTGTGCGAGGGTGTGCTCAGGCTGTTCTACAGGCTGCTGGAGCCCGCGTCTTCGGTGTCGCTGGACACGGGGACGACGGGCATTGCTGGCGCTGAGGACGGCAGGCGCATGACGCCGACCACGCAGATTACACGGTTAACAAAGAGGAAGCGGAGCAGGCGCCCATCGCGAGACCACGCGCTGCGGCTGCTCATGCCGTCTGCGCTCGGGCTCCGGGGCAAGCTCTGGGCCGCTGGTTTGCACGAGGGCGGGCGTGCTCGCTACCTCGCTGGCTGGATGCTCGCGGCACCACTGCGCATCATGGCGCACGGCCCCGCGGCGACATGGCAACGAATGACGGCTCCTCTGAGGCGACGGCGCAACTCCCGAGTCGACGTCCGCTTCATCGCCACGAGCAACCGGCCGCTGTCGGAGCTCGCGTGCGGCCGCGGCCTGCGTCTCGACCTCTTTCACCGGATCGCAGCTTTCGTGATTCACCTGCCGCCGCTGCGCGAGCGGCCTGAAGACACCGTCGACTTGACCGCCTACTTCCTGCTTCAACTCGCCAGCCTCCATGGCGCCGAGCGTAAGCTCGCACCGGGGGGGGGATGGACTTACTGCTCCGCCACCCGGTGCCCGGCAACGCGCGCGAGTTGCGCAACGTGTTGCTCCGCGCCTACGCCTCGACCGAGGGCAAAACAATCTCGTCGGAGACGCTCGAGCACGCATTTCTGCCTGGCTGGGGCCAAGCCGAGCAAGACTTCCGAACAACGTCCAAGAGCAGCGCGCCCCTACGGACGGTCATCCGCGACCATCTTCGACACACTCTGGCTGTGGCCGACTTCAACCTCTCGAAGGCGGCGCGCATCCTGGAGATTCCGCGAAGCACGCTGCAGCACTACTTGAACAAGTACGAGGTCGACACGAATACGGCCGCTGCGAGCCCTGCGCCCGATGTGCGCCTGCGCTCGAGGGGATAATTTTGATCATCAATCGCCCTTATTGATCATTCTGACGAGCTGACTCTCGAAAATAGACAGCGTTCCAACGAATTTCTTTCGTAAAAACCGACAATCGGCTGTTGTTAGGGGTAGGACGGGCCTCCAAATCCGTCTGCTCACGCGTCGGATTCCGGTACACCCGGCGCTCACGCGGCCGCCGCCCATGTTGGGTCCACAACAGCCGACGCCAGTTCTCGAGCGCCAAGGCCATCGGCCGCTCTCCGGACGCGAGCTTGCCGCCCGAGCGCGGTCGCACATCCACACGGCGTACGACTCCCCTCTCGGCTGCGACACCGCGATGATCGCCGACGCCCTCCAGGTATCGGCCTCACACCTCTGCCACCAGTACCGCAAGGCGTACGGAGCCACGATCGGCAACGAGGTCCGGCAGCTGCGCATTGCGCGCGCCAGGAATCTTCTGGCCACCACCGACATGCTGATGAAGGAGGTGGCGGCGGCGTGTGGCTACTACAGCAACACCTACCGTACGTTCCACGGCGCCTTCCGGAGCGTAATGAAGATGTCCCCGCGCGAATACCGGCGTGGAGTTTTCGAAGGGCGGATTCAGCCGGATCATTCGCCCGACCTGCAGTCTCGAGTGAGCTAGATCCGGAACGTCGATCTGCGCGAGCAACAACGCCGCGCGAGCAACAGCGAGCGACGCGGCGTTACACCGGTTGCGCTCTAGCTCCTACTCCAGAAGCTGCGACGCCTGGTCGGCATTGGCAACGGCCAGCACGAAGGCGGCCGCTCCGGGGGTGGGCTCGCTCACGCTGTAGGCGTAGTCGATGTTGATCCCCGCCTCACCGAGGGCGCGCGCGATTTCCGCCAGATTTCCGGCCTCGTCGGGAACCACCAGCCGCAGCACATCGGCAATCTGGTACCGGAAGCCGTGCCCGTCGAGGATTTCAATCGCGCGGTCGACGTCGCTCACCAGCAAGTGCGCGATGGAGACCCAAACGCCGAACCCCTCGATATTGACACCGCTCTGTCCGAGCAGCTCAGAAATCGACCCGAGCGTGCCAGGCTCATCGGCAACTCCAACTCTGAGCTCTCGTGCGGCTGGCATTGCGGCTCCGGGCTGGTCGGCCGCGACGAGACGTCCGCGAGCCGGCGACGTGCAGCGAATTCGGAGAGTTCGCAGTGGGCCCATGCTATCAGGGCCTCCTGCCCAGCGGCACAGGTAGAAATCGTTGGAGGACGCGAAGAAGCACCCGGACAGCGGACAGCAAGAACGCCCCGCTGAGTCCACAGCACAGGCGCGCGTGGCGGAATCAGGCGCCGCCGAGAACCACGTGCGCGGCGTTGCGGCCCGGCAACCCGTTGAAGCCACCACCGCCGTGGGTCCCACCGCCACACAGAACAACCCCACCAGGGCCGAAGTGGCGAAACATGCCCGGTACCGGCCTCATATAGAGAAGCTGATCGAGCGCGAGGTCCGCATGCAACAGCCCACCGCCGGCCAGACCGTAGGTCTCCTTGATCGCCCGAGGGGTCAGGATATCGGTGGCGAGCACACCGTCGGAAAATCCGGGAGCCAAGCGCTCGAGACGCGTGGTTGCGCTGGAAACCACCTCCTCTTGCAATCGAGCGTCCGCCGCTTCGTCGTCGCGATACGGAACGTGGTGTACCCATACAGAGACCACATGTCGGCCGTCCGGCGCCAGGCTGGGGTCGGCAACGCTCGGAGCCTGCACCTCGAGGCAACCTTCGGCAGAGAACGAGCCGTACTTGTGGGCATCCGCGCCGCCCTCGATCGCGTCGATCTCGGCGCCGAGGAGGAGCGTACCGCTCCACCCTGCCCGATCGCTGCCGCGCATGTCGGGCAGCTCCGAGAGCGCGAAACGTACGTGCGCACTGCAACCGCGCGAGCGTATCTCGCCGAATGACCGCCTCAGCTCAGGGGCGATGTCGCCCTCGAAGAGCTCGAGCAGCGTGGTACGCGGGTCGAGTGCCGACACCACGACGCCGGCAGAGATCTCCTCGCCACTCTCGAGCCGGATTGCCGTGGCAGAACCCTCGCCGGGCGCGTCGCTCGAGGTCGGACCCACAAGAATGCCGTCGACGCGAGCCTGGGTGCGAAGCTCAGCGCCGTGTTCAATGCAGGCGGCCGCGAGCGCGTCGACCACCGCGCCGGTGCCGCCGATCGCCGGGCGTGGTCCGCGCAACAGGCCGCCGCCACCGCCGGCGGCGCGCTGGTGGAGCAAGCTCAATGCCGTGCCCGGCGCTCGCGGGCCGAGGTGGCTGGCACGCAGCGCCGAAGCGGCGATGGCACCACGAAGTGCGGGGCTGGAAAAGCGTTCCTCGACGACGTCCGCGATACACATGGGAGTCAATCGCAGCGCCGCCCGCATCTCTTCGGTTCCGAGACGCTTGAGCTGCAGCCCGGCGGCGAGCAGAGCGAACACGTCGCCGACGCCGCGAGGCGGCAGCGGCGCCAGCGGTCGGGACATTACGGGCTCGAGCGCCTCCGTGAGTCGGCGCACGAAATCGTCGGTCTTGATGAGCTCCCTGGCGTCGGACTCGCTCAGCGGCGTCACCACGGAGCCGCCGTCGGCCTGCAGCTGGGCGCTCAGCTGCTGGCCATCCTCGCCCATCACCGTCAACGGCCCCGTTGGCAGCAGGCGGAGACCATGAGAGTCGAGCGCCAGCTCCGAGTGGACCCGTGGATGCAGGGTTCCCACGCCGGGCCACACCGCCGAGCAACGGAAGCCGGGGTGGAACTCGACCGTCTCCGCCGTACCACCGAGACGGTCGCGTGCTTCGAGCACGAGAACCCTGCGACCTGCGCGAGCCAAGTAGGCGGCGCACGCCAACCCGTTGTGCCCGCCTCCGATGACAACGACGTCGACTCGCGAGCTCACGACACGTCGCCCAAGACAACCTCGGCGGCAAGCTTGCCAGGCGCTCCCATCACGCCGCCGCCGGGATGTGTTCCCGAACCGCACATGTACAGCCCCGCAACCGGCGTGCGGTAGTCGGCCCAGCCAGCGAGGGGACGCAGGAAGAAGAGCTGCTCCAGCGTGAGCTCACCGTGGAAGATGTTGCCCTCGGTGAGTCCGAAAGTGCGCTCCAAATCGAGCGGCGTAACCACCTGCCGATGCAGCACGAGCTCGCGGATGTTGGGCGCCAGCTCGGCGAGCGTATCGAGAACGGCGTCGCCGAGCCCGTCGCGGCAGTCGTCCCAGTGCCCCTCGCGCAGGTCGTACGGGGCGTACTGAACGAAGCAGGACATTACGTGCTTGCCGGGCGGCGCCATCGAAGGGTCGGCGAGCGTAGGGATCACGACGTCCATATAGGGCCGACGCGAATAGCGACCGTATTTGGCGTCGTCGTAGGCGCGCTCGAGGTAGTCCACGGAGGGGCTCACCGAGATCGCCCCGCGCAGGTACTCGAGTCGAGGAATGTGCCCCGGCCCGCGCAACCGTTCGAGGCAGGTGAACTCCGGCAACCCGTCGAGCGCCAAGTTCACCTTGGCTGAGGAGCCACGGATCTTGTAACGAGCCACCTGCTCCAGGAAGTCTTCGTCGAGATGGTCGGGCCCAACCAAGCTGCCGAACGTGCGTCGCGGGTCGAGGCTGGAAACCACGCAGCCTGCCTGCAGCTCATCGCCGTTCTCGAGCACCACGCCAACGGCGCGCCCAGAGCGCACCAGCACGCGATCGACGCTGACCTCGGTGCGTATCTCCGCGCCGAAACCTCGCGCCGAGGACGCGATGGCCTCCGACACACTACCCATGCCGCCGCGCGGCAGTCCCCAGGCGCGAAACTGTCCGTCGAGCTCGCCCATGTAGTGGTGCAGCATCACATAGGCGGAGCCCGGAGAGCGCGGTCCCAAGAAGGTGCCGATGATGCCGCTTGACGCGAGCGTGCCCTTGAGCGCCTCGGTCTCGAACCAGCGATCGACATAGTCGGCCGAGCTCATCGTCATCAGCTTGGCGAGCTCGTTGAGTTGGCCAGCGCCCTCACGCATGAACGAACGTCCGACCCGGGCGTGACGCGCCAGATTCAGAGGCGATGCAGAGGTAGCGTCGGGGGGTATGGTCGACATCATCGGTCGCACGGCCTTCGCCATGTGATAGAGCGTGCGGCCGAACTCCCCGTAGGCGTCGGCGTCGAGCGGCGAGTGACGATGCAGCTCGCGATGCGTCTCAGCGGCATCGTGCCATCGCATCAGATAGTCGCCCTCGGCCATCGGTGTGAGCGTGCCGTTGAGCGGCAGCAGCTCGAGACCGAACTTCGGCAGGTCGAGGTCGCTGATGATCTCGGGTCGCAGCAGGCTCACGACGTAGGAGCACACCGAGAACTTGAAGCCCGGGTACACCTCCTCGGTCACCGCGGCGCCGCCCACCAGGTGGCGGCGTTCGAGCACCAGAACAGATCGGCCGGCACGCGCCAGATAGGCGGCGCAGATCAACCCGTTGTGCCCTCCGCCGACAATGATCGCGTCGTACTTGCGGGTCACGAGTGGCACCGGCGACAGTAGCAGCGGGTCGGATACGTCCCGCGAGGAAGGGCAGCCCTGAGGGCAGCGAAATAATCGCTTTCGAGGCGGCAGCATCGTACCGTATCGGCCACCTCGTCGCGGCCCGAACAAGGCCGCAGCCTCACTCTGCGAGACTTCAAAATCGATGGCAATAGGAACTCCCTTTCATCCACGCACTCTGCCTCTGTCGCACGCCATGGACTGGCGACTGTGGTCGGGCTACTACGTCGCCGCCAACTACAACGAGTTCCACCATCCCGAGTACGCGGCGATCCGAAACGCCTCGGCGCTCATCGACGTCTCGCCGCTGTTCAAGTACGAGGTCCGAGGACGCGACGCACAGCGCCTCGTCGATCGCGTCTTCACACGCGACTTCTCGAAAATCGAGCCTGGGCAGGCTGTCTACACTCCTTGGTGCGACGACGCTGGGCATCTGGTGCAAGAGGGCACGGTGTTCCGCCTCGAGGACGAGCGCTTTCAGGTCAACGCCGCGGAACCGGCACTCGCCTGGCTGCATCGCAACAGCGTTGGGCTTCGGGCCGAGATCGAGGACGTCTCCACGCGCATCGCGGCGCTGTCGTTGCAGGGCCCGACGTCGCGTTCGATCCTCGCGGCAGTCACCGATGGCGAGCCCGACGTAGCGGCGTTGCGCTTCTTCCGCATTCTTCACACGCGCATCGGCAGCACGCCGGTGATGATCTCCCGCACGGGCTACACCGGCGACCTCGGCTACGAGATCTGGCTCGAAGCCGATTCCGCGCTGCGAGTATGGGATGTGCTCATGGGCGGCGGCAAGGACTATGGGCTCACGCCATGCGGCCTGATGTCGATGGACACGGCCAGGATCGAAGCTGGATTCATGCTGATCGGGGTCGACTACGTCGGTGCCGAGTACGCGCTCATCGACGCCGACAAGTCGAGCCCGTACGAGCTCGGGCTCGGATGGTCGATCAAGCTCGACAAGGGACCGTTCGTCGGCCGCCAAGCGCTCGCTCGCGAGCGGCAGGCGGGAAGCGCCTGGTCGTTCGTCGGCCTCGAAATCGAGTGGGCGCCGCTGCAAACCATGTATGCACGCGACGGGCTGATGCCTGACCTGCCGCTCGAGCCTTGCCGCGAGCCGGTGCCGATCTACTCCGGCGGCCGACAGGTCGGCCGTGCCACGACGCGCGTCTGGTCGACGCTGCTGAAGAAGTATCTGGCCCTGGCAACCGTTGAGACACCGTTCGCTGCCCCCGGGACCCCGCTCGAGATGGAGGTCACGGTGCACTACGAGCGCGAGCGAGCGCCAGCGCAGGTCGCGGCCCTGCCCTTCTTCCGACCCGAGCGCATGCGGGCCTAGCGGGGCGCATGCGCGCCTGGAAGAAAACCAACAGGAACGGCCGCGTACGGTTTCAGGTCAAAGTGAACGCCGGCGCCAAGGGCGACAGCGTGCGGATGTTGGCACCTGGGTACTACCAGGTTCGCACCAGCGCGCCCCCCGAGGGGGGCCACGCCAACCGGCGTGTGCTCGAGCTTCTGGCAAGGGAGCTTGCCTGCGAGGTTGCCGCGCTGCGTATCGTGCGGGGGGCAAGGAGCGCACTCAAAGAAGTCGAGCGGAGCCCCTGACCCCGTCAGCCGTTGACTCCCAGGCGCGCGACCACGCGAGTCGGCCGTGGGCCGCGGCCCGGAGCCCGGCGGCTCGCTCGCAGAAGGAGATCAGACGGGAACCGGATGGCGTGCCAATCGGGTCGCCAGCCACAGGCCCCACGGACCCCACATCAGGTAGCTCAAGCGCGCGGGCACGGCGCCGTCAGGCGCTTGCCAAACCACCTGAAGAGCCAACGCGGCGAGTGCCGCACTGGCGCAAATGAGCGAAAAGGCGCCCAGAGCGCGCCCGCCGACGAGCACAGAACCGGCCGACGACGCTGGCTGCGGCCGGAACGCAAGATAGCCCCCAACCACCAACCACCAGGCCGCCACTGCCGAGACTGCCAGAATCTCGCTCAGCAAGATCGGCCAATCCAGCAGGTCGGCCACCAGCCCGGCGCCTGAGATCAGAAAGCCCATGGCACCGAGAAGAGCCCAATAGCGCAGATGACGCGCGCGCTGCGGAAGCTCGGAGTTGGCGCCCAGCGCCATCGACGCGCCCGCCAAGGCGAAGCCCGCGGCGGCGAAGCCCATCCCGACGAGGATTCCCCCACTCCCGCCGAGGTGGAACGGCATCAGCACAGTCGACAGCGCGGCCAGCAGGCCGCCTACGAGCGCGGCGCGCGCTCCCGGAAGTCCCCACCCCGTGCGCGCGATCGCCGCCTCCGGTTTCCCGCTGGCGCCGAGCGCCTCGATTATCGCGGGATCCGGGCCCGACGATCTCGAACTGTCGTCGTCTTTGCTTTCCATGATGGATCGGGCGGCGACGCCAAAGCGCCGCGTGTCCGACCGCGAATCCTAGCAGATCCCGCTCACGGAGCGCCCACTCCAGCCACCAGGCGGCGACTCGCGAATCCCCGGACTTCCGAACTACGCCAGCAGCAGAAAGGCCGCGGCAGACGAAGCCACTTGAATCGTGAAGTTGTCGAGCCCGTGATTGCTGAAGGCCTCGACGGCGGCGCCGAACAGGCCACATGCAAGACCACCCATGAGCGCCGTGATCGCCGGCATGCCGAAGGCTAGCAAGCCGGCCATCGCTGCCACCGAACCGCCCGTAAAGACGGCAAGAGATCCTTCGAGCGTGCGGTGGGCGGGCACGCCGGCGAGCGATGGAACCCGATAGTCGTGTCGCCCCCAGCGCGCGCCAACCGGCTCACCAAGAGCGTCCCCCCAGCCGCATACCAGATAGCCAATGAAGGCGAACTGCGGGAACAGCAGGTTGCTCAGGAGCCCGCCCGCGGCAGTGGTCACCATCGGCACGAGGATAAAGAGCGAGCGCCGCGGACGGTCGCTGTCGCGGGCCATCGACTCGTAGAAGGCGAAGCCGTCTCCTCGCCACACCGCGAACATCACGCAGCTCGTGATCACGATACCGAAGAGCATGACGCTCGGAAGCCCCAACGTCAGCTGAATCGCGCCTGCCATCGTGAAGATAAGAAAGTGGAAGATCTTGCGGGTGTAGGAGGTTTTGACTCCCTTGGTGACCCGTAGCCAGCCGGCCAACGTCGCGGCAAACAATCCGTAGAACAAGAACGCCACGCTCAGCGCGGCCAACACGCCGACCGACGGGACCACCGCGGCGTAGGTGGCGGCAGGATCGGTCATGAAGCCCATCAGCAGGCTGCCTGCGCTGAGGGCATGCGCGACTCCGGGCGCCGGGGCCACTGTCGAGGCTTGCGCCTGCCGCTGCGGACCCTCGCGCAGCGCCTGCGCGATGCGGGCCTGCAGCCCTTCGAGTGCCGGACCGTAGACGTACCAGGGCCCGCCCTGCGCAAGAGTGCCGACGAGCTCGGTCGAGTACTCCTCGAACGCCTGCCACTCGAGCGGAACACTCCGGGCGATCTCGCGATCAACATCGGTGTCAGCTCGCCGCTCTCCAAGGTAAACGATGCCGCGTACGCCCCGACGATGCAGGTAGGTCCCGAACTCCGGACCATCGGGACGCGGACCCGTGGCAACGTTGGCCCCTATCAGCTCGACCTGCCCGCCACCCATCGGCTCGCGAAAGAGCTCCGGCGGCAGCGGAGGCAGATCGCTCTCATAGGCGAGCTGGAACGCTTGTGTGGCGGTCGAATTGGGGAGAAAGGCGTGCACCGCCAGCGGCCGCGGCAGCTGCTTGACGCGGCGCGCAGCGGCGAGGACGACCTGCGGGTCGTAGCGCTGCCAGGAAACCGGCAAAGCGGAGTACGGCACCTCGAAGTCTGCGAGCGCCTGCTCCTCCTTCTCGATCCAAGGACGATCCTCTGGATTGTCCGGGTCGAGCAGCGAGACGACGTGCTCGAGCTCGCCGGCCAGGTAAAACGCGAAGAGCTCCTCGTCGGTGGGGAACGGAGTGACGAACACACCCGGCTCGAGCTCGACAATCGGACCGCGTTCGAACGCTTCTTTTTTGCCGAGCGAGTACGCCGTCTCGGCAGTGTCTGTTTGCGCCTGCTTGGTGATTCTCTCCACGAGATTGCGAACCACCCCGACACGGTCGCGGCCCAGGTAGCAGTGGACGTAGTAACGACCGGTCCCCGAGGTCGCGAGGCTCTTGATCTTGGCCAGTGAGTCGACGTTGTCGCTCACCCACGGCAGCATCGGCGTGTGGATGAGCTCCAGACCCGCTTCAGCGATCGCGGCGCGCTCGTCGGCGAGCAACTTGGGCTCGAATGGGACCACCGCGGGATGGAGCAGGCTGATCACACCGGTGTAGCCCTCGTCGCGCAGCGTGGCCAGCCTGTCGGCGTCGGGATACGGGCCGAAGGTGAACCGCGACACCTCGCTAACCTGAGTTGTCTGCAGGCCGATCATCACGGCCGGCGTCATCCAGAGCCACATCGTGGCGCCGGTAACGAGCACGAGACAAACGAGGGTCGCCACGGTCGCGTGCATTCCGCTGGAGCCGAGGCGGCGCGTGATCACCCAGCTCAGCAACGCTGAGCCGACCACAAACAGCCCGATGATGGCCATCACGCCAACGTTCTCGACGCCGTCGCCCCACTCCGCCGAGCGCGCTCGTTCGGTGAACCAGCGAACCGGGCCGAGCAGCGTCATCGATCCGGTAACGAAGCCGATCGGCCCCCAGACCGCGAAGAACGTCGCCCAGCAGGCGAGCTTGGAGCGCTCGCGCGGCTGATCGACCGTGATCAAGGTTGTGCTCATCGCCCCGTACCCTTCATGGTGTCGCGTGGCTGTCGGTGGCCTGCCGTAATCTGTTCTTCGACGGCGCCGATGACGACGCCAGCTTTCAAGAAGTCCTAGAAGCGGCGCTCGAGCCCGACGCCGAAGTTGAACTGCCGTCGGTCACGACTGAAGGCGAGCTTCTCCCACGAGTAGCCCGCGCTGAACTTGAACATGAACAAGCCGCCAAATGCCTTCTGGCCGCGAAGCGCTACCTTGCGCGAGTCGAATCGAGCCAGGTCGATCGTGCTGGTGATCTCGCCCGGCGACGAGCCGGTGCCGGCGGTAACGCCCAGGTAGTTGTCGGGGCCGCCGAAGTAGCGCCGCACGGTCAGGTTGTACGACTGCGAAGTCCCCTCCGACTTCGGCGTGATGTACGGGCGCAGCGAGATCCAGTAGTTGCCCTGGTACTTCGCGATGGTGCCGGTGTAAATCGTCACCTCCGACGACTCGAACTGCAGCCAGCGGAACCCGCCCGACAGCTCGACGCCGTGCGGCAGGTTCGCGTACAGCTCGCCACCTACCCTGTTCTTTGGAAAGAACCGATGCGACGAGTAGCCGTAGTTGACGTAGGCGTAGAGGCCCTTCGCGAGACGGGGATAGGCATCAATCTCGTACTGTGCCGTGTCCTCGCGAAACCGGTTGGCGTAGTTGGCGCGCACGATCACCGAGCCCCTGCTCGTGCGATGTCCTAGAGCGAACGATGCCTGGTGCCACGGATTCGAGAAGGAGTCGATGTCGGTGAAGCCGTACGTCAGCGAAGCTTTGCTGCGCATGCCGACCTGGCGCACGCTCTCCATGAGCTTGGCAGCATCCGCATCGCCAGGACTCACCCGCAGCAGCTGGTCGAGGGTCACTGCCGCGTCCGACAGCCGCCCCAAATCTCGTTCGGCGCGCGCCTTGCGCAGCAGGAACTTCTCGCTGTTGGGTTGGCGCCGAAGACCGTCGACGAGCGCGTCGAGCGCCCCGCCAGGGTTGTCGGCCCAGAGCTCGGTGTCGACCAGAGCGACCCGCGCATCGGCGAAATCGGGCTTGGCGCGCAGCACAATCAGAAACTGCTCACGCGCCTCGTCGTACTGCCGGTCCCAGGCGTGTACCCGGCCCAGCAGAACGCGAGCGTCGTGGTGCGAAGGCTTTGCGGCCAGGATCTCGCGGCACAGCGCACGCGCCGCCTCACGCTCGCCCGCGAAGGCCAGGCGTCGCGCCTCGTCGAAGGCATCGTCGGGTGCCGCACTGGCCACGAACAGGGGTGAGATCACCGCCGCTGGAGTTGATGCAAGGGCGGCGCTTGGCGCCGAGAGCAGGAGCACAGCCAGCAGCCCGAAGATGGTAGAAACGCCAGCGGCGCGCGCTGGCTTGGGTGTAGCGCTGATCATGGTCAACCTCCTGGATCTGATCACTTTTCTCTGGGATTCGTTGCTTGGATTCACGCCTGTTCGCGCGGCCGCGCGATCCTCAATCCTCGACAGCCGCCGGCTCCGCGTTCGCTGAGCGCCACGGCGCGGAGCGCCGCATGTCGCCCCAACGACCGCGTACCCCGAACAGCCACTGCAGGCTGGCGACGAGCCTGAACACCGCGATGAGCTGGCGGTATCCGAAGTTCTCGAGCATCGCCGCTGCGAACAACACGAGCACCTCCTTCGAGCGGCTGTAGACCTTGAAGGAAAGCTCTTCGAGCAGCAGACCCATCAGCGACAGCAGGGTGCCAAGACCGATCGCCACCACGAGGAACAGCAGCATCACGGTCGGGCTGACGTAGCCCAGATACCAGCCGACCACCATGTACAGATAGCCGGCAACCTCGACGATCGGCGCCAGACATTCGCCGAAGAGCATGAACGGCAAGCCAAGCCAACCGACGACACCGGCGCGGCGATTGAAGAACATGCCGCGGTGGCGGAAGAGAGTCTCCGTGAGCCCGCGCTGCCAGCGCATACGCTGCGCGGCGAGCGTCTTCAAATCACGTGGCACCTCGGTCCAGCAAATGGGCTCGGGAACGAACGTGATCTTGTAGGGGCGACCGCTCTCGCGTAGCTGGTGGTGCAGCCGCACGGTCAGCTCCATGTCCTCGCCCACGGTCTCGCGATCGTAGCCGCCGGCATCAACGACCGCGTCACGGCGGAACAACCCGAACGCACCCGAGATCACCAACAGCGACCCAATCTGCGCCCAGCCCAGTCGCCCGAAGAGGAACGCGCGCAGGTATTCGACGATCTGGAACAGCGGCAGCATGCGCGACGGCAGCCCAACTCGGATCACGTGCCCGTCACGTACCTGGCAACCGTTGGCGATGCGCACGGTTCCGCCTACGGCAACGGTTGTGGAATCCTCGATGAACGGCAACACGACGCGTTTGAGGCTTTGCCGCTCGAGAAAAGAGTCGGCGTCGATGCTGCAGAACAACGGGTACCGAGAGTTGTTGATGCCAGCGTTGAGCGCGTCGGCTTTGCCGCCGTTGTCCTTGTCGATGACGCGCAGCGCCGGATGGTCACGCGAGTGGTAGATCTGATGGACCGTCTCGCTGTGCAGCTGGCGGCGATACACCTCGGGGGCTGGCTCGAGATCGAACTCCTCGATCAGCGCGTCCAGCGTGCGATCCGTCGAGCCGTCGTTGATGACGACCACCTCGTGCTCGGGGTACTCGAGTTGCAAGAGTGAGTAGACCGAAGTGACGATCGTTTCTTCCTCGTTGTAGGCAGGGACCAGCAGGCTGATGGGCGGCTCCAACCCGGTGTAGCTGACGTGAAACCGCTCCAGGCTCGTCTCCTCGAGGTGGCGAAACACCCTGAAGACCGCCAGATAGTTGAGCAGCAGATAGAACCCGTTCACCACGACGAAGTAGAGGAGGAAGAACCACTCAACGGGGCCGATCGTCGATACGAAGCTCATGCGGCGATCGCCTCCAGGCCCATTTCATCGATGACTTGCGCGAGGATGTCGCGAGCAAATCGATCCACTTGGGCGCCTTGCAGTGCCACAAGCGCCTGTGAGCTCACGGAGGGGAGCTTCGCAATCGCCTGCGCGGCCCGATATCGCACCCAGTAGCGCTCGCTCGCCAGCTTCCCCGCCAGCATGGCGACATCCTTGTACGTGCCAAGACGACCCACCGCGGTGATGGCGTGCAACTGCACCCGCCAATTCGGGTGATCGAGGTGGTTGCGCACCACGTACAGTCCGTCGGGGTGTGCCAGATGTCCGAGCTGGTAGATGCCGGTCGTGATGACCTGCTGATCGTCGGTAGCGAGCAGAATCTCTTTGATCACCTGCACGGCGGCGCGCCGCTCGGCCGCCTCGAGGTACAGCATCAGCAACGGCTGGAAGGCCACCTCGGCCCGCTGGATGGTCTCGACGAGGGGCTGCGTGACGACATCCGCCCCAGCCTCACGCAGCAGCGCAAGCACGCGTGCCGGCGACCAGTCGGCGCGCGACGCAATCAGGGGCAAGATCAACGGCAGCGCCTCGCGAGGATTGATGCGCAGTAGCGCATGCGCGGCGGCGAGTGAGATGTATGGATTGGTCGACCTGGTCAGCGGTCGCAAGCTCCGCCTCAGGTCGCGATCGTGCAGATGCCCAATCGCCTGGATCGCCATCAACCGCTGCCGGACACTGCCGTGCCGCAGCGCCTCCTTGGCGTGCAGATCGATTCCACACAGGCGCCCCGCTTGTGCGAGATTCACGCGTGCGTCACCGGCGACGAACTCGTTGAAGTACACCCACAGGGGAAGCACCTCGACGGCCTCCTCGGCGGTGAGCTCGGGCATGCTCGTCGGGTACTCCAGAAGTGCCTCGGTGAACAGCGGCCTCCACCGCCCAACATGCAGCTCGCGGCGCGCGGCGCGCCGCTGGTTGCTCACACGCAGGTAGAGAATCGTCCCCAGTAGGATCGACGTGCAGAGCACAACCAGGACCGCCGCGCAGAGACCGATCCAAATCATGATTCCAGGAGTGGCGACCACGGCTTCGACTCTCCTGCGGTTAGGCGACGCGGGTCGAGGCATCCGGCGAGACCGCCGAGGAAGCGCTCGAGGCAATCAGCGCGCCTACTCGAGCGATCAACTCCCGAGGTCGGAACGGCTTCGTGACATAGTCGTTGGCACCGGCCCGAAACGCCGCCACCATGTCCTCCTCCGAGGATTTGCCCGACAGGACAATCACCGGCACCGACTCCCAACCCCGCGTCGCGCGGATCGACTTGACCACTTCGATGCCGCCGACAAATGGCATCATCACGTCGACAACGACGAGCGCCGGCGGAGGCCCTGTCGAGACCCGCGTGATGATCTGCTCACCATCCGCGTGGGGCTCGACCTGGTAGCCTTCGCGAGCGAGCAGGTACTGCAGGACGTAGCGCATGTTCACGTCGTCTTCGGCAAGTAGTACCAACGGGTTAGGTCCGCTCTCGACGCCCGCGGGCCCAGACGTGTTGCTAGCCATTTCTGTGCCTACTTGTCGTTCCATGGGACTCCCTAGAGGCTCGAGCGTTGAATTTAGCAGTGATAGCCGCCTAATACATATCTAGAAGCGTTGTTAGTCTGTTCTAGTCACGATCATTTATCTGGACCTATTCATGCATAAAGTTGATCACCATAAGTCGCTCCAGTTCGCGGTAGAGATGGCTCATGCAGCAGGCGATCTGACCCTGAGGACCTTCCAGGGCGAAGTCGCCACCGAGCGCAAGCCCGACCGAACCCTGGTGACGGCCGCCGACCGCGGTGCGGAGATGCTGTGTCGCGACATGATCGAGAAGCGCTTTCCGGACTACGGCATCCTTGGGGAGGAGTTCGGAGAAACGCGGCCGGGCGCAGAGCTGCGCTGGATTCTCGATCCAATCGACGGCACCAACTCCTACGTCCGCGGTGTGCCGCTGTACGGCGTTCTGATTGCCCTCGAGGACTGCCGGGCGGGCAAGGTGGTCGCGGGCGTGATCCATTTCCCGGCGCTTGGCGAAACCGTCTCGGCCGCGGCTGGTGCCGGCTGCTGGTGGAACGACCGCCGTGCAGCGGTCTCGGGCGTCAGCGACCTCGACTCGGCGCTCGTGTTGACCACCGACGCCGAGCGCGTGTTGAGTCGACACCGCGAGGGCTGGGAGCGGCTTGGCGATCGCGCCGAGCTGGCTCGCACCTGGGGCGATTGCTACGGACATGCGCTGGTCGCCACGGGCCGCGCCGAGGCGATGGTCGATCCGGTACTGGCGATCTGGGACGCTGCTCCGCTGCAGATCGTCGTTGAGGAGGCCGGAGGTGTTTACACCGATTGGGATGGCGGTCGCAGCTATCGCGGTGCCTCGGGCATCTCGACGAACGCCGCGTTGGCCGACGCGGTGCGCGATGCTCTAGGCGCGGCGCGACCGGCTCCCGAGCTCCCAGCCGCTGATAGCCGCCGCGGATAACGGCCAAGCGCGCGCGCGAATGGCACAATGCGTTTCCATGGAAACGGAATCGGGTCTGGAACTCCTCGTACGTCCGCGGGTTGAAGATACGTACCTGCGCGTGCTCGTGGCGGAGGAAGATCCTGAGCTACGGGCACTGCTGGCGGCGACGCTGTCGCAGTTCGGCTTCGGCTGCCAGGAGGCGAGCAACGCCATCGACGCGCTGGCGATCCTGCGCGACGCAGCCGCCGAACGGTCCGACACGTCGGCAATGCCACGGCCCGGCTCAGACCGCAGCGGAAGCGACGCATATGCCAGCCTGGTCTGCGAATTCGGCCTGGTGATCTGCGACGTGCGTATGCCCGACGGTGACGGATTCTCTTTCCTCGACGAGGTGCTCGCCAGCTATCCGGACGTTTCCGTGATCATGCTGACCGGGGTTGACCGCAGCCGCGTTGCCGTGGAGTGCCTGCAGCGAGGGGCGACCGAATATCTGGTCAAGCCGGTCGATATGGACGACCTGATCGTTGCGGTTCACCACGCCCTCGAGCGTCGGCGTCTGTTGCTGCAGAACCGCCTGTATCAGACCAAGCTCGAGCGTATGGTGCAGGCGCGCACCCATGAGCTCCGCCAGACGCTTGGGCGATTGCAACAGACCTACAGCGAAACGCTCGCAGCGCTGGCTACCGCCCTCGACGCCCGTGAGCAGGAAACCGCCCATCACTCGGAGCGAGTGGCGCGCGACTGCCAGCGCCTGCTGCAATGCTTGGGCGTGGAGGATGACGAATCGCTCACGGTGACCGGTCAAGGTGCGCTACTGCATGACATCGGCAAGATCGGCATCCCGGATTCGATTCTGCTCAAGCCTGGCCCTCTCGACGACGCCGAATGGCGCGTAATGCGGCAGCACCCGTCGATCGGGCACGAGATCTTGCGCGGCATCGAGTTCCTCGAGCCTTCGCTCGAGCTGGTGCTGCATCACCAAGAGAAATTCGACGGAAGCGGCTACCCCACGGGCCTCGCGGGCAACGAGATCCCACTTTCCGCGCGCGCCTTCGCGGTGGTCGACGCCTGGGACGCGATGACCCATGCGCGTCCATATCGCCAGCCGATGTCGGCCGGCAAGGCAACCGCTGAGTTGATCCGCTGCGCAGGCAGCCACTTCGACCCACAGGTGGTCGACACGTTCTTGGAGATGAAACGAACCGAAGGTGTGCTCTCCATCTAGTGGGCAACCCCGGCGAGCAGCGTTGAGCGGCGCGCCGCGCGAGATGGCGCCCCGGCGAGAGCTGTTTGCCTGGTGCACGTTCGACTTCGCCAACTCCGGCTACACCACCGTCATCATCACGGCGGTTTTCAACGCCTACTTCGTTGCCGTTGTAGCCGAAGGGCGTCCCGAAGCGACCTTCCTCTGGACGCTCGCATTGGCCGTCTCGTACACGCTCGTGCTGGTGAGTGCCCCCGTGGTTGGCGCCATCGCCGACTTCTCGGCAACCAAGAAGCGCTTTCTCGCCTGGACGACCTCGCTCTGTGTTCTATCGACGGCGGCGCTCTATCTGGTCGGCCCGGGCGATCTGTGGCTTGCGGCGGTGCTAATCATCCTTTCCAACACCTTCTACGCCGCCGGTGAGAACCTCATCGCCGCCTTCCTACCGGAGCTGGCACCGCCGGAAGATCTCGGACGGCTCTCCGGATACGGCTGGGCCTGGGGCTACGTCGGCGGGCTGCTCTCGCTCGGTCTTTGTCTCCTGTACCTCCGCTGGGCAGACAGCAGCGGTATCGCCACCGTCGACGCGGTACCGGTCACCAATCTGATTGTTGCCGCGCTCTTCGGGCTGTCGGCGCTGCCGACCTTTCTGTGGCTGCCGGAGCGCAGCAAGCAAGCCACGCTCGGCAGCGCCTCGAAGTATGTGGCGATGGGATTCGCGCGCCTGCGCAACACCTGGCACGAGGCACAGCGATTCGCCGACCTGCGCCAGCTGCTCGTTTGCCTGTTCACCTACCATTGCGGGATCAATGTGGTCACGACGCTGGCGGCGGTCTTCGCCCAGCAGACGCTCGGCTTCAGCACCGAGGAAACCATCCAACTGGTGCTCGTGGTCAACGTCAGTGCCGCGGCTGGAGCCTTCGTGTTTGGCCCGATCCAGGATCGCATCGGATCGAAGAAGACGATCGCCATCACTCTTGTGCTGTGGACGATCACGGCACTTGGCGCGGCGGCCGTACAGAACAAGTGGCAGCTGTTGGTCATCGGCAACCTGGCCGGCCTGGCGATTGGTTCGAGCCAGTCGGCGGGGCGCGCGATGGTGGCACTGTTCGCGCCGGCCTCGAAGACAGCCGAGTTCTTCGGTCTGTGGGGCCTGGCGATCAAATCGTCGTCGGTGGTCGGACCGCTGACCTATGGACTGCTCACGCTGCTGACGGGCTCTCACCGGCTGGCGGTGGTCGTGACGAGCGTTTTCTTCATTGTCGGGCTCGTGCTGCTGCGCCCCATCGACGAGGCGCGCGGACGGCGCGCCGCACTGGCCTACGACGAAGCCGGCTGATCGCTCGGCTGGAGGACCGGCGCGGTAACGCGTCGCGACCGCTCGTCGACGCAGTAGCGGTTCTTTCCCGACGTCTTGGCGGCGTACATGGCCTCGTCCGCGCGTCGAACCAGGTCCTCGTGGAGCTCTTTCGAATAGCGCTCGGGCGTACCGACGGCTGCCACACCCACCGAAATCGTCACCTGGGCGCGCGCCCCGTTGAGCTGCAGCCGCGTCCGCTCCACGTCGGCACGGATCTTCTCGGCCAGGAGGCTGGCACCGTTCACTCCGGTGTTCGGCAGCATGATGGCGAACTCCTCGCCGCCGTAACGCGCGGCCAGATCGCTGGCGCGCACGCCATAGGCCAGACGCGCGGCGATGCGGCGCAGCGCCTCATCACCTGCGGCGTGACCCAGCCGGTCGTTGATCAACTTGAAGTTGTCGAGATCGATGACTAACACCGACAGCACCCCGCTCGCGCCAAGGCGCGACATGCGCCGCAGCTCGCGCTCCAGGTTCTCCATGAAAAAGCGACGGTTCGGCAGGTTCGTGAGCTCATCGGTAGTCGCCATGCGCTCGAGCAAAGCGTTCTTTTCGACCAGCTCGCGTGTTCGCCGATCGACCATCTCACGCAACCGCAACCGCTCTTCCTCGACGCTGCGAACGCGACGCGCCACCCAGGCCGCAACCAAGCCCAGCGCGAGCAACACACCCAGTCCACGGAACCAGGCCGTTTCGTGGAGCGCCGGACTTGACTCGAAGCTCACCTCCGCGGGCACCGCGCTCCAGATCCCGTCGGGCGATATCGCCTGCACCTGCAGCGTGTAGTCGCCCGGCGCCAGGCCGGCGAAGCTCACCCCCACCTCACGACTCGGGCTCGACCAGCGCTCCGAGCGCCCCAACAGCCGGTAGGAGTAACGCATGCTCTCCTGATCGCGGAATGACAGCGCTCCAAACTCCACGCGCACGTCGTTGACATCGGGAGACAGCTTCAGCGCATCATCACCGGGCCGCCACGCTGCCATCTCGCCATCCACGAAAACCGCGCGCACCAGTACCTTCGGGGCGGCCGACACCGACGGCCCACTCTGGTCGCCTTGGAAGAGCGCAAGTCCCCGCGGTGTGCCAAACCACAGGCCCCCACTGGAGTCGCGTAGTCCTGCTGCCGGGTTGCCCGCGCTGTCGCCAAGCCCGTCTTGCAGATCGAAGTGCGTGAGCCCCACTTGTGGGTCCCAGCGATCGAGGCCGCGATTGGTGAACAGCCACACCCGGCCGCGGCTCCCCACAACAACCTGATGGACGAAATCGTTGGCCAGCCCGGAAAGCGCGCGGGTGAGACGTACGATCTCCCCGGTGGAGGAAAACCGCAGCGCACCGAGTCCGTTGGTCGCCGCCCACACGGAGCCGTCGTCGCCCGCGGCCAGCGACCAAACGGTAGTGCTCTCGAGCTCGCTGTCGTCCTCGATTGAAGAGAAGTGCGACCCGTTCTGACGGAAGATGCCCCTCGCCTTGGTCGCAACCCACAGCCGCTGCCTGGAATCGACCACCAAGTCGGCAATCCGTACACCGTCGAGATCTTCGCTCCCCGACGGCTTCGTCAGTCGACCAGCGGACAGCAGCGCGAGGCCGGCTGATGTCCCCACCCACACGTCGTCACCCGACGCGGCTGCAAGCGCCGTGACCTTCTCGGATGGCAGGCCATCGGCGACGCCCCAACGCTGACGCAACCTCCCGGAGCGGCGGCGAACGAGGCCTCTCTCGGTGCCGAGGAGCATCGAGCCATCTGGGCGTCCCAGCAGCACTGTCGTGGGCTGCGCCGCCGCGGAGTCGGCTGTGGTTCCTTCGAGCCCGGGAACCGTGCCCACATCGAAGCCGACCTGATGCGGCGACGCCGTTAGCCGCCTCACACCGCCAGGAGTCGATATCCAGATCGCGCCGGCGGAATCCTCGGCGACGTCGATGACGGATGGATGCGGCAAACCGTCGGCCAGCGTGAAGTGAGCGAAGTCGCGCCTCGTCAGATGCACCATTCCTTCGTCCGTGGCCACCCAGATGTTGTCCTCGAGATCGACCAGAAGGGCGTTCGCGAGACTCGACGTCTGACCCGGAACGCCAACGAGCTCCACGCTCTCAAAGCGGCCGCGATGCCGCCGGACAACGCCTTGACTCGTCGCCAGCCACAACGACCCGTCCGACTGACGCACTGCGGCGCCAACGACTGGCGGTCGCTCGGCGGCACCGAGCAACTCGCCTCCCCACTCCCGCGCTTGGATCGGCTCGAGCCGATCGCCACCTGGCGAAAGCCTCGCCAGCCCGCCCGCGGACCCCGCCCAGATGACGCCGGCGTCGTCTTCGACGAGCGCCACGACAGGGGACTGCGCCGCTCGGTCGGATCGGGACATCTCGATTTGGCGAAGACGACTGGCGGAGCGGTCGAGCACCGCCAAGCCGGCGGAGGACCCCACCCACAATCGTCCGGCCGTATCGAGCAGCAAGGATCTGGCGGGGTCGGAAGGCACGCCGTCGGCGCCCCCCAAGAGGCGCGCCCCGTCGGCCGTCAGATGCCAGAGCCCTGTCGAAGTCGCTGCCCAGACCTCGCCACCGGGCTCGTCTGTCGCTGAGTCCGAGACCACCAGCGCGTCCACGCGCCCAACCCCCGACCAGCCAAAGCCGTCTGTCCAGTAGGTCGACGCATCCCGGGCGCTGTCGGACAGATCGCGAGAACCACCGTCGGGCGCTGCCTCATCACCACCGGCCGAGGCTGCGGCCTCCGCGACCCGTCGGTCGCCCTGTCCCGCCGGCGCAGACAATGCCGAGCGCGGAGCGAAGAGCATCACGTCGTCGCTCGTGCCCACCACCACGCCGCCTCCCGGAAGCGACGCGAGCGCCCCGACCCGGTTGCCCGGGAGTCCGTCGGCGGTCGTGAAGACGCGGAAGGCGCTGCCGTCGAAACGTGCCAGCCCCGCCGTGGTGCCGGCCCATACATATCCCTCCTCGTCCTGCGCGAGCGACAGCACCTTGGGAGCCGGCAGTCCGTCGGCAGCCCCGTAGGGAGCCGTCGTTGCCAGGCGCGCCGAAGGCAAGCAGACCTGTGGCGGGAAGAATCTTTTGCACATTTTTGACATGCCTAGCCAGGTCCGGACATTTTTGGATATTTCCGGATAAGCCTAGTTAAGTTTGGACATGATTATCTATGTAATAATTAGCATGTCTGACTATTATTAATCAATCCGATACCTGGATGGCTATCGTCGACGAGAAATCTCGTCTCCCGAGGAAGCCGCGCATTCCGTGCAATCGCCGCCCCGTTCTTGCTAGACTCCGGCCGCATCCGAAGCCGCTGGGCCACACCGGCTCGCGCCACGCCGGCGCAGGCCACCCACGAGAAGCACCGATCGATGACGGCCGCCACACCCCTTCTGTTGTCCCCTCCGCCCTGCACCTCACACGCTGCCAGGCGGTCTCCACGGCCAAACCGAGGCGCTTGGACCCGCGGAGCCGCGGCGCTGATGCTCGGATTCGCCGCCCTCGCATGCGCCGACCCCGGACCGCCGCCCGATCCGGCCGACCTGGTGTTGCTGCACGGCAAGGTCGTCACGGTGGACGATGAATTGCCGGAGGCGCAGGCAATAGCTGTGTTGGGCGACACCATCCAGGCTGTCGGCGGCGACGCCGAGATCGAGCGGTACGTCGGAGAAGACACCGAGGTGATCGACCTCGAGGGCAGGCTCGTGATCCCGGGCTTGATCGAGGGGCACGGCCATCTGATGGGCCTGGGCTCATCGCTGATGAACCTCGACCTGATGGACTCGACGTCGTACGAGGACATCGTCGTGCGTGTTGAACAATCGGTCGCCGACCTCGAGCCCGGCGCCTGGCTACTGGGTCGAGGCTGGCACCAGAGCAAGTGGGACCGGGTACCCGAACCCGTGGTGCGTGGATTCCAGACACACGACTGGCTCAGCGAAGTCACGCCGAACAACCCGGTGTACCTGACGCACGCCAGCGGGCACGCCGGGTTCGCCAACGCCAAGGCGATGGAGCTGGCCGGCGTGACCCCCGACACCGAGTCGCCACCCGGTGGGGAGATCATCAAGGACGAGGACGGAAACCCCACGGGAATCTTCGTTGAAACGGCCCAGCGCCTGATTCGAAGCGCGCGTGCGGAGGCCGATGCCGAGCTGAATGAAGAACAACGCTACGAGCGCTCGCGACACGAGCTACGCCTGGCGATCGGCGAAACGATCCGCAACGGCATCACGACCTTCCACGATGCAGGCGCGGGCGCCAACACCATCGACCTCTACAAGGACGCGCTCGCGGACGGAGAGCTCGACATCCGGCTGTACGTGATGCTGCGGGCCGGTGTCGACGAGATGCCCGACTTGCTGCCTCGCCTGCGAGCCATCGGACTCGGCGACGATCACCTCACGGTCCGGGCGATCAAGCTCGGCATCGACGGCGCGCTCGGCCCGCGAGGCGCTTGGTTGCTCGAGCCCTACGAGGACGACGTCGGCACCTCCGGCTTCAACACGACACCCATCGAGCGCATCGAACGCGTCGCGGCTCTGGCGCTCGAGCACGGGTATCAGCTGTGCGTTCACGCCATCGGCGATCGCGCCAACCGCACCGTGCTCGACATCTACGAAGCCGCGTTCGAGGCCGATCCCGAGGCGGCGCGCGACGCGCGCTTTCGCATCGAGCACTCGCAGTTGCTAGCGCCAAGCGACGTACCGCGCTTCGATGAGATGAACGTGATCGCCTCGATGGAAGGCGTCCACGCCACTTCCGACGGCCCCTGGACCCCCGATCGTCTGGGCCACGAGCGCACCCAGGAACGCGCCTATCAATTCCGCGCCCTCACCGACTCCGGCGCCATCATCATGAATGGCACCGACGTCCCCGTAGAGCGCATCGACCCGATGGCCTCGTTCGCCGCCACCTTCAGCCTGGTCATGAACAACGGCGAGGTTCTCAACGAGTCGCAGCGGTTGACGCGGCAAGAAACGTTACGCAGCTACACCCTTAACGCGGCGTACGGCGCTTTCGAGGAGGACATCAAGGGCTCCATCACCGTTGGCAAGCTCGCCGATCTGACCGTGTTGTCGGCCGACATCCTTACGGTGCCCACCGAGGAAGTGCTGAGCGCTCGTGCGCTTTACACCATCGTGGGCGGCAAAGTTGTCTACCGAGCGCAGTAGCCGCGAGTAGAATGTGTCGATGGAAGACGCTTCAACGCCTCAGCCGCATGACTCGTCGGAGGGCCCCGAGATGCGCCGCCTGCTCGAGCCGCTCGAGCTGCAGCGCATCATCGAAGCGGCCATCCCCGACTCCCAGGTGCTGGTCACAGACCTGACGGGCACGCGCGATCACTACCGCGTGGAGGTGGTGTCGCCGGTGTTCGAGGGCAAGCCGCTGGTGCAGCAGCACCAAATTGTCTACCGGGCGGTGGGCGATCACATGACGAACGCCGTACACGCCCTGCAAATCAGGACCGCCGCGAAGATTCCCAAAAACAACCTCCCGTAACTCGATACCAGAGAGCTGAAGATGATCGAAGCCCTGCAAGAGCAAATCAAACAAGAAATCGCCGGTAGCCGCGTGCACCTCTACATGAAGGGCACACCCGACATGCCGCAGTGCGGGTTTTCAAAGGCCTCCTGCGACGTGTTTCGCGCCATCGGCGTCGACTTCACCGCCACCAACGTTCTCTTGAATCTCGACGGCTATCGAGCGGCGCTTGGCGCGATGACCAGCTGGCCAACGATTCCGCAAATCTTCGTCGACGGCGAGTTCATCGGTGGCTCCGACATCCTGATCGAGATGTTCCAAAAGGGCGAGATCCAGCAGATGCTGGCCACGACGGGTTCGGCGGCTGCCGACACCGAGCAGGCTGAGCCGGAGGCCGCCGCGCAGCCAGCGCACTAAGTACCCTGGGCAAGAGTCTGGAGCCCGAGCCGAGAAACAGAGGCCCATCGTGCCGCGGCTGGCCGTCCTACTCGAGGCAGCACGGGCGTTCGGCCTGGCTCTGTTGTCGGCAGCCAAGCGCTTCTGGGTGCACAACTGCTTCAACGACTGCGCCGCGATCTCTTTCTACGCGATGCTGTCGATTGTTCCCTTCGTGGGACTCGCCACCGCTGTGGTCACACGGCTGATCGGCCAGCCAGCCTCGGCCATCGGCACCCAGTTGCAGCGAGCTGGCGTGGTGATGCCTGAGTTTGCACCCCAGCTCGACGCCGCCGTCGATACGATGATGCGGCAGAGTACGAGCATCGGGATTGTGTCGCTCGTCGTCGCCATCTGGTTTTCGGGGCTGGTGTTCTCCTCCGTGCAGACCGCCTTCGACCGCATCTTCCACACCACCCACCCGCCGATTTGGGGCACCATCAAGCCGCGCTTGGTGGCACTCGGCGCGGCGGTGCTACTGATTCTGGGGTTCTTCTTCAACACCGCCATGTCGCTGCTGCGCAGCGTCGATCAGCCGACCGCGACGCGCGCGATCACCTTCGTTGACAACCTGCCATATCGCGCCCTGCTGTCGTCGTTCCTGCTCGACGCGCTGGTCTTCATGGTGATCCTGTACGCGCTGCCACCGCTGAAAACGAGACCGAGATCGATCATCGTCTCGTCGCTCGTGGGAACGCTCGGGTGGCGTGCTGCGCGCGTCGGCTTTGGCTACTACCTGGGCTACGCAACCTCACAGATCACGTTCACGGGCTCGGCTGCCGCGGCGCTGATCTTCATGCTGTGGATCTACTACGCCGCCTTCGTCCTGCTCTTCTCGGCCGAGCTACTGGCCGCGCTCGATCGCAGCCGGCGAGAGCTGCAGAACGCTCCGATGCCGGCGATCTGAAGGTGTGACCATGCGGCGGCACGCCGCTGACTGAGAGGTAGCGATGGCGTACCAACATCTGGCCGGCAAAGTGGCTCTCGTTACCGGAGCGTCGGCGGGCATCGGCCGGGCGATCGCCGTTGAGCTTGCCCGCCGCACCGGCAAGGTGGCGTTGCTGGCGCGGCGGCGCGAGCGACTGCAGGAGCTGGCAGCGCAGATCGACGGCGTGGGCGGCGAATCGCTCGTGGTCGCCGGCGACGTCACCGATGACAACAGCGTCGCCGCCGCGGTCGCGGCCGTCGTCGACTCCTGGGGACGAATCGACATCCTGGTGAACAACGCCGGCGCCGGAATGGTGGGGCCCCTCGAGACGGCGCCCGTCGCCGACGCCATGGCTCTCTTCAACCTCAATGTCATCGGCGGCCTGCGCACGATTCGCGAGGTCGTGCCGATCATGCGCCGTCAAGGTGAAAGCGCAGGTGGAGGCGCCGGGGCGATCGTGCAGATCGCCTCGGGCGCGGGCGTCATCGGCATGCCGTTCAATGCCGTCTACAGCGGCACGAAGTTCGCCAACGTCGGCATGGCGCAGGCGCTCCGACTCGAGCTGCAGAAGACGGGCATCACCGTGCATTGCGTGTACCCCGTGGGCACCGAGACCGAGTTCCTCGAAGCCGCCACGCACCACATGGAGGGCCAGGAGTCTCGCCGCTTTTTCTCGAGCCGCACCTCAGGCAAGCAAACAGCCGAGCACGTCGCCGTCTGCACGGTTCGGGGAGTTGCCCGCGGAACGGCCGATATTTATCCCTACCCGCCGGTGCGAGCTATGCGGCTCCTGCAAGGGATCGCCCCGCGACTCACGGAGCGCCTCTCCGGGGTGGTCGCGTACCGCGACCGCCTGGCTGGCGACTGACCCGCTCACGAGCTCTCGTGATGCCGCCCACTCCGAGCCAGGGCTGACTTCCCTCGATCGCGGCTCGACTCCGATCCGCAGCGGAGTCTGCGCCAGTACCTAGTTGGGCCTGGAGCCCTCGAACGTCACGATCGCGGGCTTCCAGCCCATCGGCTCGGCGGCTATGCCGTGCTCGAGGCTTACGATCTCGGCCCGCTCCGGCGTGAACTCGATGAGCACGTAGTCGTCGCCGCGGTTGGTGTCGAGATAGAAGGCGTCCCATTCGGGTTTCCAGTGGCTCGCCTTGTCATCGGGGTTGTCGATGATACGAGCACTGCCTATGAGCGTAACGTAGCCGCCGCCCGCGCGATCGAGGTAGTAGAGCGTGGCCCGCCGGTCGGCGCGGAGTTGGGCGACTTTCCGTGTGCCGCCGTTCGTTGCCATCCAGACTGTCAGGTCGCTCTCAGGAGGGAACGGATCCATGGCCCGGGCCTTCGGCTGTCCAGATTCGTCGAGCGTGATCAGGGCGCAGTTGCCAGCGGCGATCATCACCGCGCGGGTCACGGAAACCAGATCGTCTCGCTGCTGCTGGGGCATCGGGGCCTCCTGAGCCGACAGGCCAAGGAGTAGGGCCGGTGTCGCGAGCGCAAGCGCGCTCACGGAGCGGAATCGATTGCGGGTGTTTGCACACTCGCGGCGGACTCGAGATTGTCGACGGTGTCGGAGCTCTCCCCTCGCTCGAAATCCTCGAGAGTCTGAGCGATTGCCGCCCGAATGTCGTCGAGCGCCATTTGCATGCGATCCATGTGAGTCCGCATCGAAACGACGCAAACACGAATGACGAAGGCTCCATCGAGCAACGTGGCTGTGAGGTACACCCGCCCGCGCGCGTTGATGCGGGCCATGAGGTCGCGATTGAGCCCGTTGAGCACTCCGAGCGAGGCCCGATCACTGCCGTCGATCCCTGGTGGGACCAGGCGCCACGCGGTGACCGTGACCTGAGGAGCCGCAACGATCTCGACGTGGTCGGTCTCCGTCAGCCGCGCCGCGATCCAGTCGCTGAGGTCTAACTTCTCGTCGAGGGCTGCTCGGAAAGAGCCGAGGCCGTATAACTTCATCGGCAGCCAGACGCGGAGGCCGCGGAAGCCGCGCGAGAGCTCGGGCGAGATCTCGCAAAAATCGACCAGGTCGGGGTCGTCTTGAATCGTCGGCATATAGTCGGCACTCACCGAATGAGCGCGCCGCAGAGCCTCGCCATCACGCACCAGCAGGCAGCCCGATCCATACGGCAAGAAAAGCGTCTTGTGCGAGTCGAGCACGAGCGAGTCGGCTCGTTCGAGACCTTGCAAGAAATTGCGGCCACGTTCGGTCATCGCGAAAAAGCCGCCGTACGACGCGTCAACATGCAGCCAGAGACTCTCGGCAGCCGCCAGATCGGCAAGCTCGGGCAGCGGATCGACGGCGCCAGAGTTGGTCGTGCCGGCGTTGCCAACAATGAGGAAGGGCTGCCAGCCATCGGCGCGGTCGCGCGCGATCGCTTCGGCCATCGCGCCGGCGTGCGCACGAAAAGCCTCGTCGCTGGGGACCGATCGTACGTTCCCGGGCGGGAACCCTGCGAGCATCGCGGCCTTGAGCACCGAGTGGTGAGTTTGGTCGGAAACGTAAATCGTGCCGCGCAGAAAATCGTCGGGCAAGCGCTCGCGCCGTGCCGTGGCGATGCCCGAGAAGTTGGCGAGCGACCCGCCGGAGGTCAGAAAACCGCGTGCCTCGGGCGGATAGCCGACGATCTCGCCGAACCAGCGCACGACGTTGGCCTCCAGCTGCGCCAGTGCGGGGGCGGCGGCGAACACACCCACGTAACGGTTGACCGCGTCGGCGATGAAGGCGGCTAGCGCCGAGGCGAACAGGCCTCCCCCGGGAATGTAGGCGAGGTACCCGGGCGACGCCGTGTTGAACGACTTGGGGATCGCACGGTCGAAAAGAAGCTCGAGCAGCGGGCCCAGATCGGATCCGAGCTCAGGAACCGACTCGCGGAGCGCGCGCGCCACCTCCTCTGCGCCATCGACGTTGGCAGCGCGCTGCTCGCCGAGTGACGCGATGTGCGGCAGCACACGGGCGACGGCGGTGTCGACGAGACAGCGCATCTCCTCGAGATCGGGCTCGAGCGCGTCCCAGCCACGACCGGCTGGAGGCGACCGTTCGCCCTCGTCTGTTTCGCCCGCCACACCGGCGGCAACCGTGGCCTCTCGCATGAGGCCGTATCTTCTACTATTGCCTGATCATGTGTGGTCGCTTCACTCTCCGCTCGCCCGCCAACATCCTCGCCGACTACTTCGGCCTCGACTCGCTCTCCGAGATGGTGCCGCGCTACAACATCGCGCCCACGCAGCCGGTCGGCACGATTGACGTCGACGGTGCGGAAGACGGTAGGCGCCAATGGAGGGAGCGCCGCTGGGGGCTGATTCCCCACTGGGCCGACGACGCCAAGATCGGCAGTCGCATGATCAACGCGCGTGCCGAAACGGTTGACAGTCTGCCGGCGTTCCGCGACAGCTTCCGGCAGCGGCGCTGCGTGGTGCCGGCCGATGGGTTCTACGAGTGGCAGCGAATCGACGATGGCGGTGGCGGCCGCTCGAGTAACAGGCGGCAGCCGTACTTCCTTCATCTCGCCGACGAGCAGCCCTTCGCCATCGCCGGGCTGTGGGCCAGCTGGCGTAACCGGCGCAAGGACACCCGTGTCGAGTCCTGCACACTGATCACCGTGCCCGCCAATGAACGTGTAGCCGAGATCCACGGTCGCATGCCGGCCATCCTCGAGCGACAGTCGATCGAGGCTTGGCTCAACCCGGAAACGCCCTCGAGCACCCTGCTCGACCTGCTACAACCGTGTCGAGCCGACCGCATCGAAACGCGTCCGGTGAGCGCGCTGGTGAACAGTCCGCACAACGAATCGGCGGCATGCGTCGATTCGGTTACTGCCGCACCGCGGCCTCTCCGCCTGTTCGACTGAGCTGACCAGCCCGGCCCCCCGGCAGGTCGTGGTGTCCGAACGGCGATGCCATCGGAGCGCGCTTCTGGACGCGTCCGTCCGCGCTCGCCGAGCTCGAGCACTTTTCGGATTGTCTCGGCCTCGAATCGACGTCTACGCTGCGTATCAGCCCGCAACGGAGACCCGTCACCTGTCCAGTGACCTGCGCTATGCATGAACTCGAGCTATTCGCGACCTGCCCGGAATCCGCCGAGGACGACACCGACTCGTACTTCCGAGCGGTCGTCGACGCGGCCCGGATGAGCGAAGAGACTGGTCACGCCGGCTTTCTCATCGGCGCCGGCTACCACCTGCCCGATCCCTGGCTCGTGGCTCAGGTGGTACTCCAGCACACGGAGCACATTCGCCCGATGATCACGGTACAGCCGGGGAACGAGCCTCCCTGGGCCGTGGCAAACCGCGTCGCTTCGTTGGCGAGACTGCACCAGAGGGGCGTTCACCTGCATCTCACCGCCGGAGGGCTGTGCGAGCACGGTACATCGCCGAGCGACCCGCTCAATCGCGAGGCACGTTACGACCGCCTCGTCGAGTTCGGCACCATCGTGCGGCAGCTACTGACCGACTCGGAGGCCACCGTGTACGAGGGCTCATTCTACCAACTGTCGCATCCGAGCCTGGCCGCGAACATTCCGATTGACCTGCACCCCGAGTTCTTCATGGCGGCAAGCTCACGGACCGGCAAGCGCGCAACGCTGACGCTTCACGCAACCTCCATCGAATTGCCCACCATCGGGTCGCCTCGACCAACCGACGAGCCCGCGGACGCCTCAACGATGCGCGTGGGTGTGGTGGCGCGCGACACCGAAGCAGGTGCGTGGGATGTCGCTCATCGCCGCTTCCCGACCCACGGAGCCACTCGCGTGCACCGCCGACTCGCGGCCACCCTCAGTGACTCGGCTTGGCTCCGACAACTCGCTGAGCTCGGTCACGACGAGGGGAATCAGACGCTCTGGATGACGCCGTTCGAGAGCGGCCACAGCTGGTGCCCGTATCTGGTCGGCGACTACCGTGCCGTCGCGCGGCACCTACGAGGCTTCATGGAGGCCGGCTGCCGCCGCTTCCTGCTCGACGTAATTCCCTCGCGCGACGATCTGGCCCACACCCACATCGCCTTCCGCAAGGCGTGGGCGCGACTCGACTCACCGCTCACCATCACCGGCTAGCGGGCTCACGCTGGCCGCCTGCCGGCCCGATTTCGGTCTATTGCGGGCGTAGAGCCGTGGCTGCGGCCGCGACAACGGCAGCGGTCACGCCGAGCAGGCCTTCGTCGAGCTGCAGATACGATTCCTCGCGGCTCAGCTCGCCCGGGTCGAGGCGCTCGAGCATGACGACGTAGACGATCACGTCGTCGCCTTTCTCCCAGAACCCGGTATTGATGCGTACTTGCGGGTCGCTCGTGAGAGAGCCTCCCTTGGCGTACTGGCGGCCGAGCTCCGGATCGTCACCGGCACGGAGGATCTCTCGCATCGGTTCGTAGAGAGCCGGGTCGATCCCGGGGATGTTGCCCGCCGCGATCCCCCGTAGAACAGCGGCAAGCCCTCGCGCTGTCGCCTCGTTGTCGCCGGTGACGTGGCGAGCAGCGAGCATGTAGCGGCGCGACGCCAGGCCTGCCGCCCACTCCGGAGACCGAGCCCGGAGCCGTTCGGTAACTCGCTCCGGGCCACCGAGAGCAGCCGTCACAACGTTAGCGGCTGCGTTGTAGACAACATTGGGCACATCATCGCCGCGAATCATCGTGCGCGCGATCTGCCGAGTATCCGCAAACTCGAGGTGACTCTTGATTTCCGCCCGTTGGGCGTCGTCGAAATGCACCACGGCAGGATGACTGGCGTCGTTGACGACCGATGCAACGATGTCGAGCCGCTGGTCGAGCCCCATCTCGAGCCCGGCGTCGTCGGCCGTGCGCCCGACCATGTCGAACAACTCGACCATATAAGCCGACTTGATCGCACTCGCGGATGCTCGCCAGACATCCGCGTTGCGCTCATACCAGGCCTCGTCCTCGACGCCACCGACCCACACACTGACCTCGATGCCCGACTGGTAGCCGGCGAGAATCGTCGCGATCTCGGCGTCGAGCGTAGCGGCGTCGCCCGTCGTGGAGTTGAGGCGCGGCGCGGCAGGGTCGGGAGTTGCTGGGATTGGCGGCGCCTGCGCGGTGCCGCAGCCAACCAGGAACGCCGCGCACACCGAGCCAAGTACGGCGGAACAACTTGCCCTTGTGAGTTGGCTCGCCGGCACTCAGCTCGCCCCGTGATAGCGACGGGAAGCGTCGCCGCTCTGGCCCTGGCCCTCGAGTGGCGGGCCCTCTGGTGGCCAGCGCCCCGACTCGAAGTCGAGCCAGCGCGCAAACAAAGCGTTGGAGTAGTCCAGCATCAGCTTGTCACCCTCTTCGAGGGTTCGGACGGTCTCCACGAGCACCCTGGGATAGCCGCCGCGGGCCACCGTGATGAGCTCGATGGCGCCGTCGTAGGCCGCTTGGTAGTCGGTGGCGACGAAACGCACCGTGTCGTCGGCGTAGTCGATGCCAGGAACGCCGTCGAGCATCGCGAGGCTCGCTGGCGCCACCACGCGCACGGCGGCATCGATGGGCGTGGTGAGCGTCATGGCTCGAGCGGCAGCGCGATTGCCGATCGCCCGTGCGGCGGCACCTTGCATCTCCGCGTGAACCTCTTCGACGGGTCGCAGCGCTGCACTCGAGGCGCTGGTGGCCGTCTTCACCGTGACGAATTCGAGCCACGGCATCGTGGCCACGTCGGCGGCAAGCCGATCGTCGCCGGAGCCGAGATCACCGGCACCCCGACGCGACCCCACGAGTAACCCATGATCTCGGTCTCGGTGATCTCCATGCCGTTCATTTCAATCGCGATGCCCAGCGTGTAGGTGTGCGAGGCAAACCCACCACTCCCCGTCTTGGCGTGCATGCCCACCACAGCAACCGCGTCGTAGACCCCCGGTTCGACCAGGTCGACATACTGACGGAAGGGGGTTTCTCGAAAGACCATTTGCGCGCGAGCGTCGAGCTCGTCGAGCAGCAGATCGGGCTCCGGGTTGCCGCTGCCGTGCGCGTCGACGACATGAACCTCATCGGCGCCGCCCTGATAGAGCCCCGCGATCACCGCGTTCACGTCGTCGGTGAGATAGCGGCGGCCCCTGACATACTTGTCGGGGTGGGAATATCGGAAGGTCTCGGTGTCGTCCTGGCCGGCCAGCCCTTCCATGTCGTGGTAGACGAGCACGCGCAACACGCCGTCATCGTCGCTGGCGGGATCGAACAGGGCCCGTCCCGACTCCTGCTCGAGCCCGGTCGCCCCGTCCGGGACCTCCGATGTATCCGACGACCCGGGCTGGTTTGATGCGAGCTCCACCACGGTCTCGGGCGCGCAGGCCGAACTGAACCCGGCCATCAGTGCGAGAGCCGCGACCGCGACCCGCCGCGCCGACGTGGCGTCAGCTCGGTCCGCACCTCGCCGGAGAGCGTTAGCGGCGCTATTCGTTCGCGGCACGTCGTTGAATCTCCTTGTCGAGGCTCGAGAGCGCCTGCTTGGTCAGCATGCGCCCAGTGGTCTCGAGCAGTCGTTGCCCCAGTCCCGCGATGCGACCGCCGATCTGCACTTCGACGGCGTAGCGCATCAAGGTCGCCTCGGCTTCGCTTTCCCGTCGTCAACCGCTTCGAGCCGAATCTCGCCCTCTCCTTCCATGAACCCAACCGGGCCCCGACCCGACATCTTCATGCGATACGACTCCGGTGCGCGCAGCTCCGAGAGCGCCACGCCGCCCTCGAACTTGCCCTGCACCGGACCGATGCGCATCCCTAGCGACCCCGAGTACTCGTTCTCCGCCGTCTGCTCGAGCTTGCCGAAGCCCGGCAGCGTGGAGCCCAAAACCTCGGGATCGAGCAACGCCTCCCAAACCCTCCGGCGTGGCGCCTCGAATCGATGTTGCCCGCCGATCTTCATGGCCGCGCATGTTAGTCGATGCCGTACACTCGGGCACCGATGAGGGTCAAACCCCTCTACCGCATCGATGAGCGCCCACCAACATGGTGGGAGTCGCTGCTGTACGGCTGGCAGCACACGCTGGTCGACATCTCGCCTTTCGTGCTGCCGCTGGCGGTCGCCGGAGCGCTCGGAATGAACGCCAGCGAGCGCGCCGAGCTGATCAACTTCTCCCTCGTCGGGATGGGACTCGCGACGCTCATCCAGACGACGATCGGCAACCGCCTGCCCATCATCCAGGGGCCGTCGGCGACGCTCATCGGCACCCTGGCGCCGGTGGCGGGACAGCTGGGGGCGCCGGCGATGTGGGGCGGTGTGTTCCTCGGTGCCCTGGCCGAGACGGCGATCGGCGCTTCCAGGACACTAGGCTCGCTGCGACGGCTCTTCCCGCCAGTGGTATCCGGCGTGGTCATCCTGAGTATCGGACTCTCGCTCGGCCAGCTCGCGGTAAGGCTTTCGGTAGGCGACGGATCGAGCGCCAACTTCGCCTTCGCGGCGGCCGTCATCACGCTGGTTCTGTTGCTTCAGGTTGGCGGGCGCAACGTGCTCGGCGGCATCCTGTCGCGCGCGGCGATCTTCATCGTTATCTGGACGGTCGGCCTCGGTGTTGGCGGCCTGCTGGGCAAGGTTGATTGGGCGCTCGTGTCCGCGAAACCCTGGTTCCAGCTGCCGCGGCTGTTTCCGTACGGCGGCCCCGGCTTCGGCTGGGAGCTCGGATTCGCCGCAACCCTCGCCGTCTTCGCGGGTTTCTTCGGCTCGATGGTCGAGTCGATTGGCGACTATGTCGCCACCTGCTCGGTGGCCGGCGAGCGCTTCGAAAACCGCCACATGAACCGCGGGATCTTCGCCGAGGGTCTGGGTTGTCTGCTCGCCGCCTGCCTCGGCGACCTGCCGTGCACGAGCTACACGCAGAACGTCGGCATCATCGCGACGACCCGCGTGGCGAGTCGTCACGTCGTCCGGGTCGCCGCGCTGATACTGCTCGCCTATGGACTCTGTCCAAAATTCGGCGCGCTGCTCGTCGCCATGCCGAGGCCGGTGCTCGGCGGCGTGTTCGTGATCGTCTGCGCCATGATCTGCGCCACCGGGATTCGCATTCTCGCTCCGGCGCTCGAGAGCACGGCGAGCCAACTGACGGTCGGCGTCACGCTGGTGCTCAGCGTGTGCCTGCCGCTCTATGTGCAGAGCCGCCTGGGTCCAGACTGGCTGCAAACGCTACCCGATCTCGCGAGCCTGCTGCTGACGAATGCCGTTGTCCTGGCGGTGCTGACGGCGGTCGGGCTCAACGCACTGCTCGGCGAGCACGAACCCCACGCCTAGCTGTGTTTTCTAAGTAGGTTGTTCACATCGGGGCTCACTTCTGAGATCAATGGGGTTGTTCAAAAGACTCCACGACCTCAGAAGGAGCGCCCGATGCAGCTGCATGGTAACGCCCGCACGACGCCGTATATACGCCGAGAGATGGTCCGCCGAGTCCGGGAGCGGGCGGAGCCCGTGACGGAAACGGCGGCGGCGCTCGGCGTGTCGGCTCGAACGGTTTACAAGTGGCTGGATAGATACGAGCGAGAAGGTGAGGCCGGGCTGCTCGATCGATCAAGCCGGCCGACGTGCTGTCCGCACGCAACAAGCGCTGGAGTTGTGAGGCAGATCGACAAGCTACGTCGGCGGCGACTGACGGCCTGGCAGATCAGCCGAAGGTTGGCTGTGCCGCGCTCGACCGTCTCGGCGTGGCTGAAGCGGCTCGGACTCGCCAAGCTTGATGCGCTCGAGCCCAAGCCCGAGATCGTTCGCTACGAGTACGAGCACCCCGGTGACCTACTGCACCTGGATACGAAGAAACTGGCCCGTATCCGGCGACCTGGACACCGCATCCACGGCGACCGCTCCAAGCGGGCCTACGGCGTCGGCTGGGAGAACGCCCACGTCGCTATCGACGATCACTCTCGGGTGGCGTACGTCGAAGTGCTGCCCGCCGAAGACCAACACACCTGCACAGCGTTCCTGCAGCGAGCCGTCGAGCACTTCGCTTCGATGGGAGTAGCGGTGCGCCGAGTGATGACAGACAACGGGCCTGGCTACGTCTCGAAGCGCTTCAATCGCCTATGCCATCAACTCGAGATCCGGCACATTTACACCCGGCCCTACACCCCCAGAACCAACGGCAAAGCCGAACGCTTCATCCGCACACTCAAGGAGCAGTGGGCCTACGGCACCTGCTACCAGACCTCAGCTCGACGTACTCGAGCTCTACGGCCCTGGCTCAACCACTACAATCGTCACCGTCCCCACGCCGGCATCGGCATGACACCGCCGATCGCTCGGCTCTCAGGGGTGAGTTCGTGAACAACCTACCTAGAACTCACACCTAGCCAGGTGCGGGTCAATCGCCGAACGTGACCCCCTGCGCCAGGGGCAGCTCGGTGCTCCAGTTGATGGTGTTGGTTTGCCGCCGCATGTAGACCTTCCAGGCGTCGGAACCCGACTCGCGACCGCCGCCGGTTTCTTTTTCGCCGCCGAAGGCCCCGCCGATCTCGGCGCCTGAGGTCCCGATGTTGACGTTGGCGATGCCGCAGTCGCTGCCGCGATGCGACAGGAAGTTCTCGATCTCGCGGATGTTCTCCGAAAAGATCGCCGAAGACAGTCCCTGTGGAACATCGTTATGCAGGGCTATGGCCTCATAGATCTCGTCGACCGCCTCGGATGGCGACGCCGCCACGTTGCCATAGCCGATGATGTACAGGATCGGCGCGAAGGTTTCCTCCTGGACGATCGCGGCCTCGTTGGGAGCGCTCGCGATACACGGCCGCACGTAATGGCCCCCCGGGTAGTCGGGACCGTCGAGCTTCTCGCCGCCGTAAAGGATCTCGCCACCTTCCTCTCGGATGCGGACGATGGCGTTCTGCATGTCGTCAACGGCACCATGGTTGACAAGCGGCCCCATCAGCGTCTGCGGGTCACGCGGATCGCCGACGATGATGCCCTCGTAGGCCTTCACCAGCCGAGCCACGAGCTCATCGCGCACCGACTCGTGGACGATGATCCGGCGTGTCGACGTGCACCGCTGACCGGCGGTACCAACGGCGCCGAACAGAATCGCCCGCAACGCCAGATCCATGTTGGCGCTCGGCGTGACGATGATGGCGTTGTTGCCGCCAAGCTCGAGAATCGTGCTGCCAAGACGACGTCCAACAACCTCGCCAACGTGATAGCCGACCGCGCACGATCCCGTGCACGAGATCAACGGCACCCGGCGGTCGTGCAGCATGCGCTCGCCGACGGCTGAGCCCTTGCCGATGGTCAACGAAAAGATCGCCGGGTCGACGTCGTTGTCGGCGCAAACCTGCGCGGCGATCTTGGTTACCGCAACCGCCGTCAAGGGCGTCCCGCTGGCCGGCTTCCACACCGTGCTGTCACCACAAACCGCCGCGATCGCTGTATTCCAGCTCCAGACTGCGACTGGAAAATTGAACGCCGTGATCACGCCAACGACTCCGAGCGGATGCCACTGCTCGTACATCCGGTGGTCCGGGCGCTCCGAGTGCATTGCCAGCCCGTAGAGCTGCCGCGACAGTCCGACAGCGAAGTCGCAGATGTCGATCATTTCCTGCACCTCGCCCTGCCCCTCGGTGGCGATCTTGCCCATCTCGAGGGTCACCAGGGCGCCCAGCGCCTCTTTCTTCTCTCGCAGCGCGTTCCCGATCTGTCGAACGATTTCCCCGCGACGCGGCGCCGGCACCTTGCGCCACTCCAAGAACGCCTGGTGGGCGCGGTCGACGATGCGGTCGTACTCTTCCTCGGTGACCTGCTGGACCTTGCCGATCAGCGAGCCGTCGGTCGGGGTGAAGACCTCGAGCACGGGACCGGAACCTAACCACTCGCCATCGAAACCACCGAGATTGAGCTCGTGGATACCGAGCGTCTCCAGGGTTGCGTGGGCGGGACGGGCTGCTACGGCTTCCGTCATCGGGCGTTCCTCGAGTTCTGTTTTTTGTCGCAGGTGGAGAGCGCCATTATCCGGGCCTGTAGGCAGTTCAGCTAGTCGGCATGATCTCGGAGCCTGCCGCGGGTTCGGAGAGTCGACATACAATCGGAGGTGCTCGCGAGCATCGTCCGAGCAGCAACAAGTGCGCGAGTGGAGGACTAGCTGTACGAAAAGGCGTCGGATCCAAGGACGGCCGCGTGCTCGATAGAGAGCTGTCGAGCCTCCCCCGCAAGATCGAGGGCTACGACCTCGACGGGTGTGAGCTGACCTTGCGCATCGCCATGTTCTTGCCCCGCCTGAGCAAGCGGTCGCTGGGATGGCAGGTCGGTAACGATCTGGCTCGGCAGTTTCGCGAGCTTGGCCATGAGTTCGAGCTCATCAGCTGCGCCGGCGATGCTCTGCAAGACCGACCCGGATCGACGGTTCTCTCCACCAGCCGGCTCTGGGAATGGGTCGACCGTGTGCTGGTGCCGTTGTCTCGTTGCCCGTGGCTGATCTCCAGCGCCATGGCCTTCGCCTCGTACCTGAGAGAGCACGGCGATGCCCACGATCTTCTTTACCTGGAAGTTGCCTATCCGCATGCCTCGGCTGGCGCGCTAGGTGCCGCCCTGGCCGGCTGGAAAGGGCCCCTGGTGATCAAACCCTCGGGCGAGGACACGCTCGTCATCGAGGACGCATCGTACGGGTTTCGGCGCTTCTGGCTGCCACGCGTGCTTGCACGCTGGACCCTGCGCCGAGCGGCCGCGCTACGCGTGATCTCCCCGTTGATCGAGCCCTATCTGGTCGAGCAGGCGCCAGCGCCCATGCGCCAGATCATCCCGTCCAACGTTTCGCGCGGCACGGTGGCTGCGGCCCGGGTGGGCGACGACGAGTCAAGGCGCCGCCGAAGAAAGGCCCGCGCCACGCTCGACGATGCGCATGGCACCCATGGAAAGACCGTCGTGCTGTCGGTCGGCCGACTTCATCCTTTCAAGGGCCTCGATCTGCTGATCGCCGCCATGCGATCGCTGCCACACCACCACCTGATGATTGCCGGCCCGTCGTTCAGCATTCGGGGCCTCGGCGATGTGGCCGACTCGCTGCGGCGCGAGGCCGAGCATCAGGGCGTTGCCGAACGGGTCCAGCTTCTCGGGGCAATTGATGCCGTGCGTGGTCACCGAGACCACCGGAATCTCCCACTGGCTCCCGACACCCACGGTCGGCAGGGTTGTTCCGCCGAACAATCCGGAAGCCATTGCGGCCGCCGTCCAGGAGCTCACCGCGGGTAACTCCCCGTTCAGTCGCCCGCACGCGCGCGTATTTGTCGAACGCTTCGCGCCGGAGCGCGTCGCCGCCGAGCTGGCCGCCCTCTGTCAGTCGGTTGTGTCGGCCAAGCCCGAGTAGGAAGCGGCAACGTTACCGCGACCGCCGTGACACGATCGCGGCGGCGTACAATCGTGCCGTCCACAGATTGCCGGACGCGCCCGAGGCGAGCGACAATCGGAGCCCTAGCTCGTGCCGCTCAGGACGAACCCGCGCCCTGAGCGGCGACTGAGAGGATGGAACGTGCTGTACGAGAAGGTGTCGGATCTAACGGTGGAGATCGCCGGGTACCGGCTCGAGCCGCGCCTGCTCGGCGGCACGATGTTCACTCGGCATACTACGACGGTCGTTCTTGAAGGCGGCGGGCGCGTGGGCCGTGGTGAGGACGTCGACTACGACGCGAACGACCAGCTCGCGTTTCAGAACGAGGGACTCTCACTGCCGCTCGCCGGCACCTGGACAATCGACAGCTTCTCGCGACACCTCGATGGTCTCGACCTGTTTCCGATAGGTCCCGCCCGTCCGGACTACGCGCTCTACCGCCGCTGGGCGTTCGAGAGCGCAGCCCTCGAGCTGGCACTCGAGCAGGCTGGACGGACGCTGGGCGAAGCGCTGAAGATCGATCCTCGCCCGGTCCGGTTCGTTGTCTCGATGGGGCTGGGCTCGCCCGCCAGCACTGAGGGCGTCGAGCGTTGCCTCGAGAAGTATCCGGCGACCCGCTTCAAGGTCGACGTGTCGTCGAGCTGGGACCAGCCGCTGGTCCGCCGCTTGGCCGATCTCGGGGTCATCGACACCGTCGACCTCAAGGGCCACTACCATGGCGACTTCGAGGGGCCGCCGCCCGATCTCGACCAGTATCGCCTCGTCTGCGAAGGGCTACCCGATGCTGTGGTCGAGGATCCGGCATCGACGCCCGAGACCGCCCACCTGATTGAAGCGCACCAGCATCGACTGGCCTGGGACGCGCCGATTCATTCGGTTTCGGACATCGTCCAGCTGCCCTGGAAGCCGCCGTGGATGAACATCAAGCCGTCGCGCTTCGGCTTCGTCTCGGAGCTGCTGCGAGCCTACGAGTACTGCCAGGGCGCCGGCATCCGGATGTATGGCGGTGGTCAGTTCGAGCTCGGTCACGGCCGACTGCAGAACCAGGCGCTCGCCAGCCTGTTCCACCCCGATGGGCCCAACGATGTGGCGCCGACCGGCTACAACGAGGCCGAAATGGCGATCGGCCTCGAATGCAGCCCGCTGCCCGTGGAGGTGTTCGCCAGCGCGTTCGGGAGCCGCGGAGCCGACGACTGAGAGTCCTCCACCTCCCCCACCGAGGCTACGGCCCGCAGCCCTTGGAACGCCGGGAGCACTGCGGCACCACAAGGCCTCTCGTATGAGCTCGAGCGCCCGCATGCGTCGCCTTCTGACGCCCGGCGCCCGCTACATGCTTGGCGCAGCTCTGGGCTTCGCGCTCATGGGCGCGCTCGTCAAGCTCGTCGGCCGGCGCATCCCGAGCCAGGAGATCGTTCTGGCTCGAGCGGTTGTGTCGGTGTTTCTGAGCTATTCGTTCGTGCGCCGCGCCGGGGTGCCGGTGTTGGGGACCCAGCGTGGACTTCTGTTGCTGCGCGGCACATTCGGCACCTGCGGGCTGATGATGCTGTTCTACGCGTTCACGCGGCTGCCGTATGCCGAGGCCACGGTGCTGCAGTACACCCACCCCATCTTCACGACGATCTTCGCGGCGATGGTTCTCGGTGAGGCGATCGGCGCCGGCCTGATGATGTCGATTGGTACCAGTCTCGTCGGCGTCATGTTGGTCACCAAGCCTCAGGCTCTGCTCGGGCTCATGGGAAGCGTCGGAGGGGAGCTCGACGGGCTCGCAGCGGCTGCCGCCCTTGGCGCCGCAGTTTGCAGCGCATCCGCGTACGTGACCGTGCGCCATCTGAGCCGTACCGAAAACCCCCACGTGATCGTTCTCTACTTCCCTCTGGTCGCGGTACCGGCAACGCTCCCGTTCGTGCTTGCCAACCCCGTCTGGCCGACACCCTTCGAGTGGCTCTGCCTGGCGGGAATCGGCGTTCTCACGCAAGTCGCCCAGATCTGCCTGACCCAAGGGCTGTCGCTCGAGCCAGCGGGCCGTGCGATGTCGCTCGCCTACGGCCAGATCGTGTTCGCGGCGGTGCTGGGAGCGATGTTCTTCGGCGAGATCCCCGACCTGTGGACCGCGGCCGGAACCATTCTCATCGTGGGCGGAACGCTGATCGCCGCTCGCTCGTCGGCCAGGGCCCGGGCAACCGAGTAACCGCCGCGCGTGGAAGCGCTTCTTGCGGAGTCAGCCCAACGGGAGGCCGATCGGCCGAGCCTTTTGCACGATCGCCGCGGCGCCGAGAACCGCTCCCTCTCCGCGCGGCCGACCGACGATCTGCAACCCCACGGGCAATCCGCCGCCGTCGAGACCGCACGGGACCGACGCCACCGGGAGGCCGGTGTTGCTGAGCAGGAAGGTCGGTGCCACCCAGTCGATGTAGGTCTCCATCAGCTTGCCTGCAATCGTTTCCGGGAAGCTCTGCTCGACCGGGAACGGCGGCACCGTCATGGTGGGCGTCACGACGTGGTCGAAGCGAGAAAACAGCGTCAGCAGTTGATCCCACATCTCGCCGCGCTTCTGCTCGGCGGCGGCGAGCTCTAGCGTCGTCACTTCCAACCCGGCGTCGATGTTGCCGCGCAGGTTGTCGCCGAACTCGCCTCGGCGATCGAGGCGTCGATGCTGCTGCACCACCATCCAGTGCCCGCGCAGCGCCAGGAAAGCGTCGCGAGCGTCGGAAAAGTCGAGGTCGATCTCCTCCACGCTCGCACCAGCGGAGCGAAGATCGTCGATCGCCGCTCGGCACACGGCTTCCACCTCTGCGTCGATACCGATGCCCGCGATGTCGGGGCAGTACGCCAACCGCAACCGATCCGGCCGGACCGCGGCGAGCTCGGCCGGCAGATCGCGACCGTCGAGCGCCACCCCCAGCGGCGCCCGGTGGCTCGGGCCTGCCACGGCCTGCACGCCAATCGCCACGTCCTCCGCCGTGCGCGCCATCAGGCCGGTGACCTGCATCGTGTCCCACGGGTACTCCGTGGGCCACGTCGGCACCAGCCCGGGAGTCGGACGCAATCCGACGACGCCGCAGAAGGAGGCCGGTATGCGCAGCGAGCCGCCGAGGTCGGTGCCCTCGGCCAGCGCGATCATGCGAGCCGCCAGCGCCGCCGCACCGCCGCCGGTGGAACCGCCGGCGCTGAGCTCTTCGTTCCAAGGATTGCGGGTCACGCCGAAAACGTCGTTGAACGTGTTGCCCCCCGTAGCGAACTCGGGCGTGTTCGTCTTGCCCAGCACAATGGCGCCGGCGGCCCGCAGCCGCTCGACCACCACGGCGTCCTCCGTCGCGACATTGTCGGAGTACAGCGTGCAACCGTAGGTGTGCCTCAGCCCCGCCACCGGCGTGACGTCCTTGATGCCAACCGGCAGCCCGCACAAGGGCCCTGGCTCCAACCCGCTGGCGAGCTCGCGCTCCAGAGCTTCGGCGTCATCGAGCGCGGACGACGACACCGTCACCAGAGCGTTCAGGCGCCCATTGTGCTCCTCGACGCGCTCGAGATACGCCTGAACCACCTCGACCGGCGACAGCTCCCGCGCCACGATCCGTCGTCGCGTTTCAGCGGCACCGAGTGCCGTGATCTCGCTGGATGTGTTCGTTGTGCTCACGCTACTCGTCCTGGGCTCATTCGCTGCTCGCGCTAGGAGCGCTGGAACGAAGTGTCGCCTACCTGTCGTCGATCGTCGAGCGCTCGTCGCGCCGCAGGAGAGATGCCGCCTTGACATGAAATATCCACATCGGACATATCTGTCGTGGATAAATCACCGTGCGTGCACCCGATTCTCCGCGACAGGACCCTTACGATGACGATACCGGCCCGGATCGACCCTGTGACGGCGCCGCTCACACCGGCGGCTTTTCACATCCTGCTGGCGCTGGTCGACGCGCGGTTACACGGGCTCGGAATCGCCGATGCGGTGGAACAACTCACCGATGGTGACATGCAGCTCGGGCCGGGCACCCTGTACCGGTCATTGAAGGAGCTCGCCGCCGTCGGCCTGCTGCGCGAAGCCGCGGCGCCCACCGCAGGCGACGATCCGCGGCGCAAGTACTACGAGCTCACCGACCCGGGTCGCGAGCAGCTCGAGCTGGAGGCGCGACGACTCGAGCGCATCGTCGACGCCGCGCGCCAGCGACGTGTGCTGCAGGACGAGGCTTAGGGTCATGCAAGCGATGCTTGGAGAGGGCAGCCCCGTCAGCATGGGTGAGCGGTTGTACCGAGTGATGCTGTTCGCCTACCCGATTCGATTCCGCCGGCAGTACGGCGCCGAGATGTTGGCGTTCGCGCGCGCCCGCAGCGCCCGAGCTGCCGGCTCGGGTGAACGATTCGACCGTGTGCGCGTGTGGTGGTTCCTGTTGCGTGACCTGTCGACGAACGCCTTCGCAGCGCTCGTGGTCGAACATGGCGTTCGTGAGCTCTGGACCCTCGACCGAGACTTCCAGCGCTTCCCGGGAGTTCGCGCAATCGACCCGTTCGCCGACTAGTAGCCACTCGGCACAGAAAATCGGTAAGGCACCCTCACCGTGACAACGGATGCGGGCAACATTGCGACACGTCGGCCTCCTCGGGTGCAGCAAGCCGGTGCAGGCCCGCGCTACACCTCCACGAACGCGACCGCGCGGCAGAAGGCGGCTTCGCCGCCCTTGAACAGCCACGGGGAGATGCCGATCGTCAGCCGCTGATTCTGCAGCTCGGGGGCGTTGATCTGCCCACCCAGGTTCTCGACGTGAATGCAATCGTGCGGGAACAGAGCGTTGTGCGTGAGCTGGTAGTCCGACTCGGGAAACAGCTCGGCCACGCCCTCGGGTCCGCCTAACTTCTCCTCGCACAGGGCGCGCACACGGTCGCAATGGTTGAACATGCCCTTGCCGAGGAAGCGGCCGATGGGCAGATTCATCGGATGGTCGGTCGACACCGCGGCGTGTTTCCCACGGCTCGGAACTATACAACCGGTGCGCGAACACGACTGGTCGGAAAAAAAAACGAAACCTGGGCCGAACCCGGGGCGTCTCTACAGATACCCCAACGGACTACATTGCATATCGCATAGCCCACAATGCAGACTGTGCGCGTCGAACAAACCCGCACCGCCATCGTCCACCACTCGACAGGACGCAGACCATGGCACCGAAGACGCATCTCGGTGAATTCGAGCAGATGCTGCTACTGGCGATCCTGCGCTGCGGCGAGAGCGCCTACGGCGTCGAAGTCCGTCGCGAGCTCGAAACCTGCACGGCACGCAGTGTGACGCGCGGCGCCTTCTACACCACGCTCGACCGACTCGAGTCCAAGGGCTACTTGGAGTGGACGACGCGCGCCGTCGACGGCTGGCGTGGCGGCCGACCCCAGCGACACTTCGAGGTGACCGAGGAGGGCCTGGAACAGCTCCATCGCTCGCACGAAGCGCTGATGAACCTCTGGAGCGGCCTCGAGGTGTTCAAAGCGTGACGATGCCCGACCGCAACGCGCAACGCGACGAGCTCCCGAACCGGCGGCACCAGCACCCATCGGAGCCGTCTCGAGGGCCGCTCCGGCGGCCGCCCGCCGCAGCCGAGAAGCTGCTGCGCCAGGTACTCCCCGTCGGTCTGGTTGGCGAGACGATCCTCGGAGACCTGCACCAGGAGCTCGAGGAACGAGCCCGACAACGGTGACCGTTCCTCAGCCTTTGGTACTGGTGGCACGCGCTGGAGCTGGCCGCCCGCTATGCCGCACAAAGCCACCGAGGCTCACACGACCGAATCTCACTGAAGAATTCACCGCACGAATCCATCCACATCAGGGAGCCCGAACCCGTGACCAGCCTGATTTCCGACCTGCGCTACGGCGCTCGAATGCTGCTCAAGACCCCGCTCGTAACAGGCGCCGCGATTCTCACCCTGGCGCTCGGGGTTGGGCTGACCGTTCAGACCTTCAGCGTGGTGTACGGCTCGGTGATGCGTGGTCTACCGCTCGAAGCCGACGAGCGCTTGATGAGCGTCGTGCGGAACAACGACGCCAACCGTGTGCGACAGGGATGGCTGCCGTACGCCGACTACCTCGACTTCCGTGAACAGATGACCTCGTTCGAGGATCTCGCGGCGGCGTCGCAAGGCACCATCAACTTGGCGGGCGATGACGACCCTCCGCAGCGCTACGAAGGCGGCTTTGTCACCGCAAACGCCTTCGGCATGTTGGGCGTACCGCCGCACCTTGGCCGGGTTTTTCGCGAGGGCGAGGATCGTGCCGACGGCGAGCTCTTGGTGGTTCTCGGCTACGAAGCCTGGCGTGATCGCTTCGGGTCCGACCCGACCGTGATCGATCGCTCGATCCGCGCCAACAGCGAGTCGGCGACGATCATCGGTGTCATGCCTGAAGGGTTCAAATTCCCCTTCGATCAGGAGGTCTGGGTCAACGATCGATTCGATGTTGATCCGGCAAACCGCCGGGCGCACTTCATGTCGACCTTCGGACGCGTTCGCGAGGACGTCACGGTGGAGGCAGCGAAGGCCGAGGCCGCCGCGATCATGGCACGCATCGAGGCCGAATTCCCCGAGCAAGCGGCCGGCGACAAAGTCGACCTGATTCGCTACGAGGAGGTCTTCATGCCGCCGGAGATCACGGCCGCCATATGGATCCAGCTGGCCGCCGTATTCGGCGTGCTGCTGATTGCCTGCGCCAACGTCGCCAACCTGCTGCTGGCGCGCGCCAGCTACCGCGGCAAGGAAGTGGCCATCCGTAGCGCGCTCGGAGCCAAGCGCGGTCGCGTAATCCGCATGATGCTGCTCGAGTCGCTGCTCATCGCCATCGTCGGTGGCGGACTCGGGGTGCTCGGGGCGAAGATTGGGCTCGACTTCTTCAATGCCAGCGTCGCTGACGTTCAAAAACCGTACTGGATCGATATGCGCCTCGACGCGGTGGCCGCAGCCTTTGCCTTCGGCGTGACAATGCTGGCGAGCGTGCTGTCGGGAACGCTACCGGCGATCCGCGCGTCGGGTGGTGGGGCGGCCGCCATCCTCAAGGACGAGAGCCGCGGTGCGTCGAGCTCGCGGCTGGGCCGCCTGAGCGCCGTCCTGGTGATTGGCGAGGTGGCGGTGTCGTGCGCCCTTCTGATCATGGCGGGCATGCTGATCAAGAGCGTCATCAACGTCAGCACGGTTGACCTGGGGTTCCGCACCGAGAACATCCTGACGGCGCGGCTGGGCCTGTTCGCGGGCGACTATCCCGAGCGCATCGACCGCGAGAACTTCTTCGTGGAGCTCAAGGACCGCCTCGAAGCACAGCCGGGCGTGGAATCGGCAGCGCTAACGACCAACGTCCCGGGGACAGGCGCGATGCGCTTCTTCGTGGCCATGGAGGGAGAGGTCTACGAAAACGACAGCGACTACCCCTTGATCAACGCCTCGCTCGTTACTCCCGACTTTTTCTCCGCCTTCGACGCGTCGATTATCCAGGGTCGCGACTTCGTGCCGGCGGAGTCACGCTCGAGCGCCGACCCGGTAGCCATCGTTAACCAGAGCTTCGCTGCGGCGCACTTCGGTGATCGCACGCCACTCGGGCGTCGCGTTCGACTCGGGCGCGAGGAGGACGACATTTGGGTGCAAATCGTCGGGCTCGTGCCCGACATGCACATCGGCGGTGGCGTTGGCGGCCTGGGCAGCGACCAGATCGAGCCCGGCATTCTGTATCTGGCGCCCGGAACCTTCGACATACGTTTCATGTCGATCATCCTGCGAACCTCGGGCACCCCGGAGTCGGCGATCCCGACAGCGCGCGCCGTGGTCAAGGCTCTCGACCCCAACATGCCCATCTACGACGTCATGAGTGTCGATAGCGCCCTCGACCAGGCTACCTGGGCATTCGGTGTCTTCAGCCGCATGTTCACCACCTTGGGAGTGGCCGCGCTTTTCCTCGCCGCCGTGGGCCTGTACGCCGTCATGGCGTTCTCGGTGGCCGGGCGCGCCCAGGAAATCGGCATCCGCATGGCGCTCGGCGCAAGCGCCAAGAGCGTGCTGCGGCTGATCATGCGCCGCGGCATCATCCAGCTGGCGATCGGCGTCACCATCGGGCTGGCTCTCGGGGCGCTGGTCAGTCGGCCGCTGCGCGCGGTGACGTTCGGCGTCGAGCCCAACGATCTTTCGGTCTTTATCGCGATCCTCGTGACGATTGTCGCCACGGGAGTTCTCGCCACGTTGATCCCCGCCTTGCGCGCGGCACGCATCGATCCGCTCAACGCTCTCAGAGAAGACTGAAGCGAAGGGCCCAGACGCGATGGTGCGCGTGCGCTGGCCGTCGGTTGCCCTTGGAAGCACCGTCGGCTAGCGATAGACTGCCGCCAGCAGAGATTGGCGCGCCCGACCCGGGCGGAGGATCCATGATTCGACTCGTCGCTTTCACCCCACCCATCTTTACGTATCCCGGCTTTACGAGGCCGGGTGGTGATGGAGTGCGATGTAGCTGATCCGAAGACGATCGACCGCGACCCCGTAACCCACTCGGCACCCGCTGGGTGGGTTTCTTGCGTTTGAGCGGACTCCGGCCCGATGGGAGCCGCCCTACAGTCAGAAGACGAAGATGGATGCTCCACTGAGCTCAGCCCGTGAACGGATCGACCGTATTGACCACGAGCTTGTCGCGCTCCTCGCCGACCGCATTGACGCGGTCAAAGAGATTGGTGCGGCCAAGGGGAAAACCTCCTCTGCGCCTCTCCGCGACATCGACCGTGAGCGCGAGCTTTTCGAGTCGTGGGCCGAAGCCGCTGCACAGCGGGGGATGTCGTCGTACTACGTAGGCCGAGTGCTGCGCGAAGTGTTGAGCTACTCGCGTCGAGTGCAGGAGAGGCTGCTCGACCCGGCCCCGCTGGCCAGCGCCGCGCCATCGATCAAGGTCGGCTATCAGGGGGTACCCGGCGCATACAGCCATCTCGCGTTGCAGAAGCTCTTCCACTTCCGCAGCGCCGACGAGACCGTTCAGCCGGTTGGGTTCCGCACCTTCACGGCTGCGATCGATGCACTGGAAAAGGCCGAGATTCGCTACGCCCTGCTGCCTATCGAGAACACCATCGCGGGAAGCCTCAACGAGGTCTACCAACTGCTATCGGAGCGGCACATCACGATCGTCGATGAGGAGATCTGGCCGGTCGAGCATTGCCTCGCAGCCATACCCGAAAGCTCGATCGACGCCGTACGAGTGATCCGCTCGCATCCCGTCGCACTGCAGCAGTGCCTGCGGTTCCTCGGGAAGATGACCGGTGCTACAGCCGAGAGCTACTTCGACACCGCCGCGTCGGCAGAATCGGTACTAGCCGAGCAGGACCCGCAGATCGCTGCAATCTGCTCGGAAGAAGTCGCGCATCGGCTGGGACTCCAGATTCTCGCACGCGGCATCGCCAACACCAAGTACAACTTCACGCGGTTCGTGTTGCTCTCCACGGAGCCGGAGTCGGTCGACATCCGATTGCCCGCCAAGACGTCGATCATCTTCACGGTGAACCACAGACGCGGAGCGTTGGCGCAGTGCGTGCAGGCGTTCGCGCGCCACGACGTCAACCTGACCAAGCTCGAGAGCCGTCCGAAGCCCGACTCGCCGTGGGAGTACCTCTTTTACCTCGACATCGAGGGCAATCCGGACGATCCGCAGGTTTCCGAAGCGATGCTGGAGGTGCGTGGCTACACCAACCACCTCAAACGACTCGGGACTTACCCCTGCCGCACCGTCGACAACGAGGAATTCGCTCCGCCGCTGAAGAACCTCGACAAGCCGCTAGAAGCAGAACCCGTCGTCGAACCGCTCGCAGCCGCCCCTGGCCTGGGTGACTCACCGGCCAAGGTCCGGAATCGAACGATCGTCGCCATTGGAGGTGTGGAAATCGGCGGCCCTCGATTCGTGGTGATCAGCGGCCCGTGCGCGATCGAGACTCGCGAACAGATCATGGATACCGCCGCCATGGTCAAGGACCTGGGAGCCCGTGTTCTACGGGGAGGAGCGTTCAAGCCGAGATCGTCGCCCTACTCCTTCCAGGGGCTCGGCTTTCCGGGCCTCGATCTGCTGGTCGAGGCGGCGAGCGCCTACGAGCTTCCGACGCTCACCGAGGTGCTGCGAGCCGACCACGTCGAGCGGGTTGCCGACCATGCCGACGCGCTTCAAGTCGGCACACGCAACATGCAGAACTTCGAGCTTCTCAAGAAGCTCGGCACGATCGACAAGCCTATCCTCCTCAAGAGAGGCATGAGCGCCACGATCGATGATTTGCTGGCGGCCGCGGAGTACATCATGTCGGGCGGCAACCAGCGGGTCATTCTGTGCGAGCGCGGAATCCGGACCTTCGAAACCGCGACTCGAAGCACACTCGATCTGAGCGCCGTTCCCGTGCTCCGAGAGCGCACGTCGCTGCCCATCATTGTCGATCCGTCCCATGCCGCTGGGCGCCGCGAGCTGGTCGTGCCGCTGGCACTCGCGGCCGCGGCGGTGGGAGCGGATGGCCTGATCGTAGAAGCCCACACGGATCCCGCGGCAGCTCTTTGCGACGGACCGCAAGCGCTCACCGAAGACGATCTGCGAGATCTGATGGAGCGACTCGCGCCCATCGTGAAAGGACATGGACGCACTCTTTAGGACGGCTGCCGGGGCGGCTTGTTAGTCGCTTCGTAATGCACTCACCGGATTGACGCCCGCGGCCCGCCATGCTGGCAGAGCGTTGGCGACAACGGCTACAACGAGCAGAAAGCCGACGCCCGCGGAATAGGCCAACACGTCGGTGGCGCCGATTCCGTAGAGAATCGACGTCAACGCGCGGGTGAAAGCCAGTGCCGCTAGGAGGCCGATGGCGCCTCCAATCAGCACGGTTCGCATCCCCTGCTGGAAGACCATGCGAACGACGTTGTTGCGGTCGGCACCCACCGCCATGCGTATTCCGATCTCGCGACGGCGCCGAGCCACGGCGAAGGCGACCACGCCGTAGACCCCGACGGAGGCCAGCAGAGCGCCGAGCATGCCGAGCACGCTCAGCGCCATGGCCGCCAGTCGCACCGGGAACAAGCTCAACGAGAGGTGCTCCTGGATCGTTCTGGTGGACATGATTGCCAACTCGGGACGCGACGCGGTGACCTCGTGGCGCATGGCCTCGAGCAGCTGCGCCGGGTCGCGCTGCGAGCGAGCGATGATGGTTCCGAGCCCGCTGCTGAGATTCTGCCGGTAGTCGAAGTAGACGTGCGGTTGGGAGTCCTCACCCAGAGTTCTCACCTTGTGCGTAGCGTTGACGCCGATGACCTCGAAGATCGGCGCGTCCTCGGCCAAGGAGCGCGAGAACCGCTTGCCGATGGGATCTTCGCCTGGCCACACTTTGTCGGCCATGGCCTGGTTGACGATCGCGACCATCGGCGCGCCGTCGACATCGCGCGCGTCGAATCGGCGCCCCGCCACCATATCGATCCCCATGATGTCGAAGAACTCGGGCGTCACCGCGCCGGTATCAACCGTGACGGGCGGAACGCCTTCTTCGGACGGCAGGCCATCGAGATGCAGCGTATCGTTGAGCACCGTCATGGAGTCGAGGGGCAGCCGTTCGGCGAAGGCAACGCTCTCGACGCCAGGGATTCCGGCGACCTTCTCCATCACCTCGAAGTGCAGGGTGCGCCCGTCTTCGGGGTTGTACCCCTGGAAAACCAGACCGAGACCGATGCTGACGATGGAGTTGGTGCGGATGCCGGGATCGATTGACTGAGCGCTGATCAGGCTCCGCACCAGTAGAGCCGACGACACCAGCAGAACAATCGACACGGCCACCTGCAAGCCGACGAGCAGGTTGCGCATACGCTGGCCGCGCACCCGACCGGCGCCGTCGACCTCGTCGCCCCGCAGCGTCCCGCTGACGCCAGAGCGCGTCGTCTGCAGTGCCGGGGCCAGTCCGAAGACGAATCCGGTACCCAGAGCCAGCAACAGCGTGAAGGCGAAAACCCGCGGCGCCATCCCGATGGCCAGATCGATCGGCACCACAATGGGCGGCTGAATGGCCAACAGCGCTTTGAGCGTCCAGAAAGCAACCCCAACGGCCAGGGCGCCGCCAATCATCGACAGCACGGTGCTCTCCGTGAGCATCTGACGCAACACGCGGCCGCGGCCGGCTCCCAGCGCCTGTCGGACGGCGATCTCTTGGCGCCGCATCGATGCGCGCGCCAGCATCATGCTGGCAACGTTGGCGCAGGCAATCAGCAGAACCAGCCCGACGATGCTCATCACCACACCGGCCACCGGCAGCATCATGCGGTCGGCTCGAGGGTCGATGCGCACGTCGTTGAAGCTCATAGCGCCGAATACGACGTCTTTGTTGGTGTCGGGATACTCCTCGGCCAACGCCTGACTGATGCCGGCGAGCTCGGCATTGGCCTGCTCGAGGCTTACACCATCGGCCAGCCTGCCAACGGTGTAGCTGCTGTTCGACGTCCGCCGCGTCAGACGACTCGCGGCGGCCGGAATGAGGTCGGCGGTCGCCGGGCCCGGCACCCAGAAGTGCACCGCGATCGGCGGGACCCCGCCCTGGTACTTGGCTGGCACCACACCCACAAGCGTGTAGGGCTTGCCTCCGAGATAGATCTCGCGCCCCAGGGCGCTCGGGTCGCCGGCAAAGCGCGAGCGCCAGAGCGACTCGCTGAGCATTGCCACGCGGTGATTGCCTGGGACATCTTCGTCCGCCGTGGAGGTGCGTCCAATCAGGGGGTCGATACCCAGGACCGAGAAGAAGTTGTAGGTGATCGACTCGCCGAAAATGAACTGCGCATCGCCTTGGTGGTTGAGCGTTGTCATCTCGGTGCGAAACGAGGCCAGCCCCGAATACGACTCCGACTGGTCGCGGATGTCCTCGTAGTCGGGGTAGGAGGTCAGAATGCCGCCGACGATGAACTGCGGATCCCTGTCGGTCGCCGCCACGCGAATGACGCGATCGGGATCGCGCAGCGGAATCCCCTTGAACAGAACGGCGTCGACAACCGCAAACATCGTGGTGTTGAAGCCAATTCCAAGGGCTAGTGACACCACGGCTACGGCCGTAGTGCCTGGGCTCTTCGCCATCATGCGGAAGGCGAATCGAATGTCGCGTAGCAGGTCGGTCATCAAATGGGTCCTGGCGCCCTGGGAAACACGGTCGGGGAATCGGCCGAGCGGGTCCTTGCCGAGCTTCTGCTCGCGTCCGGAGCGGATGAGCTGGTCGAGATCGCCAAAGCGAAGCTCGGCGTCGCGTCGCGCCTGAGCGGAGCTCATGCCGGTGGCTTCGTTGTCTCGAGCACGCAACTCGATGTGCGTGAGCATCTCCTCGCGGATCTCGCGGTCAACTCGCCCACCCATGACAGCCGTGCGACCAGCGCCGAGAAGGGTTCGGAAACGCGAGATCAACGATGTCATCGAATCAGGCGATCTCATCTCAGCGAGCCTCCAGCACCTTGCCGACCGCGGTCGTGAACTCGCCCCAGGTCGACAGCTCGCCGTCGAGCTGTTCGCGACCGGCGCTGGTGAGGCTGTAACACTTGACGCGGCGCTTGGTGTCGGAAACGGTCCACGCCGACTCGATCCAGCCGCGCCGCTCCATTCGATAGAGCGCCGGATACAGTGAGCCCTCCTCGACCGTCAACATGGAATCGGTGGCCTCCTGGATCTTCTTGGCAACGGCGTAGCCGTGCAGGCCGCCGGTGGCGAGCGTTTTGAGCACCAGCAGGTCGAGCGTGCCGCGGAGCAGATCGAGTCCGTGTTTACCCATGGTTCGTGCCCTTCGAGCTTTTGGTATCCCTGGAGTTTCTATACTTAGAAAGCCTATGGATAGAGACTAACTCGTTAGACGCACGCGTGGGCCCAGAGGTTTCAAGATTCTGCGGGGCGAACGCCCGATCACCCGACTCGGAGCGCCTCACGGCACTGCGGCAGCATCGCGACCGCTAGGCCGCTTCGGAGTACTTCCGCGGCGCTTCGGCGGGTCCCGACCCGGCCGCCGAAGCGGCCAGCTCGCCCGGCACCGCCTCCCGCGGTGCGGGAAGCGGCTCGCGACGGCGCACCAGTGGGTCCCCAAGGCGGTTGGAGGCGTGCTCGACCAGCGTATCCGGGCCGCCCCAGATGGGTAGGTGCGTGCCGGGCCTGGTGCACGTGTCATACACCACGAAGCCGGCCAGCGCGGCGTCGCCACCACGGGCTTGGGCACTGGCCAGGAGCTGCAGCGGATACGCGGCACTGCCGACGACGGGGAAAGCGCCAACGACGAGGGCAACCCAGGGCCGCGGTCGCCGCCGCGCCCAAGACGTCGCCATGCGGACAAGCGTGTAGGACGTGCGCGACAGCGGCCCGCCGAGGGCGATGACGGCTGGCACCCACAACATCGGCAGAATGCCCAGCTGAGCCGCCGCCGGCGCGCCCAGCCAGACGGCCACCTTGTAGAAGGGCTTCATTGCCAGGTGCACGCCAAAGTCGGTGAGGTAGTCGGCGGCGTCGCAACGCCGCAGCAGGCGCGCCAGCCGCGACGCCTCGGTCACCGTGAGCTGACCGCGACGCTGCCATCCTCGGATGCGCCCACGGGTGTAGCGCCGCGCCAGCGCCGCGCGCCAGCGCTGCGAGGTACAAAAGCGGAGAGCCGCGCGGGCGACGCCGACAAGTGGCAGAGCCGCGACCAACCGTGCGGCCCCGACGACCAGATCGGGAGTGCGTCGCATGGCGGCAACGGCCAAACGAGATGCCTCGCGCGCGTTCCAACGCAGCGGCCGCCGCCGATACCAGGCCGCCGTCGGCTCGTCGATCTGGCGGCTCGCGACCTGGAAATCGATCGCTCGCTCGTGGCGTCGCAGCGAGCGCCACGCCAGCTGGTGCCACTCCAGCGCTGTAACCTCCTTGTTCAAGGCGGCGGCGCGATCGGTGCCGAGCAGCGCACTCAGCTCATCCTGACAGGTCGCGAGGTAGTGGCGGAGCCGAGTCACGTCGACGTCGTCGAACAGGGGGGCACGGTGAGCCCACGCCCTCGGCAGGTAGAAGCTCACCAGCTTGCGCACATCGAGCGGGAATAACGCCGGCACGCCGGATTCGAGATCGATCCACACCCAGGTGCGGCGCCCGTCTGGTTTCTCCTGCAAGAGGAAGTTGCTCGCGGCTACCGGGTTGCCGTAGCCAGCCTGCCAGAGCAAGCCGTCGAAGCCGGCCTCGCGAAGGTGTTGCTGCAACGGGCGCAGCACGTCGTTCCGCAGCTCGGCAACCTCATCGTCGCGTGCACCCGAGAACGGATGATGGAGGCTTGCCGGTCTCCCCTGAACAAATTCTGCGCGCAGCTCCTGGCAATCGAAGTCTTCGTTGTGCCCCAAACCCGTCGTCGGCGCCACCCGGAGCCGCGGACCGAACCAAAGCTCAACGAGATCGACCATAATTCGCCGGCGCAAGTAGGCGCAGCGAAGCGCGTCACGATTCCAGGCGTACGGATTCGGAGCGCCGGTCAACATCCAGAGCACCGCTCCCGCCGCGCCGCCGACGTTAAATACCTTGACGGCCTCGGCTCCCGCGTCGGTCGTCACACGGTAGACGGTTCCTGAACGTCCGCGCCCGATCTTCACCCAGTCGGGTGGAAGCGACGCCGGTCTGCTGTTCGCCACGATCACACCTCCAGCGGATCATTCTAGAGGTGCACAAAAGCGTTACGAAGCCAAAATTGACCATCAAAAGCCAATACAGGCCAGATCGGTCAGCGCCATTGACTCCGTGTCAGCCGTCGCGCAGCGCCGTAACCGGGTCGATCCGCGTGAGGCGGAGAGCCGGGATCCAGGTGGCGAACATCGCGACCGCAACCAGGCCCGACGCCACAACCGCGTAGGTGAGTGGATCGGCGGGACTGACGTCGAACAGCATCCCGCCAACCATGCGACTCAGAGCCGCGGCGGCAATCAGTCCGGCAATCACGCCGGCGACGACGAGCACGAGCCCTTGGCGGAGAATCAGTCGCACAACTCCGCTGCGAGCCGATCCCAGGGCCATGCGGATGCCCATCTCATGAGCCCGCTGGTCGACGGCGTTGGAGATCACGCCGTACACGCCTACCGCGGCGAGCAGCATCGCGAGCAGGCCGAAGATCGCCAGCAAGCCCGCGCCCATGCGACGAGGCTCGAAGAGTCCTCGACCGGGATGGGCGCCAGGAACACCGCGCGGATCATCGTGAAGATGGTGGTGTTGAAGCCGATACCCAGCGCCAGCGAGACGACCGCGATCAGCGAGATCGTCGGGCGGCTCCAGAGCATGCGCACGCCGTAGCGAACGTCCTGTAGAAAGGTGTCCATTGGCCTACTCGGGCGTGGGAGATTCGAGAGCTTCGACGAGTCTATCGCCGCGGCGAGTCGCCGCGCACGGCAGGGTCCGGCTTCGGACGACCGTCCCCTACCTCACCGACGCCGCCCTCGCGATCAGCTCAACGATGTTGGCGCGCAGCTGCATCAGCTCGTCCTCGTGTACGTACATCATGTGCCCGGCTTCGTAGTAGTTGTGCCTCAGGTTGCCGCGCAGCTCCGGAGGCAGGCGCATGTGATCGGTGGTCCATTCCATGGCGAAGAACGGCGTGGCCAGGTCGTAGTAGCCGTTCTCGACCTGCACCTGCAACGACGGATTGCGGATCATTGCGCGTTCGAGATCTGAGGCGACGTAGGTTGCACCCGGCCACCCGCGCCCTTGCCCGCGGCTCCAGTTCCATCCTCGTACGGCGCCGCTTGTGACATACGGTTCGGTGGTCTCGAAACCCAGCTCGTCGCGCAGGTAGCGGTTGATCGCCGCGGTGTAGGCACCCGAGATGGCGCTCGACTGCGGGTCGTAGCCGGCGTTTTCGGCAAGCAAGTCGTTGGTGAAGCCGTCGAACCGCGCGTCGAGCCGCGAGGTCACCATGCCGGAAGTGCGCTGAAGCTCGGCGCGGAACTGCGACGCGTTCACGCGAAGATCGGCCTTGTCGAGGTAGTCCTCCGACAGGCCGGTAAAACCTACGAGGCCGGCGAGAACCTTGGCGCGTAGCTCACCGGGAGCCGAGTCGCCCAGTGCCAGCCAATGCGTGTAGTCACCCAGTGCAAACTCCCGCACCTCGTCGAGCCAGACCTCGAGGTCTTCCGGCCACTCGACGGCGCCGTGATAGGCCGAAGTGATGGCGTAGGTCGGCAGGTAGGTGATGTACGACGTGTCGTGGCCCGGCGCGAACAGGATCGTCTCGAAGTCGAGAACGGCCGAGATCAACGAGACTCCGCTGAAGTCCATGCCGGAGTCCTGCAGCATGTTCACCAAAACGGCCGACCGAGTCGTGCCGTAGCTCTCGCCAATCAGAAACTTGGGCGAATTCCAGCGTTGGTTGCGCGTGATGTACTGGGTAACGAACTGAGTCAGCGAGCGAGCGTCCTCATCCAGACCCCAGAAGTCGCTGCCCTTGCCCTTGCCGATGACGCGGCTGAAGCCGGTTCCGATGGGGTCGATGAAGACCATGTCGGTGGCGTCGAGTGGGCTGCCCTCGTTGTCGACGAGGTCGTACGGCGGCGGCGGCGTAGGTCCCGAATCGTTCACCGGCACCCGCTTGGGTCCAAAAGCTCCCATGTGGAGCCACATCGACGCCGAACCTGGCCCACCGTTGTAGATGAACGAAATCGGCTGCGTCGACGAGTCGGCGTCGGTTCGCGTGTAGGCCGTGTAGTAGAGCAGCCCGATCGGCTCGTTGTCCTCATTAACCAGGTGCATCGTCGCGGCGGTCGCCTGGTAGGGGATTTCCTGCCCGTCGATCACGATCGTGTGGTCGGTGACCGACGACTGCTCGTCCGGAATGGGTGCCGCGTCGCCCTGGGCTTCGGGCGGCCTTTGCTGCGCGAGCGTCGGCGCCGCCATGACAACCAGGAGGAGCAGCAGCAGGCCGGTGCCGGCGAACTTGGTGATGCGCATGAGTTGCCTTCTTCTGAGGTGTGAGGAGCTGGAGAGGGAAGCCGCGGCGCGATACCACGGCCGGACGCTGCCGACGGATTCTAGCCGACCGCTCGGCCAATCTCCCGCCAACAGGCGGACGCGCGGGCGGGCGACCCAGGCGGCGCGCGACGAACGACTAACGACGGATAGTGGCCCAACGCCGGCTCAGCGTCTCCGCCGTCGCTTCGAGCGACTGCAGTGCGTCGAGCGCCTGCCGGGTCGGCCGCGCATCTGCGCTCTGCAGCAGGTACTGGACGAACAGCAGCTTCTGCTGCAACCCGACGACTGTTTCCCGATCTCCCGGAGTGGCGCTGATGCTGCCGTAGACGATGTCGGGCTCGCTGGGCTCGCCGAGCCCTCGAAGTGCCATGATCGACTCGTAAGCGCCGCTCACCAGCCTGGCGCGGGCCACGAAGTTGTCGATGGTGTCGCGCAGCTCCTGAGCACGCTCGTAGGCGCGATATGCCCGCACAGAGGCGTCGGTTTGCAGGCGGAGGTCGTCGTCGCTGATCTCGACACGCGGGTCCATGGCCACCGTCAGGCGGCGCTCCCGAACGTCGCCGCCGACCGTCAAGCGGACCGTGTAGTCACCGGGATGCACGAACGGTCCGAGCGGTCCGCTCGGCGTTCGTCCACGAACGGCCGCTATCGAGAAGCTCCTTCGCGCGCCGCTGGGCGGCGTGTAGCGAAGATCCCAGATAAATCGGTGGTGTCCCGGGGCGCTCGACAGTGGCTGCGACGGACGCATCCAGTACGTCGGGTGCGCCAGCGTGTCGGGGTCGACCACCTCGGCCGCATCGGCGCTCGAGAAACGGCGGATTGTGTCGCCCGAGCTGTCGACAATTTCAAGAATCACCTCGCCCGCGAGATCGGCCAGCACGTAGTCGAGAATCGCACCGTCGGGCGGATTCTCGCCGGCCGGCTCCTCGGGCGGCAGAGGGGTGTCCGAGAACATGTTCCAGCGCACGCGTGTTGCCGGCGGCGGTGAGTAGAGAAAGGTCGCACGCGCCGATGTCGCTTCGGCCAGCTCGCGCAAGGGCGCGAAGTTGTCGAGGATCCAGATCGAGCGACCGTGGGTGCCGACCACCAGATCGTCGTCGTGGATCACGAGGTCGCGGATCGAGGTCGCGGGCATGTTCAGACGTAACGACTGCCAGCTGTCGCCGTCGTCAACCGAAAAGTAGATCTCGCGCTCCGTGCCGGCAAACAGCAGTCCCGGCTGCTTCGGATCCTCGCGAACCACATTGACGGGCCCCATCTCGTGCATGCCGCGTACGATTTTCTGCCACGTGGCGCCGCCGTCGCGAGTGCGGTAGACGTGCGGACGCATGTCGTCGCGGCGAATGGCGTTGACGGCAACGTACGCGGTGTCGATGTCGAAGTGCCCGGCGTCGATCTGCGAGATTTTTTCCCAGGAGCGCAGCACGGGCGGCGTAACGTCGCTCCACCTGGCGCCTCCGCTGCGGGTCACGTGAATCAGACCGTCATCGGTGCCCGCCCAGATCGTGTCGACGTCGAGCGGCGACGGGCCCACGGCGTAGATCACGCCCCGGCGAGTCATCGTCTCGAGGTCGCCCTGACCCAACTCCCTGAAATCGCCGATGCTCTCTGGAACCTCGGGCTGCTCGCTCGACAGGTCGGGGCTGATGACCTCCCAGTTGTTACCGCCGGTGTGCGTCTTCCACAGAACATTGGTCGCGAACAGCAGCATGGTCGGGTCGGCCGGATGGAACAGCAGCGGCATCGTACGCACGCCGCGGTACCGTCCTGAGCGCAGCGCCTCGGGAGAGACGTTCTGCGTCTGCCCTGTGCGCTTGTCATGCCGCACCACGCGGCCACCGAAGACGATGTCGGGATCCAGCGGATCGGGAGCGACGTAGGCGTACTCGTCGGCGCCGATGCCAACCCAGTCACGGAACGAGATCTGCCCGCCGTTGCCACGGCTAGCCGTGCCGATGGCGCCGCTCTCCTGCTGGCCGCCGTAGACCCAATAGGGGAATTGATCGTCGGTGGCGACGTGGTAAAGCTGCGCCGTCGGCTGGTTGTACCAGGAGCTCCAGGTACGGCCGCCATTCACCGTGATCGTGGCCCCCTGGTCGGCCACAAAGAGCATCGTCTCGGGCTGCTCGGGGTTGATCCAGATGCGGTGGTAGTCGTCACCTCCGGGCGCACCCTTGATCGACGTCCACGTCTGCCCGGCGTCGTCGGAGCGATACGACGCGATGTTGCCAACGAAGAGCACATCGGGATCGCGCGGGTGCACCCGAATCTCACCGAAGTCGTCGCCGCGTCCCCACAGCCGCCGGTCGATGCTGATTGGCGTCCAGCTCTCGCCCCCGTCGTCCGATCGATAGATCCCGCCGCCCTCGCGGGCGTTGACCGTCGCGTACAGGCGGCGCGGGTGACTGCGGGAGATGCCGACGCCAATGCGGCCGAGCCCCTGTTCGCCAGTCGGCAGCCCACCCGTGAGCTGGCGCCACGTCGAGCCCCCGTCGGTGGACTTGTACAGACCGCTGTGCGTGCCCGAGAAGCGAGCGTTCTCCCACGGCCCCTCGCGGTGCTCCCACATGTCGGCGTACACCACCTGCGGGTTGGTCGGGTCGAGCTCGACCTGGATCGCGCCGGTGTTGTGGTTGATGTAGAGAACCTTCTCCCAGCTGCGACCGCCGTCGGTGGTGCGGAAAACGCCACGCTCCTCGTTCGGCCCGTACGGGTGCCCGAGCCCGGCCACGAAAACAACGTCCGGATCGCTCGGGTGCACGATGATGCGGCCAACCTGCTGTACGTCGCCCAGGCCGACGTGAGCCCAGGTGTCGCCGCCGTCGATCGACTTGAAGATGCCATCGCCCACCGCCAGGTCGGGTCGGTGCAGCCCCTCGCCGCTGCCGATATAGATCACATTCGGGTGCGAAGGCGACACCGCGATGTCGCCGACCGATCCCGTGGGCGCGTCGTCGAAGATCGGTTGCCACGTGCGACCGAAGTCGTCGGTTTTCCAGGCCCCGCCGTTGTTGACGCCCACGTAGAAGACACCGGGCTGCGAGGGAACACCCACACCCCCGACGGTCCGGCTGCCTCGGAACGGCCCTATCGAGCGGTATCGGAGATCTCGATAGAGCGCCGAGTCGTGAAGTTCGAGAGTGTCGCGAACGCCCTCCTGCGCCAGCGCGGCGCCCGCAAACAGGAGGACAACGCAGGAAAAAGCCCCTCCACGTCTCACAGACAACAACTCTCGAACTTCAATCCGAGCCTCTACTCGCTGTAGAAGTACGCGCCGGCGACCGACCCGATGCACATCTCGGCGAACGTCCCGATGAGCGTGATGACGGCAGCGCGACCGGTCACAAGCCCCATCGTGATGAAGAAAACCGCCGGCAGCACGTAGTTACAGGATCCAGACGAACACCGCGGCGCAGACGGCGGTTTTCGGACCGACGCCGCTACGGTCGCGCAGCACCGCATAGAGCCACATCGTCAGAATCGCCACGACGAATGTCATGCCAACAAACAACGCGATCGTCCCGCCGCCCGGCTCAGGCACGTTCAGCGCCTCGAACGCGGCCTGGTTCTGCTCGGCGAGCACCCCGTCGTTGAGGATGAATTCGCTGATGGACATCACGACGCCGGCAACGATGCCGCTGATCAGGACCTTCGAGTTGTTGATCGATGTCATGGAAGCCTTCATGCTTGGGGACGATCGCTAATCACTCCGGGGCGACCGACTACGATTCCCTCCGCGGCGCATTTGTAGCCGACGAGAGCCACCGGCGCCAGGGGACCCCTGCGATCCGTCACACGCCCGCAACCTCCCCCTCCCTTCCGGCGCACGCAAGTGCGGCCGCCTCGCCTACTTCCAGGAGCCATGGTGGAGACAACGAAGCTCGACGACGGCAGCGATCCGGCGACGACCGCCGACCTTTTCGACAGGCTCGATGGCCTCGATATCGCCTACAGCACCGTCGATCATCAGCCGGTGTTCACCGTTGAGGAGGCGAAAGCGCTGCGTGGGGAGCACTGGCTGTGGATAAAAGGACGACGAACGCCGAATGCCGACGTCGAGCAAGTGCGCGCCGAGATCGAGGGAATCGCGGCTCGCCTATCGGCCGAGTACTCCGAAACCAACGAGCTCGAGCGCGTGACGGTGCTCGCCACGAACGATGTGTCGTTCAACCCGGACTTCGACAGCACCATGATGCCGGCCGGGATGCTCATGCTAGGTGTAGTGGGGTTGGTGCTGCTGGTTGCCTGCGCCAATCTCGCCAACATGATGCTGGCCCGCGCCGCAAACCGAGCCCGCGAGATCGCCATCCGCGTTGCCCTCGGAGCGGGGCGCGTCCAGCTGGTAGGCCAACTCCTCACCGAGAGCGTCGTTCTGGCGCTTGCCGGCGGAGTTTCGGGCATGGTGCTCGCCACCTGGCTGTCTGGTCTTGTCGGGCGGTTCCAACCACCGCTACCCATAGACGTCACCTTCTCGATGGCGCCGGACTGGCGTGTGCTCCTGTTCACGATGATCGCGGCGGGGATCACCGGCGTGGTGTTCGGTCTGATTCCGGCACTGCGAGCCTCGCAACCAGACCTGGTTCCGGCGCTCAAAGACACCGGTGAGGGTACGGGTCGCGGCAAGGGAAGGGTGGAGCTGCGCGACGCGCTGGTTGTCGTACAGGTGGCGGTTTCGATTGTCCTGCTGGTGGCGGGTGCTCTTATGATCCGCAGCCTGGCGGCGGCGCAGCGGGTCAACATGGGCTACGACATCGACCGCACCGCCTATCTCGCGCTGGCGATGGAGATGAACGGCTACGACGGCGAACAAGCGGGCGTTTTCTACGAGTCCGGTCGGCTGCGGCTCGAGGCACTGCCCGAAGTCGAGGCGGTGGGCCTCACCAGCCGGTCGGTTGGCGCACTCTGGTGACCGTCGTTTGTGGTCGACCGTCTCGATGGTCTTGATCGTTGCCGCCAGGCAGTTGCGCGCCGAAAGCCCGCGAACACGATGCGTGGCAACCAGAATGTCGTTGGCCGGAATGCCGATCATCACGTGATCGTCGGCCGGCAACTCCGCTCGCAAGACGGAAACCTCCTGGCCGTCGTCGTCGTCGCCCACCCTGAGCGTGGTGGTGTGCTCAGCGTGGGCGATGACCACCGCGGGGAGGATGTTCTCGAAGCCCTCGGCGGCCGCAGACGTGTAAATGTCAGCCCGCGTGAAGACCTCGGTCGGCTCTCCCTGCGCGATGATCGATCCGTCGCGGAGCGCGATGACCTCGTCGCAAAGAGCCTGCAGCTCGATCAGGTTGTGGGAGACGATCACGATCGGGATCTTGAAGCTGTCGCGAACACGAAGCAGGAACGGCAGAATGCGATGCCGGAGCTGGATGTCGAGCGACGCCAGCGGCTCGTCCATCATGAGCAGGCGCGGCCCCGAACACAGCGCACGCCCGAGAGCCACCCGCTGTCGCTCGCCGCCAGAGAGCCCGCCAATCGTGCGCTGCAACAGCGGCTCGAGCTCCAGCACCCGCACCACATCAGCGAAAGCGGCGGTGAAGTTATGGCCCTCGCGGAGCGCGCGGCGCGAGCCGATCTCGAGATTGCGTCTCACATCGTGATGCGGAAACAGAAGGTGATCCTGCGGCACGTAGCCGATGCCGCGGTCCTCAGGCGGCAGGTTGATTCCCGCATCGCTGTCGAGCCACACCGCGTCACCGCAGCTCAGATACCCCCGCGCGTCGCGTCGCAGACCGGCGATGGTCTCGAGCCACGTCGTCTTGCCCGAGCCGGAGGGCCCGAAGAGACCCACCACGCGCTGGCTCGTGGTGCACTCCACGTCCAAAGAGAACTTGTCGAGCGGCACGCGCAGGTGCATGCGGAGCGTGGATCGGCTCACGATTTCTTTCCGCCTGCCAGCTCGGCCCGGGGGCGCGTCAGCCACTCGGTCAGAAAGATCGCGGCAAAACCCACGACCAGGGCGACGACGAGCAGGACGTTGCCGCGCTCCCAGTTTCCCGCCGAGTGGGCACTGAAGATCGCCGAAGAGAGCGTCTGCGTACGGCCGGGGATATTGCCAGCCAGCGTCACGGTGGCCCCGAACTCCCCCATCGCTCGTGTGAACCCGAGAATCATCGAAGCGATCAACCCTCGACCAGCGAGCGGCAGCGTGATGGTCAAGAAAGTCCGCAGCGGCCCGTAGCCGAGAGTGCGCGCCATCGCCTCGAGGCGCGGGTTCACTTCTTCGAAGCTCACTCGTGCCGTCCGTACCACCAAGGGCATCGACATGACGCTGCAGGCCACGACGACAGCCTTCCAGGTGAACAGGATGTCGAGATCAAGTCCGAGTGTGGAGCGCCCAAGAGGGCCGCTGTCCGCTAGCAAGCGCAGCAGCAGGTAACCCACCGCCGTCGGTGGCAGAACCAGCGGCAGACTCACCAACGTGGAGATCACGCTCTTGCCGGTGAATTCGTAGCGCGCCAGCACATAGGCGAGCAGTCCCCCCGGCACCATCACCACGCACGTCGAGAGCGCGGCCCATAGAACCGTGGAACCGACGACTGTCCAAAGTGTTTCCACGGTACTTCTCGCCTTGTGCTGTGCCGCTAGCTGTCGGACGCCAACGTGAAGCCGTGCTCTGCGAACAGAGCGGCCGCGGCCGGACTGCTCAAGAAGTCGAGAAAATCCCGCGCCATCGTAGGCCGCTGCGTAGCGTTGACGATCGCCGCGGGATACTGAATTCGAGGTCCGTCTGCCGCGGCAACCTCGTGAATCAAACGGACGTCGCGCTGTCGCGCGATGTAATCGGTGCGATACACAATGCCGATCACATCGAAGCTACCCTCCACCTGAGCCAATGCCGCGCGCACATCGGGCGTCGGTGAGAGCCGGCCATCGACCTTGCTCCAAGCACCCTGTCCGTCGGGGCATCCGACTGATTCTAGCCATTGCCTGGCATAACGACCGGCCGGCACGGAGTCGGGATCGCCGGTGGCAAGAAAGGCGAACGAAAGCTCACAAAGATCGCGGGCCACTTCCATCTCGTAGTCCGAACCGTTGTTGGCAATAACCACGAGGCTGTTGGACAGGAGCGTGCGGCGTGATCCGTTCAGCAGCCTGTCACCGCGTTCAACTTCGTCCATCCATCGCTCGCTCGCGCTCAGGAACAGATCGGCGCGGGGAGCGGCCAACAGCTGCTGCGCCAATGCCCCGGAGCTCGCAAAGTTGTAGACGATGTGGACCGAGCTGTCGCGCTCGTAGGCATCGCCGACCGCTTGGATGACGTCGGTCAGGCTGGCAGCCACAAACAGCGTCAGCGTCGCTGGGTCCGCGCCACTCTCGGACTGGCTGCCGCATCCGAAAACCGACGTCAACAGGGCGAAAATCGCGATCAGGCGCAGATGTTTCTTCACAGGATTCCACGAGCGGCCACGCCGCGCGCGGCCGAAATGACTGGAGCTGCTGAAAACACGGCGAGTCGCGCTGGCAAGCGCAGCGCGGGCTGCAAAGCCTCAGACGGCCGATCGCTGGACGATCTCATGGCGCCGCGTCGCCGACAAGTTGAGTCGACGAGCCCCGCGTGCGCTATGCCGCGGCCAGCCTCACGCTTTCTGCCTCGCGGCGACCGTCGATGTCTGCCGCTTCCACCGGTACCAACCAATCGTCGAGGCGATGAGCACGACCGCCAGCGTAAGGGGCACGCGGTTGATCTCACCGTTGAAGAGGTGCGTCAACGTTGCCCCAGCCATGGTGACGGCGATCGTTGCGCCGCCGAAGGGCGCCAACTTTGGCACCAGGAACAGCAACGCGCCGCCGACCTCGACAATACCGACGATCGGCACCAGAGCCGCGGGCAGTCCCCAGTTGGCGAAGCGAGTGCCCCATCCCTCGCCGTTGGTGAGCTTGTTGAGACCCGGGCCGAACATCATGAGGGCGACGAGCACCGTGAGCACCCACACGAGACTGATCCCGGCGATTTGCTTGGGGCTGCGCTTGGTGAGTCTCGGGTCGCTCATCTCGTTCCGTCTCCAAGTGGATCGCGAGCTTGGTGCGGCCGCCGGCGCCGCTACGGGCCTGCCGGTCCTACGATCGCCGGCCGCGGCTGGGAACGTCCACGCGGCCGCCAACGTCGGTGTGGCGAATGCTGCCGCTGCCATCGCGGCGAACCGTGAAGTCGCCACCGACGCGCTCGACCGTGATATTGCCCGAGCTGTCGGACTCGACGAGAACCGACCCTTCGATGTCGACCACGTGGATGCCACCAGAGCTGTCCTCGAGCACCACCGAGCGACCGCCACGCACGTCGATGTCGCCGGAGCTGTCGTCAATACGCACGTCACCCATGACGCCGTTGAGCTCGATATCGCCTGAGCTGTCGTCAATCGAGACGTCGCCGGCCACCTGATCCACCTCGATGTCGCCCGAGCTGTCGTCGATGTTCGCACCAGCGATATTACGCAGCGTCATGTTGCCGCTGCTGTCGTCGACCTCGAGCATGAGCGACTGTGGCACCGTGATAACCAGGTCGATGCTGGCGTAGTTGGAGCCGCTCCAGCTACGGATCTCGGGAATCTCCGCCTCGACCTCTACCGTGTCGCCGCGCCGCTCGGTTCGAACCGACATGTCGTCGAGAAGCTCTTCACGACCCGCACAGGCGCGCCCTTCGACGCGGATATCCGTCTGCCCAGCCCGGCCCTCGATCTGGAGATCACCGGCGCGCGCGCTGATGTGCGCCAAGCCGGCGCCCGACACGTCGATGGTCTCGTTGATGTCTTTGGAGTGCGCGCAACGGTTCTGCGCTTCGGCCGTTGCCACGCTCCAGGCACCAACCAGGACCAACGCTACGCTCAGGCTCAGGGCTCTTTTCACTGTGTTTCCTCCGCGGGGTGTGTCGAGGGAGAACGGGCCGGCCCTCTCTGCCAACGTGGGGTGAGACGATGGAGGTTGGATAATTACTGAGCAAGAGGGCGAGGTCGGAGACACAAGAATGTCGGAGTTGAGCAACAGCGGTGCAGGAGATCACGAGGCCACCGGACGTCCGGTGCAGGGAGCCGGAGGCGACCGAAAGCGGACGTCGCGCGAGCCCGCGGTCCCGGCCCCCGACCCCCAGTTGGTCGAGCGACCACGGCGCCGCAAGTTCACCGCCGAGTACAAGGTCCGGGTGGTACGCGAGGCGGACGGGTGCTCGAAGCCCGGCGAGGTCGGCGCGCTGCTGCGGCGCGAGGGGCTGTACTCGTCGCATCTGTCGGTGTGGCGTAAGCAGCGTGGCGCCGGGGCATTGGTGGCGCTGGCTAAGCCACGCGGCCGGCCGGCGCCCGATCCCCGAGACGCGCAGCTTGCCAACCTGCGTCGCCGAGCCGAGCGGGCCGAGGCGGAGCTCGAGAAGGCACGGCGAGTAATCGAGGTGCAGGGAAACGTCTCCGCGCTTCTGGGAGAGCTGCTCGAGCCCAGGGGCGCCAACGCGACTACCAAGCGATGATCGAGCAAACCGTCGAACAACTCACTCCCATCATCGGGACTCGCCCGGCGTGCCGGACGCTGGGCGCCTCGCACGCGACGATCTACCGCCGCCGCCGGCCGCCTGCGCGCCGACCGAGCCGTCCGCGGCCCAAGCCGGCGAGGGCGCTGTCGGAGCCTGAACGTCACGAGGTGCTCGCCGAGTTGCATAGTGAGCGCTTCGTCGACTGCGCTCCTGCCCAGGTATGGGCGACGCTGCTGGACGAAGGCCGCTACCTGGCATCGGAGCGCACGATGTACCGGATCCTCGCCGCCCAGGGCGAGGGCGGCGAGCGGCGCAACCAGCTCGTGCACCCGCCCTACAACAAGCCCGAGCTGCTCGCCGAGCGAGTCAATGAGGTGTGGTCGTGGGACATATCCAAACTGCGAGGCCCTGCCAAGTGGACCTACTTCTACCTGTACGTCATCCTCGACGTGTTCAGCCGCTACGTGGTGGGCTGGACTCTCCAGCACCGCGAGAGCGGTCCCTTGGCCGAGCAGCTCATCGACCAGGCGCTGCTCCAGCAACGCATCGGACCTGATCAGCTCACCATCCACGCCGACCGCGGCAGCTCGATGACCTCCAAGCCGGTCGCCTTCCTGCTCGCCGATCTCGGGGGCACCAAGACACACTCGCGGCCCTACACTTCGTCGGACAATCCCTACTCGGAGGCCCACTTCAGGACGCTCAAGTACCGGCCCGAGTTCCCTGCTCGCTTCGAGTCGATCGAACACGCCCGTCTCTTTTGCCGCATGTTCTTCCACTGGTACAACCACCAGCATCGCCACTCGGGCATCGGCCTGATGACTCCGGCGACGGTGCAGTATGGGCTCGCCTAGCAGACCCGCGATCGGCGTGCCGAAGTCCTGCTGGCCGCCTACCGGGCGCGACCTGAGCGCTTCGTCAACCACCCGCCCCGACCGCCGGCGATCCCCACCGCCGTCTGGATCAACAAGCCTGCCACCCTCGAGAATGCTCACTAATTACTCGTGACCACCGTCTCATCCGCGTTGACAGGCACCGCGGCTCTGACTAGATAGACGTCACGAATCCACCGCAGGTTTCGCAAGACCGTCATCTTCATCGGCCGGCCCGCCACCGAGTGGCCGCAGGCGTGGGGCGAGAGGCATCTCTCGTAGCGAGGCTCGCACGTGTCGGCCGCGCATCGGCACCGCACATCTCATCAGGCCAGACCGTCCTGATCGGCAACCTACGTCCCCGCGCGTCCCGCCCAGAGGGATGCCTCTCGCCCCACGCCGTCCCCCTCTACTGCCGCACCCGAATCGGATACGCCGGCTTCGCCGGATCGTACGGCGGATTCGCCTCGAGCTCCGCCAAGGCGATCTCGATCGCCTTCTCGAGCTGCGGATCGCGCCCGGCAATAACGTCGGCCGGCCACTGCTCAACCTCGACATCCGGCGGTACACCGACGTTCTCCACCACGAAGCCGTCCTCGGTCCAGATGGCGAGATTCGGCGCCGTGATCACGCCGCCGTCCATCAGCACGGGGAAGCCGAGCGTGCCCACCAGGCCGCCCCACGTTCGCTTGCCCACGAGAGTCCCGAGCTCCAGCTTGTGGAACATCCAGGGAAGCAGGTCGCCGCCCGAGCCCGCCGTCTCATCGATCAGCATGACCTTGGGGCCCTGGATCGAGTGCACGGGCGTCTTGAAGTCCTGTCCGTAGCGGGTCGCCCAATGGCTGATGTAGGGACGGCGCAGCAGGTCGATGTAGTAGTCGGCCACCTGGCCGCCGCCGTTGAAGAACTCGTCGACGATGATCGCGTCTTTGTGTGCCTGCGGGAAGAAATAGCGCTTGAAGTAAGTGTGGCCGAGCCCGGCCGTGTTGGGCACGTAGACGTAGGCAACGCGTCCGTTTGTAGCGGCGTCGACCTTGGCGATGTTGCCCTCCACCCAGTCACGATTTCGCAGTGCCACCTCCGACGCGATCGGAACCACCTGCGCGGTGCGCGAGCCCTCGTAGGTGGGGTTGGGGCCAAGTGTGATCTCGACGATCTGGTCGGTTGTGTTCTCAAAGCGCGAGTGCGGATTCTCGGCAGACGTCAGGTCGAGGCCATTGACGGCCAAGAGGTACTCGCCGGCGACAGCGTCCACCCCCGGCTCTGTTAGAGGAGCCCGGAGCTCGGGGTTCCAGTTGAGGCCGCCGAAGACCTTGGCGAAGCGGTAGCGCCCGTTCGCGACCTCGTAGTCGGCGCCAAGAAGACCACCGGGAATCCGGTCGGCCTGCACCAACGTGTCGCCGCCACCGTTGCGGTGATGGCCAACCGACAGCTCCGACGACATCCACTGGAGGACGCGATTCAGATCGCCGCGCGTTGTGAGGTGGTCGAGGAACTCGGAGTACTTCTCGCCCATCGCGTCCCAGTCGGCACCGTGGAAGTTCGGGTCGTAGAAGTAGTCGCGGTTGATCCGCCAGGCTTCGCGATAGATCTGCTGCCACTCGGCAACTGGGTCGATGCGCACTCGCACCGCGTCGACGTCGAGCTTGCCCTTGCTCGGATCGATCTCGCCGCTGGAGCCGGCGATCACCCAAGTGCCGCCAGGCATGACGGCCAGAAGCTTGTTACCGTCGGCCGAAAGCTCGTAACCCAACACGCCGTCGGCGAGCGTCGTCTCCTCGCGCGAGCCGAGGTCGTACTTCCGCAAGCTGCCCGGACCGAAGCCCCCGAAGCCGCCCGCTGCATCGCGCCTCAGGTAATAAATCTGCCCATCGGCACCGGCCTCGAGGCTGTCGTAGCCGGCAGCGTCGAGCGGCATCGCGACGATGCGCTGGTCGAGGTGATCGAAGTCGATGATGAGTGGCTGGCCGCCGGACTCCTCCCCAGGACTCTCCTCCTCCAGGTCGGCCGCGTCGGAAGTATCGCCCGCATCACCGGCCGAGGGTTCGTCGACAACCACTTCCTCGTCGCTCTCGGCTTTGAACGGTGAGTCGACGCCCTTCTGCAGAACGGCCACATAGATGTTGTTGGTGGCCTGCATGTCGGCGTTCGACATCGCGAACCACTGCCGCACCGGACCGGCATCGGTCGAGCTGATGAAGTAGAGGTACTTGCCGGAACCATCGAAGACCGGGGAGTAGGCGTCGGACAGCCCATCGGTTACCGGGTAGGAACGGTTTTCCGCGAGCGAGTACACCCAGACGCGCCGGAAATCAGCTTCGGTGGCCTGCGTGTAGGCGATCCAACCCGAGTCGGACGACCAGCTGCCCGAGATCGTCTTGAAGGGTCCGTAGTACGGCTCGGTGGCGAGCTTGCGCGTGGTGCCGGACTCGACGTCGACAAGAAACAGGCCCCACGAGTTGTCGGTGTAGGCAATGTGCTTCGAATCGGGCGACCAGTGGATGTCCTCGTAAAACCCGGCGCCGTCGACGGCGATCGAGCGCCGCTCTTCGGCGCCCATCTGATCGATGATGCGCAACTGGTACTCGCCGCCCTCGTCGGAGAACCAGGCGATCGACTTACCGTCGGGCGACCACGCCGGCGAACGATCGTGAACGTCTGCAGATCGCGTCAAATTGCGCGGCGTGCCCTTTTCGGCCGGCACGGTGATGATCTCGCCACGGAACTCGACCACAGCGCGGGAGCCGCTCGGCGAGATGTCGCCGTTGCGAATGTATTGGCTGCCGCTGACCCAGCGGGGGCGGCGCTCGATGAGATCAGCCGGCACACCAATCGCCAGCCTGCTCCCCATCGTCGTGTCGGTGGCCGGGTCGTAGCGATACAGCCAGCCAGCTTGCTCGTAGACGATCTCGCTGACGCTCGATGAGGCGCTGAGCACCGGGAAGTCGGCGTGAGCGGTGCGCTGGCTGACCTGGCTCGAGCTCGGATCGAACGAGAAGACATTGAACTCACCGTTGCGGTCGGAGCGGAAGTAGAGCGTTTCGCCGATCCACATCGGGTCGGTGTCGTTGCTGCGGCCCTCGGGCTGCGGAACCTGTTGAACAGAGCTGTCGGCGACGTCGTAAATCCAGATTCTGCTGACGGTGCCGCCACGGTAGTTCTTCCACTGGTTCATGCGCTCGCCCAGAGGCGTGTAGGCGATCTTGGAGCCGTCGGGCGAGTAGGCGGCCTTCCATGCGTTCGGTATCGGAAGCTTGTCGGGCATGCCGCCATCCACGCTCACCGTGAAGAGCTGGAAGTAGCGGTTTGTATGGACAGAGCGCTGCGAGCCGAACAGCACCGCGGAGCCGTCGGGCGTGAAGTCGCGGACGATGTCGGCGCCCGGATGCCAGGTCAGCCGCCGCGGCTCACCGCCTCCGGTGGGCACCACAAAAACATCGGTGTTGCCGTCGTACTCGCCCGAGAACGCGATCCACCCGCCGTCGGGAGAGAACACCGGCAAAGACTCCGAACCGGCGTGTGTGGTCAACCGTCGGACATCCGACCCGTCGAGACGCACGCTCCACAGGTCGCCGGCGTAGTTGAACGCGACGTGCGTGGCGCTGATTGCCGGCTGCGACAGCATGCGCGTGTCGGCGGGATCGGGCGCCGGGGTTCCCGGCAAGATCGGGGAGGCGGTCGCCAGCCCGCTGGCTACGGCAACGAGTGTGACGGCGGCCAACAGGCGGAACTGGGCGGTTCTGAACATGTGCACCTCGAGTGTGGGGAAGCCTGAGAATCGATTGGTCGGTCACGGGATGGACCTCCGCGTGGCAGCAACACCGGGAGATCACCCCGACGAAAACCTGCGAGCCCGGTCGGCCGCCAGCCGCGCGGCCGCGGTCGCGTTGCGTCAGTCCGGGCGCAGCCGATCGGCGAACTTGGCGCGGAGCTTGGCGAGCTTGGGCTCGATCACGACCTGACAGTACGGCTGCGATGTATTCCGGCGGTAGTACTCCTGGTGGTACTCCTCGCCCGGGTAGTAGTCCTCCAGCTCGGTCACCTCGGTGACGATCGGATCGGGCCAGATCGACTGTTCGTCGAGCTCGACGAGCAGCTCCTGGGCAATCCGGCGCTGCTCGTCGGAGTGGGTGAAGATCGCCGAACGGTACTGTGTGCCGCTGTCGGCGCCCTGACGATTCAGCGTCGTCGGATCGTGAACGGTGAAGAAGATCTCGAGGATCTCGCGGTAGCTGATCTCGTGCGGCAAGAACTCGACCTGAATCACCTCGGCATGACCGGTTGTACCCGCGCAGACGGCCCGATAGGTCGGATCGACCACGTGGCCTCCGGTGTAGCCGGATTCGACGCGCTCAACTCCCTGGAGGCGCTCGAACACGGCCTCGACACACCAGAAGCAGCCACCTCCCAGCGTCGCGATCTCGGTACCCGCGTTGTTCTCTGTGGTGCTCATCTCAGCCTCCGCTGGAGAATGCTGGTGGGGGCAGGCGGCGCGCCCTCAAAACGTCTCGACCAGCCGATCGATGTCTGATCTCGTGTTGTACCAGTGCGGCGAGATCCTCAGTCCCCCCCCGCGCACCGAGGCCAGTATGCCGCGACGTTGCAGGTCGGCTTCGACCGAGTCGGGATCGGCTGGGCGCGCCATCACGATGCCAGCACGGCGCGACTCATCGATTGGAGTCTGGAATCGAACGCCCTTCTCGGCAAGGCGCTCCAGGAGATAGCCGCCCAGATCCAGCACGCGACGCTCGACGTGCTCCATGCCGATGGTTCGAGCGAGCTCGATCGCGGCTCCGAGCGTGAACGCCCCGGCAAACGGCGGGTGCCCGAGCTCGAGCGCAGAAGCGGCCGGAGTGATGTCGAGCCGATCCGACACCAGCGCGTAGGGATCCCGGGCGCTGCGCCAGCCAACGGCTGGATGAGATGCGGCGCGCGCGTGCTTGCGGTTGACGTAGAGGTAGCCAACGCCGTAGCCGGCATTGAGCCACTTGTAGCCGCTGCTGACGGCATAGTCGACAGAGCTCTCGGACAGATCAAGCCGCACCGCACCGCAGCCCTGCGTGACATCAACAACGAGCGTGATGTCGCGTGCCCGACAGACTTCCGCCAGCTCGTCGAGGCGGTAACGGTAGCCGCCGCTGTAGTGAACCCAGCCGATGGCCAGCACCCTGGTTTCCGCAGCCAGCCCGGAGGCCAGCGCATCGATCTCCACACCCCCATGGCCGGCGGTATCGGGTTCGATGAAGTCGACGTCGAACCCGAGCTGCTGCCAAGGCAGCGTCACCGAAGGGAAATCGCCGCGCACCAAAGACACGCGGCAAGCGCCGTGCTCGCGGTACAACCGATGAGCAATCAGGTTGAGGCCCACCGAGGCGTTGGCGATGAACGACAGCTCGTCGCGATGGCATCCCAGATGAGTGGCAATCGAGCCGCGTATGTCCTCGATGCGCGCGAGCCATGCGTCCCAGTGAACGTCCCCGTCGCGACAAGTCGATTCGTAGTACTCGGCGCCGGCAGCGGCTGCTGCCCGCGACATCGGGCCTCCGGCGGCGGTGGATAGGTAAACCGAGGCCTCGACCGCGGGGAACTCCGCCCGCAGGCGCTGAGGCGCTGCCAGTCAGCTGTCATACGTCGACGACGTTGCTGAGCGCACGCGTGTTGACCTCGAGACGGAAAACGTCGGGCCGCGAGTAGTGACCGTCGCTGTCGAGGTACATGCGACCCTCGTCGATCAGTGCGGGGTCGACATCGCCGTAGACGATGGTCTCGGCCGATGCAGCATGCCCGTCTTCGGCGAACGCCGGGCCGGCGACGAAGCTGATGTCGGGCGCGATCAAACAGCTGCCGCCGCGCAGCAGGAGCGTGTCGTCTTCGCCCTCGATCGACTCCAGCATGGCGCGGGCCTCGCCCTCGTTCGCGGCCTCCTGGAGCGAGTCGAATCCGGCCAGCACTTGGCCCTTGGTCATGACACACCCGGAGGCCGCCACGAAGCACTGTCCCTCGAAAGCGTACTGACGACTGCAAACCTGATGCAGCTCACGAACCCACGGCCATTGCGCGATGTGCAAGGTCTCGCGCTTGGCATGCATCGCAGCGCGCGCAAGCGGCATCCAGTGCTCCCAGCAGACCAGCGATCCGATGACCCCCTCCTGGGTCTCGAGAGCCGTCAGAGTGCTCCCGTCTCCCTGGCCCCACACCAATCGTTCGGTGTACGTCGGCGTGAGCTTGCGGTGCAGCACATAGTCCTCGCCGTTCGCAGCGAAGGTCACGACCGTGTTGTAGAGCGTCCCGCCGCGGTGCTCATGCGCGCCGATGACAACCACGACGCCGGCCTCTCCGGCCGCGGCGCGCAGTCGATCAAAGTGTGGCGACGGGATCTCGAGCGAGTTGCGAGACAGCAACCGGTACAGAGCCTTGGCGCCGGGATGATCCCAGATCGCCGCTCGCGGCGCCGCGTCGATCCAAACCGGATATCCGGGAAGCCACGTCTCGCCAAACACCACGACACGCGCACCGTTCGACGCCGCTTCTGCCACCAAATCGACAGCGCGGGCGACAGTAGCATCAAGGTTCAGAAAAATCGGCGCGTCCTGCACCAGGGCGACGGTAAACCGATTCTTGGAGTGCATGGCCGTCTGATTCATTCAGAGACGTTTCAGGATTCAACAGAGTATGCCCGGAAGGCAGCCAGGTCGACGATCATCGCGGGCGCCGAGAGAACGACGAGCGGAGCTGATCACCGCGTGAACGGTGTTCAGTCCCATCCGGCGAACGTGTGGTGGCGCGGGCGGAAACCTCAGAGACTATCGAGAGACGATCGAGAGACGATCGACGGCCCATCGACGGTCGCTCGGTAGGATCCAGGGTCGGTGTCGCCTTCGGTAGAGAAGGCCAGAACGCGCGACTGCCGATCGAGGTCGAGACTCCGCCCATGCTGCAATTCGGGTGTCGTGGGCAGCAACACCAAGCAACCCACGCCCACCGCGCCGGATTCTCCGGAGACGATCCTGGGATCGTCTGCACCGCTCTCGGCAGCGGCCTGGGCGTCACGCCCCGCCAAGCGCCGCATTCCGCTCCGAGAAACCTCGTCGGAGCAGGTAACAAAATCATCCGCCGTCGCTTTCAAGATGCGCCAGCCGAGATGACTGACCTCGCCACAGCACAGGCACGCCATAGACGACTCGGGACTCTCCAGGCGTGGGGGTGGCGCGTCAACGTCGATCGAACGGCCGGCCGCGGCGGACTCGAGCGCCGACTCCAGTGCGGCCATGGCGCACGCGGCTCCCTCCGGCTCCACAACAACAATCCGTGGACGCCTGTCTCCGAAGCGCGCCGCCAGATGTCCGGCGATGGCGCCAGCGAAGGAGCCGACGCCACACTGCAGCAGGACGTGTGTCGGTTCGCCGAGCCGCCCCGCGGCCAGCTGGCTTGCCTGCTCGAGCGCCTCGTCGATCATCGTCAGGTAGCCCTGCATGATCAGCAGCGGAACCTCCTCGTACCCGGGCCAGGAGCTGTCCTGAACCAGTACGCACTCCTCCCCGCCTGCCTCGGCGACGCGCACCGCGTGCTCGACGGCCATCTCGTAGGTGCCTTCGACACGCTCCACACGCGCGCCGAAGCCCGCGATGGCCTCGAGACGGGCGGCGGCGGTGTACGCGGGCAAGCAGACGACGGCAGCGTGCCCCAGGCGCTGCGCCGCCCAGGCGACCGCGCGCCCATGGTTACCGGCCGAGGCGGCAACAAGCGTCAGGCGCTTGCCCGGTCGCTCGCGAGCCAGGTGGTGAATCGCGTAGCTGGTGCCGAGTCCTTTGAACGCGTTGAGCCCGAAGCGGAACGACTCGTCCTTGACCCAGAGGGCGCCGAGCCCCAGCTCATCGGCGAGCCCCGGCAACTCGACCAGCGGCGTGGGTGCGTAGCCCTCGATCGCCGCGTGGAAGGCGCGCGCGCGCTTCGTTGCCAACGAATCGAACGTCGACAAATCCGGCTGCTGTCGGCCGGCGAACGGATTGGCGAGGTGACGCATTCTTCGTGAGAGCTGTCGGTTCCGCTTCAGGGCTACCTAGGCGGTGGGCGCGTCGTCGCGAACCGGGACGTCCCAAATCTCGCCGAGCACGCGGATGAAGTTGCCGCCAAGAATGCCAACGATGTCGTCGTCGCTGTAGCCACGGCGAATGAGCCCATCGGTGAGATCGAAGCAGCGCAGCGGGTGGTCAACGCCTTCGATGTCGATCTTGTCGCGGAAAGCGTAGGTGTCTTTGTAGGCCGCCTTGAGGCTCTCGTAGACCTGCGGATCCATGTCGTCGTAGCCGTCGAGGTCGATGTCGCTGCCCAGGCCGACGTGCTCCACGCCCACGAGCTGAGCCACGTGGTCGTAGTGGTCGAGCATGTGTTCGATGGTCGTCGGCTCGCTATGGAAAACGAAGTTGCGCACGCCGGTGATCCCCATCACGCCGCCGCTGGCACCCATCTTGAGGATGGCCTCGTCGGTCTTGGTGCGCGGGTGGCCGTTGACAAAGACGCGGCAATTGGAGTGCGTGATCAGCACCGGCTTGTTTGAAAGATCAAAGGCATCGAGCGTGGTCTGGTCGCCGCAATGTGAAGTGTCGACCGCGATACCCACCTCGTTCATGCGCGCGATAACGGCGACGCCCCAGTCGCTGATGCCTCCGTCGACGCGCTCGGTGGAACCGTTGCCGATGCGGTTGCGCGAGTTGTAGGTGAGCTGCGAGACCCTTTGACCGAGGCTCCAGAACTGGTTGACGGCGTCGAGCTGCCGGGTGAAGTGGTTCGAGTTCTGGATTCCGAGAAGCACGCCGATACGCTTCGACTCCTTGGCACGCGCGAAGTCGTCGGCGGAGTCGATGCGCATGAACCAGTCGGGATGCGCCGCAATCAGCCCGTTGTTGGCACCGATGTAGCCGGAGACCTCGAGCTCGGGAGTCGAGTAGCCGCCTACCCCGACCGCCGCGTGAAACACGCTGATCCCCGAAGACATGAAGCGGTCGTAGTCGCGCTCGGTGAACGTGGACGGATCACGCAGCCAGTCGCTGCCGCTGACTACGTCCAGATTGAGCGGCGAAAGCATGTCGACAACAATCGCCCGCTCCATGATCTGGAGGGCGCGCGATGTGTACTCGGCACCGCCGGCGACGAGGCGATGACGTCGCCGATGCACCGCTGGAGCCGCCGCCGCGAGCGCTGCAGGAAGATTGACGGCGGCTGCCGCAGCCAGGCCAGTCTTCAACACGTGCCGTCGGGTACTCGTCATTCGGTCAGGGTCCTTGAAAAGATCATCGGAAGAGCCTCAACTTAGAGATCGGGATTTGAAAGGTCGGGATCGGTCGATGAAGAGCTAGCGGTCGGGCCGCAGAATCAGCCGGTGCGCCGCGTTCGATTCGACCGCGTCGCGCGTGTAGAGGAGCGGGAAGTACTCGCCGTCGGCCCACATCTGGCGCAGGTTGCCGTAGTTGGGGCTGCCCGGTTGTCCGGATTGTCCGGGGGTACTGGTAGCCACCGATCGATCCCATTCGGCGAAGTCGAGAATCTCACGGAACGACGGTCCGCCGCCCGGCCGGGCAACGTTCACCGTGGTGCGGTCGCCGCCGCGATCGACCGGCGGTAGGTCGAAGCCCTCCCAAAGGGGATGCTCGAACGCAATGCTGTTGCGAGGCCCCCAGCGCCACGCCTCCCAATCGGCCCCTTGAGACGACTCGAGGTTGTCAAGCGCGGCTGCCAGCGCTTGCTCGTGTGACGCAGCCAAGTCCGCCAACGCCGCCGCGCCAGCATCCGGTGTCGGTGACGGCCGCTGCTGGTCTCGGAGCGCGTCACGCCAGGCGTCGTAGAGGGCGGCGGCCGGACTGTCGCGGTGAAGCTCGTGGTTCCAGTCGAGGAGCACTCCGCGTGCGCGTTCCAGCCGGTCGTCCTCGAAGGTGAAGGCGGCCAGCTCGCGCCGCCACACGCGACACCTCGTCGTACTGCAGGCGCTTGAAGGCATCCACCGAGAAGCCGTCGCCGGGTCGCGTCGAGAGCACCTCCACCAAACGCTCGTAGCGCGCCGGGTCCGCCCAGCTGTAGCCGAGCGGTGGATCGTAGCCCTCGGGCATCACATTGTGATTGGCGGTGGCGATGAAGTTGCGCGAAGGATTGAGCTCGTGCGGCAGCTCCATCGTGTCGCGGAAGCCCTGCCATTCGTAGCTGCCGTCGCCCGGCACGGGTAGCCGCCCCGTCCAGCCATCATGTCGGTCGCGCAGGGGCGTCAAGCCGGCGGCCATCCAGCCGATGTTCCCGTCGGTGTCGGCGTAGATCATGTTCTCGGAAGGCACCTTCCAACCGCGCATGCCCTCGAGATACTCCTCCCAGCTCGACGCTTGATCGACCCGCAGTGAGCCCAGATACCCGGCGGTACCAGGTTCGCTCAGAACGGTCTTGAAGGAGTAGGCGCGACGGTTTTCCGCGTCTTCGAGAATCACCGGGCCATGATGCCCGAACTTGAGCGTGACCTCGCGAGCCTCCTCGCCGGCCACCGCGATCGTTTCGGTGTGGCCGGTGAACTCAGCCCAGTCGCCGTTGTGCATGTAGCGATTGTCGTCTTCCGGATGGAGCTCCTCGACAAAAATATCGCCTTGGTCGATACCGACGATCGTCAGACCCCAGCCGATGCGCTCGTTGTGCCCAATCGCGACTCCGGGAAGGGCCGGCTCGCCGGAGCCAATGACGTTCCACTCGGGAGCCACCAGGTGCACCAGGTAACGTAACGAGGGCGTAGCGATCGACCGATGCGGGTCGTTGGCCAACAGCGGCATCCCGGTTGCGCTGAGGGAGCCGTCGATGACCCAGTTGTTGCTGCCATCACCGGGCATTCGCTCGGTCACCGCGGCACCCGGAACGCGGTCACGCGACACTCGCTGCTTGCCGGCAGGCGTCGTTGCGCCGATGAGTCTTGGCAAGAAGCCGGGCAGGGGCAGGACCAACCCCGCCACGCCCGAGCTGGCGCTCGCAGCGACGCCGCGGAATCGCGGCAGCAGACTCGGCGGCGGCAGACGATCACCGAGGGCGCGGCGGCGAAAATCTTCGGGCACGATATCAACCTGCAGCCCGGCAGGGATCGCCAGCACGTCCCACGGGTCGGGGGCGTTTTCACGGTTCGCCGCCTCCAGACCGAGCTCGCGGACACGCAATAGCAGGCCGATCTCTCCCAGATTATTGCCGGTCATGGCAAGGCCGGCCATGCGCAGCACGGGCACGTCATCAGCCCAGCGCTCCAGCGGGATACCGGTGAGCTGAAACTCCACCGGGGGGTTGTCACGGCGGCGCCCGATATACGCGTTCACCCCCGCCACAAACGCCCGAATAATGCGCTGTCCATCGGGATGATAGCTGCGGTACTCGGCGATCATGTCACCGCGATAACGCAGCAGCCGGGCGAAGCGATCATGCTCCAGGGCGACGGGTCCGAGGACCTCGGAGAGCCGTCCTTCGCCGTAGCGCCGCCACCAGTCCATCTGCCAGAGCCGATCCTGTGCGGCGACGAATCCCTGCGCGAAGAAGAGATCGTCGGCGCTCTCGGCGTAGATGTGTGCAACGCCCCACGGGTCGCGGATCACCTCCACTCGACCGGTCAACCCAGCAAGCTCGAGCTCGCCGTCGAGCTGCGACAGGGCGTCGTTGGCAAGAGCTTCCACCTCGACGTTCGGGTCCGCCGAGCGCGCGGCGGAACCCGCGCCGCACCCGGCGGTCAGAAAGCACGCGACGGTTGCCGAACAGAGACGCCAGCAAGTAGGTGTGAAACGAAAGAGAGACCACATGGCCAAAGTCCAGTAAGACCCGGTAGACAGGTGTGGGCGACGCACCTGGGTACACCAGTAGACCCACGATCTCAAGCGTGACGAGAGCGACAGCCGGCGGGCAGGCGCGCGATGCCTCGTCCTCCGGCGTGCACCGGGGAACACCGAGCGGCGCGCAGGGTGGGCGCGCTGCTAACATCTGCATGCCTTTTGGCGCTCCCCGCTAACTCACTTCGCAGAGGTCCGCGCATGAAACGAGCTTCACTTCTGTTTGTAGCCGCGCTCGCGCTTCCATCAGCCGCTGTTGCGCAGCAGGTCCAGCCTATCGTTCACACCCTCGAGAACGGCATGACGCTGCTGCTTCTCCCGCGCCCCGGCGACCCGAACATTTCGGCTGGCTGGGTAGCCAAGGTCGGCTCGGTAAACGAGCGGCCAGGCATTACCGGGGTTGCCCACCTGTTCGAGCACATGATGTTCAAGGGCACGCACACCATCGGCACGCAGGACATCGACGAGGATCTTCGAATTATCGCGTACCTCGACGACCTCAAGTCACAGATCGGGGTTCTCGAGAAGGATCTGCAGCGCCAGCAACGCCTCGGGATGATTGACGACTGGAAGACTCCCGAGAACCGATCAGCGGAGCATGCCCAGCTCATCGACGAGTTCGACACCGCGGTCGCTGAGCAGAAGACGCTCCTGGTCAAAGATGAGTTCGACCGGATCTACACCGGAGCGGGCGCCTCCGGAATGAACGCCGGGACGGCCAACGATCTGACGATTTACTTCATCAACGTGCGGCCAACAAGCTCGAGCTGTGGTTCTGGATGGAGTCCGATCGCCTCGCCAACCCCGTTTTCCGCGAGTTCTACAGCGAGCGCGACGTGGTGCACGAGGAGCGCCGGCTGCGCACCGACAGCACCCCCACCGGGAAATTCGACGAGCAGTTCGACTCCATCTTCTGGCAGTCGTCACCCTACGGCTGGCCGGTGGTGGGCTGGCCGAGCGACCTCGAGGGCATCACTCGCGAGGAGGCCCTGGACTTCTTCGACACCTTCTACGCCCCCAACAACCTGACGGCCGGCATCGTTGGCGGCTTCGACCCCGACGAAGCGATCGAGATGGCGGAGCGCTACTTCGGGCGCCTCGAGCGTGGGCAGGTGGAGCCGTGGGAACCACGCACCACCGAGGTGAAACAGAACGCCGAAAGCCGCATGGTGGCCTACGCCGACACCAACCCCCAGGTGCAGGTCCGATACCACACGGTTGCCGACCGACACGTCGATGAGCCTGCCCTGCTGGTGATGAGCAACATCCTCAACGGTCGCACGGGCAGACTGTTCAAGTCGCTGGTCGAGGAACAAGACATCGCGACCCGGGCGTCTGCGTTCGTCAACGGCATGAAGTACGAGGGCTTCTTCCAGGTCAGCGGTACGGCCAAAGACGGCAATACCCCCGAAGAAGTCGAAGCGGCGATCTATCGGGAAATCGAGAAGCTGCAGGAAGAGGCGGTCACCGAGCGCGAGCTGCAGAAGGTCAAGAACCAGAACGCCGCGGCGGAGTTCCGGCGGCTGCAGAGCTCGTTCTTCCTGCTCCTGCAGCTCCTTCAGGCCGACGCGATGAACGGCTGGGAAACGCTGAACATGACCGGGCCCGACCTCCAGGCGGTCACCGCCGACGACGTCATGCGCGTGGCGAGCACCTACTTCGAGCCTGAGAATCGCGCGGTGGCTATCTACTACCGGAAGGAAGGGGGCGAGCCCGAAGACCCGCGTTTGGCCGAGCTCGACGAACAGAGCAAACAGCAGGTCCGCATGCTGATGCAACAGCTGGCGCAGGCAACACCCGCGGAGCTCGATCAGCTTCGCCAGCAGCTCGCGCAGTTCGAGCAGATGGGGGACCGGTCCCAGCCGAGCAGCAGGCGATGTTTGCGCTCATGATCGAGCTGGTGCGAGAACGTGTTCAAGAGCTCGAAGGAGAAAGCCAGTGATCGCCCGATCGAAAGCGTACGCGTCGGTTCGTCGTCCCAACCTTCGTGGCGCGCTGATTGGCGTGGTGGCGGGCCTGGTAGGCGCCCTCCCGCTGCCCGCCAGCGCCCAGCAGATCGTGCGGCACCCGAGCGAGCTCGTGTATCCGGAGTTGTCGTTCGACCCGCCCGCTGCCGCCGATCATCGGCACGAGCTCTCGAACGGCGTCGCGGTGTTTGTCGTCGAAGATCACGATCTGCCGCTGATCAACATCTCGCTACTGGTTCGCGGCGGGGCGTACACCGCCGCTGCGATGGCGACGCCAGGTGCCGCGACTCTTGCCGGCTCGCAGATCCGCAACGGCGGCACGGCCTCCAAGTCGCCGTCGGAGCTCGACGAGGATCTCGACTTTCTCGCGGCTCAGATGTTCACCAGTCTCGGCTCCACACAGGGCAGTGCCGGAATGAACTGCCTCACGAAGGACCTCGACGCATGTCTCGAGTTGTTCTTCGAGATGGTCCGCAACCCCGGGTACGACCAGGAGCGTCTCGAGCTCGCCAAGAGCCAGACTGTGCAGCAGATGCAACGGCGCAACGACGCGACGACGAGCATCGAGGGTCGTGAATGGAGCCGTCTGATCTACGGCACCGAACACTTCAGCACCAAAGCGGTGAACCAGGCCGAGCTCGAGGCGATCAGCCGCGAGGACCTGCTAGCCCTCCACGCTCAGACTTTCCACCCGGGCAACTTCGTCGTCGCCGTGTCGGGCGACGTCGCAGCCGAACAGATCTTGCCGAAGCTCGAAGCCGCGATGGCCGATTGGCCGGCGGGCGAGTCTCCCGGACAGGTGCCCGGCCCGACAAGCGAGCTGCAGCCCGGCCTGTATCTGGTCCACAAGGAAGACGTCAACCAGGGGCGGATTTCTCTGGGCCATCGGACGATCACGCGCGACAACCCCGATCGCTACGCGCTGCAGATCATGAACAGCGTTCTCGGAGGCGGCGGCTTCACGTCGCGGATCATGTCGCGGGTGCGTTCCGACGAGGGGCTGGCCTACAGCGCGGGCTCACGGTACGGCGTTGGCACCCACTACGAAGGCGCGTTCCGTGCCGCTTTCCAGTCGCGGAGCGAGACCGTGGCCCGGGCAACCGCCCTCGTGCTGGAGGAGGTCGAGCGCATCCGCACGGAGCCCGTTACCGACGAGGAGCTGGCCAACGCCAAGGCGTCGTTCATCGACACCTTCAGCCGTTCGTTCGCCAGCGTCGGTCAGGTTGCAGGGCTGTTCGCCAACGACGAGCTCACCGGACGAGATACCGAGTACCTGGTGCACTATCGCGATCGTCTGCGCGCCGTGTCGGCCGCCGATGTGATGCGGGTTGCGCATGAGTACTTGCACCCCGAGGCACTGGTGATTCTGGCGGTCGGAAACGTCGACGACATGTTGGCGGGCGATCCGGAGAATCCAGAGTACAGCCTCGAGGCGCTGGCCCCGAACGGCAGCGTGACGCGCGTTTCGCTACCCGACCCGATGACGATGGAGTATCCGGAGCAGTAGCGGGCTCGCGGGCGATCGGCGATCGGCGATCGGCGTTTCGCTACAACAGCTCGCGGACGCTGTCGGGAGGGCGACCCATGATCGCTCGGCCGTCGGAGGCAACGACGATCGGGCGCTCGATCAATATCGGGTTGTCGACGAGGATCTGCAGCCATTCGCCTCGGTCGAGGTTGCGTTCGGCAAGGCGAAGGGCACGAGCGATCGGCTCGTTGAGCCTCGTGATGCCGCGAGGATCGCAGCCGAGAGCGCGAAGCGTGGCGTCGAGCTCGGCGATGCCCGGGGGATCTTCGAGATAGCGCCGGACGCGATAGAGGTCGTCCTCGGCAGCGCGTTCACCAGAAGAAGAATCGCCGCCGAGCACCGCGCCCGCGGCCTCGGCGCTGCGCAGGATCTCGAGCGTCGCTCGCGACTTGCTGCAGGCTGGGTTGTGCCAGATTTCTAACATCTTGACCGTCGACCACGCCGTGTCCCTGTCGTGGGCTGCTCAGCGTTCACCATGCCATACTCTGCCGATGGCAAAGCGCAAGACAATCGCGGTCCTGGGAGGCGGCTCAGCCGGATTCACGGCGGCGCGGACGGCCTCGAACCTCGGCGCCGACGTCGTTTTTTGCATGGGCGACAACCACGCGCTGGCGTCGCTGTGTGTCAACCGTGGATGCATGCCATCGAAGGCGATGTTCCTGCCGATCGACACCATGCACCACGCCCGCGAACAGAAACATCTACGGGTTGAGGCCATCCGCCCGGAGGCCTATCTCGAGCAGATCGTTTCGTGGAAGGACCGCGAGATCGCCCGCTTCCGTGCCTATCGACAGAAGGCGATCCGCGACCACGAGAGCGACGATTTCCGCATCGTGCGTGCCAACGCCCGCTTCGTCGATGCCCACACACTGGAGGCAGGCGGGGAACGAATCACCTTCGACGCCGCGATCATCGCCACCGGTTCAGCGCCGGTGCTGCCGCCCATAGATGGATTGGCAGAGCTGCAGAACGACGTCTGGGACAACGACGCTCTCCTGTCGAATACGAGACTGCCGCAGTCGCTGGTGATGATCGGAGCCGGCGCCATCGGCCTCGAATTCGCGCTGCGATACGCACGGCTCGGGTGCGACGTAACCGTAGTCGCGCGCTCGCGCCCGCTGTCGCGTTATCCCGAGCGCTTTGGACAACGCCTTGCCGAGATCTACGAGCACAACGGCGTTCGGATGCTGCTCGGTGCCAAAACGCTGGCGATCCGCCGCGATATCGAGGGCTGGTTCGTGATCGAGACGGAGACCAACGGACGCTTCGAGCCCGTGACGGGACAGGCGGTCGCACTGGCGGTCGGCCGGCGACCGGCGCTCGAGGGACTCAATCTGCAAGCCGCGGGCGTCGAGCTCGACGAGCGCGGCCGCGTGCAGATTGGCGAGGACATGCGCACAGCGAGTCAGCCGCACATCTTTGCTGCCGGAGACGCGATTGGACGCCGCATGGTGGTGCATCAAGCGCACATCGAGGCGGGCATTGCGGGAGAGAACGCCACCGACGAAGGCGACCGCGTGTGGCATCGTCGCGCCGACGTCCAGGTGGTCTACTCTGACCCGGAGTTCGCATACGTTGGCCTGACGCCCGAGGCTGCCGTGGCCGCGGGCCACCAGCTGGTGAGCGCGTCGAAGGAATCGCGGCTTGTCGGCAAGCTCCACCTCGGCGGAGACGACATGGGATTCGGCGAGTTCATCGCCGATCGCAATTCAGACCGACTGCTCGGTGCCGGCCTGCTGTGCGAGGGGGCCAGCGACATGATCCACCTGCCCGGCTACGTGATCGATCACGAGCACACCGTGCACGACGCCGCCAGTGCCGAGTACTACCACCCGACACGCATCGAGATCGTCTCCGGCATCTTCGACGCTCTGTGCAAAGAGCTCGGTGGGCATCCATTCCGCCGTGCCGACCAGCGTAGTGGCTGACGCTCGCGATCCGTCGATGCCTGGCCCTGGATCACGAGCCCCGGCTGGTGACGAAGCAATGACCAACGGCACTCCCGAGCCGGCAAACGACACCCTGCAGGACGATCCGGTATTCGAGCGCCCGACTTTCATCCATCCGCAGTGGTCGGTGGGGATCGTCATCATGCTCGGATTGGTTTCGCTGCTGCTCGGCCTCGGCAACCCGCTTTGGCTCCTCGGAGGCAGTCCGTTCATCCTGACGCTGGCGGTGTGGGTTGTCGTCCGCGTCGTGCAGTGGCGACGGCGAGCTCGCGACCACGGCGACGGTGTCCTGGCAGACGAGCCGCGCCCGGACGTATAAAGATAAGCACTAAGACCTCGATGCCGGTCGACGCTCTCGGAGATCGACTGGCAAATGCTTGCGGGAGGCCCCAGCAAGCGGTCGATTCCGCTCCTGATGGGGCACCGGATGACCGATCGCCAAACCCAAGGGGGAATCATGCGCCAGCTTCTCAGTTTCTCGTTGCAGCGCCTTACGGCCGTCGTCACCGCCGCAGTCATCGTTGCCACAGCGCCGGTCTCGCTTGCTCTTGCGAGCTCGGCAAGTGCGTGGGGAGGGGGGATCGCTGCGCAATCGGCAGTTCCCACGGGTACCCACGCGACACTCCGTCTGTCGACGTGGCTGTCGTCGAAAAACGCGGCCGAGGGCGACACGTTCGAGGCTACCCTCAAAGAAGACATCACCTTGGAGGGCGAAGTGATCGTGCCCGCCGGCGTCACCTTCGTGGGGCGCGTGGCTGCGGTCGAACACGCAAAGCGGCCGAGCACGGCGGGCAAGCTGACGCTCGTCGTTGATGAGCTGCTCAGCGGCAACGGCTACTCCACGCCGGCTCTCGGAACCATTACGGGCCTCGAGGATGGAGAAGAGCTCGAGGGAGAGAGTCGAGACGCCGGCAAGGCCGCGAAGACCGGCGTGATTGGCGGCGTGCTCGGCGGTCTACTCGGCGGCGTGAAAGGAGCCCTGCTGGGCATCGTACTCGGAGCCGGCGGATCGCTGGCAGCGAGCAGCGGCGAGGACGTCGAGCTACCCGAGGGAACCTACCTGCAGGTCACTTTCGATCGTGAGGTCGATGTCACATGGACCTGGCGAGCCCAGGAGTCGAGCCAGCACTGAGCTGCGTTCGACGAACGTCCTGGGCTGTTGGCTTGTCGAGGACCTGGTACGGCTTTGGCTGGCCGGGCTACAGAGCCAGAAAGCCCGAGGCTAGCTCTCCGACCGGAGCGCATCGAGGATCTGCTCGATCTCCGCCTTGGCTAGCTCGTCGGTCTCCTGTTCGAGAGAAGTCTCGAGTAGCTCGATGGCACGCTCGATATCTCCTTGGCGGATGTAGGCGAACCCGAGCGTCTTGTACGCCAGCGGGAAGACCGGCTGTAGCGCGATAGCGCGCTCGAGGATCTCGACCGCCTCCTCTGTCTGCCCCGACTGAACCAGCAGGGTGCCGATGTTGTAGTGCGCCGCGGCGTCGTCCGGGGTGATCTCCAGCGCTCGCTTGAAGTGCTGTAGGGAAACCTCGTAGCCGCCATTCTTCGCGTAGCTCTCACCCAGACCGAGATGCGCATCGGTGCTTTCCATGTCGATCGAGAGTGCGGCGTTGTAGGCATCGACCGCATCCGTCGTGTTCCCGAGCTCGAGACTGCAGGCGCCGATGACGTTGTTGGCGCTCACGAGCATCTGGCGCACCTCCGGCTCTTCGCGCCCAGCGAGTCCCGCGACCACTTCACGCATCAGCGCGATCGCGCCGGCGGGGTCGCCACCGCGGTAGGCCTCGAAGGCGGCCGTGTACGTCGCATTCAACGCGCCGGCGGCCTCTACTGCGGCCGCGGCGGCGATCGCCTCTTCGCTGAGTCCCGGGTCGGGGGTCAATTGGAGATCGACCGTGTTGGTGCCGAAGGAGAGACGCACTTGGCTCTTGAAGAGCAGGAAGCCTGCGGCCTCGACCTGAAAAACGTACGTGCCGTTGCGAAGCCCGCGCTTGAAATACTCGCCCTTACTATTCGTGACCGCGTCGATGACAGAGCCACGATCGACCGACGTGATGACCACCTTGGCGTCGGCAATGGGCTCGCCGTCGGGCGTCGTGATCTTCCCGACGACGCGCGAATCACTCCGCTGCGCCGCCGCGGCGTCGTTGCATACAAGTGCCAGTACGATGCAGGCGGCGACTGTCAGGCCGCGCAGGTAATCATGTTTGCGCACAGCGGCACAGCGCGTTCCCCGTTCCGGGCTAGCCCCAGGGCAAGAAGGCCTGGATCTGCTCGTCCATGCGTGTGTTCTGACCGAACGTGAATTCCGTCATGCAGGCATCATCGGTGTAGTTCATGTAGTTCTCGATCGGATCGGCCGATCCGCACGACCTCTTGGCCGAGCATCCGAAGTTAGGAGTCTTCTGCGAAGGGGTGTCGTCAACCTTGTCACCCTTTCCACCACAGCCGCCCTGAAAAGTGTGATCGAGGCCAAGACTGTGGCCGACCTCGTGCGTCCCGGTATGCCCTTCATCGAACGGAGCCGCCGGCCCCTTGGGCGTCGAGGACCAAAGCACAACCGCACCGAAGAGATAGGTTCCTTCAACGCCCGAGACAGGAAGGTAGGCGTAGCCGAGCAAGCCGCCGCCGGGGTCGCAGAACCAGAAGTTGAGGAACTCGTCAGGATCGCTAGCCGTGGCTTTCTTCATTTCGTCCTCTGCCGCGAAGCCGCCGCAGCCGCGGAACCAGTCGTCGTTCTCGGTAAAGTCAACGCCGCCGAACTTGAGGACGATCTTCGGGTCCGACGCTGTCTTGGCGTCTGGCTCCACGCCTGCCTTCGGCTTCCTGAACGCTTTCTTCATGGCCTTGTGCTGCTTCTTGACCTGTTTCTTGCGCAGCTTGCCCTCGTCTTTGTCTCCGTACACGACGTGGTAGGCGATGCGGACCTTGATCTTGCGAGCCAACTCGAGACTGCCGGACTCGCGCAGGGCGTCGATGCGCGTGTCCGCGGCGGCCTGCTGAACCGGCGTCAAGCCCTCGGTGCCGCAACGCGCAGCCTGGTTCACCTCCCCGAAGACGTTCGCGAAGATGACGTCAGGCTCGAGGCCAAGACGATATTCGCTGGCCCGTTTCGCGGCCGCCCGAGGGTCGGCGCGTTCCTGGGCGGTCAGGGTCACGGTTGCGACAATTGCGCACGGCAACGCGGCGGCGAGGAAAATCCCTGCACGGGAGCAGCTCTGCATATCTCGGACTCCAACAGCGCCCTGGGCGCTCCTGCGACGGGGTCGGCGGCCGAGTTGAACATAACCGCGTGCCTGGCCGCTGTCTACCGCCTTTCAGCTCGAGATCGGGAGCTGGCGGACGGCAGCAGGCGGAAATGCTCACCACTGCGTGCCCGGCTACCGCCCCGACTGAGCCAGCAGCTCCGGCACGGTGGCGAAATCGAACCCCTCGCGCGACAGATAACCGATCATCCAGCGCGTCGCTGCAACCGTTCGGCTGCGGTCACCGCCTCCATCGTGCAGCAGCACAATCGAGCCGGGCCGAACACGACGGATCGTCTGCGTGGCTACTCGCAGCGCTGATGTCGACGAGCTCCAGTCGCGCACCTCGACGTCCCACATCACCAACAGATGACCGGCTCGTGACGCCACACCCGCCGGCCCACGCAGCGTGGAGCTCATGGCGCCGTACGGTGGCCGCAACAGGTGCGGGCGAACGCCCGTGGCGGCACGGATCGCCCAGTCGGTTCTCGCGATCTCGTCGAACGCTGCGCTGGCGCCGAGTGTCGGCAGGGACCGGTGGGTGAACGAGTGGTTGCCGATCCCGTGGCCCTCCCGGAGCATGCGGCGGACCAGGCCGGGATGCCGCTCGACGTTCTCGCCCACCAGGAAGAACGTAGCATGTACGCCGAAGTCGCGGAGGATGTCGAGCACCTGACTGGTGTACGGCTCGCGTGGTCCGTCGTCGAACGTGAGAGCCACAACCTGCCGCGAGACTGGTACCCGTTCGACGACATCACCGTAGCCGTATGTGGAGCTCGACCGCGGCGCGGGACTCGCCGCGTCGGGCGACCCCAGCGTCGTCCAGACCGACCTGCGCGGGTTTAATGACGCCGGCGCCGGGCGCCGCGCCACGGGGCCGCGCGAGGCTTGACGTTGCTGGGCCGAATGCACCACAGCAGGAAGGCAGACCGTCAAGAGCAGCACCGCGAGCGGCCCATGCCCTCGATCCCGCGCGCTCAGGCTCGCCTCGACGGCGAATGCGCGTCTCCAGCATCCCAACAACCCCGGCCCCAGGCTCGAGACTGGTCGAGGAACGGAATTATCAGACGCCCGGCGACCGCAGCGCAAGGGGTGGGTCGGGGTGGGTCGGGGCGGGTCAAGCTACCAGACGCGCGTGACGACCGCGGCGTCCGGCGCCATGGAAGGGCACGGTGGTTCTACCCCGAGTGACCACAACTCAGCCCGCGACCGGCTTCCATGCCTGCTTGCGGCAGATGAACATCCGATCTTCACGATGGAACGACGGCACCAGCGCGTCGTCCCGCCGGAAGACCATCACCTCGCGCTCGATGCGGAAATGGCGTTCGAGGAGCTCACGAGCCGTGGCGCGGGTGTAGTGGTACGGGTGCGCGTCTTCGCGGACGAACGGCAGGAACCTGTCAACCCCGCGGCGCAGAGTGGCGATGAAAGGAGAGTGCAGAAACAGGCCCAGCAGGAAGGCACCGTCCGGCTTCATGACTCGGTTCACCTCGGAGAGCACGGAGTCGGGATCGACCATGTGGTCGAGCGAGTTCACCGACATGACCACATCGAAGCTGCCGTCCTCTTTCGGCACCTCCTCGGCTCTTGCGCAAATCAGCTCCGCGTCGGGCAGCGTGTCGGCGTATATCTCGCGATACGCGTCCATCAAGGGGTCCAGAAACACCTTTGTACGGAACGGAAACATGCGGCCGGCGCAGGTGGGACCACAACCGATGTCGAGCAAGGCAGCGTCGACAGGAAACTCCGCCGCAAGCTTGTCAATGACCGGCTTGTAGCGATCGGTCACCCGCTCGACCTGGGACGCAATAACCCCGTCGCGCCGCCAGTAGTCCTCTTCCTTCGTTTGCGCCGCTTCCCAGCGCTCGACCTGCTGTTCTGTGACGGCCATGCGGTCTCCGCAGAGCAACGGTAGGTGCGTAGCCAATCACTCTGGACTACGCGCGCCACCGAGAGAGAATCTCGACAGCGCTTCTCATGGAAGGAAAGGGTCCGGGAAAGATCGCCATCTTAATCCTCCACGGCGCCAGCTGCCGGCCCACCTCGGGCGCAAGCGGCTGGAGGAATCGAGTGGTTAGTCCGGCAGGCGATCGAGAAAGGCGTTGACGACGCGCCCGGTTTCGCGAGGCCGTTCCACCCAGGGGTTGTGGCCGGCACGGTTGATGATGGCGAGCTCCGACGAACGGATCAGCCGATGAATCCGCTCCGACTCCGAAGGAGGTGTGACCGGGTCATGCGCGGCCGCCACGATCAGCGCCGGCACGTCGACGTCTCGTAGACCTTCCTCCACCCACACCTCCCTCTCTCGTGGCATGCCGCGAAGGGCGTCGGTCGACGGCAACGCCGAGCGGCCGAGCTGCCGCTGAAAGCGGGTCAGCGCGTCGAGATCGAAGAAGCTCGCCGCCATTCGCCGTCGTAGCCAGCGGGCCAGCTCGCGATCGTTCGCTACGTCGTCGACGCTGAGTGCCTCCCCGGCGCGAACCAGCTCGACGGCCTGTTCGCGCTGTGGGCCGGCGGGCAAGCTGTCGAGAATGGCGTCGCGGTCGGCGGCCGCAGCACGATTTCGCAACGCTGTTGTGAGCACAATCAAGGCCCGCAGTCGGCGTGGGTGCCGCACCGCGTAGGCCATCGCTACGAAGCCGCCGTGCGAATGCCCCACCACAACGAAGCGCTCGATGTCGAAGTGCCGGCGAACGCACTCCAGATCTTCAACGAGGCGGCTCGCCGCCTGTGACCGCGGCGCGGGCGAGCGCGTTGACTTCCCTGTGTTGCGCGGGTCGAAGGTCACGACACGTAGCCGATCGACCAGCAGCGGTGCCAGCGTCAGGCGCAGGTAGTCGCTCGATGGACCCCACGCCGGTGCTTGCACAATGGCGGCCGGCGCGGAATCGGATCCACGCGACCATGCGGCGAGGCGATGGCCGTCAGCACCCTCAACGCTGGCGGGCTCGAAGGACTCGGGAACGCCGCCTTCCCGGAGCGTGGACGACAAAGCTGCCGCTACCCTTCCCGCCCGCAGCAACAGGCGATCGACACACGCTGGTTCCGCTCGCTCGTTGTCTTCATACGTAGGCGTGCCCTTCGCGGCCGTAGTGGTCGTCGCGACACAAGCTGTTGTGGTCGTAGTCGCGATACCCATGCCAGGCAGCGACTGCACAAAGCAGGGCCTCGAAAGCCGCAGCGTGCTCCAGAACGGGCGCCCGAACGGCTCTAGGCATGGGCCGTAGCTGGTGGGTGTCGATGAGCCTACGGAGCTGTTCTCGGCGCTCAGCGGGAGCGGATTCCTGTGCTCCTTCCCCGCCAGGCCTGTCGGACGAGTCTGATGACTCCTCTCGCCCTGACGACGCCGACCCATCGGGCGCACGCGATGAGCCTTTGTCACGAGAAGTCGCTCCACCTGGTGCTCCCCATGGTCCGACCTCGAGCACGTAGATACTCGAGGCGCGCGCCCGCATGGGACCCGGCATTCCATCGGTGATCATCGGCAGCGGCTCAAACGGAAGGACCGCCACCGACGCATGACCGTGCAGGGGGGCGACCAACCCGTTGAGACCGTGGAACGTCGCTGGAGCCCGCGACGCACCCAGCGGCGACTCTGTGCCGAGCTCGACGTCGGTCCGCCGCAGAGGCAACGAGCTTCCCCGATCGCCAGCGGTGTCCGAGCCCGAGAAGAGCCCGGCCAGTTGACGTGGTTCGGACAGCCGCCCGACACTGCGGAGCATGTCGTCCCAGGCAGCGAGCTGAGGGGCCTCGGGGCGAGTCAACGAATCGGGTGAATCGCGCAACCGCGACGAACCGCCTCCATCGCCAGGGCGGGCGTCAACTCCGCGTGGCAGCCCGAAGGGAAAATCGAAGCCCCAGGCCGATCGCGGCGCCTCCAGGATCTTGCCCAGGAGCACGCGCAGGGCCGGCTCACGTTCGGCGACGCCCCCTGGCAGCTCGGCGAGGCGGGCTACACGCTCCACGCGGACGCCGCCGGCGCCGGGGTGAGCGCGGCAGACCCAGGTACGGCTGCCGGCGTCGTCGCAGCCACTGAAGCGAACGCCGAAGACGCGGCGCGGCGCGATCGGCACACCGATCATCGTCCCTCGAGTTGCTGGGCCGCGCTGCGGGCGCGGCTATCGAACGAAAATCGGAACCGTGTGGCCCAGAAGGGCGTTCACGGCCGGGTTGTCGGTGCGCATCTGTTCGATGATGCCGATCGTCGGGATGAAGTTGAGCGTCCGGTGTACCGGCGCCGCCTGCGCCAGTATCGCGTCGAGGTCGGCGCGCGCCTTGCGTATTTGAGACGACTTCGACAGTCCTCGATAGACCACGATGAACGAAAACTCGCGGTGGTAGTCGGTGCTCTTCAGATCCTGGCCGTAGAGGTACAGCCCCTGGAGCCAGCCGAGGTCCGACCAGTTCCCTTCCAACGTCCCGATCGAGATGAGGACTTCGTCCAGGCTCATCTTGGTGATGCGACGGGGCTTGGCCGGCGGCGCTGGCGCGGAGGCTTCGGCCGCCTTGTCCGTGCGCTTGGACTTCGCTGTCGTGGACTTCTTCTTGGTGGCGACCTTCTTCGCCGGAACCTTCTTGGCCGGCTTCTTGGCCGGAGCCTTCTTGGCCGGCTTCTTGACCGGAGACTTCTTCGCGGGCACCTTCTTGGTCGGCACCCTCTTGGTCGGTGCCTTCTTGGTCGGCGCCTTCTTGGCGGGGGCCTTCTTCACCCGCTTGGCGGGCTTCTTGGCCGATCCCGTCACCTTCTTGCTGACCTTCTTACTCGCCTTCTTAGCGGGACCGGTGGCTTTGTGGGTAGCTTTTGCCGCCTTCTTTGACTTCGCGGCCGGCTTCTTGGCGGCTGTTTTCGTCGCCGTCTTTTTCGCCGTCTTCTTTTTGGTTATCTTCTTGGCCATGAATATCGAACCCACGCAGCATGGGCGATTGGGTGGCTTGATTGGGCGATAGCGACCCTGAGTCGAGGAAATACCTGGTATCAACGACCGTATGACAGGCGGCGCCAACCCTTGCTCCCATTTGGGTACGCTGCCCTATATCTCGCGGCAGCAGCCGCGCGTCAATGGAGACCCTCGCGTTGGGTCAATTTCGACAAGCCGCGCGCTCGTTGTCGTGACCGTACGCGTGTTTTCATAGAACTGGTTAGCTATTTATGTCTATTCATGTCTATTCGTGATCGTGTCGAGCTTTTAAAGGCGTTTCGACGCAATTTTTCCGCTACTGGAGCCGTTCAGCCGTCGTCGCGATTCATGGCGCGCGCCATGACGGCATCGCTGCGCGACGCGCGCTCTGCCTATCCCGGCCGCGGGCACGCGATCGTCGAGATGGGACCTGGTACCGGAGCAGTCACCCGCAGCATCGCCGCCGAGATGGGCCCCGACGACACGCTCGACTGCTACGAAATCGACGCCGGCTTGGCCGCCTATCTTCGCCGCACCATCCAAAGTGAGCCGGCGTACGCCAAAGCGCGAGAGCGGATACACGTCCATTGCCTGCCGGCGCAGGAGGCCACGTCGGACCAGCCAGTCGACCTCGTGATCTGTAGCGTGCCGTTCAACAATCTCGAACCCGAGCTCGTCGAATCGATCCTGAGAAGTGGTCTTCGACTCCTCCACACCTCGGGCTCGCTGACCTACTTCGGATACACCATGCTGCCGCGGTTGCGCCGTCTCTTTGCGACGACCAGCGAGCGTGTCCGCATCGACGGCGTTACTCGCGTCAAGAACGAGTTCGCGCGCGGCCACCTGCTGACCACGCAGCTGGTGCTCGCCAACGTGCCTCCGGCTCGTACCGTGACGTTGCGACCCAGCCCATCTGGCGGAAACAGCCTCTAGAAGGGCGGGCGCGCGCCGAGCCGTTGCTCAGCCGGCGATGCGGGTCACCGTGTCGAGCAGCGCGTCGATGTCAGCGACACTGTTCCAAATCCCCGGCGACACGCGCAATCCGTTTTCGCGCAGGCTCACCGCGATGCCACGTTCCGCGCACGCCGCGTGGGCGCGCCGCGTAGCCTCGGCATCCGGCGCGCCGGAGCCGTCGTCGATCACCAGTCGCAGAATGCTCGATCGCCGCTCTGGTCGAAGGTCGCTCTCGACGCCAACGCGCTCGGGGAGCCCTGCCAGCAGGCGATCCAACAGTCCCCGCGTGTGCTCGGAGATCCGCTCTACGCCGATTTCCACCAGCATCTCGAGGGAAACCTGCATCGCCGACAGGTTGAAGAAGGCCGCCGTCTCGGGCAGATCGAAACGCACCGCCCCGGGACGTGGCCGCGGCTCGAGATCGCGCAACTTGTTGAAGTCGTCGGCACCGTCGATCGTGAGCCAGTTGAACGAGGCAGGCCGCAGCCGCTCGACCCAGTCTGGGTGCACGTAGCTCAGGCCCGTCCCATAAGGCGCCAACAACCACTTGTAGCCGGCGATCGCCACCACTCCCGCTCCGCAGGCCCCCACGTCGAGCGGCAACGAGCCTGCCGACTGTGACGCGTCGACGACGAACAGTACGCCGCGGTCGTTGCATGCCCGCCCGATACGGGTGATATCGAGCACTCTCCCATTGGCGTAATTGACGTGTCCCACTGCGACGACGCGGGTCGAGGCCTTGATGGCTGCCTCGATCTCGATCTCATCGGGATCGACGAAATCGAGCTCAACACCCTGCGCGCGCAGAGCGATCCACGGCAGGCTGTTGGCGGGAAACTCGCCCCTCGGAACAACGACGTGATCGCCCGGGTGCCAGTCGAGCCCACACGACGCCAAGCTGATTCCGTGCGAAGCACCTGAGGCAATTGCCAAGTCGTGGGGTTCGCAGCCGAGCAGCTGAGAGCCCGCCGCCCGCACCGCAGCCGGCAACTCGAAGTGCGCTCGATCGGGCAGCTGAGACGGATCGCGCTTGGTATCGACCGCTTGTTGCACGGCAGCAATCGCTCGCCGCGACAGCGGGCAATGATAGGCGCCGTTGAGATAAACAGTCTCGCGCAGATCGAACTCGGAGCTCCAGTCTGCGGTGCTCGAGCCGAAGCTCGCGGGCGAGATCGATTCTCGGCCGCTCACTCGTCGAGGACTGCGTAAGCGGCGCTGTGCTCCTGGATGATCTCCCAGGCTTCCTCGGCGGTGTCGGCCCAGCTCAGCAGCTCGATATCACCCGGACTGATGGTGCCGACCTCGATCAGCGTGTCGAAGTTCACGACACCGCGCCAGAAATCGCCGCCCATCATGATGATCGGTAGCGGCGGCATCTTCAGAGTTTGGATCAGTGTCAGCGCGGTGAACAGTTCGTCGAGCGTACCGAACCCGCCGGGAAATACCACGAGGGCCTTCGCTTTGAGCAAGAAGTGCATCTTGCGAATCGCGAAGTAGTGGAAGTTGAAGCAGAGCTCCGGCGTGATGTACGGATTCGGCACCTGCTCGAACACGATCTGGATGTTGAAGGCCATCGTCTTGCAGCCCGCTTCGTGCGCACCGCGGTTGGCGGCTTCCATGATCCCCGGCCCTCCCCCCGTGGTGATCACACAGCTGGCGGGCGCGTATTCCTTGGCGAGCGACGCGAACCACCGAGCGTCTTCGTAGTAGCGCACCATGTCGCGGTGCTTGCGCGCACGTTCGAGGACACCGGCTTGATAGGGGTCTTCGGGCATCGCATCGGGGCCCGCCGCATGGACGGCATCAGCATGCTCGAGCAGCTCCGGCGAGGGCGTACGGGCACTTCCAAAAACGACAACGGTCGACTCGATCCCCAGCTCGCGCTGCCCGAGCTGCGGTTTCAGGTACTCCAAACCCAGCCGCGTGCCGCGCAGCTCGGAGCGCTCGAGAAAGTCGAGGTCGCGGTAGGCAAGACGATGGGGCGGCGACTCACTCAACCAGCGAGCACGGTCCTCTGGATCTTCGGGTGGCTCGTGCGACTCCATATTGGCTCCTGACGCGACGGATTCTCTGCGGACGTGAGGCTGCGGCGAAGGCCGGCGGCTTTTTTCCAACGACGCTGCGGCAATCAGCCGCGTGTCTGATCGGGCGGCGACAGGGCGAAGCGGGGACTCATCGTAGGTCGATCGATCCCGACCACGCCAACGTCGCCCGAGCGCAAACGCAACCCCACCCGCACGGGTTCGCTCCAGTGCGGGTACTCAGGATGGTCGATACCGATCTCGACGATAGCGTAGCGGTCGCCGACGTCGTCGTGTGAACCCCATACGTTTTCCGGAACATCGATTTCATAAGACCGCGAACCCGGCGCCGATGCCGATGACCCGGCACGCGCGGATCGTCTATGCGTCGCCGCCGACACCCCCGATACCGTCTGCCCGAGTCCTGCTGTCACGCCAGCGATCGGCAAGGGTTGGGTCTCGCGATCGGCAAGGTTGTCGAGCGACCACCAGCGCACCGAGTACGCCGGGTACTCCGAGCTCTCCGAGGCAGAGCCGCGGGCGGCGCCGCTGCGCTCGGCGGCATTCTCGAACCTCAGGGTCGGCAGCGCTCCTTCCTCGGCTGGAAGCTCCACCCGGAATTCATCGAGCGGGTTGGTGCGCGTAAGCCAGTAGTCCACCGTCTTGTGGAGGCGGGTGATGAGCGTGTCCACCACGTAGGCAGCGGTAGCCGGCTCGCTCATGCGCGCATCGCTGACGATGCGCTCGATCATGCGAGAAGTGAACCGACTCATGATCTGCGCCGCCCAGAACGCGTCGGCTGCGTCCATGCGATCGAACGCGGGGTTCGAGTACTGTGGCTTCCAGCGCCACGGCTCGTAGAAGCCGGCCTCGAAGCGCCCCACACCCGGGTATTCCGGATAGTCGACATGCTCCCAGTCGTCGGTGAGCAGGCCGAGCCCAACGATCCGCCTGAAGATCTTGTTGAGCTCGACGTAGTGCTCGTAGCCAGCGCGTGCCTCCTGTGCGAAGACGCTACCCGAGCCGAGCGTCGACCCGAAGTCGATCAGGTAGTGGCGTAGGAAGCGGCTACCGTTCTCCTCGGCGATGCCCGTAAAGGAATTCAAGGAACGCGTATCGTCGTGATTGACCCAAGCGCTGAAGGCGCGCGGGCTTCGCAGCTCGCGGCGTCGCTCGTGGGCGAAGATGTCGTTGCGATCGTCGGAACGGGTGCCGTAATACAGATGCGGGCCAACCGGCCGGGCGCTAATGAATCGGCTTGCCAGCACGCGAATCGTCCCATCGGGCTGCCGGCGCTGCCCAGCGAGCCAGTTGTCGACATCCTGCCGCAAGATCTCGCGTCGGTGGCCCGTGTAGGCGCGCCAGGTTGAACCCTCCTCGATGACCAAGCTCTCCGGATCCATGAAGAGGATGTAGTTCTCGGGCGTATGGAACCCGATGGCGTACAGGAGCTTCGTTCCGATGTACTCCGCGGTTGAAGCCATCTCATGAAAACCGGGTGAGTCGAGCTTGATGACGTAGCGGTCGCCGCGGGTGTCGCGGGCGAGGAATTTCGGCGTGATCCCGGCACCCGGACGCCCGACAACCGTCAGCGGGCCTGGTGCCGGTCCGTCAACAAGGTTGGCACCGCGAACGACGGCTTCCTCGGTCATCCCCCCGGTCCCGATTCGATTCGTGAACCAGCTCGAATCGGGCACCTCGCCCAGGGTGTTGATGTTCAGTGCAGGGCCGTCGCTGCCCGGGGTCGACAGCGTGTTCTGCAGGAAGTCGTAGTCCTGCGACAGCTCGTGTTCCTCGACGTCGACGCCGAGCTCGAGCTTGTCGGGATCGGCCTGCAGCGGATCGTCCGGATAGAAGCGTCGACCATCCGCCGGCCACCTTCTGCGCACTCGCCGCCGACGCAGCCGACCCGCCGCCAACCAACGCCAGGACGAGCCCCACCAGGAGCCCGGCCGCGGTCCGCCTACCTCGTCGAGCTGGTTGGCCCGATCGGCTCGATCGACCTGGTTCAGAAGACATGATCAAACCGCAGGATGGGTACCACCCGCCCGTTGCCGAACGCCAGATCGAAGCGGAGAATCGACGTGATGTTGCTGTGCACGCGCAGGCCAAAGCCGTACCTAACCTCGAGGTCCGCGAGGTCCAGATCGTCGAGCTCGAACGCCACGGTGCCCATGTCCACGAAGCCGGCCATGAACGCGGCCCACCAAACCTGCCAGCGGTACTCAGCCGAGAGCAGGAACCGGTTGCGATCGCGAAAGCGATACTCCTCCAAGCCACGCAAATCTTGACTGCCTCCCAGCGTGGGCTGGTAGTAGAACGGCACGTCGTTGCCCGACAGGGGATCTGTAGCCACTAGATTGGCGCGCAGCGCAATCACCCGCCGCTGGTGAAAAAGGGCAGGTACTGGCGAAGGTCCACTTCGAGCCGTCGGAACGAGAAACGATCGAGATCGCGATCGTGGTAGCGAGCAGCGCGAATCACGTAGTAGCCACCGCTGCGCGGCAGCTGCGGGTTGTCGCGCCAGTCGTAGTCGATGAAGCCATCGAGGCGCAGGAAATGGCTCTGTTCCGAGAGCGCCGGAATGTCGCTCGGGGCGAACAGCTCGCCGACGTCGGGGTCGTCATCGGTGCCGGCGCCGATCTTGGGGCTGACGAGCGACAACGAGCCGCCGATTCGAAAGCCGCTCGATCGCGACGACCGAGCTCGCCCGTCGAACCACAGGTCAGCGCCAAACTCCGTGTCTTCAATCAGGAAGTTGGTCTGGTCCCCTTCCACGCTTCCCGGGCCGAGCCCGAAGAAGCCCAGCTGCGAGTACCTGTAGTAGCGCCCGTGCAGCCCGGCGGACAGCGGGCTGCCGCCCAGGTTGCGAACCAACACGGCCCCGCCCGCCTGGCGAAAACCTTTCGGGCTCAGCGTCACGGCGGCGTTCAAGTCGACGCGATTGGCTGCATCCGGGTAGGCGTAGGCAGACCCCACCGCCTCGTCCACAAAGCTCAACCCGAACGCCGGGCCCGCCCCCGGCGGAAAGCCACCTGTGGCGATCACGAAGCCGCGATATCCGGTCTTGAGCTTCTGAAGGACATAGCGATCCTCGGCGCCGTAGAACTGCCTTCCCCAGAAGGAACGCGGCGGCGGAGGCAATTCGTCAACCGAACGCGACTCGCGCTGACGACGCAGCAACTCGGCTCGGCTCGGTGCCGTCGATGACGAGGCCGCCTGCTTTCCGTCGTCGACGACCTGGTGCGGGGGCTCGGCGGCCGAAGCCGCTCCTTGGGGCGGCAGCGCAGCCGATGCGAACAGCAAGACACAGCCCGCGACGCGGCGGGTCACGAAGCAGCCGCGCTCTCGACACATCGCCATTGCTCATCGATCTGGGACGCGGCCGCCTCGTCCAGCAGCCAGGTAACGCGCCCGTCGGTGGGATACACCGCTGACGCCGGCAACCGCGGCCGCGCCTCGGTACCGCTGCGATCTCGCGAGCCGACCCCTGCGGCGGACTGCCCGACAGTCGGCTCACCCAGCACGTCCGCCACTCGAGCCGCCTTCGAGGCGCCGCTGACGACAAACAACACCTCTGCGGCCGCATTGAGCACGGGCAGCGTGAGGCTGAGCCGACGTTCCGCCTGCGTATCGATGGAGCCCGTGGGTATAGCCGTACTCGACGGCCGCTGCGTGGCAACCACCAGCTCCTTGTTCTCGAATGCGGCTGGCGCGCCGGGAAACAGCGAGGCCGTGTGTCCATCGGCCCCCAACCCCAGGAGAACGAGGTCGAACCTCGGCACTCCGGCGCTCGACAGGGGCAGTTTCTCTCGTAGGGTCGCCGCGTACAGCCGCGCTGCGTCCTCCGGCTCGGGCATGTCGGTAGGTATCGGATACACGTGGTCGCGCGCAATCGAGACACGACTCAACAGAGCTTCGTTCGCCATACGATAATTGCTCTTTGCGCACTCCGCGCCGACCCAGCGCTCGTCTCCCCAGAAGGCGCGCACGCGAGACCAGGGTAGCCGCTCCGCCCACGTCGCCGAGGCCATGAGCTCGTAGAGAGGACGCGGCGTCGAACCGCCGCTCAGGGCAACCGAGAAGCTGCCCGCGCGCTTGGAAGTCGCTCGGGCGAGCTCCGCGATGAAGGCGGCGCCGGCCAAGGACATCTCCTCCGGGGTCGAGTGAACGAGCACCCGTCGCGGCAACGGTACCGTATTCACCGTGCCGGGGTCGGATCGTCAACCGGAGGTCGCCGCCACAGGCGTCCGCCGCGCGTCATCAGTGCGTCGGCCTCGGGCGGTCCCCAGCTTCCGGCCTGATAGGTCGGCATCGGCGAGGTCGTATCGGCCCGCCAGCCGCTAAGGACGGGATCCAGCAGCTCCCAGGCCAGCCGCACAGTGTCACCGCGCGTGAAGAGGGTGGAATCGCCGCCCATGCAATCGTGCAGCAACCAAACGTAGGCGTCGGCGAGCTCCTGTTGCTGAAACGCGCCGTCGTAATCGAAGTAGAGCTGTACAGGATGCATGTTGATATCGGGCCCGGGCGCCTTGGCCTGAAAACGTAGCGAGATCGCTTCGTTGGGCTGCAGTCGGAGCGCCAAGAGGTTGGGGCGAAACGCATCGGCAGCAGCCTGCGGAAAAACCAACTGCGGCGGCAAGTGGAACTGCACGGCGATCTCGCTCACCTTCGTCGGCATGCGCTTGCCCGAGCGCAGGAAGAACGGCACCCCCTTCCATCGCCAGTTGTCGATCTCCACGCGCAGGGCGGCAAAGGTCTCGGTGCGCGACCCCTGATCGACATTGGGCTCCTCGAGGTAGCCGAGCGATTCCTCTCCTCTCACGTTCCCAGCGGTGTACTGAGCACGCACCACGCGCTCCGAGCCCCCCGGGCCGCGTGGCCCGTCGAACGGCCGCAGCGAGAGCAGCAGCTTGGCCTTCTCGTCGCGGATGGCGCCAGCGCTGAACGCCGCCGGCGGTTCCATTGCGGTCAGCGCCAGCAGCTGCATGAGGTGGTTCTGGAACATGTCACGCACCGCGCCCGAGCGCTCGTAGTAGCCGCCGCGGCCTTCCATACCGAGCTGCTCGGCCACTGTGATCTGCACGTGATCGATGTAGTGACGATTCCAGATCGGCTCGAAGATGGCGTTACCGAAGCGCAGCACCAGGATGTTCTGCACTGTCTCCTTGCCGAGATAGTGGTCAATCCGGTAGATCTGCTCCTCGTCGAAAGCACGCCGCAGTCGTTCGTTCAACGCCGCCGCACTGGAGGCGTCGCGACCAAACGGCTTTTCCACGACGATCCGATCGCGCCCGCCCGGCCCGGTGACAACACCGGAGGCCTCGAGGCCATCGACGATGGGCACGAAAAAGTCGGGCGACACCGACAGGTAGTGGATCCGCACCGGGTTCTCCACGCCCGAGGCACCCACAACTTCGTCGAGCTTCTCCTTGAGCACGGCGTACGAAGCGATGTCATTGAGATCGCACTGGGCGTAGCTCATCGAGGCTTCGAGATGTTGCCAGCAGTCGCTCTCGACGGCGACGGCGCCCTTTCCGCCTGAGCCTTCGGCGCCACCAGCCGCGCCGGACTCACCGCCTCCCTCGGCTTTGTGCAAGGCGATACGCATTTCTTCGCAGAAGCGCGCATCGTCCCAGTCGCGCCGTGACACACCGACGACGGCGAACGGCTCCGGCAAACGCCCGTCGCGGCACAGTCGGTACAACGCCGGAATCAGCTTGCGCCGAACAAGGTCGCCGCTCGCGCCGAACAGAACAAGAACGCTCGGCTCGGGTCGCTCGGAGTCGACGCTAGCCGCCGATTCCATTGAGCTCGCCACATTCGCTGGACTCGATGACATGGGCCCCTTCAGCTCTTCGCCTGAACCCGTCGACTCTTCCATGACTATCGCTGTGCCGCCGGCCGTGTCGTAGCGCTGAGTGCCGCCTCACAGGCGGCCAACAGGCGTTCGAGCCCGCCAGAAACGTCGCTGCCGAGGTCCACCCGGAGCACCCGCCTGCGACGATCGCAGAGCGCCATGAAGTCGCCCAGCGCTTGTGCTCGCGCCAGAACCCCGAAGGTGTACGGACGGCCGGGAATTGGAACGTCCTCAGAATCTGCTGCGGTGATCTGCAAGAAAAGGCCGGTGGGCGGGCCTCCCTTGTGGAGCTGGCCGGTCGAATGCAGGTAGCGCGGACCCCACCCGGTAGTCGTCGCCGTCCCCAGCGCATCGCGGACCATTGCCCGAAGCCTTTGCAGCGCCTCCTCGGTCTCCGAGCACGGCGCCAGGAAGGCCTGCAGGGCCACGTAATCGGGCGGGGCAGCGCGACCGAGATGCGCCTGCAGCCAGTCGGTGAGGTTGGCCGCAGTGGCGGCCCGTTCGGCGAGCTCAGGATCGGCCTCCGACCTGGCAAACAGGCTGATCCCGTCCGCACACCACACCGGGTCTGGCCCCGGCAGCTCGCCTGTGTTCGCGAACGCGGCAAGCAACTCGGCGGTGCGTTCCTTGGCCTCTCGCACGTTGGGCTCGTCGAAGGGATTGAGACGCATCAGCGCCCCCGCCGTTGCCACCGCAAGCTCCCAGCGCAGGAATTCCTGTCCCAGGTCGTAAGGGTCTTCCAGCAGCAGCTCGACAACAGGATGGCCAGCAGCCTCGAGCTCGTCGAGTAGTTGCTGGCGACGCGCAGCGCCATCTAGGTTGCCAGACTCGGTCTCGCCAGCCAACCGCATGTGAACGAACACTCGATCCGTGCCGTAGGCATCCACTGCGCCCAGCGGCTCGCGCGCCAGCGGTATCAACCCACGGTTCTGCTTGCCGGTGCTCTCGGCAATGAGCTGCTCGGCCCAATCACCGAACGGCGCCAGGCGATCCGAAGTGACGAAGGTCACCTTGTCGCGGCCCCTACGATGACATTCTGCCAGCACAATGCCCAGAAAGATGCCGGGGTTTACCGCTGCCGACACCTCGGGAGCGCTACGTTGCGCCATCTGCAGAGCTCGCTCGAGCACTTCGCGAACGTCGATACCCATGAACGCCATCGGCACGAGGCCGAAATACGACAACACCGAGTAGCGACCACCAATGTCGGGTGGGTTGAGCCATATGCGCTCGTAGCCGCGCTCCTTCGCCAACACCTCGAGCTCTGTCCCGGGGTCGGTCACTGCCACGAAACGTCGACCCGGCTCGGACACGGTCGCCCACTCGTGGAAAGTGTCGGCGAACGACCGCGTCTCGACGGTTCCGCCCGATTTGCTCGAAACGATGAAGCTCGTCCGCCCGGGCTCGAGCTCGCGAACGAGGCTGGCCACCGCTCCCGGAACGGTACTGTCGAGAACCTGGAAACCCACGATTCCGAACACGCGCTGGGCGACCTCCGCGCCGAGGCTGCTGCCGCCCATTCCGAGCAGCACTGTGCGTGCCACAGGTGCCCGCTCGGGCGGCTCGGGCCCGTCTGAGAGCTCCGGTGGGTCATCACTGGGCCGAGCTTGATCGCCGGCGCGTGGTCTCTCTTCGACGAAACGCAGAAGTGGCGCGCACTGCTGGAGCATCGACCCGGCTATATCCAGCCAGCCAAGCCGGTTGCGAATGGCGGCGCGCTCGCGATCGCCCTGTACATCGGCGCCGCGGACATCGCCCGCGTCTCCGGCCGGCGCGTCGTAGCTCCACAGTCGCGCCTTGCCCGACCACAGGTGCTGGCCGAACTGAGAATCGTCGAGCGAGGAGGCAGTTTTTCGTATGGCCGCGGCCAACTCGCCCAGCCGGTAGGTCTCGCGCTCGAAGTGCGTCGACCGGTCACTCGCGGGATGGGCGGACGCCTCCGCCTCGGTTTCGCCCACTTGCGCAGGCTGCCCCTCCGGTGCCGGGGGACGAAGAGGGTTTGCGCCGCCGCTCAACGACCGATCAGGGCCTTGGCACGCGCCACCACGTTGTCGACATGGAAGCCGAACTTCTCCATGTTCACGGCGCCCGGAGCCGATGCACCGAAGCGATCGATGGCGATGACGTCGCCCGCGTCTCCGACGTAGCGCTCCCAGCCCAGCGAAACACCCGCCTCCACCGCCAAGCGAGCGGTCACCGTCGGGGGCAGCACGCTGTCGCGGTACTCAGGCGTTTGCTCCTCGAAGAGCTCCCAGCTCGGCAGGCTGACGACGCGTACCGACACGCCCTCAGCAGCCAATCGAGCGCCGGCATCGATGATCAGCCCGACCTCCGAGCCGCTGGCAATCAGCACGAGATCAGGTTCGTCGCCCGCCTCGGCCTCGAACACGTATCCCCCCCGCCCGAGCAGAGAGTGATCTTGGCTATTTGCAAAAACCCGAAGCTTCTGGCGAGTCAACACGAGCGCCGTCGGGCGATCACGCGACTCGATTGCCACCCGCCATGCGGCCGCGGTTTCGTTTGCATCGGCCGGTCGCAACACCAGCAGCCCGGGAATCGCACGCAGTGCGGCGAGATGCTCAACGGGCTGGTGCGTGGGGCCATCTTCACCGAGGCCGATGCTGTCGTGCGTATAGACGTAGATCACAGGCTGCCGCATCAAGGCGGCTAGCCGCACCGCCGGACGCATGTAGTCGGAGAAAATCAGGAACGTCCCGCCGTAGGGCCGCAGGCCGCCGTGCAGCGACATGCCGTTGAGCACCGCGCCCATGCCGTGCTCTCGGACGCCGAAGCGTATGTTGCGGTGGAACCGGGCGTCGGCGCTGAAGTCGCCCGAGCCGGAGATCTCGGTCTTGTTCGACGGCGCCAGGTCGGCCGAGCCTCCCATCAACTCGGGAAGAACCAGCGCCGCGCCGTTGAGCGCCTTGCCGGACGCGGCGCGCGTGGCCAGCGGGCCGTCATCGGGCTCGAAGCGTGGCAGCGATTCCTGCCAGTCGGCCGGCAGCCCACCGTCTAGACGACGACGAAGCTCCCCGGCCGCCTCTGGGAGCGCCTGCGCGTAGGCACGGTAGGAAGACTCCCACGACTCCTGCAACGAACGGCCGCGCTCCGCCAAGCCAGAGAAGTGCTCGGCGACTTCGACTGGAATGTGGAAGGCGGGCTCCTCGGGCCACCCGAGGTTGCTCTTGGTGAGCGCCAGTTCCTCGTCGCCCAGCGGCTCTCCATGCGCCGACGAGCTGTTCTGCTTGTTCGGACTGCCAAAACCGATCTGCGTTTTCACGGCGATCAGCGACGGTCGAGGATCCTCGCCCGCGACTTGAATCGCGCGATCGATGGCACCCACGTCGTTGCCGTCGACGACGGTCTGGACGTGCCACCCATAGGCGGCGAAGCGAGCGGCGACGTCCTCGCTGAAGGCCAACGACGTTTCGCCGTCGATCGTAATGCCGTTGTCGTCGTATAGAACCGTGAGCTTACCGAGACGCAGGTGCCCGGCGAGCGACGCCGCCTCGGCGTGTACGCCCTCCATGAGGTCGCCGTCACTGGCAATCGCGTAGGTCCAGTGGTCGACAATCGTGTGACCGTCGAGATTGAACTCGGCGGCCAGCCTCGCCTCGGCCAGCGCCATCCCCACCGCGTTACCGAAGCCCTGCCCGAGGGGCCCAGTGGTCGTCTCGACACCGGCGGTCTCGCGGTACTCGGGGTGACCCGGCGTGTGGCTTCCCCACTGGCGGAAATTCTTGAGTTGCTCCAGAGGGAGATCGTGGCCTGTCAAGTGCAGCAGCGAGTAGAGCAGCATCGAGCCGTGCCCGGCGGAAAGCACGAAACGATCGCGATTTGCCCAGCCAGGATCAGCGGGATTCAGGCGCAGGTGGCGAGTCCACAGCACATAGGCCATGGCTGCGGCACCCATCGGCAGGCCTGGGTGGCCGCTGCGTGCTTGCTGAACGCCGTCGGCCGAGAGCATGCGAATGGTGTTGATTGCCAGCAGGTCGAGGCGCTCGGCCTCGGTTGGCGGTGAACTCGAGGAGACTCCAGGGGACGCTTCGATACTCATCGACCTGCCACGGCTTGAAAAATCGGGTTCACGAGGACGCTAGGCTCGCTCGGCAGCGGCAGCCGGCGAACCGCTCTTTAACAGCAGCGTTTCTTGCCGTCGCAGGTGCCATTCGCGGCCAGGACTGGCTCAGAGTGCTCTGCGTCATCGCCGGAGTCAAACGAGGCCAGAAAGGTGTTCGATCGGGGTCGCCAGATTGCTACGATCGACTCTCGTCGGGGCCGGCAGCGCTTTGCGACAGGCCAACTCGCCGCCCGCCAGGCGCGTCATCGCGTCTGACGGACCGTGCCCACATTATCCTTGTCGCCGCCGTTCGAACCGCATGCAGAAGCGCCTGCTTTTCTCCGTCGTGCTCTCCCTCACGGTGGCCGCCTGTTCCCCGGCGTCTGGCCCCTTCGACCTGAGCTTCGACGTCGCCCCCAACGCGGCGGGTGCCGAGATCTCGGTACTCGTCCGAGGAGGCAACCCCCGCGCCGCGTGGGTCGGATTTGCGGCGGGGCCTGGCGCCCCAGTCAGCGTTGTCGAGCGCGCAACCAACGTACGAGCCACGAGCCTGGCGGGAGAGAGCCTGGCGATCGCCAGGCTCGCCGACGGCGCCTACCGCGTCGATCACCCGGGGCTTACCTGGCGTCTGAGCTACGAGCTCTCTGTGAAGCCGCTCCCAGGAGCAGAGACGTTCTACAGAACGAGCGTGCGTGGGCCGGATCTGCTTGTGCTCGTGGGCTCCGACGCGCTGCCGCGGTTCTACGTGGAGGCGAGCGGCGTGGAGTCGCCGCCCTACGAACGTGCCGCCGGGCCGGTTGCCGCGGCCCGCGTCGCCTTCGCTCTGCCGCAGGATTGGCGTGTGGCCACCACCGCCAGAGCTCTCGACCGTCAAACGTTTGAGCTCGACGAGCACCCGGTCGGTAGTGTTTTCGCCGTCGGCCCCTATGAATTGCTGCCGGCAATCAACGGCCTACGCATCGCTGTGCACCGAGACTGGCACGTCATGCCCAACGCGATCGCCGGGATGACCGACGATCTGCTGACCGCCCTGGAAGGCGAGCTCGGACGCCCAACCGAAGCCGCGGCGCTGGCGCTGATGAATCCGCTGCCCGATCTCGGTGTGGAGGCGCGTGGACTGCAAACTGCCGGCATGGTTCGCGGCGAGACGCTCGTTCTTTATGCCGGCGCTACCGCCGCCGCACACAACAACGCCGATATCGTCCGCGACGCAATGGCGGTGTTCGTGGGCCACGAGCTCTTCCACCTGTACGTCCCGTCGAGGGTCCAGGTCTCGCGCGAGCTCTCCTGGCTCTCGGAGGGCTGGGCGATGCACATGGGCAAGCGGGCAGCCGTGGCGGCCGGTTGGCTGAGCGAAGACAGCTCGCGCGAGCGACTGCACTCGGCGTATCGCCGCTACATCGATATCGGCGGCTACCGTGCCGGGAGTCTTCCAGCGGCGAGCATGGGCACCGAGAGTCAACGCGACCTGCTGTACGTCCGCGGTGAGCTGGTGTTCGCTCTCTTGGCGGAAGAGTGGCGACGCTCGGGCAGATCTTCGGGAGACCCCCGATCATTCGAACAGTCGCTTTGGCATCGACTGATTGACGCGTCGAGCGGCAACGATGTGCTGACCCTCGAGCAGGTTCGAGCCGTGCTGAACGAGCTCGTGCGCCCGCTGACGGTGCGGCGCTACGTCGAGGGCACGGCACCGATTACGCTGCCGGCGCTCGGCCTGCCGCTCCACTAGCGGGCCGTGAAGTTTGCCCTAGGCCGACTCGACCTCGCTGACGGCGGGCTCGGCACCAGCCAGTCCTTCGTACTGCAGACGGTAGAGCGTGGCGTAGATCCCGTCCGCGGCCAGTAGCTCCTTGTGGCTCCCCTGTTCGCGGATCTCGCCGTGATGCAGCACGACGATGCGATCGACTTCGCGAATCGTCGACAACCGGTGCGCCACGATCAGCGCGGTGCGGTCGCCAATGAGGTGGTGCATCGCCCGCTGGATGCGCGACTCCGTTTCGGAGTCGACGCTCGAGGTGGCCTCGTCGAGAATGAGAACCTGAGGATCGCGTGACAGGGCGCGCGCAAAGGCAAGCAGCTGGCGCTCTCCGAACGACAGGTTCGAGCCCCGCTCGCCGAGACGCGTGTCGTAGCCTCGAGGCAGCTCATTGATGAACGGCGCAGCCTCCACCACGCGCGCGGCATTTTCGATGTCGGCGCGCTCGACGTCGCTCGAACCGAGGCCGATGTTGGCAGCGATCGTGTCGGTGAACAGAAACACGTCCTGCGGCACCATGCCGAAGAACCGTCGCACCGAGCGCAAGTCGAACGAGTGCAAGTCGGCACCGTCGACGGAAACCGTTCCTGCTTGGGGCTCATAGAGGCGCTGGAGCAGCTTGATAACGGTGCTCTTACCGGAGCCGGTCGAGCCCACCAATGCGACTCTCTCGCCGCGACGGATGGTGAGGCTGAAGTTCTCGAGCACACGATCGCCCGCGAGATTGCCGGTGAGATCGGCCTCATCGCTGCCAACGTCGTCGGCTGCGGCGGGTACGGGCGGCGGCGTGGGCATAGGCCCCGCGGGAACGGGAGACGATCCGCTCGCCGACGCCTCCACCTCCGGCAGCTCGGCGCTCGGATAGGAAAACGACACGTTCTCGAAACGAATCGCGTCGTCGAACGAGCGCAGCTGCGGCTGATCGAGACCGGTCGCGATGACCGGGTCGACGTCGAGAAGTCCGAAGATCTTCTTGCTGGCGGCCGCCGCTCGTTGCAGCGTGTCGTACTTGTCGGATAGGTCCTCGATGGGCATGTAGAACCGTCGCAGGTACTCCAGGAACTGTACGAGGATCCCGACGGTAAGCGCACCGCCGATCACGCCAAAGCCACCGTAGGCAATCACGATCGCGGTCGACACTGTCGTCGCCGCCTGAACGGTCGCCGACAAGAACGACGAGTAGCGCACTGCGCGCAGGTCGATCTCCAGCAACTCGCCCCGCAAGTCGGCGAACTCGCCCTGGTTGCGCTTCTCCTGGCGAAACGACTGCACGATCTCCATGCCCGAGATCGTCTCTTGCAGGAAGGCGTTCAAGCGCGCCACGAACGTCCGCGAGCGATCGTAGGTGTCGCGCAGACGGGCGCGCAGAAAGCCGAGGGTCAACACCACGAACGGGAAGACCACGAACGAGGCAAGAGTCAGCCTCCAGTCCACCCAGACCATCACGAACACGATGCCGATCAGGGAGACCACGTCGCGCGCCATGGAGACGATCCCCTGAGACACGAGCTCGTTGAGCGTTTCGACATCGCTGGTTACGCGCGTCATGATGCGGCCGACCGGATTGCGGTCGAAGAACGAAAGCGACAGCCGCTGGATGTGCTCGAAAACCGCCATCCGCAGGTCGTGCATGATGCGCTGGCCGGCCAGCTGCGTGACGTAGATCTGCACGAAGCGCAGGCCCAGCTCCACGATCTGAATCGCGAAGAAGATCGCTACCAGCCCCCACAGACCGGTGAGGCTTCCCGCCTGGCCCGACATTGCCGGCGAGATGTGATTGTCGATGGCAAGGCGCAGAATGAACGGCGTGGCCAGCTGTGCGCCGGCCAGCAATGGCAGCGTCAGCCCGGCAACCACAAGCAGCCGCCGGTGTTGCGTGACGAAAGGCCGCAGGCGTGTGAGCACGCGCAGGTTGCGGGTGCGGTTATCTCCCTGCTCGAGAGCAGCGGGTGTGGCGCCGCCACTCGAGCCGCCTGGGCGGCTCGCTCGGGTTGTGCCCGCGGAGCTCATCCGTACGCCTCGAGGCGTGCCGAGAGCTGTTGCTGTTCGTACATCGAAGCGTACAGCCCAGGACGAGCGATGAGCTCCGAGTGGCGGCCGCTGTCGATCACCCGCCCGGCGTCGAATACGTAGATACGATCGGCGTCTTGGACCGCGGTGATTCGGTTGCTCGCGGCAATGACGGTGCGCTCGCCCCGTGCCGAGGCCAGTGCCCCCAAGATCTCGTGCTCGGTCTCGGTGTCGACATTCGACAGCGCGTTGTCGAGCAGCAGTATGGGTGCATCGCGCAGTAGCGCTCTTGCCAGCGCCGTGCGCTGCCGCTGGCCGCCCGAGAGGTTCAGGCCGCGCTCTCCCGCCTGTGTATCGAGGCCACGCGCAAGCCCAGAAGTACCCGGACGCAGCCCCGCGGCTGAAGCCGCCCCTTCGATTGCGTGCAGAGGCGCGTCGGGAACCCCGTAGGCGACGTTGTCGCGCACGGAGGCCGAAAACAAGAAGTCGTCCTGGGGCACGTAGGCGATGGCGTCGCGCAGCGATTCCAAACGCATCTGCAGCACGTCAACGCCATCAACGAAGACCGTCCCGGCCGGTAGTTCGAGGAAGCGCGCCAGAGCTTTGAGCAGCGTGCTCTTTCCGGATCCCACGCGCCCGACGAGCGCGATGAGCTGCCCCGGACTGGCCTCGAAATCGACGCCGACGAGCGCCGGCCGCCTCGACTCCGCGTGGCCCTCCGAATCGTCGTCCATGACCGCCGTGTACGCGGCGATCGCGTCGTCGTAACGGAAGGTCAGGTCGCGAACCTCCACGCGTCCGGCGAGCACCGAGGGCTCCACGGCATCGGCGGCGGAAGCGATTGTCGTGGGCGCCCGAAGAATGCCGTCGAGACGCTCCATCGCCGCGGCGCCGCGCTGGACGAGGCTGAGAATCCAACCGAACGCGACGGTCGGGAACACCATCATGGTCACGTAGCTCAAGAACGCCACGAGATCGCCCAGCGAAACGATACCGCGCGTGGCGAGCGGCGCACCGACGAGCAGAACGCCGATGTACGACAGGCCGCCGCCGAGCCCAATGAGGGGGATCATCTGCGCCCGTGTCCACGACTCCTTGAGCGCCCAATCGACGTAAGCGTCGGATCGCGCCTCGAACCGCCTCACTTGCGGCTCCTCGATGGCGAACGCGCGGACGACCGACGCGCCCGACAGGTTTTCTTGCACCACGCTGTTGAGATCGCTGAGCGCTCGGCGCGAGCCCAACGCGTAGGCGCGCACTTTGTGGACCATGCTGCGGACCACCCACGCCATCAGCGGTAGTGGCGCAAGCACCACCAACGTGAGCTGCCAGCTCAACGACACCATGAAGCCAACGCCGAGCACGTAGATCAGCAGCGCGTTGGCGAAATACAGCACCCCGGGACCACCCAGTGCCCGCACCAGGGTCACGTCGTTGGTCATGCGCGACATCAAATCGCCGGTGCTCAGCGCGTCGTAGAAGCTCGGCGAGAGCCGCACCAGACGCTCATGCAGCAGGCCCTTGAGATCGTACTCGACGCGTCTCGAGGCCCCGAGCACGAAGATCCGCGACAGAATCCGGACCACCGACTGCGCCAAGGCGGCAACCGCGATGATCGTGGCCAGGCGCGTCAACTCCGAGCGCGAGGCTCCGGCCCGCAGAGCATCGACCGCCGCCCCGAAGACCCGCGGGATGGCCATGTAGATAGCGTTGGTCGCCAGCAACGCGAGCAGGCCGACGGCGTATGCCACCCGGTAGCGGGTGAACAGATGCAGATATTCCCGGAGGATGCTCAGCGACTGTCGTCCCGCGACTGCAACAGGTAAGCCCGCAGCGCGAACAGGTGCGGCCGCCACGCCTGCAGCTGCGCCTCCATCTCCATGGCGTCACGGAAGCCGCTGTGCAGAAGACGCATCAATGTACCGCCGGTATCGAGCTCCTCGAACGTCAGCTCGACGCGCGTCTCATAGGAACCCTCCGCGGATGACTGCTCTGGCGGCAGCCACGTAAAGACAAGCCGTTGCGGCCTATCGATTTCGAGGTAATTGCCATGCCAGGTGCCATAGTCATCCCAGATCAAGTCGAAGCCCTCGCCCACGAGCACACGCATCTGCACCTCGTCGGGCGTGAGCCAGTCGAGCACGTCGTTGGCGGTGGCCCAAGCGTCGTAGGCGACTTCCGGACTCACCGGCAAGCGCAGCGTCATCAGGATCACGCGATCGCTCGTCAGAATCGCCGACGCAGCCCCCTGCTGCGGTCGCAGAATCTGACTCGCGCCAGCGTCGATCTGCTGCGCCGCGGTCGGAGCGGCGGTGAGCATCCATAGCGAAAGCAGCGCGGCGTACGGCGCGAGCCGCTCGCGCCCTAACCGGCCGGCTCGAAACGGTCGGCTGTTGTTTCCGTTCATGACCCACTCCCTGATGGTGTGCGCGCGACACCGTGTTGACCACCCATCAACGACGTGCCCATGCTCCAACCATACCTATTTCAAATCACACCGGCCACGCGCCAAGCATCGATCTGGGCAGCGGTGTGACCCAGCTCGGTGAGCACTTCGTTGGTGTCCGACCCCAGCGCCGGCGGGGCCGTACGGACAACTCCGGGCGTGGCGCTCATCTTGACCGGGATGCCGGTAACCTCGACGTCAGTACCCGGGATTGAAACCCTCATCTCTCGCTCGAAGGTCAGCGGATCGTCGAAGGCCTCTGCGGCCGACGTTACACGTCCGCAGGGAATGCTGGCGCCCTCGAGCGCCTGGAGCCATTCGGCAACCGGCGCGCAGGCGAAACGCTCGGTCAGCTTCTCGGTGAGGATCCCCCGATGCTGCACGCGATCGGAGTTGGTTGCAAAACGGTTGTCGTCGAGAAGATCTCGAGCGCTCAGGACCTCGCAGAAGCGGCCCCACGCGGCTTCGTTCCCCACGCCGACAACCAGCACTCCATCGGCCGCCTCGAACGTTTGATACGGGACGATGCTGGGATGCTCGTTGCCCATGCGGCGCGGCGCCTGTCCCGCCGACAGGTAGGCCTGCGCTTGGTAGGTGAACAGCGACATCAGCGCATCGCGCAACGCCACCTCGACCTTCTGCCCGCGTCGGGTTCGCTGGCGCGCAAGCAGTGCCAACAGCACACCCTGCACGAGGACCAGGCCAGCCACCTCGTCGGCCAGAGAGATTCCGACCTTTGTGGGAGGGCCGTCTGCGGCACCCGTCATCTCCATCAGACCCGACTCCGCCTGCGCGATCACGTCGAAGCTGGGGCGTGAGGCCGATTCTCCGCTGTCGCCATAGCCGTTGATCACTCCGTAGACGATCCGCGGGCACCTGCTCGCGACGCTCTCGTAGCCGAGCCCGAGCTGGTCCATCACTCCGGAGCGGAAGTTGGAGACCACGACGTCCGCCTGCCCGAGGAGCTGCCAAAGGATCGCGATCGCCGACTCTTCCTTGAGATTCAGCGTCATGCTGCGCTTGTTGCGATTCACGGCGAGGAAGTAGGTGCTCATCCCGTCATGGAACGGCGGTCCCCACGCCCGCGTGTCGTCGCCAGTCCCGGGGCGCTCGATCTTGAGTACGTCGGCGCCCATGTCCGCCAACGTCATGGTGGCGTACGGGCCCGCCAAGATACGCGTCAGGTCGACAACCCGGATTCCCGTCAAAGGCATGGCCCGAGTTTACTGTCCACAGTCTCCGCGAGTCTTCGTGAGCCGCCAGCGGTCGTGCTCGGCCTGCTTCTTGCCAGGTGATCTGCGGGCTTTTCGGTCCCAGAGGGCCCCGCCGTTGGACATCTCGGGACGCCGTGGCTATCATGGCGCCGGGCCAATTGTTGGGAGGCACTTTGGCAATACACCGGCGCGCCCCTGCAGGGGCACCGTTCGAATTAGATGGCGAGTTCCTCGAGTGCGGGGACCGCGATGACGTAGCCTGCCGCACACTTTGGGCGGCCGTCATCCACAAGGCCATGAAAGACATGGCCTACGCGAGCGCCAAGCAAACCCAACTCGCCCTGTCCCCCAGCGAGCGCGAAAAGCTGCAACGGATCTACGAGCTCGACGCTCCCGAGAACTTCTTCGAGAGTCCCTGGTTCGATGAGATCTGTCGCTATCTCGCGCTGTCGCCGTCGTGCATCCGTACAGAAATCCTGGCGCGCTTCGCGACGCAGAACGGCGTACACAAACGGCTGTAGTCCTCAGGCAGCCGTGCGTGAATGGCCGGCGCCATGGACGGTGAGCCCCTCCTAGCGAAGCCGCTCGCCCTTGATCGGCGCAATCCCGGCCATGGCCTCGCGTGACCCGTGCCGCAATACGGAAATCCGCGTCGGTCGCAGAGGGCGGAACATCTCCTCGATCTCGCTCGTTGGTACGACGCGCGGTGTGAGGCCGGCGGATGAGGGCTCGAAGCGAAGACGATCCGCGCCAACGATGCTGTAGCGCAGCGGCGATGGTTGGCCACGGCCATCGCCATCGAAAATCGCGAACAGCGTGCCGCCGGGGATCAGGCGGCTGCTCAACCAGCCGACAAGCTCGCTAGCTTCGCGCGGCGGCAACAAGCCCATGACCGTCCAGCACAAGATGCCGCCAAAGCGGCGCCCCCGTCGCCCCAGCGCGTCGAGAGCCGCGAGGCCCGAGCGATCGACGGACTCCGACGAGTCCAAAGCTTCCGCGTTGCGCCGCGCCACGTAGTCGTACGCCGCGATCTTGTGTCCGCGGCGGGCCCAGAACATCAGGTTGCTGGGCATTGTCGGCCCGAGGTCGAGAACCTCCGCTTCGGGCCCCAGTCGGGCGACCATGGCCTCGAAGCGCTCGAACAGGTTCGAGGCGTACTCGCCCTCTGCAGCGCCCGAAGGCTCCGCCCCCGCGGTGCCAACCGTCAACGGTAGGACAGGTCGATCAAGGGCCGCGACCTAGGCGTTCGCCTTGGCGGCTGCGGCAGGAGCCGGAGCCGAGGCGGTTGCTACGGCTTCGCTCTTGCGAGGTCCTGCGTCGGCACTGGCCTTGGCACGGGCCTCCGGCCTTGGCGCGGGCGTCGGGCGCGGGGCAGCGGTGTTCGCAACCGTCGCCGACTTCATGTCGACGCTGCCCTTGAAGAAAGCTCCATCTGTGATGTTGAGCGACGGCGTCTTCACGTTGCCGGTCAGCGAGGCGGTGGCTCCCAACACAACCGCCTCCACGGCGTGGACATCTCCATCGACGGTCCCTTCGATGAGAACGGTGTGTCCATGACCCACGGCCTTGACGCTGGCACCCTCGACAACTCGCAAGGTGCGACTCGAGCGGATCGTGCCCTCTATCCGGCCCTCAATCGTCAGATCTTCCTCAGAGGAGATCGTGCCGTTGACGGCGAGCTTGCTTCCGAGAACTGAGCCGCCAGTCGGGGCCCGCGCCGCAGCCCGCGCCGGCGTGGACGCTGGAGCGCTAGCTACAGCGGTGGATGTGGTTGCCGGTGCTGCCGGCTTCTGAGCTTCCTTTTCCTGATCGAACCAGCCCATCTCGTTACTGCTCCTTACTGGGTGGACGCTCACAACAGCGCCAGCGAGTTGTGAGGGCGCCTCGAGGACGGTCCCGGCTCGCAACGCGGCTAGGTTATCCGGCCTTCACGGTGGAGGAAAGTGCCACGCGACACGAGGGCGCTGGAGACCGCCGCGAAGGTCGTTGGGGACTTCTGCAGCCCCCTGCGGCCGGCGCTGGACCCTCAAGTCCAGTGGCTCCAACAACTTGCAGGTATTAGTCACTATTAGTTATGATTAGTTAGTTAAAGTTTTTCTAACTTTCTATTAGTGCTATTTTAACATTAAAACGCTTTCGACTTATCTCTATAGCCATCGTTAGTCACACCAGCTACCGGAGAGACCCCATGTCGAGCAGCAACTTCCCCGTTCGCCGCACCAGCGCCCGCGCTCGGGCCCGCCTCCACGGCGAGTCCCTCCCCTCCGGCTCCGTACACGCCGCGCAGTACCTGACCGGGACCCCCGAGACCGTGCTTTGGGGCGAGGTGCTGTTGCGAGCGATCGATGACTTCAAGATCTACACGTCGCACCGCTCCGACCCCGAAGCCAATCCCGTCTCGCAGAAGACGCTGCGCTCGATACTCGCCGACGGTTGCGACCCGGAGTACTCGTTCTTCGGCAACAACACCGGCTTCGACGCGGTCTGCATGGTGCTCAACATCGAGCCCGACGTCATTCGCCGGCACCTACGCGGATGGGTAGACGAGATCGGCGACCAACTGCGTTACTAGCCGCGTATAATCGGCTCCCCGCTCATCCGAGGCGCGAGCTAGCGCTTGCGCCTCGCGACCCATCCGCGAGGAGTCATCGTGAAGATCCAGCTGACCTACTGCGCCGCTTGAAACTACGAACCCCAAGCCCTCAGTTTGACGGGCAAAATCGTTAGCGAGCTCAAGCAACGCCTCGACAGCATCACGCTCGTGCCGGCGGCCGGCGGCAAGTTCGAGCTCGAAGTCGATGGGTTGCTGATGTACTCCAAGCTCCAGACTCGCTCCTTCCCGGACGAAGACGAGATTCTCGAGCAGCTCCGCTCGCAGATTTGAGCCGGCCTCGAGGAGGCTCCAAGCCGGGCTGCCGATTCTCGAGTCCTTCAACCGCATTCGCGTTGGCGCTGTGCGCGGTGCTGGTACCCGCCGCGTGCGCCGCACCTGAGCCGGATTCACCGGCCGATGTCGTCTATCTCAACGCCGACGTCCACACGGCCGACGCGACCACTCCTCGGGCACAGGCGATCGCAGTCGCCGACGGACGTTTTCTCGCCGTCGGAACCAACGCGGAGGTCCGAGCACACATCGGTAGCTCGACGACCGTGATCGAAGCGGATGGAGCGACCGTCCTGCCGGGGCTCATCGACGGTCACGTCCACCTCGAGAGCGGCCTGTCACTCGTCCGCGGGGTCAACCTCTACGGCATACCCGACAAGCGCGAGTGGCTGCGCCTCATCGGTGAGCGCGCCGCGGAGCTTCCCGCGGGAAGCTGGATCGTCGGTGGTCGCTGGGACCACACGCTGCTGCCGGGCGCCGAGTTCCCCACCCGCTTCGACCTCGACGAAGTAACCCCCGAGCATCCCGTGGTACTGGGCGACGTCGACGGCCACAGCACGTGGGCCAATACCCTGGCGCTCGAGATTGCCGGCGTGACTGCCGACACCCCCGACCCGATGGGAGGCGAGATCCTCCACGACGCCAGCACCGGCGAGCCCACCGGGATCTTCTTGGAGACCGCCAACGGACTCGTGCGACGTCACGTCCCACCCCTCGAGGGAGAGGACCGGCTCGAAGCTCTGGCCGACACGTTCCGACTGGCCAACAGCCTGGGCCTCACAGGCGCCCACAACATGACGGGCATGTCGTCGCTCGACGACTACACCGAGCTGCTGGCCCGCGACGAGCTCACGCTGCGGATCTGGTTCGGCGCCACCGGGCTCGATGCCGAAAGCGCGCCTCGAGCGGCGGCTCGTCGAGACGAGCTCGCCGCGGAGCTGCAGGAGGTCACCGCGCAGCGTGGACCCACTCTCGAGTTCGGCTACTCCAAACAGATGATCGACGGCGTGCTTTCGTCGCGCACCGCTGCGCTGCTCGAGCCCTATGCCGACGACACCTCGCGAAGGGGCCTTCCGCGGTACGAGCCGACGGAGTTCGACGAGCGTATCGAGGCGGTGGCTGCTGCCGGGTTCCCGATCGCCATTCATGCGATCGGCGACGCCAGCGTACGCTTCTCTCTTGACGCGCTCGAGCGGGCTCAGCAACAGCTCGGCGCCCCGCGCCGGCCGCATCGCCTGGAGCACATCGAGGTCATCAACGAGGACGACGTCCCTCGCTTCGCTGCGCTGGGCATACTCGCCTCGATGAACCCGCACCACTGCATCACCGGCATCGACGTCTACAACACCGACCGTCTCGGCGAAGATCGCGCCGGCTGGTCGTTCGCCTGGGGCAAGCTGCGAGACGCCGGAGCCACGCTCGTCTTCGGCACCGACTGGGCCACGGCGCCGCTCGACCCGCTGCGCCAACTCTACGCCGCCACATTGCGTGAGAAGCCAGGTGGCGGGCCGGCCGGAGGATGGCACCCCGAGAACCGGGTGACCTGGGACGAGGCGCTCGCCGCGTACACGATTGCACCAGCACGCGCCGCGGGCTGGGACGGTGAGATCGGCAGCATCACGGTGGGCAAACGCGCCGACTTCGTCGTTCTCGATGATGCCTTGCCGACCCCGATCGACCGCGGAATCCTCGACCGTAGCGTCGTCGCCACGTATCTCGGCGGCACGCCGGTGTTCGAAACGGGTCGCTAGGCCAGAGAATCATCAGTCGGACGGATCGCCTAGTAGAACTGGCAGCCAGGGCAGTAGAAGGAGGATCGGCCGGCCTGCACGACGCGTCGGATTGTGCGCGCGCAGCGACGACAGGCTTCGCCTTCTCTGCCGTAGGCCATGAGATCGAGCGCGAAGTAGCCGAGGTTTCCATCGAGGTCATGGAAGTCGCGGAGAGTCGTGCCACCTGCCTCGATGGCACGGCTCAGCACCTCTACACAAGCGTCGTAGATTCGGCCCCAGCGCAGGGCCGAAATGCGCCTGACTGGGACTGCCGGATGAACGCGCGCGAGCCACAACGCCTCGACTGCGTAGATGTTCCCCACACCCACAACGATCCGCGCATCCATCAAGAAGTTCTTGAGTGGGCGCCGCGAGTGCCGCGAGGCTACCTGCAGGTAGGTGGAAGAGAAATCGGGGCCGAGAGGCTCGGGCCCGAGATGAGCCAGCAGTCCATGCTCCGAGAGCCGGGCCGACGCTGCCACCTCGACCAAACCGAAGCGACGTGGGTCGCGGAAGCGGAGCTCGAGAGAGGCCACACTATCGTCACCCAACCACCAGCGAACGTGGTCGTGCGCGCCCAGCGGAACGACCTCACAATCCGGCGTGGCGTGTAGCAGTCTGAGACTGCCGCTCATACCCAGGTGTAGCAGGATCGAGCTGCCGCGATCGAGAGAAAAAACGAGGTACTTGGCGCGCCGCTGAACTTCAGTAAAACGCGCGCCCACCAGTCGGCGCAACGCGGCAGTCGGAACTCGCCTCCGGAGCGACGGCTGGCGCACTTCCACGTGCTGCAACTGAAGCCCGCACATTCGAGGGGCCAAGCCGCGTCGGATCGTTTCGACTTCTGGCAGCTCGGGCATGACAACGTCAATCAGAACACGCCAGACATACGGAGGGCGGGAGCTACCCTAGCCCCCGCCCGCGTACGTTGCCTTAGGCGTCGCCGACTTACTTCTTTTTCCGCGTCGCCTTTTTCTTAGCGGCCTTCTTCGGGGCAGCCTTCTTCTTGGCGGCCTTCTTCTTCGGCGCAGCCTTCTTCTTGGCTACCTTCTTCTTCGGCGCAGCCTTCTTCTTGGCTACCTTCTTCTTGGCCGGGGATTTCGCTGCCGACTTCTTGGCGTTTCTTACCGCCATTGTGTTGCCCCTTTCTCCTACCACCCTAGGAGGGTTCCCCCCCACGGAGCCAGGCCGTCAGTCGCCGGAAGAGTATGTGCGGACAGCAATCTGGCCTAGCTCGGCCAGAGTCGAGCCGACAAGCGCCGCCGCCGTTTCCGTCAGCGACTCCGGAACACGGCTCTCGTGCGGGCGTTACCATGCAAAGGTCGGGGGAACAACCCCGATCTCAGAAGTGAGCGTGTCACCGTTCCCCCCCACGGAAACCGATGTCGCCGGAAGAGTATGTGCAACTGGCTAGGGAGAGTAAAGCGACTCCAACACGAAAAGGGGGCGACCGGCGGTCACCGTTGAGGCCACATTTGTCGAGGCGCGGACTCTGCGTCCGACCGATCGACTCATCCAAGCGCATGTTGGCGACCCCATCGAAACTCAACCGCGTCGCGTCCGTGCTTAAGGTTGTCACCGGCAACCCCATCGCGCCGCGGTGATCGGCTCCCTAGTACCTACCCTACGAAACACCCTATGCCCAACCCCCATCGCCGCCCGAGGCTCACTTCGATCCTTCCTCTACTGCCGCTGCTCGTGGTCGCGACCTCGAGCGCTTGCGGACCGGCCGACACGTCGGCAGCAGCCACCAGCCTGGCACCGGTTAACGAGGCCAACACCGAGGCCGCTCAGGTCGCCAAGACCCTGTAGCCGTTGTGGTCGAGGCGGTGACCAGCGGGGCGATGACCTCTTGGGTCGCGACGTCCGGGAATCTCGAAGCGGTGGAGAGGGTCGACGTGCTCGCCAAGGTCCCTGGTCAGATCGACGCTCTACACGCGGAGGAGGGCCAACGGGTGGCCGACGACGAGCCGCTGCTCGAGCTCGATCCCAATGAGTATCGCCTCGCGGGCGATCGCGCAGAGGCCGAGATGCTCAAGAAGGAGGCCGACCTGGCGCGCTCCGATCGCATGCACGAACAAGGCGTCATCTCCAAGCAGGACTACGGCCAGGCACAGTACGACTTGAGGCACGCACAGCTCTCGAGATCGACATTCGCTTTCAGCTCGAGAAGGCCGATCGGGCTCGCTCATCACTCCGCTAGCGGCGCCGCTGACGCTCGAGGAAGCGGAGCGCGCGGTTCCGGCTAGCTAGCGACCTCCAGGTCTTCCCTGGTGTCGAGGGGTTGCGAGGTTGGAGATTGCTGCTCGAGCTCAGTTCAGCTCGAGGCGGTCGGCGATGAAGCGGCCGGTCGCCTGCCGTGTCGCACGCGAGATCATCAAGCTGATGTGGCCGTGCGGTACCCACCACACTCCGCACCCCCAGCCCGCCGCCGAGCGCGCAAGTCCACGTCTCCCGACAACGTTGTCGTAGCGCGCTCCCACAACCAGCACCCGGTCGCGCGGCACCGCCAGCGGCCGCCGAGCCGCCCGGTAGTGATGGAACATGCTAGCGGCCTGCTCGCGATCAATGCCCGCTTCGGCGAGCGCCCTGCAGATTGGAGTCGCGATCGGCGAGCTCCAAACCGTTTCGGCCGGCTCGACCACGGGCGCCCACAGCGCGACCGCATCCCAGCTGGCGCTCAGCGAAGCGCCGAGCGCGGCCACCCAACCACCCAGGCTCATCCCCCAGAGCGCCACCCGCGAGTAGCCCCTACGCCGAAGCCAGGCCTCGAGCCACAGCAGCTCAGCTACAGCGCGTTGCAGAGCCTGCGCGGTGGCACCGATGTCTGCCGAGAGGCAGCGTTCGCCCGACAGCGAGCCTGGCGGTGTGCGCTCTGCATGCTCCGGAAGACGGGGCATCCAGATGTCGCATCCCTGTCCACGCAGCGGTGTCGCCAGCGACCGGAAGTACGGCATATGGGAGCGCGTGGCCAACCACCCGTGCAGCAGCACGAGCGCCGTGCGTCCCCCTTCGCCTCCCCGCTCAGGGCCGCCAACTGAAGCTCGATATGAGGAGCTCGCGACCGAGCGTGAGATCGAGCTCTGGGACGAGCGCGCCGGCGTCGCCTTGTGGCAACTGGCCACCCAACCCGTGCCCTCGTCGTGCCAGAGCTCGGTGGCGCCATCCGGGCCCCACCCACGACCGTCGCCGTCGATACGCCGCGGCGCCGCCGGATCGAACGCACGGGGCCCCTGAAAGCCGTGCTCTCTCCAAGGATCCGACTGCAGCTCCGACATGGTGGGGGTGGGCTGCCGCCGGCCGATTCGGGCCCGCACCACTGCCACGTTCACCCAGTCGAGAATCTCCCCCGACCACCGCCCCATTTCCGCCGAACCCTTCGTGTGTCAAGAGAGAGGCCGCTTACACCCGCGCCCATCCAACCATGAAAATTCGCGACAACAGAGAAACTTTTTGGGAACCCGGGCGTCTAACTGAACTAAAGCGGTCAAGGGCGCGCTGGCTCTGTCCTGTGATGGACGTAAAGGGGAGCGGCCTGGGGCTGGGGCTGGCGCGCCGTTGATCGCTTTGCCTTACTCCGGCGGTGCTCGTTGGTTGACGAGCAACACCGGGTATTGCGAACAGCGAGCGTGGGTCCCCACCCTGCGGGAAAAGTGGCATACCGCTTGCACATGCAAGTCGGTATATCGAACGGACCGAACGGAAGGACAGCACAGATCCAGACGGACCGGACTCGAACACACAAACAAGCGCCAAATGCTCCCCCGCCTTGGTGAGGTCGAAATCATGCAAATCAGCCGCTGCCCAAAAAAATCGAAAGGTCAGCTCGACGCAGTCTTCGAGGCCGAGCGCGACCAGTTCACCGACGGCCAAAAAGACGTGCACGCGTGCCGGCAGCTGTGGCGCACGGTCATCCATCGCACGGTCGACGACATGCGGTTCCTACGCACGCATCGCCGTGCGGCCGGACGATTGAAGAAGCACGAAGAGGAGCGCCTTCGTCGCATCCGCGAGAATCCGCCCCACGAGTTCATTCAGGGCAAGTGGTTCGAACAGATCTGCGACTACCTGCAGGTGAGTCCGACCCGCGTACGACGCGCCATCCAAGCTCTCGAGGCGAACGCCGAGGCCGCCTGAGCGTCGCGTCTTACCACGGAGCCAGCTCTCGAACGGGGGAAGCAGCAGCGCTGCTTCCCCCGTTTGCTTTTGCCATAGGGCTGGCGTCTAATGACCACTCGATGCGGACAAATTTCTCGTTTCCGGACAACGACTGGGCGCTCATACTCGGCGCCAGCAGCGGCTTCGGTGCCGCCACGGCGCGCGAGCTCTCGAGCCGCGGGCTCAACGTGTTCGGTGTTCACTTAGACCGCAAATCGACCATGCATTTCGCCGAGGAAACGATTGCCGACATCGAGGCGAACGGGCGCCAGGCGATTTACTTCAACATCAACGCTGCCGACGCGGAAAAGCGAGCGGCCGCGATAACGACGATCAAAGAAACTATCGGCGAGGGAGGCAAAGACGGCGGAAACGGCATGATCCGCGTGTTTCTGCACTCGATCGCCTTCGCGACGTTGCGACCCTACTTCAGCGAAGAACCCCAGCAAGCGATGTCGCAGCGGCAGATGGAGATGACGCTCGACGTCATGGCTCACTCCCTCGTCTACTGGGTGCAGGAGCTCGTCGCCGCTGGGTTGATGCGTCGGCACAGCCGCGTCTTCGCCATGACCAGCCTCGGCGGCGACCGCGTTTGGAAGACCTACGGCGCCACCTCGGCTGCCAAGGCGGCGCTCGAGTCACACATCCGGCAGCTGGCGCTGGAGCTAGCGCCGCACGGAATCGCGGCCAACAGCATCCGCGCGGGAGTTACCGATACCGCCGCGGCTCGCAAGATCCCAGGCATCGAGGCAATGATGGATTGGGCTGCTCGAGCCAACCCGTACAACCGGCTTACCACCACCGACGACGTAGCCCGAGCCATCGCCGCATTGTCACTCCCGGAGGCAGGTTGGATCACCGGTAACGTCATCGGCGTCGACGGCGGCGAGCAGATCGCCGGCTAGATCTCCCTCCTACGGCGACAGGGGACGCGGTGACGAGCTTCAGACCGTCGGCAGAGCGACCACCTGCCGCCAGTGACCGCATACGGTCGCGCGTTCGTGGTCACCAGGTGCCAGACGCGGGCGCTCCTGGCGGCGCGCTGAAGCCAAAGCGCACGGCAAAGCGATGAAATTCGCGTTCATCGGTACCCACGGTGTGGGTAAGACCACGCTGGCCTATGGCCTTGCGATGCGCCTCAAGGAGCTCGGCGCCAACGTCGGCTTTCTCGAGGAAGTCGCCCGCCGCTGTCCATTGCCGATCAACGAGGAGACATCGCTCGACGCGCAGACGTGGATCCTCGTGGAGACCGTGAGGCGCGAGATCGAGCTCGCGAAGATCTACACCGAGGTCGTCTGCGACCGCTCGGTCCTCGACAACTACTGCTACATGGAGTTCGCACTCGGCCGCAAGCAGGCCCTTTTCGACCTGGCGCGCTACTGGGCCGGCACCTACGACCTGCTGTTCAAGGTACCGATCCGACCCGAGCTGCTGCAGGACGACGGAACGCGTTCAACCGACCTGGCTTTCCAGCGCGCCATCGACAAGACGCTCGACGAGATCCTCGAGGAGATGTCGGTCGACGTGCATCGCTTCGAGTCGCTGGACGACACGGTCGATCAGGTGCGCCTGGTGAGCGGCCGGCTACCTCTGACCTGATACCGCTCCATCAACGCGTCTTCAGGCGGCGCGCTGGGCGGAGGGTGGTTGTGAAGTGGAGGGAGGCGAGGGGCAGCGAGTGATCGTGTTGCCTGCCGCCAGTAGCTCGCCATGGCTCGCGGTTCCTGCCCGATCGACCGACCGTTCGCGATCGAGGTCAGCGAGTCGAAGTAACGTGAAACTCCCTTCGAGCGAACTCTCGGCCCAAGAGCCAGGCGACGACGGTCGGCAGCGCATCGTGCAAGCCGCGGTATCGGTTGGAGGGGCATCGGGAGCGCGGAGGCGAGCCGGGGGGGGGGGGGATCGTAGCGGCTCTCGCGGATCGGCGGATCGGTCGTCGCCATCTCCTTAGCGGTTGCGAACGCTAGCTCCCGGAAACTGCGACCAAGCTACAAGCGTCAGTCGGCCTAGATGCGCCCCCGGCTCGCCTCCGCGCGCCTGAAACGCACCCCCCACCCACTCAACCCAACGCCCACCTCACGAAGAACATCCTCCGCATCCCGGTTGCCTTTGGATCTCCGAAGTGAGCCCCTAGTTGTGTTTTCTAAGTAGGTTGTTCACATCGGGGCTCACTTCTGAGATCAATGGGGTTGTTCAAAAGACTCCACGACCTCAGAAGGAGCGCCCGATGCAGCTGCATGGTAACGCCCGCACGATGCCGTATATACGCCGAGAGATGGTCCGCCGAGTCCGGGAGCGGGCGGAGCCCGTGACGGAAACGGCGGCGGCGCTCGGCGTGTCGGCTCGAACGGTTTACAAGTGGCTGGATAGATACGAGCGAGAAGGTGAGGCCGGGCTGCTCGATCGATCAAGCCGGCCGACGTGCTGTCCGCACGCAACAAGCGCTGGAGTTGTGAGGCAGATCGACAAGCTACGTCGGCGGCGACTGACGGCCTGGCAGATCAGCCGAAGGTTGGCTGTGCCGCGCTCGACCGTCTCGGCTGGCTGAAGCGGCTCGGACTCGCCAGCTTGATGCGCTCGAGCCCAAGCCCGAGATCGTTCGCTACGAGTACGAGCACCCCGGTGACCTACTGCACCTGGATACGAAGAAACTGGCCCGTATCCGGCGACCTGGACACCGCATCCACGGCGACCGCTCCAAGCGGGCCTACGGCGTCGGCTGGGAGAACGCCCACGTCGCTATCGACGATCACTCTCGGGTGGCGTACGTCGAAGTGCTGCCCCTGAAGACCAACACACCTGCACAGCGTTCCTGCAGCGAGCCGTCGAGCACTTCGCTTCGATGGGAGTAGCGGTGCGCGAGTGATGACAGACAACGGGCCTGGCTACGTCTCGAAGCGCTTCAATCTATGCCACCTCGAACGCACATTTACACCCGGCCCTACACCCCCAGAACCAACGGCAAAGCCGAACGCTTCATCCGCACACTCAAGGAGCAGTGGGCCTACGGCACCTGCTACCAGACCTCAGCTCGACGTACTCGAGCTCTACGGCCCTGGCTCAACCACTACAATCGTCACCGTCCCCACGCCGGCATCGGCATGACACCGCCGATCGCTCGGAGGGGTGAGTTCGTGAGCCCCTAGTCGGACTCCTGCGGTGGGAAGATCGCGTTGAAGATCACCTTGAACGTGTGGTGCGCCTGAGCGCGATACTCGGGCGAGAATCCGACACGGATCACGCGACCCTGTCCCACTCGGTTCTCGAGCAGAGCGCTGTTGCCAGCCAGACGTTCCTCTCCTTGGATCCAGCCGCTGAGTAGTAGATCGGAGCTCGGGTAGGTGGCGACGCTGGTCGCCTGCTCACCGGCGGGCGACCAGAAGGGGCTGTTCCAGTAGAAGATCGGCGTCTCGGGCGTCAGCCCGAAACCGAGCGGGTGGTCCACGTCGACCTCTACACGCAGCAGCGAGCCGGGGATGTTGAACTCGGTGCGCGACAGCCCCGTCCCCAGGCTGTCACCGGATGCGCCCAGATGCTGCGAGGCGAAGCCGGTGGCACGGCCCCAGGTGAACACCGTGCCGCCCTCCTCGACATACGCTCGCAGCATCGCCACACCCTCCTCGCCCAGCCCGCCGGCGTACTGCGGTGGCGCGGCGGCAGTCTGGCGTCCGCGGGAGTTGCTCGGGGTCGCCGAGCGCCCGTCGACGATAGCCGTGGAGCTGTTGTCGGGTACGAAGATCACACCGAATCGCGCCAGGTCGCCGGCGCGGATGTCGTCGTCGTGCAGAACCTCGAACGGGATCTGGTGCTGATCGAGGACGAACCGCAGCCAGCCCTCCGGCATGCTCGCGACGTAGCTCTGGTAAATCCCTACGGCCGGCGGACCTACCCAGCCCTTGGCGACGCCGGGAAGCCTGGCCACTCCGAACGCTCGCACATGGTGCTTACGCACGGCCGCCGCAAGCTCCTGCCGCACGAGAATCCCATCAGCGCCGGCGGGCAGCTGTTGTATCCAAGTTCCCGCGGGCCAAGCGCGCCCCGCTGCCTCGAAGCCGCGCGTCGATCGTGACAGACTGCGGCCCCCCATTGCCGCCGCTACGCTGTAGGAGTTGTTAACCTGCGGATCCATCAGATACGCCACGGCCGCGTCGGTGCCTGCGGGCTCAACCAGGCCGCCGGCCGGCGCCATCACCGTCTCGACGAGCTCGGCGGCAACGTCGAACGCGGCATCAACGCGATCGACACGCACGTTCATCAGCATAGGTAGCGTGTGCGCGGTGACGTCGTACGGCGGGTCGAGCGGTCCCCCTTCGTAGAGGTAGAGCTGCGGGTATTCCTGACGCTCCAGCACGCTCTTGGCAAAACGGCCGGCCGGCTGGGCGAAACGAACGATGTGTGATCCGGCAGCATAGTCGCGACCACCGGCGCGGAACGCCGCCCCAGCGCGCTCGATGTCGACATCGGCGATCTGCAGCACCTTGAGCAACTTCGCCGTGACCGGCGGATCAACCTGATTGGCCGGCAGCACGAAGGCGAATGGCGGATCGCTCGAAAGATCAGGCTCGACTGAACGACGCTGGGCAGCGTACATCCCCGCTAGCAGATGCTCACGTAAATCGGCCGCGGCACGAAGCGCCGCCATTGCCGAGGTGTAGTGGTAGTCGACCACCTCCGAGAAGCGCCACGTGCCGCCCTGCCACGGCATCGGGAAATACCAGTGCCGCTCCTGATGCGTCGAGCCGATGGCCTCGAACGGGACCTCGATGTCGTCGGCGAAGTTCGCGCTAGCGACCTCGGTGAGAATCCGCACGCCGCCGTGCGTGTGGTAGTAGGCCCGGGCCGGCGTCCACGCGTCGTAGCGCTGCTTCCACTCCACACCCGCATAGCCGCGCGCGGTGAGGTACTGGCCCATGAAGGCGCCGATCATGTTGTTCGAGGCCTGAATCGCCGGATCGACATTGGGCTCCCACGGATCCTCGAACGGAGGCACGAAGATGCGCGAACCCGTCGAGCCTTGCTGATGCTGATCGAGCGTGAATTGGGGGTGCAGCAGGTTCTGCATCTGAATCGACAGCCGCGTCTCGACCTGCGTAAACATGTACCAGTCGCGGTTGTTGTCGTGGCCGACATACTTCTGGTAAAGGAACGGCGGCTGTGAGTTCTCGTGCTCCGTGCCGCGATAACGATCGAGCCACTCGTAGACCATCTCCTGGCCGTCCGGGTTGTGCACCGGAACGTGGGCGACGACGACGTTCTCGAGAATCTTCTCGACCTCGGCGTCGGTACCCGTCGCCAGCCGATGAGCGAGCAGAATGCCGCCCTGCGACGCACCGACCTCGGTCGAATGAATCTGCCCGTTGACGATGACAAACGAAGGGTTCGAGGCAATGATCGCTTGGGCCTCCTCGTCGCCAACGCCGCGCGGATCGTAGAGCTTGTCGTTGGCTTCGATGAGCTCATCGAGGCGAGCGAGATTCTCGGGCGACGAGACCAGCGCGTAGTAGAAGGGCCGAAGCTCGGTTGTGCGCCCAACCTGTCGCAGCTGCACCCGATCGGTACGCTCCGCCAGCACCTCGTAGTAGCGCAGGATCTCGGAGTGCGGAATCAGCACGCCGGCCGCGCCGATGGTGCGCCCAAAGAACTCGGCGGGGGTCGGGATTGCCGACTGCTGACTGCCGACGCTCGCCGGCGGCCCGCCACCCAGCCCCAGAACGAGCAGGAGGACGAGGACGGAAGGACGCATACGGCGCATACGGGAGGCTCTCATTTGTTCTCCGGGTGACGACAGGGCGGCGATGGATTCGTGGGGTCGCTTGCGGGCACAGCGCCACAGCCAGGAGGGCGCTGTTGTCACGCCTCCTCCCCGAGCGCCGGCCCGCGTTCCCCAAGAATGTCAGACCTGCCGGCCATCGACAGCCACCGCCCCGGGGCAGTGATAGCCGATCACCCCGATCCGAAGGTCACGACGACCACGGCGAGAACCCGCAGGAGCTAAGCTCGCCCTAAAGGCGGACGGTGAGATATCCACACGACCCGCATGCGAGGAAACCCATGAGTAACGAGCCGTTCTACGTTGCGCGCGCCATCGTCAGCAAGGTTGAAGGCGTCCATCGACGCGCTCGTCTCGCGGTGGGTGCCGCAGGCACCGACGTCGACTTCGGCGTCCACGGCGACATCAAGCGCTACTTCAAGCTCGAGGGCGCCCCCGACCTGCCGCTACCCGTCGACTACATCGCGGCTGCCGTCGGTTCTTGAATGCTCGGCACCCTAAACGGCGCACTGAAGGTGCGTCAAGTCGTGCTGCCGCCCGCCGATATTTCGTGTGTGGTCGAGGGCGTAAATGAGCTGATCGACCGGATTCCCGTGCTGACCCGGATCACGCTCCACTACAAGCTCCGTATCCCCGACGGAACGCGAGAGACTGTCGATCGCGCTCTCTCGCGCCATCAGGACAAGTGCCCAACGGCTCAGAGCTTGAAACAGTCGGTGGACATCTCCTGGACGGCCGACATCGAGGAAGCCTAGCGGGCTCAGCGGCTCCGACCCAAGAGATGGCGTCGGCCGCGGTGCACCTTCGGTTGTAGGTGTCGTCGACTGACTGCCGTAGAACGAGCCCGACGCGGGGCGCGCTGTTTGCCAGGGCTGTGGCACGGGTCTGCTACTCGGACATCAAGAGTCGCGACCACGCAGCCAAGAGGTGACGCGGTCGCGACTCTGACGGCAAGACCGCCCCCTAGTTGTGTTTTCTAAGTAGGTTGTTCACATCGGGGCTCACTTCTGAGATCAATGGGGTTGTTCAAAAGACTCCACGACCTCAGAAGGAGCGCCCGATGCAGCTGCATGGTAACGCCCGCACGACGCCGTATATACGCCGAGAGATGGTCCGCCGAGTCCGGGATCGGGCGGAGCCCGTGACGGAAACGGCGGCGGCGCTCGGCGTGTCGGCTCGAACGGTTTACAAGTGGCTGGATAGATACGAGCGAGAAGGTGAGGCCGGGCTGCTCGATCGATCAAGCCGGCCAACGTCGCCCCGTGAGTGCCGTCCGGTAGCTGGCCATGGGACACAAGCGGCCAAGTATGGGCGTCGCGGAGGCCGTGGCGGCGAACCTTCTCCGGTGCGTACTCAAGCGGCAGCCGTGGCGCGTCGTCCGGGGGCTTGCGGTTCGCGGCGCGGCGTGTGTTACGCTGCATCTGTTAGCCTCTGGCTGCTACTCAATAGAGCAGCATCTTGGGGTTGAAGAAAACACACTCTGCCCGCCCGTCATGGCTTACCTCCTAGCGATCGGGCGTGTGTGTGGGATGCAAGAATACCACCAGTTCCCCGGCAGCACGGACGTAACGTGCCGGGGATCTTGGTGTTTCAGGGGTCGTGCGGAACTGAAGACGGATAAGAGTATAAGAGTTTCCTTATACTCTTATCCCCATTGCCAAGCTCCCAATGATGCCCCTCTCGGCCGCGTGTCGCCGTGGTGTAGCCACGTGTCGAGAAAACGCTTCCAGAGGATCGCTTCTAACGCACGGCAGCACCCCGGAGCGAGCGGTTGCCCGTGGCTATTTCAGCATCCGTGCACGGGGCCGCTACGGCCTCTCAGGCAGGGCCCCATCCAGACAGCCTCGGGCGCTCGTAGACTTCCACCGTGACCACGCGGCCTTCGGCGTCGCAAGAGTAGAGCCACGCCGGGGTCACGGCGGCCGTGCGCGGCCCTGTAGGCGAGACGACAGAGCCGGCCATCGCACGGCCCAATCTGCCTCGAGATTCTCCGCGAGGTTGGACGACTGCAGCGCGAGCTAGCCGGCCGCGACGTCATCGTCCGTGCCGCGCCGGCGGTGGGCCGTGCGCTCGAAAACGAGAGTCACGCCGTCCTCGAGGGCATCCGTCACATGCTCAACTCGCCGGTCCAGGTGCTACCCGATCACAGCCTGCACCAGGAGCGCTTCGAGGTCACCGCGCGTTAGAAGCTCGCGGCGTGCGCTCGCGCCGACCGACCGGAGCCAGCGGAACGAGAGCGCTGGCGATCAGGAAGCGGCCGAACAGCTCCGCCACGACCTGGCGCGGGATGTCGCTGATCGTGATCGACCTCCCAACAATCGACGGGTCGGCGGCGAATCGCTGCGTCCAGAACCCATACGACAGGATCACCGCCTGCGGGCCGTCCCACGCCCCCTCTTCGAGCGTGAAGTTGCGGCCGTGAAGAGGCTGCACGCCGAGCACATCCAGGAAGTCATGCGCCACGTCGACACCAACGAGCCGCTCGGGCTGACCTTCACCCGTGAGGTTGTAGTTGCCCTGTTGAAAGAACGCGTTGTATCCGGTGAGACCGTCGAACGACGTCGCCAAAGCGCGAAAGTCGCGGAGGTTGCTGGTGCGCGATGTCACGGCCGACATGCCGCCGAAAACCTCACTGTTGGCGATCCAAACCAGGCGCTCGGGCTCGGGAAACGGGAGCGAACGCACCATGAGCGGGCTCATCACACTGAACACGGCCGTGCTAGCGCCAACCCCGAGCGCCACGATCAAGGTGGCAAACGCGAAGAAAGCCAGGTCTTTGCGAACCGCCCGGCAGGCGTAGCGAGCGTCTTGGGCAATGCCGATGGTGCTGAAGGAATCCGTCATCGATCCGTCTCCGGTGACATCTCGATGTCGAGGCCAGACGACGTCCAGCACGCGATGGGTGATCAGGCTCAGGGTCAGCGGTAGAGCATGGCGCCAGTACCAGACGTGCCTGGCAACCGCGCCGCGGCTGCGCGCGATGCGGGCGAAGTCTTCACGCAGATCGCCGAGCACGGCGCTGGCGGCGCCGTCGCGCGGCAGAGCACGCGCCAGCAGCCACTGGGGAAGTGCGGGCGGGCGGGTGGTCATGGGCGATCGAGCAGCGGCCCGAGTCCCTCGAAGAAGTCGAACAGAACGGCCCGCGAAGCACGAACCGCCTCGAGGCCCGCTTCGGTCACCTTCAGTCGCCGCATCGGGTGGCCACCGCGCTCGGGCGTGCTACTCGGCTCCAGCTCCCACTCGATGAGGCCCTTGGTGTTGAGGCGATCGAGAGTGCGGTAAAGGGCACCTCGCGTGACCGAGCGACCGGCGTTGTCTTGAAGGTCCTCGCGGATGCGGTTGGCGTACGGGTTGTCGGCCTGGCGCAGGATGGCCAGCACGACGAGCAGCTCGAACTCTCCGATCTTTGCCATGGGGAGTTGTCCTGGTAAGGCAGTTTTCGAGAAATACTTTGTATACCTTGTGTAGGATACAAAGTCTTCTTCGACCGCGTCAACCATGGTTGACGCTTCGGTCGCGATCGTTCGGAGCGCACACATGCCCGACTCCGGATTGCCGAGCTCCGCGGGCGAGGCGGTCCTGCAGCGCGGTGAACGGTAGCTCGCTCGCGTACAGGAGCGGATGCCCGGTACGCATGACCGCAACAGTCGCGGCGTTGTGTGGGCGCTAGTCGACGATGGCCTCGTAGAGATAGATCGTCCGTGCGGAGTCGGCAACAGCCGCGCGATCGAGAAGCCTGAAGCGGGTGGCAAACGCCGCTTCGAAGCCGTTTTCTGAGTAGTCGTCGAAAATGTCCTCGCGCGTCGCGAGCAGGCGTGCCACCTGAGAGTCTTCCTTGGGCACGAACTCGATCACGAGGTGCCGGCAGAGGCCTGCCAGAAAGGCGGCGATCTTCGGCAGCGGGACGTTGTTGCCGATGGCGAGGTGGTGCACAAGCGCGAGACCCAGGATCAGGTCGGCGGGTCCCCGTTGGCTGATCGAGTCGCGCTCCCGCGATGCCCATCCCAACGAAGGGCTCGGATTCGCGAGATCCATCAGCAGCGGCAGCATGTGGCTCTCGTTGCGGTGCCGCACGTCGCGGTAGTTGTTCTCCACGGCCGCCGGATCGCCATCGATTGCCACGGTGTACGCACCCGCGGCGCTCGCGACTCGGCTGAAGCGGCCGTCGTTCGCCCCCAGATCCCACGCCGTGCGAGGCTGGACTCGCGCCACGAAGCGCTCGACGATGGAGTGCTTGGCTTCGTGGGCAGCGCTCGAGTAGTTCGTCTCGTCGTAGTAGTCACCCCAGATGGTCTTCGACGTCGGTAGCTCCAGACCGGCCACACTACTCTGCAAACTGTCGACGAGACCCAGAAGGGCGTTGCGCGAGAGTTTGGCCTCACGCGCGTCAGCAGAAGCTTCCGGTTTGGCGACGGCCTTGGCCACCGCTCTACCGTGAGCGTGGATGTGCATCTGAAGGCCGAGGCGGAGGCGTGTACAGATCGGTAGCGCTCGACTCGCCAGCCCGATATCGATGCCGCCGAGGTTGGTGCGGAGTAGCTTGAGAAACCCGATGTCGACGTACGCTGCAAGCGTCAGCGGAGCCAGGAAGTGCTGGCAGAACTGGTTGTAGGCACCCCAGGGTCGACCCTCGGGATAGGCCTCGAAGCTCAACGTGTCGATGAAGACCGGGCGGCCACCGAGGTACTGAACGTTGTAGGCACTCGCGTCGCGCAACCACAGGCCGTGCGTCAGAGCGCGCTTCTGTAGCGCCAGCGTCAGTAGGGCCGCGTCCCTGAGCTGTCCAAAGCACCACTCGTAGGGATACGAGACGAAGGGCACCTGATCGGGTCGCAGGATCTTGTAGGCGCCAGCCCCGACGCTCAGCGATTCCGGATCGATTTCTTCGTGACGAATCAGCTCGCCGGCGTCCATCGCCGCGCGGTAGAAGCCGCTCTTGACGATGTGCTCGTAGGTCGCTGCGTACGAGTCGCTGATTTGACGATAGACCGTGCCGTCGTCGCGAAAAACGAAACCCGAGGGGTCGCGAAACGAGGCTGGAAGTGGTTCCGCGGTGTCGCGCCTAGTCAACAGCGTCCTGGCGGGGTGTCTCTTCCGCGCCCGGCTTTCCGGCGACAAGCTGCTTGAGCTTTCGCCAGTTGACCTTGATCAGGTAGAGGCCGCCAGCGATTGCACCGACGATGCCTTGGAATAGGAAACTGCCGGTTACCGGGTCGATGTAGGCGTAGGCCGGCAACGGAACGCTCGCCAGCAAAGCCAGCGGCAAACCGAGAGCGGCTGCGCAGCGAGCCTTATCACGAGTGGCTGGAGTCATGGGTGAGCCCGTTACGTCGGTATGGGAGAGCGTGCGGAAACCGGTTGTCGATGATGGTGGCAGCGAGACTCACGGTAGCGAACACCAAAGCGCGGGGAGCGTTGAGGTGGTTCGCTGCCTCGAGGGATTGTACTGCTAGTTGTGAGTTCTAGGTAGGTTGTTCACGAACTCACCCCTGAGAGCCGAGCGATCGGCGGTGTCATGCCGATGCCGGCGTGGGGACGGTGACGATTGTAGTGGTTGAGCCAGGGCCGTAGAGCTCGAGTACGTCGAGCTGAGGTCTGGTAGCAGGTGCCGTAGGCCCACTGCTCCTTGAGTGTGCGGATGAAGCGTTCGGCGAGTGTGCGGATGAAGCGTTCGGCTTTGCCGTTGGTTCTGGGGGTGTAGGGCCGGGTGTAAATGTGCCGGATCTCGAGTTGATGGCATAGGCGATTGAAGCGCTTCGAGACGTAGCCAGGCCCGTTGTCTGTCATCACTCGGCGCACCGCTACTCCCATCGAAGCGAAGTGCTCGACGGCTCGCTGCAGGAACGCTGTGCAGGTGTGTTGGTCTTCGGCGGGCAGCACTTCGACGTACGCCACCCGAGAGTGATCGTCGATAGCGACGTGGGCGTTCTCCCAGCCGACGCCGTAGGCCCGCTTGGAGCGGTCGCCGTGGATGCGGTGTCCAGGTCGCCGGATACGGGCCAGTTTCTTCGTATCCAGGTGCAGTAGGTCACCGGGGTGCTCGTACTCGTAGCGAACGATCTCGGGCTTGGGCTCGAGCGCATCAAGCTTGGCGAGTCCGAGCCGCTTCAGCCACGCCGAGACGGTCGAGCGCGGCACAGCCAACCTTCGGCTGATCTGCCAAGCCGTCAGTCGCCGCCGACGTAGCTTGTCGATCTGCCTCACAACTCCAGCGCTTGTTGCGTGCGGACAGCACGTCGGCCGGCTTGATCGATCGAGCAGCCCGGCCTCACCTTCTCGCTCGTATCTATCCAGCCACTTGTAAACCGTTCGAGCCGACACGCCGAGCGCCGCCGCCGTTTCCGTCACGGGCTCCGCCCGCTCCCGGACTCGGCGGACCATCTCTCGGCGTATATACGGCGTCGTGCGGGCGTTACCATGCAGCTGCATCGGGCGCTCCTTCTGAGGTCGTGGAGTCTTTTGAACAACCCCATTGATCTCAGAAGTGAGCCCCGATGTGAACGACCTACTTAGAAAACACACCTAGGGCTCCGATTGTCGCTCGCCTCGGGCGCGTCCGGCAATCTGTGGACGGCACGATTGTACGCCGCCGCGATCGTGTCACGGCGGTCGCGGTAACGTTGCCGCTTCCTACTCGGGCTTGGCCGACACAACCGACTGACAGAGGGCGGCCAGCTCGGCGGCGACGCGCTCCGGCGCGAAGCGTTCGACAAATACGCGCGCGTGCGGGCGACTGAACGGGGAGTTACCCGCGGTGAGCTCCTGGACGGCGGCCGCAATGGCTTCCGGATTGTTCGGCGGAACAACCCTGCCGACCGTGGGTGTCGGGAGCCAGTGGGAGATTCCGGTGGTCTCGGTGACCACGCACGGCGTGCCGACCGCGGCCGCTTCAACGCACACCTTGTTGAGCGATTCGAGGCGTGAGGGAACCACCACAACATCGGCTGCTGCCATCAAATTGAGGACGCGGTCGGCATCAATTGCCCCGAGAAGCTGGACCCGTTCGGCAACGCCCTGATGCTCGGCCTCGCGCCGCAGCGAGTCGGCCACATCGCCGAGGCCCCGAATGCTGAACGACGGGCCGGCAATCATCAGGTGGTGGTGTGGCAGCGATCGCATGGCGGCGATCAGCAGATCGAGGCCCTTGAAAGGATGAAGTCGGCCGACCGACAGCACGACGGTCTTTCCATGGGTGCCATGCGCATCGTCGAGCGTGGCGCGGGCCTCTCTTCGGCGGCGCCTTGACTCGTCGTCGCCCACCCGGGCCGCAGCCACCGTGCCGCGCGAAACGTTGGACGGGATGATCTGGCGCATGGGCGCTGGCGCCTGCTCGACCAGATAGGGCTCGATCAACGGGGAGATCACGCGTAGCGCGGCCGCTCGGCGCAGGGTCCAGCGTGCAAGCACGCGTGGCAGCCAGAAGCGCCGAAACCCGTACGATGCGTCCTCGATGACGAGCGTGTCCTCGCCCATGGGTTTGATCACCAGGGGCCCTTTCCAGCCGGCCAGGGCGGCACCTAGCGCGCCAGCCGAGGCATGCGGATAGGCAACTTCCAGGTAAAGAAGATCGTGGGCATCGCCGTGCTCTCTCAGGTACGAGGCGAAGGCCATGGCGCTGGAGATCAGCCACGGGCAACGAGACAACGGCACCAGCACACGGTCGACCCATTCCCAGAGCCGGCTGGTGGAGAGAACCGTCGATCCGGGTCGGTCTTGCAGAGCATCGCCGGCGCAGCTGATGAGCTCGAACTCATGGCCAAGCTCGCGAAACTGCCGAGCCAGATCGTTACCGACTTGCCATCCCAGCGACCGCTTGCTCAGGCGGGGCGAGAACATGGCGATGCGCAAGGTCAGCTCACACCCGTCGAGGAAGTGCCGATCGGACAGTTTGCCCTCGCTGTTGAGCGCTTGAATCATGCGTTGAAGGTCGTTCGAGAGCCAGGCTTCACGTGGTTGTGGTGCTGACCCGCTTTGCACGGAGGCGCGCTTAGTCGGAGCACTCGAACGATTCTTTCCGCTGCGGGTGGCGGCGACCACGATCAGGACCAAGGTCAGGAGAGCTACGAACGCGCCGAATCCCATTCCCATCCCTACCTACCTCGCTTGCTGCTGCCAAGTGCCCTGCAGTCCGCCGTCATCTGTCCCCGCCTCCAGAGAGTTGCGGGGGAGCCAGTCTCCCAGAGCCCGGCCGGTTCCGCGGCGAGGTCACAGGCCCTCCTCGGACAAGTCCCGATAAGAACCTCGGGCGGTCAGCAAGCGGCTTCCAATCACTGGGCAGATAATCTATCGAACTTCGCGCTTGGAATCCCTCTGAACCGATCTGGCGTGCAAGTCAGAATGATGACCTGGCAGCCGGCAGCGGCTGAGGCGATGGTGCTGGCCATGCTCGCGAGTCGGTCCGGGTCCGTATGGCCGAGCGCGTCGTCGAGAATGAGCGGAACGCCGTCGTCGATTCCATGGGCCGTACCGGCCTTGGTGACGGTGAGCGCAGCCGCCAGACGGGCGAGCAGGCCGAGCTGCTCCTGGGTCCCCTTGCTCAGAGAGTCAAACGGGATTGTGCGACCGCCCAGAGTCCTTGACTCGATCTGCAGGGTCTCGCTCAGCCCGACCTTAAACGTCGAGCCGTAGACGAGGCGCCCGAGACCATTGATACGTGCCGCCAGCGGGGCGACATAGGCCCCGTGAGCCCGGGCTTTGTGACGCAAGAGCAGGTCGTGCAGGAGCTTCACGGCGTCGGCTCGACGCCTCAGGCTGGCCTCAGATTGTTGTGCCTGATGGAGCTTGGCCCGAGTATCTTCCAGTTCCTCGAAGACTCCACGCTCGTGTTTCACTTCCAGCCGCGCTCGCACTGCAGCCAGGTCCACCTCTGTCTCCTTCTGCTCGGTGCGCGCCTGCTCTACCGCCGCTGTGGCGCTCTGCAGAAGCGCCGTCCCCTGGGCGGGATTCTGCTTTTCCAACTCGCGCTTCAGCTCGAAAACGTTTCTCGTGTGACCGTCAACGGTGCCCAGGGCGGCATCAACGTCGCACTGCAAGTCTTCATCCGAGCGGATCTTCCGGGCGGTATCTAGTTCGGCTACCAGCCCGGCCTGCCGGCCCTGCACCGACTCGCTTCTGACGATGGCCCGGAGGTGCTTCGAGCTCACGGCCTCCTGATGTTTCCGGGCGACGGCCAGTGCCTGCTCTGCCTGACCGAAGCTGCCTCTCGCATCCAAGAGCGCTCCACGCGCCTCTTTGTGATTCTCTCGAGCGACCGACTCAGACTCCGGCCGCGGCGGCTCTGGCTGCCTTTCCCTTTCATAGGCCGCCAGCTTGTCCGCCAGACTCGTGATCCTCGCTTCAATCTCAGCTGCCGTAGAGTCACCGAGCGCTTGCGCGATCTGGCCCTCGCTGCCGTCGAGGACTCGTTCGGCATTAGCACGAGCCACATGCGCCGCGGAGGCTTTCTTGACCGAGTCCACGGAGTGGGCCTCGCAAAGCTCAGCCCACGTACTAGCAGCGCTCTCGGCCGCGGCTTCGAGCTCTTCCAGACTCGAGCCGGGAGTCAGAACCAGCTCAAGCTGGCCGGGGATCGCTAACGTGGTCTCCTCGATCACCGGCCGCCTGTCAGTGCCACCGCTGGCAATCTCGACCGCATCGCCATTGACCACGATCTGCAGATCTCGCAGCGCCCGAACCTCAAGCTCCGGACCACCGGCCTCGAGTGCGGCCTGGGCCTGCCCGACTGCGAGTTGCGCCTCCTGGAATCGCTCGAGCACATCATCGGTAACTGTGTTCCCCGCCAATTGCTCCCGTGCCTGCTCTCCTGTGGCCCTCAGCTTCGCTACCGAAGCCTGCCGCCCCTCGAGGTCACCGAGCTCACTCGTTCGGCGCAGGTGGCCCAGGTCTTGCGCACTCCGCTCTTCGTCGGTTTCGGCTGAGGCACGAGCGAGCCGGGCTGCTGATAGGTCGTCCTCGGCACCCTTCACTCTCTCGAGCTCATCTTTCTCGGCAGCTTCATCGAGTTGGAGTTCGAGATCGCCGAGCTCTTCCTCCGCCTGGGCCAGGTCCTTCAGAAGCCGGTCCCGCTCTCGCTTGCTCTTCTGCGCGCTTTCCAGGTGAAGGTTCGCGGCCCTGAGGTCGTTCGCAGCGGACTCCACCTGCAGCTCGAAGGTCTCGACGCGCCGCAACTCGCTATCCCGCTCCTGAACGGCAGTCTCGAGGTCCGGGATCAACATCTCCACACGCCGCAAACGGCTCGCCAGGCGCGCGCTCTCATCGACGTCCCTCCGCAGCGCCTCAAGCTCGTCTTCCAGTTCCGCCTCGCGCTCCTGCAGCGACGCTACGAGCTCGCCAGCCTCCGACACGAGGCTCTTGGACCTGCCAGTCGGGGTGAAGTATCGCGAGAACTCCTCCATCACACGCCCCAGCAGCGGCCCGTGATCGAGGTCGTCGCCACTGCCGCCAGCGGCCGCATCGAGAGCCGTCTCGAGAGCTCGGCTGTCGGCGAGGTGTGCTTGATCGATCCCTTTTCCCTGCTCGATCTGCAGGGCCCTCCAGAGAGCCGTGTCGAGGGTCTCCTCGAGGATCTTCAGAACGCGATCGTGAGCCGTCTTCCCCGTGACGTTCTCCGCCCTGGGCTGGAGAATCTCGAGCTCGGTCTTCGGCTTCTTCATGAACCTCTTGCGGTAGACAAGCTCATATTCACCGGTCTCGAAGGCCAGCTCGATCTCCGGGGCAGCATCCCGGTGTACGGGCACGATGTCCTTCACCCGCCTGGACTTCGAGGAGTCCGCGACTTCCAGGATCAGCTGGACCGCCTCGGCCAGTGATGACTTGCCCGCTTCATTGGGCCCCTCGACAACCGTCACCCCCGGGCCGATGTGGATCTCACGCTCCTCGGTACCGCGGAAGTTGCTGATCTTGATCCTGCTGATCTTCAAACTGCTGCCGCCCTGGAGTCGCCCGCTTCCGGTTGCTTTGCAAGGGCGAGCTGATACAGCAGACTCATGGCGTCCCTGGACTTGATGGCGTCGGCACCGGCGCCAGCTGCTATCTCCAGCAGGTCATCCCACGCGGCTCTCGCGTAGCCACTGAGCTGAACTTCATCGGCGTCCAGTTCGCCCGGCAGCACCATCAGCTCCGATTGCTCACAGCGAAGCGAGGCGTAGTGATCGTGGTACTCGGCGAGCAGATCCTCGAGACGGGTGCTGGAAGCCAGACCGGTGAGGGCGCCGGTGAGCGTGAGCCTGACGACGATTCTCTCCTTGTGAGGTTGCCCCTCGAGAAACTCCGCCAACTCCTCGACGTCGGGCTCACCCGTCAGCTCGCGGCTCTCGTCCAGGAAGCGCCACGCTGCGTCACCCCACACAGAGAGGGGGCACACCACAGGCCTTGAGCCTAGCTCCAGATCCACAAGCAAGACGGACCCCGGATCTAGCTCTCGAGATGCCGTCGCGATGGGCGTTCCCGAGTACCAGACCGCGCCGGTTTCTCCGAGACTCGTCACGGAATGGCGATCGCCGAGCGCCAGGTAGTGCAAACGTCCGCCCTGAATCGCCTCTTCCACTCCCTGCAGCCTGATCTGTGCGGGCTGCTCATGCTCCGGAGCCAGCGCGTCCACACGTCCGTGGGCAACGACAATCCGCGTCCAGTCCGCCGCGGGGCCGTTCAGCTTCTCCAGAAGACGGGCCACCAGATCGGCACCGGGCTGCTTGCTGCGCCATGGGGCACCCACGATCTCCACGTGACTGGTACCTGGCGGCTCGACACCCTGCTCCTGCTCCAGAACGATCACGTTCTCGGGCTTCCGGTTCAAGAAGGTGTGCGATTGATAGACGGAGGCCGCATCGAGAGCGTCATGGTTGCCTGGCAGCAAGAGGACGGGCACCGGCACTCGCGCTATGGCGTCGAGCGCGCGCTTGATCGTCTGCGGCTTCACGTGGTTGGACTCGAACACATCCCCGGCAACGACCACGAACTCGGCAACGTGCTCTTTCGCCAGTGCGCCAATCCTGTCGATGGCGTCGATGCGGTCCTGTGTGAAGCGAGCCTCCGCCTCCGGCGACAGGTAGTACCGGCTCATACCGAGCTGCCAATCTGATGAGTGGATGAAGCGTGGCATCGGGTTCGATCTCCTCCAAAGACCCGCAGCGCTGCACGTGACACACGCAGGGAGCGAGGGCAGGCACTGAACCGTACCTACTTGCGCCACTTTCACCCCCTCGGGGTAGGCCCTTGCCTAATTCCCGGCCACCAGCCAACCCAACCGAGTGAACCACGGTAGTACCACGTCTGACACGGCGCTAGAAAAATAATTATGCCCCGAAAATCGAGGCTCTGAGCGGCCGCCTAATGCACGATCTCGAGGTGTCGGATGCTACGGGTAGGGGCGGTGTCGGCGTCGCGGCGGATAACCAAAACCTTGGCCGCCACCGCCAGCAGCGCGTCGATAAAAGCTCCAAGCCGGTGAATCCCTCGGCCTCGGCCGTGTGTAGAAGCCGTGTCGCCGCCAACCCTACCCGCGCCTGTACGCCATGCTCCGCGCAGCGCATCAACACCGCGTTGTCGGTTGGTGGCGGTTGCGCACGAACGCCTCATAGGCATCCGTCACCATCCGCGCGCCAAGCACCACCGACAGCGCGTACAGCAGATCAACCTCGGGTACTTCATTGTCGATGCACCAGGCCGCTACCGTTTCGTGTTCCGTCATCGACCCCTCCCCGGGTGTGTCGGGTTACGTCGAATGATTACCTCGCCACCAAGCGCCTCGACGGCCTCGAGGAAATTTGACGAGCAGCACGAGGCCGACGTATCGAATGCAGAAGGCGGCCGCTACGGCTGTCGCCAAGATCACCGCCGCAGACGCGCTCTCCCGGTCGAGGAGACGAGCCAGCGCCAGTGTCGCAACGAGCATCGCCAGAATAAAGATGCCCTCGGCGTAGGTTGCCGAAAAGGTGGTGATGATCCCGCCTGAGAGCCACGCCACACTGGCCATGCCGCCTGTGCGGGGCAGCGCGTACAGCAGCAGCACGATACAGATCAGGGCGGCCGCGGTGTCGATGACCTTGGCGGCCCAAAACACGGACAGGCCGGTCAGCTTGGCCGCACCCGCAATGGCAAGCGGGTAGCCCAGCGGCCATGTGGTGAATGGCTCAGGCTCGAGCTCACCCAGAGAATAGAGTCCGCGACCCTCAACGAAGCTGGTTGAGGACGGCGAAGCCCGGATCGTGAAGGGGCGGCTGCTGCCACCGGCCCCCCGCAAGGGCTGCTATGGTTTTGCTGTGGTATTGCCGTGCGGCCTCACGGACGGATCGGCGAGCGCCGAGGGCGACGTAGGCCGAAGCACGGCGCATCTGTGGGTTTGACTGATGACAATCAGAGACTACGACGGCCCGGAATCCGTGAAAAAGATGTTCGACGATGCCCGGAAGAATATCAACCGAGAGATTGAAACCTTCCTCAAGAAGCTCACGCCTGAAGAGAAGCGGGCGCTCGAAGCCCAGTTGAAGGCAGATCGGGAGTCGAAACCATGAGCGGAAACACGCTCGACCTGAGTTGAACGGCGTGCCCACTCGACCAGGGGATGCTCCCAGCCGAGCAGCAACTGCCAGAGCAGCGGCTGCTGGCGCTGTGCAGCCTGCCACGCACCAACCCCGGTAACCGGGTTCGATATGTCCGACGCAACGGGCCGTACACGTTGGTTAGGTCACAGGCCCGGTCGGCAGAAACTTCAAGCTCAGTCCGGCAGGGATCGTCTTCCGGTTCCCAAACTGGACGTCGAAGTAGGAGACCGTCTCGCCCGAGCCGTATTCGATCTCAACGCGCCATGGCGCGGCATTGTCCGGGCGTGAGTCGATGATTCTGCGAGAGAACACCGCCGCCGTCCCTTTCTTCAAGAGCCCCAACCCGCCCCACAAGATGGTGTGCGTGATCGTTGAACCGGTGCGCGCAGACCCTTCCGCCGTCAATGTACCGTCGAGCGCGACGCGCTGACCGCTCACCGCGAACGTCATGAACGGTTCCAGGATGAGGATGCCTTTGCGCCCGATCCGGCGGTTCTTCTTCGTGCCCGCGCCGACTCGGAGCTGAACCTCCGTCGATTCCACCACTAGCACCCGCCCGTCAACCAGGACGTTTTCGACGACTGAGCCGACCACTACGTCGTTTACCGTGACGGGGCGGTATCCTGCCGGTCGGCAACTGATGACGACCACAGACCCGGCAGAGGCGCAGGAGCCGTCGAAGTTGGCGCAGGGCATCGGCGGTAATGCGAGCTCGGGCGACCACCTGGACGAGCAAGCGGCGCAACTTGCACCCGTGGCCGGTCTTCGTCTCGGGCGGCAGCAAAGAGCATCGAGCTTGCCTGGGGATCGGTGTCCACGAGCAGCACATCCTCGCCAGCACGGGCGGCCTCGGCGGCCAGGTTGGCGGCGATGGTGGACTTGCCGACCCCGCCTTTGGTGGTGGCTACGGCTAGCACCCGCATCTATGTCTCTACTCGTCTCCATAGACGCGCGTACTCATGCCGCCTTGAGCACCGAGCGCACGTACTCGAACCGCCAGGGTGAGCCGTTGCGGGTGGTGAAGCCCTGCTGGTTGAGCTCGTCGGCGATAGTGCGCAGGGTGTGACCTTGGCCTCGGAGATCGCGCAGGTTGTGGAGTACCCGCTGCTCGGCGGGGCTCTCCTCCAGGGCGACACCACCAGCGGCGAGTTGATAGCCGAATGGCACCGTTCCAACTCGCTCCCCGCGGGCCTTCTTTGCCTGGAGGGCATCGCGGGTGCGCTCACCTATGACCTCGCGTTCCCACTGCCCCACCGACACCATGATGTTGAGCACCAGCCGACCGGCGGCGGAGCTCGTATCTAGCGACTCGGTGACACTGACCAGGGCAACCCCGCAGCGGTCGAAGAGGTCGAGCAGATCGGCCAGATCTCGAACCGAGCGGGTGAGGCGGTCGAGCTTGTGGACGATGACGGCATCCACCTTGCGAGCCTTCACCAGATCGAGGAGCCGAGCGGCGCTAGGTCGGTGCAGAGACTTTGCCGACTCGCCAGCATCGACGAGTACATCGACGAGCTCGTAGTCGCCGATCTCGGCGGCAGCGCGGATCTTGCGCTGCTGGAGCTCTAGGCTCTCGCCAGTCTCGGCCTGGTCGGTGGTGGAGACTCTCGCGTATCCGATGGCGATGGGCATTGCCTCACCCCTTCATGCGCCGCTTGGCGAGCTCGTCCACGAGTCGCCGATCAGCGGTGTTGAGGTTCTTGTCGAGGAGCAGATCCACGGCCTGCTCGACGAGCTTGTACATGGGCTCCCCGGTGACCTCGGCAGCGGCCCGCAAACGGGCTCGGAGCTCGGGATGCATCCGGGTGGTGAACACGGGTAGGTCGATGACTCTTTCGGCTCCCATGATGTACAGAGTGTATCACATGAATTCATGCTTTCAAAGCGGTGATGATCCCCTACCTGCTCGTCTATTGAGACGAGGAGACGAGGAGATCTTGGGATGTAACCGACCGGTTGTATCCCAAAGGGGGTGAACAGGGGGGGTCACCGAAGAAGGAGTGGACGCGCTCTACATCCTTCCTTCGGCTTAGATAGAGGGGGCAGATATGTTGCCGAGAGGCCTACTTGTGATGATGATGATCGCGGCGGTGGCGGTGCCCACCTTTTCAGAAGAGAAGAGCGAGCCATAAACCGCCGCGATAGTGGCTGGACCGTCGAGCTGTTGGTAGCGTGGCCAAATCTGCGTCCGCTTTTTCTTGCCGGTCTTCTCGTCCTTCGCCTCCGCCAGCTCGGACAGTTCCTTCGGCTGGCTGGACAGACTCGACTAGTTGAATGACAATGTCATTCAACTAGGAGATTACACATGCCTGCAAATAAACTCGTCCAGGCCCGCATTGACGGGGCCGTCAAGGAAGAAGCGACGGCCGTGCTGGCCGCCATGGGCCTGACGGTCTCCGACGCGGTGCGGTTGCTGTTGACCAGGGTGGCGCGGGAGAAGGCCCTACCATTCGCGCCGTTGGTCCCCAACGCCGTCACCATCGAGGCGATGAAGGAAGCCCGCCAGGGCAACCTCCCGCAGTTCGCCAGCGTCGAGGACCTGCTCGACGATCTACATGCGGACGATTGAGCGTACCAATCAGTTCAAGCGCGACTACAAGCGTGAGTCCAGGGGCCGGCATCGGACAGACCTCGATGCCAGTCTGACGCTCATCGTGGAGGTCCTGGCCAACAACAAGCCGCTTGAACCTCGGCACTACGACCACGCACTAAGCGGCGAGTGGGGAGATCACCGTGACTGCCACGTGAAACCGGACCTGGTGCTGATCTACCAGAAGTCCGGCGCCGACACCCTGCGCCTGGTGCGCCTCGGGTCACATGCGGAACTAGGTCTATAACGCGGAACGACGAAGCGCCAGGTAGGGCGCGTTCGGCGCACGGCACTGGCCCACGCGCTTGACGTCTGCGAGACAGAGAATCAGACACGGGATACGACACACGGCGCCGCTCGTCTGAAGGCGCCCTCGCCGGTGTGTCGCAAACGGCCGTTTGCGACACAGGCGGATCGGTGACGCCCGCGTCTCGAAGGGGCGGACGGCTCCGATGATATCCAGAACATGGATCCTGCTTGCGGCACTCATGTACAACCACGCCGCCCTGGGGCCGTTACAGGGGCGCTCAGGGGATCTCAGGGGATCTCAGGGGCCTCAAGGGTTCGTCGTAGATTGTGGATGGCTCTCGGGACGCCGGCGTCCACTTCGCGCCATAAGAGATCGGGACCGTGGTAGCGACCATCGGCCGCTTGGAACCCAAACCCTCCGCACCCTCCGCCCTGGAGACGCGCGGCCAGTTCGCAGCGGAGCTCGTAGGCACGCACGACGGCCTGGGCAGCCTCCAACAGCGAGGCCGGGGGGGCGGCCGTCGGGCCGCGGTAGCTCGTCCCTGCGATCTCCGGGCGCGCCTCGTACGCTTCGACGGCCGCGACGGCCGCGGCAGAGAGCCCGAACGCCTCGCCGACGCGGCACGGCGCCCACGCCGACTTCGGCCCGGCGCGGTCAGGCCATGGATTCGCCCGCTCGCCGGTTCGCCGCGCGCGATCCTCGCTGTCTACCGTGATTTCCGCGAAGAGCGCGCTCAGCCGGTGGAGCTGTTCGTCGGTGGCACCGGCCAGGAAGTCTGGCTCGGGGTCCGGCAAGGGTTCTGGAGCCGCCGCGCGGAGCTCGTAGGCCGCGCGGAGCTCGTAGGCGAGCGTGGCCGCGCGCAGCGCCGCCGCGAGCGACTGGGGCGAATCGGGGTTAGCAATGAACACCGCGGCCTGCCGGAGCGTGGCCTCGCACAGGCCGGGCACGTCAGACGGCACGGTCGCCGCGGCCAGGGCGTCAGGCGCCGACGGGGACGCCGCCTCGGTCGCGTCTACCACCTGTGCACGGTGCCGCGCCCGCCGGCGCCGCTGGGCCGCGGTGTTCGCCTGCCGCTGAGCCGTGGGGTCCGCGTAGGGCATGGCCTATCATGTCACACCATCCGCGTCACACCATCCGCGTCACACCCGGAAGGGAGGCACCCGCGAACCGAAAACACTCCAAGACGCCATCCTGTACTTCTCTGATCCTGTTCGGTGTCGGGAATACGTCTTGGTCCGTCGCTGGCCCGGTGGCGTGACCTGCCCACGCTGCGGAAACCAGAAAGTCAAGTTCCAAGAGAAGTACAATCGCTGGCAGTGTAGCACCCGGCATGACCGGCGGCAATTCACAGTCAAGACCGGGACCATCTTCGAGGACTCCCCGCTTGGCCTCGACAAGTGGTTGTGCGCCATGTGGCTCGTCGTGAACTGCAAGAATGGCGTTTCATCCTACGAGATTCACCGGGCCATCGGAGTGACCCAAAAGACGGCATGGTTCATGGATCACAGGATTCGCCTAGCGCTGACGATGGGGTCGGTTGAGAAGCTATCGGGCGAAGTCGAAGCGGATGAGACGTTCATCGGAGGCAAGGCACGCAACATGCACGCGGCCAAGCGAGCGCGTAGGATCACCGGCACCGGCGGCAAGGACAAGACGGCTGTGCTGGGAGTCCTAGAGCGCGGAGGCAAGGTCCGCGCAACCGTCGTCCCAAGCCGCAAGAAGGGCGCTCTCCAACCGGAAGTACGGAAGCACGTCGAGGCTGGCTCGGCGCTCTACACGGACGCGCTGAAGTCCTATGAGGGGCTCAACGAGTTCGAGCATGGCGTGATCGACCATGCCGAGAAGTACGTCGATGGGAAGATCCACACGAACGGCATGGAGAACTTCTGGAGCCTGCTAAAGCGCTCCATCAATGGGACTTATGTGAGTGTAGAACCGTTCCACTTGTTTCGATATCTTGACGAGCAAGTGTACCGTTTCAACAGCCGAAAGCTAGGAGACGGCGAGCGGTTCAGCATCGCGGTAGCTGGCATCCTCGGAAAGCGCGTAACGTTCAAGCAACTGACCGGGAACGCCGTCGTGGACTGAAAACGAGACCGGCCACGGGGCAGACCCCGCAAGCGCTAGTCCGAAATGTGGTTTCGACTTATCCCGCCAAATTCGGTACGCTGGAAGCGTACTGGAACTACGGCGTATCAGAATTGTGTTCGCCTTTTGTTCGTCTGTAGGGAATGGAGGGTTGCCAAGATGACTTCCGCCAAACAATACGAGCCGGACGACATCAAGCTTCGCGAACTTGTGCTGTACTTGGCTACACTGTCGGAGGGCGATGCCCCATTCGGCAAGGTCAAGCTGAACAAGCTTCTGTTCTATGCGGATTTCAATGCCTACTTGAAGTTTGGAAAGCCGATCACGGGGCACGAGTACCAAAAACTCAAGAATGGACCAGCCCCACGACAGCTGTTGCCCGTCATTCCGTCGCTGGCAAACCCGCCCGCCCCCGACCGAGATGTCTGCGTTCGCCAGGACACCTTCCACGGCTGGGATCAGTATCGTCCGCTAGCTCTTCGTCAACCTGACACAAGCGTTTTCAGCGTGCAGGAATCTGAACTCGTGAGAGAATTGGTCGATCACTTCAAGGGCAAGACAGCTAGAGAAATGAGCGACAGGTCGCATCTCTTCATTGGTTGGCAGTTGGCTGAGGAAGGTGAAACGATACCTTATGAAACTGCACTGACTTCGTTCCGTAAACCTAATGATGGTGAGATCATGGTTGGACTACAGCTTCAGGAATTAGCTCAGTCCGTGTTGAGCGGAGGGGACATCAGTGCTGACAGCGGTCCACTGCCATAGGTTTGACCGTGAGCTACGTGAGATTGAACCAGATGCCATTCGCGCCGATGACTTTGTCTTCGATGCTGTGTGGACACTCTGCCGGAACCCACTGACCGGTACTCAGCTTGGGCAGTCAGATGTATGGTTTTTCCCGATGCATGACTTGTCTGACAGCCCGCCATTGATCATCTACTATACGTTTAATAAAACGAACGTCCACTTAATGTCAATCCAAATATCCGAGTAGATCATCTTGTCAAACCACAAACAGTCCGTAGCTCTTCAGCCCAGCGACACGCCTTGGCAGAGGCTAGACCGTGCGTTCCGAACTGCCCTGACTGTGCCTAAATCTGCGCTAGTGAAGGAAGAGGTCCGGCTGAAGCGGCAGCGGCAGAAGAAACGGGCCAAGAAACCTACCTGACTCCCCTGCCCCCCATCAGGGGTGTGCCCGACGTTGCCTTCCTAGTTTGAGTTGTCAAGTATATTATTGCCCTTTTTTGGCTATGATTGCCATCTCGAAGGATCTCCTTCGTTAGTGCCTCGCCCTCCAGAAGCTTTTCGAGGAGCCTGATGTGGGGCGGGGCCGTTTTCGTTTGTCCGCCGCCGGTTGCGGCGGGCCTTCGTTCAACCAGCTTGGCGTTGCGCTGGTGGGGGCCGAGCCCTGAGCTGCTCCGAGCAGAGGAAGTCCACCGTCGGTGCTGCTAGAAACTGCATTGGTGTCGATGAGCCCACGGGGATGGACCGCTCTCTCTGCCTACCTATGCCGCGTGTAGTGGTGCCGGAGAGCCATGTCCGGTTGCCTCGACTAGCACCGACTGCCAAGAGCTGGCTCATGGGTGCTTCTTCGGAGCCAGTACGTCGTCCACCATGCGAGCGAACGTCGCTCTCTCGGCGGTTTCCTGGTCGTGGCCTGCCGCCAGCGCGTATTCGAGCCAATAGTCGAAATACTCCCTGCACTCGGTCGACAGGGTTGGCAAGTTCTCTCTGACGTAGTCGATGGGGTATCGAAGGCGGTGTGCGCTGAGCTTTACCTCTCGGCGCGGAGCTAGGTAGCCGCAGGAGCAAGCAAGCACTCGAACCCCTGAAGCGATGAGGTGGCGGCAACGTTGGCAGAGACCCTCGGATGGGAGGAGGTCGCGGCCAGACAGGCGGCTCGGATCCCTATCCGACGTACTGCCAAAACTGACAAAACCCCGCTTTTGATCCTTATTCGGGGTTTTGTCAGTTTTGGCAGTAGGTAGGTTGGGCGTTTCCGGATTCCAGTCGAGCCATCGTGAATGGAATTCAGTAGCGCTCATGACGCCCTCTCGTCGCCGAAGACAGCCGGGTTTATCCGCAGCACCGGACTAGGTCTGCCGCCCCTGCCTCTTGGTTCGACTACATCAATAAGGACCCACCCGTGGGCCGCGAGGACCTCGATAGCTAGCTCGACTTGATCGGCCTCTCGCAGTCGGGCCCAGCCATGGCGGTAGATCTCTCGAACGGGAGTACCAGTGGGGATAACTCCGGAGCGGATCTTCTTCGCCAGGGCATGCGCACGTCCGAGTTCACCGGCCAGCTCCGGGCTGTAGACCTTGCGAGCATGTGATTCGAGGAAGTCGCACCACCCTGCCGCCTGGCGGGCAGCATCCAGGGTAATGAGTGTTGCCTCGGTGTCCTCGCAGAACTGCATGATTGCTGCGATCGACGGCATCAGCGAGCGATACTTTGCCAGGTGGGCCTGGAAGGCGGGTGTCGCATCCATCGCCTCCGCACGGAGTCGGCCTTCGAGATCCCCGAGCCAGTCATTGAAGAGGGCCTGCGCGTCGTCGCTGAATCGGAGGACCGTACCCTCCGGCACTCGATCTAAGCGTGCAAAGAGATCTTGAACCTCTCTGTATGCAGCTCTGTCGGGCGGTCTATCGACCAGAGTCCAATCTCTGGAGACCTCGGGCCAGACGATCAGTTGAAACCGTTGTAGCAACCCGTCTGCAGCGAAGCCTCCGTCGACCGCCTCTGATACAAGCTTCCTCAGCTTGCCGGGTTGGATGCCACCGATGATGGAGATGCACAAGCGATCGAGATGCACGGTGCCTCGTCCAATCCGATCCCATGTGTAGGAGCCGCCGCCGTTCCAAGATTCGAGGTAAAACTCCCTGTCGCCACGGCGATCGTCGCGTTCGAGGCCACGGACAAACCCGGCTAACTCGTCCCTATTGAGAAGGAGTCCCCGCTGATTCCTGAGAAGCAGCTCCCCGAGTTTCTCGATCGTCGCATCTGCTACGAGCAATCGCGGGTCCGCCGCCGCTATTTTGGCCTGCTCCTGCCTCAGAATCGTATCTGCCAGCCGGTGCTCCAGCGGCTTGATTTTTGTCTGATCGGGCGTCTTGTGCGCCTGTCTCAGCTCCCGTTCCAAGCAGGACAGTTCCTGGCTGATTGAAACCAACTCCGCCTTCAGTCTCGGAGCCTGTCTGTCGTGCGCCTCTCTAGCTTCCACTTCGAGCTTGCGGATGAATTGCGTCGCCTCGTTGATGGCGGCCGTCTTTTTCGCGCTGGGCGGCGCAACTACACCGCCCCATAGGTTCGGCGTCACCATCCAGGCGTCATCGTGCGCTTTTGGCTGAATAGAAACGCGGGTCCCCAAGATCGCCGCGACGGCAACAAGGAAGGGCGCAGCAAGGTGCTCCGGTGACAGCTGCATCCTCTCGGCAGCATCTAGGATGAATGGCCTCACTCTCGCTGGCAGCAGCGCTGAGGGCAGCGTCGCCGCCTTGGTGGCCAAGATCGGCAGCTCCTTGAATTCCCGAAAACGCCCAGGTAACGTACTGCCAAAACTGACAGAAGGTGGTTGGTAGGGCTCAGCGCTCGCTATTGCGTGGCGAACATCAGCTTCGGACATGTCTCTGTTCCTTTGCCGGCGAGGAGTAGGTCAAGAAAGTCGGTGCCGGCCTCGGCGGGGCAGGCGATCCGTACCGACCGCCCTTCTCCTTGGAACCGCGCCGCAGCTTCCTTGGCGGCACTGAGCCCGGTTTCGTTTTCGTCGTTGTCCGCAGCAATCAACACTTCGGTAGCCAGGGGAAGCGGCGGCAATTTGAGATTCTCGATACCACCAGCCGACAATGCCGCCCACGTTGGTATCCCAGTGGCCTGCTGCACTGCGAGACCTGTCGTCTGAAACCCTCGGCGATAGCGAGCTGGGGACCAGCCCCAGCCAGCCGCACAGCGCCACCGCTCACCGGTCCTAGCATCTTCTTCTGGGGCTTCTCGGGCGCTTTGCCGGAGCCATCGCGGGCGAGGAAGGGGCGATGCACGGCAACCACCTTGCGGCTCCCGGCGACGGCGACAGCCGCCAGGAGACACGGCCAGCGCTCCTTGCTCTCCGTGTGGTACAGGAACGGCAAGAACGCCAAGGTCGGCGGATACGGTGGCACCAGACCACGGGCTCGGAGGTAGCTCTCTGCGAGGGAGCCCTGTAGCAATAGGCGACGGCCCCAGATCTCGCGGGCGAAGGCAGAGTTTCGCTCGGCCTTCTCAGCATGCTCAGCGTGATCAGGCATGCGGATCGACACCGGGGTCGAGCCGGTGCCACACAGCTCTTCTACCGTGTCGCGGAAACCCAGACCACCCAAGAGCTGCGCGAGCTTGATCACATCTCCGCCCTCGCCGCAGCCAAAACAGTAATAGAGCCCCCTGTCGGGCGAAACCTTGAAGGATGGCGTCTTTTCCTTGTGGAAGGGGCAGAGTGCCCACCAGTCGCTGCCGCGCTGCTTGAGGGAGATGCCAGACGACTCGCAAACACCTACGATCGATGCGCAGTGTGCTGCCTCGATATCGAGGTCAGTAGGCAGACTACTTCCCTCCAATCTTGCTCAGTTAGTGCTGGCCACCATCATGGTGGCCAGGACGAGCCTCGCCCGTTAACCCCAGGCCTCCCGGCTGCTGGGCGAGGAGACACTCGAAAAAGCGCTCCTCATCAATGTAAAGGCGTTTGCGATCCCTGATAAAGGCTCTCTCGAAGCCGTTCGTTGCCCGATGGAAGGCCTTATGGCGCAGGCGTCCGAGTGAGAATGCTCGGTGCCGCTCGGCGAACTGCGGGAGCGTTAGAAGGTTTGGAATCCTGACCATGAAGAAAACTCGGCGAGTCGGCCTCTACTCGGTGTCCGTGGAGGATCATTGTAGTTGGATGAGCTTCTCTAGTCAACTCTAAATGACTAGAAACAAAGGACTTATATATAACTATAAACAAAGAACTTATGTATAACTATAAACACAGGACTTATGTGCTGCATCGCGTAGGACAATGTGTAGCACAAGGCGTGTACATACGAGCGGAACCCTCTCTGCCAAGATGCTTGAGACATCTCGCCACCCCTTAAATAGAGTAGGGCGGAGAGGTGAAACCTGATGTCTGAAGAGAGGAAGATGCAAGAGATGAGATCAGCAGGCACGTCCATTGCGGTCCGGGGCGAGGAGGAGGTTTCCCAGCTTCCCCCGTGCGCCCAGATGGGGTCCGCGGAGGCGCCGACGGGCGAGCGTAGCGAGCACGGAGACGCAGCAGCGTGCGCCATCTGGGCGCGGCCGAGCCCTGTGTTGGATCCTGAGGTGGTCGCCAAGCCAACGCGGCGAACCTTCACGGCCGAGTACAAGCTGCGAATCCTCGAGGAAGTCGAAGTGGCCACGCCTGGCGACATCGGCGCGATCCTGCGTCGCGAGGGATTGTACAGCTCCCACCTGACGGCCTGGCGCAGGGCACGCAGGACCGGCGCTCTGCGAAGGCTGGGCCGAAGGCGAGGGCGCAAGGCGAAGTCCGGCAATCCGCTGGCCAAGAAGGTCGAGCAACTGGAAAAGGAGCTATCCCGTACTCGCGAGGCGCTGCGCAAGGCAGAGCTGATCCTCGAAGTGCAGGGAAAAGTTGCCGGGCTGCTGGGCTTCAACCTCGAGGACGGGAGGAACTCCTGATCGCCGCCGCCGAATTGGCGCTGCAGGTCGGCGTCAAGCCGTCCTGTGTCGCTCTCGGCGTGGCACGGGCGACCCTGTACCGTCGTCGGAAGCCAACTACCGGGCCGCAGCCCCGGCCAACACCCGCCCGGGCTCTGAGCGAGGACGAGTGCCAAGCCGTCCTGGACGTCCTGGACTCGCCTCGTTTCGTCGATCGTGCCCCCGCCGAGGTCGTCGCCACGCTCCTGGACGAGCAACGCTACCTCTGCTCGGAGAGGAGCATGTACCGCATCCTCGCTGCGCGAGCTCCGGTGCGCGAGCGGCGCAACCAGCTTCGCCACCCCGATTACACCAAGCCGGAGCTGGTGGCGGTCGCCCCCAACCAAGTCTGGTCCTGGGATATCACCCGATTGCGGGGTCCTGAGAAGTGGAGCTACTACTACCTCTACGTCCTGCTCGACATCTTCAGCCGCTACGTCGTCGGCTGGATGCTCGCGCCCCGCGAGAACGCCAATCTCGCCGGTCGCCTCATCGAGGAGACCTGCTGCAAGCACGACGTCAAACCTGAGGTGCTCACCCTGCACAGCGATCGGGGCTCCCCGATGACCGCCAAGTGCACGGCTCAGCTGCTCGCCGATCTGGGACTCACTCAGTCGCTCAGCCGGCCCCAGGTCTGTGACGACAACCCCTTTTCCGAGGCCCAGTTCAAGACCCTCAAGTACCACCCGAGCTTCCCCTCCCGATTCGCCAGCCAGGAGGCCGCCCAGGCTTTCTGCAGGACCTTCTTCCCTTGGTACAACACCGAGCACCGCCACGGTGGGATCGCCCACCTGACGCCGCACGGCGTCCACCACGGTCGAGCGGAGCAGGCCCTTGCCGCACGGCAAGTCACGCTCGATGCCGCCTTCCAAACTCACCCAGAACGCTTCCTCCGAGGGCGACCCATCGTCTCGCCTTTACCTGGAACCGTATACATCAACCGGCCTGAGGATCCGCCGGTCTCGACCGAAGAGGACCTTCACTAATTTATGACTCGAGGTGTCTCAAAGTTCTTGACAGGTTCCGGAATGAAGGGCTTAGCTGAAGATGGCCTGGTTCATTCTGGCGACAACTTGGGAGGAGTGGGCCTCCGTCAGATGGCTGTAGCGTTTCACCATGGCCAACGTCTTGTGTCCGAGAATGTCGGCAATCTCGGCAACGGTGGCTCCATTCATCGCTAGATAGCTGGCCGCAGAATGCCTCAGATCGTGAAAACGGAAATTATCGATTTCCGCGTCCAGGAGCGCGCTCTGAAAGGCTCTTCGGGGGTAGCGAGCTGTGCCCGATAAGTCGGCGAAGACGAGATCCGAATCAATCCGCCGAACCTTCGCCACTTCTTCGACTACCCGGCGAGCAGGACCGTGGAGTGACAGCGCTCGGCTCTCATCATTCTTTGTGTCATGAACGATCGCCATGCCCCGCTTCAAATCGACATCCCGCCAGCGAAGGCTTAGCAATTCACCTTGCCGGGCCCCGGTCGAGAGAGCGAGCAACACGAGTGGGTAAAGCCGAGCCTCGGAGCTTTGACAGCATGCATCTAAGAGGCGTCTTCTTTCTTGGTCGGAGAGGAACCGAACCCTGCCCCTGGGCTCCTTCGTGGCAAAACTACGCAGGGGGTTTTCTTCGATCCACTCCCAATCTCTCAATGCAATTGAAAAAGCGTGGCGCAGCGCGGCCAGGTACCGATTCTGCGTCGCTGGTGACGCCGGTCGCTTGCTAGGTGTCTCTCCGCGAGCGAGCGCCTGGAGCTGAGCGGAGATCAACCCGCGCCTCACAGTCAGAAGGCGGTGATCACCGATGCGCTCGACCCACCACTCTAGATAAGCCTTGCGACGCCGACGGGACGGTTGGGCGTAGTTGGGCAATACCACGACCTCGTACTCCCGCACGAGATCCCTGACGGTTCGAGCCTCTTCATCTTTCGTAGCGATGCGTTTGCCGTCATCGGCCTTTACGTCCATATGGCGGCCCCACTTAACGGCCTGGGCGCGTGTCCTGAAGGTACGAGCCTTCAGCGGTTTGTCCTTCCTCCGAATGACCGTCTTGTAGCGGTTGCGGCCATCGGCAAGGGTCTTCTTCACTATGGTGGCCATCGCTCGCTCCTCGTTGCCTGGGTCCAAGGAGCATTGTACCCGTTTTTGTAACCTGGCAGCGAATGAGGCCACTCAAACGAGGCCGAAGATAGTCATAAGTTACTGAAAATAAAGATGGTGCCGGAGCCGGGACTTGAACCCGGAAGCCTTTCGGCGGGAGATTTTAAGTCTCCTGCGTATACCAATTCCGCCACTCCGGCCTGACGACGGTCGATGTTAGCAGCGCTCGAAGCGCCACAAACAGCCCACCCGGCTACTGCTCTGTCGGAGCCCGGCGGGGGAGCCGGATCTCGTCAACCAGGCGCTGCACCTCCTCGGGCGGTGGCGGAGTGAAACGGCTGACAACGATCGCGAGCGTGAAGTTCAAGAGCATCCCGATCGTACCGATGCCCTCGGGACTGATGCCGAAGAGCCACTCGTCGGCTCCCGCGTCGGGCCGGACGAAGCGAAAGTAGATGATGTAGCTCGCCGTGAACAGGATACCCGTGACCATGCCGGCGATGGCCCCCTCTTTGGTGGTCCGCTTGCTGAACACACCCAAGACCAGGATCGGGAAGAAGCTCGACGCCGCGAGCCCGAAGGCGAAGGCGACCACCTGAGCGACGAAGCCTAGCGGATTGATGCCGAAGTAGCCGGCAACGATGACTGCCAGCCCCGCGGCCATCCGCGCCAGCAGAAGCTCCCGATCTTCGGTCATTCGCGGGAACAGAAAGGACTTGCAGAGATCGTGCGAGATCGCGGAAGCGATCACCAACAGCAGGCCGGCCGCCGTCGAAAGCGCCGCTGCTAATCCGCCGGCCGCGACCAGAGCCACCACCCAGGCCGGCAATTGGGCGATCTCGGGGTTCGCCAACACCATGATGTCCTGGTCCACGGTGAGCTCGTTGGCCTCGGGGTCGCCACTGTAGAGGATGCGCCCATCTCCATTCTTGTCCTCGAAGGCGATGAGGCCGGTTCTCTCCCAACTGGTGAACCACTCCGGGGCCTCTTCGTAAACCACCCCATTGAGGGTCTGGATCATGTTGACCCTGGCGAAGGTGGCGACGGCCGGGGCGGTGGTGTAGAGAATCGCGATGAAGACCAGAGCCCACAGGGCGCTCCAACGCGCCGCTCGTGCGCTCGGCACGGTGTAGAAACGGATCAGAACGTGGGGGAGGCCGGCGGTGCCGACCATCAAGGCCAGGGTGATCGCGAAAACGTCGACCATTCCCTTCTTCCCCGCCACGAAGGCGGCCGTGTACTCGGGAAGGCCGAGATCACGGTGAAGGGCGTCCAAGGTCTCCAACAGGAAGAGTCCCGCATTCGGCCCCTCCACCAACTGGCTACCGAAGCCGAGCTGGGGGATCGGGTTGCCCGTCAGCTTCCAGGAGATGGCGATGGCCGGCACTAGATAGGCGACGATCAGCACGCAGTACTGGGCGACCTGGGTGTAGGTGATGCCACGCATGCCGCCGAGGGTCGCGTAGATGAACACGAGCACCATACCGATGAGAACACCGGTGTTGACGTTCACCTCGAGGAAGCGCGAGAAGACGACGCCGACGCCTCGCATCTGACCCGCGATGTAAATGAAGGAGACAAAGATCGTGCACCCCGCCGCGATCAGGCGGGCGGTCTGTGAGTAGTAGCGATCGCCAACGAACTCGGAGGTCGTGAACTTGCCGTACTTGCGTAGATACGGCGCGAGCAACAGCGCCAGCAGCACGTAGCCACCGGTCCAGCCCATCAGATAGATGGTGCCGGTATACCCCATGAAGGAGATCAGGCCCGCCATCGAGATGAAAGAGGCGGCGCTCATCCAATCGGCCCCGGTCGCCATGCCGTTGGCAAGGGCCGGCACTCCGCGCCCCGCTACATAGAACCCCGCGGTCGAGCGCACTCGACTCCACCAAGCAATGCCGATGTAAAGGGCGAAGGTGAAGCCGACGACTAGGTAGGTCCAAGCTTGAACGCTCATCGCCTCGCCTCAGTCGACACCATGGCGGCGATCGATACGATCCATCGCCACGACATAGATCAGAATCAAGACCACGAAGGCGTAGATCGCACCCTGCTGCGCGAACCAGAAGCCGAGCGGAAAGCCACCGATGCGAAACTGGTTCAGCCACTCGACCAGAAAAATGCCCAAACCGTAAGAAACCCCGAACCAGCAAGCGAGAAGCCACGCCATCAGGCGCAGATTCGCTCGCCAGTAGCCCTCCGGGTCCGCCTTTCTACCCGCCATCGTATTCCCTCTGTTGTCTGCGAGGCGGTCGGATTACATCAGTGCACTCTCGACGAGGTCAACTCGTGCTCCTCCGAAGCTCAACTGATGTACGATGCCCTTCACCCCCCAAACGTCATGATCGAATCCCTCGCTCAACAAAAAGCGCTGCCGCGCAGCGACGAGTCTGAGCGAGCTGTGCTCGCCGCAATCCTCCTCGAGCCCCCGAGACATCTGGCCACAACGGCCGCTCGACTGAAGCCCACCGACTTCTATTCGGCTCGCCACCGGCACCTCTATCAGGCGATGCTCGATCTCCAGGAGGATGGAGTCGAGATCGACCTGCGCACGGTGCAGGCAAAGCTCGAGCAACAGGATCTCTTCGACGAGGCCGGCGGCCTCGCCTATGTGGCGACTCTCGAGGTCGATCTCCCCGACCTCAGCCGTGTCGAGCACTACGTGGAGATCGTCAAAGAGCGCTCGCTGCGCCGACGCCTGATCTCTTCTTGCTCGGATATCTATGCCTATTGCCAGGATGGAGGGCTCGAGGCCAAAGACGCGCTCGGACGCGCCGAGCAGGCCATTCTCGAGATCGGTGAAGAGGCGATCCCGCAAGGTTTCGTCTCGCTCGGAGACGCCATCAAGGGGACGGTCTTCGATCTCGAGGAGCGACCGGATCAGGTGTTTTCCGGCATCGCCACCGGCTTTATCGAGTGGGATCGTATGACTCACGGCCTCAATGCCGGCAACTTGGTCATCATCGCCGGTCGCCCGGGGATGGGAAAGACCAGCTTTGCTCTGAATGTCGCGCAGCATGTGACTCTGAAGGAGAAGCGCTCTGTGGGGGTCTTCTCGCTCGAGATGAGTGTCCAGGAGCTGGCGATGCGCATCTTGTGCTCAGAGTCGAAGGTGCCTCTTGGCAAGCTACGCTCCGGCAAGCTCTCCGATCGCGATTGGGAGAGCATTCACAATGCCGCCAGACGCACCAGCGAAGCGCGGCTCTTCATCGACGACTCGGCGAGCCTCTCTCTGCTCGAGCTGACTTCGAAGGCGCGTCGATTGAAGATGGAGAAGGGCATCGATCTGGTCATCCTCGACTACCTTCAGCTGATGGAGGCGGGCGGTCGCTACGAGAACCGGAACCTCGAGATCGCGGCGATCACCCGGGGACTCAAGCAGCTCGCCAAGGAGCTCAGTATCCCCGTCATGGCGCTCTCGCAGCTGTCTAGACAGCCCGAGCGCAGAGGGTCCAACCATCGCCCGCAGCTCGCCGACCTTCGCGAATCAGGAGCCATCGAGCAGGACGCCGACCTCGTCGCCTTCGTGTTCCGTGAAGAGGTCTACGATCGAGAGAACGAAGAGCTTCAGGGCCTGGCCGAGCTCATTGTGGCGAAGAATCGCAACGGCCAGATCGGTGACGTCGAGCTCGCTTTTGTCGGTGAGACGACCACTTTCTTCAACCTCGATCGGCACTCGCCGATCTAAGCAAACCAGTGCGATGGTGATGCCGGCGAGAGTTCTGCTCGCGGGCCTGCTACCGCGCCGACCCTGACTTGAGCCCCACAACCGATCAGCGCCGCCCTGCCTGGGCCGAGATCGATCTCGACTCGCTCGCGCACAATCTTCGCTTTCTTCGCAGCCGCATCGGCGACGCCAAGATCCTCGCCATTGTGAAGGCAGATGCCTATGGGCACGGCGCTGTGGAGGTCGCCCGGACCGTCGAGAGCGAGGGCGCTGACTGGCTCGGCGTAGCCCTCGAGGAAGAGGGTGCAGAGTTGAGGCGGGCGGGTATAGAGCTTCCAATTCTGGTTTTGGGTGTCGTCGAGCGGGCTCAGGTTCCGCGCATGCTGCACCACCGATTGACTCCGGCAGTCTCCAGCCTCGAACAGCTGAGCTCGTGGGCCGCAACCGCGCAATCGCGGTCTGGAGAGGAAGGGACGCTGATCCATCTCAAGCTCGACACCGGCATGCATCGCCTAGGTCTGGCTGAGGAGGAGTGGCCTCGCGCAACCGAGATCCTGTCCTCGACGCCACGGCTGCGGCTAACGGGCCTTCTCTCGCACCTCGCATCGTCGGAGGATCTCGAGTCCCCGATCACAGCCGTACAAGAGACCTGCTTCGATCGTGCGCTGGCCCTGTTCTCGGCTCTCGTGGATGAAGGGGGGATCCTGGCTCACACTGCCAACAGCGCCGCGGCCCTCCACCACCAAGAGTCGGTGCACTCTCTAGTGCGCTGCGGCCTCGCTCTTTACGGAGTCGATCCGGCTCAGGTCGAGGAGGGCTTGAGACCGGTGATGCAGGTGCGAGCGCGAATCGTGGAAACCAGAGAGGTCGAGGCCGGGGCAGCCGTAGGCTATGGCGGAACCTGGATCGCTCCGCGCCCGAGTCGCCTAGGAGTCGTGGCACTCGGCTACGCCGATGGCTACCCCTGGCGGCTCTCCAACCTCTCCCATGCCAACTCTCGAGATCAGGAGTTGGCGGTGGTCGGAGCGGTCAATATGGACATGCTGCTACTTGACCTCACCGGCACTTCGGTCTCGGTTGGCACTGAGGTTTGTCTGATGGGCAACGGCCCCTCGACCGGCCCTGGCGCGAGCGAGCTGGCCGGGTTGGCAGGGATGTCCACCTATGAGCTCCTCGCTCACTTCGGACTCCGTCTCCCCAAGCGCTACCTACGCGCCGGTGAGGAAGTGGGGGTGGTATCGCGGCTGGAACCCTCGACGCGAGAGTAGAGGAGCGAGCCGGTCAAAGCGGCAGCTGGTAGATCGAGTACTCGTTGTCCTCGTAGACCCGCGTAACCTCGCTATCCACAAAACTCTGCAATATTCTGGCGCTTTCAGGAGGAAGCAGCAGGACGTACTCGCGCTCGAGAAGGCTGGGCGGTTTGCCCTGCCCGGTGACCCTGACCCAGGGCCAGTGCACCAGGACGTGGGTCACTCCCTGCCTCTGAAGCTCCACCGCGAAGGCGGTGCTATCGGCGAAGTCGGCTAGAAAGGCGGCTACTCTGGGTCCGTCGAAGTTACCGGCTGAGAGCGAGGGTCGATCCAGATAGTAGCTGCGGTTCTCGCCGAGCAGGAGCACCAGAGCATCGCTCTCGGAGCTTTCGGCGAGCCACTGATAGGGCTTCATGAAGGAGCGTGTCCGAGCTAGATATTCAGCTTCGCTCTCTTTGCCAACGACGAAGTCGAAGGGCTGATAGGAGGCCTGAAAGACATAGAGCACCAGCAGCATCTGCCCGGCGAGAGCCAGGCCTACGGGCAGCGACAGCGCGCGCCGCCAGCCTGCTGTGAGCGAGCTCCAGCCACGAGCCATGTAGGCAGCGCCGAGGACGGCCAACGGAACGACCGAGACAAGTAGGAGACGAGACATGGGCGCGAATGCCAGGAGCGCCGGTAGGGGGAGGAAGCCGATCCACCACAGATCGCGAGAGCGGGGAAAGGCGAGGGCGGCCAAGGGTGACAGCAGCACCGCGAGGGGTAGCAGAATACCGAGAGCGTCGTCGACGATGGCCAGATGAACGATGTCGAAACCTCGAATCAGCTCCTGCCAGCCGGTGAGTGCTCCGTCGGATCGGTAGTTGCCGATGGGGGGTACACCGCCGAGTAGAAATGGCGCCACTGGTGAGCCGGTCCAGATCCAGTTGCGGAGGTAAGAAAGACCCCCGAAGAGGCCGAGGAGCAGAGCCGAGGAGGCGACGATCCGGGCCACGCGGCCCCCGTGCTCGCTGGCCAGATGGAAGATCGCGAATATGACGAAGATCGCGATCCATGGCAGGGCTGTGTATTTGACTGCGGCGGCCCCGGCCAAGGCGGCAACACAGGTCGCCGCATGGGCAGCCTGAGGCTCGAGCCGAAAGCGATGCCAACTCTCGTAGGAGAGGAAGAGCAGGCCGAGCACGCCCCACTCGGCCCACGCCCATCCGGCGACGATCGCGAGCGCCGGTGTCCAGGCCACGACCGCGACAACCCAAGTCGCTGCCTCCTCTGAAGGAGGTGCCGGTGGGTAGATGCGTCGCGCTACCCGATGGAGAGCGCCGAGGGTCAGCAAAAAGAGGCCGAAATGAACCCACTTGGCAGCAATGCCCCCCGAGAGCACCAGGGCGGCAAGACTCACCTGAGAGAGCGCGGCGGCGAAGTAGCTGTGGGAGTTGAGTGGGAGCTCCACCATGGCTCCGCGGAGCAGGAACTCCTGCGGTACCGCGAGCTTGTAGATGAGCTCATCCGGCGAGTTGACCGGGAGCATCGCGGCTATCGCAGCAACAGCGATCGGCGGACCCAGGAGAATCGCGCCCCAAGTCGAGATCCGGCAGGCAGAGGGCGGACTCCGCCAGAGACCGATGCCGCCTACCGCCGCCAGGACCAGGCAGAGAACGAAGATCGCCGGCACGACCCCTCTTCCTCCCCAAGCAATCAAGGTCACGAGGGCACCGAGAACGGGCAGGCCGACCAGGGTCCGGTCGGCGGCGCTGGGAGCGCCGGCGGAGTCGAGGAGTCCGGCCAGTTTCCGGAAAACTGCGCGCGACAGATCGAGGGCCCCTCCTCCGGCTGCGTAGGCTGCGAGCAGTACGACAGCCCCCGCGAGCAAGGGCTCGAATAGCTGGGAGAGCGCCACCCAGGCGGGTCGGAAACGGAAGAAAAAGACGCCGGCTACAACGCCCCAGAGAACCAGAGCGACGAGGTAAGAAAAGGGCGGGACCTGGCGTGCTTTGATGATCGATCCCACGACCACGAGAGCTCTCGGCGGAGCGAACAGCGAGCGCTACAAGAAGCCGAGATCGAGGCGCGCGGCCTCAGACATCATATTGGGATTCCAGGGCGGGTCGAAGACCAGGTCGATCTTCGCACTGCGGACGTCGGGAAGGGCCTCCAGTTTACCCTTGACGTCATCGACCAAGACCGGACCCATGCCGCACCCGGGTGCGGTGAGAGTCATCTGCACCGAGACGTCCTGCTTGTCGTCCTCTTCGCTGTCGCTGAAGGAGCAGTCGTAAATGAGGCCCAAGTCGACCACGTTGACCGGGATCTCGGGGTCGTAGATGGTGCGCAATAGCGCCCATGTCCGTTCTTCGAGAGTCCCCTCGACCTTCGCCGTGTCCGAACCCGAAGCGGTCTCTCCGTCGGCGACCCCAAGGGCATCTGCGTGGCTCGACGAGATGCGCAACATCTGGCCGAAGTCTGTGGTTACGGTGATGCTTCCCCCCAGCGCCTGGGTGATGCGGACCGGGGTTCCTTCGTTGAGAAGAACCGGAATGCCGTCGGGGATCTGGATCGCCTCTATATCGCGCTTGACTACTACCTGTTCGTGCATTTTTTGACGCCTCTCTCGAACTGAGCCCAGATGATGCTAGCACGCGGCGCTGTTCAGCTCAGGTCGCGCTCGAGGGCACCTGGGCCAATGCCTCGAACGCCTCTGCCAAGCTCTCGACCTCGAGAAGTCGGAGCTCGCCGTCGTCCAGCAGGTCGGTATCGACTACTTCGTAGAGCACCCGGCTCTCGAGGCCCTTGAGATCCGGCATGCCGAGCCGCCTCAGACCGATATCCGCCTTCTCGCCGGCGTCCTCGATCGTTGCGACGACGAGGAGGCTATCGCTCCCCTCGAAGCTGCGCAGCGGACGGGGGGGGATCACCGCGTCGAGGTTTTGGATCAAAGTCTCGGTAGCGACGATGCCGTTGTTGATGAGCTGGCCGGAGGGTGAGAGGCGGACTCGGAAAGCCGGGCCTGAGCCGCTATCGGCGGCCTCTTCGGCGTCCGCTAAGGGTGCGAAGAATTCCTCGACTTTCGAAGGCTCATATCCCCTGGAGACCAAGCTCGCAGTGAGCTCGTCGAGGTCATGGCTCGACTTGCCCGAGACCAGACGAAACAGCTCCACGACGCTTTCTCCGAAGATCTCGTAGCGCATCCCCTGTCCGCGACGGCCACCGAAGGGGAGAAGGCGATACTCGCCGTGGTTGAGGGCGATACGCATCCCGCCGTCGAAAGGAAACCCCTGCGAGAGTATCTCGCGATAGGCGCGCTGCATCCGGATCGCAGTCAGCAGCAGGCGCCGCGCCTCACGTCCGGTGTAGAAGGCGCCGTCGCCCAGATACTTCTCGCGATAGAGGCGATGCTCGTCGGCGATACGATCGAGGCGTTTCTGAAAGCGGAAGAAGGCGCGGAACGCGCTTTCCTGACTGCCGGCGTCGCTGTGCTGAAGCTCGGTCACCTTGCCGGTGAAGTGAACAATGTCGTAGGCCACCCCACCTCTGGCGACTCCTGGGTCGACAACCCATGGACTCATGAAGTCCATCGGGCGAAGAGTGGGGGAGAGATGGAGATCGTAGGGCCCCGCGCCGAGCCGGAGGGCCTCTTCCCCGGGGCAGATCAGGCGATCGCTCTTCCACCGCACCCGCATCACCAGGCCGCGAAGGTTGTGCAGCAGCTCGAAAGTCTTGAGACGGCTAAGGACGTCCTCCCAGATCGCGACCTGTCGCTCGCTCCAAAGGGTCGTCGGATCGTAGGAGGAGACGCTGGCGGCGAGATAGGAGACGTACCCCGGCGAGCTCAGGAGCAGGTCGGGATCCTGGACTTCGAGCAGATTGAGCAGGTAGCGAGCGAGGTTTCGCAAACCGGGATCGAGCTCGACCTGAGCTCGGTTCCAGAGCCGTAAGCGCCGCAAACGCAAGCGAAAGTCTCGCCCGTCTTCGCGCAAGAAGCCGCGAAAGAAGGGGTCGAGCTCCTCCAGGTCTCGGTTGACGCCGTCCTCAGTGAGAATGAGGACGTTGTCGCGCAAACAGCTGAAGACCGCCGGGTAGAGCTCCGCGCTAGCTCCCTCGCCGAGGGTGAGGCGTCTCTCTAAAGTGCGCAAGACCCGCTCGGCGCGCCGCACGTACTCTTCGAATACGTCGTATTTGATCTCGGTGGCCGAGGCCTCTCCGAGGGCCGGCCACTCAGCCTGCACGCGTCGAGGGTAATCCTTGAGGTGCGCGGAGACCTGTACTGAGTGATAGAGCCAGAACGTGGTCGGGTAGTGACGCCCGTAGTCTGAAGCGGTCACGTTCTCGGCGGCGAGCTCCAGAAGCTCCTCGTAACGGTTCCAGGCTTCGTCGCGGTCGCCTCCACCCGCATCTCCGCCGCGAATGCGCACCTGGCGTAGCAGGGCGGCATCCAGTGCCTCGGCCAGTGCCTCTTCCAGCGAACGCAGCTTCGGCGATTCGGTGAGAAGAAAGCCGCTGATCCCCGAGGCCTCCTCTCCTTCGAGAAATACCGGCTGCGGCGTCGGAAGATCGAGATCGATGAGAGCCTGCACGCGGCGCACGTCGAGCTGCGACGGATGCAGAAAAACAGCGGACCGCTTCAGGCGCCGGAGAAGGGTAGAGGTGTCCAACTCCATCGCTCCATAGAAATATGTCCAAATCATACTCCAAAGGCGAGTTACGGGCCAGGATGGCTGCTAAACTCCGCCGCATCATGAGCTCCGCCAGCACTGCACGTTCGTCCTCACTTGCCCGTGCCAACACCGCAGATCTTGTTGTTGTTGGCTGCTTCGAGAACGAGTCTTGCGAGCTGCCAACCGCGTCTAAGGAGCTGCAGGAAGCGCTTGCGACCGCGGTGAAGCGGCGAGGCTTCGACGGCTCGAGCAAGCGCGTCACAGAAGAGTCCTTCGACCGGGGCCGGCGCGGCTTGGCAGTGGTCGGTTTGGGTGGGCGCGAAGGACTCGATGCCCAAAAATTCGCTGAGTGGCTCGATCGGGCGCTGAGTCTGGGTCGTCAGCACGGCGCCCGCAAGCTCGCCATCGTCTTCCCCGAGCATGACGAGGCGCGAGGCGCGGCTGCTGCCGGTAGAGCTCTGGGCCGGGCGGCCTTGAGCGGTTACCGCTTCGATACCTATCAAAAAACTAAGGCCGCGAAAGGAAAGCGGGAGGTTCTCGTCGTGCCCCCGGTCGGTGAGGAGAGAGCCTATCGGGCCGCGGTGCGGCGCCGCACCGGCATCGACGCGGGCGTGGTTCTGACACGCGACCTCGGCAACACGCCGCCCAACGTGGCAACCCCGGTGTGGATGGCGTCTCGGGCCCGAGCCCTGGCCAGAGAAACGGGTATGAAGGCTCGCGTCTTAGGGGTTCCCGAGCTCAAGAAAAGGAAGATGGGCGGGATCCTGGCGGTGGGAGGCGGCTCAAAGAACCCACCGCGCCTAGTGCGCCTGGAAGGGGGCGGCCGCGGTCCGAAGGTTGCCCTGGTCGGCAAGGGAGTGACCTTCGACACCGGCGGCATCTCGATCAAGCCTGCTGCCGCGATGGACGAGATGAAGTACGACAAATGCGGGGCATGCACCGTTCTCGGCATCGTCCGGGCGGTCGCTGCACTCGATCTTCCGGTGCAGCTGCGTGCCTACCTCCCCCTGGCCGAGAACATGCCTTCGGCGACCGCCTACCGGCCCGGCGACATCGTTCGCTGCTACAACGGAAAGACTGTCGAGATTCTCAACACAGATGCGGAGGGGCGGATGATCCTAGCCGACGCTCTGTCTTGGGCGGCGGAGGAGAAGCCGGACTACATTCTGGAGTACTCGACACTGACCGGGGCGGCAGTGGTCGCCCTCGGCGAGTTCGCGGCGGCGCTCTACTGCTCCGATGACCAGGTCTCGGCGGGCCTGCTCGAGGCAGCCGATAACAGCGGCGAGCGCCTGTGGCGAATGCCGCTATGGCCCGAATACGTCGAGCAGATGCGGGGCAATCACGCCGACCTGAGAAACAGCGGTGCACGCTGGGGAGGCGCAAACACCGCGGCCGCCTTCCTCTCTCAGTTCGTCGGCGGGCATCCGCGATGGGCACACATCGACATCGCCGGTCCCGCCATGGCCACCAATCCCAAGGGAGCGAGTGGCTATGGCGTCGACTTCACCGTCGGCTGGCTCGAGGCTTTGGCAAAAAGAAAGAAAGGGGCCTGAGCTGCTGTCATTCGAGGATCTTTCGATCTCTTTTCCGGTGGGGGGGGAACAGGTCGACGTCGTCAGCGAGGTGTCGCTGTCGATCGACAGCGGCGAGTTCGTGGGGCTCGTCGGCGAGTCGGGCTCCGGAAAGAGCATGACCGCTCTGGCTGCGATGCGCCTTCTACCCGCGCCAGGGAAGGTGCGCAGCGGACGTGTTCTCCTCGATGGCACCGATCTACTGGAGCTCTCGAGTGCTGCGATGAGAGAGGTCCGCGGCGCGCGCGTGGCGATGATCTTCCAAGAGCCGATGACCGCCCTCAATCCGGTCTTCACCATTGGCTTCCAGATATGTGAGGCGCTCTTCACTCATCGCAGTCTGCCAAAGAAGGCGGCTCTGCAAGAGGCCGAGAGGCTTCTCGACCTGGTTGCCATCCCGGACCCTGGGGACCGTCTTCGCGATTACCCTCATCAATTGTCCGGCGGCCAGCGCCAACGAGCCATGATTGCGATGGCGCTCGCCTGCGAGCCCGAGGTGCTGCTCGCCGATGAGCCCACAACCGCCCTCGATGTCACCATTCAGGCACAGATCCTAGAGCTTCTCGATCGGCTGCGACGGGAGCTCTCACTGGCGGTTCTTCTGATCACCCACGATCTCTCCGTGGTGGCGGAGACCTGCGATCGCGTGGCGGTGATGTACAGCGGAAGAATCGTCGAGCAGGCGCCTGTCGACCGCCTCTTCGAAGCGCCCGCACATCCTTACACCCAGGGCCTCTTAGCCGCCTTGCCACGGCTCGGGGAGCCGGTAGAGCGGGGAAAGCTGCCTTCGATACCCGGTCAGGTACCTGAAGCCGCCGAGCGGCCGAGTGGCTGCGCCTTCCACCCTCGCTGCGATCAGGCCCTCGAGTGTTGTTCGGTCGACTCGCCGAGTCTTCACGTGCTGAGTCCCACGCACCACACATATTGCTTTCTCTACAGCGATGGCGGGAAGTGATCGATGACAGCCCTGCTTGAGGCCACCGCCATACACAAGCATTTCCCGGTCAACAGAGGGATATTGCGCCGGACTCGCGGTGAAGTCCGCGCCGTAGACGGTGTGGATCTGGAGGTGGCAGAAGGAGAGTGTCTAGGACTGGTAGGCGAATCGGGTAGCGGCAAAACAACACTGGCTCGCTGCCTCACTCGCCTCATCGAGCCCACCTCCGGCAGTGTCCATTTCATGGGCGAAGAGATCACCGGTCTTTCGATTCGCGAGCTGCGCAGCCGCCGCCGCTTCTTTCAGATGATTTTTCAAGATCCTTATGGGTCGCTCAACCCCCGCCTGAGCGTCGAAAGCGCACTTTCTGAGCCACTACTCGTACACCGAGTCGTGCCTCGGGAGCGAGTTCGCGAAAGAGTTGCGGAGCTCCTCAGAACCGTGGGACTGCCCGAGGCGGCTGCCTCTCGGTATCCGCACGAGTTTTCTGGGGGCCAACGGCAGAGGGTCGGTATCGCTCGTTCGCTGGCCACCGAGCCGCGCCTCTTGGTAGCGGACGAGCCGGTATCGGCGCTCGATGTCTCGGTGCGGGCGCAGATCATCAACCTGCTCGCGACGCTGCAGGAGCGACTGAGGCTCGGCCTCGTCTTCGTGGCGCACGACTTGGCGGTGGTGGAGCAGATCGCTCATCGCGTTGCGGTTATGTATCTCGGGCAAGTCGTCGAGACCGCCGATACCAAGAGCTTGTTCAGTGACCCTCTGCACCCCTATACCGTCAGCCTTCTGTCGGCGGTGCCGGTGCCCGACCCCAAGCGAAGGCGCAAGCGCATCATTCTCGAGGGAGACCCGCCAAGTCCGTTGAGCCCGCCTTCCGGCTGCCGTTTTCGGACCCGCTGCCCGATTGCTCAGGAGCGCTGCGCCAGCGAAGCACCCAAGCTCGAGACACTGACCCCCGGGCACGCTGTTAGGTGCCATTTTCCTGGTGAGCTCCGGCCTGAAGAAATGTCCGGATAACCCTATGCCCATTCAACACGTACCCATAGCTGCAAGGCGCGCATGCGCTGTAGAGTGAAACAGGCCGACGCTGAGTTTCGTCCGTGCGTCGAGGAGGATTCTTAGATGAAGACGTCCCACATCCGCGAGCGACTCGCCCAGGCCTTGGCGATTTCCGGCCTGGTGGCAGCGGCGCTGCTTTATGCGATGCCCTTGCCGGCGGCTGAAATCGTCAGCTCACTGCCGCGTGAGATCGCCGCGGAGACCGATCTCGACATCCGCGAGGGCCAGGTCAATCTTTCGCTGGAAGATGCTATCTTTATCTCGCTGCGAAGGAATCTAGGCCTCCAGGTCCAGCGCTATCAGCGCGAGCAGATCTTCCACACCATCTCCCAGAGCCAGGGCATCTTCGATCTTGGCTTGAGCGCCTCCTTGGGCGCCCTCGAGGAGACGACGCCATCGGCTACGGCCCTCGACGGGTCGGAGGTGCGCGAATCCGAGCGACAGAACCTCGACCTGCGCCTCGATCAGCTGGTCTCTACAGGCGGCACGGTGAGCTTCGTCTGGAACAACGATCGCTTCGAGACCAACTCGCTGTTCGCGTCGGTGAATCCCAGCTTCAACGTAGGAATGGACTTCTTGTTCACCCAGCCCCTCTTGGCGGGCCGTGGCAAAGCGGTGACCAAGCGCAACATTCTGGTCGCGAGTAATAGCAGCGAGATCAGCGCAGAGCTTCTCGAGCAGCAGATCATCCTGAGCGTCGAGACCGTGGAGGGGGCTTATTGGGACCTGGTGGAGGCGCAGGAGCAGTACAACGTATCGCTCGAGAGTCTTGCGCTGGCGGAAGAGCTCCACCAGATGAATGGCATTCAAGTCGAAGTCGGCACCCTCGCTCCGCTCGAGCTGGTGCAGAGTGAGGTCGGCGTCGCCATTCGCGAAGAAGAAGTCTTGCGGGCAAGAGTCACCGCCGAAGACTTCGCCGACGTTCTCCGCCAGTTGCTCAACCTGCACAGCACGGTGTGGACGACACCGATCGAGCCGACCACCGATCCCCTCACCGATCGCATCGCGATCGATTTGGATGCGGCGATCTCGGTCGCGATGGCTTCGCGCAGCGAGCTTCGCGAGCAGGAGCTGCGTATCGCCAACCTCGAGTACGACGTGCTCTTCTTCAAGAGTCAGGTCAAGCCTCGTTTAGATCTCGAGCTGCGCTACGGCTACAACGGCCTTGGAGGTGACGTCTTCGTCGGCGGGAGCATCTTTCCGCCCCGCCCGGGAGAGAAGATTCCTGGCGGTTACGGTGACGCCATCGAACAGATATTCGAGGCTCGCTTCGACGGTTGGGGCACCGGGCTTCAGTTTGCCATGCCGATCCAGAATCGCGAGGCGAAGGCGAGGCGCACCATCGCCGAGCTCGCGGTCGAGCAAGGCTTCGTCAGCCTCGAGGATCTGCGCCTAGGCGTGCTCACCAGCGTGCGGCGCACTACGCGCGCGGTAGAGAGCGCGGCGGAGGCCATCGATCTGGCCCAGAAGTCCACCGACCTCGCGGAAAAGAACCTCGATGCCGAGCGCAAGCGCTATGAGAACGGCATCTCTGGCAGTTTCCAGGTTCTCGAGATCCAGGAAGATCTGACCACCGCTCGCAGCGGCGAAGTCTCCGCAATCGCGAACTATCGGCGAGTCCTAGTGCTCTACTACAGAGCCATTGGCCGCTTGTTAGAAGAAAAGGGCATCGAGCTCCAGGACGACGTCGACGTCGAAGAGCAGCAACAGTAGACTTCACCCGAGCCGGGGTGGCGGAATGGCAGACGCAGGGGACTCAAAATCCCCCGAGGGCAACCTTGTGAGGGTTCGAATCCCTCCCCCGGTACCATTGATAATAAAGGGATTACAGGTCATGAGTCGGGCCTAGCGAGAATCCTAGTATACCTCCATGGGGGAGTCATGGGGGAGTGCGCTACGAAAAAAGCCTGCGGAGCCAACTGCGAATCGCGGTATTGCTGTTGAAGCGTTTTCAGTACAAGGCTCTCTAGGCGTTCTTTTCTGAAATTGACCGCGACCGAGAGAACGTCCGGCTCGGGGTTCACGCTATGGCCGCATGCCTCGCAGAATGCCCGGACACGATAGAAATCACTATCCTTGTAGGTCACGTGGTGAGGTTCGTCCGTTAGGGATATCTCGACCGAGCACTTGGGGCAAAGCGGGAGGAGCTCTAGAATTGACCCATCGTCCCGACGTCTCTTCGTGAACCACGGGAGATTGCAAATCGTGGGCTCGTGCCGGGGGTAGATGTCCTGCCGCTTGCGGTACGAAACAAGCCCTGCGCCGCCGAAGAAGGCGACGACGAGTGAAGCGAGGAGCGCCCAGAGCGGGAGCTGCATAACGGATCTGTGCACGGGCAGACCAGATCGCCAAGCCGGCGGTCAGGATCAAGGCGACCAGAAACGCGAGGACCTGGCCGCCGACATCCGAGAGAATCTCCCTGAACTTTTTCACGCCGGAGGCCATGATACCCTTTCTTAGTACTTGATATCAGCGGCCGCGCCAACCGTCGGTGCGTGACTTCCTGCGAAAGGCAAGTATTGATCCAATGATTGAATACAAGCGATATGTAGGAAAAGTGATCGACCTCGAGGACGGGGTTCTGCACGGTCGCGTCATCAACATTCGAGATGTCGTGACCTTCGAAGCGAAGAGCGCGAAGGAGCTCGAACGCGAGTTTCGAAAGTCCGTCGACGTCTATATCGAAATGTGCGAGAAGCACGGCGAAGATCCCGATCGGCCGTTCTCCGGCCGGTTCGTTCTCCGCCTCGAGCCCGAGCTACATCGCCGACTCTACGCACTCTCCCAGGTTCAGGAGACGAGCATCAACACCGCGGCGGTTCAAGCAATCAAGGCGGAACTCGAGAGGAGCGAACTCTAGGTGGCCTACTTCGAGAAACGAAGCGCGAAAGACGGCTCGGTGTCATGGCGTGCTCAGATCCGGCGGCGAGGGGAGAGTGTCGCCGCTACCTTTCCGACCCGGGAAGAGGCCGAAGATTGGGCCGGGGCCGTTGAAACGGACATCCGTCGGGGCCGCTACTTTGGCGGCGCGGCCGATCGTGCCGTTTATGAGCTCCTCGATCGCTATCTCCTCGAGGAGCTCGGTCACCTCGCCGAAAGCGAACAACGCAAGAGGCGAATACAGATCGAATGGTGGCGGCAGCAAGTCGGCGGCTATCAGGTGCAGGACTTCTCGCGAGCCGTCGTCAAGGCCGCGCTAGGTCGACTCCGAGCGGGTGACGGGCCCTCGGGCAAGGGCGTGTCTTCGACGACCGTCGATCGCTACAAAGCCGCCCTCTCGAGAGTGTTCTCGCTCGCGATCGCCGAATGGGAGTGGGCTCGCGAGAATCCCCTCCGCGGGCTCGAAAAGAGAACTTCGAAAGCCGACCGATCCAAGCGGTTCGCCGGCAGGTTTCTCTCGACCGACGAGCGTGATCGTCTCTTCGAGGCGTGTCGAGAGCATCCTTGCCGCGAGCTCTATCCGATCGTTCTTCTCGCGCTTCACACGGGTGGACGACAGTCCGAGATTCTCTCGCTTCGTTGGAGAAATATCGACTTCGAGAGGCGCCGCGGGACTTTCGTCGGCACAGACACCAAGAACGGCGAAACGCGCTCCTTCCGATTGACGGAGATGGCCGCCGCGGTCCTTCGCGATTATGGAAGGGTTCGACGCCTCGGTTCGGATCGGCTCTTCGAGAAGTTTCCCGAGTCACAGTGGCGAACCGCAAGGAAGCGCGCGAAGCTCGACGCGCCCTTTCGCTTTCACGATCTCCGACACACGTTCGCGAGTTACCTCGCGATGTCGGGCGAGGCGACCCTTCTGGAGATCAAGCAAGCGGGCGGTTGGAAAACGCTCGATATGGTCCTCCGCTACGCACACCTCATGCCGGGCCAGGCTGACGACGTGATCGACAAGGTTTTCGGGAGTTGAGGGCCCCTGGAGACCTCGACAATAGTCGGCCTCGACCTCGAAACGATCATCCCTTGGTTTGTCTCGGGCGCGGCCGTTTCAGTGGCGATCATCACGACCTGGTTCAATGCCAGGAAGTCGCGAAAGGCGCAACTGTACGACGTGAGGTGTCGCATCTATCCTCAGTTCCTTGGCTCCTGTTACAGGCTTAGAGATCTCTTCGGCGCTCGAGCACTACTGGGGAAGGAGAACTCCAGTACCGCCCACAAAATATTCGGCCTCCACAATGAAATTAGGGACCATTTGGTGGAATTTAGGCTCTCCCATCTTCCGGCTCTGGAGCTCGTGGCGTCGGACAACGTTCGGGAGAAGGGACGTGTTCTTGCCGATGCCATTCGAGAATACGGAAACGAGCTCGTCCAGGCTGCGGGCGATGGAATTCGAACGAGCGACAAGTGGACTTCCTTCGAGCGCGCGACGGCCGAAGCTCAAGACGCCTTCATCGAGAAGGCCCGAGTCGACCTCGCTTAGCTTTTTTGGACACCGCGACGACCACCCGATCGCACTGGCAAATTCCGCGGCGCCGGTCGCTTCTCGCCCATGGCGACCGTCTGACGCTGCGCCTCCCACCATGCCTCGAACCTTTCGATGTCGATCAGGGGCCGAGCCGCGCGCTTTCCTCCCGGCTTCTGCGGCACCCTGACGATGACCCCGAACTCGTCGAGGCCGTTCGAGGCCGCGTTACGAACGAGCTCACGGAGCTTCGTCTCGCCCAGGGCAGGCGCGTCCTTCGCGAGCTGCGGGATTGATCGGAGGCGTTGGTGGATCAACATGCGTCCTCCCGTGAAACGTCGCCTATGAGTGCCGCGGTCTCAACCTCTATCAGGTCGAGGCACTCCTCGAAGGCGCCGCGGGCCTTGGCCTGATGTGTGGTTCGCATGACCTGCTTCACGGTAGGAGCCGGAGTGCTCTGTGTAAACCATCCTGGGACAGAGACTCTGGAGAGGCTTGGGGATCTTTCCATCCATTCTCATCTGGCTCGGGGGATCATTGGGGATCATTTGTAAGTGCTTTTCCATCAAGAGTTTGGAGTGGGTACCTAGGCTGTCTGGGGAAACGTGTCTCATCGGACTGAAGAAATTTTCTCCTTTGGAATTTCACTGGGAACCGTCGGCGAGAGCACTTGCAATCGTCGTCGGGTTTGATTGTCCACTTGCGACTGGGCCTCTGACCTTCGACTGAGCCGAGGGCTTCTCGGAGCGCCCACACGACCGAGCTGCTCGCTCCAGGGGACTCGATCTTCCCCCAGGGCCGCAGTAGGCCGCGACTAATGATGCTTGTAGGAGACGTTCTGGGTGGAGGGACTCCAGCAAGCACGACAATCTCCGCACGAGGCGGGGCTCGTGGCGTAGGCTGGGCATTCGTATCCCAGTGGTTGGTGGAGCCGATGCACTGTGCTCGTGGGAAGGCCGTCAATCTCGTGTGCAGGGGAGTCCACGTGGGTCGAGGACACTCGTATGGTTAGATTGTCCGGCTTCTCGTGTTGATCACGGAAACCCTTGACGAACGCATATTCTCGAGTCGGAAGCCAATGCTGAACGTCCGGCGTCATCCGTGCGACCGCTGCGATCCTCTCCAGCATCGATATCGATTGAAGGTCGCCCGAGTCGAACCACCTGAAGTAGGGCTGGCGGTTCTTTTCCGCCTGCCAGCCAACGAGCTCCGCCATGGCCGTGTTCCAGTCGGGGTGATCAGCTCGCGCCAGACGCCGCTCGTATGCTCGATTGACGGTCGGCCATCTGTAGGCGCCCTTCATGGCATAGCAGTCGTGGCAAACTGTGCCAGGGATCCTTTCGAGTCGCGAACCAGTCTTGCAGCTCGTTGCGGGAATCCCCCAGCTATGGCAGGGCATCTTTGAAGTTCGCGATAGGCCTCCGACGATCTCGGTAGCCTCGCTCCTACTGAGCTTCGGTCTTGCCTCAAGGACCAGCTCGTCTAGTGACCTGCGGTCTTGATCTTGGGCAGCTGCGCTGCTTCTATTGGCTACATCTCTTGAATCCATCCGGCATCAAGGCCGGCAAATCCAATCCGCTTTGAGATGTTTGAACTGAGGTGGCTGTCAGACGTAGGACAAGCACCGTCGGTCGAGCAGCTGAACTGCAACGGCCCACGCCAGTGGACGGAGGGCGCGGCGGCGACAGTCAGTCGGCTGACTTGGAGAGAGCTTCTCGCTCTTCCAGCGCTGCGATCAGGCGCCGGATGTAGTCGAGCGGAGCACCGATGAGGTCCTCTACTTGGGAGAGCCCACGTACCAGGTCGGTCTCGTGGATAGCACCGCCGACTCTCACGAGCCCGTGCCGAATGACAACCTCGACGCTTCGATCATCTAGCTCAAATGACCAGACCCCGGTGACGGGATCTTCTTGGACAACGATCTCGATCGTAGCCGTCGGATCCGGCACAGAGGCCTTCACCTTGGCCTGCGTTTCGCTAGCAGGAGCCTCATCGCGGCTGGGAGCTTGCGGAGTTGACTCTCCCTCTACCCCAGAAGGCTCGTCTCCCGGCCCCGCTGGTCGCTCAACCGGTACCTTCAATCGGACGTGGCGAGCGCCGACTGCAGCTCTGAACATCGAGACCTCTCGAAGGTCCTCAGTGCTTGCCCATCCAATGCTCAATGACTGGTAGTCGAACTCCAGGCCTACGTAGGATCCGGTGCGCTCGAGCACTGATGGTCTCGTCCGCTCGTCTTCATACCCGGCAATCAGGGCAGCGTTGATGCGAGCGGCCGCGTCAGCGATGTTCCGAAAGAACTCCTTTTTGGCCAGCCGCCTCGCCCGATCGCGATTGCGCTCGACAACCACCTTCCACCCTTCGACAAACTCGAGTGTGAGCTGCTCGAAGGTCGTGACGCTGTTGCTAGCCACGAGGCGAACGAGACGTTCTTGCTTCTCTGGAACTCGCCGTCTTGTCTTCCTTGCGCCTTTCCTCGCCCCGAGAGCGTTGCCCCCGATCACCACGGCCTCGAGGAGCTTGTCGACGTCAAGGGTGCTCGGATCGAAGGAATCCATGTCTCTACTCTGCAAGAGCGTGTGGCGGTTCGTCCAGGCTCGTGTGCCAGCAGGCGAGATCCAGATTGCCACGAGATCCTATTACGTCCTTGGTGGTCACCCAGATCAGGGGCTGCAGGTCGGTCTGCGCTGCGGTTCGGAGGAACCCATCTCGGCGTCTTTCGTTTGGGACGATGCAGAGGACACGAAATCCCTGGAAGTTCTGACCGAACATCTGTGAGTAGTGATCCTCCCCAAGGGCGTCGAAGGCGTCACGATACCTCGTGAATTTCCGCTCGATGCTGCTCATGTGGCGTCCGGAAAGAGGTTCAGTACCCCTGTCGACCTCGAGGAGGAAGAGCGCCGCAGGTCCGTCGTTCCTCTCGAGCGAGAGTGCGCCATCAGGAACCAAAAGGCGGCGATGGCCCTTCACCCTTAGAGCGATACGACGCCGTCTCCGGCCCGCCTTTCGGACTTCTTCATAGGGCGGTACAAAGCTGTATCCAAATCGTGAGCTCGAGTCGGTGCAAGCCTCTCGCAACCAGATTCGAAAGTCCGACAGCTCGCGGTGGTGCTCGAGGAACTTGACTCCTTCCGGACTTCTCGACGGTGGAAGCAGGTCGTTAGGAGATACAGATTCTGCGTGCGCAACCAACGTAGCTCCTGCTCTAGCAAGACAAAACCACTGAGTCTGGAATGCCGAGCTACCGCCACCTTCTGGCTTGAAGCTCTGGAGAAGATGTCGCGAGCGGAGCACCCGAAGACGGCGCCTTGCTAACGCCAGATGGCCGAAGTGAAGGCGTGCGATCTGTGGAGTGCACAGGTACCTGTACAACCAGAGGTCTCGGAGCACCGAAAGGTCGCGCGTTGTCACTCGGACCCCTGGGACTGGCTTCGGCACGCTTGGATGATAGCCCCCAGGCAGTCGCCAGACTCATCCGTACCAACATCATCGGGTAGCAGATCGGCAGAGATCACGTGAACTATTGGGCTGCACCCGGGTCCACTTCTCGCCTCTAGCCTCTTGGTGCACATGGTTCACAAAGGCGTCACAAACGGCCGACAGGGGAATCTGTGACCTTCACGTCTACCCTGGACAGCCGAGATCGTGGGTCGTGGGCGACGCCAAGCGAGACGGGCCGAGGCGGTGACTGAAAATCACGGTGTCGGTGGTTCGATTCCGCCCCTGGGCACCACGCCAACTCTCTTAGTAACAGCCACTTGGATAGAGTTTCCCACCTCAACGCTTGTCGAATTAGGTAGCTTCGGGGTCCACATGGGGTCCAACCGGCGCTGTTTCGCCCGCCAGCAACGGCGCCTAAAAAACAGGAAATGACCGAGCCCCGAGTTGAGGTGAGCCACTCCGACAAGGTTAAGCGGAGATCAGCCGGGAGGGGGATGAGTACTGGCAAAGGGACATTACACTCTGATCCCAGACCGCCGGCTCGGGGACTGAGGTTTAGGGGTGTTCGGCAGACGGACGGGGGCCCCGCGGAAGCTGGACCCTGAAACAGGCCACCCTCGTGCTGCCCGCCGCCGTCATCGCGGTAGCGTCACCAGCTGGTGGTCGAAGCGGGCGGCGGCCGGCCCCACGGTCACCGCCTCGGGCCTCTGAGATGATACCGAAGGCAGCGCAGCAGTGCCGCTCGGCATTCGTGCATCCCACTACCTGGCTCGGCGTTCTAGTCCTGTTGGCGGGCGGCGCTACAGGGAAGAGGGCGTTCTCGTTACAAGGGCGGAGGAGGCTTCTTGTCGGGTCGCTTGCCGTAGTCGGGCTTGGCGTGTAGGTCGACCGCCTTGGCGTTCTCCTCTTCCTCTGTGGGCGGTGTGACGCCGCTAGCGAGCAGGATGCCTTCGACGGCTGCGATGGTCACGAGCGAGGGCTTGGAGTTGCCGAACCTGTAGCCGCGCGCGATCGTCAAAGGTGTCCATCCGTACTTGTTGGGCTGGTTCCAGACCTCGATCTCGGCACCGCTCGCGGCTAAGAAGCCGACTGCTTCGGGGAGGTTCTTGTAGGCCGCACCATGCATGGCGGTTTCGCCGTTGTCGTCGATCGCGTTGATGTCGGCGCCGAGCTCCAGCGCCACTTCCAGCGCCTCGAGCACCTCGTTCTCGGTGCCCGCGTCTTCACCGGGAGACCGTGTCCCGAGGCCGGCCGCCGCCATGAGCGCCGTCGAGTTCTGGTCGTTCCTGAGCTGCGGATCCGCACCCAACTCGGCCAGCGTCCTCATCAGCTCGGCGTCCGCAGTCAGCGCGGCGAGCAAGAACGGTGTCGCACCGAGCTCGTCGAACCGCGTGTTGTTCAGGCGTGGCTTCTCGGTCATTCTCGCGTTCATGTCCGCGCCGTGCTCTGCTATGTCTCTGACGAAATCGAGACTGCTCATGGAGCCCGATCCGTCGGGGCGCGGGTTGTTGTCGCCGGCGCCCGGCTTGCGGACTCGCGCCAGCATGTGCAGAACGGTGTAGCCGGGTGCAGCGGCGTCCGGATCCGCGCCGGCGTCCAGTAGTTGGGCCGCGAGCTCGAAATGGCCGTTCGTCACGGCCACGAAAAGCGGGCTCGAGCCGGGTCGGATGGACCGCCCTCCTCCAAGAGGCCGCTGGCGCTCGGTTGGCTCGAGCGGTGTCGGTTCGTTCACATACGCTCCCGCCTCGAGGAGGGCCTCAACGACTTCCATCCGCCCTTCCCTCACGGCAAAGAGCAGGGGTGTGAACCCGGAGTCGAGCGGCGTCCGGAAGTCCGCGCCGGCCTGGATGAGTTCTTTGACAACGTCGACATGTCCCTCCGCTGCCGCCCACATGAGGGCTGTCTGTCCGCGCCGGTTGTCGCGGGCGTGGGCGTCGGCGGCGCTTTCGAGGAGCGCCACAACGGCCCCCAGGCTGCCTGTGCGAGCGGCGGTCATCAGCGCGGTCTCGCCACCCGGCAGCACCGTGTTGGGGTCGGCGCCGGCCGCGAGCAACCGCTCGACCATCTCGGCGTTGGCGTTCGTGCAGGCGAGCGACAGAGACGTCACGCCATACCGGTTGGCGGCTAAAACGTCGGCTCCTGCACCCACCAGCAGTTGCACCAGCTCCAGATCGTTGTGGTACGCGGCCCACAGCAAGGCCGTCATGCCATCGACCTGGGCTGCGTCGACGCCGACGCGGTGCTGTAGGAGCGTCCGGACGGTCGTCCGATCCAACGCTTCCGCCGCGTCCGCCAATCGCGTATCCGTGCCGGCAGAGAGCAGCGTTGCGGTCAAGAAGAGCGGCACGATCAGGAATCTGCCCCGCGCCCGTGTAGCGCCCGGCGTCCCTGCCGGGCGGGCGGCGGAAAACGCCTCCCAGGGGCGGGAGGCGCTACGGATCGAAATACTCACCGTCTCCTCCTATAGCGAAACCGACTCCAGCAGGGTGTCGATTTTCCCGGTGCTGTCGGCGAACGACTCGAGATGCACGCCCACACTATCGAGCAACGTGAGGTGAAGATTGGCGAGCGGCTTGGGTTCGGCGTACTTGATGTGACGTCCGCCGCTGGCCTTGCCGGCGCCACCGCCGGCCACCACGATCGGTAGGTTGACGTGGTCGTGGTTGTTGGGGTTGCCCATGCCGCTGCCATAGAGGTAGAGCGAGTGGTCGAGAAGCGAGCCGTCTCCGTCCTCGACTGAGGCCAGCTTCTCGACGAAGTAAGCGAACAGCGACACGTGGAACTGGTTGATCTTGGCGATCTTCGCGATCTTCTCCGGATCACCACCGTGGTGCGAGGTGGCGTGGTGCGGATCGGGGACGCCGATCTCGGGGTACGTTCGATTGCTCGCCTCGCGAGCCAGCTGAAAGGTGATCACCCGAGTGACATCGGCTTGCAGGGCCAACACCTGCAGGTCGAACATCAGCCGAGCGTGGTCGGCATAGGCGGCTGGTACGCCTTCCGGACGATCCAGGTCCGGCAGCGGGTTGTCGCGCGACTGCGTTTCGGCTTTCTCGATGCGGCGCTCCAACTCGCGAACGGAATCGAGATACTCGCTGACCTTGACGCGGTCGTGAGGGCCGAGGCTTCCCTGCAGGCGCGCGATGTCCTCGTGAACCCTATCGAGCAGGCTGGCTTTCCTGCCCAGCGCCGCGCGCCGTTCCTCCGGGCTACCCCCTTCGCCGAACAGGCGCTCGAACACGATCCGCGGGTGCGCTTCGGCCGGCAGCGGCGAGGTCGGTGACGACCACGAGAGGTTGTTCTGGTAGACGCACGCATACCCGTTGTCGCACTGGCCGACCATGTCCATCAGATCCATCGACAGCTCGAGTGAGCGCAGCTGCGTGTCCTGACCGATCTGCTGAGCGGCGATCTGATCGACCGTCGTTCCCAGGTAGTAGTCGCTGCTCTCGGTCCACTTCGCCTTGGCGGCGCTCAAGAAAGCAGAATTGGACGTGGCGTGGGTCCCGGGATAGGCGTTGCGCAGCTCCAGGTTGCTGACGATCGTGAGCTGATCCTTCACTGCGGCGAGTGGGCTGAGGCTCGAAGAGAGGCTCCCCAGCGCACCGCCCTCGCCCTCGACCGCCCAACGGGTGATGTCGCATCCCATCGGCATGTAGACGAAGCCCAGGCGACGCACCGGATTGGCGGGCGTCTGAGCCAGGGCTGTCATGGAAGGAACCATCGCGTCGAGCAGGGGCAGCGCCACCGCCGCACCCATGCCACGCAGAAACGTCCGGCGCGGCAGAGCCTTCTTGGTGAGTATCATGACGATCTCCTCATCTGGAACGGCTTGCTCTTCACGATGCCGACGATGATCGACGACAGGCGATAGTCGTCCTGCTGCGCCTCGCGGAGGATGGTACGGATGGCTGCTCCATCGTAGTACTCGACTCCGCGGCCGGTCGCGAATACCAGGAGTTTCTCGGCGACAGTGGTGACGAACAACTCTGGACGCAAGAGCAGCGCCTCTTGCAGATCGGCGACACCGTCGAATGGAGTGCCGTCCCACAGTTCGCCGGCCGTATCGATCGGGCCTCCCGCCTCGGCCGTTCTGAAGCGTCCGATGGCATCGTAGTTCTCGAGTGCGAAGCCGATCGGGTCCATCAACTTGTGGCAGCTCGCGCAGGCCGGATTCGCGCGATGCTGCGCCAGGCGTTCTCGCATCGGCTGCTCTCTGCCGGCAATTTTCGCAGCTGCTAGATCCGGAATGTCAGGCGGCGGTGGTGGTGGTGGGACCCCGAGGATGTTGTCGAGGATCCATTTGCCGCGGATCACCGGCGACGTGCGGGTGGCATACGACGTCACCGCCAGAATGCTTCCGTGGCGCAACAATCCCCCCCGCGTGCCACCCGCGTCGAACGTGACGCGACGGAAGCGACTGCCGTACACGTGCGGAACTCCGTAGTGCTTGGCGAGGCGCTCGTTCAGGAACGTGTAGTTCGCTCGCAGCAGGTCGAGCACACTTCGATCCTCGCGAAGGATGCTCTCTACGAAGAGCTCCGTTTCCCGCCGAAACGACTGCCGTAGATTCTCGTCGAAGTCCGGGAAGAGCCGTTTGTCCGGCGTGATCGACGGCAGATTGCGTAAGTGGAGCCACTGGGAAGTGAAGTTGGTGACCAGGTTGAGCGCCCGCGGGTCAGCCAACATTCGCTGCACTTGTCGTTCGAGGACTAGAGGCTTCTTGAGCTCTCCGCGGGCGGCAGCCTCCAAGAGCTCGTCGTCCGGGATGCTGCTCCACAAAAAGAACGACAAGCGCGACGCCAACTCCAGATCGCTGATGCGATAGGGCGTGTGGGGCTCGAGGCCGGCAGGGTCGCGCTCGATCCGAAACAGGAACTCGGGACTCACGAGCACCGCGGCTAAACCCATCTCGATGCTCGCTTCGAAGCCTTCCTGGATTCGCGCCTGCCTATAGAGCTCCAAGGGCCTCGCTAGATCCTCATCGGTGACGGGTCGGCGATAGGCCCTCCGCATCAGTGTTCCGAGAATGCGTTTGGCGCAACTCTCCTCTTCGCTGGCTTCTCGGGGGCGGCAGACGAAGATGCGGCGGCTGCTCGGCGTGTCTCCTCCACGTGCCGCAGGGTCGGCGGGCACATCGTAGGGACCGAGGATCGAGACCGAGAAGATCGCCGGCTGGACGCGGGGATGACGGTAGTAGTTGAAGTGGGACTCATAGGGTTGACGGGCCGTTTCGAGAAGCACCGACGGCTTCTTCGGAAAAGTGACGCCGAGGTTGTGCGGGCCTGCCGTCACTCGCAGGCGAACCTTGAGGTGGTCGTCCAGGTTCGGCTGTGACGGCTGGCGTTGGCGAGGGACTTCGCCTTGTAAGGCGGCCGGCTCCACGGTGAAGACGTGCACCCGCTCCCGATCCAGCAACAGCTCCAGCTCGTGGGTCTCGTTCAAGCCCTCGACGTGCTCGTTCCGGTCTCTCGCCAGTCGAATCTTGATCTCGTATTCGCCGTCGACCGGGAACGTGTAGGGGACGAGGACTCCGCCGCGGGTGCCGATCGGAAGGCCGGCGACATGCTTCTCCTGCGTCAGATCGGGTCGGGTGCGGATGGTGGCGCCTCCCAGAGCCCGCGTGGGTTGCCCGACCGCCAGGCGGCTGATCTTCTCGGCGGCGCCGACGTAGCGTTCCAGGAGGGTGAGTGGCAGATTGCCTACCGTGACGTTGTCGAAGCCATAGCTCGACGAGTCGCCTGGCAGGAGCGTCGTGACGTCGACCTCGAGGTCCAGCAGGTCGCGGATGGCGTTTTGGTACTCGGTCCGGTTGAGCCGCCGAAACGTATCCGTCCGTCCCGGATTCGGAGCCGCTAGAGCGAGACGATCGAGCGCGCTCTCGAGCGAGGCGAGCGCCTGTTCATAGCTGGGCTCGTCGGGTCGACGTTTGCCCGGCGGCGGCATGAGACGGGCGCGCAGCTTTCGAGCGACCGTCTCCCAAACTTCGCGGTTCTCACCCAGCTCCTGCGTGTTGATCGAGTCGAGCTCGAGGCCGGCCGTTTTCGCTCGGTCGTTGTGACAGGAGAGGCAGTACTCGTTCACCAGGGCATGGTGCGAGGCTGAGGAGACTGCAGACGCATCGCAAGCAAACCCGGCTAAGACCACGAATCCGGTCAACCAGCGAAACGCTTGCGCTCCTCGAGGGCTCAGCATTCGGTCTCCTCCTCAGCCGGGTTTTCGAGCCCGATGGCTCAAGTCTGGCAAGCATTATAACCGAGATTTGCCTGTGGGGGGCGAATACCCGTCCGCCCCGAAGTCACTCACCTTCCGTAGCGGTCGGTAGAGTCGGCCTCCTATGTGGGAACTACTCCGAACCATCGTTCGCAGTGCCGTGTCGACTCTCCGGCCGAGGTGGGATCTGGCGCTAGAGAACCTCGCGCTTCGCCACCAACTCGCAGTACTCCATCGCCGGTCAACCAAGCCGCAACTCGAAGACCATGACCGACTCTTTTGGATCTGCCTGAAGCATGTGTGGCCCAACTGGCGCGATGGGCTCCAACTGGTCCAACCTGCCACCATCATCAAGTGGCATCGCGCTGGATTCAGGTACTACTGGCGCCGGAAAAGCCGACCCAAGGGAGGCCGACCGAGGCTCGCTCCCGAGCAGCGCAAGCTGATCCGCGACATTTGGAACGTCAATCCGACTTGGGGCAAGCGGCGAATCCAGTCCGAACTCGCCAAGCTCGGCATCAGCGTTAGCGATTCCACCGTCGCCTCGTACAAGCCAAAGCGGCAAACGCCACCGTCGCAAACCTGGCGAGCCTTCCTCGACAATCACATCGAGGACATGGTAGCCATCGATTTCTTCACCGTGCCGACAGCGACGTTTCGAGTCCTATACGTCCTGATCATCATGTCGCACGACCGCCGCAGAATCATCCACTCGAACGTAACCGACTCGCCGTCCAGCGCCTGGACCGCTCAGCAACTCCTCGAGGCGTTTCCCTACGACACCGCCCCTCGTTACTTACTCCGTGACAACGACACGAAGTTCCTCGGGGAGTTTGCCAGATGCATCGAGTCGATCGGTATCGAAGAGGTCAAGACTGCGCCCCACTCACCCTGGCAGAATCCGTACTGCGAACGGCTGATTGGCTCCATGCGTCGTGAGTGCCTCGACCATGTCTTGGTCCTCAATGAGCAGCATCTCCGCCGAGTTCTCCGCAGCTACGTCGCCTACTACCATGATGCGCGCACTCACCAGTCGCTGGACAACGACTGTCCCATGCCCCGTGCGGTCGAGCCGCCCGAGATGGGCGACGTAGTCGCGTTCCCGCTGGTCGGTGGATTACACCATCGATACCGTCGACGACTCGCGGCCTAGGACAGTTGGGTTTTCGCCCCCCACAGGTTCAGCGACGAGCCCGAGCGCATGGCTCGGTTCGAGCGCGAGGCCAAGGTGCTGGCCGGACTCAATCACACGAACATCGCTACGCTCTACAGCTTCGAGGCAGACGGCAGCACTCGTTTCCTGGTGATGGAGGTGGTCTGCGGCGTCGGTCTGGCTGAGCTCGGCGCGCCTGCGCCACGTTCTCCAAGCGCATCGTTCCTCGTTTAATGGCCATCTCAGCGATTATCTCAGACTGCCCCGACTCCTCTGGCGACCCACGCCCACCCCGGGGCTGGGGTCCCACGGGGATGCGGATCCATACCGAAGGATTGATATGCCGGCCTCCCAGGGCGCGGCCTTCCAGGACGCAGCATCTCTCGTCCTCCTTCAGCAGGCACACGTCACCTAAGCTTTGAGTATGGGCGGGCGAAGGGCTCTTGGCCCGACCGTTACGCCTTGCGAGTTCGAAGCTGCTCGACGACTTCTATCGCGGTGAGCGAGAACGGGCACATGCGGTCACAGGCATGGTCTATGACGGAGGTCATAGGGCAGGTGTAGGGAGAAGTGATACTATTCACCGGCTCCCTACATGACGGATCTGGTTCTAGCACCAGGCACCGGCCTGGGTCCTAAGAGATCGTCGAGCACCACGGCAACGGCGGTGCAGGAGGCGTGTCTTGAAGAAGAGTGCGTCGCCCCCGGGCCGGAGATGCTAGGCATCGGATGCGAGATCGCTGAGCTATTGAAAGCACCTCACCGAAGGAGAGTGGGCTTGCGAGCGGAGGACGTTACCAAAGATCACCGCAGAAGGCCGCCTAGTCGTGAACAACAGAACTCTTCTTGCCTGCGCGCACACGAACAGAGGTGCAGGATGCAAAGTGGCTATCTATTGAGGAGAGATTACCAATAAACAATTGCTCTCCTCTCTCAACACCTATAAACCATAGGAGCACTAAATGAAGAAACTCCCCGCTACGCTCGCTATTCTTACCGGATTGATGAGCCAGGGCGTGGTGAGTGCTCAACCACTCTATATCAAAGTTGATGCCACAGGAGGCGACTGTCAACCCGTTGTGAATCCAATAGGAAATTGGAGTGCGGCAACAAAGACGTGCACCTTGACTGCTCCAGTAAACGACAGCATTCAAATCCTTGACAATGGCCTCACCCTGGATTGTGCTGGACACGCACTTACAGGGTCTGGCTACGGCGTCAGATTGAATGGAAATTCTGTGACCGTAAAGAATTGTGTGATCTCCAACCATCAGATTGCAATCGTATCCACTGGAAACTCAAATACCATTACCAAGAATACATTGACTGGTAATCGAGGGATGAGCATATACGGCTTTGATGCAAGTAGGAACACGATAACGGACAACACACTTTCTAGTGTTGGATTCTATAACTTACTCCTGGTTTACGGTTACGAGAATAATGTGATCGGAAACACCTTTAGCGGAGCTGCAAATGGAATAACCCTTAGAAGAAGCAACGATAATTTTGTTGCGGACAACGCCGTTAGCGATTATACCTTTTTTGGAATAGAGATCGATTTTGCGTTTTTAAATACGGTAACCGGTAACAACCTTCGCCGTACCCATACTCCACCTCCCGGTGGCTTTGGTGGTGGTGTATTTCTTTGGCAATCCAATGACAACCTCATAGATTTAAACGACATTGACGTGACCGATTCTGGAATTCTAATTGAAAATAACTCTGATAGGAATATCGTCAGCGCCAACAGAATAACAGCGACTGATCTGGGAGTGGCTGTTGGAAGCAGACCTAGACCAGAAAATAGTTACAATCTGATCTTCAACAACGTCATTGATTCTGAAGGTGATGGAGTCTATTTACACCTGGGTGAGGGAAACCGGGCGGAAGGAAACACCATCCAGCACGGAACTGGCAACGGAATCGTTGTGAATGCATCCAGAGATGCTGAACTCGTGAGAAACGAAGTGCACAAAAAGGGCGGAAACGGCTTAATGATTTTAAGCTCGCCAACCACCTTAGTCACACTAAACGATGTTTGGCTGAATAGTGGAGTTCCAGTTAGCAGCGACACACCTGTTGAATTATCCGTCGATGCGTTGGTAACTGGTGGAACGGCAATTGCGGACGAGGATTGTTCGTTGAAGGCTCTGATAGCAATGCGGCAGATGTAATTGACAGCAATCCGTACAACCACGCTGTGGCACACATACCCAACCCAGGAGCACCAAGACAATGCTCTAACTAGGGCGCTTTCCTCGTTCTCAACCATGGTGGTTACCGCAAAGCGGCGTTGTTGCACGATTCGAGAGCGAGCCTGGGCCGCTTTTCCCAGCCCTTCCGTCACGACACAGCGTAGGACTCTGGCCTGCCGAGCCCTGCCATCCGGTTAAGGATGTGACACCCGATCATGGCCTCTCTCGTCTGCGCCTTGCTGTTCCTCGCCTTCAGGTCGCGTCCGAGCAGTGACTTGTATCGGAAGAACCCGTTCTCAACGCGAGCCTGCTGTCGGTAACCCGACTCCTTCTGCCACTCTCGTCGTCCGACCTCACGAATCCTCTGAAGAGCCGCTTCTCGCTGCGCCCACGGGCCGTCCGTGGGCCCCGCGCACACCGCGGAGCGACGAGGTGGGATCACGATCATGAGGTCCTCTGTACCGGCCGCCCTGACCCGATCGTAGATCGACCTGTGGTCATAGGCCCCGTCTGCCGTGAAACGCTGGATTGGAACCTCAACCTGGGCAAGCAGATCAGGGAGGGTGGAGGCGTCGCCCTCGCTACTCGCCGTGAGCTCGGCCGCCACGATGAAGCCCTCGTCATCCACTCCGATGTGCAGCTTCCGCCACTCCCGGCGTTTCCTCGATGCCTTGTACCTATGCACATTCCACTCGCCAGAACCCAGGATCTTGAGCCCCGTGGAATCGACGACCAGGTGGATCGGGCCGTCGTGGGCTCGGTTCAGGGGTGGTACCTCGACGTCCTCGTTCCGGCGCGAGAGTGTGGTGTGGTCCGGGGCCTTGAGGCCCAGGCCCATCAAGCTCAGCAGCGAGTCCAGGAATCCCTCGGTCTGGCGAAGCGGCAGCCGAAAGACGACTCGCCTGGTGTCGCACCTTCGCACAAAAGGCGACAAACTGTCGCCTTTCGCCCTCAGGGCACCAAGAGAATCCAGCAAATACGGGGACTTGCGGTCCTGCGTGTTGATGGAATGGACTCCTCCCGCGACTTGTAGCGGCATCTAAGATGTCAAGGTCGCACGAACCGTAACGTTCACATGAGAGGAGTCCGCTATGCAGTCTACGACCATCGCCGTCGACTTGGCGAAAAACGTCTTGGAGATCGCCGTGTCCCACGTTCCCGGGAAGGTGGCCGAACGGTGTCGCTTGTCGCGGAAGAAGTTTCTGCGGTTCTTCGCGCAGCGCGAGGCTTCGCGTGTGCTTCTGGAGGCATGTGGTTCCGCCCACTTCTGGGCTGAGGAGATCCAGAAGCTCGGTCACGAGGTGGTGCTGCTACCGCCTCACCTGGTACGGCCCTACCGTCGCCGGCACAAGAAGACCGATCGCACGGATGCGAAGGCGCTGCTGGAAGCCGACCGCAACGAGGAGATCGAGCCGGTGCCGATCAAGACCGTCGAGCAGCGCGGTGTGGGGGCCTTGCACCGGTTGCGCTCGGCCTGGATGGAGACGCGCACGGCACGGCTGAACGGCGTACGCGGCCTGTTGCGAGAGCACGGTCACTTCATCGCCCAGGGTGCCAAGAACGTAGTGCCCCGGGTACGAGAGCTGATCGCAGATGACGCCAACGATCTGCCCGACCCCATGCGTTTGACCCTGGCGGAAGCATGTGAGGAGATCCGGGAGCTGGAGCGGCGCTGCGCGAGCGTTTCCAAGCAGCTCGAGGCACTGGCCCCGACGATGCCCGCCGTCGCGCATCTGCAATCTGTGCCCGGCATCGGCCCGCTCACCGCCACCGCGATGGTGGCGTTTGTCGGCGAGATCCACCGCTTCCCCTCGGCTCGACGCTTTGGATCGTACTTGGGCCTGACCCCGCGCGTGCACGCCACCGCCCAAAAGCGTCGGCTCGGCCACATCAGCAAACAAGGCGACGAGTACCTGCGGTGGCTTCTGATTCACGGCGCTCGGTCCTGTCTGTTGGCGGCCAAGAGAGTCCACAACCCAAGCCCTCTGTACACGTGGGCGCTGCAGGTCGTAGAAACGCCGAGGACACAACCGCGCCGCCGTCGCGCTGGCGAACAAGATCGCCCGCATTGCCTGGACGGTGTGGCGCGAGGATCGAGACTTCACCATCGAAAGAAAAGCCGCGTAGATCCCCTTACTAGAACCCACCCAGTAACTGCTTCGAGAGACGTAACGATGGCGAACCGGTCGGACCGGGGCGGGGGAGAGCCGACGAAAGGCTGGCCTATTCAGGGCCGTGTGTCGATTGGCTCCCCGCCCGCGGAATCCATCCTGGCCAGGAGCATAGAGAAGCTCCACCAACGGGCCGAAGATACGACTGCAGTCAGACCTACCGTCTAGGATTCGCTCTCGAGCTCGCCCCGTGTTGATGGCTGCGAGAAAGCGCATCCCGTTGGCTGCGAGCGCAGTTTCCGGGATGGAGTGAGCTGAGGGCTTCGCGACCGCGGGAAAGCTAGGCCTTCTTCAGGAAGGGCGGCATCATCCCGCCGGAACGGCGGTCCGGGTGCGTGGTCCCGGCGGCGTGTTTGCGGTCGGAAGAGATGCGTGAGTCGGTGTAGGGCTTTGCAGTGCGGGCTCTGCTCTGATAGAGCAGGCCGACCAGAGACGGCGAGAGCCCGGGAAAGCGAAGTAGAAAACGCCCCGGGCTCTGCCCCAAACCGCAGCATTAGCTGCGCTTGCAGTATGGCAGAGAGTCGGGGTCGTCGTCGAATGGGAGGCGACGATGCGACCGGACTACCGACTCTTCGACTGTGCTCGATGCCGTCGGCGTATCTCGCTGTGCTCGCACTGTGACCGTGGCCAGCGTTACTGCCGGGCTTGTGCTCTGGTGGCTCGTCGGGAATCGACTCGGGCGGCCGGCCATCGGTACCAGCGAAGCCTCCGAGGTCGGCATTGTCATGCCGCCCGTCAGGCCCGCTACCGTCGGCGCCAGCGCGAGCGGGCAGAGAAAGTGACGCATCAGGGTACCCCAGGCGGTACTTCGGGGAGGACACTGTGTCGGATCGAGACTCCGAGGCGCGAAGTGCGCTACGACCCGAGGAATCCGCGATGCATGCAGTGTGGAGAGGCCTGCCGAGAGTTTGTGCGAACGAGCTTTCGTCGTTGCCGACGGAGATAGGGGCGTGATCGACGCACAGCTGCGCGGGGAGATCCGTCGTCTGTTCCTGGTCGAGAAGTGGAAAGTCGGCACGATCGCTCGACAGCTACAGCTGCACCCCTCAACCGTGCGCCGGGCGCTGGAGAAGTCCGGCGTGCTACCCCAGCAGCGACGAGGGAGGATGATCGATCCTTACCTGCCGTTCATCGAGCAGGTGCTCGGGACCTACCCACGACTGCCGGCGAGCCGTCTCTACACCATGGTGGTGGAGCGCGGCTATCCAGGAGGCCCGGATCAGTTTCGCCACCTGGTGGCCTCGATGCGACCGAAGCCCCAGCGCGAGGCGTTTCTCTCGCTGCGCATGCTGCCAGGAGAGCAGGCGCAGGTCGACTGGGGCCACTTCGGTCGGCTCCGCGTCGGCCGGGCACATCGTCGGCTCTATGCCTTCGTCTTCGTGCTGTCGTTCTCGCGCACGGTCTTCGTGCACTTCACCCTCGACACTCGTCTCGAAACCTTCTTGCACGCTCACCAGCTGGCCTTCCACTACGTCGACGGCGTCGTCAGGACCGTTCTGTACGACAACCTGCGAACCGCGGTGATCGAGCGGCAGGGAACCGCGGTGCGCTTCCATCCCGTGCTGCTCGATTTCGCCAGCCACTACGGCTTCCTTCCCACCGTCGCCGCGGTGGCTCGGGGAAATGAGAAAGGCCGCGTCGAGCGCGCAATCCGCTTCCTGCGAAGCTCGTTCTTCGGCGCCCGAACGGTGAGCGATTTGGATCGTCTGAATCGGCAGGTCCTGGAATGGTGCCAGAGGTCGCAGCGCAGACCCTGGCCGCAGGACCGACAGCGAACCGTGAAAAGCGCCCTGGCCCAGGAACGACCTCGACTGCTTGAGCTTCCCGGAGACGACTTCGAAACCGACCTGCGACTGGAGATCAAGGTCAGAAAGACGCCGATCGTGCGCTTCGACCTCAACGACTACTCGGTGCCGCACAGTCATGTGCAGAGGACCGTCACGCTCCTCGCCAGCGAGCATCGGGTGCGGATCCTCGATGGCCAGGAGCTCCTCGCCGAGCACCCTCGCTCGTACTCCCGGGGCGAGCAGATCCTCGATCCTCAACACCTCGAGGAGCTCCTCGCTCACAAACGCAGGGCCCGACGACACCGGGGCTTCCATCGGCTGTTTTCCGCTGTGCCTCGATGCGAAGAGCTGATGCAGCAGCTCGCCGAGCGAGGCGAGAACCTCGGAACGCAGACCGCCGGCCTGCTCCGACTCCTGCGCCAGTACGGCCCCCAGCGACTCGACAAAGCCGTGCGCGAAGCGCTCCTGAACCACGCACCGCGATTCCAGTCCGTCCGGCTCCTACTCGAACGGCACCAGCGCGGCCTCGGTCAGCCCCCGGCTTTACCGGTGCCGCTCAGCCAGGAGCTCCAACAGCGAGATCTCTCCGTGAGACCGCACAACCTCGAGGACTACGACCAACTTGGAGGCAACGACGATGGCCCGACCCAGGAAGAGTCCAACGATCCCTGACGAACCACTACGAGAGCTCGCCCGATCCCTCGGCTTCTACGCCCTCGTCGACGACTGGGGCACCTACCGAGAACAGCCCTGGCTCGAACAGCTGCTGCGCAAAGAAGAGGCCGAGCGCAAACGGCGCAGCCTCGAACGGCGCATCCGCACCAGCCGCGTCGGGCTCTTCAAGAGCATCGCCGACTTCGACTTCTCCTGGCCCCAGCGCATCGACCGCGAGCAGATCCAGGATCTGCTCACCCTCCAATTCCTCGACGACATCACCAACGTCATCCTCCTCGGACCCAACGGTGTCGGCAAGACCATGATTGCCAAGAACCTCCTCTACCAGGCGCTGCAACGAGGGGCCACCGCCAGCTTCGTCACCGCCTCCGACATGCTCAACGATCTCGCCGTCCAGGAAACCCCCTCGGCGCTCCAGAGAAGGCTCTCCAAATACACCCGACCCTCGCTTTTGGCAATCGATGAGCTCGGCTATCTCTCCTACGACCACCGCCACGCGGATCTCCTCTTCGAGGTCGTCTCCAGGAGATACGGCAACAAGCCCATTCTTCTCACCACCAACAAGCCCTTCGCCGAATGGGCCGAGGTCTTTCCCAACGCCTCCTGCGTCGTCACTCTCGTCGATCGACTCACCCACCACGCCGAGATCGTCAAGATCGAGGCTAACTCCTATCGCCGCAAGGAGGCCAAGGAGGCTGCTGAAAAAAAGGCCAAGGACCGCGCCAAAAGGCGGAGCGCAGCACGACGACGCTCATGACCCGAAGCCACTATCGGCGCCAGCTCCTCCGCCTCTATCGACTCCTTCCCGACACCCCGCACCGCTTCCACCACGGCGACCGCGTCATCGTCGACCAGCTCTTCGACCAAGACCTGCCTCTCACCGTCCTCCAGGCCGCCCTCCTCCTCGGCTCCGCCCGACGCGCATGCCGAGATCCGCGCCTACCAAAGCTCCAGCCCATCCGATCCCTCGCCTACTTTCTCCCCATCCTCCGAGAACTCCCCACGACGCCACCCCCCGAGGGGTACCTCGACTATCTGCGCCACACCCTGAGTCACGCCTCGCGGGGACAAAAAACCGACTCGCAGCCAACTAAGTGCGCTTTCTCGTAGCCGGTAACACCCCGGAGGCAATGACCATGTGATCGCCCGAACTTCCTGAAGAAACAAAGGAGGAGTCCTTGACAGAGGAGTCCAGATACGTCTTTCACGGTGAGGTGCGACAACACAATTCGAGCTCTGAGCCGCTGATCCACCGGGCGACTGTAAGATGTTGCCAACTCATGGCTCTAGAACCAGGCTCCCGCCTCGGTCCCTACGAGATCGTCGAGCTGCGCGGCAAGGGCGGCATGGGAGAGGTGTACCTGGGCCGCGATACACGCCTGGAGCGGGATGTCGCCATCAAGGTGCTACCTGAGGAGCTCGGGCAGGACACGCTCTACCGCCAGCGGCTGGAGCGTGAAGCGAAGAGCCTCTCGCAGCTGAGCCATCCCCACATCTGTACCCTCCACGACATTGGCAGCGAAGACGGTGTCGACTACCTGGTCATGGAGTACCTCGAGGGCGAGACCCTCGAGGACCGGCTGCGAAAGGGCGCCCTGCCGCTGGATGAGGTGACGGCGATCGGATCGCAGATCGCCGAGGCCATCGATGCCGCCCATCGTCACGGAGTGGTCCACCGCGATCTCAAGCCCGGCAATGTGATGTTGACTCGCGAGGGAGCCAAGGTGCTCGACTTCGGCCTCGCCAAGGGAGTCCAGGTCGGTGCCCTTAGCGGGAGCACGCAGACGCCGACCATCACCCAGCCACTGACCAGCGAAGGCTCGATTCTCGGCACGCTGCAATACATGGCGCCCGAGCAGCTCGAAGGTAAGGAGGCAGACACTCGCAGCGACATCTGGGGCCTTGGCGCCGTGCTTTACGAGATGGCCAGCGGGGCAAGGCCGTTCGAGGGGACCTCTCAGGCCAGCTTGATCGCGTCGATCATGACCGGTCGGGTGCGCGCTCTGTCGGAGCTCCAGCCGCTCGCGCCGGCCCGCTTCGACTGGGTGATCGAGCGCTGTCTCGACAAGGATCCCGATCGGCGTTGGCAGTCGGCGCGCGATGTGGCGCTGGAGCTGGGCGGCCTCGACCAGGGGACCGAGACGGCGGCGCCTACAGGAGGCACCGCCGACCGGGCCCTGCGTCCGCGAGTCGCCGCCCTGGCCGGGGGCCTCGTTCTCCTGGTCGGGCTGGTGATCGGCTTCGCGCTTCCTCGCGGCTCGAGCGTGCCGACGGTCGAGAGCGGCGCGGAGGAGTGGACCGTGACGACCCTCGACATCGCGGCCGACGAGGGATTCATGACGATCTCGGCTGACGGGCGCTCCCTGGTATTCCCGCAACCGCATGCCGATGGCGGATCGATCCTCGCTCGCCGCCCCCTCGATTCGCTGTTCTCACAGGCGATCCCGGGAACGGAGGGAGCAACCGGTGCCCTTTTCTCCCCCGACGGCGGACATCTGGTCTTCGCCGACAGAAGTGGCAAACTGAAAACAATCGCTGTCGAGGGAGGAGGAGCCACGACACTCGTCGCGGAAAACGTCTTTCCTGGGATGTGGGCAGAGAACGGCTCGATCTACTACGGTCGCGTACCGCCGGGAACGAACCCGACCTCCGCCGAGATCTGGCGAGTCCCGGCTGCCGGCGGCGAGCCCGAGCGCATCGGTGACGGCATGCCAACCGATCTCCTTCCCGGGGGACGCACCCTCCTGGCGACGGTGACTCCGGATCGAAGAGACGGGTTCTGGGCCGACATCGTCGCCATCGATCTGGAGACCGGCGAGAGCCGCGTGCTCACCCCCGGCGTCCTGCCCTTGTACGTCGAGCCGGGGCTGATGGCCTTCTATCGAAGCGGAGCGCTGTGGGCCGCTCCCATCGACTCCTTGACCGGAGAGCTTGTGGCACCGCCTCGACAAGTCGAAGCCGAGGTGGCTCGCGCGCCAGGAGTGCCGGTCGACGTCGGCCGTTTCGCCGTCAGCCGGTCCGGGGATCTCGCCTACGTGCGCGGGCAGGTAAGCGACCAGTCTCGGCTGGTGTGGGTGAACCGCGGCGGCGGCGAGGTCGAGCCGGTGGCTCCTGAGATCAAGGCCTTCGCCGTTCCCAGGCCATCCCTCGATGGCCACAGGATCTCGGTCCACTCGCGAAACTCGGCCGGCGACGGCAACGAGCAATGGGCCCTCGACCTCGCCACCGGCTCGTGGAGCCGACCGGCTCAGACGGGCTCCACTTCGGTCGCGACAGAGATCCCGCCAGACGGCAAAGAGATCTTCTTCGTGGCGAATCGCGTCGACGACTACGCACAGGTGTTTTTCCAGCCGGCCGATCGTAGCGCCCCGGCGCAGAGGCTACTGCCCTCCGAGCAGGCTCAATCCTATTTCGGCGTCTCCGCCGACGGGCGCTGGGTGTTGCTCTACCACTTCTTCGAGGAGGGGTTTGTCGCCCTCGACCGCAGTAGCGGCGAGGTACGCTCTGTGGTCGACGACAGTGTCTTCGTTCGCTCGGGAGGCTTCCACCCCGATGGGGACTGGATCGCCTACGCCGGATTCGACCCCGTCGACGCTATGTCGCAGCTGTGGCTGATCCCCTTCCCGGGCCCAGGGGAGCCGCGCCAGCTCACCTTCGAAGGCGGCCAGGAAGCGGCATGGTCCTCTTCGGGAGACGAGATCTTCTACCGCGGCCCGACCCACATGATGACCATCCCGATCGAGAAGAAGGGCAGTGAGTTGGTCATCGGGCGGCCTGAGACCCTGTTCGAAGATCGGTTCCGAAGGGGTCCGAACCTAGGCATCATCAACTACGGTGTGCATCCGGACGGCCGCTTCCTGATGGTCGAGGCCGCTGAGGACCAGGAGGAAAAAGTGATCCTGGTCCAGAACTGGCGGGCCAAGGTGCTCGAGATGTTCTCCGAGGGGGGCTCGTGAGCGCGGGCCTTGTCGCCTTTGGTGGCGGAGTGCGACAAGTATCGCGATCGGCCTATAAGGAGAAGGATCTCGCAGAGTCCCGCGAGGCAGGAGGTTCGTCGTCGCGCGGATCTACCCGAGCGGGATTCTGCTAGACCTGGCTTGAGCGGAGGCCGCCAGACGAGCGGTTGTGTATGGGGTTATCAGCCTCGTTGGCAGGCTGTGCTGCGCGCGACGCGCCCCAGGTCGAGGGTTGTGAGGTAGTTCCAGAGGTGCACTGGGTTGCGGTCAGGCGCCTGCGCGGCCCCTGGGAGGTCCACCGGCGTCTCGATTTTGGGTTCGGAGCCACCGCGGGCACACCTCCGCCTTGTCCGCGGCGGGACCGGGAGCGCGGGAAGAGAAAGGCGTGGGATCACGCGGCCGCCACCGGTGGAGGCCGGGCGTAGGCAGGAGGGTCGAGGGGGAAACGTTGGAGGCGGGGACCTTGGCAGGCGGGACAGATCGCGAGGTCGATGCCGGTGAGGCGTTGGAGGAGCTCGTTTGTGGTTTCCGACTCGATGGGGATGGGGTGGGAGGTTTCGGCCTGGGTCGCTGTGGCGGTGGACTCGAGCAGAGCGCGGGCTCGCTCGAGGCGAGAGTGGACGTTGGCCGAGGCCATGAGTCCATAGTGGCGAATCTTTTGGAATCGTCGGGGCAGGACGTGCAGCACAAAGCTGCGGATGAGCTCCTCGGGAGAGAGCGTCACGGTCTTGCCATCGCGCGTGGCGAGGGTGATGGCCTGCTCCGTGACGTTGAGGATTCTGTGGTTGGACAGTGCGACTCGATGGGTATAGCGGCCCAGGTAGGAGAAGACCTGCTGCGCACCGGCGAAGGGACGCTTGGCGTAGACGATGAAGTCCTTGGCGTAGAGCTTCGACAGCAGGCGATCGAAGCCACCGTCCTCGGCCAGATCTCGTGGCAGGTCGAGCTGTCCGTCTTTGTAGGCACGGGCCAGGTGGCCGAGAAACTTACCGCGGTACAGCCTCCCCAGAAGCTTGACGGCGTCCTCCTCGTTGCAGGCGTCGGCATTGACGCCAAATATCGCGATCAGCTTTCCCGCACCCCACGTAGAGCGAGCTCACTCCTCGGCCGGCTTCACTATACGGGGAGGACCGTACCGGAAGGGCAGTTCGGCCTCCATGGCGACGGCCTGCTGCGAGAGGGCGACGGCGGTTTCCTCCTGCCCCTCATGGAGAGCGATGAGTGACTCTATCTCTTTGTGCAGGACCTGGACCGCCTCTGCATCGAGGATGATCTCGGGGTTCCCTTGTCCACCGACGTCGATCCGATCGGCCCAGCTTCTCGCCTGGTCGACGTTTCCTTGCTTCAGCGCCACGTAGGCCCGCGAGAACGGGTAGTGGGCGGCGGGAATGTCGACGCCGTCCGGCGGTGCTTTTTCTTCAGCCGACTCCCAATCCTCGGTGTCGAGGAGGTAGCGGGCGTACATCGCTCCGTAGTAGGCGCGCTCGCGGGCGAAGGGTTCTTCCCGCAGACGCTTCCACGCGCTGGCGAGAAGCTCTTCGGCCCTTTGTAGCTTTCCCTGTTGCAAGTAGCCGTACAGAAGCCAGTACACGTAGTGAGAGGCTTCACGGCTCCGCTCTCCGGGCCCATTGAGAACGGCGTACTCCAGCTCCTTCGCCCTTTCGTTTGCGCGCACCAGGTCATCCCACATGCCCAAAGCCGAGAAAATGTGAGAGGTCATGTGTTGGGCGTGGGGTGCGGCAGGTGCGATCTCCGAGTACGCACGCGCCATGGGTAGTCCGAGGACAGCGTGGACAGGGTCGTCGTAGGAGTGGATGAGGTAGTGCGCCGCACCCGGGTGCAAGCGATTCGCGTCCCAAACCTCGGTCAGCACCGCCGCTGCCTTGATGTAGGTCGCGTACTCCCGATTCGTCCGGGTGGGACTCGTGGAGATTCGAGCCGGCTCGGCACCCGCGTCACCAGCGGTTGCAGCAAGCAGCACGGCGACTATTTCAGCTACCCGAAGTGTCATAGAGCGTCGGTGCATCAATTCGGTTTCTCGCTTTCCGACTATCGAATCCGGTCTCAGTCGATCCCGTAGACGTAGTCTACTAGCGGTCTTGTCGCGAGCAGGGGACGGACCCACCAGCCGGTGGCACCCTTTCTAGTGGAAGGTGCCACGTCTGGGTTCGACTTCCTGGAGCCTTTTAGGAACACCCACTTCCCGAATCACAGACCTGCCCCAGAAAAAGCCTTGACTCTGTAGGTATGTACTGGACCCGCCCGGGTTTGATGGACACCTGGTTTAGCCACCCATGGTGGCAGAAAAGTAGAGTAGGGACCAGCGTAGTGAGCCGGCGATAGCCGGCGAGGGAGCTGGTCCCTCATTCTCACGCGGCCTCCTGGAGCTGCTGCTCGAAGGTCGCCGGGCTGACATATCCCAACGTCGAATGGCGCCGGGACCGATTGTACAAGTCCCGATCACAGTGATCACAGGACCGAGATTCGTCGGGTGCAGTACCGCTGGCATCCGCAATACGGGCAGGAAGTCGTTGTCCACGGCAAGAAGAAAGGCAGGGGCGGGGTCTATCGATGTCAAGTCAACGATGACGAGACGCGCGCGAAGCTCGAGATTCCCAAATGGATGTTTGATCGGGAGCTGTGCTCTCGGATGCAGGCAACGACTTCGCCCTACGTACGTTGGGAAGCACTTGTCGATTGTTGGCAATTACTCAGCGACACCCGTCAGCAGGAGGGTCCGGGCGCGATAGAAAATCGTCTTCCACCGACTACGGAGGGAAACGATGCGACATCGACGCGCCCCACGGGTTACCTACCAAGCCGAGCTCTTCGCGACCGAGACCGATCGGCCGAACTGGCGAGAGCTGCCCGCGACGACTCGCGAAGCGGTGATCTCTCTGCTGGCGCAGATCCTGACAGAGCAGAGCCCACCGTCATCGCCGAGCCTCGCAAAGGAGGGGAAGCATGAGTGAGAAGCTCACGGTTCGCCATCTCGAGCGTCGGGCGCTGATCTATGTGCGCCAGTCGTCGCACCACCAGCTGGTGCACAACACCGAGAGCCGGCGTCTGCAGTACTCGATGGAGCAGCGCGTACGGGACCTGGGCTGGCAAGAGACCGAGGTCATCGATGAGGATCAAGGGCTTTCCGCGACATCGACACACGGTCGCACCGGGTTTCAGCGCTTGGTGGCCGAGGTTTGTCTAGGGCGGATCGGTGCCGTAGCAGCGATCGAGGTGTCCCGTTTCGCGCGCAATAACCGCGACTGGCATCAGTTGGTCGAGATGTGCGCCATGGTCGAAACGTTGCTCATCGATCACGACACGATCTACGATCCTCGTCGAGCGAACGATCGATTGCTGCTGGGTCTGAAAGGCACGATGAGCGAGTACGAGCTGGATCTTCTGCGCCAACGCTCGGTGGAGGCTCGGTGGGCCAAGGCCAAGCGCGGCGAGTTGGTGATCGAGGCCCCAGTGGGTTTCGTGAAGACCGCGGATCAACGCCTGGAGAAGGACCCTGACCTTCGCGTGCAGAAGGCCATCGAGCTCGTCTTCACCAAGTTCTTCGAGTTGGGGACCGCTCGGCAGGCCGGGCTGTGTTTCTCGAAAACGGTGTGGATCTACCCGCGAAACGGCGCGGCGTCGCGGGCTGGGAAACCTGGTGGAAGCGGCCGGCCTATCACGCCGTTATCAGCATCCTGAAAGAGCCGACCTACGCCGGTGCCTACGCCTACGGCCGTACGACGTCCAAGACCGAGCTCGTCGATGGATCCCTGCGCAAAAAAAAGGGTCGTGCGCAAGCCACTTGACGAGTGGACGGTGTTGATCCCCGATCATCACGAGGGCTACATTGGGTGGGATCGGTTTCAGAAGGTCCAACAGATGCTCGATGACAATGTCGCTCAATTCCAGTCAGCTCGCCGTCGTGGGGCGCCGAAACGGGGAGCTGCACTGCTTGCAGGACTCTTGCGTTGCGGTCGTTGCGGTCGCAAGTTGATGGTCGGTTACTCGGGTAAGAATGCCGCGGTCCCTCGGTACCTGTGCCATCGCGCCCGACTCGACCAGATGGCTCCGAAATGCATCTCCTTTGGCGGGCTGTCGGTGGACCAAGCCGTTGCGGAAGAGATTCTCAAGGTGGTGCGACCCTGCGCGGTCGAGGCTGCGAGGCTCGCGGTTTCGCAAGAGGCACTTCGACGCCAGGAGCGGATCCAAGCTCTGTCCATGGAGTTGGAAGCAGCCCACTACGCGGCGGAGCTGGCCCGCCGTCGATACAACGCGATGGATCCCGACAATCGTCTCGTTGCGGGCGAGTTGGAGCGGCGCTGGGACGAGGCCTTGCAGAAGGTACGCGAGCTGGGAAGAAAGCTCGAGCAAGGATCCTCGGGCGAAGAATCGAGTGCACCGGACCCCCTCGATTTGGCAGATCTCGAGCTCGACCTCAACCGGGTGTGGAATGCGCCGGAAACGGACCCGCGTCTCAAGAAGCGTGTCCTCCGAGCTTTGATCGAAGAGATTGTCGTCGACATCGACGCTGCACAGAGTGAGGTCACCCTCGCCATTCATTGGAAGGGAGGGCTGCACAGCGAGCTGCGTATCCCACGGCGCCGCAGGGGCCAGAGCGCATCGCACACGAGTCCCGACGTGGTCGATGCGATCCGCGAGCTGGCTCGCATCTGCAAAGACCGCTTGATCGCCGGCTACCTCACCCGTAACGGCCTTCTCACCGCACGCGGGAATCGATGGTCTGCCCTGGCCGTGACCTCCTTGCGCAACAACCGTGGCATACCGGTGTACTCGCCCGCCATACGCCAGGCCGAAGGATGGATGAATCTGACCGCCGCGGCAGCCCATCTCGGTGTCGCGGCGAAGACGCTACGACGGGCTGCCGAGCGGGGCGATGTACCGGCGAAACACCCGCTCAAGGACGGTCCATGGGTCTTTAACTGCAGCGAGGCGTTGGTGCATGAATCGACTTTGGCCTCGACGGTAGCATCGGTTCGGATGCCGGTGATTCCGGAGATCGAGGGGGCAGCGCCATGACCGTACGCAAGTCGAGCCGAGTCAACCGCGAGTACAAGACAAAGTACAGAGTCAGGAGGAGGGAGTACGAGCGTGGCCTCAGGAGCCGTGGCGATGTCACGATCTGGCTCAGCGAGGCGGCGATCGCCGCGTGGACACCACCGAAGAACGGTCTGCGCGGAGGCCAGCGACGGTACTCGAACCTCGCGATTCTGACCGCATTGACGCTGCGCGTCGTCTTCCGGCTGCCGCTACGCCAGACCGAGGGATTCCTGGACTCGCTGCTGACCTTGATGGACCTCGAGCTCGAGACCCCTGACCACACCACACTCTCGCGCCGGAACCAGGACGTTGAGGTGCCGCCCCTGACCCCAGCCCACGACGGCCCGATTCACCTGGTCGTCGACTCGACTGGGCTCAAGATCCTGGGTTCAGGCGAGTGGAATGTGCACAAGTACAAGACATCGAGAAGACGCAGGAACTGGCGGAAGCTCCACATCGGAGTGGATGACGAGGGCTTCATCGTGGCGGCTGAGCTCACGGCAAGCAGTGGGGACGACGCCTCCACGCTCCCTGCTCTCCTCGACCAGATCGAGGTTCCAATCCGGCGTTTCACGGCAGACGGGGCCTATGACCACAGGTCGATCTACGATCGGGTCGGGGCGGCCGGTACCGAGGACGTCATGATCGTGATCCCACTTCGTCGCTCCGCGGTGTCCGCTGCGCCCGCAGATGGCCCGTGGGCGCAGCGAGAAGCGGCTCTTCAGAGGATTCGCGAGGTCGGACGGCGAGAGTGGCAGAAGGAGTCGGGATACCGACAGCAGGCTCGCGTGGAGAACGGGTTCTTCCGATACAAGTCACTGCTTGGGGACAGCCTCAAGGCGAGGCACAGGCAGGCGCAGACGAGAGAGGCGATGATGGGGTGTCACATCCTCAACCAGATGGCCGAGCTCGGAAGGCCACAGTCCTACGCAGTAGTCTCGTGAGGGAGGGGTCGGGAAAGCGGCCCCGACTCGCTCCCGGGTTGAATCGTGCAACAAAGCCCTGTCTTTCAGATAATAGATTGGCTCTGCCATTGCTGCTTGCTCCTGTCTGCGCGTGTCTCTTTTGCTCGCGCTTCTATTATCTCACGCCGATTACCGGTTCTTGGGTGTTATCGGCGGTCATAAAGTGCGGGATTCCGGCTGTGTAGTCGCGCTTTTGGTTTCATCCTTCGCGAGAATGGACCGGTACCTGCTGCGCTCCACTCACCACCGAGAACTACGAGAGCGTTCCTTCCTCGTTTGGCGACAGGAGACGTGCGTCTGCTGAACTCGGTATCAAGGCTCGTCCGCGGCACAAGCTCGCACCGGCAGGATTAACTTGACAGTGCCCTTTCGGCGGCCCTTCGCCTGCTGATCGCGTCTTTTATCAGGCACGTGGCCTACTCGATGGACTGGCCGCGTCGGGACGGTTTTTGGGCATCAGACCCTCGAGAGCATCGCGCTGCTTCCGCTGCTATCCGAGCGCATCGACCACATCCTGGCGTCGAAGGACCTTCTCGAAGGCTGGGAGGTGACCTCGGCCCGGGCGTTTCCACTCGGCGCCGGAGGGCCTGAAGAGAGAGTCTCTGACCACCCGGCGCTACTGGTCGAGCTTCACCGCCGAGCCCTGGAGCAACCGCCATCCGCGCCCCGCTAGCGCCCAGGGCGAAGACGGCGTCTGATACCATCACTGTTCTCGGTTGACAAGTGGATCGGCTTCGTAGGGCGGAAACCGCTTTTGGCCTATCGCCCTCACCAAGGAGAAAGCACATGGGCAAGAGAGTACTTATCGTGTCCCTCGTTCTCACCCTTATGTCCGGCCTGGCCGGTTTCGTCTTCGCTCTCGATCAGTGGAGTGGCGAGGGAGAGGTGGTCGAGATCAGCTGTCCCATGACAGACAACGCACGCGGGCCAGACCACGCCGCCTGCGCCAAGAAGTGCCTCAGCGGCGGATCCCAGATGGGTCTCCTGCTGGAGGATGGCACCATCGTCAAGCTGGTCGCCGGAGACGACGAGGCGCCCTACAAGAGCCTCATCGACCTCGCCGGTAAGCAGGCGAAGGTGAGCGGTAGTCAGGGCGACGACGTCGTCACTGTAGCTACGGCAGCCGCGGGCTAGAAGCCTGGGCCGCAGGCGACTGAGCCGCGCCCGCAGGGCGTTCGGCGGGAGACATGCCACGTACCGGTACTGTCAAGTTGAGAGTTGAGCTCATGGCTGGCAGAGTCGGCGGATGCACAACAGCGCACCCAGCTACTGCGGCCATCGGTTCCCACGCGAGATCATCAGCCACGCCGTCTGGCTGTACCATCGGTTCTGCCTGAGCTTCCGCGACGTCGAGGATCTCTTGGCGGAGCGCGGAATCGATGTCTCCTATGAGGCCATCCGTGAATGGTGCAGGAAATTCGGCTCCGAATACGCTCGCGGCCTGAAGCGGCGTCAGGGTCGTCTGGGTGACACTTGGTTCCTGGACGAGCTCTTGGTCTCGATCCAGGGCAGGAGGCAGTATCTTTGGCGTGCCGTGGACCAGGACGGCGACCTGATCGACATCCTCGTTCAGTCCCGCCGCGATCGGCGTGCCGCAGAACGCTTCTTCCGCAAGCTATTGAAGGGCCAAGGAGCCGAGCCACTGCGGCTGGTGACCGACAAGCTGAGGAGCTACGGGGCAGCCCACCGAACCACCATGCCTTCGGTCAGGCACGACACGAAGCAGTACGCGAACAATCGGGCTGAGGTGTCGCACCAGCCGACCCGACAGCGGGAGCGGCAGCTGCGGAGGTTCAAGTCTGCCGAACACGCGCAGCGATTCCTCTCTGTTCACGGGATCATCCTGAACCTGTTCCGTCTTGGCCGTCATCTCGCCAGCGCACCCAACCATCGCACGCTGCGAGATCGTTCCCTCGGCGTCTGGCGGTAGGTGACGTGCGTCTGCTGAACGCGGACTCTGCCATCGACCGCGGCACCGACTCGCTCCGACAGCGCTAAGTTGACAATACCGACGGTGTCCTTGCCAGTCGACATTCTTGCGCGTCAAGGCCGCGAGCTCGCCGCCCGCATCCGCAAGTCTTCGCTAACGCGGTAACAGACGACCGACGAACGACTCGGCGAAGGACCCAGGAGGCGACGGCGTCAGCTGCTCCGGGGCACAGATCTGTCGGATCGTGCCACCTTCGAGGATGGCTACCCGGTCGGCCAGGGCGCCGGCCTCGTCGGGATCGTGGGTGACCAGAAGCGTCGGCACCTGGCGCTCGGCAAGCAGCTCACGCACCAAACCGATGAGCTGTTCCTTCAGCGCGATGTCCAGACTCCCAAAAGGCTCGTCGAGCAGCAGAGCTGTTGGCTCGTAGACCAAAGCGCGCGCCAGAGCTACCCGCTGACGCTCGCCTCCAGACAAGTCTCCAGGGTAGGCGCGACCTCGGTCGCCCAGGCCCACTCTTTCCAGCCACTCATCCACCAGCACCTGTCGATCGGACCTCTTGAAGCCTTTGGCCGAGAGCACGAACCCGAGATTGCGCGCGACGGTGAGGTGCGGCCACAGAGCCAGATCCTGAAAGACGACGGCGAGGTTCCTCTCCTCCGGAGGAACGAGAATCCGCGCGCCTCGGCTCACCTCGCGTCCCGCGATACGGACGACACCCTGGCGCGGCCGAGCTAGACCGAGCACGGCACGCAAGAGAGTCGTCTTGCCAGTTCCCGAGGCTCCCGCCACCGCGACCACCTCGCCTTGCGCGACGGCGAGCGAGAGATCGTGGACGACGGCCCTAGTGCCGAATGCGAGCTCGAGGCCCTCGATCTGGAGAACGGTCGATTCTTTCACCGGCGTCGAGCCCCCAACGACAGCAGCAGCGAGCCCACGGTCACCGCCCCGGCTACCAGCACCACTTGAACCAGCGCCAGTGCGGCCACGAGCCGCGGAGGTCCGTTGGCTTCGAGGGTAAAGAGGCGCACCGTTAGCGGCTCTGCGCCAGGCGGATAGAAGAGGATGACGGTATCGAGGTCTCGCATACAGAAGACAAGAGTGAGCAGAAAGGCCAGCGCCAACCCCCGCCAGTGGGGCCGTAGCACTAACATGACGAGCCGGCGCAAGAAAGACGCGCCGGCAACCTGGCCGGCCTCCTCCAGCTGCGGCGAAGACTGCGCGAACGCAACGGCCGAGGAGCGGACCGCCAGAATCGCGTACCGACCACAGCCGGCGATCACCAGAATCGCGGTCGTTGTATACACCCACTGAGTCGCCGGCCGGTTCCAGGCCGAGATCAACCCCACGCCGAGCACAGCCGACGGCATCACGAAAGCGAGAAAGAGACAGCCGTCCAAGATCGACGCAATCCTCGACCTCCGCACCAGGGCGTGCCCGACAACGCAAGCGATCGCGGTGGCAGCGGCGGCCGCTATAAACGCCGTCGACAGGCTCGTCCAAAGACTGTCGCCCAACGCCAGCTTCTGCCCTGGCCGAATCGGGCCTACCATCGCACGCCAGACCAGGCCCGCGAGCGGAGCCACCCCCGCTGCCGCCAATGCGAGCACGACCGCTGTCGCAAGGCTCCGCCAACGTCCCAGCTCTATCGGCTGTCGTGACTCGCGAAGGCCGAGCAGATCGAAGCGGCGCCGACCGAAGAGTCGGCGCTCGGCGACGACCAGGAGAAGACCGGCGACAAGCAGCGGCGTCGCCAGTGCGACCGCCTCGCCGGGGTTGAAGTCGATCCCCGCCAAGCGGGAAAACACGACTTCGCTGTAGGCGCGCGTGCCAAAAAACAGAGGCACCCCGAGCTCGGAGATGGCCAGCGAAAAGACGACGACAGAGGCGAGGGCGACGGCAGGCGCGGCGCCCGGGAGCAGGACCGAGCGGAACACGTGCAGCGGCCTAGCCACCACCAGAGCCGCCTCTTCGAGAGAAGGCTCGATGCCGCGCAGCGCAAACGCGGTCAGGGTGGTCACGATCGGCGCCAGCGCGAAGGTCAGCACCCAAGTCACGGCCGGCTCACCAGAGAGCGAACGACCGCCGATACCGGCGCCGGCCACACCGCTCAGATCGACGAGGTGAAACCAACCCAGTGCCAGTAGGAAAGGCGGCAGAAAGAGCGGGAAGGCATGGACCAGCCACAGTATGCGCCGCAGCGGAAGATCACTGCGGCCGAAAAGGCACCCCAGCGGGATGCCGACGGCCAGGGAAAGGAGGGTCACGAGGAGAGCTCGTGCTGCAGAGCGAAGAAAAAGCGCCCACAGATCCCACCGCTGAAGAAGGCTGAGACTGTCGACAGTAGACGAAGTCAGCTCGGCCACGAGGGCGAGAAGAGGCAGGGAGGCGACGAGCGCGACGCAGACCGTCGCGAGCACGAGCGCGCCGACTCGCTGGTAACGTCGCCAGCGTTCGTGCACGGCCGTGTGCAGCCAGCCGTGACCGACCCCAGCGCCAAGGCTCAGAGACCGACCCATTCGCGGAGCCACGGTTGCAAGCTCTCCATCATTTTCGCTACTTCGGCGTAGTCGACCTGCATCGCGTTCAGGCTCGACACCGCTGGTACCGAAGCAGGGGCCACCGTGTCGTCGCGGAGCGGCATGTGAGCGGCGCTCACTGCCAACAGACCTTCGCTTGTGGCAGAGAGAAGACAGTCGACGAGGCGTCTGCCCGCAGCAGGATGTGGCGCACCCGCGATCAGCACCACGGAGGTCGGCATCACCAGGGTTCCGATGCCGTCCTGGTCCGGATAGACAACCTCGACGGGATCACCTTCCGAGAGCGCGACGAACGCATCGTCGGTGTCAGTCAGTCCGAAAGCCACCTGCCCAGAAGCGACGAGACGTCTCACCTCACCGTTCGAGCTGGCAACGCGCACCTGGTTGTCCTGAAGGGCCTCGAGGAAGGCGCGTGCCTCATCTACGCCCCAGATCACCGCCAGCGCGGCGACGTGCATGGTGGTGGTGCCAAAGAGCGGATTGGCGATGGCGCTCTGCCCACGCCAGCGCGGATCGGCAAGATCGCGGATCGAGTCGGGGCGATCCCACTCGGAGAGGAGCTCACGATTCACCAGCAAGACGCGGGCCCGCGCCGCGATGCCAGTCCAGGTTCCGTCCTCGGCGCGGAACCCCACCGGCACGGCAGCCGCCTCCGGAGAGACGTAGGGGTCGATGAGATCACGTTCGTCGAGCAGAAACGGCCGCACCGGGTCTCCGGACCAGAAGACGTCGGCCTGCGGATGGTCGGCCTCGGCGAGGAGACGATTGAGAATGCCGGTGCTCTTCGTCTCCTCGGTGTCGAAGACGCCCCTGACACGGAGCCCGAGGCGTTCCTCGCACGAGCGGAAGACGGGCTCGGAGAACACCTGATCGACTGAGGTGTAGACCACGACTTCGCCCTCGCCACTGCCAGAGCCACATGCGAGGGCGAAGACGGAAACTAGCGCGAAGCCGAGCAAGGCACAGTTGCTGACAGGTTTCCTCATGGCATCAGTCGCCTTCGGTCAGATCGGCGGCCTCGCCGCTTGCCCCTTCATCAAAGGTCGCCAATCGCAGATCGTCGAACCAGGTGACGCTGTCGGCTTTGGTCCACAGGCCCACGCGCCCCGGATTCTGGAAAGTCTCGTCAGTCACCTGGAACAGCTCGCGACCGTCGAGAAAGGCAGTGAAGAGCTGCGCCTCTGCGCGCACGCCGAGCTTCGACCAGGACCGCAACGGCACGTCGACGTCTATGCCGTAGGAACGTCCCTTGCCGAGGAGAGGAAGATCTGTCCGCTCGCCGTTCTCCATCTTGTAGAGGACCACATTGTCTTCGAGAGCGTTCGCCCGCAGGACATAGTAGTTGTCGGGGTCCTGGTACCTCCATATCAAGCCGATGGCCTGGTCCTTTGTGCCCGAGACTGGATGGCCCATCACCGACAGCTCCACATCGCGCGCCCGAGGCGCGTCGAGCACCAACAGCGGAAAGCGGTAGTTGGTGCGATCGACGTCGAGCTGCGCGACTGCGAGGTGGCCGGACGGAGCGCCGGCCTCGATCACCTCCCACCGGCCCTCGGCACCGCGACCTGAGTGGGCCGCTGAGAAGCCGTGGGGAAGCATGCCGACCGTGTCTCCCTCGAAGTCGTACAGATGTGAAGACGGCACGCCGTCCAGGCGAGCCTGCTCGCCTGCGGCGGCTGGCGGTGTGGCAGGGGCGGACCTCGCATCAGGTCGCGCACTCGCCGCCGCCGGGTCATCGCTGCCCCCGGATTCACTGCAGGCGACAGCCCAGAGAAGCAATAGGACGGTCGGACCGAGCGTTCTGTGTTTCATGCAGGGCACCTTTCTAGCCAGCCACTCTACAACCGGGCTACTTGTAACACGATCGTTAAGAGAAAGTGAGCGCCTTTGGGTGTTAGTCTCCGCCGAATGCCAGCCGTGACGGGAGAGAGCTGATGAGCCTGCGGGAGGGCGGTAGTCGAAATCGTGCTGCTATCGGCTCTGCGCTCCTCTGGTTTGCCATCGCTCAATTCGCCGGCGCTCCGGGAATCCTGGCTCAGGGCGGACCCCCCCTCCTCACCGACGATCCCGGGACCCCGGGCGATGGCAACTGGGAGCTCAACCTCGCCATCGAGTTTTCAGACGGGGACGGGGAGATCGTCTGGGCAGCGCCGGTCGTCGACCTCAACTATGGTGTGGGTGAGCGGGTGCAGCTCAAGTTCGAGGTGCCCTGGCTGTTGGTGGACGAGTCTGGTCGCACGCGGAGCGGTATCGGACCTTCGAACGTAGGCGTCAAATGGCGATTCTACGATAGCGGCGATACCGGCAGATCGATTTCCATCTACCCACAGCTCGAGTTCGCGAGCCCCGGCTCTTCCGTCGAACGAGGGTTAGTGGAGGGGGACACAACCCTCTTCTTGCCGGTTGAGTTCGTGCAACCCCTGGGTCCGGTCTCGATGAACCTGGAGGTCGGGTACCTGGTGTCGGATCCAGGCGACGAGCTCGTCCTCGGCGTAGCGCTGGGACGAGAGCTAGGGGCTAAACTGGAGCTCCTCGCGGAGGTGTGGGGCTCCGAGCCGGTTTCCGGGGGAGAGGGCGTCTGGGTAGCCAACCTAGGGATACGCTACGACTTGAGAAGAGGGTTGGTACTCCTCGTGGCTGGGGGGCGTGGTGTTGCCGGAGCCCGTGTCGAGGCCGGCGGGTTAGGCTTCCTGGGACTTCAGTTAACCTTCTGAGCGGCGGACAGCACGAACGAAAGGAGCGCACGCGATGCGATGCTCATTCAGGCACCGGAGAAGAGCCGGCCTCGAGACCCGAGGGCGACGGGACAGCCTACGGCTCCGACCCCTTGCGAAGCTGGGGTACGCAGCCGTTCTCGCATTGATCGTTCTCCAAGTTCCGGCTGCCGGGCAGGTCGAGCCTCCTGCCGAAGATACCGGCAAGGCTTTTGTCGGCTCGGAGGCCTGCGGGTCCTGTCACAGGAGCCTCTATAGCCGCTGGAAAAACACTCGGATGGCCAACATCCTGCAAGACGTCAAGGAGCGCCCCGAGGCCATCAAAGGCGACTTTTTGACACCCCATGAGTTGGTGACCTTCAGTAAGGAAGACATCGTCTTCACCTACGGCAGCAAGTGGAAACAACGCTACTTCACCAAGATCGGCAGCGATTACTACGTCTTTCCCGCCCAGTGGGACGTGACCAACCGGGAGTGGCGTACCTACTACGTCAGAGAGGGCACCGACTGGTGGGTGGAGCACTACCCCGCGGATCAGATGCAAAGGCCTACCGGGCCTCTCTGTGATGGCTGTCATTCGACCAACTACGACATCGAGACCAAAGAAGTCACCGAGTGGAATGTCGGCTGTGAGAAGTGCCACGGCGCTGGGAGCGCACACGCCGCCGATCCGCAGAGCGAGAACATCACCAATCCAGCCCGGCTCGACTACGTGCGAGCGGCCGACGTCTGCATTCAATGCCACTCTCAGGGGCAGCCCCTCACCAACCCGATCGCCGGCACGTACTATGACTGGCCGGTCGGATACGAGCCCGGCGATCGGCTCAGTGACTTCTGGAAGCTAGAGGAGCACCATCTCGGCGAGGAGTCGTTCACTCATTGGCCCGACGGATCCGCCCACAAGAATCGAATGCAGGGGAACGACTATGTCTCCAGCGTGATGTACACGCGAGGAGTGAAGTGCTCCGCCTGTCACGACGTACACGGAACCGAGCACGGCGCGGAGCTGACCAGACCCGACAATGCTCTGTGCCTGCAGTGTCATGGCCCTCGCTCCCCGAACGGTCCCGGCGGTACGCTCGAAGAGCACACCCATCATGCTCCGGAAAGTGAAGGAAGCCAGTGCATCGCCTGTCATATGCCGAAGATCGCCAAAACGATCGGCGAGGTCAAGGTGCGCAGTCACACTTTCAAGTTCATACCCCCATCGATGACGGAGCAGTACGGCATCCCGAGCCCGTGCACGTCCTGCCACACAGACCAGAGCTCGGAATGGGCCCGCGAGGAGCTCAAAGGCTGGCCGAGTACTTCGCCATGGCGAGTGGCCCAGTAGAAGGAAAGCCAGACTTCCACGAGCCCGTTCGGCAAGTCAGAGCCCGGGAGCGGCCCGTCTAGCTAGTACCACCAGTGCCATCGGCTCTCCCGCGCGGAACAACGCGCCGGAGAGCCGACGAGACGCGAGCTACTTCCAGGTCACCTCCATGGCGAAGAAATGGTCGAAGACCTTTCGTGTGGGGTTGTTGCGGTCATCGGTCTCTGGACTGCGGATGAAAAAATCGAGCTGCTGCGTCGCTGGGTTCACAGCTCCCGCCTGCGATTTCTTATTCAGAAGGGGGTAGTCGACCTTGAGGGTCTCCCGATCCCGCATGCCCTGCGTCACCATGAAGTGGATCTCATAGTTCTCGTAGAGCGCTTCGCCATCGAGAGTGGCTTTACCAAAGCCCCACCCCGCAATGTAGATCACGGTCTTTGGCCAGTTCGTATCCCCGCATCCTGAGTCACCATGCTCGTAGATGAACGCGGCTACACCTCCGTTCTGGCAGGGATTGGACTCGTGAAAGCGCTCGAGCTCAATGACGAGCTGTCCCTCTGGTAGCCCGAGCCTGGCCACGAAGGTGCCCGTGTTCTCCCGTTCATTGACATCGATCTCTACCGTTCCTTCAACCTTCCGTACGGCAGAGGCGTCGTTACCCAGGTGGTTCCACCCAGGGGAGTCCGAGAGGGTTCCCACCTGGTAGACACCTCCTGCAGAGAGCACGAAGTGGCCATCGTACAGATCGTGCTGCTCAGGCGTGTAGAGAGTCATCTCTGTCCCGGGCTGTTGCCGGAGGCTCGTCGGTTGAGCGTCGGTGCTGCTGTCCTCTTGAGCTCCGCTACCACTGGTTGCAGTTCCGTTGGTGCAGGACACGAGCAAGAGAACCAGCGCTGTACAAGAGAAGATTCTGATCGCAGTCATACTTCTAACCCTCCTCACTTTCTAGTTCGTCGGACCGGTTTCTAATGCGAATTCAAATGCTACCGTCTCAGTTCTGCCGGCGACAACCTTCACGTTCAGCTCCTGCGTGCCGAGCCTCTCGTGCCATGCTTCCAGGGTGTAGTCACCTGGCGGAATGCCCTCGATCCTAAAGCTGCCTTCCGCATCACTCACGGCGTGGAAGGGGTGCGGGTCAACACGAACGAAGGCCTGCATCCAACCGTGAATGTCGCACTTGACGATGATCATCCCGGGCTTGTCCAATACCTCGTAGGCACGGCTGCCTTGAAACGGCAGAGCGATGTTGGATTCGATTGGCCCGTAGAGGTGAGTGGTGTGCAGGACGCTATCGCTGTTGAGCGCCTCGAGAGTGCTCCCCACGGTAAGCACCGCGGCGTGAGGGGAGAAGCGGCACTCGACATTATCCATCACGAGCCGCTCTGGCTCGAGCTCCGGGATCTTGTCAGGGGTGACTCCGCTGATGGAGAGAATGACGTTCTGGATGCCACGAGTCCGAGCGGAGGCCAACAAGTCTTCCAGCGAATGCTCGCAACCGCACTCCTCAGGGTCAGTGGTGTTCTCGACCACCGTAGCGGTCGGTACTCCCTCTCCGAGTAGCCGAATGTGTCCAGCGAGAGATCCCAAAGAAGTCGAGCTCGTTTCTTGAGCTCCGTTGGTGCAAGACACGAGCAAAAGGACTAGTGCTGTACAAAAGGAAACTCGGATCGCGGTCATGACTCGGGCTCGCTGTCCGAAAATACCATCCAACAACAACGCTACGATTGCGCGAAATCTCGCTGCGAGCGTCGTGCTAGGGGCGATCTACTACCTGCTCACTAAAGGTCAAGGAATTGTGGGCCGTTGATGAAGACAGCTTGGTATCTATCGCTACTCCTTGCATGTGCCATACCTGGCTGGGCGATCCCACCCTTGGTCTCCGGCGATGTCCCTACAGCCGATCGAGGCACATACCTTGGGTTCAAGGGGTCGTCGCAACGTTGCCTTGGTGAGCAGAGTGTACAAGCTCATCGAAGACTTCGGCAGGGGTTCTCCAGCCGAGGGTCTTGCGGGGTCGGCCGTTGAGGGCGAGCGCGACCCTCGAGGTGAAGCTACCGACCGGCTATTCCGATCGGGGCTGGGGTGCTGGTGCGGTCAATGTGGATCTGCGTCTCAGGGGAGGATGGGAGTTCGGTCGCGAAGTCTTCTATCTGAACCTTGGGCACACATGGATCGGGGAGGATGAAGAGCCTAAGAAGAACACCTGGTTCTATGCGGCTGTGTGGGACCATCCTGTAGGGGAAAGGTTGCGGTTGTTGACCGAGCTTTACTGGGAGACCGCCAAGCTCGGTGCTCCAGACAGGCTGGCGGCATCGGTTGGAGTCAAGTGGCGCTTCCCTCAGCGCCAACGGCATTGTCAAGTTGAGGCGGTCGTGGTCAGACTGGACCGATGAAGAGCGACAAACCCAGCTACTGCGGACACCGGTTCCCGCCGGAGCTCATCACTCATGCCGTGTGGCTCTACTACCGATTCTGTCTGAGCTTCCGAGATGTCGAGGATCTCATGGCGGAGCGCGGGATCACCGTCTCCTACGAGACGATCCGCCAGTGGTGCTGGAAGTTCGGTACCGAGTACGCCAGAAAGCTGAAGCGGAGAGAAGGGCGATTAGGTGACACTTGGTTCCTGGACGAGCTCTTCGTAACCATTCAGGGCAAGAGGCAGTATCTCTGGCGTGCCATCGATCAGGACGGAGATGTGATCGACATCCTCGTGCAGCCACGCCGTGATCGAAAAGCAGCGGAACGCTTCTTCCGCAAGCTCTTGAAGGGCCAAGGGGCAGAACCGGTGCTCCTGGTGACCGACAAGCTGAGGAGTTATGGCGCAGCGCATCGGACCACCATGCCCTCCGTCAGGCACGATACGAGCCAGTACGCGAACAATCGGGCTGAGGTCTCCCATCAGCCGACCCGGCAGCGAGAGCGACAGATGCGCCGCTTCAAGTCGCCCGGCCAGGCGCAACGATTCCTCTCCGCTCACGGAGTCATCCAGAACCTTTTCCGCGTCGGGCGGCACCTCGTGAGCGCAGGCGACCACCGTACGCTGAGAGATCGTTCTTTCGGCGTCTGGCGTCGGGTGACGTGTGCCTGCTGAATCCGAGCTGGCACCTTCGACAGCGCCACATCTCACTTCAAACGAAGACAACTTGACAGTACCGTTGACATGAGAGAACTCTTAGGCACGGGTACCGCTGCTGCCGGTGTCGCTGACGATCGAAGTCGGTAGCTCCTAGAAGGCAAGCCTGCGGAGGCTGAAGAGGAGCTGGGTCCGTCGGCAGCCTTCCGCCACCCGTAACGGTGATGGAGTCCCCCGAGACGAGGCATTGCCACGGTCTTCGCGGTCGGCGACGGCGCCTGTCCCTCTTCATGTCAACGGCGCTTAGGAAACGCGTTTATGTAGAGCTCGACATAACGCGCGATTTCTCGTCGCCGTTCACAGCGTTGCTGTGGGTCTTTGGGGCACTTTCGTCGCAGCAGCTCTACGGCCACTTCGAGATCGCGGGCGCCTCGGTGACCGGCTCTGAGGAAGCACGCCACAATCCATACACTTAAATATGTCGGCGTTCTTGATGCCCACATGGAAGTCCATTGCATCTACTGCGGGCAGGCGATCAGCGGACCTCGAGCTTACCTGCGGCATCTATGCCGGGACTGCAGTCAGAGAGAACGATACGAGCTAGCCTCCCCAGGTCCAGGCTTCCGAGACGAGTGCCACCTCTTCTGCCGAAAATGTGGCGTGCGCTTAGGCCGGGACGGGGGTGGAAAGGAGCGACAGGCTCCTTCAGCTGTCTGCTCTGAGTGCCGGAGGCTGTCAGGCCTGCTCGCCTAGGCCGAGCGCCCCGCACTTTGGAGGCGACTGTCAACGGCGTTTAGGAAGCGCGCTTTCTGACCGCCGATAACAGGCGACCGGCTCCCCGATGCCCGAGGGCTGTCCCCACACTTACTTCGGCCGGATGGAGCCTCCCGTTCTCGGTCCGGGCCTGGACGAGGGGGTAGACTGACCCTCCCTCGCTGACACCCTTGAAAGGAGCATTCCTATGCAGCTCTACACGCTGGTGCACATCTGCTGGGGCCTGCGCCGTTGGCAGGTCGCAGCCGAAGATCCAAGGGCCGCCGTTGACTGCTGGAAGACCGGAATGGAGAGCCTGGTGCCTTCTGATGATCGACCACCGCTACCTATCGACCTGAGCGCTCTGCAGCGGGATGAGACCGCCGCATACTGCTGGAAACTCGGGTGGCAAGAGAGGCACTTCTCTGCGAGCAGTCTGCCCGGTGGGCGAGCCGACTTTGGGCAGGAGGCTCTGGTATGGGTGATCCCGACGCTTCCGACGATCGAAGTAGTCAGCAGCACCAGCGCGGCGGTGTACGTTGAGTGGTCAGCTAGCCACTATGAGCATCGGGCAGTTGTAGTCAGGTCGGAGATGTCGATCGAGGAGAGAAGAGAGGCCTACGCGATCCACTCTTCCAGCGGGCTAGGGTTGCTTCTGGCTACGTCACCATCGTTTGTCTGTGGCCTCTGCAATGGTTCGGGGCGACGGTCGAGTCCATCGGCGCCTTGCTTGTGCCAAGGCGGCAGGGTTCTGACGTTACATGGCAGGGTCGCCATCATCCCGGGCAGTACACGCAAACCGCCCTCGTGGGCCTAGCCGCACCGATCCGCGCATCCGTTCGATATAGTGACCGGATTTCCGCAAGAATTAAGTACTGGTACTCAAACTTTAAGATCGCCGGCATTCGCCCAAGGGGGTGACCCACCCGGCGATCGCCCGCGCCCCGCGAGGAGTCCACTTCGCCGGGATGCGGCTCCACGAATCCCCTGCTTGGATGGCCCCCTGAGTCCTCCTCCGCTTCAGTGGAACGTGTCTCGCACCGACTGCAGTCCTGAATAGCGAGACCTCGCGGAGATCGTTGGTACTCGCCAGCTCAAGGTCCGGGACTGGTAGTTGAACTCAACGCCGAGGAACGATCCGGTCCGCTCGAGAAAGTGGGGTCGAGCGCTTGGGCGCCTTTGTTCCGCTCGACAACTTCTACGAGTCCATCACTTTCGTCGAGGGATTGTGGTCCTCGAAACCACTGGCGCTTACTCGTCGCGTCAAGGCTTCGCCGAAGACATAGCCGGTCCCTGCGCCCCCAGAAGGTGGCTGCGTGCCTAGGAAGACAGGAAGAATTAAGTAGTCCGCGGCCCAGGGTGGTCTTTGTGAAAGACCACTGCCCGAGTTGCGGCCTGCCGATCGACGGTCCCCGCGCATACCTTCGGCATCTCTGTAGGTCCTGCAGCCGCAGAGAGCGCTACCAGCTGACGTCATGCGGCCTTAACCTGCTCGGCGAGCACTATCTCTTCTTCTGGAGGTGTGGGACGAGGCTTTGCGCCAAGGGAGCCGCGACTGCGTCGCGACCGAGCTCTGCAGTTTGCCCGGAGTGTCGAACGCTCTTCGGCCCGCTAACCTGAAGGGCCCCTCGTGGCAATCGGCATGCGGTATCGAAAGATTCAAATAGTCGACTGATCTCAGCAACTGTAAGAAGGGTGTGCGCCACAGTGCTGCCCGGCATCCACACACCTGGCTGGCGCCGGCCTCCCGCCCTTCCCTTGAACGATTGAAGTGGCCGATGCCCACCGAATCTGCGGAAACAGTCTAGTGCCCGGACGGGGCATTCGACCCTTTTCGCAGATCGGCGGGGACAACGGCAGGCAAATCAGGCGAGCACCCATAAGGGGCCAGCGCCCACTCCCAGTGAAGCATGAAACGAGATCCCTATAATCACAAGCGTCGCTACCTGGCTTGGAAGATGTCGACAAGAGAGGGCATCCCAGATCTCACAGTGGCGGATTCTCGCCTGGTTCTGAACTTCATCGGAGACATGGAAGTGGGCAGAAACATCGGGCGGGGAACGAAGAAAGGGCCGAGAGGCTATGCCCGCCTCAACAACCTTCGGCACCGACTCGTCTTCTTAGCGAAGCAGGCTGAGGCTAGGTACCTACTAGGCGGGATGACTGAGGTCAATGATGAGCAAATTCACGACCTGTTCGGGAGCATGCGTAGCGGAGCTCTCCCGCGTCGAGATGGCCGTCCCTACCGATCTACTGGGGACTACGTGAAGGTCTTCAAGGCGTTCTGGCACTGGCACATGAAGGTGCAACGAAAGCGGGGTGTAGAGATCCCCGACATCTGCCTGGATCTGGACCCGCGGACCGAGAAGCCCCCTTGGGTCTATCTGACGTACGAGCAAGTCCAGTTGCTCAGCCAGCACGCGAAACATCGATATCGCGTACTAATGCTCTTCCTGTTCGATTCGGGCATCCGGAGCCCCACCGAGCTAGTGAACGTCCGCGTCAACGATCTTTCACACGACTGTTCGAAACTTCAGATCCGGGAGGAGACGAGTAAGACGTTCGGCCGGAGAATCAATCTGCTCCTCTGTAGAGACCTCCTGAGGAGCCATATCAACAGTCACCAATTGTGTGGCGACGACTACGTCTTCCCGATCAATCCCACCGTCGTCAACCGTTACTTCAAAGACCTCGCACGACGAGTGCTGGGGGATGGGCGAAGCCCTGGAGGGTCATGTTTTCCCAGGCTCACGCTCTACGACTTCCGGCACTCGGCGGCCTGCTATTGGCTGGCTCGCTACAAGTCCGAGTCAGCCTTGAAGTTTCGCTTCGGCTGGAAGCGCGGCAGCATGATCGAGTACTACACGCACTTCCTCGGCATGACGGACACAATCACGGAGGACGATCTCCACATCGGTGAAGAGCGAACGGAGATGGAGAAACGCCTGGCCGACGCCGAAAGCTGCAGGACCCTCCTAGAGGAACGACTGGAGGCCATGGAGGGGCAGATGAAGCGGATGCTCTTGGTTGTCAGGAAGGTCTCGGACGGGGCGGACCTCCCTCTTTCAGTGGAGGCTGCTTTGCCTCACCGCAGCTCTCCTTCCTGAGGCGAACGACCTTCTTCTCGAGTAGCGCTAGTTCGCGCAGAATCAGTTCTCCTAAGTCTCCGCGAGAGGCGCCTGATTGCGTATCTGGGGGCACGTTCGCCGGCGACCGGTTCTGTTGGCGAAGGCTCACGGGATCCTCGGTGGCATGGACGGCGTGTCTTCGAAGTGCCGGACGAGACAGGCCTCCGAACATAGGACAATCGGCTTATCCAGAGGCACAAAGCCCCGGGGGCCGAGAACGCCGTGCTGGCCGACGACGACGTCGTCGCCTAGTTCTATCTTTGCTCTGCAATAGGTACATCTGCTTGCCATGGTGCTCGTCAGTTCGCCGTTTCCTAAGTACCTTGAACTGAGGCCCCGGCTGCAGATGACCGCTGCCTGAAGAACGAGGGCTCGGCTCGGCCCAAGGGCCTGTTACCACTGCGAAGGAGAAACACTTAAGTACTCGCCCCCACTCCCGTTGTCTACCGGCGAATCGGTTGAACCCTCAAGAGAGTGACGCGGCTGGAGAGGCCTCATGGGCTTTTTGCAGACGAACGTCCGACATCCAGCCAGAATCCGCCGGCTGACGATGAAAGCCAACCTTGCTAGCGATAGCTCTCCTCCTACTGAACGCGCTCAATTGGTGGAGGACGCGCTAGGCCAGCTGGCAGACCCCCTCACTGTGAAGCAGTTGAGTCGGAGACTGTCGCTGTCGCTCGACGAGAGTGGATCAGCGGTGCGAACGCTACGCCGGCGGGGGTTGGTTCGTTGCCTCAACCCTGAAGCTCGGCGAAGCCGCGTTTACCGGAGGTGCTCCCTAGAACATCCCGAGCGTGAGACTGCAGTGGCCCAGGATTGGGGGCTCTACGGTTGGGTCTGTTTCAGTCACCGCGCCGCAGTTCTGAAGGCTCTTGATCAGCCGAGACGGCCCGCCGACATCAAACGTCGAGCGCGCTTCTTGGACCCCGAGTATTCGAATGAGCGCCAACAATGTTCGCGATGTCATCCGGCTATTCGTCGAGAAGGGCGTTGTTCGCCCTGTTCGGCAGCGGATGGAAGCTCATCCGCGATACGAGTTGACCGACATAGGCGCCCGACTCCAGCGACTGTTGCACGTTGCCGACGGCAGGAGGGATAGTGGATCGGCCGCCTAGCCGTGGGCAGGGGCGGTCATCACCCTTGCGCCGCCTTGAGAGCCAAGCACGGCGTATCGCGTTCGAAGCACTCACTCAGCCGTGTGACGACGAGATCGCACTGGCGCTCGCCGCAGAGATCGGCTCCGCTCTCGAGAGGCTTGACAAGGAGAGGGCGCTCTTTCTCCACCTCCGGGATTCCATCGTGGCCGACGAGTGCATTGTAGGAAGCGACCTCGCGTTGATCCGTCAGATGTCTCCCCCCTTTTCCAAGGAAGAGCTGGCTTTGAAGAAGAGCCTACTCAGCCTTGCAAGTGAGCGACGTCGACTCGCACTTCAGGAAGCCGAGGCCCTGCAGCGGGATGGACTCGAACTCCTCTCGCTAGTTCAACGCTACAACCAGGTGGTTCCTCTTGATGAAGACCGATGACTTGCTCAGAAAACTCGCACCGTTGGAGCCTCGTCGGGTGCCTCGATGGAGACGTGCACTGGACTTTGGAGACGCCAAGACAGTCTCCCTCTTGGAACGTCAGATTGCCTTCACCGCATATCGACGGCTAGGAGATCCCAGGAAACTCTTCCTGTCGCTGCCTTCGAAGAGAAAGATCGCTGGGCCGATCCGGCTCGGCATGGTCCGGTACGAAGAGCCCAAGTGGCCGGCCGGCCTCAGGGATTCAGAACTCCTTCAGAACGTAGCTATCTTCGGCCGGTCCGGCGCCGGCAAGACCAACGTCTGCTTTCATCTTCTCGAACAGCTGGCCCGGAACGAGATCCCGTTCGTCTTTCTGGACTGGAAGCGGACCGGCCGACACTTGATTCCGCTGCTGAAAGGGAAGGTGAACGTTTTTACTCCCGGTCGCAGCCTTGCGCCGTTCTCGTTCAATCCGCTGCTGCCTCCACCGGGCCTCGAATCCGAGGTCTACACGAACCTCGTAGTCGACGCGCTTGGTGACGCCTTCACTCTGGGGGACGGTGCTCGCAGCCTCCTGCAACGGGCTCTCCTCGACGAATTCAACGAGGAGAGAGAGCCAACTCTAAAGTCGCTGCAGGAGAGACTGCGCTCAATTCCCGATCGAGAGCGGGTGAGGGGGTGGAAGATCTCTGCGATGCGGGCTCTCGAAACTGCATCTCTCGCTGTGCCCAGCACGGACGGATTTACGCAGGCCCGAATGGTCGCGAACCTCCTAGAGAGTAGCTCCATCATCGAGCTCGACGCTCTGTCGGCGGCGAACAAGAGATTCCTTCTGCCTCTGCTTTCGCTATGGATTTACCACGCGCGCCTCGCGGCTCCTGAGCGGGAAAAGCTCAAGCTTGTGTTGGTGGTGGAAGAAGCACACCACGTTCTTCACCACCACCGAAACCAGCGCGAGTCTGTGATGGAGATGCTCCTCCGGCAATGCCGTGAGATTGGCATGGCGATGATCGTTGTCGATCAGCACCCGCACCTCATGTCTAGTGCTGCACTCGGCAACACATACGCCAGCATCTGTCTCAACCTGAAGGACCCGAAAGACATGGCGAAAGCCGGGGCTCTTTCGTTGATGAGCCCGGACGACGCCAAGCACTTCAGCCGGTTTCCTGTTGGGCGCGGAGTTGTGAAGCTCCAGGACCGATGGCACGAGCCCTTTCTGGTCGACTTTCCGCTGGTTCCGATCAAGAAGGGGTCCGTCACCGATGAGAGGCTGAGGACCCATCTGCAGAGGAAGGAGGCGCTCTCGGCACCCGCATCCCCTCAGAAGTCTGCGAACGACGCTCTCGCGCGCTCTCTTGTGCCTGATGAGGCCTGCGAAGAGCTGTCTGCGCTTCTACTCTCTGACATCTATGCTTTTCCGAACGACGGTGTTGATAGCCGATACAAGCGCCTCGGTGTGTCCGCCGACAAGGGGCATCGACTCAAGCAGAAGATGCTTGCGCTAGGTGTGATTGAAGAGCAAGAGGTCTCGGTGGGCTCGACCCGGCGGAAGGTGCTCCGGGCCAATTCGAAGTCCCGATGCTCGAACCGCAGCAAAGGCGAGAGGCCCGAGTCCATTGCCCACGAGTTCTGGAAGCGTCGCTACGCCGAACGGTTTCGTTGCGAAGGGTACGACGTTGCTCTCGAGGCTGAGCGCAACGAGGGGCGGATGGACGTGCTAGCGAGTCGGGACTCCGAGAGCGTTGCCATCGAGGTCGAGACTGGCTTGAGCGATGTCTTGCACAACGTCAGGCAAGACCTGCTCTTCGGCGTTTCCCGGGTGGTCGTCGTTGCCACCGCTGAGAAGGCGTGGGCGAGAGTCCAGCGACAGTTGGAAGGGGCGGGGCTCCTCTCGGGTCGTGTGGACTTGGTTCTTCAGGACGGAATCGGAATGTTTGGCGGTCCACCAGACGGTTAGTAATCATGAGTCCTTTCGCAATAACCGAATAGGAAGGGAGCCGACGATGTCGCACTTCTGCAGCAATGCTCCCCCTGAGCGGTAGACTCGGCCGGTCTTTCCGGAATCAACGGCTACCAGAGTTCGCAGCTAGGGTAAAGGCCTAGGCTCGCGGCGGCAGAGGGCTTGCAGATTGGCGATCGAAACTGGCTGGGTCAAGCCTCCAAGCAGCGCCTCAGGCCTCGATCATCTAGGGGCCCAGGCGCCGTGCATCAACTTGTACGGACAGCTTCTTCCCGGCATCACAAATGTGACCGACCGGGTTCGCTACTACTCTCTGTACCCCTGGCTGATCTGGGCGATCGACAAAAGCGGTTCCGTATCGACCAAGCGCGAGTTCCGCCGGCTTTTTCGCCGAGCCGACTGCTTGCTGACTCTCATCGCGGAGGCGATTGCCGGCTCCACTGTTTCTTCGACTGCCTCAGACGCCGAAGCCGGCGACAATAGTGCTTCTTCCGAGCGGGGTGGACGGCTCGGAGGTGCCCCGTGTCGTTGTGCACCGAGTTGGTTCTAGCGTCCGCTTGGCCGATTTTGGCGTGTCGGGGGACGAGTTTCCTTGGGCGAAGAATCACGTTCGGCAGCTCCGCTTGCCGAACTACCAGTTCCGGTCGTCGTTGCTTGGAGGCTGAAGCTACCCGTGTCGCCCTCCCGGGATCTGCTCCTTCTCAAGGGTGAGCTGAGCGCCGCGTAGGAGCGTGCGCTCCCAATGGTCGGGGGTATAGAACGCCGCCGGGGTCATCTCTAACTCGGGGAAAGCCTCAATCAGCTTGGCTCGGTAGGCGTCCGCGAGGGCCATCATCTCTTCCGGCGTGAGCGACCCCAGCCTGCGCATCAGATCCTGCACGTGGCGTCTCAGTTCCTTCTGCTGGATGCTTGCGTTCAGGGTATCGAGGAGGTGGCGTGTCGTCCGGCCATTCGCTCCGCTCATCCACTCATAGGCGGCAATCTCTGGGATCGCGGACCCTCTTCCTCGAAACACGTCGAACAAGAGCTCGCGGGCCCACTTGGTGTCCCAGGGGTCAGGCGGAATGAGCCCGTATTCCGCCCGATGTAGATGCCTCACGAAGCGGGTCACTTCGCTGAATAGCTCGCCTGAATCTGCCGGGATCAGGCACTCTGGAACATAGTCTTCGCGGATACGCTCGTACTTGAGCATCAGGTCCCGAAGGACTGTCCAGGAGAGCTTCTGGCGGATGAGGTCCAGAGCCTCGGTGACCCTGCTCACATCTTCTTGTGGATCCCGACGACCTGCTCAACGAGCGCTCTGTAGTAATCCAGCGCCGCACGGGTGTTCCAGGCGAAGGTGTCTTCGTCGAACTCGTGGTCGGCACGGGTCAGGATCGACCCGAAGCGGTTGTAGAAAGCCCGGGAGAGTTCCTTGCTGTGTTCTTTCGAGAGCACATCAATGTGTTCATGGAAGACGTCGTCGAGGTGGTTGCCGAGCGCTCGCCGCTTCAAACCGTCGGCGATCTCGTTCAGGATTCCCCTCATGCCACCGTCTGTGCCGTCGTGCGCCATCTGTTGGGCGCGAGGGTAGCCCTCCTGGTAGCGATCTTGTTCGTAGGCCCGATCGAGAATGCCCTTGGCGGTGCCGAAAGCCGCTGAGTCGCTCGGCTCTCCCTCTCCGGTGCTTACCATGTGGTGCTTCACGTAGGCGGTCACGATGTACTTGAACTTGTCGTGTTCCTCCACGATCATCTGAGGGGAGTTGAAAGACTCCCGCGCCAGGTCGTGCTGAGACAGCACTGACCTATTGATGTAGTCCTGGCCGATCAGGTCGAGGATCTTGTCGAGATCAACGCTCATTGTTGTCGGGATCCGGCTCGAAACGGTCGTATACGCGGGGTCTTCTGGGGCGCATTGTATCGGCAGTTCCTTCTGTCCGCACTGAAGCGTAGTGTGTTTGAGCATACTCCAGCGCGGCGCGAGCGGGATCTCTGACTCTCCGGAGCGTTGTAAGTTCGGTCTTCAGTGAAGCGACCTGAGTGCCACTAGCGACGAAGGCCTCGCCGACGCCGAGCTGGCGGAACGAGGCCTCGTCAATGGATCCGCCCAGGATCCGCCGGGCGTGCCGGTAGTCCTCTTCGGTGGGTCGGAAGATAATTTTGGTGGCGGCGTTCCCAATTGCCTGGGCCAGAGTGCCACGGAGTTGCCCTCGCTCTTGGTGAGCCAGAACCACCGCGAGCCCGTACTTCCTACCCTCGGCAAGGATGTTTGCGATGGTCGCTGCCTGGAGTTCTTGGAACTCGTCGATGTAGAGGGGAAACGGACGTCGTTCCTTCTCGGGAATGTCGGCACGTGTGAGCGCTGCCCTGAAGATGAGCGAGATGAGAAGGCTTCCCACGAAATGTGCGTGGTCGGCACCGATACGTCCCGAGGCCAGGTTGACGAGGACGATCTTGCCTTCATCCATCCATTCGCGGGGATGGAGCGAGTTCTCTTTCTGCCGAAACATCGCGCCGAGCTGGTCGTCGAGAAGGATCCTGCTCAGCTTGTTGCGGACACTCGCAAGCTCTGAGGGGCTGAACTTCGGTAGCTCTTGCGTGAGGAACCGCTGAACCTGGGAATTCGGGATCGTCTCGAGGGCCGTTTGTCGGAGGAGCTCCCCTTGAGAGGTCTGGCCTGCGAGTTCGGCGAAGTCCTCCAGCGTTCCTCCCAGTTGGTGAACGGTGTAGGCCAACATCCGAAAGTTGTGCTCCATTCGGGGACCGGAAGTACTCGTCTGGGCGAGAAAGGCGCCGGTAATATCGTCCGCCAGCTTTCCGGCCGGCAAGTCGCTCTGGAGGGGATTCCACCGTGGCACCAACCCCTCTTCCGAGAACGAGATGTAGATGAGATCCGGCATCCTCCCTTCCGGCAACCTGGAGAGAATGTCCATGCACAGATCGCCGTGGGGATCAACCAAGCAGAACCCAAGCCCACCGGCCGCATCGTCGCAGGCCATTCGCTCGATGAGCTTCGACTTGCCCATTCCGGTAACCCCTGCCACGTAGGTGTGACGGGCTCGGACATTCATCGGAATCTCGACCGGCCGGACCACGCCGGCGAATTCGTTGTAGCCGAGTTGAGTAGAGGGGGCCGTCCTGTCCGGCGGGTGAGGGCTCCACTCGAGCCCTCGGCGTTGCTGGAAGGCAGGGATCATTGCGAGCGAACGAGCGTTCGGGATGTGAACGAGGCTGGCAACCTCCTGAGAGGTCAGCATCAGACCCGGCCGGTGGGTCAGACGCCTGGCCACCATTCGCTCCAGTTCATGAGCGGAAAGCGGGCCAGAATTCTCGCTGAGACTCAACGTCCTGAAGGCCCGGTTTCCGAAGCGCAGCAAGCCGATAGCTGGAGCCATACCCTGGGCGAAGGCGCTTCTCGCGGTCTGGTTGTCGGACCAGATGGCGTACCTGGCGACCACGGCATAGAAGGCGACATCAATACGGACTTTCTCGGGAACCGCTGCATCAGGCAAAGGAGGCATGATCGCGTCGTACTGGAACTTGGAAGACAGTCCGCCGAGGTGAGACAGGTGAGCGGCACGTTCCTCAGCGAGTGAGAGTTTCTCCACGTTGTAATGCCAGTCATGAGTAGGGTCTGCCGGACAGATCAACACTTGAAGAATGCCTCGGTCAGAAGGCAGCAGAGCACCAATAGCAGATGCAGCAATACCAAGAGGGCTTGCACCTTCTCTACCGAGAAGTGTCAAGCATCGGTGATACGGGCCGACCGGCACAATCTCGTGGACTGCAGCAGGAGGGGTCAAGGGAAACGGAGAAGTCTGCTGTCGAAGTCGTAGGGCAGGGAAGTGTCCAAGGACTGCAGACCGGAATCCTGCTTCCTGGTCGAACGGAACACCAAACCGAACGGAGACGTGTCCACCAGCTCCGAATAGCTCGAAGGCAAAGGTGCCACGCAAGACCGAGAGTGCCCGCAGCAGAGTCTCCATCCAGCCTATCGTTAGGAGATCCTCTTCGGCTGGGTAGAGATCGAAGGTGATGTAGTCAGTGGAAGCCGACGGCTGGTTGTCGTCGAGCGACGTGCCTAGTCGTGTGCTGCCTTCAAGGATCAGCTTCGAATCGAACGGCATGTAGGCCGGCTCCAGGGCACAGGGCTCGGAACAAAGGAATGGCGAACAGCCTTTACTGCTCTCTTTCTCCAGGGCCTGCTCCAGGAGGCCGACTCCGATGGCGTTGAAAGCCTTGTGGATAACTACGCTTTGAGCGTTTCTCATGGGCTCTGCCTTCGAGGGCTCGTCCTTTGTGGCGTCTCCGAAAGGAAACTCTGCGGACAAGTAAGTCGTGCACTATCCAGCACGACAAGTCGTTGCGGCTTGGGCGTTGGGAGCGCCTCGGGTGGTTCGTTCGACAGACCACCTAGCATGGCGAGACATCTCGGCCGGCGCGAAAGGAGAAGCGCGAGCCCGGGCAGCAAGCCTCGCTTCTCACAGTCCTTCCCTCTCGAAGCCAGCTTGGTCACTCACCCAGGTTAGGGCTGCGCTTGGTCGCTGTAAACCTGGCCATGGCAGAAACCGAGGAGAAAGTCGGGGATCATTTCTGGTAGGACTTTCGCGGCGAGGTGATCCCTCTTACATTCCAAGGACTATCTCCCGAGTTCGTCGTTTTGTTGCTCGCGGACCGACGACTGATTACCCCGCACAACTCGGGAGGTACGGACCCTCACTCGTGGGCAACCCTGATGACGGCCGAGAGCCCCTAGACGCGGAGCTCAACGTGCTGCGAACCGTATTCCGGCTCACACCCAGCTCTACAGCCACCGAACGCCGGCTCCGGCCCTCGATCAGCACCTTGTAGCGGATAACATGAACCTGATCCATGCTCAGCATCCTTCCTCCAGTAGCTCAGTCCGTAGACAAGACCAAGCTACCGGCGTTAGGGCCGGGGGTGGATCACTTTCTAAACGTTGGGTGGATCAATTTCCGAGCGATGCGCCCACCTTGAGCTCGACGAGATGGTAGATGTTCGGGACAGTGTCTAACGAGATCCAGGGCGGCGTGCGCGTCTGAAACTGTAGGCCGCAGAAGAACGGATCCCGACCAGCCCGAGAGAAGGCTGCTACACCGCGCGTGTCTCGGTGTAGTCCTGTGGCGAGAAACGCGCGAATCCGATCCAGAGCCGTCTCAAGGTGCTCGACCTCTCGCCTCTCGCGATCCGCTGGAGCAGGGCAACGCGATGCTCGAGCATCGACTCCCACGCCTCTCTCCCCGCTTCGATATCGAGGTAACAACTCAGAACCGGGGCATCACTTTCCGGCAGCGCTGCTAGAACCCGAACGTGAGACGCCAGTTCCTCCGTTGTTCGCACTAGGACTAGGTTGCTAGTCGCTGGAGTCATGGGCTCGTAGCACGGCGGGCTGGTCGTTGTGGTTAGTTCGCTCATCGATTTGGGCTCCTGCATTTGAACTCTTGGTGTTACCCGCGTCGGTGTGAGTGCCCGAACCGGGTGCCCTCCCGCACGACCTTGCACCGACGGTACGGGACCAGCCATCCATTAATCAAGAGAGAATGATCGAATGTTTCGTTCGTTTTTTCACGAAATAGTGATGTCGATTCCATTCCTCATCTGGAAGGAGAGCGTCTAGGCGTCTCCCGCAGTAGCGGGAGGAAGACGACGTCCGTGCCACTCGTTCGCGTTCACCAGGGCTCCAGGGCTGGCTGTGGATCTAGTTGCCGTCATTCTCGGAGGTGAGTTCTTGATAGCGTGACTCTGTCGCTCTCTCGTCCGGTGGCTCACCCATCGCGAATTTGTCTTTGTGGAGACGGCGCTGGGCGTCGAGATCGTCGACGAGACTGACTTCTTCGAGGACCTTCGAGCTGAGGCTCGAGACGAGCGCCTACGGTAGCCGGGCCTCGAGTGGCGTGGGCTCAACGACGACACTAGCCAGCATGCTGGCAATCCAGCCGATGGCGGATGCTCGTCCGGCCGTCGTCACTAGCATCCAGCTGAGGACCGCGCTCGGCCGCGGCCCAAAACGGGTGCCTCCCAGGTCCGCTTCCCTGTAGGACCCAAAGGACAGACACTCACTCCTGAAGTGCTTCTAGAGAACGCAGCTCAGTCCGACCTGGATCGAGCTGAATAGGAGTCTCAAATCCTGGCGGCTTGATGGTGAGAACCGAGCTCGTGATGCGTTGCAGAACTCTCTCGGCCGTGTTTCCGATGAAAACTCCTGCGACTCCTGTTCGGGACAACGTCCCCATCACCGTGAGATCTGCGCGGTTGGCCGAGTTGACCAGGACGTCAGAAGGACGGCCATGCTCGACGCGGAGCTGAGGCTTGATGGTTAGCGTGCCGCACTTGGCCATCAGTCCTTCGATCTGTGTGTACGCGAGGCGATGTGCAGTGCCTCTGTAGTTCTTTAGGTTCTCTTTGAGGGCGCTTGCACGGGGGCCGCTCAACTCCGATTCATAGGGAAGCCACAGGGCATGGAGCACCTTTAGAGAGCTCTTGGAACGCTCGGCGAGCGTAGAGGCGAGCTGAAGAATCGCGACGTTGAGACCATTCTCCTCGTTTCCCTGAGGGTCGGGATCTACGGCCGCAAGAACCCTGCCACAGTTACGGGCATCGCTAGACTTGACAACCCAGACGGGGCACGGACATTTGCGCATGAGATGGAGCCCGGTGCTCCCGAAAAGCCCCCCTTCATGTTCCTCGGCGCTCTTGATTACTAAGTCGTGGCCGCCACGGAGAACCTCCCGAATCAACTCGACGAACGGTCTTCCTGTCGGTAGGAGTGTCTTGACGCGAAGTCCTGAGGCTGCGACGTCAGCCGCGAGAGCTTTGAGTTCCCGGTCCTTCTCAAGGGTGAGGAGATGGCCAAGGCGTGCCTGCCCGGGTACAACTAACCAGGGTCCGACCGGGCTCTCCGGGAGAACATCGATGAGCGTAAGGACCGCTCCGTTGGCCCGTGCCAGCTCCCCAGCGCGCTGGAGCGCGGGCTGTGGATCTACGTCGTCGCCAACGTAGCAGAGGATCTTCTTGAAGCGGTCCATCGTCTCTCTTGGTCTCGGGGCTTGGAGGGTCAGACCCAAGGGCCAGGGCGTTGCTTGAGTGAACCTCCCAACGGTTCTCTTGACAGTACGTAGAAGCAGACATGTGATCAAGAAAGAATAAACTAACAATCCGTTCCCCCTGAGCGAAAGGGCGACTTCGAGGGAGGACTAGGCTGCCGCCTCCTACGTTTCGACCTCGGCAGCGGCATCGCAGATCGCCTGGACGGCCGGATGCTCTAGCTGCCGCTCGACGGTGACGGCGTAATAGCTTACGTGGGTACCCACGAGCGAGCCCAGGTGGTCGACGCCAGCTCTTCGCTTGAGGTCGTTTGCCGTTATCGACGGCGCCGGGAAGAGTCCAGCACCGATCTCGCCGAAGGCTCGCATCAGGGCTCCGTCTTCGAACTCTCCTACGACTCGCGGTTGGAGTTCCCGCAATTCTAGCCAGCGACTAAACGATCGCCGGATGGAAGAGTCAGGCGTGGGCAGGAGAACAGGGGCTCCCTCAAGAGATTCCGGGAAGTTATCCAAGTACCGTTGAACCAGGTCTGGAGTTCCGAAGATCCCGATATCAGACTCTCGGAGGAGCCGACTAAAGGCGATGATGTTGGATCTCGGGTCGACGGGAGCATCGAGGAGAATCAGATCAAAACGATGCAGCGCCAACTCAGCGAGAAGAGGCTCGGGGCTACCCTCTCGACAGGTGAACCGGATCTCCGGAGAAACAGCGAAAGCAGGCTCTAGGAGCATCGTGGCGACTAGCTTTGGCACCGCATCCGCGATTCCCACCTGGAGTCTGAGCGGGCCGGACGAATCCCAGCCTGTGAGGGCGTGGGTCAGCTCACGGCCGAGCCCGAAAATCTGATCGGCGTAGCGAAAGGCGATCTGACCGACATCGGTCAGGCGAACGTTCCTTCCCACCCTCCGGAATAGCTTCACCTGGAGCGACTTCTCCAGCTGGCTGATCTGGGCGCTGATTGTCGACGGCGAGTGATCTAGCACTTCGCCGGCGTGCGAGATTCCTCCCTCTCTGGCCGCCATCCAGAAGTAGTAGAGGTGCTGGAAGTTCAGGAACGGAATCGCCATCGTTAGTGTGGAAAAAACGAACGTAACCTTCGATCTTTCTTTCTTGATTCAAGTATATACAACCCAATACTGTGCCGGTGAGAAGTGCAGGAAGAAGAGGTCCTTCGGAAGGGGACGAAGCGATGATCAAAGCCATAAGCCTGGTCGTGAGAAACCTAGGAGTACTCCTCGAAGGAGAAACGACGCTATACGGGAGGAGAGATATGAAGGTGAAAACACGCACACCTCGCAGACGGTCGAAGGAAAGAGACCACAAGGCCCCCCGCACAGCGGCAGACCGCGGATCGTCGGAGTTTTGTTCGCTCTGCTGCATTGTCTTTGGTAGCAACGAACCGAGGGTCCTTGTGGGAGACAAAGCAGCTCACCCAAACTGTTACAGGCGGCTTCAAAGTCCAGAGGCGGTGGTTTGACTACTCCGGGGTGGGTGCAAGATGCACTCGCCGCCGATCGCCAGCGACTCGGGAGCCAGGTCACGTCCTCCGAGCACCACCTTGTTCGATCACTGATGGTCGATGGTCTTCGTCAGCGGGACCGAGGGACGACGACGGAGTCGGAACTACACCACATGCTGTTGAAGTTCGAGAAGGCACACGCGATCCTAGAACGGCTCTCTGATCCGGAATTGGATCAGGACAGAGGCCGATGCCTTACGAACATCGGGTTCTGTCTGATGAATATGGGCGTGTACGACGAGGCCATCGGCGTCTGTAGGAGGGCCCTCGACCTGCTCGCTGGTAGCGATGTCACTTTTGCTTGGGACCAGACCGATTGTCAGGAGACGATCTCGCAATGCTACGCCCAGCTTGGCCAGGGAGCTGAAGCCAAGAAATGGGAGAAGGGGGCGGTGCGATCACGCAGAGAGGCGGTTGCTGAGCTCCTACCCTCACTCTACAAGACGAGACGGTCAAGGCCGTGGTAGGGCTTTCTCTTGGAGAATCGTGTCGGTGACAGCCGCCTCGTCAAGAATGTGGGTAGATGGGTTGATACGGAAGACGTACCGACCTCGCCCTGGGGCCTGTCCTCGACGAGCTGGCTGCCAGTAACTACAGGGTGGGACGGGTGGTGCAAAAAGCGCGCCCCGCAATCTCTACGGCTGGCCAGCCCTACGAGGACAGGCCCCAGGGCGATTTCAGAAGAGGGAAGAGGGCTGACATCTCACTAGAGAAGGGCACAAGGGAGGAGAAGAATTGAATCGGAGCCTATTGGGGAGGGGAATTCTCATCTTGGTGGTAGTTGTCGGCTTCGCATTTCTCGCGTATCCGCCGTCAGAGAAGATCAACCTGGGACTCGACCTTCGCGGCGGAATCCACCTCGTCCTCGAGGTGCAGACGGAGGACGCATTACGCGCCGAAACCGAAAAGGATCTCGAGACCCTACTACGTCAGCTCGACGATAAAGGTACTGGAGGTGTGAGCGCTACGCGGGTCGACGAGAGCTCTTTCCGGGTACGGGGAATGGGACAAGATCGGAACGACAAGGTCCAAGAGGTTGTTGACGACTTCCTTCCCTTCTGGAGTTTTCGCCGTGACGGCGAGAGCCTGCTGTTTCATCGGCGACCCGAGGAAGAGTCGGACATCAAAGAACAGGCGGTACGACAAGCGCTCCAGACAATCCGGAATCGCATCGACGCCTTCGGTGTTGCGGAGCCGGTGATTCAGCGCCAGGGGTTCGGCACCAACCGAATCGTGCTGCAGCTTCCAGGGGTTGACGATCCCGAGCGTGTCAAAGAGCTGATCAAGAACACAGCCTTCCTCGAGTTCCGATTCGTCGACTACCCGACGCAGGGTGCAGCGGCCTCAGAGGCCGAGATCTTGGCCCAATACGGGGGTTCGCTGCCGGAGGAGGTCGAGATTTTCCCGCAAGACCAGAAGGCAGAAGACGGTACCGTCATCGCGACCGGCTTCCTTGGATTAGAGCGTCGCCAGATTATTACCGGGCGCGATCTCAAGACCGCCCGCTCGAGTCTGGGTCAGTTCAATGAGCCTGTGGTGCGTTTCTTCTTGAGTCAGGAAGGGGGGCGGCTCTTCGGCGAGGCAACCGGCGCCAACATCGGCCGCCGGCTTGCCATCCTTCTCGACGGCAGGGTGCAGTCCGCTCCAGTGGTGCAGTCAAAAATCACAGACGAAGGAGTTATCGAGGGAGGGTTCAGTCAGACGGAGGTCGAGGACTTGGTCACCGTGCTCCGTTCCGGCGCCCTCCCAGCCGGGATCGTCTATCTCGAAGAGAGGACGGTCGGACCGTCCTTGGGGCAGGACTCGATCGACCAGGGCCTGCGGGCTTTTGGGGTCGGTGGCGCGTTGGTGGTTCTGACGATGCTTCTGGTGTATCGGCGAACCGGTGTCAATGCAGTGCTCGCCCTAGCCTTCAATGTGGTTATTCTCTTCGGCCTGCTCTCCTATTTCGGTGCCACACTGACCCTCCCCGGTATTGCGGGCATCATCCTGACCATCGGCATGGCGGTTGATGCGAACGTGCTCATCTTCGAGCGCATCAAAGAAGAGTTGCGGGCGGGCAAGACTGTGAAATCGGCGGTCTCGGCTGGCTTCGCCAAGGCCTGGACGCCGATCCTCGACGCCAATATGACGACCCTCATCGCTGCTCTCTTTCTTTTTCAGTTCGGTACCGGGCCAATCCGGGGCTTTGCCGTGACTCTTTCCGTCGGCATCCTCGCCTCGGTGTTTACCGCCGTCTTCAACGGCCGCTGGATTTTCGATCTCATTCTCTCGCGCCGTGATCGCGTAGAGCGACTCTCCATCTGACGGGGAGCTGCGATGGATTTTCCTTCGCGACTCTGGGGTCGGCTGCATGAAGTATCGCCATCTCATGGTGTCGTGATGGCCGACGTTCCACCCGCTGCCGAGGGAGAACAGGGCAGCGGTCGACCCGTCCTGCTGACGGCGGCCAGCGTGGTGATCGCGATTGCTGGACTTCGGGCCGCCTCAGGCCTCATCCTGCCACTGCTCTCGCACTTTTCCTGGCGATGGTCACCTTTCCACTGCTGAGCTGGCTTCAGCGCAGGAAGGTGCCGACTATGCTGGCTATCCTAGGCGTCGACTTCGCGCTGCTATGTGGGGCGCTTGCCTTCATACTGAACTACATCCCCAACCTGGGCTCGATCGCTGTCGCCATCCCAGCGACGCTGATCGCGCTGGTGCAACTGGGGCCAGGATACCTGGTCGCCACGGTGATCACCTTTGTAGTCTTGAACGTTATGCTCGGGAACCTCGTCGAGCCTTGGTTGATGGGACGACGGTTCGGGCTGTCCGATGTTGGTGGTCTTCCTCTCGCTCATCTTCTGGGGCTGGGTCTGGGGTCCGATAGGGATGCTTTTGTCGGTACCCCTAACAATGAATTGTCAAGATCTGGCTGGAGAACACCGAGGATCTGCGCTGGATCGCGACCCTGATGGGCGGCGAGGCGTCGGGGAGGCTTCCGACGGTCGGTCAACCCGGCGTGGCCTAACGTTCAGAGACGGGAACCAAGGTAAAATGATGGCTACGAACAACGGTCCCGCCGGTCTCCCACCTGGCGCGTCCCTTCGAGCTCGCCGCATCGCCCGCCAGTTCGTTGGGCCGGTTGGGAGATTTCTTCATGTGGAAGCGTCGAGCGGGATCATCTTGCTGATCACAGCGTTGGTCGCCCTTGTCTGGGCGAATTCTCCGTGGGCGTCCGCTTACGATCACCTCCTTCACACCTCAATTTCCCTGGGCTTCGGCGAGTATTCCTTTTCGCACACAGTCCACTTCTGGATCAACGATATATTGATGGTCGTTTTCTTTTTTGTGGTCGGGCTCGAGGTCCGACGGGAGATTTTCGAGGGCGAACTCTCTGTGTTGATGGCTGCGAGAAAGCGCATCCCGTTGGCTGCGAGCGCAGTTTCCGGGATGGAGTGAGCTGAGGGCTTCGCGACCGCGGGAAAGCTAGGCCTTCTTCAGGAAGGGCGGCATCATCCCGCCGGAACGGCGGTCCGGGTGCGTGGTCCCGGCGGCGTGTTTGCGGTCGGAAGAGATGCGTGAGTCGGTGTAGGGCTTTGCAGTGCGGGCTCTGCTCTGATAGAGCAGGCCGACCAGAGACGGCGAGAGCCCGGGAAAGCGAAGTAGAAAACGCCCCGGGCTCTGCCCCAAACCGCAGCATTAGCTGCGCTTGCAGTATGGCAGAGAGTCGGGGTCGTCGTCGAATGGGAGGCGACGATGCGACCGGACTACCGACTCTTCGACTGTGCTCGATGCCGTCGGCGTATCTCGCTGTGCTCGCACTGTGACCGTGGCCAGCGTTACTGCCGGGCTTGTGCTCTGGTGGCTCGTCGGGAATCGACTCGGGCGGCCGGCCATCGGTACCAGCGAAGCCTCCGAGGTCGGCATTGTCATGCCGCCCGTCAGGCCCGCTACCGTCGGCGCCAGCGCGAGCGGGCAGAGAAAGTGACGCATCAGGGTACCCCAGGCGGTACTTCGGGGAGGACACTGTGTCGGATCGAGACTCCGAGGCGCGAAGTGCGCTACGACCCGAGGAATCCGCGATGCATGCAGTGTGGAGAGGCCTGCCGAGAGTTTGTGCGAACGAGCTTTCGTCGTTGCCGACGGAGATAGGGGCGTGATCGACGCACAGCTGCGCGGGGAGATCCGTCGTCTGTTCCTGGTCGAGAAGTGGAAAGTCGGCACGATCGCTCGACAGCTACAGCTGCACCCCTCAACCGTGCGCCGGGCGCTGGAGAAGTCCGGCGTGCTACCCCAGCAGCGACGAGGGAGGATGATCGATCCTTACCTGCCGTTCATCGAGCAGGTGCTCGGGACCTACCCACGACTGCCGGCGAGCCGTCTCTACACCATGGTGGTGGAGCGCGGCTATCCAGGAGGCCCGGATCAGTTTCGCCACCTGGTGGCCTCGATGCGACCGAAGCCCCAGCGCGAGGCGTTTCTCTCGCTGCGCATGCTGCCAGGAGAGCAGGCGCAGGTCGACTGGGGCCACTTCGGTCGGCTCCGCGTCGGCCGGGCACATCGTCGGCTCTATGCCTTCGTCTTCGTGCTGTCGTTCTCGCGCACGGTCTTCGTGCACTTCACCCTCGACACTCGTCTCGAAACCTTCTTGCACGCTCACCAGCTGGCCTTCCACTACGTCGACGGCGTCGTCAGGACCGTTCTGTACGACAACCTGCGAACCGCGGTGATCGAGCGGCAGGGAACCGCGGTGCGCTTCCATCCCGTGCTGCTCGATTTCGCCAGCCACTACGGCTTCCTTCCCACCGTCGCCGCGGTGGCTCGGGGAAATGAGAAAGGCCGCGTCGAGCGCGCAATCCGCTTCCTGCGAAGCTCGTTCTTCGGCGCCCGAACGGTGAGCGATTTGGATCGTCTGAATCGGCAGGTCCTGGAATGGTGCCAGAGGTCGCAGCGCAGACCCTGGCCGCAGGACCGACAGCGAACCGTGAAAAGCGCCCTGGCCCAGGAACGACCTCGACTGCTTGAGCTTCCCGGAGACGACTTCGAAACCGACCTGCGACTGGAGATCAAGGTCAGAAAGACGCCGATCGTGCGCTTCGACCTCAACGACTACTCGGTGCCGCACAGTCATGTGCAGAGGACCGTCACGCTCCTCGCCAGCGAGCATCGGGTGCGGATCCTCGATGGCCAGGAGCTCCTCGCCGAGCACCCTCGCTCGTACTCCCGGGGCGAGCAGATCCTCGATCCTCAACACCTCGAGGAGCTCCTCGCTCACAAACGCAGGGCCCGACGACACCGGGGCTTCCATCGGCTGTTTTCCGCTGTGCCTCGATGCGAAGAGCTGATGCAGCAGCTCGCCGAGCGAGGCGAGAACCTCGGAACGCAGACCGCCGGCCTGCTCCGACTCCTGCGCCAGTACGGCCCCCAGCGACTCGACAAAGCCGTGCGCGAAGCGCTCCTGAACCACGCACCGCGATTCCAGTCCGTCCGGCTCCTACTCGAACGGCACCAGCGCGGCCTCGGTCAGCCCCCGGCTTTACCGGTGCCGCTCAGCCAGGAGCTCCAACAGCGAGATCTCTCCGTGAGACCGCACAACCTCGAGGACTACGACCAACTTGGAGGCAACGACGATGGCCCGACCCAGGAAGAGTCCAACGATCCCTGACGAACCACTACGAGAGCTCGCCCGATCCCTCGGCTTCTACGCCCTCGTCGACGACTGGGGCACCTACCGAGAACAGCCCTGGCTCGAACAGCTGCTGCGCAAAGAAGAGGCCGAGCGCAAACGGCGCAGCCTCGAACGGCGCATCCGCACCAGCCGCGTCGGGCTCTTCAAGAGCATCGCCGACTTCGACTTCTCCTGGCCCCAGCGCATCGACCGCGAGCAGATCCAGGATCTGCTCACCCTCCAATTCCTCGACGACATCACCAACGTCATCCTCCTCGGACCCAACGGTGTCGGCAAGACCATGATTGCCAAGAACCTCCTCTACCAGGCGCTGCAACGAGGGGCCACCGCCAGCTTCGTCACCGCCTCCGACATGCTCAACGATCTCGCCGTCCAGGAAACCCCCTCGGCGCTCCAGAGAAGGCTCTCCAAATACACCCGACCCTCGCTTTTGGCAATCGATGAGCTCGGCTATCTCTCCTACGACCACCGCCACGCGGATCTCCTCTTCGAGGTCGTCTCCAGGAGATACGGCAACAAGCCCATTCTTCTCACCACCAACAAGCCCTTCGCCGAATGGGCCGAGGTCTTTCCCAACGCCTCCTGCGTCGTCACTCTCGTCGATCGACTCACCCACCACGCCGAGATCGTCAAGATCGAGGCTAACTCCTATCGCCGCAAGGAGGCCAAGGAGGCTGCTGAAAAAAAGGCCAAGGACCGCGCCAAAAGGCGGAGCGCAGCACGACGACGCTCATGACCCGAAGCCACTATCGGCGCCAGCTCCTCCGCCTCTATCGACTCCTTCCCGACACCCCGCACCGCTTCCACCACGGCGACCGCGTCATCGTCGACCAGCTCTTCGACCAAGACCTGCCTCTCACCGTCCTCCAGGCCGCCCTCCTCCTCGGCTCCGCCCGACGCGCATGCCGAGATCCGCGCCTACCAAAGCTCCAGCCCATCCGATCCCTCGCCTACTTTCTCCCCATCCTCCGAGAACTCCCCACGACGCCACCCCCCGAGGGGTACCTCGACTATCTGCGCCACACCCTGAGTCACGCCTCGCGGGGACAAAAAACCGACTCGCAGCCAACTAAGTGCGCTTTCTCGTAGCCGGTAACACTCTGAGCCCCGTCGAGCTGCGCTCCCTGTGGCCGCGGCGCTCGGAGGGATGCTGGTGCCGGCAGCCATCTATCTCTCGCTCAATGTGGATTCGCCTGCTGCGAGCGGCTGGGGAGTCCCGATGGCCACCGACATCGCTTTCGCGGTCGGAGTCCTCGCTTTGCTCGGCCGGCGAGTGCCAGCGGCAATGCGTGTGCTGCTCTTGGCCCTGGCAATCATTGACGATATTGGCGCGATCCTCGTCATCGCGTTGTTCTACTCCTCCGGAATTGAAGTGACCGGTTTCGCGATCGTCGGACTTGGACTCGGGGCAGTCTTTATTATGCAGCGGGTCGGGCTGCGCAACCCGTCTCCCTATGTTGCGGCAGGTGTCGCGATCTGGGGAGGGATGTTGCATGCGGGGATTCACCCGACCATCGCGGGCGTGATCCTCGGGCTTCTAACGCCGGTGCGATCGTGGTTCGGTCATGAAGGTTTCGCCGCAGAAACGCAGCTGGCGCTTGATCGAATGCGCGAAAAAGTCGCGTCGGAAAGGGATCCGCGTATGCTCCTTCCGGAGCTCGATCGAATCAATGTCGCACGCCGCGAAGCGATCCCGCCCGTCACCCGCATTGAAGCCGCACTTCACCCCTGGGTCGCCTTCGGGATCATGCCGCTCTTCGCCCTCGCGAACGCGGGCGTTGCTTTTGGCGGCCTCAGCGGTTGGGGGGCCGAGGCGACCGGCATCGCGCTCGGTGTTGGCCTGGGCTTGGTCGTCGGCAAACCGCTGGGAATCGTCGCCTTCTGTTGGCTGGCGGTTCGTCTCGGTCTCGCTTCGTTACCGCGAGGTGTGTCGTGGGCGGGCGTGCTCGTGGTTGGGTGCGTTGCAGGCATCGGCTTTACGATGGCGCTGTTCATCGGCGCGCTTGCTTTTTCAGACGCCTCAATGTTGGCTCCCGCGAAGCTCACGGTCTTGGCCGCCTCAGCGGTTTCTGGGGCGGTGGGATTGGTCATAGGCTACAGGTGTCTGCCTCGCGGTCAGCCGCTCGCTAGTGTCACGCCGGACGCCGCCGAGAAGTCCACCACCTACTGATTCCGACCTCGGTCGGCGTGCGGAATACGCAGCTCAAGAAAGGCACCCACCTCGAAGTCCCGGGGGCGGTGTCGCCCTGCCGCTCTTCGGTCTTGTCCCCTCAAATCTCTCCTAGCTTTAGGCCCTGCCGAGGAACGGCCTGAGCCGTCCGGCGCGGTGCGGCTCCCGCAGTTTCTGCAGCGCCTTCGATTCGATCTGTCGGATGCGCTCGCGGGTTAGGTTGAAGGATCGGCCAACCTCCTCCAGGGTGCACTCCGAGCCTTCTCCCACCCCAAATCGCATCCGCAACACCAACTGCTCCCGCGACGACAGGGAGTTGAGCGCGTTAGCCATCCGATCCTGCAAGTTCGTAGAGATCAAGGCTTCGAAGGGGGACACCGCGTTACTGTCTGCGATGATGTCGTCCAGACGCGACTCCTTCGTCTGTCCGATGGGCGTCTCGAGTGAGATCGGTTCTTGCGTGATCTTCATTAACCCGCGTGCTTCCGAGACCGAGAGCTCCATGCGATCTGCGATCTCCTTCGCTGTTGGCTCGTGGCCGAGTTCCTGGACCAGTGAATCCTTGGTGCGTTTCAGCTTGTTGATCCGCTCGCACATGTGGACCGGAAGGCGGATGGTACGAGCTTGTACGACGATGGCACGGGTGACGGCCTGCCGGATCCACCACGTGGTGAGAGTGAGCACGATAATCGATGGCGGTCCGATCACGATAAGTGATGGTCGCGTAGCCTTTTGAAGGACTTAGCCGAAGCTGCGTTTCGCTGCCACTTGCCTCAGACGGTCTTGTTCACAGTATTTGATGGCGATTCGAGGAAACCCGATCACGTTGTCTGGTGGGAATGGGTGTTCCGTTCAAGGTATCTGAGGGCGCAACCAGGGGCCCAAGCGCGATGGAAGCTCGGCGAACCGCCTCGATCGCCCATCAGATAGCGTGCCGTTCATCCCATCGCTGCGTGTCAGCCCTCGTTCAGCGTGATCAGCGAAAGAACAAGTATGGACTGCGCGTCAGGCCCCGACGGCCCGCCTTCGGCGGGGATGATGCCGACGGACCTAGTCTTGAGCACACTACTTGAGGGACCAAACACCCTTCCCTCACCTACCGTGCTCAGAATGGCCAACATTCCCATCGATTATCGTGCTCACTCTCACGTGGCGTAGGTGGAGAACTTGTACCCTCGACGGTACTCGAACTTCTCAACTGCCTTCATCAGACCGATGTTGCCCTCCTGGATCAGGTCGGGGAACAGGGCACGTCTTGTGTACTTTTTGGCGATCGCTACGACCAGGCGCAGGTTGGCCACGATCAGTTGCTTCCTGGCCTGCTCGCTCATCCACTCACCACGGTGGATCTTGGTGATCGTCGTTTCAAGCTGGGCCCGAGTCGTGCCGTACCGCTGCTCCAGCTCCCGCTGCTTTTTACAGTACTTCGAGATCCGTCGGCGGTGAAGAGTCTGTAACTCCCGGCTGGATTCCTGTTTGTGTGCTGCCTCGGTGCGTCGAATGGCGACAGCGATGCGAGAGAACTCGCGATCGATCTGCTTCAGCCAGTCGGTCAGGCGGTTGCGGTGCTCCTGGTCGACGTCGACCTTGCGGATCTCGGCGGCCATCCTTGCGGCGAGACGGTCCGTTTCCCGATCGACTTCAAGGACTACATCTTGTCTCGATGTCTTCCTACACCGTCGTCGCAGCTTCTCGATCTGAGTGCCGAGCCTGCGGATCTGCTCGAAGTGCTTCATCTTGTGATCGACCGTTGCCCTCACGTCGTCCCGAGAATCGGCGACCCAGTCTGTCTCGTCGAAGCTGAGCGCCCTCTCCAGAGAAAGCTCCTGAAGTTCGAGGAGCCGCCGCAACATCACCGAGTTCTGGCCTAGTGCCTCGAAGATGAGCCGCTCCCCCTCTTCGAGGCGGCGAGCGATCTCCACCTCGCCATCGCGATCGAGAAGCGACACTGCGCCCATCTCTCGTAGGTACATGAGGATCGGATCACCGGTTTTCTCATCAGCGCGAAACTGAAAGTCGGCTTGGACGCCATCCTCTGTCTCAAGCTCGCGAGAAGAGTCGGCCGCTTGATTGAGATAATGTTCCGGCCTTTCGATGATTGGAAGGCCGGCGTCGGACAGGGCTATGTGAATCTCGTCCCTCTTTGCAGCAGCGGCTGCCACTTCGTCCGGAAGGAGTTCGAGGATCTCGTCGAAAAGGACATACGCCTTGTCCTTGCCGATCTCGAGGAGCCGTTTGACTGACTTGTCACGGCTTTCGATGTTTGCAATTTCTCCAATAGCCAAGTCATGTCTCCCGGCTCATGGGTCTGTTCCGCGTGCGCCATCAACTCGTGAGTCGGAGTTCACGCCGAACCAGGACTGGTACAAAGGAAAGGAACCTACGTAGGACTAGGTGGACAGAACTCAAAGGTGATGTGCTTCTAGAGACGGCGGCTCGCTCTCCTCGAGCCGAACAGGGGTCACGAATCCATCCGGCTTGAGGGTGAGAACGGAGCTGGTGACGCGCCGCAGAACTCTCTCGGCCGTGTTTCCAATGAATACCCCTGCGGACCCCGTATGGCACAGTGTGCCCATAACAGTGAGGTCCACACATTCAGCCGCGCGTGTCAGGATTTCAGCGGGATGGCCATGCTCGATCCAGAGCTCGGGTTCGACGGCCAAGGCGCCGCTCCTAGTGATCAGTTCTCTGATCAGCGCGCTCACCGCACGATGGACCCCTTCGCGGGGGTCCTCTAGTGCACCTCCGCGAGCGCTTGAGAGGTGAGTATTCAACGTCGACTGGTGAGGAACCCATAGGGCATGGAGCACCACCAGAGAACTTTCGGAACGCTTGGCGAGAGCGGAGGCCAGCTGAAGAATCTTCACGTTGAGGCCATAGTTACCTGCGCCCCGAGGGTCAGGATCTACAGCTGCCAGTATCTTGCCACGCTTGCGGAAATCGCCAGGCTTGATGACCCAGACGGGGCATGGGCACTTCCTCATGAGATTGAGCGCAGTATTCCCGAAGAGCCCTCCGAGCCCTCCAAGAGCCCCCTCTCCGGTCTTGACCACCATGTCGTAGCTGCCGCGAAGCACCTCCTGAATCAACTCGACGAACGGTTCTCCTCTCCGCAAGAGTGTATTGACGGAGACACCAGGAAGTGTGATGTCAGCCAGGGTCTCGAGCTCATGCTGCGCCTGGACGAGGGTGATGAGTTGGTCAGGGCGCGCCTGCCCCGGAACGATCAACCAAGACCCTTCCTCATTCTCAGGAAGAACGTCGATGAGCGTGAGAGTCGCTTTGTTCGCCAAGGCCAGATCGCCGGCGCGCTCTAGCGCGGGCCGTGGATCAACGGCGCCACCCACGTAGCAGAGGGACCTTTTTGAGACAGTTCATCGTCACTCTTGGTCTTCTAGATGTGGAGGGCTGAATGTACGGCCCAGGGCGTTGCCCGAGAGGAAGTCCCGACGGCTGTCACGGACAGTACGCAAAAGCTCTGCATGTGATCAAGAAAGAACGAACCAAAGGTTCGTTCGCTTCAACCGAAAGGGGTGCCAAGCCTTCGAGAGAGGAGTAGTCTGCCGCTTCTATGTTTCAACCCTAGGGGGGCGGCATCGCACCAGCGACGCTGATCGCGCTGGTGCAACTGGGGCCAGGATACGCAGTCGCCACGGTGATCACCTTTGTAGTCTTGAAGGTATTGTCAACTTAGCGCTGTCGGAGCGAGTCTGTGCCGGTCGATAGCAGAGTCCGCGTTCAGCAGACGCACGTCACCTGCCGCCAGACGCCGAAGGAACGATCTCGCAGCGTGCGATGGTTGGGTGCGCTGACGAGGTGACGTCCAAGACGGAACAGGTTCAGGATGATCCCGTGAGCGGAGAGGAATCGCTGCGCCTGACGGGCAGATTTGAACCTTCGCATCTGTCGCTCTCGCTGCCGGGTCGGTTGGTGAGAGACCTCCGCGCGGTTGTTGGCGTACTGCTTCGTGTCGTGCCTGACCGAAGGCATAGTGGTTCGGTGGGCTGCCCCGTAGCTCCTCAGCTTGTCGGTTACCAGCCGCAGTGGCTCGGCTCCCTGGCCCTTCAATAGCTTGCGGAAGAAGCGTTCTGCTGCACGCCGATCGCGGCGCAGCTGAACGAGAATGTCGATCACGTCGCCGTCCTGGTCCACAGCCCGCCACAGATAGTGGCGCTCGCCTTGGATCTTCACGAAGAGCTCATCGAGGTGCCAGGTATCGCCCAGGCGACCTTGGCGCCGCTTGAGGAGGCGGGCGTACTCCGTGCCGAACTTGCGACTCCACTGACGAATGGTCTCGTAGGAGACGGTGATCCCGCGCGCTGCCAGGAGATCCTCCACATCTCGGAAGCTCAGGCAGAAGCGATAGTAGAGCCAGACGGCGTGGCTGATGATCTCGGACGGGTAGCGGTGGCCGCGGTAGCTGATGCAATGGTGTTCATGGGCAGAGTCTGGCAGCGACTCCCTCAACCTGACAGTGCCCTCAAGACACATTTTCATGTGGATTCGGCGGGGGGCCCTCATCGCTGGAGCGAGTGGCCGTAGCGTCCCTGACTCTGTTGGCGGACGAGTACTGAGGAGGCACAGCTGAAGTTGGGTAGTTCGGTGGATGATCGGTTGGCTCAGCGGGAAGGCTCGCGGACCTCTTCCTGTTGACGAAAACCCTTGCGTAGATCGCCATGTTGATCGCGATCACCAGGAGTCCCAGCACTATCTGCAGGTTGCGGCTTAGCCCGTCGGGGTAGAGAACAGGCATCAGGTAGTGCTCCACGAAACCGCCTTCGTAGCCGCGCTCGCCGGCGGCCCGGCGCCAGCGATTCTCGAGGTGGGTGAGCGGGCAGATCCAGCCCTGAAACTCGATCAGTGCCCCCCAGACGGCGGCGGGGAGATGCAGCCAGACGTAGCGAGACCGGCGCAGCACCAGAAAGCCGCCGAGGACGACGAAGAGCACGAAGCAGAAGTGAAGAAGGACCGCCAGGTCGGCGAGAAGGGAGTAGATCATCGGGCGCCCGAGCGGAGCTAGACTACCGCTAGCCTCCTCGATCACCTTGTCTGGATCGCTTCGGGAATGATCGTCTCTTCGCAAAGCCGCGATCGTGACAGCAGCAGTCTTGCGCTCCGCCGTCACCGAACCGGTTTGCAGTTTCTGGACTAGGCCAAGCCAGGATAGGACCGCTCGCAACGCCGAAGTTCACCACCAGGCTGGCGACGATGGCCAAGGGGAGGCCGCGTGAACTGTGGGCCGATTATTGGCACCCTACGGGATCGGGGCGGCCGTATTCACGGTCCTTGTGCCGGGCACTGTGACTATCTTTCTTCCTGTCTACCTCACGCGAGGCTCCGTCCCGGAGATCCGAGCCTTCGGGTCGCTAGAACTCTTCGCCGGAGCGATATCGCCCTTCGGCGCCGCTGGCCTACCTGAGGTGCCTCCGGGACTTTGTCCGACGGGGTCGGGACGCGGTTCTCTTCAACAAGGTACTCCAGCACTTCCTGCTGATGGCGGTTGATCCAGGCAGCGAGAGAGATCAGGAGCAGGTGGGCGGGGTGCGGGAGGCTCTCATCCCGAGATTCTAGCTGTCATCAAACACTGATCTGGCAGGTACTTCCGGCACGGCGAACTTTTCGGACAGGACGAGTACGCCAACAATCGAGCGGAGGTCTCCCACCAGCCGACTCGGCAGCGGGAGCGTCAGATGCGAAGGTACAAATCGCCAGGCCAGGCCCGGCGCTTCCTGTCCGTTCACGGAGTCATCCAGAACCTGTTCCGGGTTGGGCGGCACCTCGGCAGCTCAGCCAACCACCGGACGCTGCGAGATCGCTCCTTCGGCGTCTGGCGTCGGGTGACGTGTGCCTGCTGAATCCGAGCTGGCACCTTCGACAGCGCCACATCTCACTTCGAACGAAGACAACTTGACCGTACCCCTGGGCCTGACTCTAGACCCGAAAGGGTCTCTTAGTGCAAACCCCAAAACTGTCCGACTTCTGCTGACGGGAAACACTAGGTGATCTGGTCGACGATTTCCAAGTAGCGCTCGTAGGGCAGGGCTTCCCAAACCTCGACTTCGAGGGCTCCTTCGTGGCGTGAGATGTAGGCCACTTTGTGGGCGGCCTCGAAGTTCGAGGCCTGAAAGATGTCCATGAAGTCGTAGTGGCCGAGCAGGGCGTAGTGGTGTTGCCACTCGACATCCGGGGAGTATTTGGACACTTTCTCGAGCCACTCCTTGCCGACGGCGCGGCGGCCGCGGGGGTCTTCCATGAGTGCTGGGGAGAGTCGGGAGAGTAGAACGAAGGTCGCCATGGTATTTCTCCTTTCGGGGCTCATGAGCACCCTCAGTCAAAGAGGGTGTAGCGCACCCGTGGGCAAAGCAACGTCCAGGACGCAACGGTCATGCCGAGCGGCTGCAGGATCCATTCTCCCTCTTTTCTGCACATCCTCTCATTGGCCGCTGTGAACGTCCCGTCCCCGCGGGGAGTGACAGAGCGGCCGACGCGGTTGAATCAATGGAAGAAGGCCTGGCTCTGCCCGCGCCCCCCGCAGGTACCTGTCCCTACCAGAGACCTCATCCGCGCTGCCGTTAAGGGAGTCGCGCGCGTGGCTGGGCTCGGCATTCGAAGAGGTGCTCGTACCACCACGATCTCTTTGGCAGAATACCTACGTTAAGCGCGTCATCGGCTCCATTCGCGAGAGTGTCTCGATTACGGGATCGTGCTGAACGAGGCCCATCTCCGCCGAGTCCCGCGTTTCTTTCCTCACCTACTACCATCGCTCACGAACCCATATTTCCTAGACAAGGATGCTCCTGAGGCACGAGAGATTCAGTCTACGAGGATGGGACGTGTGGTGGAGTTGCCCCAGGTCGGTGTGCTCCATCACCCCTACCAATGCCGAGCGGCGGGGTCACCCGCCGGCGTTCTCAGGTCTCGGACCGCGACTGAAGAGCCACTCGAAGCGCTCGGACGAGGAGAGTGAGGAGCATGAAGAATAGCTTGGGCATGGCCGCACAGGCTGATGGAAGCGCCTCGGGAACGCAACAGCCATTCGCGCCAGGGGTGAACACTCGCGCTCTAACCTGGTGATTTCAGGTGCGGATCTGTTTTGAGGAGCGACACCCGGCCGGCATCGTCGAGTCGCGGGCGAGGTCGCTTCTGCTTCAGCGCGTCGACCTGCTGTTTCAAGGCGACGTTCTCTAGAACAAGATCGGACCGCGACCGAAAGACAAGTCGGTGCGCTCGGAGAACGATCGTGAGGAGCATGAGGAAGAGCTTGGCCATGGCCGCATAGACTGACGGAAGCGGTTCGGGGACGCAACAGCCAATCGCGCCAGGGGTGAGGACTCGCGCTCTAATCTGCTGATTTCACAGGCGGATCTGTTTTGAGGAGCGACAGGGCAATACGGCCGTGGGGGGCGTCTCCTGGGACAAGGCACGCGCTTTCTGCGCCTGGGTCGGCGGACGGTTGCCGAGCGAGGCAGAGTAGGAATAGACCGCTCGGCGGGGGGGGGGCTCGAGGACTCCCTCTACCCTTGGGGAGATGAAGTTCCAGTCTGTGTCGCAGGAGCTCCGAATGGAGCTGAGTTCGGGAAGGGCTACGACACAAAAGGGGCCTGTACCTACAACCAGACCTTCGACGTCGGCAGTTTCAGCCCGAATGGCTATGGACTCTTTGATATGGCTGGGGGTATGGAAGAGTGGGTGGAGGACATTTGGCACAAGAGTTATCGCGGGGCGCCCGGGGATGGCAGTGCCTGGTTGGGGGATGGCCCTCCCAAGAAGGTCGTCCACCGCGGCGGGAGCTGGCCGAGCGTCTTCGCTTCTAATCTGAGGGTCTGCGACCGTCCCCTTGGAACTCCGCCGACCTACGGGCTAGCCTATTTCGGTTTTCGCTGCGCTCGACATGTGCCTGGGATCTCTGGCGGTAGCAGTCAGGCACCTCTGCGGCCGACAGGCACTTTCTCTTTTTCTGCGTCGAATCACCCCCTGGTCTAAGGTACGTGGTAGCCCGCGGCCATGGAGAGTTGCAACTTTCCCAGCCGACGGACCTCCGTGAGATTTCGTTCGAGGTGAGGATTAACTATCTGAGGCGGGTCAAGGAGGTGACCCCGATAGGCGGAAAGGATCGTGCAACTAGAGACCTAGCCAAGTCGCTCGAGGAGAAACGCTTCGTGTGTGGTTGGGAAAGCGGGGCAAGCTACACCGACGTTCTTCTTCGCGTGGTCGTACACATTCCGCCTGTCTGATCTTCGCTGGCAGAGCGTAGAGAAGATGATCCTGGTCGTCTCATGAACTTGGTGTCGAAGGCAGTCAACCCTGTGAAGTGCCAACCGAAACCTACTTAAACAGGGAGGCCTTGGCACAGGGATGTCAGAGCCCTTCGCCCATCTCGGAATACCGGTCGACGTACCGGCCTGGCCGCTCCTGGAGCTCGGGACCTTCTACTCTCGCTCCTGGGCAGCGGTCGACTTCTTTTTGTTCTTTGCACTGTTCACAGGTGTAGCCCGAGCTACGGTAGGGCGTCGGCTGGGAGGTCGCGAGGGACAGCTTGTCTCGATCGCGCTGGGGGCGATGCTGGCCGTGGCGGCACTCGGGCTGGAGTTCGCTCTCGGTGTCAACCTGACAGCCTTCGGTGGCGTTGCGGTTACCGTCCTTGTGCTGGTGGTCGGCGTCGTCGTGTTCCAGATTCTCCGCACGGTAGGCCTTGGGCTGGGCTCAGCGATGGCGATTTCGGTGCTGGCTTTGGGACTCGGCTCGTCAGCCATCCGGCCCGACGGAGTAATCGCTGATCTAGTCTTCCTGATCCAGCTTGCAGCATTCATCGCTCTGGGCTATCTGGGCTTCCGTGCGGTCTCCGCCATCGGTCAGCACTCCTCGGGCAGAAGATTGAGACAATTCGCGGACCACATCGAAGAGGGCACGGTCGACGGCTATAGGAGTACTCCGTACTGCGTTGGCGCTCGCCCTCTCGGCGATCAACTACAGAGGGCATGGAGGACCATCACGCGTCGTTTGCGGCCGAGCACGGAGAAAGCGCAGAAGGACTCGGGACAGATCCTCAAAGAGCTACGGTTCGTCCGAGAACTGCTGAGCCACGAAGCACTCACCGACGAGGACCGGCGGAAGATCGCCACGACTCTTCGACGGGTTCCCCACGAGCGCCATCGGCTGAGGGTGGATCTCGATCGGGTTCGGCGGCTGGATCGGTCTCTTCTCCGGTTCGACGTCGAAGCTTGTGAGGAACTCCGCAAGAGAGTAGCCGGGCTCTCACCGAACGAGCAGGGACGACTCGCGCAGCTCATCGTCGAAGAGCGAGACAAGATTCGCATCGGGGAGCGCATCGAGCGCGCGGAGCGGTTCATCCGTGGCTACGATGCCAACGCCGCGAACTCCCTAGAGAAGGCTGCTGAGGAACTCACCCAGGCCCGCCTCCTTGAGGCCCGACAGTCGATCGAGGTCGCTATCCGGTACGAGGAGGAGGCGATAGCCATGGTGATCCGTCTCGAGCGCGTGGAGGACATGTTGTTACGGTTGACGAGGCTCGAGATCAAGGAGGTCACCCGCGGGACTTGACGTCAGCGATCGAGCGCGTGCCAAGAAATTGGGATCCCATGGGGGACTGATGGGGGAGTGAATTCCCCTACAGAACGCGGAGAGCGCGGACTACGCTAGAAAGCGCGCGTCCGGTATCGCGCCTCAAGTTCCGCGTTTTCTGTCGTTTAGAGTCGTGTGGCATCGCTTCGCATCGCTGTTCCAGAACCCCGCTACGGGACTCAAAATCCCCCGAGGGAAACCTCGTGAGGGTTCGAGTCCCTCCCCCGGTACCATTAGAAACAAACGACTTACGAAGATTCGACAAAACTCGCGACATGCCCATATTTGGCCGATTGTCCCTTTTTTGTCCCTGCGGCGGGGCGTTGGTGTATGAATCGGCGTCGACGCCCACGCTAGGATCGGCTCGGGATCCCGACCATTCATGGAGGGGGGCGATGTCATGGCCGCACGCAAGTCGAGCCGAGTCAACCGCGAGTACAAGACAAGTACAGAGTCCGGAACTGGAGCGAGTACGAGCGGGGCCTCAGGAGCCGTGGGGATGTCACGATCTGGCTGAGCGAGGCGGCGATCGCCGCGTGGACGCCACCGAAGAACGGTCTCCGCGGAGGCCAACGACAGTACTCGAACCTCGCGATTCTGACTGCGTTGACGCTGCGAGTCGTCTTCCGGCTGCCGCTTCGCCAGACCGAGGGATTCCTGGACTCGCTGCTGAGCTTGATGGGCCTGGGCCTCAAGGCCCCGGACCACACCACACTCTCGCGCCGGAACGAGGACGTCGAGGTGCCGCCCCTGAACCGAGCCCACGACGGCCCGATCCACCTGGTCGTCGATTCCACGGGGCTCAAGATCCTGGGTTCTGGCGAGTGGAATGTGCATAGGTACAAGGCATCGAGGAAACGCCGGGAGTGGCGCAAGCTGCACCTCGGAGTGGATGACGAGGGCTTCATCGTGGCGGCCGAGCTCACGGCGAGTAGCGAAGGCGACGCCTCCACCCTCCCTGATCTACTTGCCCAGGTTGAGGTTCCAATCCAGCGTTTCACGGCAGACGGGGCCTATGACCACAGGTCGATCTACAATCGGGTCGTGGCGGCCGGCACAGAGGACATCATGATCGTGATCCCACCTCGTCGTTCCGCGGTGTGCGCCGGGCCCACGGACGGCCCGTGGGCCCAGCGAGAAGCGGCTCTTCAGAGGATTCGTGAGGTCGGACGACGAGAGTGGCAGAAGGAGTCGGGTTACCGACAGCAGGCTCGCGTTGAGAACGGGTTCTTCCGATACAAGTCACTGCTCGGAGGCGACCTGAAGGCGAGGAACAGCAAGGCGCAGACGAGAGAGGCCATGATCGGGTGTCACATCCTGAACCGGATGGCAGGGCTCGGCAGGCCAGAGTCCTACGCTGTGTCGTGACGGAAGGGCCGGGAAAAGCGGCCCAGGCTCGCTCTGGGTCGAATCGTGCAACAACGCCCCTCTGCAGCGGACCAGCGTGTGGTGCTGACGGACGATCGCGCAGTGCTAATGCTGTGGCCAACTTGCTGGCCTGTCCAGCCCCGCGCTGACTACAACCGGATGTCCAGGACATCATTGAGGTACTGGACGTTGTGGTCCACGTTGTGGGCCACGCTTCCTTCCCCGGGGCGCGGTTTGCCGTAGTCGAGGGACACCCAGCCGGTGAACTTCTTTTTTCGAAGGATTTTCGTGAAAGCCACGAAATCCACACCACCCGTGCCCAACTTCTTGTAGAGATTGACCCGTGCGTGTTCCTGCCGTGAAGGTGTGGGGCCCTGGTACCCGCGGTATTTCGCCGCTACGTCCTTAAAGTGTATGGCCGCTACGCGATCATAGTGCTTGCTGAGGAACTTTACCGGATCAATACCGCCAAGTGTCAGATGCGAAGTATCCGCGGTCAGGTAGACGTATCGCGGGTCGGTCAGCTCCAAGACGCGATCGACCTCCTCCTGCCGTTCCAGGGGTGACCAGAGGTGAGGGTGGGGAGCGAGCCTCACTCCGACGTCAGCAGTCTGTTTGCCCAGCTCGTTCAGCGCCTTGGCCATGGTTCGCAGTTGCTCGTCGCTGATCGTCCCTCCCTCGCGGCGGGGGCCCAGGTTGATTTTGAAATGCGAACAACCGAAGTGGGCAATGAAGTCGCGGGCAAACTTGGCGTGCTCGGCGATCGCCTCCTTCACCTTGGAAGGATCGGTGAAGTTGTCGGCTATCGGTGCGCCACCATTGGAGCATGTCGCCATGCGAATGCCGGCCGCATCCAGCAGCTCCTTGAGGGCCTGCGGCCGGTCAACGTATTTGAGGATGCTACCCCGGTAGGGCTCGATTCCCTCGAAGCCTCGGCGACCGCAATCGCGTATGGCTTCCTCAACGCTGTCGGGCCACATGTTTCCAACGTGGGCGACGCGGAACGTTCTCCCTGAGTGAGGGCGAGCAACCGTCTTTCCCTGTGCGGAGCCGACTACTGTCGCCGCTACTCCTGCGGCCAGGAATTCTCTTCGATTCATCATGGTCGTACCTCACTTCGCTTTAAGGATGGAAACCATCCTCGGACTCGACTGTCTCCGAGGTCGTTTTTTTAGTGGCCTCAGTGTACACGCTTGGATCTCTCCAATAAAACCTAAAATTCCGACGCAGCGGTCGGTGGCGCGGAGTCTGAGTCGGAACATCCAAGTTCTCCTAGTTTGCCCGATCATAACCGGCATATCCACGAAACGGTCCGTGACCTGAGCAAGGGCAGATGGTAGGCTCTGCATTCACCTAATTCGAGCAGCTTGAGAATGGGCGGCACATGGGGCGCCGTGTCCAGGAGGCCGCCAATGAAGAAGAGGGCTTATATCCTTTGTGGTTTTCTGGGGCTCGCTTGCCTGCCGAGCTTCGCCGCGAAAGACGACATCCCCAGAACGCCCGGCGGCAGGCCCGATCTGTCCGGTAATTACGACGTCTCCAACCTGACCCCGTGGGAGCGAGATCCGAAGTATGGCGACAACCTCTACATGACAGGAGACGATGCGCGAAAGATCGAGGACGCGGCCGCGACCGTCCTCGCCGAGGACGATGCTTCCAGGCGGGCTGCGGATCGCGGCGCGCTCCCGAGCGTCGGAGACGAGAACTTCCGCGGTGTGGGTGGGTACAACCGATTCTGGATCGATCGCGGCACCAAGACCTTCACCGTCGACGGGAGGTATCGCACCTCGGTTCTCACCGATCCTCCCGACGGCCGCTTCCCACCAAAGACCGACGAGGGAGAGAAGCGCCTAGCGGCGCTGCCTCAGTTCTCCTACGAGAACAGCGGCACGGCCTGGTGGCTCGCATCGGGAGACGTTCCCTACGAGGGGCCCGAATCGCTGACCCTCCCAACTCGCTGCATCTACCATTCGAGAGCCACCATCCCGGTCTCGTCGACGTCCTACAACAACCTAAAGACGATCACCCAAACCGACTCCACGGTGGTGATTCTCATCGAGTGGATGCACTGGGCTCGCATCATCCGTCTCGACTCCGAGCACCTAACCGCCCGACATTCGCACCTACGCCGGAGACTCGATCGGATGGTGGGAGGGAGACACCCTCGTGGTCGACACCGCCAATTTTCTGCGCGATCCCCCCTTGGCGGCGAGTGACCGCCGACGTGCGCCGGGCAACAACTCCGCCTTCTCTGCGTACGAGCCTGACGATGGGCTCCACGTCGTCGAGCGCCTCACTCGCCTCGACCGCGACGCCCTCTTCTACGAGTTCACGGTCGAGGACCCCGACTACACCGCACCCTACAGCGGCTCTTTCACCTGGCCGCGAACCGACAGCGGGCTCTACGAGTACGCATGCCACGAAGGGAACTACTCGATGGGGAACACCCTGCGTGGCGCTCGCTTCTTGGAAGAGCAGTGGTACGAAAAGCAAAGCGCGCGGTAGGGGCGATGAGGCCCCACAGAGGCACACACCTCCCCCAAGTCTGAAGGAGACCAGTATGAGATGGATGGTTGTAGCGATGCTATGTGCGTCTTTGGTAGTCGGCTGCGGCGCCGGCGAGGAGCCGGCAGCCGAGGCACCGGCGGCGGACTCCGTGCCCGACGCTGCAGCCGCGGCACCCAATCCGACGCGGAACGCCTACTTCGGCGATCTCCATGTACACACCGGCTACTCACTCGACGCCTTTGTCTTCGGCACCACAGCAGATCCCAACGCAGCCTACGAGTTCGCCAAGGGCGGCGCGATCCTGCATCCGGCGGGCTTCGAGATGAAACTCGACCGGCCACTCGACTTTCAGGCGGTGGCCGATCACGGCATGTATCTCGGCATGCTCCCGGCAATGACCGATCCCTCTTCACCAGCCTACGGTCACCCCATTGCCGAGGGCGTGCGCACTGCACGCTCGGCCGATGAGAGACGCGCCAACTTCCTGGCCGTAGGCCCCTACATCGCTCGAGAACCGGGAACCGAAGAGCACCTCAACATGGATATCGTGCGCGGCGCGTGGGAGGAGATCCAGGCGGCCGCCAACCGGCACAACGATCCTGGGACCTTCACCGCCTTGATCGGCTATGAATACACCTCTGCCGGCGGAGAGGGAAACAACCTGCACCGCAATGTGATCTTCCGCAGCACCGCGGCCCCCACAGTTCCCTTCACCCGCTTCGACTCATCCAACCCTGAAGATCTTTGGGCCTCAATGGACGAGTGGCGCGCCCAGGGCATCGACTCGCTGGCCATTCCGCACAACTCGAACGCCTCAGGGGGTCGCATGTTCGAGCTCGACTACTTCAACGGTGGTGCGATCGACGATGCCTACTCGGAGCTGCGCTCGCGCAACGAGCCGGTGGTCGAGATGACGCAGGTCAAGGGTACCTCCGACACCCATCCGGCGCTGTCGCCCAATGACGAGTGGGCCGAATTCGAGATCATGCCGTACAAGATCGGTAACGTGATCCTCAGTCAGCCCGAAGGCAGCTACGTACGCGACGCCTACCTCAGAGGACTGGCGATCGCAGACGGAGGGACGAAAAACCCCTACAAGTTCGGCGTCATCGGCTCGAGTGACACCCACGTCGCCGCGGGCTCCTTCGAGGAGGACAACTACTGGTCGAAAACGGGCATTCTGGACGCCACAGCGCGGTTGCGCGGCTCGGTGCCGGGCACGGGAGTGAACGCCACCTCCGGCGATCCCTCGCAGCAGTCCGACTCCTCCATGCGCACCAGCGACGGCTCCGGCCGGACCTACCGCGACACCTACTACCACACCTGGGGTGCGTCGGGCCTCGCCGGCGTATGGGCGGAGTCAAACACACGCGAGGCGATCTTCCAGGCCTTTCGGCGCAAGGAGACCTTCGCCACGTCGGGTCCGCGCATTCGTGTGCGCTTCTTCTCTCGGGCGGGGACCACCAGCGCCGATCTCGAGGATCCCGATTTCCTCACCAAAGCCTACGCAGAAGGCGTGCCGATGGGTGGCGACCTCTCCACCTCGAACGGGGCTGCACCAACCTTCGCGGCCTGGGCGCTGCGCGATCCGCTCGCCGCTCCGCTCGACCGGCTACAGATCATCAAGGGTTGGTCGGAGAACGGGAACAGCGAGGAGATGGTTTACGACCTCGCCTGTTCGGGCGCCGCGGCCGTCGACCCCGCCACCCATCGCTGCCCGGACAACGGGGCGAGCGTCGATCTCGCCACCTGCGCCATCAGTGCGGACGTCGGGGCCAACGAGCTCACAGGCGTGTGGACCGACTCCGACTTCGACCCGGCGCATCGGGCTTTCTACTACGTGCGGGTGCTCGAGAACCCGACCTGCCGTTGGTCGACCTGGGATGCGCTGCGAGAGGGCGTCGAGCCGCGCCAGGACATGCCGTCCACAATTCGGGAGCGAGCCTGGTCTTCACCCATTTGGTATAGCCCGTAGCCTCAGAAGACGAATTCCAACTGCCGTAAGCGGCCGTCTCAGGAGAAGCTACTCCGGGCTTGTCCCATGAGGTCGTCTGCGAGGTGTTTGTCTCCAGCCCACGAGACGCCGCTTAGAAAGACGCCAGCGCACGGGACTCGCAGGTCGACCCAGCCGAGAGAACCGACGGCGCCCAGGTGACGCACCCAGCTGCCTTCCGGCGCCAGATTCCAACCGAGCCCATACGGACCTTCCTCTCGGCTAGCGCCGTAGGGGTCGGTCGGAGGCGGTCGATCTGCGAGCTCGGCGGACGGGTAGGAAATCGCTTTTCTGAGCATGAGGAGCATGAGGGTTTTCGGAGGCCTGGGCGAGAGCTGGAGGTCCTGGGGGTGACTTCTCGGCGGCTCGACAGCAGGATTAGAGTGCGCGGGCCTGGCGGCAGGTGGGTCGCGAGAGTGCTTGGAGGCGTGCGCGGCAGCGGGGCCCCCAGGGAGTCCCCGGAGGGGAGCCAGAGGAGTCGAGGGTCCCCCGGGAGCGTCAGGCGCTCTTTGTGTCGGCAGGGATGGGTGTCTTCATATGAGCTTGCTCGATTCCGAGGGCGTGCCGGTCGCCTACGATGTGGATGCGCCCTACGGGCTCAGCCGCACCGGCGGTAGCTCCGCCGCCGGTATCCTGCGCCATGCTTCCGCCCTGTGCGCCTTGACGGCGCCGAGCGTTGTCTCCTACCTACGCCTCGAGCCCCACCGCTGGAGCTCGGCATGGAGCAACCTGGGCTGGCGCGACCGTGAGGCGTTGGTGCGGATCTGTCCCTTGAACGAGATCGCGGGCAAAGGGCTCTCCGATCAGTTGCGTAGCGGCTCCGGCCACCAGATTTCCGTGATCGACCACAGCGGCCGTGTGCAGCACCATCTCCACGATTTGGAGCGTGGTCCCGATCAAGGCGTATCGGGTCCATCGGCGTGTGCGGTCTGGGAGTGACGGGGTGGCCCGAAGGGCCACGAGGCCGGCGAAGAAGGCCACGAAACCCACCAGCATCAACGAATGCGAGCGCACCTAGGCAGGATGCCCCAGCATCTCCTCCAGGGTGCCGTCGGGATGCTGCGGTCCCCCGACCAGCAGGAGCACGGCCGCAAGGACAAAAGCTGGACGCCAGAGCGCTACGCCGCTCATGCGTCAACTCCAGTGGCGCTGATCTCGTAGTGGCCGAGCCGTGTGCCGACGCCAAGCGACACTGACCCTCCTTGGATGGGTGACTACGCCTGGGATTATAGGTCGCAGCCGAAGGAGCCGCGCATGTCAGTGAGGATCGTGTGCAGTGATATGACCGAAGGTGACAACCCGCTGGAGCGGGAAGGGAAGAAAAGTAGAATGATCCCCTGCGAGTTGGCTGATGCTGCGGTGGATCGACGTCAGGGAGTCCAACGTCACGGTTCACCTCTCCGGGTCGGGGGCTCCAGGTGCGCCGGCCGGCCACGTGATCAAAGCCCCGGTCGCAGAGGGGTCAGTCGAGGACACCGATACGCCGCACCTGGCGCTCGTGATCGATGTCGGCCAGCTTCGCGTCGTCGATCCAGGGCGGTCGAGCGACGAACGCCAGAAGGTGCGGGGGCAGCTACTCGGGCCCGAGGGGCTCGACGCGGAGCGTTTTCCTCGGATTACCTACCACTCGCTAACGATCGACCGAGTCGAGGCCGGCGTCTGGCTCGTGCAGGGCGAGCTGGAGATGCACGGGCGGTTCCTGCCGCTGAACGTACGCGCCGTGCGCCTCGGAGATCGCTTCACGGGGACCACGACAGTGTTGCCGAGCGACTTCGGGATACCACCCATGCGCGCCGCCGGGACCTCGAGGATTGTCGGTAGCAATGTGCGGGTCGACTTCGACATCGTTCTGGAAGCGCCCTGAGTCTTGAGACGCTTGGGCGGTGGCGCCCTTGATGTACCAAGAGCGGCCTCGGTCGTTGTCAGCGCGACTGTTAATGGAACGCGGAGCTACTCGCGACGTCCTGCCACCGCCGCCGCTTTTTCCTCCATGCGGGCGGTGCCCAGCATGCCTCGCATCGGCTCTTCGTTGCCCTCGTGACAACCGTACTCGTAGATTCTGTCAGGCGTCAGCGTGAGATAAATGACGGCCGTCCATGGTGTGCTCGTCCACGTCCTTGGATCGTCGAGGGTGACCTCGTACTTGATGGTGTCGGCAGACACACGACTGAGACGCTCGACCACACGCAGGTTGTCGGCGGACCCCAGAAAGCGTGAATACTCGTTCATAGTTTTGTCTTCCACAGAGTCTGAGATCCCGCTGTCAAGACTGTCTCGGCGTTTTCGCGTCGACCCCTCCAGTCCAGCTTGGTATCTCTCGAAGTGCCGCCGTCCGTCGAGATCTGGCGCAACGCACGCGCGGTCGAAATCGCTCGAGTGTACAATGCGGAGCATCCGTATAGCCTTCCCAAGGAGTTGCCATGCCAACAGGTCGCGTCGCCCAGCGTCCGCAGCCGTTGCCGTCCTCGCGTTCTTCGCCTTCTCGGCCGTCACGATTGGAACGCCGACCGCTGCCCGTGGTCAGCGGCTGACCGGTCCGGACCCGGCCCAGATGGAGGACGCGCCCGATCTCGGGTATCGTCCCATCCCCCACGGCTTACAGATTCGCGATGACGTCGAAATGGGGGCACCGACCGCCGTCGCCTGGACAACCAAGAACCGCCTCTTGGTCTTCAACCGTGGCCCGAATCCGCTGATGGAGTTCGATGCTGACGGCGCCTTCGTGCGGTCGTGGGGCCAGGGGCAGTACGTCAGACCTCACGGGATGCGTCTCGACGCCGAGGGCAACATCTGGACGACAGACGTTGGTGGCCATACCGTGCGGAAGATGAACCCGGATGGTGAGGTGCTGATGACGCTGGGCGTCCACGGGCAGGCCGGCGACTGGGACGAGGCGACGAACACACGACGGCTCATGGAACCCACGGACCTCGCCTTTGGCCGGTCGGGTGAGATCTATGTCGCTGTTGGCCACGGCCGAGGTGAGCCGCGCGTGCTGAAGTTCGACCGTGGCGGCACGATGCTCACCTCGTGGGGGCGAGCAGGGACCGGCCCGAGCGAGTTCGACACCCTGCATTCGATCGTGGTGGACGCTCAAGGGCTCGTGTATGTGGCCGACCGACAGAATCGACGCATCCAGATCTTCGAACCCGACGGCACCTACGTCACAGAGCGGCCCTACAAGGGTCTCCCTTGTGGACTGTATGTCGCTGACGACCAGCAGATGTACATGGTGAGCGGACACGCCGGCGAGATACTTCGCCTCGACACGAACGGCAAGGTCCTAGGGGCCACGGGGCAGCCAGGCATGGGACTGGGGGAGTTCGGTGAGGCCCACTACATGACGATCGGGCCCGACGAGGTCATCTGGGTTGCGGATACGGCCAAGCCAGCCTTGCACAAGTTCGTGAAGAAGTAGCGAAACGGGTGGTCGGGTGAAATCAGGCGTGCGTGGGTTTCTTGCGTGGCCTCGAGGGTGAGTGGAGCGGCAGGTGGGTCGCGAGGGTGACGTCAAGTCCGGGCTTCGGATCATCTCTCGTGACCTACAAGAGGGGCACCTGCTCAGCCTGAACGACAAGAGAGGGCAATGTCAGAGGGGGCGTTGGGGCCGTCCGGAGAGAACGGCGCGCACGGTGCTATCGCAACGGCTGAGCGCGGCGGGGGAGGGCAAACACGAACAGATTGCTGGCGCGGCTGGTGCGGAGCTCGGGAGTCATGAGGGCGTTGGTCAGTCTGCCCGGGCCGGTGCTGACGGCTACGTACTGGCGTCCGTCGACAGCGTAGGTGATTGGAAAGCCCATCACCGGGGATCCGAGATTGATCTCCCACAACACATCGCCGGTCTCCTGGTCGAAGGCTCTGAACCGCCCGCCCTGGTCGCCGCCGAAGAGGAGTCCGCCGCCGGTGCTGAGCAGCGAGAAGGTCGCGGCCCGCGTTTCGTAGATCCACTTCGTCTCGCCGGTCTCTACCGAGATCGCACGCACGGTTCCGAGCTGGTCGGTGCCCGGTGCCAGTTGGTGATCGACAGCGAGCGAGTAGAACGGGCTAGATTGAACCATGGACATCGCCCGTTCGCTGCGGAGATTGTCGGTCGCCAACATGACCGCACAGGCCTGGCGAAGCGGGAAATACATGGTCTTGGTCAGTGGGCTGTAGGTGCCGGTCTCCCAATCCTTGCCGCCCGCCCAGGTCGGGCAGATCAACGCCTCCTGCTCCATTTCGGTGAAGATGACCTCCAGATTCTCGGTCACCTTGCCGGTGGCGGGGTCGATGTCGCTGATTACGTTTTGCGCGATGGTCGGCGTGGCCCAGAGAAACTCTCCGGTCTCGCGGTCGAGGGTGTAGACCAGGCCGGTCTTGCCCGGGATTCCGGTCACGACCTTGCGCACCTCTCCGGGCTGAAGTCGCGGGTTGATCCAGCGGACGCTGTCGGGGTCGGGGCTGACGACGGTGTCGAGGAGGATGCGCTCGAAGACGTGGTCGAGATCCCAGTGATCGTTGAGGTGCTGGTAGTACCAGCTGATTTCGCCGGTGTCGACCGCGAGCGCGAGGGTCGAGTTGTGGTAGAGGTGGGTTTTGTCGGTGCCGCCGAGCATGAACTTCGGCGCCGGCGAGGTGACCCCGGTGCCGATATAGACCAGCTCGAGCTCGGGGTCGTAGCTCGGCGGCATCCAGGTGCCTACATGGCGTCGCCTCTCCTGGGGCACGTCGCCCCAGGTCTCGTCGCCGGGTTCTCCCTGGGCGGGTATCGTGCGCCGCCGCCACACCTCTTCGCCGGTGTGTGCGTCGTGGGCCAGGATGACGCAGGCATCGGGGCCACCGCTGGGTCGGCAACTTCGTCCAGAGATGAGCTTGCCGTCGGCGACGATGGGGCCCGCGCTGTGATGGGCCGGATTAACCTTGTAGTCGAGGATCTTGGTCTCCCAGGCGAGCTCACCGGTCGTTGCATCGAGCGCGTAGGCGTAGAGGTCGGCACTGGTGTTGAGGATGAATCGGCCGTAGATGGCAATGTTGCGGGACTTACGGGCGAGAGGGCCGCCGTAGCCCCAGACATCATCCGGCAAGTCTCGTTTGTACTCCCACAACAAGTCCCCTGTCGCGGCGGAGAGCGCCTGAATTGTGTCTTCTGTGTTGGGGACATAGAGGACGCCTTCGTAGGCCAGCGGCGTGAGCTCGGCGGTTCCCGGAGCGAGGGCGCGAGTCCAGACCATGCGGATCTCGTCCACGTTCTCTCGGGTGACCTGGTCGAGCGGGCTGTAGCCCCAGCTGTCGAGGGTGCGGCGATAGTTGATCCAGTCCTCCGGCGCCGGATTCGCGAGCATGGCGTCGGTGACCGGAGTGAGCTCTGTCGACAGCGTGGCGGCGGTCGTCGTGTCCTGGCCGAGGGCGACCGAGACCACTAGACAGGCAGCGATCCCACTCAGCACGAGTCTCGCGCGGCAAGCAGAATTCATCGCTCGATTCATCGTTGGCCCCTCCTGGGTACTGCGAGCTGGCGTGAGGTGACGCTGTCGCAGCGCGCGAGGGATCATGGTCTGCCGGTATGGCTGTCGTCAAGAGGAGTCCAGCCGGCCGCAAACACGCCGCCGGGACCACGCACCCGGACCGCCGTTCCGGCGGGATGATGCCGCCCTCCTGAAGCAGGCCTAGCTCTCCCGCGGTCGCGAAGCCCTTAGCTCACTCCACCCCGGAAACTGCGCTCGCAGCCAACGGGATGCGCTTTCTCGCAGCCATCAACAGGAAGGCCGAGCTTGAGGTATTCGCAGGGCTAACAGGCCGCGAGACGGCACAAGATGCCCCCAGTCGTGAGGTGTGGGCCATCTGCGGCAGAAGGGCTGGAAAGAGCTTCATTGCGGCGTTGGTGGCCGTGTTTTTGACGACGTGTAGGAGCTACAAGCTCGCTCCGGGGGAGCGTGGCGTGTTTATGGTGATCGCCGCTGATCGTCGACAAGCAAGGGTAATTCGTCGGTATGTTGGCGGTCTCTTGCACTCGATACCGGTGCTCGAACAGCTCATAGAAAACGAGACGAAGGAATCGATCCAGCTCACGACCGGCGTGGACATCGAGATCCACCTCGCTGTCCGGAAGACGACCTCATCGATCTGCTGACTGGTCAGATGATCCGAGTCGTGTGGCCCGACGCTGACGTTTGGGTGATCGAGATCTCGTAGGGGGGGGGCAGCTCCCCCCATTACAGACAAGGGCTTGGTTTCACGCCCACGCGCCGCGGTGGGGGAGCCGCCCCATCTGAGTAGGGTGCGAGGCGGGTGCGTACGACGGGGAGGAAATCGCTTTTCTGAGCATGAGGAGCATGAGGGTTTTCGGAGGCCTGGGCGAGAGCTGGAGGTCCTGGGGGTCACTTCTCGGCGGCTCGACAGCAGGATCAGAGTGCGCGGGCCTGGCCGATCAGGTGGCGATCATGGTCATCGCCGTTGTCACAGCGGTCTTGGTCATGTTAGTTTCGGCAAAGCCCATCGGAGATTTCGTCGAGCGACACCCGACCTTGAAGATGCTCGCTCTGAGCTTTTTGCTCTTGATCGGTACGACGCTGGTGGCGGACGGCCTCGGGTTTCACTTTCCGAAGGGCTACGTCTATTTCGCGATGGCGTTCTCGGTGTTCGTGGAGATGCTCAATATGAGGTTGCGCAAGGTGTCTGCCCCCGAAGTCGCAGGGGGCTAATGAGGAGGAAAGCAGTGATGAGAATGTTTCTTGCGGTGAGTACAGTAGCCCTTTGCCTTGTTCTCGTCGCGTTCTCGGTGCCGCCGCCCGCCCTAGCTCAAGACGTCGGGCTGTGCGTGTCGGAACGTTTTGCGGATCAGTTGACCGATGTGGTTGGGCAGTATGACAACGCGACCATGATTCGCTTCGGCGATCGTGCGGAGCTGGTGGAAAAGGTCGGGGGCTGCGATGCCGTCATCGCGGCGGCCGGAGGAGGTACGGACGAGATCCTTCGCGCCGGGTCCCGCTTACGGTGGCTCCAGACCGCGAGCGCCGGGGTCGAGACCATTCTCCGCTCCGACGAGCTGGTTGCTTCGGATGTGATCTTGACCAACGCGAAGATCCTGCAGGGGCCGGAGATTGCCGATCACGCCTTTGCGCTGCTCTTGACTCTCACTCGTGACATCCGCTTTTTCAACACTCAGGTCTCGTGGAATCGCGAGAACCGTCTTCCCATCATCGAGCTGCGCGGTAAGACAGCTCTGATCATCGGCCTGGGGGGAATCGGCACGCAGATCGCGCAGCGTGCAGCGGCGTTCGAGATGCGCGTTCTCGCGATCGATCCGAAAGATATTCCGATGAGCCGGGATGTTGCCTATGTCGGCAAGCCGGACGAGCTCGACGACTTGTTGCCGCAGGCCGACGTCGTCTTTAGCAGCGTGCCACACACGCCCGCGTCTCGCGGCATGCTCGGCAAGGAGCAGTTCGCGGTGATGAAGGACGGTGTTTATGTCGTCAACGTGTCGCGCGGTCCGATCATCGACACCGAGGCGCTGGTTGCCGCTTTACGCTCTGGCAAGGTGCGTGCGGCGGGTCTCGATGTCACCGACCCCGAGCCCCTGCCAGATGGTCACCCGCTGTGGTCGATGCCCAACGTCGTCATCACGCCACACATTGCGACGCAGTCCGACCACTCCATCGAGCGGCGAGTCCTCCTCTTTCGCGACAACATCGCGCGTTTCCTCGAGAACCGACCCTTACGCAACGTGGTTGACAAGAAAAAGGGGTACTAGACCAGCGTTTCCAAAGTTCGTGCTGCATAGGTCGAGCTCATTCTGTTCGCTGGCCAGGCGCGGCGACGCAGGCATATTGGGCAATATGTCGAGGAGCGCGGGGGCGCCTAGCCAACGCCGCCAGCGGACAGAAGGGGCCGAGATATGTGCGCGAACTTTGGAAACGCTGGTCTAGATTCAGGCGTGGTACTACCACGCCTGAATCTAGTTTGCCGTTGGCGCCGCGGACGGCGCACTTGGGCGTTGCTTCCTATTCGCTGATATGGAACGACCTTTGTCAAGCACCCAACGCCCCATAGTTACCTTTTCGGGCAGAGCCGAATGACCGTGTTCCGTCGTGAGGTCGTGCACTCTTCGTTCGCGAATCCGGGAAAGGACTCCCTGTCGCATAGCGAAAGCGCGAATCCTCGGATCGTGCCTCCCGGGGTCCACGCCCTCCACCCACTCGAGTCGTTGTTGTTTACCTGCCTTCTTGCCCTTCGCGAGTCGCCTCGAGAGGTCGGTTCGGGGTCCAGGCGGCTGGCGTAGCCATTCCGAAGGGACTTGGCCTGGAGGCCGAAGCGCCCTCTCGACAGAATTGAGCATGGCAAGAAGCGGGCGCATGTTAGTTCGTGCCGGTGCCTTCCTGCAGTCGCGGGTAGAGGTAAAGAACATCCCACAGGAAGCCGACGAGCTCGCGAGCCATCGCAACGACAGCCTTGGGCGCCGGCTTGCTGGAGCCCAGTACGAAATGGAGATAGCGACGATGCAACCGAAGCTGCGCCTTGTCTGCCACAGTACAGATCTCCTGGGGTTGGCCCTGTTCGAGCAGGCCGCAGTCCAAGTACCGGTACACCACCCTTGCGACCACGCTGCGCAGGTAGCCGAAGGTCGGCTCGAAACGATCTTCGTAGACCTGGAGGAAGCGCTCAAAGTGGTGTGTCAAGGCGCGGTACGCCACGCTCCGCTCCGGCCGCCGCCGGCGATAGACCTGGCTGTGAGCCGCCTCTGCCATTGCCTCCCGTCGAAGACAAGAGACGGAAAGCGGCGCTCAGATCTGGCACCGATCGCACCTAATGCTCTTCCGCCCCGAGCTCGGCTTCCGCTCGAACCTCGCTGGGGAACGACCGTGGGCGGCAGCTTTCCCCCGGCTGCTGCAGCTGAGTTCAACGCTGCGTGCCTTGATACGATCGGTCCATGAGGGTCTCAGAAACACCCAGCGTCATTCATTCGGATCCTGAGATCCTCGGTGGCGCACCCGTTTTCCGCGGTACGCGGGTCCCGGTCAAGAATCTCTTCGACTACCTGGAAGCTGGCAATCCACTCGAGAGGTTCCTAGATCACTTCCCAACGGTTTCGCGCGAGCAGGCGTTGGCGGCTCTAGAAGAGGCAGCTGAAGGCCTCGGAAGAGATCCGAGCCAGCTACCCGACGGTGAGCAAGGAGGCTCTTCAGGCCGTTATGGGCTTCGCGTCCCCGCACTGTTAGGGTATGGGCTTTGAAGACGCCGTCCTCGCAGAACAAACCGACGATGCTTTCGGCGTCGCCGTCGACCACCGCGTGACAGTATCTGGCGGTGAGCTCTCGGATTTCGTCTTTGTCTTCGAGTCTTGTCAGTCGGTCTTCGGGTTTCACTTTTCCACCGGGCGGTGATGGCTTCAGATAGTTATAACACCGCAGGTGGCGTGCTGGCGGCATTGGCAGCCGCCACGTTGGCATCCGCTACCCTCGGCCAGCAAGGTGCAGCTGACGGCGAATGGCGTCACCACGGTGCCGACCACGCCTTCACCCGTTACTCACCGCTCGCCCAGATCGACGCGGAGAACTTTTCTCAGCTCGAAGTGGCCTGGAGCTGGGAGTCTGCCGAGCACGGCGTGGTGGAGAAGCCAGGGCACTTCAAGGGCTCCGCGCTGATGATCGGCGGCCGCGTCTACGCGGCGACCAGTCTCTGGCAAGTGGCGGCTCTCGACGCCGGCACCGGTGAGGCCCTCTGGATCTACGACCCGAAGAGCTACGAGCGCCCGAAGGCATCGTATTCCACCCCTCGTGGCATCGAGTACTGGACCGACGGCGCCGATGAGAGAATCCTCATCGCTACCGGCGCTAAACAGCTGATTTCGATCGATCTTGCGACCGGGCGACCCGATCCTCGCTTCGGTGAGAACGGCATGGTCGACATGTCGCGAGATCATGGACGCCGAGACATACTCCTGCAGAACATCAGCCCCGGCTCGCCGGGGATCGTGGTGCGCGACACCTACATCGTCGGCTCGAGAGTCAAAGACGGGCCCCTGCGCAAGAAGGGTATTCCGCCGGGCCACGTGCGCGCCTACGATGTGCGTACCGGCGAGCTCAAATGGCGCTTTCACACCATCCCCCAGGAGGGTGACGAAGGCACCGAGACCTGGGCGAACGACTCGTGGAAGTGGCACGGCAACACCAACGTCTGGGCGCCCTTCGCCGCCGATGACGAGCTCGGAACCGTCTACATTCCCACCTCGACGCCGTCGAACGACTTCTATGGCGGCACGCGTCACGGCGACAATCTCTATGCCGAGAGCCTGGTCTGTGTCGACGCGGAGACGGGGGAGCGCGTGTGGCACTTCCAGACCGTGCATCACGGCATCTGGGACTACGACATCGCATCGGCTCCGAATCTGGTCGATGTGGTCGTCGAGGGTCGACTCAGAAAGGCCGTGGCCCAGGTGTCGAAGACGGCGTTTACCTATGTCTTTGATCGCGTGACCGGGGAGCCTCTGTGGCCGATCGAGGAGCGCCCCGTTCCGCCGTCGACGGTACCCGGAGAGAAGCTCGCCGCAACCCAGCCCTTTCCCACCAAGCCGCCGCCCTTCGACCGCCAGGGTGTGAGCATCGACGATCTCATCGACTTCACCCCTGAGCTGCGCCGTGAGGCGCTAGAGATTGCAGAGAAGTTTGTTCTGGGTCCGATCTTCACTCCTCTCATCGTCACGGGTGTTGGCGGCAAGCTCGGTAATCTCGTCCTACCCAGCCTCGGTGGGGGAGCAAACCATCCGGGGGCATCCGTCGACCCCGACACCGGCATGCTCTACGTGCAGTCGACCACGGCTCCGTCGGCAATGGGCTTGACGAAGCCCGACCCGGCGCGCAGCGACTGGAGATATGTGAAGGACTCGGTAAGGACCCAGGGGCCCCAGGGGCTGCCGCTGGTCAAACCCCCTTATCGCCGCATCACGGCTATCGATCTCAGAACCGGGGAGCACGCCTGGCAGGTGCCGTTGGGCGAGGGACCGACCGATCACCCCGCGATCAAGCATCTCGACCTCGGTCCCCTCGGCAGTCGCCCTTCGAGCGGCCGCAGGGAGGGCGGTCTTCTGCTCACCAAGACCTTGCTCATTACCTATGTCCCGCAGTGGGAGAGTTGGGACGATCGCTCGGCAAGCGGCAGCATCCTTCAGGCCTACGACAAAGCGACCGGCAGGGTGCTGGCGGAGGTGGAGACGGAGGCCACCCTACACGGGGTGCCGATGACCTACATGCACCAGGGCCGCCAGTACATCGTCGTGACGGCCGGCGGCGGCGGGTCTGGTACTTCGGGGGCGCTTTTCGGCGACCAGACAGAGAAAGCGCAGCTCGTGGCCTTCGCGCTCCCCTAGTGGGTGATCCACCTCTGTCGCCGCGGCCACCTTGGCCCATCTTCGAAGAACCGCACCCTGTCGTTCCTCAAAACTCGTCCGGCGGCAGAAAGGTGGTTTCGTAGCCACGGAGTTCGGCCAGCACCCCGGTCTGAGCTCCCCCAAGGACGACGGCAACGGTCGAGATGAAGGACGACTCGTGGGCACTCCGCTGCTGGCGCTATCAGCGCCCAACGAAGCCCCTTGTCTCCAGAAGGCAGCCTGCGGAGGAGAAGCCGAGTCAGGAGCGCGATGTTCAGGCGGCTTCGCGCCACTCGTATCGGTGATGGAGCCCTCCGACACGAGGCATCGAGACGACCTTCGCGGTCGGCGCCGGGGGCGATGTCGCGGGTCGGCTAGACGGAGTGTCCTTGCCGAGGCCGAGATGCGTGCGGTCCTGGTGGAAGTAGGCGATGTATGCGCGAGCGAGCCGAACAGCGTGGCGCTCGTTGAATACGACCACGTGATCGAAGAGTTCGCGGCGGCACCCGCCGATCCATCGTTCGGCCACAGGATTCTGCCATGGACTGCGATACGCGGTTCTGCACGGCTTCGTACCCATCGACCGGACGAACCCGACTACCGCCTCACTGAAGATCGAGTCGCGGTCGAAGATCAGATGCCTCGGCGCCGTATCGAACGGGAAGGCTTCTCGCAGCTGCTGGATGACCCAGGCGGCGCTGGGGTTAAAGGTGGCGTTGAAGTGGAGGATCTGTCGTCGGTCGTGGTGGATGACGAACCAGCAGTACAGGACCCGGAACGAGGCGGTCGGAACCGTGAAGAAGTCCATCGCCGCGATGCACTCCTTGTGGTTGCGCAGGAAACTCAACCACTGTTGGACGACATCGGGACTTGCAGGCCGTCGCGGCATGTGCCGGGAGACGGTGGCCTCGGAGACGGTGAAGCCCAGCTTCTCCAGTTCACCGTGAATTCGCGGAGCTCCCCAGTCGTTTTCCAGAGCCATCCGACGGATCAACTCGCGGATCTCGCTGTCCATTCGCGGCCGCCCGGGGCCACTCTTGGGTCGCGAGATCTCAGTCCAGTAGCGCCGAAAGCGCTCACGATGCCACTTCACGACGGTCTCCGGCTTCACAATGATTAGGCGTTCGGCCCAGCCGCTCCAGGCTCTTCTCATTGCCACCCAGAATACGCGGTCCGCGTCGTCGAGCTGCGGGCGAGGTCGCTTGCGCTTCAGCGCCTCGACCTGCTGTTTCAAGACGATGTTCTCGAGAACGAGCGAGGACTGCGACCGAAGAGCCACTTGAAGGCCCCGGATCATGAAGGTGGTGAGCAAGTAGAACACTCTGAGCATGGCCCGCGGAGGTTGACGAAGTCGGCTGCCGGCCGCAAGAGACAGCCACTCCCGCGTCCGAGCGATCGGCCCTAAACCGTTGATTCCAGGCGCGGATGCATTCTGAGGAGGGACAACCGGCAATAAACTACCGGCCGAACGGGCCCGCTACAGGTTGGAAACAGATCCGCCGCCGACCTCCAAGGTTGCGGCGTTGATATAGCGAGCATCCTCGGAACTGAGAAAGAGCACGGTATTGGCGATATCCTCGGCTTGGACCTTACCTTCTAGAATTTGGATGTACTCGCGTACGTGTTCGAGCCAGTGGTAGCCTTCCTTGTTGACTATTAGGCGCGGCCGGATGGTGTTGACCCTGATGTTCTCAGGCCCGCCCATGCTCGCGGTGACACGGGTGAAGCCCTCGAGCCCGGCTTTGGCCGCCGCGTAGCTCGACACGTCGAAACCCCCGCGAATCTCCAGCATCTTTTCTGTGAAGCCCGACCCTGCGGCACCGGATGAAATATTGGTAATCACTCCGCCGCCGGCGGCGGCCATATGCGGCCACACGGCCCGGGTTACGTAGAAGGGGCCCGTCAGGTTGACACCGATAACGCGGTCCCACGTCTCGTTGTCCTCCAACCTCATCGGTTCTCCGGCTTTTCCGCCTAATCCGCCCCCGCCGGCGTTGTTGACCAAGATGTGGATCGCTCCGTAGGTTTCGACGGTTTGCGCTATTGCCGCCTCGACGGACTCGTGGTCGCTTACGTCACAGGTAATGAAGGTGGCGTCGCCTCCCGCCTTGCGAATCCCGTCCTCCACGGCTTGACCCTTATCCTGCCGTCTGGCCAACAGTGCCACCCTTGGCACCCTCCCGGGCCAGCACCTTGCCGGTGGCCTCCCCGATGCCGCTGTTACCGCCAGTAACGACGGCGACCTTGCCTTCCAGTTTCTCAGCCATTTCGCCTCCTATTCAAGCAGTTGATTTTGCCAAGCGGGCCTGCGCCAGAATCTCCGGGACAGGATTACGCTATCAACCCCTCTACCACTTTCGGCCCCTCGGCGGGTCCGATCAGGCGCTGATCGAGGCCCTGGAACAGGTAGGTGAGCCGTTCGGCGTCCAGGCCGAGCTGGTGCAGGATGGTCGCCTGCAGGTCGTGGACGTGCACCGGGTTCTCCACGGCGTAGTAGCCGATCTCATCGGTCGCGCCGTAATTGAGGCCCGGTTTGATGCCGCCGCCGGCCATCCACATGGAGAAGGCGTGCGGGTGATGGTCGCGCCCGATGTAGTCGCCGTACTTGCCGCCGCGGTTCTCGCGCATCGGAGTGCGGCCGAATTCCCCGCCCCAGACGATCAGCGTCTCGTCCAGCAGGCCGCGTTGTTTCAGGTCCTTGACCAGAGCCGACATCGGCCGGTCGACTTCCTTGGCGCGCTTCGGCAATTCGTATCGGATGTCCTCTCGCAGCAGCGAGCCGTGATGGTCCCAACCCCAGTGGAAGAGCTGCACGTAGCGCACACCGCTCTCGATCAACCGCCGCGCCAGCAGGCAGTTGTTCGCGAAGGACACCTTGCCCGGCTCGGTGCCGTACAGGGTGTGCGTCGCGTCCGGCTCCTTGGAGATATCCATCACCTCGGGAACCGAGATCTGCATACGGTAGGCCAGCTCGTATTGGGAGATGCGAGCCAGCGTTTCCGGATCGCCGAACTTCTTCTCCTGTAGCTCGTTCATATCGCGCAAGCCGTCGAGCGTCCTGCGCCGCATGGAGCGGCTGATGCCTGTCGGGTCGCTCAGGTAGAGCACCGGATCGCCCTGGGTGCGGCACTGCACGCCCTGATAGACCGAAGGCAAGAATCCGCTGCCCCACACGCTCTTTCCGGCGCTGGGAATCCTGCCACCGCTGGCGAGCACCACAAAGCCCGGCAGGTCCTGGTTCTCCGTGCCGAGTCCGTAGGTGACCCACGAGCCGATCGAGCCGTAACCCAGCCGGGAGTTGCCCGTGTGCATGAACAGCTGCGCGGGCGCGTGGTTGAAGTGATCCGTCTTCATCGACCGGACCACGGCAATGTCATCCGCGACGGTTGCCAGGTGCGGCAGAATCTCACTCATCCAGGTACCGGCCTGACCATGCTGCTTGAACTCGAACGGGCTGCCGAGCAGCTTGGGCACTCCTTTGATGAAGGCGAAGCGCTTGCCTTCGAGGAGATCCTGCGGGCAGTCCTGGCCGTCGAACTTCTTGAGCTCGGGCTTGTAGTCGAACAGGTCGAGCGTCGAAGGCGAGCCCGCCATGTGCAGGTAGATGACGGCTTTGGCCTTGGCAGCAAGATGAGGTGGCTTCGGCGCGAGAGGATTGCTGACCGAGTCCTCCTCTGCCTCGAGTAGACCGGGGCCCGCCAGACCTGACAAAGCAGCACCAGCCAGACCGATCTGGCAGCGCTGGAAAAAATGACGGCGAGTCAGCGTTTGTTGGAGTTCGAGGTAGGGGTTCATGGTTTTTTTCTCTGGATCAGCGCTCCGCGTAGGGGACAGGCACAAGCTACCGCTTCGTCAGTGTCTCATCGAGGTTGAGCAGCACATTGGCCGCCACCACCCAGGCGGCCCGATCCGCGTCGTGCTCTGTGGGCCGGCCGAGGTACGGCTGCCTGAGCGCCTTCAGACCGACGTCGATGTGCTGCCCGCGGTTCTTCTCCCGATTCCGACTCGCGTAGACAGCGACCACGTTCTTTCCAGGCTTGATGGCCGCCACGGCGTCCGTGTAGAGCGGAAACTCCGTATGGGTGTCGTACTGCTGGGGCGGATGGGCCGCAGGGACACCGTTCACGAACGCGTCGAAAGCGCATTGATAGCGCATCTCGAACTTGTAGTCCATGAGACCCTCCGGTGGCACATCGAACTCGATCCGCATCCAGATCCCCTCGGTGTCCCAATCGCTCACCACCTCGATGTCCTTGTTCGAGCCCTTCTGGTCCTCGATGTAGCCAAAGGTCCCTGAGCCGGTGCGCCACTCCGAATCGTCAAGGTCGGCATGGGCCCAGTTGCCGGGAGGCTCCTTGGTGGTGTAGCGCCACTGCGCGCCGGCGCCGCGGGAATCCTCCACGAGCGTGGTCAAGCGGCCTTCCTCGTAGAGCGTGTCGTCGTAGTTGAGGAGCTGGCGGGCACGGCGGGAGTCGTTAGCTAGCTCGGCCTTGGCCTCCGCGTGCAAACTCACGATGCGCTCGACCTCTTCGTCCGACGGGGGCCGAATCAGAGTTGTCTGGAGGGCGTGGCGTGCCCGCTCCGCGGTCGCTGGCCCGGCTTCTTCCAGGGTGCGCAGCGCCAGGTGCTGTGCGGCCTCCATGAACACCGGGTCGTTGAGCGACGCTAGCGCTTGAAGCGGGGTGTTCGTCCTGATCCGGCGAACGGTGCACACTTCTCGGGAGGGCGCATCGTAGGCGATCATCGAGGGATAGGGAGCGCTGCGTCGCCACAAGGTATAGAGACCGCGCCGGTAGCGGTCTTCGCCGGCGCTGGTCTCCCAGCGTGTGAGGGTGTCGTTGACCATCTGCCAGATGCCATCCGGCTGCCAGGGCATGACGGGGGGGCCGTACATCTTCTCACTCAGCAGGCCACTGATGGCGAGGGCCTGATCGCGAACCATCCCGGCCTCGAGCCGAACACGCGGGCCGCGCGCCAGCAGCCGGTTCTGCGGATCACGATCCGCCAGCTCGGCCGTGACCTCCGAGGCTTGTCGGTAGGTCGCCGACGTCACCATCGTTTGGAGAATAGCCTTGATGTCCCAGTCGAGGCGCATGAACTCCGTGGCCAGCCAGTCGAGCAGTTCCGGATGAGTGGGCGGAGTGCCTTGCGCGCCGAAGTCTTCTTCCGTCTCCACCAGCCCGACGCCAAAAAGCTTGGCCCACAACCGGTTGACCATGACGCGGGCAGTGAGCGGGTTCCCTTTGTCGACAATCCACTTGGCCAGCCCAAGGCGGTTCGGAGGGGCGGCCTTTGGCGCGGCGTGAAACGCCGTGAGCACGGCGGGCTGAACCTCAGCGCCCTTGCTCAAGAAGCTGCCCCGCTCATGGATATTCGTGGCACGGCGCTCGTCGCCCACCAGGTCGCGCATTATCAAGGCGGTCACGTCCTCTCCGAGGTCGAGCGTGGGGCGATCGTCGAACTGGTCGTGATCCTCGGTCTGGTTGAAGAAGGCGTAGAGCTGGTAGAACTCCTTCTGTGGGATGGGGTCGTACTTGTGGTTATGGCACTGCGCGCACCCGAAGGTCAGGCCCATCCACACCTGGCCCGTTGTGGCCACGCGGTCCTTGACGGCGAGGTCGCGGAACTCTTCGTCGTCGGTACCAGCCTCGGTGTTGGTCATGGTGTTGCGGTGGAAGCCGGTCGCGATGAGCTGCTCCTTGGTGGGCACCGGCTGAAGATCCCCTGCTAGCTGCAAGACCGTGAAGCGGTCGTAAGGCATGTTGGCGTTGAGCGCGCGGATGACCCAATCGCGGTAGGGCCACATTGTGCGCAGGCCGTCCTGCTCGTAGCCTTTCGAGTCGGCATAACGAGCCAGATCCAGCCACATATCGGCCCAGCGCTCACCATAGCGCGGCGAGTTGAGCAGCTGGACCACCGCCTCTTCATAGGTCAGCGGAGGCTCGGCCTGTTCTTCGGCCTCGGTTCCTGTCTCCGCGGCCTCGCTTTCTCCTACTCCTTCGCTCTCCGGGGCCGGCGGCGCTTCCCTTGTGAAGGCTGCTACCAATTCGGGGTCGGGCGGGAGCCCCGTCAGGTCGAGAGCCAGGCGGCGGATCAGTGTGTATTCGTCAGCCTCCCCAGATGGACTGAGGCCCTCGCTCTCCAGACGGGCCAGGACAAAACGATCGACTTCGTTACGGGCCGAGTCCTCGTTCGAGATTTCGGGCAGTTCCGGGCACTCGGCTCTGGTCCGGGTGACGCACTGGCTCAGCTCGCTGAGCTTCTTCGTTCTGGTCCTCAGCGGCGTTGCGATCCTGCTGGCTCACCCACGGCTCTACTGGGGCGAGGCGGGAGCCCTGGGGTCGCCGTCCCTGATCGACCTACCTCTCTCCGGCGCCCCTCTACCACGCCGCTCCGCTGGGCTTCACCGCAGGCACGCAGCGCCAGGGTGGCACTGTCGTCGTCATGGAGCGCTTCGACGAGGAGCTGGCGCTGCGTTATATCGAGCAGTACGACATCACCGTGAGCCAATGGGTGCCGACGATGTTCGTGCGCATGCTCAAGCTCGAAGAGGAGGCTCGCCACCGGCACGATCTCTCCAGGCACAAGAGGGCGATTCACGCCGCCGCTCCCTGCCCTGTCGTCGTGAAGCGACGGATGATCGAGTGGTGGGGACCGATCCTGCTCGAGTACTACGCTGGCACCGAGGGCAACGGCGGGCGACGAGATCGCGGCCGCGAGCGAGGGCGTCGTCTACTTCGAGCAAGACCCCGAGATCCCACTCTTCGAGTACCACAACGCGAAGAGAAGACCGTCGGCTCGCGGAATCCCCGCAACGAGCGCTGGACCACCCTCGGCGACGTCGGCTTCGTCGACGAAGACGGCTTCCTCTTTCTCACCGACCGCAAGGCGTTCATGATCATCTCGGGCGGTGTCAACATCTACTCGCAGGAGATCGAGAACGCCCTGGCCATGCACCCCAAAGTCGCCGACGTGGCGGTGATCGGAGTGCCCAATGAAGAGATGGGCGAAGAGGTCAAGGCGGTAGTGCAGCTCCGAGAGCCGCTGTCGGCCGGCGAAGAGATCGCCCAGGAGTTGATCGCCTACTCACGTGAGCAGCTCGCGGGCTACAAGGTACCGCGCTCGGTGGATTTCGAAGAGGAGATGCCCCGACTGCCAACGGGCAAGCTCTACAAGCGCCTCCTGCGCGACCGCTACTGGGGCAACCACGGCTCCCGCATCGTTTGACGCTGCGCCGTCCTCGGCGCCATGTTGTCTACGCGCAGGCAGTGATAGCAATCACTTTCCGTAGGCTAGCCGAGGGGCTCTCCGGGCCTGATACTCGCCAAGTACTCCTCGCTGGGCTCAGATCGAATCCCGGCGACCGCGAGACGCTCGCTCCCTCGATAGAGGAGACGCGCTTGGGCTTCGGTCCCTCGTACTCTCTTCGACCTGGGATGACGCCTTCAGGGCACCACCTTGAAGGCATTGCGACCTCTCCAGCGGTAGATCTCGAAGTCCGTCCGGTCGGTGGTGAAGACAAGAGCGGTTTCTAGCTCCTCGGCGAGAGCGACCAGGGTCGCGTCGGCGTAGTCCATCGGCAGGTCTGCGTACTTCGTCACCAATTGACGGCAGCGATCGAGAGCGGCGCGGCTCGAAGGAACGAGCACAGCGCCCCCTCGGAGGAAGAAGTCGAGACAGGTCTCGATGCCACGTGGCGCGCGGCTCAATAGGTGGGTCGCCTCCGTGAGCACGGCCTCGGTGCTGACGACCGGCCCTTGCCAGTCCTCGAAGAAGTCTACAAACTCTCGATGTCGCGTCTGGCTGAGATCGAGCAGAGAAACCAGAGCACCGGTGTCGAGAAGAAGCTCACCGGCCACGCCGGAGGCTCTCCAGTACGTATTCGCGGTGCCTCTCGGCGAGGTCCGAGACTCCGGTCTCGACCGAGCCGAGCAGACTGCTCACGGCGCGAGCAGCGGACGCGTCCGCTCGCAAGTGGAGGAATTCCTCGAGCGCCATCCTCACCACTTCCGAGCGCTTGCGCCGCATGCAAAGAGCGGCCTCCTCGAGAGAAGCACTCAGATCATCGGGTAGGCGGACCGTCAGTTGCTCCGACATGGGCTATCCTCTTGCTCTGTTGTTACCACTGCTATGCAGTGCGATGCAATGCTACCACCGCGCGGGAGTGGATCAGCGTACTCGAGGCCAGCTAGTGTCCTGTATCAGTGGTTCGTTGCGTAAATCGCGCGGTCATTTTGTGTGCTGCCAAGGCGAGCCGCCGAAGTCATATCGGGAATATTACGAGGAGGAGCAACGACGGCAGCGCGCAAAAGGGCCCGCGAGTTGCGTGACGTACTACTGTTACAGGACACTAGAAGCCGATCTTCATCCATCCCCTGAAGGGGGCTCGGCTCGCCGAGATCGAACAAGACCTCGAATCCTAGGGCCTCGTTCGCGCTTTTCAGGACCAGAACGATCACTTTGCCTTCATCCTCAAACGGTCCGGATATCCAAAACTTTGAATATCGATGCATTTTTTTGAGTATGGAGTTCTAGCTAAAACACAACATATGGTATCCGACCTTCCGTCACCGCCGAACTGGAGGGGCTGGGGGCGGCCGAGCTGGCGACCACCCTGAATCCGGGGCAGCGCCGCGGCGTCGACCTCACCTTGGCGGGAGGAACCGCCGAGGAGATCACGGTCACCGGCGAAGCGCCGATGATAAGCAAGTACGAGACCGGCTCCGTCAGCTCAATGAAGCCGGAGGTGACCGAGAACGTTGCCTTCCAGAGTCGCTTCTATGCCGCCACCATTCGCGCGCTTCCCGGCGTGGTGAACCAGTCACAGCGCGACACTCTTCCCGCAGTCAACGGCGGCATTCACATCGAGACGCAGGTCTTGATCGAAGGTGTGGACACCTCGAACACGCGCCGCGGGGGCGAGGCGCGCGTGATCATGCCGGCGTCGGCGCTGTCCGAGACCAGGCTCGAAACGATGGGCTTCGGCGCCGAGTACGGCCGGGCGACCGGCGGCATCATCAACTCGACCGTCAAGACCGGCACCAACAACTTTCACGGCGACTTTCTCTACGTCGGCCAGAACCCGAAGTGGAGAGCCGAGGACCAGTTTCAGTTGGAGCGACCGGACGACCAGATCAACAGCTACGAGGCGTCGCTGGGCGGGCCCATCTTGCGCCAAAAGGCGTGGTTCTTTGCCGCCTACGCCGAGATGACCGAGAACCTCCTGGACCAATTAGCGAGCGGCGACGTGGTTGACAACAGTCGCACCTCGGAGCCCCGCATCCTCAAGCTCAACTACCAGCCTAGCGATCGCCACCAGCTGGCGGGGACGTGGATCGATTCGCGCGGCTTCTCCCTCGCCAACACGTCTCGCACCGGCAACCGTGATGCCATCACGCACCGTCCGCTCTACGCGAAGGTACTGACCGGGGGCTGGAGCTTCGCGGCTACCAGCTCGACCTTCATCGAGGTCAAGGTATCCGAGCGCAAGGATCTCTTTCCTCGCACTCTCAAATTCCCCAAGGATCCGGCGACACTGAGCCCCGAGAGCTCCGACAATCCGGTCGACAACAATTTCCGCTACCGCGATCTTGCGCAAAGTAACGTTCGCTTTAACGGCGTGGTGAGCGGGCAGGGGGTCGGCCACAACGACTTCCCTCGCGACACGGCGGGGGGCTCAGCGACTTTGTTCAAGGGGCGCAACGAGATCAAGTTCGGCATCGACATCCAGGATATCGCGTACGAGAATTTCGGCGACATAGGCAAGGAGTATCGCGGCAGAAACTTCTGTTTTGAATGCCCCGGAGGCTACCAGACACCGCAGCGCATGCGGGTCTTCCAGGAGTCCTTGCCGTCGCGTAGCGAGGGTCTCGAGAGCTCGGCCTATGTGCAGGACCGCCTCGACGTCGGTGATCGCTTGAGCCTCCACATGGGCGTGCGTTACGACGCCGAGACGATCGATAACGACGTCGGCACGCGGGTCCACGATTCCGACGACATCGCACCCCGTCTGACCGTGGTCTACGACGTCAATGCCGACGGCAAGCTGCTGGTGCGCGGCAGCGTCGGGCGCTACTACCAGAGCATCGGCCTGGATTTCGCCTTCCGCGAGTTCAGTGTGCTACCCACTGGGACCCAGAGCTACGACGAGTTCAATTGGAACAGCGCCACCGAGCGCTACGATATCTTCCGCACGAGCAGGAGGCCGGCGGGCGAGACCCAGACCCTGTTTCCGGTCGACCACCCCCACAAGGACCAGGTCGCGGTTGGCGTGGACTGGCAGCTGGCGCGGAACTGGGTCTTCAAGTCGAACCTGGTGTACCACGAGACCGACGACATCTTCTTCGGCAACGACCAGTACATGGACAACGGCACGGGCATCGCGCGCGTGGTGCGCAACTGGCCCGGTGCCTTCCGCGAATATACGGCGGTCAGCCTCGAGCTCAATCGCAGGTTCCGCGGCGGCTGGACGTTCGTGTCCAACCTGACGGTGGGCAACGCCGAGGGCAATGCGGCCAACGAAAACAGCAACAATGACCTGTTCGAGGGCCTCGGCGGCCTCGAGCTGCCGAACCAAACGGTGCAGGACGCGGGTATTGCACCTGGCGCGACCGACGCCACCTCCAGGTTCCGGGCCGGGCGCCTGCGTCACGATATCGATCGGCTCAACCTCATCGCTATGAAGCGCTTTCAGTTCGGCAGGCAGGCCCTGACCCTGGGTGGCTTTTTCGCCGTCAGCTCCGGCAGGTACTTCGGCGGGACTGCCGCCACCACCGTAGCGCATCCGGTGACCGGTCTCGAGATCGACACCAATACCCGCGTCGAGGCGCGCGACGGCCAGCAGCTGGAGGGCATCTATACGCTCGACCTCTCGGCCATGTGGTCGTTTCCGATCAAGGGTCCGGTGGAGGGGCAGCTGGGCTTAGAGGCCGCCAACATCACCGACCAGCAGGAGGTGCTCGAGATCGACACCAATACCCTTCAGCCCATCAACTCGCTCTTGGCCTGGCAGGTGCCGCGCGAGTTTCGTTTGAAGGTTGGGATTCGTTTCTAGGTTTCTGAGCTCTGTCTCGAGGCGGGTGGCGTGGTTGCGTCCCCGCCTCGAGACGGTCTTTCGGCCCGGGTAGCCCTGGATCTTCGTCTCGACGAGATGGCGGAGGTGAGCTAGCCTCTAGCCTGGATTATTCATGAAGCTCCTACTGCGGTGCCGCAGCTGCCCGAATCTACTGCGTTGCGCTCGTTCGGGCTCCTCGACGTACTGCCAAATACGCCTGCGGTGCCCTCGGTCGCGACGCCTTGTATCTCCGGGCATCTGCGGCACCTCGCTACGGACCTCATGAATAATCCAGGCTAGCTCTCCCCATTAGATCAAAACAGGAGAACGACATGATCCTCGGCATACACCTTGGGTTCAAGGGGTCGTCGCAACGTTGCCTTGGTGAGCAGAGTGTACAAACTCATCGAAGACTTCGGCAGGGGTTCTGAGCGGTCACGGTTTCGTGGACACCAAGTTAAGCCCCATCGGGGCAGTTCCTATTCTGCATCAGTTCGGGTAGTCAGCTTCGGACGAGGCTGTGCGAGGTTCGGGGAGCGCAGCCTCCCTTCGGATCCGACCGCCGGTCGCGCGTGAGTTCACGCTGCCCCTTCGAAGGCCTCGGGGCTCAGGAATCCGAGCGTCGAATGCTGGCGTCTCAGGTTGTAGAACACTTCGAGGTAAGAAACCGCTTCGTCGTGAGCTCGCTGACGAGTCTCGAAGGGTCGGTCCCAGACCTCGGTCTTGAGACTGTCGAAGAAGCTCTCCAAGACCGCATTGTCATAACAATTTCCGACGCCGGACATGCTGCAGCGAAACCGCAGCTCAGCCAGCCGATCCTGGTAAGCCTTCGAGGCGTACTGCTTGGGTTCAAGGAGTCGTCGCAGCGTTGCCTTGGTGAGCAGAGTGTACAAGCTCATCGAAGACTTCGGCAGGGGTTCTCCAGCCGAGGGTCTTGCGGGGTCGGCCGTTGAGTGCGAGCGCGACCGCGGCGAGGTCGTCGCAGGAGTATCTGACAAGGTCGGTGCCCTTCGGGAAGTACTGGCGTAGTAGTCCGTTGGTGTTCTCGTTGGTGCCCCGCTGCCAGGGGCTGTGCGGGTCGCAGAAGTAGATCGCGAGGCCGGTATCGACGCGGAGTTGAGCGTGTTGAGCCATCTCGGCGCCCTGGTCCCAGGTCAAGGACCGGCGGAGCTGCTCGGGCAGCGTGGTGATTGACACCGCGATCGCGTCACGGACGGCTTCGGCGCCGTGCCCGGCGAGGGCCGGCCCGTTCTTCACCCTCGATTCGGTCCCGTGCCCTTCCATGCGGGGCAGGTGCAGCAGCATCGTGAACCGCGTAGTGCGTTCGACGAGGGTCCCGATCGCTGAGCTCTCGAGCCCGACGATCAGGTCGCCTTCCCAGTGACCCGGCACGGCCCTGTCGGCGGCTTCGGCGGGGCGTTCGCTGATCATGATCTCCGGAGTTACAAATTTCTTGCCTCTCCCCCGGGTTCGCGCATGCGGCACTCGTAGCGCTCGCCCGGTTCGCAGGCACGCGACGAGCTCGCGTTTGAGGGCTTCTCGACCTTGGATGTAGAGCGCTTGGTAGATCGCCTCGTGAGAGATCCGCATCGACTCATTATGGGGGAAATCAATCCGAAGCCGGTTCGAGATCTGCTCCGGACTCCAGGATTTCGCCCAACGCCGATCCTGGCGACGGCCGTGCCGACGGCCGATCCAACGCACATCCGGACCCGGCACCAGCTCCCCGTCAGGCCTTGCGATCACGCCGGCGAGGCGGTTCTGCACGTACTCACGCAAGGCATCGTTCGCGGCAAGCTTGGAGACCTTCGGACGGCTGGCGCGCCGCTCCGCGTGCCACTGCGCAGTCGTGGCCCGATAAGTTACGGCACGGCTGCGAGTCGCCGCGTTGCGGCGCAGCTCCCGCGAAATCGTCGACGGTGAACGACCCAGGCGGCGAGCGATCTCACGTACCCCAACATGCTGAGCGTGAAGGATGGCGATCTCTTCACGCTCGGCGAACGACAGATAACGCCCCGACACCGGAGCCAACGAGATAGGTCGCATTCCACCAGCTTGCCTGAACCATCTCGACCCGACAGCCGGCGACACCCCAGCCTCTGTTGCGGCGTCCTCGCTGGACGCCCCACGAGCGATCGTCTCCCAGAACCGGATCCGGTCCTCGCGCCGCGCTGTCGAGGGCCGGCCAGGTGACCGCATCTGGCCACGCATCGCTCGAATCGCACCCTGACACTTGCCAACTCCCATCGAAACACCTCCATCACGAGATGTTGCGACGACCAGTTGAATCCGCCCACCACACCGCCATCTCGGTGAAAGACATGGAGAGGTCACTGGCCTTCTACCGGAATTTGCTGGGCATGGAGGTGCTCTCGGACCAGAGCTGGGAGAGCAGTCCAGAGAACAACCCGAAACCGGAAAAGATTCTGGATCTCGAGAACCCCGCTGCACGACAGGCCATGCTGAGGTGTGGAAACGCTCATATTGAGCTGTTCGAGTTCAGCAAGCCGGAACCCGCCCCCATGGCAGTGGACCGGTCCGTGCATGATCATGGGTACACGCACTTCAGCCTGGATGTGAAGGACGTGGATGCGGAATACGAGAGGCTGCTGGAAGCCGGGGTGGACGGGTAGGAAATCGCTTTTCTGAGCATGAGGAGCATGAGGGTTTTCGGAGGCCTGGGCGAGAGCTGGAGGTCCTGGGGGTCACTTCTCGGCGGCTCGACAGCAGGATTAGAGTGCGCGGGCCTGGCGGCAGGTGGGTCGCGAGAGTGCTTGGGGGCGTGCGCGGCAGCGGGGCCCCCAGGAGTCCCCGGAGGGGGGCCAGAGGAGTCGAGGGTCCCCCGGGAGCGTCAGGCGCTCTTTGTGTCGGCAGGGATGGGTGTCTCAGACAGGCTCATAGACCAGCTCGGGGGCTGGCGGTGGTCTCGGCGACCTGTGACGTGTCACCGGAGTGGGGAGCGCCGGGCAGCGTTTGAGTAGAATCCCCAGTACCTCACGAGCTGCTGCGAGGGGTCGGGAATGTGCTGTGCGGCCAGGAGAGCATGTTGTCCACCGTGTCAGCGTCGATCCGTCCCTTCTCGAGCAGCATCCTGTCGCCATCACCGAAGCAGAGGCGGCCTCGGCCAATGCCGCCGTCGAGCGGGCCCGCGCCGCCCTGCGGCGGGCGGAGCTCGATCTCGAGTACACCCGGATCCTGGCCCTGTCGACGGCGTAGTCGCCCGCAAGAGCGTCGAGTCCGGGGAGATTCTGCACCCGGGCCAGGCGGTGCTCGCGGTGGTCGAGATCGACAACGTGTGGGCGGTCGCCAACTTCAAAGAGACTCAGCTCGAGCACATGCGGCGGGGCCAGCCGGCCAAGCTCAAGGTCGACGCCTACCCCGGCCACGGCTTCCGCGGCCACGTCGAGTCGATCGGCGCCGCCACCAGCTCGAGCTTCACTCTGCTCCCGCCGGAGAATGCTCCAGGCAACTTCGTCAAGGTGGTGCAGAGAGTGCCGGTCGAGATCATTCTCGACGACCCTCCGGATCCCCAGCGACCGCTGCGCGCCGGGATGTCAGTGGTCGTCACCGTCTCGACCCGCTAGCCGCCGGTGGTAGGATTGGCGTTTATCAAGAAAGGGGACTTTTATGCGAGTCGATTCGGGGCTCTTGCTCTGCTTTCTCTTCACTCTGCTTACCGGTGCTGCAGAGCAAGCCTCCGGCGCAGACCCGGATCCGGCTGCGCGGAGCGCTCTCTTCGGCGATCTCCACATCCACACCACCTATTCCTTCGATGCGTTCATGAGTGGTGTGCGTACGACACCCGATCATGCCTACCGATACGCCAAGGGAGAGGCGATACCCAATACCGACGGCTCGTTCCGACTCTCGGGACCGCCTCTGGACTTTCTCGCGGTCTCCGAGCACGCCAAGTATCTGGGCTCACATGCTCGCGTGCTCGAGCCCGGCAGCGGGACCTACGACCACGTTGCGAAGGCTGAGCTCATTACCCGATCCGGCGGCACGTTCGTCAGAAGGGAGCGCTTCTATGAGCTGGTCGACGAGTACCCCGAGCTGATCGACAAGAAGCTCGTGGCCGGTACCTGGCAGAAGATCGTCGACGCCGCCGAGCGACACAACGACCCCGGCACCTTCACCGCCTTCATCGGCTACGAGTACACGCCGAACCCCAGCGGAATGCATCTGCACCGCAACGTCATCTTCCGGGGTCAGGCACCGGAGCTGCCGTTCAGCTCGCTCGATTCTCCCAACCCCGAGGATCTGTGGAGCTGGCTCGACGACATGAGAGCGCAGGGCTTCGAAGCGCTGGCCATCCCGCACAACACCAACCAGAGCAACGGCCAGGCGTTCCAGGAGCAGACCTTCGAGGGCGGGGTCATCGATGCCGGCTGGGCTGAACAGCGGATGCGCAATGAGCCGCTGGCGGAGATCTCGCAGCAGAAGGGGACCTCGGAGACACATCCCTCGTTGTCGCCGAACGACGAGTGGGCCGAGTTTCAAATCGTTCGGTACTACCTCAACAGAATCGAGAACAAAGATCCCATCTCCATATTCAAGGGCGGTTATCTCCGCGACGCTCTGAAGACGGGCCTGGAGATGGAAGAGAAGGACGGGTTCAATCCGTACAAGTTCGGCTTCATCGGATCGAGCGACAGCCATGTCGCCGCGGGGGCCTTCGAAGAGGACCGTCGCTTCTCGGGCGGCTCGAATACCCCGCGGGGACGCGGATCGGCACCCGATGGTGACTCTTGGGAGGGGTTCTGGACGCCGCGTCAAGCCACCTTTGGTACCGGCGGCGTCGCCGGCGTCTGGGCCGACGAGAACACTCGCGCATCGATCTACGATGCCTTCCGCCGCAAAGAGACCTTCGGCACCTCCGGTAACCGCATCAAGGTCCGCCTCTTCGGCGGCTTCGACCTTCCTGCCGGGCTTCTCGGCGATCCGAGCCCCATCGCCACCGCCTATGAGAGCGGCACACCCATGGGCGGAGTCATCGAGCGCGGCTCCAACTCGGCGCCTAGTTTCCTGGTGTCGGCCATGCGAGACCCCAACGCCGGCTGGCTCGATCGGGCTCAGATCGTCAAAGGGTGGATCGAGGGCGGAGAGGCCAAGGAGCGGGTGTACGACGTGGCCTGCTCCGAAGGCCAGCGACCGGACCCCGGATCCCACCGCTGCCCGTCCAACGGCGCCAAGGTCAATCTCTCCGATTGCAGTGTGAGCCGGGACAAAGGATCGGTAGCTCTCGAGGCGATGTGGACCGACCCCGACTTCGATCCCGGCCAGCGGGCGTTCTACTACGTCCGGGTTCTCGAAAACCCATCCTGTCGTTGGTCGACCTGGGATGCTCTCAGGCTCGGAATCGAGCCGAACCCCGACCTGCCCGCGATCCACCAGGAGCGCGCCTGGAGCTCGCCGATCTGGTACGCGCCGCCGATATAGTGGCGTCGCGACTGGGCATGCGCTTGAACCAGAATTGCTGATATGACATATTTGGGTTTCTTCATAGCCGCGACAACGCGCTAGCAGGAGGTTGGTGGAGTCGACATGACGGCAGCCAGGCTCGCCGAACGACGGGTGACCTTGGGCCTGTGTCTCCTTCTCTGCACGCAGGGTACGTCCTTCGCCGGGACCTTCACGGCCGCAACCGAGGCCCACATCGACGGGTAGGAAATCGCTTTTCTGAGCATGAGGAGCATGAGGGTTTTCGGAGGCCTGGGCGAGAGCTGGAGGTCCTGGGGGTCACTTCTCGGCGGCTCGACAGCAGGATTAGAGTGCGCGGGCCTGGCGGCAGGTGGGTTGCGAGAGTGCTTGGGGGCGTGCGCGGCAGCGGGGCCTCCAGGAGTCCCCGGAGGGGGGGCCAGAGGAGTCGAGGGTCCCCCGGGAGCGTCAGGCGCTCTTTGTGTCGGCAGGGATGGGTGTCTCAGACAGGCTCATAGACCAGCTCGGGGGCTGGCGGTGAGTGAGCGAGGGGCTCCGGCTCTTGGGGTTCCGCCTGGATTCCCGCCAACAAGGTCCTCGGCGCACCCGTTTTCCGCGGTACGCGGGTCCCGGTCAAGAATCTCTTCGACTACCTGGAAGCTGGCAATCCACTCGAGAGGTTCCTAGATCACTTCCCAACGGTTTCGCGCGAGCAGGCGTTGGCGGCTTCTAGAAGAGGCAGCTGAAGGCTTTTGGCGGCCTGACATCGTGGTGAGTAATGCCGGTATATTCGGCGCCGGTGAAACGATCGACACCTTGAACCAAAACAAATGGGACCTTGGGTTGAAAGTGAATCTTACCGGCGCACAACTGTTGCTCAAACATTCGATCCCTTATCTGAAGCAAGGCATCAATGCATCCGTTATCATCATGGGTTCACGAAACGTAAACGCCCCGGCCCGGGCGCGGCCGCCTATTCCGTTCCCAAAGCCGGTTTAACCCAATTGGCCCGGGTGGCCGCACTTGAACTGGCCGGCGACGGCATACGCGTAAACGTCATTCATCCCGACGCCGTTTTCGACACCGCCTTATGGACCCCGGAGGCCCTCGCCCGTTCCGCCGAGCGATACAGCATGACGGTGGAGGAATATAAACGCAAAAATTTAATGAAAACCGAAATCACCTCCAAGGATGTTGGCCGGATAGTGGCTGCGGTAGCCGGCCCCGTTTTCTCCGAAACGACCGGCGCCCAACTACCGATCGACGGCGGCAACGACCGGATTATTTGACATTTCCCCCACTCGCTCGACAGGAGAAATCCCAATCGGAGTTGGGATCCACGCAGAGGGTAAAATGCAGGTCCCAACTCCGATTGGGACTTGAAAGGGAAATGTGAAAAGCACCTTGATCTTCAATATCTGCCTCTTCTTTTATGCTTACCTCATTGCGCCGGTTTTTGCCGCCAAACAACCCAACATCGTGGTTTTTCTCGTTGACGACATGGGCGTCATGGATACCTCGGTTCCGTTCATGGCCGACGCAAAAGGTCAACCGGAACGACATCCGCTCAACAATCTGTATCGCACGCCCAACATGGCTCGCCTGGCCAGGCAGGGAATTCGTTTTCGCCAATTCTATGCCAACAGTGTCTGCTCACCCACCCGGGTCTCGATTATGACCGGCCAAACATCGGCGCGACATCGCACCACCCAATACATTAAACCGGAATCGAACAACGCCGGAACGTATGGCCCGAAAGATTGGCAATGGGAGGGGATCACCGCTAAACACCAAACCCTCCCTGCCCTTCTCCGTAAGGGTGGATACCGCACCATTCATGCCGGGAAAGCCCACTTCGGGTCAAACAACTCCTTTGGCGCGTTGCCTCAAAACTTTGGTTTCGATGTCAACATAGCCGGGCGCGCTATTGGACTGCCGGGCAGTTATTATGGAACCGATGATTTTACTCGTTTCGAGAACGGCAAGGCATTTCGACCCGTCCCGGGTCTGGAAAAATACCACGGCCAGGATATGTTCCTCACCGAAGCCCTCACCCTGGAGATGAACGCCGAAATCAAGCGGGCCGTGGACGAGAAGAAACCGTTCTTTGCTTACATGTCACACTATGCCGTACATTCACCCTTCCAGTCGGACAAACGATTTGCCGCCCATTACGCGGATACACCCGAGTTGAGTAAGCAGGCCAAGGCCTTTGCCACTATGATTGAAGGCATGGACAAATCACTCGGAGATATTCTCGACCAACTGGAACGATTGGGAGTTGCGGAGAATACGTTGGTCTTCTTCCTGGGTGACAACGGGACCGACGCGCCACTCGGTGCTTCCCATGGGATTGTCTGCGCGGCACCCTTACGAGGTAAAAAGGCAACCCATTACGAAGGCGGCCTGCGGGTTCCATTCATCGCCGCCTGGGCGAAACCGAATCCGAAGAAAGCCGTGCAGAAAAAACTCCCGATCCCGGCCAACCTGCTCTCCGATCAAGTCGGAAGGATTTATGATCTGTTTCCAACCATTCTCAACTTGACCGGGATCAAATACGAAGGCTCGATCGATGGCGTCGATCTGTCTTCACTACTCACCGGGGCAAAATCAAAGCAGACGCCCACCTTCCTGATGCATTTCCCCCACAGCCATCGCAGCAGTTACTTCACCGCTTATCGGGAGGGAGACTGGAAATTGATCTATCACTACCACAAACCGAAAACACAACGTTACCAGCTATTCAATCTGGTCCAGGACCGCAGCGAATCGAAAAACCTGGCCAAAAGCCAACCGAAACAGCTTCGCCGGATGATCGAAGCCATGACCTCCGCCCTGACAGATGCCGATGCGCAGTATCCGGTGTCGAAACAAGATTCCAAGATTGTTTTAAAACCAATGATCGAGTAGCCGAGTTGGATGCCCCGCCGTGGGGCACACTACAACGTATCCAGAGGGCTCACCACACCCAGGGGCCTAGCGCAGCAGGCGAGCCCAGCTGATGCTCCGCCGCCGGGTTCCTAGATCACTTCCCAACGGTTTCGCGCGAGCAGGCGTTGGCGGCTCTAGCAGAGGCAGCTGAAGGCCTTATCCGCAATTGCGACTGCTTCTCGATGAATCGGTTCCTCGGCAGCCTTGCGCGAGCTGGATGCTGATCGTGGAATCGGATCCGAGAGTCCGCGGTAGGCTTAGGACATGGAAGCTGCGTCTGATACCTGGCAGGACTTCATTGCTGTCGATCCAGCGATATGCCACGGACGGGCCTGCATACGGGGTACCCGCGTCATGGTGTCTGTGATCCTAGACAACTTGGCTGCGGGACTATCGGCGGAAGAGATCCGAGCCAGCTACCCGACGGTGAGCAAGCAGGCTCTTCAGGCCGTTATGGGCTATGCGGCCGACCTGGCACGGGAGCGCATCGTTGACATCTCGTCGTAGAGGCCCGTGGTGAGGCTCAAGGTCGACGAGAACCTCCCCGTCGAGATTGCTCAGAGTCTCGGTGAATCCGGCTATGACGCTCAGACGGTCCCGGACGAGGGCGGCGCAGAGGACGAAACCATCAGCGCCCGCTGCTTGGCTGAAGATCGCGCCCGCTCTCGGGTAGAGTAGACTCAGATCGTGCTTCGGACCGTGAAAGCCGAGATTGCAACCATCCTTCTTGCCCTCGTTCTCGCTCTTCCCGTGTCGGGTTACGACCTCTCGCCGGAGCTGCGTCAGCGGGTCGATCGACTGATCGCCGACATAGAAGCTACCCCGACCACGGCCACAAACGCCGTTGAACGGGTAGCCATCCTTTGGGACTGGGCCAACGCCGTCTCTCTGCAGGGGGCAGTGGTGCCGAAGAACCTGCCGAAGATCGCTTTCGGCATCCCGTACCCCATCCCAGGGCTCCAGACCTCTCTCCGGCAAATCAAGGCAGTCGATACCTATGCTCGCTATCTCGCCACGATCGAACGGGACCCCGGGGCGTTCGGAGAGGTCTCTGTCGAGCCTGCGTCCGCCGTACACGCCGGCTCCTGGCAAACCGTCCGCGTGGTGTGGAAGGTCGGCAGTTTTGGACTACCCGAGGGCGGCGGTGTGGTGGCCAGCCAGCACTATGCCGGCGGTTATGGCCGGCTCCAGGTCGACGACCCTGACGGTGACAACTACGTCTCGGCTACGACCAGCAACCCGGCAGTCCGCTTCGAGCTCGATCGGGCTGCGGTGTGGGGTTCTTACGGCGGTTTTCGAGGGCCAGAAAGCTTCCCCATGTTTCGCGTGCGCGGCGGTGCGCTGCGGGCCGGAGATACCGTCGCCGTGGTCTACGGCGATCGCTCTGGGGGCGGTCGGGGGCTCGAGATCGGGATCTTCTCCAACGACGCCATCGCGCTGCCCCTGCTCGTCGATGCGGGTAACGGTGATCTCCACGAGCTGCCGCTTCCGACCTTCGAGGTCGTCGGTGGCGAGGCCTACGGAGTGCACGGTTTCGCCCCGTCGATCGTAGCTAGCGGAGAGGAGCTCACGATCTCGGTGCGCAGCGAAGATCGTTTTTACAATCGGGCAACGGAAAAGATCCCGGGCTATGAGGTCCTGCGCGACGGCGAGAAGATCGCCGATCTCCCCGCCGGTCAGGCGCTTCATGATCTGCCGCTGCGCTTCGCCGAGCCGGGCGTAGCCCGCGTTTCGTTTCGCAGCCCCGACGGCAAGATCGTAGGTTCCGCCAACCCGATCTGGGTCCGCGATCGCCCCGTCGAACGGATCTATTGGGGCGAGACCCACGGTCATTGTGGCTTTGCCGAGGGTCAGGGGACTCCCGAGGGCTACTTCGCCTTCGCCCGCGACGACGCTCGGCTCGACTTCGTCACCTTGAGCGAGCACGACCTCACCATCACCGATGGTCATTGGAAGTATCTCAACGACGCGGCTGAGCAGTTCCACCGCGAGGGCGAGCTCATCGTCTTCCCCGGCTACGAGTGGTCGGTCAATCGCCAGCGAGGTGGGCATCACAACGTTTTCTTTCGTGGTCCGGGATTCGATCGTGTCGCGGGACACGAAGCGCCGGATCTGACCATGCTCTATCGGGGGTTGCGTGAGAAGCACGATCCCGAGGATGTCCTGATCATCCCGCACGCCCACCAGAACGGGGACTTCCGACTTTCGGATCTCGGCATGGAGCGCCTGATCGAGATCATGTCGGGGCACGGCACCTTCGAGTGGTTTGGGCAGCGCTACCTCGAGCATGGTTACCGTGTCGGCTTTGTCGGAGCTTCGGACGACCATAGAGGACACCCCGGATACTCGCCCGGTCATCAGTCGACGGCCGGCGTTCGTTCCAACATCTTCCAGTTTGGGGGCCTCGCTGGTGCCTGGGCACCGGCGAAAAGCACCGATGCGGTGTTTGACGCTCTGAAGGCGAGACGCGCGGTCGCTACCACCGGCGCCCAGCGGATCATTCTCGACGCTCGCCTCAACGGCGGTGCGATCGGCAGTGAGCTGGCGCAGTCCGAGACGAGAGAGGTCGAGGGTCGGGCCATCGGCACCGGTCCGATCCGTACCATCGAGCTGCTCAGAAACGGCGAGGCGGTGGGGAGCTATGACACCGGGGAAGCAGCGGCGGCAGAGGCGCCTGCCGGCGAGGTTATCGTGCGCTTCTACTCCGAGTCCTACGTGACCATTCGAGACAACCCGCGCGGCCAGCACACCTGGCGCGGCAGCCTGCGGGTCGAGAACGGTCGACTCCTCGGTGCCCGCTACCTCGGCACCCCCCACCGCGATTCCGACCAACTCGAGATCGAAGGTGATGAGCTGCGCTTCGACCTCGCCACCCGCGGGTCGAGCCGTGCCATCGCCCTCACCCTCGAGGGCGCTTCGGCCTCGACCCGCCTTGCCTTCGATCTCGATGCGGTTCGCGAGCGCGGCACGGCGCCGACGCAGGTGCGGACTCCGCAAGAGTTTCCGGCCACGACGTTTTCGCTGGTCGTTCCCACCGCCGAACGAGTGCCGAACGAAGAGGTTCTCGAGGCTGGCCGCTACCGCGATCGAGTCAGCGTCGAACGGGCGGCAGGCTTCCGCGACGACGTCGAGTTCAGCTTTTCCGATCGCGGAGGTCAGCCGGGAGATTGGTACTACGTCCGCGTCGAGCAGGTGGATGGCCATCTGGCCTGGTCGAGCCCCTGGTGGGTCGGAGGCGAGCCTCCTCGTTGACGTCGATCAGCCTGGCCGCGTACTGGCTGGCGTCATGTTTTGGCTTGCAAGGGCTCGTCGCCAACGGGTAGGAAATCGCTTTTCTGAGCATGAGGAGCATGAGGGTTTTCGGAGGCCTGGGCGAGAGCTGGAGGTCCTGGGGGTCACTTCTCGGCGGCTCGACAGCAGGATTCGAGTGCGCGGGCCTGGCGGCAGGTGGGTCGCGAGAGTGCTTGGGGGGCGTGCGCGGCAGCGGGGCCCCCCGGGAGTCCCCGGAGGGGGGCCAGAGGAGTCGAGGGTCCCCCGGGAGCGTCAGGCGCTCTTTGTGTCGGCAGGGATGGGTGTCTCAGACAGGCTCATAGACCAGCTCGGGGGCTGGCGGTGAGTGAGCGAGGGGCTCCGGCTCTTGGGGTTCCGCCTGGATTCCCGCCAACAACCTGCGGATGGAAGAGAGCTTGGGGACGTCGACCTCGCTGAGGCGCGCAAGCGCCTCAGCCACCAGGAATCGCTCGTTGTAGACGGGGACGATGACGCTGAGCGTCGCGCTGTCCACTACTGCTTCACGTACTTGTGCAGCTCAGGCTTGATGGTGTCGGCGACGTAGATGTCGCCGTTCTGCGCGATCGTCATGTAGTGGGCCTCACCAAATTCTCCGAGTCCGGGACCGGGTTGTCCCGTGGCCCCGATGGCCTTGCCGTCGGCGTCGAGGTGCAGGATCTCCCCAGAGAAGCCGCTCACCATGTACATCTCCTGATCCTTGGTGATAAACAAGCCGCACGGGAGTCCCTTATAGGCACGCTCCGAGAGGTAGTTGCCGTCCGCGTCGAAGATCTGCACGCGTCGGTTCTGCCGGTCGGCGACGTAGACGAGCCCGTCAGCGTCGACCACGATCGAGTGCGGCGTATCGAACTCGCCCGGCCCGGTTCCCTCGCTGCCCCACGTCGTGAGCAGCGTGCCACCGCTGTCGAACTTCAGGATCGCGGGCGGGCCCTTGCCGTGCCCGATGATCAGGTAGATCTCGCCATTGAGTCCGAACGCCAGATCGGTGGGCTCCATGAGCATTCCACTGTCCGCGCCGACTTCCCACTCTCCGGCCTGCTCATGGACCCCGAGCGTCATCAGTACTTCGCCATCGGGACTCCACTTCCGCACCGTGTGCCCGCCAACGTCGGTTGCCCAAACGTTGCCCTCCGGGTCGAGGCGCATTCCGTGCGCCCTGACGTACATCCCCTGGCCCCACGAGCGCACAAAGACGCCATCGGCATCGAACTCGGCCAGCGGATCACGACCGCGATTGAACACGATCAGGTGATTCGTGTCGGTCCAGACGACGCCGGATGGGGCGCCCATCTCGAGCTCTGCGGGAATCTGTAGCCCGTGGGGAGCGGGGCGATACCCGAGATCAGGCGCGTCCTCCATCTGCGCCGGGTCCGGCCCGTCCAGCCCGATCTGTCTCCCGGGGAACGGGTTCGGCCCGAAATCCGGTCTGGCTTCAGCGTGCGCCTCCTCGATCGGTGCGTCCTCCATCGGCGCGGAACCACACGCGGTGAGCAGCGGGAACAGCAACGGCAGGACGCTGATGGTCAATCGCATAGGTTCTCCTTCTAGGCTGAGCGACGGGTCCTACCATACACCGAGAGCCACATCGGGAACACGGCTCCCGCGCTCACGACAGCACGTAGCTGACGACGGTCACGAACACGCAGGTCCCCAGCAGGATGTAGCCGAAGGGTCGTCCAAGAACGCCGTCGCGCGCCGTCAAGGTGCCGATGCGGAAGACCGCCAGCACGAACAGCATGGCGGGAAACTGAAGCACGAAGAAGTGCGGCTCGGCAACCAGCCCCTCCGGTGTCACGGCGGCGGCACCCGCAACGAACAAGACGTTCAAGATGTCGGCCCCGACGATGTTACCGACGCCCAGCTCGCCCTCTCCCTTCAGCGTCGCCGTGACGACGATAACGAGCTCGGGCAGCGAGGTGCCGAAGGCGACGAGCGTCGCAGCAATGATGCTGGGTGGGACCGCAAGTCGCTCTGCGATCTCCGTCGCGGATGAGATCAGAAACGCCGATGCGATGACGACGACGGCGACAGCAATGGCCAGGCTCGCGCCCGTCGCTGTCTTGCCTCGAAACTGGTGCGCGTCGCCGGGGGCGTTGAGGGCAATGTCAGAGGGGGCGTTGGGGCCGTCCGGAGAGAACGGCGCGCACGGTGCTATCGCAACGGCTGAGCGCGGCGGGGGAGGGCAAACACGAACAGATTGCTGCCGCGGCTGGTGCGGAGCTCGGGAGTCATGAGGGCGTTGGTCAGTCTGCCCGGGCCGGTGCTGACGGCTACGTACTGGCGTCCGTCGACAGCGTAGGTGATTGGAAAGCCCATCACCGGGGATCCGAGATTGATCTCCCACAACACATCGCCGGTCTCCTGGTCGAAGGCTCTGAACCGCCCGCCCTGGTCGCCGCCGAAGAGGAGTCCGCCGCCGGTGCTGAGCAGCGAGAAGGTCGCGGCCCGCGTTTCGTAGATCCACTTCGTCTCGCCGGTCTCTACCGAGATCGCACGCACGGTTCCGAGCTGGTCGGTGCCCGGTGCCAGTTGGTGATCGACAGCGAGCGAGTAGAACGGGCTAGATTGAACCATGGACATCGCCCGTTCGCTGCGGAGATTGTCGGTCGCCAACATGACCGCACAGGCCTGGCGAAGCGGGAAATACATGGTCTTGGTCAGTGGGCTGTAGGTGCCGGTCTCCCAATCCTTGCCGCCCGCCCAGGTCGGGCAGATCAACGCCTCCTGCTCCATTTCGGTGAAGATGACCTCCAGATTCTCGGTCACCTTGCCGGTGGCGGGGTCGATGTCGCTGATTACGTTCTGCGCGATGGTCGGCGTGGCCCAGAGAAACTCTCCGGTCTCGCGGTCGAGGGTGTAGACCAGGCCGGTCTTGCCCGGGATTCCGGTCACCACTTTACGCACCTTTCCCGGCTGCAGCCGCGGGTTGATCCAGCGGACGCTGTCGGGGTCGGGGCTGACGACGGTGTCGAGGAGGATGCGCTCGAAGACGTGGTCGAGATCCCAGTGATCGTTGAGGTGCTGGTAGTACCAGCTGATTTCGCCGGTGTCGACCGCGAGCGCGAGGGTCGAGTTGTGGTAGAGGTGGGTTTTGTCGGTGCCGCCGAGCATGAACTTCGGCGCCGGCGAGGTGACCCCGGTGCCGATATAGACCAGCTCGAGCTCGGGGTCGTAGCTCGGCGGCATCCAGGTGCCTACATGGCGTCGCCTCTCCTGGGGCACGTCGCCCCAGGTCTCGTCGCCGGGTTCTCCCTGGGCGGGTATCGTGCGCCGCCGCCACACCTCTTCGCCGGTGTGTGCGTCGTGGGCCAGGATGACGCAGGCATCGGGGCCACCGCTGGGTCGGCAACTTCGTCCAGAGATGAGCTTGCCGTCGGCGACGATGGGGCCCGCGCTGTGATGGGCAATATTAACCTTGTAGTCGAGGATCTTGGTCTCCCAGGCGAGCTCACCGGTCGTTGCATCGAGCGCGTAGGCGTAGAGGTCGGCACTGGTGTTGAGGATGAATCGGCCGTAGATGGCAATGTTGCGGGACTTACGGGCGAGAGGGCCGCCGTAGCCCCAGACATCATCCGGCAAGTCTCGTTTGTACTCCCACAACAAGTCCCCTGTCGCGGCGGAGAGCGCCTGAATTGTGTCTTCTGTGTTGGGGACATAGAGGACGCCTTCGTAGGCCAGCGGCGTGAGCTCGGCGGTTCCCGGAGCGAGGGCGCGAGTCCAGACCATGCGGATCTCGTCCACGTTCTCTCGGGTGACCTGGTCGAGCGGGCTGTAGCCCCAGCTGTCGAGGGTGCGGCGATAGTTGATCCAGTCCTCCGGCGCCGGATTCGCGAGCATGGCGTCGGTGACCGGAGTGAGCTCTGTCGACAGCGTGGCGGCGGTCGTCGTGTCCTGGCCGAGGGCGACCGAGATCACTAGACAGGCAGCGATCCCACTCAGCACGAGTCTCGCGCGGCAAGCAGAATTCATCGCTCGATTCATCGTTGGCCCCTCCTGGGTACTGCGAGCTGGCGTGAGGTGACGCTGTCGCAGCGCGCGAGGGATCATGGTCTGCCGGCATGGCTGTCGTCAAGAGGAGTCCAGCCGGCGCATCCAGGGCGCCAGTCCCCTAAGACGGCGCAAACGGTGACCACCGGCTCCGCCCTGATGCCGTCGCCCGGCTCGCCATACGGAGCGCTGCGTCATGACTGATCGACTGATGGCAATCAGGCGGTCTCCGCCTCTGGAGCTAGTAAACATAAGGGTTCAACCGCTGTTGACTCGAAGGGTGTCACGCCTTTGTCACCCCAAGAGCCGCCGTTTGGCGCTTCTGGGCTTGATTCGGCACCGTCCACGGTGTGTCGCTGCGGGGCGGCTCTACACGCCAGACTCACGGATCGCTGCGCTGCTGGTCACCTCATCTCGGGCAACACCACCAGGCGCGCCGTAACCTCGTCGAGGCAGTCCTCGCCGACGCCGGCCACAGCAACACAGACGCACCGCGGGCTCTCGAACTAGCTGCCGACGGGTTGGCCCAGGCGGTTCTGGTTCGGGACAGCGCATATCAGCGCCTGGTCGAAGCAGGCGGCCCGATGACCTCCAGCGGGCGCACTCGCCGCGTGTTCCAAGTCTGGCTTCAGGCCGCGGATAGGGTCGACAAGCACGTACGCCTCGTCGGCTTGAAGCGGGTGCCGCGGAGCTGCCCCGGGCAGCGTTTGAGTAGAATCCCCAGTACCTCACGAGCTGCTGCGAGGGGTCGGGAATGTGCTGGGTGAGACGGGCGATGAAGTCCAGGACATCCCAGCGGGCCACAGTGCCGTAGGGGCTGGCCGTGCGCCGCGGCCGCGCCGAGTAGACGGCCTCTCCGCTCTCAGCATCCCACTCCAGACGGGCGAGGACGAGGGGGCAACGAATCATGGTTCGGCCGAGTCGTACCGCGCCCTGGCGGTCCTCAGCCCGCACCGAGCCGTGGGTCCACAAGCCGCTGTGCGGCCAGGAGAGCATGTTGTTCACCGTGTCAGCGTCGATCCGTCCCTTCTCGAGCAGCATCCTGAGCACCTCGGCTCGGAAGAGGCGCTCCACCTTCTCAGCGTCGAAGTAGAGAAGGTGTCGAAAGGTCCCGTCAGGGAGCCAGGCACCATCGGCCATCAGGACGTGGATATGTGGGTGAAATCGCAACAGCTCCCCGGACGTCTGGATGAAGCCGTCGGATCTCCCGATGAGCTTGGCCAGATGCGCACGATCGCGAAAGAAGTGCTCCCTCGTCTTCGGGGGATCTCCCCAGCCTAGGGTCTTCTGCTGGGACCTCAGAGAGAGGATGTCCCTTCTGGCAGTAGCCCGGCGCCCTACGAGTGGGCGCCTCAGTTGCGGAGAAAGGGTGTAGACTGTGACGCAACCCGGGAGGATCCACGATGTCGATGCCCTCTGTTCGCGCGGCAGCGCGCCTCCGCTGGCTGCTGCCGGGGCTCGTCCTCTTCGTCGCTGCGGCCTACGCAGAGGACGACTGGCTCTCGCACTTCGGCCAAGGCGCCGGTCCCCCGAACTGGGTCGGTGACCTGACGCCGGTTACGGCGGCGGACTGGAGTTACGCCAAGGCGGCTCATCTTCTTGAGCGCGCCGGCTTCGGCGGCACTCCGCAGGAGATCGAGCCGCTGGCTGCGATGTCTCCCGAACAGGCGGTGGCCACCCTCGTCGACTACGATTCGATCGATGCGGAGGCACTTCTCCCCTTCGAGGAGTCAGGCGTCTTCGGGCCGGAGATGCTCGCCGATCTCGCCGACGGGCTGAACTTCCGCGGGGCGCTCGCGCGCGCTCGGCAGCGCGGCTCTGTCTATGGTGTCGAGCCGCGCGAGGGCGGAGTTCGGCCCTACCAACCAATCGTCGACGTCAGCTACTACCGCAAGTACGCCCCCCGTCACGAATGGCTGCGGGTCGCGAACTGGTGGGCCGAGCGCATGATGCTCACGCCACGTCCGCTGGAAGAGAAGATGACCCTCTTCTGGCACGGGCACTTCGCCACCGAGCAGGAGAAGGTAATGGACTACCGCCTCATGCTGGATCAGAACACCATGCTGCGCGAACACGCGACGGGGAGCTTCCGCGATCTCCTAATCGGTGCCTCCAAAGACCCGGCGATGCTGATCTACCTCGACAACCGCAAGAACGTGGTCGGCCACGCCAACGAGAACTATGCGCGCGAGATCATGGAGCTCTTCGCGCTGGGTGTGGGTAACTACAGTGAAGACGACATCAAAGAGGCGGCGCGGGCCTTCACCGGGTGGCGCAACGAGGGACGGCGCTTCGTCGACGATCGCCAGCTCCACGACGCGGGCGAAAAAACCATTCTCGGGCGCACGGGGAACTTCGACGGCGAGGACGTGGTCGACATCCTACTCGGGCAGGAGGTTTGCGCTCGCTTCATCGCGGGCAAGATCTACCGCTTCCTGGTGCGCGAAGATCTCGGTGCAGACCTCGAAGAGAGCTTGGCGGCGATCTTGCGCGACGCTGACTATCAGATCGCGCCGCTGTTGCGTGCGATCTTTCTCAGTCGGGATTTCTACGCGCCGCCCGCCTTCGCCACTCGGGTCAAAGGGCCGGTGGGGTTCTTGGTCTCGACCTACCGCAAGCTCGGGCTCGAACGGATGCCGGGGTCTCTCTATTTCCCGCTGGTGTCGACGCAGCTCGGCCAGGCGCTCGGCGATCCTCCAAACGTCGCCGGATGGGCGGGCGGTCGCTCCTGGATCAATCCGTCGACCCTCATCGAGCGCGGCAATGTGATCGGCTACCTCCTCTTCCCAGAACGCCAAGGTGAGGCCTATCGCTACGGACCCTTCGAAGCCCGGTACCAGCGTTACCAGTTCGCGCCGATTGGAGCCTACGAGCGTGATCGAGTCGCCGCAATGGGCGCTGCAGCCCCCTCTTCTGAGGGAGCGATGATGGCGGAAGGACCGTCGGGGGCGATGCCGGAGGGTGTTATGGCTACCGACATGAAGAAAGCTCCCTCGGCGACGATGATCAACGAGACACCGCGCCACGACGTGCCCCTGGGTGTTTACAACGGCATGAACCGGGCCTTTCGCACCATCCTGCCGGTCGATCAATCGCCTGCCGACTTCGATCTCGCCTCGATGCTGAAAGAGGCGGACGTGACGACGACCGCGGATGCCGTCGGCTATTTGAGCCTGCGCTTTCTACGCCTCCCGCTCGACGCCTCTGATCGTCGAGCTCTGGAAGCTTTTCTGCGCGATCGCACCGGCGATGAGAGCCTCGACTTCGCCGCCCCGTCTCTGGAGCGCGATCTACGCGAGCTGCTCCACCTCATCCTGTCGACGCCCGAGTACCAGCTCGGCTGAGGAGCGAGAGATGAAGACGAACGAATGCCCCCACTGTACCTCGACCGCAGATGATGCGGGATGGACACGCCGTGACCTCATCGGACGCGGCCTCAAGACCCTCGGTGTGGGAGCGGGGCTACCGCTTTTTCTGCGCGAGACGTCGCTCGCCATGGCGCTCAACGAGGTCGTGGGCACCGACCCGACGCACCCGGAGCGCATTCTGGTCGTGCTGGAGCTCTCGGGTGGGAACGACGGGCTCAACACCGTCGTACCCTACACCGATGACGAGTACTACAAGGCGCGGCCGACGATCGCGGTCGCGCCTGGAGATGTGCTCAAGCTCGACGATCGCTTCGGCTTCCATCCCAATCTTCTGGGTTGGGAGCGCCTCTTCAAGGATGGGCAGATGGCGGTTGTGCACGGCTGCTCCTATCCGAACCCGAACCGATCTCACTTCGTGTCGATGGAGTTCTGGCACACCGGCGTCCCGCACGGTGCCGAGCCCCAGGGGTGGCTAGGCCGCTTCGCCGATCGCTACCACCCCGACCCAGAGAAGGCCTACATCGTCAACATCGCCAAGGAGCAGACCAGGGCCGTTGCCAGCGGCCGACACGCCCCGGTGGTCTTCACCGACCCGGATCGCTTCGTACGACAGGGGAGCGAAGAACAGAAGATGATCTTCAAGGAGCTCGAGCGCGAGAGAGAGGCCGGCGCCAATCCGTCGCTCGACTTCGTGCGCGGCATCGCCACCACCGCCGGAGAGAGCTCGGAGTTCATCCGCACCGCCTGCGCGGAGTACCGCTCCCAGGTCGACTACGGCTACGGAGAGGTCGGCGTCGACATGAAGCGCATCAGTGCCATGATCGCGGCCGAGGCGAAGACCCGCATCTACTACGCCAGCCTTTCCGGATTCGACACCCACGTCGCACAGGCTGGCGCCCACGGCGGGCTCTTCAACCGCGTGGGCGATGCCGTCTACGGCTTCATGCAGGACATGGAGCGCATCGGCCGCGCCGACGACGTGTCGGTGCTGCTGTTCACCGAGTTCGGTCGCCGTGTGAAGGAGAACGCCAGTCGTGGCACCGATCACGGCGTGGCCTCACCGATGTTCATCGTCGGCAAGGGTCTGAGTGGCGGCTTCTACGGCGAGCACCCCTGCCTCACCGACCTCGATGAGGGCGACCTCAAGATGACCACAGACTTCCGGTCGGTCTACGCCACCATGATGAAGGAGTGGATGGCGTACGACGATACGAAGTCGGTGCTCAGGGGGGATTTCCCCACTCTGGAGATCTTCTCCTAGCCGCTCTCCCCCTGTAGGCTCAGAAGAATCGGGAATCAATAGAGGTAGAGAGTCCTCACTACGGGCGACGAAAATCGTCCAAGCTCAACGCGTTCACGTCGTTCACGATCTTCGCGAGCTCTGGACCGCCGGCATACCAGCTCGACACGCCTGGCGCATTGCTGAATTGTGTGGACGCAACGCCTGTCTGCCTCACGCCTGTATGCTCGCAGTTCAGCAAGAGTGCCGCATTCTCGAACACTTCTGGATGTTGCGCCAGCCATGTGCCACTTCGTGATCCGTTGTTATGGTGGCCGCTGGTGCCGAGAAAGGTGATCGTCCGGGGTCTCTGTTCCCGCGGCACCCGAGCGAAGAAGTCAGCCAAGCCGATCGCCGTCGCCATACCGGTTCCGTTGTCGTTGGCGGCTTCGAACCAGCCATCTCGATGGGCAACGACAAAGATCGTTTCGTCCGTCATGCCAGGCAGGGTGGCCCTCCTCCAGGCCTAGGGAGAAGGTCGGAACCCGGCTCCCAACCGGGTAGAACTGCGTGCGGAGATTGCCTGGCGCCGGCTTCGATGCCTACATGCGGCACAAGCGGGCGGAGATCGAGATCATGAAGGATCTCGATCGCGACGATCGCTGTGCCCGTTACGCGGAGGTCTACTAGGCGGTCCGCTGCGACCTTCCGCTATCGCCCCGCCGCGCCCGTGGCCTCGGCCTCTAGGAAGCGGGCCCCACGGAGAGTGTTTCCCATCGAGTAGTTGCCCTCGTGGCAAGCGAACTCGTACATCTTGTCGGTGGTGGCCGGCCAGGTGTACTCACCGCTGTAAGGCGTTTCCCAGTCACCGCTCTCGACGGTGAACTGGTAGAGCAGAGTGTCCTCGTCGGTGCGAGTGAAGCGCTCGACCACGTGCTGATCGTGCGGGGGAGAGGGCTCGCCGAAGAGGGTCATCTGCAGCCAGGTCTCTTCGAGGAAGTTGGTGGTGTCGACCACCAGCGTGTCGCCCTCCCACCAGCCGATCGAGTCGCCGCTTCGCGAGCGAATCTCCGGTGGGGCGTGCTCGGGCTTGGCCTCGGCCATGCCCAAGCGAATCACTCGTGCCTCGTGCATCCACTCCACCAGGATCATCAGGTGGCTCTCGGTCTGCACGATGGTCTTCACATTGTTGTAGTTCTTGGGCAGCGCCGGAATCGTCGCCTCCAGCGAGAAGATGCATCGATCGGCAATCGACAGTACCTCGGGCCCGTCGTAGGGTCCGACTTCGCGGTCGCGCCACCACGCGACAGCTGTGTTCTTCTTGGAGAAGCGGATCTGCTCCTCCGCCAGATCGCGCCGGTGATAGAGGCCCTTCCGACGCTCTCGCCCCCTCTCGGTGAGGGGAGGAAAGCGCCCATCGGGCGGATCGGTGAGGAGAGAGGTGCGGTACTTGCCGTCGACCGCAACCGCCTCGGTGCCGCCGTCATGGTAGAAGTCGTTGTAGCCGCCGAGTCTGCCGGTGACCGGCGGAGCTTGGCGGTTCGGGTCGCTGGGTCGTGCTCGCTCGGCCGTCCGGGTGGCTGCGCTCACCCTGATCTCTTCGGCCTCGGCCGCGGTGAGGAAAAGGCGCTCTCCGAGCTCGGGACTTCTCTGCATCCGTGTCAGCGTGCTGATGTCGTAGTTCCCGGAGAGATCCGGCTTGCCGTCGGCGGTCCGCGGAATGTCGCGCTCGGATGCGGCTCCGACCGAGCTCGCTACCACCACGATGAGGGAGGCGATGAAACAAACTACTCTGTAGCTCATGATCGTTCTTCAGTATATACCCGCCGCCGGTGACTCGCGATCAGAAGATCGCGGGTGGGAATTGCCGCGGGGGCGTCGAGGCGCGTAGAGTGGTTGTGATGATCTGGTTCGAGGTTCGCCAACGCCAGTCGAGTCACTTTCGAAGTAGTCGCATGATTCCTCTTCTCCCCATCAAGGATTCGTCAAGGCGCTCCAGCATACATCTCACCCGGACCGTGCGCGAATCTCTTCGAGCTGCCGCCGAGTCTTTTCGTACCGCTGGCGGTTGATGCGGTACTGAGCGTAGAAGCAGGCGGCAATGACGCCCGGAAAGATCGAGAGAGGCGACTCGATCAAGCCCAGCCAGTAGATGGTGTCGGCATCGACCGCGCCCGGCTGCGCGTTTTTCGGAAAGCCGATGAAGGTCAGCGATAGAGCGGCGATCCCCTGACCGAGCGAGTTATCGAGCTTGGCGAAGAAGGTCCGCGCGGCATAGAGCGTGCCCTCCTGTCGATGACCGATGCGAACCTCGTTCTCGTCCGCGATGTCCGCCAACGCCGACATGACGCTGATGTGCAGAATGCTGCCGGAGCCGGACGAAAGGGCCTGGAATCCGGCGACCGCCCACATCAGCCAAGGCGAGCCGTTCTCCGGAAACGTGCCCATCAATCGGAGGACCACCGGCATTGCCGGGAAGACCGATAGTCCGAGCGCGGTGAGAACGATGGTACCCCGCTTGTCGAAGCGGGTGTGCAGACGCGCCGCGAACACGAACCCGGTGACATAGCCGATGAACGATCCGGTGAAAAGCAAGGTGCCGATGTCCTCCGACCGCAGCTCCCAGTAGAAGATGTTCATGTAGTTGGTGAGCGCCAGGCGCAGGCCGAACATCAGCGACAGGGCGACGACGGCGATCATCAGCATCCGGTAGTTGCGGTTCGACAAGGCGGAAGCGACGTCGCGACCGAATGCGCGAATCGAGAACCCCTCCAGATCTTCGGGTGCCTGCGGCAAATTCGGAATACGGTCTCTGGTGAACCACGCGGAGCTGAACAGCACGATCAGGACGAAGAGAGCCATCACCATCGAGAAGCGCGGATAGGCGTCCCGGTTCAACAGCCCATTGGTGGCCACCGCCACCGAAGCGAAGAAGAGGACCGTGTTGAGCTTGAACAACCCCGCACCGCCCAACCAGTAGAAGAGGTTGTTGTAGCTCATGATGCGGGAGCGTTCGATGTAGCCGCTCGACAGCTCGGCGCCCATCGCCAGGTGAGGCACGTGGTACACGGTCATGAACGTCCGCAGGCTGATGGACCAGATGAGGAACCACCCGAAAAGCTGGTTTGGCGTCAGGTCGTCCGGCGGGTTGAAGACGCAGAAGAAGCTGAGCGCGATGGGTATCGGCGAGATCAACATGAAGGGATGACGCCGCCCCCATCGTTTGGAGCGATAACGATCCGAGAACGAGCCGAACAGAGGATCCGAGATGGCGTCGGTCAGCAGGGCGATCGTAGGCACCAGACCCGCCAATAGCACGTCCAATCCGAGCACCTGGTTGTAGAAGAGCAGGCCGAGAACCGACAGCGAGTAGAGCGACATGTTCTCGGCCGCGGCACCAATGCCGAAAGCCAGCCGAGTGCGGGTCGGCACGGTCCTTCCCGGGACCGGTTCGCCCCTCGTCATCGTTCTCCCATCGCTGATCCGCAGTCTATCTCTACCCCCGACACTGGTGTTGTCGGCGGCTTCGCACTACCATGAGGCCTGCTTCTTGGACCTGTGAACCGGCTGCAACACACTCCCGGACTAGTCCCGTAGAGGAGCTCTATGCACGCCGTCGGCACCTCGGCGTGGGTGAGGCACCTGACCAAACGCTACGGCCGCTCGGACGGTCCTTGGGAAAGCGCGTCGGTCTATTGGGTGATGATCTCTACCGCCGTTTGGTGCTGGGGGACGGGTAGGAAATCGCTTTTCTGAGCATGAGGAGCATGAGGGTTTTCGGAGGCCTGGGCGAGAGCTGGAGGTCCTGGGGGTCACTTCTCGGCGGCTCGACAGCAGGATTAGAGTGCGCGGGCCTGGCGGCAGGTGGTCGCGAGAGTAGTTGGGAGCGTGCGCGGCAGCGGGCCCCCCCGGGAGTCCCCGGAGGGGGGCCAGAGGAGTCGAGGCGCCGCGGCCGCGCCGAGTAGCGTAGCCCGATCGCCCTTACCAGGTATCCAGGAACTTGTACCGCCCGCGGCGCAGGGGCTCCGAGTCAGGCACCGACCTCAGCCCGTCTGCGATCCAGCGGCGCGTTTCCGCGGGGTCGATCACATCATCTATTCCGAACACGGCGGCTTTGTTCAGCGCGCTGCCGCGCTCGTAGGCCGCTTCGAGGAGCTGCTGGTACTCCTTCGCGCGTTCCTTGACGTCCTCGATCTCAGCCAGGGCATCGCGATTCGACAGCAGGATGGCGGATTCCAGGTTCATGCCGCCGTGCTCGCCTTCGGGCCAGGCGACGGTGAAGATGGGAGCTCGCGAGCTTCCGGTCAACATTGACATGGCGCCCAACGCATAGCCCTTGCGTAGGATGACGCTGAAGCGGGGCGTCTCGAGGTTGGCGCCGGTCACGAACAAGCGGCTGCAATGTCGAATCAAGGCGGTTTTCTCTACCTCCGGGCCAACCATCATGCCCGGCGTGTCGACCAGAGTGAGGATCGGAATGTTGAAGGCATCGCAGATCTGCCAGAAGCGCGCCGCCTTGTCGGAGCCGGGGCTGTCGATGGCCCCGCTGATGTAGGCGTTGTTGTTGGCGCTGAGCCCGAAGGGATGGCCCTCGATCCTGATGAATGCGGTGACCATGCTGACGCCGAACTCTTCTCGCAGCTCCAAGACGGAACCCTTGTCGGCGAGAAGATGGATCAACTCGCGGATATCGAAGCTGCGCATGCGGTTCTCAGGGATGACATGGCGCAGCAGCCGCTGGTCGGCACACTCCCAGGATTCGATCGAGCCCTGGAAGTAGGAGAGGCACTTCTTCGAAGCGGCGATCGCCTCGTCGTGGTCCTTGACGACGACGTCGACGGTGCCGGCGGGGGCGAGGTCGCACATCGGGCCGACCTCTTCCGGCAGGAACACGCCCATGCCGCCACCTTCGATGGTCGACGGACCGCCCATCGCGATCAACGAGTCTTCGGTCGCGATGATGATGTCGGTGAGTCCCAGAATCGCAGCATTGCCGGCGTAGCACCAACCGGCGGTGACGCCGATCATCGGCACCTTGCCACTGAGCTGTGCCATCTTCTCGAAGGTGCGCACCGCTGGGAAAATGTTCGGGGAGCCTTCGGTATCGCCGGAGCGGCCGCCGGCGCCCTCGGCGTGGAAGATCAGGGGCAGCGACAGCTCGTTGGCCAGCTCTATCATGCGGTCCGTCTTGTCGTGGCCGCGCACTCCTTGGGTTCCGGCGAGGACCGTGTCGTCGTAGGAGAGAAACATGGTGCGGGCACGCTTCTCGTCAAAGAGATCGCCGTTCACAGAACCGATGCCCGCGACCAGGCCGTCTGCCGGCGTCTTGCGAATCAGCTCTTCCAGAGGCCGCTTCGTCCTTTGCCCGGCGATAGTGAGCTGCCCGTACTCGACCCAGGTGCCGGGGTCGATCAGCATCTCGATATTCTCTCGCACGGTGCGACGGCCCTTAGAGTGGCGTCGCTCCACGGCCTCCGGACGATTCTCGTCCAGGCCAGGCTCGCGTCGATCCAACACCGCCTGCAGGTTGGGCCGAATGGTGTCCAGATCGATCTCGCGGGCCTCCTCTTCGATGGCTTCACCGACCTCCATCGGCTCGATGAAGGCGAGAGGATGCTCCTCATACACCGCCTCACCAGTGGCCACAGTCAACCGGCGGACCACGCCGCCGATCGGGGCTCTTACCTCGTGCTCCATCTTCAACGCGCTCATGACGACGAGAAGCTGGCCTTGGCGAACCCTGTCGCCTTCGGCTACGTGAATCTCGATAACAGTCGCCTGCAGCGGCGACGGGACCGGTTCTGTACCCGGTGGCGCGACGACAGGCGCCGCCATCGGCTTGCCCATTTGCCGCGTGGGCTTTCCCTTACGGAAGTAGTCGAGCGATGCGAGGGGGTCGCGCTTGTCGATGGCGGCACCGGCTCGGCTCGTCCCTGCCGGTGCGACGGCAGTGAGTTGAACCATGTTGTCGTCGAGCCAACGGGTGGTTGTGTTTTGAGCCACGAAGTCCTCGTGACGCAGGATGTTGCGCAGCAAGGGTAGATTCGTCTCGAGACCGCCGATCCCAAACTCACCAAGCGCTCGGCCGAGGCGCCTTCGCGCGACTTCGAATTCGTCCGACGTCGAGTGAGCGATGACCTTCCCCAGCAGCGAATCGAAATTGGGGTTGGCGACAAAGCCTGGAGAGGCGTAGGTGTCGATACGGATTCCGGGACCGGAGGGCAGGTGAAAGGACGTGATCTGCCCACCGGCCGGCTTGAGGTTCCCTTCTGCCCCCATCCGCTCCGCATTCACTCGTGCCTGGATGGCGAATCCGCGCGGTTGCGGGACCGATGCCGATGTCAGACGAAGCTCCGCGATGGTCTCGCCTCCGCCGAGTCGCAGCTGCACCTGCACGAGGTCCACTCCGGTGACCTCTTCGGTCACCGTGTGCTCCACCTGCAAACGCGGATTTGCCTCGATGAAGAAGAAACGATCGCTGTGCGAGGCATCTACCAGGAATTCGAAGGTTCCAAGACTCTGGTAGGCCAGGCTCTCAGCCATACGGACAGCTGCGTCACAGATCTCTTGCCGAGCAACCGGGCTCAGACTCGGGCTCGGAGCGATCTCGACAAGCTTTTGATGCCTGCGCTGGACGCTGCACTCACGCTCTCCGAGATGAGTTACCGCTCCGCTGCCGTCGCCGATGACCTGGACCTCTATATGGCGAGCCCTCGGCATGAGCTCCTCGACATAGACCGCGCCGTCGCCGAAAGCCGAGGCTGCCTCGGACTGGCAGCGTGCGTGTGCCTCCTCGACCTCTTCGAGATTGGTGACCACCCGCATCCCGCGCCCTCCGCCACCGCTGATTGCTTTGATGACCATGGCGGCGCCGTCGCCAAGACTCCGCAGGAACTGTCCCGCCTCGCCCGCCGTGACCGGCCCGGGACTTCCTGCCAGGACAGGCACCCCCTTCTCCCGAGCCAGCCCCCGCGCGCGTGCCTTGTCACCGAGAAGCTGCATTGTTTCGACGGAGGGACCGACGAAGGTGACGCCTTCCTCGGCGCAGCGGCGGGCGAGCTCGGCGCTTTCGGCGAGAAAGCCGTAGCCAGGATGGATCGCGTCGCAGCCAGTCGATGCTGCGATCGCCAGGAGGCGCTCGATGTCGAGATACGCGCCAGCGCCCTCTCCTACAAGCGGACAGGCTTCGTCTGCGCTGCGCACGTGGAGCGACTCGGCATCGTCGTCCGAGAAGACGGTCGCGCACGCCAATCCCAGCTCCTCGGCCGCGCGAGCGATGCGGATCGCGACCTCACCCCGGTTGGCGATCAGTAGCTTTCTCAGACCCATCTGATTCCGTCTCCTGGCTCGCAGGGTCAATCGACCTCCAAGGCCCTGAGGTACTATAGAGCATGCAGGCGATGCCAAGTTCTTCGGTCTGGCGTCCAGCCCGGTCTGTCGGGAAACTATGAGATTCTCCTTCTCACCACCCGAGCTCCCGGTGTCTAGGAGTGGATGATGAGGACTCCCGATGTCAGCCTGATCAAGACCCTGAACGAGCGGGCCGAAGCTGTGCCCGACGCGGTCTACGTCGTCGATATCGACGACCGCGCGCTCAGCTACGGCGAGACGGTTGACCAGGTACGTCTGTGGGCCGGCGCCTACAGGCGCTTCGGTGTTGTCGCGGGCGAGCATGTCGTCACCATGCAGCTCAACACCATCGAATCGATGCTGGGGTGGCTCGGCTTGGCCGCCTTGCGTGCTGTGGAGGCGCCCATCAACATCGACTATCGGGGCGCTCTATTGACCCACGCCCTGAATCTGACCCGCGCGCGGATCATGGTCGTGCTGGAGCGCTACGCCGAGCGACTGATCCCGATCGCGGACGATCTCGAAACCCTCGAGCAAGTGATCGTGCTCGATGCCGACAAGCCGCCGACGCTGCCCTTCGAGGTCAGCTCGGGAGAAGAGCTTCTTCGAGAAGTGGAGCCGGTATCGGCGCTCCGAACGCCGGCTCCGTGGGACATCATGGCGATCCTGTTCACTTCCGGCACTACCGGTCGGTCAAAAGCCGTGCGCCTGCCTTGGGCGCAGATCCACGCCATGAGCACGGGCTCCTTCCGGCTCGAGGATCTCGGCCCGGAAGACGTGATCTACAACCCCGGGCCCACCTACCACGTGGGCGCGAAAGTGCGTCCCTACCTGGCTGCCCTGGTCGGAGGTCGACATGTGATGCGGCCCTACATCAGCGCCAGTGCACAGTCGAAGGAGTACCTGAAGTACGGTGTCACCACCGGTGGCCCCGTAACCGCCTGGCTCGCTGAGCCGCCGCATCCCGACGATCGGGACCGACCGCTGAGGAACGTCCTGGCTCCCTACAAGCTGCCTTACGTCGACGAGTTCATCCAACGCTTCGGCTGTCGCCGCATCGGCTGCTTCAACATGACCGAGGTGAGCTGCCCGATCAGGTTTCGCGGCTGGGACTCGGTCGTCTATGACGACGAGGGTCGGATGAGCTGTGGGGTGATTCGTGACGGCTACGAGGCGCGGGTCGTCGACGGTCACGACCAGCCGGTCGAGCCAGGTGTGGTCGGGGAGCTGATTCTCAGGTCGGATGTGCCGTGGTCCCTGAACGCCGGCTACCTCAACAACCCCGAGGCAACAGCGGAGGCTTGGCGCAATGGCTGGTTCCACACTGGCGACGCCGTCATCTGCGACGCGGACGGTAACTACTACTTCATCGACCGCACGAAAGATTGCATCCGACGGCGCGGCGAGAACATCTCCAGTTTCGAGGTCGAGGCCTACGCCGCCGAGCATCCGGCCATTGCCGAGGCTGCGGCGGTGGCGGTGAAGAGCAGCGCAGAGCCGGGCGCGAACGAGGAGATCAAACTGGTCGTCCTGCTCGCCGAGGACGAGACACTCGATCCGGCTGAGCTGATCGCTTGGCTGATCCCCCGCATGCCGCGGTTCATGATTCCGCGCTACGTAGAGCTCGTCGACGAGCTGCCACGCACGCCTACTTTGAAGGTGCGCAAGAAAGTGCTGCGCGACGCTGCGCTAAACGAGCACACTTGGGACCGAGAAGCTGCCGGTATCGAGCTACCGCGGCTGCTCCACCTGTAACGGCTGGAACGGGGCCTCGTTCGCGCTTTTCAGGACCAGAACGATCACTTTGCCTTCATCCTCAAACGGTCCGGATATCCAAAACTTTGAATATCGATGCATTTTTTTGAGTATGGGGTTCTAGCTAAAACACAACATATGGTATCCGACCTGCGTCAGCCCCCCCCCAGTACACAACATGTGGATTGGCATTGTATTCGCAACAAGATCTCTAAACATTGTGTCAACTCGACCGGCATGAGGTATCATTACCAAAAGAATTCGAGTAGTGGCTACGTTAGGCCGCTGTGCCCACAGAACGGCTCGGTGGTCACGCCAAGGTCGAGAAACTGGAGGACCGGATCATGAAGGCAATCGCACTTAGGTCACTTATTTGCATCTGCGCCATCGCCGTCTGCGCTCTACCGCTATCGGCGGACGGTCCGTCGACCGCAACCATCGACGGCCGCGTCCTCGACGCCCAGGGGCAAGCCCTGCCCGGGGCGACGGTGACCCTGGTCGGTCCGCAGCGAACGACGAGCACCATGTCCGATGCCGCAGGGCGCTATCGCTTCGCACTCCTGCAGGCAGGGGAGTTCACCGTCACCGCAGAGCTGGAGGGGCTGGGGACGGCCGAGCTGGCGACCACGCTCGCTCCGGGTCAGCGCCGTGGCGTCGACCTCACTTTGGAAGGGGGAAGCGCGGAAGAGATCACCGTCACCGGCGAAGCGCCGATGATAAGCAGGTACGAGACCGGCTCCATCAGCTCACTGAAGTCGGAGGTGACCGAGAACGTTGCCTTCAACAGTCGCAACTATGCCTCCACCATTCGCGCGCTTCCCGGCGTGGTGAACGTCGAAGATGCCGACCATCTTCCCGCACTCAACGGCGGCATTGAGAACGAGACGCAGGTCTTGATCGAAGGCGTCGACACCTCGAACACGCGCCGCATGGGCGAGGCGCGCGTGATCATGCCGGCGTCGGCGCTGTCCGAGACCAGGCTCGAAACGATGGGCTTCGGCGCCGAGTACGGCCGGGCGAGCGGCGGCATCATCAACTCGACCGTCAAGACCGGCACCAACAACTTTCACGGCGATTTTCTCTACGTCGGCCAGAACGCGAAGTGGAGAGCCGAGGACCAGTTTCAGTTGGAGCGGCCGGACGACCAGGTCAACAGCTACGAGGCGTCGCTGGGCGGGCCGATCTTGCGCCAAAGGGCGTGGTTTTTTGCCGCTTACGCCGACTTGAGCAACAACAGGCTGGACCAATTAGCGAGCGGCGAGGTGGTTGACAACAGTCGCAGCTCGGAGCCCCGCATCCTCAAGCTCAACTTCCAGCCCAGCGATCGCCACCAGCTGGCGGGGACGTGGATCGATTCGCGGGGCGACGGCATCACCGCGCCGTCTAAAAGCGGCGACATTGCTGCCATCACGGCCCGTCCGCTCTACGCGGAGGTACTGACCGGGAGCTGGAGCTTCGCCGCTACCAGCTCGACCTTCATCGAGGTCAAGGTATCCGAGCGCAAGGATCTCTTTCCTCGCACTCTCAAATTCCCCAAGGATCCGGCGACACTGTGCCCCGAGTGCTCCGACAATCCGGTCGACAACAATTTCCGCTACCGCGATCGGGCGCAAAATAACGTTCGCTTTAACGGCGTGACGAGCGGGTCCGGGATCGGCCACAACGACTTCCCTCGCGACACGGCCCATGGCTCTGCGACCTTGTTCAAAGGGCGCAACGAGATCAAGTTCGGCATCGACATCCAGGACATCGGGTTCACCAATTTCGGCAACGTGGGCAAGGAGTATCGCGGCCAAAACTTCTGTTTAGAATGCCCCGGAGGCTTCCTGAAACCGCAGCAGTTGCGGGTCTTCGTGGAGTCCGTGCCGTCCACCAGCGACGGTATCGAGAGCTCGGCCTATGTGCAGGACCGCCTCGATATCGGTGATCGCTGGAGCCTCCACATGGGCGTGCGCTACGACGCCGAGACGATCGACAACGACGTCGGCACGCGGGTCCACGATTCCGAAGACATCGCACCCCGTCTGAGCGTGGTCTACGACGTCAATGCCGACGGCAAGCTGCTGGTGCGCGGCAGCGTCGGGCGCTTCTACCAGAACATCGGCCTGGATTTCGCCTTCCGCGAGTTCAGTGTGCTACCCACTGGGTCGCAGAGCTACGACCGGTTCGATTGGAACAAAAAAACCCTGCGCTACGACAAGTTCAAGTTTTCCAGGTCACCGGCGGGCGTGACCCAGACTCTCCAGACGGTCGACCACCCCTACAAGGACCAGGTCACGGTTGGAGTGGACTGGCAGCTGGCCCAGAACTGGGTCTTCAAGTCGAGCCTGGTGTACCACGAGACCGACAACCTTTTCTTCGGCAACGACCAGTACATCGACGGCGGCACGGCCGTAGCGCGCGTGGTTCGCAACTGGCCCGGTGCTTTTCGCGAGTATACGGGGGTCAGCCTCGAGCTCAATCGCAGGTTCCGCGGCGGCTGGACGTTCCTGTCCAACCTGACGGTGGGCGACGCCGAAGGGAATGCGGCCAACACCAACACCAGCAATAGCCTGTTCGGCCTCCTCGGCGGCATCGAGCTGCCGAATCAAGCGGTGCAGGAGGCGGGTATCCCACCTGGCGCGACCGACGCCACCACCAGATTCAGGGCCGGGCGCATGCGTCACGACATCGATCGGCTCAACCTCATCGCCATGAAGCGATTTCAGTTCGGCAAGCAGGCCCTGACGCTGGGTGGCTTTTTCGCCGCCAGCACCGGCAGGTACTTTGGCCCGTCTTCCCCCACCGACATTGCGCATCCGGTGACCGGTCTCGACGTCCAAACCACTACATTCACCGCGCCGCGCGACGGCCAGCAGCTGGAGGAAATCTTTACTCTCGACATCTCGGCGATGTGGTCGTTTCCGATCAAGGGCCCGGTGGAGGGGCAGCTCGGCTTCGAGGTCGCCAACGTCACCGACGAGCAGGAGGTGCTCGAGATCGACACCATTACCCTCGCGCCCATCAACTCGCTCATTGCCTGGCAGGTGCCGCGCGAGTTTCGTCTCAAGGTTGGGATTCGCTTCTAGGTTTCTGAGCTCTGTCTCGAGGCGGGTGGCGCTCCGGCGCTCCCGCCTCGCGACGGTCTTTCGGCCCGGGTAGCCCTGGATCTTCGTCTCGACGAGATGGGGCAGGTGAGCTAGCCTCTAGCTCTCCCCATCAGATCAAAACAGGGTAAGATCGCGCCCAGTGCGCTGGATGCCGCTTCTTGGTCTCGCGATGCTCTTGGGGTTCTTGGGACCGGGATCTTCTGGCCAGAGCGATCGACCACGAATCCTCGTCGAAAGTCCCGACCTGAGGACGGGCGAGCATGTGCCCCGCGACTACACACCCGACGGCCGTAATCTCTCTCCCCCGCTCACTTGGAAGAACCTACCCGAGGGAACCAAGGAGATCGCAGTCGTCTGCGCCGACTTCGGTGCCGGCAATCCTCCCCCCTGGGTGCACTGGGTTATCTACGGGATTCCAGCAAAGGTGAACGGGCTGCCAATTGGCCTGCCGATCCAAAAGGACGAGCCCCTGCCCGCCGAGCTCGCGAACGCCAAGCAGGGCCTGAACAGCTGGAAGCTGCCCCTCTATCGAGGCCCCGCACCACCCCCCGCCAAGCCACATGTGTACCACTTCACCGTCTACGCGCTCGATGCACAACTGAATCTCCCTCAAGGCCTGAACCGCGAGGAGCTCCTCGAGGAGATGGCCGGTCACATCCTGGGACAGGGAGACCTCGTTCCGATCTATGAGCGCGGGCGGTCGCGCGAGCCCAGGGGCGCGTTTCCTCGTAGGTCATAAATGACATCGGGGCGACGAGCCCGCTGAGGTTGAAGCCGCCCGTGCGGTGACATGTCTGACAGTTCTCTTGCACGATCGGCAAGACGTCTTTGTAGTACGTCAAGGCTGCTTCTTTGTCAGCGGCCATTCCGGGCATGGCTACCAGCCCTATGGCGACGAGAACGACGAGCGAGACGACGCCTGGCTTCAACTTCATGCTTTGCTCCTGCAGTCGGAGAAGGCGGCGCCAACAGATAGGCCTATTCGCCGATTGCCTGCCAATCTATCTCAAGGCTTGGTCAAGAAGACAGATCGAGCGCCAGGACCGACTCGCGGTCTCTCACGGCTTGTCACCGAGCAGTGTCGGGGCCGGCTATTGCGTGGAAATCAGTCCGCCTCGGGTAGGGCGAAGACCCAGAGCACCCCGCCGAAGGGGATGTAGGTCTTGGTACCGAAAAATCGATCGATGGCGCGGGTCCCACGCTGGGCATCGACTCCCCAGCCCGATTGGACAGCGACGTACTGGGTGCCGTCGATCTCGTAGGACGAGGGCACTCCGGTAATCCCCGAGTTGGTGCGCTGCCGCCAGAGGATATCGCCCGTCGTGGCGTCGAAAGCACGGAAGTATCGGTCGCTGGTACCGCCCATGAACACCAGGCCCCCTCCGGTGGTGAGCACCGGCCCCCACAGCTGGAGCTCGAACTCCTGGGTCCACACCTTCTTGCCGGCATTGAGATCCCAGGCCTGGAGCTCTCCGATGTGATCCCAGCCCTCGCGCAGAAAAAAGCTCCCCCCGCCTTTGTTTTTTTTGGCGGCTCCGCTACGACGAGCACCTGTGGCCACGCCGGTGAAACGGCGGCCGGGGCGGTACTCGATCTCCTCGCCTTCCAAGGAGGAACACGTGTTCTCGTTGGCGGGAATGTAGAGCAGGCCCGTCTTCGGGTTGTAGGCCGCGGGCGGCCAGTTTTTGCCGCCAGCCACGCCCGGACAGGTGAGCGCCGATTTGCCGGTACCGGGCGTGTGCTCGGGGTCGTAAGAGGGGCGCCCGGTCTTCGCGTCGATCGAAGTGAACGCATTCTGGTAGACGTAGGGCACAGCGTCGATAAAGCGGATGGCTTTCTTCTTGCGCTCGAGAATCCAGAGATAGCCGTTGCGCCCAGGGTGGACCAGGACCTTGCGTGTGCGGCTGCCACGCTTCACATCCAGCAGCATCGGGGGGTCGACCTCGTCCCAGTCCCAGGAGCCGTTCCAGTGATATTGGTGATGGCCTCGCAGCTTGCCCGAGTCGGCATCGAGAGCGATGACCGAGGTGGCGTAGAGGTTGTCGCCCGGACGGGCGTCGCCCATCCAGGGACCTCCGTTGCCGGTGCCCCAGTAGGTCAGGTTTAGCTTCGGATCATAGGTGCCGGTGACCCAGACCGGGGCACCTCCGGTGCGCCAGGTCTCGCCCGGCCAGCTCTTGTGCCCGCGCTCGCCGGGGCCGGGAATGGTGTAGGTCTTCCACACTTCGTCCCCGGACTCGGCGTCGAGCGCGGTGACGAATCCGCGGATGCCAAACTCTCCGCCAGAAACGCCGACCATGATCTTGCCGTTGATCGCCAGCGGCGCCATGGTCATGTAGTAGCCGACGGAGTAGTCCTCCACCGCCTTTTCCCACACCACCTCACCGGTCGTCGCTTCCAGTGCGACGACGAAGGCATCGACTGTCGCGACATAGACCTTGTCTTGCCACAGCGCCACGCCCCGGTTGGTGGGGTGCAGCTGCTGCAGGTCTTCGGGCAGGTCGCGCACGTAGCGCCACAGTGGATTGCCGGTGCGCGCGTCGAGAGCGATGATGCGGCTGCCCGGGGTGGTGATGAACATGATGCCGTCGTTGACGATGGGCGGTGACTGGTGTCCCTCGTTCGCGCTGGTGGAGAAGGTCCACAGCGGAGCGAGCGAAGCTACGTTGGAGGTGTCGATCTGCTCCAGGGGGCTGTAGCCCCAACCGTCGTAGGTGCGGCGATACATGAGCCAGTTCTCGGGCTCGGGCTCGAGCAGCCTCTCTTGGGTGACCGGACGGTAGGCCGGTGAATCCTGGGCGGCGAGGGCCGCCGGGACGACCAGGGTGGCAATGAGCACGAGGATTTTGCTGGAACAAATCATCAGAGCTCCTTTTGGAAACGGATCTTGCCGCTGAAGCTGCCGGCAGCGATGAGGGTCCCATCCTCCTGCTTGAGGGGAAGGTAGGGAAGCCTCCGCGGCGCCGGGCCGGAGATTACCACGGCGCTGTTGCGCGGATCGAACTCGGTCTCGTGACAGGAGCAGAGCATGTAGCGTGTCCCGTCGTCCCACATCGAAATATCACATCCGGTGTGGGTGCAAATCCCCGAGTAGGCAACGACTCCCTCGGCCGAGACCGCTCGCGTCTCCTCGGCGAGCTCCTCGGGATCGAAGCGAAGCACGAGTACCTGATTGAGCCGCGAGCCATCTCGCACCACTCCGGTGTTCGGGTCCTTGGCGTAGCAGGTCACCTGCTCGCCGTTCGGCTCGAGATCGGCGATTCTGACCGTCTCTCCCTGCTTGTCTCCGAAGGCGTAGATGAGGAAGTCGCCTTCTTGCGGACGCGCCTTTCGCGCCGCCTCCTCGTCCTGGGCATGCGCACGTCCGACCCCGCGCAGGCCCAGCAAGAACGCGAGGGTCGACTTGAAGAGGGTACGGCGATCTCTTGGCTTCATTGCCGAAGCTGGAGCCTATCTCACAGCGCCTGGTACCGCGCGCTTAGGCCCAGCTCATGAAGGGGTAGCTACCACGTGCACCGATTAGCGAGCGGCCGGGAGACGGGTAGGAAATCGCTTTTCTGAGCATGAGGAGCATGAGGGTTTTCGGAGGCCTGGGCGAGAGCTGGAGGTCCTGGGGGTCACTTCTCGGCGGCTCGACAGCAGGATTAGAGTGCGCGGTCCTGGCGGCAGGTGGGTCGCGAGAGTGCTTGGGGGCGTGCGCGGCAGCGGGGCCCCCCAGGAGTCCCCGGAGGGGGGCCAGAGGAGTCGAGGGTCCCCCGGGAGCGTCAGGCGCTCTTTGTGTCGGCAGGGATGGGTGTCTCAGGCAGGCTCATAGACCAGCTCGGGGGCTGGCGGTGAGTGAGCGAGGGGCTCCGGCTCTTGGGGTTCCGCCTGGATTCCCGCCAACAACCTGCGGATGGAAGAGAGCTTGGTGACGAAGGCCACGATTCTCACTTCGCCGCCGCAGTACGAGCACAGCAGGGGATCGATCTCGTACACCTTGCGCAGCAGGCGAGCCCAGCTGATGCTCCGCCGCCGGGTCCTGTTCCCTGTGCTGGCGGTGGTCTCGGCGACCTGTGACGTGTCACCGGAGTGGGGAGCGCGGCGGCCCTTGCCCCGGGCAGCGTTTGAGTACAAGCCGCGCCGAGTAGACGACCTCTCCGCTCTCAGCATCCCACTCCAGACGGTCGAGGACGAGGGGGCAACGAATCATGGTTCGGCCGAGTCGTACCGCGCCCTGGCGGTTGGCATGAGGGGCATACGCAGCGCTGTTTGCAGGAGAACGCGACGATTGCGCTCTGACCGCATCCCTCGCACTTGAGGCGGGCGAAGCCCTGTTCGAGAAGGCCGCAGTCCTAGGCATCTTCAACGGCCCAAACGCGAAGAGATGGATCAAGTTTCGAAGCCTTTGAAGATGCCTGAGCCGCGCGGCGGGAGCCGCGCTTGGCGGGAAGCAAACTAGGGCGGCCCGTGGTAGTCACCACGGGTTGCACTAGTACCAGTACACCACCCTTGCGACCACGCTGCGCAGGTAGCCGAAGGTCGGCTCGAAACGATCTTCGTAGACCTGGAGGAAGCGCTCGAAGTGGTGTGTCAAGGCGCGGTACGCCACGCTCCGCTCCGGCCGCCGCCGGCGATAGACCTGGCTGTGAGCCGCCTCTGCCATTGCCTCCCGTCGAAGACAAGAGACGGAAAGCGGCGCTCAGATCTGGCACCGATCGCACCTGATGCTCTTCCGCCCCGAGCTCGGCTTCCGCTCGAACCTCGCTGGGGAACGACCGTGGGCGGCAGCTTTCCCCCGGCTGCTGCAGCTGAGTTCAACGCTGCGTGCCTTGATACGATCGGTCCATGAGGGTCTCAGAAACACCCAGCGTCATTCATTCGGATCCTGAGATCCTCGGTGGCGCACCCGTTTTCCGCGGTACGCGGGTCCCGGTCAAGAATCTCTTCGACTACCTGGAAGCTGGCAATCCACTCGAGAGGTTCCTAGATCACTTCCCACGGTTTCGCGCGAGCAGGCGTTGGCGGCTCTAGAAGAGGCAGCTGAAGGCCTTATCCGCAATGCGACTGCTTCTCGATGAATCGGTTCCTCGGCAGCCTTGCGCGAGCTGGATGCTGATCGTGGAATCGGATCCGAGAGTCCGCGGTATGCTTAGGACATGGGAGCTGCGTCTGATACCTGGCAGGACTTCATTGCTGTCGATCCAGCGATATGCCACGGACGGGCCTGCATACGGGGTACCCGCGTCATGGTGTCTGTGATCCTAGACAACTTGGCTGCGGGACTATCGGCGGAAGAGATCCGAGCCAGCTACCCGACGGTGAGCAAGCAGGCTCTTCAGGCCGTTATGGGCTATGCGGCCGACCTGGCACGGGAGCGCATCGTCGACATCTCGTCGTAGAGGCCCGTGGTGAGGTTCAAGGTCGACGAGAACCTCCCCGTCGAGATTGCTCAGAGTCTCGGTGAATCCGGCTATGACGCTCAGACGGTCCCGGACGAGGGACTTTGCGGCGCAGACGGACAGACGACGGCCCAAGCACGACTGTGAGTGAAACGCTCGCACAGATTCAAGCCCTGGTACAGCGCGCTGAAGTCCCGTGTTTCCCTACACGGGTATGACGAGCTCGCCGACGACGAGATCAGCGTGCGAGACATCGTCAGCGGGGTAGGGGACGCCGTCCTGATCGAGGACTACCCGGATTACCTGAAAGGCCCATGCTGCCTCGTGTTGCAGCGAGATGGAGCAGGGCGACCGATTCATGTAGTCTGGGGTATCAGGGCGGGTCGAAACTCTCCGGCCGTCGTTGTCACGGCATATCGACCCGATCCGAAGAAGTGGGAGGAGTCGTGGCAAAAGAGGCGGACATGAGCGACCGATCGACGACGAAGCTCGTTCGCGAAGGCGACTTTGTCGCCGAGGTGGCTGTGCGCCTCGTCGAAGACGAGAGCGGCTGGTCACCGTATCTGTCTCTTGAGGACGCGTTCAAGCTCGATGAGGTCCGGGACGCGCTGCGAGCGGGAGACGTGAAGCGAGCGGCCCAGCTCGCTGCTTTCCTCTACCGGCTGACGCCGGTGGAAGCCTGACGAACAAAACCCGACGTCCGCACGTCGTCACGAGTCTCGGCAAGCTACTCCGACAAGGACCAATGCTACCTGCGAGCGCAAGTCGTGCAGTTTGAAGAGGCAGCCGCTGCGCCCATATCGGAACAGGGTGGGACTCCCCAAAAAGGATACCCGCCGGGGTGCATTTTCAGGTGCATCGAGTGGCAACAAAAGCCCATTCTCGGCCGCGAAGGTCAACAACAGATCTGCCTCTAAATCGTTCTTTTTCTTACAGTTGAGAGTGGGGGAGAGTTGCCTCCAATTGGCCCAGGCCCGTCTCAAAATCCCCCGCCCGCAAGGGCGTGAGGGTTCAAATCCCTCCCCCGGTACCACTCTAAATAGTTAATAACAAGCGACTTAGTATCGATCTCGATGCTCCGCGAATAATCGGCTGGCAGTGCGACACGAAGGAGGAATCTGATGACCTGATCGAAAGACAGAGATAGGAGACCTCTGGGTCTCGAAGGCCGGCGGGTGAAAGTCCCGCCCGGGGAGTTGTCGGTACACCCCGGTAGCCGCCGGAGCAGTCGATGCGGGTGACCGTCCGGCTGAAGCCTCCGGAACAGCTGGAGTAAGTCCAGTGGGCAAAGGTGCAGGCCGCAACGCGAGTGAACCCTGAGAAGGCCCCGAAAGTTACTTGCTGGAGCCGACCCTCCTGCCATAAGGGGAAGGCCGCCGCTCGACGGAGGAGCAACCGACCGTTGAATCCGCCGAATCCAGCCGGGGTAGTGGGGGTGGCATGTACCGAAGGTCTTTGAGGCAACGTGTGAGACCCACGTCGGTGGCGGGTTGCGACCGCCAACCGGGAAGGCGTAAAAGGTCGTTCTCGGGCCGTTGTGGGAGTCGGAGGGGCTTGTATTACTGAGGAAGCCGGGTAACTCCGGTGAAGGGAAGGAGCCCTAGTTCTGGTGCGCTTTGGAAGGAGAAGGAGACCGGGATTGACGCAAAGTCTAGGACCCGAACGAGTCGAGCGACTCCGGAAGAAGCTGTGTGACAAGGCCAAGCGAGAGCCCGACTTTCGCTTCTACACCCTGTACGACAAGGTCTGCTGGCCCGAGACCCTATCTGTGGCCTACGCCCGCGCGAAAGCCAACCGGGGAGGCCCGGGAGTGGACGGAGTCCGGTTCGAGGAGATCGAGTCGTATGGGGTCGAGCGATGGCTGGGAGAGCTCCGAGAGGAGCTGGTAGAGGAAAGCTACCGTCCGCAACCGGTGCGGCGGGTGAAGATTAGGAAGCCCGGCGGCGGAGAGCGTGCGCTCGGGATCCCGACGATTCGGGATCGAGTGGCGCAAACCGCCGCAGTGCTGATCCTCGAGCCGATCTTCGAGGCCGATTTTGAAGAGAACGTGTATGGGTATCGACCGAAGCGGAGCGCCCATGATGCGCTAGCTGCCGTACGAGACGGTTTGTACGAGGGCCAGGCCCACGTCGTCGACGCCGACATCGCCCAGTACTTTGACACGATTCCCCATGGGGATTTGCTGAAGTCGGTGGCGCGTCGGATCGCCGATGGGAAGATCCTGCGACTCTTGAAGCTGTGGCTGAAGTCTCCAGTGGACGAGCAAGATGGCTCGGGTCGCTGGCGACGGACAGGCGGCAAGAAGAGGAAGCGGGGGATTCCGCAGGGTGGGGTGGTCTCACCCCTCCTGGCCAACATCTACATCAACCGGCTCGTGCGTCACTGGCGCAACTCAGGCGCCTCGAAACGCCTAGGTCAGATCGTCTCTTACGCCGATGATTTCGTCATCCTGTGCAGGAGCGAGGCGCAGGCTCGCGAGAGCTTGGATCTCGTCTCTCACTGGCTGACAAAGCTCGGCTTAGCGATTCACCCGGACAAGACCCGCCTGTGCGGGGTGTGGGAGGAGTCGTTCGACTTTCTGGGGTACACCTTCAGATCGCATCGACGCTTCCGCACCGGCCAGCGGATCTTGACTGCGAACCCTTCGAAGAAGGCCCAGAAATGGCTCCGTTTCCCGCCGCCTCTCATCGAACCGTGCTTGCGGTTCTCCCGCACACGGCTCCCGGACTGGCTTCACGACGAGGCATGCGCGAGTCGACCCTTTCGATCCCGGTACTGCTTGATGTCGAGGACTGCGGCTGAGCCGTAGACCTCGGAGGCAGAAAACCGGGCGACTCCTTGCGATTGGAGTTTGTGTCGTCGACAGAGGAATCGTCGGGCACGTCTCGCGACATGCCACCAGACGGCGCGATCCGCAGCTGCCGTCCATCCGAAGCTGAAGTAGTTGGCCCATCCCATCAAAAGACGGTTCAGCTGCAGACGCAGCTCGGGCCAGGGCTCCGGGTTCCCCCGATACAGCAGGGCGTTGACCTTCTCCTGGAGCCATGGTCAGGAGATTGAGGCACTCGCAAACGAAAGGGCGAGAAAACAGATGGGCCTGACCTACAGCCACCGCGCCCGCCGTCGACTCCACCCTAGGGGCAGCCGGAGGCTGCCGGGCTGCTGCGAGGGGTCGGGAATGTGCTGGGTGAGACGGGCGATGAAGTCCAGGACATCCCAGCGGGCCACAGTGCCGTAGGGGCTGGCCGTGCGCCGCGGCCGCGCCGAGTAGACGACCTCTCCGCTCTCAGCATCCCACTCCAGACGGTCGAGGACGAGGGGGCAACGAATCATGTATCGGCCGAGTCGTACCGCGCCCTGGCGGTCCTCAGCCCGCACCGAGCCGGTGGTCTCGGCGACCTGTGACGTGTCACCGGAGTCGGGAGCGCGGCGGCGCTTGCCCCGGGCAGCGTTTGAGTAGAATCCCCAGTACCTCACGAGCTGCTGCGAGGGGTCGGGAATGTGCTGGGTGAGACGGGCGATGAAGTCCAGGACATCCCAGCGGGCCACAGTGCCGTAGGGGCTGGCCGTGCGCCGCGGCCGCGCCGAGTAACAACCTCGAGGACTACTTGACGCTCAACCTGAATGCCACCTACCAGTTCCCGATCAAGGGTGGGGTGCAAGGCATTATCGGCGGCGAGGTTGCCAACGTCACCAACGAGCAGGCCCAGGTCAGGATCAACTCCTTGAACGGCAGACCGCCCCCCTCGATCCAAAGTTTCCAGTTCCCGCGGGAGTATCGCCTCAAGCTCGGTTTCCGATTCTGAGCGCGTCGAAGCAACATCGGCTTAGCTGAGATTGCAAAACACCGGCGGCGGCCGCCGGTGTTTTTCTTTGTGCCGAGACAGGAGCGTCTGAGACCGGCTGGCTTCGGCCGCCGGTGTTTTTCTTTTGTGCCGAGGCGCAGGCGTCTGAGACCGGCGGCCGCCGCCGGTGTTTTTTTATGTCTTGTCGGCTTCGCGCGTGAAGCGCCAGCTCTCGCCGCGCAGCGCTTCGGCGAGGAAGCCTTGCGTCGAGGGTCTCTCGAGCTCCCGGCGGGTGTAGGCAAAGACATCCATGCCGACGGGGAAGGACTCCGGAACAGTCCGGGCTTCGGTCACGGAAGCGCCTGCCCGACCCACTGAGGATCAAAAGCACGTCGATGTCGCTTCCTGGCGCGTAGGTGCCGCGGGGAAAGGAGCCGAACACCACTACTTCCTCGACCTCGGGACGAGTCTCGAGCAGGCGACGGGCGAACTCGGCAGTCTGCTTCCGAATCGCCTCGAAGTCAATCGATTTGACGACCACAGAGCTCAAGAATCTCTCCGGCGGCGGCGATGGCGCGCTCGGCTTCTGAAGAAGTGTAGAAATCGGTTGGTGCGCCCTGCTCCAATCCGTTGGGATCGCGGGTCGGGATGTAGTGCTTATCGAGCTCCTTGGCTCGATCAAACAGGGAGCTCTCGATCTCGACCCTCTCGCCGAGATGGCCCAGGAGAAGTGAGAGCGTGTGACCCCATGCATCGAGATGCAACTTCTGGAAGACCGCCTTGATCGCCTTCTCGGCGGCCTGATGACAGGCAAAGGCCGCCCAATCGTAATCGCCGTCGTCGCGAGAGTTCTTCGCATGGCGCAGATCCGCCTGTGCCTGGCGCATCCAGTCTTGTGATCTCTCGGGCATCTTGGCGAGAAGCATCCAGCGGGGGGCACTCTGTCGATTGTGGCGGTCCGCGAAAGCGGTCTCCGCGGTGAGGACGGAGGGCGGCTCGGAGTTGAAGCGCACTCCCAGGTCCCGTCCTTTCTCGCGCAAGAAGAGATGGAGCGACTTCAGAGTCCCGGTCTTCCCGGCCTTGACCTCGACCGGGACGATGCGGCTTCCCTGCGAGAGGATGTAGTCGACCTCGGCGGCAGAGCCCGGCTTTTCCCACGCCGTGCTCGTAGTACAATCGACCCTCTTGACCGCACAGAGTGGATCGACGGGTCTCGGAGAGGAGGATCAATGGGAGTGAAGACTGTAGCGCTGTGCCTGCTTCTGTCGCTGGCAATCACTCTGACTCTCGGGGGGCTGGCGTTCGCCCAAGAAAGCTCACCTCGATCGGCCTTCTTCGGCGACATCCACATCCACACCATGTATTCGCTCGACGCTTTCATGGCGAATGTGCGGACAACCCCGGATGATGCCTATCGCTTCGCCAAGGGCGAGGCGATCGCACATCCTGCCGGCAAGATGTTGCGGCTCTCCGGGCCGCCGCTCGATTTTCTGATGGTCAGCGATCATGCCGGCTATCTGGGAGTGTTCGCCGGATTCTCAGACCCGCGCAGCCCGAACTACAACCACCCGGCGAAATCGCAGCCGCCGCCTGCCGTTCAGCAGCTCATCCGCGAGGGCAGCGAGCTCGGAGGCCCGGCGGTCATAGGCGACGCCTGGCAGCGCGAGATCGAAGCCGCGGAGAGGCACAACGATCCCGGAAAGTTCACCACCTTCATCGGCTATGAGTACTCCGCATGGACGGGGCCTTCTTCCGCCAGGATGAGCCCCTCACCTGGGAGTCGTCATATGCACCGCAACGTGGTCTTCCGCAGCAGTAATGTTCCGAAGCTTCCCTTCAGCCGTCGCGATTCCGCCGATCCGGAAGACCTTTGGGACTGGCTCGATCAGCTACGCGCCGAGGGTATCGAGGCGCTCGCGGTACCCCACAATATGAACCAGAGCGACGGAATCGCCTTCCCCCTGACGACCTGGAAGGGCGGCCCGATCACCAAGGAGTTCGCGAAAAAGCGTATGCGCAACGAGCCGATCGCCGAGATCACCCAGAAGAAGGGGACCTCGGAGGTACATCCCTCGCTGTCGCCCAACGACGAATGGGCCGATTTCCAGATCGTGCAGTACTACTTGGATCGAGTGAACAACAAGGATCCGATCTCGATCTTCAAAGGCGGTTACTGGCGCGACGCGCTCAAGACCGGTCTCGAGATGGAGGCAAAGAGTGGCTTCAATCCCTATCAGCAGGGTGCGATCGGGTCGAGCGATTCCCATGTGAGCGCGGGCTCCTACGAGGAGGACAACCGCTTCGACGGTCGAGCCGACACACCCTATTCACGCTTCTCGGCCTATACCCCTGAGCAGGGAGGCTGGGACGGGTTCTACACCCACCGCCGCGCAACCCACGCAACCGGGGGGTTGGCGGGAGTCTGGGCGGAAGAGAATACCCGTTCGTCGATCTACGATGCGATGCGACGTCGAGAGACCTTCGCGACCTCGGGCCCACGAATCCGGGTCCGCCTCTTCGGAGGCTTCGATCTGCGTGGGCGGCTCGATGGCTCCTCGGATGCGGCCTCGAGAGCCTACGCGCACGGAGTGCCGATGGGCGGCGTTCTCTCCGGCAGCTTCAAAGGCGCACCGAGCTTACTGGTGTGGGCGCTACGCGATCTGGATGCCGGCTGGCTGCAGCGAGTACAGATCGTCAAGGGCTGGGTCGAGAATGGCGAAGCGCAGGAGAAGATTTACGACGTGGCTTGTTCGGACGGCCTCGAGCCCGATCCCCAGACCCACCGCTGCCCCGATAACGGGGCCAGAGTGGATCTGAGCGACTGCTCGATAAGCCGCGACAAAGGAGCGGTGGAGCTGGATGCGGAGTGGACCGATCCGAGCTTCGATCCCAGCCAGCTGGCTTTCTATTACGCCCGCGTGCTGCAGAACCCCTCCTGCCGTTGGTCGACCTGGGACGCTGTGCGGCTGGGTATCGAGCCCAATCCCGAGCTCGCCAAGATCATTCAGGAACGGGCGTGGAGCTCGCCGATCTGGTATCGGCCGGACCCTTGATCAGGCGTGGGATTCCCCACTGCAAGGACTACGAGCCAGCGGTCCCCGCCCATGCTTTTTCAAGCGGGGAGGGCATCTCTTCGTAGTTCTCGCTCTCTTGTTCGGCTGCGCCGCCCCGTCTGATCGAGAAGATCCGCTGGGAGCAGAGCTACGCCGCGAGGTCGAGCGCTTCATGGCCGAAGGGCTCGAGGTCGCGACGACGGCGGCGAGCCTGGAGCAAAGGAGCGATCTACTGTGGCGGTGGGGCAATGCCTGGGCCCTCGCCGGCCACGAGCTGCCGGCTCAGCTCTGGCCACTTCCTGTCCAAAATAGCCAGTGTAGATCTGGTATTGATGCCGAGCAATATCGGTAGGGACTCGAATGCTAGTGGCGTCGAGAACCTGCACATTGCTGACAGTTTCCCCGTCACAGATCACGACGGCTTCTGCTGCATTCGGCAGGTTGGTGATCTGCAAGGTCGTTGCCTGTCCGGCCACACTGCGATCGGCGACGTAGGTGCCGATGTTCAGCACCCCGATGTCCTTGTCGTTCCACGCCGTGTCGACACCGAGGCTGGGGTAGTCCACTCCTTCGAGCGTTGGAGCGGTGAACTTGTCCAGGTGCTTGACCTTGAAGGCATCGATCCAACTCCCCTCGGCGATTTCGCTCATCATCAACTGGGCGGTGCCTATACCCCGAGGCCAGGGTTCGTCGTAGTTGAACCACCAGCCGAACTTCTCCATGCCGTCGCCAAACCATCGGGGTTCAAAATCGCGCTCGGCCGCCGCGCTCAGGCGCACGACAGCGGTGTGATCACCGAGTGCCCTGGCCATCACCAGGGCGAGTGCATGGGGTTGAATCTCGCGCTTGGGGTCGTGCCAGCCGTTGGTCTCCGCTGCGGCCTCGTAGATCTGAGTCGCTAGTTCAGGCGACTGCGGCATGAGATAGAACGCAGTACCCACACCGGCGCCGGCCCTCCCGGGCAGGTTGACTTTGAACTTCTCGAGAGGGTCGTAGTACATGGTGATCCACTCGATCTGGTTCTGGCCATTGACGCTCATGTAGTTGTCCTTCATGAACTCGATCCAATTCTCGAACCTGCCAAATGAAGCGCAACCAGCCCTGGGTGCGTTCGTTGTGTTTCGGGTAGAAGTTCGGCGCGAACCTGGGCGTGCCCGAAGAGACACGACTTTGCGACACGCCAACCGAGGCACCCAGAGATGCGGCACCGCCTGCTATTGCAACACTCTTCAGGAAGTTACGCCTGGTTCTGCCTTGCGACCGCGACATGCCTCCACCTCCTAGGTCACCCGAATATTCTGACACGCGGGCGGTGAGGGATTTGCGGCCAAGCCGTCAGCCCAAAGGGCTGATCGCGCACGCCCAGAATCCCGTTGGATTTCACTGCCTCTGCGCCTCATCTTCCGACCCGGCGTTGTACGATCATTCTCTCCAGTGATTACCGGGTCGACGAAGCCGAGGCCGCAGGTCACTGCGGTCGGGCGTCGCGAACCGGGCGACGATCAACGGCGGATCGCGGACGCTTTCGCGCGCCTCGTAAACCGCCTCGCGGCCACTCAAGACGGCCGTCGGACACTGCTGGATCATCGTCATGCGCATCAACTACACCAGACTCGCGTTGCTCCTTCTCGTCATCGCGGCCCCCGGCGTCGCGGCCCAGCCGCCCCCGAATCCCTATCGTCTCGTCGAGGACTGGCCACAGCTCCCAACGACGATGAACGGCGGCGAGTGGGGGGAGACGATCGGCGTCGATCGTGATCACGACGGGAACATCTGGGTCTTTCACCGGTGCTTCAACGATGAGCCGGCCGGCGCAGCCACCTGTGTCGGCAGGGACGATGATCCACCGATCCTGAAGTTCCATCCGTCCGGCGAGCTGCTCGATAGCTGGGGCGAAGGTCGCTTCGCGGCACCGCACGGGTTTCACATCGACCCGGAGGGGAACCTCTGGGCGACCGACTACAACGGCAGCGAGACCGTGCTCGGTCTGTCGGCCGGCGGCCGCGGGCATCAGGTGTTCAAGTTCAGCCCGACGGGCGAGCTGCTGCTGACGCTGGGTCAAGCGGGGGTCGCGGGGAACGGACCGGACACCTTCGACCGGCCGTCCGATGTCGCGGTCGCCGACAATGGGGACATCTTCGTGACCGATGGCCACGGGCCCAACAACCGGGTCGTGAAGTTCGCGAAGGACGGGCGGTTCATCACGACCTGGGGAGGGCCAGGCGACGGACCCGGCGAGTTCAACCAACCGCACACCCTGTCGCTGGATACGCAAGGACGCGTGTTCGTCGGGGATCGATCGAACAGCCGTATTCAGATCTTCGAGCCCGACGGCACGTTCGTCGCTGAATGGAAACAGTTCGGTCGGCCGAGCGGCATGTTCATCGACGAGGACGACATCTTGTATGTCACCGACTCGACGTCGAATTCGAGAAACAACCCCGGCTTCAACCGCGGGATCTACATCGGCAGCGCGAGGGATGGCTCGGTCACCGCCTACATTGCGGATCCCGATCTCGACCAACAGGAAGTGCGTGGCATCTCGGGGGCGTCGGGCATCACCGCGGATCGCGCTGGCAACGTCTACGCAGCCGACGTCGGCCCAAAACGGATACGGAAATACGTCAAGCCCTGATGGTCCGTCCAGAACCCTGAGCCGGGTGCGCTACACTCGCCGGCACTGGAGGCCAGAATGCTCGCAAAACAGCTAACGACACTCGCTGCACTCACGCTTCTCGCCGCCGCGTGCGGGTCGCCGCCGTCCGCCACCGAGGCGCCCGCCGCCGAGATGGACGTCCTGCAGCCACCGCCTGGGGTCGACATCGACCGCGCCTATGCTCCCGGTCAGGTGGTCGATGCGCAGGGGCTGGCCGGTTGGTATCCGCACGAAGGCGGGTTGATGGAGTATCGCGTTGCGATCCGCTTCGGTCTGGAGCCGAACACGATGCCGGACGGCTGGACCTTCGGCCGAGTGTCCGCCGTGGCGACCGACTCCAGCGGTCAGGTCTTCGTGTTTCATCGCGGCGACGTCGCCGATCCGATCATCGTCTTCGATGCCAAAGGCAACTACCTGCGGTCCTTCGGGCGCGATCTGGACTTCGGCAACGAGCACGGGCTGCGCATCGACCGCTATGACAACGTCTGGGTCACGGACAACGGCGACCATCAGGTGATGAAGTTCACCAACGATGGCGAGCTGCTCATGACGCTCGGCACCAAAGGAGAGGCTGGCACCACCGACGACACCTTCGATCGTCCGGCAGATATCGCCTTCGGTCCCGACGACGAGCTCTACGTCGCCGATGGGTATGGCAACAGCCGGGTGGTCAAGTTCGACGCCGAGGGGAATTTCGTCACGACGTGGGGCACGCCTGGCTCAGCCCCCGGCGAGTTCGACCTCGTGCACTCGATCGCTGTGGACTCCCGGGGGCGCGTGTATGCCAGCGACCGCGAGAACAACCGGATCCAGATCTTCGATGAGAACGGCGAGCTCCTGAGGATGTGGACTCATCTCGGGGCGACCCAGAACATCTTCATCACACCTGACGACCAGGTGTGGGTCATCACCCACCGCGACAACGTCGAGAACATCACCTACGACACACTCGCCGGCCGGATCATGCGGGTCGACATCGAGACGGGTGAAGTCATCGGTGCCATGGAGAGCCCCGGGCACTGGATTGACGTCGCCGCCAGTGGCGAGATCTTCATCGGGAGTCTTACCGGTAACGTGTTCCGATGGTACGAAGGCTGGATGGAGACCGAGGAAGCGGCGCAGGCGGAACGGCCGGCTGCTTAGGTGCCACCCGAATACTCTGACACCCGGGCGAGGGATTTGCAGTCGAGCGGTCAGCCCGAAGGGCTGATCACGAACGCCCAGAATCGTTGGGGCTACCTGCCCGCTCACGGGGTACCTCAACCCAAACGTTTTCTTGCTGGAACAAGCTCGGGCTCGAGGATGGCCGGCTCGCTGGCGCGAACACCATGAGGCGATCAATTTCCAGGAAGCACCCCGGGTGATCGGGCTCGAGATATCGTATCAGCGGTGAGCAAGGAGGCTTTGATGCGCATCCGTTCGAGTATCGTGTTGGGCCTGCTTTTGGCCGGGGCCCCCTGCGGGTCGCGTGCATCCGAGAGAGCGGCCTTCAAGAATGCCTACTTCGGCGACCTGCACGTGCACACCGCGATGTCGTTCGACGCCTTCATTTGGCATGTCAGGGGCACGCCGGATGATGCTTATCGCTTCGCGAAAGGCGAGGCGGTGCGCCATGCGTCCGGCGAGGTCATGCGCCTGTCGGGTCCACCGCTGGACTTTCTGGCGGTCACGGATCATGCAGAGTACCTGGGTGTGATGGATAAGCTGACGGATCCCGACCATCCGTTCTCAAAGCTCCCCAGCGCGCGTCGGTTGATCAAGGATAGTCGGGAAGGAATTCAAGCTGCCTTTGACCTGGTTGCGGGACCGTTTGTTGCGGAAAGCCGGCCCGTCGAGGGCTTATGGGATCATGGGGTGATTCGCCAGAGTTGGCAGGAGGCGCAGGCCGCGGCCGACCGGCACTATGAGCCCGGCGTGTTCACCACGATCAAGGGGTTCGAGTACACGTCGTCGCCCACCGGCCATGGCAACCTGCACCGCAACGTGTTCTTTCGAACGGGGAAGGCGTCCGACACCGTGTTCAGCCTGTTCGACTCGCCCAACCCAGAGGATCTCTGGCGATGGCTGGACGAGCAGCGCTCCCGTGGCATCGAAGTTCTCGCCGTACCCCACAATCCGAACTGGAGCCGGAATTCGATGTTCGCTCGAGTGACGTATTCGGGCGAGCCGGTGGATGCCGAGTGGGCCGAGCGACGAGTGCGCAACGAGCCGCTGGTGGAGATCACGCAGATCAAAGGCACATCCGAGACCAATCCCGCGCTCTCGCCCAACGATGAGTGGGCGGACTTCGCCCTGTACTTGGGCGACCGGAATGACCCGGCGCCCGCCAGCTACGTCCGCAGCGCACTACTGACCGGGCTGTCCCTGGCAGACGAGCTGGGGATCAACCCGTATCGGCTGGGGATCATCGGCTCGACGGATGCACACAATGCGGCCTCCACGTTCGAGGAAGATGCGTTGTTCGGGTTCTTAGGGTTGAAGGACGGCACCGCCGAGTTGAGACAATCGGTGCCGCCGGACGGCGCGTCCGTCTGGCCCGAGGAAACAATCCCGCTCACGACCTCCGCCACGGTAGGAGCGAGTGGCCTGGCTGGCGTATGGGCGGAAGAAAATACCCGCGAGGCGATTTTCGACGCGCTCGCGCGTCGGGAGACGTTTGCCACCTCCGGACCGCACATCCGCGTCCGATTCTTCGGCGGGTACGGAGTCGCCAGCTTGATCAGTCGGCCAGACTTCGTAGAACAGGCATACCGGAAGGGCGTGCCCATGGGCGGCGAGCTGAAATCCGAGCGACGCCAAGCACCGGAGTTCCTGGTCTGGGCGGTGCGCGATCCGAACAGCACTTGGCTTCAGCGGGTGCAGATCGTGAAGGGCTGGCTGTCCGATGGCAAAACCCACGAACGGGTCTACGACGTCGGGTGCTCGGACGGCTTGCAGCCCGGTGAAACCCACCGGTGTCCGGACAACGGCGCCCAGGTGGATCTGCGGGACTGTTCGGTCTCTCGGCACTCGGGTGCGTCGGAGCTGCGTGTCGCCTGGCGGGATCCAGACTTCGAGCGCCGCCAGCCCGCTTTTTATTACGTGCGAGTATTGGAAAACCCCACCTGCCGGTGGTCCACTTGGGACTCCCTGCGAGCGGGCGTTGAACGGAATCCGCAACTACCGGCTACGATTCAGGAACGGGCCTGGTCCTCGCCCATCTGGTACTCGCCTCGATAACATCTCGAGGGGATAGACGGGGCGCGCGGGGCCGGCTATTGCGTGGAAATCAGTCCGCCTCGGGCAGAGCGAAGACCCAGAGCACCCCGCCGAAGGGGATGTAGGTCTTGGTACCGAGAAATCGATCGATGCCGCGCATCCCACGCTGGGCATCGACTCCCCAGCCCGATTGGACGGCGACGTACTGTGTACCGTCGATCTCGTAGGACGAGGGCACTCCGGTAATCCCCGAGTTGGTGCGCTGCCGCCAGAGGATGTCGCCCGTGGTGGCGTCGAAAGCACGGAAGTATCGGTCGCCGGTACCGCCCATGAATACGAGACCCCCTCCCGTGGTGAGTACCGGCCCCCACAGCTGGAGCTCGAACTCCGTGGTCCACACCTTCTTGCCGGCATTGAGATCCCAGGCCTGGAGCTCTCCGATGTGATCCCAGCCCTCGCGCAGAGAAGATCTCCCGCCCGACCCGCTCGGCAGACGGGGGCAGCAGCCGGTGAAAACGCGGCCGGGGCGGTACTCGACCTCCTCGCCTTCCAAGGTGGAACACGTGTTCTCGTTGGCGGGAATGTAGAGCAGGCCCGTCTTCGGGTTGTAGGCCGCGGGCGGCCAGTTCTTGCCGCCAGCCACGCCCGGACAGGTGAGCGCCGATTTGCCGGTACCGGGCGTGTGCTCGGGGTCGTAAGAGGGGCGCCCGGTCTTCGCGTCGATCGAAGCGAACGCATTCTGGTAGACGTAGGCAGTTGCATCGATGAAGCCGATGGACTTCTTCTTGCGCTCGAGGATCCAGAGGTAGCCGTTGCGGCCGGGGTGAACGAGCGCCTTACGTGTGCGACCGCCACGCTTCACATCCAGCAGCATTGGGGGGTCGACCTCGTCCCAGTCCCAGGAGCCGTTCCAGTGATATTGGTGATGGCCTCGCAGCTTGCCCGAGTCGGCATCGAGAGCGATGACCGAGGTGGCGTAGAGGTTGTCGCCCGGACGGGCGTCGCCCATCCAGGGACCTCCGTTGCCGGTGCCCCAGTAGGTCAGGTTTAGCTTCGGATCATAGGTGCCGGTGACCCAGACCGGGGCACCTCCGGTGCGCCAGGTCTCGCCCGGCCAGCTCTTGTGCCCGCGCTCGCCGGGGCCGGGAATGGTGTAGGTCTTCCACACTTCGTCCCCGGACTCGGCGTCGAGGGCGGTGACGAATCCGCGGATGCCCCACTCTCCGCCAGAAACGCCGACCATGATCTTGCCGTTGATCGCCAGCGGCGCCATGGTCATGTAGTAGCCGACGGAGTAGTCCTCCACCGCCTTTTCCCACACCACCTCACCGGTCGTCGCTTCCAGTGCGACGACGAAGGCATCGACTGTCGCGACATAGACCTTGTCTTGCCACAGCGCCACGCCCCGGTTGGTGGGGTGCATCTGCTGCAGGTCTTCGGGCAGGTCGCGCACGTAGCGCCACAGTGAATTGCCGGTACGCGCGTCGAGAGCGATGATGCGGCTGCCCGGAGTGGTGATGAACATGATGCCGTCGTTGACGATGGGCGGTGACTGGTGTCCCTCGTTCGCGCTGGTGGAGAAGGTCCACAGCGGAGCGAGCGAAGCTACGTTGGAGGTGTCGATCTGCTCCAGGGGGCTGTAGCCCCAACCGTCGTAGGTGCGGCGATACATGAGCCAGTTCTCGGGCTCGGGCTCGAGCAGCCTCTCTTGGGTGACCGGACGGTAGGCCGGTGCATCCTGGGCGGCGAGGGCCGCCGGGACGACCAGGGTGGCAATGAGCACGAGGATTCTGCTGGAACGAAGCATCAGAGCTCCTTTTGGAAACGGATCTTGCCGCTGAAGCTGCCGGCAGCGATGAGGGTCCCATCCTCCTGCTTGAGGGGAAGGTAGGGAAGCCTCCGCGGCGCCGGGCCGGAGATTACCACAGCGCTGTTGCGCGGATCGAACTCGGTCTCGTGACAGGAGCAGAGCATGTAGCGTGTCCCGTCGTCCCACATCGAAATATCACATCCGGTGTGGGTGCAAATCCCCGAGTAGGCAACGACTCCCTCGGCCGAGACCGCTCGCGTCTCCTCGGCGAGCTCTTCGGGATCGAAGCGAAGCACGAGTACCTGATTGAGCCGCGAGCCATCTCGCACCACTCCGCTGTTCGGGTCCTTGGCGTAGCAGGTCACCTGCTCGCCGTTCGGCTCGAGATCGGCGATTCTGACCGTCTCTCCCTGCTTGTCTCCGAAGGCGTAGACGAGGAAGTCGCCTTCTTGCGGACGCGCCTTTCGCGCCGCCTCCTCGTCCTGGGCATGCGCACGTCCGACCCCGCGCAGGCCCAGCAAGAACGCGAGCGTCGACTTGAAGAGGGTACGGCGATCTCTCGGCTTCATTGCAGAAGCTGGAGCCTATCTCACAGCGCGTGCGGTGACGCCTACTCTCTGCAGCGCCTCGACGAAGGGCGCCGCCTGCCGGGCCACGTCGGCTCGACCGTCGGAGTGAACGACGAGGAAGGGAGGCGTCGTGCCGTCGGGGCCCAAGTGATGGATAGGTGAAACGGCGTTCCAGGCGGCGGGGTCCTCGCCGAAGACCCGCCGCATCATCTCGCCAAAAGTGCTCGCCGGATCAGTCTCTTCGATGATTCGCTCTACGTTGTAGGGGCCGGTCGCGAGAGAGATGACCCCGGCGATGGTTGCCGGGGCGATATTCTGCTCGGTGAGGAATGCCGTGTTGGTGCCGACGACCGAGACCAGATGTGCGCCGGACCAGCCCATGAGGAAGATGCGCGATGGGTCGCCGCCGTAGTCAGCGGCATTATCGTGAAGCCACCGCGTAGCTCGGGCAATGTCGCCGAGTAGACGACCTCTCCGCTCTCAGCATCCCACTCCAGACGGTCGAGGACGAGGGGGCAACGAATCATGGTTCGGCCGAGTCGTACCGCGCCCTGGCGGTCCTCAGCCCGCACCGAGCCGTGGGTCCACAAGCCGCTGTGCGGCCGGAGAGCATGTTGTTCACCGTGTCAGCGTCGATCCGTCCCTTCTCGAGCAGCATCCTGAGCACCTCGGCTCGGAAGAGGCGCTCCACCTTCTGGGCGTCGAAGTAGAGAAGGTGTCGAAAGGTCCCGTCAGGGAGCCAGGCGCCATCGGCCATCAGGACGTGGATATGTGGGTGAAATCGCAACAGCTCCCCGGACGTCTGGATGAACCACCGTCAGCGCGATCATCAGTGCACCGATGAGAACGAGAACGAGCATCAGGGTCTAGTCGGCCCGGCGCACTGTCTCCAACGGGACTGGCGAGCCTCCCATGACGAACCGCCCCACGCCTGTCGCCTCGTCGATCTGCGCATCGGCCCCAAGCACTGCCATGCCCTTTCCGTTGCCTTCGGCATCGACGGTGAGATCGATGATCGTCATCGCCTGCTCCAGGGAGCCGCTGACGACTAGCTCGGGGGTGCGGCTGATCGGCCGATCCGCGACCAGATGGATTCGTCGGCCGTCGCCGGCCTTGAAGGAGATGGCATAGTGGAGGTCGTAACGTAGCTCCTCGGTGAGCACGACATAGCCTGTCGTCTTCTGTTCCTCCAGCGCCTGCAGAGTCAGCCCCACATCGCTCTTCTTGACGACCTCGATCAAGGCAGCCCGCTCGGCGGGGGTCGTCCAGCGCTCGACGACGACCTCGACCGGCGTCTCGAGCTGTGAGCCTTCGACGATGAAGCGGAGAAGTAGCTCACCCAGTTGCGCTCTCAGCGCGCCGCTGAGAAGCAGGGGCAGGATCAGGAGGCCGAGCAAAGCGCGCCGAAGCGTGTCCGGGTATCGCTTCAGGTGTTGCGCGAGTGGTCACTCATCATAGAGCTCCTCTACGGGACTAGCCCGGGAATGTGTTGCAGCCGGTTCACAGGTCCAGGAAGCAGGCCTCATGGTAGTGCGAAGCCGCCAACAACGCCAGAGTGGAAGGCCGATGCGCTAGACTCCCGGCAAGCGATTGGAGAGCGATGAAACCAGGGAATCGGGTCCTGGCCCGAACCGTGCCGACCCGCACACGACTGGCTTTCGGGGTCGGCGCCGCGGCCGAGAACATGTCGCTCTACTCGCTGTCGATCCTCGGCCTGCTGTTCTACAACCAGGTGCTTGGACTGGACGTGCTATTGGCGGGCCTGGTGCCCACGATTGCCCTGCTGACCGACGCCATCTCGGATCCTCTGTTCGGCTCGTTCTCGGATCGTTATCGCTCCAAACGATGGGGGCGGCGTCATCCGTTCATGCTGATCTCGCCGATACCCATCGCGCTCAGCTTCTTCTGCGTCTTCAACCCACCGGACGACCTGACGCCAAACCAGCTCTTCGGGTGGTTCCTCATCTGGTCCATCAGCCTGCGGACGTTCATGACCGTGTACCACGTGCCTCACCTGGCGATGGGCGGCGAGCTGTCGAGCCGCTACATCGAACGCTCCCGCATCATGAGCTACAACAACTTCTTCTCCTGGTTTGGTGGTGCCGGGTTGTTCAAGCTGAACACGGTCGTCTTCTTCGCTTCGGTGGCCGTGGCAACCAACGGACTCTTGAATCGCGACGCCTACCCGGCGTTCTCGATCGCGATGGCGGTCTTCATCCTGGTCGTTCTTTTCAGCTCTGCCTGGTTCACCATAGACCGGATTCCGACGCTGCCGCAGGCACCGGAGGATCTGGACGGGTTTTCGATACGCGCATTCGGTCGCGACGTCGCTTCCGCCTTCTCGAACCGCAACTACCGGATGCTGATGATCGCCTTCTTCGCCCTGTCGCTGATGCTCGGCCTGCGCCTGGCGCTCACCAACTACATGAACATCTTCTACTGGGAGCTACGGTCGGAGGACATCGGCACCTTGCTTTTCACCGGATCGTTCATCGGCTATGTCACCGGGTTCATGTTGACGGCGCGTTTGCACACCCGCTTCGACAAGCGGCGTACCATCGTGCTCACCGCGCTCGGACTATCGGTCTTCCCGGCAATACCGGTGGTCCTCCGATTGATGGGCACGTTTCCGGAAAACGGCTCGCCTTGGCTGCTGTGGGCGATCGCCGGATTCCAGGCCCTTTCGTCCGGCTCCGGCAGCATTCTGAACATCAGCGTCATGTCGGCGTTGGCGGACATCGCGGACGAGAACGAGGTTCGCATCGGTCATCGACAGGAGGGCACGCTCTATGCCGCGCGGACGTTCTTCGCCAAGCTCGACAACTCACTCGGCCAGGGGATCGCCGCCTTGTCGCTGGCGATCATCGGCTTTCCGAAGAACGCGCAGCCGGGCGCGGTCGATGCCGACACCATCTACTGGCTGGGCTTGATCGAGTCGCCTCTCTCGATCGTTCCGGGTCTCATAGCCGCGTGTTTCTACGCCCAGTACCGCATCAACCGAAAGCAGTACGAGGACACGCGTCAGCAGCTCGATGAGATACACGCGCGACGCGCCACGGATGTGTCCCGTTTTTTGTGGAAATGGGTTCAGGCGTAGTCCTCCGAGTCGTCTTTTGCTAAATCCTACCGTTTACGCGGCCCTCTCAACCTCGAGCAGGAGCTGAAGCGCCCGGTAGCCGTTAATCCTTCGCAGGTGTATCTGCCCGAAGGCGACGAGCCCCCAGAGGAGCGTGACGCCGGCAGCCTCGGTGGCAAAGGAGCCCTGGGTTTTAGTGCGGCGACGAAACTCGCGGTTCAGGTTCTCCAGAGCGTTGGTCGTGCGCACCGAACTCCACAGCGATTTGGGGAGCTCGTAGAAGGTCAGTAGCTGGAACCCTGCCTCCTCAAGGCTGCGAGCCACCGCCGGGACTAGTCGCGACCACTTGGTGACGAACGCCGCGTAGGCCTTGCGGGCCTGTGCCGCGTCCTCGGCTCGTACGATCGAGTGCCAGTCACGCCGCAGCTCGTCGTGTGCGTGCACCGGGCAGTGTTTCTTCAGATTCTCCCACTTGTGTTGGACGCAGCGCTGGACTTTGACCTCAGGCCAAGCCTTCAGCGCCGCGGCCAGCCCTTTGTGGCCATCCGTGACCAGGTAGCGCGGAGCCTGAAGACCTCGGGCCTTCAGATCCTCGATCAGCCACTTCCAGTGCTCGGCGGCCTCGCTCGCGGCTAAACGTAAGGCCACCAGCACCTTGGTGCCGTCCGGAGTCACACCCAGCACCACCAGCACCGGTACCGAGACCACTCGACGGGCCAAGCGGACCTTCAGGTGAAAGCCATCGAGAAACAGAAGCACGTAGGACTCCTCCGACAGATCGCGCTCACTCCAGCGAGCAAAAAGCTCCTTCAGCCGAGACACCACACGCGAAACTGCGCTCTTGGACAGGTGCTCCTCACCCAGCAGCGGAGCCAATGCCTTCTTGATCCGGCGGCTGTTAGCGCCAGCCAGATACGCACCCAGGATCGCGTCATCGACCTCCTGCGTACGACGAGCGTAACGCGGCACGATCGCACTGCGAAACTCTACGCTGGCCCCATCCTCGCCGACTAGCCGTCCTCGTGGAATGTCCAGTTCCTTCGACCCACACGCCGTCGTGATCAGACGACGCTGCTTGCCGTTGCGATAGCCCGCACGCTCGCCTGAACGCTCGTAGGCGCTGCAGCCCAGCGCCTCGGACAGCTCTTCCTCGAGTGTGATCTCGATCGCCGCACGAACACGCTCGCGTAACAACGAACGAATGTCCTGACGGAAGCGTGCAGCTTCCCCTTCCTCGTTGATATTCTCCACCATGGCGTAATCCTCCGTTCGCCCTAACCGGCGATGTGTTTGACCACTAGGAGGTTACGCCATTCTCAATTTCCACAGCATTCGGGACGGATCCCGCGCCACTGGCTAGCTATAGCTATAGCTAGGGTACTGTCAGGTTGAGCCTGTTGGTGGCAGAGTGCGCCCATGAAGAGCAGCACACTCAGCTACCGCGGCTATCGGTTCCCGCCCGAGATCATCGCCCACGCAGTCTGGCTCTACCCTCGCTTCTGTCTGAGCCTTCGGGACGTCGAAGATCTCCTCGCGGAGCGCGGAATCACTGTCTCTCACGAGACCATCCGCCAATGGTGCCGGAAGTTCGGCACCGAGTACGCACGGAAGCTGAAGCGGCGGGGAGGCAGACTGGGCGACACGTGGTTCTTGGACGAGCTCTTCGTGACCATTCAGGGCAAGAGGCAGTACGCCAACAACCGAGCCGAAGTCTCCCACCAGCCGACCCGGCAACGAGAGCGACAGATGCGCCGCTTCAAATCACCCGGCCAAGCGCAGCGATTCCTGTCCGCTCACGGAGCCATCCAGAACCTGTTCCGCGTTGGGCGGACCTGGTCAGCTCCGCAAACCACCGAGTTCTACGAGATCGCTCCTTCGGTGTCTGGCGACAGGAGACGTGTGCCTCCTGAGTCCGAGTCGAACCAACCTTCGACAACGCCGGAGCTCGCCTCGACCAAGGCCAAGTTGACAGTGCCGCACTAACCCTTCAGGAGCGCGCTTACTCCTCTCCGATCTGGTTGATACCGCGATAAGGAGCGGCTCGAAACGATCTTCGTAGACCTGGGGAGGAAGCGCTCGAAGTGGTGTGTCAAGGCGCGGTACGCCACGCTCCGCTCCGGCCGCCGCCGGCGATAGACCTGGCTGTGAGCCGCCTCTGCCATTGCCTCCCGTCGAAGACAAGAGACGGAAAGCGGCGCTCAGATCTGGCACCGATCGCACCTAATGCTCTTCCGCCCCGAGCTCGGCTTCCGCTCGAACCTCGCTGGGGAACGACCGTGGGCGGTAGCTTTCCCCCGGCTGCTGCAGCTGAGTTCAACGCTGCGTGCCTTGATACGATCGGTCCATGAGGGTCTCAGGAACACCCAGCGTCATTCATTCGGATCCTGAGATCCTCGGTGGCGCACCCGTTTTGTTGGCGACCGCGAGTGGTTCGACTACGAGATCCGGGTCGAAGCGCCAGCGGTTGTAGCCTTCGCCGGTGGTCGCCGTCAGCGGCTTGTAGGCCTTGCCCAGCCAGTAGCCGCGCTCCGAGCTCTCGTTGTACATGAAGTCGGCGGTCGAGGCTTGTCGAGTGGCGTCGCCGCCGTTGGGGACGATGCCCTGGTAGTGGCCGTTGAGCTCTGCCATCGGTACGGCGGGTAGGGATTTCCACAGGGCTAGGACGGCGTCGCGGTCTAGAGCCAGGAGTTGCTCCATGGTCCAGGTGCCGGAGTGCGACAGCGGGAGGCTGCTTGGCGTTTGGGTGGTGGCTGTGGTGGTGGCGTCTTCGGCGGGTTCTGTTGGCGGGGCCGCGGGTGCGGTGGTGGGCGTGCAGAAGAGGATGGCTAGCGCTGCCATTGCCACGAGAGTCGTGGGGGTTCGTCTCATAGGGAGGCCTCCTTATCGAGTGGTTTGAATATAAGGCAGGCCTGGGGCGGTGTCGAGGGCGTAAGACGCCCCCCAGGGACGGGGGGCGCTACACGAAGGAAGGAAGGAACGGGACGGCCATTACGGCGCGAAGCTCGAACGGGCGCTAATTCCCCACGTGTCGTTCTCTTTCGTCACCAGGTACAAGGTGTTGAAGGTCGAGATCACTTCGCCGGCGGCGTTGTAGCGACTGAAGGTGAGCGCCACGTTGGCGGCGTTCTCGGCGACCTGGATGGCCTCGATCTCATCCCAGGCGCTGTGGTCCCAGCCGAAGCGCTCGGCGAAGGCGTCGAAGTCCATGTTGGCGACGAACTCTTCTTCGGTTTCGGTCACGACCACTTCGCCGCTCGCGAGGCGAAGGTGGGGGAAGTGGAGGGTCGATGCCCAGGCCTGCGGGTCGCGTGCGTTGAACGCCGTCATGTACTCCTCGACCTTGGCGACGGCGATCTCATCGCTCTGGTGAAGGTATCGACGACCAGGGTGGCTACCGCCACACCCAGAGTCTCGACGTACTCGCAATCCGTCATTCCCTGCTCCAGAAGCCCCTCGACCCAATGTCCCGCGATCCGTCCGGGGTCGGTGACAACGCGATGAACGACCTCCACCACCTGGTTGGGCAACTCGCCCAGGCTGTCGTGCGAGCCCTCGAGCCCATACGGTGACAAGCCCGCGCGTTTCGGGTCTCTCCCGCGATGGCGACCCGGCGCTCAGAGGTCCACCAGGTGCCCGGCGTTCCCAGGTGGCGCCAGATACGTCGGTGGGCCTCGACGAGATCTCCTCTGACGAGCAGAGAAGAAGCGGTATAGTCGATCATCGGCGGTAGCGTACCAAGCCGAGTTGAGGGTTGGAAGAGCGATGGCGTAAGAGGTCTCCTCGGTCGATTTGATCGGGAGAGGATTGGAGGGGCGCTGGGTGAGAACGCCGCTATCAGGGTTGATATTACTGGTCGCCTTCGGCTTGAGCGCCTGCGCAAACGAGGGGTCGGATCCCTCGGCGGCGGAGAGCGCCCAGGCTCCGGAGCCGGCACGTCAACCGAACATCATCGTGATCCTCGCCGACGATCTCGGCTATGCCGACATCTCGACCTACGGCGACCGGGTGGCGACACCCAACATCGATCGCATCGGCAAAAAGGGCGCGATCTTCGAGCAGGGCTATGTGACCACGCCGGTCTGCTCCCCTTCGCGCGCGGCGCTGGTGACCGGTCGTTACCAGCAGCGCTACGGCTTCGAGCACAACGCTCGCGAGTCACCCGAGGTGCCCGATGTCGGCCTCATCGCCGGTGAGCTGACGATCGCCGATCATCTCAAGCGCGCCGGCTACGCGACCGGAATCGTTGGCAAGTGGCACCTCGGTTTCAAAGACGAACACTATCCGACCCATCGCGGCTTCGACGAGTTCTACGGTCATCTCTCGGGAGCAACGCAATTCGTCAATGTGCTCTCGCAAGGGGTTCATTCGATGGCGTTCGACGACGAACTTCGTGCCAGACCGCCTGAAGACCCGCGCACTGATCTCCTCGTTCGTGGAAGCGAGCCCCTCTCTCCGCCCAACCGAAGCGGAGGCAACCAAATCGTCGAAGGGCCCGAGAGGACGGTCCGCGAAGTGGCGGAGTACATCACCGACGTATTCGGTGAGAGATCGGTCGACTTCATCAGCCGGCACAAAGACGAGCCCTTTTTTCTTTACTCCGCGTTCAATGCGCCGCATTCGCCCTTTCAAGTCACCCAGGAGTACTACGACCGCTTTCCGGACGAGAAAAACGAGCTCCTGCGCATCTACTTCGGGATGATCGCTGCCCTCGACGATGCGGTCGGGCGCATCCTCGACACTCTCGAGGAGAACGGTCTTGCCGACAACACCCTCGTCGTTTTCCTCGGCGATAACGGCTGCGCAGGCTATGTCCCGGGACTGTGCTCTTGCGAGCCGCTTTCGGGCGGCAAGGCCACCTTCTACGAGGGCGGCGTGCGAGTGCCGTTCTTGATGCGGTGGCCACAGGCGATCGAAGCGGGTAGCCGCGTGACGACGCCGGTGTCTTCACTCGACATTCTGCCAACCGCAATCGCCGCCGCCGGGCAGACCGCGCCCGAGGGTCTCGCCCTCGACGGTCACAATCTCCTGCCGCTGTTCGAGGAAGGGGGTGGGGGTTCGCATCACGACCGTCTGGTATTCCGCATGTCTCCGGCCATTGCAGTTCGCCAGGGCGATATGAAGCTGATCAAGCCCAACCAGGATGAGCCCCTGGGCTTCCTCTACGACCTATCTGTGGACGTGCGCGAACAGAACAACCTCGCGGATGAGCGCCCCGAGGTGATCCAGTCGCTCGAGGAGGAGATCGAAGACTGGCGATCGATCACCGCCGAGCCGCTCTGGGGTCCTCGCCCGCCCTTGACCTACTCGATCTGCGGTATCGAGCCGATCGGCTTCGAGGTATGAAAGCGAGCTCGCCGCTCGTCGTCGCTCAGCTCGCTGCGGTGCCGAGCTCCTCCAGGTGCCGCGCAATCAACATCTTGATGAGGGACTGACGGGGAACCCCTAGCCTCGAGGCCTCGCGATCGAGAGACTCGACCATCCAGTTGGGAAAATCGACATTGACTCGGCGCTGCTCGTGACCGGGGCGTCGCACCTTTGACAGATCAAGATACCTGGTGATGTCCTCGCCCGCATCGAACTTCTTGTCGAGCTCCTTCGCCTTAGCCTTCATAGAGTTCGATCTCCTCTCTGCGAGACCGTCGAACCGAGATAATCCGCAGACGGTCGCCTCGATAGGTGATGATCGCGGACCACGACAGATCCTCGATCTTCCCGACGATCAGGATCCTTGGCTCGTCCGCAGTCCTCGCCGGGACGGCAATCAAGTCGGGGTCGTTCCACAGCTCTTGCGCCTCGATGAAATCGATGCCGTGTTTCTTCTGGTTCGAGCGACTCTTGCGGACGTCGAACTCGAACCTCATGGTATAAAAATTATACCTCACAAGGCCAAGTCTCGGAGGGCCTTCGCTCTCTGGCAGCAGCTCGCAGCTCTCCAGGCCAAGCGCCGGTGCGGCTCGAGCGACTGCGCGGTACTTCAGCGACCGACAGACAGATCGCCGAGCACGAAGGCGATGAACTCGGGCTTCGTCGTGCGGTCGCCGAAGGCCACGACGATGTACTGCTTGCCCTCGTGCTCGTAGGTCATCGGCGCCGAGGTTACGCCGGCCGGTAGCTCGGTCTCCCAGACGACGTCGCCCGTCGCCTTGTCGAAGGCCCGGAACATGGGACCGCCGCCACCCTCCGGAACGGCGATCATGTCGGGCGAGCCCTCGCCGAGGAAAAGCAGCGTCTTGGTGACCAGCGGCGACGCCCGCCCGGTCTGTCCCAGCGCCGGCAGGTCGAGGCCGGCGAGCAGCGGGTGGTCCTTCGGCCCGTCCCCGTTGGCGGCGACCCACAGATGCTCGCCGGTATTCATGTCGATGGCGGTGATCCGACCCCAGGGCGGCTTGGTGATCGGTAGCCCGCCCTCGAGCTGGATGTGCCCACTGCGGGGACCGCCGTGCCGGTAGCGGAAGTCGGAGCGGTTGGGGTCGGGCTGGTAGAGGTCGATCACCAGTAGCGCCGTCACCGAAGGAACGTAGAGGATCTGCGTTTCGGGATCTAAGGCGGCCCCGTTCCATGCCGTCGCGCCGATCGCCGAGGGCACCTGGACCGCACCACGAAAGCGCTCCCCGTCGAGCAATGCCGGCGGCAGATAGAGCGGCCCGAGCTGATAGCCCTCGAGGCGCTGCATCGCCGCGCGCCGCAGCTCCGGCGTGAGGTCGATCAGATCCTCAACGGCAAGACCTTGGAGATCGTACGCCTTCGGCCAGCTCGGATGCGGCTGGGTGGGATAGGCCTGTTCCCCGGGAACCGTCGATGGTGGCGCCGGCAGCTCGACGATGGGCCACACCGGCTCGCCGGTCTCGCGGTCCAGGACGTAGGCGTAGGCCTGCTTGGAGACCGCGACCAGGGCCTTGATCTCCCTGCCGTCGACGGTGATGTCAGTGAGAGCACCGGAGCGGCCGGGAAGTCGTAGTCCCAGAGGCCGTGGCGGATGGCCTGGAAGTGCCACACCCGCTCACCGGTGCGTGTGCGCAAGGCGACGATGCTCTCGCCATAGAGGCCTGCGCCCGGGCGGTGACCACCGTACCAGTCGTTGTTCGGCGTCGAGGTGTTCGCATAGACCATGTCGAGATCCGCATCGCAGCTGAACCAACCCCACACGTTTCCCCCGCCGGTGTAGTCCGCCGAGCCCTCCTCCCAGGTCTCGTAGCCGGGCTCGCCCTTACGCGGAATGATGTGAAAGACCCAAAGCAGCTCTCCGGTCGGGATGTCGTAGGCCTGGATCAAGCCCGGCGGCGCCTTCTGGTGCATCGAGTTGTCGTGGGTCGAGCTGCCCAAGACGATGGTGTCGCCACACACGGTCGGCGCCGAGCTCCAAGAGTAGCCGCGCAACGGCGGGTCGACGGCTTTGCGGATGTCGACCCGGCCCTCCTCCCCAAAGCTCCGGTCGGGTTTGCCGGTCGCAGCGTCGAGGGAAACCAGGTAGCCGCTGGAGAGGAGCAGAAAACGTTCCTTGCCCTCGCCGCGCCAGAACGCACCGCCTCGATTTCTGAACTCGTAACTCGTGCGATCGATCCTGTCGTCGTTATCGTAGGGGTCGTACACCCAGAGGCGCTCGCCCGTCGTCGGATCGAGTGCGGCGCCCATGCCTGCGGCGCTCGAGATCAAGAGCCGGCAGCTGGCGTAGAGCGGAGTGGTCTCGAGGATCGGCGACGCGCGCAGGGTCTCCCCCGCCGGGTACTCGATGGATGGCTGTCGCCAGGCGACGTCGAGCCGCGCCACGTTGGATTCGTCGATCTGCGCGAGCGACGAATACTTCGTGCTGGCGGCATCGCCGGCGTAAGCGAGCCATTCGGGAGCCGCGGCCCCGGACTGCGCATGTGACGCCAGGGCCGTCACCGCCAGGGCGAGCCCCAAGAGAGAAGCTCGGACCTCAAGCATTTGCGAAGTGCTTCTCGAGACGAGCTACCACGTCGGGCTTGCTGGCGGCAATATTGTGGTCCTCGAATGGGTCCGCCTCGGTGTCGAACAAGATCTTCTTCTCCTCGAAGCCATCGACCAACTTGTAGCGATGGTCCTGCACCAATCGGAACCTGCCGGAGGCGGCGTTGCCCGTCTGGAGCGCGGAGCGGAGATGCTCCCGATGCTCTCCCTTGCCGGAGTCGAGCACAGGCCGCAGCGAGCGACTATCCATGTCGTCGGGCACGGCGACCTCGGCGTAGTCGAGGCTGGTGGCAGCCAGGTCCATAAAGGAGACCAGGGAGTCACTACGGACACCCCTCGCGATTCCCGGGCCGGCCATGACCAGCGGCACCCTCGCCGAGGCCTCGTGGGGAAGCGACTTGCCCCAGTAGTCGTGGTCGCCGAGCATCTCGCCGTGATCGCTGGTGTAGACGACGATGGTGTCGTCCGCCTCGCCACGCTCCTCGAGCCGCTTCTGGTAGATGCCGAGCTGGCGGTCGATGTTCTCGATCATCGCCGCGTAGTTCTGGCGGATGCGGATGTGGTGCTCCGGCGTGAAGGGGGACGGAGGAGCGAGCATCCGCCCGCCACGCCCGATGCCCTTGTAGTTATGCGGCTGCGGGAAGTCCTCGATCACCCGGTCGGGGCCACGGTACAGCCGCTCCATCCTGCGAGTGATGTCCATCGGCGGATGGGGTCCATTGAAGTTGACGATCAGAAACCACGGGCTCCCGTCCGGAGCACCGTCGAGGAGATCCAGCCCGGTGCGCGCCGTGTAGTTGGCTTTGTAGGCCTCGTCGCTGAGCGGCGTGGGCTCCGTCCTTCCCCACCAGTTGAGATGCCGCGGTCTGGCGCGCTTGGCCATATCTTCCGCGTGGATCCTGAGCATGGGTGGGTCCAGCGATTGGAGGTAGTGCCCATAGGGATTGTCGAGCGAGGTCCCTTTGCTGCCGGTGATCAGCATGTCGGAGAAGCCCCACTCCTCCATGTGCAGCTTGCCGTCGGGAGTCCGCCCGTCCGCTCCTTTGTGCAGATCGATCTTGCCGCAGGCCATGGTGTGGTAGCCGCTCTGGTGAAGGTGCTTGTAGAAGGTGGTCCGGTCAAGCGGCATCGCAACCGCGTTCGTCGGCGCCCCGCAGTTCTCATACTCTGCGCCCAACGCCAGGCAAGCCCGCGACGGTCCGCACACCGGCGCCGCCACGATCGCCCGCGTGAAGTCGACGCCGCGTGCCGCCAGGGCGTCGATGTTGGGTGTCGGGATCGGGATCTGCGGATTGCGTCCCAGCCAGTCGAAGCGGTGCTGGTCGGAAACGAGCATCAGGATATTGGGTCTCTTGGTCGAGCGCGGTCCCGGGATCTGAGCCGCGCCGGGGCCGGATAGAGCGGCCGTCGCGGTGGCCGCGGCGGCTCCCGCGAGGAAGTCGCGTCGAGAAGTGAGCTTCTGGCTGTTCTTTCTCTTCATCTTGGACTCCTTCGCTTCCAGCATAGCGTAGCCGTGCGGGTCTAACGAGGGAGCGGAAGCGCGAAAGCCAGCAGCCACGACTTCCTCGCCCCCGCCGCCGATGGTCTCGCGAAGTTTCTTTCAGGGCCGGCCTGCACGGCCCGCTCGATCGACATCCCGGGCCCGGGGGTCTCGCCACCACCGGCGACCAGGATGAACTGACGCCCCTCGTGCATATAGGTCATCGGTGAGCTGTGCAGGGTTACATCGCTCCTGACCTGTGCGATCAGCTCGCCGCTCGCCTTGTCATAAGCGTCGAGGTAGCTGCCGTTCGCCGACCGATCACCGAGCTCGTCGACGATCGGCTCGATAGTGACGAGCAGTGTCTTGGTGACGAGCACTCCACCTTCAGCAACGATCCCCTGCTGCGGTGGCGTACCCAGACGGCCCAGATTCAGGTGCTTGATTGCGGGGTGGTTTCTCGGCTGTCGCTCCTCGAAACAGATCCGCATGTGGATTCAGCAGGTTAGAGCGCGGGTCCTCACTGCTGCCGCCACTGGCTGTTGCGTCCCCGACTCAATGGGTGGACGAGTATTGAGGAGGCACAGCGCTCATTGCGCGGTCCGGGCGACAGGGTCACTTCTGTGTTGATTAGAAGAGACTTCTGAACCGGGGCGCTGCCCCTACTCGGTGCGGGCCGGTTCAGCCGCCACCAAGGAGGGTGACCAACTTCTCGGGCCTGGCGCGAGCGATCCTAGTTGGAATCGCTGGCCGGGCTCTCGCCCACCCAGAACGGGCTCGACCACGCCATCGCGCCGTCAACCTGGCGCACCCGCACGTAGTAGTAGTCGCCGGGCTGCGGATTGTCGAGATCCACGTATCGAAAGTCTTGATCGACGTCGCCCTGGTCGCTGACCACCTGGACGGCGAGGGCGTCGGTTTGATCCAGCACTTGATACTCCCGCCGGTCGACCTGACCGCCGAGGCTTCCGAGCCGAAAGGCTTCGACCCGGGCGGGAAGCCGCTGCGACTCGCGCACGTCGCTTCCCGTTCCGCGCAACTCTTGCGTCGACTCCATGTCCACGATCACGCGCGTGTCGGCGTCGGCGCCGCGCAGCCGAAGTAGAATCGCCGCACTGCGTCCTCGAGTGAGCATTCTGAACCGGACCTCATTCCCCGTCCGCTCCGTGGAGTAGGAACCTGGATGGCGGAACCAAGGGTCTCGGTGACCGACGACCTCTGCGCCCTCGACGCGAATGACGCCTAGCCACGGCCGACTGCCCCGCGGGCCCCGGCGATCGCCCACGACCTCGGTCGACGCCTCGAAACTCACTTGTACGACCGCGTCGCTTGTCATATCAGCCTCGAGATACCGCTGCGAATACACGATGCGGCCGTTCTTGACCACATCGATGGCGTCAATCGGAGCCGTGCCGTGCACTCGGCATTCCAACTCTCTCCGGTTCGTGGCGGGCTGCTCCTGTCCCATGGGGACCCCATTGAGCCACGCGTCAAGGACAATGCGTTCGCCGGTGGTCGCATACGTCGCCCGACTGCGCAGCGCGTTGAAGATTGCTTCACCCGTGTTCTCCGCCGCTAGGACCGCGGCGAGTCCGCCCAGTTGCGTACCCGAAGACTGTCCGGGCCCGCCCATAAAGCCGTAACCCGGGTGTCCGGTATGGTTGTCCGACGCGCCGACAAACCCGATCCGGAACCCGTTCTGCAAGTACCGATTGCCATACCAGTCGAACGTGCCGTGGCTGGACTGGATCTCGACCAGCCTCTCCATCTCCCCGTCGCTGCGGGTCCAGTCGCCCGGCTGATGGGCGTGCGGAATGATCAGCACGTCGTCACTCCGGTTCGCTGCTCGCAGTTCTGCGTACAGCTCGTCGAGCAGAGGCTTTGTTTGCGTGCCGACGCGTCGTCGTCCAGGCACGTCGCGGAACAAGACGTTGTGGTGTCCGCCGTCGCCCAGCGAAGTCGTCCACTCGAACCCGAGAATCGGCGTGAATCGCCCTGGCGCGCGGTATTCCTCGGCAAGCTGTTGTAGCGTCCGCCATTCGCCGTCGTCGAGCCAGCGGTCGTGCTCGGACAATGTGAGAAAGTCGAGTCGGGCTACGTCACGCCCGAAGCGGAAGTATCCTTCGGCGGAACCTTGTCCCTCCGCCATCCCGGTGTGACCGTGCGTCTCTCCCCAGTAGATGCGCCGAGCCGGATTCCTTTCGACGAGGATGGGGTTGCTGGCCCCTTGCAAGGTCCCGTCGGCGGTGCGCACTGCGAACCGATGGACGCCGGCGGAGCGGATGGCGACGTTCTCGATCTGCACCAGCGCTTCCGACTCGGCCGCAAGCGTCCGGAAGGGCTCGCCGTCCAGCAGCACCTCCAATTCGCCTGGACCGGCGGACGCAACGTTGCGAAAGCGGTCCTCGGCGCGAACCGTCAGGGTGAATTCCTCGCCCGGTTCGACCACCGATGGCGCAATCGCGTTCAGGAAGCTCGCTTTCTCCTCTCCGACGACCTCGAACGACGGCCAATCGGGCCAAAGGAGCACGCCGTCTCCGTCCAAGTCCACCAAGAACGGAAGTCGGACTTCGTCGTTGGACCACTCCTGCAGCTTCATGCCCGGCCCGCCGCCGGATCGATCCCCGTACGTCACGGTCACAGTGTCTCCCTCTTGCAGCGTGGCGCCGCTCAGACGGAATCCGATCGCGGTTCCGGTAAGTCCAGCCGGGTAGCTCGTCCATGGCTCGACGGAGGAGAGCCGGGCGTTCGGATTCGAAGAGCGGACGGTGACGAAGTCGGCCTCGGTGGCGCCCGTAGACAAGGCGCCGTTTCGCCGCCCCTTGGCAAGAATCAGCCCGCCGCCTTCGGCGATCGGCCGGTCCCCGACGGTGTAGGTCTGCGTTACCGTGGCGTACCCTCCCGCTGGAAAGGGCCCCTCGGAAGAGATCGTCAGGCTGCCCAAGGCTCCAGGGGCCTCGTCCGGGACTTGGAGTTGCCGGACCATATAGCCGATGAGATCAGAAATGCGGTCGACCGGGATTGGTTGACCGGAAAGCCCACGCAAGGCCCGGTTCAGGAAGGACGCGTTCGGAGGGAAGTCATCAGCGATGCGACCGCGCTCTCGCGCGTATGCGTTCCCCCATTCCCAAAGAGTCCGGAACCTGGAGCTTAGCTCGTCGACGTCGTCTGTCGGAACAGAGGCCTTTTCCACCAGCGCGTCGACTCGGGCGCGTAGCTCTTGCGACAGGTAGTCGCCCGAGCTGCGCCGGTCTTGAGCCGCTACGACCCCAACAAGAAAAGCCAGAACGGTGATGGACGCGACGCGAACGAATCTCATGAGCACGCTGAGTGCCCGATAGTGTACCAGGCCCCTTGAATCGCGCAGCCCTTCGGCGCCAACGATCGTCGGAGCCTACAGACCGCCCAACGGTCAACCGAGTGGCTGGATTCACACAGCAGAAGCCCGAGGAGCAGGCGTTGAATAGTTGGTCGAGAAAGAGTTCCTGAGACTCCTTGATCGAGCGCGATCTTGAGGGCCTCGTCCAGGGGCAGCGGACGCTCCTTCACCCTCTTCGGCAATCTGCTGCTCGAGCTTGGCGCCCAACGGGCTGGTCACGAACATATAGCCTGAGCGCTTGTCGTTGAAGGTGTCCAGTATGAGCTGAAAGTTGTCTTCATCGAGCAGCTGTAACGAGTCGCGTCGCATCTCGGTTGCAATGACGCCGTTCGCAATCGAATCGTAGGCCTCGACCCCCACATAGAGCCGTTCGTCGTCGTACATCAATCGCACAACCGTCCGCTCCGTCGCCGGGTCGCCTTCTGCCGGCTCTTGCTGGATGAAGTCGTCGATGATCGCCGCGTTGAGCCATGCCTCTTCGTCGAGGATCCCATCCAAGTTAGGGGGACGGCTCGTATACGACGGCTCGACACTATCGAGCTCGTCCGGGATAAGCGCCTGTCGTTCACCGCCGAAGCTCAACGTGCCACCGGCTTCTGGGACGGACGGTGCCTCGCCGGCTTGTTGGGCGCCTGCAGCGGTGCCCAGTAACAAGGTGAGACACAGAATCAAACCAACCGGGTGTCGACTCGTGGTGGACAGAAGCGCTGGCATGTCGGGAGAACTCCGGGGAGTGATGGACGAGCAACCCTAGTTGTAACTCGGTCTCGAAGACAGCGAGCGCCGCGCAACTCGTCGTGACGGCACGCACGCAACCAGCGCCAACGCCACCTGCGCACCCATCAAGAGGTCCCGCGCGCGAAGGTATGAGGGACCGTGAGTCACGCCCGGCGCTTCGGCCTTCAGCCGCAGGGGGAGCCACGCATCGTCTAGCGGCCCGTGGTAGCGGGGCCCATGATGAATGCCGGCTAGCGATGCGCAGCCTCCTGAGCACTCGACGGTTTGAGGGGAAGCTTCGCTAGCAGCCCGTGGTAAAAAGCCCCGCGGCATGCGACGGGCGCTCCATCCCCGCCGGCTGCGTTGCTTCGGTGGTGTTCGACACCTTCCTCGACAGACGGCATGGCGTGGCGGTCTACACCAACCCGCTGGGCGCCCTCGGCGACTTCCAGATCACCAACGAAGGGAACCCCAACCGCGACTGGAACCCGGTGGCCGCCGCGTTGCTCATCATCGGGTGCTGTGGGATTTCCGGCATCCGAGCTACACTGGCGCTGCCCGGAGGTGTGTAGACCCATGAAGAAGCTTCTGATCCTGACCCCCGCCATCATCTTCGCGCCGCTGCTGATGGTGGTCGCCTGTGATCCGGGCCCGACGCAGGTGATAGCGCCGGGTGTGGATGACATCGCGGTGATGCGGCCTCCACCCGGTGTAGACATCGACCGGACCCACGCCTCCGGGCAGGTGGTCGACCCGGATGGACGCGCCGGGTGGTATCCCCACGAGGGCGGTCTCATGGAGTACCGCGTCGCCATCCGGTTCGGACAGGAGCCCCACACGATGCCCGAGGGCTGGAGCTTTGGACGGGTGTCGGCGGTGGCCACCGACTCGAGCGGAGACGTATATGTATTTCACCGGGGGGATGCCGCCGATCCGATCGTGGTGTTCGACGCCGAGGGAACCTATCAGCGCTCGTTCGGCGTCGATCTGGACTTCGGCAACGAGCATGGGCTGCGGATCGACCGCCACGACAACGTCTGGGTGACCGACAACGGCAACCACCGGGTGATGAAGCTCTCGACCGAGGGCGAGGTGCTGATGACGCTGGGCCGCAAGGGGCAGGCTGGCACCAGCGACGACACCTTCGACCGGCCGGCCGACATCGCGTTCGGGCCAAACGACGAGCTGTACGTCGCCGACGGGTATGGCAACAGCCGGGTGGTGAAGTACGACGCCGAGGGCAACTTCGTGAAGACCTGGGGCACACCGGGCTCGGGACCGGGTGAGTTCGATCTGGTCCACTCGGTGGCCGTCGACTCCCAGGGGAGGGTCTACGCCAGCGACCGGGAGAACAACCGGATCCAGATCTTCGACCCCGATGGCACGCTGCTCGACACCTGGAACCACCTGGGCGCCACGCAGAACGTCTTCATCACCCCCGACGACCAGGTGTGGGTGATCACGCACCGAGACAACGTCGAGAACATCACCTACGACACGCTGGCCGGCCGGATCATGCGGGTCGACATCGACACTGGTGAGATCATCGGCGCGATGGAGAGCCCCGGCCACTGGATCGACGTGGCCGGGAACGGCGACATCTTCATCGGCAGCCTCACCGGCAACGTCTTCCGCTGGTACCAGGAGTGGATGGAAACCGAACAGGCGGCGCAGGCCGAGCGCCCCTAGCAGTCCGTGGCAAAGTCGCGCGTGGCACCGAGACGATGCCCAGGGGCTGAACGCGCCCAACGGTATCGCGTTCAGGGAGGGGGGCGCTCTACGTGGCCGAGCTCGATCGCGTGCTCCGGTACGACGACATCGAGACGCGCCTCGAGAATCCGCCAGATCCGACGGTGGTCAGCGATGCGTTTCCGTCGGACTGGATGCATGGCTGGAAGTTCGTTCAGACGGTCCCGGACGAGGGACTTTGCGGCGCAGAGGACGAAGACATCAGCGCCCGCTGCTTGGCTGAAGATCGCGCCCGCTCTCTGGTAGTGTAGACTCAGATCGTGCTTCGGACCGTGAAAGCCGAGATTGACGAGGAGGGCCGGATCCGGCCCGATGAGGACGTGCCTCTGGAGCCCGGGACAAAGGTGCTGATCACCTTCCTCGGAGAGGTTGCCGAGGAGGCGCTGCTTAGCGAACGGTCGCTTTCGGCTGACTGGTCGCGGCCGGAGGAAGACGCGGCGTGGTCGCACTTGAACCCGGCATAGTCGTTCTCGTCCGGTTTCCTTTCTCCGATCTCTCCGCCTCTAAGTTCCGCCCGGCAGTAGTGCTGGCCCATGCAGGTGGCTAGGATTGGGTGCTGTGCCAGGTCACGAGTAATCCATATGGAGACCCGAAGGCGGTGCCACTCACCGGCGCAGCGTTCGCATCAGGGGGGCTTCGCCGCGACAGCTTCGCGCGGCCGGGGAAACTGTTCACGGCGAACGCGTCGATTGTTGAGAGGGCCGTGGGTAACCTCAGGTCCGCCACGCTGAGGACGCTCATCGAAGCAGTAGTTGGCGTGCTTGATGAGGGCGGCAAGTGAGGCGCTCGCTAACAACTCGCTGCAGCAGACACGGACCTTCGACCCGCACGGCTGAGCTCCGGAGCCATTGGGCCGGACAGGTCTTCGAATGCTACTTCCACAAGGACTAGCTCTTCTGTGCGAGCATGGTCGGGCAGGTGGAGGAGGTAGCCGGTACTCCACTACCGGAACACCGTGGGACCCCCGAGAACAATACCCCCACCGGGGTGCATTTTTAGGTGCATCGAGTGGCAACAGAAAGCCACTTTTGGCCGCACCTGCCAACAGAAGGCGTGCCCGTAACTGGCTTCTTTTCTTGTAGTTGAGAGTGGGGGAGAGTTGCCTCCAATTGGACCAGGTCCGTCTCAAAATCCCCCGAGGGCAACCCTCGTGAGGGTTCAAATCCCTCCCCCGGTACCACTTCTAATCCCTTCAGAAGGATACGCTTAGGCGGAATCTCACTGCCCGAGAAATATTCGGGTGGGACCCTGCCAGCCGAAGGCTGCTGGGGGTCCTCCCCTGTCTGTGAGTGGCGAACCTCATAGGCCTCTCTGGCCGGAGGCGGCGTCACGTGCCTCTCCGATTTGTTACGCGCTGCTCAACGTAGATGTCAGGCCAATCCAGCGAAGAGTACCCCGTCGTACGTTACGGGCGCGCTACTTCCTGTAGATGGTGGCTTACTGGTGGGCAAGCTTGCTAAATTCGTATGCCTAACGAGTGATGATCTAGAAGATATTAGGATGAGACGATGAGAATTAGTGTCGGTGTGCGCGGTCCTGTGCCAGGCCAGAGTGCGAGCTTCGAAGAAGAAGTTCGTTTTGTTCAGGAAGCTGAAAAGTTAGGCGTATTTGCAGCCTGGACCGTTGAAGGTTGGGGTGCGGATGCCGTGACTCCGCTTGCCTATTTAGCAGCACGAACAGAATCTATCCGCCTAGGCACCGGCATTATGCAGCTCAGTGCACGCGTGCCAAGCATGATCGCGATGACCGCTCGCACTCTGGCAGAACTGTCAGGCAATCGATTTTTGTTGGGCTTAGGGGTTAGCGGTGCACAGGTCGTTGAGGGTTTACATGGCGTACCCTTTCGCGCGCCGCTCACACGGTTAAAAGAGACAGTCGAGATTCTAAAAATGTCCCTGGCCGGGGAAAAGATAGAATTTAGCGGCAAACAAGTGCGGGTGCCGCTACCTGGTGGGAGAGGCCGTGCTCTACGCTTGAGTGGTAAGAAGAGCGATCCAATTCCCATCTATCTCGCCACGTTGGGTGAAAGGAGCTTGGAATACACCGGATCCGTAGCGGACGGTTGGATCGGTACTACCTTTTGCCCGGAACATGCGCATGCCTTGTTGCCCCATATCGAGGCGGGTGCGCAGATGGCCGGTCGAAAACTCACGGATCTAGACATTAGTGCCGGGGCGGCAAGAGTTGAGTTCGGTAACATTGAAGAATTAGTGAACCGAGAGCGAATGGGACGTGCGTTTACCATCGCAGCCATGGGATCGCGTGACGACAATTACTACGCCGACAGTTACGCTCGAGCAGGCTGGGCGAGCGAGGTCCACGAGGTGCAAACGCTTTGGCACGCCGGACGCCGCGATGAAGCCGCGAGCAAAGTTCCTTTTGACATGATCATGCAAACAAATTTGTTTGGAGACGACGCAAGCATGCGCACCCGGATCCAGGCCTATATTGCGGCTGGGGTGACAACGCTAAAAGTGACGCCGGCGGGTGACACCTGGTAGGCGCGTGTCACCACACTTGGTCGATTGATGGACTTAATAAAGTCCCAACGCTAGACCAGCGTCGCTCATGGGGGCTCTCCCTATTGTCCCTTCAGAAAAACAACTGGACCCGCTGGCCGTGGAGGTCGATCAAGAATCTTCGAGGAAGTCCGACAGGCGTCCGTAGGCTTTGACGAAGTCTTCCTTGAATCCATAGACGACGTTGCGCGTCGACTGAATCTTGTCGACCAGGCCGACGCCCTGCCCGACAAAGTAGGTCTCGACCTCGATCGCGCCTTCGTGGCCGATCTCGGCGAGCTTGCGGACTTTGGCAAGCGCCGGACCGGCCACGATGGGCTGCAGTGGCATCGGCAGAGGGTCTGGGCTTCCTTCGGACTCCCAGGCTTCGGTCCACGGTGAAGCGAGCTGACGGGCATGCTTGCCGGTGCGACTACGTGAGCGCACGGTCTGGCTGGAGCTCGCTTCGATGAACTTCTGCTTCATCACCTCGGAGGTCTCCGCCTCGGTGGTGGTGAGCCAGACCGACCCGGTCCATACGCCGTCGGCGCCCATCGCCATCGCCGCCGCCATCTGCTTGCCGGTCATGATGCCGCCGGCGGCGAGGATCGGCACATCGCCGTACTCCTGGATCGCCTCGTAGATCTCTGGAATGAGCACCATCGACGAGACGGTGCCGCAGTGTCCGCCGCCTTCGGTACCCGAGACCACCAGAATGTCGACACCTGCCTTGACCTGGTTGATGGCATGCTGCTTCGCGCCAATCAGAGCCGCAACCGGAACGCCCCGTTCTTTGCCCATCTTGAGCAGCCAATCGGGGGGGACACCGAGGGCGTTGGCGATCAGCCGAATCGGATGGGAGAAAGCCACATCGACGACATCCTTCGCTCCCTCAGGGCGCAGGTTGTTGCCGAAGCCCGCATGCGCGAGCCGTGCTTCATCGTTGATATCGCTGGTGTCGATGTCGTGATCTTCGAGAATCTGCGAGGCGAAGCGCTTATGCTCTTCGGGCACCATCCCCAGCACCTGCTCCAGCGTCGGCTGCGAGTCGCGAGTGAGCATCGCATTGGGGATCAGTGTGTCGACGCCATAGGGGAGACCGTCGATGTGATCGTCGATCCAGGAGAGCTCGATCTCGAGCTGCTCGGCCGGCATGGAGGCGATTCCCATCACACCCATCCCTCCCGCCTTGGTCACTTCGACCACGACGTCGCGACAGTGGGTGAAAGCGATGAGGGGGAACTCGATTCCAAGTAACTCACAGATCCTCGACTTCATCAGTAGCCTCCTTCTGCTTTCCTGTTCCGTTTGGGGACTGAGACCTTGTGTGAACCGTCGTAGGGTCTACTGACTCCCACGCTCAATGCTTTCATTGGAAGCCATCGAAGCACCACCTGCCCGGTACCGGGCTTTGCGTTCCTCCGACCACTGATCTATCTCGCCCTCGGGTACGCCGTAGGCCAGGCCCCGCTCCACCGCAGGCCTGGCCCGCACCCGGTCCACCCAGGCCACCACGTTGGCGTGACCGGTGATATCGACCTTGCTCCACTTCCAGCCCCGTATCCAGGGGTAGCTGGCGATGTCGGCAATGGTGAAGTCATCACCGCAGATCCAGGACTGTCCCTGTAATTGTTTTTCCAGTAGGCGCAACAAGCGTTGGGCTTCATTGCCGAAACGTTCCAACGGGTGGGATTTGCGCTCCGCATCGATGTCATCCATATAGCGCGTGTAACTCAGCTTGTTGCCAAAGGTCGGCCCCACATTGGCGGCCTGCCAGAACAGCCAGGGCAGCACCTCCCAGCGCTCCTCGCCCAGGGGTAACAAAGAAGACGGGTATTTTTCCGCCAGGTAGAGCATCACGGCGCAGCTCTCCATGATGTGCCTGTCACCGTCAACCAGGGCGGGAATCTTCTGATTCGGGTTTATGGCGGTGAATTCATCGTTAAACTGCTCACCGGCCATCAGGTCTACGGTATGCACCTCGAAGGCCGGAACATCCAACCCCGCCTCGATGAGTTCCTCCAACATGATGGTTACCTTCCAACCGTTGGGTGTCGCCGCGGTCCACACTTCCATGCTAATTACACTACCTCATCAAAATACTGATTGCTTAGAAACGCACCGCTGTTGTGCCCCTAGACCAGCGTTTCCGAAGTTCGAGTCGCATAGCTCGAGGTCATTCTGTACGGAGGCAAGGCGCGCCGACGCAGGCATATTGGGAATCTGTCGAGGAGGTGCAACGCTGCCAGCGGGCAGAAGGGGCCGAGATAGGTGGCGCGAACTTTGGAAACGCTGGTCTAGTGCAAGGCCGAAATGAAGATCGTGGCGTTGGTGGTGGAGGAGTCCTCGCTGCGCCGGTTGCTGGGTGGTCTCGAGGTGGGGCCTCAGGAGGCCATCTCGTTGTCGCGGGCGCCTCCGGGGGGAGGGGAGCTGCACTACGAGGTCATCGAGACTCGCCAGCAGCCGAGGCCTGTGGGAGGATCCGGGGACGCAGCTAGTGCAGTGTCTCCGACATGGCTTACCAATATCTCGGCCTCTTTTGCCCGCTGCCGTCGTCGCGACTCGTCGACATATTCCCAATATGCCTGCCTCGTCGCTCCTTGACAGCGAACAAAATGACCTCGAGCTCTTGGCAAGCCATGTCGGAGACACAACACTAGGAGCGCAGGCGCTCCAGGAGGGAGGACGGCCAATGGAAGTCTGGTATCTCGGTGTGGCGAGGCCGCGGGGTGGCGCCGCTGATGCGAGGCGCCTCGAGGAGAAGGGCTGGAGCGGATTCGCGATGGTGGATTCGCAGAACCTCTCCGGCGACGTCTACGTCGCGCTGGCCATGGCGGCGAACGCGACCGCACGCATCGGCCTGGGACCCGGAGTCACCAACCCGGTCACGCGGCAGGCCGCGACGACGGCGGGCGCCATCGCCAGTGTGCAACGGGTCGCCGACGGGCGCGCCGTCATGGCGATCGGCCGAGGTGATTCGGCGTTGGCCCACTTGGGTCGCTCACCGGCCCGTCTCGGTGCCTTCGAGAACTACGTTCGCAACCTACGTCGCTACCTTGCGGGCGAGGCCGTGCCTTTCGACGAAGTAGAGATGAGCACCGACGCGGCGGCGCCGCTCGACGAGCTGGGGCTGGCGGGGGCGCCGCGGACGAGCCGCATCGCGTGGATCGCCGACGTGCCGCGGGTGCCCCTCGAAGTTGCCGCCACCGGTCCGCGGGTGATCGGCATCGCGGCGCGCCACGCGGACAGGGTGATGTTCTCGCTCGGCGCCGACGCGGACCGCCTCGCCTGGGGCATCGAGGTCGCGCATCAAGCCCGACGAGACGCGGGCCTCGACCCTGACGGAGTCAGCTTTGGTGCCTACCTGAGCTGCGCCACCCATCCCTCGCTCGATGTCGCCCGCGAGATGGTCCGAGGTGGTGTCACCACCCACGCTCGCTTCTCCGTGATGCACGGGCAGGTCGCGGGTCCGGTCTCGGAAGAGGAGCGGAAGGTCTTCGCCGACGTGCATGACCACTACGACATGAGGGCCCACACCCGCTCGGACTCCCCGCAGGCGGCGTTCGTCACGCCGGAGTTCATCGATCGCTTCGCCATCCTCGGCTCCCCGGATCAGTGCATCGCTCGCTTCAGAGGGCTCGCCGAGATCGGCATCTCGAAGTTCGTGGTGTCGGGGGTCGACCGCGGAGCGGATGGGAGCGAGGCCAGGGCCTTGCTGGAGAAGGAGGTCCTACCGTCGTTGGTCGGCGCCGAATAGTTGGAGGAAGCCTTTCCGAAGGGCTACTCGCCACGGACAGCGAGAGCCGGCGACAGTAGGTCTCTCAGCCTGTTCCTTGCCTGAGAACAATCCCGAGGAGTGGACAACACAGACTCGCTGCCTGCTAGAGGGGTTTGCTGAGGAAGGCGGCGAGGAGTAGGGTGTGTCCCTCCCCCTTTGCGCGTTCATGAGGGATCTTCACCTGGGAAGTGTGCCGACGGGAAAAGGGGACAGATGATGCCAGCACCGACGATAGTTTCGCGCGGCTTAAGAGCCGCGCTGGAGCACCTACGACGCCGCCGCGCTCGGCGTCGAGCTCCCGGCGGGGGTGCCACCGACGATACAGGAGCGAGCGTTTACGTCGCCGATCTGGTATCAGCCCGATTGATCTTCGACCGGTGGAGTCGACGGCGGGCGCGGTGGCTGTAGGTCAGGCCCATCTGTTTCTCGCCCTTTCGGTTGCGAGTGCCTCACTGTCCTGGCCTTGGCTCCGTTTCCCGCCGCCTCTCATCGAACCGTGCTTGCGGTTTTCCCGCACACGGCTCCCGGACTGGCTTCACGACAAGGCATTCGCGAGTCGATCCCCTCGACCCGATCTAGCCGGGCGGCTCCTTGCGATCGGAGCTTGTACCGTCCTCTCGCTTGGCCTTGTCACAGAGCTTCTTCCGGAGTCGTTTGACTCATTCGGGTTCCTAGACTTGCGTCAATCCCGGTCTCCTTCTCCTTCCAAAGCGCACCAGAACTAGGGCTCCTTCCCTCCACCGGAGTTACCCGGCTTCATCAGTACTTCGAGCCCCTCCGACTCCCACCCCGGCCCGAGAACGGCCTTTTACGCCTTCCCGGTTGGCGGTCGCAACCCGCCACCGACGTGGGTCTCACACGTTGCCTCAAAGACCTTCGGTACATGCCACCCCCACTACCCCGGCTGGATTCGACGGATTCAACGATCGGTTGCTCCTCCGCCGAGCGGCGGCCTTCCCCTTATGGCAGGAGGGTCGGCTCCAACGAGAAACTTTCGGGGCCTTCTCAGGGTTCACTCACGTTGCGGCCTGCACCTTTGCCCTCTGGACTTAATCCAGATGTTCCGGAGGCTTCAGCCGGACGGTCACCCGAATCGACTGCTCCGGCGGCTACCGGGGTGTACCGACAACTCCCCGGGCGGGACTTTCACCCGCCGGCCTTCGAGACCCAGAGGTCTCCTATCTCTGTCTTTCGATCAGGTCATCAGATTCCTCCTTCGTGTCGCACTACCACCCGAATATCCCAAAGACTCGGCGCTGATCCGACGGTCTGGCCGTAGCGCGCCTGCATCTACAGCGCCTTCCTGACAGCTTCGCAGACGGCTTCCGTCGATGCCTTGCCACCTTGATCAGGCGTCAGAACAGAACCGCTGGCATAGACCTCGGCGATGGCGGTACGCAGACGTTCGGCTGGCTCCACCATGTCCAGATAGTCGAGCATCATCGCGGCGGTCAGCAGATTCGCCGTCGGATTGATGATATGCTGACCGGCTATGTCCGGCGCGGTGCCGTGCGCTGTCTCGAAATAGGCGTAGTCCGCACCATAGCAGCCACTGGCAGCCAGACCGAGCCCGCCCACCAGGCCCGCCGCGGCATCGGACAGAATGTCTCCATAAAGGTTGGGCATCACCACCACATCGAATCGCTGTGGTTCCCGAACGAGCCGGCAGGCGAAGTCGTCGACGATGAAAGTCTCCAGCGCAACGTCCGGGTAGTCTGCAGCCAAGGCAAGCGCCACGTCGCGAAACAAGCCGTCGGACTGGGGCAGCATGTTGTATTTGGAGGTGACCGTGAGCCGACGCTGACGCTGCATGGCAAGCTCGAAAGCGAAGCGGATCACCCGCTCGCTGCCGGCTTCGGTGATCGCTTTGATCGCATACTTGCCAGGACCCAGATCTTTTACGGATTTCCGTATGGTCACGCCCACCGGCGCGGGTTCCGCCAGCGATTCGAGATCTCCCTCGGCTCGCACGTAGAGATCTTCCAGATTCTCACGGACGATGAGAAAATCTATCCCCTCCGGCTCCGCCAGCGGCGATCGGGCGCCGGGCAGATACACAGCGGGTCGGACGTTGGCGAAGGTGCCTTTTCCCCAGCGCAGATAGAACAGCGAAGCACCCGAGCTGCCACTGGTCGCACCGAAGAAGGTCGTATCGGCGTCATCGATGAGCGCCTTGCTCTCAGCCGGAAAGGGTGAGCCGGAAGCCTGCTGTGCCGCCTCGCCCACCAGGGGATACGTCCACTCGATCCCGAGCCTCAGACTGTCGAGCAACCCGATGGTCGGTTGCACCGCCTCGGGCGAAGCGTCGTCTCCCTCGATCACGGCTACCCGGGTCATAAGTCGTACACCCACGGTCGCGAACGCCGGTCGGCGCTCTGAAAATCCGCAATCTCCGACTCATGGGACAGGGTCAGCGCGATCGTGTCCAGACCCTCGAGCAGGCAGCGTTTTTTCAACGGATTCACCTCGAAAGAAATGAGCTCGTCGCCCCAGCTCAGTGTTTCAGCCGCCAGGTCAACCTGCACTTCCACCGTGGTCTCGACCAGGCGCTCAAACACACTCTGCTCGACCACAACGGGCAGCAATCCGAGCTGAAAGCAGTTGTTGAAGAAGATGTCGCCGAAGCTGGTACCGATCAGAGCACGAAAGCCGAGATCGTGCAGTGCCCGCGGCGCGCTTTCGCGGGAACTGCCACAACCGAAGTTTTGGCCGGTGAGCATGATGGCGCAGTCGGCGTAGGCAGGCTCATTCAGGGGAAAGTCCGGCAAGGGCGTGCCGCTGTCCGCGTCGCCCGTGTCATAACGCCAGGCTTCAAAGGCGTAATCGGCCAGCGGCCGGGCGTTGCGACCGGTGAGCCGCCGCATGGGAGTGATGATGTCGGTGTCCACGTTTGCCGCCAGCAGCGGAAGCGGCCTGCAGCACAGCACCTCGAACCTGTCCATCAATCCCACTCCCTGACATCGACGATGGCACCGGCAATGGCCGAGGCTGCCACAGTCACGGGGCTCGCCAGATGGGTCCGCGCTCGCGGCCCCTGACGCCCGACGAAATTTCGATTCGAGGTGGAAAGGCAACGCTTACCCGGCGGCACATACTCACCGTTGCTGGCGACACAGCGGGAACAACCCGGCTCCCGCCATTCGAAGCCGGCCTCGAGAAAGATCCGGTGCAGGCCCAGCAGCTCTGCCTCACGCTTGACCCTTTCACTGCCCGGAACGACCCAGGCCACCACGCCTTGCGCCACCCGTCTACCTGCAACGACTTTCGCCGCGGCCTGCAGATCGGAAAGCCGGCTGTTGGTGCAGGATCCGACGAATACGTAATCGACAGGCAGCCCACAGAGCGGCTGGCCTGGCTTTAGACCCATGTAGTCGAGGGCAGCCCGCACACCGCTTACGTCAGCACCGCCGCGATAGACCAGGGGATCCGGCACAACATCCGACACCGCTCCGCCATGCATCGGGCTCGTCCCCCAGGTCACCTGCGGCGCTATGGAATCCGCAGCGATGCTGACTTCGCGATCGAATTCAGCGGAGGCGTCACCGGGTAGGGTCTGCCAGAACCGGACGGCCGCATCCCAGGCCGCCTCTTTGGGAACGTAGCGGCGTCCGTGCAGGTATTCGAAAGTCGTCGAATCCGGCGCCACCTGGCCGATCTTCGCTCCGAGCTCGACGGACAGGTTGCACAGCGTCATCCGTTCCTCGACGCTCATTGCGCGTACCGTTTCTCCGGCATATTCCATGGCATGTCCGACGCCCAGTTCCACACCCTCCGTCGCGATCAGATGCAGGATCAGATCCTTGGCGTGCACCCCCTTCGGCAGCCGCCCGCTGAACGTTACCCTCAGCTGCTTCGGTTTGCGTTCGATGATGGTCTGGGTGGCAAGCACGTGGTTGAGCTCGCTGCTGCCGATGCCCCAGGCAAGCGCCCCAAGCGCGCCGTGGGTACAGGTGTGGCTATCGCCGCAGACGATGGAAAGTCCCGGGAGGGTCAGACCGAGTTCGGGACCGATCACATGCACGATGCCCTGCTCCGCGCTGCCGAGATCGAAAAGTGCTATTCCGGACTCGCCGCACTCCTTACGCAGCATGGGAATGAGACGGCTGCCCGACGGCGTGCTGGCGTCATCCCGGTCAGCCTGGGTTGACACGCAGTGATCGGGCGTCGCGAAGCAGAGCTCGGGATTGCGAACCGGAAACCCTCGCCGGCGCAGGGTTCGCAGTGACGGCGGGCCGGAGAGATCGTGCAGCAGATGACGATCGATGTGCAGCAACTGATAGTCACCACCGAGATCGGTGATGACGTGTGCATCCCAGCATTTGTCCAGCAGCGTTTTCCCCATGCCCTGCATGGTAGCCCTAGCTTTCGAAAATGATGAATATCATTTCCAAAAGCTAGTTGTCTTCTGGCGCCGAGGACGGCGCACTTGGGGGTTGCTTCCTATTCGCTCCGGGAAGCGTTGTCACCTCCTGCCGCCGACCTGCGAGGATCTTGCTCATCTCGATCACACGAATTCCGTCGTAGGGCAGCTGGCTCATCTCAATGCGTTCTCCTACCGCACCGGTCCAGGATTGCCAGCGATGAAGTCCACGATGATGCGAGCCAACTGCGCGCCGTGGGATTCCTGAATGAAGTGGCCGGCGCCTTCGACGATCAGGTGTCCCTGGTCCTGAGCCCCTGGAACCTCGCGCTGGAACTTCTCGTCCTGACCGCCTGTGACGGGATCACTGTCTCCGAAGGCCGTCAAGAACGGCTTATCCCACTTCTTGAACACCTCCCAGGCGGCGAGGTTGGCCTCGCGAGCCGGGTCGTCCAAAGTAACCGGAACCCGCTGCGGCATGATGAGAGGCCCCGCTTTGTAGCGGGGATCGGGGAAAGGCGCATCGTACGCTGCCTGCAAGGAAGGATCGCCGTTGCTCCGCGCCAGCATCATGCCGGTCGGGATGTCGCCGCGGTCGATCATGCCCTGATTCACCCCTTTCCAGTTCATGAAGGCCTCGGAGAGCTGGTCCTCGCCGGTCGGCAGGGCGGTATTGGAGATCACCACCCGAGCGAAGCGATCCGCTCTCTCGGCCACCACGCGTAGGCCGATCAGACCACCCCAGTCCTGGCCGAAGAAGGTGACGCCGCGTAGGTCGAGCGCCTCGACCAGCTGCTTCATGACGTCGACGTGGAACTCGTAGGTGTGGACCTCCATCTCGGCCGGCTTGTCGGAGCGTCCAAAGCCGACCAGGTCCGGCACGATCACCCGATGACCCGCGGCCGTCAAGACCGGAATCATCTTGCGAAACAGGTAGGCCCAGGTCGGCTCGCCGTGGATCAGCAGAATCGCCTCACCGTCCCTCGGTCCCTCGTCCAGGTAGTGGACTCTGTAGCCTTCGATCTCCTGATAGCGCGGCTCGAAGGCGAAACCGGGAAGATTCTGAAAACGATCGTCCGATGTCCGAAAGACTCCCGGCCGGATTTCCTCACCACCGACAGCCGCGGCCGCCAGCGCGACCGATGCGAACACACCGACAATGTTGCTATTCATCTGATTTGCCCTCCAACGAGCGCCCTTGAATAGGCGCAAGTCTATCGCTCGCCGCCAGCAGCCCGGTTCGCGGTGTCGTCTTCCACCCAGAAAGACGACAAAACCGCTCAGCGAGGACCTATGCAGTTCCAGCTATTGGTGTCGTGGTCCGCCAGTAAAGGCGACACGCAGGCTCACCACTTCGAACGTGTATTCCGCCGCCGGCGCGTCGCGGTTCCACAGATCGATGTAGATCTTCCAGCCGTCCGGTGTGCTGCGTAGCACGTTGATCCACTTGCCGACCTCGTCGCGGACTTCGCCCGTTTCCTTGTTCGTCGCGCTGTCGGTCCAGGTGTCCCACGAATACGCCCAGTCGCCCTCGACCTCGATACCGCGCATCACGCCGGCGCCGTTCGGGGTCTGGGCCGCAAACAGGAGGCTCAGCGCGTAGTCGCGCCGGCGCGAGCCCTGTACTCATCCGGTGTAGTGCCAAATGGCCAGCAACGCGAACAGCGTGCTCAATAGGTCCTTGCGGCTCGCCACCCAGGCCACGGACTCCACGTGCAGCGGGTGAACGGCGAAGAGCGCGGCCACCAGCGCGCTGCGCTGCAGCGAGCCGGTCATGCGGCGCAGCAGCGCGAAGAGCAGGAGACTGTTTTCCAGGTGGAGCAGAAGGCCGCGCTGGCCTTCTTCCCGCCGCCGATCTACTGCCGTTGGATCGCCCAGCGAGGCGCGCTAGCTCGATCGCGATAGAACCTGGCTGCGTTTCGTCAAGCGTCGCGAGTCCGCTGGAAAATCGTCTCGACGATGCAATGCCCGGCGATTCTCCCAGAGGATGACTCATGCGATGGCGCGATCCTCAGCGATGAGAAACGCCGTAGCGAGCGAAAGTGCGATCGCTGAGATGATCGCGAAAATCGTGAGCAACGCCGGCCAACCCTGGTCCCGGATCACCGCGCCGGCCAATGGCGCAAAGATCATGGTGGCCCCGTAGCCGCAGGCATCGATCAGCCCGATCAGCACACCGGATCGCGCACGTCCGAACTGAATCGAGAACACACTCATGGGGATGTAGTACGCGGGCGATACCGCGAGCCCGAAGAGGAATGTCGCCGCCACGGCAACGCCCAATGCGGCGGCTGCGTCCAGCTCGAGTTCTGGCAAAAAACGAATCAAGACAATGGCCGCCAGCCCGACCGCCAACAAACCGCCCAGGACACGCACCCGACCGGCGGGGCTCAGCCTGTCATACAGCAGCCCCCCAGCCAGAACAGAAATGAAGGATCCGGCCGGAAAGGCCGACGAAGCCATGCCCGCTGCTCCGGATTCGATGGCGAAGTTCTGCTTGAAATACAGAGGTAGGAAGCTGAGGAACTCCATCTGGATCGTCATGGCCATCATGGCCAGGCAGATCAACTGGACGCGTCGGCTCTTCGCGAAGTGAATCAGCGTCGCCCCGAGCGTCTCCTGCCAATCCAACAGCCCCAACCGCACTTCTTCGCTCTCCACGGGTCCCGGGTTGGGCGACGCCAGACCCCTTTGGCCAGGGCTGTCCTTCAGATAGATGAAGTCGAGCCCCACGATCAGCGCTGTGATCATTCCGGATACGTAGAAGAGCCAGCGCCAGGGCAGCACCACCAGGAGTGCGCCCAGCAGGAAGCTGGAGATCACGCTGCTGGCCCGGGAGCTGGTTGCGATGACGCCCCATATCCGCCCGTGCCTGGCCGCGTCGAACCACGCTCCGATGAGCTTTGCCATGGCGGGCCAGGCGCCCGCCTTCGTCAGCTGGGCCAGGAAGTTCATCAGCATGAACAGGAGGTGCGCCGACGAGGCCCCGAAGATCACCGTTGCGGCGCCGGTCAGCGACGTTGCGAGTAGGAAGAGCCGACGCCCACCCAGGGCGTCCGCGATTGCGCCGTTGAGTAACTTGCCTGCAAGTGCGCCCGCGGCCCCCCAACCCAAGAGGGCACCGAAGCCGGCCACATCCAAGCCGAGGGCGGGGTCGTCGATCATCTCAGGAGATGCAATCGAAACAGCGGTCCGGCACAGGACCAGCCCCGCGTAGCCGCCGTACATGCAGAGGACGGTGGTCAGCTCCCAGCGCAGTCGATCCCGGGCAAGTTCTGGCATCCGGCTGCGACCGTAGCATGTGGCCTGCATCCGTTTGGAGTGGCGAGAACACGGGTAGGAAATCGCCTTTCTGAGCATGAGGAGCATGAGGGTTTTCGGAGGCCTGGGCGAGAGCTGGAGGTCCTGGGGGTGACTTCTCGGCGGCTCGACAGCGGGATTAGAGTGCGCGGGCCTGGCGGCAGGTGGGTCGCGAGAGTGCTTGGGGGCGTGCGCGGCAGCGGGGCCCCCAGGAGTCCCCGGAGGGGGGCCTTTGCTTCACTCTGTCTGTTGTTTTCGTTACCCTGGAAGCTCGCAGTAGGTGGTCGCGCCCCCTACGGGAGAAAACGATGATGAGAAAAGTCCATCGCATCGCCGCGCTGACGGTCTGCGTATCGTGTGCCACATACGGCGCCGCAAGCGGGCAGCGCAATGCTTATTTCGGCGATCTGCACATCCATACGCGATATTCCCTCGACGCCTTCGTTTTCGGCACCCGCGCTTCACCCGACGTCGCCTACAGCTATGCGCGCGGGGAGGCGATCACACATCCCGCCGGCTACCAGATCCAGCTCGATCGCGCGCTCGATTTCTACGCCGTCACCGACCACGGCGCCTATCTGGGCCTGTGGTCGGCGATGACCGACCCTGCTCATCCGCTCCACGACGCTCCCGAAACCCGTCGCTTCTTCGATCCGAAGACCATCAACGAGAGATACGCGGCCTTCCGGGCCGGCTCCTCGTTTCTCCGGGACCATCCCGACCCAGAGGCCTCACGTTCGGCCTGGCGGGAGATCATCGCCTCGGCGGAGCGCAACTACGAGCCGGGCAAGCTCACCACCTTCGTCGCCTATGAGTTCACGTCGTCGTACCCCGAGGGGGCCAATCAACACCGCAACGTCATCTTTCGCGGCGCGAATGCGCCCGAGCTGCCCTTCACCCGACTCGACTCGCCGAACCCCGAGGATCTCTGGGACTGGCTCGATGGTTTGCGAGCACAGGGCATCGAGGCGCTCGCCATCCCCCACAACTCGAACCAGAGCGATGGCTACAAGTTCGCGCGCCAGAAGATGTCCGGGGAGCCCTTCGACGCGGCATACGCCCGACTGCGGATGCGCAATGAACCCTTGGTCGAGATGACACAGATCAAGGGCACCTCGGAGACACATCCGCTACTTTCCCCCAACGACGAGTGGGCCGACTTCGAGATCGAGCTTCTCACCCCGGCCGAATCGAGCCTCGACAAACTCCGTGGAAGCTATGTGCGCGACGCCTACCTTGCCGGTCTCGGCTTCGAGGAAAGGGAGGGCTTCAACCCCTACCGGTTCGGGGTGATCGGTGCGAGCGACAGCCATAATGCGGGAGCCGCTTACCAGGAGTCGTCCTACTTCTCCAAGCTCGGGATCATCGATGGGATGCCCGAGGGGCGGGGATCAGTGCCCCCGGGAGGAGCTACCAGCTGGAAGGACGCAGAGCGAGCCCCCGGATCCGACGCGACGACCTCAGGGCCGCTACCGGCAACGGAGAGGTTCGCGACCTGGGGCGCTTCAGGTCTGGCGGGCGTATGGGCCGAGGAGAACACGCGCGAATCGATCTACGACGCCTTCCGCCGCAAAGAGACCTTCGCCACCACCGGACCACGGATCCGTGTGCGTTTCTTCGGCAGCTACGGCTTCGGCGACGATCCGCTAGAAGACGAGGATCTCGTGACGAAGGCCTACGAGCACGGGGTACCGATGGGCGCCGACCTCCCTGCGCGGCGGCGTGGCGTGCCGCAATTCCTGATCTGGGCGATGCAGGACCCCGAGTCCGCCAAGCTTGACCGTGTTCAAGTGATCAAGGGCTGGATCGAGGACGGCGAGCCACAGGAGCGGGTCTACGATGTCGCCTGCTCCGACGGTCTGGAGGTCGACTCCGAGACCCACCGCTGTCCCGATAACGGCGCTCAGGTGGACCTCACAGACTGCACCGTCAGCGCCGACGTCGGTTCAACGCAGCTCAAGACACTCTGGACCGATCCCGAGTTCGACCGCCGTCAACGTGCCTTCTATTACCTGCGAGCCCTGGAGAATCCGACCTGCCGCTGGACCACCTGGGACGCCATCCGGGCGGGCACGCCGCCCCGGCCCGGTCCTGCGGCAACGCTTCAGGAGCGCGCCTACTCATCTGCGATCTGGTTGATACCGCGATAAGGAGTGGCCCGCAACTCGCCAGCTCTCCGAGCAGCTTGCGGTCGTCACGCTCCGCTCCGGCCGCCGCCGGCGATAGGCCTGGCTGTGAGCCGCCTCTGCCATTGCCTCCCGTCGAAGACAAGAGACGGAAAGCGGCGCTCAGATCTGGCACCGATCGCACCTGATGCTCTTCCGCCCCGAGCTCGGCTTCCGCTCGAACCTCGCCGGGGAGCGACCGTGGGCGGCAGGTCGGTGACCGGTTGCGAGGCGTGACGAGCGCTCCGCCGACGAGTACGCCGGGGGCAGGGGACGGGGATAGGGGTCTTATGTCAACGGGGGTGTCTAATGCCGCCTTTAGTCTTACTCCTTGGGTTGAGCGTATGAGAAGGGGAACAGTGGCCCGAGTTCAATTGCGTCGGTTCGGAAATGGGCGATGGCTTGGTACTCGTCACTTGCGATCATTTCTAGGAAGGTCTCGATGGACGGGTAGCTGACGAGTAGCAGGCGATCGATTTCTTCGTCGGAGATGACGGGGCCGACACCTTTTAGGACGTAGACGGTAGCGCCGCCGCGCTTCTTGACCCCCGTGCTCGCGGGGGGGCCGTATTTTGTAAAGTATTGTTCTCGACCGGCGTCGCCGGCGAAGCGCAGCAGGTTAAGGATGTAGACCGTGTCAGCGCTCGGAGGCGGCGAAAGGACCGGCATCGGGAAGTTCCTCGGCGGAGGGGAAGGCATCTCGCCGGAAAAGGCGTAGACGAATGACGCGTCGACGGAGGCCAAGCGATTCGGAAGCGCGCCTTCGGTGCTGCCGGCCATGTCCATGACGGCCTGCATGGAGGGGTATTTGCGGAATGTCACGCGGTCCCAGCTGGTGTGATCGACCGCGCCCAGAGTGTGAAGGTGGGGAACGGGCTCGGTGCCGTTCAGTTTGGTCGCGTCGACCTTGCGCGCGGTGCCACGGAACACGACCGCGCCGCCGAGGCTCTTGAGTTTCTCTTCGACGATGCCGTCGTAGATGGCGTATTTCTCTTCGCCGCCAGGCTTGAACTTGACGAGGTCCATGACGACGACGGGGCCTTCTACGTTGGCTCTGAGGAGGTCGGCTATGCCGCCGACGTCCTGGGCGGAGGCGGTGGTGTTAACTAACAGAATGGAAAGAATCGTTGCGATAATATTCGTCATCGGCAATTCTCCAACACTAAAGGAACTAAAAGGGGTTAATCAGGCAAGGCAAAACTCAAATTACGCCACCCAGCGATGACTCGGGCAGGGTCGGCACGGTGGCCGGGCTGCAGATCCGACTCATGGCCGCCGCCTTGTGGCGATAGATGTCGCGGAACTCGGGGGTCAATTCTATCTCCATAAAGTCGTGCAAGCTGGGGTAGCGCACGATGTTCAGGCGCCACCAGCGGACGTCGGGAGGGTTGAGGGCGTCGGGCACGTCGGCGCCGGCCAGGAGCTCGCGGTCCAGCGTCGCCAGCTCCCCGCCGCCCCGGTAGCGTCCGTAGGCGTCGAGGCCGGACGAGCCGGGATACTCGCCGTCGGGGTAGTACGCCTCCTCGCGGAGCTCGATGAGGTTCACGACATGAATTGCCGTGTCCGCCGCATCGTCGGAGGTCACCTGCCGCGGCGCTGCGGGTGGCTGCCGTGGCACGGCCACCACCACCTGCCCGGCCGCCACCGCGGCCTCACGATGCACGAGGGCCGCCTCCTGCGCTGCGCTGCGCTCCACCGTTTCCCACGCTCGCCAGCTCGGGTAGTGCTTCAACACCACGATGTCCCAGTCGCAGTAGGGCTTGATGGGCCAGTCCTCTGGGCGACCGGGTATCGTCCGGCGTAGGACGTTGTTCACGAGCAGGGTCGTCACGCCGGCCTCTTCCTCGACCGCACGCAGGCCCGCGAGATAGGCATGGTAGGCGGCTGTGGGAGTCTTGAGACCGAACGCTGTGCCGTCCGGGTAGGCGACAGCTCGCCGCAGCTTCACTTCCTCCAGGCGGTGGAAGGCGCCGTCGCCGTGACTCTCGGCCAGACGCGCCCCCAGCTCGGTCCGGGGGGCGTCCTGCGCCACCACCGCGCCACCGGCGAACGCCAGGTAGAAGACTAGGCTCAGACCTGAGCGAGGCACCATCGTACGATCGGTCATCGCGACCTCCTTTCGTTGGCACATAAATCGTGGATGAATACCTACAGACCACTAAATACGGTATGTTTAGAGTCCGCCCCTGGGCACCATCTTTTTTCAGTGTATACCAGACACATCTGTCTCATGAGTTGATCCCTTGCGAATTTCTTAAGCTATTAAACTATTAGTGTCCCCAATTGGTTACTGGCGCTGATATTAACTGTGATGAAAATCATCTCACCGAACCGGGCTTGACCAGGCGACTGCATCGTTGGCCTGCTCGATCTTGAAATAATGGTAGTCGCCCTGATCAGGATTATCAGTATCGGTGAATGCAAAGTTAAGGACGGATAGGAAATCGCTCTTCTGAGCATGATGCGATCCGGTAGTGACAAAGAAAATGGAGTTTGAATTATGCCTCGAGTAGTAGAGACTATTCCTGATGCATTGGCTGCAGAGGCCGAGGCCGCCCGGGCTTGGTTCTCCAAGGAAAGCGGAAGTGATTTCAAGTTGACCGGGATTGTCGATCCCCCCGTTCGCTTCGCTCACGAAGGTGCCAGCCTCTTGTTGAGGACCCGCGCGGCGGACCACCCGGGAGCAGATCCATCTGAATGGAGGGCAGAATGTTCGGCTGGCACCCTGGCAGCTGAAGGCTGCCGGGCCCGCGCCTCTTTGTTGGGGTGCTCTCGCAGGATGGGGGACCGGGGTGCCCGGCGGCTGGTCGAGTCACGGAAACGCGGGTGCTCTTCTTCGGGCGCGGCCGGTCAGAGCCATCTCAATCGAGATTCGCCAGACTTTGAGGTCAAAAGAGAATCTAAAAGAATACGGGGAAATTAGAATTTCAACTACCGCTGCCCATACACAGATATCCAGCACGGTACCTCTCAAACCTCTTTATATCTTATTCGCGCCCATTACTAGCCTATTTGCCGGAAATGACTCGCAGATTGCTAAAGTAACCCACCGTACCTGGGCCGATACGTAGTGCGATGGCGCCTTTAACATCACCCAGTTTAAGGTCGTTCACAATCAGGGTCGGTTGATCAGAACCGTGCACATAGAGTTGGGCTGTCGTACCCGCTACCTCTACTTTCATCTTCGTCCACTCTCCCGGAACCAGATCGACATACGCTTCGTATTTGGAAGGGACCGATTCTCTCAGGGTTCGCCATGAGTAGTCCGGAAAGGACACATACTGGCTAGCATGATTGCGGCGGACCTGATCGTTGGCCCTTCCGTTGGTCGGTCGAAGATAAATGCATTCATACTCGGAGACGTCTGTATTCACATGGAAAGCAACTCCGATGAACCCACGTGCCCCAGGGTTGGCTCCAGGAAGTGGCATCCCAGCAACATCGACTTCGATCACGCCGTTGTGAAAATCGAATTGTTCAATTACCAGCAACTTGTCGGGACCGGAATTCTTGAATGCCTCCGCTTCAGTCACACGCAGCGCTTTCCTCCCCTTGTAGTTCGTAGTCTCGACTACCACCTTGTGAGGGTGGAGCGATTCCAGCTTGTGCAAATCAATCTCTTCAGCGAAACTAACAATTGGTAGGGAGATCAGCCAAGCGAGGGTAAAATATTTGGGAAGTTGTTGGAAGAAAAAGAGCACGATGAAAATTTAAAACTAAAAGTTGAAATGATAAGCCAAAATCCTCTGCGTCTCAGCGCCTCTGCGCGAGGCTTAATCAACTCCTCGTTCCGCCAGCTCAGCATCAATGAGATCGAGGATCAAATGTTGGTCACGCACCAAGGCGTCCATATTGTTGGCGACTAAATGTGACCAGGAACGTTTAAACCGAGATTTGCCATTTGGTTCTCTCCTCCAGTTCGAGACCCAGGATTGGAGGCCATACTACCGGACTCGCCGCCGTGTCTTGGACGGGGCCGCCCCCAGCGAGTCTCCCAAAGCTGTGGGGGGCGAATACCCGTCACCTTCCGTAGCGGTCGGTAGAGTCGGTGAACCGCCCCGACTTCACCGGAGACTCCAAACCTTGAGAGGATTGGAGTCATGTCAAGAAGCAGATTCTCACCAGAAGTCCGGGACCGTGCTGTACGCCTGGTCTTTGACCAGGAAGTACAGGGCGGATTCAACTGGTCGTCGCAACATCTCGTGATGGAGGTGTTTCGATGGGAGTTGGCAAGTGTCAGGGTGCGATTCGAGCGATGCGTGGCCAGATGCGGTCACCTGGCCGGCCCTCGACAGCGCGGCGCGAGGACCGGATCCGGTTCTGGGAGACGATCGCTCGTGGGGCGTCCAGCGAGGACGCCGCAACAGAGGCTGGGGTGTCGCCGGCTGTCGGGTCGAGATGGTTCAGGCAAGCTGGTGGAATGCGACCTATCTCGTTGGCTCCGGTGTCGGGGCGTTATCTGTCGTTCGCCGAGCGTGAAGAGATCGCCATCCTTCACGCTCAGCATGTTGGGGTACGTGAGATCGCTCGCCGCCTGGGTCGTTCACCGTCGACGATTTCGCGGGAGCTGCGCCGCAACGCGGCGACTCGCAGCCGTGCCGTAACTTATCGGGCCACGACTGCGCAGTGGCACGCGGAGCGGCGCGCCAGCCGTCCGAAGGTCTCCAAGCTTGCCGCGAACGATGCCTTGCGGAGTACGTGCAGAACCGCCTCGCCGGCGTGATCGCAAGGCCTGACGGGGAGCTGGTGCCGGGTCCGGATGTGCGTTGGATCGGCCGTCGGCACGGCCGTCGCCAGGATCGGCGTTGGGCGAAATCCTGGAGTCCGGAGCAGATCTCGAACCGGCTTCGGATTGATTTCCCCCATAATGAGTCGATGCGGATCTCTCACGAGGCGATCTACCAAGCGCTCTACATCCAAGGTCGAGGAGCCCTCAAACGCGAGCTCGTCGCGTGCCTGCGAACCGGGCGAGCGCTACGAGTGCCGCATGCGCGAACCCGGGGGAGAGGCAAGAAATTTGTAACTCCGGAGATCATGATCAGCGAACGCCCCGCCGAAGCCGGCGACAGGGCCGTGCCGGGTCACTGGGAAGGCGACCTGATCGTCGGGCTCGAGAGCTCAGCGATCGGGACCCTCGTCGAACGCACTACGCGGTTCACGATGCTGCTGCACCTGCCCCGCATGGAAGGGCACGGGACCGAATCGAGGGTGAAGAACGGGCCGGCCCTCGCCGGGCACGGCGCCGAAGCCGTCCGTGACGCGATCGCGGTGTCAATCACCACGCTGCCCGAGCAGCTCCGCCGGTCCTTGACCTGGGACCAGGGCGCCGAGATGGCTCAACACGCTCAACTCCGCGTCGATACCGGCCTCGCGATCTACTTCTGCGACCCGCACAGCCCCTGGCAGCGGGGCACCAACGAGAACACCAACGGACTACTACGCCAGTACTTCCCGAAGGGCACCGACCTTGTCAGATACTCCTGCGACGACCTCGCCGCGGTCGCGCTCGCACTCAACGGCCGACCCCGCAAGACCCTCGGCTGGAGAACCCCTGCCGAAGTCTTCGATGAGCTTGTACACTCTGCTCACCAAGGCAACGCTGCGACGACTCCTTGAACCCAAGCAGTACGCCTCGAAGGCTTACCAGGATCGGCTGGCTGAGCTGCGGTTTCGCTGCAGCATGTCCGGCGTCGGAAATTGTTATGACAATGCGGTCTTGGAGAGCTTCTTCGACAGTCTCAAGACCGAGGTCTGGGACCGACCCTTCGAGACTCGTCAGCGAGCTCACGACGAAGCGGTTTCTTACCTCGAAGTGTTCTACAACCTGAGACGCCAGCATTCGACGCTCGGATTCCTGAGCCCCGAGGCCTTCGAAGGGGCAGCGTGAACTCACGCGCGACCGGCGGTCGGATCCGAAGGGAGGCTGCGCTCCCCGAACCTCGCACAGCCTCGTCCGAAGCTGACTACCCGAACTGATGCAGAATAGGAACTGCCCCGATGGGGCTTAACTTGGTGTCCACGAAACCGTGACCGCTCAGAACCCCTGCCGAAGTCTTCGATGAGTTTGTACACTCTGCTCACCAAGGCAACGTTGCGACGACCCCTTGAACCCAAGCAGCACGCCTCCCAGTGGTCAGCGATCCGGTGGGTGGCGTCGAAAATCGGCTGCTCGGCGGAGACCCTACGCAACTGGGTGCGGCAGGCCGAACGAGACGCGGGCCGAAGACCCGGTTTGACGACGAGCGAGCTCGAAGAGCTGAAACAGCTGAAGCGCGAGAACCGTGAGCTCAAGCGAGCGAACGAGATCCTGCGTAAGGCGTCGGCGTATTTCTCCCAGGCGGAGCTCGACCGCTGACCGAGGTGATGGTGTTGTTTATCGAAGAGCACCGGGATGTCTGCTCTGGAGAAAACCCGAATTGTAGCGGAGGCGTCCACGAGCATCCGGGATCTATCGCTGGCCGGCATCCGGCTTCGCTACCCGAAGGCCTCAGAGGACGAATGCCGCCTGCGCTACGCATTGATCACTCTCGGTCGATCCGTAGCCTGCCAGGCGTACCCGGAAGCCGAGGCGCTGGTCGCTCGCTGACTCCTGTGGCAGCGAACCCGATCGACGTCGCTCTTCTAGTCGCTCAGGTCCTCCAGGACTGCGAGGTGCGCTACTTGGTAGGTGGCTCGATCGCCAGCTCTGTCAGCGGCGAGCCGCGCTCGACGCTCGACGTCGATCTCGTCGTGGAGCTGAGGCAGACACGAGTCTCTCAGGGAGCGACGTACCAGATGGGCGAGGTGTAGGCGCGCTCCTGGATGGCGGTCGCGGGACGGTCTCCTCGTCGGGAGGGCCCCATGGGGGTAGGGATCTCGAGTACGCGCACGTAGTAGAAGGCGTTGAGCCGGGGATCGAAATCCGGATCGGTCCATACGCCCTGGAGCTCCGCTGCACCGATCGAGTTGTCGTAGGTCTGGGCCGCCAGGTCGACCGTGGTGCCGACCGCAGGAAGCTTGCCGTCGGCGCCGCGCCTCCGGTCGCCCGACCCTACGACGTCGTAGACCTGCTCGGCGCTCTCGCCGTTCTCCGACCAGCCCTTGACGATCTGGATGCGGTCGAGGTGGGCACCCTCGGGGTCCTTGATCGCCCACACGACGAAGCTCGGCGGTCCGCTCTGGTCGTCTCCCGGCAGGTCGGTTCCCATCGGCACACAGCAGGCGTAGGCCTTCTCGACCCAGCCTGCCCGTTCGGGGTCGACTCCATCGGCATCGAAGCTGCCGAAGAAGCGCGCCCGGATGCGGGGTCCGGTCGTTCCCCAGGTCTCCCGGCGTCGCAGTGCCTCGAAGACGGAGGTACGGTCGTTGCGCTCCGCCCAGAGCCCCGTCAGCCCCGACAGCGTCCGGGTGTTCGCGTTGATGCGGTACACCTCGGGGCGCGCTGCCGTCGGCGGGAGCCGCTCGGCCGACGGTCTGCCGGAGTGGCTGTCGGTGGCCGCCACCAGGCCGAAGCGATAGGGATTGAAGCCGAGCTCGTCCTGGAGCTCGAGGCCGGTACGGTAGGCGTCGCGCACGTAGCCGCCGGCAAACTCGGTGACCTCTTGCTCTCCACGGCTGCCCACCAGGTACTCATGCAACCAGAAGTCGGCGAACTCGTCGTTGGGGCTGAGCGAGGGGTGGGTCTCCGACTGGCCCTTCTGCTGCGTCACCTCCACCAGCGGCTCGTTGCGCATGCGCTGCTCGGCGTACTCCGCCGTCAACGGTCGGTCCTGGCTGTCGACGCGCTCGAACATGATGCCGTCGGAGAGGTTCGAGTTGTGGGGGATGGCAAGAGCCTCGTGGCCTCCCTCGCGGTGGCGGTCCATCCACTCCCACAAATCCTCGGGCCGCTCGGTGTCATGACGCGAGAGGGGCACGGGTGCCGTGTCGCCCTTGAAGATGACGTTACGGTGCAGGTTGCGCCCGTCGGGCGTCGCCGTCCACTCGTAGCCGATGAGAGTCGTGAAGACGCCGGGCTCATAGTGCTCATTGGCAAAGGCGACGATTCGCTCCCAGCTTTCTTTCTGCACCTCCGGGAGCATCAGCTCGTGGAAATCCTGACCGGCCCGAGAGGCTGCGAGGATCTTGCCAAACACCGAGCGCCGCTCGGCGGGGTCGTCACTGAGCACGCTCCGCGCCAGTGGATGCTCGGCGTAGGGGTGGCCCTCCTCGCTCATCCTTACGAACGAGCCGAGGAAGAAGGCGTGGTCGGTGACCGCCATGAAGTCGAGCGGCTGGGTGAGCCGGTAGGTCTGCCCGCCTTGCACCCAGGGCTTGCCCTTGGCGAACTCGTAGGCGTCGCCGGGCGTCATCGCCGTGCCGGCGTAGGCGTCGAACGAGTATCTCGTGTGCATGTGCAGCTCGCCGAAGAGCGCCTTGCGCTCGGCCGGACCCGCCGCCGGCGCGGTCGTGCCGCCTATCCAGGACATCAGGGCCGCCAGGGCGGCCGCTCTCGTTGATACCATCGCGCTCTCCTTGCTTATGGAAACCGAGGTGAGAGGGGCCCTCCCCTGGGGCTGAGCGCATTACGGCTCCTCCTACCTGGATGAGGTGAAGGCCGTAAGGCCCCGCGGTGGGGAGAGCTGAACCCGTACATTGTGGACGGAAACACAGCGGATTGCACAGAGACGCCGTCTCCATCAAGGTGGGTCCTGCGACCGGAGCGCCAAGGCGACCACTCGTGGTGGAGTCCCCCCACCGCCAACCATAAAGCGCCCGCCGCCCACACTGACGGCGAGATACTGCCGTCCGTCCACCTCATAGGTGATGAGGTTCGAGTTCGGCGAATCGGGGAGCTCGATGCCACCGAGGTATGCACCGCTCTTCTTGTCGTAGACGCTGATCTCCGCCGGCCGGTCCGGCTCGAACGGCGTGCCGCCGCTGATGTTCTCGGGCCGCTGGGTGACGAAGAGAAGGGTCTTGGTGACCAGGGGCGCCGCATAAGGATTAAGGGCGCCGAGTCGAGGGAGATCCAAATCTTTGAGGGCCGGATGTTTGCGCGGGCCTTCGCCGTGGGCGACCACCCAGGCGTGCTCGCCGGTGGCGAGGTCGATCGCGGTGATACGACCGTAGGGGGGCTTGACCAGTGGCAGGCCGCGCGGACCCGCGACACCGTCGTACCAGCGTTTTGGGGTGTAGCGCATATCCGAGCGATTGGGGTCTGGCGTGGTGAGCGAGACGGTCACCGGCCGGGTGAAGGACGGTACGTAGATGAGGCCGCTCTCCGGATCGACAGCGGCACCGGTCCAGTTGGTTCCTCCGCCGTCCGACGGTAGCTGGATCACCGGCTTGCCCTCGCCTTCTAGCCGGGGCGGAGTGAAGAACGACGCCAGCTCGTACTCCTCCGCGATCTCCAGAGCCTGTCGGCGCAGCTCAGGGGTGAAATCGATCAGATCGTCGACCGAAACGCCCTGGCGATCGTAGGCGGCAGGCTTGGTGGGGAAGGGCTGGGTGGGCGAGGCACGATCTCCGGGCACCGTAGTCGGTGGCACTGGCTTCTCTTCGATCGGCCACAGGGGCTCTCCCGTCTCGGCATCGAAGACGAAGAGGAAGGCCTGCTTGGTCGGCTGAGCGACCGCTTTGACCAGTTTGCCGTCGACTCTTACATCGATGCGGCTCGGCGCCGTCGGCAGATCGTAGTCCCACAAGCCGTGGTGCACCATCTGGAAGTGCCAACGCCTCTCACCGGTCTCGCAATCTACTGCGACCAGGCTCTCGGCGAAGAGGTTGTCGCCGAGGCGGTGGCCTCCGTAGAGGTCGTTGGTCGGTGTCGAGATCGGTAGAAAGGCGAGACCGAGCTCTTCGTCGACGGCGATCAGCGACCAGACATTGGTGCTGCCCGTGTACTCCCACGACCGGTTCTCCCAGGTCTCATTGCCTTCCTCGCCCGGCTGGGGAATGGTGTGGAAGACCCACGCCAGCTCCCCGCTCTCCACGTCGTAGGCGCGAACGTAGCCGGGCGGCGCTTTCTGATAGGAGGGCATATCGGACACGATCGAGCCGACGATCACCGTGTTGCGGCACACCGAGGGCGGCGAGCTGTGGGTCGTCCTCGACTCGGTGATCTCGCGACCCAGGTCTTTGGTCATCTCGACCGCACCGTATTTGCCGAAGGCGGGGTCGGGCTTGCCGGTTATGGCGTCGAGGGAGAGCAGTCGCCGGTCGTGAGTCGCCATCAGCACTCGTCGCTTGTCGCCGCTCTTCCAGTAGGCCGCGCCACGATGCTGAAAGCCCAGATTGGCCGGCCGCCCGGCTTCCCAGCTCTGAGGGTCGTAGCTCCACAGCGACTCGCCGGTGACGGCATCGATTGCGGCCACCTGGCCGAGGGCGGTGCTCACGTACATTCGACCGTCGACGACCACCGGAATCGCCTTGAAAGGGCCCGGGCGAACGGCAGCGGGCAGGTCGCGGAGCTCGCCGTCGGGCGACTCCCAGGTCCAAGCCACCTCTACACGGTCGAAGTTGTCGGCGTCGATCTGGTCGAGAGCCGAGTACTTCGTGTTGCCCCCGTCGTTGCCGAAATGCGGCCAGTCGACGTTTTCGGCCGAGGCAGCGGCCCCCGTAAATAGCAAGGCACAGATCCAGATGGACCATGCCAGCGGCCTTCGCGGGTTGTTCATCGCCAACGAGGATACCGCGCTCCTGACGCAACTCGAATCGGGTGGTACCTCTCTGGCAGCCGGAGGCTGCCTGGGTCCAGGCTAGAATGGAGAGGTGGACTATCAGAAGACTCGGGAGGTGTTGGCGGCCTTCGAGCGCGAGGGAGTCACTTACGTGATTTTTGGAGCCGTTGCCCTCAACCTTCAGGGACTGGCGCGGGCAACGGAGGATCTCGACGTCTTCCTCGCTCCGTCAGCCGAGAATGTTTCACGCTTGCGCAGGGCGCTCCGTAGCGTCTTCGATGACGACCCACACATCGATGAGATCACCGCCGAAGACCTCCTCGGGGACTATCCGGCGGTGCAGTACGTGCCTCCCGACGGGGACTTTTACATCGACATTCTGACTCGTTTGGGAGAGGCCTTTCGATTTGAGGATCTCGAATCGGAGCGCGTTGACTTCGATGGTCTGGAAGTTTCGGTCACGACACCGGCTACTCTCTACCGCATGAAGAGAGGGACGGTTCGGCCAAGGGACCAGGGGGATGCCGAGCGCCTCCGTCTTAGGTTCGGTTTCGAGGACGACTAGTGCCCGTCTACAAGTATCGCGACGTCAGCGAGATGGAAGATCGAACCTGGCGTGAGCCGGGCGATCCCTCGCTTTTCAAGGCGATCTCCGCTACCTGGGACTTCGCTCGACGCACGACTCGCCCTCAATTTCCACCCGGTGTGTACAAACACCCGTCTCGCGCCTCTGCCGAAGAGCTCTGTGACGAGTGGGAGCGCCGTAACTTCGAGTCGTTTCGAGAGCATCGCTCTCGGCGGTGAGACGAGCGGCCGTGCGGCCGGGGTTCTGCCGATTAGCCCTGCACTTCTAGCGGGGCACTACCCAGATCGGCGATGACCAGGCACGCTCCTGGATCGTCGCCGCCAGGTTGGGGTTCGGCGGCGTGCCAGCCGAGACTCCTTCGCATATTCGGGTGGCACCTAGTCGTCGGAACCGTCGGAACCGGCACCTGGCGTGGTAGCTCATGCGATGACCTGTTGATCGAACAACTGATCGACTCGACCTGACTCGTAACCCAGGAGGCCCTCCAGCACGCGCCGCGTATCGCCGAACAACAGGGGTGCACCGCGCCAGATCGAAGTGCGCAACCCATCCACATGCCACAGCGAGCCACCGATCCTGAGTTTGCTGTCCAGCACTTCGGGCGATTCATCCTGAATCCAGAATCCTCGTTTCACCAGGTACTCGTCGTCCAGAACATCGCCACTATGGGCAATCCTCTGCATCGGCAACTCAACGGCGGAGAGTCGCGCCAGGAGCTCATTCTCGTCAAGGCGGGCCGCCGCAATCCGAATGGCTTCACTGGAAGCATCCGCTGCGTTGAGGCTTTGCTCTAACCGCCGCCAGTCCTCTTTCGTCTCGATGAATAACAAGGCGAAGCGACCGTCACCTGTCTCCACCACCAGATACTCCAGGTCTGGTCCAGAGACATCATCCTCATCGGCCAAGGCGTCGAGCAGGGGCTCCAGGACGATGGCTGCGGTCATTTCCAGCTCAGACAAATCCACCCGAGCGGGCTTTCCAGTTGCCTGCGCATTGCGAACAAATGCGGCAATCGCAAATGCGCCGCCAAGCCCTGAAACCGGGTCGGGGTATGCGATGTACATCTGTGAGCAGGTCCGGCCATCCTGGCTGGTGGCATACCCTGCTCCAGCGGCGGCGTAGACGTGGGTGCCATAGCCGATGTAGTGGGAGCGAGGTCCGGTCTGCCCAAAGGCGGACATCGAGACGTAGACCAGGCTTGAATTTGACTCGATCAGGTCACCGTAACCAACACCCAAACGATCCACCACACCCGGTGAAAAGTTCTCGACCACGACGTCAGATTCAGCCGCGAGCGCCTTGACGATCTGCTTGCCTCCGGCGGTCTTCAAATTTACGCCGATCGAGAACTTACCGCGCTGGTTGGCACTCCACCACGCGGCGGTGTTGTTCGAGTCCTCATTCTCTGCCGCGAAAGGTGGGTTGCGACGCATATTACTCGCCGTCGGCTGCCACTCGACATTGATGACTTCCGCGCCCAGATCTGACAAGAGTGTGGTCGCGAAAGGTCCGGCCCAAGCCCAGCTCAGGTCTAGTATCCTCAGACCCGCGAGCGGTAGGTCAGAACCACCTTCACGAAGCCGGCCGGCTCGCCGGTCGGGTCTCGGCTGTGCTGACTGCCCGACCGAATCGCCAACGGCGGCGAGCCAAGGTAGATTGAGCTTCGGAGCCGTCGACGTGGTTCGATCAAAGAACTCACGCGCGTTCAAATGAACGTCAACGGCGACTTGAGCAGAGCTGTACACCGGCGCGACGGGGATGTGTTCAGCCTGACACAGATCCGCGATGTCTTCCGATGTTCTGTCCTTCGCCCAAGCTCGAATACGGTGATCGATTCGATCGACTGCCTCACTGAGAATCAACGGATTTGCTTCAACCTGCTCGGCAACATCATCCAGTTCACCCATGAGCCGCAACAAATCCGCCCAATGGCCAGGATTGACAGCACGGACATAAGCCAGGCCATTGGCTGTTTCAACGGTGCCACCGGGCATCGGACGCACTGGCGCTTGCCCCGCCCCGATGATCCTATTTTCCAACTGCGCAAACGCGACCGGCTGCATCGGCATGATCGCTAACAGTTCGAGCTGATCGAGCTGAAGGTGACGTGCGCCTGAGTCCTCTCCCAGCAACGCACACATACCCGCCGTGGCGGCGCTGACCCCTGCAAGCAGACTCGCCTGGCGGTTCAGCGGAATGCAGGGCGTCGTCAGGGCACCGGCGGCGTCCATTTCGCGCGTCAGGTAACCGAGACCAGACCGTGCCCACAGCTTCATATCCTGCACCAATGAAGCCGAAAAGCTCTCCGCTGGCTCCATCGGCGATGTAATCTCAATCAGCACCGCCGACTCGATCAGCCGGGGTGGAACCTCGCCTCTCAAAGCCAATCCCGCGCTGTCACAGATGACTAGATCGTACGGTTCGTCTACCGAGAAGTCTGCTGAGGCGACCGAACGGGCCACCTGAGATTCGAATCTTGCTTCTGGCGTCTGGTCGTCGGGTTCGCGCCATCGCGGTCGGTAGGACATAACACAAGCGCCGCTGTCTGCCAGCCAACCTGCAGCGACTCGCGTCGCAATCGCAACGCCAAGCGTCAGAACGGATACGTTTGCCAGAGGTGTCGTGTACCGAGACAGCTGCATGGGCTCCTCTATCAGACAATGAACTAGGATTTTCACCCAAACCACCCCCCACTCGCCACTTTTCGTCGTTCGGCTGGTTCAATTGAGCTCCGACCCCGTGCAGGTAGCGACTCAGTGGGCCAAGATCGCCGACTGCCGCAAGCCGCTGATCGGCGCCGGAGGCACCTAGCGCCTCGCGCGCCAAGTCGGCAAATCAAAGGCGATGGAGCTCATCCTCACCGGCCAGGTCAACCGTGTGTACGAGAGCGGCCTCTCCGATTGGACTGCTCTACGAGCGCCGGCTCTTCTACTCGTCGTTGGCAACCGCAGACAAGGCCGAGGCACGCGCGCCTTCATCGAGAAACAGTCTACCCCGATTCAGCGACCTCCGTTCGCTTCGCTCACGAGGTGCCAGCCTCTTGTTGAGGACCCGCCCGGCGGACCACCCGGGAGCCGATCCCTCTGAATGGAGGGCAGAATGTTCGGCTGGCACCCTGGCAGCTGAAGGCTGCCGGTGACCACCGCCCCCACTTGGCTTACAATGTGCGAATGGACATCAGAGTAGATACTCGAGGCCGCGAGTCCGGCCCCCCCGGCTATTTCGAAGACGCCGACAACTTCCTCATGCCGTTGGCTCCGAACACCAAATCTCGTCGCATTCCCGACGGCGACTTTCCGACCGGTCCCGAGGTTGGCACGCGACTACCCGAGGTGGTCGCGGTCGACCAACACGGTCACTCGGTCGACCTGCATGCGGACCGCGGCGGCCAACCGGCGGTCTTGGTTTTTTCCCGATCAGCGGTGTGGTGACCCCCCTGTCGAACGCAGCTGGTCGAGCTGCAGCGAGGGATGGACGCTTTCGATGCCGCCGGGGTCAAGCTCTACACCCTGAGCTATGACGAAGCCGATGCGCTCGCCGACTACTCTAAGGCCATGGGGGCCACTTTCACCATGCTCTCGGACCCGAACAGTGACGTGATTCGCGCGTTCGGGATCCTCAACACGCTCATCCCGCCGGACGAGCACCCCTGGTACGGGATCCCCTTTCCCGGGGCCTACGTGATCGATGCCAACGGCGTCATCGTCGCCAAGTTCTTCGAGCACAACTTTGGTGCGAGAACCGGACCCGAGCGGCTCCTCGACGCTGCTCTCGGCCGGAGGTTCGAGGTGGAGCCCGCGGCGAGCCCGGCGGAGCAGGTGAGTGTCGACGTGATCCTCGACGCCGACCGGCTGCTCTCGGGCTCCATTCACGAGATCGTCGCGACCTTCCGGGTACCGGAAGGGCAACATCTCTACGGCGAGCCGGTACCGGACGGCCTGGTGGCTGCCACGATCGAAGTCGACGACGTTCTCGGCATCATCACCTTCGCCCTGGTTGCACCGCCTACTTCCCAGTTGACCCTCGCCGGGTCCGGCGAGACCCTCGAGATCTACGAGGGCGACGTGGTGCTGCGGCTCCCGATCGCACAAAACGGCAGGACCATGGAGAAGGTCGACGGCAAGCGCTATGTCGACATCAGTGGCAGGGTCCGTTGGCAAGCGTGCGACGACGTGGAGTGCGGCCTACCTCAGTCGCAGAGCTTCGACTTCCGGATCGAGGCCGGTTTCCCGGTCCTCGGAGACATGGGCCCAGGGGTGGGACGAGTACCGGAAATGAACGGTGCCGCCCACTTCCAGAAGCTGATAGATCGACGGAAGTAGGCTCCCCGACCATCCGACCCCTGCTGAAAGTTCTAGCGCCGGGCTTAGCGCCGGGACGTGGGGAGGGTTGTTTGTGGCTTCCGAGTGGGTGTCGGTGACCGGATTAAACTCCCGGACTATGCGATCCCTCTACGCACTCGCCATCTTTCTCGGCGCCGTCCTGTCGAGAAACTCGGCCGACGTCCTGTCCGAAAACAGGATCGCGTTGCAACTTATACTCAGAGAGTGAGTTGCTCGCGGGTAGACTACGCCGATGAGAGCCGACTTCAGACTCGCCTAAGTGCCTCCCGTCGTGCGACTTGCACGTGGCTGAGTTTTCGGACACTACGGTCCTGCCTCGGTCGCGTGGGCTCCAACTTCTGGGGCGCAACCATCCGGAACACGAGTGAGGGCGCACGGCATAGCTGCCATAGGGGCGCCATTACCTGCTAATCACGCCCGCTCGGCGCGCGTCGAGCCACGCATTACGGCGGTGAGCTGCCCATGCCGGCTTGCTCGAGCAGCTCTCACAAAGGGTGCTCGCGGCCGATCGTCGGCTGTCGAGTGGTTATCGAAGACGACCTCGACAACGGGTCACGCCCTGAGCTCGCCGAGCGCTTCGAAGTGCACCGCCTCGCTGTCGTGGAGCTGCGGCGCGGCGCACTGGCTGAACTCGGCTGAGCCAGTGCACAGCTCTGCCACCACGCCGATGGAATGAGGATCAGCTCACTGGCGAGGGGTGTTAAAGTCCGACGCTCTCACACCAGAAAGGATCCTCATGCGACTTCATTCGGCTCTCTCCGTTGGCTGCTTGACTCTGCTACTGGCGGGTGGTTCTCGAGAGGCGGCGGCGGCAGAGCCTGACCCGGCTGCTCGTTCAGCTCTGTTTGGCGATACCCACATCCACACCACCTACTCCTTCGACGCGTTCTCAGGCGGCGTGCGTACTACACCGGACCACGCCTACCGATTCGCAAAGGGGGAGGCGATACCCCATACGAATGGTTCGGCGCTTCGAATATCAGGGCCGCCATTGGATTTTCTCGCCGTCTCCGACCACGGAAGGTACCTGGGTGTCTTTTCTGCGCTGTTGGACCCGGGTAGTGCGATTTACAACCATCCGGCGGCCCCTCTGTTGACGGGTGGGGGAGGGCTCAGGGGAAGAGCAAGAATGATCCAGGAGCTGCTCAGGCACCCTGATCTCACCGACCGAGCGGTGCTCGTCAGCGCATGGAGGAAGGTCATCGATGCGGCCGAGCGGCATAACGATCCGGGCACTTTCACCACTTTCGTGGGCTACGAGTTCACACCGAGCGTGGGCGGGCGTCATCTACACCGCAACGTCATCTTTCGCGGTGACGCACCGGAGGTGCCATTCAGCTCCGTCGACTCCCCCAACCCCGAAGACCTGTGGAATTGGCTCGACGATCTGAGATCGCAGGGCATCGAGGCTCTGGCCATCCCTCATAACACCAACCAAAGTGACGGCCTTGCATTCCAGGAGCAGACTTGGGATGGCAAGCCCATCGACGCCGCGTTCGCCGAAAAGCGGATACGCAATGAGCCGCTGGTCGAGATCTCCCAGCAGAAGGGGACCTCCGAGACCCATCCCTCGCTGTCGCCGAACGACGAGTGGGCGGAATTTCAGATCGTCCAGTATTTCCTCGACAAGATCGAGAACAAGGACCCCATTTCCATCTTCAAGGGCGGGTACGTACGTGATGCGCTCAAGATTGGGTTGGAGATGGAGGAGCGAGATGGTTTCAATCCATACAAGTTCGGCTTCATCGGTTCCAGCGACAGCCATCTTGCGGCCGGATCCTACGAAGAAGACCGCCGCTTCTCGGGGGGTCGGAACACACCGCAGGGGCGTGGATCGGCGCCCGCCAACGGCGATTCCTGGGAGGGCTTCTGGACCCCGCGCAATGCCACCCACGGCACCGGGGGCCTTGCCGCGGTGTGGGCGGAAGAGAATACTCGCGAGTCGATCTACTCCGCCTTCCGCCGTAAAGAGACCTTCGGGACCTCGGGCAACCGGATGAAAGTCAGGTTCTTCGGTGGATTCGATCTTTCGAAGGGGCTTCTCGAAAGCGAGGACCCAATCGCCAAGGCCTATGAGACCGGGGTCCCGATGGGCGGAGAAATGGAAGGCGGTTCGGGCACAGCACCCAGCTTTCTGGTGTGGGCAGTGCGAGACCCCAACGCCGGCTGGCTGCAGCGCGCCCAGGTCATCAAAGGATGGATGGAGGCCGGTGTCTCAAAAGAGCTGGTCTTCGATGTGGCCTGCTCCGACGGCCTCGAGCCGGATCCGGAGTCCCATCGATGCCCGGATAACGGCGCCAGGGTCAACCTCTCGGACTGCAGCGTGAGTCGCGACAAGGGGGCGGTCAAGCTCGAGACGATGTGGACAGACCCCGACTTCGAGCCTACCCAGCGTGCTTTCTACTATGTCCGGGTGCTCGAGAATCCATCCTGTCGATGGTCGACCTGGGATGCTCTCGGCCTCGGAATCGAGCCCAATCCCGATCTGCCCGCAACGCATCAGGAGCGCGCCTGGAGCTCTCCCATCTGGTATGCCCCAACAATGTAGGGAATCCGTGATCTGGAGCGAGTCGGGCTTCTCCAGCGCCTACGGACCGGTCTCGGTGAGGGGCTCTCGATCCGCTCGAGACTGAGCGGCGGCGCCAAAGCCCTCTACTCGAGCGCCATGCGAGTGCCGACGCGCGTGAGTCTTCTGCCGAGCTCGATGTCGATCAGATCGGCGCCACCACACTTGGCCAGCAGCTCGCGTCCGACCAGGCGATCCACCTCGCTCTGCGCCGCATACCAATCCAGTCCGCGCTGCAGCACCCAAAGCGGATACGTGCCGGCGCCCGACGGTACCGGCACGCCGCGCAGGGTGTGATCCACGCGGCCGACGACCGCCTCGTCGAATCCGTCGGGCGAAATGATCGAGCCCTGCGGTCGATCGGTGTGGCGGGCTGCCCAGTCGTTGTAGACCTCGGCGGATCGCACGAGGGCCGGACCGGCGTCGGCGATGCAGAGCCGCAGCAGCGACAACACGGTCTCAGGGATCTCGTCGTCGGGCAGGTACTCCATCGGCGCGTCCGCGAACTCCGGTGAGACGATCTCCGGCGTATTCATGTGCTCCGTCCAACGAAAGACGCGCGGCGCGCGGATCTTCATCAGCCGCGAGGGCTCGGGGTCACGTGCGAGGTGCCCGAACAGCGACCCCATCAGCACGTGGTCCGCGATGCTCGGCAGGCCACCGAAGAAGTAGGGCTGCGTCGTGAAATGCTCCTCGAGGATCGCCAACACCTCGAAGTAGATCTTCTCCATCACCGGCCGCAGCGCAACGCTGTCTCCCAACCCAGAGCGCTTGCCCTCCATGCGCTCGGCGATGACCCCGCCGTAATGGTCGAGCTCGTCGTCCGAGCCCTGTGGCTTGAAGGAGCGACCGAACTCGCGGCCGACGAAACCGTAGTTCTCGTCCATGAAGTTCCAGCGGTAGTGCCAGGCGACGCGTCCGAGCTCCGAATCCAGCAGTACCTCGAACAGCCGCGCGACGAGCTGCTGGCGCGGCCCGGGCGGATAGGCGGCGGGCTCAGGGAATCGCTCTTCGAGGTAGTCATAGATGGCGATGGTGTCCTGCACCACAGTGCCATCCGGCGCCTCGAGCTGCTGGATGCGGTGGTTCTCGCTCGTCGGTCGCACGTACTCGCGGAAGCGCGGTGACGCGGGCAGACGCTCGACGAACGGGATGCCTTTCTTGCGGAGATAGCTGCGCGATTTCGCTGTGGCGTACGAGGCGTACGAGCCGTAGAGAACGTAGGGGGTCTCGCTCGGCATGGGGGAGGGGCCTTTCGTCTGTGCGTCTTGGATTTGTTGAAGAGCAGTGCGGCGCGCTTCCAGAAGACTACCCGAATCCGGCACGCTCTTCGGAGAATGAAACGGTGCGTGCTGTAGGGTGGCCGCTCTTTCCATGGTTCGATAAAGGACGATCTTGACGGTCAAAGAACGGTTGAGCGAGTGGCGGGTCGCGTGTTACGCCTCGATGTACATGCCGATCTCGATGGCCCTCTTGCCGGTTGGGATTTACGTCCAACCCCACTACGCGGAGCTTGGTGTCAGCCTGATCGGCATGTCCGGCATCATCTTCTTTGCGCGCCTATCCGACGTCTTCACCGATCCGCTGATCGGGGTTCTCTCGGACCGGACCAAGAGCCGCATCGGCCGGCGCAAGCCGTGGATCATCGCCGGTACGCCGCTGATGATGGTCTCGATGTACATGCTCTTCATACCGCCGGAGAATCCATCGATCTGGTACTTCGGAGTGTGGATCGTGCTGATCTATCTCGCCTTCACGGTGGTCGATCTACCGTATTTCGCCTGGGGCGCCGAGCTCACAACCGACTACCACGAGCGCACTCATGTGACCGGGCGGCGAGAGCAGTTCCACTTTCTTGGAACCGTCACCGCGAGCGCCATGCCGCTAATCGCGGGCACGCTGATCTATCTCAGCGCCAGCGGCAACAGCTTGAATGGCTTGCTATCGAACCCCTCCGAAGAACTTGGCTCGGTGATGGCCACGAGAGCGGGAAGTCCGGGCGCGATCTTGGAGTGGCTGGCGATTTTCGTGCTGATCGCACTTCCGGTCACAGTGCTGCTGGCGACGGTGTTCGTCAGCGAGCCGGACCAAGTGGTCATTCCGCGCCGCCCGCCGAGTTTTCTCGCCAGCATCAAGGTCGTGCGCCGCAACGGCCCCTTTGTCCGTTTGATCGTTTGTTACGGGGTCAGTATCCTCGGACAATCGATGACCGGAGCGTTGTCGTTCTTCTTCGTCAAGCACGTCATCGAGGCTGGCGAGTGGTACTCGATCTTCGTGCTCGTCTACTTCTCGTCGTCGCTGCTTGGTCTGTTTTTCTTCATGCCGTTGGCGAAGCGGATCGGCAAACATCGGGCGTTCATCGCTGCCATCATCTGGTATGGGTTCTGGGCCTCGTTCATTCCCTTTATTCCTGCGGGATGGTTTGGCGTCTTTCTGATCGTCATGGCATTCAAGGGCTCCTCGGAAGGCGCCATGCTCGCGATTCCCGCCGCGATGGCCGCCGACGCGGTCGACATCGACAGTGCCAGGACCGGTCAGCAGCGCGCGGGTCTGTACTTCTCGGTGTGGGGCATGCTGAAGAAGGGCGGCGCCGCCGCTGGCGGCGCGATAGCGCTCTTCGTGATCGCTATCTTCGGCTTCGACGCCACCGCGGATCCTGGCCTGAGAGGTACCGTCGATGGTAATTCGGGCGTCTCGCTCCTGGTTCTGACGCTGTGCTACTCGATCATTCCGGCCGGGCTCAAATTTCTTGCGCTTCCCTTCATCTGGCGCTACCCGTTGACCGAGGAACGGCAGGTTCGCATCCGCGAGCGCCTGGAGCGGCGGGGGGTTCGAGTTTCGGCGACGCGAGGTGGCGGCGAGGCCTCGTCGTCATAACAACCTCGCTGTGGCTTGTTGTGGTTTGAGCGCTCGTGATTGCTATGTGACTGCTGATGGAGGGATGTTCCTACTCGGTGCCACGGGAATTGGCGGCAACAAAAGCTCCGACCCCAGCAACGTTAGAATCATGCGCGAATGAAAGTGACACAACCGACTGCTAGCAGATCCTCGTGCTCTTTCAACTCGGCGGGAAGACCGAGTCCTTACGGCGAGCGATAGAGAGGAGGTTAGATCCTGACGAAGCATGACAAGATCCTTCTCACCATCCTCCGCGGTGCGGCCGACACGAAAGCGTCCTGCTGAAATACAAGCTCGGAGGAGACGCCCATGAGGACTGAGCCGCGCTACGAGGTCATCATCTACTGGAGCGGGGACGATGCCGCCTATGTAGCGGAGGTCCCGGAGTTGCCAGGGTGTGCTGCCGACGGCCAGACCCAAGCAGAAGCACTCGAAAACGCGCAGGCGATCATTCGCGAGTGGATCGAAACGGCCCAAGAGTTGGGTAGAGCTATTCCTCAGCCGAAGGGCCGCCTCATCTACGCGTAGGCTTCGGCTCGACGACGAGGGTCTGGGAACACGGGCCTCGGTGCTCCTGCGGCCACTAACCTGCGTCGGGTGGGAGTTCTATTGTGGTTTCTTGCTCCGGATAGAACGGAAATTTGAATCTCGTATTCAATAAACTCAAGCATTCGTATCAAGCAGTTGCATAACCCTGGTTTTGCGAGTAGCCTTATCGTCGAAAACAAATCGATCTCGGAAGGACCGCGACACAGGAGTGAGCAAAATGAGCGTCGACCCACTGAGAATTTTCCGGGACACGACACTAGTTGCTACGCTGATGTGCTTGGCGACTTCGCTGGTGTTTGCGGCGGAGCGCAAGCCGAATATTCTGATCATTGTGGCTGACGATCTGGGCTACGGGGATCTCGGTTTCCAAGGTGGGAGGGATATTCCGACGCCGAACCTGGACACGTTGGCCAGAAGCGGAGTGCGTTTCTCGAACGGCTACGTGTCTGCGGCTTGGTGCGCCCCGACCCGCGCCGGCCTGTTGACGGGGCGTTATCAACAGCGTTTCGGGCACTACCGCGGGATTGGGAGCACAGGCAGTATCGGGCCAGAGCCCGCCGGCCTGGCTCTGTCGGAGACCACCCTCGCCGATCGTCTGAAGGCGGCCGGGTATGCCACCGGGATTGTCGGAAAATGGCATTTGGGAACCTCGCCCGAGTTTCATCCGCAACAACGCGGCTTTGATGAGTTCTTCGGCTTCCTGGGAGGGGCGCACAGCTTCCTGCCCGGTTTGCCGAGCATCATCTTTCCGGACCGGACGGGGGCCGGCGAGGACTATGGCAGCCGTATGGCGGGACAGATCCAGCGCGGCACAGAGCGGGTCGGAGAAGAGGAATACCTGACCGATGCCTTCGCTCGCGAAGCCGTTTCGTTCATCGAACGGCATCAGAAGGCTCCGTTCTTCCTGTATCTGGCGTTCAACGCGGTGCACACGCCGATGCACGCTACGGACCAGCGGCTGGAGAAGTTCGCGGCCATCAAGGATCCGGTCCGGCGCATCTATTGTGCGATGACGCTGGCAATGGATGAAGCCGTTGGCAGGGTGACCGACAAGCTGCGGGAAGCTGGCTTGGAAGAAGACACGCTGATTTTTTTCATCAGCGACAATGGTGGGCCAACCATCCATAAGTTTGCGTACAACGCCTCACGAAACACGCCGCTCCGCGGTTCGAAAGGAACCACGCTCGAAGGCGGCATCCGGGTGCCGTTCGTCGTTTCGTGGAAAGGACATCTCCCGGCCGGTGAGGTTTACGATCCGCCGGTCATCCAGTTGGATTTTCTGCCCACGGCCCTGGCCGCTGCCGGAGTGGAAGCGAAGCCGGAGTGGAAGCTCGACGGCGTCAATCTTCTGCCCCATATCAAAGGCCAGGCCTCCTCTGGGCCCCACGACGCGCTCTACTGGGGCTCGATCGGACAGACGGCGGTTCGCCAGGGCGACTGGAAACTGGTCACCTACCTGAGCAACATCGATGAAGGGGATGTCCTTCGCTCTGACCCTTCGCGACTAACTTCTCCCAGACTGTACAACCTGAGCAGCGACATTGGCGAAGCCAACGACCTCGCCAGTAGCGAGACGGGAAAGTTCAAAGAGCTCAAGTCGCTTTGGCACAAATGGGCCGCCACGATGAGCGTCAAGATGGTCGAACCTTAGCGGCGCCTCACTCAAACGTGGGTCTGGCCTCGATGGATCTCGATCCCGGAAGGCGCCACTATCTGACGATAGAGACATTAAGGGTCCGAGCCAAGAAAAACTCGGCCTGGGGTGCTTTCTCCAAGGTGATTGGGGTGATCTCGGGATCACCTCCTGGTGCACTGATCACCAGATCCACCTCAGCCGCTGAATCCCAGATGAGGATTTCGAATTCGCCGTTCTTCTTGGTCTCTTCGGAGGTGGCGATGAGCTCGCCCCCGTCTCGGATCTCGACTACGGCGCCTTTGATGCCTTTGCCGCTCTCTCTGTTCGAAACCGTTCCCACCAGAACAGCGCAAACGCCTTCCAGGGCTGGTTTCTGGCCGGCGGGCGCCAGGATCGGATAGACCCTTTCGAAGCCGTTCCTGTTGAGTGGTACCCGCGCCTCCACAGTCTCATAGCCTTCTTTTTCATAGCTGGCTCGGGCGACGATGCCGACCTGATCAATCCTGGGGTAGAGACCTCCCATTCCGCGCACGAGGTAGTTTCCGGTCTTCCTGCTCTTCGATCGCACCCTGAACGCCCCCGCGTCGTCGTTCACTACCCAGATCAACACATCAGACATGGGATTACCTTCGAGGTCGAAAGCTGTTCCCATCAGGCGGGTGTTGTCACCAGCCCCGGCCTCGGGGTCTTCGGTGCCGAGGAAGCCGCCGGAAGTGTTCTGTGCGTGGGCACCGGAGCTGACCAGGGCGAGTGCGGTGAGGAGTAGCAGGTAGCGCAGACCGAAGAAGCACCAGCGTGCCTTCCTTGTGCAATGTCGGGTCATAGTGAAGCTCCCCTGTGATGATCGGGTACGGTACCACTGAGTCTACTCCTCCTCACCTACGGGCCGGCGAGGCCTTCTTCGTCGCTCTCGTTCGCATGCGTCGACTTTAGCCTGAGAGAAATGGCAGCGAGGGGCGACGTTCTTCGCCGGACACGTTAGTGTGACCGTCCCGGCTCCGCCGAGGGCACCGCCCCGCGAATCGAGCCTTTACTTTTGAGGAGAGTCCCTGATGAGTGTTTCTTCTGGCGGTTTGCTCGAAGGCATCAAGGTGGTCGAGGCCGCGGCCATGGTGATGGTGCCGTCGGTCGGGGCGATGCTCAGCGACTACGGCGCGGAGGTGGTGAAGATCGAGTCGCTGGAGGGAGACCTCAACCGGCAGGGTCATCTCTTTCCGGGCATGCCTAAGCACCCGGAGGAATACGAGTACACCTTCTTGCCCGACAACCGCGGCAAAAGAAGCCTCGCTCTGAATCTCAAGGACCCTGCCGGTCACGAGATCCTGATGAAGCTGATCGACGGCGCCGACGTCTTTCTCACCAACACTCGGCAGAAGGCACTGGATCGCCTGGGCCTGGGGTACAAAGAGATCTCGGCGAGGAACCCACGCCTGGTCTACGCCCACGGGACCGGCTTCGGAGATCGGGGCCCCGAGGCTGACAAGCCGGGCTTCGACGGCGTCACTTACTGGTCTCGCAGTGGGCTCGAGGCCTCCTTGTTTCCTGAACAAGGCTGGCTCGGTTCGACCGGTTACGGTACCGGCGATCACCCCAGCGGCATGTCTCTCTTCAGTGCGGTGATGCTTGCGCTCTTTGCACGCGAGCGCACCGGAAAGGGAGGGCGGGTCTCGACTTCGCTACTCGCCAATGGCGTCTGGGCGAACGCGATCATCATTCAGGCCCGCCTGCTGAATACCCAGTTTCAGGAACGGCGGGCGAGGGAAGACGCTCGCAATTTCACCGGGGTCTACTATCGAGCCGGGGACGGCCGCATCTTCAAAATGGCGGTGCCGGACATCGAGCCAGGCTGGCCCAAGGTCTGCCGTGCGATCGGTCGGCCCGACCTGATCGACGATCCGCGCTACGCCACTCTGGAAGCTCGCTCCCAGGACGGGCACATGAAGGAGCTCATCGAGCTCTGCGACCAGATCTTCGCGACCAGGCCCGTCGAGCATTGGCAGAAGACTCTCGAGAGAGAGGATGTTCCCCACTCCCTCGTTGCCAACTACGACGACGTCGAAGCCGACGAGCAGATGGCCGCCAACGACATCTTTGTCGAGTTTGACCATCCAGAGCTCGGCAAGCTTCGCACCGTCAACAGCCCTTTCGAGCTGGACGACCATGCCAAGGTGCGACCGCGTCCGGCGCCTGGCCACGGTGAGCACTCGGCCGAAGTCCTGGCAGAGCTCGGTCTCGATGCCGGGCGTATCGAGGAGCTGGTGGAGCGTGGAGTGGTCAAGGCGGGAGCCTAAGGGTCGGCGCGGAAATAAGTTTCCAGTATCTGGGGTGACCATACCACTGCCCCCTTCTTCAGCCACCGCATAATCCTCCGGTACGCGCCTTGTTTGCAAGGTTTAGAGCTAGCATAGCCCTGCCCGCATTTGGTATAGTTTTCCCTGTCACCTCTTTTGGAAGGGGAACTATACCAAATGGTACGAGCCGAAGATCGTGATGCAACAGTGCGCGAGCTCTTGATGAGCGAACAAATGGCCACCATGGATGAGCTCAAGGACGCCATGGGAACCCGAGCCACCATGACGGTCTACCGTTCGCTGTCTCGATTGGGCTATTTGGCCAGCTACTCGGATCGAGGGCGGTTCTATACCTTGAACGAGATTCCCGATTTCGACGATCTGGGTTTGTGGTCGTGCGGTTCGGCGAGGTTCAGTCGGCATGGCAGCCTCCTCGAAACTGCGGTGGCTGCCGTGGACCGGTCCGCTGCCGGCTATACGGCTTCTGAACTCGAGCTCCTGCTGCAGGTCGAGGTCAAGCACGCGATGTTGCACCTCGTTCGTCGCAAGAGAATCGTACGATCCAGAGTTGGGAAGAGGTTCGTATACTTGTGCTCGGAAACAGGGCGCCGTCGTCAGCAGAAGCTGATGCGCAACGAACGGCAGGCTCTCCAGGATGTAGCTGCCAGCCTCGTTCCAGAAGTGCTCCCCGAGGAGCTCAGGGCTGCCATCGTTTTATTCTTCAGCCTGCTAGACGAACGCCAGCGGCGGCTCTTCGCTGGCCTGGAAGCGACCAAGCTCGGGCATGGCGGCGACCGGAAGATCGCCGATCTTCTGGACCTGGACCCTCATACAGTCGCAAAAGGACGTCGCGAGCTCTTCGGCGGCTCCGTGGAGCGCGGAAGAGTTCGAAGAGCAGGCGGTGGCAACCAACGAGTGGAAAAAAAACGCCCGAGATAGTCGATGGAATCCATTCCATACTCGAGGCCGATATAGCTGGTGATCCCATGTCATCAAAAAGATGGACGCACGAGACCGCTGCAAAGGTGGCCCAATGCCTTGCCGAACGCCTTGACATCATCGTATCGGCTACGGTGGTGCGTCGATTGCTCGCAGACCTGAACTATTCCCTCAAGAGCAATAGGAAATGTCTGTCTTCGGGGAACTCCCCAGATCGTGATGCACAGTTCAAGGCCATCAAGCGACTGCGCGAGGATTTCACAAGCGCTGGCGACCCGATCATCAGCGTCGATACGAAGAAGAAGGAGCTGATCGGTCGGTTCAAGAACCAGGGACAGACATGGTGCCGCGAGGCCAAGCGGGTCAAGGATCACGACTTCCGGTCCGAAGCTCTCGCCATCGCCTCCCCCTATGGGATCTACGATCTTCAGAGGAACTTCGGCGTTCTCGTCCTCGGACAGTCGTCGGACACGCCGGAGTTCGCTGTCAACAGCATCGCGACCTGGTGGCTCAAATACGGTCGATCTCACTATCCGGCGTCTCAGCGTCTCCTCATTCTTGCCGACAGCGGCGCAAGCAACGGCGCACGGCTTCGAGCCTGGAAGAAGTACCTCCAGGAGAAGCTCGTAGACAAGTGCGGCCTCATCATCACCGTCGCCCACTATCCAACTGGCACCAGTAAATGGAATCCCATCGAGCACAGGATGTTCAGCGAGATCAGCAAGAACTGGGCCGGAGTTCCTCTCGAGAGTTTCGAGATCCTCGTCAACCTCGTCCGCAACACGACGACATCCACCGGACTGCGCGTCGAGCCGTGCCGTGATCAACGCCAATACCAGAAAGGAGTCAGGGTATCGGACAAGGAAATGCTGCAGCTCGCGGTGGCCAGGAGCGACTTCCTAGGAAAGTGGAACTACACCCTCTCGCCGAGACCGCGAACCGAGCAGGAAGAGCTTGCCCCACAGCCTGGGCTCAGCTCACCACCACCTCCAATGCAGCGACCGCCCTGTGGCGCCTCGGCCTCACACGCTCCGGCGATAATGTGAAGTTATTTCCGCGCCGACCCTAAGAGGTGGCGCACATGTACGACATCGATGCCGAGTCCCGTAAGTACGTGCTCATAAGTGAGCTCGCGGTGACGGTCGCGCCTCCGCCGGTTGCTCCAAAGACGGGGAGGGCTCCACCGCGCGAGCTGGTCGATGCGGCCATCGACCGCCCACCTGTAGAGGCGCAGGGAGAACGGGTCGGCAATGAGCAGAAAGCACTCCCAGGTGCCCCCCACTTCGCCGAGGAGGTCCCGGGTGGTCTCCGAGACGCCACCCGGGGCCGTCATGTAGGACTAGGAGTAGGCGCTGCCTCAGCGGCTCCTCTGCTGGCCTCCCCAGAGAAAGATCGCGGCGAGCCCGAGTTAGGGCCGCCCCCTCACTCGGGGGCAGCTGGACACTGCGCTCGCGATGGGTGCGCCAAGTGCGCATAGCGTCCCGGCCCGGCTCGACCAGCCAGTGCCGCACAGTGAGCTCTGCCGGTCCCAGAAAGCTGAGCAAGCTACGCCGAGAGCTCATGCCGCTGCGCCTTCTCGTTCGAGGGCTGCGGCCAGGACCTCCCGCAGTTCGTCAAGGGGGTCGGCGGCCAGCCAGGCGGCCACCTGCCGCTCGTACTCTGGGTACAGTCTCCGCAACTTGCACGCCCCTCGCCTGACCAGCCACCTCTTCCGCCATCCCAAAGACGCGGAGCCGCGGTGAAAAACGAAGGTCCGATCATCCACCAGGTGAACGAAGCCCCGGGCACTCGCCCGCATCGCGAAATCGTTCTCCTCGCCGCACCCTTCTGGAAACGCGTGCTCGTCGAAGAGGCCCACCTCGGTGAGAGCCTCGCGCCGCACCAGCATGCAGAACCCGTTGCCCGTGGGCACCTGCGGACAGAGCCACGGCGAAACCTCCTCAACCAGTCGCGCCATCCCGTCGACCCCAAGCGACTCCGGCACAGGGTTTCGCCCGTTGCGCACCGGTACCGAGAACGCACCCGCGGCGTTCGATACGGGAGTGACAGTCGCGACGCGAGGGAGGCTCCGCGCGGTCGCGCTGAGCTTCTCAAGCCAGCGCTGAGTCACCTGGGTGTCGCTGTTGAGTAAAACCACGTTGTCCTCTCCGGCGAGCCGGCAGCCGTGGTTCACAGTCGCAGTATAGCCTCGGCGCCGATCGTGGCGCATAACAGCGATCGAAGTTCCCCGCGCCGTCTCGCGATCCCTGGTCGTCAACAGATATGGCCAGATGCGCCCGTCGCGGCTCGCGTCGTTCAGCAGCACGATTCGGTGCCGGGCCGCCGTGTGCCGTAGTAGGCTCGCGAGACATTTCCGCAAGTCTTCGAAGGCTCCGTGGATCGGCACCACCACAGTGACCCCCTCCGCTTCGAACTCCACTGAAGATCGCTCCCCTGGACCGGTCGGATGCTACGGATATCGCACATGTGCCTCGCCGCGAAGGTAGATCCCAAGCCGAGGATGACTAACACAAAGAGCACCTCGTGGTGAGAGTCTCGACGCACCTCGCGCGGAGGAAGACCTTGCGACGTTGGCTCCTTAGGACTCTAACGCATGGGCGACACCATCACCAGCCGTACTGACGCCGAAGACACGTCTTGAGACCCGGCGCGACGCTGTTGTTTCCCTCGAGGGGGTCTCCCTCTGTTACCTGTCGCTCCTCAAAACAGATCCGCCTGTGAAATCAGCAGATTAGAGCGCGAGTCCTCACCCCTGGCGCGATTGGCTGTTGCGTCCCCGACCCGCTTTCATCAGTCTATACGGCCATGACCAAGCTCTTCCTCATGCTAGTCACGATCGTTCTCCGAGCGCGCCGACTTGTCTTTCGGTCGCGGTCCGATCTTGTTCTAGAGAACGTCGCCTTGAAACAGCAGGTCGACGCGCTGAAGCAGAAGCGACCTGGCCCGCGACTCGACGACGCCGGTCGGGCCTTCTGGGTGGCGATGAGAAGAGTGTGGAGCGGCTGGGCCGAACGCCTCGTCATTGTGAAGCCGGAGACCGTAGTGAAGTGGCATCGTGAGCGTTTTCGGCGCTACTGGACCGAGATCGCCCGACACAAGCGCTGCCCAGGGCGGCCGAGAGTTGAGGGGGAGATCCGCGAGTTGATCCGTAGGATGGCTCTGGAAAACAACTGGGGAGCTCCGCGGATTCACGGTGAACTGGAGAAGCTGGGCTTCAGCCTCTCCGAGGCGACCGTCTCCCGGTACATGCCGCGACGGCCGGCAGATCTCGACGTCGTCCAACGGTGGTTGAGTTTCCTGCGCAACCACAAGGAATGCATCGCAGCGATGGACTTCTTCACCGTCCCGACCGCCTCGTTCGTGTTCTGTACTGCTGGTTCGTCATCCACCACGACCGACGACGGATCCTTCACTTCAACGCCACGTATAACCCGAGCTCTGCCTGGGTTATCCAGCAGCTGAGGGAGGCGTTCCCCTACGACACGGCACCGAGGTATCTGATCTTCGACCGCGACGCCATCTTCAGCAAGGCGGTGGCCGGGTTCGTCCGGTCGATGGGAACCAAGGTGTGTCGAACTGCCTATCGAAGCCCCTGGCAAAACCCTGTGGCAGAGCGCTGGATCGGTGGGTGCCGCCGCGAGCTCTTCGATCACGTGATCGTGGTCCACGAGCTGCACGCCATCCGGCTCGCCCGCGCCTACATCGACTACTTCCATGAGGACCGCACCCATCTCGGCCTCGGCAAGGACACGCCGTCTAGGCGACCAGTGACACCGCCCCCGGCGCCGACCGCGAAGGTCGTCTCGATGCCTCGTGTCGGAGGGCTCCATCACCGATACGAGTGGCGCGAAGCCGCCTGAACGTGCGGGCCTCGGAGCGGCTCTCTCCACGGGCTGTCTTGAGGAAACAAAGCCTCACCTGGCCAGCGCTAGCGCACCTGTGAGAGTGATCAGGGTAGTTGATGGGATTCGCCTCTGTTCTAGTCACGGTAGTCGAGGGAAGAGCGTACTGGTCCCTCGGATAGCGTGATCAAAGCGGGCAAAAGAGCCGGCATCATCCGCGGCCACCGGGCGCGCCGTTGTTGTGGGGGGGGGAGTGAGGTGCCCTCCGGGGGTTGACGTCCCCTCGGAGGGCGTGTCTTCTTTCGTTGAATTTAAAAACGAAAGGACGAAAGGAGACAGCCCTCTTGTACCAGACCCTGCTTCAGGATGCCAGTTTCTACGATCTACTGCTGCGACTCGACGAGGATCTAGCGGAGAAGACTCGCGCCCTAGGCTGCGAATGCGGTGGGCGTTTGCACCAGGCTCACTATCCACGTAAGCCTCGCGGAGGGCCCGAGGAGCTGCGCAGAAGGACCTCGTTGCGGCTGAGCTATTGCTGCTCGGTGGAGGGGTGCCGTCGTCGTCAGACGCCTGCGTCCTTTCGTTTTCTGGGCCGGAAGGTGTACTTCAGCGTGTTGGTACTTCTGGTCCCAGTGCTGCGGGAAGGGGCCAAGGGAGAGCGGCTGCATCGTCTACAGGAATTGTTTCAGGTGAGCGCACGTACGGTGCGCCGATGGCAGAGATGGTGGCGAGAGGACTTCGGTCTCAGCCCGGTCATGACTCGCTTTCAAGGCTTTCATGCCGAGCCGATCCAGCGGCAAGACTTGCCGGGCTCTCTGCTCCTAGTCTTTCGTCAATTGTCGCCGGCAGGCGAGAGGGTGCTGGCGGTGATTCGCGCCCTATTGGTCGGGCCCTCTGTGCTAGCTGTGTGAGGGTCGCCGGAAACCCGCAGAAGATGCGTCTCGACTCGCCGAGAAGCGGGCCTTAAGGTCTCTGTTCTCGCCGCCGATTGAAGGAATCGGCGCCCAGGAGAGGGAGATGAGCCATCGAGCCTCGACGCAACAACGCTGGGCGCAGTTTCGCTTCAGTGTGGTGGGTGAGCTGTTGGCTGCGCCTCCCGCACCGGGACATCTGCAGGTGGAATTGTCTCGACTCTCCCAGAAGTGTTGATGGCTGCGAGAAAGCGCATCCCGTTGGCTGCGAGCGCAGTTTCCGGGATGGAGTGAGCTGAGGGCTTCGCGACCGCGGGAAAGCTAGGCCTTCTTCAGGAAGGGCGGCATCATCCCGCCGGAACGGCGGTCCGGGTGCGTGGTCCCGGCGGCGTGTTTGCGGTCGGAAGAGATGCGTGAGTCGGTGTAGGGCTTTGCAGTGCGGGCTCTGCTCTGATAGAGCAGGCCGACCAGAGACGGCGAGAGCCCGGGAAAGCGAAGTAGAAAACGCCCCGGGCTCTGCCCCAAACCGCAGCATTAGCTGCGCTTGCAGTATGGCAGAGAGTCGGGGTCGTCGTCGAATGGGAGGCGACGATGCGACCGGACTACCGACTCTTCGACTGTGCTCGATGCCGTCGGCGTATCTCGCTGTGCTCGCACTGTGACCGTGGCCAGCGTTACTGCCGGGCTTGTGCTCTGGTGGCTCGTCGGGAATCGACTCGGGCGGCCGGCCATCGGTACCAGCGAAGCCTCCGAGGTCGGCATTGTCATGCCGCCCGTCAGGCCCGCTACCGTCGGCGCCAGCGCGAGCGGGCAGAGAAAGTGACGCATCAGGGTACCCCAGGCGGTACTTCGGGGAGGACACTGTGTCGGATCGAGACTCCGAGGCGCGAAGTGCGCTACGACCCGAGGAATCCGCGATGCATGCAGTGTGGAGAGGCCTGCCGAGAGTTTGTGCGAACGAGCTTTCGTCGTTGCCGACGGAGATAGGGGCGTGATCGACGCACAGCTGCGCGGGGAGATCCGTCGTCTGTTCCTGGTCGAGAAGTGGAAAGTCGGCACGATCGCTCGACAGCTACAGCTGCACCCCTCAACCGTGCGCCGGGCGCTGGAGAAGTCCGGCGTGCTACCCCAGCAGCGACGAGGGAGGATGATCGATCCTTACCTGCCGTTCATCGAGCAGGTGCTCGGGACCTACCCACGACTGCCGGCGAGCCGTCTCTACACCATGGTGGTGGAGCGCGGCTATCCAGGAGGCCCGGATCAGTTTCGCCACCTGGTGGCCTCGATGCGACCGAAGCCCCAGCGCGAGGCGTTTCTCTCGCTGCGCATGCTGCCAGGAGAGCAGGCGCAGGTCGACTGGGGCCACTTCGGTCGGCTCCGCGTCGGCCGGGCACATCGTCGGCTCTATGCCTTCGTCTTCGTGCTGTCGTTCTCGCGCACGGTCTTCGTGCACTTCACCCTCGACACTCGTCTCGAAACCTTCTTGCACGCTCACCAGCTGGCCTTCCACTACGTCGACGGCGTCGTCAGGACCGTTCTGTACGACAACCTGCGAACCGCGGTGATCGAGCGGCAGGGAACCGCGGTGCGCTTCCATCCCGTGCTGCTCGATTTCGCCAGCCACTACGGCTTCCTTCCCACCGTCGCCGCGGTGGCTCGGGGAAATGAGAAAGGCCGCGTCGAGCGCGCAATCCGCTTCCTGCGAAGCTCGTTCTTCGGCGCCCGAACGGTGAGCGATTTGGATCGTCTGAATCGGCAGGTCCTGGAATGGTGCCAGAGGTCGCAGCGCAGACCCTGGCCGCAGGACCGACAGCGAACCGTGAAAAGCGCCCTGGCCCAGGAACGACCTCGACTGCTTGAGCTTCCCGGAGACGACTTCGAAACCGACCTGCGACTGGAGATCAAGGTCAGAAAGACGCCGATCGTGCGCTTCGACCTCAACGACTACTCGGTGCCGCACAGTCATGTGCAGAGGACCGTCACGCTCCTCGCCAGCGAGCATCGGGTGCGGATCCTCGATGGCCAGGAGCTCCTCGCCGAGCACCCTCGCTCGTACTCCCGGGGCGAGCAGATCCTCGATCCTCAACACCTCGAGGAGCTCCTCGCTCACAAACGCAGGGCCCGACGACACCGGGGCTTCCATCGGCTGTTTTCCGCTGTGCCTCGATGCGAAGAGCTGATGCAGCAGCTCGCCGAGCGAGGCGAGAACCTCGGAACGCAGACCGCCGGCCTGCTCCGACTCCTGCGCCAGTACGGCCCCCAGCGACTCGACAAAGCCGTGCGCGAAGCGCTCCTGAACCACGCACCGCGATTCCAGTCCGTCCGGCTCCTACTCGAACGGCACCAGCGCGGCCTCGGTCAGCCCCCGGCTTTACCGGTGCCGCTCAGCCAGGAGCTCCAACAGCGAGATCTCTCCGTGAGACCGCACAACCTCGAGGACTACGACCAACTTGGAGGCAACGACGATGGCCCGACCCAGGAAGAGTCCAACGATCCCTGACGAACCACTACGAGAGCTCGCCCGATCCCTCGGCTTCTACGCCCTCGTCGACGACTGGGGCACCTACCGAGAACAGCCCTGGCTCGAACAGCTGCTGCGCAAAGAAGAGGCCGAGCGCAAACGGCGCAGCCTCGAACGGCGCATCCGCACCAGCCGCGTCGGGCTCTTCAAGAGCATCGCCGACTTCGACTTCTCCTGGCCCCAGCGCATCGACCGCGAGCAGATCCAGGATCTGCTCACCCTCCAATTCCTCGACGACATCACCAACGTCATCCTCCTCGGACCCAACGGTGTCGGCAAGACCATGATTGCCAAGAACCTCCTCTACCAGGCGCTGCAACGAGGGGCCACCGCCAGCTTCGTCACCGCCTCCGACATGCTCAACGATCTCGCCGTCCAGGAAACCCCCTCGGCGCTCCAGAGAAGGCTCTCCAAATACACCCGACCCTCGCTTTTGGCAATCGATGAGCTCGGCTATCTCTCCTACGACCACCGCCACGCGGATCTCCTCTTCGAGGTCGTCTCCAGGAGATACGGCAACAAGCCCATTCTTCTCACCACCAACAAGCCCTTCGCCGAATGGGCCGAGGTCTTTCCCAACGCCTCCTGCGTCGTCACTCTCGTCGATCGACTCACCCACCACGCCGAGATCGTCAAGATCGAGGCTAACTCCTATCGCCGCAAGGAGGCCAAGGAGGCTGCTGAAAAAAAGGCCAAGGACCGCGCCAAAAGGCGGAGCGCAGCACGACGACGCTCATGACCCGAAGCCACTATCGGCGCCAGCTCCTCCGCCTCTATCGACTCCTTCCCGACACCCCGCACCGCTTCCACCACGGCGACCGCGTCATCGTCGACCAGCTCTTCGACCAAGACCTGCCTCTCACCGTCCTCCAGGCCGCCCTCCTCCTCGGCTCCGCCCGACGCGCATGCCGAGATCCGCGCCTACCAAAGCTCCAGCCCATCCGATCCCTCGCCTACTTTCTCCCCATCCTCCGAGAACTCCCCACGACGCCACCCCCCGAGGGGTACCTCGACTATCTGCGCCACACCCTGAGTCACGCCTCGCGGGGACAAAAAACCGACTCGCAGCCAACTAAGTGCGCTTTCTCGTAGCCGGTAACACAGAAGGCCTGGCGCCATCCGATCACGGAGAAGGCGGTGTACTTTGCCCGCTCGACGATTGAGCGTTGGTACTACACGGCCCTGGCCGGTCGCGATCCGATCGGGGCGCTACAACGCCGATCGAGAAGCGACAGCGGCCAAGCGCGCGCCATCCCAACCCGGATCGCCGAGCTGATCCACACGCAATACAAGGCCCACCCGACGTGGAGCTACCAGCTCCATTGGGACAATCTGGACGTGGTGCTAAAAGAGCGACCGGAGCCAGGGAAGGTGCCTTCCTACTCCACCCTGCGCCGCTTCATGATCGCGCACGGTTGGCCCAAACAACGACGCACGAAGGGAAAGGATCGCAGCACTGCCTCCGGTGCCCCTGCGCGCGAGAAGCGCAGCTACGAAGCCGAGTACGTCAACGGGCTCTGGCACCTCGACTTCCACCACGGCTCGCGCAAGATCCCGAGCTCCGCAGGGACCTGGGAAGTACCGATGCTGCTGGCGATTCTCGACGATCACTCCCGGCTCACCTGCCATCTGCAGTGGTATCTGCACGAGACCGCCGAGTGTCTGATCCACGCTCTGATCCAAGCCTTCATCAAACGCGGACTGTGCCGCTCACTGCTCACCGATAACGGCAGCGCCATGATCGCCGACGAGACCACCGAGGGGCTCCTACGCCTCTCCGTCGTCCATCGCACCACATTGCCCCGGAGCCCCTATCAAAACGGGAAACAAGAAAACTTCTTCTCTCGAGTCGAATCCCGCCTCCTCGCCATGCTCGAAGGACACGCGGATCTCAATCTGGCATTGCTCAATGAGGCGACGCTGGCTTGGGTGGAGATGGAGTATCACCGCAGCGTCCATTCCGAGACCGGCCAGACGCCGCTCGACCGCTTTCTCGAGGGTCCCTCCGTCTCTCGGATCTGCCCCAGCCTGGACGAGCTGCGCTTCGCCTTCACCGCCGCTCGAAAGCGCACCCAGCGCCAAAGCGACGGCACCATCAGTCTTGACGGCACCCGTTTCGAGATCCCCTCTCGTTTCCATCATCTCAACCGGATCTCGGTGCGATACCAGAGCTGGGAGAAAAGCTCCGTCTTCATGGTCGACGAAAGCTCCGACGTCCCACTCGAGCGCCTCTACCCCATCGACAAGGCAAGAAACGCTTCCGGCATCCGCCGCCCGATCCAACCCCAGAGCACCGACGAGCCGACAGGCCCGGAGCCTGGCATCGCACCCCTACTCCGCAAACACATGGCGGAGTACGCCGCCACCGGGCTCCCGCCCGCCTACCTCAAAAAGGAGACACCGTGAACAACCAGAAACTACTGGCACTCTTCGGACTCAAATGGAACCCCTTTACCCCCAACATCCCCGTCGAAGCGCTGTGGCGACACCCGCATCTCGACCACTTCTGCTGGCGCCTGGAGACCCTCGTCCACGACGGTGGCTTCGCATTGATCTCCGGTGATCCCGGCACCGGCAAGTCGGTCGCTCTACGCACCCTCGCTCACCACCTTCAACACCTGCCCGACCTGCGCACCGGAGTCCTCACGCGGCCACAGAGCAGTCTCGCCGACTTTTACCGTGAGCTCGGACAGCTCTTCGGGGTCCCGCTCAATCCACACAACCGATGGGCCGGATTCAAAGCCCTCCGACAGACCTGGCTCTCCCATGTCGATGCCACCCATCAAAGACCCGTACTCTTGATCGACGAAGCACAGGAGCTCGCCGCCAACGTGCTGGCCGAACTGCGCATCCTCGCCTCTGCGGACTTCGACTCACGCTCCATCCTCACCGTCGTCCTGTGCGGCGACTCCCGACTCACACAGCTCTTCCGACGAGACGATTTCCTACCCGTCGCCAGCCGCATCCGCGTACGCCTCCTCCTCCTCGACTACCTGCCCCCAGAGACGTTGGCCGAATGGCTCCAGCACTCCCTGACACAAGCCGGAAACCCCAGTCTCCTCGACCACGAGGTCATCACCACTCTCGCCGAGCACGCCGCCGGAAACCTCAGAGTACTCGCACACATGGCCAACGAGCTCCTCGCCATGGCCGCCAAAGAAGAGCTACCCAACATCGATCAGAAGCTCTACCTCGAGGTCTTCTCGCCACCTACCTCCCAGCGCTCTCCCAGGAAAGCCCGTGCCTGACTCCCCATCCGCCCAGCAACAACGACGGCACCTCCAGAGCGTCCTCGAGCTCTATCGACGACATCCCCAAACCACCGGACGAGTCAGAAACGCCGATCGCCGCCTCGCCGTAGACCTCTATCGAAACGGCGTTACCCTCGACACCATCAACGCTGCCTTACTACTCGTCGCCGCCAGGAGATGCAACGAGGCACACACCACAACCCCCATCCAGAGTCTCCACTACTTCCTCCCCGTCATCCGAGAGATTCGCGATAGACCCCTCGATAACGGCTACCTCCGGTACCTTGAAACTCTCATCCGCGACAGCAGCCAAGACCCAGACCATCATTTACTGTGATCAGCCCGCCATCGATTACCGTGATCACTCTCACACCTGCACCGCGCGAGAGAATCGTTCACCATATCATTCCTACCGATTCTCGCGGTAGATGAGGCCGACTGCCGTTCTGAGCGAACCTCCAGCGTCGACCCTGTCGGCAGACGAGTATTGAGGAGGCACAAGTTAGATATCGTAGCTCATGGCTCGGAGGCCTGAGCGAGACACGAATTTTCACAGGAAAACCGGACCCGCTAAACGTAGCGGCCCAAAATGCACCTAGTCCTGGATTCCTTACCGCCGGGGCGTCCGCCGTCTTGACACTCCTTTCAAGATTCGGCAAATCTGGTGTCACACAGACTTGATGAAGCTGCTCAAGGCCTCCTATCTCGCCCTCAAGGCTGCGGTGGCGCGCGTCACCAGTAATGACTCCGCGTATGCCATCTACGCTCTGGTAGTCATACTGTCGGTGCTTGCCGTGAAGTTGTGGCTTGCGTCGAGCGTCGAAGCTTCGGGCTTGTTTGCCGACGACTACGACTACCTGAATAAGAGCGTCTCCTACGTTCGCGGAGATTTCGAATTCGCGGACTACCCCTTTTACAACCACGCGGCAGGCATCTTGTATCCGATCCTCATCTCGTTTTGGCAGCTGGTCTCCGCGCCCGAATGGCGGATGTTCGTGGTCATCGTTGTAAATGGGATCAGCGCTGGGATTGCGGGGCTCGCCATGTGTGCAACCGTAAAGAAGGTCACGCCGGTCCGTTCTCTGTGGCTACCGCTGGTCGTGGCGACGCTCCCCTGCGTCTTCGTCTTTTCGTTCTTTGCGCTCACCGAGAATCTCCTCTTCGCCGTCGTGGCCCTCGTCATGCTTCTGATGGTCCATGTTGAGTGTGCATTCGAGACGAAGTGGTGGATTCCACTGGTCGTCATTGGGGTCGCTGCCGCGCCACTGATACGCGCCCCGGGGCCTGGCCCTCTTGCCCGCCGTGTTGGTTGTATTCGTCCTGCAGCTCAAGCGTTGGGGTCGCGAGAAGGTTGCCGGCCTCAGCGTCGTAACCATCGTCGTAACCGGCGCCTTCTACGCGTTCCAGGTGAATGCTCTGCCGATGGCAAACGCCGTGTCGACCCGTGAAGCCTTGTACCTCCAGTCGTTGCCCGATCTGATCGACAGCCCAGCTGACCTCCTGACCCTCATCAAGATGGCTCTCAACCAGGGCACCTATCTGATGATCAGCACCGGGTTCCTCCCCGCCCTGTTCTTCGTCATGGGTGCGTGGACACGGGACAAGAGCGAGTCGGCCCATCTCCGGCGAGTGGTCGCGGCGTTTGCGGGAACGACCATCGCCGCATTCGTTGCCTTCGGGATGCTGCACCTGACCCGGAAGTTCGGTATGGACCCTGGGTCCGCAACATTCATCTACGGACGCTACAACGACCCGGCGACGCTACCCTTGCTCGTGTCCGGCCTCACCGTGATGATGGGACGACGGGAGTTTTCGAAGCTCCAACAGATCTTCCTGCGGGTCGGAGCCCCGCTACTCATCGCCTTGGCGTTGGCCCGGGTGTTGGGATCGAGTTGGTGGTCAGTGAACTCCGCCGGGCTGCTGTTTCTCCCAAGTCGCGCGACGTATTCACTGTACGCCGTCCTTCCACTGCTGGTCGGAGTGGCCGTGTTTCTGCAGCTCCCGGTTCGCAAGCTCGTCAGGTTCGCGCTGCCGGCCATTGTTGTTCTCAGCGTGGTCGCCATCTGGAACGCGAACAAGCTGGTCCAGTATCGTTCGGAACGGATCGCTTACGCCACCGCAGGAGCGCGTTGGATACATGAAAACGTCGGAACGGACAGCTGCATAGGCGACGACATCCGCGTCTCACACAGTCCCGCTCCAGGGGCGCTCAAGAGCATGTGCAACGTAAACCGCGCCATGCGCTTTCTCACACACCCGATCCCCTACGAGACTTTTGATCCGGCCGGCGAGGAATTCCCCTGCCCGTACATCTACACGCTTACGACAGCGCTGCGCTATCGCCACTGGCAACCTGCGTGGGCGAACGACGACTACGTTCTGTATCGTATAGGAGGCGGCCTGGATCGTTCGCTGAACTTTCCAGACGAACGGCGGATTCAACTGGTCGTCGCAACATCTCGTGATGGAGGTGTTTCGATGGGAGTTGGCAAGTGTCAGGGTGCGATTCGAGCGATGCGTGGCCAGATGCGGTTACCTGGCCGGCCCTCGACAGCGCGGCGCGAGGACCGGATCCGGTTCTGGGAGACGATCGCTCGTGGGGCGTCCAGCGAGGACGCCGCAACAGAGGCTGGGGTGTCGCCGGCTGTCGGGTCGAGATGGTTCAGGCAAGCTGGTGGAATGCGACCTATCTCGTTGGCTCCGGTGTCGGGGCGTTATCTGTCGTTCGCCGAGCGTGAAGAGATCGCCATCCTTCACGCTCAGCATGTTGGGGTACGTGAGATCGCTCGACGCCTGGGTCGTTCACCGTCGACGATTTCGCGGGAGCTGCGCCGCAACGCGTCGACTCGCAGCCGTGCCGTAACTTATCGGGCAACGACTGCGCAGTGGCACGCGGAGCGGCGCGCCAGCCGTCCGAAGGTCTCCAAGCTTGCCGCGAACGACGCCTTGCGTGAGTACGTGCAGAACCGCCTCGCCGGCGTGATCGCAAGGCCTGACGGGGAGCTGGTGCCGGGTCCGGATGTGCGTTGGATCGGCCGCCGGCACGGCCGTCGCCAGGATCGGCGTTGGGCGAAATCCTGGAGTCCGGAGCCGATCTCGAACCGGCTTCGGATGGATTTCCCCCATAATGAGTCGATGCGGATCTCTCACGAGGCGATCTACCAAGCGCTCTACATCCAAGGTCAAGGAGCCCTCAAACGCGAGCTCGTCGCGTGCCTGCGAACCGGGCGAGCGCTACGAGTGCCGCATGCGCGAACCCGGGGGCGAGGCAAGAAATTTGTGACTCCGGAGATCATGATCAGCGAACGCCCCGCCGAAGCCGGCGACAGGGCCGTGCCGGGTCACTGGGAAGGCGACCTGATCGTCGGGCTCGAGAGCTCAGCGATCGGGACCCTCGTCGAACGGACTACGCGGTTCACGATGCTGCTGCACCTGCCCCGCATGGAAGGTCACGGTAGCGAATCGAGGGTGAAGAACGGGCCGGCGCTCGCCGGGCACGGCGCCGAAGCCGTCCGTGACGCGATCGCGGCGTCGATCACCACGCTGCCCGAGCAGCTCCGCCGGTCCTTGACCTGGGACCAGGGCGCCGAGATGGCGCAACACGCTCAACTCCGCGTCGATACCGGCCTCGCGATCTACTTCTGCGACCCGCACAGCCCCTGGCAGCGGGGCACCAACGAGAACACCAACGGACTGCTACGCCAGTACTTCCCGAAGGGCACCGACCTTGTCAGATACTCCTGCGGCGACCTCGCCGCGGTCGCGCTCGCCCTCAACGGCCGACCTCGCAAGACCCTCGGCTGGAGAACCCCTGCCGAAGTCTTCGATGAGTTTGTACACTCTGCTCACCAAGGCAACGCTGCGACGACTCCTTGAACCTAAGCAGTACGCCTCGAAGGCTTACCAGGATCGGCTGGCTGAGCTGCGGTTTCGCTGCAGCATGTCCGGCGTCGGAAATTGTCATGACAATGCGGTCTTGGAGAGCTTCTTCGACAGTCTCAAGACCGAGATCTGGGACCGACCCTTCGAGACTCGTCAGCGAGCTCACGACGAAGCGGTTTCTTACCTCGAAGTGTTCTACGACCTGAGACGCCAGTATTCGACGCTCGGATTCCTCAGCCCCGAGGCCTTCGAAGGGGCAGCGTGAACTCACGTGCGACCGGCGGCCGGATCCGAAGGGAGGCTGCGCTCCCCGAACCTCCCACAGCCTCGTCCGAAGCTGACTACCCGAACTGATGCAGAGTAGGAACTGCCCCGATGGGGCTTAACTTGGTGTCCACGAAACCGTGACCGCTCAGAACCCCTGCCGAAGTCTTCGATGAGCTTGTACACTCTGCTCACCAAGGCAACGTTGCGACGACCCCTTGAACCCAATCAATACGCCTCGAAGGCTTACCAGGATCGCCTGGCTGAGCTGCGGTTTCGCTGCAGCATGTCGGGCGTCGGAAACTGTTACGACAATGCGGTCTTGGAGAGCTTTTTCGACACTCTCAAGACCGAGGCCTGGGACCGACCCTTCGAGACTCGGCAGCGAGCTCACGACGAAGCGGTTTCTTACCTCGAAGGGTTCTACAACCTGAGACGCCAGCACTCGACGCTCGGATTCCTCAGCCCCGCGGCCTTCGAAAGGGCAGCGTGAACTCACGCGCGACCGGCGGACGGATCCGAAGGGAGGCTGCGCTCCCCGAACCTCGCACAGCCTCGTCCGAACCTGACTACCCGAACTGATGCAGAATAGGAACTGCCCCGATGGGGGGCCTTGTTGCACGATTCAACCCGGAGCGAGTCGGGACCGCTTTCCCAATCCCCTCGCTCAGGACACTACGGCGTAGGACTTCGGTCTGCCGAGCTCGGCCATCCGGTTGAGGATGTGACACCCGATCATGACTTCTCTCGTCTGCGCCTTGCTGTGCCTCGCCTTCAGGCCGCCTCCCAGCAGCGACTTGTATCGGAAGAACCCGTTCTCAACCCGAGCCTGCTGCCGATAGCCCGACTCCTTCTGCCATTCTCGTCGTCCGACGTTGTGGATACTCTGCAAAGCCGCGTCTCGCTGCGCCCACGGACCGTCCGTGGACTCCGCGGACACCGCCGAGTGACGAGGCGGGATCACGATCAGGACGTCCTCTGTACCGGCCGCCCCGATGCGATCGTAGATCGATCTGTGGTCATAGGCTCCGTCCGCCGTGAAACGCCGGATTGGAGCCTCGATCTGGTCGAGGAGATCAGGGAGGGTGGAGGCGTCGCCCTCGCTGCTCGCCGTGAGCTCGGCCGCCACGATGAAGCCCTCGTCATCCACTCCGATGTGCAGCTTCCGCCAGTCCCGGCGCTTCCTCGATGCCTTGTACTTGTGCACGTTCCACTCGCCAGAACCCAGGATCTTGAGCCCCGTGGAATCGACGACCAGGTGGATCGGGCCATCGTGGGCTCGGATCAAGGGCGGCACCTCGACGTCCTGGTTCCGGCGCGAGAGTGTGGTGTGGTCTGGGGCCTTGAGGTCCAGGCCCATCAAGCTCAGCAGCGAGTCCAGGAATCCCTCGGTCTGGCGAAGCGGCAGACAGAAGACCATTCTCAGCGTCAACGCAGTCAAGATCGCGAGGTTCGAGTAAAGTCGCTGGCCTCCACGGAGGCCGTTCTTCGGTGGTGTCCACGCGGCGATCGCCTCCTCGCTCAGCCAGATCGTGACATCGCCGCGGCTCCTGAGGCCACGCTCGTACTTCCTCCAGTTCCGGACTCTGTACTTTGTCTTGTACTCGCGGTTGACTCGGCTCGACTTCCGTGCGGCCATGGCATTGCCCCCTCGATCTCCATGAATGATCGGGCTCCGAACCGATGCTACCGTCGGGGCCAAAGGCGATTTCATGCACCAACGCCGTGGGGATCAAGAAGCGCGGGTCGGGAGTGCCTAGTACCTCTCACCCAGGGGGCGGGTGCTTCGTGGAAGGTCGGCGGCGGCTCGTTGCATCAATCCTCTTCGGCGACTCTGGTCTTGAGGTACCCAACGTCGGCTGCGTCGCTCGGGCGAACCGTGTCCTTCATCCGGATGAGCATTTCCTTGGTCGCTACAGGTACTGGAACGCCTTCAATCTCGATCGTCTCGACGCCCGCTTCGATGGTTGCCTGGGCGAAGTCGATGCCGCACGCCCTCGCCATCAGATCCACGATGATTTCGTCCGCCACCCGCACTACGGCATAGCGCGAGATCTCGTCATCCCTCACCTCTGCGACTGCATTGTCCTCTAGATACGAGAGCGCCTCGCGAATCCTCTGCACGTTCGCTGGTGTGGTGTCGACCAGAAGGTCGATGTCTTTGGTCCCGCGTACGAACCCATGAAGGATCACCGCGAAACCCCCGATAAGGATGTAGCGGACCCCGGCTTCGTTTAGCCGCCGGCAGAGCTCGACGAGGTCTTCGAGCTCTGGCGCGCGTGAATACGTGCCATCTGGCGAATCAGCCACTTGTCCGCATCCTCGTGGGTGGTGAAACGGTGCACACCTCTCGGGGCCAAGCCAACGCCCCGCAACCGGTTGATGAGTCGCTGCATCGCTCGACTTTCGGCGATCGGGCTCTGAGAGCCTTTGCGTTTGGTGTGGATTCGTTGATCGTTGCTCACGCGTTCTTCTTCCCGGACTCTAAGTCTATCCTTGCCGGTGCCAGCGGACGACCGTCTCGGGCTGGACGATCACGAGCGCCTGCTTCCAACGACTCCATCGGCGCCGGAGAATGCTCCAGAAGACCCGATCGACGGTGGTCAACAACGGCCGCTTCGCGGCCTGAAGCACTGAGAGCTGCTGCCGAAGAGCCAGGTTTTCGAGGGCGAGCTCGCGGCGAGTCTGGAAAGCCGCCAGTCCTGAGCGAGGTACTGTCAGGTTGAGCCGATGGGTGGCAGAGTCAGCCCATGAAGAGCAGCACACCCAGCTACCGCGGCCACCGGTTCCCGCCCGAGATCATCACTCACGCCGTCTGGCTCTACTATCGCTTCTGCCTGAGCCTTCGCGACGTCGAGGATCTCCTTGCGGAGCGGGGAATCGTCGTCTCCTACGAGACCATCCGTCAATGGTGCCGGAAGTTTGGCACCGAGTACGCCCGTAAGCTGAAGCGGCGCGACGGGCGATTGGGCGACACGTGGTTCTTGGACGAAGTCTTCGTGACCATCCAGGGCAAGAGGCAGTACCTGTGGCGTGCCGTCGACCAGGACGGCGACGTGATCGACATCCTTGTGCAGCCACGTCGTGATCGAAAGGCAGCCGAACGCTTCTTCCGCAAGCTGTTGAAGGGCCAAGGAGCAGAGCCGCTACGCCTAGTGACCGACAAGCAGGAGCTACGGCGCGGCGCAGCGGACCATCATGCCCTCCGTCCGGCACGAAACGAGGCAGTACGCCAACAACCGAGCTGAGGTTTCCCACCAGCCGACGCGTCAGCGAGAGCGACAGATGCGTCGCTTCAAGTCGCCCGGCCAAGCGCAACGCTTTCTCTCCGCTCACGCAGTCATCCAGAACCTGTTCCGCGTTGGGCGGCACCTCGTCAGCTCAGCCAACCACCGGACGCTGCGAGATCGCTCCTTCGGCGTCTGGAGGCAGGTGACGTGTGTCTCCTGAATCCGAGCCGGCAGACCCTCGATAACGCCAGATCTCGCCTCGACCAAGGCCAAGTTGACAATGCCCCGGCGGGTCCTCGAGAAAGAAGTAGCGGAAGTTATCGCCGAAACTCTCGACGAGGCCGGGCGCCAACGGCTGAGACGAACCGTTCTCGACCACGATCACCTCGTACTCCCGCGGGCCGACTCTTCGCTGAAAGGCCGCCGACAACGAGTACAGAGTGCGCGGGGCTTCCCGGCGCATGTTGTGGACGGCCACGACGATCGAGAGCCTCGGCTCCGCCACCTCGCTCGACCCGCGCTGCCCCGTCATGGGAGATACCCGAGCGCTCGTAGCTCCTCGATGTCCTCGGCTTCCAGTTCGCTGGCCGGGGACTCTTGGACGGACAGCCAGTAGGCCGCGAGGAGTCTCACCAACTCTCGATGCCGAGGGTCGTCGGGATCCGGAGCGCCGCCGTCAAGCTCTTCCGGGTCCTGCACGAGATCGAAGAAGCGAAATGAGCCCTCGCTCCAGATCGCCTTCAGATTGGAGTCGAAGACCGCAAAGTGGTCCACGTCCGGGGCCTCGTCAAACTGCTGCTCGCCGAGAGAACGGACCTCGGCGAAGTAGCGGCGGGGCGCAAGCGGCTCGCCCCTCAGGGCAGCGGCCAGCGAACGCCCCGCGAGGTTCTGCGGAATCGGGACGCCGAGCAAGTCCAGGATCGTCGGCGTGACGTCGATCAAGCCCACCCGGCCTGCGATCCTCTTTGGCGTACGAGCTTCAGGCACTCGGATGATCAGGGGGACGTGGAGCACGGGCTGCCAGAGAATCCAGCCGTGGCCTATTGCGTCGTGCTCCCCGAGCGCTTCCCCATGGTCCGACGCCAGGACAACGAGAGTGGTGCCCATCAGATCGCGATCGCGCAATTCGGCCAGCACCTGCCCAACGAATCGGTCCACCGCGAGCACTTCGCCGTCGTAGAGCGCCCTGAGCGCCGCTCGCTCCTCGGCGCTCCAGGGAATCGCATCACCGAGGCCAAGCAGCGCCCCAACCTCGGCACCCTCTGCAAACGGCCCCTTGTATCCCGCGCTGGCATGTCTCTCCCGAGCATGGGGCGACAGGCGATAGGGAGTGTGAGTGTCAAAGTAGTGAAGCCACTAGAAAAAGGGCTCTTCCGAGCGAACATCGAGCCAGGACAGGGCTCGTTGGTTGACTTCCTCGCTCGGCAGGGCATGGGGCGACTTCTCCGGCGGATCGATCTGGACGGAGAAGCCCTGGTGCAAGCCTCCACGGGTCAGCAGGGAACTGACGCTGACGAAGGCGGCCGTCTGATAGCCGCGCTCGGCGAGCGTCTCAGCGAGGGTTGTGAACCCGTCGCCGAGCCCATCACCGTTCCAGCGCACGCCGTGGTCTCTCGGATAGAGGCCGGTGAGCATGGTGGTATGGGAGGGGAAAGTCGTTCCGATGGCGCTCACGGCGTTATCGAAAACCGTCGCCGACGCAGCCAGCGTGTCGATGTGGGGCGAAAGGCCCAAGGGGTTGCCATACGTGCCGAGCGCGTCCGCCCGCAGAGTGTCGAGCGTTATGAGGACGACATTCAGGGCCTCGGATGGGCGCGAGCACGCACCCAGGCTCGACGTCACGATCAGAGCCGCCCCGACCCGCATCCACCTCGTCGTTCGCCGGCTCTTCGGGAAGAGTTCGCGAGGCAAGGCGTGCGCAGTCAAGGGCAGCGCCTCAAGTAGCCGTTGGGGTTGTAAGTCGCGTTGGTCCCGAACATATCGGTGTAGTCAGTGACTACCTCGAACGACCCTGGCCATCTCTCGAAGAACTCCGCGATCGCGCGGTTGGGCCCACCGGAGTACTTGTCCGACAGCCCAAGCTCCGCCAGGACACCGTCTTCGATCACCAGGAGCTCACCGGCGCAAAGGTGACTCCGGAAGAAGTCCAGAGCCGCTAGGCAGCCCGCGTGAGTATGAGCCGAGTCCTCGACCACCAGCCACGGACGAGGTAAAGAGAAAAGGTCTTGCTGCGTGAACACCTCGTCCAGGTTCCCGACATCACCTTCGAGGAAGCGGCCGTCACAGTCCGGCGGATTCGTCGGAGTGTTCATGTCGATCGAAACAACGGTGGCGCCGAGGTCGAAAGTCGCGGCAGAGTCACAAAAGAACAAGGCACTGCCCCCCTCCTTCGAGCCGATTTCGAGAATTGTCTTCGGTTTCTCGGCCCACAGCAGGCGGAGGTAGATCGCCAGATCGATCGGACTCTTGAGACAGGGCACGCCCTTGTACGTGTAGCCGAGGGACCCCTGTTGGTAGGCATCCAGGAAGTCCGCGGAAAAGGCGGTCTCAAACGACCTCATCTCCCTATCCCCTACGGCCTTCGCCACCAAACCGCTGTCCAATCGACCTCCTCGTATCGGGCAATGCCTCTCCTCGCCTGCCGAAGAAGTCTTCGACAGCGGCCCGACACTCGGCGATGTTGTTGAAATCATCGACAATGACAATGCCGCCCGGCACCACATTCTCGTACTGATGGACCAGTGTATCCATCGTCGAGCTGTAGAGATCTCCGTCGAGTCGCAGGAGCGCGAGCCGATCCACCGGAGCCGCCGGCAGAGTCTCGCTGAACCATCCCTCCAGGAAGATCACCTGCTCGTCCAGTAGATTGTAGCGCTCGAAGTTGCGCTCGACCTCTTCGCGGCTCACGGCCAGTTCTGGAAACTGGGCCTTGCTGAGGTCAAGGCTATCGCTCTCCATCGGCGTGGGCAGGCCATCGAAAGAATCCGCCACAAAGACCCGCCGATCGGCCATTGAGAAGGCGCGAAGATAGCCACGCATGAAGATGCAGGCACCTCCTCTCCATACACCGCACTCCATCAGGTCGCCTGGAATACCCTCGCGCCGGATCAGCTCCATGCAGTGATGGAGGTTGTCCATTCGTAGCTTGCCGATCATCGAATGGTTGAAGCCCGAGTTGTGGATGTCCCGATACGGGAACTGACCGATTCGCCGCGAGCGCAGGTACTCCTGGTGGACTTCGGGCGACGCCAGGCTCACGTCATGAAGTGCCCTGTAGTCGAACTGAGCTTCGCCCCGCAGGCAACGGCATAGGTAAGAGATGCGCTCCTCGTCCTCGAGGTAGAGCGTGTTGATCAACGCCCTCTTCAGCAAGTCCAGGTAGAGGTCCTGCGACCCGACCGAGTCTCGCTCGGGATCGGTGCGCTCCTCCTCTTCGCTGCAGCTACGTAACTCGGCCAACTCGCTTCATCTCCTTCATTGCTTGTTCACCGACGCTACCGGGACTTTACCTCGTTGGCTCGCCACCACTCGAAGATGGCCTGCCCCGCCGCAGCGTATCCGCTTGGCGTCATGTGCCCGTCGTAGCTCCAGTAGGTTCGATTGCCCGTACTCTCCAACCGCCGCAGGGACGCTGTCAAGTCGAGGAATGGCAGCGGGTGCACGACACCAGAGTGATGAGCTGGATCCGGGTTGACGTTCCGTAGGTCTTGGCGATAGTGTTCTGACAGCTCTATAGACTGTCAGAATGGAGGCTGCCATGACCGACACTCCGCCCCGCCTTGCCGAGCTAGAGAAGCGACGCCGAGAAGTGCGAGAGCTGCTGGGCAATATCGGCGAGATGCGCCCCGGATCTTTGGTCGGACGCTACCGCAAGTGCGGCAAGCCGGGCTGCCACTGTGCGCGGCCCTCCGAGCCGGGGCATGGCCCGAGCTGGTCACTCACCCGCCGGGTCGAGGGCAAGACTGTGACCAAGGTCATCCCCCCAGGCCCAGGCGTCGAGCGCACCAGAGCGCAGATTGACGAGTGCCGGCGCTTTCGGCGCCTGGCTCGGGAGCTGATCGAGATCAGCGAGCAGCTGTGCGACGCGGCACTGCGAAGGGCGGAGGATCCGGAGGAGCAAAAAGGGGGCTCCAGACGATTTTCGAGGCCGAGATCGCGACCGAAGTCGAGGCGCTGATCAGCCCAGAGGCGCTCGAGGCGCTCGACTTCGAGGCCTTGGAGACGAGCGCGCGCCGGCGGGCCCTCGAGCTGGCGGCACGGGCAGTGGAGCAGCGGCTCAATTCGGATCACACCGATCACGTCGGTGCGGCGGCGCCGTGCGACTGCGCTCAGACGGCTCGCTACGCCGGTCGTCGGGCCAAACGCTTCGAGACCGTCCTCGGATCGATGCACCTGGAGCGGGCGTATTACGACTGTCTGCACTGTCAGAAAGGCTTCTGCCCTCGCGACCGTGTGCTGGGTCTCGAAGGCCGCTCGCTGTCGCCGGCCGTCACCCGGATGGTGGGCACCGTCGGTGCCCTGGTGAGCTTCCAGGAGGGCAGCGAGCTTCTCTCGGAGCTTTCGGGGATCGAGGTCGGCGCCAAACAGGTGGAGCGCACCTCGGAGGCCTTGGGGCGCGAGATTGCGGCCTACGAGCAACAGGTCATCGAGCCCGTCGAGTCTTCACACATCCCGCAGACGCTCTACCTGGGAGTGGACGGCACCGGGGTGCCGATGCGCCGCTGCGAGCTTACCGGCCGCCCGGGCAAGCAGCCCGACGGATCGGCCAAGACCCGGGAGGTGAAGCTTTGTACGCTCTGGAGCGCCGAAACCCGCGACGACGAGGACCGCCCGGTGCGCGATCGGGGCTCGGTGAGCTACTCCGCCGCCATCGAGACGGCGGCTACTCAGGACGTGGACTCAACTCAACCGTGGCTCCCTTCTGGCAGCGAGTCGAGCGCGAAGCGAAGCGTCGAGGCTTCGATCGAGCCCGACGCCAGGTCTTCCTCGGCGATGGGGCACTGTGGATCTGGAATCTCGCCGACGAGCTCTTTCCCAAAGCGACCCAGATCGTCGACCTCTTCCACGCCATGGAGCACCTCAGCGAGGTGGCGCGGGCGATCTATGGAGCCTCCAGCGACCTCGCCACCGCCTGGGCTCGGCAGCGCTATGACGAGCTCGAGGCCGGAGACCTCGACGCCCTTCTCGGAGTCCTCCGTACGCACCAGACCAGCTGTGAGGAGGCTCGCAAGGCGGCGGCGTACTTCCAACGCAACCAACACCGTATGCGCTACGATCGCTTCCGCGCCAAAGGGCTCTGCACCTCGACCGGCGTCGTTGAAGCCGGGTGCAAGGTCGTCGTCGGCCACCGCCTCAAGCGCGCTGGGATGCACTGGAGCCTCAACGGCGCTAACGCCATCCTGGCTCTGCGCTGTGCGAGGCTCAGCGGCCGATTCGAGATGTTCTGGAACTCCACACACCGCTGCCGACACACTGCGTAACAGCCGCACCCAACCACCTCATCTCACAAATCTGACGTACGCCCAATGGCAGCGAGAGTTCTCGTGTGGTCGCCTCGAGGCTTCGCGCCTGGGCTTGGTACCGCTCATCGAGCAGCGACTCTCCACTACCTTCCGAGAACTCGAGCTGATGCGGCAAGTAGCCATCCCAAACCTGGAGCAACGTCGGCAGGTAGACGACCCAGAGACGGCACGAGTAACCGGCCACGTAGTCCCTGACGGAGGTGAGATACTCGCCCAACTCAGCCGGCTTTTGAAGGGTTTCCCTCATGCGCGCATAGTGATTCGCCACGAAGGCGTTGAAACGGCCCATCCTCATCGCCTCGGCGATGTCGGGGCGCACGTACTGCTCCATCTCGGACGCTCTCCGGCCGTCCGACCACGGATTCCGAGGATCCGGAACGGCCGCGACGAAAGACGCCGGCTCCCCTCGCCAGCGGGGAGCGATCGGCCTGCCCCGTGCCAGCCCACGCACCAGGTAGTAGAACCGCGGGATCCACCACCGTGAGACCTCTGGCTCCACGGCGCCCTCCTGCCAGCCGGGGCCCAGCTCGAACGGGGCGATAAGGTCATTCGGATAGAGAACGAGAATGAGATGGTCTGGACGGAAAAGCGGGACGGAGTCTCGGACCAGCATCGAGTACTCGCGCAAGCCGGCTGCTCCAACTCCCATGTTCAGGACTTCGCCACCCCGATCGCGATCGAGCTCAGCCTCGAATGCCGCCGGAATCGTGTCGGACGCGCCGGCCATGAATCCCTCCACCATACTGTCCCCGACGATGGCGATGCGCGGCCCGTTCACTGGCTTGGGGCGCCAATTGTGGTCCCGGAAGCCATAGAGGCTGAGCCGGTGAGTGATGTCGACGCCGTCCGGATCGGAGATCCATCGAATCCGCGCGTTGGCCCGCGACGACCGCGGCTCGAGGGCCCCGGCGGTTACCGCCAGACTGTAGGTGCCGCGGTCGAAGTTGAGAATCTCGGGGACCGGGAAGACCAGACGAAGAAGACTCTCGAGCAAAACAAGACCGTAGACGGTCACGCCGATCCAGCGGCGGTTCTTCCGGTTCACCATGTTGCGAGTCTCGAGAGGACGCAGTGCCCTATCGCCATCGTTCGATGCGCCCGGCGCGGCTCCGGCCCGCAAGACGCACGGCGATGATACGTCAGCCAACCCGAGAATCCAGGCAATGAACTCTGACCAGCCCGGCGGTCCGATGTTGCCTGGGCGCGGCGGAGTGAAAACCCGGGTCGGCCGGGCAACAAAGAAAGGGAGCGGCCCGAAAGCCGCTCCCTGGTTGTCCTCTCGACCGCTGCTCTGCCGGCTAGGTGTCGCTCCTCAAAACAGATCCGCCTGTGAAATCAGCAGATTAGAGCGCGAGTCCTCACCCCTGGCGCGATTGGCTGTTGCGTCCCCGAACCGCTTCCGTCAGTCTATACGGCCATGACCAAGCTCTTCCTCATGCTAGTCACGATCGTTCTCCGAGCGCGCCGACTTGTCTTTCGGTCGCGGTCCGATCTTGTTCTAGAGAACGTCGCCTTGAAACAGCAGGTCGACGCGCTGAAGCAGAAGCGACCTGGCCCGCGACTCGACGACGCCGGTCGGGCCTTCTGGGTGGCGATGAGAAGAGTGTGGAGCGGCTGGGCCGAACGCCTCGTCATTGTGAAGCCGGAGACCGTAGTGAAGTGGCATCGTGAGCGTTTTCGGCGCTACTGGACCGAGATCTCCCGACACAAGCGCTGCCCAGGGCGGCCGAGAGTTGAGGGGGAGATCCGCGAGTTGATCCGTAGGATGGCTCTGGAAAACAACTGGGGAGCTCCGCGGATTCACGGTGAACTGGAGAAGCTGGGCTTCAGCCTCTCCGAGGCGACCGTCTCCCGGTACATGCCGCGACGGCCGGCAGATCTCGACGTCGTCCAACGGTGGTTGAGTTTCCTGCGCAACCACAAGGAATGCATCGCAGCGATGGACTTCTTCACCGTCCCGACCGCCTCGTTCGTGTTCTGTACTGCTGGTTCGTCATCCACCACGACCGACGACGGATCCTTCACTTCAACGCCACGTATAACCCGAGCTCTGCCTGGGTTATCCAGCAGCTGAGGGAGGCGTTCCCCTACGACACGGCACCGAGGTATCTGATCTTCGACCGCGACGCCATCTTCAGCAAGGCGGTGGCCGGGTTCGTCCGGTCGATGGGAACCAAGGTGTGTCGAACTGCCTATCGAAGCCCCTGGCAAAACCCTGTGGCAGAGCGCTGGATCGGTGGGTGCCGCCGCGAGCTCTTCGATCACGTGATCGTGGTCCACGAGCTGCACGCCATCCGGCTCGCCCGCGCCTACATCGACTACTTCCATGAGGACCGCACCCATCTCGGCCTCGGCAAGGACACGCCGTCTAGGCGACCAGTGACACCGCCCCCGGCGCCGACCGCGAAGGTCGTCTCGATGCCTCGTGTCGGAGGGCTCCATCACCGATACGAGTGGCGCGAAGCCGCCTGAACGTGCGGGCCTCGGAGCGGCTCTCTCCACGGGCTGTCTTGAGGAAACAAAGCCTCACCTGGCCAGCGCTAGCGCACCTGCACCGCGCGAGAGAATCGTTCACCATATCATTCCTACCGATTCTCGCGGTAGATGAGGCCGACTGCCGTTCTGAGCGAACCTCCAGCGTCGACCCTGTCGGCAGACGAGTATTGAGGAGGCACAAGGTTGCCTTGAAGAGAATTGAGAGAAACGCACCACCCCGGTGTAATCAAGCGGTGTATACTAGTGGTGACTTCAAAGGCACGCCCATGAGCCGTATGACGATCACGGTCGACCCTGAGCTGTTGGAGCAAGCGAAAGTAGCTCTCGAAGCGCCGACAAAAGCGGAGACCATCCGCATTGCCCTGTCGGAGGTCGTACGTAGGCGCCGCCTCAGAGCCGCCTTGACGCACCGGGGGCGGATCCAGTTGGATCTCGACCAGGAGGCCTTGCAGCAGCTCCGGCGAGATCCATGATCGTCGTGGATAGCTCGGCTTTCATAGAGTACTACCGGAGCTCCGGTTTGCGGAGCGTCCAGGATGCCGTTGCAAACGTGATCGCCGCGGATCAGGTCGCTGTCAACGGCGTCATCCAGGTTGAGATCTGCTCCTACGCGTCAGGGGACTCGGAGCGTCGGCAACTGGAGGCGGATTTTCAGGGTTTCCACTGGCTCGACCTCGGGCCTCCAGATTTTGATCTCGCCACCGATCTCGGATTTCAGCTTCGGCGGCTAGGGCTCACCATTCCAGCCACCGACCTGATAATCGCAGCCTCTACGATCCTCGCCAACGCGCGCCTCCTTCATCGGGATGCGCACTTCGACCTGCTGGCACAGCACTCGAAGCTTCAGGGCTTTTCCACAGATTGACGAGACGGGAGTAGGAGCCGGAGGGCGTTGAGACGCGGCCCCACGGAGAATACGACGATCAGGCCGAGCCCCAGTCGTCGTAGATAGAGGAGGCCGCCGGCGAGGGCCGAAGCGGGGCGCTGAGAGGAGAAGGCTCAGGCCCTGGCTACTCCGGGCTTTCCCGGATGTCGCCCTTCAAGCTGAAGTTGGGGCTCGCTCCGCAGACGCAGCAGATCTTCATATTGGAGATCCGACCCTATGCCTTCACACACGGGCATCGACGGAGCTGGGGTCCGAGAAGACGTTGCGCGTATCTACGACCAGCCCGGCGAGCTTGCCGACGCTCTCCCAGTCAATCGCACGGTGGTCGGTGACGATCAAGACACAGTCCTGCGATCGCAAAAAGTGCTCGCTCAGAGGCTCCGATGTCAACTCGATGTCGTACCTTCGCATCGGCGGGAAAACGGGGACATGGGGGTCGTGGTACGAAACCTCGGCTCCCTCCGCTAAAAGGCGCTTGATGATTTCGGCCGCCGGCGTCTCCCGAACGTCCGCTACGTCGGCCTTGTAGGCGATACCGCAGATGAGGATTCGGGCTCCCCGCAGTGCCTTACCCTCATCGTTGAGGGCCGTGGCCACGCGGGAGATTACAAAGTTGGGCATCCACGCGTTGATCGCCCCGGCCAGCTCGATGAAACGTGTGTTGAGGCCCACCTCTTTCGCCTTCCAGGTCAGATAGAAGGGATCGATGGGAATGGGCGTTGGTGCATGAATCGACTTCGGCCCCGACGGTAGCATTGGCTCGGGATCCCGACCATTCATGGAGGGGGGCGATGCCATGGCCGCACGCAAGTCGAGCCGAGTCAACCGCGAGTACAAGACGAAGTACAGGGTCAGAAACTGGAGCGAGTACGAGTGTGGCCTCAGGAGCCGTGGCGATGTCACGATCTGGTTGAGCGAGGAGGCGATCGCTGCGTGGACGCCACAGAAGAACGGTCTGCGCGGAGGGCAGCGACGATACTCGAACCTCGCGATCTTGACCGGGTTGACGCTGCGCGCCGTGTTCCGCCTACCGCTTCGCCAGACCGAGGGATTCCTGGACTCGCTGCTGAGCTTGATGGGCCTGGACCTCAAGGCCCCAGACCACACCACACTCTCGCGCCGGAACCAGGACGTCGAGGTGCCACCCCTGACCCGAGCCCAGGACGGCCCGATGCACCTGGTGGTCGATTCCACGGGGCTCAAGATCCTGGGTTCTGGCGAGTGGAACCAGCACAAGTACAAGGCATCGAGGAAGCGCCGGGACTGGCGGAAGCTGCACAGCGGAGTGGATGACGAGGGCTTCATCGTGGCGGCCGAGCTCACGGCGAGCAGCGAGGGCGACGCCTCCACGCTCCCTGATCTCCTCGCCCAGATCGAGGTTCCAATCCGGCGTTTCACGGCAGACGGGGCCTATGACCACAGGTCGATCTACGATCGGGTCGCGGCGGCCGGTACAGAGGACATCATGATCGTGATCCCACCTCGTCGCTCGGCGGTGTGTGCGGGGCCCACGGACGGCCCGTGGGCGCAGCGAGAAGCGGCTCTTCAGAGGATTCGTGAGGTCGGACGACGAGAGTGGCAGAAGGAGTCGGGTTACCGACAGCAGGCTCGCGTTGAGAACGGGTTCTTCCGATACAAGTCACGGCTCGGAGGCGACCTGAAGGCGAGCAACAGCAAGGCGCAGACGAGAGAGGCCATGATCGGGTGTTTCACATCCTTAACCGGATGGCAGGGCTCGGCAGGCCAGAGTCCTACGCTGTGTCGTGACGGAATGGCTGGGAAAAGCGGCCCAGGCTCGCTCTGGGTCGAATCGTGCAACAGCGCCCTAACGCGGTAACAGACGACCGACGAACGACTCGGCGAAGGACCCAGGAGGCGACGGCGTCAGCTGCTCCGGGGCACAGATCTGTCGGATCGTGCCACCTTCGAGGATGGCTACCCGGTCGGCCAGGGCGCCGGCCTCGTCGGGATCGTGGGTGACCAGAAGCGTCGGCACCTGGCGCTCGGCAAGCAGCTCACGCACCAAACCGATGAGCTGTTCCTTCAGCGCGATGTCCAGACTCCCAAAAGGCTCGTCAAGCAGCAGAGCTGTTGGCTCGTAGACCAAAGCGCGCGCCAGAGCTACCCGCTGACGCTCGCCTCCAGACAAGTCTCCAGGGTAGGCGCGACCTCGGTCGCCCAGGCCCACTCTTTCCAGCCACTCATCCACCAGCACGTGTCGATCGGACCTCTTGAAGCCCTTGGCCGAGAGCACGAACCCGAGATTGCGCGCGACGGTGAGGTGCGGCCACAGAGCCAGATCCTGAAAGACGACGGCGAGGTTCCTCTCCTCCGGAGGAACGAGAATCCGCGCGCCTCGGCTCACCTCGCGTCCCGCGATACGGACGACACCCTGGCGCGGCCGAGCTAGACCGAGCACGGCACGCAAGAGAGTCGTCTTGCCAGTTCCCGAGGCTCCCGCCACCGCGACCACCTCGCCTTGCGCGACGGCGAGCGAGAGATCGTGGACGACGGCCCTAGTGCCGAATGCGAGCTCGAGGCCCTCGATCTGGAGAACGGTCGATTCTTTCACCGGCGTCGAGCCCCCAACGACAGCAGCAGCGAGCCCACGGTCACCGCCCCGGCTACCAGCACCACTTGAACCAGCGCCAGTGCGGCCACGAGCCGCGGAGGTCCGTTGGCTTCGAGGGTGAAGAGGCGCACCGTTAGCGGCTCTGCGCCAGGCGGATAGAAGAGGACGACGGTATCGAGGTCTCGCATACAGAAGACAAGAGTGAGCAGAAAGGCCAGCGCCAACCCCCGCCAGTGGGGCCGTAGCACTAACATGACGAGCCGGCGCAAGAAAGACGCGCCGGCAACCTGGCCGCCCTCCTCCAGCTGCGGCGAAGACTGCGCGAACGCAACGGCCGAGGAGCGGACCGCCAGAATCGCGTACCGACCACAGCCGGCGATCACCAGAATCGCGGTCGTTGTATACACCCACTGAGTCGCCGGCCGGTTCCAGGCCGAGATCAACCCCACGCCGAGCACAGCCGACGGCATCACGAAAGCGAGAAAGAGACAGCCGTCCAAGATCGACGCAATCCTCGACCTCCGCACCAGGGCGTGCCCGACAACGCAAGCGATCGCGGTGGCAGCGGCGGCCGCTATAAACGCCGTCGACAGGCTCGTCCAAAGACTGTCGCCCAACGCCAGCTTCTGCCCTGGCCGAATCGGGCCTACCATCGCACGCCAGACCAGGCCCGCGAGCGGAGCCACCCCCGCTGCCGCCAATGCGAGCACGACCGCTGTCGCAAGGCTCCGCCAACGTCCCAGCTCTATCGGCTGTCGTGACTCGCGAAGGCCGAGCAGATCGAAGCGGCGCCGACCGAAGAGTCGGCGCTCGGCGACGACCAGGAGAAGACCGGCGACAAGCAGCGGCGTCGCCAGTGCGACCGCCTCGCCGGGGTTGAAGTCGATCCCCGCCAAGCGGGAAAACACGACTTCGCTGTAGGCGCGCGTGCCAAAAAACAGAGGCACCCCGAGCTCGGAGATGGCCAGCGAAAAGACGACGACAGAGGCGAGGGCGACGGCAGGCGCGGCGCCCGGGAGCAGGACCGAGCGGAACACGTGCAGCGGCCTAGCCACCACCAGAGCCGCCTCTTCGAGAGAAGGCTCGATGCCGCGCAGCGCAAACGCGGTCAGGGTGGTCACGATCGGCGCCAGCGCGAAGGTCAGCACCCAAGTCACGGCCGGCTCACCAGAGAGCGAACGACCGCCGATACCGGCGCCGGCCACACCGCTCAGATCGACGAGGTGAAACCAACCCAGTGCCAGTAGGAAAGGCGGCAGAAAGAGCGGGAAGGCATGGACCAGCCACAGTATGCGCCGCAGCGGAAGATCACTGCGGCCGAAAAGGCACCCCAGCGGGATGCCGACGGCCAGGGAAAGGAGGGTCACGAGGAGAGCTCGTGCTGCAGAGCGAAGAAAAAGCGCCCACAGATCCCACCGCTGAAGAAGGCTGAGACTGTCGACAGTAGACGAAGTCAGCTCGGCCACGAGGGCGAGAAGAGGCAGGGAGGCGACGAGCGCGACGCAGACCGTCGCGAGCACGAGCGCGCCGACTCGCTGGTAACGTCGCCAGCGTTCGTGCACGGCCGTGTGCAGCCAGCCGTGACCGACCCCAGCGCCAAGGCTCAGAGACCGACCCATTCGCGGAGCCACGGTTGCAAGCTCTCCATCGTTTTCGCTACTTCGGCGTAGTCGACCTGCATCGCGTTCAGGCTCGACACCGCTGGTACCGAAGCAGGGGCCACCGTGTCGTCGCGGAGCGGCATGTGAGCGGCGCTCATTGCCAACAGACGTTCGCTTGTGGCAGAGAGAAGACAGTCGACGAGGCGTCTGCCCGCAGCAGGATGTGGCGCACCCGCGATCAGCACCACGGAGGTCGGCATCACCAGGGTTCCGATGCCGTCCTGGTCCGGGTAGGCAACCTCGACGGGATCACCTTCCGAGAGCGCGACGAACGCATCGTCGGTGTCAGTCAGTCCGAAAGCCACCTGCCCAGAAGCGACGAGACGTCTCACCTCACCGTTCGAGCTGGCGACGCGCACCTGGTTGTCCTGAAGGGCCTCGAGGAAGGCGCGTGCCTCATCTACGCCCCAGATCACCGCCAGCGCGGCGACGTGCATGGTGGTGGTGCCGAAGAGCGGATTGGCGATGGCGCTCTGCCCACGCCAGCGCGGATCGGCAAGATCGCGGATCGAGTCGGGGCGATCCCCCTCGGAGAGGAGCTCACGATTCACCAGCAAGACGCGGGCCCGCGCCGCGATGCCAGTCCAGGTTCCGTCCTCGGCGCGGAACCCCACCGGCACGGCAGCCGCCTCCGGAGAGACGTAGGGGTCGATGAGACCACGTTCGTCGAGCAGAAACGGCCGCACCGGGTCTCCGGACCAGAAGACGTCGGCCTGCGGATGGTCGGCCTCGGCGAGGAGACGATTGAGAATGCCGGTGCTCTTCGTCTCCTCGGTGTCGAAGACGCCCCTGACTCGGAGCCCGAGGCGCTCCTCGCACGAGCGGAAGACGGGCTCGGAGAACACCTGATCGACTGAGGTGTAGACCACGACTTCGCCCTCGCCACTGCCAGAGCCACATCCGAGGGCGAAGACGGAAACTAGCGCGAAGCCGAGCAGGGCACAGTTGCTGACAGGTTTCCTCATGGCATCAGTCGCCTTCGGTCAGATCGGCGGCCTCGCCGCTTGCCCCTTCATCGAAGGTCGCCAAGCGCAGATCGTCGAACCAGGTGACGCTGTCGGCTTTGGTCCACAGGCCCACGCGCCCCGGGTTCTGGAAAGTCTCGTCAGTCACCTGGAACAGCTCGCGACCGTCGAGAAAGGCAGTGAAGAGCTGCCCCTCTGCGCGCACGCCGAGCTTCGACCAGGACCGCAACGGCACGTCGACGTCTATGCCGTAGGAACGTCCCTTGCCGAGGAGAGGAAGATCTGTCCGCTCGCCGTTCTCCATCTTGTAGAGGACCACATTGTCTTCGAGAGCGTTCGCCCGCAGGACATAGTAGTTGTCGGGGTCCTGGTACCTCCATATCAAGCCGATGGCCTGGTCCTTTGTGCCCGAGACTGGATGGCCCATCACCGACAGCTCCACATCGCGCGCCCGAGGCGCGTCGAGCACCAACAGCGGAAAGCGGTAGTTGGTGCGATCGACGTCGAGCTGCGCGACTGCGAGGTGGCCGGACGGAGCGGGTCCGGCCTCGATCACCTCCCACCGGCCCTCGGCACCGCGACCTGAGTGGGCCGCTGAGAAGCCGTGGGGAAGCATGCCGAGCGGATCCCCCTCGAAATCGTAGAGCTGTGAAGACGGCACGTTTTCCAGGCCAGCCTGCTCGCCTGCGGCGGCCCCTGCACTCGCGGCCGCCGGGTCATCTTTTCCCCTGGGCTCACCGCAGGCGACAGCCCAGAGCAGCAATAGGACGGTCGGGCCGAGCGTTCTGTGTTTCATGCAGGGCACCTTTCTGGCCAACAAGGCTACCGCTAGCTAGTTGTAACACGATCATCTCGCTCCGAGTGTCATTACTCCTTCTACGCCCTTCAGGTATTAGCCTCCGCGGATTGATGGCAGCTGCGAAGGGAGATTACGGAAGAGCCCTTGGGAGAGCATTGTCAACTTGGCCTTGGCCGAGGCGAGATCTGGCGTCATCAAGGGTTGGTCGGCTCGGATTCAGCGGGCGCACGTCACCTGCCGCCAGACGCCGAAAGAACGATCTCTCAGCGTACGGTGGTCGCCTGCGCTCACGAGATGCCGCCCGACGCGGAAAAGGTTCCGGATGACTCCGTGAGCGGAGAGGAATCGCTGCGCCTGGCCGGGCGACTTGAAGCGGCGCATCTTTCGCTCTCGCTGCCGGGTCGGCTGATGGGAGACCTCAGCCCGATTGTTCGCGTACTGGCTCGTATCGTGCCTGACGGAGGGCATGGTGGTCCGATGCGCTGCGCCATAACTCCTCAGCTTGTCGGTCACCAGGAGCACCGGTTCTGCCCCTTGGCCCTTCAAGAGCTTGCGGAAGAAGCGTTCCGCTGCTTTTCGATCACGGCGTGGCTGCACGAGGATGTCGATCACACCTCCGTCCTGATCGATGGCACGCCAAAGATACTGCCGCTGGCCCTGGATATTCACGAAGACTTCGTCCAAGAACCACGTGTCACCGAGTCGGCCGCCTCGCCGCTTCAAGTTGCGGGCGTACTCGGTGCCGAACTTCCGGCACCATTGACGGATGGTCTCGTAGGAGACGACGATTCCTCGCTCCGCCAGAAGATCCTCGACGTCGCGAAGGCTCAGGCAGAAGCGATGATAGAGCCAGACTGCGTGAGTGATGATCTCGGGCGGAAACCGGTGACCGCGGTAGCTGGGCGTGCTGCTTTTCATGGGCCGACTCTGCCACCCATCGGCTCAACCTGACAGTACCGTCCTGAGGCCTCGAGATCAGATTCTCCTTGACGCCCTGGGCAAGGATGTAGTCCATGCGCCCGAGCGGCGCCGCTTCTTCCTGCTCACCACGATCGCTTGGTAGCGCCGTCCCCAGAATATTGGCAACGGTTGGAAAGTGAGCCACTCACCGTTTTAGAAGTGAGCCACCCTCGGCAAGTTTGAGTGTACGAGAATTCTCTCCGTTTCTCCTTTTCTTCAGTTCTTTAGATCGAGCTCGTCGTCGCGGCTACGGTAGCCAGCCTAGCTGCCGCCGCTCTCGTTCAGGGCGCGGCCAGCATCGCCAGCCTCGGCAGCCGGGCTCGGTCTACAGATCGAAGGGCGCCAGGAAGTGCCACTTGTCCCGAGTCTCGCCGGCATTCTTGATCGCTTCGCGCGAATCCAGAATCGCCTTGCCGGCAAGCGTCTTATGGAAGAACCAGCGTGTCGCCTCGTACGCTTCCGGCGTGTGGTCGGCAAGCGCGATGGCGGCCATCTCGTAGTAGCCGCGGATATCCTGGGCGACACGGGCGGGAATGCCCGGGATACCCGCTTTCTTCCAGTGGGTTCCCTCGGCGCAGCGGGCAAAGGCCCCGACCGCCTCGGGGATCTGGTCGGCGTCCACCGTCCGACCGGTGCCCACCGCGTTTCCCCAGTCCGAGACGGCGCGATCGTAGGCGCCGCGAATGCCGAGTGCCTCGTCGACCGCGGGGTGCGCGTCGGGGTCGTGGCGCGGCGGCAGCGGGCACGCCAACGCGGTCTCGCCGTCATCGATGATCGTGTCGGGAAAGTCCTCGATGGTCTGCTCGCTGACGCGATCAACCATGCTCAGCGCCTGCCATAGAACGTGGTGCTGGAATTCGGCATCATTGGGCCGCCCCAGAGGACGGCCGAGCGGGAAGTTGCAGTAGAGACCGCGCGGCGCCGCGGTGCCCTCGAGCTGAGCTCGGATCGAGCCCAGAGTCACGGTTGCCATTCCGGCCGCTTCGAAGGCGTGTGCCAGCGTACTCACGGTACGCGTACAGATCTGTCAGACAGGGGTCAGCAGCACGACGTCGACGCCGGCCTCTCGCAGGATCTTCGCCCCGGCCGGTCCGCTGTCGAGCTGGATGCCCGAGAGCTGAGGTTGGTTGCCGGCAAACGCCATGTGCACATCCGAGACATGCCCGATCTTGCCCTCGGACTCGAGCTCGCGAAGGCGATCGATGGGGAAAACCACGTTGTGGTCCAGAGCGAAGCCGGTGCTATCGAGGCCGGGACTCCAGTGGCTCAGCACCAGATCATCGCGACGGCCGTCGAGCAACCGGAACGAGATGTCGTGAGGGGCGTAGTTGTCCTGGTCCGGATGCCGCAATGTCGCCGAGGAGACGATCGCGACCGTGGACTCGGAAAGTGGCTTCGCTGTCGTGAAAACTGGATTCTCGGGGGGCAGGCACTCCAGCCCCGCCGTCATCGCCTTGAGCTCTTGATCTCCCATGGCACTAGCTATAGCTAGTCTACTCCTCGGGAGGGGCTCGACGCTAGTAGGTAGAATCGCCCAGCAGCATGACTTCATCGAGGCGACACACTTTCACCGCCTTCGCGCTGGCGCCGCTTCTCGCCGCGACCGTCTTCGCCTATGAGCCACCACGAACCGCCGACGGCAGACCCGACCTGCAGGGAGTCTGGACCAACTCGTCTCTGACCGGATTGTCGCGCCCGCGAGGGATCGACAAACGGGTGCTGAGCCCAGACCAGGCCGAGCAGTTGGCTGCTGGCCATTTTCACAACCTCCGCCTGGCCAAAGAGCTCGAGAAAGGGATAGGCGTTTCCTTGGGCGCCAGGCATCGTATCGGTTTGGTCGAGCGAACGCATGGGCAGCTCGACGCCGTAATGCGCGGCTCGACGCGCGCCGAGCGGCGTGATTAGCAGGTAATGGCGCCGCTATGGCAGCTATGCCGTGCGCGGCGCGGCGCATTGGCTGAACTCGGCTGAGCTAGTGCACAGCTCTGCCACGCCGATGGAATGAGGATCAGCTCACTGGCTAGGGAGTCGTGCGGTCGCTGCCGGCGCCGATGACCTTCGAGCACGAGGGCAAACAGTACATCGTCGTGGCCTTCGGCGACCGCACGACGAAGCCCGAGTTCATCGCCTTCGTGCTCAGGACCTAGTAGGCGTCTGCGCGGCAGGAAACGAAACCGCACCAGTGCCCCCACTCTTCCGCCTTCCCGCGTGGTTTCTAGAATACCCATCCCTATCGCTACGTCGCCCTTCTTGCCTCGCGCCCAGGCTCATATAATCCAGCGATGCCATTCTATCTCCAGGTCCACTCAGCGAAGCGCGCGAGTGGATCGCGACTCGCCTGTCTCGCACTGCTCTTCATCGCACTTCTAGGCGCCTCGTGCTCTACAGAGCCGGCGGTCGACAAGCCAAACGTGCTGCTCATTACTCTCGACACCTTGCGAGCCGACCACCTTTCTTGCTACGGCTACGAGAAGGAGACCAGCCCCTTCCTGGACAGCCTGGCGGCAACGGGAACTCGGTTCGACGCGGCCTATGCAGCCAGCAACATCACCAAGCCATCGCACGCCTCCATTCTGACCGGCCTTTACCCGAAAAACCACGGCCTCCTGAGTAACAGCGAGGGGCTGCTCAATGATGCCATCACCACCTTGGCGGAATCGTTCAAAGATAGCGGCTACTTCACCTTCGCCGTCGTCGGTACCGATCTGCTGAACGACCGTCGTAGCGGCCTCGGGCAAGGATTCGACATTTTCGAAAACTCACCCCAACCTCAGCGCCGAGCGGAGGCAGTCACCCAGCTGGCGGTGGACCAGCTACACGAGTTGCCGAACAAACCGTTTTTCGCCTGGATTCATTTCTACGACCCCCACATCCCGTACAACCCGCCAAAGGTTTTGGTAGAGCATTTTTCATCGCCAACACCCAACTCCGTGCCGACCAATCTGGAGGTAAGGCCATTTCGCGAGGACCAGATGGTCAAGGGAGCCATCCCTGCTTCATCGAGTCTGCCAGGCGTCACCGATCCAAGCGTTTACTCGGCGGCCTATGACGGTGAAATCGCCTACCTGGACTATGCCCTCAAGATCTTGTTTAACAACCTGGAACTTGTCGGTCGGCGCAACAACACAATCGTCGGTATCACGGCAGACCACGGCGAGATGCTCGGCGAGCGCGGAATTTTCTACAACCACGCCTCCCTCTACGAGCCCGTGATAAGAGTGCCCATGATCCTCGTGGCAACCGACCATCGACTGCCTCCGGTAGTCGAAACGGTAGTCGAGAACATCGACCTCGGGCTGACCTTGCTGGAGCTCGCCGGGCTGGAAGCGCCGAGCAATCTCGACGCCAAGAGCCTTATTCCCGCCTTGGCCGGCCGAGCATCACCAGCAACAAATCGAGCCTTCTCGCAGCACTCCTACGACCTGTTGATCTCGCTACGCACCTCAACCGACACGCTAGTTCTTCCCATCCCATCGGCGGAAAAGATCATCGTGACCCCCTTCTCACGCTTCGATCGATCGACCTATCTACAATACGTCAGCGGCGAGCTGCCCATTCTCATAAGTAGCTCCGAGCCCGGCCAAAACATCTACTCAAAGAATCCCGAGCGAGCGCAGAGCTTGCAGGCAGACCTGGAAGACTGGTATGCGGAACGCCGGCAAACTCCAGCACCAATTCGGGGAAACCTGAGCGAAGAGGAAAAACGACAGCTGGAAGCTCTCGGCTATCTGTAGCGCTCTCAGGGCCTAGCCCTGGGCAGAGGTTGGACGCACTCGACAACCGTGACACCGCGGTGTCGATGACGACCGGCGGGAACTGAGTCGGGCAGCAAGTCCGCTAGCGGCAGGAGCTGAACCTCGCACAGCCTCCTCTCTGACGACCGCCGCTGACTACCGGAACGGATCACACCTGAGGAGCACCAAGGCCAGAAATCCGATTGCAGAACTTGACGCACACAACTCCGAGCGGCGTGATTAGCAGGTAATGGCGCCGCTATGGCAGCTATGCCGTGCGCGTCGCGTCGCACTCGCTGAACTCGGCTGAGCTAGTGCTAGTGCACAGCTCTGCCACGCCGATGGAATGAGGATCAGCTCACTGGCTAGGGAGTCGTGCGGTCGCTGCCGGCGCCGATGACCTTCGAGCACGAGGGCAAACAGTACATCGTCGTGGCCTTCGGCGACCGCACGACGAAGCCCGAGCTCATCGGCTTCGTGCTCGGGACCTAGAGGAGCGTGTCCGAGTGTTCCTTCTGAGCCGTTCCCCGGAGCGAATAGGAAGCACCGCCCGGGTGCGCCGTCCTCGGCGCCAAAAGGCAACTAGCCGGGGCGCGCCTAGCGCAGGAAATGATAGCCATCATTTCCTGCGCTAGGCTAGTTCTCGAAGCCGATCGGCTCGATGTTGCAGATCGAGTAGGTCAACGGCGGGCGAGGACCCCAAAGCGGCTCGACCGTGATCGATCGCCAGTCTTCGATCTCCTCCTCGAGCGACTGGATCACCTCGGGGCGCTCACCCGCGAGGTTGTTCTGTTCGCGCACGTCCACAGATAGGTCGTAGAGGAAGCCCAGGGGCTCATCCTGGTTGGGCTTGATGAGCTTCATATCGCCCTGGCGAACCGCAATGGCCGGAGACATGCGGAATACCAGACGGTCGTGATGCGAACCCCCACCCCCTTCCTCGAACAGCGGCAGGAGATTGTGACCGTCGAGGGCGAGACCCTCGGGCGCGGTCTGCCCCGCGGCGGCGATTGCGGTTGGCAGGATGTCGAGTGAAGACACCGGCGTGCTCACCCGGCTACCCGCTTCGATCGCCTGTGGCCACCGCATCAAGAACGGCACTCGCACGCCGCCCTCGTAGAAGGTGGCCTTGCCGCCCGAAAGCGGCTCGCAAGAGCACAGTCCCGGGACATAGCCTGCGCAGCCGTTATCGCCGAGGAAAACGACGAGGGTGTTGTCGGCAAGACCGTTCTCCTCGAGAGTGTCGAGGATGCGCCCGACCGCATCGTCGAGGGCAGCGATCATCCCGAAGTAGATGCGCAGGAGCTCGTTTTTCTGGTCCGGAAAGCGGTCGTAGTGCTCCTGGGTGACTTGAAAGGGCGAATGCGGCGCATTGAACGCGGACTAAAGAAAAAAGGGCTCGTCTTTGTGCCGGCTGATGAAGTCGACCGATCTCTCACCGAATACGTCGGTGATGTACTCCGCCACTTCGCGGACCGTCCTCTCGGGCCCTTCGACGATTTGGTTGCCTCCGCTTCGGTTGGGCGGAGAGAGGGGCTCGCTTCCACGAACGAGGAGATCAGTGCGCGGGTCTTCAGGCGGTCTGGCACGAAGTTCGTCGTCGAACGCCATCGAATGAACCCCTTGCGAGAGCACATTGACGAATTGCGTTGCTCCCGAGAGATGACCGTAGAACTCGTCGAAGCCGCGATGGGTCGGATAGTGTTCGTCTTTGAAACCGAGGTGCCACTTGCCAACGATGCCGGTCGCGTAGCCGGCGCGCTTGAGATGATCGGCGATCGTCAGCTCACCGGCGATGAGGCCGACATCAGGCACCTCGGGTGACTCGCGAGCGTTGTGCTCGAAGCCATAGCGCTGCTGGTAACGACCGGTCATGAGGGCCGCGCGCGAAGGCGAGCAAACCGGCGTGGTCACATAGCCCTGCTCGAAGATCGCGCCCTCTTTGCCGATGCGATCGATGTTGGGTGTCGCCACCCGGTCGCCGTAGGTCGAGATGTCGGCATAGCCGAGATCGTCGGCGAGGATCACGATGATGTTCGGTTGACGTGCCGGCTCCGGAGCCTGGGCTCTCTCCGCCGCTGAGGGATCCGACCCCTCGTTTGCGCAGGCGCTCAAGGCCAACGCGACAAGACATATCAACCCTAGACCAGCGTTTCCGAAGTTCGCGCCACCTATCTCGGCCCCTTCTGCCCGCTGGCAGCGTTGCACCTCCTCGACAGATTCCCAATATGCCTGCGTCGGCGCGCCTTGCCAGCGAACAGAATGACCTCGAGCTATGCGACTCGAACTTCGGAAACGCTGGTCTACTGTCAGCGTTCTCATTTACAGTGCCTCCGCCAAATCCGCCAGGGGTCTACAGCCTCGGTGCGCTCATCGCGGGCCGCGCTTCTTTGAGTATACTACCGGCAACAGAGGAGAGGAGATCTGATGTCGACCTTCACGCAGAGAGTGATCGGAGCCGCGAAACTCGACGTCGATATCTACGAAGAGGTCGAGGCGGACACCAGCGCCATGGGTCAGGCGATGACCCTGGTGGTTCTGTCGAGCTTGGCGGCCGGCGTCGTGAGCTTCCGCGAGGTCGGCATTGTCGGTGTCCTAATCACCAGCATACTTTCCCTCCTTGGCTGGTTCATTTGGGCGGGTGTGACCTACCTGATCGGCACGAAGATCCTCCCCGAGCCGCAGACCGATTCGAACGTCGGCGAGCTGTTGCGCACCATCGGCTTCGCGTCGAGTCCCGGCTTGCTTCGCGTCTTCGGGTTCCTGCCGGCCGTCGGCTCCATCATCAACTTCGTCGTGGGCATCTGGATGCTGGTCGCGATGGTGGTGGCGGTACGACAGGCTCTCGACTACAAGGGCACCGGTCGAGCGATCGGAGTTTGTCTGATCGGCTGGCTCTTCTACTTTCTTGTGGGGGTCTTTGCCATCTTCATCCTGGCCGGCCTGGGTCTCGTCGCCGGGGACTCCGCCGGCTGAATAGCGCCGCCGATGGCCTGACGGCACCGGCCCTCGCTTACCGCGGGCGCTAGCGCCAACTCACGAAAGAACGCGCCGAGGAAGCGGTCCGCTGGATCGAGCTCCTGGCACAACTGGTTCCAGGATCGCGAAAGTCTCGTGCCGATCGATCGGGATGTCGCCTTCTTCATGGACGCAACACGGAGAGAGGCCTGGTGCCACTTGCGAGGCCGACTGTGATAAACAGTCCACGACCTAACGACAATCTCAATCTCGAGGAGGGAACGCTATGACAAGCATGGTGAAGGGGCAGGCCCGTTCCAAAAGCAGCGTGCTGGGCTGGGTAGGGGTTTCGATCGTGATCGCGGTGGTGCTTGCACTCGGCTGTGGCGGCGGCGGGGCGCCGGACGAGGGCGAGGCAGCCGCCGACGCCGAGGCGGCCGCCGACGTCGAGGCGCCGGTATCGTACCCGGATGCGGTGACCGCCGATCCGGATCACTACTCGGTGGAGTTCGAGAACGATGCGGTGCGGGTGCTGCGCATCCGCTACGGCGCCGGCGAGTCGTCGGTGATGCACCATCACCCCCCGAACTGCGCGGTGTTCCTGTCGGACCAGCCGACGACGTTCGAGCTGCCGTCAGGAGAGGTCGTGGAGCAGCCGCAGGGCGAGACCGGTCAGGTGACGTGCACGGACGGTGAGGACCATCTGCCGACCAACACCGGCGACGAGGGCCTCGAGCTTATCCTGGTAGAGATGAGTGACAGCGCGATGGCCGGCACGGACGCGATGCCGGAGTACCCGGATGCGGTGACCGCCGATCCGGATCACTACTCGGTGGAGTTCGAGAACGACACGGTAAGGCTGGTGAGGATTCGCTACGGGCCGGGCGAGACGTCGGTGATGCACCACCATCCGGCGAACTGCGTGATCTTCCTGAAGGACCAGCCGACGACGTTCGAGTTGCCGTCGGGAGAGGTCGTGGAGCAGCCGCAGGGCGAGACCGGTCAGGTGGCCTGCGACGACGCGGAGGCGCACCTGCCGACGAACACCGGCGACGAGGGGCTCGAGGTATTGCTGGTGGAGATGAAGGGGCGCGCGGCGGCCGGCGGGTGAGGCTCGGCGCGCGTTCTGGCGCGCTGTGTAGGCAGGCTAGCCCCGACAGATGCTTGCCGCAGTGCCGTAAAGCATCACCTTCCTTCGTCGTCGTCGGGGTGACCGGGGGGATACTAGGAAAATACAAGCCCTGTGTGGCACGATGAGGCTATCAACCGGGGGAGTACCATGGACCAGCGCAAGGTCATCGCGAATCAAATTGCAGCGGTTGGGGAGACAGTCTTGTCGGCTTATGTGCCTCCCCCGCAACGCACGAAAGGGCAGCCGGCACCCATCGCTGCGAACGGAGGTTTGTCCTACATGTCGCTCGATCGGGGCGGGGATGCAGGAACTGCGGCGGCGACGGAGGCGGCGTTCACCCAGATTGCCGAGGGGCACGGGCGGGCGGTTATCGACATGCTCGACAACGCTCCCCCCGGACCCATCGAGACCAAGTGGGGCGCCGGGTTTCGTCGCTACGCAGAGTGCCTGGAATATATTAGGGCGAACAACATCGAAGCTCCTGAAGGCGGCCTCGCTCTTCCGCTGCGCTACACCGTCCACGAGCAGCCGTCCTACTCCATCGTCTCGTCCAACGCCCTCTGGCGGGACCCGGCGCGTGAGGCCGAGGCAGAAGCATTGCGCAAGGAGGAGAAGGACATCGGGCGGCGATGCCTCTATTTTCCGCAGGTGATGCGCGATGCTCGACGAGTGGAGGAGTACTACCCAGGTCTGAAGCCGACCAGCCCCGAGTGTATGGACAAGCTTGGCCTCTCGCTGGCGCACTGCGAGTCCGAGTGCGCGAACTTCTACGACGCAGCGGAGGTGGAGCGCGTGTTCTACCCGGAGATCGAGAAGCTCCTGCTGGAGTTTTTCCCGGGCGCGACGGATGCGTTCGTGTACAACCACGACGTATTCGACAAGGACTACCAGGGAGACCGCACCGAGGACCAGGACAACAAGAACCCCGGTGTGAACGCCAACTACGCCAACCTCGTGCACAACGACTTGAACGACAACAGTGGTCGCATGCGCTGCCGCGAGCTGCTAACCAAGAACCTGCGAAACTTCGGGCGCGAGCAGCGCTATACGGAAGAGCAGGCCGACGCGAAGATGTCGCGGCGCTTCATGTCGATCAACCTCGCCAAGCCGATAGAGACTGTGCGTCAGAACCCTTTCGTGCTCTGCGCCTGGCCCTCTTTCGTCGACCAGCCGTACATCACCAACTACCGCGTCTACGATGACCGCGTCGGCGAGACCACCCGCTTCACCTACCACCCAGACCACGAGTGGTACTGGTTCCCCCAGCAGACGCCCAGCGAGGTCTCGATGCTCAAGTGCTACGACTCTGTCACCGACGGCTCCGTCTCGCGCTGGTCTTTCCACACTGCCTGCATCGACCCGACCGCGCCCGACGATGCTCCCTGCCGCAGGAACGTCGTGGTCCGATCCTACGTCTTCTTCTAGGCGCGATAGACGCGCGCGGCGATGCCGTAGAACATCGCCTGCTTCTCTCGTCCTCCGAGAAGCCAGCCACGATCTTCCTTAAGCCGTTCCACAGCACGGGGTAGGAGATCGAGAGTTTGTCGACCGCGATTCGGACTTCTCGGCGGCAGTTTCACCGTGTGCACACCGCTGCACTCGAGGATCTCCTTGAACATGTGGGCGTCGCGCCAGCGGAGCCTCGACCTTGAACTCTCTCTAGGGTACTGTCGAATTAGACCTCTGGGCGCCAGAGTCGACAAAATGGACGACGGCCGTAGACCACCGCTTCCTCGGAAGCCGCTCAGGCTGTGGCCCGGCGTGCTCGCCGCGGCTCTGCTGTGTCTGTTCAGGTTCGTGGTCCCTTTCGTCTGGCCCGAAACCATGATTTTCGGGATCCTTGGCGGAGCCATCTGCTCGTTGGCGATCATCGTGTGGTGGGCACTCTTGAGTCGGGCACCAGGGCTCGAGCGTTGGGGGACACTCGGCCTCATGGTGATCACCCTCTTCGCGACGCGGCCCCTCCTCCACGAATCACTGGCGCAGGCGGGTCAGGGGATCTTGTTTTTCGTCTACGCTGTCCCTGCTCTGGTCCTCGGCCTCGTAGCGGGGGCGATGGCCGGCCGTCGCCTTTCCACCGGGGGTCGGCGCGCGACGATGGTCGCGACGATCCTGATCGCGAGTGGAGTGTGGATCCTCCTTCGGACTGGTGGCGTCAGTGGCAGCGGCGCATCGGACTTCGCTTGGCGCTGGTCGCCGACCCCCGAAGAGCGATTGCTTGCTGCAGCCGACGAGGATATGGCCCGGGTGTCGCCGACTCCGCCGGAGGGGGTTGCGGGCGCCGATTGGCCCGGCTTTCGCGGGCCGCATCGCAACGGCATCATCCGGGGTGTTCGAGTCAAAACGGACTGGTCCGCTTCGCCGCCGGTCGAGCTCTGGCGCCGGCCCGTCGGACCGGGCTGGTCGTCTTTCGCCGTCTATGGCGACCTGTTCTACACCCAAGAGCAGAGAGGCGGCGATGAGGTCGTGGCCGCCTACCGTCTAGCCAGCGGCGAGCCGGTATGGAGACATAGCGATTCGGCTCGGTTCTGGGAGGCGAACGGCGGCGCGGGTCCGCGCGCAACACCGACTGTCAGCAACGGTCGCGTCTACACCTTCGGCGCGACGGGCATCGTGAACGCACTCGATGCCGCTGACGGCACCCTCTTGTGGTCGCGCAGCGCAGCGGCCGACACGGGAGCCGAGGCCCCGTTCTGGGGCTTTTCGAGCTCGCCGCTGCTGGTCGGCGACATCGTGGTCATCTCCGCGGACGACGCGCTCGTCGCCTACGAGCTCGCCTCCGGCGATCCGCGTTGGTTCGGCCCGAGACCGGTGGGGAGCGAGAGCTATAGCTCCCCACATCTGGCGACGATCGACGGGATCGAGCAGATCCTGCTGATCAGCGGAGCCGGAGCGGTCGGCGTAGCGCCGGCCGACGGCACGCTGCTCTGGCAGCACCCCTGGCCCGGTAGCCCCATCGTACAGCCGGCCCTGACCGCCGACGGCGATGTCCTGATAACCATTCCCGGTGCCAGTGGTTCGCTCGGTATGCGCCGCATCGGTGTCGCTTACGCATCCGGCCGATGGAGCATCGAAGAGCGCTGGACCTCGAACCGGCTGAAGCCGTTCTTCAATGATTTCGTCATCCACAAGGGCCACGTTTACGGCTTCGACGGTGGCATTCTCGCCTGCATCGACATCGAGGACGGCACTCGTCAATGGAAAGGTGGGCGCTACGGTCACGGCCAGCTCGTCTTGCTGGCCGACCAGGACGTGCTGCTGGTGTTGTCTGAGCGCGGCGAGCTCGCGCTGGTCGGCGCGACCCCGGACGAGTTCACAGAGCTCGGGCGCTTCCCGGCGATCGAGAGCAAGACGTGGAACCATCCGGCGCTGGTCGGCGACATCCTTCTGGTACGCAACGCCCAGGAGATGGCCGCCTTCCGGCTGGCCCTCGAGTAGAGCGCTCGCTCCGGGCGCATGATGAGTGGGAACCAGCTCACTCAGCCGCTCCCCCAGCAGCACGCCTAGCCTCCAGAAATGATTCCTATCATTTCCTGCGGCTAGTTGTCCTTTGGCGCCGAGGACGGCGCACTCAGGCGTTGCTTCCTATTCGCTCACGGAAACGGCTCAGGAAGAATACTCGGAACGCTCCTGGCCCAGTCAAAGCGACGCAGTCCGTGTCCGTCTGGGGCCGCTGGTATTGCGGTCTCGAGTCGGTTCATGGGAGGTAGAATGCTCGACGCGAACCACCACCAAGGAGAGAACCATGAAGGCCGCAGTGCTCCGAGAAGTAGGAAAGCCCCTTGCCATCGAAAACGTCGAGATTGACAAGCCGGGCCCCTTGGAGGTGCTCATCCGCACCGCCGCTGCCGGGGTCTGCCACAGCGACCTCCATTTCGTCGACGGGCTGTGGCCGACTCAGCTCCCGATCATTCTCGGCCACGAATCAGCCGGTATCGTCGAGCAGGTGGGTGAGCTCGTGCGCCACGTTCAGCCGGGCGATCACGTCATCACCTGCCTTTCCGTCTTCTGCGGTCACTGCGATCACTGTCTCAGCGGGTCCCCGGCCCGCTGCGGTGGACGGGAAACGGACCGTTCTTCTACGGAGCCCGCACGCCTGCGCCGCGGCGAGGAGAGCATCGGGCAGTTCGCCCATCTCTCGTCTTTCGCGGAGCAGATGCTGGTGCACGAGAACGCCGTAGTGAAGATCCGTGAAGACATGCCGCTGGACAAAGCCGCCCTCATCGGCTGTGGCGTCATGACGGGTGTCGGCTCGGTCTTTCGTACCGCCGCCGTCGAGCCTGGCAGCACCGTGGCGGTGATCGGCTGCGGCGGCGTTGGCCTTTCGACGATCAACGGCGCCGACCTGGCAGGTGCCAGCAGAGTGATTGCGGTCGACGTGGTGCCGTCGAAGCTCGAGCTGGCTCGGGTCTTCGGAGCTACTGATGTGGTCAATGCAAAAGAGTGCGACGCGGTGCAGGCCGTAAAGGAGCTCACGAGCGGGGGCGTGCATTACTCCTTCGAGGCGATCGGTTTGAAGCAGACCGCGGAGCAGGCCTGGTCGATGCTTCGGCCCGGGGGAACTGCCACCATCATCGGCATGATCCCCTTCGGGATCAAGATCGAGATCACCGGGCATCAGCTGCTGGCGGAGCGCAAGCTACAGGGCTCGAGCATGGGCTCGAACCGCTTCCGCATCGACATGCCTCGCTTCGTCGACTTTTATCTCGCAGGGAAGCTCCGCCTCGACGATCTGCTTTCGGCTCACATCGAGCTGCCTCAAGTGAACGAGGCGCTGCAGAATCTGAAGACGGGGGAGGTGGCTTGTCAAGTCATTCTCTTCGACGGTGCTGAAGCTTGAAGGAGTGCCTACCCTCGACCCGGACAACCTCTCATCCCTCGATCGCAGGCAGGATGAACTTCTCGACGGGAAGCCAGGGATCGCCTTCATCCCGAGAGGTCGGAACAGACGCTCGTTGGCGAGCTCTCGCGCCGACATCCCGGTGGTGCGTGTGAGGATCGCGGAGAGCAGGTGGGGACAGACGCTGCTGTACTGGAACCGCCCAAGCTCGCCGCTTCGGCCCAGTAGATCCAGGCCGTACTGGACCCAGTCCCGCTGCCTGCGCAGGCGATTGAGCGGCTCGGCTCCCCAGGCTCCCGTCTTCCAGGCTACCGGCGCGGTCATCGTGAGAAGGTGCCGGAGGGTGAGGATGCGCTTCTGCGTCTCATCGGCTCCAGGGACGTACTCGGGAAAGAACTCGAGGACCTCCTGATCCACACTATCGATGCAGCCGTCCTCGATGGCGATCCCGACCAGGGCGGAAAGGAAGCTCTTGGTCACCGAGGCGACGTTGTGGGTGTCGGTGAGACCCCATCCCGCGCCATATCGCTCGAAGACCACATACCCTCTCCTGACGACTACGATGCCGTTCATGTGGCGGTACCGGGAGCCGAGGGCCCTATCGAGCTCGTCAAGAGGGTGGGCGCACATGCCCACCGCTTCGGGCTCGGCCGTCCGCCAGCTCTCCGTCGGCCAGTAGTCGCGCGCATCGATCATGCGTGTTGTTTCAGAAATCGATCGGCAGATACCTGCCGGTGATCGAGTCCGGATCTCTCCGCAGGTTTGCTGGTGTCCCCTGTGCGATGATCCGACCTCCGTTCGCGCCTCCTTCCGGACCGAGCTCTATGATCCAGTCACATCTCGAAAGAACGACCGGATCATGCTCGACGACGATCGCGGAGCTCCCGCTGCGGACCAGCTCGTACAGCAGCTCGATGAGTCGGGCCGTGTCGAAGAGGCTCAGGCCGGTCGTGGGCTCGTCGAGCACATAGAGCACGTTGCCCTTCCGCCGCCTGCCGAGCTCCTTCGCGATCTTGATTCTCTGAGACTCGCCTCCGCTCAGACTCGGCGTGGGTTGCCCGAGCCCGATGTAGCCCATGCCGATCCGATCCAGCAGTCCCAGCCTGGATCGGATCCCCTTGTCGTCCGCGAAGAACGAGACGGCCTCCGAGACGCGCATCTCCAATACCTCGACGATCGTCTTTCCCCGATAGCGCGCCGACAGAGCTTCGTCGTTGTATCTCTTGCCCTCGCATTCCGGACAGGGGCTGTCGAGCCTGAGATTGCCACCCAGCAGGATCGTCTGACGGCCGCTGCCGCCGCACGCGGAACACGCCCCCTTCGAGTTGAAGGAGAAGTGGCCCGCAGACAGCTGGCGCGCGACCGCTTCCGGAGACGCCCGCTATCCCGACGAGGACTCCGAGTGGAAACGACACGGTCAGATCCTGGAGATTGTGGGTCCGGGCATGCCGGAGCGTCAGGCAGGGGATCAAATCGTTCAAGGCGTTCGCGGCTCCCGTCTCGGCACCGGCGAGAGCGGAATCGATGGACCGCGTCGGCATCTCGACCCGCCCGGAGAGATACTGCCCGGTGATCGATTGGTCGCACCGGAGGAGGCCCTCGAAGTCACCCTGGTACACGACGCGTCCGCCTTCGATTCCCGCTCCCGGTCCCAGATCGACGATCTGATCCGCCATCTCGATTGTGTTGCGGTCGTGCTCGACCACGATCACCGTGTTCCCCAGCTCCTTCAACGCGTTGATCCCGCGCAGCAGCTCGGCCTTCTCCGATTCGTGCAGCCCCACCGTGGGCTCATCGAGGATGTAGATCAGAGAGTCCATTCGTGAGTCGAGATGAGAGCTCAGGAACAGGCGCTGGATCTCACCTCCGCTCAACGAAGGCATCTCCCTGTAGAGAGACAGATGGCCCAGGCGGGAATCGACCAGTGCACTCGTCTTGCGCAGGATCTCTGCCAGTAGGCTGGTTCCGTAGGACGTCAGCGCATTCCGTTTCGGCAGCGCTTGCAGCCAATCCCTGGTCTCGGTCAGGGTCATCTTCCCGAGAGCGCCGATATGCCTCCCGCCCAGCAGGACTCTGCGGGCTTCCTCGCCGACCCGGAACCCATCACAGCCCGAGCACACACGCAGCGCATAGATGCCGCTCGGGTCTTCGCCGTACTTGAGGACCCGACCTTCGAAGATCCGCGTCAGGCAGTAGCTGCGTCTCCGGGAATTGCTGTCGACATGGTGGCCATGGACGGCATCTTCCTTGACCTCATCCGGGAGCTCGGAGAAGGGCGTATCGAGGAAGTCACCAAACGACCTCAGCAGCAGCCTCGCATAACCGGGTGTCATTCCGAGCGAGTCGAAGACCTCCTTCAGTGTGGTGCACCGGTCCGGAACGAGGCGGTCCAGGTCGATCTCGTAGTACGCCCCCCGGCCGGAGCACTTCATGCACATGCCGTCGGGTGCGTTGTACGAGAAGCAGCGCGCCTCCAGGCGTTCTTCCGTTGTGCCGCAGGCGCCGCAGCTCAGGTCGTCATCCACCGGCGTGCCGCAGGAGGAGCAGGTGACCCCTCCTTCCGCGGCGTCGAGGACACCAAGCAGGCTCAGGATCCGGGTCCGCGAGCCGACCGTCGAGCGCGGATTGCTCTGGCGGATGATGCTCTGTTGCACCGCGATCGTGGGTGCAAGGCCCGAGATCGTGTCGAACATGTCCTCGTCATCAAGTCCGGAGAGGATGCCCAGCGACCGCAGGTATTGCTTGCGTCCTTCCTCGAAGAGGATGTCGAATACGAGGCTGGACTTGCCCGAGCCGCTCACTCCGGTGACGACGATCAGCTGGTTCTTGGGGATCGAGACGTCGATGCCCCTGAGGTTGTGGGCCCGCGCGTTGGTGATCCGGATGTCGTGCATGGACTCGCCTCAGCGTGTGTCCCTGGCCCGAAGAATCCTCCCTTCTTGCCCGGGTGGCGTCAACTCGATCCTAGCCAAGAAGGCGGCGCTACACCATGGGTCGCCGAGCCTAGGGCGACATGCGGGGGCAGGAAAGCCGTAATCTGTGCGGCGCTGCGGCGGGTGCGCATGCCGGGCTTTGGGCCTTCGCCCTGTCGGAATATCATTCTCGAGAGAGAGAGGCTCTAGACCGACAACCCACATCGGAGATCTCATGAATAGACCTGTCGACTACCACGCCGAGAACGGGATCGCCACGGTAACGCTCAATCGACCGGAAAAGCTAAATGCCATGAACGCCGATCTGATGCGCGGTGCGATTGCGGCACTGGAGGGCGCCGCCGCCGATGAGAGCATCCGCGTGGTGGTACTCACCGGCGCCGGACGAGGATTCTGCGCCGGTGGCGACCTGGGCGCCAAGAACACACTGGGCACCGGCGGCACGGATTCACGGATCGGCGTTCTCCAGGACCTGCAGCGCTCCTCCAAGCTACTCCGTGAAATGCCGAAGGTTACGATCGCGGCGATCAACGGACCTTGCGCCGGCGGTGGTTTCTCGTGGGCGGCTGCGGCTGATCTGCGTTATGCGGCGGCGTCGGCAAAGTTCACCACGGCATATCTGAACGCTGGGTTGTCCGGCGACTTCGGAGGTACCTGGACCCTGCCTCGCATCGTCGGCTCGGCACGGGCCCGTGAGCTGTACCTGTTGTCAGAAAAGTTCAGCGCCGAGGAAGCCGAGCGATTCGGCTTCGTCTCAAAAGCGAGTTTCAGGACGACGACCCGAAGCGCACGGCCGAGCGATGGGGCGCGATTGCCGGAATCGAGGTGGCGCAGCGGGCCGACGGCTTCTGCCTCGCGCTGGCCAATGGCGAGTTGCGCTTCGTGCCTGACGAGGACGGTCGTGGAGCGGGGATGAGTGGCGTTGATCTCGAAGTCCAGGGCCGCGTCGGTGTTCTAGGGGCTGCGGAACGGGTGGGAGCTTGCCGAAGCGACAGATGTATCGAGCTTTGCGGCACACGCTTCTACCTCAGCGAGGTGGCGCGCTCAACCGAGAATTCGCCTTAGGGCCTCCCGGCCTAGCAGGGTGGCGCCTCTACCCGCGCCCGCGCGGCCGGCCGAGACGAACATCACGGCTAGATAGAGACCCCATGCCTTGCCACGCTGCCAGGTGTCGTCGTCGAGCCGGCCACATGTTTCACGGAAGCGCGGGTGTTCCGACCGTGGCAGCAGGAGCCACGCGACGGCGAGGTCCGGGGCCGGTTCGGCGGCATGGAAGTCACCCCAGTCGAGCACCGCGGAGAGCCGACCGTTCTCGACCAGGAGGTTGAAAGGGTGCAAATCTCCATGGCACCACACCGGCGGCCCGGTCCAGTCCTGAACGTCAGTGAGTGCATGCCAAACTCTGGCGATCCGGTCTCCATCGACCGAGTCGCGGAGCCCGGCAAGGGTGGAGAGAAAGGGCTCGCCGCGCAGGCGGGGCGGCACGCCTCGGTGCGCGCTCGACGGGGCACCCTCAGGCACTTCGAGCGCGTGGAGGGCGGCTAGGAACCGTCCGAGAACCGTCGCCGCGCCATGCGGATCGAGATCGGAGCCCGCTGCCGGGCGTCCCGGTAGCCAGCGCGAGATCGACCAAGGCCAGGGATAGCCCGCACCGGGGAGGCCCGCTCGAATCGGAACCGGGAGCGCCAGGGGCAGCTCGGGTGCAAAGCGCGGCAACCACTCGAGCTCGAGCGCGACGAGCGGCGCGGCCACTGAACGACGAGGGAGACGGGCGAGCCAGGACTCTCCGATACGAAAGAGGCTGTTGTCCCAGCCTTCGGCGTATTTGGAGATCGGCTGCGTCGCCAGATCAGGATGCTGCGCCTCGAGCAGCCGGCGAACGAGATCGGCATCGACCTCGACTTCGGCAGCGACGCTGCTCGGCGGTGATAGGAGAAGGGGCTCCGGATCCTCTCCACGCTCAGACACGGCCAGCAGCCTACCAATCACTCGAGCCCGCGCTCGCCCAGCCCGCATGGGGAGAGGGGAAAAGTTGGTTTCGCCCCTGTCGCCGTCTTGGAGCGGGCGCCCAGCGAGCAATGCCGAGTCGCTGGCTATACATAACGCGATCACGACTGTTCCTCTTCTGTACAATGAGTGGCATGTGGAATGAAGAAAGACCCTTTGCAGAGGGTGTGGCGGCTCTTGCCTATTGCAACCCCTTCCTGCCGCGCCGAGTCGAGCTCGAAAGGGCCGCGCTGGGGAGTGATTTCGAGGCTCATGGCGAGACCTGGAATCCGATTGCCGGTTCCATTTCCAGCCCTAACGTCGCCAAGATCCAAGATCGACTCGGAGCACGGATACCGGTATGGAGAGATCGTCTGCTGACGGGCTCGACAACCAAAGCCGGCGACCTTGCGCTCTATCGAGATGTCGTCTACTACGCGCTCTACAACCACTACGCGGAGGAGCTACTCGAGCTCATCAAGGCGGAAGGCTCCACCGTCCGGATGCCGAATTGGGAGACGTTCTTGGAAGATCTCGAGACCTTCCTGCCTGCGGAGATCGAGGTGCAAGGACGCGTCCCGCCCGATCTCCTCCTCGCCTGGTTCTTCCAATTGCGCCGAGCATTTCACCACATCTTCAGGTCGATCTACGGCTCCTCGTTACCCGTGGCCGAGCTGCGGGCGCAAGTTTGGCAGTCGGTCTTCACCCACGATATGCGGCGCTACCAGTCGGGTCTCTACGAGCGAATGCGGGAGACCACGACCCTCATCACCGGCCCTTCCGGCACCGGCAAGGAACTGGTGGCGCGGGGAATCGCGCTATCGCAGTACATACCTTTCGATTCGCGCCGCAAGGTTTTCAAGGCCGATTTCAGAGACGCATTTCGCGCGCTGAATCTCTCGGCACTATCACCGACCCTGATCGAGTCCGAGCTCTTTGGGCATCGAAAGGGCGCCTTCACCGGAGCGCTCGACGACCGGCGGGGCTGGCTTGAAGGCTGCCCGGCGCATGGGACTGTCTTTCTCGACGAGATCGGCGACGTGTCGGAGGAGATCCAGGTAAAGCTGCTTCGAGTTCTCCAGACCCGGGCATTCCAGCGCCTGGGAGACACCGAGGATCGATCCTTCGAGGGGAAATTGGTGGCCGCAACCAACCGCGAGCCCGAGGCGGAGATGGAGGCCGGCAGAATGAGGACCGACTTCTACTACCGGATCTGCGCCGACCAGGTCCGGACGCCGTCACTGCAGCAGCAGCTCGACCGGTCGGGCAAGGAGCTGACTCTTCTTCTGCAGGTGATCGTCAGCGATCTCGTTGGGCCCGAGAACGCAGAGTCACTGACCCACGAAGTCGCGGACTGGGTCGTGACCCACCTCGGCCACGACTACCCGTGGCCCGGGAACTTCCGGGAGCTGGAACAGTGTGCGCGCAATGTGATGATCCGCGGCAGCTACCGGCCCGCTCATCCGGCCACCTTGACGCCGAGTCTGGCGAGCGAGATCTCGGAGCTGAGTCTCGATGCCGAGACCTTGCTTCGACGCTACGCTACTCTCGCTTACCACCGCACCGGTAGCTACGTGGGCGCTGCGGACAAGATCGGCCTCGATCGCAGAACAATCAAGGCCAAAGTCGACCCTGAGTACCTGGCCGCACTTCGTAGCGCCTAGAGAGTCAGATCAGGGCCCTGAAGATGGGCATTTCTGCCGACACCTCAATCCCGAGCCCTGGCCGAGAAGAAAGGTCGAGCGCATCGCAGTCGAGCACACCTCCGGCGCCGAACATGAGAGGCGGATCGCACACATCCTCGGCGAGAAGGAGAGTGCCGAAGGCGCCCTCTTGTGCTACCAATGAGGCGCCGGCAACGCCGGCGACCACGATACCGGCACGGGTCAGTAGGCTGGTCTCTCCCACCTGTGCCCCGACGATGATTGGAAGCCCTAACTCTCGGGCGCGTCGAAGCACTTCTAGAGAGCGTCGGATCCCGCCCATCTTCGAAACTCGGACATTGAGGATCCAAGTCTGGGGGTCGGAGGCCAATGCCTCTAGCTGTGAGGCTCGCGAAAAGCTCTCATCGAGAATGATTCTGCACTCCGTGCGCCGATGGATCTCTCGCAGGGCGTTGAGGTCACTCGCAGCGACCGGTTCCTCGATACCGAAGAAGGCTGCCTCCATTCCGGAGAGGTGGCGCAGCGCCTCCGTCGCGTTGCTCCAAAGGTTGTTGGCGTCGACACGAACGCTGTCGTCCGCAATGCCCTGAGATCGCAGGATCGAGAGCTTGTTCGAGTCTCTCGCCAGGTTGCGGGAGAGTTTGATCTTGAATTCGCAAAAGCCCATCTCTCGGTAGCGCTCGACGGTCTCTTCGAAGCCGGCGGCGTCATCGTCCCCGACCACCGCCGTGTATCGAAAGACCCCGCGAGTAGGCGCCAGTGAAAGGCACTCCTCAATCGACTGGCCGCGTTGCTTGGCGAAGAGGTCAAGGTAAGCGAGCTCGACCGCGCACCAGGCGGCTGGATCGGCATCGATCAACGGCTCGTGCGCGCTCGCCCAATCGGCCAAGTCTCGGTAGCTGTGGAAGCTCGACTCCCACGACGCCTGATGCTCCGCGAAGAAGCTGGCGGCAGAGTCGAGGGTCTCCCCGGTGACGTACTCTCGCGGGCAGCCCTCGCCGACACCTCGCAGGCCTCCTTGCGAAGCTTCCACCCACACCGCTTGCGTTTCGGCTCGCTCCGCCGAGCCGTGCTTGAAGCGTTGCCGAAAGGGAATGACGACGCGGAAGAAGCGAAGCTGGCTCATCGCGGCTCTAGCCAGTCCTGCGAGGCCGCATCGTCGAGAAATCGAAGGAGCAGTCTTCGGCATACTGCAGCGGCAACAATTTGAATTGACCCTCTCGCTGACCCTGGGCAAGCATGTGCCGCTTGTAGGCCTCTCCAGCACCGGCCGCCACCGGAACGATGTCGAGGGGCCCTAGCCTCCCGCTCTTTCTCTTTGAACCGTACTCGATGTTGATCTCGCCTAGAGCGCTCTCCACGGCTTCCTCCCATCGCCCGACCTCCGAAACATCGAGGTCGAGCTCGAGAACGAGTCGGTATCGCGACTCCCTGGCTTGCGCCAGCATCAACATGAAGGCCGGCGAAGTACCGAGCTCTCGTTCCGCTCTCCGGACCGCGGCGATGACCTGGCTCTCGTAGAGCTTCTCACCGGTGATACTCGTGACGCCCTTTCCCTTCTGAACGAACCGGATCGTGGGAGTGGCGTGGAAGCTCCCACTGACTTCGATCAGGTCGTTCATGAAGTAACGCCACAGCCCGGCGTCGGTAGTGACGATCACGTAGTACTGGACCCCCTCTTGCAGCTGATCGACGGTGAGGGTGCGAGTGTCTCCGCCATCCCAGCTGTCGCGCTCCGCAAACTCGAAGTAGTTGTCGAGTATCGTGGGCATTCCCAGACCGTGTTGGAGGTCGACCGTTATGGTGCCGCGAAACTCACTCGAGAGGTAGCCGAGCTCGGCGATCTCGGTAGATTCGGGGAGAGCCGACAACACCCCTCCCAATGCGATGCCACAGCTTCCACCGGTCCAGGTGGTGAGCAGGCGGAGCTCCGGCCATACGTCCTTGAAGGCCGGAGCGGGCAAGCGGAGAGCACTTTCCAATTCCGAGACTCTCTTGGGAGTCGTTCGGAGGCGGGCTCGAATGGCAGCCTTGATCGAGTCCGGCAGTCGCTCGAGGTAGCGGAAGTCCTGAGCGCAGATATCTTCGAGTAGCTCCTCTCGTCGCTCTCGCATCAGCTCGAGCAGGCGAACAAAGGTCGAGGGGTTAGCGCTGCCCATGAAACTCACGTCGCGGTAGGGGAGGGCGAGACGGAGAATGGTGAGGTATTTGAGATCGTAGTCCTCGATCTCGAATACCTCGTAAGGCAGAACGTACTTAGCTCGCGCCAATCGAGGCATGTTTTTGTAGACGTGACCCGAGGCCGAACCGAAGGGCCTGCCCGAGGCGAGTGCGCCTTCGACAGCCGGGCTGACAATCGGCAGAAGTCGGCCGGAGTAGGCGCCAGGCACCTTCCTGTATTGAATGTAGGCCTGAGCTCCTTGGCTCCTTCGATGGGCGTCCAAGGTCGATTGGAGGTAGGGGATCAACTTGGGCTTGCCGGTGGTTCCGCTGGTCTGCGCGTACAGGACCGGCGGGTCACGGTTCAGTGAGCGCTCACCGGTCTCCTCCTGCTCTTCGATGTAGGGCCTCAGCGACTCGTAGCTCTGGATGGGCACCCGGCTGGAGAATTCGTCGATCGTCCTGATCGACGCGAAGTCGTGCTCGCGGCCGAAGCGTGTTTCGGCGTTGCGAGCCAACTGTCGCATCAGCCAACGCTCTTGCTCCGCGCGTGGGTTCTTTGCCGCCGCAACCAAGGGCCTCCAATGGGTCCAGCGATAGAGCTGCATCCGACACCAGAGCATGAGATTCAGCGCGGCCCTCATTTGTTTGGCTCGGTCCTTTTGTCGAGTCCGGCCGAAAAGGGTGTCTTCATCTGGGAGCCGAAATCGAGTGGATAGCCGCGATTGACCAGGCCTAGATCGCCGACTCGCCGATCCTTGGGGAGAAACCAGCTGCCGAATAGGAGGTCCCACAGAATCAGGTTGTTGCCGTAGTTTCGATTGGACTCCTCGATGACCATGGAGTGGTGCCAGCGGTGCAATTCGGCGCCGCTGATCACGTAGTTGAGAAGGCCGTACCTCGCGTCCACGTTCGAGTGCTGGAAGAATCCGTTGACGGCGTAAAAGACGAAGTAGAGCGCTAGCACCTCTTCGCTCACTCCGACCAGGATGAACGGCAGCATGTCGAGCATGTACTGCAGAGCTTTCTCTATCGGGTGGAAGCGACCGACGTTGAGCCAGTAGAGCTTGTGGGGAGAGTGATGCACTGCGTGCAGACGCCACAGAAGCGGTACCTTGTGAGCCGCGACGTGAAGCCAGTAACGAAGGAACTCGGCAACGAGCAGCATGATCCCAACCTGGGCGATCAGCGGAAGGTGGTGAGGCCAGATCGCCAGAGCTCGATTGGATGCGCTCAGGATGCGCACCAGGCTCACTCCGGCCAGGAGAGTCAGCATCTGCGGCAGAACCATCTGCACCAGCATCATGAAGATGAGATCGTTCTTGACGTCGCCGGTATCCGGCTGCCACTCGCGGTCGTAGGGGATGACCATCTCCAGCAAAGTGACTGCGGCGGCGCCCAGGACCACGGCCGCGTACGAGCTCAGCAGGATCGAGGCGTCCATGAAGTCGAGTTGGGCATAGAGCGCGAACGCCCCCAACATCGTGCCCGGGTATGCGATCCAGGGCAGGAGCTGACGTCTGAGTCTGTTCACAAAGGCTGTTTTGCGGTGAGGCATCCTACCCGTCTGTAGCACTTCCCATGCCAACTCGGCGGCAGAGCCATGGCTCTGCCGCTGAGGGCGCCCTCGCTTCGCACGCACACTCCGGTCTACAATCACTCATCGACCCAAGAGGAGAGCGTATGCAGTCAGTGACGGCTCAGGTCCGATATCTCAACCCTGATTGGAGAGGTCGCAGCGAAATGCCTCGCATCGGCGATCGCGAGTCGCGGCATGCCAACACCAGCAAGCGCGCGGTCGACATCTTCGACGCACGGGGCATGGACCTCGGCCTCGACTCGGCAGGCTTCATGCTCACCAAGCACCGATCGAAGGTCGGAGACTTTCACCAGGATGGGGAAGTCCGCGCCACTTATTACGTCGAGATCGCTCGTCTACTCCAAGAGCTCACCGGGGCGGAGCATGCCCTCATCCTCCAGCATGTCGTTCGGACCGAGGACACCAGCGACTTCAACAAGGCCTACGCGCGCTTCGTTCACTGCGACTACTCGGTCAGAGATGCTCGAGGAAACGCCGAGAGAACCTTGCTCGCTCACGGCTTGGAGCTGACTCCGTCCCAGCAATGGGAATTCGCCTGGTTCAACACCTGGCAGCCGATCGAGCGCGAAGTGCTCAAGAATCCGCTGGCGATGATCGACGCAAGAACTCTCTCGTTCGACGACGTTGTCGACTATGAGTACAGTGGGTACGGAGAGCCGGTGCGCAGCTCGATGCCGGCCTTCAATCCGGACCACAAGCTCTATTTCTTCCCGCGAATGCAGACCGACGAAGTGCTCGTGATGAAGCAGCTCGACACGCGACTCGACCGCGCCAGGCTGTGTCCGCACACTTCCTTCGACATCGACGCGCCGGCGGACGCGCCGGGCCGCCGCAGCATCGAAGTAAGGATCATGTGTGCCTTTCGTAAACGCTAGGAGCGTGTCCGAGAATTCGGACAGGCGAGTAGTTCTCAGGCGGGGATGGGCCGGAGAACGGGCCGCAGGTCCGTTCTCCGGGGCTAGGAGCGTGTCCGAGTATTCGTCCTGAGCCGTTTCCGTGAGCGAATAGGAAGCAACGCCCAAGTGCGCCGTCCTCGGCGCCAAGAGACAACTAGGCGGAGGAAATGATAGCCATCATTTCTGGAGCCTAGGAGCGTGTATCTGGACTCCCGTGTCAAGTAGTTGATTTCAACTCATAGAGAGATTCTGGTTTTCTCGGTCTTCGGGCTGAGAGTGGTAGGTCAGACAGCAGACGTATCTCCGGCCTCAGATTGGCGTGACGATGTGTGCACGCCGGGCCATGATGGAAAAGTGCGCGTGAGGGAGCCGAATCGTCCGAGAAAACGGCCTCGAGGGCCAACGCTCCTAGCGGCTTGTGCCCTCACGCCAGTCTGACTGGAAACCATCAAAGTCCTTGGATCGAGCTGTGAGTGGATGGGGGTTACGAGTAGGTTGTGGTCGTTCGGTCGTCTTAGGCAGCAGCGAGCAACGGCTTGGGCTCGAAGGCGCGCTTACGGGTCCACACGGCCCAGACAATGCGGGCCAACTTGTTGGCGAGGGCAACGGCGGCTTTGTTGGATCCTCGGCGGGTATCGACGTGCAGCGCCCACTGTTGGAGGCGGCCTTGGGGTTGTTTTCTCTTCGCCCACGACAGCACGGAGCGGGCCCCGTGGATCAGGAGCGTGCGCAGATAGCCGTCGCCGCGTTTGCTGATGCGTCCGAGCCAGCGTCGTGCGCCACTGGAGTGTTCGCGCGGCGTGAGCCCGAGATAGCTGGCAAGATGGCGTCCGCTCTTGAAGCGAGAGACATCTCCGATCCAGGCCACCAGGGCCGTGGCGGTCAGGACCCCGATGCCAGGAATGGTCATCAGCAGCTGCACGGCTTCGAGCTGTTTGGCGAGCGCTTGGATGTGGTTGTCGATCTCCGCGATACGCTCGTGGAACTGCTCGATCTGATCGCATTGCGCTGCGAAGTGAGGGCGCAATGCCATGGGGATGTCCGTCTCGGCGTCGGCGATCAGCTCTCGGACCCTCGGCACGACGCGCGCACGTCCTAGAGGGATGAAGTGTCCGAATTCTCGCAAGTGCCCGCGTAGAGCGTTGCAGTGAGCCGTACGATCGCCGATGTAGGCCGCGCGCATCCGATGCAGAGTGGTGAGCGTTTGTTGCTCGAGCGACTTGACAGGGACAGGCAGGATGTCTTCGTTGCGATACGCCTCGAGCATGCCTTTGGTGTCGGTTCGATCGGTCTTGTGGGCGCCGACATAGCGGTGGGTCAGGTGGGGTGGCAGCAGGACGACCGAGTGGCCGAGCTCTCCTATTTCCCGGCCCCAGTAGTGCGCGGAGCCACAGGCCTCCATGACCACCGTCGTGGGCTTGCGTTGTGCGAAGAAAGACAAAAAGCCAGCTCTTCGGACTCGATGCCGGTCCGCCACCTTTCCCGGCTCATGCGACACGGCGATCTCGAACACATCCTTGGCCAGGTCGACACCGATAACGGTATGCTTCATGGGGCTCCCTTCCAGTACTAGAGTTTCGGTTTGGGCGACCCGCGGCACACAGATGCCGATCGAAGTCGCCAGGGAGTCCATTTCATCATCCGAGTATCGGACAGGCGAGTAGTTCTCAGGAGGGGATGGGCCGGAGAACGGGCCGCGGGCCCATTCTCCGGGGCTAGGTGGAGCTCTGCCGTTTAAAGGAGCTGGAGCGGCGCAGCCAGAGGACTACTGAACCGACCGCGAGACCCATGACGGCCAAAGCCGTCCGCTCGCCCAAGACGTCGGCAAGATAGCCGATCGGCAGTCCCATCAAACCGAAGCCGGCGAAAGAAAGCATGGTCAGCGACATCACTCGCCCCACGTATCTCGGCTCGGTCGCGCCTACGATCACGGCGCCGGCGAGAGTCTGGAAACCGCCACTGAACACTCCCGCCACGAAGACGATCACGGTAAGGCCGAAGAAGCTCGGGGCGGCGGCGACGGCCAATAGACTTAGGGCGAACCCCAGGGCCATCAGTGAGAAGAGAGCGGGGGAGCGGGGAGAGTCGGCGTAGCGCGCAACCACCACGCTCGCCGTCAGAGCACCGAGAGCAGTGACTCCGAATTGCACACTCGAAGACTCGGTGGGCAAGCCGAGCTGGTTCTGTACAAAGCCAGGCAATAGGGTGATGTATGGAAAGCCGAGGATGATGACAAGCGTAAAGAGGAGCATGAGCGGGCGCAGCTGGGGGTGATCACGCACGTAGCGAAGGCCGGCGAGGATGTCATCGAGTAGACGGGCTCGGGACGCGCCGCTAGACACGACGGATCGCGGGAGCAAGCCCAGGCTCAGAACCGAGATCAGGTAGAGAACGCCCATCACGATGTAGGCGGCCCACACTCCGTCGGTCGACCACGCCAGAAAAGCCCCCGCAACCGCTGGGCCGAGCACCCTGCATCCACTATTCGCGACCTGAGTCAGTGCTATTGCGTTGCCTCGGCGTGCCTTTCCGACCAGCTCCACCGCCAGTGACTGGCGCGCCGGGCCCATGAACGCGAAGGAAGTGCCCATCACCGCCGAGCCCATCATCAGCCAACCAATCTGGATGCGCTCGCTGGCGATACCCCACGCGATCCAAAAGAAGACCGACATCGTCAACAGCTGGCAGACTGCGATCACCCGGCGCTTGGGCCAGCGATCGGCAAGCGCGCCGCCCAGAGGGGCGAGGGTGAACATCATGATGCCCTGCGAGAAGACCACAAACCCCACGGCTCGGTTCTGCCCGGTGAGCTCAAAGGCCACCACACTCTGGGTAACCATCGACATGAAAAAGGCGACGAAGGCGAAAATCGTTCCGATCCACAGGATGCGGAACGGGCGAACGGAGAGCGCCGCAAAAGTCTGTCTCAGATGTCCAGGCACGATCAGCTAGCGGGGAGGGAGAGGAACCGAGGTCGGAGTCCCGGGGGCTCCTCGCGGCCGACACTAGCACTATGATCGTGCTTGGATCGGCGCGAAGACGATAGGGTTGGGCCCGCGGTCGCGGACCTCCACGACCCGAGCTCGGAAGGGAAGGATCATGAGACTGAGAGGCCGGCTCTTGCCATCGGCGGCACTGGTTTGGGTGGGCTGCGCCGGGCCCACGGAGGAGGTCGTCCTGCCAGCGGCGATCGAGACAGTGGCCTCGGCACCCACACGGGCTCGTACGCAGCAGGGGAGCTACATTTCCTGGCGCGAACACCTGATCGACACTGAGTCCATCGGCGGAGTCCCAATCCGCGGCAGCGACGGGCTGAAGATGGCCGATCTAGACCTCGACGGTCACCTGGATATTGTGTCCGTTCACGAATCGGACACCACCTACGATGGAGTGGCCGACGGTCATATCCGGCTGGCCTTCGGATCTGAGAGCCCCGACCAGTGGGAGCTGGTGACTCTCGGAGAAGGGCAAGAAGTAGGGGCGCCGGAAGACGTCTCTATCGGCGATATGAACGGCGATGGCTATCCCGACGTGGTGGCTGCCTGCGAGCTGGCGCATCTCATCTATTTTCAGAACCCGGGGAAGAATGCGCGCAGTGAAACCTGGGAGCGTGTCATTCCCGAGGCGACGCTCGGCCGCGGCTCTTTCATCCACGCCTATCTTGCCGATCTCGATGCGGACGGCCGTCTCGAGGTAGTGACTCCAAACAAGGGAGGCCAAAACCCGGATAACGCCGCTGCTGAGCCGACGTCGATCTCCTGGTTTCGAATCCCCGACGATCCACTCCAGGGTGATCGCTGGGAAGAGCACGTGGTGGCGAGGATGCCGGTCCCGATCAACTCCCGCCCGGTGGATCTCGACGGCGACGGTGATCTCGACATCGTCGGCGGTACCCGCGGGGAAGAGCGAGTCATGTGGTTCGAGAATACCGGCAGCGCCGAGGTCGAGCTCGTGGAGCACCGGATCGAGGTCGTCGAGGCCGAGCCGGAGCTCGTCGGTACCGAACGCCGGATCGCCGGCAACCACATCGAGTTTGCCGACCTCAGTGGCGACGGACGCCTCGACATTCTGATGACCGAGGCGGTCGTCAACATCGTGTGGTTGGAGCAGCCGGCGGACCCACGCTCCCCGGATGCACGCTGGCGACTCCATCCCCTGGGTGACATTGCACCGGACCACCCGGCAGGCTTCGCCGTCGCCGACATCAACGGCGATGGCCTCGTCGATATCATCGCCGGCGGTTATAGCGCCGGAGCGCGAGACCACGATGCCGACGTGCCGCTCACCGATCGGATGGGCCGGCTGGCCTGGTTCGAGCAAGCGGAGAACCAGGCCGGTGCATGGACCCGCCACGACATCTCGCGGCGCAAGCGCGGCGTTTTCGACGAATTCGTGCCCCGCGACATGGATGGCGACGGCGACATCGACTTCGTCGGAACCCGAGGAAACTGCGCCCCCTATGACGGCGTCTACTGGCTCGAGCAGGTACGAAGCGACGCTCCACGCCCGGCCTTCGAGGGCGCCCGTGAGAACGAGAGTGAGCAGATGCCCTTGCCCGAGGCACTGCGACAGCGGTGAGCGCGGTCGGGCGCTGGTGGCAGAGGCTCGCCCAGGCTGACGCGCCGCCTGTCGCCGCCGAGGCGGACGAGCACGATTACGCAACTCTCGACGCCATTCGCGAGATGGAGAAGGGGTTGCTCCCCATGGCTGACACTGAGCTAGTGCTAGTCGAGTGAGCCGGCACCCTTCGACCTCGATGAGTACGCGAACAACATCTTCCTGACTAATCCCGGCATCGCAGTGGCGGATGTTTGCTGCAATGCGGGAACCTCTTCGGCGCCGACAACATTCAGCTGCAGGCCGAGCTGCGCAACGCACTTCACGTCGAGTCTCTACTGCAGCGGGACGTTGATTACATCGTGCGAGAGAAACGCATCGAGCTCGTCGACGAGCTCACCGGCCGTGTTGCAAAAGATCGCCACTGGGCCGACGGAATTCAAGCGGCACTCGAGGCAAAGGAAGGCCTGTTCTTGGGCCACGAGGGACAGGTTCTCGGCTCGATCACGGTCCAGCACTTCTTGCACAAGTACCCGCAGCTTTGTGGCATGACCGCCACTGCGAAGACCGCTGTGCCTGAGCTCGCCGAAGTCTATGGCCTGACGGTGCAAAGGATCGCAACCAACCGAGCCTGCGCCCGAATCGACGCTCCCGACCTCATTTTCCGAAGCCAGGAGAGCAAGCGCCCTGCGTTGGTCGATGCGATCTCCTGCGCTCACCGCCGTGTGCAGCCTACGCTGGTCGGCACCCTCAGTGTCAGAGAGTCCGAAGAGCTGGCCGGTGAGCTCGAGCGCGCCGAGGTACCCTGTCGCGTCCTCAACGCCAAGAGGGACGAAGAGGAGGCCTCGATCATCGCCGAGGCCGGAGCGCCGGGCGCGGTGACGATCTCTACCAATATGGCAGGGCGAGGCACCGATATCCGCCTCGGAGGGTCAAACGAGAGTGAGCGAGACCAGGTGTTGGCTGTCGGCGGCTTGGCGGTCTTTGGCACCAACCGACACGAGAGCCGTCGCATCGACGACCAGCTGCGCGGGCGAGCCGGTCGACAAGGCGATCCAGGCTCTTCTCGCTTCTTCGTCAGTCTCGAGGATCCGCTACTCCGGCGCTATGGCATCGAGCGACTGCTTCCCTCACGGAGCGCCGAGGCGCTCGATCACCCCATTGTTGCGCGGGAAGTCGCACGCGCGCAGCGCATCATCGAGGGGCAGCACGCCGACGCCCGCACCCGCCTGGTGCGCTACGAGCAGGTCCTGGAGCGGCAGCGCTCGGAGCTCCAGGGGCGGCGTCAGGCTGTCCTCGAGGGCAGAGAAGACTCGGGCCTGGTGGCGAAGCTCAGCCCGGAGCGGTGGCGCGAGCGTCGATTGGCTTCCGCAAGGGAGAAGTCGTAGAATGCCACGGCGAACCTACGGGAAGCCTCCTCGGGGTTACCCGCCCTCCGAAAAAGACCAGCGTCCTTGTTCCCACCGTCGGCACGGCGCAATCGCTGCGCGCAAAGTGATCTCTTGAGTTTCCAATTTTGAGTAATCTAGTCGTTCACGGCATACCTCAGCCCTCGACCGATGAATCCGGTCAGGGGTTCGCCGATCTCGGCCTCGGAGAGTCGGTCATCGAGGTGCTCGATCAGATCGGCTTCGAGCGACCGACTCCGATTCAAGCCGCCATCATTCCGCTCGCCCTGGAGGGCGGCGATCTCATCGGACTGGCCCAGACCGGATCGGGTAAGACCGCGGCCTTCGTGCTGCCGATGCTCGAGACTTTGGAACCGCGTGGTGGGGTTCAGGCGCTGATCGTATGTCCGACCCGAGAGATCGCGGTCCAGACCAAAGAGTTCCTCGATGCGACCGCCCCCTCCCAAGATCTCTCTTCGGTGGTCCTGATCGGAGGAGTGAGCATCGGGCCGCAGCTCGATCAGCTAAAGAGAGGGATCGAGATCGTGGTGGCGACACCCGGTCGCCTGCTCGACCACATGGACCGTCGCACCGTGCGCTTGAATCGACTCAGAGAGCTGGTGATCGACGAGGCGGACCATATGCTCGATCTCGGCTTCTTGCCGCAGATCCGAGACATTCTCCAGGAGCTACCCGAAAAGCGTCGCACGATGATGTTCTCGGCGACGATGTCTGCCCCTATCGAGCGTCTAGCGCAGCGCTTCATGGCTGACGCCGTAAGAATCGATCTGCGACCTGCCAGCCGCGCCGCCGAGGGGATCGAGCACCGCCTCTACCTGATCGAGTCCGCCGACAAGAAGGCCTGTCTTCTTGCTCTGGCAGAGGAGGAGAAGGGGTGCATCCTGATGTTCATGCGTCGCAAGATCGACACCGAGTGGGCGTGTCGGCAGCTTGCCCTGGAAGGGCATGCGGTCGAACGGATGAACTCGGATCTGTCCCAACAGCAGCGCCAGGCGGCTCTGCGTGGCTTCAAAGATGGTAAATATCGAATCCTCGTAGCCACCGACGTCGCCGCGCGGGGGATCGACATCCCCAAGATCGAGCACATCATCAACCATGACCCCCCGGAGACGGTCGAGGACTACATCCATCGAGCGGGGCGCACCGCAAGGGGAAGTCTCGGCGGTACGGTCTCGACAGTTGCGACTTGGCGCGACAAGGGAACGGTAGAGGCCATCGAGAAGGCCATCGGCCAGAGTCTCCCACGCTGCAAGGCGCCAGGCGTCGAGCCTTGGGTCGAAGCCAAGGACCGCCCGCGAGCGCGCAGAATCGTACGAGGCCGCCTACGCTGAGCCTCGCCCCGGCGGCGGGCTACCAGCGACTCTCTCTCTGCTCGCCCGCGGTCAGAAAACGGAGGCCCACGCCGCGCAGCTCAGGGTGCGGGGCGCCACCGTCGTCTGTATGACTCCACATCACGAGGGCGTCGGTACGCCGGCTGGGAGCGCCGGTCTTTTCGAGCTCGAGTCGGATGCGAGTGCCCTGGGAAACGCCGTCGGCCTCGACGAAAGCTCCAGTGGCGGAAATGTCACGCAGGTAGCCGAGGTGCGGCTGCGAGTCGCCCTGGATCCAAAAGCGCACGGCTTCTCGCCGGTCGTGGCGCCTTGCTCCTCTTCGCTCGGCCTGTTTGTCGAGAGATGCGAGAATCTGGCCCCACGATCGCAGGTCGTGGGTGGGCGGTGGATCGTTGTTCATTGGCCCCTCCAACGCGTCAGCTCGAACACTCTCGCGAGTTCCCCAGGGTTCGTCGCAGATTGCGCAAGGTGTTCCGTCTACGGTAGTTAACTAACCTAGTCTACTATGATTCTCTGTTTCAGTCCCGGCGCAATCGCCAAGCAATCCCATTCTCAGAGCGCTCCTCACCGATCCCGAAAGGAGAAGTCCGCTTGAGCGCTACATTCTGGTGGATCCTCGGCAGCGGGCTTGTGATGAGCTCGTTTGCTCTCGTCGGCGCAGTCGGACTTCTGGTCGAGGAAAGGACCTTGCGCCGCTTCCTGCTGCCGCTAGTGGCGCTCGCCGCAGGCTCCCTTCTCGGCGGCGCCTTTTTCCACATGATCCCTGCAGGCGTGGATACTCTGGGCAACACGACGGCTCTCTGGGTCTGGGTAACGCTGGGTTTCGTTACCTTTTTTTGCTTCGAACAGTTTCTTCACTACCACCACTGCCACAGCGCTACCCACGACCACAGGCATCCGGTGGGGCACATGATTCTCTTCGCCGACACGCCACAACTTCGTCGGTGGTCTGGCGGTAGAGGGAGCTTTCTTGGTCGACACCCGGGTTGGGATCACGGCTTGGCTGGCTGCGGCCAGTCACGAGATCCCCCAGGAGCTTGGCGACTTTGGAGCTCTCGTTCACGCCGGCTGGAGTCGCCGCGCGGCGCTTCTTTTCAACGGGCTCTCCGGTCTCGGGTTTCTGGCCGGCGGCATGTCCACCCTATTGCTGTCCCGCGGTGCGGACGTCCGCTTCCTGGTCCCCTTTGCGGCCGGGAACTTCATCTACATTGCTTGTGCGGATCTGGTCCCGGAAATCAATCGACATGAAGATTGGCGCACCAATGTGCTTCATTTCCTCGCTTTTGCCAGCGGATTGGGGCTTCTCTTGGGCGTCAAATTGGCACTTTCGCACTCTTAGTGCTCAATTTTTTGTCAACTGAACGCGAAAACGCCTTGACGGGAGCTCCTGAATGATCTATAGTTCTGTTCCTAAGTCTTGTCCCTCCAATACTTTACTTTGAATCTCCCCGCCCGTCTCCTGGGCCCAACGCGTCGACATCGGAAAGGATTTCTGTGGCATTCAAGATAGGTCAGAAAATCGTGTATCCGAATCACGGGGTCGGCGTTGTCGAGAAGATCGAAGACGGGGATATTGCAGGTCTGGAGCAGACCTTCTACCACCTTCGTCTGCTCACGAACGACTCGAAAGTCATGGTCCCGATCGACAACCTCGACCTGGTCGGTCTACGCAGCCTCGGTGGCAAAACAGAGATTCGCGACCTCTTCAAAGTTCTCGAGAACGGCGATATCGATACCTATAAAGACTGGAAGGGCCGCTACAAGCAGAATCTCGACAAGATGAAGACCGGGCGGCTCATCGACGTTGCTGAAGTGCTCAAGAATCTGCGCTTGGTCAGTCAAAAGAAGAGTCTCTCCTTCCGCGAAAAGAAGATGTATGAGCGCGCCAAGCAGTTCATCGTCAGTGAGATATCCCATGTGCAGGACATGGAAGCCACCGATGCGGCGAAGAAGGTCGAGAAGTCTCTCGAGGAAAGCCTGGCCAAGAGGGTCCAGGCTGAGGCGAGCTAGGAGCCGAACGCCGGCCTCGAGACCGGAGCGTGACGAGACTCCTAGCGATCCTCCTGTTCCTGGTGCTCGCCTGGGTGGGGTTGCAGCGAGCGCTAGCCCGCTTTCGCCTGTCGCCCCTTGCACGTCAGCTCATCGCCATCTTCCGGGCCTTGAACGGAGCGCAGCGTCGTCAGCCGGGAGCCTCGCAAGGGCCGTCTTCGCCGCGAGCGGCTCCGGCGCAGCTGGTCCGTTGTCGGGTGTGCAGCACCCACATCCCCGCGGAGCGAGCGGTTCGGTCTCAAAGTGGGGAAGCCGCCTATTGCTCTGAGGAGTGCCTGCGCGAGGCGGCTGCCAGTTGAGCGAGGTCGCGGCGGCCCCTTCACAGCCGGCCCGTTTCGCTGAAGTAGCGGTTCCGATTCCGCTTCACGGTGCCCTCACCTACGCCATTCCCGAGCCACTACTTGGCTTCGTTCAGCCAGGATGTCGCGTGCGAGTCCCGGTGGGGAAGCGACACCTCACCGGAATCGTAGTTGACCTCGTGGATGCGGCGCCGGTCGCCATCGAGGAGGTGCGCGAGATCGAGGACCTCCTCGACCCGACCCCGGTCCTCACCGAGGAGATGCTGCGCCTCGCTGCCTTCGTTTCCGAGTACTACGTAGCGCCCTTGGGGGAGACCCTGCGTGGCGCGGTGCCCGCCCGCTTGCCGGCCTGGGGAGCGGCCCGCCTGCGGCTGACTCGCAAGGGCGCCTTCCTGCCATCGAGCGACGAGGGAGACTTACCGATACTGCAGACCCTGCTCGAGATGGGAGAGCTGAGCCTCGCCGAGCTACGGCGGCGAATCAGCGCCCCCGACTTGGAGCGAAGGATCGAAGAGCTCAAGGAGCGCGGCCTGGTCTCCCTGGAGAGCAAGGAGGGCTCGAGGGGGCGCTACCGCAGCGCCGTGGAGCTACCCGCGGGCGTCCTCGCGGATCAGCTCGAAGCCTGCGGTAGGTCTCAGCAGGCGCGAGGGGTGGTCGAGTACCTTGCCAGCCTAGAGCGGCCCGCTACCGTCGACGAGGTCGTTCGCGAGGTCTCCTGCGGAGCCAGCGTAGTGCGCAGGTTGGTTCAGCTCAGGGTACTGCGCTCTTTCACCCAGCTCGAGCACGTGCCTCTGGATCGGCACCTCACGGCCGCCAAAGCGCGGATCGAGCACCAGCTCACCGACGAACAGGGGAGCGCGCTGGCGGCTCTCGAAGGCGCGATCGAGATCGGGGCGTACTGCGGATTTCTGCTTCGAGGCGTGACTGGATCCGGCAAGAGTGAGGTTTATCTGAGGGCAGCGAAGCGGGTTCTCGACAAGGGTGGGGCTGTAATTCTGCTGGTCCCGGAAATCTCCCTGGTTCCGGCCCTTGCCTCCGAAGCCAAGGGGCGCTTTGGCGAGGAATTGGCGATTCTCCATTCAGCGCTCAGCGAAAGTGAGAAAGCTCAGGAGTGGGAACGGGCTCGATCGGGGAGAGCGCGAGTGGTCCTCGGGCCGCGTTCGGCGGTATTCGCACCGGTTCCCAATCTGGGATTGGTGGTTGTCGACGAGGAGCACGACTCGTCTTTCAAGCAGGAGCACACCCCGCGCTACAACGCCAGAGACCTCGCACTGGTTCGAGCGCGGCAGGCGGGGGCAGTCTGTGTGCTGGTTTCGGCAACGCCCAGCTTGGAGAGTCGCTACAACGTAGAGAGCGCAAAACTGTCGGGCCTGGACCTACCACGCCGAGTCGGAGGGGCGACCTTGCCGGAGGGCATCTTGGTGGACCTGAGGAAAGAGGCCACCGAAAGCCGAAAGCCCGGAGAGATCCAGTTCTCCGGCCGTCTCCTCGAAGAGATTGAGCGATCCCTGGCCGCGAAGGAGCAAATCATTCTTCTGCGCAACCGCCGGGGCTACGCTCCGGTCCTTCTTTGTCGGGCCTGCGGCGACAAGCTCGAGTGTGACGACTGCGGTCTGCCTCGAACCTTTCATCGCAGAGACAGTCGCCTGGTCTGCCACTACTGTGGCTCGACCCGAGGGGTGCCCGAGGTCTGCCCGAGCTGCGGAGAAAGAGCTTTCGAGCCTGTGGGCTCGGGGACCGAAAGGATCGAAGAACGCATCAAGGAGCTCTACCCCGGTGTGCCGATCGACGTGCTCGATCGCGATGCGAGTCGACGACCGGGTGGAGCCGCAGTGGTGTTGGATCGTTTCGGAGCAGGGGAGACCCGGATCCTGGTGGGCACCCAGATGGTGGCGAAGGGCCATCACTTCCCTGGAGTCGCTCTGACCGCGGTGCTTTCGGCCGATAGTTATCTTGGCTTCCCGGACTTTCGGGCAGTGGAGAGGACCTATTCTCTTCTCACCCAGCTGGCCGGACGGGCGGGCCGAGGGACAACGCCGGGTCGAGTGGTGGTGCAGACCTACTACCCCGACCACTACGCCATCAAGGCGGCGCTTCGCCACGACGATCGCTCCTTCGCGGCCGAAGAGAGGCGCTTTCGGGAGACCTTCGGCTACCCCCCCTTCTCGCGCATGCTCCAAGTGATCATTCGCGGGCGCAACCGCCAGTCGACTCGTGAGAAGGTCCAGGCCTTCGCTCAACGCCTTCGTGCCCACCCGCTGGCACGCGAGACGCGCATCTCGGGGCCCGCTCCGGCACCGTTGGAAAGGTTGAAGGGCTACTGGCGCTTTCAGCTACTGTTGCGGCACGGCTCGAGCCGCCGGCTGCGCGAGCTGGTGACAGCGACAATGCCAGAGGACCAGCGCGCCAATGTGGTGATCGACGTCGACCCACAGGATCTGTTCTAGGCGGCCACCAGAGCCTTCCGCAACGGCGATCGCTCGATCGCGATCGTTTTGCTGGTTGACCCTCCTTTCTTTCGGCGTTCTCGGAGAGGAGTTGAGCTGGGGACAGCGTATCTTCGGATGGTCGACGCCGGCGTCCTGGCACGAGCTCAACTACCAGGCGTCTCGGTCCTCATCGGGCGTCGGCTCGATCTCGGTGGCCTCGCCCCCGGTCCCGAGCTACTGATCCCCGCCGCGACGGTGCTCGTCGCCAACTACGGATTCGATGCCAGACTCGTCGAGGCGGAGGTTACGGAGCTCCAGCTCTTCCTCTGCCTCGCTCTCTACGCGGCGCATCAGTGGCGACTTCGGAAGCTCGGCGATCGCTCGGCTCCTTGACCTGTGATCCAGGCGCTTGCTAACTTGCCCGCGTGGCGGAACATAGCCCAGCGTTCGACGCACCCCTGAGCGATCTGCGCAAGCGTATCGAGGAGCTCGAGGCCTACCCGGCGGCAGCGGGGGCGGAGCGCGAGCTGGAGAAATTGCGTAAAGAGCTGCGGCGGAGCACGAGGGAGGCCTACCATGGCCTGAGCGCTTGGGAAAAGACTCGCATCGCCCGCGACTTCGAGCGCCCCTATACTCTCGATTTCGTCAGCGGTTTGATGTCCGACTGGGTAGAGCTGCACGGAGACCGAGCCTTCGGCGACGACACCTCCATGATCTCGGGTCTTGCCACTTTTCGAGGCCGCTCCATCGCGGTCGTGGGCCACGAGAAGGGACGAGGCACGACCGAACGCATTCACCGCAACTTCGGCCAGGCCCGACCTGAGGGTCACCGCAAGGCGCTGCGAGTGATGGAGCTCGCCGCTCGTTTCGGACTGCCGATCGTTTCTTTCATCGACACCCCCGGTGCCTACCCGGGTATGGGAGCAGAGGAGCGGGGGCAAGCCGAGAGCATCGCTCGTAACCTCATCGAGATGGCGGGGCTTCCGGTTCCGATCGTCGCCGTCATCACCGGCGAAGGTTGGAGTGGCGGCGCACTGGCGCTGGCGGTCGCCGATCGAATCTTGATGCTCGAATACGCGGTCCACTCGGTCATCACTCCCGAGGGTTGTGCTGCGATTCTTTGGCGCGATCAAGAGAAGAAGACCGAAGCCGCCGAAGCTCTCAAGATCACCGGGCCCGACCTGGTGGACCTCGGAGTCATCGACGAAGTGGTCCCCGAGCCCCTCGGTGGCGCTCAGGCGGACCACGCGGAGGCCTGCCTGCTGCTCGGCGACCGCTTGGACGCCCAGCTCCGCAAGCTCGAGAGCCTCGACCCACAGAGGCTTCTCGACCGCCGTTATCGGAAGTACCGCGAGATCGGCAGCTTCAACGAGAGGTAGGTCGTTACGCTCGCTGACGATTGGTCGCAAAAGCCGACTCCCCCCGAGACGGCTCGGCTTCTCGCCGAAGGCATAGCGGCCCGTCTGGCGCCGCTTCTCGCTCGCCGCGGCATTCACGATGCCGAGGCGGCGCGAAGCTTCTTTGATCCCTCTATTTCGGGGCTCCACGACCCATTTTTGCTGCACGGCATGAACGAGTCCGTCGAGCGGCTCTTTCAGGCCCGGGAGCAGGGCGAGCGGGTTGCTATCGTCGGTGACTACGATGTAGATGGGGTCAGCGGAACTGCGCTCCTAGTGGCGGTTCTGAGCGCCTGTGGAATTGCTGTCGAGGCGATCCTTCCGAACCGGCTGGTCGACGGCTACGGCTTTCGGGCCCCTCAGGTAGAGCGCGCCAAGGAGGCTGGCTGCAGCGTCATCGTTACCGTGGATTGCGGGACCACTTCAGCGCCGGCGGTGGCGATGGCTCGCGAGGAAGGTCTCGAGGTGATCATTACCGATCACCATCTCCCGTCTTCCGACCTACCCACGGAGACTCTCCAGATCAACCCTCGGCAGCAGGAGTGTAGCTACCCGTTCGCCGATCTCTCGGGAGCGGGCCTAGCGCTCAAACTGGCGCAGGCGGTGGCGCATAGGTGCGGTCGCGATACTCCGATCGAGCCACTCCTGCGAGTCGCCTGCCTTGGCACCATTGCCGATTTGGTTCCACTCGTGGGCGAGAATCGAATCATCGCCTCGCTCGGACTCAAGGCTCTCGAGCAGACTCGATCACTCGGTCTTCGCGCGCTGATGCGAATCTCGCGAGTACGCCCACCTTTTCGCGCTTCCGACGTCGGATTTCGGCTCGGCCCGCGCCTCAATGCCGCCGGCCGCCTCCGCCGCCCCGACGAAGCGCTCGAGCTGCTGCTCACTCGCGACGAAGATCGAGCGAACCGACTGGCGGAGGAGCTCGACCAGTGCAACACCGAGCGCCGCGCCGAAGAGGTCAAGGCGGCGTCTGAAGCTCATAAGCTCTTCGCCGAAAGGGATCCGCTTCCTCAGATCCTGGTCGGATGGAGCGAGACTTGGCATCGGGGTGTGGTTGGAATCGCTGCTTCGCGCATCGCCAGGGCCTTTCACCGCCCGACGGTGTTGCTCGCGATCGACGGAGACGAGGCCGTCGGCTCGGGCCGTAGCGTTCCAGGCATCTCACTCCATGCTTTCTTGGTCCAGTGGGAAGAGGAGCTCGAGCGTTTCGGCGGTCATGCCCAGGCGATCGGAATGAGTGTCGCCGTCGACAAACTCGAAAGTCTTCGCGAGCACTGGGAGAGCGTGGCCGACTGGCCCGAAGAACTGTTGCGGCGGCGAGAGCACTACGAGCTCGAGCTTGACCCGTCCGAGGTCAATGAAGAGCTGCTCGCCGAGCTTCGCTCTTTCGAGCCTCATGGCATGGACAATCCACAGCCGATACTGCGCGTGGGGCCCCTGACTGCGACGAGCCCGCCAAGAGAGTTCGGGAGGGGGCATCTCAAACTGCGTGCGACCGGCGATAGCGGCGGCGAGGTCAATCTTCTCTGCTGGAAGCGCGAAGGTCAGCCGGCCCCAGATTTTTCTGGGCGCTTCGAAGTGCTTGCCCGCCTAGAGTGGGATTCCTACGCTCGAGCACCGGTACTCGAGATACAGGCCGCACGACCGCTGGGTGGATAGAATCAGCTTGTGTCTGCGCGATCGCATCAGATTGTCATCCGACTGCTACGGGGATCTCTAGCGCTGGGGTTTCTGTGCTTCCTCGGAGTGGTCGGTCTCTATCTCTTTGGAAGGACGGGCCGTCCCGAATCAGCTGAGCAGATCAATCGCACGAACTCCTCATCCAGCGACACCGAGTTTGCCATTCGGACCGAAGGTTTCGAGTTCGCGCTGACTCGTGGAAATCAGGTGGTCTTCGAGATCGAGGGCGGAGAGCAGGTGACCGGTCGCGACGGCAAGGTGCACCTCAAAGAAGTAGCCATTTCGATTGCCCGCAAGGACGGGATGTACAAAGTGGAAGGAGCCGAGGCTCTGTTCAATCCGGATACCAACGACGCGCGTCTCGAGGGCAACGTCGTCGTTCGCGGACCTCGCGGGCTGAGGGTCGAGACCGACTGGCTCGACCTTGGCGAAGGAGGCCGCAGCCTCCACGCCAGGAATGGAGTCCGTTTCCGCTCCGAGGACGGGATCGAGGGCAGCTCAGACGAACTGCGCGCCGATCTCGAGGGAAGGGCGATGGAGATGGCAGGCAACGTCGTGGTCAGCAGCACCTCGCAGGCCCAAACGCCTTTCAGGTTGGAAGCCCGTGAGCTTTCGATGATGCAGGGTGGCTCATCGCTCAATGCTCGCGGAGACGTGACCCTGATCAGTCGCGGCGATCGCATGCTCGCCCAGCGGCTGAACATTCTTCTAGACCCCGACACTCGAGAGGTCACATTGCTGCGATTTCGGTCGCAGGTGCGGGGCCAGTTGGTTTCTTGGAAGGCGGGGCAGGTGAGTGGGAAGGCCGCCGCGGGAGCGCTCGCGCTGCGAGGTACATCCCTGACTCTCCGCTTCGACGCGGTGAGTGGAGAACCCACCGAATTCGAGCTCCACGGTCTGAGAAGGAGACCGGCACTGGTGCGACAAGTGCAACCCAATGGCAGAGTGTCGAGCCTCAGTGTCGGTGCGATGACCTCCACCCTGATCGGCGGGGTCCTCACTCAAGCCCAGCTTTCGGGCCCGGTCGAGATCGTCGAGCGTGGCGCCGGAGGCGAGCAGAGAAAGGCACAGGCCCTCGACGGCGAGGTGCGTTTCGACCCGGATACCGGAGACATCTCCGGCCTGACGTTGGTCGGCGAAGTGGTCATCGAGGACGAGGAGATCTTGGCCTGGGGAGATCGTGCCTATCTCACCGCGAACGGAGAGGATGTGGAGATACTGGGCAGCCCGTGCAGAATCGAGCATTCTCGAGGTGAGCTCGAGAGTCCTCGGGCTGTATTTCGCAAAAGTGCGGGAGTCCTGCGCGCGCAAGAGGGTGTGACGACGATCCTCCGCGCCGGCAACGAAGCCAGCGGACTCCGACTGGGCGCCGGGGGAGGGGACGAGCCGGTTCACGTGCAGTCCGAAGAGGCGATCTGGCACACCGCGGACGAGCAGGTCGTCTTTACCCGTTCGGTTCGCGCCTGGCAGGGGACTAACACGATCTTCGCCGATCAGCTCCGCGGCGAGCCGCGGGCCGGGCGAATGTCGGCGAGCGGCAATGTGCGCACTCTGTGGCAACCTCCCGAGGAGGAAGACGGTAACGCCGAGGTCGACGAGGATCCGGAGCCTACCGGTCCCATGAACATTACCTCCGATGAGATGACGTACCGAGAAGGAGACGGTGAGCTGATCTATACCGGTTCGGTACACGCGGAGCAGGCGTGGACCTCGTTGCGGTGCGAGACGCTCCGTGTCCTTCTCGATGAGGAGGGTGAGACCCGCGAGCTCTACTGCGAGGAGGCAGTCCGCATCGACGACACCCGCAACGGCCGCATCCTCGAAGGAGACGAGGCGGTCTACGACCCCTCGACCTTGATGGTTCAGGTCTATGGCAATCCGCTGAAGATGACCGATCGCGAGGGCGGCAAGGTCGAGGGCGGCCGCCACTTCATCTACGACCTCGAGAACGGAAAGCTTCGTCTCAGCTCGAAGGAAAGAGGCGCTTCAGAGGTAGCGACGCCATGACGAGCGGCTCGTTGAGCGCCGAGGGCTTGCGAAAGGTCTATCGGGGGAAAGTGGCGGTCGACGACGTCTCGCTCGAGATCAACCTCGGCGAAATTGTCGGTCTCTTGGGTCCGAACGGCGCCGGAAAGACCACTACCTTCTATATGGTCGTCGGTCTCACGCCGCCAGACGCAGGCAAGGTCATACTGAACGGTGAAGACATCACCACCTTGCCGATGTACCTCCGAGCCAAACAGGGAATCAGCTATCTGCCGCAGGAGCCCTCGGTCTTTAGGCGGATGACGGTGGAGGACAACCTGAGAGCGATTTTCGAGATTCTGGATCTGAGCGCTCAAGAGCGTCGGCGCCGCACCGAGCAGCTACTGCAGGATTTCGGGCTCGCTCGCGTGCGCGACAATCTGGGACACAATCTGTCCGGCGGCGAGCGGCGGCGGGTAGAGATCGCGAGGGCCCTGGCGATCAATCCGAGCTACCTGCTCCTCGACGAACCCTTTGCCGGCATCGATCCCATCGCCGTGGAGGACATTCAAGGTATTATCGAACACTTGAAGTCGATTGGAATCGGCGTTCTGATCACCGATCACAATGTCCGCGAGACCCTGAAGATCACCGACCGCGCATACATCATCAACAATGGCAAGATTCTACGAAGCGGCGCCCCCCAAGACCTCTCGCAGGACCCGGAAGTGCGAAAGATCTACCTGGGCGATGACTTCACCCTGTAGTCGCTAGCCTCGACGAGGCTCATGGCTCTCGAACAGAAACTATCCCTCAAGCTGCATCAACGACTGGTGATGACGCCGTCGCTTCAGCAGGCGATCAAGCTGCTGCAGATGACGCGGATGGAGCTTGAAGGGGCGGTCAGCCAGGAGCTTGAGGAGAATCCCGTCCTCGAAGAGCAAGAGGACGGGCCTGAAGAGGAAGAGACGCCGGAGCCCGAGACCGCTGCCGATGGGACCCCGGAGGAGAGCGCGGCGGAGGCCGAGGTCGCGGAGCGTGAGTCGATGGAAGACATCGATATCGAGGCTTACTTTCGTGACTATATCGAGAGCTCTTCCACGCCGAACAACTACGAGGAAAGGGAGGCGACGGGCCTCGAGAACCGAGTCACTCGTGAGCCGGATCTCTACGATCATCTGCTGTGGCAATTGCACATGTCGGAGGCGGACCCGGCGACCCGTCAGATCGGCGAGCTGCTGATCGGGAATCTGGAGCCCGACGGTTTTCTGGTAGCCACGCTCGAAGAGATCAAGGCGATGGGGAATGAGAACGGTACCAAGCAGTTCTCCGACGAACAGATCGAGGCCGCCGAGCAGCTTCTCCAGAGCTTCGATCCACCGGGCGTGGGGTGCCGTACTCTGCGTGAGAGCCTGCTTATCCAACTCGACTTCGCCGGTGAAGAGGAAGACTCCCTTGCCATGGTCATCGTTCGAGACCACTGGGAGCTCTTCCTCAAACGTCACTTCCAGGCCCTGGCAAAGACGCTAGTGGTTCCTCTCCGCGATCTCGAGCCCATAGTGGAGGCGATCCGCTGTCTCGAGACCCATCCCGGACGCCGCTTCAGTACTGAGCGCACGCACTACGTCGAGCCTGACGTGCTGATCGTCAAACTGGATGGCGAGTACGTCATCCAGCTCAACGACGACGGTCTTCCACGCCTCCGGGTCTCGCACCACTACCGCCGCCTTCTCCAGCAGTGGCGCTCAGGCAAGCGCCAGTCCGAGGCCCAGCAATACGTCAAGGAGAAGATGCGCTCAGCGATCTGGTTGATCAAGAGTCTCGATCAACGCCAGCGAACGATATACAAAGTCGCTGAATCCATTGTGCGCCAGCAGCGCGACTTTCTTGACCGTGGGCTGGATCACCTGAGGCCGATGGTCCTACGCGACGTCGCAGATGACATCGATATGCACGAGTCGACGGTCAGTCGCGTCGTGTCGAACAAATACATTCATACGCCGCGCGGGCTCTTTCCGATGAAGTTCTTCTTCCACAGCGGCATCGATCGCGAGTACGGCGAGAGCATCTCTTCGCTTATTGTAAAGCGTAAGATCGGCGCCCTAATCCAAGGTGAGCAGCCAAAACGGCCGCTGTCGGATAGCGAGTTGATGAGAGCGCTCAATCGAGAGGGCATTCATATCGCACGACGCACCGTCGCCAAGTATCGCGACGAGCTCGGCATCGCTTCATCGACAGATCGAAAGCAGATTTTTTGAAATTGACGAACTCGCCGAATCTCGACGTCCTCCTCGACCCCGCTCACGTCTTCCCTGACCTTCACGGCGAGGACAAGAGCGGCATCCTGCTCAGCCTGTCCTGTGAGCTCGAGAAGCTTGGCGCCGTTCCGAGCTCAGAAGAGCTCTATCGCAAGCTGCTCGAGCGTGAAGAGCTCGGCTCTACCGCGGTCGGCCAAGGCGTCGCCATACCTCACTGTAAGCTCTCCGAGCTCGACAAAGTCGTGATGGCGGTGGGCTTGGTCCCGGAGGGTGTGGCGCTGGAGACCCCAGACAGCGAGCCGGTGCGCGTCTTCTTTCTCCTCGCGTCTCCTGAAGCCTCGCCCAGCGCACATCTGCAGGGCCTGGCGACCATCTCGAAATGGCTCAAGAACGGCGACAACGTGGACCGGATCCAGAGGGCAACCTCCAAGGAGGACTTGTTCGCCTGTCTATCCGAGGACGCCGGAGAGGGCGGTGAGTGAGACCACCGACTCGGTGACCGTCGCCGAGGTCCTAGGAGAGGAGCTCCAAGGGCTGCAGCTCGAAATTCTGTGCGGGCGCGGGCATCTAGAGAACAGGATCACCAACCCTAGAGTGCAGAAGCCCGGACTGGCTTTCGCCGGTCACTACCCCTACATCAAGCCGGGTCGGGTGCAGATTATCGGTGAGAGCGAGCTCGCCTATCTTCACACTCTGGATCCGGCGGAGCGTTTCGAGCGCTTTCGAGCGATCACCGCTCTTCCGGTGCCGCTTTTCATTGTCACCAAGGGGCTCGATGCTCCCCCGGAGTTTCTCGACCTGTGCCGCGAGAGAGAAGTGCCGGTCTTCAGGTCACCAAGACTCTCATCGGTGGTGATCAAGCGGGTTGGCTACTTCCTCGAGGAGCATCTCGTCCCGTCGACAACGGTTCACGGTGTGCTGATGGACGTCTTCGGCTTGGGAGTCCTTCTCATTGGGCGTAGCGGAGTCGGCAAGAGCGAGTCGGCGCTCGATCTCATCACGCGCGGTCATAGTCTGATCGGCGACGACCGGGTTCGTATTCGCCGCTACCCCAACGACGAGCTGATGGGAGACTGCGCGGAGCCGCTGCGGCATCATATGGAGCTGCGCGGAATCGGCATCATCAACGTCAAAGACCTTTTCGGGCTGGCGGCGGTGCGCTCCCGTAAGGCGATCGATCTGGTAGTCGAGCTGGAGCGCTGGGAGCCCGGCAGAGCCTACGACCGCCTCGGCCTCGAAGAGAGTGTCTACCGGATCCTCGATTCGCCTTGCCCCTATCTTCGAATGCCGGTGGCGCCGGGTCGCAACGTCGCCATTCTGGTCGAGATCGCGGCTCGCAATCACGTGCTGAAACTTCAGGGACACTTCTCGGCGCACGAGTTCGCGCGCTCTCTGGAGGAGGAGCTCGAGCGAAAGCGCTCGGTCAAGCGCAAGCCGGCATGAGGGTCGAAGTCGCACTGATCACAGGGCTCTCGGGCTCCGGCAAGAGCTCGGTGGCCAAGTGTTTCGAGGACCTTGGCTATTTTTGCGTCGACAACTTGCCCTTGAGCCTCCTCGGACCCCTTCTGCGCTCACCCCGAGAGCACGTCGGTGATCGCGATCGACTCGCAGTGGTAGCCGACGTCAGGGCACCGGGCTTCATCGACGAGATTCCGCGGCTTCTCGATCTCCGTGACGCGCAGGAATCCCACCTGACTCTGCTCTTTCTCGAAGCTTCCGACGAGACCCTCGTCCGCAGGTTCTCCGAGACGAGAAGGCGCCATCCTTTGACGCGAAGTCACTCCGGCAGTCTCATTGACGCGATCGTCGAGGAGCGCCGAGTCCTGGCCGATCTAAGGGGCGTGGCCGACATGATCTTCGATACCAGCGAATGGTCCGTCCACGAGATCCGACGCCAAGTCTGGGAGCGGTTCGCCGATCCGGAGGTGGCGAGTCCGCAGTTGGTGGTCTCGCTCGTGAGCTTCGGGTTCAAACACGGAATACCCTACGGCAGCGACCTCCTCTTCGACGTCCGCTTCCTCTCCAACCCCTACTTCGTCGCCGAGCTTCGCGAGCTCAGCGGCAGGGATCTGCCGGTGCAACGTTTTCTTATGGAAGAGGGGGACTTCAGCGAGCTGGTGGAACGTATGCTCGATTTTCTGAGTTTTCTCCTACCGAGATATGCGGAGGAGAAACGCAGCTATCTCTCGGTGGCGGTAGGCTGCACGGGTGGGCAGCACCGTTCCGTTGCTGTCTGCGAACGACTCGCCGAGCTCCTCGGCGAGAGCGGCTGGCCGGTACGGGTCGAGCATAGAGACCTCGACAAAACCCAAACGGCGAAGTGAAGGCATGATCAAGAAACTCATCGTTGGTCACGGCCAACTCGCGGCCCATCTGGTTCATGCGGCGCGACGCATCAATGCCGGATCCCTGGGTGATATTTCTGTGGTGTGCCTGGAGTGGGATATCTCGCTCGAGAAAGCTCGGCGCCAGGTCGAGGAGATGCTCAAAGAGATCGGTCGCGAGGATGGAGTGCTGATTCTCACCGATGTCTTTGGTGCTACGCCATCCAACGCCTGTACACCCTTCCTCGAGCCGGGTCGGGTCGAGATGGTGACCGGCGTGAATCTGCCCATGGTGATGCGGCTGGGGAGCCTCCAAAGCCAGCCCGAAGCAGTCGGCGAGCTCGCAGAGTGGATGCGAGCGAAGGCCACCAAGAGTATCGTCCGGTTGAGCGATCCGCCGCCCGGCAGCGCTCCCGGCTGCGACGAGGACGGGGACTAGGTCGATGGTCGATGCCGAGTCTGAAATCGTCAATCGCCTCGGGCTTCATGCGCGAGCTGCAGCCAAGCTGGTTCAAATGGCCTCCAGTTTCGAATCGGAGGTGTACCTCGTGAGCGATGCCGAGGAAGTCGACGCAAAGAGCATCCTCGGGATTCTGCTTCTGGCCGCGGCGCAGGGGATGAGGGTCACGGTTCGCTGTAGCGGAGTCGACGAGCTTGCGGCTCTCGAAGCGGTCACACGTCTGATCGCCGACGGCTTTGGAGAGGAGGGTTGAGCGCGTGAGCATGCGCGTCATGGAAGGGCTCGGAGTCTCGGGTGGCGTTGCGATCGGCCGAGCCGTTTGCGTAGAAGACGCCGGCGACGAGGTCTTGCGCTTCCACCTCGGTAGAGCGGATATCGGGCCCGAGATTCGCCGCTTCGAGGAGGCTCGCGATGCGGCCTTCGCCGATCTTTCGAAGGCTCGCGTCAAGATGGAGCAGGCTCTCGGCGACGACATGGCCAGCATCCTGGAGGCACAGGCCCTTCTCCTCAACGACAAGGCCTTCGCTCGACGAATCGTCGATCGCATTCGCTCGCGGCAGGTCAACGCGGAATGGGCGGTCGCCCGCACTTGTAACGAGCTCGAGATCCGATTCGCCGAGATCGAGAGCGAGTATCTCCGGGAGCGGAGCGAGGATCTTCGTAACGTCAGCCGCTACCTGCTGAGGAGCCTTCAGGGCATCGGTCATCATGAGCTCTCCGAGATCGAGGGCAACGTGGTGTTGGTGGGCAAAGAGCTCGCGCCGTCTGACGCCCTGCGCTTCTCTCGCGAGAACGTCGTGGGTTTCGCGCTCGAGGTGGGTGGCAAAGCGACCCATACAACCATCATCGCGCGCGGCCTGAACCTACCGATGGTGGTGAATCTCACCGGCATCCTTGAACTGGCCACGGACCAGGATCCGGTGATCATCGACGGGGATGAGGACAGGATCATTCTCCACCCGACCCCAGAGGTTCTGGCCCTCTACGAGGCTAAGCTCGGTCGTCTTCAAAGTGCCGACGAGGACGTGGCTCGACAACCCGGCGTCCAGGCACGGACAGGCGACGGAGTCGAGATCGAGCTGTTGGCGAACCTGGAGCTAGTCGACGAGATCGATGACGCGATCCGCTTCGGCTGCTGTGGCGTTGGGCTGTACCGCAGCGAGTTCTTCTTCATCGAGAAGAGTCCGGAGATCCCGACCGAGGAAGAGCACTTCGCTCTGTTCTCAGCGCTCCTCGAGGGACTTCATCCTCGCCCGGTCACCGTGCGCACCTTCGACCTTGGCGGTCGGCAGCTCGCGCGTGAGCTCTTCCCGGGCGAAGAGGAGAATCCCGTTCTGGGCCTGCGGGGTATCCGCCTTACCCGACTCCATCCCGAGATCATGAGGTCCCAGCTCCGAGCCCTGTACAGAGCCGCAGTCAAAGGTGACCTGCGGATCATGATTCCGCTGGTGAGCACGCTGGAGGAGGTACGATTCTTCAAGGCTCTCTGCACTGAGATCGTCGCAGAGCTCGCGGCCGAGGGGCTGGCGCACGACCCAGACGTTCGGCTCGGTGCCATGATCGAGGTACCTGGAGCGGCCCTACTGGCCGACCACTTCGCTCGCGAAGTCGACTTCCTTTCAATCGGGACCAACGATCTGATTCAGTACTCACTTGCCGTGGACCGCAACAACGAGCACGTAGCCGAGCTCTATCAACCAACCCATCCCGCAGTTCTTCGCCTACTGAAGAGCATCGTGGATGGCGTTGCCGGCACGCCCTGCGAGCTCTCCCTATGCGGCGAGATGGCTTCCGATCCGCTGCTGACACCCTTCCTTCTCGGCATCGGCCTGCGACGTCTCTCGATGGGACCCCGCTCCATCCCGGTCATCAGCGAGAAGATCGGCGAACTGCAGATTGAAGATCTCGGCCCTGTCACGGAGGCCTGTCTCGCTCTCCAGACCGCTGACGAGGTGCGAGAACTGCTCGCTGGCCTGCCATCTCCTTCCGGCGTAACTAGGGCGTAATGAATTGCGTCGGAGAGCCGCCCAGAGGGGCGTCTTGGTCCTCTCCTCGGCCTCGACTACAATGGCCTAGTTAACGGAGACAGCGGACGTGGCCAAGCCCAGAGACTACTGCCAAGGCACACTCTTGCTCATGTTTCTGACCGGGCTCGCGTTCACCCTGGGATGCGGGACCAGTCTGCTCTCCAAGGAAGTCGAGCTACCTTCGCAGACCTTGACCGAGGCTCCCTCTCCAGAGGGGGAGGTGCCCGATCGGTCCAGCGGCGACGATCTCGCCGAAGGCGCCGAGCTCGGCGAGGGGACCGATCTGGCCGAGGGTAGCGTTTCCCTGCCGGAGGGGGAGCCAGCGCCCCCAGTAGAAGACGTCCCTACTCTCAGAGACAACCAATCGATCACCATCGTCACCGTCAGCGAGCAGCCGACTGAGGCTACGCCGAGAACTCTCTTCGAAGCCTCACAAGAGGCCCGGCGCCAGCGAGCCGGCCGTACCGCGCCCCCGACCACCGTCATTACCAACAGCAACATTGCCGAACAGGCCGAGGGAGGGCAGCTCACCATCCTGACGGAAACCAACGAGCCGGAGAACATAGCCGCACCGACCACCACGGACGGCGTGTCGGAGCAGTATTGGCGCGGAGAGGCGTTACGCCTGCGACTCAACTGGAAGGCAGAGGTCGAGGAGGTCAGTGCGCTTCAGACCGAGGTCGCTGAGCTGCGCCGGCGCTTCTACGATGAAGACGACCCCTTTTATCGCGACAACGAAATCAAGCCGGCGTGGGATAGGGCCCTGATTGCCATCGAGGAAGCCAGAGAAGAAGTGGCCGAGTACCAGGATCGAATGGATGCCTTTCTCGAGGACGGGCGGCGCTCTGGAGCCCTCCCCGGCTGGCTACGCGAAGGTATCGAGTTCGAGCCGGCCCGGAGCAAGCCGGACACAGCCCCCGAGCGACGCCGCGAAGAGGACCCGCGGGAGCCCAAGCTTCTCAACGAAGAAGCGATTCGGCAATGAACTACCCGAAGGCCGATCGCTTCTTCATCGAGACCTGGGGCTGCCAGATGAACGAGCTCGACAGCCAGCGGCTCTCAGGCCAGCTGATGCAGGATGGGCTGCTGCCCACAGCCACTCCTCGAGACGCAGATGTGATCCTGCTCAATTCGTGCAGTGTGCGAGAGAAGGCTGCGCAGAAGGCCTATTCGAGGCTGGGAGAGTACCGCCTGCTCAAAAGCGATCGCCCCGAGCTCCTCATCGGCTTCTGTGGATGTGTGGCGCAGCAAGAGGGAGAGCGAGCGCTACGACGGGTCCCCGAGCTGGACTTCGTTCTTGGAACCGGCAGAGTCGGAGAGATGCGCTCGGTGATGGCGAAGGCCCGCAAGGGGATGCGACCTGTTGCAGTGGGCTTTCCGGAGGATCGCCCGTACGAGATCGACGCCATCAGTCGAGACGGTCTATACAAGGGCATGGTTACGGTGGTCGAAGGCTGCGACAAGAACTGCACCTTCTGCATCGTGCCCCAAACCAGAGGCCCCGAGCGTAGCCGGCCTCTCGCGGCCATCGTCAACGAAGTACGCCATCTCGTCGACTTCGGGTTCCTCGAGATCGAGCTTCTCGGCCAGACCGTGAACCATTGGCGTGGAACGGACGCCGACGGAGGCCAAATAGACTTCGCTGATCTGCTCGAGGCTGTGGCCAACGTGCCCGGCTTGCGCCGCCTTCGCTTCGTGACCTCTTATCCACGAGACTTCTCACCTCGCATGGTCGACCAAGTTGGCAGCCAGGAAGTGATCTGCCCCTATATTCATCTCCCGGTCCAGTCCGGGAGCAATTCGGTTCTCCGCCGAATGGGCCGCGGCTACACCGTGGGCGAGTATCGCGATTTGGTTACGAGCCTACGCGCTGCGCGCAGCGGAATAGCCCTCTCGACCGACATCATCGTTGGCTTTCCCGGCGAGACCGAAGACGAATTCGAAGGAACTCTCCGGCTCGTCGAGGAGCTGCGCTTCGCGTCTCTCTATGCCTTCAAGTACTCTCCGAGGCCCGGCACAGCTGCGCTTCGTATTGGTGAGCCCGTCGACCTCGCTACCAGCGATCGCCGTCTCCAGCAGATCTTTGCGACCCAGAAGGAGATTCAGCTGGAGCTCAACCAGAGCCTCGTCGGCCGGGAACTGGAGATCCTGGTCACCGGTCCAGGAAAGACTCCTGGGACTGTCGTCGGAAGGAGCGCTTGCCATCGGGTCGTCCATCTCGACGCAAACGCGGGTTTAGGGGTTGCGCCGGGGGAGATGTGTCAGGCGAGGGTGGACCGAGCGTTTCCGCACAGCCTGTCAGCCACAGTCGAGGCACGAGCACCCCTGGCACGCGTCGATGAGGCGCGCCGGCCCCTGGTGAGACTTGGAGAGGGCGGATGACGACACGCGACCCAGACGACCTGATTCTGATGGAAGTCAAAGGCCTGATGATCGATCCTTCGTCGAATAACCCGATCGTCATTCTCAAAGACCCGGAATCTCAAGCCTTTCTTCCGATCTGGATCGGGCTCTTTGAAGCGAGCGCAATCCAACTTGGCCTCGAGTCCTCGGAGTCGCCAAGGCCGCGCACCCACGATCTACTAGCGACCACCATGGCAGCCCTCAACTCCGAGGTGGTGAAAGTGGTCGTGGCGGATCTTCGAGACCAGACCTTCTACGCCACCATCTACGTCCAGCGAGCGGGGGAGTCCCAGACTCTCGAGATCGATGCTCGACCCAGCGACGCGATTGCCCTCGCTCTTCGCACTGCGGCTCCGGTACTGGTCGCCTCTTCCGTCCTCGAGAAGGCAAAGGCGGGCGATGAAAGCGTCATGCGTGACGAGCAGGAACGGATTCGAAAGCTATTGGAGGATCTCGACCCTGATGATCTGGGCGAGTATGAGATGTAGTCCCTGGAAGTGTGTCGTTAACTGCGTGGATTCAGATATTTAGGAACATTGTCTGCCGGCCGACATGAGCACGCAGGGTCCCCGGGCTAGGTTCGCTGAATGATCATCGCGATCACCAATCAAAAGGGCGGAGTGGGGAAGACCACGACCGCCATCAATCTGTCTGCCGCCCTGGCAGGGAAGAGCCTGCGCACCCTTCTCGTCGATCTCGACCCCCAGGCTAATAGCTCACTCTCCTTCGTCGACATTCACGATCTGGAAGGGTCGATGTACGATGTGCTGGCGGACTCGAGCGTCGGAATCGCCGACATCATTGTACCCGCGGAGAAGGTGCCGAATCTGGATATCGCTCCTTCTCATATTTCGCTTGCCAAGCTCGAGGGTGCGCTCGTCGGCCAATTCGACAGTCACTTTCGACTCAAGGACGCCCTTGCGAAGGTTTCCCGTAAGTACGACTACATCGTGCTCGATACGCCCCCTACGCTGGGAATCATTACGGTGAACGCGCTGGTTGCATCGGGACACGCAATCGTGCCGATCCAGTCGAGCTACTACGCCCTGGAAGGAACCGACGACCTCCTAGAGACGATCGATCGGATCAAGAAGAGGGGAGGGAATCCTCGGCTGCAGATTCTCGGCGTGTTGATCACGCTGCACGATAAGCGAACCCTACTTGCGCGCGACATCCAAAAAGAGATTGAGAAGGTCTTCGGGGAAAAGCTCTTCAATACGGTGATCACGAAGAGTGTACGACTCGAAGAGAGCCCGGCCTATCGGGAGCCCATCTTCTCTTTCGCGCCGCGCTCTGCAAGCGCTTACCAGTACTACGCTCTGGCCGAAGAGGTGCTGAGTCGTGTCTGATGTAGAAGATCGCAAGCGGGGGCTGCCTGAGCAGGTCCGGATGCGCCACGATCGCCACTTCGTAGATAATCTCGCGACGCAGAACGCCCCGCCGGTGGGGCGCCTGGTAGCTCTTTCGTTGATCCAGCCGGACCCGAATCAGCCGCGCAGGGGTGTTGGCGACCTCTCGGAGCTCGTCGGATCTATCGAAGACAAGGGTGTGCTCGAGCCGATTCTCATTCGTCCCAATCCGGATAGCGAGGGCGATTCAGGCCCTGCGTTTGTGATCATTTCCGGCGAGCGAAGGTATCGGGCATCCCTCGAGGCCGGGCTGTTCGAGATCCCGGCGATCGAAATGGACGTTTCGGCACAGGAGGCGATGGAGATCGCCCTGGTCGAGAATCTCCATCGCGAGAACCTGACAGTGTTCGAAGAGGCAGAGGGTTATCGCCGGGCTGGGAGCCCGGCAGAGCCTACGACCGCCTCGGCCTCGAAGAGAGTGTCTACCGGATCCTCGATTCGCCTTGCCCCTATCTTCGAATGCCGGTGGCGCCGGGTCGCAACGTCGCCATTCTGGTCGAGATCGCGGCTCGCAATCACGTGCTGAAACTTCAGGGACACTTCTCGGCGCACGAGTTCGCGCGCTCTCTGGAGGAGGAGCTCGAGCGAAAGCGCTCGGTCAAGCGCAAGCCGGCATGAGGGTCGAAGTCGCACTGATCACAGGGCTCTCGGGCTCCGGCAAGAGCTCGGTGGCCAAGTGTTTCGAGGACCTTGGCTATTTTTGCGTCGACAACTTGCCCTTGAGCCTCCTCGGACCCCTTCTGCGCTCACCCCGAGAGCACGTCGGTGATCGCGATCGACTCGCAGTGGTAGCCGACGTCAGGGCACCGGGCTTCATCGACGAGATTCCGCGGCTTCTCGATCTCCGTGACGCGCAGGAATCCCACCTGACTCTGCTCTTTCTCGAAGCTTCCGACGAGACCCTCGTCCGCAGGTTCTCCGAGACGAGAAGGCGCCATCCTTTGACGCGAAGTCACTCCGGCAGTCTCATTGACGCGATCGTCGAGGAGCGCCGAGTCCTGGCCGATCTAAGGGGCGTGGCCGACATGATCTTCGATACCAGCGAATGGTCCGTCCACGAGATCCGACGCCAAGTCTGGGAGCGGTTCGCCGATCCGGAGGTGGCGAGTCCGCAGTTGGTGGTCTCGCTCGTGAGCTTCGGGTTCAAACACGGAATACCCTACGGCAGCGACCTCCTCTTCGACGTCCGCTTCCTCTCCAACCCCTACTTCGTCGCCGAGCTTCGCGAGCTCAGCGGCAGGGATCTGCCGGTGCAACGTTTTCTTATGGAAGAGGGGGACTTCAGCGAGCTGGTGGAACGTATGCTCGATTTTCTGAGTTTTCTCCTACCGAGATATGCGGAGGAGAAACGCAGCTATCTCTCGGTGGCGGTAGGCTGCACGGGTGGGCAGCACCGTTCCGTTGCTGTCTGCGAACGACTCGCCGAGCTCCTCGGCGAGAGCGGCTGGCCGGTACGGGTCGAGCATAGAGACCTCGACAAAACCCAAACGGCGAAGTGAAGGCATGATCAAGAAACTCATCGTTGGTCACGGCCAACTCGCGGCCCATCTGGTTCATGCGGCGCGACGCATCAATGCCGGATCCCTGGGTGATATTTCTGTGGTGTGCCTGGAGTGGGATATCTCGCTCGAGAAAGCTCGGCGCCAGGTCGAGGAGATGCTCAAAGAGATCGGTCGCGAGGATGGAGTGCTGATTCTCACCGATGTCTTTGGTGCTACGCCATCCAACGCCTGTACACCCTTCCTCGAGCCGGGTCGGGTCGAGATGGTGACCGGCGTGAATCTGCCCATGGTGATGCGGCTGGGGAGCCTCCAAAGCCAGCCCGAAGCAGTCGGCGAGCTCGCAGAGTGGATGCGAGCGAAGGCCACCAAGAGTATCGTCCGGTTGAGCGATCCGCCGCCCGGCAGCGCTCCCGGCTGCGACGAGGACGGGGACTAGGTCGATGGTCGATGCCGAGTCTGAAATCGTCAATCGCCTCGGGCTTCATGCGCGAGCTGCAGCCAAGCTGGTTCAAATGGCCTCCAGTTTCGAATCGGAGGTGTACCTCGTGAGCGATGCCGAGGAAGTCGACGCAAAGAGCATCCTCGGGATTCTGCTTCTGGCCGCGGCGCAGGGGATGAGGGTCACGGTTCGCTGTAGCGGAGTCGACGAGCTTGCGGCTCTCGAAGCGGTCACACGTCTGATCGCCGACGGCTTTGGAGAGGAGGGTTGAGCGCGTGAGCATGCGCGTCATGGAAGGGCTCGGAGTCTCGGGTGGCGTTGCGATCGGCCGAGCCGTTTGCGTAGAAGACGCCGGCGACGAGGTCTTGCGCTTCCACCTCGGTAGAGCGGATATCGGGCCCGAGATTCGCCGCTTCGAGGAGGCTCGCGATGCGGCCTTCGCCGATCTTTCGAAGGCTCGCGTCAAGATGGAGCAGGCTCTCGGCGACGACATGGCCAGCATCCTGGAGGCACAGGCCCTTCTCCTCAACGACAAGGCCTTCGCTCGACGAATCGTCGATCGCATTCGCTCGCGGCAGGTCAACGCGGAATGGGCGGTCGCCCGCACTTGTAACGAGCTCGAGATCCGATTCGCCGAGATCGAGAGCGAGTATCTCCGGGAGCGGAGCGAGGATCTTCGTAACGTCAGCCGCTACCTGCTGAGGAGCCTTCAGGGCATCGGTCATCATGAGCTCTCCGAGATCGAGGGCAACGTGGTGTTGGTGGGCAAAGAGCTCGCGCCGTCTGACGCCCTGCGCTTCTCTCGCGAGAACGTCGTGGGTTTCGCGCTCGAGGTGGGTGGCCAAAGCGACCCATACAACCATCATCGCGCGCGGCCTGAACCTACCGATGGTGGTGAATCTCACCGGCATCCTTGAACTGGCCACGGACCAGGATCCGGTGATCATCGACGGGGATGAGGACAGGATCATTCTCCACCCGACCCCAGAGGTTCTGGCCCTCTACGAGGCTAAGCTCGGTCGTCTTCAAAGTGCCGACGAGGACGTGGCTCGACAACCCGGCGTCCAGGCACGGACAGGCGACGGAGTCGAGATCGAGCTGTTGGCGAACCTGGAGCTAGTCGACGAGATCGATGACGCGATCCGCTTCGGCTGCTGTGGCGTTGGGCTGTACCGCAGCGAGTTCTTCTTCATCGAGAAGAGTCCGGAGATCCCGACCGAGGAAGAGCACTTCGCTCTGTTCTCAGCGCTCCTCGAGGGACTTCATCCTCGCCCGGTCACCGTGCGCACCTTCGACCTTGGCGGTCGGCAGCTCGCGCGTGAGCTCTTCCCGGGCGAAGAGGAGAATCCCGTTCTGGGCCTGCGGGGTATCCGCCTTACCCGACTCCATCCCGAGATCATGAGGTCCCAGCTCCGAGCCCTGTACAGAGCCGCAGTCAAAGGTGACCTGCGGATCATGATTCCGCTGGTGAGCACGCTGGAGGAGGTACGATTCTTCAAGGCTCTCTGCACTGAGATCGTCGCAGAGCTCGCGGCCGAGGGGCTGGCGCACGACCCAGACGTTCGGCTCGGTGCCATGATCGAGGTACCTGGAGCGGCCCTACTGGCCGACCACTTCGCTCGCGAAGTCGACTTCCTTTCAATCGGGACCAACGATCTGATTCAGTACTCACTTGC